>CAVVGK010000013.1:0-48363 GCA_963747755.1 uncultured Ignavibacteria bacterium | reverse complement strand
GTATTGAGCAGCGGGAGGTTTACGATTGTGATATCAGGACGTATTCTTTCAACGGTTTGCAAATACCATAATGGATATGAATCATTATCCCCGTTTGTACAGAGGATTGCGTTCCGTTCACATCCCGAGAAAATATTATATGCAAAATCTTCAGGGAAAAAATATCTGCTTCGATTGCAATTTGAAAGGTTAGTCATATATATATTAAACGGCAATAAGGCAAATCCGAAGAGCACCAGTAAAAAAATAATCACCCTTTCCCTGATATGCACCGTGCTAATCAGGTTGACCAGGCTAGAAAACGTAACGAAGACCCCTATACCAACGAAAAGCAGAAAAATGTAAAACGAGGGAATGAATAGACGGTCAATTTCCCTCATCATATCAAATCCTTCCCTGATATTAGAATATAATACAAGTCCAAATGAAAAAAGTATAAACAAAGTAAACAGCAGTACCCAGGTTTTAAATTTTTTAACCAGGGAATAAAAAAATCCCGTGATTCCCAGGAGTAACGGAATAAAAGACAGGTATAATTGGTTGAAAATTGATCCTTCCCCTTGAGTACCCATGAAATTCCATCCAAAATAGCGCAGATACATATGATTAACCTGGTAATCCCAGAACGGAGCTCTGCGGTTAAAAAGAATAGAGAGGTTAGACTCACCATATCTTTTCATAGTTATCCAGTCGGCCAGCGCGCCGAAATTCCGGACATCATCCATTGTATAAGCAGGAAACATCGGAGAGCGCACCAGGAGATACAAGTTTAGAGACGACCCTAACAGATATAAACCTATAACCCCCAGGCAGAAAGGGAGTCTGATTAGTTGTTTTCTTAATGGAAATATCAGCAAGATTAAAAATACCGGGATAAAAGGGGTATTTAACCGATGTGCAGCATAATCAAGTCCGATCAAAAAAGCTGCAAGGTATATGTAACGCTTTTTTTCTTTGTCATTTTCGGAGAACCATATTTTAACAGCACAGAATACAAGGAGTCCCGTGATGAACGCTGCGGATTCTATCCAGATGCTATATAGGAAAGGTGAGCATGCAGCTGTAATAAATGCGGCAATAATTTTAACAGTTTCAGGTTGTTGGTTAATATGATCAAATATTGTTATGAGCGAGTAATAAAGCAGAACAGCAGCGATAACAGATGACAGCACGCTCACTAAAAGTATAGCTTTTATTGTCGAAAGGAAGAAGAAAAGAATCGTGAAGATTTTACCCAGGAGAATAAAGAGGATTGAACCGCCTGGTTCAGGAATTCCCAGGCTGCCAGCTGCAGCCGCATAACCACCGCTGTTCCACCAGCTGATTGAAGGATGAGATGTTAAAACAAGCGGGATAAGGAGCAGGATAGAGAGGATTAAGGGAATGAACCGTTTAACTTTCATGTCTCCGGTTCCTTTATTTTTTAAATAATCTTTTCTAATTCCCGTTCGAAATAAATTCTAATATCATTTAAGGAAACATCAAATCGGGGATTGAGGTGTATGATGTCTTCCTCTTCAATGTCCTGAGTATAAATTATCTGCATAGCAAATATTTTCTTGGTCAATCCGGGAATATATTTTGCTGAAATTTCATATATCTCATTCATATCAAACTTCTCATTTGCGATTACATATAAATCATAGTAATCTCTGAACTTAGCTCGAAGCGAAAGTGTATTAATTTTCATCGCAGTTAATAGTTCAAGCCTGCCGATAAACAAACTCTTTGATAGGTTTTCTCTTTCTTTTAATTTTTTCCAATTATAAGCATGAAAAGTGATTTTAACACCATTAACAAGAATATCCAATCCTTCTTTATAATTATTTATTATTGATAAAGGGAAAACTTTTGAAATTTTATTTAAGAGGAGTTCTGTTTTGACAGGGTCTAATTCATTTTGCCAGCTAAAAAAATCTAAATCTTCAGATATACGGTGTCCCAGATGAATTGAGAGTGCACGAGTGTATAATCTTCAATGGCTTCAATTTCTATAAGGGATGTTAATACATCCCTGGTGGGTGGAGATAAATATTTTTTAAACTCTTTAATCAATTAAGGATTATTATCAATTTTATTTTTAATTAAATTGGGTTTAATGTTCGTAAACCTCGGCTTTTGATGTTTCTTCAAGAATAAAAGAATTTCATCCTGCTCATCAGAAATATTAAAGATAAATCTACCCAAAAAATAATTTAATCGTTTGAATTGGTTGTCGGGAATTATTTTTTTGATCCATATCTCTTTACAGTAATCGAATCCAAATTCACTTATAGCATTCCTTAGCTCATCAATATCACCGTATTTCAACAAGTATTCTAACTTTACAGATATAGGGACGCTATCTTTATCATAGCTCCAGGTGTAATCTTTCATGTTTTAAATTATGTCTTTTTGAGATTTAGTAATTATCGTATTCCTTCGACCTCCAACCGGGAGATGAGCCACCGGTTCATCTCTACGAACTTTATTCAAGTTCAGGATTCGATGGCTTTTCTTACGAAGCCGTCAGCACTTTTCAAACGGCTGCGTGCATCATCGGCACTAACTTTAGCCAGGATCATAACCAGGGCGGTTTTTACATGACCGCCGGCTTTTTCAAGGAAATCACCAGCTTCTTCATATGAGAGTTCTGTTATTGTCATTATAATTCGTTTTGATCTTTCAACAAGTTTTTTGTTTGTCATCTGGAGATCGATCATCATATTTTCATAAACTTTACCCAGTCGTATCATTGAAGCTGTTGTCAACATATTAAGTACAAGCTTCTGGGCTGTGCCGCTTTTCATTCTTGTGGAGCCCATAATGACTTCTGGTCCCACGTAAGGACAGATAGCCACATCAACTTCCTTAATGTTAAACTCACTGCGCGGATTACAGGTAACGTAAAGCGTTTTGGCTCCAAGCTGTTTAGCCTTTTTCACAGCACCGATTACGTAGGGAGTTCTTCTGCTGGCCGCAATTCCGCACACGACATCATTCATATTGATTCCGGCTTTCACAACATCGGCAGCACCGTTCTCTTCATAATCCTCTGCACCTTCCTGAGCACGGAACATCGCTTCCCTTCCGCCTGCAATATAGCCATGAACCAGTTCAGGATCAGTGCCGAATGTGGGGGACATTCGGATGCATCGATCACTCCCAGTCTGCCGCTGGTACCTGCCCCGAAATAAACCAACCTTCCTCCTGCTTTAAAAGAGGAGACTATGAGCTCTACAGCCTTTTCAATATATGGGATTTCTTTTTCTACAGCAGAGGGGACTGATTTATCTTCGTCATTTATGATCTTCAGGATTTCACTGATAGCGGCGGTATCAATATTCATGGATGCAGCATTGCGCGCTTCTGTTTTAAGCGAACTAATCTCGTCGAATAACTTTTTCTTATCGGGAGAAGAACTCATTTATGGAGTTCCAGTAAAACTAATTTCTTTCCTTTCTGGTTTCTGACGTTTGTAGGTTTGTAATAAAGGTCAAAGATAGTAGATTTCTTGATATATGATTTATACTTCATCTCAGCCTTCTTATACTCAGTATCCAGATCCCCACCCTTGATTGCTAACAGGTAGGCTTTCTCTTTAATCAGAGGAAGAGAATATCGAAACAGGATAATAAGCGGAACAGAAGCACGACTGACGACTAGGTCAAAGCTGTCTTTATATTTTTCGATAAACTCGGGACTTTCAACCCTGTCGTTTTCGGCTATAACGTTGCCAAGTTTAAGTTTATCGATAAACTCTGTTACAGCATTTATTTTCTTATTTGTAGAATCGACCAGAACACCCCGGAGCTCCGGGCGCATAATAGCCAGAGGGATTCCCGGAAATCCGCCTCCTGTACCAATATCGAGGAAATGTGTAGCTTTTTCCGGAACATATTTGGTGATATATGAGCAGAGGAAAACGTGGTTCTCGATTATATTACCGATGTCGCGGCGAGAAATAAGATTGACTGACTCATTTTTATCAGCAACTAATTCAGCAAAATAAGCCAGACGTTCGACTTGCATAATATCAGGAGTAAAAGCATTTTCCCAATAATATGACTGTAATTCTTTGAGGTATTGTTCCTGAACATCCACCATATGAAGTTCCCTACAATTAGTTTCTCAAATATACCAATAAAATAGAAATATCTGAAGGTGTAACACCTGATATCCTGCCTGCCTGACCGATAGAGCGCGGTTTTACACGGTTAAGCTTTTCCCTGCCTTCGGTTGATAATCCTTTGATTAGCAAATAGTTTAATGTTAAAGGAATATTAACGCCTTCATATCTTTCCAGTCGAAGGATATTTTCTTCCTGCCTTTTCAGGTAGCCTTCATATTTTAATTCGATCTCAACCTGGTTAAGTGAAACCGGATCATTCAATAATTCCCGCACCAAAGGTTCACCCCCGAAGCCGTTTACTCTGAGAAGCTCATCAAGTATAAGCTCGGGACGTTTGCAGAGCTTCGAAATAGTTTCAGTTGAATCGATGCCATTAAGACCTTTATTTTCGAGTAGCGGATTTATATCCCGCGCATGCAATTTTAGAGTGTTCAGAAGATCTATACTCTTAGTCACCAGGTCATCTCTTTTGAGTACAGCTTCATATTCATCTTGTTTGATCAATCCAAATTCATATCCATATTTAATGAGCCGGCGGTCGGCGTTATCCTGCCTCAATAGCAGCCGATGTTCAGCCCTTGAGGTGAACATCCGATAAGGTTCATCGGTTGATTTATTTACAAGATCGTCAATGAGCACACCGATATAAGCTTCACTTCTTTTCAAAACGAATTCAGGACGGTCCTGGATTTTTAGCGCAGCATTTATACCCGCCACAATTCCCTGGGCTGCGGCTTCTTCATAACCTGACGTACCGTTAATTTGTCCTGCAAAGTAAAGTCCTTTTATCAATTTGGTTTCCAAAGTGAGGTCTACCTGGTGAGGCGGAAAGAAATCATATTCTACCGCATAGCCGGGGCGAATCATTTCAGCGTTCTCCAGACCTTTGATCTGCCGGATCGCTTCCAGCTGAATTTCTGCCGGCAGGGAAGAGGAAAATCCATTTAAGTAGATAAGTTCGCTGTCTAATCCTTCCGGCTCAAGAAATAGCTGATGCTGTTTTTTCTCTGAAAACCGAACTATTTTATCCTCAATAGAAGGGCAGTACCGTGGTCCAACACCTTTTATTCTTCCGGTGAACATCGGGGAGTCGTTAAAACCTTTTTCCAGAATCTTATGGACTTTTTCACTGGTATAAGTGATATGACATGGAACCTGCGGCAAAATCGGGAAATTGGTTTTATCTGTTTTAAAGGAAAACGGCTGAGGGGTTTCATCACCGGGCTGAACCTCGACTACCTCCCAATCAACGGAATTTTTTGCAAGTCGCGGAGGGGTTCCCGTTTTTAATCTTCCCGACTCAAATCCTAGCTTCAGCAAAGTTTCCGTAATCCCAATAGCTGGCTTTTCACCGAAGCGGCCTCCGCTGGTAGACTTTAATCCCGTATGCATTAATCCGTTCAGAAAGGTTCCTGAAGACAAGATCACAGCCTTGCATATAATCTCATTACCTTTTGCCGTAAGTACGCCCGTGACCGCACCGTTTTCAGTAAGAATATCCACTACGGCATCTTCCACAATCTCAAGGCGGGAAACCCGATTGATCTGTTCATAAGCCTCTTCAGAGTACAGCTTCCTGTCAGATTGACACCTTGGAGACCACACAGCCGGACCTTTGGATTTGTTCAGCATCCTAAACTGAATACCCGTATTATCGGCAATTATTCCCATTAATCCGCCTAAAGCATCGATTTCCCTCACAAGATGACCTTTTGCCGTTCCACCTATAGCAGGATTACAGGACATCCTTCCGATGGCGTACCGATCCATCGTTACAAGGGCTACCGAGCATCCCATATATGCAGCGGAAGCGCTGGCCTCAATGCCTGCATGCCCTCCGCCAACTACTATTATTTCGTATTTTTGTATCATAAAATCATTTGTTTCACGTGGAACTAATTAATTTCATTAAATAGTATTTCCCAATATGTTTCACGTGAAACTACTTACCTATACAAAATTTTGTAAAAATGTTGTTCAAAATATCGTCAGATGTCACAATTCCAATAATTTCTCCCAAATCATCTGCTGCTTTATGCAGATCAACTGCAATAAATTCTCCGCTCATTTTCCCGGAAATTGATTCCTCTGCCTTCTCAAGGCTCTCATTTGCTCTTCTCAAACAATCATAATGCCGGGAATTCGAAACAACGGCATTTTTCTCGCTATATGAGGAGAAACCGAGGGCTTTTTCCTTCATTATCTGGAATAGTTTCTCAATCCCTTCTCCGGTTACTGCAGAAATACCGGCATCATATCCCGCGGAAGACTCATTTTTCAGATCAATTTTATTCAGAACTGTGAGAATTTTATCAGGATCTGTTATTGAACTTATTTCCCGTAAGAGCTCTTCCGATTTTTGCTGTTCAACATCATCCATCAAAAGAACCAGATCTGCATCCTTGACAGCCTGACGGCTTCTCAGCACACCTTCTTTTTCAATAGCATCTTCTGAAATCCTGATTCCTGCAGTATCATACAATCTAAAAAGTATCCCATCAATTGATACATCCTCACGAATTATATCCCGGGTTGTTCCGGGAATATGACTGACGATAGCCCGGGACTCCTTAAGGATATAATTAAGCAGGGAGGACTTGCCTACATTCGGTTTCCCGACCAGGGCAACATTCACACCATCTTTAAGGACCTTACCAAAAGTATAACTCTTAAGCAAGGTCTCTATTTCGGATTTAATTTTTTTGATCCTGGTACTTAACTCATCCAGGTTTATAAACTCAACTTCTTCCTCTGCAAAATCCAGTTCCAGTTCAACGAAAGAAGAGGCATTAATTAAAGAGCTTCTTATCTCGTCAACCTTCTTTGAAAGAAGACCATCCAGCTGATTTCTGGCACCGCGCAGCGAAGCATTTGTCCTCGATGAAATAATATCCGACACAGCTTCAGCCTGGGCAAGATCTATTCTATTATTCAAATAGGCTCTTTTTGTGAATTCTCCGGGTTCAGCTGAGCGGGCACCGTTACGAAGCAGCAGCTCAATAATTTGCTTTGATATTAAAGGGTTTCCATGAGTACTTATTTCTACAGAATCCTCTCCGGTATATGAATGAGGGTTCCGGAACAGAGATACCAGAACATCGTCAATTACGCTGCCATTTTCATCTCTGATTTCTCCATAATGGATCGTATGAGATTCAGAATCAGATAGCCTAGATTTTCCTTTGAAAATTTTATCGGCAGTTTCAATCGAATCCGGTCCGCTGACTCTTATAACAGAAATTGCCCCCGCTCCCGAAGGAGTTGCAATTGCAGTAATAGTGTCTTCGGTAAATTTTTTCATTGGTTTAAACAGCAGAATCGAGTCTGCAAAAATATGGAAATAATTGTGCATTAACAATTCAAAGATGCAGCACCAACTGGACATAATAGCAGTCGGGCATTGCATTTCCCTAAGGGGGTTCACCTGCCTACCTACCATCTGAATACGATCTGAATACGATCTGAATACGTTCTGAATACGATCAAAAGGGAGAAAACATCTTTCCAATTAAACTGGAAACGGTAATGTTCATTTTCTGGTTTATATGATTTTAGCCTCCGGGATCGGCTAAACATAGTTTATCAGCTCCGGCAGGAAGAAATCTCTTAAAATTCTTTGATTCTCTCTGCGCCTGGATAATGACAGGGTGATTTTTTAATAAATAAAAGGGGACGACTTTTCTTTACCTAATGACCCCCGATTGGACACTGCCATTTTGTCATACGTTGAATTTTTCTACATAAGGAAAATTGCGAATTTTAGTGAGAGCAAATACGGCATGACTACGGCATGATCACTAGAACAAATCGAACAAAAGGAGTATGTCATTTTTGTCATAGTGTTGAATAAATTAACACCAGCAAAAAGTGATAGTTTACCCCGATGAATTACTATTTTCCCCTCCAATTAAAACTGATGGCAATGGTTACTGATCTGCATTTTCTCAATGTCAGTGGAAAACTGACGGAGATTGTTTGCGGATATTATGAAGATGGTTTGTTGTATACAAAATATGTCTTGTTTATTGCCATTATTATAACAGGGACTACCATTTTGTATATAATGTCTGCCATTTTGTCATACTCTTTTCTTTGGGTCGTAATTCCCATAACTTCTTATATGACAGGAAGTTACGGAGATGCTTGTTGATTGGCATTCAACTTGTGTAACCATAAATGACATTAAAAGAAAAAATGAAAGGAGGAAATAATATGGCTATCGTAAGATGGAACCCGTCAAAGGATTTATTGAACATTGAACGGGAGTTCAACAGGCTGTTCAATTCATTCAACAGCAGATATGGTTTTGGTGATTCGGATTCAGATACAACTGAATATGAGAGCGCTGTATGGGCACCTCTGACGGATATTAGTGAGGATGATAATGCTTATTCTTTAAGACTTGATCTTCCGGGTGTGAAGAAGGAAGATGTGAAAATAAATTATGAGAACGGCCAGCTGACTATCAGCGGTGAAAGAAAGCAGGAATCCGAAAAGAAAAATTCAAAGTACCACAGGGTAGAAAGAACCTATGGAAAATACTTCAGATCTTTCAATCTGCCTTCTAAGATAATGGAAGATAAGATTGATGCGGAATTCAAGGATGGTCAGTTGACAATCACTGTTCCGAAATCCGAAGAAGCAAAACCAAAACAGATAGAAGTAAAAGTTAAATAAGCTTATCTGCAATTCAGAAAGCCGGAATTATATGATTGCTGTCAGGGCAGCTGAAAGTATTTTCGGCTGCCCTTTTTGTTTGATATCAGAAAGTTAAATCCTGTTCTGATTATATTTTGAATACAGGAAAAATAAAATGGAATTTAGAGACTATTATAAAATACTTGGCGTTGAGAAGGAAGCTACACAGGAGGAGATAAAGAAGGCGTACCGTAAGCTCGCACTGAAATATCATCCTGACAGAAATCCCGACAACAAACAAGCTGAAGAAAAATTTAAGGAGATAACCGAAGCAAACGAAGTTTTGAGTAATCCCGAAAAGCGTAAAAAATACGATCAGCTTGGAGCTAACTGGAAATATCATGACCAGCCGGGTGCCGGGGGACCGGGTATGGAGGACTTCTTCAGTCAGTTCGGAGGCCGTGGCGGCGGCAGAACGACTTATCAATACCAGGGCGACCTTGGTGATATGTTCGGAAATATTGGTGGATTTTCAGATTTCTTTGAAAGCTTCTTTGGAGGGAGAGGAGCCGGAGGACGAGGCGGTTCCTTTGCAGGCGCCCGAAAGGGACAGGATTACGAAGCTAATCTGAACCTGACCCTTGAGGAAGTATTCAACGGAGTTGAGCGGCAGATCAGTGTAGACGGTAAAAAGCTGCGGGTTAAGATTCAGGCCGGAACCAGAGACAACACCAGGCTTCGGCTGCGCGGTATGGGAGCTTCCGGATCTCACGGCGGCGAAAAAGGCGACCTTTACCTGAATGTTCATGTTCTGGATCATCCTTTTTATGAGGTGAAGGGTGATGATCTTTTTTATAACCTTGATGTGGATTTGTATACAGCCGTACTTGGCGGTAATGTGCAGGTACAGACGCTGGATCATAAGACATTGAGTATTGTTATTCCCCCTGAGACGGATAACGGAAAGCTGTTAAAGCTCCGCGGACAGGGAATGGTAAGCAAAGATGGCAAAAGCAAACGCGGCGATCTTTATATCAGAATATTAGTACAGATACCCAAGCATTTATCTAAAGAAGAAAAAGAATTATTCAAAAAATTAGCTCAGTTAAGAAAGGACTAAAGGAGTAAAGAATGAGTAAAACTTCAACATCCAATAAATATGAATTCAAAGCTGAAGTTAAACAGCTTCTCGATATACTTGTACACTCACTCTATACAAGCAGAGAAATATTTTTACGCGAATTGATATCCAATTCTTCGGATGCGCTTGATAAGTTAAGATTTGAATCAACCAAAGGAACTGAAATCGAAGACAAAGATCTTCCACTTGAGATCCGGGTGAACTTTAACGAAAAGAAAAAGCTGATAACTATTTCGGATACCGGTGTGGGAATGACTAAAGATGAGCTCATTAAAAACATAGGAACGATAGCTAAATCAGGTTCATCCGAATTTATTAAGCAGCTTCAGGAAAACAAATCAGAAGCCAATAACATAATAGGAAAATTCGGAGTTGGGTTTTACTCGGTTTTTATGGTCGCAGAAGAGGTTGTAATAAAAACCAAATCTTACAAAAAAAATACAAAGGCAGTAGAGTGGAAATCTAATGGGCTTGGTGATTATGAGATAATGGAACCTGATGAAAAACTTAAGAGAGGAACAACTATAGAAATCCACCTTAAGGACGACACAAAAGATTTCGCTGATAAATACAGACTGGAAACTGTTATACAGAAACATTCAAACTTTGTGAACTTCCCGATCTATCTTGAGAAGGAAAAGATCAATACAGTTTCAGCCATATGGCGTGAGCCAAAAAGCAGTATAAAAAAAGAACAATATGATGAGTTTTTCAAGTTTTTAACACACGATCCCGACGAACCTATGGAGGTGATTCATAATTCGGTGGATGCACCGATACAGTTTCATAGTCTGCTTTTTATCCCGAATAAGAATTTCGATTTTATGGGATTCGGAAGGGAGGATTATGGTCTGGATCTTTACGTAAGGCGAGTACTCATCCAGCATCAGAATAAAGACCTGCTGCCCGAGTATTTACGTTTTGTAAAAGGAGTTGTTGAATCGGAAGATCTTCCTTTAAATATTTCAAGGGAAACGCTCCAGGAAAATATAATCTTTACGAAGATATCGAATACGATCACCAGCCAGGTACTATCCTTCCTTAACAAAAAAGCAAAGGATAAGCCTGAAGAGTACAAGGAATTCTGGAAAGAGCATGGAAAATACCTGAAACTCGGATACGGCGATTTTACGAATATGGATAAGATAAAGGAGTTGTTGAGATTCAATTCATCTCAGAATGAAGACGAGAAAGGATTGATCTCACTGGAGGAATATGTATCAAGGTTCAAAGAAGGACAGAAGGAAATTTACTATGCGCTTGGGTCGGGAAGACAGGCTATCGACCAGGATCCTCATCTCGAGATCTTTAAAAATAAAGGACTGGAAGTACTATACTTGTATGACCCGGTAGATGAATTTGTATTGTCATCACTCAGAAAATATAAGGAGTTCGAGTTTAAACCGGTGGATTCAGTCGACTTAAAGAACCTCGAAACTTTCAAAGAGACAGAGGAGAAAAAAGAGAAGCCGGTTGAGTTAAACAAAGATGACCAGCTGCAGTTCGACAGTCTGCTTTCGAGAGTTAAGGAGATATTAGGCGATCGGGTAACCGAGGTAAGGAAATCCGACAGACTGAGCGGGAGTCCCGCCATACTTGTAAATCCTGATGATTCGATGTCATCCTCAATGCAGAAGATGATGAGAATGATGAACAAGGAGATGGAAGTTCCCAAGAAGATATTCGAAATAAACAGAGACCACAAGCTGATCAGGAATCTGCTGAAGGTATTCAAGGCAGACCGCCGCGATGAATATATAACGAATGTAGTTGAGGAATTATTTGAGTCGGCTCTTCTTCTTGAAGGCGACCTGATGGATCCTCACAAATTAGTAAGCAAAATAAACCAGATGCTTGAACAATCGAGCGACTGGTACACAGAAGTTAAAAAGATAAACTGAGTTGATTTATAAAGTTCGGAGACGATGGAATTTATGATCAGACTCATAAATGAGGATAAGAAAATATGCCGTTTAATTTTAATAAGCTAACTGTAAAGGCACAGGAGATAGTTCAGACAGCGATTGAGATCGCCCAGAACTACAACAACCAGATACTTGAACCGGAGCACCTTCTTGCAGCAGTGATACAGGAGAAGGGAAGTATTGCCGATTCAATTCTGCATAAAACGGGCGGGAATGTAAGCGCTATCCGATTAAAAGTTAACGAACTGCTCGAGAGACTCCCAAAGGTTTCCGGGGCAGGAATCGGCAACCAGCAGATGTCGACCCAGACGGGCAAACTCTTTGATGCCGCAGCCGAAGAAGCACGCAATCTGAAGGATGAATTCATTTCCACGGAGCATCTTCTGCTGGCGCTATCTAAATCGGAAAACAAATCAGGACAGCTGCTGAGAGACAATGGAATCTCACACGATACTATCCTTGAAGCATTGAAGGAAGTACGCGGTTCTCAGCGTGTAACTTCCCAGAATCCGGAGGAAACCTATCAGTCGCTAAAAAAATACGGACGTGACCTGAATGACCTGGTTAAAGAAGGCAAGCTGGATCCGGTAATCGGACGTGATGAAGAAATAAGAAGAGTGCTGCAGGTGCTTTCCAGAAGGACCAAGAATAATCCTGTACTAATAGGTGAACCAGGTGTAGGTAAGACAGCCATCGCAGAGGGAATTGCACACAGGATTGTGGCCGGCGATGTTCCGGAAAACCTTAAGACAAAAAGAATAGTCGCGCTGGATATGGGAGCGCTAGTAGCCGGGACCCAGTTCCGGGGACAGTTTGAAGAGCGTCTAAAAGCAGTTATTAAGGAAGTTCAGGAATCCAATGGTGAAATAATTTTATTCATAGATGAGCTGCATACATTAGTCGGTGCCGGGGCTGTTTCAGGATCAATGGATGCGGCTAATATTCTGAAACCTGCACTTGCAAGAGGAGAACTCCATGCAATAGGAGCTACTACTCTGGATGAATATAAAAAACACATTGAAAAGGATGCTGCTCTTGAAAGAAGGTTCCAGCCGGTGGTTGTTAGTGAACCTTCCGTAGAGGATACCATATCAATACTGCGGGGACTTAGAGAAAGGTACGAAGTTCATCATGGCGTGCGTATAACAGATGCTGCAATTGTAGCAGCGGCTCAGCTATCACACAGATATATTGCCGACAGGTTCCTGCCGGATAAAGCAATTGATCTGGTTGATGAGGCAGCCTCGAAATTGCGTATTGAGATCGATTCGATGCCTGAAGAACTTGATAGTCTTGAACGAAAGATCAAGCAGCTTGAGATTGAGCGTGAAGCCCTTAAGAGAGAGAAAGATGAGGCTTCTGCAAAGCGGCTTGAAGAACTGCAAAAGGAATTAAGTGATCTTGAAGAGGATAGAAACACCCTGAGAATGCACTGGGATCTTGAGAAGGAAAAGATTAGGCAGATACGCGGAATGAAGAGCGAGATCGATAATGCTAAAACGCTGGCTGAGCGGTATGAACGCGAAGGCGACCTCGGAAAGGTTGCAGAGCTTCGGTATGGTAAAATCGCTACTCTGGAGAAACAGCTTAAGGAAGAATCGGAGCAGCTGATTGTCATCCAGAAAGATAAGAAAATGCTTAAGGAGGAAGTCGACGCTGAGGATATAGCCGAAGTAGTTTCCAAATGGACAGGCATACCTGTAAGCAGAATGCTTGAAGGTGAAAGAAGCAAATTAATAAGACTTGAAGACGAACTTCACAGGCGTGTAATAGGGCAGGATGAAGCGGTCTCTGCAGTGGCTAATGCAATCAGGAGATCAAGAACAGGACTGCAGGATATCAATCGTCCTCTAGGATCGTTTATCTTCCTTGGTACAACCGGTGTCGGTAAAACCGAACTTGCACGGGCTCTGGCTGAATTCCTCTTTGATGATGAACATGCCATGATACGGATTGATATGTCGGAATATATGGAGAAGTTCTCTGTGTCGAGACTTATAGGAGCGCCTCCGGGGTATGTTGGTTACGAGGAAGGCGGTCAGCTTACCGAAGCAGTGCGGCGAAGGCCATATTCAGTTGTACTTCTGGATGAAATTGAAAAAGCACATCCTGATGTTTTTAACATACTTCTGCAGGTGCTGGATGATGGAAGATTAACCGATAACCAGGGAAGGACTGTTAACTTCAAAAATACTATAATAATAATGACTTCAAACCTGGGGTCGCAGATTATTCGGGAAAAACTTGAGCATGTAAAAGATGACGGGATAGAGAATGCAATGGGAGAGCTCAGAGGTCAGATGATAGAACTGCTTCGCAGAACCATTAGGCCTGAATTCCTTAACAGGATTGACGAAGTTGTTCTCTTTAAACCGTTAACACAGTCGGAGATCCGGGAAATCGTCGATATTCAGATCAGGAACGTACAGAAGATGCTTGACCAGAAAGACATCACCATAAATGTAGATGATGAGGCAAAAGACTGGCTGGCAAAACTGGGGTATGATGTAACTTTTGGTGCAAGGCCTTTGAAGAGAACGATTCAGAAATATCTTGTAAACCCTCTATCTCAGGAACTACTGATGGATAATTTCAGAGACGGAGATACTATAAATATCTCCGTAGCGGACGGCGGAAAACTTTTATTCACAAAGGATAAAATTCCCGCCAGGACTTAACATTAGAATATTCGCGAGGCTTTCTCAAAATGATAGTTCATTATCTATGAGAAAGCCTCTTATTCAGTAAGTATCTTTTTCCAAAATAACTTACCAAGTTTTTCTCTATTTATAATAGATTTATGTTAACTTTAAAGCTGGTCTGGAACAGTTTTTGAAACAATTCCTTTGTAAATGATGTTTAAGAATAAGATGAAATCAGGATTTGTATGTTATCCTTAATACAATGTGAAAATACTTCCGTAAACGAGCTTTCGCAGGTTCTTACCCAGTTAAGTGTACCTTTCCGGGTTACTAGTACTGAGGCGGACATTTGCAGAAGTGATAAAGTAATACTCTACGGAAGCGGATCTGCAAAACAGAATATGAGGCAGCTGCATATGCTGAACCTTTTCTCTATGCTCAGGATGATTAAAAATCCCATCCTGGGAATAGGTCTGGGAGTTGAGCTAATGTGTGAGCATACCTCCGGTGAAAATATATCCTGCCTGGGATTGTTCCCTGTTAATTCCAGCAGGATAGAAGACGAAAAGATCCTCGTATCTCACTCGGGTCTGAAAAAAATTGACATCCTGAAACCGGGGAGGCTTTTTGAGGGAATAAATACAGGCACCGAATTTTACTTCTCTGAAAATTATTATCTTCCTGAAAATGAATTCACCACCTCAGTTGTTAATAATGGGGAAACATTCTCAGCATCGATTGAAAGAGAAAATGCTTTTGGGGTCCAGTTTCATCCTGAAAAATCTGGAGAAGCAGGACTCTCACTTCTAAAAAATTTCATCAATATCTGATAGTCATATCACTTCTCCGGGATAAACCTGTTATTTGTACTCCTATATTTTTATTTTTAATCTCTATATATCAAAACTTTTATCCTTTTTAACTAATATTGAGCTTTGCACGTTGATTATATGATAAGGCTAAGGATACTTATATTTATAATTTGATTCTGATTTCAGCTAATGCCGTCAGTTTCAACCGACGAACCTAAACTGATGGCGTAAAAAATAGGAGATAAATAATGCAGGACTTTCTTAGTCAGACTTATTTCGGAAACAGCGTTTTAAACTACTTCGTAGCCCTTGGAATTTTTATAGTAGGGATTATTGTAATTAAGATATTTAAAACAATAATTCTTAACCGGCTGAAAAAATGGGCGGAATCCACAGATACCCAAATTGATGATTTGCTTGTACGAGGCATTCAAAAGACAGTCGTTCCGCTTCTATATCTTGGAGCTTTTTATCTGGCTATTGAATACCTGAAAATTGATCCCGATACGATGGGAATTATTAATAAAATTGCCGTCATCATCTTCACATTTTTCCTGCTTCGTACAATTTCCTCTGTTATCCGATTCTCGCTAAGTGCTTATGTCAGAAAAAAAGGCGGCGAAGAATCGCGGGAGAAAGAACTCCGGGGCATCTCTACTATACTGGGAATGATAGTATGGACCGTAGGTCTCGTCTTTTTATTAGACAACCTCGGCTTCAAAGTATCAGCTGTTATAACCGGTCTGGGTATCGGAGGTATAGCCGTTGCTCTTGCTGCACAAACGATATTAGGTGATTTGTTTGCCTACTTTGTTATCTTTTTTGACCGGCCTTTTGAAATAGGCGACTTTATTATTGTGGGAGATAAGATTGGCTCAGTAGAATACATAGGACTAAAGACAACAAGAGTCCGAAGTCTGAGCGGGGAGCAGCTTATCTTTTCAAATAAAGACTTAACTGATTCCAGAATCCACAACTATAAAAGGATGGAACGCAGAAGAGTTGTATTTCAGCTGGGCGTAATTTATCAGACAACCTTTGAACAGGTAAAGGAAATACCCGGCATGGTAAGGCAGATTATTGAGAAACAGGAAGAGGCAGTTTTCGACCGCGGGCATTTTGCCAAATACGGTGATTTTAGTCTGAACTTTGAATTCGTCTACTATGTTATTGGTTCGGATTACGCAAAGTATATGGACATTCAACAGGCTATTAACCTTGAAATATATAAGGCCTTTGAAGAAAAAGGCATTGAGTTTGCTTATCCCACACAGACTTTGTTTATGTCGATGCTGAATGGGAATGGTCAAGAGCAGAAAGAATTGAAATCATAAAAGATCGAGGCGGGGTCATTCTTTTCTTAGTACAATAACAGTGATTTCCGGGGTAGAATTATATCTCATTGGAACCAGGGACATACCAAGTCCTCTTGTTACGATCATCAGCATGTTCCCAAAATGAAAATCTCCCCGCACAAACCGGGTTTCCAGCAAAGTAGGAGTTAGATTTAGGAATGGAAATAAGAAAGTCACCTGTCCTCCATGAGTATGACCTGCAAGAAAAAGGTTATACCCTGAATCAGCTGCTTTCTGAACAGCCAGCGCATTGGGCTGATGAATCAACATTATCTTCAGGTCGGGGTGGTTCTGAGCATTAACCAGACTGTCGAGCACCTCAGCCCGGAGATGCTCTACATAGGTACTTGTCAGGAAAGTTATTCCGATAGTTGAATTCTTTACCATCAGATCCACATTCCTGTTATTATACATCTCAACATTATATTTATCCATAGCCTCCCTTACTTCTCTAAGGCTCCGCGAGTAATCATTTCTGTAGGCCCAGTTATCATTATCCCCTATACAGGAATACACACCATATTTCGATTTAATTTTTCCGACATATTCAGCTGCTTCACTGATATAATCCGGCGTTGAGGTTATCATGTCGCCTCCGATTAAAACTAGATCGGGATCGGTCTCATTAACCCTTCTTATATATTTCCCAAGACGGGAAGCATCCGTATAAGGATCTGCCTGAATATCAGAAATAAATGTAATTCTGAAATTGTTCAGTTCCTTTGGAAGGTTTTTATCTTTATACTCAACAATTCTTGTTGACACGACATAATAATCCACAAGCACCCTTACCGGGACGTAGAGAACAAAGAAGGCAAGAATTATTACAACCAGTCTGGCTTCATTGTACCTGAACTTTTCCTTGTACTTACGATAAAGAGGGAGCAGGAAAAGCTTTACAACTTCGATAATTAAAAATAGAAGAATACATTGAACCACCAGGAAGGTCCATATCCAGAAAGGATAGAGAAGAAAGTAATTGATGAACCAATTCTCAGGGATTTGGGGCCTTGACTGTCCTGCCGAGGAAGAGAGAAAGATATAGGCAGCAAGCAGAAAAACAGGATAAAGATTAAAAAAGATCAGTAGAATCCGGAATATTTTCTTAAGGGCGACGCGAGAAACTTTGGGGAAAACAAACAGGATAGATCGATAAATCTTCCTTGTAAAATAAAATTGTACTAAGATGATTAGTATAAACGTTACGAATATTACAACAATAAAGCCCATATACCTTATTAATTTAGAGTCTCCCCCGGTAAGAGAGCATCAATTAGAAATAGATTAGGTTATAGCAAGACAACAAGTTTTCTTTAGAAATCATTCCTTAAATGTTGGATAAATTTAAGCATTTTTTCATAATGAGTTCCCTTCCAGTAAATTTTATCGCAATGCTCACAGTACCAGAACTCATCCTGCCATTCCTTCACCTTCGTGGGAAGCCTGTTTTCAATTTTATCTTTTTCAACCGTAACGAGGATGCTGTTGCATTCAAGACACCTTAAAAATTCGCTTATCCGGTTTTTGAGATCGAACCTTTCAAGAACCTCTTTCACCTGGCTTTCGGTGTCGTTGCTGCGAACCCAGTTACCATGAGTAATCCTGTTGTTCTTTAATAATTCCCTGCTCTTTGTTAGTATGGCCCGCTTCTCTTTAAGTGATGTATTTATGACTTCGTCATCCAGGAAATCATTTTTATACAGGACATCAAAACCAAGCATGCGTAAATATTTTGCCAGCGAACCTAGGTGAACATCGGCAATAAATTTCGGTTCTCTCAAGGGTGTACTTCTGAGGTGCTGTACATTGGAGATATCCAGTGATTCAAATGCAGGGTACACGCTTATATCATCTTTATCCTGAACAATATAAGTGAAATTCACGGAACCACCATTTACCAGAATCATGTCAATTTCCGTATGCGGTATACCCAGCGACTCGATCATATCCTTGATCGAGGTGCGGTCGATATACTCATGCTCAAACCTAACTTTTCTTTTTTCTTCGGGAAGGAAGTCATTTAATTCTTCATAAAACCGAAAGAAAGCCTTTTTGATCATCTTAGGAACAGTTCTTTTATAGAAAATAAAATTATTACAGTCTTTAAGATGTATCTTACAGCAAAAGAAGATGAGGTTTGAACAGATTCTCTTTTCGGACCTTACGGCTTATAAAAGAAAATACTATCTCAATTTTATATGCAGTTCCTTTAGCTGGTCTTCGCTTACAGGCGAGGGAGAACTATCCATCAGGGAGACAGCGCTGGCTGTTTTGGGAAAGGCTATAACTTCCCTGATTGAATCCTCACCAGCGAATATCATAGCAGTTCTGTCGAACCCGAAAGCTATACCGCCATGCGGAGGGGCTCCGTATTTAAATGCATTCAGAAGAAAGCCGAATTTCTGTTCTGCTTCCTCCTCCGAAATTCCTAAGGCCCTGAACATTTTAGATTGAAGTTCAGAATTATGGATCCTTATGCTTCCGCCGGCTATCTCTGTTCCGTTCAGAACAAGATCGTAAGCGCGGGCCCTCACGCGGCCGGGGTCACTTTCCATATACTGAATATCATCAACAACCGGAGAGGTGAACGGATGGTGCATCGCATAAAACCTTTGTGTTTCATCATCCCATTCAAAGAGAGGAAAGTCGGTGGTCCATAACAGAGCCGGCTCAGTATCTTTTTTAACTAGTTCCAGTCTTTTAGCCATTTCCATTCTAAGGTAGCCCATTACCGTTAGACTTTTTATTTTGGGACCCGATATAATCAGAATCAGATCACCGTCCTTTGCACCTATCTCAGAAATAAGATTACTCTTTTCCTCATCCGAGAAGAACTTTGCCACAGGAGCTTCAATAGATTCGCCTTTAACTTTAAGCCACACCAGTCCGGCCGCTCCAAGTCCTTTAACAAAATCGGTGAGTGTATCCAGCTGATTACGTGAGTAACCAGCGCAGCCTTCTGCAAGAAGGCCGGAGATGATCCCTCCTGATTTAACCTGTTCTTTAAATACTTTGAATTCGCTTTGACTAAAAACATTGTTAAGTGTTTTAAGTTCCAGGCCAAAACGCGTATCGGGTTTATCGCTTCCATACCTTTCCATCGCTTCATCAAACGACAGCCTGGGGAGAGGAAGCTGAAGTTCTTTATTCCAGATCTCTTTGAAGAGCACTTTCATGAAGCCTTCAACCATCTCAAATACATCTTCGCTATCCACGAATGACATCTCAACATCTATCTGGGTGAACTCAGGCTGGCGGTCGGCCCTCAGATCTTCATCCCTAAAGCACTTAACAATCTGAAAATACCTATCCAGTCCTGATACCATTAATAATTGTTTATATGTTTGAGGTGACTGAGGCAGAGCATAAAACCTTCCTTTATGAAGCCGGCTAGGAACAAGGTAATCACGGGCACCTTCGGGGGTACTTTTCATTAATACCGGAGTCTCAACTTCAATAAATTTATTTTCATCAAAATATTTCCTGGTTAACTGCGCCAGCTTGTGTCTTAATAAAAGATTCTTTTGAAGCGCTGGTCTCCGAAGATCGAGATACCTGAACTTCAGTCTCAGATCCTCGAATGCATCAATATTATCTTTAATTGCAAACGGAGGGGTCTCCGCTTCATTCAGAACGATTACTTTTTTAACCAGAACGTCTATTTTGCCTGTCTCAAGTTCGGCATTAACAGCTTCCGCGGGTCTCCTTCTTACTTCCCCTTCTACAGAAAGAACAAATTCACTCCTGATATCCTTAGCTATATCGAAAGCATCCTTATTTTCCGGTTCGAACGCTATTTGCGTTATGCCATAACGATCGCGCAGCCATATAAAAATCAATCCTCCGAGATCTCTTCTTCTATCAACCCATCCGTTCAGGACAACCTTTTCGCCCGCATTATTTTCTCTCAGTTCACCGCAGGTATGTGTTCTTCTTTCAAATTTCATTTTTGTAACTTTGCTCCAACAAATAATTTCAGGCGATAAAAATAATTAATATTAAAAGGGCATACAAATTAAATAATAATGCTGCTGAGGTTATAAAACCACTATGAATCCTGTCGAAATCATACGAAAAAAGCGTGAGGGGGAATCACTTTCTTCCAAAGAAATCAAATACATGATAGATGGTTTTACCAAAAATAGAATTCCTGATTACCAATTCTCAGCCTTTCTTATGGCGATGTATTTTCGAGGGATGACATCGGAGGAAACCTCCATATTAACAGATTCAATGCTCCGCAGCGGCAAGGTGATTGATCTTAAAAGTGTAGATGGAATTAAAATAGATAAACATTCCACCGGCGGTGTAGGAGATAAAACGTCTTTGATACTGGCTCCAATAGCTGCCGCCGCAGGTGTAAAAGTACCGATGATTTCAGGACGGGGTTTGGGGCATACCGGCGGAACACTTGATAAACTGGAGTCCATCCCCGGCTTCAGAACTGACCTTAATTTAAATGAATATAAATCGGTATTGAATAAAACCGGTGCTGTACTTATTGGTCAGACAAAGGATATTGCCCCGGCAGATAAAGCCATCTATTCCTTACGCGACGTTACGGCCACGGTAGAGTCAGTTCCGCTGATAACTGCCAGTATTATGAGCAAAAAACTTGCGGAAGGCATTGATGGACTTGTGCTCGACGTAAAGGTAGGGTCAGGCGCTTTTATGAGGACTACAAAAGATGCCTTAGATCTGACTAATTCCCTCGTTAAAACAGCGAAAGATTTTAATAAAAAGGTGATTGCATTCATTACCGATATGAACCAGCCATTGGGAACACATATAGGCAACTGGCTAGAGGTTGTTGAGTGTATAAATATTCTCCGGGGCGAAGTTAAAAATGATCTGTATAAATTAAGTACAAAATTGGCCGGAACAATGATCTATCTGGCTAAAAAAGCTGAGAGCATTGACGAAGGCACCAAAACGGCAGAAACCCTTGTTTTAAATGGGAAAGCTCTGGCCAAATTTATGGATATAGTTGAAGCCCAGGGAGGAGATATCTCCCTTATTCATAGACCAGAAAAATATCAGGGTTCAAAACATACAGAGAGGATTGTCTCCAAAAAATCAGGTTACATTTCTGAGATAGATACATATGAAATAGGTATGTCAGCCGTTGAACTTGGGGCAGGAAGGAAGTCCAAGGAAGATAAAATCGACCATAAAGCAGGAATTATATTTAAGTTGAAGCTTGGAGACAAGGTTAAGAAAGGAGAAACCATAGCCGAAATCTTTTCCGATTCCGGGAAGGGGATTGATCTCGCTGGACGTCGAATACTGGAATCCATCACCATCAGCAGAGACAAACCGGCAGTATTAAAGCTGATCAAAAAAACTATATCCTGAAGTTAATCTATAATGTTTGTATAATCTTTATCATTACAAAAAGCCGTTTTGGTATTGAATTAAGAGCCTGAGGCAGTTTACAGCTTACTTAACTTATTTCCCGTTTTATTTTAATTCTTTTCACCTTACCATTATATTTCACATAGCTTTTAATAAAGAAACGAAAGAGGAGAAAAATGTTATTCATCATAGCAATTATTGCAGCAGCTGCTGCTACATCAGTATATTTCAGCGCGAAAAGAAGAGCTAGTAAACAGGAATCTTCCTTTGCTTTAATCGGATTGGCTGTGGCAATTCTAATAGCAGTATTACAATGCTGGACAATAATACCAGCCGGTCATGTGGGAGTAATTGATTTTTTCGGAAATGTTAGTGATCAAACTTTATTTCCGGGAGTAAATGTTGTAAACCCGCTTGCCAACGTAATAAAATTTGACGCGCGCACACATGAAATAAAGGAAACAATGAACGTTCCTTCAAAAGAAGGGTTGAGTGTAGAACTTGAAATAAGCCTTCTTTATAGTCTCAGTTTCGAAAATGCAAATAAAATCTATAAAACGGTGGGGGAAGATTATGTAGATAAAATTCTTGTTCCTCAGTTCCGCTCAGTTGTAAGGGGTGTAACAGCTAAATATGATGCCCGCGCTCTGTACACGGCTGAAAGGGAGGAACTTGGTCGTGAAATCGAGGACGAACTAACACGGCTTGTTGGTCCCCGCGGTATTACACTTGAAGCTGCTCCGCTAAGACAAATTGCACTTCCCGCAGGATTAACTGCTTCGATAGAAGAAAAACTGAAGGCTGAACAGGAAAGTCAAAGGATGCAATTCATACTTCAGAGGGAAACCCAGGAAGCAGAAAGAAAAAGGATTGAAGCCAAAGGTATAGCAGACTTCCAGGAGATCGTTTCTAAAGGAATCAGTGAGCAGCTGCTTAAATGGAAAGGAATCGAAGCTACAGAGAAGCTGGCCGGATCGGAAAATACTAAAATAGTGGTCATAGGGTCAGGAAAGGACGGACTTCCTTTGATTCTCGGAGGAAACTAAGAAACTTATATTTGACCTGAGAGTCATTTTATTCTTGTTTGATATATATTAAATGTCTAATTTTGTACCCGTAAGTCATATATGAGATTGTAATGAAGGGTTTAATAGATTTCCTTAACGTACTGCTGCCGGTTCTGTACATAACCACTTTCATATTCTACTATGTGGATTTTATGAAAGGAGCAAAGGTTGCCGCAAGCTCGAAAAGGCTGCTGCTTTTTCTAACTTTAATATTTCACCTGTTCTACCTGCTTTTCAGAACATTATATTTTGATCATCCACCAATAACAAATGTATTCGAAATATTTACAGTTCTAGCATTTGCAGTGGGATTCTCCTATTTCATTCTGGAGCTTGTAACCGACATACGGGGAACAGGACTGTTTATTATAATAATCTCGATTCTTTTCCAGCTTATCAGCTCATTTTTTATCCAGGACCTTGTTGCAGTTAAAGATGTGCTCAAAAGTAATCTGCTCGGGATTCATGTATTTAGTGCGCTCCTTGGTTATTCGGCAATAACTATTTCTGCCGTATACGGATTTTTATATTTGATTCTCTATAAAGAAATAAAGCTGAATAAGTTCGGACTGATATTTAATAAGCTTCCCAGTTTGGAGGTACTTGAGGTATTAAGCTTTTACTCGGCAGTAATAGGTTTTATACTTTTAACATTTGCTATCATAATCGGTATCATCTGGCTGCCGAAGGCTTTTCCGAATTTCTCCTATGCAGACCCCAAGCTTATCGGAACATCTATGGTCTGGATATTATACGGTATCGGAATAACCAGCAAAATTTTTGGAAAGTGGCGCGGTAAGAAAGTAGTAACTCTATCTATTATCGGGTTTGTTCTTGCTATAGCGTCAACTATGCTTACAAACTTTTTAGCACAGAGTTTTCATTCTTTTTATTGAGCTTGTATGAACTTATCAGCGATATCAATAAATCATCGTTCTGCTTCGGTTGAGTTAAGAGAAGCTCTTCATTTGAGTGAAGAGGAGATTGCTGAGCTGGTAGCTAAGATTAAAGGCAATTTACTCAGTGAGGGATTGGTTATATCAACCTGCAATCGAACTGAAATATATGGTTTTCCAGCCAATAAAAAGATAACCCTCCCTGAAATCCAGAAAGTACTTATTGAACATAAATCTGTGTCTGATATATCACTGGATAATTTTCAATCCTTTCATTCATTCTCTGCAATTGAACACTTATTCAGAGTAGCAGCAGGAATTGATTCATTGCTTGTGGGTGACAACCAGATCTTTAAACAGGTAAAGGACTCATTCCAGCTGGCTGAGGATCTTAGCTTCAGTGGCGTAGTAACAAAAAGAATTTTTGATGCGGCCATAAAAACAGGCAAACGTGCAATAAATGAAACCCTGATAAGTGAAGGTGCTGTAACAGTAAGTTATGCTGCTGTTCAGCTGCTAGAAAAAATATTCTCAAACCTCAGCAAAAAATCAGCGTTAGTTATAGGTGCGGGTGAAACCGGCGAAATTGCTGCAAAGCATCTGCGTGATAGGGGTATCGGAAGACTGTCTATAACAAACCGAACAATCGAACGTGCTGAAAAGCTTGCTTCTTCTCTCAATGCGAAGATAATTCCGTTCGAAAATTTCAAAGATTATATATATGATTACGATATCATCATAAGTGCAACGAGCGCCCCGAATCTTATCCTTACCAGGAAAGATATAGAGAACGCAATGAAACGAAGAAATTATTCTTCTTTGGTTCTGATGGATATTGCCATCCCCAGGGATATTGATCCTACTTCCAGGGTTATCGATTATGTTTTTTACCACGATATTGATTCACTTAATATAATAGTAGAGCAGAATCTTTCGAAAAGAAGAGATGAAATCCCGAAAGTTGAAAAGATAATTAATGAAGAACTGGAAATCCTGATAAACTGGTATAATTCGCTTGAAGCAGGACCGACAATTAAAGAACTGAGGGATTATTTTGAGAATATCCGCGTTGAGGAAGTCGAGAAGAATAAAAATCGTTTTACAGACAGTGACCAGGAAAAACTTGATATAATTACCAAAAGGATAATCAATAAAATTCTGCATCAGCCTATGGTTGAACTAAAGAAACTTACAGGCGAGGGTAATGCTCCCGATGAAATGGCAGCCAGGATTAGTATCATCAGGGAGATTTTCGGTATAGATAAAAAAGATAACATTGATAATAAAACAGAATAACATCAGGAATTAATTTGAAACAGAAAATTGTTATCGGCTCCCGGGGAAGTGAACTTGCTTTATGGCAGTCAAACTTTATAAAAAAGGAACTGGAAAAAAGGAATAAAAATGTTTCGGTCGTAATAAAGATAATCAAAACCAAAGGAGATAAGATTCTTGATGTCGCCCTTTCCAAAATTGGCGACAAAAGTCTCTTCACGAAAGAGCTTGAAATCCAGCTGTTAAACAGAAAGATAGACCTTGCAGTGCACAGCCTTAAAGATCTGCAGACTCAGCTGCCCGATAGATTAAAATTATCGGCTGTTTCAAAACGTCACGCAGTTGAAGACGTTCTGATAGCAAGAAAAAAAGGAACCACGATTCATACCATCAAGGAAAACGGTAAGGTTGCAACTGGCTCGCTCAGGAGAAGATCCCAGCTGCTCCATATTCGCCCCGACCTTACAATCCATGAGTTAAGAGGAAATGTTAACTCGCGTATAAAAAAGTTTTTGGAGTCGGAGTGGGACGCAATAATCCTTGCCCGCGCAGGAATTGAGAGATTAAACCTGAAAAAATATATCTCTTCATATATCGACAAGGAGGATATGCTTCCCGCAGTAGGACAGGGAGCCCTGGGAATCGAAATACACGAGGAAAATAAAATTGTTGACGAGATACTTCAAACGATTCATCATGAAGAAACATATAAATCCGTTCTTGCTGAGAGGGCGTTCCTGAGAAAACTCGAAGGAGGGTGCCAGGTGCCCATCGGGGCTTTTGCTGAAGTTAAATCAAACGGTATTTATCTGGAAGGTCTTGTGGGGTCCGTAGACGGAACTGTTACTTTCAGAAAAAAGATCAGGGGCAGCAGCAGGGAACCTGAGAAGGTAGGAATAAACCTGGCAAAGGACTTAATTAAAGCAGGGGCAAAGGAAATACTGGATGAAATCTACAATAATGTGAGGGTCAAATGAATTTCAATTCTATCGGAAAAATTATTATTAGTCTCCTGGCAGTATTTGCGGGAGTAACTTTTTTTGCCTGTTCCTGCAGCTGTACCGATTCACAGTCTAATGTTCCGGATAACGTGTTAAAGAGTTCAAACAGGTTTATAGTTTCGATGGTCGGTCAGGAATTTTTTGATAATTATATAAAACCTGATTTCCAGGAGACAAAAAAAATTAACTCAAAATATTATATGGTTTATGATTTCAGAATACCTGATAAGCCATATGTAGACAATAAAATTAAATTTGAAGTTGATTCAACCGGCAGCCTGCTTAATAGGGAAAATGTTATAGGATTGCCGGATTGCGGTGCAGATCCAGGTAAATGTGAGTTCAATTTAAATGAAGATCAAGCCAGGCAAATTGCAAAAGAAAATAATTTTAAAGAAGGTATAAAAGACTGGAAGGTAGAGTTTAAATGGGATCCCAAAAACAAACAGTATGTGTGGAGCATTCTTTCAACTTTTGAAGAGACACAGGGTTCAAACGGTATGCGGGGAAATGGTGAAATAATGCTTATTGATCCTAATTCAGGGAATGTGATTTCAACGGATACATGGAGAATAATGTAAGCAGGCACGAATATGATAGTAAAAGAAAAAAGACAGAATGGTAAAATCCTGAAGCGGGGAAAGATAATCGAAGCAGCATCGCTTCTTTTCTCCCGGAAGAACTACCATGAAGTTATGGTTGAAGATGTGGCCAGGCTGGCTTCACTTGCAAAAGGAACGGTCTATAATTATTTCACTTCAAAGGAAGAATTGTATTTTTCTATTATGCGCCAGCGAATGGAAAAGTTAATTATTTCACTCAAGAATAAAATTGCCGATGAAAAAACAAGCATCGACTCACTTCATTCTTTCATTGTACACTCTTATATGTTTATGATGAAGTACCAGACCTTCTTCCTGATGTACCAGAAGGAATCTCTGAAGACGGAGAATGAAATATGCTCCGAGCTCTGTGATATGGAGAAAGATCTGAAGGGCATGCTAAGAACGATAATAAAAAACGGGAAGAACGAAAACCTCTTCCGTGAAATAGATGAAGACTTTGCTGTCGATCTGATACTAGGGAGCATATACGGCTCAGTTTCCAGGGGAATAGAAAAGAAATATTCAGAAGAAGAGATGATAAAGGACCGGGAAAGAGTTTATGAATTTGTGGTGACAGGTCTTTTCTCCGGTTTTAACAATAGTTGTCTGCTGCCTCTTAAAAATAAAACCATTGTTATTACCCGAACCCTGGAACAATCGCAGGAATCAGCAGAAATATTTCAAAAGCTGGGGGCCGAAGTCCTCACCTTTCCCACACTTGAAATAACCCCGCCCGATTCATGGAAGGATTTTGACAGTGTAGTAAGCAGGCAATCTAAGATTGATTTCATAATATTCACTAGCGGTCATTCTGTAAGGATGTTTGTAAAGCGATGCGAAGAACTTGACCTCAAATTTGATTTTAACAGGATAAAGGTTGTCGCTGTAGGCAGCAAGACTTCAGGAATGTGTGAAAGGAATAATATACCTGTACACATAGTTCCGAGAGAATTCAGCGGTGAAGGCGTAATTGAAGAACTTGAAGAGTATGATCTGAAAGGTAAGCTCATCTTCATTCCTCGTTCAGCAATAGGCAGAGAAGAACTGCCCGAGGGATTAAAGAAAAGAGGAGCAAAAATAAAAACTGCGTCTGTCTATAATATTGGGCTTCCATCTGACGACACAATACTTGAGTATAAGGAAAAACTAAATAATAGCAACCCGGATCTATTCGTATTTACCAGTCCTTCAACCTTTCAGAATTTCCTGGAGATCCAATCAGTAGCTGATCCGGTTAATTATTTCCGGAATCTGATAGTTGCGGTTATCGGGCCCACAACCAAAGCCGCTGTTGAGAAGAAGAAGGTAAAGGTTGATATAATACCTTCAGAATATACTATTGAGGGACTCGTTAATTCCATTGTCGAATTTTATCAAACGGAGAAGATTTGAAATTAAAGAATGATTTGTTTTTGAGAGCATGCAGAAGAGAACCGGTTGAAAGAACCCCGATCTGGATTATGCGTCAGGCCGGAAGATATCTTCCGGAGTATCGTGCAGTGAGAGAAAAGGCTGATTTCCTGACTATGTGCAAAACACCTGAGCTGGCAGCGGAGGTTACGATTCAGCCGGTTGATATCATTGGTGTTGATGCAGCAATTATATTTTCAGATATCCTGGTTATTCCCGAAGCAATGGGATTAATACTTGAGATGCACGAGGGTAGAGGTCCTGTTTTTCACAACCCTGTAAGAGATGAAACAGGGGCAAAGGCTCTTAAAAAAATTGATCCTGAAAAAGACTTGAAATATGTGATGGATGCTGTTAAACTTACTAAAAAGGAATTGGACGGCAGAGTACCTCTGATAGGTTTCAGCGGATCACCATGGACCCTTCTAACCTATATGGTGGAGGGGAAAGGTTCCAAGAATTTTGCTCATGTTAAAAGGTTAATTTATAATAATCCCGGTCTTGCTCACAGGATACTCGAACAGATTACCGATGCTGTAGCCGAATACCTGTCGGCAAAAATAGAGGCAGGTGTAGATGCGGTTCAGATTTTTGATACTTGGGGCGGTATCCTTTCTCAACATGACTTTAAAGAGTTTTCTTTATCATACATCGAAAAAGTAATATCTAAGATAAATAAAAAGAAAGAGCCGGTAATTGTTTTTGCCAAAGGAGTTCACTTTAATTTACAGGACCTTGCTAAGTGCGGGGCTGATGTGCTTGGGCTTGATTGGACAATGGATATTGGTGCAGTTAGGCGTGCTGTCGGCAATAAAGTGGCTCTTCAGGGCAATCTCGATCCAACCGTATTATTTGCCGAGAAAGAGGTTATCAGAAACGAAGCCAAGAGAGTACTTAAATCATATGGAGAGGGTTCCGGACATATTTTTAATCTGGGCCATGGAATTCTTCCCAATATCGAGCCCGAAAAAGCGAAAGCCCTGGTTCGGTTTGTTAAAGAAGAAAGCACCGAATTTCACCATCGGGATGTGGACGCAAAAGATAACCTAGTTTCTAAATAAATACCAATCGTGGATGAATAATAATTGAGCCGTTTAGTGGATGGCGTGAAGAGCAGTTAATACTAATTTTTTAGTTTTTACGACTTAATGGTAAATATAGGAGAATGAAATGTTTGAGATAGATCTAAAGAAGTTTAAGAAATACGATAAACCCGGACCCAGGTATACCAGCTATCCCACTGCTCCGCATTTCAGTGATAGCTTTACACAGGAAGCGTATCTCGATGAAATAATTAAAACAAATTACGGTGAAAACCTCCCCGACCTTTCATTATATTTTCATATTCCCTTCTGCGACACGCTGTGTTATTTCTGCGGCTGCAATATGATCGTAACCCGAAACCGTGAACGTGTAAAAGAATACATCAGGTATGTTAAAAAAGAAATTGATATGCTCAGGACGTATATCCTGACAGACAGAAAAGTATCACAGCTGCATTGGGGGGGAGGGACTCCCACCCATCTTTCCCCAGATGAGATAAATGATCTGGCATCCTACATAAATCAGTCTTTCAACTTTAAGGATAATTCAGAAAATAGCTGCGAAATTGATCCGCGTGATCTGAAAAGAGAACACCTTGAAGCACTGCGGAACAACGGCTTTAACAGAATAAGTATGGGTGTACAGGATTTTAATGAAAAAGTCCAGAAAGCTGTAAACCGCATCCAGCCCGAAGATATAACAAGACAGACAGTTACATGGATAAGAGAACTTGGTTTTTCAAGTATCAATCTTGATTTAATTTATGGTCTTCCTCACCAGACAGTTGAATCATTTGATAAAACCGTAGATAAAATAATTGATATTTCTCCCGACAGGATTGCAGTATTCAACTACGCTCACGTTCCCTGGATGAAAAAACATATGGCTTTAATTCATCCTGAAGACATTCCTGCCCCGGAAGTTAAGCTCGACATATTAAAATCGACCATTGAAAGGCTTACAGATGCAGGTTATATTTTTATAGGAATGGATCATTTCGCAAAACCCGATGATGAACTTGCCGTTGCACTTAGAGAAAAGAAACTTTACAGGAATTTCCAGGGCTATAGTACAAATGCAGGAGCAGATATGTATTCGATGGGAATAACTGCGATCTCTCAACTAGGGAATATATATGCACAGAACTATAAAACAGAAAGAGAATATTTTAAGGCTATCGACGAGGAAGTTCTGCCTGTAACCAAAGGTTACCGGCTTACGGAAGATGATATTGTACGCGGCTTTGTAATTATGCGGCTTATGTGCGACTTCGAACTCGATTTCAAGAACGTTGAGAAGAAGTTCGGTATAGATTTTAAGACTTACTTTGCATGGGGATTAAACAACCTGAAAGAAATGGAAGCCGACCAGCTTGTTGAGATCAAAAATGATCACCTGAAAGTTTCAGAAATGGGTAAGCTCCTCATCCGCAACATTGCAATGAACTTTGACGGCTACATAGAACGCAAAGAAGACACAACCAAATATTCCCGAACAGTTTAATTAAGCTAACTGGTTATTGCGGGGTATCGGTGATGGGGTGAGAGGCGAAGAAGTCTGTGTAGAATCTTTCTGTATATTGAATTAATAATTCCTCAACCCGTGCATTATCAGGTGAGCTGATTATTAAGCCTACGTGATTTTTCTTTTTCATTCGCCAGACTACCTCCTTATCAACATAGCCGGAAAGCTCGGGCCATTCCTGCTTCGCAAGAGATATTATTATTCCCGCATAATCATTCTTCACAGGCGGCACTTTATATTCCCTTATACCAAAACCGATTTCAATTTTCGCCCATTCAGCCCAAAGGTTTATTCCTGCTGCGGCTTCCACAAGCTCAGCTATATTTGCGCCGCCGACACGTGCTGATGTTTCGAGAAAATAAAAGTTACCATCAGCTTTCGACCTGATAAATTCAGTGTGAGAAACTCCCCTTACCAGACCCATTGCCTTCATCACCCGTTTGTTTATATCTATCAGCTTTTCCTCTTCCTTAGTCCCGTGCTTTATTGTCCTGCTCCCGAATACCCGCCCTTCATGCGCTACTTCAAGAGGAGGGAGGCTGTACTGACTGGCAATAGCAAATTTAACTTCCATATTATAAATAATCGAATCAACATGATAAATTTCACCCTCAATAAATTCTTCAAGGATATAAAATGATTGTTCATCACCCAAACTATTGATTGTACGCCAGAGTTCCTGAACTGAATTAATTTTCTTAATTCCATGAGCACCCGCCTGGAGGCGCGGTTTAATAACATACGGAAAGCCGACGGCAGCTTCAAATTCATTTATCCTCCTATAGTTCAGAACATGTACAAATTCAGGAACAAGAATCTTCTCCTCTCTTGCCCGGGTCCGCATAGCAAGCTTATCTCTAAAGTACCTTGCAGTTGTATCACCCATACCCGGAACACGAAGATGTTCCCTTAATGATGCAGCTTTTTCAACATCGAAATCATCCAGTGCAACTATCCGGTTAATTTGTTCGGTGCGGGCAAGAAAACTCACGCCATAAATAACATTCTTCATATCCCAAACTTTATTAACATCGGGGATATAAAAGATTTCATCAATACTATCTTTTGGCCAGTCGGCATCCTCCAGACTTTTAGACGTAAGAAGAATTACCCGCGCTCCCTCCCTTTTACACTGACGCATAAATTCCTGCCCTTTTTCGAAGCTGGCGATGCATAATATCGTGAATTGTGAATTATCTGGCATAACGGTCCATTTTATTTTAATGAAGGAAAGTGCGGAATTGTCTTGGTTGTATTTTACAATTTCGAAAGTTCAGATTCAACCTGTAATAGAAGGTATACTGACCTAGCCCCGCTTAGCCTAAAATAATACAGAAACCCAACGTTATTATATCACTTTTCGTAATAGGGCCCCTTTATGTGCAGGTAACCGATTACCAGCCGGGTTCCCGCGACGTTTCACCTGCGCTTCACTTCCGCTCCACCTGCGCTTCACCTTCGCCTCAATTTCAACGGGTTTCGTTTTTACTTGGCCTTATCCGGGGGCATCTACCTTATTCTAAATCAGAAAGCAGGTTTTGTGCGCGGATTTATTTTTTATACAGGAGACCGGAGGCTTATATTCAATTATTAAGGGTTGCGTCCCCTTTAATCCGGGCCGACTCGACAATGGTTATGAGGGTATGTTAGATTGACAAGTAGGTCAGGACTGTTGAATTTTCTCCATAAGCCGAAAAATAGGGTAAATATTTTCTCTTCTATCATAATAAACTGATTTCTTATAAAGGAAATCGAGTCTCTCCTGCGGATTTTGGCGGAATTCTTCATCATCTCTCAGTCTGGCCTCAAATTCACCGCGGAGCTGCGGATCCTCTTCCAGCATCCTTTGGGCAACCGGTTCCATTACAAAATCTTCAGCATATTCTTTTCGTTCAAAGAAAGCATTGAAAAATCCCCAGCTTGTGAACGAATCCGGTGCTTCCGGCTCCAGTAGATTTGCAATCAGTCTTATCCCCCTTTGCTTCGTGTTTACTATATATGTTCCTGAAGGAAATTCAATCTTCCCTGGAATGGTTTCACAGTTTACCGCAATTCGCTGATGCCCTTCATAGGGTCTTTCAGCAAACTTATAATCTGTAAAATGGTATTGCTCAACCGTCAGGGAACTATTCTCATTAAGGACATCTACTTTAATTCCGTGAAGCTTTAATATTCTTATTATATCCTTAAACTCTGCCGGGATCAGGTAAGCTGCCGGAAGCTTAACTCTTTTTGTGACTTTCACTTTATTATAACAGGGAACTCTAATATCAACAGGTTTCCCGGTGTAACGCTTAACTACTGATCCCGTTACGGCACTCTCTTCCTTTTTATATTCAATCCCTTTGAAATCTATAAGCGAAAACTCCTCCGTTCCCTGGAATGTGATTGGAAAGGATGTTTTTCCTTCAGCATATCTTTTTATTGTTTCACTGTCAGCCTGCTTGTTTATTTTTTTCAATTCTTTATAATTAGTGCTTATAAATTCAAGAGATGATTCAACCATAGCCTTAGTTGAATACACACGATTGCTGAAGGGTTTGAGTGAATGTGTTTCGATCAGCAGCAGAAGCCGGTTCTGCAGGGCTGCATAACCGTTTGAATACATCGGACGGGAAGTCCAGTCGCTAAACCCCTCCTCAAGTTCTTTTCGGATGAGCTCTATATATGAGGTACTTAAAAAGCCTCTTCTCTCTGTTTCAGCTTTCACGTGGGGAATGAATTTTTCCTGTCCCCATTTACTCAGCGCACCGAAGATATTCTGGTGCCTTTCCATTCCATAGGTTAAGTTATACTGATAATCAACGCCGTTTGTCGTATGATTATCGATATAAAAATCGGGACACCAGGTTGAGAGTAACCTCAGGAGAGCCCTCATTTCAGGCGTGTCGGCCTTCATATAGTCCCGGTTGAGGTTCAGGTTGAGAGACGTTGTTCTGAATCCCATCATACGCGGGCCGTTCTGGTTGGGACGGTTGTAAGGACTAAGTCTTTCGTGTCCATCTACATTCAGAATAGGAATAATAAGCAGTACAAGATTATCCAGCAGATCCTTCTTCTCCTGAGTTATGAGAATTTCTCTCAGAAGAAGCATCGAAGCATCCTTTCCTTCGATTTCACCCGGATGAATTCCATTCTGTATTAACACTATTGCTTTTCCGCTTCTTTTCGCTTTTATGGGAGTGAAATGATTTCCCTTTGCAGCTACCAGGCATTTGATATCTCTTCCCTGGGAGGATACACCCATTGAGATAAGCTTCGCCATTTTTGATTTTTTTTCTAATCTTCGGAAAAATGCCATCGTATCCTTATACGAGGGCGATTCCTTCTCTCCCGACTGCTCAAAATGTGTTATCCAGTCATTCATCCGGTGCTTTATTTATATGTACTAAAATTCTCATTTATTTGGTAAATTGAAACAATATTTTAGAATTATTGTAATCAAATTAGGCATAAATGAGCAAAAAAGTTGTAGTTCTGGGTGCAGGAATTTCAGGTTTAACGCCTGCTTACTTTCTGGCAAAAGAAGGATTTGATGTTACTGTGCTTGAAAAGAAAAGGGAAGTGGGAGGCTCCGTTGAAACTATAAAGGAAAAAGGGTTTTTATTTGACCGTGGGCCTAACAGCGGACTTGAGACCACTCCCGTTCTTTCCAAAATTGTATCGGATCTGAAACTTGGTGATGATCTCCTCTATGCAAATAAAGAAGCCTCCAAAAGATATATCTTGCGCGATAATATGCTTCATCCTCTTCCGATGAGTCCTCCTGCATTTATTAAAACGAAATTATTCAGCGGAAAGGCGAAAGCCAGACTTTTTGCTGAACCATTTATCGGCCGCTCAAAGGATGGATATTACCAGAGCATTGCTGATTTTGTTAAACGCAGACTGGGACAGGAGTTCCTCGATTATGCTATAAATCCTTTTGTTGCTGGTGTCTATGCGGGAAATCCTGAAGAACTTAGCGTAAAGTCATCATTTCCGAAATTATATGAACTTGAGGAAAAATACGGGGGACTTATTGTCGGCACTGTAAAAAGCATAAAGGAAAGAAAGCAGAGAGCTGAGAAATCAAAACAAAGCGCAAGAATGTTTTCTTTCACGGAGGGAATGCAGAAGCTGCCGAACGCGATAGCTTCCTATCTTGGCGAAAGACTTCATACTTTTTGTGACGTTACTTCAATCGAAAAGAATGGCAATGGTTTTAAAATTAAATACAATAATGCCGGTCACCTGAAAGAAATTGAATGTGACATACTGCTGTCAACTATACCTGCTTATACGGCTGCCGATCTTTTCAAATCGTGGGACGATAAGCTTATCGAACACTTCAATGCCATTTACTATCCGCCGGTCCTTGCTTTAATGCTGGGCTACAACAAGGAAAGCATCAGGCAGTCGCTTGACGGTTTCGGTTTCCTTGTGCCTGCGAAGGAAAGACGGTCATTCCTGGGAGCCATATGGAGCTCAGTTATCTTTCCTAATCGCAGCGATGATGATAAAGCGGCGTTCACATTATTCGTAGGCGGAGCCAGGGATCCTGAGGTTGGAAACATTGATAAAGAGATACTGATTAAGAAAGTACGCGGTGAGTTCGAGAAGATAATGGGAATTACGGAAGATCCTGTATATGTAGGCTACAAATACTGGACAAGGTCAATTCCACAGTATAACATCGGGTACATTGAACACGAAAGATATTTTGATGAGTTTGAGAAAAACAATCCCGGTCTTTACTTTAGCGGCAACTACCGCGGCGGTATTTCGATCGGAGATTGTTTAAAGAATGGCGAATTGATTTTTGAAAGAATAAAAAACCAATGAATTAATTAAAATGCTAGTATCTATTATCAAGACTTCAAGAACGAAACTTAAATAATTATTCATTATAAATTATACATTATAAATTATGGCTATATATCCTGTAAAAAGAATGCGAAGACTCCGCTACAACCCTCTTGTAAGAGATATGGTGAGAGAAACTGAATTATCTAAGAATGATTTTATATACCCTCTTTTTGTAGTCCCCGGCGAAAATATCAATAAACCGATTAAATCGATGCCCGGAGTTTCCCAGCTTTCGATCGACAACGCTGTTAAAGAATGCAAAGAAGTTGAAGCTCTCGGTATCCCTGCAGTAATTTTGTTCGGTATTCCTTCCCACAAGGATGAAAAAGGCTCTGAAGCCTACGATCCTGAGGGAATAATACAGCGGGCTATCAGGGCAATAAAAGCCGAAGTTAAAAATCTGCTTGTAATAACGGATGTATGCCTGTGTGAGTACACCTCCCACGGTCACTGCGGATTATTAGACGGCGAGGAGATTCTTAATGATGAAACCGTTGAACTTCTGGCTAAAGAAGCTCTTACACACATACAGGCAGGGGCCGACATTGTAGCCCCGTCTGATATGATGGATGGCCGGGTAACAGCTATCAGGAAAATTCTCGATGATAACGGATATCAGAAAACTCCCATAATGAGCTACGCAGTAAAATATTCGTCGGGTTATTACGGACCTTTTCGTGATGCCGCTGAATCTGCTCCTGCTTTCGGCGACAGAAGGTCGCACCAGATGGATATAGCCAACGGCGATGAAGCAATGCGTGAGGCTGAATCCGATATTGAGGAGGGTGCGGATATTATAATGGTTAAGCCTGCGGGACCCTACCTGGATATAATCAGAAGAGTAAAAGATAAATTCGGAATGCCTACTGCTGCATACCAGGTGAGTGGTGAGTATGCTATGATTAAGGCCGCAGGAATGAACGGCTGGATCGACGAGGAACGGGTAATGATTGAATCGCTGATGGCAATTAAACGCGCCGGAGCAGATATGTTCCTGACATACTTCGCAAAAGATGCAGCCCGCTGGCTGGATAAAAACAGAAAATAATGAACATAGAGCAGGTAAGAGAATATTGTCTTCAGAAAAAAGGAGTTACAGAAGAACTCCCTTTCGATGAAGAATCGCCTGTTTACAAAGTTATGGGGAAAATATTCCTTATTGCCAGCCTTAATCCTCCTTTTTCAATAAACATTAAATGTGATCCCGAAACTGCGGTAGAATTAAGGGAACGTTACCCTGCGGTTACACCGGGATATCATATGAACAAGAAGCACTGGAATACCGTTGAGATCGAAGGAACCATCAGGAATAGCCTGATAGAAGAATGGATTGATCATTCGTATGATCTGGTCGTAAAAGGTTTAAAGAAGTCTTTAAAAGAAGAATTAAGTAATCTATAAATATCCAATAACAAATTAGTCGGGGATTATATGCATTCGAAGATCTGCTTATTCACTATCCTTATCGTAATTCTGTCAGTCCCGGTTTTTTCTCAGGCAGAATTTGATTCAACAGAAATTAAAGCCGAAGTACCGGCACTCAGCGAATTCCATGATGTAATTTATCCCATCTGGCATGTAGCCTATCCTTCAAAAGATTATTCCGCACTTCAGGGTTATGTCGCGGATATCGATAGCGGCTCGCAGAATATTTACGAGGCAAAGCTGCCCGGTATTTTACAGGACAAGCAGGAAATTTGGGATAAAGGCGTCAATGAGTTCAAGGTCGCCGTGGAAGAATATAAAAAGATCGCTGATCAGAAAAACAATGAAATGCTTCTGAAAGCGGCAGAGAATCTTCATTCAAAATATGAGTCGCTCGTTCATATCATTCATCCGGTACTTCCTGAACTTGATCAGTTTCACCAGATACTTTATATGATATATCATAAATACCTGCCTCAGGAAGACTACCAGCAAATCTACCTTGTCAGCGATGACCTGGTAGCAAAGGCAGAGGCATTAAGCAAAGTTAAGCTCAGAGGCAATGACGGTGAATTGCAGAAGAAGTTTGAAAACAACACCACCCAATTGCTGCATGCTGCTCAAAAACTCAGAGAAGAATTAAAGAGCAATAACTACGAACTTGCAAAATACGGAGTTGAAGATGTGCACCGTGCATATCAGAAAACGGAAGCATTATTTGGAATAAATTAACGGAGGGAGAATATGAAATATAGAAAACTGGGTAAATCAGATATTGAAGTATCGGAAGTCAGTCTCGGCTGCTGGACGCTCGGCGGTCTTAATTGGGTAAACGGTGATCCTAACGGCTGGGCCGATGTTAATGAAGAAGAAGTTAAGGAGGCAATAAACTACGCCATAGACAATGGCGTTACGCATTTTGATAACGCAGATGTTTACGGCAACGGAAGGGCTGAAAGAATGCTGGCCCGTATACTCGGTAAAAGAACCAATGATTTTGTAATTGCCACCAAGATAGGCTGGTTCCCGGGAACAGCGGCGCACGCTTATGAACCGCAGCATATCCGTCACCAGTGCGAGCAGTCGCTTAAAAATCTCAACCGCGATTATATAGATCTGTATTACTTTCATCATGGTGATTTCGGTGAGAATGACATATATCTTGATGATGCTATAGAAGTAATGTATAAACTGAAAGATGAAGGGAAGATAAGGCTGATTGGACAGTCGGCTTACTCACATTCTGATTTCAGTAAGCTGATCCCGAAGGTTAAGCCTGAAGTAATACAGAGTTTCTCGAGTGCAATGGATGACAGGTTCCTTCAGGAAGGAACACCTACAAGGAAACTGCTGGATGAAAACAATATTTCGTTTGTTGCCTTTGGTCCGGTTGCACAGGGACTCCTTCTTGACAAATACGATAAAAACAATCCTCCCAAATTTGAAGAGGGAGATCATCGCAAAGGTTCCGAGCGCTTCAATAAAGAAAGCCTGGCAAAGCTTGAGCCCATACTGGAGAAACTGAAATCCAGGTTTGGGTCATCTACCGAAGATCTTTCCAGGGCTGCTCTGCAGTACCTGCTTCACTACAAAGAAGTTGGTTGTGTAATACCCGGCTTCCGAAACCTGAAACAGGTTAAATCAAACCTGGCGGGACAGGATAAGCCGCTTACGGATGAAGAATTCAATTATATAAAAGGCTTGTTTAAGGATTTCGATAAATAGAATTATTCCCCTATAAAATAAAACCCGGGATCACTCTGCAGATCAGCAGCCTAATCCCGGGTTTATAATTTTTAGTCAACCCCTTAAACCCATATTAAATTTACCCGCACTTAGCGCAATCCCCTTTATTTAATGAAAATCATTTTACGGACGGAGGTATAGCTGCCGGATTCCAATTTATAGAAATATAAACCACTGGAAATATTTTGAGCGTTAAAGTTGATGCTGTAGCTGCCTGCTTCCTTTGCTTCATTAACCAGCGTCTCCACTTCACTGCCAAGTACATTATAAACTTTCAGCGATACAAATGATTTTTCCGGAACTATAAAATTTATAGTTGTAGAAGGATTAAACGGATTGGGATAATTCTGTTCAAGCACAAAGTTCTGCGGCGTTAATATTTCGGCTTCAATAACATCGGAATATTCAAAACTGCCGTCAAAGTCTATCTGCTTCAGCCGGTATTGGTACGTTCCCGGGTTAACATTCTTATCACTAAAACTATATGTATGTTTCTCTGATGAAGTACCGTTGCCCGCTATAAATGCAACGTCAATCCAGTTTTGTAATTTTATAATTCCGCCATCTTGTAATTTTTGAACTTCAAAACCCTTATTGTTTATTTCCGTAGCAGTTTTCCAGTTCAGCACCACATCATTTCCATTCACCGCGGCAGTAAAGGCAACCAGTTCAACAGGCACCTGGTTCGGAACCAGCACCACATTAAGATTTGTACTCTGGAAATTATTAACCTGAATATTTGATATCGTTTGAGTGAAGTACTCATCAGCTGAAAATGTCAATGAATAAGTTCCTGCAGCTATCATACGATAATATGCGCCTGTTAACGATTCAGAATATATTTCTGAGCTATCCATATCGTGACCGCTAATTTCAACCCTGGCCTTTACAGGATTTCCGGAAGTATCGGTTACAAGTCCCCTTATCCCGTAGTAAGTGTTTTCCATATAATCCAGAAATGATTCCTTATTGTAATACCAGTAAGCCGGAAGTGAGGAAGCAGCAGGCGTTTTAATATCCGATATTTCTATTGTAACCTCTCTGCCGTGATGGAAATAAGTAAAAAAGTCCTGTCTGCCCCCCGTAACACGGTACCAGGCATATCCGTTCGTTATGCCGTCATTAAATCCGTTCATATAACCCGAAGGACTGTTAGCCTGAGCGGTATCGGCATAAAGATGCGAAATCAACATCCACCAGGTATTATCCGGGTGAAGCCTCGACCACGTATCCCACGGATAGTTAACTACCTCGGCTCCTCCGTGGAAATTTGCCGACAATATAAAATTATTATTTTCTGCCAGGGTTTTCATCGTAATGGTTTCAGGCTGCCAGGCATTGCCGTCCGGGTGGGGACCCGCGGCAGGGTCCGGAAAATTTCTGTTTATGTCAATTCCGTTAGCATTATATCTTGTAGCCCCATATACCGTTCCGTTGCCCCCGTGGTACGTGCCGTCAGGGTTTGCAAGAGGATTTATCCAGATCTCGTCGCTGTTTACAAGGTTAGTAAGCCGCGCATCAGTTCCGTACGAAGTTAAAAGCGTATCAATAAGACGAAGCATCAGCACATATCCCGTTATTTCATCACCATGCATTGAAGATGAATACATAAACTGGGGCTCTGCCTCTCTGTCATTAACATTATCCGAAATCTTTACAAATAAAATATGTCTTCCCTGCACCGAAGTTCCTGCATCAACCAGCTGACAAATATCAGGGTGATCCGCAGCGAACTGGTTCATCAGCGTTACGTAGGCATCGTAGGTAGGGTAAACATTCCAATCGAGTATTGACTGAGGCTCATCGCTCATCTCCGGAACCATAAGTTTCCCCGGCGCGGTCAGGATTTCAATTTTGTAACCGGTCTTAAGAAACTTCTTATACTGCTCCTCATTAGCATACGCAAAGGCAGTATCACCCTTCACATTATCAATAGATATCGTCCCCGACAGATCATTAAGATCAGTTTTAGACGTAAAATGAAACTTGAAATAAACTTCTACGTTTTCCTTAAAATAATCGTGGTTCAATTCCTGTGAAAGGACCGATGACGAGATTGTGAATGTAAGCAGACAGATTAGTAAAAATTTGAACATAGTCTCCACCTGAAGAAATATCCGAAAATAATATCTATAAAGTTACTTCATTCCGGGTTACAAATCGACAGCAATCTCTTAAAACGATCATTTTCTTTGCACCTGTCCCGGTCATCAATAAAAAAGCCGTGAAGAAAAATCTCCACGGCTTTAATTTTAAGAGGAAGTTGAAACTAGAACCGTTTATCGGCTCCAATATTATTATATAACCATTTCACCTCAACCCAGGCAGGTACTTCACCTTCTGCACTGTAGTTAGTAATTATTAATTTTGAATAGTTGCCATCATCATCATATAAAAATACATAATTATTCTCTCTATCACTCATATGGTTGGTCCATCCTGATAAAGCAGAATTGGGGGAATCCTCGCCATCAGTTATATCAGTTCCGCTTCCAACATAGAATTTGGTAGTCCGGGTCAATCCCTGGGTAGTATTCAAATCTGCACTCTGTACAAGATACCCTTGTCCTCCCGTACCTGTAGTTGAATAATAAATATCAACAGAATCTTTATTAGAGCTTGATACCCCATAAGCATTTCCGGATGAAAGTACCAAACCACTTGGTTCTGTTATTGGATCAGTTCCAGCTGTTTCATAGATCCTTACAGGTCCATACATCGTAGTACTTAATGTCGAAACAAGAGTAATCTGTTTGGTTGTCTGCAGATTTGCAGTCACGTTAACAGTGAAAGTTGTATCCCTGTAGCCGGCAAAGCTTAGAGTTATAGAATGCTGTCCGGTTGAAACGCTGCTAATACTATCTGGAGTTACCTTGCCTGTGTTCGTGCCGTCCAAAGTAATTGTGGCACCTAAAGGACTTGAATTAATGAATATTGATCCTGTATCTTCAACGGGTGGGGGATTGGTAGTGGTATCAGAACACGAAGCTACCAAAAATCCCAATATTATCGTTAAGGGTAGAAAAATATATTTTCTCATAATTGTTACCTTTCTGATTATTCTTGTTTTGTTATTTTTTTGTAAAATTAAAATTCACCGTTTTACCATCCACCTTATAACGGGCAGTTCCTGAAAGCTTGCTGTAATCATCTGATAATTTACCTGAATAGGTGGCTTCATCTCTGCTTTTAACTTCATCTTTCAAACTAAGTTCATTCGTCTCCGGGTTAAATTTGCCGCTAAGTGTTTTATTCATTGTCTCCCTGTACTGTACAGTAAGATCTGCTTTTACATTTTCCTCATTCTGGTCTGTAATTTTTAAAGTGGCAGAATGAGATCGATATGTCCCGGTCCAGGTTCCGGTTAAGTCAGGATATTTTTTTGTTGTATCAGCCGCTGCCGTTGTATCGGTTCCTGGCTGAGTCAGATTTGTCGTATCCTTCAATGTGCCTTCTTCCCCGGGTTTTTCAGATTTCTGCTCACATCCGGCGGAGATGATAATTAAAGAAGTAACTAAAAACAGTACATATAAATATTTACTCAAAGATGCTTTTGTTGCCGTTTTGAACATCTTAACTCCTTTTCTTAAAATAAATTAAATGTTTTAAGCCGCAGAGAAACATAAATAAATAATCCAAAATTATCTATGATTCATTCATCAATATTTAATGATGTGATCTGGCTTTTTAGAACCGAAAGAATAATACCGTTTATTTACCATAACTAAACAGATCTGAAATTCTGGAAGTTGCTCAGGAATGACAATCCGAACACAATCAGGAAAACGATATACAGCACAAAAATTACTATCGAGATGATCAGAAAAACCTTCTGGATAAAGAAAAACCTGCTTTCCCTCTCCAGGGCTCTTTCAAGCATAAAAGAATCTCCCGAGACCAGGTACCCATTAAATGAATCAGCCGACTCCCGCAGGCGGAGACCGCAAATAATCAGCGGAATTCCGACAATAGCGCCTATAATCGTAAGGCACTCAATTGCCCCGATTATGATATAAAATATGCCGACAAACTTCATATCGCCGGCCATCTTGCTAACAACAATATGGAAACCAGGGGAAACTACAGCAGCTTCATTCATTTTCACTCCTTGTTAAGTTAAAAATAAAGTACGCCTTTAGAATACGAACACCCGAAGAATAAGAGGCTCAATCTGAATTTACAAAAATCTGAACAATAATCGGAACTTACTTTCGAATCGTTTCGCTGCTGAAAAATTAAACAAGTATGCCATTTTGTCACACTCATTCTTACATTAGTTTTAATCCAGTAAGTTCACCGTATTTGTGCCGTAGTTGGACTCAAAATGATACACTTTAAGCACCCTCAAAAACCGCAATTTTCCCCTGTTTTCCGCTATTGAAAAATTAAACAGTATGACAAAAATGACATACATCTTTTCAGGGCAAACCCTTCTTTCAGACACTGCCATTTCACTACAATACTTTGTCATTGAGAGCGAGTCTTCGAGCGAAGCAATCTCCCGGTCATTCCTTCTGAACCTTTTGCCTCCCTTTCAACTTTTACCCTCAATTCTATTACCATCATTTTCAACAGACGGAGAATCTTCAGATATTGCCGTCAGTTTAAACTGACGGGGAAGAGCGATCAAAATAACCTCCTGGCTTCAATCACTATTTCGACCGAATTACAGACCCCCCTTAAGAACCGGCTTATTAAAGATAAGGATCGATCCTCTTTACACTATACCAAGACAACTTCGCAGTAAAGAATTGAAATGTGCCGTAAAGGGTATACTGTGTTATTATGATGCCCGGAGAAATCTTAAATATCCCTATAACTTTGCCGTAATTGACCTTGAGTGCCAGCCGCTGCACTTGACAGAACCAATAAATGTCGTAAGGACTCTGGATAGCGATGAAAAGAGAATTGCCAAACGTTACAGCAAAGGTAAACTATATCTTGCCGTGCTGATATCGGATAGAGATAATAACCCGTTGAAGTATTCATCAACTTTCCCGGTCTATATTGGCCTGACAAAAAAAATAGTGTAAATTTGGCAGGGAAATATAAGAGGTATCAAACGAAGAAAAAATAATTATACATAACCTCTTAAAACTACTTATCGTATTTAGGCATATAAATTGATAATGCAAGGATGAAATTCGGTCCAATCCATTTTTGATAATTCAATATCAACTAAAATGATCAAGAGATATTCACATTACCTTAATTCAAATAAAGTATTTATAGCACTGATTTTCCTGATACTTTTACTGGTTTACTTTCATTCTTTTTTTCATGGTCTGATCTTTCTGGACGATGATACTTTAATTTTTACCAAATTTAGCGGAATGAGTTTGGGAGAAAAAATTTCATTTTCTTTCACTTCGAATTACCTGGATGTACATTATTACAGACCTATAGCCCTATTGTCTATTATTTTAGACTCTCTTCCTGGAGGAAAGTCTTATTTTATTTATCATTTTACAAATTTCATAATTCACCTTGGCACTGCTCTTCTGATTTATGCAATTCTTAAAGAATTTAAGATCTCAAACCATATTGCTTTTATTACCACGCTTCTGTATGCCCTTAGCCCGATACATATAAATGCCGTGGGGTGGATTGCCGGCAGGGGAGACTTGTTAGCCGCTTTTTTTTCTGTCTTAGCCTTATTGATCTTCATAATCTTTATAAAACGAAACAAACCTTATGTATTGATTTTTGTTTCCTTACTGCTTTTTCTGGCTTTCTTATCAAAAGAAGTCTCGTTGCTGGTTCCTTTTTTATTTCTGGGTCTTTATTTTATTGAAAAAAGGAATTTTGAGCTAAACAAAAACAACCTTGCTGTTTTAGCTATGGTGCTCGGGGTAATAACATTGTATTACCTGCTTAGAGGTTTATTTTTACCCGGTGTACATATTGATAAATTTTCCTTTACAACATATTACCAAAATATTCTGGTGCTGCCTGAAACAGTCTCAAAGTTTTTCATCCCTATTAGGATAAATGCACTTGCCGGAATTGAAAGCTTCACATCCATAGCAGGCTCAATTCTTTTGTTAATCCTATTGGGTTTACCATTCTTCACGAGATCAATCAACAGAATCCGGTACTATTTTGGATTATTATGGTTCGTACTCCTACTTATTCCTGGAATGGTTTTCAGAACTATGGGGCAGGACGGATTTTACTACTGGGACTGCAGATCCTATCTGCCTGCAATTGGATTTATCTTTATGATTCCTGAAATTATTAAAGTTACGCAGATAAAAAAATCTTCTTACTCATACATTGCGTTAACGACGATTTACCTATTGATATTAGGAACAGTAACATTTACAAAAATAAAACTATATGAAAGTCCCTTAACCTATTGGAATTCCGTTAAAACTGATTACCCCTCATCCTTCCTGCCATATGTGGGGTTATACAATTACTACAGCCAGAATAAAAATAATGAAAAAGCAGAGAAACAATTATTACAGGCCATTTCTATACGTCCTGAGGAATTAACAATTAGAGATCTTCTTCTAAATTTCTATGAGAAGCATAATTTGACCGGGAAAGAGGTATCACTTTTACAAAAAACCCTGATTGATGATCGTTTATATTCTGATTATATGGCGGCTAAATATATAGACCATTTGTTTAAAATAAATGGAAGGGAATCCCAGGGATACAATGGTTTAATAAATGCTTATAAAGATGATGGAGAGATATTGAAAAAAATTAATAAAATTATCCTGACTAAAAATTCCGGATTAAATATTTTATAAATTTATGAAATCCGACCTAAAGCTACATCCTAAACTAGCAATTCAATTTTTCATAATAATTAATTTACAATTAAGTAAACGAAGTGAAGAACAAATATTACAGAAACTATCCCGTTATTATTTTTTTTATAAACTTAATAATATATTCTCTTTTTAATTATGGCGGCCTTAGAATACCTGATAGCGAAATTGTATTTCGTACGACAGAATCGTTGGCATTAAGAAATGATTTTTCGGTCCCTGAACCGATAGACTATTTTTATTGGGGGTTGGGATCTGGTATAGATAATAAACATTATTCGATCTTTGGGCCAGCAGAATCCATTCTTGCAGTTCCATTATTAGAGATTGCTTACCTCCTGGAAAATAATAATCTGAAAATTGACAGCACTCTCAACCCTATAAGCTTTTATGTATCAAGTAATAATAAAGCTGCCGGGATTTATTTTTTGGAAGGGAAACCACCTCCGGAAATGCGTGGTCAGTATGAAAGATTTGTTATTTCATTTTTCAATTCTATCATCAGTGCCATCGCAGGAGTTTTTTATTATTTTGTTTTGTTAGCAATAACTAAGTCAAAAATAATCAGTGTTTATACAACTTTTCTTTATTCATTTGGCTGTATAATATTTCCTTATACTGGAACATTCTTCAGTGAACCATTGTGTACATTATTTATCATTCTGTCGTTTTTATTTATTATAAAAAACGAAAGAGCAAATGAGGAGCTCCCGAAAATAAACCACAATTACTTTTATTCAGGTTTCTTTTTAGGTCTGGCAATAGCGACTCATATTACTGCAGTTCTTTCGGTTCCTTTTTATTATATGTTCATCCTTGGTCAAAGATTTAAAATTAAAAATGACCTTAGTCGTTTCTGGGTTTCAAGCTTATACTTCACTTTTGGCCTGATTATATTTTCTGGTTTACTTTTGTATTACAACTATGTGCGATTCGGTAATATTTTTGAGACCGGAAGATCTGCTAACCCCCTCTACCTTTATGCTACATATTCAAATCCTTTAGTGGGGCTCTATGGTCTTTTATTTAGTCCCGGCAAAGGTTTATTTATTTATAGCCCAGTCGTCTTTCTTAGCATTATATTTTGGAAATTATTTCACAATAGGTTTAAGCATCTATCAATCGCGGTAGTGGGAATGATTTTAATCAGGTTGTTCTTCATTGCAAGCGGAGTGATTGGCATGGCGGCTATGGTGCTGGACCGCGTTACCTTGTTTTAATTATGATTATCGCTTTGGGGATAAACGATATTTTAATCAATCATAAATTTAAGAAATTCCTTTGGGTTGGTTTCTTCGGTTTCGTCTGTATCGCACAGCAGATATATCTTTCTGTGGGTGAAATTTTTTCCTATTTCCATATTTTATTTAGACAACAAAAAAGACTAGGTATCAATACACTATCAAATTATTCTCAGTATTTAAACTGGGAATATTGCCCAGCACTGCCGCTTCTGAATTATAAGACTGGTCCCTTCTTTTTAAAATTTATTACCTCAAATAATTATTTATTGTGGTTTTTAATGGTAATTGTCTTTTTGATAATTTTCTCAATATTTAGCTTTTCTGTATACAAATCTTATAACTATAATCAGTTTGCTTTAAGATCCGATAAATAATCGAATACGTCCTATATTAAATTGTAATAAATCAGTTCACTCTATAATGTATGCTTTTAATCTTTTCGGAAGGGTCTATTCACTAAAATAGAAACTTGCGAATAATTAGTGTACAACAACTCACTATGTTTTAATTACATGACTTCAGGGAAATTTTACTTGTAATACTTACAAGAACCAAAAATGTCACCCGAAAATCCTCTATAAACATTTTATAAATGCACTTCCTGATGATTGGCATATTATTTTCTTCTCTAAACCGTCTTTGAAATTATGATTGAAAACATTGGTTAGGCTATAAAAACAAACTATTAACCTGACTGTTTGAACCTCCGGTAAAATATTCTCCACTAGCAAACATTACCGGTAAATAAAATTTGTATATAGGATTTTGGTTCAATATATAAGGTATATAATTCCTGTTTAACTGATGGCACGAATCCTGTTATTCATAACAGAGCTAAAAAAAATGATCGTAACTAATTATAAAGAACTCATAATAAACTAATCACAACAATGTAAGGAGATCTGTAATGGGTCAACAACAACTTCTTTTAATCGTTCTTGGTGTTATCGTAGTTGGTATAGCTGTAGTAGTTGGTATCAACTTATTCAATGCAAACGCTGAAACCTCTACCCAGGATTCAATAGTATCTCAGGGAACAAGCCTTGGAGCAATGGCTCAGCAGTATTATAAGAAACCACGCGCAATGGGTGGTGGTGGAAGTTCTTTCGTTGATTTTAATGACCGCGTTTGGTCTAATCTTCCACCTAAGCTTATATCTTCAACGGATGCTACATGGGCAATTACAACTCCAGGTACGGCCTCAACGATAGTATTTACTGCAACACCACTAGATTATACTGGGTGGAATGTTGTTACAACCGTAACAAAAGATTCAATTGTATCAGCAATTCCGTAATCTCTTTTTGATGTTCATAAAGAAGGCTGTAAGAACTTACAGCCTTTTTTATTTTTAAATCCATTTAAAGTTTCGAATGATTTTTTTGACAATCAGTAATTCGAGAGCCCACATCTTCTGTCGTAACTCTTTCAGAAATTAATTTTTAAGAATTAAAAAACAGGTTAGAAACGCAATTTTGCCATTGGAATGAGAATTGCTTGAATTAAAATAAATTTTA
>CAVVGK010000012.1:0-11982 GCA_963747755.1 uncultured Ignavibacteria bacterium | reverse complement strand
GATATCCTTCTGATTTTCCACGGGGAATTCTGCTTTGCTGACCGCAGGAATATTCTTTCTGAAAACAAAAATTTTAGTTAAGGCCAGGACAAAAGAAATTAATCCGAATGCCGATATGATATACAGCAGAACGAGATTATTCTGCCACAGGAACAATAAGAGAGCGCCGATCATCAGTGTTCTTTCTGAAGCCTGCAGGAGTGCATTCTCTTTCCGCTTCCTGATAAGGTTCAGTATTGAGTTAAAAAATTCAGAGAGCTTTGAAGCTACCACGAACAAACCCGCCGCCAGGAAAAACAAAGTAGAATAACCGTTAACAAGTAAGGGGAAAAAGAGTGAAATCAAAACAGTAAGAAGAATAAAAACAAGAAGTGTAAATCTTAAAAACCTGAACATCAAGCGGACTATGTCATCCCTGCGGTTTAATTCTTCATAATGATAGTAATACCTGAGGAATCCCTGGAGAAAAGCCCCGTAAAATAATCCCAGTACTGCGGCGATAGTAAGGATAAGAGCATATACGCCGTACTGCTCAGGCCCAACTTTTGAAATCAGCTTAATAACGAGGAAGCCAAGTATTACATTTATACTCTGCCCGAAAATTACCCACCCCATTTCCGAAGCAGAATTATAGCTTATTTTACTTCTTATTATTTGAAAAATATTGCCGAATTCTTTCATTCAGAGGGGAAGTTTTTATATGATGTTTTACTTTATTGTAAATATAGAGAATATTGAAATGATTTTATAGTTCAGATCTGCTCTGAGAATCCGTAATAGCTACTTCATTTGAAAGGATGAAGGAGAAACCCTGACCTTAGACCTGATGATGTATAGAAGGGATCAATTTTTTCATTATCAACTATTATTTCACCAATAGCAAAATAAAATGCAGTAGTATCCTGTACAATCGTGCTAGATCGATCAGTGTATGAATCATCTTCTTCGGGAATCGGCAAACCGAAGGTATTCGACAAAGAAAAACTATATGGAATTGTAGAAGTTGAGAATGAGTTCAATCTCATATAATTGAAGTCATTAAAATTACCTACTTGAACATATCTTCCGTTGGTATTTGCTGTAATAATAGAATTTAGATTACTACTTTTAAGCTAAGTGATATTGTATGGTGACCCAATGTAGTAAATGGAGATTGAATCCAGCCTGTGGCATCTTTTACTTGATTTGAAAAAATAGTTTGCCATCCTCCGTTGTCATAATTAACATCTAGCTTTGTCATAAATCCCCAATTCCAAGTATTAAAATTCATCCAGGAATTATTTTGCTGTAAATATATTTGGCCTATTTCTGGCGGAATGACGCTTATGTGAACACCTTGTTTAATGTTGGCAATCTCAGACCACGAGTAAGAATTTGGATCACCAGGTGTAGAAGCATCTACAGAAACAATTGTCGATGCAGTTTGAATATTGTTGATTGTAACTTGAGAGTAACTAATTTTGAAGTTAATTAAAAAAACAAAAACAAGAGTATAAGAATTTTCCATTTCTGTCCAAAATAAATGAAACGTTTGAATGATTCTTATTATTATCCGTGATTTAAAAAAGCACATTGATAATAATTTTCTTTTTATTCCACTTCGTGGAGGCAAGACATAAGAACTAATCTTTAATTTTTTTCTTTTTTTAGCCTTACTTTTCTTGGCGCAAGAAAAGTAACAAAAGAACATGCTCTGCAAAAGAATTGCTAAAAAATTACTCCATTTCGCTTCGATAAATGAACTCGTCCTTCCGCTGAAGTTCTTAGCAAGATCGGAAGGACTCGAACAGCATTTATCGATTATCCCGCCCTAAATTTTGAATATATTTTGGCGGGATAAACGCTCCATTCCGTAATTTTTTTCCCCCGCCCACTATACGTTAATCTAAATTCGGACGGGGGAATAGCAATTTCCCCAGGGGATTTCGTCACGGACTCAACTTTTGAGGAGCGGCGAACAACGCAGCATAGTTTCCCTGATAAAAGGGGGATTCATAATAAGAAATGAGAAATTGCTTTATTTCTTTTCTAAAACTTAGACTTTTTTAATGCTTTAATTTGATTTTGGACACCACTGGAATTTTCATTGTTTTTCCCTTTCTTTATTTTCCATTACCGAAGGTTAGATTTATATTTATTCCCGCATAATTTTTTTCAAAATTCAAATTCCCATATAATCCTATTCCTATTCCAATTTCATTAGCAAGACGAAATAGTAATTGTAAATCGGTATTTAAACCAAGCGTATTATATTTTTTATTTTCGCTGGAAAGCACCCGTTTTTCCCCGAATATGTATGTAGGTCCTGCAAACAGAGAAGCTTGGAACCACTCACTTTGTAATCTTCGTCCAATAGAAATATCAATTGTATTATACAGGTAGCCATCCTTTCCGGTAATAGTAAAAAGACCACCTCTTTTCAAATATCCTGCCTTATAAAAATTGTCGCCTATTGAAAAACTAAAGCTAAAATTAACACATGTGTTTATAACACCAACACCAATTGTCATCCAATATTTATATGTTGTTGTATCCCTTTCCTGTGCTAATAAACTGCAAGAAAAAAACATCAAAAATGCTAAGCATATTTTTATCATAATATTTTTCTTTCTTTATTTTCTATTACCGAAGGTTAAATTTATTATTCCGTGTAATGCTTCAGTTTAAAAAGAACCCTGAATAAGTATAATAAGAAACTACAATAAAAATAAAATTAGATCATTGTTAAGCAAAACTATTTTCAATATATAATGTTTCTATACGTTCCCTGCAAAAAATATTCCGATTGCATTTTCTTGGATTAACGATAGTTTAATAAAATATTTTAACATCATTTTCCAGTATTGACGTCAAAGATGTCCCTGAAATTATTCCTAAAGGAACTTAAAAATACAAAACAGTACTTTCCCAAGTTTTACTTTCTCACATCTTTCTGGTTTCATCTTGATACCAGATACCTGGGGTTGTCGCGCTATTTTTGCAGGAATATAAAATAAAAATCGAAATAAATAGACTTATAACTAATAATATTTTCAACGTATCCCAACAAATATCATGTAGATAACGAAGCTGCCTAGATCAATAAGAATCCTTAAGATATATAAGTTTTTACACTTTCACCTATTTAGTGATTTCATTTAAACATATTTTGTGCCGATTTTAAAAGACCCTTTTGATATTTTTCATCCCGTATGTCGAATTTGAGGATAGATAAATTAACCGGAATAATATATGTTAGTCCTGAACCTTTTATCGATTATTCATTATGGATCCTCAATTTGAAGATATCTTCAATTATCATAGCAAAAAATGAAGATACGAACATCCGCAGGTGTATCGAAAGTCAGCTTGACTGTATTGATGAGATCATTGTGCTTGTGGATAATACTTCGACCGATAAAACGTATGACATCGCACGCTCTTTTTCATCCGTAAGAGTTCACAAAGTTATATGGGCAGGATATGCGGGAACAAAAAAACAGGGAGTGTCTCTTACTTCAAACGACTGGATCTTCTGGATTGATGCAGATGAAGCAATAACACCTGAGCTTAGCGAAGAAATCAAAGAATTTAAACGCTCGGTTCCTTCTTTTACCGCTTATTCGGTTCCCCGGAGAGCATATTTCCTCGGCAAATGGATCAAGCACAGCGGCTGGTACCCGGGAAGAGTCACTCGTCTCTTTAATAAAAATGAAGTTGAGTTCAACGACAACCCCGTGCACGAGCAGCTTAAGGTAGACGGGATAACAGGGAAACTAAAACATGACCTGGACCATTACACAGATCCTGCGATCCATCATTATTTCGAAAAATATAACCGGTATACTTCGCTTGCCGCAGAAGAACTTATAACAAAGCGAAAGAAGTTTTCATTGACGGACATTCTTCTGCGTCCTGCCGTGATTTTCGTGAAAATGTATGTACTTAAAGCGGGTTTCCTTGACGGTATATACGGGTTCATACTCGCTGTGTTTTCAGCATCGTATGTTTTTACGAAATATTGTAAGTTGTGGGAATTAGAAAGGAACAAAGAGTAATTATGGACCAGGTTAACAGCAATGAACTTTTATTTATGCAGCTTGTGATGCAGAATCAGCAAATTGCTATGATGTCGCTTGGCAGGATAAGCAACCCGGTTACTAATAAAACAGAAGTAAACCTTGATTACGCAAAAATGGCAATTGATACACTTGACATGCTGAAAGAAAGAACCAGGGGAAATTTATCAAAATATGAAGAACAATTTTTAGATGAAACTCTTAAGGAGTTAAAGCTTATTTACGTTGCAGAAAATGATAAAAAATAAGATCACTTTTTCGAACGCTCTCTGATAAGGGAAATAAAATGACAATCGGTATTATCGCAAATTCCACAAAAGATAAAGTATATAATGTAGTTTCATTGCTGGTTAAAAAACTTCAATCAAATGCTCTGGATTTTTTAATTACAAATACCCTGGTCCCGAAAAGTGAGCTGCTGACCCAAAAAATTGATAAAAAATATTTCCTTGCTGATAAAAACATCTACAAAAGAAGTGATATCATTATTTCTATAGGGGGAGACGGAACTATGCTTGCAACCTCATACCAGGCGCAGTTTTACAATAAGCCTGTCCTTGGCGTAAATATGGGCAAGCTTGGATTCCTTGCTGAAGCTAACCTTGATCAGCTCGATACTTTTATTGATGATCTTAAGAACAACAGGATAAAAGTTGATGAAAGAATGATAATATGCGGTACATGCATCGGCCATAAAATTGAGACATTATATGCTATAAATGATATAGTTATCGACAAAGGCGGATGGCCGAAAATGATAGAGCTTCAGGTGACGGTTAACGGAGAGTACGTTACCACCTTTGGAGCTGACGGGTTAATTGTGGCAACTCCGACAGGTTCCACAGGCTATTCAATTTCTGTGGGCGGTCCGATTGTGAGTCCCATGGCTGATGTTATTACGATTAGTCCTATTTCAGCTCACAGTTTGTCGGTAAGACCCCTGGTACTTCCAAGCAATCAGGAAATAGTTATAAAAGCAACTTCACAGCACAAAGAAATACTCGTTAATTGCGACGGGCAAAGGGTCTTTGCTCTTCCGCCGCCCTTTGAAATTAAAATAACCAAAAGCGAACGGGCTCTTAAGCTGGCCCATACTTCCGTAACGAGCTATTTTGCGACCCTTCGGAACAAGCTGATGTGGGGAATTGATCTAAGAAATTCTAACATTAAAAAATAGGCTGATATTATGCGTCTTCTATTGATTGTTTTGTTTATTCTCTCCTCTGTTTCATTTATTTCCGCACAGGATACAGCTAAAGTTGTCAAGGATGAGGAGACCGGAAAGCCTATGCTGATTGGATCCTGCACAAGGCAGGCTTTTTCCGATACAAGTTATTCCGGATGGTTTGATTCTGAATATAAAAATTATAATCCCGATACTGTTACCGTAAAAGAGGTTGAGTACAATTTAGACGGGGTGAAAACTACTATAGTTATGGGTACCTGGTGCAGCGACAGCAGAGAACAGGTTCCGCGATTTTTCAAGGTAATGGATGAAGCAGGTTATAACACGGATAATGTTTCGATAATCTGCGTTGACCGTGAGAGGAAAGATTTAACCGGAGCAGTAGACAGCCTCGATATAAAGCTTGTTCCAACCTTCATATTCTACAGGGACGGAAATGAGCTCGGAAGGATTGTTGAATCTCCGCAGCAGACAATTGAAGAGGATATTTACGATATTATAAAAGAAAGCACAGAGTAAACCTCTGTGCTGTTCCTTAAATCTCCACTTCCTCCAGAACCGGCAGTTCAATCTTAGTAAAATCTATTTCCTTTACTTTATTTCTCGTTGTTCTGCCGGAATTGCTTCTGACCATTACAGGCAGTTTTCTGCTGACGGTATTCTTTTTCGGAGGATTATTTTTATCCTTATAATTCTTATAAACGTAAACCTTATTCTTAAAGTTTCTAAGGATTATCTTATTTTCATCATGGTGCAGCACATAAGAAGGCAATATAGGAATTTTCCCGCCGCCGCCCGGTGCATCGATTACAAAGTGAGGTATAGCCAAACCGCTGGTATGACCCCTCAGGTTTTCAATAATATCGATGCCTGTTTCGATAGAAGTTCTGAAATGATTAGCACCTTTTGTTTCATCTGCCATATACATGTAATAAGGTCTTACTCTGATCTTCAGGAGCTTCTGCATAAGTTCCTTCACTATAGCCGGTTCATCATTCACGCCTTTCATCAGAACCATCTGGTTTCCAACAGGTATGCCTGCATCTGCAAGCATTCCGCATGCCTTTGAACTTTCAGGAGTAATCTCCCAGGGATGGTTGAAATGAGTATTAAGGTAGACAGGGTGATATTTCTTAAGCATATCACAGAGTTCAGGTGTAATTCTTTGAGGGAGTACGCAGGGCATTTTTGACCCTAATCTGATAATCTCAATATGCGGAATTGCCCTTAACCTTATAAGGATCTTTTCAAGCATTATATCTGTGAGCATCAGCGGATCGCCGCCCGAGAGGATTACATCCCTGATCTCGGTGTGTTCCTCAAGGTATTTGAAGGCGCTCTCAAGACCTTTCATAGAGATTTTCTCATAGTCGCCGACTTTTCTCTTACGTGTACAGAAACGGCAGTAAAGACCGCATTGGCTTGTTACAAGAAAGAGAGCCCTATCGGGATAGCGGTGAGTTATATTAGGAACCGGGCTCATAGCATCTTCCATCAAAGGATCTTCTTCTGCATCGAAGTCCTCCAGTTCGGCTTTATCCGGTACGCACTGCCGCCAGATAGGATCTCCCGGATACCTAATCAGGCTCAGGTAGTACGGATTAATTCTTGCCTGGAAAAATTCGTCGAGATCTTCAGCTACTTTTTTATCAATACCGAATTTTTCTACAAGCTGATCGACAGTATGAACACTGTCTCTTATCATATGCTGCCACAGTTCCATGACTAACCCTCGGTTTGTTTATGGTTGACTAAAAAATTTTCCGAAAACAATAAGGTTGTCTCCGGCAGAGTAAAAATCATTTATCTCAGCGACAATCGAATAATTATTTCTGAGATAAAAATTTCTAGTCCGCGTATAACTTTCTTTGGAAGACGTCTCAGCAAGCAGCCATCTTCCTTTACGCTGTCTAACAAACTCTTCTGCATGTTCCAGCAGTTTTTTACCGATTCCTTTCTCTGTGGCATCAGGATCGGCAACTATCCAGTACATATCGAACACAGCATCTGTTAAAGGTCTTTTGCCGGTACAGTGATATCCAAAAACCTTGCCATCTTTTTCATATACATAGATATGATAATCCTCCTGGTTCGGGTTCTTTTCAGCAATATTCACCAGTTCCATTGCAACTTCAACTTCCTGCAGGTTAAAATTCGATATTCTTTTCAGAATTTCTTCCAGTTTTTCTGAATCACCCTGCTTTAACCTGCGTATCACTTTTCTTCCTCGATAATGCTAACTGTGAAATACGAAATAAAAGTTCAGGGTATTCAATACCTGCAGCTGCAGCTGCTCGTGCAAAACCTGAATCTCGCGATATATCGGGATTAGGATTAACCTCGATAACATAAGGTTTATAATTTTTATCCAGCCTCAGATCAACACGGGCATAATCCCTGCAGCTCATAGCATCGAAAGCGGCTATTGCTACTTCCTCAACTTTCTTTAACAATCTTTTATTCAGCCTGGCAGGACACTTAGGATTTGTATACCTGAAATATGTGCTGTCCTTCATCCACTTCCCGTCATAGGTAACTATCCTGGGAAGTTTTCCGGGCAAACCTTTGAAAATAATTTCAGAGACAGGCAGAACCGTTCTTCCGAGTATTGCAACATTGAGTTCTCTGCCTTCAATATATTCCTCGGCCAGAACATCCTGCTTATATGTTTGCTGAAGAAACAAAAGATGTTTTTGCAGGGCGCGGAAATTATCGACCACTGAAAATTCCGAAATACCGATGCTTGCATCTTCATTAAGAAGTTTAAGGATAACCGGATAGGTAAGATTTATATCCTTTGCAGTAACTTTTTCCGATTTCTTAATTGTAAGGGATTCAGGAGTACTGATCCCGAAAGATCTGAGAATATTTTTTGTGCGTGATTTATTAAGACAATTTCCCAGGCAGGAAGGAATATTCCCTGTATAGTCAAAACCAAGCAGTTCAAACAATCCGGCCATGCAATATTCGTACGATGCTATCCCTTCAACAGATTCAACGAAATTAAAGACTGCATCAGGCTTGCAGGCAATAATCTTTTTAATGGTCTTCTGAACATCACGGTCTATAGCAAGAGTACGGACATTGCTGTAGTAATTTTTTAAGAAGGCTCTGACTTTAGTTATTTCTTTTTTGAATCCTTTTTCGGAAAGATCATTCTGGGGGTTCTTATCCCCGGCAGGTTTTCCATTATAAACGGAAAAAATACTAACAGGGGCATTATAGCAAATCAAAATTTTAGTATTTGAAATCATACTAAGTTATATCTTTTAGCAGCAGCAAAAAGAACATTATTTATCATATCATTATAATTAATTCCGGCAGTACGCGCGGCTTTCGGATAACATGAGTTTTCCTCCGGATCAGGTAAAATTCCCGGGAGAGGATTCACTTCAATAATATTCGGAATACCCCGATCGTCCAGCCTTATATCTATCCTGCTCCAGTCTCTGCAGCGGAGTACATTATAGGTCCTTAATACATTGCTTTTAATTGCCTCCTCAAGTTCAGGCGATATTTTAGCGGGGCAATCGAAAACATCGAGGGGATTTTCCTTAGTATCAAGGATCCATTTCGCCTCATACGAATAGATCGGGATAAAATCTTCAGGGAAATCTTTGTAGTTTATCTCAACAACAGGAAGAACTTCTGCCTCTGCTCCATTTCCCATGACTGCGGCTGTGAATTCTCTTCCCGGAAGGAACTCTTCAATTAAAGCCGGCTGCCTGTATTCAAAAGTTATCCTTTCAACTTCCCTTAAGAGGTCTTTCTTATTTTCCACAAAGGAGGTTGAAAAAATACCTTTACCGGAACCTTCTGAAACAGGTTTTACCATTAATGGAAACTTCATATCCAGCCTGTTTACCATTGCGGGATCTTCCGCGATGACGAACCTGGCGTTGGGGATCTTGTGATATGATAATATTTCTTTTGTGCGCGCCTTATCAAGACACGTAGCAAGCGTCAACGGGTCGGATCCCGTATAAGGAATGCCGAGCATATCCAGTATTGCAGGGATCTGTGCCTCGCGGCTGACGCCGTTGAAACCCTCGGCGATATTAAATACTATCTCGGGTTTCGTTTCAGTGAATTTCATGTAAGCATTATCATCTGCTTCAATCATATTCACATTATGAAAACACTCAATCGCACCTTTAACAGCATTAATTGTATCCCAGGTATCCCACTCAGCAAAAGTATCAACAGACTTTTTCTGAAGTTCTTCCGGTTTGTTAGAATTTGGGGATACTATTTCGTGGAAAGTTTCACTTTCTGGTTTGACGTTAAAGGTTAATGCAACGTTCAACTTCACATTAAAGAAAGAAGAAGATAAAATGTTTTCTCCTTGGAAAATTTTTTAGCAAATATAACTATTAATAACTCGAAGTCAACAAGTTTTGATCAACATCAAAATATATTTTTTTTGATCCGAAAACTTTTTAAAGAACATCTGAAATATTTTTTTTATTCGCTCGAACAAATTTCAAACAAAAAAAATTATTAATCAACTTTTTTATTCGGCATCATCATTTAAATATTTTCAGGCAATCTTTATATACTCAAGCCGGGCAGGATAATCGGAGGAAAGAACTTTTTTAATCAGCCTGTTCTGTTCTTTATTAAGGTGCGGATCGCCGGCAACTATTCCGAACGCTGTTTCTTTGGATGACAAAAGAAGATCTGTATCTTCGATGAGATTTATATACCTGAACTCAGGAAACCCGCTTTGTCTCGTTCCGAAGATGTCCCCCGGACCGCGGAGCTTCATATCAACTTCGGCAACCTTAAATCCGTCCAGGTATTCAACCATGGTTTTCAGTCTTATCCCGGATTTGAATTTTTCCAGCTGCGACTGGGAGAGATATTCATGGTCTGCCGGCAGACGTTCACTTGCAGCAGCGTACCTGTCTTTTGTTACCAGTATGCAGTAAGCCTGCTTTAATCCGCGCCCTACTCTTCCCCTGAGCTGATGAAGCTGCGAAAGTCCGAATCTTTCAGCATCATTTATCAGGATGATATTTGCAGCCGGGATATCGATGCCTACCTCTATAACGGTGGTTGCAATAAGCACATCGTATTTCTTATGCAGAAATTCCAGCATAACGGTTTCTTTTTCACGCCATGGCATCCGGCCGTGTATGAGACCAACATTTAGTTCCTTCAGAAAGGTTGATTTTAATTCATTATAATACGTCTCGGCAGCTTTGAGCTCCAGTTTCTCAGACTCTTCAACCAGCGGATATACTATAAAAGACTGATACCCTTCTTTTTTATTTTTATCGATGATAAACCTGTATATATCGGGAAGCTTTTTTTCTCCCCTTAAAATTGTTTTTATTGGTTTGCGGTTTTTCGGCATTTCATTAATGACCGACATATCCAGGTCACCATATAATGTCATTGAGAGAGTGCGAGGGATTGGTGTAGCACTCATCACAATTACATCCGGGGTAATCCCTTTGCTCAGAAGTCTTCCTCTTTGTGCAACACCAAACCGATGCTGTTCGTCAACAATTACAAGTCCCGGATTATTAAATTCAATCTCCTCTTCAAACAGGGCATGTGTGCCGATAATTATATCCGCTTCTTTAAGCAGGGCTGCCTGTTGTTTTCTTGCTTTAACAGATTTACTCTGTTTGCCCAGCAGCAATGTCACTTTAATACTTCTCTCTTTATGAACTTCTGTCAGTTTGTTCATCATCTTCGAAATATTTTTTGCATGCTGATCGGCGAGGATTTCTGTCGGTGCCATCAGGATAGCCTGGAAGTTATTATCGACCGCAATAAGCATCGAAATGAGTGCAACAATGGTCTTACCGCTTCCCACATCTCCCTGGAGCAGCCGGTTCATCGGGAATTCCGATTCCATATCTGCTTTTATCTCACTTAAAACATTTAATTGTGCTTTTGTGAGTTGGAACGGGAGGGTTGAAAGAAAATCTTTAACCAGACTTGTCCTGATCCTAAATGAATTTCCCTTTTGTTTTATTTTATAATTATGTTTTCTGAGGGCAATCACGATCTGGAGGTAAAATAATTCCTCGTATTTAAATCTTTTAAGGGCTGTATCCAGTTTTTCCTTCGACTGCGGGAAATGATAATTCTTAACCGAATCTACAATACCCATCAGCTTATTTTCGCTGACTATGTACCCGGGTAAAGTCTCTGTCAGGTGATCGGCATATTTTTCAACAGCGGAAGAAATAATTTTCCTCAGACTGAAATCGCCTATAGCTGTAGCCTTAAGTTCCTTCGGGATCCTGTAAAAAGGAATAATTTTCCCTGTGTTAAGCATATCAGATTCGTCAGCGCTCAGCCGGTCGAAATCAGGGTGAGTAAATTGGAGGTTGCCGTAATTTGAGATGGAAGGTTTGCCGGAAACAGCAAAATAATCGCCTTCATCGAATACATCGTAGAGATACTTCGTGCCCTGGAACCAGACACATTCAAAATACCCCGTCGAATCTCTGAACTGAACCTTCATCAATTCTCTTCTATCAAATCTTCTTTTCTCCTTGTCTTCGACCCTGGCTATAATGGTAAGCTCCCCGCTGTATCCATTGATTATATACCCATAGGCTTTCGCGGCCGTGAGGGTGGTCGTTCTGTCAAGATGGCGGGAGGGAAAATAAAAGAGGAGGTCTTTTATAGATTTGATCCCGATTTCCCCGAATGCCTCTGCACGTTTTGGTCCCTACTGATTTTACATATTGAACCGATAGTTCGCTGATATTTACA
>CAVVGK010000011.1:0-846342 GCA_963747755.1 uncultured Ignavibacteria bacterium | reverse complement strand
GTCTTTGAAATTATGATTAAAAACTTTCGTCAGGCTATAAAAACAAAACTATTAACCTGGCGTTTTGAACCTCCGGTAAAATATTCTCCACTAGCAATCATTACCGGTAAATAAAATTCAGATACAGGATTTTGGTTCAATATATAAGGTATACAATTCCTTTTTAACTGATGGCACGAATCCTGTTATTCATAAAAGAGCTTAAGAAAAAATGATCGTAACTAATTATAAAGAACTCATAATAAACTAATCACAACAATGTAAGGAGATCTGTAATGGGTCAACAACAACTTCTTTTAATCGTTCTTGGTGTTATCGTAGTTGGTATAGCTGTAGTAGTTGGTATCAACTTATTCAATGCAAACGCTGAAGCTTCTAGCTCAGGATTCTATAGTATCTCAAGGAACAAATATTGGCGCATTAGCACAGCAGTACTATAAGAAACCTCTATCAATGAATGGTGGTGGAAATTCTTTTGTGGATTTTAATACCAAAGTTTGGGATAATCTTCCGACTAACTTAAAAATTCAACCGATGCAACTTGGATCAATTTCACTCAAGGTACGGCCAATCAACAATAGTTTTCACTGCAACCCCAACTATGCAGATTATACTGACTGGACAGTTGTTACAACCGTAACAAAAGATTCTATTGTATCTGCAATTACCATAATATCTTATGATTTTATATTCATAAAAAGGCTGTAATAATTTACAGCCTTTTTTATTTTAAATCCATTTTATAAGCGAACCTCATTTTCTTGACTATCAGTTATTCGAAGCACACATTTTCCGATCGTAACTCTTTCTGGAATTAATTATTAAGAATTAAAAAATAGGTTAGAATATCGCAATTTTGTCTTGGAATGAGAATTGCTTGATTAATTCAAAATTTAAAAACAAAAGAAATTTTAATCATGGTAGAACTAAAATTTACAGCGGAAAAATTGAATGGGCAGGCTATAAATGGATCCCTTTCAGCTAATTCATTTACGGAGGGAAAGAAGAAGATACAGAGGCTTGCTGAAAAAAATCAGTTGAAGATCAGGTTGATAGAAAAGAAATCGACCTTTCTGTATAAGGTAAAAAAGGGAAATGAAAAACCTATTACCGGAGAACAAAAAGCATATACTAAAAAAGAAGTTGAGGATGCTTTGTCAAGACTTGGTTACCAGGTAATCTCTGTTAATAAAAAGTTATTAGACCATAATCGGAAGCCTCCTACATCGGAAATAGTAACTTTTGTTAAGATCAGTTCTGAGCTCTTAGATCAGAAATTACCTTATAATGAGATCCTTACTCTCCTGATGAATGATACTGAAAACAAAACCTTAAGGGATACGCTGAAGGAAGTAAATAACGACCTTAAGAAGGGTGCTGACAGCGAAGCAACTTTTCTGAAGTATCAGAACGTTTTTGGAAAATTCACAGCTTATATGCTTGGACTGGCATCCAAGAGTGGTAATATGGCTGAGATATATAAAGCCACAGCAAAATTCCTTGAAAGAAGACAGGAATTTAAAAAGAGTTTACGAAGCGCCTTGATTACACCTATGGTGACAATTTTTGTACTATTTCTGGCCGTAATATTCTATGTGGCATATATCTTCCCCGAAACCGCAAAGTTATTCGTTAGATTCAAAATCGAATTACCTCCGATGACGGCCTTTACTTTAAAGATGAGTGATTTCATGATTGATAACATGTATGTCCTGACGGCCTTATTCGTTATACCCCCAATTATTTTCTGGAAATGGGCTACTTCTAAGAAGGGTGCGATTGTTTTTCACAAAATGTTATTCAGGCTGCCGCTGGTTGGCAATCTGATCCATAAAACGATTATCGAAGTATACTGCAGAGTATTCTATACCTTATATAGCGGCTCAGCTGAAAGTATTGAACCAATTAGAATAGCTGCTGAAGCAGCCGGAAATAAATATTTTGAAGAACGAGTTAAAAACGTGGCGATTCCGCTAATGGTTAAAAAAGGTGTAGGAATGACCGATGCGTTCACGGCATCAGGCGTTTTTACCGAGACTGCTCTTTCGAGATTGCATTCTGGTGAAGAGACAGGAACTATTAAAAATACCTCTCTTCAGCTTGCAAATTATTATGAAGCAGAAACTGTTTATAAGCTTAAGAACTTCATAGAAATTGTTCAGGTAGTTATTGCTATGATAATAATGGTAGTCATGATTCTTCTGACACTTGTCTCCGCAGAAACCGCAACGGTACATCCTAAACAACCTGGAATGGCAACTAATGTAACATATATGCAGAGTGATAAGGTATGATCGAGACTAACCTGGAAATGACCGATAAGATCGGTTTCCTGCTGTTCAAAAAAGGAATTATCGATGCGGCCACTCTTGAGAGGGCATTGAATGCTAAGGCTAATGATACTAATAAGGTAAAAAGAAATCTTGCCCAGGTTCTTGTTCAGGATTTTGGCTACGACCATGATACCATATTCAGGGAAGTTGCGATTCTTTACGCATTCAGAGAACTAGATACACGCCCCGAAGATATCCCCGAGAACAGGTTAAATTCTATTAAGCACATGATAACTGGTGCCGGAGATGCTCTGAAAGATCAGATGCTTGAGCATAAGATTATTCCTTTCATGTATGATGAACGTTTGAAGGATAAACTTATTCTCGCCGCAATTGATCCTACGGACCGTAACATTCCTAAAATTGCTTTCGGATTGAATGCTAAGAAGTATGAAATAGTTTTTATCCGGAAAAAAGATTATGAGAAACTGATCTCTACTATCCTGCCTCCTGAAAATGTGTATCTCAAAATGATGGAGGAGATGGATGCTGAAATTAAAATAGAGGATGAAGAGAATTCATTTGATGAAGATGAACTTGATGCGGAGATCAATAAAAGTGCACTGATTAACCTTGTGGAAGCAGCATTAATTGAAGGTGTCCGCAAAGGTGCGAGTGATATTCACTTTGTTCCCAAGATGGGAAACAAAACAGATATTTTAATAAGGATTGACGGTAACCTGCAGCCTTGGCACACGCAGGATGGCACCCTCCCTGAAGCCGTTGTGGCTGTTGTAAAGGATCGTTCAAAGGGCATGGACCGCTTTGAAAGGGAAAGAGCCCAGGATGGATATATCCAGCGTGAAATAGATGGTCACGTTATAAGGTTCAGAGTCTCGGTTCTCCCCATGGTCGGAACTGAACTTAAAAATAAGTTTGAAAGTGTCGTAATAAGAATTCTGGACGATAGAAAGGTTATTACTGATCTCGATAAATTAGGTCTTACCGGTTATTCAAGACAATCTTTCGTCAAAGCAATAAATCAGCCGCAGGGTATGGTGATACTTACCGGTCCGACCGGTAGTGGTAAGAGTACAACTCTTGTGGCTGCACTCTACCAGGTTATAGATCCGACTCTTAACGTCCTTACGGTTGAGGACCCGGTTGAGTACGTAATTCAGGGTGCCCGGCAGTTGAAGATCGGATATAAAATGAATTTTGATCAGGCGATACGTTCAATACTTCGTCATGATCCTGATGTTGTTCTTGTGGGTGAGATGAGAGATAAGGAAACAGCTGAGGTGGCAATTAAACTTGCAAACACAGGTCACTTAACTTTTTCTACTCTCCATACTAATGATGCCCCAAGCGCAGTTTCGCGTTTATATAAGATGGGTATTGAACCTTTTCTGATCGCATATGCAATTAACATAATTGTCGCTCAGCGCCTTATCAGGAGCCTATGTAATAATTGCAAGCGGAGAGTGGTAAATTTTGACGAAACTATAATGAAAGCTGCTGGCCTGAATATTGAGGAATGGAAGAATTATACGATATACGAGCCTAAAGGATGTGAAAAGTGCAATGGGACAGGTTTTAAGGGCAGATTGGCAATACACGAAGCACTTTATTTTACAAAGGAAATAAGACAACACATAGTTCGTTCTGGTATTGAAGTTGATGAAGAAAAGATCAGAAACCAGGCAAAGGCTGACGGTACTTTAACATTGAGAGATTCCGGATTTGAAAAAGTGAAATTAGGTTTAACGTCAATCCAGGAAGTACTTGCAGCAACTACTGACGAATAAAAATTAGTTAAAAATTAAATGCTTAAACAATATGACTTCTAAAGAAACAAAAGATATTGCCCTAACGATCCCTGAGATTAAAAAAGTATTGACGGATTTCTGCAATACAATTCCGCCCGTTCTTCAGGGACCTGACCGTGCATCCTACCTGCTTGAAAATATCGAAAAGCTGGATTCAAATAAAAGAATTTTGCTTAGAAACTATCTCAACAAAGTCCTGACTGCCATGATTGAAATGGATGCTTCTGATATCGAACTTGGAGGACATGGAAATGCCGGTTATGTATGGTTAAGAATACACGGTGATAAGGAAAGGGTTAAAGAATTCGTTCAATTGAGTGATGATGAAGCAGCTGTTTTTATTGTAAATATGCTGAATGTTAATCAGCGTAAACAACTGGCTCTCACACGTAACCTCGATTTTAGTTATACATTCCATTATACAAGAAAAAATACGGATGTCAGGTTCAGAGCCGATGCTTATTTCGATCTTGACTCACTCGCTCTTAATATGCGTGCGATAAATTCCACTATAAGAACTCTGGATTCTTATGGTTTTCATCCGAATGTGGTTAAAACAATCAGCCATACGTATATTAAAAACGGACTGACATTAATAACCGGAATTACAGGTTCGGGTAAATCTACCACATTAGACGCAATTGTTGACGCACACAACCAGATTGACCCAGCACATGTTGTAATAATAGCTTCGCCTGTGGAATATGTCCATACATCTAAAGCCTGCATCATTCGTCATAGAGAGGTCGGCCGCGATGTTCTGTCCTTTAAGGATGGGGTTATTCAATCTTTAAGGCAGGATCCGGATATTATAATAATAGGTGAAATGAGAGACCCGGAGACAATTATGTCCGCTCTCGAAGTAACTGATACAGGACACAAGGTTTTTTCTACACTCCATACTTCGTCAGCATCCGAAACAATCGATAGAATTGTAGCAGAGGTTAACCCTGCGGAGCAGGATCGTGTCAGACACAGGTTAGCTGATGTACTCGTTTGCATCGTCTCCCAGAAGCTTGTGCCAAGTCTGGATGGAAAACGTGCTTTGGCAAAAGAAGTTTTGATTGTAACGCCAAGTGTTAAAGCAGCGATTAAGAATAATAATGTCAGTGAAATTTATATGATGATAAACCAGGGCGGCCCTCAGGGCATGATGACCCTGGAACAGGATCTAAAACGGCTGTACCTGACCAAAAAAATCTCGCTTGAAACAGCCATAGCATACGCAAATAATAAAACAAGAATACATCAATTATTATCGGCAGCATAATGAAACCGTTAGTTTGTATCTACTGTGAAGGAACAGAATTAAAAGCCGCTGTACTCTCTCAAGAGGGCGGCAAGTTTAAAGTGCTGAAAACGGCAACAACAGATGTTGTTAGTCAGCCGGCTTTAGCAACAGAAGACACCCTGGGAGGTCTCCAGCTCGATACGGATGATCTTCAGATAGATGGGTTGAAGAGGTCAACAGGACCTGTTAGCGGAGCTCAGTCTGAATCGACGTCATTGGCTTTGATCAGTGATGCGCTTTCAGGGATAAATCTTAATAATGCTCAGTTTATCCCCGCATTAACAGAACCTGCAATCTTCTACCACGTATTTGAAGGATCTAAATTCCCCAAATCGGCTAAAGTAACCCAGGAAATCATAAACGATATCCAGGAAGCTAAAAACGTGTCTATTGACAGCGAAAACCTTGGATATATAGAGCTTGCAGACAAGTCACTATTGTCTGTATTTCTTGGCGGCGAGGTAAGTTGTATCAAGTTCATCAACTCTCTCGCGCGCTACAATAATAAAAGGTATTATAAGATACCGACAGTTAAAAGTGCTGAGATATCACTTGCATACTATGTGTCCAAAAGGAAGAAGTTCTTCCCGGATGACAATTCTCTTATTGTTTATATAGGTAAAGAGTATAGTAAGCTGATATTCCTGCACGGCAGAAAATTGAAACATATAGGAACTACCCTGGATATTGGTACTTCTAATCTTCATACCTATGATGTTTATTTTTCTAAGATTCTGCTTGAGATGGAGAACGGAGGAATCTCATCCCTGGATAATATTATAGTCTGCGGAGAGGATGATTCCGAAAATTTAATACTCTCTTTTTACGGTACTTTCCCTGAAGCAAATGTTTCCCGGCTTGAATTCGATGATCTCGATTTATCTTCTCTCGATGAGGAAACAAAATCCAGGTTCTCCGCTTTCAGCGTCCCTATAGCCGTAGGAACAGAATTTATAGACGAAGAGGCAGAGGGAACAAAAGGAATAAATCTTCTACCTAAGTACGTAAAAGATGATCAGAAGTTCTTCCAGTTTGCATGGCATGGCTACCTGATGCTTCCGGTCCTGTTTATCGCTGCATTCTTTATGACGCAGTCAATTCTTAAGAATCATCTTGAGATCGGAGAATTGAATCAGAAGATTACAGAGGAAACTATCCTTATGCGTCAGAACCAGGAAATACTTAATGATATCTCCCAGCTTAAGACGAAGATTGAAGGATTTGATCAGACTCAGGCTATACTCGATTCTGCTTCTGCGGGAACCGGTGTATGGACAGATGTTCTGCAGAATATATCTGACTTCTTTGCCACAAGGCATAACCTCTGGCTTACTCAGCTATCCGTTAATGCAAATAAAGAGGTTGTTCTGATCGGTTATGCAGTAAACAAAGATGTGGTTACCAAATTTGCTTATTCACTCGAAAATGCAACCCTGAAGAGTATGGTATTCGAGGCATTACGTGATGAAAATGCATATAAATTCACTATAAGTTTTAGTTTGTTAAATAATAATAAGAAGAGCGTACAATGAACCGAAAATTAAAAAGCACACTTGGTCTGGTCGCTCTGCTTGTTTTTATACTAGTTGTGGGCGGCGTATATATCCTGGTATTCCAGAGAGGCGATCTTAACGAGAGAAGAACAAAACTCGATGAGATGAAGGCACATTCTTATAATACTGCCGATCTGAAAGATCAATACCAGGACCTTCAGGTTCGGGCTGCAGTTCTTGACTCAGTACTGGCAGCGAGGAAGTTCAACATTCCAAAAGATCTGTCATCCATTAAGTTCTATGACTTTGTGAATGACCTTAGTGATAGTTATGCTCCTCAAACCACAATAGATATAGAATATGCAGACATGAAACCCGACAAAAACTTCTTCTACCACGATTATAAAATTCACGGAGGAGGAGCTTATAACGATGTCTGGCGTCTGATCTATGCAATTGAACAAAGCAAAGAACTCAAGAAAATTAAATCAGCTTCGCTCAGTAATCTGATCAAAACGGATGAAGAAGGTATGCCTCATTTCCTGGTTAATTTTGACCTTGATGTTGCAGCATATTATTCAAATGACAGCCGCTTTGCCACATCTGCAATGGTTGAAAACAATCTTACTGCAAGACCTTTGTATGATGCCTTTTATCCTTTGATAAGAAATGAAATTCCGCCTAACCTTGATAACCTTCTCGACGTTCAGGGTGCAAAACTGTTAGCACTCGTTCCGGAAGGTGCCTTTATAGGCGACAGCAGAGGAAACACATATCTATTATGGGAAGGCGAACAGGTTTACCTTGGCTATCTGACCAAAATAGATTATGAAAGGAACAGCGCAAGCTTTATCCTTAATAAAGGCGGCATCATTGAGAAGGTCGACCTTGGACTTGAAAAAGAAGACGCTAAAAAAGACAAAAAAGGCAAATAAATAAAAAGAGAGATTAAAAAATGAAAACATTTACCATAACATTGGTTTTAATGCTTGGATTGATATTTCAGTCCTACGCTCAGCAATACCTTGAAAAAGAGTTCAAAGGATATACAAATCCGGATGAACTTGTTACTATGTCTGCATCATTGCCTTTTAACCAGGCAATTGACCTTCTTAGTAAAGTGAGTGAGAAATTCACAGGTAAGAACGTTGTTTCTACTGTTGAAACTACTCAGCCGATAGGAATAGAGATAAATAATATGCCTTATGACAAAGCCCTGGTTGTGATTGTGCAGTACGCAGGGTTGACATACGAGGAGAAAGATAATGTAATTGTTGTTAGAAAACGCGGGGAATCTGAAGAAAATAAATCTCCGGATAATTATGCCTCGGTCGATTCACGTGAAGTAAAGATCTCAGCTGTCTTTTTTGAACAGAATGAGAATGCTCTCAAGGGAGAGAGGAATTGACTGGAGAGTGTTGCTTTCAGGTAGAGGCATAAACCTTGGAACTGAATTATATACCGGAGCAAACCCTCAGTCCGGTTCAGGTACAGAATCAAGGACTGCTCAGCAGAATAATTATAATATAACCGGCGATGGAACTTTTCAAAGCGGCAATTTTTTCGGAGATGTTACAGCTGCCTTTAAGTTTCTTGAATCGGAACAGGTGGGAGACTATTATAGCCAGTCCGAATGTAATTGTTAGAGAAGGACAGCTGGGCAGAATCCAGGTGGGTTCTGATTTTTCTGTAAAGCAAAGAGATTTTGCCGGTAACGTAGTTGAAAAGTTCTTCCCTACGGGAACGATAATAGAAGTAACCCCATTTGTATATACCGAAGACGGTGTTGATTATACTCTTCTTAAACTCAACGTTGAAAGAAGTACATTCCAGGCCGGAGAGACAACTACGGAAATACGCAAAACGTCTGCAACCACCCAGGTTGTTATGCTCGATGGAGAAGAAACTATACTGGGCGGACTTTATTCCGATGAAAAGACAAACGAAAGAGTTGGAATACCTTTCTTAAAAGATCTCCCCTGGTGGGTATTCGGTATAAGATATCTTACCGGCAGCGATAAAACGACAACGGTAAAAAAGGAACTGGTTATTTTGATAAAGGCTGAACTTGTTCCCACATTGAAAGAAAGATTAGCAGGTCCTAGAGTTGATAATCCTATTAAGGAAGATCTTCTTAAGAACAGAGAGAGAATCAAATATTACAAGCTCAATTCATCAACAGGGGATAAATAATTCTGCTTATTATGGAAACTATTCTAATTATTGATGATGATACGAACTTGTGTTCGGTCCTTAGAGAAGAACTTAGTGAAGTTGGCTACGATGCAGAATATGTGAATACCGGAGACGATGCTTTTTCCTACCTTGTTAAAAAACCAGTGGACTTGATTCTGCTGGATCTCAAGATGCCGGGGAAAGATGGTTTTGAAGTACTGAAAGAACTCGAAAAGAAGGAGATAAAAACGAAGATAATAGTGCTTACCGCATACGCAGACGTTAAGAGTGCTATTGACTCGGCTAAAATGGGAGCCAGCGATTTTATCAGCAAACCTTACGATTTTGATGAGCTTCTCATCACTATTCGTAAGGTCCTTCAGCGAGAGAATTAGTAAAATTTTACTCTATTATGGTTTACTATGAAACTCAGTTTAAGAATATTAATCATTAATTTTACCATTGTTGTACTGATACTGGGGAGCGCTGCTTTTGCCTTCTACTCTGTCATGTTTAATGTCCTCACCTCTCAGCAGTCAAAGCAGCTCCAGAATTCCCTGAATGAGTTCCTTTATACTTATCGAGATATACAGCAGAACTCTGAAGAGGATTTTTATAAGATTGCAGATAATAACGAAATCAACTCTTTATCTCCAAAGTCCCTTACGAAGAACCTGGATTTCATTCTTAAAACTCCTTCGGGTGGAGAAAATGTTTCCCAGTTTACAGGAAAGAAAAATATTGTATTTCCTAAAGGACCTTTCGATCTGAATACCTTCCTTAAGGAAAATCCCTTTGTGGCTCTTAATGCTTTTACTGATGAAAAAGGGGTTACTTTTTACTACGGCAGACTAATCTCTGCTGAGCTCCTTACTGATATTTCAGGAAAAATCAATGCTGATGTAGCTTTGATCTGGGATGGTACTCCGGTAGAGATATCCAATTCTGAAAATAATAGTAAGTACATTGTCAGTCTGAAAGATGCCTTCTCCAGTCTGAACACAAATGCTAAATCCTCAGTATACGCCTCAGATAATGAAGCATCAGATCTGGTTGCCGCTATATTCGATCCGGGCACCTCTAATAATAGCAAAATCGCTTTCCTTGTCTTTAATACGATAAAGGAGGCAGCTGATCTTCGCGCTAACATCCGTTATGTGATAATCATTATTGGCGTTGCCGGTTCTATACTTGCTTTAATCCTGACACTCGTGTTCACTGACAAAATCAGGAAACAAATCACCCAGTTGAATCTGGCTACTGAAGCAACAAAAACAGGTGATTTCAGTACCAGGATCGAAGTAAAAAGCAATGATGAAATTGGCCGGCTGGCAGGTGCATTCAACCTGATGATGGATGAGTTGAACAAGAATCAGAAGGCAATGAATGAATATTCTGAATTCATCGCATTGCTGAACCAGAACCCCACCCTTTCTGAAATTTCAGAAGCGGCCTTAAAGAAAATTATAAGTACCAGTGGTTTTACTGTCGGGGCTTTATATACGGTAGATAACGATCAGATAGAAATGGTTAGTTCATACGGTATAAAAAAGAATTCCCTGAATGAAACTCCGGCGCTCTTTGAACCATTGCTTAAAGATCATACTCATGTTGAAATTGAATCGGAAGAAGGACTCCCGGTGATAAATTCGGGTCTTATCTCTCTGAACCTGAAACACTTACTGCTTCAGCCTATAATTTATAATAACAAAGTTATTGCAATCCTTGAATTGGGCGGAATAAGGAAGCCTTCAAGAGAAGCAATGGATTACCTCCAGAACATCCAGGAGCAGCTTGCAATTGGTTTGACCAATTCTCTCGCTCTTGTCCGGATGGAAAAGTTGATCTCTGACCTGAAATCACTTAATGATGATTACCAGGAACAGAATATTAAGGTTAAGAAGCAGAATGATACTCTCACCCAGCTGCATGATGAGTTAAAACAGAAAGCCGAAGAACTTGAAGCAGAAAAGCAGAAGGCGGAAGAACTCACGCGCCTGAAATCTCAGTTCCTTGCCAGTATGTCGCATGAACTCAGAACACCTATGAATGCAATACTGGGACTAACCGAACTCATGCTGGATGATGCAACTATTAAAGCTAAGGACAGGGAGCGGCTGTATGTCGTAATGAATAGCGCAAAAAGACTGATGGGCTTGATAAATGACATCCTCGACCTTTCAAAGATTGAAGCCGGCAGAATGGACATTGCGCTTGAGGACTTCTTCCTCGAGGATCTTTTGGCTGAGGTTAATGCCTCCGTAACTCCTTTGATCGTGAATAAAAATATTGACTTTAAAGTAGTTAAAAAGACAGATACGCATGTCATCATAAATACAGACAAGGGTAAGGTTATTCAGGTACTCATAAACCTGCTTGGTAATGCCGTCAAGTTTACTCATGAAGGCCACGTTGAGCTGAAGATATCTAAAGCTGATAAGAACGAACTGCAGTTTGATGTTACTGATACCGGTATTGGAATATCGGAAGAAGATCAGAAAATCGTTTTTGAAGAATTCAGACAGATAGACGGGACGTCTACAAGAAAATACGGCGGAACCGGACTGGGTCTTGCTATTTGTAAAAAGATCGCCGAACTCATGAATGGAACTATCACCGTTAAAAGTGAAAAAGGCAAAGGCTCTACTTTTTCATTTACAATTCCGCTTGTGGTAGTGGAACAGAAAAAGAAAGAAGTAGTTCCTCATCTTAATATTGAAAAGCTCATCAAAAACCGTCAGAACCCGATCCTTGTTATTGACGATGATCCTGATGTCAGGTATACCATCGGGCAATATCTTATTTCAAAAGGATATGAGGTTGAGTATGCAGAAGACGGTGAACAAGGACTCAAAAAAGCAATCGCCATTCAGCCCTTTGCAATTACACTGGATATTATGCTCCCCAGGAAAGATGGCTGGAGTGTACTGAAGGAACTAAAGGAAAATCCGGAAACTGAAGATATCCCTGTAATCCTGGTTTCAATAATAAGCGACAAAAATCTTGGATATGGACTCGGCGCTTATGAATATATCGTTAAACCGATCTCTTCTGAGAAACTGACTCATGCTTTTAACGCTCTTGAAGAGAAGGCTAAAAAGCGGATAGAGAAAATTGTAATAGTAGACGATGATGAAAATGTATTTGAAGACTTCAAAGAAGCCTTCGCCAGTGAAAATGTACGGATAGACTATATTAAGGATAGTGAACTGGCTTTCAGTAAAATTAAAGAAGTACAGCCTGACCTTATTATACTCGACCTTTTGATGCCGAATGTAGACGGTATAACTCTGTCCCATAAACTGAAGACTCATAGGGAAACCCGGGATATACCGATTATAATCAGCACGAATGAGGAGATGAGTGAGGATGACAGGAAATCTTTAAACCATATAGTTGAAAATATTACGGTTAAATCCAAAGGACATCCTCTGGATGTACTTAAAGTCGTGAGGGATAGGATCCAGATGCAGGAAAAGAATGCAGAGATGCCTAATCCCATAGAACTGCCCGAGAAGCATAGGTCAGCAGCTGTTGAAACAGTAATTCCCGAGGTTATTCTCATCGAAAAAGAAATTGCTGCCAATGGAGATGTGCTGATTGTTGACGATGACCCGGACACCCTATTTACGCTTAATGAAATTGTAACCTCCTGCAGCTGCAGAACTGAAATGGTAAAGGGAGGAAAAGAATGTCTGGAAGCGCTTGAGACAAAAATTCCCGATCTCATTCTCCTTGATATTATGATGCCGGGAATGGATGGATTTCAGACATTAAAAAGAATTAAACAAAATGAATTGTGGCAGAATATCCCCGTCTTTGCGGTTACTGCCAAAGCTATGGTAGAGGATAAAGAGATAATTCTGAGACATGGGTTTGACGATTATATATCAAAACCTGTGAATTCCGCTTCTATGGCATTTAAAATTGAACGACTATTCTCCAAATTAAATACTGTGGTCAAATGAAAAAAATTCTTGTAATTGACGATCTTCCTGAAAACGTATTCCTCTTACAGGATAGGCTTGAAAGCGAGGGATATGAGGTAATTACCGCTTATGAAGGTAAATCAGGATTAAACAAAGCTATTTCAGAACAGCCCGACTTGATACTTCTTGATATAATGATGCCCGATATTACCGGACTTGATGTTTGTAAAAAACTCGTGGTTAATGAAGAAACAGCACATATACCTATAATACTAGTAACTGCTAAAATAGAAGCCGAAGATACTAAAGAAGGCCTTGAGGCGGGTGCTTTTGATTATATAAAAAAACCTTTCAACAGGATTGAACTGCTGGCCAGGGTAAAATCTGCACTTAAATTATCGGATGCCAGGAAGCAGTTGATAGAAGCCGAACGGAGTAAGTTATTTGCCGCAACGGTTGTAACAGCCAATCACAAAATAAAGCAGCCGCTAACCCTTATGAGTCTTTCTGCTGCCGCAATTAAAAGAGAAATCGGTAAAGAAATTATCTCAACAGAGGCAATAAATAAGAGACTGGACTATATTACTACGGCCATTAAAGAAATCAATAATATTCTTAATCAGCTACATACTATAAAAAAACCTGTCCTGTCTGATTACGTTAAGAATATTAAAATGATTGACGTTGATACAAAAGAAGAGCCGGCGTCTGACTAGATTAGCTTCTGGATGGTGGAGAACATTGTATCGAATTCATAAGGCTTTGTAAGGGTAGCTGTAATCCCGGCTTCCTTCAGATTCAGATTTTCTTCCAGTCCCATACTGCCTGAAGATAAGATGATAGGCATTTTAAAATTGAGTTCTCTTATTTTTTCAATGGTCTCAAGCCCGTTCATTTCCGGCATATTATAATCTATAATTACGAGATCGGCTTTTATTTCTTCGGTCAGAATTCTTAATCCCTCTGACCCGGAACCGACCTTAATAACATTATAGCCATTCGACTCAAGCATCTCTGAGAGGAGATCTCTCAGCATAACCTCATCATCTATCAATAATATAATTTTATCTGTAGGTGTGGCTTTTTCAGATACAGCCGGTTCAAAGGCTGGAAGGAACACATCAAAAGTAGTCCCCTGCCCGATCGTGCTTGTAACTTCAACATGTCCGCTGTGGGCTTTGATAATCCCGTAGGTGACATATAAGCCCAACCCTGACCCTGTTTCCTTAATCTTTGTAGAAAAGTACGGATCGAATATTTTCTGTACGTTCTGTTCCTCGATACCGGTTCCGTTATCACTCACCGAGAAATGTACATATTTACCTTTATTAAGAAGCGGGTATTTGAAAATGTTCTCATCGTCAATTGTAATATTTGATGCTTCAAGTTTTATTTTGCCGCTGCCATCAATTGCTTCTTTTGCATTCACACAAAGATTTAACAGCACCTGGTAAATCTCTGTCCCATTACCCAGAACATCGTGAAGGTTCTCATCAACCATGCTATCAAAATTAATCTTGCGGGGAAATGTTTGGGAGATGACCTTTGAAATCTCAGTCATTAAACTGTTAGGCTTAATTAGTTCTTTTCTTTTGGGTGTCGGTTTACCGAATGACAGAAGACCCTTGGTTAGATCCCGGGCCCTTACTGAACAATTCTCAATATTATCGATCAGGCGGAAGATATTTTCATTCTCCGGAACCCGTTTTTTAAGAAGGTTTAAGCTGCCGAATATACTGGATAAAAGGTTGCTGAAGTCGTGAGCCATCCCGCTCGATAACTTGCCTATTGTCTCCAGTTTCTGGGCCTGCAGGAGTCTGTTTTCAAGCGTCGTGTTTAATTCCCGCGTTCTTATGCTGCTGATTGAAAATGCAAGCAGCAGGGCTAATTGTTCGCTATTGTTGATCTCAAGGGTAGTGTACACTTCCTTCTTCCGTCCAACAATAATTACAGCCAGAAGTTTCTCATCAAAAAAAGCGGGGGATATTATAAGCGATTCACACTGGAAGAACCTGGTAAGATTAAACCCTATATTATTAGGATAATTCAGCGCCAGAAGCGAGTGCTTGTTTACATTAAGCCATTTGGTAATAAATGAGAAATTAGCCTCGACCTCCCTTTCCATCTCCCTTTGATTTTTTATTATCTCCTTCTCATCCTGGATTAAGAATTCAAACTTTTTCGTATCATTAAAAACAACTACCACTCCGACATCACTTTTGGAGAGCTCTATACTTTTTTTTAAGATTTCTCCTGCCAGTATCTGAAGTGATTTTTCTTTTACAACCATTGTGAGAATATTCTGCTGTTCCTCCTGGAATTTTAGATTTTTCTGAATGAGATCTGAATCGGTGAACTCCCGGGCCCTCTCCTGGTCAATACTGTGAACTTTGATAAAGTAGCTCTCGGGTTTGCCTTTGAAGAAAAGAGGAGAAATTAATACCAGGTGGTTATCATCACGAACCTGGAAAGGTTTGGATTTGTCTGCGGAATTGTTGTCAAACGCCTTCTCGTTTAATTCAAGCAGGATATCTAATTGTTTGCCTTTTATGCGCCTGGCATTAATTAAAGTTTTAAACTGCTGGTTAAACCAGGTAACCTTAAATGAAGAATCCGTAATTGCATATGCAGAATCATCTGTTTCTAAAATATCTATGAGGGGATATTTAGAAACGAGGGTTTTAGACATACTTTAGCTGTTAATCTTGTTTAATTTCGTATTTCTTAATCTTTGTATAAAGGGTTTTAGGACTAATACCCAGTTGATTTGCTGTCTGGGTTCTATCCCACCTGTTCCTCTTCAGCACCTTGGCTATATGACGTTTTTCAACCTCTTCCATGCTTAAAATCGATATATCTTCTTCGGAATCTGCTGCAACTGAGTTTTCTCTAAATGACGACATATTTGGCAGATTTAAATCCTCAGGTTTAATGGCGTCTCCTTCAGCAAATATGATGGCTCGTTCGATTATATGTTCAAGTTCCCTGACGTTTCCGGGAAAACCGTAACTCAACAATACCCTCTCTGCTTCAGATGATATTTTTTTCGGAGCTCTTACGGGGGATTTTATAGCAAGAAAATGACCGGCAAGCTGGGAAATATCTTCTCTTCGGTCTCTTAAAGGCGGTATCGTTAAAGTGATAACATTTAACCTGAAAAGAAGATCGCGTCTGAAATTTTTATTATCTGCTTCCTCCAGAAGGTTTCTGTTAGTTGCTCCGATTACCCGCACATTTGAGGTTAGATTTGTAACGCCGCCTATCCTTCTGTACTCGCCGTTCTCCAGGAACCTTAATAGTTTTGGCTGCAGGGTGAGACTAAGTTCTCCGATTTCATCAAGAAAAAGTGTTCCGCCATGAGCTATTTCAACGAGACCTTGCTTTGTATTCTTCGCATCGGTGAAAGCACCCTTCTCGTGTCCGAATAATTCACTTTCGATAAGTTGGTCGGGCAGAGAGGCGCAGTTTATTACAACGAAAGGTTTATCGTTTCTTGCTGAATGTTTATGGATATAATCGGCAAAAAGCTCTTTGCCTGTCCCGGTTTCACCCTCAATAAGAATATTGGAGTCAGACATGGCTGATTTATTGGCAAGGTTTATGACTCTCTGGAGTTCCGGACTATCACCAACTATAGTATTAGAAAGTTTTTTATTTACCTGGCTCGACAGAATAGCATTCTTAACAATGAGCTCTTTACGCTCAACCGACCGGTTAATTGTGATTAGAAGTTCGTCAAAATTGTAGGGTTTGGTAATAAAATCATAAGCTCCCAGTTTGATGCATTCAATCGCTTTCCTTATTTCTGACTGCGCTGACAATATAATGACCTGCATCGAGGCGTTGTATTCAGAAACGAATTTTAGGACCTCTTCGCCCGAAACCTCCTTCATATTCAAATCCAGCAGAAGGATATCGTAGTTTTTCCGCTTGATTGCTTCTATTGCATATTGACCATCGTATACGGTATCGACAGAATATCCTTCCTCAAGAAGCTGTTCTTTTAATAAATAACAAAGAGTTTCATCATCATCGCACACTAAAATCTTAGAGTTTTTTGTCATTGTACCCTATTTTATTTTGAAGAGAAATAGCCAATTTGGAATAAAAATCTCAATTTTTTATATTTGTAGCTCTCAATTTTTATTGGGCGCGTAGCTCAGGGGTAGAGCATCTGCCTTTTAAGCAGAGGGTCGGTGGTTCGAGCCCACCCGCGCTCACTCAATAATTAAAAATCATCTTTGCCCTGTACATTGCGCAGGGCATTTTTATTACAAAAATAATCAAAAACTACAATATTTAATATTAATACATTAATTAAATAACAGCAAGCAGAAGGGGGAATCTTATAATACCACATTTTCTCATATTTATTTTCATATCCCGTAATTTTGCCATATATAATTCTTATTCCCGTAGGGAATTAACCTTTGTAACGCCGCATCTTCTCACCACACCGTCCCAATTCCGGAGGAATTGAACATCGCGTTTTTGTATTATTTTTATTATTATCATGCATATTAAATTAATTTTTCCGCAACTGCACTATTAGAGGATTTTCCCGTGGGCGAAATAGTATTCTGGACTATATTGAGAATCTCGATCTTAATTCCAGTCTTATGGATAGCCCAGGGGTATATCGAATTTCAATTCTGGTGGACTATCGTACTTATGTCAATCTATGGAGTTGTAATCCATCCGGCGATGATTCACTACCGCCTCTTTGAAGAGCGAAATAAAGAAGTAATAAACTCCACCCTCTGTTCTTCCTGTAAACATTTCGACCGCTCTGCTGTTCTGTGCATGAAATATGATAAACACCCTACAAAATCGTTCCTTCCCTGTAATGGAGATGATTGGGCTCCTAAAATCCCGAACCTCGGTAAGGAAGATATCTTCAACCAATAACTGCCCTCTTTCATTTTTATCTCTATTGCTTATTCAATAATTTGTTATCGATTATTGATTTTTGTCTGACCCGGAATGGAAAAAGAGCATACACGCTTCATTTATATTGACCTGTTAAGAGGCTGGGCTTTAATTATTATGATTGAGGTCCATATTTTTAATGCTTTCCTCTTCCCGCATTTAAAAGAAACAAGTTGGTTCCATATATTAAACTTTATTAACGGACTTGTTGCTCCTGCATTTTTATTTGTCAGCGGTTTTGCTTTTATCATTTCCACAGAGAGAAGAATAGATGAATTAAGAAAATTCGGAGGATATTTCTGGAATAAATTAAGCAGAATCGGGCTGATCTTTTTAGCAGGGTATTCCCTTCATCTTCCTTTATATTCCTTTGCAAAGATAATTAAAGATCCCTCTTATGATTATCTGATTGTCTGGTTTAATGTTGATATTCTTCAGTGTATTGCTTCCGGATTACTTATTCTGCTCTTATTAAGGATCGCAATTAAAAATGAAAATTTGTTTTATTCCCTTTTAATAGTGCTGGGAATTCTGATAAGCATTTTTTCTCCCCTCGTCTGGAATATTGACTTCAACAGGTACATCCCCCTATTCTTTGCGGATTATTTTAATCCGTATAATGGTTCTAACTTCCCCCTGTTTCCCTGGTTATTTTTTCTTTTCTCGGGAGCAATATTTTCCAGGTACTATACTATCTCGCGGATTCACAACAAGGAATATGCTTTTATCAGAAAGACATTTATTTACAGTCTGATTCCTGTTCTCCTTATACATCTTTTATTTTCAGATTTACTTAATTCTCCACTGTTTACCGTTCGTCCTAATCCCTTGTTTTTGTATCAGCGGTTAGGCTATGTGCTTCTATTGTCTGCTTTTTTCTGGTATTATACTTCCAAAAGGCAAACAAACGATTCTTTTGTACTTGATGTGAGCAGAGAATCCCTCTTAATTTATTGGCTGCACCTTGAGGTGATATATTCAAAAATATGGAAGGGGAAAAGCCTGGCTGAAATAATTAATGGAGGGTTTTCGGTACTGGAAAGTCTGGGCGCAACATTAGCGCTGCTTATCCTGATGATAATCGTCGGAAACTTTTGGGGAGTGTTCAAGAAAAAATATCCTGCTTATACCAGACCTGTTGTCTCCGTAATTATATTTCTCGCTGTCATAATATTCTTATTAAGATAAAATAATTTTACTAACCGAATATTTAAACACTTCTAAACAATTCAGTCATAATATAATTCCATATTGGCCGGGAATTTTTTAACTTATTTAATAATAATGCCTTACAGCATGTCTGAGTGTTGAGAGTAACTTGAAATTAGATAAAATTATCGTAATATGATGGGTGTTTCACAGATACCATTATAGTTGTATGAATAGAGTAACATCAATCGGAGAAATTTTATTCGATATTTTTCCAAAATCAAAAACATTAGGAGGAGCATCCTTTAACTTCATTTACCATGTTATCAAGCTTACAGGAAAAGGAAACTTCGTAAGCCGGATAGGAAAGGATGAATGCGGTAAACAGATACTAGAATTTTTCACAAAGAATAATCTCCCGGATGATTTCATTCAATCGGATCCCGTACATCCTACGGGTGAATCCATTGCCATCCTCGATGCAGATAAAATTCCCTCCTGGGAAATTAAAACCGGGACTGCGTATGATTACATTGAAATGAAGGATAAAATACAAAGGCTTATTGAGACAAAAACAGATTGTCTTTATTTCGGCACTCTCGCTCAACGGAATCCAACTACAAGAGAAACTATTCATCATTTTTTTAACAAGGATTTAAAATATTTCTGTGACCTAAATATCAGGCAACATTTTTATACCAAAGATTTAATTGAAGATTGTATTAATGCCTGCAATATTTTAAAGCTGAACATTGAAGAACTTCACCTGGTTAATACATTGCTGCTGAACAAAAACTTTGATACCTACGAAACCCCCAAATGGCTGCTGAATGAGTATTCAATTGAACGGCTATGTGTTACCTATGGAGATCAGGGTGCAATTATTTTTGAAGGTAATCTTAACAGCCATTACAAGTTAAAAGTTGATAATGTTATCGATACGGTAGGAGCAGGAGATGCTTATGCCGCCGTTTTCTGCATAGGTTATCTTAATGGCTGGGATATTGAAAAAACAAATGAAATGGCTTCAAATTTTGCAGGTGAAATAGTTAAAATAAATGGGGCTCTTCCAAAAAATCCAGCTCTGTATGAAAAATATAAAGAGTTAATGAATGAGTAACCAAGTGCACAACGGCCTCTATATTCAGCTTTATAGTATTCACGGATTAATTCGGGGGAGAATCCTGAATTAGGGCGGGATTCTGATACTGGAGGTCAAATAAAGTATGTACTTGAGCTCGCCAATGTACTAAGCCGTGATAAAAGAGTCCAAAAGGTTGAACTAATCACGCGTCAGATAAAGGATAAAGATGTCTCAGAAGATTATGCAAATCCTGTCGAGAAAGTTAATGACAAGTTCAGCATTATTAGAATCAGGGCCGGTGGCGGAAAATATCTGCGTAAAGAACTTCTCTGGGAGCATTTAGAAGAATTTGTAGATAAAAGTATAAAGCACATAAAATCGGGAGGACGGCTTCCGGATATAATTCATAGTCATTATGCAGATGCCGGTTATGTCTGCAGCGAACTCACAAAATTCTTCGGTATACTGTTTGTTCACACCGGCCATTCTCTTGGAAAGGATAAACTAAGAAAATTACAGAGTGAGGGTACGGATAATGATGAAATTGAAAAGCGGTATAAATTAAATCACCGGATCAGGATTGAAGAGGAGATTATTTATTACGCCGATATGATCGTCACCAGCACCCGGCAGGAGATTGATAAGCAATATGGGGATTATCAGAATACCGATAAAAGAAAATTTAGAGTGATTCCTCCGGGCGTTGACATAAAAAAATTCTATCCATACAATCAGAAACCTGAAGATAAAGATGAATCTGAAAAATGGAAGGGAATAATAGGGGAAAAGCTTTTCCGTTTTTTTGTTGACGTTAATAAACCGATGATCCTGACAATCTGCCGGCCTGATAAAAGGAAAAATATTTCCGGACTAATAAAGGCTTATGGAGAAAATAAAAACCTTCAGGATAAGTCTAACCTGGCCATATTTGCAGGTATAAGGGAAGACATTCAGGAAATGCCTGAAAATGAACGTGAGGTGCTGACTGAGATTTTACTTCTTATGGACAAATATAACTTGTATGGAAGGATGGCAATTCCTAAAAGACATGATACAGAACATGAAATACCTCAACTATACCGAATAGCAGCACAATCCCGTGGAATTTTTGTGAATGCTGCACTTGCGGAACCTTTTGGATTAACACTTATCGAAGCTGCGGCTTCAGGTATTCCTGTTGTTGCGACAGACGATGGAGGTCCACGGGACATAATAGAAAATTGTAAGCATGGTCTTCTCGTTGATGTTTCTAATTCAGATAATATCGCTGAAGCTATAGAGAAAATTCTGGAAAATCCTGATCTGTGGGATACGTTCTCAGGTAATGGAATTAAAAACGTCAGTGAGCATTATACCTGGGAGGCGCATAAAGAAACCTATCTTGCAGAGATAGAAAGACTTCTGGGCAAGGAACTTATCAAAGAAAAGACCTTCGCCGCTGTTGGGAAAAAGCTCTTCTCAATGGAAAAATTAATAGTCTCTGATATAGATAATACCCTGCTTGGAGACGTTGAAAGCCTGAGTGAATTCAAAGCGATACTATCATCAAAAACAGATAAACCCGGATTTGCGGTTGCCACGGGAAGAACTGTTGACTCAGCCCTAAAAATATTAAAGGAAAATAACGTACTAATACCTGATGTGATTATCTCCTCGGTAGGTTCGGAAATTTATTATAATTTTAAAGAAGACCTGATATATTCAAAAGGTTGGGATGCACATATAGCTTATCAATGGCAGAGAAGTAAAATCGAAGATGTATTAAAACAGTTTAAGTTTCTTAAACCTCAGGAAGAATTTACTCAACGAAAATATAAAATTAGTTACTTCATGGAGAATAATCCTGATCATTTGAAGGCGGTAAAAGATTTACTTATTAAAAACCGTTTGAAGACGACTGTTATATTTAGCCATGGACAATTTTTGGACATTCTTCCTTATCGGGCTTCAAAGGGAAAAGCGATACGTTACCTGGCATACCGGTGGAATATTCCTTATGAGCATATCCTTGCGGCCGGGGATTCAGGAAATGATGAGGAAATGTTAAAGGGCGAATTATTGGGAGTCGTGGTATCAAACTACAGCAGGGAATTGGAAGGCTTAAAAGGCAGTAAAAGGATTTATTTTGCTAAACGGAAATATGCTGGTGGAATAATCGATGGAATAAAACATTATAAATTTTTAAACTTTTAAAGGAAGTTATAGTTTGAGCAAAACAATCACCTCAATAATAGAAGAAAATAAGAAGGATTTTTTTAGATATCTTAATATGGCCTGCTCAAATAAGAATAAGTTGATGGTCTATGGTAACCTTAAAGATATTCTGGAGGATTTTAAAAGAGGGATAAGAAGAAGGGAAATTATAAAGCTATAAGTGAGGTAATTCAAAAGGTTACTGAATCGGTCACATTAGGCAGCTGCATTTACTTTGAAATCAGAGGCAGTATAGGACATTCGGATTTCTATAAATTTAACATTGAAGAAAAATATTTTGAGGAAACGGATGTTAATGCCTATCTCGAAGCAAAAGAAACTTTTATTTCCCCCGGTAAGGCCGAAGATACTCTGTCATTAAATTTCAGAACTTTCTATGATAAATTCCCCAGCATTCGTGAGGCAAAAAGTATTGGCCGGGGAGTGGAGTTCCTGAACCGGTATTTGTCCAGTACAATGTTTACCCATCCCGAGAAAATGCGTAAAGCTCTGTTTGATTTTCTTTTTGTTCATAAGCATGACTCGCACCAGCTGATTCTTAATGACAGGGTTAAAGATCCTGATGACTTAAGCAAGAGGATTGATAAATCTCTGAACTATCTGAAGAAAAAACCGGAAGAAGAGGAGTTTAATAATTTCAGCAATGATCTGCAGGAACTGGGATTTGAACGTGGATTAGGAAATACCGCGGGCTCGGTAGTAGAAAGCTTAAAACAACTCGATAGTCTGCTTCAGACTCCGGACTTTTTCGCCTTGAAGAAATTTCTCTCTAACATCCCTATGATCTTTAATATTGCGATTATTTCCCCCCATGGTTATTTCGGACAGGAGGGTGTTTTGGGTCTGCCTGATACTGGAGGGCAGGTTGTTTACATTCTTGATCAGGTTAAGGCACTTGAAAAGGCTATGATAGAATCTCTTTCAGAAGCCGGTGTGGAAGCTGCTCCGAAGATAATTATACTGACACGGTTGATACCAAACGCCGGAAAGACCAAAGCTAACCAGAGACTTGAAAAGGTTTATGATACAAAAAATTCGTGGATACTTCGTGTCCCGTTTCGTTCAAACAATCCTGCCGTTACCGATAACTGGATCTCCCGGTTCGAGGTATGGCCTTATCTGGAGGATTTTGCTGAAGATTCATATAAAGAACTTCTGGCCGAGTTCGGAGCCAGGCCTGATTTTATTATAGGGAACTATTCTGATGGAAATACCGTCGCTTTCATGCTATCCAGGAAATACGGCGTAACACAATGCAATATTGCGCACGCACTCGAAAAAAGTAAGTACTTATACAGTGCTTTATATTGGAAGAACCTTGAAGAACAATACCATTTCTCCACTCAATTTACGGCAGATCTTATTGCTATGAATGCTGCTAATATTATTATTACTTCATCCTACCAGGAGATAGCAGGAACTGAGGATGGAATTGGTCAGTATGAATCATATAAATATTTCACGATGCCTGATCTATATAGAGTAACGGGAGGGGTAAACCTGTTTCATCCTAAATTCAATATTGTGCCTCCGGGGGTTAACTTTAATCTTTATTTTCCGTATACAAAAGAAGAAGATAGACCGGTTGAGATTAGAGAAGAACTGAATAACCTGCTCTTTAACAACGCTGATGACCCGGATGTAATCGGGAAGTTGAGCAATCCTCAATTAACTCCGATTTTTTCATTGGCCAGACTTGATAAGATTAAAAACTTAACCTCACTTGCCAGGTGGTTTGGGGAAAGCAAAGAATTACAGAAAATATCTAACCTGATTATTGTTGCAGGCAATGTAAGGGCGGAAGATTCGAACGACGAGGAGGAAAAAGAACAGATAGGATTGATGCACTCCATTATAAACGATTATAACCTGCAAGATAAGATCCGCTGGATTGGAAAGCTTTTTAGAAAAGATCAGACAGGTGAGGTATATAGATTGATCGCCGACCACAAGGGTGTTTTTGTGCAGCCGGCATTATTTGAAGGCTTCGGGTTAACAGTACTTGAAGCTATGCACTCCGGTCTTCCGGTTTTCGCAACGATGTACGGAGGTCCTCTTGAAATAATTGAGGATCAGGTTAGCGGTTTTCATATAGACCCGGTAAATTCAGAAGAATCGACAAATAAAATACTCGATTTTATTAAAAAAGTTCGGAATGATGACTCCCCGTGGAAGAAGATCTCAAATAGGGCTATAGAGCGGGTAGAAAACGATTATAATTGGGATTTGTACGCTAAGAAGCTTCTGGAGCTTGCAAAAATATATGGTTTCTGGCGTTATACAACAAATATCGAAATGGAAGAATTGAATGCCTATCTGGATGTAATATTTCACCTTTTGTATAAACCGCGGGCAAAAGATTTACTCGAGAAACATAAAAATGTCAGATAGATAACTTTTTTAACCCGTTTCCCTTCTTACTTATTTGATAAATTTCTTCAATCAGTTCATTTATTTTTTTTCGGTCAGATGTATTATTTAAAGATTTATCAGAATCTTCGATTAAAATTTCAACTTCACTTAGTATAAGGTTTTCGATTTTTGTGGATTCTGTGGAAAGCAGAATTTGCTTTAAAGAATTGAAAAGTTTAATAATAACGATAATATCCCTCTTCCCATATTCACGTATGGGAGCATAACAAAAATAGATGAGGTTTTCATTTGAGGGGTTGCACATTAGAACCACGGGTTTTTTATCCTTGTAGATAAACCTTTTTTCCCTGAGATTAAGTTTCAGGGCCAGGAGATCTGTAATGTAGTCTATAGCTTTTATAGCTGTACCTGGATCGTTTATTCCTGGACTTAAAGCTTTGACTGCCGTTTCGGTAATTTGTTTGAAACCGAAATAATAGTTTTCACTTATTATCTCTTCTTCAAAGAAAATGAAGTTGCTTAGAAGTTGTTTCCGTACTTTATCCTCGACTTCACCGCTGATCCTGGCCATAGGGAAATTCTTCAGTATGAAGGTACCCATGGGAATTGTAATCTCCAGTTTGCTGTTGTTCTCGTCAAGTATTTCCAGGATTTTGTTCTGCTCAATTCTCTGCAGGTAACCCGATTGCGGACTTCTAAGAACTTTCCAGCTGCCACTTTTTTGAAAATCCGAATCCTCCTCATATTTGTTTTCTTCCCCCTCTCTTCTAATTCCATTAATCGTCTGTTGGTATATGGCCTGCAGTATGTTTCCAATCTGAATTGAATTTGAAATTGAGTGTATAAAATAGACAAACAAAATGAGGCAAATTATTCCGAAGCTTTCTCCTATAAACACTGCAAATCCCGGAACAGATATAGTAAAATGTTTTGAACCAATGTTTATCATTATGATGAAACAATAAATAAGGGTTCCGACATAGAAACCCAGTACCACCTGGTGGAATTTTCTTGAAATTAGACCGGGGATAATCCTTGGGGAGTAATTTGTGGCCGCCTGGTTGAAGACAATCATCACCATCGTAAAGCTGAATACCGTCAGGGAAATTACACCCCCGGCGATAGTGCTCATTATACTCCTGGCGGTATCCTTACTCGATATGGTCAGCAAAGGAAAGTTTTTTATGAAATATTTTGTATATCCGCTCGATTCAAGGAATATCATTCCTACGCTGATTAAAAAAAACAGGAGGCTGATGAGGGTGGGATAGAATCCGATGCTGTTGGTTAAAAGGTGATACCAGACTTTTATTTTATAGGTAAGCTTATTCATTCAATTCATAATTTATTTATGATTTTTAACTTCTTATATGCAGTCTATCACGAACAACAGGTATTGATGCTTCCTGTTTTAGGTAGATTGTTTTTAGGTTATGGATTATCTTTATTTCTCAATTATTCTTAGTTATTAATGATTTAAGGACTTTATGAAGACAAGCAAAAGCCGTCAGCTTTTTGAAGAAGCAAAGAAGATTATTCCCGGTGGTGTTAATTCCCCCGTCAGAGCATTCAAATCGGTAGGAGGAGATCCATTATTTATTACTAAAGGAGAAGGTTCAAAATTTTTCGATGTCGACGGTAATGTCTTTATAGATTATATCGGCAGCTGGGGACCGCATCTGTTCGGGCATAACCCTCCTTTTATAGTGGATGCTTTACAGGAAGCCCTTAAAAATGGAACCAGCTATGGCGCTCCAACTTCCCTTGAAGTTGAGATGGCAAAAATGATAACTGAAATTGTTCCTTCCGTAGAAATGGTAAGGATGGTTAATAGCGGAACAGAAGCAACAATGAGTGCGATTCGGACAGCTCGTGGATACACGAATAAAGAAAAGTTTATAAAGTTTGAAGGTTGTTATCACGGTCACGCAGATTACTTTCTGATTAAAGCAGGTTCGGGGGCATTAACACTTGGAGTCCCTACCAGTCCGGGTGTAACAAAAGGAAATGCTGGAGACACCCTGGTGGCAGATTATAATGACATTGAATCGGTTAAGAAGTTAATAAGCGCTAATAAAAATGAAATAGCCGCCGTAATTATTGAGCCGATTGCAGGTAATATGGGTGTGGTTAAAGCCACCGATGAATTTATCAATGAATTAAGAAAAATCTGCGATGAAGAAAATATTATCCTGATATTTGATGAGGTTATGACGGGCTTCCGTGTATCAAAAGGTGGGGCACAGGAAATTTTGGGAATCAAACCTGATCTTACTACATTCGGCAAAATCATAGGAGGCGGTTTACCCGTCGGAGGCTTCGGTGGAAAAAAAGAAATCATGCAGGTGATTTCTCCGTCAGGACCGGTTTACCAGGCTGGCACTTTAAGCGGAAACCCTCTGGCAATGGCGGCAGGATATGCTGGCTTAAAGTATATAAAAGAAAATCCGGGCTTGTATGATGAACTCGAGACTAAAGGGAAAATTCTTGAGGATGGATTTAAAGCTAACCTGAAAAAGTTAGGAAAGAATCTGGCTTTAAATCGTGCGGGTTCAATGTCCTGTATGTTTTTTACAGAAAAGCCGGTAACAGATTTCCGCACAGCGGTGTCTTCAGATACTGAACTGTATGGAAAGTATTTTCATGGAATGCTTGAAAGAGGTATTTACCTTGCGCCGGCTCAATTTGAAGCTGCTTTTATATCAACGGCGCATTCCTCTGATGACCTGGAGAAAACCATAAAAGCACATTACGAAACATTAAAATCGATTTATTAAGCAATTACTTCTTAATAAGTAATAGATAGAATTTCGATTTTAGCTTAGATCGCGATTTGGTCAAATACCCGGATTTCAAGATTACCGTCCGGCTGAACTTGCTCAAATACCACAGTTTATTCAAGATTGCCGTCCGGTTTTAACCGACGGAGGAAAACAAGTAATATAACATTCAGGCTTTAGCCATTATTTTTAAGCCATCCGGTTGAACTTTGGTCAGTACCCCGATTTCTCCAAGATTACCGTCCGGTTTTAACCGACGGAGGAAAACAAGTAATATAACATTCAGGCTTTAGCCATTATTTTTAAGCCATCCGGTTGAACTTTGGTCAGTACCCCGATTTCTCCAAGATTACCGTCCGGTTTTAACCGACGGAGGAAAACAAGTAATATAACATTCAGGCTTTAGCCATTATTTTTAAGCCATCCGGTTGAACTTTGGTCAGTACCCCGATTTCTCCAAGATTACCGTCCGGTTTTAACCGACGGAGGAAAACAAGTAATATAACATTCAGGCTTTAGCCATTATTTTTAAGCCATCCGGTTGAACTTTGGTCAGTACCCCGATTTCTCCAAGATTACCGTCCGGTTTTAACCGACGGAGGAAAACAATTGGTATAACATTCAGGCTTTAGCCATTATTTTTAAGATTCTATTCAACAACAATAGGCACTTCTGTTTCATCCTCTGGAATAACTTTGGCTATATCTGCGATTGAATCTCCGTCCTTTAGACGAATAACTCTTACGCCCTGGGTGTTTCTGCCCATTACCCGGATATCTTTAACACTCTGACGTATAACCATTCCGTGTGACGAAATTATAACAAGCTCATCACCATCAACGACTTCCATCATCGCGATCATTTTCCCAACTTTATCACTCGTCTTCACTGTAATTACACCTTTACCACCGCGATGAGTAATTCTGTAATCGTTTATATCAGAACGTTTACCGTAACCTTTTTCGGTGACAACGAGAATATTATCGTTACGTTTAATAACAAGTAGTCCAACAACCAGGTCTCCTTTAGACAGTTTTATACCGCGTACACCGGTTGCAACCCTTCCCATATCCCTGACGTCTTTCTCTGCAAAACGAATTGCAAAGCCGTTCCTGGTACCAAGGACGATATCGTTATTACCGTCCGTCATCTTCACGGAGATGAGCCGGTCATTCTTAACGATATTTATAGCGTTAATACCACCCTTTCTCACGTTGCCGTAAGCGGAAAGAACCGTTTTCTTGATGGTACCCTGCTGCGTTGCCATAATAAGGGAATGGCCTTCATCAAATTCTTTTACGGTAACAAATGCTGTAATTTCCTCTTCCTTGTCCTTTTCAATCAGGTTAAGGATAGACCGGCCTCTGGTCGCACGACCGCTCTCGGGAATTTCAAATACCTTGAGCCAGTAGCACTTTCCTTTATCGGTGAAGAACAAAATGTATTGATGTGTTGAGGCAATAAACATATGTTCAATAAAATCATCATCTTTGGTGCCGGCTCCGGTAACGCCTTTACCTCCACGCCCCTGCTTTCTGTAGCCGCTTACCGGGAATCTTTTGATGAAGCCCCTGTGGCTGATTGTAACGACCACATCTTCTTCAGCAATAATATCTTCGAGAGAAAACTCTTCGTAGCTATAAACTATTTCCGTTCTGCGGGCATCACCGTATCTTTCCTTTATCTGAAGAAGTTCATCCTTGATAATGGAATATCTTTTTTCTTCGCTATCTAATATGCCTTTAAGTTTCTCTATAAGTTTGATAGTCTCTTTATATTCATCCTCAATCTTCTTCCTTTCAAGTCCTGTTAAACGCTGCAGCCTCATATCAAGGATAGCCTTAGCCTGGATTTCGCTAAGTTTGAACCTGCGCATCAGATTATTCCTGGCGGTCTCAACATCACGGGACTTCTTGATTGTTTCAATAACAGCATCGATATTATCAAGAGCTATTATATATCCTTCTAGAATATGTGCTCTTCTCTCGGCTGCATCAAGTTCGTATTTTGTTCTCCGGATAAGGACATCCATCCTGTGATCGATGAAATGCTTCATCATCTCTTTAAGAGTAAGCACTCTCGGCACACCATTAACCAGTGCAAGCATGATTACACCGAAAGTAGTCTGCATCTGGGTGTGTTTAAAGAGTTGATTAAGCACTACTGAGGGCTGTGCATCACGCTTTAGTTCTATTACAACACGAAGACCATCCCTGTCGGATTCATCTCTTATATTTGAAATATCAGAAAGTTTTCCCGCACGAACCAGATCTGCAATTTTTTCGATAAGGTTCGCCTTGTTAACCTGGTATGGCAGTTCTGTTATTATAATATTTTCTTTATTATTCTTAAGAGTTTCAATGTTCGCTTTGGCTCGTATAACTATCCTGCCGCGGCCTGTCAAATAGGCTTCCTTAACACCTTCATAGCCGAAGATAATTCCTCCTGTCGGAAAATCCGGTGCGGTTACTATCTTCATCATCTTTTCGTCGGTTATTCCGGGGTTTTTGATATACGCAATAATCCCGTCGATTATTTCGGTAAGGTTGTGAGGAGGTATATTAGTTGCCATTCCCACTGCGATTCCACTGGAACCATTAACGAGCAGGCTGGGAAGATAAGAAGGAAGGACGATTGGTTCCTGCAGAGAATCATCAAAATTGGGAGCAAAATCCACGGTGTTTTTATCCAGGTCGCGAAGCATTTCGTCTGCGATCCTGTGTAGTCTTGCTTCAGTATAACGCATTGCTGCAGGCGAATCTCCGTCAACCGAGCCGAAATTACCCTGTCCCTGCACAAGCGGGTATCTTAACGAAAACTCCTGCACCATTCTTACCATCGAATCATAAACTGCAGTATCTCCATGAGGATGGTATTTACCGAGAACCTCACCCACTATTCTTGCAGATTTTTTATATGGTTTATTATTTGCTAATCCAAGCTCATGCATTCCGAAAAGAACTCTTCGGTGTACCGGCTTCAATCCGTCTCTTACATCAGGAAGTGCCCTGGCTACTATTACAGACATTGAGTAGTCGATATAAGATGACTTCATCTCATCTTCTAATGAAACAGGAACTATTTTTTCAAAAATCGTCGCCATAGTTAGTCTTCTTTAATTTGAAACTTATTATTTTAGTTATACATCAAGGTTTCGAACATATTTTGCATGCTTCTCAATAAAGGCTCTCCTGGGTTCTACTGCGTCTCCCATAAGAGTCTCGAATATTTTGTCTGCAGTAGCAGCACTCTCAAGAGTTACCTGAAGTACGGTCCTTGTCTCGGGATTCATAGTTGTTTCCCATAACTGATCTGGATTCATTTCGCCCAAACCCTTATAGCGTGAAATACTTACACCTTTAATTGATCCTTCTTCTATCATTTCCTCTACAAGTTCCTCCGTGTCCTCTTTCCCGTTAACCTTAAGTCGTTTTAATATTTCATCTCTTTCTTTATCATCGAAAGCGTAAAACTCCTGCTTCCCTTTTTTCACTTTATAAAGTGGAGGCTGGGCGATGTATACTTTTCCGGATGTTATCAGAGCAGCCATATAACGGTATAGAAAAGTTAAAAGCAGTGTGCGTATATGGCTGCCGTCAACATCTGCATCAGTCATCAGAATAATTTTGCCGTACCTCGATTTTGCATGATCGAAATCCTGTCCAAGTCCTGCTCCAATAGCCGAGATAATTGCTTTTATCTCATTATTCTCCAGGATTTTATTAATCTTTGCCTTTTCAACATTCAGAATCTTTCCTTTTAGAGGCAGAATTGCTTGGAATCTTCTATCCCTGCCTTGTTTTGCAGATCCGCCAGCGGAATCACCCTCAACAATGTAAATTTCACAATGTTCCGGGTCGGTAATAGAACAGTCGGCAAGTTTGCCCGGAAGGTTCATAGTGTCCAGTGCATTTTTCCTTCTGGCAAGATCTCTTGCCTTTCTGGCTGCTTCCCTTGCTTCTGCAGCGCGCATACATTTTTCAATTACCTTCTTACCAACAGAAGGATTTTCTTCCAGAAATTCTGAAAGTTTTTCACCAACCATTGTTTCAACAGCTGATTTGGTTTCGCTGTTGCCGAGTTTTGTTTTTGTTTGTCCTTCAAACTGGGGGTCTGCAACCTTAACCGAAATTACCGCGGTAAGACCTTCACGGAAATCATCGCCGGTAAGACTGATTTTATCATCCTTTATAAGTCCGTTCTTGTAGGCATAGTTATTCATTGTCCTTGTCAAAGCTGTCTTAAACCCAACAAGATGGGTCCCGCCTTCATGGGTGTTTATGTTATTTACATACGAGAAAATGTTCTCGCTGTATCCATCTGTATACTGAAAGGCAATCTCAATAGGGGTGTTGTCTTTTTCACCTTCTATATAAATTGTTTTATGCAGCGGCTGCCTGGATTCGTCCAGGTATTTAACAAACTCAATCAATCCGCCCTTGAAATGAAAACTCTCTGCTTCGCCATTTCTCAGATCTTTAATATTTATCGTCACGTCCTTATTAAGATATGCCAGTTCCCGCATTCTTTCAGCGATAGTGTCGAACTTAAATTTATCAACCTTAAATATTTCCTGATCGGGGAAAAAAGTTGTCTTGGTTCCTGATTCATTTTTCTTTGATTTACCTATTTCAGCAACAGGCTTTACCGGGAACCCTCTCCTGTATTCCTGGAAATAAATCTTTCCGCTGCGCTTAACTTCTACCTGGCACCATTCAGATAAAGCATTCACAACAGAAACACCAACACCATGCAAACCACCGGAGACTTTATATGTATTCTTATCAAATTTACCGCCCGCATGAAGAACGGTCATAACGACTTCAAGTGCCGACCGTTTTTCCTCGGGGTGCATATCCACCGGTATTCCTCTTCCGTTATCTTCTACGGTAAGACTCTCATCCTTATTTATTGTTATATCAATTTTGTCCGCATAACCAGCCAGAGCCTCATCGATACTGTTATCCACCACCTCATTTACAAGATGGTGAAATCCCCTGGTGCTCACATCACCTATATACATAGCGGGTCTTTTTCTGACAGCTTCGAGACCTTTCAAAACATTTATATTTTTAGCACTATAATCACTTGTGTTAGCTTTTGTCATATATCCTGACCATTATATTAGTTGTTCTTACTAAGGGATATCATTTAAATCTTATCCCTTTTATTCTTTCCTCATTAAAATAATTGTTAACCTTGCTTACAAGCAGGCTTTCACTGAATTTTAATTCACTGCGGAGAATTGAATTCTCTACGCTGATACATAAAATTTTCTTCTCTACCTTAACCGGTTTTACAACCTTTTTCATTTCGGGGAAAATCTTAAAGAATTCCAGTACTACATCCGATTGCTTAACAGCTTTTCTGACTGCTGCCAATCCCGGGTTTCCTTCAAATATTTCTGCTATGCTTTTAAATTTATCAGGCATTTGAAATTTCTCCGTTTCGAATCCTGAAAATATTGTCTTCCTCCCTTATACTAAGAAAAGAGAGGTTTGAAAAATCTGTAAGTGTGATGAATGCTTGCCCAACATCCCTTAAATATTCACTGATTTTTACGGATCTGCTTGTATCTAATTCCCCAAAAACATCATCAAGAAGAAACAAAGGTGTTTTTCCGGAAACCTCTTTAAGGTAAAAAAACTCGGCAAATCTTAATACAACCTGAAAGGTTTTATGCTGGCCTTGTGAACCATATGTTCTGAGGTTTATCCCGTTTATTTCCAGTATGTAATCATCACGATGGGGACCAACAAGGTTAGAAGCTCTTCTTATCTCTTCTTCCCTTCTCTCTGCTAGCAATTCTTTGAATATTTGCTGTATATCTGTTTTCTCACTACTTTCAAGGAAAGAGTACGATATTCCCGGGACCTCATCAGTTCCCATTATTATCTTATACGATTCAAGAATATAATTATTAAAATTTTCTATAAAATTTAAACGATGACGGATTATTTCACTTCCCGATGTTTCCAATTTCTCTGTCCATGCTTCAAGTTCAGCATAGAGACCAGGGTTTCTTGTTTCTTTGATTCTTGTCAGTAGAGACGACCTTTGACGAAGTGTTTTATTATAATCTAGCAATATTTGTAAATAAGTTTCACTAGCCTGGGATATTACAGAATCAACAAATTTTCTTCTCTCAGATGGGGATCCCTGGGTAATTGAATGATCTGCAGGGGTGAGTATAACCACTGGAAATCTGCCTATTACATCAGCTGACCGGGATACAATTTTATCGTTCTGAAAATAATTCTTTTTATTTTCTAAAAAGCTATATAATACCCTGACTCTGTCTTTTGTCAAATCTGTAAACATCCCATCTATTTCAAATTCATTCTCATCAAATCTCAAGGCTTCACTATCAACTTTGGTATTAAAACTTTTGGTTGTGCATAAATAATAAATTGACTCGAGTATGGAGGTTTTACCCTCACCGTTGCCGCCTACTATATAATTTAGATTGTCTGAAAAATTTAACTCTGTATTTTTATGTATCCTAAAATTTTTCAGGCGGATGGATTTCAAAATCATTTTAATTATTTAAACGTACAGGCATCAGCAACAGCATCAGGTCTTCATTTTCTTCTGATTTTGAAGGTTCGATTATACAGGCTTTTGTGGGAGAATGCAATTTGAACATAACCTCTTCTTCGTTAATATGAGTTAAAACATCATTTACATAACCTGTGTTAAATCCGATATCCATTGAATCGCCTTTATAATCACATTTTATATTTTCTTTTGCGTTGGATCCATGGTCTATGTCCTCAGCTGATACTTCAAGATTATCACTGCTGATTGAGAACTTAACCTGCTTTGAATTGGCAGTGGAAAACAACATCATTCTTTTAACGGTTGATAACAAATCTGAAGTCTTAATAGTTAAAATATTCTCATTCTCCAGCGGAATAACGCTATTGTATGCGGGATATTTTTCCCCTATAAGTCTGGTTATTAATTCAAGTTCTCCGAGATTGAATGCGATGTTGGTTTTACTCAGGTACATCTTTATATCAGAATCTCCCAGTAATTTTGATAGAACGGATATTGCTCTCTCGGGAACTATATATTGTTCATCATTAGATGATACAATGGTTTTGTTGATATGTTTAACAAGTCTGTGTCCGTCTGTAGTAACGAATCTTAAACCTTCGCTTGTAAATTCCATAAGGGTCCCTGTCATAGCCGGACGCATATCTTCCTTGCTCATTGCAAAAGAAGTCTGTTCAATCATTTTCTTTAAATCCTGACCGTTCATTAAAACTTCTTTTTCTTTAGAAACTTCAGCTATATCAGGAAAATCGTCTGAGGGGGAATAGCTTATGTTATAGGTTCCGTTATCGGTCTGAATTTTTAATTTTGAATTTTTTTCTGTTTCAAATTTAATCTGGGTATCACCTAGCGATCTTATTATATCATAGAAAAGTTTCGCTGGTATAACCATTTTCATGTCCTCATCAGAGGGCACATTCAGAGATGAGCGGAGTGCTATCTCCATATCTGTTGCGCTTACTGTCATCAAACCGTCCTTTATTTCAACCAGAAAATTCTCTAGTACGGGCATTGGTGTACGGCTTGGAACTGCAGGAATAATTTTGGATAAAAGTTTTTCTAGAACTTTACTATTTACTTTGAATTCCATTGACTCCTTCTCCTTTTAAAGCATATAAAAATAGTAAAAAAGGCCGCTAATCTCAATGAATTTAACTGGTATAAAATAGGTTTTTCGACTGAAACAGGGATTATTTTTATATTATAATATACTACAAAATCGATGGATAGAAAAAGAAAATATTTATTAACGGTCTATTATTAATTAATAGATTAATTAATTAATATTAATAAATATAATAAGGATGTGGATATGTTAATCTAAAATAAATCGTTCAAATGAATTGTTTTTTGAAGCAAAGATGAGATTGAATTATGTTGATAAGAAATAGTCTAAATCTCTCTTATAAACATTATGCTTATAACTATTTCGTTTTCAACATCCTATTGTCATGTTATTAACATGTTCCCAACAAAAAAAAAGCTCCTTAGGGAGCCTTTTTGAATTATATTCAATAAACAAATCAGGAACACTTTAATTCAATCTGTGATCGGACGTTATTAACTATATCTTTCATCGACTGATCTTTTGACATTGAATCCTCAACTGTGGTACAGGCATGAATAACCGTAGAGTGGTCTCTACCTCCGAAATGAAGCCCGATTGTCTTGAGGGATGATTTAGTCAGTTCCTTAGAAAGATACATCGCTATCTGGCGAGCCAAAACAATTTCTTTTTTCCTTGTTTTATCCCTTATCTTATTTTCCGCAATGTTTAAAACTTCACAAACGATATTTGTGATAGTTTCTATAGTTACATTTACTTTTCTATCTGTAGCAATTTCTTTAACCGTCTTTTTCGCAAGGTCAAGATTTATCTCCCTGGAATTAAGAGATGCACTTGCCAGAAGCTTTATTAAACATCCTTCCAGTTCTCTGATGTTCGAGGTTATATTATTTGCAACATATTCAAGAATATCGGGAGAGAGCTCCATTCCATAATCTTCCGATTTCTTCTTAAGAATTGCTATCCTCATTTCAAGTTCAGGTGGCTGGATATCAGCAGCTAATCCCCACTGGAATCTCGATATTAAACGATCATCAAGTCCTTTAAGATCTTTTGGAGCCCGGTCGCTTGAAAGAATTATTTGTTTCCTCGACTGATGTAGGGTATTGAAGATATGAAAGAAGTGATCCTGCGTTTTTTCTTTTCCTATCAGGAACTGAATATCATCAATGATGAGGACATCCATACTTCTATAAAAATTGGAAAAATCATTTACCCTGTTGGATTGAATGGCTTCAACAAATTCAACCGTAAATATATCTGATGAAAGGTATATTATTTTCTTCGATGGAAAAGCTTCAAGTATCTTATTTCCTATTGCCTGTACAAGATGTGTTTTTCCAAGACCCACACCTCCATATACAAAGAAGGGGTTGAAAGATGTTCCTCCCGGATTTTCGCTGATAGCCCCGGCGGCGGCCCTTGCAAGCTGGTTTCCCTCACCCTTAATAAAATTATCAAAAGTATAGCGTGGATTTAAATAAGTTTCATGTTTCGGATGCTGTATTGGTGCTTCTCTTGCAAGTTGAATTACCGGAAGACTTCTTTCTGTGTCTCCTTTAGTTTCCTTGTTACCTTTATCTTCAGCGATGATGTAAGATAATCTTGCTTGAGGACCAATTATATCCAGTATTGTCCTGTTAATTAGGGTATTATAATGCTCATCAATCCATTCCCAGAAAAACTGACTGGGTATCTGTACTTTTAATGAGAAATCCTTCAATTCAAGCGGTTTTATTGGTAAAAACCAGGTGTTGTAAGTCATCAAAGTGACGTTGTCTTTGATAGATTTAAGGCATTCTTTCCAGACAGAAGCGGCATCATGAGGGTCAGGTTTATTAAGAGAGGAAGCGTTAACCATATTTAATTATCCACAGAAAAAAAGAATAAAATTCTTTGAAAAATCAATTATTTACAAATTAGTTTTTAATGACACCAGAGATTATTAACAATTTTTTAACATTAGGCGTCTACCCCTAACCTATTACCAATCAAAGAATTAGAGATGCCGATTTCAATTATTAACAACTTTTTCAAAAAACGCAGGGAAAAATACAACCCCTGAAAAATCGTGAAACGTTTTCACATCTCAATATTGTCAACATGTTATGAACAGAATTTTCGGGTGTCAGACACAGGGAAAAAATATAAAGTATTTTTGCATACCGCAAGTTAAATCTCTAAAAAAGTGCATGAAAATATCTCCATCCTGACTTTTTCTAGTATTAATTGTCTTGCTTGTTTAGCATATTAAGGCTATTTTTGAAGTCTTTTTGATAATTAGGAGCATAAATGAAGCGAACTTTTCAACCCAGCAACAGGAAACGGAAAAACAAGCATGGATTCCGTGAAAGAATGAAGACTAAAAACGGAAGAAAGGTGCTTGCACGCAGAAGAGCGAAAGGAAGAAAAAGGTTAACTGTCAGCGACGAGATGTAGCTGCTTTGAAACGCTTTGGGCTTCCTGCCGGTGAAAGAATTAAAAGCAGGACCGATTTTGAAAAATTGTATGGGTCCGGCAGGGTTATTATTTCTAACGATAAAAAAATAAAAGCTGTTTATCGTCTTGATAAACAATCAGAAACCGGAAATATTAAAATTGCAGCAGTTGCATCAAGCAAGGCCGGAAATGCAGTCTGGAGGAACCACGTAAAAAGATTGATAAGGGTTTCCTACAGACTTAATAAAGAAAACCTTTTTAATCTTTGTTTACTAAAAAATCTTGTTTTGAAAATTATATTTTCTCCGTATCGGTTTAACGAAAAGAATAACCGGTTGGTTATGATCGATGATATTTTGCCCGGGGTAAAGGATGTTTTGGTTAAAATAGAAAGAAGTTTATAGATGTGGAGAATTTTTGTTTTTCTCATCAAAATGTATCAAAGATTTATTTCGCCGCTTTTCCCCCCATCCTGCAGATTTTACCCCACCTGTTCTGAATACTCGATACAGGCTTTTAAGAAGTATGGAGTATTAAAAGGAGGCGTTAAATCTGTCTGGCGAATCTTGAGATGCAATCCTTTCAATAAAGGAGGATTCGATCCTCTGAGGTAATGGAATTATAAATGGATAGAAATACAACAATAGCTTTTATATTGATCGGCGCCATCCTGGTGCTCTGGTTTTACTTCAATACGCCCTCGCCTGAAGATATTCAGAAAGGTAAAACCACTGATACTACCGCGGTCCAAATAGATTCCTCCAGAGTTCCAAAGGAAAAGAAGGAGGCTGCCGTAGACACTGCCAACCTTCAAAAAAATCGATCTGTGGTCGTGGAAAGCGATAGTTTGAAATATGGAAAGTATTTTTCGGCTTCATCTGATAAAGAAAAAATAATTACAATTGAAAATGAATTTTTTCTTATGGAGTTTTCTACAAAAGGGGCAAATATCAGAAAATATTACCTTAAACAATTTAACAACTGGTATTCAGTAAATTCCGGGGACGGCGAAAATTTTTATAAAACCCATGTCCAGCTTATAGATTATTCTCAGGGGGATCCGTATAACCTCTCTTTTGTTACATCAGACGGGAAGGCAATTTCCACAGCGGAGCTAGTGTTTAATTCTGATTCTGTAAAATCAAGGTATAAAATTGCTGAAAAAGATTCTCTCATTTTAAGTTTTAGACTTTTTGCAGGGGATAATTCTTATATAGTTAAAAAATTCACTTTTTATGGTAATAAATACAGCTTCGAAAGTGAAATAGACCTCGTTAATATGACAAACCTGATCAGCAATAATTCATACGATCTTGTTTGGAACAGTGGACTACGGTTTGTTGAAGAAAATTCAGTTGATGAAGCTAATTATTCCGATGCTAGTGTTTACTATGGAGGAGAACAGGTCCTAGTTGACGCTTCCTCAGTGGGGGAAAAAGTAACTAAGGATTTTAACGGACGAGTTGATTGGATCGCAGTAAGAAACAAATATTTTGCTGCTATCATTGCCCCGAAAAATCCGGACGCAGTAAATGGTGCATATATAGAGGGCAATAGAAAATCTGTTGGAAAAAATGGATTGAAAGAAGATTATTCGCTAAGAATTAACGTTCCATTTAAGAATACAGACTTTGAAAAGAGCTCGTTTACGGTTTACATGGGGCCTGTGGATTATGATCGGCTTAAAGAATATGGCGAAAAATTCACAGCAATTGTCGACTTTGGAAGTTTTTTTGGACTAAAATTTATTGTAAGACCTATAGCAGAATATGTTTTGCTGCCTTTATTCAATTTCCTGCATACATTCATTCCTAATTATGGCTTTGTCATAATAGTTTTCTCGCTGATAATTAAGTTTGTTCTTTACCCCCTGACTAAAACAAGTTATCAGTCAATGAAGAAGATGCAGCTTCTTCAGCCCAAGATAGCAGAGATAAAGGAGAAATATAAGGATGATGCCCAAAAGCTTAATAAAGAAACAATGAAGTTGTATCAAACCTACGGGGTTAATCCTGCCGGGGGTTGTCTGCCGCTGGTGCTTCAGATGCCTATTTTTATTGCTTTATGGGGTCTCTTTAAAACAGCTATTGAATTGAGACAACAGCCTTTTATTCTATGGATGAAAGATCTCTCTGCCCCGGATGTTATAACACAGCTTCCCTTTAAGCTTCCTTTGTTCGGCATCGATCAAATTAGCGGACTTGCACTGTTAATGGGTGTAACTACTTTTGTTCAGCAGAAAATGAGCGTAAAGGATCCTAAACAGGCCGGACTGGTTTATATTATGCCCGTAATGCTCACCATTATGTTTATGTCTTTTCCTTCGGGCCTTAATCTCTATTACTTTATGTTTAACGTTTTCTCAATTGCTCAGCAATATTATATAAATCATAAGCATGACGGAATGGAGCTTGTTCCTGTTAAAAATCCTAATAAGAAAAAAGGATTTATGTCAAAACTTATGGAAGCTGCAGAACAAAACGCAAAAGTTCAGCAGAAAAGGAAAAGATAAAATATCTTTTAAAAAGTTTATTTTTTCTTCGATAAATATTTATATATCGGGAAAAGCTGCACTAAAAAGATGATCCGCTTTAAACAAATACTTTTTATTCTGGTATTAATTAGCTTAACGGCGGTTCAGGCACAAACCTCATATGTTGTTTCCATCCCGCATAAAAGCAAAAACCTTCCTTTCGGTTTACGTGAAGAGGTTTCTTCGACAAAACCAATTGTTGCCCTTGCCCTCAGCGGCGGCGGAGCAAGAGGACTGGCTCAGATAGGTATATTAAAAGCACTCGAAGAGGCCGGGATCAAGATAGATATGATTGTGGGAACTAGCATGGGCAGCATTATTGGCGGCTTATACTCAGCGGGTTATTCTATCGATCAGCTTGATTCCATCGCTCGTAATACAGACTGGAATGACCTTCTTTCTTCTGAACGTGAGACCGACCGTAGAGAACTTTTCATAGATCAGAAAGTGACTGAGGATAAAGCCATTTTTTCTCTGCGTTTGAAAGGCCTTACCCCTGTTCTGCCTACATCCATTAATAACGGACAGAAATTATCGAATTATCTGAATCTTCTTACTCTTCAGGCCCCGATTCATACTGACAGCAGCTTTGACGAGCTTAAAACAAAATTCAGGGCGGTATGTACCGACCTTGTAACCGGGAGTCCTGTTGTAATCAGCAGAGGGTCCCTAAGTCAGGCAATGAGAGCCAGTTCCAGCGTCTCATTTTTTCTTTCTCCCGTAAAATCTGATTCGCTAATCCTTGTTGATGGTGGTCTCGTTGCTAATATCCCTGTCAAAATAGCGAAAGAACTTGGCGCTGATTACATAATAGCTGTGAATACGACCAGTAACCTTCACCCCGAAAACGATCTCCAGTATCCCTGGATAATTGCTGACCAGATCATTAGTATTCCCATGAAACTTCTGAATGAGGATCAGTTGAAGGATGCCAATATCATATTAACCCCCGATCTGGATGAAGAGTCAGCAACAGACTTTTCAAAGGTAGGGGAAACCATTCATAAAGGTTACCTTTCTATGCGGTCAGTTAGCAACAGGATTAAAAGCAGAATTGACTCCTTAATGATAAGTAAATACAACTCTCCAAATAAATATTTCAGCAATGTATTTCCAACTGATGACGATTCTTTATCCGAAAGCTTTCTAAAAAACCTACCCTTTAAGGATTCGATTTCATCTTCCGCAATCCGCTATAATTTATGCCGTTTATTCCGCGGCGGTGATTATACGGATCTTGCGGCGGTAATTGAGAACAAAAACCGCTACTCGGTTTTAAAATTAAAAGGACTTTTTAATCCTGCTGTTCGATATGTCAACGTTAACGGGATCTCTCTCCTTAACCAGCAAGAGATAGATTCCATATTTATCAATATTGTCGGGAAACCCTATAATGTCAACCAGCTGGTTGCAAAACTGATAGATCTGATGAATCTTTACCGCCGGCAGGGATATTCTCTTGCCGAAGTGCGAAGTGTTAAGTTTAATAAAGACAAGGGGATCCTTAATATTAAAGTGGATGAGGGGATAATATCCGAAATTCGAATATCCGGCAATAAGTCAACAAATGAATCAGTTATAAAGAGAGAGTTCCCGTTAGAGGCGGGTGATTATTTTATGTATCAAAAAGTTAAAGAAGGTCTGACGAACCTCAGGAGTACAAATCTATTTAATGATATTCTTCTTACTGTGAAAAGAGAGAACAATCAGGATATTGTAATATTGAACGTGAATGAAAAAATCTCAAGCCTGGTCAGGGTGGGGTTTCGGGCCGATAACGAAAATAAAGTTCAGGTTAGCCTTGATGTGCGAGATGAAAATCTTTTGGGAAGCGGAACAGAGCTTGGTCTGCTTCTTTTCGGAGGTACAAGAAACCGTGCATATGTTCTTGAACATAAATCGAATAGAATATTTAATACTTACTTCACATACAATGTAAATGCGTTTTACCGGTTCAATGACGCTTACGCTTATGCGGATGATTCAACTACAGATGTACATAGGTTTTCACGGAGTTCTATTGGTGAATACAGACAGATATATTACGGCACATCCTTATCTCTGGGCACCCAGGTTGAAAGATTCGGGAACCTTATTTTTACCGGTAAATACAAGTATGATGAAATTAAAAATAAATCCGGCTTTCCTGTGAATCCTTATAAATTAAAAATAGTCAGCCTCAAAGCCAGCTCAACTATTGATACCCAGGATAAATATCCTTATCCGGAGAAGGGGCTTTATTTTAATGCCGAGTATGAGGTGGCTCAGAAAATCCTCGGGGGCGATATAGGCTATACAAACTTTAATTTTCAGTATAAAAGTTATTTTACTTTCAACGACGTGAATACATTCTCTCCCAGAGTAGTCATGGGATTTGCAGACAAGACCCTTCCATTAAGTGAGGAATATTCCCTTGGCGGTCAGGATTCTTTTTTTGGGATGAGGGCAGATGAATTCAGGGGAAGACAGATTTTTCTATCTTCTTTAGAATACAGGTATAAACTTCCATTTGAAATATTTTTTGAAGCTTACTTTAAAATGAGGTATGACCTCGGTTCAACCTGGGAGGTTCAGGAACAGATAAAATTTAAAGAGATTAAGACATGGGGTTGGTCTTTCTCTCTCATTCGATACCCCAGTTGGCCCTGCTGATTTTTCAGTGGGTAGGAGTTTTTTATTTAAAAACCTACCCAAAAATCCCATCAGCCTTGGAGATGTTTATTTCTATTTCTCAATCGGATATTATTATTAAACTATTATCTTACCAACTACAGATCTTATTGCTGTAACAAAACTATTTTATCAGCGTCATTTTGATAACGTTGTTAAAACTTCCTGCCTTCATTCTGGCAAAATAAATTCCGCTCGGTAAAGCCTCTGCATTAAACGATACTGTATGTATCCCGGCAGATTGATTCTGATTTATCAATGTTTTCACTTCTTTTCCAATAGAATTATAAACCTTAATGGTCACTTTACTCTCGGCAGGAACTTCATAATTAATTTTAGTTGAAGGGTTAAAAGGATTAGGATAATTTTGTGAAAGCGTATATTTCACAGGCTTCCGTTGGTTCTCAGTAACCTCAGTCTGATTTGAAGGATAGGCCCATGTTATATGCTGTGCTGTTATCTGCCCATTGTTCGAAGTCGTATCATTTGATATAACTGTAAATCTTTTTCCAGAAATAGTAAGCCAGGTATAAGTTATCTGCCTCGAGTAATCCCTCTGGAATATTTTCCTGACATCGTATTTGATTCTAAGAGCGTTATTATTAGACCCGTCAGGGAATGTTATGCTGCCATATCCGTCAATTGAAGCCGAAATCGAATAGGTTCCGGATTCTATGGTTGTGGGAATGCCGTCATGCCATAGAACAACTTCTCCGTCAAGATTCTGGGACCAGTTTGTATTATAATCTATGGGGAAATTATATATTATTCTGGGCGGTGTATAGCTCGTCTGCGTAATATCAGGTATCTGAGGCTGTCTTATTACATTTCCATATAAAATTAGATGCTGGTCGTTTAATGTATAATAAAGCCAGTGTTCATAAGGACTCCCATTAACTTCATCCTGATAATAACTTGCAACATTAGAAGCACTATAGCTGGTATCGAACTCTGTTCTTGATGGATTTATAACCTGTATATCGTAATTAACATCCGGGTGAATATTGGAAAAATCCCAAACAGATTCTCCTCCCGGTGAACCTATGTCGATTATTTGAGAGGTTGTATCAGAATGTGCACTTAATGTATTTCCGGCACTAAGCCATCCGCTTACATCCTCCTGGGTAATTGAAATCTGCCCAAAACTCAATTTTATCATAAAAGCTAAAACTAAAACCGTGGTGAGCTGTATTGTACGTATCATTACTAAATCCTCCTGTCTTCATTTCTTATCAACAGTATCTATATTTATATTATGGACTGGAGTCGTATAAAGTAGTTATTTAAATCAAATCTTATCTTATTTGATTGGCTTTATGATATAAATCAATGTAGGATTTAGCTGCATTTTTCCACGAATATATCTTTTCCATCCCATTTCGTTGAATTCGTTTCCAAACATTTTTTTCGTGGAAAGTATCAACTGCACGGATCACGGCGGAATATAGGGCGTTTCCTGTATAATCATTGAATGTAAATCCTGTGCCATTTTCTTCGCCGGCAAATTTATTTTCATGCCAGTCTAGAACCGTATCATTTAATCCACCGGTTTTTCTCACAACAGGTACAGTCCCATATCTTAAACTGTAAATTTGATTGAGTCCGCAGGGCTCATAAAGCGAAGGCATTAAAAATATGTCCGATGCGGCTTCCACGAGGTGGGATATTTCATTATTATATCCTATATACACGGCGGCTTTCTCCGGGAAATTATGTGATACAGCATTAAACATCTGTTCATATTTATCTTCCCCGCTTCCGAGTATGACCCATTGTGCATTAACGTTCATCAGTTGATGGATAACTTCAAGAACCAGGTCAAAGCCTTTCTGAGAAACCAACCTCGAAATAATTCCGATTAAAGGAATATTCTCATCAAAATTTATTCTGAATCGATCAAGCAGATATTTTTTATTTTTTGTTTTACCGGAGAGATAATCTTTGTTATAACGGAATGGGATCAGCTTGTCATTTGATGGATCCCAAGTTTCATAATCAACTCCGTTAAGTATTCCATAAAGATCCTTCTTTCTGGATTTAAGTATATTTTCCAGACCTGCACCGTATTCGGGTGTTAAAATTTCCTTTGCATAAGAGGGACTCACAGTATTTATAATTTCAGAAAATAATATTCCGGATTTCATAAAATTAATGTTCCCAAACATTTCAACCGGACCACCGGGGTAAAACAATTCCTCTCTTATCTCAGCTGCGGGAAGAGTCGCGGAAGAAAAAATTCCCTGGTATCCAATGTTGTGGATAGTGAAAATAAAGGAAGTTCTGTCGAACATCCTGTCCCAGCTGTAATTATCCTTTACAAACAGCGGTATAAGTCCTGTCTGCCAGTCATTACAATGAATCACCTCAGGGGACCACTTCAGTCTCTGCATTACCTCTATCACCCCCTTACTAAAAAGAATGAACCGCTCATCTTCATCCGGATCATTTGTATATATTTGTCCCCGGAAAAAATAGTGGGGACAATCAATAAAGTTTATTTCAACATTTGAGTCGGGAAGCTTTGCCTGGTGCAGATGGACGAACCTTAAAACCCCAGTTAATCCTTACAGGTATTTCCCCTATGTCCCAGCAGTACTTCAGATCATACTTATCTTCATCGATGAAATTGTATTTAGGCATGAATACTTTTATTTCATGTCCCAGCAGGGAAATATCCTTAGGCAGGGCTCCGGCTACATCTGCCAGACCGCCTGCCTTAGCAAAGGGAAAAACTTCTGAGGAAATAAAAGCAATCTTCATATTTTCTTAATCCTGATCTCAGCTATAAATAAACAAATAATTGCAGAAGATAAATCAGAATAAGCACAATTTGTTCGATTATAGAAGCGTATAGGTTAAGCCCAGCTGTAAAGCCTCTTTAATTTGAGTCTTTATTGACTGATCTTTCTGGTAAATCAGGAGAAAAGACAGATTTACATTCAGGTAGTCATTAATTTTTGCAACGAATGAATTATCCCATCTTACATCCCACACATCCATACTTTCAAACCTTGAGAAGAGTCTCAGGTTGCTCTTGTAAAGAAGGTTCTGCTGCAGCGTGAGTTCTGCCGTCGTAACGGATTCGATACCTGTTTCAACTTTTGTCTTCTCAATCTCGGGAGTTTCAGGATCGTCAGCATACTGGTTATATTTATTTGTAAAAGTTTCCTGCACGGCAAAACCGATCCGGGTTGTAAAACTCTCTAATTTATCGTAGGTAAAGCCTATACTTTGGGTAACATATCCGGGGTCAAAAAAGCCTGCAATTGCATAATTGCTGTCGGCATCATATTTATAACCGGTTCCTAAGGCAGAACGGACGGTATTACTCACATAAGGATCAACGGCCCAGCCAATCTGGTAGGAGAGTACGCTTTCCAGGTATAACTCATTATCTGTCGTCCTGTAATCCTGATCACCGAGCTTTGTACGGCCGTAAGCAAGTTTAAGATCATTTCTGAATTTCCAGGATTCTGTATAATACTTCAAACCGCCGGTTCCGAGGAATGATACCGCTAAAGTATTTTCACCTCCCTGAGACCAGTTGCTCAGAGCTACCTGGCTGAGATTTAATCCGACAACAGCCACCGGCGTCCATTTATAAAGCTGCACCGAATCTTCCTGTGCGAAATTTAAATGTGATATAAAAAGCAGGGTTATAAAAAATATACAAAATTTAATTTTCATCTTTTTATCCTTATTTTATTGAAGAAAAATTATTTTTCTGGAAGAAGTATTATGAATATAAAGAAAAATGGCATTTTAATATTCATCGAAGGGGATAAAGCAAAACCACCCCTCTTGTTTGTTCATGGATTTCCATTCGATCACAATATGTGGCAAAATCAGGTTGGAAAATTCAGTTCAGACTATTTATGCGTTAGTTTCGATGTGAAAGGACTGGGTGATTCAGATCCGGGAGATGGACAATATACAATTGAGTCGTTCGTTGATGACCTTGAGCTTGTAATGAATGAAATGGATATTGAGAAACCTGTATTATGCGGATTTTCTATGGGGGGATATATTTCTCTTAGGGCTATTCAGCTTATGGAGTCCAGGTTTGCAGGCTTGATCCTTTGCGATACAAAAGCATCTGCGGATACTAATGAAGCCAAAATAAACCGTGCCCTGGGAATTAAAAAAATTAACATTGACGGAGCAGCGAAATATGTACAGGATTTTATTCCTAATTGCTTTTGTGAATATTCGCTTGAAAACAAAAAGGATTTAGTGCAGGAGAATGTTAAACGAGCTGAATATTTTTCGCCTGAAGGTATTAAAGGATGTTTACTCGCAATGGCTGGTCGTACTGATACTACAGGATATTTACCTGATATCAGCATCCCGGTTCTCGTATTGTGTGGAGAGGAAGATACCCTGACCACTCCCGATGTGATGATGGGGATGGCTGACTTAATTCACAATTCAGAGTTCCATATTATTACTAAAGCTGGACATATGAGCCCTGTGGAAAACCCAGAGGAAGTAAATAAATATATTGCAGCATTTCTAAAAAGTTTGAAGCAAAAATGAAAGCCGTTATTGTTAAAAAACCCGGAGGTGCCGGTGGATTAGCATTGGGAGAATCAGCCATCCCGGTTCCTGAAGGAAATGAAGTCCTCGTAAAGGTTCGGTCTGCCGGATTAAATAGGGCTGATATATTACAGCGGGAAGGTAAATATCCTGCACCGAAGGGGGCAAGTAATATCCTTGGACTTGAGATTGCAGGAGAAATTCATTCTCTGGGAAAGAACGTTAAACGCTGGAAAATTGGTGATAAAGTTTTTGGATTACTTCCAGGAGGAGGCTATGCTGAATATGCCGCTATCAATGAATTGATGGCAAATCCGATACCCCCAGGTCTAACGTACGAGCAGGCAGCTGCTATTCCTGAAGTCTTTTTAACTGCCTTCCAGGCTTTGATCTGGCATTCCGGATTAAAGAAGGATGAAAGAGTTCTGATACATGCAGGTGCCAGCGGTGTTGGAACGGCAGCTATCCAGATAGCTGGTGCAATGGGAGCTGAAATTTTCATAACTGCCTCTGCCGGAAAACATGAGATTTGCAGAAAACTTGGTGCGAAGTTTACAATTGATTATAAAAACGAGGATTTTGCTTCCAGAATTAATGAATTGACGGAAAAACAAGGAGTTGATGTAATAATCGATTTTATTGCCGGTCCTTATTTTAGCAAAAATCTAAGTTCTCTCGCCCGGGATGGAAGACTTATTTTGCTTGCAACACTTGGGGGTGGTAAAACCGGAGATGCAGATGTCAGGCAGATACTTACAAAAAGACTTACAATTATTGGATCAACTCTTAGATCAAGAACACTTGATTACCAGATAAAACTAAATAATGATTTTATAAATTTTGGTTTCAATAAATTTGAGAACGGTGTGTTAAAACCCGTGGTCGACAGGGTCTTTAGCTGGAATGATATTTCTGAGGCTCATCGCTATATGGAAGCAAATAAGAACACCGGAAAAATTGTTTTGAACATATCAGCTTGAAATTTCCGTTAATAAAAACAAACAGAGTAGTCCTTATAAACCCCGTTCTGATAATTAAACTTCGCGCTGAAGAATTGATCCTGGTACAGCCATTCCAGGAAAATCTTATCCCCCTCCCAAAGGTTTAGTTCCGTAACTTTTTCATTAGGAATCCATTCAAGCTTTCCTTCCAGTGAATCGATTAATTCCCCATCGAATTCATTCGCAGTAAAAATAAACACATACCAGTCATCAACACCGTCAAAATCAGGGAAAGTAATAAACCCATGCATCCGCGGGGAGTTAACAACCAGTCCCGACTCTTCTTTTATTTCTCTGACAGCACATTCTTCAGGACTCTCGCCCTTCTCAAATTTTCCCCCAAGTCCATTCCATTTACCTTCGTGATAATCATTCTTTTTTTTCGTGCGATGTATCATTAGAGTCGTCATATCCTTTTTGTTCATTACATAACAAAGGGTCGCAAGTTTCATATTTTTCCTGCTGATTTTAAGGTAATTTGTCGCTAAACTTTTGCGGCAAATTTATATTTTCCCGGGAGAAATAAAAAATGTGTCCTAAATCTAAGGGGAGAAAATATTCCCAAATTAAGTTTATTTTGACTTTGCACTTTAAAATATTTTGAAAATATTTGAGTATAACTTTTAGTTATAATTTTAAAACAAGGAGACCTATAGTAATGACTGCTGAGATAAATCTCACTGCAAACAATTCTTTTAATCCTTTTATGTCTGATGAAGAAGATGATAAAGTAAAATCATTCTTTGCTTCACGTAAGGATGAAGAAGAAGAGGAAGATTTCGATGATGAAGAGGAAGACGACGATTATTATAAAAATGATGAAGAGGAAGATGAAGTTGAAGAAGAACCGGATGAAGATATCCTAGATGAGGAGGATGTTTACGAAGAGGATTTCGATTTCGAAGAAGATGAGGATGAGGATTTATTCGACAACGATGACGAAGTTCCCTATAATTAATACCCCAGATAGAGGTCTTTCATCAGGTGGTTTTTAACATAGTCGGTTACTCCCTTCTCAAGTGTGAATGTTTTATTGTGGTAGCCGGCTTTTATTATTTTATCCATTTTGGCTTCGGTGAAATATTGATACCTATCGGCGATTTCAGCCGGTAAATCTATGTACTCAATATTTATTGGTTTTTCCAGGGCACCGAATATAGATTTAACCAGATCATTCCAGGTTCGTGCCTTCCCGGTTCCAACATTATATAACCCGCCAACCTTATTTTCCAGGAAATAAAGGGTCATATTCACCGCATCTTTAATATATATGAAATCTCTCTGCTGTTCGCCATCCTTAAAGTCGACACGCAGAGACCTGAATAATCTTACTTTCCCGGTATCCCTGATCTGCTCATAGGCTTTATGCACCACGCTCCTCATATCACCTTTATGATATTCATTCGGACCATAGACATTAAAATATTTCAGACCAACAATAGATCTGAACCAACCCTCACGATGTGCCTTAATATCAAACAGGTTTTTGGAATATCCATACATATTCATAGGACGAAGGTTGCAGGCAAGTTCTTCACTGTCATCAAAGCCGGAGGTCCCTTCGCCGTATGTTGCTGCGGATGAGGCATATATAAATCTTATATTTTTTTGTATACAGAATTCTGCCAGGCGTTTCGTATATTCATAGTTGTTCGTTAGCAAATGGTCTGCATTTCTTTCGGTAGTTGAAGAATTAGCCCCCATATGAATAACCGCATCAATGTTACTACCCGTTTTATCCGGATTATCAATAAAAACAGTTTTATTAATAAAATCATAGTACTTCAGAGGCACAAGGTTTTTCCATTTATCAGTTAAACCCAGCTCGTCTACAATAAGTATGTCAGTCCTGCCAAGGTTATTGAGCTGCCAAACAATAGCGCTGCCGATGAAACCAGCTCCTCCCGTAACTATTATCATACTTACTTATTTTTTATTAATAAATTGGATTTATAATAGAAAGCAATTTAGTTATATTTGATAACTTTATAAAGCTATCGGCTGACCCTTAAAAATACTTTATTACTAATAACAAATTCGGACAGATGAAATCTAAACTTAATATTCTGAAAGATGTGCTTAAAGAGCGTATACTTGTATTTGATGGAGCAATGGGGACACTAATCCAGAGGCATATGCTTACTGAGAAAGATTTCAGGGGAGAGAGGTTTAAAGAACATCCTAAGGATTTGAAGGGTAATAATGAAATACTAAACCTGACACAGCCCGGGATAATATGTGATATTCACCGTGCTTATCTGGAGGCCGGCGCTGATATAATTTCAACTAATACATTTAATGGTACGGCGATCTCATTAGCTGATTATGGAACGCAGGAATTTGTTTACGAGGTTAATCTTACTGCTGCCCGAAATGCGCGTACCGCTGTTGATGAATTTAATTTAAAGGATAAGACAAAACCCAGGTTTGTGGCAGGAAGCCTCGGCCCCACTAACAAAACCCTGTCTATTTCACCCGATGTAAATGATCCTGGGTTCCGCTCGATTACCTTTGAAGAGATGGTTAAAGCTTATTATGATCAGGCAAAAGGGCTCATTGAAGGTGGTGCCGATATACTCCTTGTCGAAACAATTTTTGATACCCTTAATGCAAAAGCCGCTATATATGCGATTGAAGAATATCTTCGGGAAACAGGAAAAGAAATCCCGCTTATTATTTCAGGTACAATTGTAGACCTCAGCGGACGAACGCTTTCAGGCCAGACTACGGAAGCTTTTTTTATATCAATTTCTCATGCAAAAAATATCTTAAGCGTAGGGTTGAACTGCTCCCTCGGAGCAGCACAAATGCGTCCCTTTCTTGAAGAGCTTTCAAATATAGCGCCCTATTATGTTCATGTTTATCCTAATGCGGGACTTCCGAATGAAATGGGTGAGTATGATGAGACCGCAGAAACTACTTCTGGTATTTTGAAGGAATTTGGTGAATCAGGATTCTATAATCTTGTTGGAGGATGCTGCGGAACTACCCCGGAGCATATAAAGGCAATCTCGGAATTTGTGGCTGATATAAAACCAAGACAAATTCCCATGCTGGAACCATATTTAAGATTGAGCGGACTTGAACCGGTTGTAATGAGACCTGATTCAAATTTTATGAATATTGGTGAAAGAACGAACGTTACAGGTTCAAAGAAATTTGCAAGACTGATTAAAGAAGACAATTATGAGGAAGCACTTTCGGTTGCGCGAAACCAGGTTGAAGGCGGTGCCCAGGTCCTTGATGTGAATATGGATGAAGGTATGATAGAGTCTGAAGTTGTGATGAGGAAATTTCTGAATTTGCTTGCTGTCGAACCGGATATCGCGAAGCTTCCAATTATGATTGATTCTTCAAAATGGAGCGTGATTGAGGAGGGACTTAAATGTCTCCAGGGGAAAGGAATAGTAAATTCTATCAGTCTGAAAGAAGGAGAGAAAGTATTTAAGGAGCGTGCTACTAAAGTTCTGCAGTATGGTGCTGCGGTTATAGTAATGGCCTTTGACGAAAAAGGTCAGGCAGACACTTTCGACAAAAAGATTGCCGTCTGCAAAAGAGCTTATGATATACTTGTTAAAGAGGTTGGTTTCCCGCCTCAGGATATAATCTTTGATCCCAATATTCTTACGATAGCAACAGGAATTGATGAGCACAACAATTACGCCGTCGATTATATTGAAGCAGCAAGATGGATAAAAGAAAACCTTCCGCTTGCAAAAGTCAGCGGCGGGGTGAGTAACATTTCATTTTCGTTCCGAGGAAATGATGTCGTGCGTGAAGCTATGCATTCTGCCTTTCTTTATCATTCTATAAAGGCAGGTATGGATATGGGAATTGTTAATGCCGGTCAGCTCGAAATCTACCAGGAAATCCCAAAAGAACTTCTGACCCTGGTCGAAGATGTTCTCCTGAACCGAAATCCTGAAGCAACAGAAAAGCTCGTTGAATTTGCAGAGAGCGTAAAACAGAAGGGAAAAGAGGAAATAAAGAAAGATGAGTGGCGTAATGCGCCGGTACATGAACGCTTAAAGCATGCTCTCATTAAAGGTATTGTTGATTATATTGAAGAGGACACCGAGGAGGCAAGAAAAGTATACAGTAAACCTATAAAGGTTATTGAGGGTCCTCTTATGGACGGAATGAATGTAGTGGGTGATTTATTCGGTTCAGGTAAAATGTTCCTGCCGCAGGTTGTGAAAAGTGCCAGAGTGATGAAGAAAGCTGTCGCCTACCTGATTCCTTTTATAGAAAAGGAGAAGGAAGAGGTAAATGATACACGAGAGGCGGGTAAAGTAGTTCTGGCTACTGTTAAAGGCGATGTACATGATATTGGAAAAAATATCGTTGGGGTTGTATTGGGCTGCAATAATTATAATGTTATTGACCTGGGAGTAATGGTGCCGGTAGACAAAATACTTCAGACTGCCGCAGATGAAAACGCAGATATAATTGGCCTGAGCGGATTAATTACTCCTTCCCTCGATGAGATGGTCCATGTAGCTAAAGAGATGGAACGGAGGAAAATCACTACACCTCTACTGATCGGAGGTGCAACAACTTCGAAGGTGCATACTGCAGTTAAAATCGCCCCGAATTATTCCGGTCCTGTAGTTCATGTCCTTGATGCTTCACGAAGTGTTCCTGCTGTGAGTAATCTGATTAATCCTGATAAAACAATTTCTTTGGACTATATCGCAAAAATTAAAGATGAGTATTCAAACCTTAGGGAAATGCATAACAGGAAAAAAGGAGAGAATAATCTCCTCCAGCTTGAAGAAGCACGGAAAAACAAATTAAAAACAGACTGGTCTAAAATCCGTATCATCAGACCCGAAAAGGAGGGAATTACTGTTCTTAATGATTTCCCCCTTGAAAATCTTCGAAAATATATTGACTGGACGCCTTTTTTCCTGACCTGGGAATTGAAAGGAAAATATCCGGCAATTTTTGATAATAAAATTTTCGGCTCTGAAGCCAGGAAACTCTATGAGGATGCAGAACAACTGCTCGATAAAATAATAACGGAAAAGCATCTTACCGCTAACGGGGTTTTTGGTTTATTCCCGGCAAACTCCGTCGGTGATGATATAGAAGTTTATACAGATGAACATCGCGGAGGTATCAGGAGAGTTTTCCATACACTCCGGTCACAGACAAAGAAGACGGACAACCTCCCTAATCTTGCTCTATCAGATTATGTTGCTCCTAAAGAAACAGGAATAATTGATTGGGTCGGAGCTTTCGCTGTTACTGCAGGTATAGGAACTGGTGAACTTGTGAATAGGTTTGAAGCTGACCATGATGATTATAACAGCATCATGACTAAAGCACTTGCGGATAGGCTCGCTGAAGCATTTGCTGAATATCTTCACGAGCTTGTAAGAAAACAATACTGGGGTTATGCACCGGAGGAAGAATTGGATAACGCCGGCTTGATAAAGGAAAAATACCTCGGGATCCGTCCTGCCCCTGGTTATCCGGCCCAGCCGGACCACACCGAGAAAACTATAATATTCAGCTTACTCGATGTAGAGAAAAATACCTCAATACGGTTAACAGAAAACCTTGCAATGTATCCGGCAGCTTCAGTAAGCGGACTATATTTTGCGCACCCCGAAGCTAAGTATTTTAATGTGGGAAAGGTTGGCAAGGACCAGGTTCTCGATTACCATAAGCGTAAAGGGATGAGCAAGGAAGAGACTGAAAGATGGCTGGGACCCATTTTGAATTATGAAGTCTAGCTGACTTCCTGAACAATTATCCTCCAACTTGATTTCCAGCCCGAAGTTATATCTATCACCCCTCTGCTGATTAAAAAATCAGATATTCTTAATTCATTTAGCTTGCATAAATATTAATGAACTTTTTTCATGTTGTATCGGTATTAATAGTTCTTTCCGCAGCTTTCGGATATATAAACTATAGATTTCTTCGCCTTCCTCATACGATTGGGATGATGCTCATAGCACTTATAACGTCTCTTGGACTGGTAGGTCTGGGCTATCTTAATATCGGATTCAAACAGGAAATTACTAAGACGATAAAGGGCATCGATTTTTCCAATATCCTTCTTAACGTTATGCTAAGTTTTTTGCTTTTTGCGGGGGCGATAAATGTTAATTCCAAAAAGCTCCTTGGGTCCAAATATCCTGTGATGATATTTGCAACTCTCGGTGTAATAACTTCAACTTTTATTGTTGGAACAGTCTTTTACTACTTCATGGAGCTTATAAAAATCAGGATAGATTACATTTACTGCCTCCTGTTCGGGGCTCTTATTTCGCCCACTGATCCAATCGCCGTGCTGGGAATCCTGAAGGAGGCCGGCATCCCTGAAAGTCTGGAGGTTAAAATAACAGGTGAATCACTGTTTAATGACGGTGTTGCAGTTGTAATTTTTCTTAGTTTATACCAGGTCGCCAAAATAGGAATTGAAAACCTGTCGGCAATTGATGTAGGACTTCTCTTCCTGCGCGAGGCTGTAGGAGGAGTTATATTAGGGTTTGCTCTTGGTTACACCGGGTTTTATCTCCTTAAATCCATAGACAATTATAAGGTTGAGGTTGTTATAACCCTTGCGATTGTGACAGGCGGGTATTCTCTTGCAGAGATACTGCAGGTTTCCGGTCCGCTTTCTATGGTTGTAGCTGGAATTATAACCGGCAACAGGGGAAGACGGTATGCAATGTCAGATACTACACAGTCATATGTTGATAAATTCTGGGAGATGACAGATGAAATTCTTAATGCTCTGCTGTTTATGCTGATAGGCTTCGAGTTCCTAGTAATAGACCTTAAACCATTTTACCTGCTTATTGGTCTGTTTGGTGTTGTCGTTATCTTATTTGCCCGTTTCGTATCTGTGGGAATCCCTGTACAGGCCATGAAACATACATTTACAAAGCATAGCATCCTTATCTTAACCTGGGGAGGACTCAGAGGTGGTATTTCGGTTGCCCTTGCACTTGCGCTTCAACCTGATATGCATAAGAGCTTTTTTGTGGCCGTAACATATATTATAGTATTATTTTCGATCGGAGTACAGGGCTTAACCATCGGTAAACTTGTTAAGCGATTAAAGTTTGAAGTTGAGGCCGAGGAAGCGGAACAGAAAGAAGAAAAAGAGGAATAGGCTGAGAAAAAATAATATACTCAGCCACGTTTCCTGATAAATTATTCGTGACCTCATCATAAGCTTTTATTTTAGGATGTACTCAATCCTGTCAATTCGTCCGTCTATAAGAGGATTCGGCTTTATTTCAAATATCCTGCATAGTAATGGATATATGTCAATGTTGTTGATAGTTCCGATCTTGTAGTTTACCTTGAATGAAGGTCCCATTGCACAAAAGATTCCGTTCATATCCATCCAGTAATTGTCATATCCATGGTTTCCTTTACTGCTATACTTCTTATTATGTTCAATCGACTTATCTGTCTCGAGGCTCCAGCCATTCTCCGCAATGAGCACTAGCTGGCTTATAAGAGGATTATCGGAGAAATGAAAATATTCAGGAACTTCTTCCCGTTTGTATACACGGTAATGATCCTCCTCCTTTTTCAGACGGGTATAGATTTCGTTTAACCTGTCCTTTTCGGGTTCGATCATCATGAAAGGGCCATTATCATTCTGTTCGTACGTTAGCCCGTCAAGGATTTTATCGATATTTACAGTTCTGTTATTACTGACATCTGTCATCCCGTGGTCCGAAACTACTATTATATCAGTGCTGTCAAATAGGCTGATCTCTTTTAGTCTGTCAAAATAATAACCCAGGATTGAATCAAGCTGAGCAATTGCATAATTTGTTTCAGGGGAATCCGGTCCGTATCGGTGACCGTAAGTATCTGTAGCGTCAAAATAGGCAGTAATAAAATGAGGACGTTTATCATACGGAAGTTTTAGCCAATCAATAACACCATCAACTCTTTGACGGTAAGGCTGAAGATGTTCATATTTTTTATAATAAGTTGGATGCCTGTATGAAAGCGATATCTCTGAACCCGGCCAGAAATAACTCGCTGTTCTGATTCCCTGTCTCTCCGCGGTCTCCCAGAAAGCCTCACCCTTGTACCATACCGCATTTTTTACTGCGTTAGAATCACCCAGGGCGTAATATTCATTACTGAAAGGATCCCGAAACCCGTTTGATATTATGCCGTGATGCGCCGGATACATTCCGGTAATAATTGAAATATGGTTCGGGAAAGTTTTTGATGGGAAACAGGGACGCAGTGATTCAACAGAAACCCCACTATCTCTAATAACATCAAAATGAGGTGTAATTCCCCTGTCAGCATAATCCCATCTAAACCCGTCAAAACTTATCAGAATTACATATGGTTTGGGCTGAGCATTTATGCTCAATATTGAAATCAGCAGTATTATTGCCGTATATAAAATTCGTCTCACCTTATTATTCCTCCGGTAAAATCAACCTCTCAAATCTACCCAGAATGAACTTAAAAATAAATTTGGTTAAATTATAAAACTATTTCCTTTGAATACTTGTTAAGTAATTATAAAATCGTGAGAAAAGAATATGAATAAAACTGGAGTACTGTTAATTCAGCTGGGTACACCCGACAGTCCGTCTGTTCCTGACGTAAGGAAATATTTACGTGAATTCCTCAATGATGCCAGGGTTATAGACATTCCGTGGGCTGCCAGGAATGTGCTTGTAAACCTGATTATAGTTCCTTTCAGGGCTCCAAAGTCGGCAAAAATTTATCAGAAATTGTGGACGGAAAACGGATCACCTCTTTTATTTTATAGTGAGAGTCTTGCTCAAAAACTCCGGAATATTCTAGGTGATTCATTTGAGGTTGAACTAGCGATGAGGTATCAGAGCCCTTCGATGGATGAGGTGCTTGAAAGAATGAGAAAGAAAAACTTTGACCGCATTCTGATTCTCCCTTTGTTCCCGCACTATGCTTCTGCCACCTCCGGTTCGGCTGTGGATAAAGCAATGAAAATCATAAAAAAGTGGTGGGTGATTCCTGAAGTTAAAATGATTACGCAGTTCTGGGATGATGAGGGATACCTGAATGCTTTTACTGAGAGAGGAAAGCAGTACAATATATCTGATTATGATCATGTTATTTTCAGCTACCATGGACTCCCGGTCAGACAGGTTGACAAGGTATATGATGACGGTAAGCCTTGCACTGATCATAATTGCGAAAATGAAATCACGGAGGATAACAAATACTGCTATAAAGCTCAGTGCTATGCTACCACAAGAGCCCTTGCGGGTAGGTTGAAAATCCCGTCTGATAAATATACTGTGAGTTTTCAATCTCGGCTTGATAAAGATTGGCTTACGCCCTTTACTGATAAGGTAGTGATTGCACAGGCTGAAAAGGGAGCTAAAAAGCTGCTCGTCTTTAGTCCTGCGTTCGTGGCTGACTGCCTCGAAACTGTTATCGAAATAGGCGACGAATATCAGCAACTGTTCAGAGAACATGGTGGAGAGAAAGTACAGCTTGTTGAAAGCCTTAACGATAATGATACCTGGGCAGCTGCCGTTAAAGACCTTGTAGAGAAAAATTTATAATAAAAGCCCTTTCGAAGCTTCGGTTTACTCTTCAAATACTGCAATATGGTGTTTAATCAGCCTTTGGGAGGCCGACAGATGGCCGAAAGATCTGGTTAAAAAAGAGATGATGGTTCGTGTACAACTGCTGCTGTAAATTATATCCTGCCTGTTACTTGTCAAGGTTAACTAAAATTCTTCCTTTAATCTTTCCTTCCAGGATCTCATCAATCTTCTTATTTGTTTCCTCTAGTGAACATTCCTGATTGATTATGTTCAGGTTACGGGGTTTCCACTCGCTGGAAAGTTTCTCCCACATTTTTTCTCTCAGCGCCATTGGTGTTTTTTCAGAATTTATACCAAGCAGACTTACTCCACGGAGGATAAAAGGGAAAACCGTTGTGTTAAGTTCAACCGAGGCAGCATTACCGCAAGCTGCTACAACTCCCCATTGCCTGGTAGATGCAATAGCTGTTGAAAGTATTTCTCCTCCTACAGTATCAACAACACCACTCCATCTGCCTGAAAGGAGGGCTTTCCGTGATTTATCCATCATTTCTTCCCGTGAGAGCAGGGCAACAGCTCCAAGCTCTTTCAAGTATTCTTCCTGGTCAGTTTTTCCGGTTCCTGCTATAACGTTATATCCCTGACCGGCCAACAAAGCTACCGCCATTGAGCCAACACCCCCCGAAGCACCAGTTACCAGTACTTCACCTTCTTTGGCCAGGTCATTCTGCAGCATCCTGTCCAGCGCAAGCGCTGCCGTTAATCCTGCTGTACCAAATACCATGCTCTCTTTCAGGAAAAGCCTGTCGGGAATTTTTACCACCCAGGCGGCCGGTACGCGGATGAATTCCGCAAATCCTCCTGAAGTATTCATTCCAAGGTCATATCCTGTTACAAGCACCTCATCCCCTTCATAGAATCTCTCGCTTTTTGTATCGACTACTATTCCTGCTGCATCAATTCCCGGTGTATGAGGGTATTTTCTGGTCACCCCCTTATTTCCGGAGGCGGATAAGGCATCTTTATAGTTCAAAGAGGAATACTTAACGTTTATAAGTACCTCTCCTTCAGGAAGATCTTCAATTTTCTTCTCTGTAATCTCGCGAATGAATTTTCCGTCTTCTTCTTTAACTAAAAGAGCCTTAAATTTACCGGGATTCATTATGTGTCCTTTATAATTATTCCATTTATAATAGCCGCTAAAATAAGATAATTTTATATGGAGTTCAGTTTTTCCGAACATATAGTGCTTGAAAATGATTTGGTATTAATTAAACCAATGACCCCGGAGGATTTCGAAGGTCTTTCGAAAATCGCATACGACTATGAGATCTGGAGATTCAACGTATCAAGATGCCTGAATGATGAGGAACTGAGAGGGTATATATCAAGAGCTCTCGAACATAAAAAGAAGGGAGTCATTTATCCTATGTTAATCATTAATAAGAAGACCAATAGCACAGCGGGTTGCAGCAGCTTCGGGAATATTTCGAATAAAGATAAGAGACTCGAAATAGGAGCAACCTGGCTGGGCAGAGAATTCCAGGGAACAGGATTAAACAGAATATGTAAGTTTTTAATGCTTCGATATGTATTTGAAAAACTTGAGTTCGAAAGGGTAGAATTTAAAACTGATGTTCTGAATCTGCAGTCACGTAAAGCGTTAAAAAAGATCGGAGCCGCTGAAGAAGGGATTTTGAGGAGTCATACCCTGATGCAGGACGGAAGAAGACGGGATACAATTTATTACAGCATTCTTAAGCCGGAATGGGTAAACCTTAAAAAGACGGTCTTCGGCGGATTAGATTTGCAGTGATAATTCTTATTTTTAGGTATCAAAAATAATTTTGACTAAAATGAAAAATAATCAAAGACCTTCCTGGGATAAATACTTCCTTAAACTGGCAATGCTTGCCTCCGAACGGGCTACCTGCCCCAGGATGCACTGCGGCTGTGTCCTTGTTAAAGACAGATTTGTTCTTGCTACAGGATATAATGGTTCGCTGCCCGAGCAGCCTCACTGCGAGGACGAGGGTTGTCTGGTGGTTGATAACCATTGCGTGAGAACAAATCACGCTGAAATAAACGCCCTGGTACAGGCGGCAATTCATGGAATAAATATTAGTGGTTCAACAGCATATATTACTAATATGTCCTGTACTACCTGTGCCAAGGCCCTGATTGCCGCAGGGATCAAACGCGTGGTTGTTTTCTCGGATTTTCATGATACGCTTGCAACCGACTTTTACACTAAGAGCGGTGTTGAAATAACAAAAGTTGAGATGCCCGAAACTACGATACACTATTATCTCAAAGATTATTCCTCAGCCAGAAAAACAAAAAAATCAAAATAAAATATGGGCGGAAAACTTTGTCCTAAAATAATTCTCGAAGGAACACGACTTACCTTTAAAACAGAAATTGCTTTTACCCTGAATGAGCACCCCCGGATTGTGGGACCAAGGAAATACAGGTATCACTCACCTTTAATCTCAGCCGAATGGTGTTCCTTTACCAATTTTCCCTGGGGAAGAGGGTTAATAAATTTTGAAGAGCAGGAAGAAAACCTGGCGATGGAAACTTACAGAACCTGGTTAAAATTGTTTGAACTCCAGAAATATTATTCGTGGATAATTGATCGCTTCCATATATCAACGAAAGCCTATCAGATAAAAGCTCAAAACAGGCAGTATGATTTCGGATGGCTTGAGGAGGGATTGAATAACCTTGGGTTCCATCTCGTCTTTTGTACACGCTCTCCGGCATCCTTTTTCAAAGCAAGGGAGGAAAGATTAAAAGTTTCGGGAAATCCTAAACAGTATGATAATATTCATATGTTCATTGAGGAACAGGCATTAATGGCGAGTCTTATTTCCCGATCTGTTCTGCCTGTTCTCGAGGTTGATGTGTCTGATAATGATATTTCAAAAGCTTCTGATAAAATAGCTGACTGGCTGGAACAAACCGGCGGCCTTTATGCAAGGTAGTCCTTATTCTTATAAAGGATTTATGAAGGGCGGTCCGGCTGCTTACCTCAAACCCCTTCTTGCTACTATCTTTTGGGGAGTTTCATTTATAGCTACAAAAACTGCCTTAAATGAATTGACCCCTGTTATGATTATTATATTACGTCTTCTGCTGGGAATTGCTTTTTTACTAATTCTTGCTGTCTACACTAAAAGGGATTTCTCTATAAAGTTTAAACAGCATGCCTTCATTCTCCTGCTGGCGGCCATTGCAGTCTTTCATTTGTGGATCCAGGTGACAGGACTTCAGTATACCTCCGCTGCCAATACAGGATGGATTATCGGCACTGCTCCGATCTATATAGCCATTATGGGAATGATATTCTTCAAAGAAAAAATTAACCTGAAGCAATTCCTTGGAATAATCTTAGCATTCGCCGGACTCTTTCTGCTTATCAGCAAAGGGGATTTCTCCTCTGTCGGGTTCATATCAAACAAGGGTGATTTTCTCGTTATGGCAAGTGCGTTTACTTGGGGTGTTTATTCTATGGTTAATAAGAAAATCAGTCTTACCTATCCGCCTCTAATGACAATCCTGTATCTTTTTATAATGATGGCTATACTCATCCTTCCTGTTACGGCTAATAGGGATACTCTTATGCGGCTCGAACATCTCTCATCTATAGGTTGGATATCTATAATATTCCTTGGAATTTTCTGTTCCGGCATTTCTTACGTTTTGTGGGCTCAATCACTCAAGGATATGGATTCATCTAAAGTTGGCGCTTTCCTTTACTTTGAACCTTTTGTCACAGTATTTTCTGCGTGGATTTTTTTGCATGAAACTATTACACTTCTGATGCTTATCAGCGGTTTAATAATTATTGCTGGTGTTATAATAGTTAACCGGAATTAGTGATTACGGCGTGATGTTGATTAATATTGATGATTTTTGTGTCCTTTCCCTGCCTCTGTTATTCCTTATTTTGTTAAGCTATACTATCATTTAATAAAGGAAGAAAAACTATATGTTAAGGAAATCAGCCCTCTTAAAAATATTTATTGCATTATTTATTCCTCTGCTGCTGTCAGCTTGTGAGAATTCCATGGAGAATAATCCCCCTGAAGCTAATGCGACATCTTTTCCGAATAAAGTCGGCGATCAGTGGGTTTATGCTGTACAAGACAGCCTTACAGGTTCCGTTGATACTCTTACAGTTAGTATTGTTGGTACAACCACAGGTAATGGGAAAGATCTGACAGTGTGGGTCAGAAAATCAAATACTTATAACGATACTATTTATGTAAACGTGGAAAAAAGTACTGTAAATTATTATGAAGACTCTTTCCCGAATGTTGTGGATCATAAAATTGTATTCCCGCTTGAAGTGGGTAAGACATGGAACAACCCTGACCAGGTATATGACTCATCAATCGTAAAAAATAACGAAGCAGTCTCGGTTCCCGCTGATAACTTTTCAAATGCTTTCAGGATTGAAAGAAACTGGGGCAGTTTCAATGTATATGGTTACTCGATTACATGGTTTGTTGAGAATGTCGGAATAGTTAAAATGTATAGACGAATACAGGGGTTTGATAACATTAAAGAAACCTGGGAGCTTTTAAGTTATAACGTGCAATAGGACGAAATAAATTATAAGTTATATGAAAGAGATGTTTAACGGCATCTCTTTTTTTTTTGTTAATACTTATATCCAATTCGGCAAATCTGCATTATATTTGTCAATCCAAAAATTAAACGACAGGAATATCTTTGAACCCGTGGAAAGGTGTGAAAGGCTTATCACGAGACTTATGGGTAATCTATGCAGCTACCCTGATAAACCGTTCCGGAACCATGGTGCTTCCATTTCTTGCTCTTTATCTTACCACCCGGCTAAATGAAGATGCGGCTACTGCAGGGTTAATCCTTACTTTTTACGGACTCGGGGCCTTAATTACTGCCCCGTTCATTGGGAAATTGGCAGATAAAATCGGATCACTTACCGTCATGAAGATTTCACTTTTCTTCTCCGGGATTATTCTGATTTTTTATCCCTTCATCACAGGATTTCCGCTTCTGCTGGCAGTTACTCTCCTTTGGTCGATAATTAATGAAGCTTTTCGTCCTGCTGTTATGTCGCTCATTTCATACATCGCTCCTGCCGAGAAAAGACGGACGGCATTTGCAATGAACAGACTTGTGATCAACCTGGGTATGAGTATCGGACCTGTAGCCGCTGGGTTTTTAGCTCAGCTGAATTTCTCCATAATATTTTACGTTGATGCTGCTACTGCTATCCTGGCCGCTATATTTTTGGTTATTTATCCTATCAGGTACAAAATTAATAAGGAAGAAATTGAAAGGGAGGTAGAGCAGCTTCAATCTCACAAAGGGTCTGTTCTTAAAGACCTTCGGTTCCTTTTCTTCCTGCTTGCCATTACTCCGGCCACCATGGTAATATTTCAGCACCTCGGCGTACTGCCTCTATATCTTGTAAAAGATCTTCACTTTCAGACATCAACCTTCGGAATGCTTACGGCTGTAAATACTGTTCTGATAATATTTATCGAAGTTCCTCTGAATACAGCTATGAATAACTGGTCTGAGAAAAAATCTCTGGCGCTCGGAGCATTATTAATCGGCCTCGGATTCGGCGCGACTGCTTTTGTAAGCGGCGTTGTTCCTCTTATTATTACGATCATAATCTGGACCTTCGGAGAAATGATTTTATTCCCTGCAAGTTCATCCTTTGCTGCTGAGATATCACCGCCAAACAGGAGAGGGGAATATATGGGATATTTTCAAATGTCCTTCAGCCTTGCATTTACTCTCGGTCCCTGGCTTGGCACTTTAGTTTATGATAGTATGGGGGGTAAGGAAGTCTGGTTCGCTTCATTTATTGTGAGCATGATTTCTGCATCCGCACTTATGCTGATTCCTGCGAGGCCGGCTGCAGCCGTTAAGCCGGAAGTCTCAGCCGATTGACGGGAATGCTTTCTTCAGTGCCTCAAAAATGAAGCTCACTGCAATTGCCGCTATTATAAGTCCGAATATCCTGGTAAATACGGTAAATACAAGTTTGTCAACCTTTTTATCCAGCCAGTGCGAAGAATAGAAGAATAAAAATAATATCAGTATTGTTGCCAGCAAAATGACGGAAAGCCCTGCATAATCCGAAACGTTCTCTGCTTTTATTCCATAAATAAGTACTGTGGTGATTGAACCCGGTCCGGCAAGCATAGGTATACCCAGCGGGACTATAATTTTTTTAAATCGTTTCTTAGCAATTTCATTTGAATTCTCCCCATCTTCTTTACGCTCCTTAAGTCTGGTGATTTTCCCCTCAAGCATATGAATTCCCGTAAGTAAAAGAAAAATACCGCCTGCCATCTGGAAAGATGGAAGATCTATATGAAACAACTCCAGAACCTGTCTTCCGAAAATGAGAAATACGATCAGGATAAATCCGGAGGTAAGCGTTACTAGAATCGCTATTTTAGTTTGTATATTCCTTTGTTCATCACCAGCCAGTTCGCTCCATATCGGTATAAGGCCGATAGGGTTAAGGATTGCCAGCATGGCTAATGAAAAGTTGGTTAGTAATTCCCAGTTCATTTATTAAATCAATATAATATATTTCTTTATGGGTTCAGTGACCTTATGCACCTTCCCGGTTTGTCTGATGCAAATGCACAATCCTTAATAACAATTTTCTTCTAATTATTTACATTTTTTTGACATAAATATGATTTTTATTCTGTAAGATTAAACAGGAGGAATATTCATAGATGTACCTGAGAAATAATTACATCATTCTTTTTATATTTTTATTCACATCTATGTCTGTAGATGGAAAGATTTCCGGGAACCAGGCACCTTCAGATATAAAAGAGATTGACTGGGAAGTCTTTCCCATAATCACTTATGATACTGATGCAGGTCTTGGTTACGGCATAAAAGGATATCTCCGGAATTTGTTTGATAGAAATGAAAGCTATGATGCAATCCTCTATAACAGCACAAAGGGGGAAAGGTGGTACAGGTTTCAGTTTTCATATCCTGATTATGAAATAAGGCAGGGAAAGGATTACGGTTATGCTTTTGATTTTATTGCCGATTATGATAAATGGATCAGCTATTATTTTTATGGAATCGGCAACTTTTCTCCCTATGATAACAGGAAGGTTTATACCAGAGAGCCCCTTGAGCTGAGTTGTATTATCAACAGAACCATTACTCCCTCATTTATCTTACAGGCAGGATTAAAATTCAGCAGCATCAGATACACTAATTTCCCTGAAGCATTATTGCCTTCCGGAAAATTTCAAAAACGTGTTGAAAATATTTGCCTGCTTCTTTATGCGTCGTATGATACTAGGAACAGCATCATAAATCCTGTCGCAGGAATGAATATCACTGCCGGCTTCGAATCTGCACCTTCAGCATTCAGTAAAGCTTCACTAACCATTCAGTCTTACCATGGCATATTATTCCATAACCTGGTTCTTGCCGGCAGGATTGAGGTGAAGCAGCTGATTGGAAATGACATTCCTGTACAGTTCCTGCTTCCAATAGGAGGAAATCAAACCCTTCGCGGGTACCCGCAGGATAGATTTCTGGATAAAAGTTTCACACTCATTAATACTGAATTAAGATTCCCGGTTTGGTGGAGGTTTGGGGGTATCGCCGGAATCGATGCAGGCAGAGTTTTTTCTTCACTTGATAAATTTTCTTTTGTTGAGTGGAGAATATCTCCGGCAGCAGGCCTCAGGTTTTATATGAATAATTTTATCGTCAGGGCTGATTTCGGGTTCAGTAATGAAACTATAGGGTTTTATTTTAATTTCGGACACCTGTTCTGAATATTTCCAGGCAGGGCTGCCATAAAACTATGACAGCTCTGTTTCTGACATCAAATTATTTCTTCAATTTATCCTTAAATACTTTTTCAAACTTTTCCACCTTTGGGGCAATCACAAATGAGCAGTAGCCCTGGTTGGGATTTTTTTCGAAATAATCCTGGTGATAATCCTCTGCTTTATAAAATTTTGTAAACGGAACTATCTGTGTTACTATTGGTTTGTCCCACGCTCCCGACTCATCCAATTCCTGCTTATAATATTCTGCTTTTTCTTTCTGCTTTTCATTATGGTACAGAATTATTGAACGGTATTGGGTGCCGGCATCCGCCCCCTGTCGGTTTAAAGTTGTTGGATCATGGGTTTTCCAGAAGATTTTTAAAAGATCATCATATGAAATTATTTGTGGATCATAAACGATTTGTACGACTTCAGCATGCCCTGTATTCCCGTTGCAGACCTGCTCATAAGAGGGATTAGAAACATCACCTCCCGCATACCCGGAAACGACGGATTTTACACCCTCAACCCTTTCGAATATCGCTTCGGCACACCAGAAGCATCCCTGGCCGAAAGTAGCGGTATCGATTTTTGCTGATACATTATCCATAGCAGTTCCATCTTTCATTTTGTTTTTTGAATTTGTCTCCTGGCAGTTTAACTCGCCGAAAATTATCAGGACTAGCATTACAACTGATATTATGTTTTTCATATTTTCCTTCTTTTTTAATCCTAATATCTGAACGTTACCAAAAATATGTGTAACGAATTAGTCACTTTTACTGCACAAATCCGGCAAGGCAGATAAAGAATCATTTATCACAAAACATTGGAAAATTTTTAAGAAACTATTGCGTCTTGACAAATATTAGTATAAGTTATCCTCCGTTTCCATTAAAGAGATTATTTTCCCCGGGTATACGGCCTCAGGCCGGAACACCCAGCTTCCGTCTATATCTGCATACAAACTGTTGTGTAACATTAAACATATAATAACTTAATATATGAGGTTAAGTATGAGAAAAGTTCGGTTAGTTTCCGTGTTCCTGGCGGCTGTTTTCGCATTGGTTGTTTTCATTCAGGCAGGTTGTGATAATTCGAAAGAGGTGAAGGTTCCTACAAACGAGGAAAGAATTGAGAAAGGCAGAATACTTGTTGAACTGGGCGGATGCAATGATTGTCATTCTCCTAAAGTAATGACGGCAATGGGTCCTGTGCCTGATACAACAAGATTATTGTCGGGACATCCGCAGGATGAGCCTATAGCGAATATTGATCCTGCAATGTTGAATTCAAAGATGTGGGTACACTCTTCTATGGATGCAACTGCGTGGATAGGTCCGTGGGGAGTATCATATACTGCGAACCTGACTCCGGATCCTGAAACAGGGCTAGGAAGCTGGACTGAGGATTTGTTTATTAAGGCATTGAGGTCAGGTAAACATATGGGGATCGGCCGCCCCATACTTCCGCCGATGCCGTGGCCGGGAATTGGTAAATCGAGTGATGAGGACCTGAAGAATATTTTTGCCTATCTGCATTCACTGCCTGCCATTCAAAATAAAGTACCTGATCCTGTAACTCCAAATATGATGGCTTCGATATTAAGTAAAGACAATTCAAAGAAAAATGTGGTAAGAACAAACGAGATACAATAACTTAAATATAAACCGGGCTGTCATAAGTCCGTTTTAGTCATTTCGGGTTACCAAAAAAAGCGTTGCTGTTTATTCATGTAAGAATGACTTTTTGTCATTTGACCGGCAGGGAGAAATCTTCCTCTTGAGTCTTTGCGAGCGAATCATCGAGTGAAGAAATCTCCTTCGCCGCTGTTAATTTATTCAACACTATGACAAAAATGACATACTCCTTTTATTCGGTTTATTCTTGGGAGCATGCCGTAGTCATGCCGTATTTGCTCTAACGAAAAAATCACGATTTTCGCACTGTATAAAAATTCAACGTATGACAAAATCGCAGTGTCCAATCCATGTCATTAAGTACCGGGAGGGCGGAAATCTTCCGCTCAGGCTATGCCTATTTTCCAAAAGTTTGTAATCATTTATAGCGTCTGATTTTCAGGAGTTATCGGTTTAGGTTTTCGTTTAATTATAATCAGGATGACGATTACCACAACCAGGAGTCCTATAATTATATACAGCCAGTTAAACCCGCTGCCGTACAAACTGTTCTTCCAGTCGGTTATTTTATTTTCTACAGTATCTTTCTGCGCTTCTGTAAGCAGATTATTCTCCAGAAGATAGGGAACCCATGTGGGTTTTACTTCTCCATACCATGCACTGTCTGCAAAACTTTTATATGTGATCTGTGAGTCCCCGCTGTTTTTCACTCCGACATTCTTGATTTCATCATTTATGAATGAGCTTGCGGTTTCTGCGAATTCCTTGCCATTCGCGAACCTCTGGAGGTTTATTCCATAATCTGCAAAAATAAGCCTTACAGAATTCCATGCCTGCTGGGTAAGTGTGTTCTTCCAGGTAGTAAAGGTCTGATCTATTTCTTTCAACTCATTGGTGCCCGCATTCTTTTCGGAATAAATGCTTACCAGTTTAGGACCAACGCTCCTCCACAGCTTTGCAAATTGTTCCTGCTGGTTCCTGATTTCTGTTAGATCTTCGGCAGTGAGAGAAGCAACCTGCAGGAACTTAATATTATCCTGAAGTGATTTTTTTACATTATTTAATACGTTGTTCTTCTGAACTTCAGAGTAAACTTTCTGCTTCTCTTCAGAACTGAGTTCTGATTTTTGTCTGTATGAGGGCGGAATAAGACTGTCAATCATACTTATAACGAGTTCATCTCTTTTCTGAAGTGATGCCTTAAGATCAGCAACGGTTCTTTCCAGCTGTATGATACGGCTTTTATCAGTCTTGCTCGCGGCTTCAAGGGTTTGAACCCGTGATATAAGATCGGTATTACGCTGATTAAGAACTTCAACCTGATCTTTTAACCCGGATACCTGGGTCTGAAGTACATTTATCTGTGTGAAATCCCCTTTCCTAAGATCATATGCCATCTGAAGATTTTCAAAAGTCTTGTTAAAATTCAGCGGGTAAAGACTTTTATCAAGTAAATCTTTTTTATCCGCGTACTCCTTCCTTAAGGAATCTATTTGATCTGCAGCATTCTGAAGCTCTTCACTGGAAGATGCATTTCGGATGGAATCATCAATTGCCATAGCTTTTGTCTTGAAACCTTGAACCAATTCATAATCCGACTGGGCAAGTACCGAATAAGAAAAAAGAAGGCTAAGCAAAAGACTATTTATTATTATTCTGTAGCTCATTATTTTTTCTCCTTCTCAATCCCGCTGTTTGATAAATAGTACTGATTGTCTCCTTCAATTAATTCTATATAAGGAGGCCGTTGGTTGAAAACAGGATTGGCAATACCTGTTTCGGATATCTGAATTTCATTGTAGAGATTGAACGCCCCTTCTCCCATCGTAAAAACATAAACATTCTTAAATTTATTCCCGGTTATATAATAATAGCCGAGTGTATCTCTTATTACTCTTAAGTCACGATCAAGATAAGCAAGAGAATCGCCGGTTTCCTCAAAATAGAGCGGCTTCGCATTAAATGACAGTGCATATCTGTCTTCCTTTGCCATTCCGTTATCATCAACTCGGATGACAGATTCGACAGGCCATGAAAAATCAGCCGGCGCTAACATAAGTGATGAACAGCCAGCCAGTATAACAGCAGTCGCTATAATTACGTATTTAAGGATCTTCATTCTGTTTCCTTCCAAATTATGCATGCTAACATAATGAAAATTAAGGATTTCCAGCGATTACCCCATGTGATAGAACCCCTATTTATATTTTTTTGCTATTTTTGAAAGGATAATTATTTTCCAGATAGGCGGTTTTTATGAACGTTCTTGAATGTCTCCATCAGAATCAGACTGCAATAATCAGGACAGCCTTTGATTCTCTTCTGCGCTCCAATTTAAAGCATTATTCCTCAGCCAGTGCTAATGCAAACTGGCAGCGGATTGAAAAATTGTTCGATCTGACTTTCGTTTGTATTAAAGAAAAAAGTCTGGTTGAAATTATAGAGTATTCCGAAAAGATAGCTGCAGAAAGATATAATTCCGGATATGATCTGCACGAGGTACATGCGGCTTACAACGTACTGGAAGAAGCTATATGGGGTGTTATTCTCAATAACCTCGACCCCAAAGACTATGGAAAGGCCCTGGGATTAGCAAGCACTGTGCTGGGCGCGGGTAAAGAGAGTCTTGCGCTTACATATATATCCCTTACAGGTAAGAAGAAGCCTCAAAGTCTTGATTTGTCTGAACTTTTTAAAGGTATTTAAATTCGAATATCCAATCGAACCATTTCCTTTTGTGAATTTTTCAGGGGTTATAACCAGGTTTTATTGCAGTGAATGCATGAAGCAGTAAGGTTTATTATCTTATAAATTAAACTTATTTTATGCTGGAAATCTCAGGAAGTATAAACTTTATGGTGAAATATTGAAAATTCAGTTTGTTGGGGCAGCCCAGACTGTCACCGGTTCGCAGCACATACTCCATGTTAATGGTAAAAAAATTCTTCTCGATTGTGGTCTCTACCAGGGGCGGAGAAAAGAGGCATATGAGATAAACAAAAACTTTCTCTTCAATCCTGAGGAGATAGATGTAATGCTCCTTTCTCACGCGCATATCGATCATACAGGAAACATTCCGCATCTTGTTAAAAGAGGATTTAAAGGCCACATTTACACAACTTCCGCAACTGTAGATCTTTGCCAGATTATGCTCCGGGACTCGGCCTACCTCCAGGAGAAGGATATTCATTTCGTAAACAAAAAGCGGAGTAAACAGAATAAAAAGTTGTTTGAACCGCTGTATACCATTGATGATGTGGAAACAGCAATGGAAAATTTCATAGGCGTACAGTACGATAAAACCATTGAAGTTGCTCCTGGGGTAAGAGCAACCTGGAGAGATGCCGGCCATATTCTTGGTTCTGCAGGATTATTAATTGAAATAAGAGAAAGCGGTAATTATATCAGACTTGGATTCAGCGGCGACATAGGAAGACCTGAAATGCCGGTGATCAGAGACCCCAATATCCTTACAGATCTGGACGTACTCATAATGGAAAGTACATACGGCAACCGGCTCCATCCCGTCACAGGTGAAGTTGAGGAAGAGCTTGTTCAGGTTATAAATGAAGTCCTTGAGAGGAAAGGGAAAATTATTATTCCCGCTTTTGCTGTGGGCAGAACCCAGTTATTTGTTTACATACTGCATAAGCTTTTCAACCAGAACAGGATACCGGCTATTCCTATCTTCGTTGACAGTCCCCTTGCTGTAAATTCAACTGAAGTATACAGGATGCATCCGGAATGTTTTGACAGAGAAACCTACAGAGTATTTATTGAAAACCATGAAGATCCGTTTGGTTTTAACCGGCTTACTTATATACGTGATGTCGAAGAATCAAAAAAGCTTAATGAGTTCAGGGGATCCTGCATAATAATATCAGCATCAGGAATGGCAGAAGGTGGAAGGGTCCTGCATCATTTGAAGAACAATATCGAAAACCCCGATAACCTGATCCTTTTTGTTGGCTATGCTGCACAGGAAACGCTTGCACGAAAGATTATGGACGGCGCTGAAGAGATAAGCATATTCGGCGATCCTCATAAAGTCAGGGCAAAAATAAAACAGATGGATTATTTCAGTGCCCATGCAGATCAGAATGGTCTTCTGGATTACCTGAAGTTTTCATCACCCGATAAACTGAAGCATATATTTCTTGTACATGGTGAAGAAGTGCAGGCATTGCCTCTGAAAGAAAAAATGGAAAGCAAAGGCTATAAATCCGTCAGCTACCCTAAAAAAGGAGATGTTATTGAGCTTTAATCCATAAAGTACTATGATTGATCTTTAGACTCCTCTTTATCACCTGGTTTTGCCTGTATTTTTCTTCCTGCAGTCTTTGCCGCGTTTGTCAATAGAAATTCTATTTGTGCGTTAATACTGCGGAGATCGTCAGCCGCCCATTTTTCAAGTACAGCATAAAGATCAGAATCTATTCTTAATAAAAACTTCTTCTTGTCTGTCATAACTTCTCATCTTTTCTTATCCTGCAGCGGCAGCCGCTTGTTTTCTTTTCATAATTAAATGCCATGCAAGTATTATAACCCAGGGGTATTTATCCAGGAATTCCGAACTGTTTTCAATGTTTATCAGGGTTTTTGATTTAAATCCGAATTTATCCTTAATACTTGCAAGAGATATTCCGCTTGTCGTGTAGATTCCGTAATGACTTCTAAATATTCCGAATTTGAGCTTTAGTCTTTGACCCTTCGGCAGAAATATTGTGCCTTCTTTGCTGAAAAACTTCTGAGAATAACTGGCAAAGGAATTTTCTCTGCCTTTTTCCCTGATATTAATTCCGGATTTCCAGAACCGGGGATAATATATTTCCCATTCACCTCCCATAATATTTGCCTGGATGCGTGAACCGAATAATCCACTGACAATTATTTTTCCCAAGACTTCATCTTCCGACCTTATTTCAAAATATTTCTTCCATATAGAAGGTTGTGTGAGCACTAAAGTCTTACCTGTAAGCTGGGATAAGTGTGTAATCATCATGCTTTTCAACTTTATTGATATAGAGTTCCGGTATTTATCACAGGCTGGGTCTCTCTCTCAGAAACCAGTGCAACCATTAAATTATTAACCATAGTGGCTTTCTTATCTTCATCAAGCTGTACAATATTTTGCTGGCTCAAAGCGAGTAAGGCGCTTTCCACCATTCCAACAGCACCTTCAACTATTTTCTGCCTGGCAGCTACAATTGCTTCAGCCTGCTGCCGCCTCAACATAGCCTGGGCTATCTCCTGGGCGTAGGCAAGGTGACTGATTCGTGCTTCCACAACTTCAACACCTGCTATTTCGAGTCGTGATTGCACTTGTCTCTGCAGGTTCTCAGCAATCTCCTGAGGACTGCCCCTTAAGGAGGCTTTATCTTCATCTCCATCATAAGGATACTCTGAGGTCAGAGACCTTATAGCTGTTTCACTCTGTATAGCCACGAACTCTTCATAATTATCAACATCAAATACTGCCCGCGATGTATCAAAAACTCTCCAGACAATTACTGCAGCAATTTCAATGGGGTTTCCCCGGAGATCATTTACTTTAATTTTGTCGCTGTTAAAGTTTCTGATTCTTAAAGTGACTTTTCTTTTTATGGTGAAAGGGTTTATCCACCAGAATCCGGTTTCTCTTACAGTGCCGCTGTAATTACCAAGGAAAATTATTACACGCGAATCATTTGGCTGGACAGTAATAAGTCCCACCAGGGCAATTATAACAATGAAAGTGAGAGGTAAGAAGTACCAGAGAGAGGAATGATTATATGATTTGACTCCATCAATGAAAAGGAGTACGTCCAGCGCTATAAGAGCCAGAATAATAAGCAGAGCAAAAAAACCGTTTACTTTAGAAGCTTTTTTTTCTGAAACAGTTTGCATTTTGAACCTCGTGAATGTTGATATTGTAATGATATCACTTTAATATCATAAAAGCAAGAAATATCGACATTTTATTAAGTTAAACTCTTGATAACTATTCCGGATTTAGTCAATTTAGTCTTCTATAATTAACTTTTCAGGGAGAAACCTTTATGAAAAAGATCTTTTTTCTTATTCCTATTACGATTGTTATTGTAGGTTTCAGCGCAGGGAGACTTATAGACGATAAAATGAAGAATATCCTGCAGCAGATACAGATGGATGAAGACGGTGCTAAAAATATGATCTGGTCGAATTGCGCATATTCGAATTTTTATATTCCTAATCCCCGAACTCTTAAATCAATTGCCTCGGCAGAAAGATCTTCAATTGTTGAAACAATAGCCAGGTATGCGAAAGATTATTCCTCAACGCCTGAATTCATGAATAAGTATAATGAACTGCGGGAGAATAAAAAACCTGAACCACCTGATAAGCCAAGGTCAATTGATGAAATGAAAGAGGAACAGAGAAAAAATATAGAAGAGGGTATAAAAAATATGGAGGAAACAAAATCGAAAATGCCCGCTGATCAGCAGAGTATGTTCGATGAAACCATCAAACAATTTAAAGAACAGCTTAAGGAAATAGATAATCCTGATAATCCTATGTACAGCAAAGAAGTCGAAGATATGTATAAGCAAATGTATGATCAGCAGATGACAGAATATAACAACAAGGTTGCAGAATGGAAGGGGGCTTACCCTGAAAATAATCCCCGATCATTAATAAAAACATGGCTGTCAAAATTTCTTGATGAGACAAAGGATGTGGATTTCAAAGCACAAACCGCCGCAGATCAATACAACAGGCAGGTATTTGTCAAACAGGAATATGAAAGAAGGAGTTATCTCTGGAAGCTTTGTTACCGGGCGGGAAAAGATGCTACCGATGCAGGTCGCTCATTTGCACAGAAGTGGCTTGGGGAACTTTAGAGTATTACTTAAGTAATCCGTATTTCTTTTTGAGCCCGTTGGCCGCGCAGCCGACAGAAGACGTCTGAGCCATTGAAAAGATTACTTTTGCTTGCATTACCAGCTTTATTGCCGTTGACTTTTAGTCAACGGACTTAATGAATCCTAACTTACAGCCCGGCTTTAGCCGCATTTTTAATACTGTAGATTAATTAGTAACTGTGGCTGAAAACCAACGGCAAAAGAAATAAAACAAGGCACTTCTGCCTTTTCATTATTTTATTAAAATCAGATATTATTAAAGAAATTTTTAATATATGATTTACCGCCCGTTATCGCAAAAACTACGGCGAGGACGGCCAGGGTTATAAATATAGTGGTAAAACCAATAATAACTATTTCCACGGCAATTTCAATCTCGGCAAGGGACATTGCCGCGAAGAAAAGCAGGATTGCAAATCTCAAGAACCTTGAGACCAGAGAATAACCTGGTACATTTTCTTTAGCCAGGGCTATATAGACTGAGCTCGAAACCCTTCCCGCTATTATCCACCCTATTCCGAAAATTAATCGAGCCACTATAAGTTTGGGAATAAACAACACGCCGTTTTGAATCAGATTTGACAGCACCGAAAGATTCATCGCATCCAGAGCAGTATAAAGGAAGATGAGAAATACGACAAAGAATACTATATTCCCGATAAATCCGAACAGAGCATATCTGATATCGGCTTTTGAAAGGGTCTGTCTCCACCTTACCCGTGTAAACAAGCGTTCTAGCCTGAAAGCTACCAACAGCTGTACTATAATCCTTTTCGCAAGCCAGCCTGCAAACCATCCGATTGCGAGAAGCAGGATCCCACCCAGCAGGTTAGGAAGGTATCCGATAATTGCTTTTCCAAAATCAAAAAAAGGTCCTTCGATGGAATTATCCATTTTCAACTCCGGTTTCTTTTGGTGATCTTAACAATAATTTCCAGAAAGATTCTCTTTCTTCATATTCTTTGACCCATAGAACAGGACACGCCGACTGTTCTGTAATTTCCTGTGCAAGCGACCGACCGAATAAAAGCTCCAGGAAATCTCCGGTCTTTCCTCCCATTACTATCATATCGGCATTTGCCGATGCATCAACTATACAGGTTAAGATATCTGAATCAGGCATGATGACCAGTTCTGCCTGTATATTATTCTCCCTGATAAGTTCCCTCGCTTTTTCCTCACGCCGTTCTTTCTCTCTCTGAGATGTATCGGGTTCATAAACCAGAAGCAGCTTTACTTTGCAGTTAAAGTATTCTACGAAGGCAGGGGCTACTTCCGTGGCAAGGATAGCGTGTATGTCTATATTAAAGGGAATCAGAATAGTATTTACCTGTTCCTTAATGAAGGTTCCATGAAGAACGGCTACTTCTCCGGGAAATCTCTGTATTACGCTGTCGATTATAGATGAGAAGAACCTTTCCAGGAAGGTCGGGTTTTTCTCTCTCCCTACAATTATAAAATTACATTTTTCCTCTTCGGCAGTCTGAACAATTCCTTCGGATATTCTATGGGAGACGGTAACTATAGGACGGGAGATTATCCCCGTTTCTCCAAGCACATTCCGTGCTGTTTCGAATAACGGCATTGCTCTTTCCGTATCACTTGCTTCTACTGCGAGCGGGCTTCCTTCCCTGATCTCATTTACATGAAGGAAGAGAATTTCCGAGTTTTCCTTTACGGCTATCGCTTTGGCAAGATGTGTAAGACTAGAAACCGAATTTCTGTTTGCAAGGGGAACAAGAATTTTATATTCTTTCCTCTCAAGCCTTTCGAGAGATTGAACTTTTCGTACATGCTCTATTTCGCGCTTTGATGCATATGTCCTGTACATGAATAAGCCTATACTTACCCATATTCCGGTAACTATCCAGGCTGTCGGACTGTAATTAAACATATATATGGCAAGAAATAAAAGCATCAGAATCGCGACTATTGATATATAAGGAAACCAGGGGGTAAAAAAACCACGGTCAAGATCAGGACGCTTCTTTCTCAGCCTTATCAGCGTAATATTAACCTGAAGGAATAACAAAAGGAACATTATATCGGCTGCGCTGGCTACATCTTCTATGGGTAGTGAGATCGCCATTATAACTACGATGAATAAGGAGAATAAAATAGAAAGATGAGGAGTAAAGTTTTTCTTGTGTACCTTACTGAAAAAAGTCGGAAAGTTCCGGTCTCTTCCCATTGCAAAGGCAACTCTTGAGGAAGAAAATATTGTCGCGTTAAGTGCCGACATAGTTGAAATAATTCCCCCGACCAGCAGCATTATTCCACCGCCCACAAAAAATGATTTTGCAACTTCAACCAGCGCGGTTTCTTTATTCGAAGCCAGGTAATCCCAGGGTGTCATCCCTTCCGGCTTAACTGCACCCAGAGCTGTAACTGCTATTAACAGGTAGATTGGAACGACGATAATAAGGGAAAGAAAAACAGCTCTTGGAATATTTTTCTTCGGATTCTTAATTTCTTCCGAGCATTGTGAAATAACCTCAAATCCCTGAAAGGCAATGAATGTTAAACCCATTGCTTTGAATACGCCGCCCCATCCGTGCGGCAGAAAAGGAGTAAATGCCTCCTGCCAGTCCGGTCTGTGCAGGATCAGGTTAAGTCCGAAGCCGATGAATATCATCAGAATTACAATCTTTGCCATTGTAACTATATTCCCGATCTTACCTGTTTCAGAAGCGCCGCGGAAATTCACATAGGCAAAAAGAATGGCTGTTACAGCTGCAAGGATTTTTTGAGGGGACAAAAATCCCCAATGAGGCATTACGATATTAAATTCATGAAGTACAAGCTCAAAGTAAGCTCCGAAGCCAAGCGCATAGAGACTGCAGGCTACGGCGTGTGCAAACCAGCTCATCCACCCTGAAATAAAACCATTCCACTTTGGCAGTCCCTCTTTAACCCATAAATATCCTCCCCCCGCATCATGGAAACAGGAGCCCAGCTCCGCATAAGAAAACGCTGTCAGCAAAGCTACAAAACCATTGAGTCCGAATGTTATGATCAATCCGGGTCCCGCCACACCCGCGGCGATACCTGTAAGAACGAAAATGCCTGCGCCAATCATTGCCCCCACGCCTATAAGAGTAGCGTCCATAAGGCGCATTTCTCTGCTCAGGTGAACTTCAGTTTCAAATTTTTTCACTTGCGAGCCTCCCGGTTAATTGCTCGTATCAGGAACTGTAATTTATGGAAGTAAAATAAGAAAGATTTTTTACAGTTGTAAAAACCAGGCAGGATTTAAATATTCTTGCTTATACATAGTTAATTTTCTAATTTGAAATGCTTTCGATTGAAAGTACTTTCAATATGATGAGATTATAAAAATTATATTGTGACTATTCTGCTGCTTAGTAGATTTTCTTCGGGGAGTTTCCGTTTGTTCAAAAATATATTACTTCTTTGCATACTTTTATTTTTGCTCCCGGCTGCCGGATGTTCTGAGTCTCCAAACCACAAAATTACTCGCGGAGTTTACTTCTGGAAGACAAATTTCACTATGAATGAACATGAAACCCGCTGGCTTACAGAGAACCATATAAAAAAAATGTATGTAAGGTTTTTTGATGTTGATTGGAATACGAATATTAAACAGGCAGTTCCAGTAAGTGAGATTTCAGGGGGGAGGAAAAATCAAACCGAACCCGAGATAATTCCCACTGTTTTTATAACTAACAGAACACTGATTAATATCAGTGATTCATCAATAAACACTCTCGCTGAAAATATCTTCCAAAAAATCTCACGTAAGATTGAAAATATTTATATGAAACCGTTGAAAGAAATCCAAATGGATTGCGATTGGACAACGGGAACCAGGGATAAATACTTTCAATTGCTAAACAAATTAAAAGAGCTGTCCGATTCCTCACAGATAGCGGTAACGGCGACAATCAGACTTCACCAGGTAAAGTATTTTAAGCAGACCGGAGTTCCTCCGGTAAAAAAGGGAATGTTGATGTTCTATAATATGTCAGATGTTTCCGACATCAGGACGAGGAATTCGATATATGATAGGGATATTTCAAGAAGATATCTGATAAACTTTGATAAGTATCCGCTTAAACTTGATGTCGTACTGCCGGCTTTTTCATGGGCAGCGTTATTCAAAAACAAAAAATTGTCAAACCTGATTAACGATGTTACTGCGGGCGAACTGACAAATAATAATTATAAAGATCTGGGTTCCGGGTATTATGAAGCGGAAAGAAATAATTATCTGCACGGAATATTTGTGGGTGAAAAAAATATTGTGCGCCTGGAAGAAATAACCCCTGCTGAAACTATAGAAGCGGCCGAGCAGGTTTCGCGTTATCTGGACAATGACAGTCTTGTGGTTTCAATTTATCACTTAAATAAAGGGACAGCAGAAAAATATGGTAAAGAAATCTGGAAAGATATTACTTCCCCTTTTAATTAGTTGTTAGTTAACAAATATGCTATGTTCCTTAAATCACCAGTCATTCTGTTAATTTATTGGTCTGGTCAGGCTAATACTCTGCGAATGAATCACTTAGAGGAATGTTGATTCCAGGCACTACTCCGGGTATCTAACTTGAATATTCGATGTAAGGTTTTAAATTAATTAATGAAATATATGTTGAATAAAATATGGAGGGAATTATGTGGCAAGGATGGATGGATCTCGCAGTAGGTGTATGGCTTATAATAAGCACATTCGTTTCGGCAATTAGAACACCATCAAGTATGATAATCGCCGGAATAGTAGCATTTGTGTTCGGTTTCTGGGGTGCAGCCAGGTCTAACAGCTGGCAGGGTACTGTAAATGGTATCATCGGTATCTGGCTGTTCCTGAGCGGTGTGGCATTTATGCTGGTAGTCCCCTGGAATTTCTTTATTTCAGGTGTTGTAATTGGACTGCTTGCTATCTGGAATGTAGCACAGCACGAAACACCGGGACAAATGCATACTGCCCAGTAAATAAATAAACAGATGGAAAAAAGCCTTATCTCTTTCAGGGGACAAGGCTTTTTTTGTATCTTATTTTTTTAACAGCTTGAAAGCGTGTGTCCATATATTGTTTTTAAATCCGTAATGAATCCATAGCATTGCTAATGCTTCCAGCCAGTAAGCTTCAGTTATATCCCCCATATCAATTACATTTTTCCAGCCCCATTGTTCGGCTAATCCTATTACCTGCTTTTTAGCTGCTTCATCATTACCACATATGAAAAGATCCGGATCACCTTCTTCCCTATGGGGTGCTGTCATTATGTATGCATTTACTATATTAAAGGCTTTAACCACCTTTGACTCAGGCAGCCAGGCCTGGATTTTCTCTCCTCCGGAACCTCCGGGAGATGCATCAAGGCGGGGAGGAGCACCTTTTGAATGAACGAGGGGATTGGTAACATCCATTACTATTTTACCCGCGAAGTTTTTCTTACCGGCAAGATTAAGCGCATTTTCCGTTCCCTCCCAGCCGGTAGCCAGGATAAGTATTTCGCCGAATTGAGCTGCATCTTCATTGCTTCCAACTAAAGATTTTTCTCCTGCCTGTTTAGCCCAGTCCACGAGCTTGGATGGATCCCGCGTTCCGATTTTTACTTCATGACCCAGACGAGCCATACCAATACCAAGCTGCTGTCCTACGACTCCCGATCCTAAGATACCTACATTCATATTTATACCTTTTTGATAAATAAATTTTTAAGATTAAAAAATGAAGTGGAATTATTTGGATAGATCTACTAATACATTGAATAATAATTAATTTATTCGGAATACTCAATCCCGGAGCTTAAAGACTTTGGAATTTAACAGGAATTATTGTTCATAATTTTCGACGGTATCAGTTCCGCGGAGACCGGCCTTATCAGGATTATCTCCAAACTCTTTCAGCGCCCTCCTTTGTCTGAGCAAATCCCAGTGGCGGTCAAGTTCAACCCGGACCTTTTCAGCTTCCTTTCTTTCTTCTGTAGATAAGCCATCCTTTGAGTAAAGCTTGTGCTCTTCCTCGAGCAGATTCTTTATTTTATCCAGAACTTCTTTGTCAGTCATTGATTCCTCCGTTTTCCCCTCAATTTATTTAAAATTAATAACCTCTGATGTGAGAAAGATTGGTTAACGGAACCTGCTTGTTCATATCCTGTCCGCTACTCTCCGGAAATGATATCCATATACAGCCATTGTCATCGCTAGGGGGAATTTCTGAGGATGCTTAAATATCGTAAATAAAAGAAGTTTCCAGAAGTATCTCCTCCCTTTCTCCAGGGTTCCCAGCAGCCAGATCAGCCTTATAAATGCTTTGATCTCTTTAAATTGAATTTTGTTTTTGTTCCAGGAGGGGGGTATATAGTTATTGAGAAATTTTTTGAGACGGTAATAGTATTCCCGTTGTGAATAAATGGTTTTTACAAGTCTGGAATAACCGGATATAAGATCACGGTAATTCATTTTGGGAATAAAATTCATGCTGCCATCCATATTATTGCCGCTGAACGTCTCCAGCATCCTGTTCTCAGACATCAATCTCTTGAAGAGCTTTGTGCCGGCAGGAGCATTTAGTAAACCGACCATTGCAGATACAATACCGCTTTTCTGAATAAAGTTAATCTGTTCCTGGAATACATCCGGTCCGTCATTATCAAAGCCGACTATAAATCCTCCCGATACGATAAAACCTTTTTGCTGAAGAATTTTTACGGAGGAAATCAGGTTCCTTTTAAGGTTCTGGTATTTTCCGCATTCCTGCAGACTGGCGGCACCTGGCGTTTCTATTCCTATGAATATACTGTTGAATCCTGCTTTTATCATCATATCCATCAAATCATTATCATCCGCAAGGTTCATCGAAACCTCGGTTATAAAGGTAAATGGGTATTTTTTTGAATATGACCAGTTTATCATTGCAGGCAGAATTTCATTTTTCAGCTTATTTTTATTTCCGATAAAATTGTCATCTACTACAGAGATTGATCCTCTGTATCCAAGTCCATAGATGGTTTCAAGTTCCGTCATAAATTGTGCGGCAGTTTTGGTTCTAGGCTTTCTTCCATTCAGCATTGTGATACTGCAGAAATCACAGTCGTAGGGGCACCCTCTTGAATACTGCAGCGACAGGGAGGCATATTTCTTTATTTCAAGCAGTTCCCACATCGGAACGGGAGAAACGGTTATGTCCGGATATTCAGCCGAGCTGTAAATGTATTTCGGATTTCCATTTCCCAGATCCTCCAGAAACGGAGGAAGGGTTGCTTCAGCTTCGTTTAGAATGAAATGGTCAACACCAAGGAAATCTTTGTATTGAGTAGTAGCTAGGGGACCACCGACGACAACCTTCACGTTTAATTTGTTGCACCGTCTTATTACTTCTTTTAAACGATGAAATCTGGATATTCATACCGCTCAAAAAAACATAGTCAGCCCACTGGATATCTTTATCCTCCAGTCTAGAAACATTCATATCGATCAGTATTTTCTCCCAGCTGCCTGGAAGCATAGCTGCTACAGTTATCAATCCAAGAGGCGGTTCAGGAGCTTTTTTTGACACGAACTTCAGCGCATCCTTAAAACTCCAGAAAGAAGATGGAGTTTCAGGATAAACAAGCAGTATTTTCATTGGAAATCCCCGTAATAATTAATGTTATTAACAGCTTAATTATGCGTAAAAATTATCAAACCTTTTGTAAAAGAAATGTAAAAGTTGAAATAGGCGATTTGAACTTCTCTAATGATTAGGGGATATTACCGGGGAGACATATTATTATTGTGTGAAATCAGGGAGGGATGATGAGAGGAAAACACCCTCTTTTTTATCATATCTTAATTTTTATTATTGCTCAGATCGTCTGGCTCTCCCTTCTTGGAATATGGATATACTGGTATGTTTCAAATTATATTATCTATGAAAAGGTCGGCGACCAGGTTTCGCCTCAGCTTCTCTATGATGTTCAGAATGCTCTTCCTTTTGTACTCGGACTTGTACTTCTTATTGGCCTTTCATTTATAACTTCTATAATCTTCAGGGATTTGAATGTACAGCTGAGGTTGAGAGAACTATATGACAATTTTATAGCGAATGTTACTCATGAACTTAAATCTCCCCTGTCTTCTATACAGCTCTATCTTGAAACACTAAGGCAGAGGAATGTGCCTCCTGAAAAGCAAAAGGAGTTCCTTGATCTTATGATGATCGATGCTGATCGTCTGCAGAGATTAATAAATTCAATACTTGAAATCTCTGCCCAGGAAAAAAAGAAATCCCTCAAAGATTACCAGGTATATGCTGTAGATAATTTCCTTAAAAAATTAATAGAAGAATCATTTCAAAAGTTCCGGGTTAAAAAGGAAAACTATAATATAGAGGGTGAGGCGAAATGCAGTATTGCGGCTGTAAAGGAATCACTGAAAATAGTTTTTGATAACCTGGTAGATAATTCCATAAAGTATTCTACTGCTCAGCCGGATATTAAGGTGAGGTTAAGTTGTAATTCCCGTAAGTTGGTTATTGAATATGCTGATAATGGAATAGGGATCCCTACAAAAGAAAAGAAAAAGATATTCCGGAAATTTTACAGGATAAATAATAAGGATATTCCCAATGTAAAAGGGACAGGACTCGGGCTTTACCAGGTCCGGCAAATAATAAAACTTCATAAGGGTAAAATTTATCTTGCCAATGAAGGAATTTCCCAGGGTTCTGTTTTCAGAATAGAACTGCCGGTAGTTTTAAAAACAGCCGGGGCGGGTGAGAATCTGATTTCTGAAGAGGTGTAAAATGGAAGAAAATTATAAACGCAGCAATATTTTGCTGGTGGAAGATGAAGAAACCCTTGGAGTAGGACTTGAATATAACCTTGCGGAAGAAGGTTATAACATTACCTGGGCAAAAAACGGGAGGGATGCTTTAGCTTATTTCAATGAAGGGAAATTTGATCTGATTATCCTTGATATCATGCTCCCATACATTAATGGTTATGAAGTCGCTGAGAAAGTTCGGGAGAAAGATCTTAAGATGCCCATACTTATGCTTACAGCTAAAACTGAAGCATCTGACAGGGTAAAAGGACTTGAGAAAGGTGCCGACGATTATATTACCAAACCCTTCCATCTGCAGGAGCTTTTACTGAGAGTAAAGGGTATGCTGAAAAGGAAAAGCTGGTATAAAAATACTTCGGAAGAAAAACCTGTATATAAGTTCGCCAATAATGAGATTAATTTTGAAAACCTTATTTGTATGCATGATGATAAAGAAATAAGGATTACTCCTCATGAGGCAATGGTTTTAAAGTACCTCGTGGAACGTAAAGGTGAAATTGTTACAAGGAAGGAACTGCTCGAGAACGTATGGCACCTGAACCCTGATGTTGAGACACGTACGGTTGATATTTTTATTGCGAGGTTACGGAAATATTTTGAACCGGATCCTGCCGTGCCTGTATATTTTATAAGTATACGGGGAGCCGGCTATATATTTCAGCATGATTAATACTCTTCATTTCCTGCCTTTTTGAGTTTTTCTCCATCAAATTTCACAATCATTTGTTTCTTGCGGTCTTTTTACTTAAGTATGCTTACTAAGCTTAGACTTAAGGTGTAAAATGGAGAAATCCAGCTAAACGACACATTCAAATAAAAGGAACCCGAACAACTTGAAAATAACCAGACAGTTAACCAACCGAGAGGATAAGTCTCTGGATCAATACTTCCAGGAAATCGGAAAATATAGTCTTTTGAGTCCGGATGAAGAGATTGATCTGGCTGTTAGAATAAGAGGCGGCGATATAGCAGCGCAGAATAAATTAGTTAATGCCAATTTAAGGTTCGTTGTATCAGTTGCAAAGATGTATCAGAACCAGGGATTATCTCTGGGAGATTTGATAAATGAAGGAAACATTGGTCTTGTTAAAGCAGCGCAGAGGTTTGATGAAACAAGAGGATTCAAATTTATTTCTTATGCAGTCTGGTGGATCAGGCAGGGAATTATGTCTGCCATAGCTGATCAATCCAGGGTAGTACGCCTTCCCCTTAACCAGGTAGGAAATCTGACAAGACTTGGAAAAGCTTACCGGAATTTTGAACAGGAATTCGAACGAAAACCAACAACAGAGGAACTTGCGAAGATTCTTGAAATTACCTCTGAAGAGGTTGCACAAATTATAAGGATAGGTAGCCGCCAGATTTCCGTAGACGCCCCGTTGAAAAACAGCGATGAAAAGAATGCTACCTTGATGGATATCCTTCAGAATGAAACCCAGGCAATGCCTGATAAAGAACTAATGAACGACTCTCTGAAAAATGAAATCGAAAGTATACTTTCAACTCTCGACAAAAGGGAGGCAGAGGTATTAAGACTAACTTTTGGGATAGGGTGTAACCATAAAGCTACACTTGAAGAAATCGGACTAAAGTTTAACCTTACCAGGGAACGCATCAGACAGATAAAGGAAAAAGCATTAAGAAAGTTAAGAACTTCAAAAAAAGGTAAAAAACTTAAAGAGTACCTCGGATAGTCACCAGATTATGCAGGCTTCCTGCAGTGCACATTATAATAACTTATTTTATCTTAATAATATGCTATGAAATTATTACTGGTTTTATAATGCGGAATTTTACAATTATCTCTCTGCTTTTCCTGATAACCCTTTCGGGGTGTGAAAAAGATAAGGGTGATTCCCAATATATAAAAGCAATTAAAGAATGGCATACGCAAAGAATAGCGAGATTAAAAACTGAAACAGGCTGGCTGAATCTGGTTGGTTTGTATTGGCTGAAGCCGGGGAAAAACTCCTTTGGCAGTGCGGATGATAATGATATTATTTTTCCTGGAAATGCGGCCGATCATCTCGGCAGCTTCGTTTTAAATGACAGTACTGTGACTATTGAAATTAACCCCGGGGTGAATGTAGTTTCGGACTCTCAATCAGTAACCGAAATGAAAATGAATGATGATCTTTCAGATAGTACAACTGTGCTGCAGTCGGGTTCTCTCAGGTGGTTTATTATAAACCGTAATGGAAAGTACGGTGTGAGATTAAGAGACCTTGATGCCCCGCTTGTAAAGGAATTCAAAGGAATAGATATATATCCTGTCGATGAAAAATGGAAAGTTGAGGCCAAATTTGAGAAATATCTTTCTCCTAAGGTGATTGAAATACCAAACATAATAGGGTCTGTAGAAAACGATACCGTAGAAGGAAGACTTGTATTCAGACTAAATGGCGAAATGCATTCTCTTGATCCTGTGAGTGAGGGACACGAGTTCTTTATCATATTTGCAGATGAAACTAATGGTGAGGATACATACGGGGCCGGAAGATTTTTATATGCAGATAAACCTGATTCTCTTGATATGGTTATTCTTGACTTTAATAAAGCATATAACCCGCCATGTGCATTTACCAGGTTCGCTACCTGTCCCCTGCCTCCAAAGGAAAATTATCTGCATCTCAAGGTGACCGCGGGGGAGAAGAACTACGGCAATCATTAGTTATAGGCGGGACGTTACAGACCTGCAGGATTAATTTCTTGTTAAAAAAAAGAAAGCCGGAGTTACCGGCTTTCAGGGGAAAAGTATAATGATCAGGCAGCTGCGGTTAGCAGTTCCTTGTCAATTATCTCTTTGATATTGTTTTTCGGAAGCGCACCAACAGCCATTTTGGGCTGGCCATCAACAGGCACAAAAAGTATTGAAGGGATACTCCTTATCCCGAACATAGCTCCTAATTCCTGTTCCTCATCGGTATTTATCTTATAAATGTGAATCTTTCCCTCATACTCCTGGGAAAGCTCATCAAGAACAGGTCCTACCATTCTACAGGGTCCGCACCATGGCGCCCAGAAATCAATCACACAGGGAATATCTCCTTCAAATTTCCATTCCTGGTTTTTTTCAAAATCAAATACTTTTGTTTTAAAAGATTCTTTATTAAGATGTTCTGACATCAGGTTCTCCTTTTTTCTTTATTAAAATTAAACGGCTTCGTATACTTTTTTCATTTTACTTTGGACTTCTTCAGCTACAGCTTTCAATTGATCGTTATCAATCAGTTGTGTCATGATCATTGGATCGAAAAAGGAAACCGTTGATCCTCCGTTATTTTCATATACTATAACATTACAAGGCAGCAGAAGTCCAAGCTGTTCTTCACTTTCCAGGGCTTTGTGAGCCAGGGGCGGATTACATGCACCAAGTATTACATATTTTTTGAAGTCGACATCAATTTTCTTCTTTAATGTTTCTTTTACATCTATTGAAGTTAAAACTCCAAAGCCTTCTTTCTTTAATTCTTCAGTAACTTTTTCAACAGCTTTATCATACGGTAAATTAATATCTTTTGAAAATCCGTAATTCATTAATACTCCTTCTGATTAAATTAACATTCTAACTTAAAAACAAAGTGATTTGTCTGACAAATCAGGCTGTTTTGGGCTTTTCTTTAAGGGTGCTTACACCGATTGCTTTATAGAGCGGACAAAAACCAACAATACCAGTAGCAAGAAATACAACAGCAAATATTCCAAGGAGAATTCCCGCAATTCCAGTCAGAGTACCGCTAAAGATTAAAAATCCGAGAACAACAGCTAAAAGAATTCTTATTACTTGATCGAATGAATGCAGATTCTTCTTCATTTTACAGTTCCTTTTTAATTTTCATTAAGTTAGATTCACTTCTTTACTTTTGGTTTCCAGGAAGTAAACACAGCTCCAATGAGCGCTCCATACCCTGTGCTGAGCCAGGGATTACTGGTTATCGCGCAAGTCCCTGTTACACATCCGACATAATCATAATATAAAAAGCCGCCAAGCGCCCCCAGGGCAACGGGTAATATCCGTAAAGTCCATTTCCAGGTTATTTGTGATTTTGATAATTCCATGCCGATATTCCTCCCTTGAGGTTTGATGCATTAAAGCCTCTTTTATGAAGAAAAACTGCAGCATTAAGGCTTCTGCTCCCTGACCTGCAGTAGCAGACTATTTCTTTTCCTTTATACTTTTCCAATTCCTGCTCTCTTTTTCTTAATTGATTTAATGGAATGTGTACTGATCCTTTTATGTGGCCTCTTTTCCTCTCGGGATCTGTCCTTACATCAAGGAGGAGCATATTATTCTGATTTTTCATCCTTTTGCTTATCTCACTAGGATCATAATGTTCAATTTTTTTGTTGTTTAAGAATTTTCTCAGGTAAGAGAAGATTATAAAACCAATGAAGAGGTAAATAATTACTTGTCCTGCGCTCAACTGTTCTCCCGAATAATGTTAGAAATTAAATCAATTTAATAAACAATATGATTCATGGGGAGGCAAAAAGTTTCTGTTATTTTAGCCTGAATCACATTTATAATTAGCCATTCCTATCATATTGAGGCTAATACTAAATTAAATGAAACAGGATGGTATAAACTATGAAATTAAGCGGAAGAGCGGAGTTTCAAATCAGTACCAGTGACGTGGGCAGATCAATTTCATTTTATAAACTAATGGGATTTAAAGAACTTGCTTACGCAAAAAAACCGTTTAAATGGGTCGCCCTCAGCGATGGAAGTCTGAATATTTTACTCGCCGAGAATGAGTTTTATGGACTTTGTTGTTATTCTAATGAGATGGAGGATAAAGCCGCTAAAATAGAGGGTCAGGGTATAGAATATGTAAACCGGGATCTTCAGAAGGGGGAAACATGGTATAGAGTAGTTAAAGATCCAAATGATTTTTTAATAAGTCTTATTGCCGAAGTCCCAAAATATTTCAATGAAATCAGCAAGAATGAATTTGAAGCTCGGGGGAAATTTTATGAGATAGCTATCCTGTCAGGTAAAATTAAAGAATCGGTAAAATTCTGGCAAAAACTGGGATTTGAAAAATCAGATAATAAGCAGAATCAGAAAAAACAAGCTGTGTCTCTGGATGACGGTATCACCAGAATCGGCTTATATCCTCCTGGAATCCGCAGCCATTATTTTGAAGGTCCCGCACTCACCTTTTATGATAAAAATATGCATATTGTAATCCAGGACCTGAAGGATGCAGGACTTGAGTTCCAGGAAGAGATAAAGGACGATAAGGGTAAGATTATAAATGCTGTTGCGCTTTCTCCTGAAGGACAGACATTCTTTCTCTTTACAGGAGAAAATCTTTGACAAATCAAAAATAAAAGTTTTTATTTCAGGAGAGCAATTTTAACTTTCAGTGTCAAATACATAGCTGAGGTAAAAATCTTCACTAATATTTAGGAGGGTCCGTTTATGCCTTCTCTTAAAATCGAATATAAATTCCTGCCGCTCTCATATGAAAGATGGAAAGATGTTGAGACTCTATTCGGAGACCGGGGTGCCTGCGCAGGCTGCTGGTGCATGTACTGGAGACAGTCGCATAAAGTGTTCGATGAGAAAAAAGGAGAGGGGAACAGAGTAGCACTGAAGCGGCTGGTCAAAGGAAAAGCTCAAACTGGAATAGTTGCATATGATAAAAAAGTACCTATAGGGTGGATAGCGTTCGCTCCCCGGGAACAGTATATCCGATTTGAATCCTCAAGGATTTTAAAGGCTATTGATGAAAGGCCTGTATGGTCGGTTGTATGTTTTTTTATCGATAAAAATTACCGCCGTAAAGGATTGACAGTTGAACTCCTTAAAGAAGCAGAGAAATATGCAAAGAAAAATGGTGCAAAAATAATAGAAGGCTACCCGGTTGACCCTAAAACAAAGAATTATGCCCCGGTCTTTGCTTATACGGGTCTGGCTTCCGCATTTAAAAAAGCAGGGTATACAGAGGTAGCAAGACGTTCTGAAACAAGACCGATAATGAGGAGGATTCTTTAGGGATGAATCTTGTCATTTTGTATTCTTGCACTTAAAATCTCAAGGATCATCTTTGTCTAAAGATCAGGAATTTTTCATTCTAGGTCTTTCTTTTCATATAGAAATTATAACCTAGCATCAGTAAAGCTGCGGCCACTCCCACCATACCAATGCTCAGAAATACCAGGTCGGGTCTGTTCTGCTCAGTGGCAAATGTCTGATAGACCCAGCCTCCGAATGTTCCACCCACCAGCCATGCTATAGCAACAGGCAGGAAAGCAAACCCCTGGAATAACGCCGCCTGACCTTTAGGTGCAAGGTCGGCAAGGTATTCATAAAATCTTGGAGCCTGAGTCTGTTCACCCATTGAAAAAGTTAAAATCATTGCAATGATCAATCCCAGTCCGATTGTAATTCCTAAAAGCGAAGCAAAATAAAGAAGGAACCAGCTGAGTGCCGCGAAAATAAATCCAATCATTATAGCTGTAGGAGTAGGTATTTTTCTCGTAAGCCTGTTTATTGGAATTTGTAAAAGTATGATAGTCCATGCCCCAACAGACAAAACAATCTCAATTGGAGCATCGGGGGATATATAGTCAGATATGTAGAACGGAACAACTATGAAAAATTCCCAGAATACTATCCAGTAAAGAGCAAATATCAGGAGAAAGATCATAAATTTTATATTCTTTACTACCGTCCACAGATTTTTGATAACTGTTGAGAGACTTTCGCGTTTTTCATTTAGTTTTAATTCCGGCTCTTTGAATACAACAATAGAGACAATAAACATTAACCCGCAGCTTAATGCAGAGACCAGATAAACGAATTCAATTCCAAATGAATCCCGTACAAGATATGCGAGCAGCGGACCTATTGCCGCCCCGATATTTACGAGCCAGTAATAAATAGCATATCCAAGAGATTTTGATTCTGAAGTAGTAGTTAAAGCCACAGTCCCCAGAACACTGGGCTTAATAAAAGAACCTCCGACAGCGGTAAAAATTAAGATCACAGAGAGGATAAGAAACAGGCTTGAGTCGTTATACCATCCGGAAAAAGCCGAAATACCTGTTGATCCGATTAAAAAATATCCAATTGCAAGAATAAAGAATGCGAATGAAAAAGCTTTTTTAAATCCGAATTTATCAGCCAGGGCTCCGGCAAAGATAGGGAGAAAATAAATGAGACCGCCAAAGATCGAGGAAAGCTGTCCTGCCTGAACTTCGCTGAACTTAAGATGATTTCTTAGAAAAACACTTAAGATTGTTGCCTGACCGTAATAAGCGAGCCGCTCGAATAATTCCATCCCGTTCGCAACCCAGAAGGATGTCTGAAACCCGCTTTTCAATTTATTAATTCCCGCAGTCTGTTCCACTAATTCCCTTTCAAAAAAATGATATAGAATTTAGGGAAGCAATTTTACAGTAACAAAAAGTTTTTATGACTTTTTTATTTAATGCGGAACTTTTTAAATTAGTCTTCGTCAAAATTATTTTTACCAGGTATAAATTTTCATCCATTAATTCCGGATTCACATGAATATTTCGGTTGAGAATTTAACCAAACAATACGGTTCTCAAAAAGCAGTCGATTCAATTTCCTTCCATGTAAAACCGGGAGAGATCCTTGGTTTCCTCGGACCTAACGGGGCAGGCAAAACTACCACTATGAAGATAATTACCTGCTTTATGGCTCCCTCAGCGGGGGACGTTAAAGTGGGGAATTTTTCTATCCACGATAACCAGGAAGAGATCAAAAAACAGATAGGTTACCTTCCTGAGAATAACCCGCTTTATTATGAAATGCCCGTCCTTGAATATCTTAATTTTGTTGCCGAGCTGCAGGGAGTTGAGAAGAACAAAATTAGAAACCGTATCGTTGAGATGGTCCATCTCACCGGGTTAAATGAAGAAAAGCATAAAAAAATAGGGGAACTTTCAAAAGGCTTCAGACAAAGGGTGGGACTTGCCCAGGCTATGATTCACGACCCTGAAGTTTTAATTCTCGATGAACCTACAACCGGCCTCGACCCAAACCAGATAATCGAAATCAGAAAACTTATCCGCGAACTTGGGAGAGAGAAAACTGTAGTCCTTAGTACACATATCCTGCCCGAAGTTGAAGCGACCTGCGACAGGATCCTGATCATCAATAAAGGTAAAATCGTTGCCGACGGTTCTCCCGAAACACTCCGTAAACAGGCTCAGGGTGAAGAGATTCTGAAGGTGCAGATTGCCGAGGCTGTTAATAGGGATGATCTTATTGCTTCCCTGCAGAGCCTTGGATCGATAGGAATGGTAGACCCTGTTGCGGACGAAACGGGTAGTTTTATTGTGCAGAGCAAAGAGGGTAAATCATCACGCAAATTAATCTTTCAGCTATGTGTGCAGAAAAACTGGATACTTACTGAAATGACCCCCATTGAAACCAAACTTGAAGATATTTTCAGAGATTTAACAATAGAGTAAAATGAACAAAATCTGGACAATTGCGGTAAAGGAACTGAGAACTTTTTTTGATTCGCTTACGGCCTACATTCTTATAATCGTATTCCTTGGTTTAAGCGGATTTTTTACCTGGCTTTTCGGTTCTGATATATTTTTCATAGGACAGGCAACACTGCAGCCTTTCTTTTCGGTAGCCTACTGGACGTTATTTTTCTTTACCCCGGCATTAACTATGAGGATGATCGCCGAGGAGAACAAAACAGGAACTATCGAACTGCTTCTTACAAAATCTGTAAGTGACTGGGAGGTAATAACCGGTAAATTTCTTGCATGCCTCATGCTTATAATGATAGCACTAGCATTAACCCTGCCTTATTACTTCAGCGTTTGGGCAATGGGACCAGTTGATCACGGGGCGGTATGGTGCGGATACCTGGGTTTGATTCTCATGAGTATGGCTTATATCAGTATCGGAATATTTGCCAGCAGCATTTCTAACAACCAGATAGTCGCTTTCCTCCTTGCTCTGTTTATCGGTGTGTTTTTTCTTATCATCTTTCAGGTTCTTGCGGGAGACTTTACCGGCACCCTTGGTCAGATAATGGATTATCTTACAATAAATAACCACTTCGAAAGTATTTCCCGCGGGGTAATCGACTCCAGGGATATTATTTATTTCCTGAGTATCTCATTTTTAGGATTAGTACTTGCTGAAACAGCATTATCAAAAAGGAATATTGTAGATTAAAATGGTAACCAAACAAAAAATAATTACTTCGCTTTTGCTGCTTGTGGGGATACTGATCGTCCTGAATTTTCTAGCCAATAAATTTTTCTTCAGGCTAGATTTTACCGAAGGCGGCCAGTATACTTTAAGTGATGCAACAAAAAGTATTCTCAAATCTCTCGATGAACCTGTAACAGTAACTGCTTATTTCTCTGAGAACCTGCCTCCGGATGTGGCAAAGGTTAAGAGTGATTTTAAAGATCTTCTGACTGAATATAACAGTGTTTCGGGAGGTAAAATTGCCTACCAATTCATAAACCCAAATGAAGATCAGCAGAAGGAAATGGAAGCACAGCAGAGCGGTATAAGTCCTGTGGTGATAAATGTGCGCGAACGTGATCAGATGAAGCAGCAGAAAGCTTATCTTGGGGCTGTACTTCAATACGGCGAAAAAAAGGAGGTTATACCCCTGGTTCAGCCCGGTTCGGCAATGGAGTATGACCTTTCCTCAAATATTAAAAAAATGACTCTGAAAGAGAAAACGCAGGTAGGATTTCTTCAGGGCAATGGTGAACCATCTTTACAGGCTATACCTCAACTTTCTCAGCAGCTGTCGATTATGTATGATGTTAAACCTGTTACTATTACTGACTCCACAGATATTCCCGGAAATCTCAAGACACTCGTTATAATAGCACCCAGGGACACAATCCCGCCTGAAGTGTTTGGTAAACTCGATAACTTTCTTTCGAAGGGCGGTAGGATATTGGCGGCGGTGAACAGGGTTGAAGGCGATCTTTCTACAGCCTCAGGCAGAAGTATAACTACAGGACTGGCAGACTGGCTGAATAAAAAAGGTGTGAATATCGATGATGAGTTTATTATTGATGTGAACAGCGGAAATGTGATGATAAGACAAAACCAGGGATCGTTCGTTATGAATACCCCGATAAAATTTCCATACCTTCCTGTAATTGCCAAATTCGAAAAGCACCCTATAACAACCGGTATCGAACAGGTGATGATGCCTTTTGCGAGTCCTGTTACCGTGACAACTTCTGATACCTCGCTTCATTATGTCAACCTGGCCTATACTTCGGATAAAACAGGACTGGTAAAACCTCCCCTCAGCTTCGATGTAATGAAGAACTGGACAAGGGATGATTTTGCTAAATCGTCCCTGCCCGTAGCCGTTGCTCTCAGTGGAAAAATTGACGGCGCCAATACTAAAATGGTGGTGTTTGGCGACGGCGATTTTGCTGTTAACGGACAGGGCCAGGCTCAGCAAAAGCTTCAGGAGGATAATGTCAGCCTGATGTCTAATTCAATTGACTGGCTGTCTGATGATACAGGACTAATTGCACTGAGAACAAAAGGTGTTACATCCAGGCCGCTGGATCCCGACATTGAGGAGGGGACCAAGACTCTTGTTAAATATTTAAACTTTCTGATTCCCATTTTCCTGATCATAATATACGGTATTATCCGCTACAGGGTCAGGAAAAGTAAAAGGAACAAATGGATGAGCGAAAATTATGTTTAATAAAGTATCGAACAAATCACTTCTTGCTGTATTCGGTGTACTTATAATTATTGCAGTTGTTTATATCCTGGTCGAAGCGGACCGCGGTGAGAGATCATTTAAGACGGATATAGTTAATATAGATACAGCTAAGGTTACGGCAATTTCAATTTATCCACGAGCAGTTAATCACCGTGAAGTAAGGCTATATAAAGAAGGAAAGAACAACTGGAAAGTGAACCTGGCTGACAATAAGACTGCAGACGTTCCTGAAAGCAAGGTTAAGTCGCTTATTGATATGCTTGTTCAGGTTAAACCAACAAGGGTTGCCGCCCAGGATAAATCAAAATGGGCGGAGTTTAAAGTGGATTCCGGAGGAACCCGGGTTAAAGTTTTTGAAGGCGATAACAATACGCTCGATCTGATTGTCGGCAAGTTTTCGTTTCAGCAGCCCCGGCAGATGAATACTTTCGTCAGATTAAACGGTGAGGATGAGGTTTATGAGACGCAGAGTTTCCTTGATATGGCTTTTAATCAGAAACCCGATTACTTCAGGAATAATGTCCTGATAAGTGATGATCCCTCAGGCTGGAAGAAAATAACCTTTACATATCCCGACAGCTCTTTCGAGCTTATTAAAAATGGAAATGAATGGACAATAAACGGAACTAAAACCGATTCCGCCAAAACCGCAGGTTACCTGAGAATCCTCTCACATCTCAGCAGTACTTCATTTGTAGACAACATGGCTTCCAGTTCCTTGGGTAAAGCTGATTATACAATAACAATTGAGTCAGCTTCAAAAGGCGCTATTATGCTTACCGCTTATAATGACAGTTCAGCCACAATTATAACCTCAACTGAAAATGATGGAGCTTACTTTAACGGGGCTCAGAATAATCTCTTTCAGAAAGTATTTATAGGAAAAGGTCATCTGTTAAAGTGATCAGACGGGAAGCAGTATTCTGAACCTGCTTCCTTTACCCGGAGTACTGGAAAGGATGATTTTCCCGTTATGAGCATCAACGATCTGTTTCACAAGCGATAGTCCCAGGCCCGTTCCTTTAGTATTGTGAATATGGCCAGTCGAGACCCTGAAAAATTTCTCGAATACCTTTTTCTGGTCAGCTTCGGGTATTCCTATCCCCTTATCTTCTACTTCAACAAACACATAATTTTTCTCCAGACCTGTTCTCAGGATAACCACTTTATTTTCCCCGCTGTATTTTACAGCGTTATCTATGAGATTTATTATTGCTTCAGAAACAGCATCTTTATCAAAATTTATCAGGGGAAGTTTTTCACCGCGCTTATAATCAAATTCAAAATTATTATTCTGTAGATGAAACTTGTATGTATTGAAAACATTCGCGGCGGCCTCGTTTAAATCCGACTTTTCCATATGAAAAGTTCTTTTGCCCGCTTCCATCTTTGAAAAGTTAAGCACCTTATTAACTATACTGCTAAGCCTGCTTGTTTCTGAATGTATTATCGAGTAATACTCATTTTTTTTCTCTTCGGATTTAATTCTCCCCATCTGGAGTGTCTCAGCAAACATACTTATTAAGGAGAGAGGGGTCCTAAGCTCATGAGATACATTGGATACAAAATCTGCTTTTATCTGGGCAAGTTGGATTTCCTTTTTGATATTCCGGAAAACCAGCCAGATTCCTATAATTATAAGTACAGTTATCCCGCCAATCAGAATTAAGTTTTGAGTTGTTCTTGCTCTTACAAGGTCATAAATGGTTTTGCCTTTAAGTGTTATGCCAAGGTTATACTGAGGCAGCAGCCATAAGGATTTCCTCTGCCTTATGTCTTTCAGGTTGACCCGGTCAGTAGATAAGAAAATATTATTATCCGAAGGTTTATAAACGGCAAGAATAAATTCATTTCCCGCAACACTTTTCATTTTAGATTCGAGCTGCTGGCTTATAAACGTTTCCGGATTAAAGACAACACCGCAAAGGGAATTATCATCCAGTAGAAATAAGACGGCTGAAAGATCAGAGGATAAACTGACCGGTTCAAGCTTCAGGTATCCGTTCTTTCCATAAGTATAGAGCCTGTCTATGATTTTCTTTTCTCTTCTAACAACCTGTAAAGCTGTTTCACTGTCACTATTCGTGTTATCATAACGGGAGAACGTTATTACATCTGAAATACGGGAACTATCGGTGATAAATATAAAATTGACGGGAGCATAAAGTTTTAGAAACAGGTTTATTGAGTTTTTATTATCCCCCGAAATAGAATTATTTATTTTATTCCTCCAGCTGCTTACAACATCTTCAGAGTACTGGTTTACAGAGAATAATATGGCATCAAGCTGGTTTGTATAGATCTGATCAAGAACCTGTTCATTGCTGTTCAGGGCGCTTATTTCGTAAACGGTAAAGAAGAGTATGGGTATAAAAATTACCGCTATAAGTATTGTTAATGTTTTAACCAGGGGACTCTTCATTTATTTACTTTTTAGCTTATTGAGCATCTCACTGGCGTTTTGGTTATCGGGGTTTAACTCGAGCGATTTCTGATAGTTCTCTTCTGCCAGCTTTGTATTTCCGCTCGCCAGGTATCCTTCCGCAAGACTATCATATACATTCGCTGATTCAGGGAATGCTTCAGTATTTAGTTTAAAGATTTCGACGGCCTCTTTTATCATCTGGTTTCTGAGAAGAATATATCCCAGCATATTCAGCTGGGCTTCACGGAAGTCGTATTCATCACTCATATTATTTTTAAGGTAGTGGTATTGACTTATTGCAGAATCTATTCCGCTCTCGAAAATTGTAACAAGCAGGGTATCTCCAAGGGCAAGTTTTGGTTCGGCAATCTGCAGGAGCTTGACATCAAAAATAAGCGTGGAGTTAGGAGGTATAACATCACCGGCTCCCTGTGCTCCGTAAGCGAGATCAGGCGGTATAATAAATCTGAATTTATCACCGACGTTCATTAAAGCAATACCTTCATCCCATCCTTTTATAACCCTCCCCTCACCGATCGTGAAGGATAGAGGTTGGTTTCTCTTTACTGAAGAGTCGAATTCCTTTCCATCGGTCAGATAGCCCGTGTAGTCAACCGTAGCCTCTTTTCCCGGTTCAGCTTTTATCCCGTTTCCATTTTCGAGTATTAAATATTGCAGACCTGAATTTGTTATAATAGTGTCATTATCCTGAGCTATGCTCAACACAGAAAGCAGACCGGACATCAAAAAAAAGAGAAATATTTTCATTTTTATCCTTATTTTTTCGAATAATTCATGTTTTAGAAAAATAATTGAATTTAATACCCCGAAAAATAGTGAAATTTTGGCAGAGCCATAGGAAACAATAGCAGAAAAACCCTTGAATACGGTCAAAGCTTTCATATTAACCGGAGAATGGCAGGATATAAACGGCAGGAACGTTCTCAAATTCATCGGAGTAACAAGAGAATCCGGTCCCGTTGAAATCATAATCACCAATGTCAGGCCGGTTTTCTTTATCCGGAGGTTGGAAGAGCATCCGGGAATGAAGGTCCCGTTTAAACGTAAACCCGTCAAACTTAAAAATTTTGCTTTCGAAGATGTTGATGCTATATACTTTAATAGTGAAAAGGACCTGAGAACCACAGCTGAGCAGCTTGATAAGGACGATATTCCTTGTTTTGAATCTGATGTTGATCCGGTTAGAAGGTACCTTATGGAACGCTTCCTCAATGCACAGATTATGGTTACCGGTAAGCCGGTGCCCGTTGGAAAATTAACCCGCTTCACCAATCCCAAAATTGAATCTGCCGAATTTACCCCGGATTTAAAAATTGCCTCAATTGATATCGAAACAGGTTCCGGAAACAGCAAACTTTATTCAATAGCAGTAAATCTCACAGGCCCGGAAGGTGAAGTTCAAAAAGTATTTATGATCGGTGATGGAACGGACGATGCTCTGATTACCTTTTATTCCGGTGAAAAAGAAATGCTCCTGGCTTTCCTGGAATGGTTCAGAGAAAAAGATCCCGATGTTATAATTGGCTGGCACGTGATAGGTTTCGATCTTATGCTTCTGGAAAGGAAATGCAATGAACATTATATTTCTTTTGATATAGCGCGCGGTAACGGGAGGGTCTCATTACGCAGCCGTAAAGGCGGGGGATATTTTGCATCGGTATACGGACGGGTTGTAATAGATGGCCCTCAGTCACTCCGCTCTTCTTTCTTTACGTTTGAAGATTATAAACTTGAGACGGTTGCACAGGAATTACTTCGTGAAGGTAAGATCATAACTCCTAATGATGATAAAGTAGCAGAGATAGAGAGATTATTTGCAGAGGACAAGAAAAAACTTGCAGAGTATAACCTGAAGGATACTGAACTTGTCACCGGGATCTTCAGAAAGGCAGGCCTTATAGAATTATCTGTACGGCGTTCCCAGCTTACGGGCCTCTTGATGGATCAGCTTGGAATGATGACCGCAGCTTTCGATCATTTCTTTCTTCCAAGACTACATCGGAAAGGATTTGTTGCTCCTAATGTCCGCGATCTTAAATTATCCGAACATGCTGCCGGAGGATATGTATTTGATCCAAGGCCAGGTTTGTACAGTAACGTGATCGTACTCGATTTCAGAAGTCTGTATCCTTCAATTATCCAGACCTTTAAGATTGATCCGTTATCAAGACTGCTTTTTGAAAACAATACGCTTAGAACCCCGGCCGGGTATAAATTTTCAGCTTCGCAGCATTTTCTCCCGGACTTTATTACACAGCTTATTGAGCAGAGATCTGAGGCTAAAAGGAAAGGTGACAAACAGCTTTCCCAGGCTATTAAGATTTTAATGAACAGCTTCTATGGTGTAATGGGATCCTATGGCTGCCGGTTTTATCATCCGGATCTTCCATCAGCCATAACCGGAACGGGCCAATGGCTGCTTCTTAGAAGTAAAGAATTCCTCGAAAGGAAAGGTTATGAAGTGGTATACGGAGATACGGATTCATTGTTTGTGAAGCTCCCGGAAAAAATAAAAAGTTTTACAGAAAAGGAAGGAATTAAGCTGGCCGGAGAAATGAATCATTACTGGAAAGAAAGACTTAAGGAAGAATCCAAAGTCGAATCCTTCCTTGAAATAGAATATGAAAAGTATTACAGGAAATTTATCATTACACCGGCAAGAGGAGGAGATGCAGGTGCTAAAAAAAGGTACGCGGGTTTGTTGAAAAGCAGGGAAGAAGAGAAGCTTGAATTCGTGGGTCTTGAGTTTGTTAGAAGCGACTGGACGAGACTGGCCAAGGAATTCCAGGTTGAGCTGTACGAAAGGATATTTTATGAAAAGGAAATAAAAAGCTGGATTAAAGAGGTTGTGAAAAAAGTCTATTCCGGAGAATTCGATGACAAACTTGTTTACAGAAAAAGGCTGCGTAAGGACGTTGAAGAATACACCAAAAATATTCCCCAGCATGTTAAGGCGGCAAAACTAATAGATCAGAGCAACGGTACAATATATTATGTTATAACCAAACGGGGTCCGGTTCCTGTGGAATTAAAACATAATGATATTGATTATCAGCATTATATCGAAAAACAGATAAAACCTATAGCTGATTCAGTCCTGAGCCTGATGGGTGAATCCTTCGATTCTATCGTAAAAACAGGGCAGTTGAGTTTTTTCGATTAAATCCTTATTATCCTTCTAACAATTTGGAGGATGTGGAAAAAAGGGCAATTATTTATCTCCTATCTGATACCGGTCACTTTGATGAAACTTTTAGCGGAATTCCAGCGTCTATAAGACAGAAATCCTTAAACAGGATACATTTTTAACTTAATATTAGCGGATAAATTACTTATATTGTATAGTTATATTTCTGCGGAACTTAAAGAACCGAATTCATTGTTCTTATATCTAATGTAATAATCCATAAACCAAATTATTAGGAGTTGATAAAATTGAAGATAACCAAGCAATTCACTAACAGGGAAAGTAAATCGCTTGACCAGTATCTACAGGAAATTGGTAAAGTAAACTTGCTTACACCTGACCAGGAAATTGAGCTGGCGATTAGGATTAAGAAAGGTGATAAACAGGCACTAGAAGCGTTGACCAAAGCTAACCTGAGATTCGTAGTTAGTGTTGCAAAACAATTCCAGAATCAGGGATTATCCCTTGGTGATCTTATAAATGAAGGAAATTTGGGATTAATAAAAGCCGCGCAAAGATTTGATGAGACCAGGGGATTTAAATTTATCTCCTATGCAGTATGGTGGATAAGGCAGTCAATTATGCAGGCAATTGCCGAGCAGTCAAGAATCGTGAGGCTTCCTCTTAACCGCGTTGGTTCTCTTGGTAAGTTAAGCAAAGCTTACAGGGACCTTGAACAGGAATTCGAGAGAAAACCAACTACCGAGGAACTTGCACAGGTTCTTGATATGAATGTAGATGAAGTTGCCGATACGATGCAGCTTTACGGCCGCCATGTTTCTATGGATGCCCCATTAAAAGAAGGTGATGATAATAAGAATAGTCTTGGCGACATTCTTGTTAATGATCAGCAGCCTTCTCCTGACGGTACTTTAATGAAAGAATCTCTTAAGCAGGAAGTTGAAAATGTGCTCTCAACTCTCAATGAGAGAGAAGCAGAAGTAATTAAATTATACTTCGGAATTAACAGCGAGCATGCAGCTACACTTGAAGAGATCGGCGAACGCTTTAATCTTACACGCGAGAGAGTAAGACAGATTAAAGAGAAAGCCCTGAGAAGTTTAAGATATGCATCCAGAAGCAGTTCTTTGAAGGCTTATTTAGGTCAGTAAAATTTCTGCAATTATGGTTTAAACCCCTCACCCGCTACAGGGTCGAGGGGTTTTTTATTTTAAATTTCTCTCAGTGCTTTGAATGGTATTTACAAAGTGAGATATTTGATTATATTTTGTTCATTCAAAAATTAATAATTCAATAAATTATATTATGAATAAGTTTAACACAGCTAAGTTGTATACTTTTCTGCTTGGATTCGCCGCTGCCGTTCCTCTTCTATTATTCGTGCCTGGGGTTTCCGGACCAAATTCCGCCTCTGCCATTACCCCTGACGATAATAAGTTTCCCCAGGGTTATAAAATCGTCTCTCCTCCTATTCCCGACCAGCTTGATTTTGCCGGAGAAAAAGTACCTCTCGATAATTTTGAAGTAAAAGAGAGAGTGGACAGGGAGTTCATCGTCAATACATATTATCATTCCTTTACTATAATTTCTATGAAACGCGCAAACAGGTACTTCCCTGTTATCGAACCTATATTGAAGGAACACGGTATCCCTGATGATTTCAAGTATCTGTCGGTAATTGAGAGCGGTTTATCTAATGCTATTTCTCCTGCAGGAGCTGTCGGATTCTGGCAGTTTATGGAGGCAGCCGGAAAGAAGTATGGACTGGAAATAAATGATGAAGTTGACCAACGATATGATTTGAAAAAATCCACCGAGGCAGCTTGTTTATATATTAAGGATGCTTATGCTGAATTTGGAAGCTGGACAATGGCAGCAGCGTCGTTTAATATGGGAACAAACGGGGTTGCAAAACAAATGACACGTCAAAAGACTAATAACTATTATAATCTCGTTCTGGGTGATGAAACTTCAAGGTACGTAGCCAGGATAATTGCGATGAAGGCTATACTTCAGAATCCTGAGAATTATGGATTCGCTATCGATGAAGATGATCTTTACCAGGAGCTGCCGACATATGAGGTTCCGGTAAGCAGCTCTATAAGTGATCTGGCTGATTTTGCAATTGATAAGGGAATAAATTATAAGATTCTGAAAATGTATAACCCATGGCTGCGCGATATTGTATTAACCAATAAAGCCGGAAAAACCTATGCCATAGAACTTCCTGTTAAAGGAAGTATTAAGGTAATTGATGAACTTGAACAATAAAAAAGGAGTCACTCCGGGCAGAATGACTCCTTCATTGTTCTTAACCTTATAAATTATTTACTGTTCTCTTCTATCTGAAATACGGGCCTTATATCCACGGGCAGTTTTGTAAGTTCCGATCTTAGTGTATCCATCGAGGAAGAACTGACTGCATACTTTGCGATAAATTTCTTTGCCCCATCATAATCTCCGGTAGCCTGGATCATAAGAACCCTATTTGCAAGATCCTTCAATGCCGGGTAGATTTTATCAAAATTGACCCTGACTTTTTTCGTGTCGGGGTTATACTCATACCCTCCCTTTTCAAGCAGGTAATTATAAATGATAGCATTTCCTCCTCCATGAGCTTCATTTATACCAAACCTAACAGATCTGAATATCCCGGCAAGGAAAGTAACGTAAGTCTCCTCTGCAAATTCTTTCGGATAGACGCCTTTATCTATCATGAAAATATTATTGTACATTCCGAGGATATCAGCCTTGCACTCCTCAAGGGTGGAGTAGGTCTCCTTTAACTCTTTGTTAACGGCTGTCTTCCTGCCGTTTATTGTAATAATACCGGGACCAACACCGTGCGACATCTCATGCATTAGAGTATGATTAAAGAATCCGGAGAATGTTACATATTTAATCTGATCCTGATCGAGGACTATTTCGGCGATCGGTTTCAAAAGCTTTTCAAACTTAGCTTCGTGAACGTTTTTCAGCATTACTTTCTTTGAACCCTTTGCCTGCCTTACACGCTCATCATTCGGCAGATTGAATGCAAGCGTCTGAACGCCTGATTTAGAATCACCGGCACAGAAAACTTCATTCACTACCACTATAGGAGATTCTGATCCGCGTTCTGTATTCTTGTACTTATCCTCCAGGGGGAGGTGTTTCTCGATATCCTTAAGGTAGCTTCCGAACTTTTCAAGCTTTGCGCTTTCTTCAGGATCTTTTATGGTTACAAAACTTTCAAATGAGGCTTTATAGTTATACAGCGCATCTTCATAGACTTCGTAAGGACCTATAACAACTTCTATATCATTGTCTTTCAGATCCATCCAGGCCATATCGCTTTCATAATAATCGTTTGTTTCAAAAGCTTTTGCTCTTAATGTCAGGTATTTCTTTAGCGACGGGTTGTCAGCATACTCAGCAGCTTCTGTTAAAAGTGCTGAAATCCTGCTGAGTTCAGGCTGGTAGAATTTACTGTAGGGAATCGCTTTTAGTGAATCACCTTCTTTTCTGATAACAGTAAATTCTGAAGTAAAACTTTTTTCATCAGTTGGATTATTTTTTATCCAGTTTTCAAAATCCTGTTTGGTCATGTCAGAGGGGTAGAAATTTGCGCCCAGAGGTTTTTTATAGCTGTCAATAAAGGCGGCATCATGATTAAGCCGGTCAAAAGGACCAAAATTTATATTGAAATAAATGAGTTTCAGGCTGTCTTCTTCCGAAGTACCATCCGCTAACTGGTTTTTAATTTCAATATTTTTAGAAAAAACCTGACTGAGGAAAATACTATCTATTAAGCGTGAAGCCTTGTAAAGTCTATCTATAACTATTTTCTGCCTGTCGTTTAGTATTGTTGAATCATAACTTATTTCTGTCGGAGCAAACTGTGCGATCATTGTTCTGAGTGAATCCATAGCTCTTCCTGCTGTTGATGGCTGGTTTGTTTCTTTTAAACACCCTGCAAAAAACAGTATACTAAACAGGGATGAGATTATAAATATTTTTTTCATTGATATTTCACCATAAAAAGTTGCTGGATAATGACCCCAAAAATATGAATAATGTAATTGATATGACAGATTGTGAATAAAGACTATAAGAGATTGAGGTTAAACCTGAACCTGAACTATTCCTCCGTTTCATTGTTTGTAGAGAAGCCAAACAGGTGAAGCTCAAAATCTTTAAGTATTTCTTTGGCCAGTTCCAGGTTCAACTCGTTCACGTAAAATATTACCGGCTCGAGTAACGGGCGTACAGAGAGAAAATTTTCCCCTGTTGCATAATAATCGACTTCAGCATCGTCCAGCATTGATTTTATAATTGCTATATCCCCCTGGTTAATCGATGAAAGCAATTGAACATAATTTTTATCAGCCAGAACTTCCGGTTTACCGTTCAGAAGCACAATAAACGAATCACATTCAGGGCATCTGAACCCGCCGATCTGAAGTTCTTCATAGGAAATATTCAATTCACTCTGGCAATTAGGACAGACAATATCACGATCATTCAATGAATTTTGCAGATCGGCTTTCAACCTTTTCTGACATTCAGCTGAATTGCAGTAATAAAACTCAACTCCGGCAGTAAGACAATCTTCGCAAAAATGCCTGCCGCAGCTATGGCATAATGAATATGCATTTCTTTCCGGGTGGTTATAGCATTTTTCCATTTCTCTCTCCCCGAATTGTGGAACAATTCACTCTTAAACCAACGAAGTTTAAATAATGCCGCTAAGGCCTGAGAACTCAGATATTAAGCATAGCCCATTCGTTCAACTTCATCTATTGTTTTAGGAATAGCCTGTTTACCGAGAACTCTGTTTCCATCCCGGGTTACAAGTACATTATCCTCTATTCTTATTCCGCCGAAGCCTTTATAAGCATCCGCTTTATCATAATTAATAAACTGGCGGAACTTATTATCTCCTCTCCAGAAATCAATTAGTTCAGGCATAAAATAAATTCCCGGCTCTACAGTAAGAACGTGTCCGGGTTCAAGTTCTTTTCCGAATCGTACATAAGCAAGTCCGAATTGCTCACTCCTTTTTACTTTATCAGAATAACCCACATAATCCTCTCCCAGACCTTCCATATCATGCACATCAAGTCCCATCATATGGCCGAGACCATGCGGAAAAAACACTGCGTGTGCACCGGCATTAACAATATCATCAACATCGCCCTTTAATAGTCCCAGCTCTTTAAGTCCCACAGTAATTGTTCTCGCTGCAAGCAGATGTATATCCCTGAACTTTCTTCCGGGTTTCATAGCTTTAATTGAATCGAGCTGAGCCTTTAGTACAATCTCGTATACTTCTTTCTGTTTATCAGAAAACTTTCCATCAACCGGGAACGTCCTGGTGATATCACTTGCATAATGCAAGTAGGATTCCGCTCCGGAATCATTTACCATCAGGTCGCCTTTCTTCAGTTTATTATTATAACTATGGTTATGCAGAATTTCGCCATGAACCGAAACAATAGGAGGAAAAGAAACTCCCGGTCCCATAGATAAAGCAATCCCTTCTATTGCTCCGGCAATCTCTTTTTCTATCATTCCGGGTTCAGCCATTTTCATAGCGGTTGTATGCATCTCATAAGCTATATCCAGTGCATATTCAATCTCACCAATTTCTTCCTTTATCTTTTTTGACCGCTGCGATACAACTGCTTTAATCAAGTGAGCGGATGCATAATTGTTTAGTGCTTCCGGCCGGGTACCCAGAAATTCACCCATCCAGTTGATTATCTTATACCTGTATTGAGGAAGGTAATGGAGTTTAATGCCTTTATTAATGGCATCATTTATTTTTACAGATAGATTTTTAATTGGTTCGGTTTTCCTGATACCTGCTCCGGCAGCTTTATTCCGGATAGTGGTCTGCTGTCCCATCCAGATAATATCATAGATATCAAATTCATTTCCATAAATGATGTCTTCATCATTATCAATATCAATAACACCGAACAGATCTGCCTGGTCAACTCCGAAGAAATAAAGAAAGGAACTGTCCTGTCTGAAAACATAAGTATTACCGCTATAATTCATAGCCGGTTCTTCATTCCCGGGGAAGAGTATTAAACCTGATTTGAGCTGCTTTTTGAGTTTATTTCGTCTGTCCGTATAAATTTTTTTATCAAACATTGATGTTCCTTTCGGTATATATTTAATTTCGGTTAATATGACTATGAAGCTTGTCTCTCCTGTTATCCGCGCATATCAGACCAAATCATCCATTATATTAACAAATACAACTTAACTAATTCAATTCTGCACTTCAATAGAATACCGCAAGCCAGATCGTTTCATTATCAGGATCTGTCCACTCAATCCTGTGCTTTTTATGAGAAGGTATATTTATATAATCTCCTTCCTTCAGTTCTACGGGGTGACCGCTATCGAAAAACTGAAGCTTTGCCTTTCCGCGCAGCAAGATAACCCATTCATTTTCATGCTGATCATACCAGAAGTCTTCAGGAGAGGAATGTCCTTTTGAGATTATTCTTTCTATTCTTATACTTCCCCCGGTAAATATTTCCCTGATGATTTCTTCAGGAATCTCAGACGGAACATCGTCAAAAATGTTATTGTTCTTCATAAATAACCTCAGGTTATATCAAAATTACGTAATATTATCTTGCTTATCAGGCCAACTACCAATAATTTTAACATGTAAATATTTTTTGAAAATCTATAGTTAATCTATGGGGATTAAATATGAGTTTAAGTCTAATTGCCAAATCTATTAAAGCCTCTCCCACTTTAAAGCTGAATGAAAAATTTGCAATATTAAAAGAAAAGGGTGATCCGGTAATTCACCTTGGCGGAGGAGAACCGAAGAGTAAAGTACCGATGGATGCTATTCTTGCGACGGTTTCACAAGTTAATACCGGTGAAGTAAGGTATACCCCTGCAGACGGAATTCCTGCATTAAAGCAGGCAATTATAAGGTATACCGAGGAATTCTATGACAGAAAAGTTAATCCTGAGAATGTAATCGCCTCAGGAGGAGCCAAGCAGGCAATTATGGTTGCCCTGCAGGCTATTCTTAATCCCCAGGAGGAGGTCATATACCCTGCCCCTTACTGGGTAAGCTATCCTGATATGGCCAGGCTGGTAGGAGCTATCGGGGTGGCTGCTTACGCAGAAGACGGGACGTTTTACCCCAGGCTGAAGGATATTGAAGACCGCGTCGGATCATACACCCGGGCAGTAATTATTAATAGTCCTAATAATCCCTCAGGAGCTATGTATTCGGAAGAATTCATTGCTGATGTGGTTGAATACTGCGAAAAGAAAGATCTCTACCTGATCATGGACGATATTTACCACAGACTAATATTCGATGGTAAAAAACCTATCAACTGTTATAAGTATGCGAAAATACTAGATGAAAATTCGAAGCTCATAGTTATAAACGGGGTGTCCAAGCAGTACGCTATGACAGGCTTCCGTATAGGCTGGGCGGTTGGCAACAAGAAACTGATCGAAGCTATGTCGAATATCCAGGGGCACCAGACCTCGGGACCTTCGGTTCTGCTTCAGAAGGCTGCTGTTGGAGCCATTAATGGTATACAGTCAGGAGTTGAAAGTCTCCGCACAACCCTTGAAAATAATAGAAATGTAATGATTGATCTCCTTAAATCATTTGAAGGAGTCAGAGTAACGAAACCCGACGGAACTTTTTATTGCTTTGCCGATTTTTCTGCATATGAAAAAAGTTCAAATAAGCTTTCTGAATTTCTTATTGACAAAGTACAGGTACTAACTGTCCCTGGTGCTGAATTCGGAATGGAAGGATACCTGCGGTTGAGTTACTGCGGTTCGATTAAAGATATAACGGAAGGAATCGAAAGGATGAAATGGGCGCTCGATCTGAATTCACCAAATGAACTTTATATTGGAGATAGAAAATTAGTGAGGGATTGGTCATGAAATATCTGGAATTCAATACCCCTGCAACCAAACAGGCAATGGAGCTTGCCTCCGACTTCAGACTGAAGAATCAGGGCTTAACAGGATTGGATCGGGTTTTCTGGAATCTCCCCGAGGAAGCCCTTTATGAAGAAATAGTTTTTCGAAATGAGGGTAGAATTACTAAGGATGGTGCCCTCGTTGTGAATACGGGAAAACACACAGCCCGTGCTGCAGCTGATAAATTTGTAGTGCAGGAACAAACGACAAATGATAAAATATGGTGGGGGGTTTATAACCGTCCTTTTAGTTCTGAAAAATTTAATCAGATTATGGGTAGGGTTCAGGCTTACTGCCAGGGTGAAGAATTATTTGTGCAGGACTGTTATGCAGGCGCAGACCCGGATTACAGAATGCCTATCAGGATAATCGCCGAAAAAGCATGGCACAGTCTCTTCGCAAGGAATATGTTCATCACCACCAATGACCGCGACGAGTTAAAAAGATTTATTCCCGATTTCACGGTAATAGCTCTTCCTGGGTTTAATGTGGACCCATCCATTGACGGTACAAGAACTGAAACAGCCATTGTACTGAATTTTGCCGAAAGAACTGCAGTAATTGCAAACTCGCTTTACGGCGGAGAAATTAAAAAATCTGTTTTTACCGTACTGAATTTTCTGCTGACCTTTGAAGATGTACTTCCAATGCATTGTTCTGCAAACGTCGGTTCAAAAGGAGATGTTGCGCTTTTCTTTGGTTTAAGCGGAACAGGTAAAACTACTCTATCTGCAGATCCATCAAGAGGTTTGATAGGAGATGATGAACATGGGTGGAGCAGCCAGGGTGTATTTAATTTTGAAGGCGGATGCTATGCTAAGGTTATAAGACTTTCAGCTGAACATGAGCCCGAAATTCATGCAACCACCAGGCGGTTCGGAACCATACTGGAAAATGTTGTGTATGATCCCGTTTCAAGGAACATTGATCTGGATGACGATCATATTACAGAAAATACGCGGGCCTCTTATCCCCTGGAATTTATTCCTAATGTAGTAAAAGACGGCTACGTAAGAAGTCATCCTAAAAATATCATTTTCCTTACCTGTGATGCTTCCGGGGTACTTCCTCCTATTGCAAGGTTAGATCCCGCCCAGGCTCAATATCATTTTATAAGTGGCTATACTTCAAAAATAGCAGGAACTGAGATAGGGCTGGGAATTGAACCACAAATAACGTTCAGTGCCTGTTTCGGCGCTCCTTTTATGGTACGTCACCCCTATGAATATTCCGAAATGCTCAAGCAAAGGATGCTTAAACACAAGGCTACTGTATGGCTGGTTAATACAGGATGGGTTGGCGGCAGGTTCGGAGTTGGTAAAAGGATAAGCATACGTCATACCCGTAATCTGTTAAACGCTGCATTAGATGGCAAACTGGACAAAGTGAAATACAGAAAAGACAAATTATTTGGATTTGAAGTTCCGCTAAGCTGCCCTGATGTCCCGGAAGATGTACTTGATCCTTCATCCAGCTGGGGTAATAAAAATGAATACTGGAAAAAATATGATGCACTTGCAGCCAGATTCATTGAGAACTTCAAACTATTTGCTGACGGCACATCCGACGAAGTTAAAAAAGCCGGACCGGTTAGACTGAAATAAGACTTCCCTGGTAGAGATGAGCCACCGGCTCATCTCTACTATTCACCATAGATAATAACCATTCAAACCATTTTGTAAGATTTAACATTCATTTTATTTACAAATACCTCATTAATTCCCTAAGTTTGGTTTGTACTTTTTACCTGCTTTCCGGTACCAGAACCGGTTGCGGGTAAAAAGGGGAGTTAAAATTATTATTATAAGTGTATCCGGGGGAGATGATTAAATCTCAGGTACTTACCAAATTTCTGATATTCGGAGCGATTAATACCAGATTTTCGCTCACTGGAATTCATGTGCTCTCCCCATTTCAAATCAACATCAGACCGGAAGATAAATGAAACATATATCAAAATATCTGCCTATAACCTTATTTTTTTTAATTAACAGTCTAGCTTATCCTCAGCAGCAGTTATATACGCTTGATACAGCCATAAAGACTGCCCTTCAAAACAATAGTGATGTAAAAATCGCTGAAATGAATGTTAAGAAAGCAAATGCGGCTGTTCACGAAGCATTCGGATATGCGCTGCCCAGACTTGATCTCTCCGCAGGATTTACACATTTCCTTGAGAAGCCTAAGACGCCCTTTCCGGATTTTGCTGCTCTCCTGGGAAATGCAACTTACTCAATCCTGTTTGATGAGGGTGTTATTCCCCGCGACGAAAATAAGTTCAAGCCCTTAGGGTACAGCCTGCAGTCATTTGCCCTGTCAAATAATTATGAAACAAACCTTCAGCTGACCCAGGTTCTTTTCAGCTCTGCTGTATTCCGCGGAATAGGAGCTTCTCAGATATATCTTGACCTTTCGAAAGCGCAGTTAAAAACTACAATATCAGCAACTGTACTTAATGTTGAGAAGACATTCTACGGTGTATTGCTTACCAAAGAAGTATACCAGATTACTAAAGCAAGCTTTGAGAATGCGCAGGAAAATTATAAGAATGTGAATGCCCTGTATAACCAGGGGCTGGTTTCTGAATTCGATAATCTTCAGGCAGAAGTACAGGTTGAAAATATAAGACCCACTCTGCTTGATATGGAAAACAAATTGAAAGACGCAGCAGATGGATTGAAGATACTTCTGGGATTAAATCCGGAGAATGAAATCGACGTCGATGGTGATATAACTTATCAGCCTATGCCTGTCCCCGAAGTTCAGGATATAATTGATGAGGTTTTAAAGTCAAACCTCACCCTCCGAACCCTGAGTCTGAAAGCGCAGGTTGATGATGCATTTATTGATCTGGATCGTGCAGAATACTGGCCGAACATCGCCGCATTCGGAAACTATTCATATGCAGGTTCAGCTGAAAAATGGGAATTCCAAAACTATTCATCGCTTACGGTTGGAGTTAATTTTACAATGAATTTATGGAAAGGACAGCAGACGGCTCACCGGGTTGAACAATCGACTTTAACCTATCAGCAGACTGAAGAGCAGGTAGTTCAATTAAAAGATTATCTCACGGCCCAGGTTAAATCAAAGATTAATGAACTTAGAAGAGTGCAGTCAGTTGTTGAAACCCAGGATAAGAATGTATCGCTTGCTGAAAGAGCTTACCAGATTGCAACCGTAAGATATAAGGAAGGCACGAGCAGTCAGCTCGAGGTTCAGAATGCCGATATTGCTCTAAGACAGGCCAGGCTGAACCGGCTTCAGACTGTTTACAGTTACCTGATAACAAGATATGAACTTGAACAGATGATAGGCAAAGTGGATCCCGAATATTATTCTTTGTTCGATTTATTGAACGATTAAAATGATTTTTAAAAATAAATCTTTTGAGGAGAAGATGATTGAAATGAAACCTTTAAGTAAAATATTAATCTATATAACTACGGTATTAGTTGGACTTTTCGTTATCGGATGCGGAGGCGAAGATAAGGAAAAGACAAAAAGTATGGAACAGATCCAGACGGAGGATGGAATTCCTGTAAGTGTGGAAACGGTTTCATACAAGCCTTTCCAGAAACACATCAGCTTTTATTCTAAACTGACCGGTATCAAAGAGGCAACTAAAGGAGCTGTAACCGGAGGAAAGATTGAAAGGATAAATGCCAGGGTTGGCGACTATGTTAAAGAAAAGCAGGTAATAGTCGAATTCGATACATCCAATCCGGCTCTTCAGTATGAACAGGCGCGAACATCTTATGAAAATGCAAAAAAGAATTATGAAAGAATTAAATCGCTGCTTGATGCCGGAGAAACATCCCAGGCAAATTATGACGGCGCTGAAACTCAATATCTGGTAAGCAAGAGAAATTATGAATCCCTGAAGCAGATACTATTTGTTGAATCGCCGCTTGACGGCCGGATTGTTGATCTTAAGGTTAATGCAGGTGATAATGTCAAGAATGATGCATATCTGTTCACCGTTGCTCAGACTAAAGTAATGCGTGCTAAAATATGGGTGTCGGAGAAGGAAATAGGTATGATTAATAAGGGAATGAAAACTACAGCAATCTACAATGGAAAAGAATATGAAGGTAAAATAACGGATGTTTCTCTCGGAATAGATCCGGCAAGACAATCGTTTTATGTGGAATCAGAATTCCCGAATCAAAATAATGAACTTATGAATGGTATAACTGTCGAGATCAAAGTTCTTGTCTATGAAAATCCGAATGCAATTATAATCCCAAGGAACCTTATGATGTCCGATGAAAAAGGTCAATATCTCTTCACTGAAGATAACGGAAAAGCCGTTAAGACATATGCTAAGAACGGACGCGAAAGCGGAATATATTATGAACTCAGCAAGGGTTTGAAACCGGGAGACAGGCTGATTATAAAAGGTGCAGATCAGCTAGAGAATGGTACAACCGTAAAAGTGATTCAATAGAAGGGATTATACTATGTTTCTTGCAAAAGTGTCTATAAACCGTCCTGTTTTAACCGCGGTGGGACTTCTTGTTTTTGTAATATTCGGTTTGATTTCCTTCTTCAGGTTAAACCTGAACCTTCAGCCGGATGTGGAAATTCCCTATGTAACTATATCAACTGTATATCCCGGAGCAGGGCCTAAAGAGATTGAAACCCTGATCAGCAAAAGAATAGAAGAGTCTATATCAACCATAAGTCAGATTGAAAGGGTGGAGTCGTATTCTCTTGACGGTCTGTCGATCATTATACTTGAATTTACAATGGGGAAAGATGTCGATGTTGCGAACCAGGAAGTTAAAAATAAAGTTGATGAAATTATAAATGATCTTCCTGAAGATTCGAAAAAACCTATTGTGCAGAAGGTTGACTTGAAGCAGTTCCCTGTTGTCGATCTGGTATTGAGCGGCAACCTTGACCCGAGACAGTTATATGAGATCGCTGATAAAACTTTGAAGGACAGGTTTTCCCAGATTGAAGGAGTAGCAAACGTTCAAATAACCGGCGGTCAGGAAAGAGAAGTAAGGGTAATCCTGAACAACAAGGAAATTTATGAAAATTCAATTTCACTTCCGCAACTGAGCCAGATCCTTAAAATTCATAATATGGATATCCCCGGAGGATATTTTCAGATTGGAGACCAGGAATATACGGTAAGATTAAATGGTCAGTATGCCAGTCCTGAAGCTATCAATGAACTGGAGGTTCCTACTCCGTACGGACCCAAAAAAGTAAGGCAGTTTGCAGAGGTTAAGGATGTAGGAAAGGATATCAGGCAGAGAGCAGTTTATTATAACGTCAAAAAGAATTTCCGCAACGAAAATGTTGTACGCCTTGGAATTATCAAAAGTTCTGAAGGAAACATTGTAAAGGTAGCGGAAGCAATTAAATCATCACTTCCCGATATTAAATCTGTGCTTCCACAGGGTGCCAGTCTTGAAATAGTAAATGATGAGTCAGGCTTTGTTCAGAGCAGCGTTGATGATACAATGAGTAATATATACCTTGGAGTCATCTTTACCGCAATAGTGCTGTTCCTGTTCCTTCATGATCTTCGGTCCACTATTATAGTAGCACTGTCAATGCCAACGTCAATTATATCAACATTTCTCCTCCTGCAGTTATCAGGTTTAACATTGAATATGATGACGTTGATGGGTCTATCAGTATCAGTCGGTGTGCTTGTGGCAAACTCCATCGTGGTAATCGAAAACATCTTCCGCTATAAGAAGATGGGTAAAACTATAAAGCAGGCTGCGTTCAAAGGAACATCGGAGGTAATGGTTGCGGTACTTGCTTCAACACTTACCAACCTGGTTGTGTTTCTTCCGGTTGCAAATATGTCATCCATGGTTGGAATGTGGCTCAAAGAACTGGCTCTGGCTGCAGTATTTGCTACTATCTTTTCTTTAATAATGTCATTTACCCTTACCCCGATGCTCGCATCTTTAATCCTGACCAAAGAACACAAACCGGGTAAGTTAAGTCAAAAGCTGAATGCATTTGAAGAGAGACAGACAATTTTTTACAAAAATATGCTGGCGAAGTTTCTCAAGAATAAGTTCACAAGTTTTATAGTGGTGCTTTCCTCATTTGTAATACTGATACTTGTGATGATGACTTTCGGATCTAAAATCGGGTTCGAATTCCTGCCGTCATTTGATGACGGAAAAATAAAAATATCAGTGGAAATGCCCGAAGGTTACAACCTGCTGGCTACCGGCAATCTGCTCAGCCAGATTGAAGACCGGGTTAAAAAGCATCCCGAAGTTACACATATGATAACGAACCTGGGAAGAATGAGTGAGCTAGATATAGGCACAAACATGGCGCTGATGGATGTACAGCTCGTTGATGCGATAGAAAGAAACATCAGTCTTCAGGAGATGATCTCGGTATTTGTAAAAGAACTTGCGGATATACCAAATGCAAGGATCAAAGTCGATCTCGGATCCTCTTCCGGCGGTCCCGGTGCTCCGGTTGAATTCTTTCTAATGGGTCAGGATATCGATAAACTGGAAGAGCTTAAGAACCAGGTGGTGGCGAAGGTAAAGGATATTCCGGGACTAATAAACTTCGATCAAAGTTCCCGCGCGGGTAAACCCGAAATTACTGTGTTCCCCCGCAGAGAAAAACTGGTTGAAGCAGGACTAAGCATTACCGACCTTGCTTTAACCCTGCGTTCTTCTGTTGAAGGGATTCAGTCATCCAAGTACCGTGAGTTGGGAAACGAATATGATATAACTGTAACGATGGACGACAGATCAGTAAACTCTCCCGAGAAGATTTCCAATATAACCGTGGCTTCACCAGCAGGACCATTCAGGTTGTCGCAGCTGGCAGATGTAAGGTTTACCACAGGGTATACTAAAATCCTTCATCGCGACAAATACGTTTCGATCATGTTCACGGGAGCTCCCGCTTCGGGAGTCCCTCTTGGCAATATCACCAGTGAAGTAGACAGAAGGCTGGCTGATCTTGATCTGCCTCCGGGTTATGATATACGGTGGGGAGGGAATGTGAAAATGATGAATGATATGATAAAGGATATGCTATTTGCCTTCTTCCTGGCAGTTTTCCTTACATATATGCTGCTAGCGGCAATTCTCGAAAGTTTCTGGCAGCCTGTTTCAATCATGCTTACGGTTTTACTGGCAATGATCGGAGTAATCCTTGCGCTGTATATAACCAGTACACCGTTTAACATTGTTTCTTTAATGGCTATAATAATGCTGATCGGGATAGTTGTAAATAATGCTATTCTAATCCTTGATTATACAAATCAGCTGAGAAGAGAGCAGGGTATGCTTCCGAAAGACGCATTGCTTGAAGCCTGTCCTACAAAGCTGAAGCCGCAGATAATGGCTACAGTAGCTATCGTACTCGGTATGCTTCCTTTAGCACTTGGAATAGGCGCGGCAGGAAAAGAAATGAGAATACCAATGGGTATTGTTGCGATTGGAGGTTTAATTGTTTCAACAATCCTTACTCTCTTTGTTATTCCGGCATTCTATTACTTAACTGCCCGGGCAAAAGTTATTGATCCATCAAAGAGAGAGAAAGTCTGATACAATAGAAGTAATGTATTTATTCAGTAGGCCGGCGGTGAGTAGAAATTAAGGGTTTCAAGTTTCTGATCACTACCGGCTTTTATTTCATGAGTATCTCCTGCTTCAATCAAAATTAAATCTCCCTGATTCAGAACCAGGTTTTCTCCGTTTATAGTGGCCTCTCCTTTACCTGAAACCACATACAGCCACTGATCGCTCCCGGAATGTTTGTTATCCGGTCCCCCGGTTTTTTCACCGGTGGATAAAACCATTGTAGCAGCCTGTGAGCTCTTTACTGTATGTTTTACGCTAAAGCCGTTTTCCATTGCCGTGTTTATCTTTTTCAAATTATTAACCTTTCATTCTTATCTTATCAATTTATGAGAAATATCAAAATATACTGCCGTGATAGAATGCAGAGGGATAAGCCTGTAAAAGAAAGGACAGGCTATACCCCTTAAATGAATTATTCTACCGGGTAAGCTATCGTTGATAGCAGGGCATTTTCAGCCTGCCGGGAATCCAGGCGTGAATGCTGAACGATGATGGGGATATCTGATTTTATCACGCTGGAATAATCTGTTCCTTTAGGGACGGGTTCCGGATCTTTTAAGTTGTTAAATCTTATGTGTTTGGTTCTCTGAGCTTCTACGGTGATTTTGTAGGGGCCTGAGGGATCCCTGTCTGAATAATAAACCGTGATTTCTACATGAGCCTCCTGGTCTGATGTATTTAATATACACGCTGTTTCATGACTCAACATTTCAGGTTCAGGTCCATTGCTGCCTGTGGGTATATAACCTTCAGCAATTGCCCATACTTTTTTTCCAAATCCTTTACTCATATTTTTTGCCTCAATTTTTTTTCAGCCAATAAAATTATTATCAATTAAGGGATTGTCTCAAAATTGAAATTGTCATTTCGGTCGAAGGGAGAAATCTTAGAAAGCTTTCTCGGTCGGATCCAGTCAACAATTATAAGTTCCTTTTTAACCGGCAGAATACAGACCGCTCTCAATAGTCAAGCTGAATAATGCATTCATAGCCTCCCGAAAAGACAAATAAGAACTTTTGGGACAGTTCCGGCGGATTTACACTTCATATTTTTGAATATCTTTTACCTTCAGATCCAACCCAAGTCCCGGTCTGCTTTTATCCGGAACCAGCATACCGCCCGAAGGCTGCGGGAAACCATTAAAGAACATTCTTTCAATTCGTACATGGTCGTGAAAATATTCTATATGACGTAATCTTTTTGTACAGCATCCGGCATGCATATGAACTGCGGGGGCTGTATGTGCAGAAAAGGGAGTGTTTGCAGCCTCACATAATACGCCTGCTTTCAGAAATCCCGTTATACCTCCGCACCTCGTTCCGTCAGCCTGAAGGACATCAACCGAACCGGCGTCAAGCATTCGTTTGAAATAGAAATAATCGTAGCCATATTCACCTGCGGTGACCTCAATGGGGGCAGGCACTTTTTCCCGAAGCAGCCTCAATCCTTCAAGGTCATCAGAAGTTACAGGCTCTTCATACCAGCTCACGCCATATTTAAGGAACTCAATCGACTTATTAAGCGCCTGTTTTTTTGTATATGCTCCATTTGCATCAACAAAAAGCTCTGCTTCTCTGCCTATAGCCTCTCTGGCCGCCCGTACACGTGCCACATCCTTTGATGGTTCTCTGCCTATTTTCATTTTTACTCTCGGAATTCCTTCATCCACCCAGCCTGAAAGCTGTTCCTGCAGTTCTGAAATTGAGTATGAAGTAAAACCTCCGCTTCCGTAAATTTCAACACCGTCATTGTATTCACTCAAAAGACGAACTACAGGGAGACCGAGTATCCTGGCTTTTAAATCATACAGAGAAATGTCTATTGCAGAGATAGCTTCTGAAACAAGTCCCGGTCTTCCGATATTTCTTATTTCATGCAGCAGATCATACCAGCGTGCTTCTATGTTCATTACGTTTTTATTTTTGATGATACCCGACAGTTTATCATTTATAAGTCCTGCCGCAGAGGAGTGAGTATAAGTATAACCTATTCCAGTATATCCGGCAGCCTCAGTTTCGACAACAACAATTGTTGTAGAATCCCACTTTATAGTTCCATCGGATTCAGGTTTATCGGTGGGAACCTTATAGGCTCTCGCTCTTACATTCCCTATTTTTATTTCTATCTTTTCTTCAGTCTCAGAATTTAAATTATTCATTTCAAAATAATCTTTTAATAAAAGTTCCCAGTACTGTAACAGCAGCAAATCCGGCTGCCGCTGCACCAATAAAACTCTTATTTTTATCTAGTTTAAGCTGCCAGCTTTCACCTTTAGAAATGTTATCAAAATCTCCATGAGTTCCGAAATCACCTTCAACAGGCTCATACAAATTATTCGGCCGGTCTTTTTCGATAGCCTGCTCTGATAATTGAGAATTAACCCCGTTTTTTGCAAGGTATTTATCACCATACCGGGGAAAGAATTTATTGCCATTCACAATTACGGCCGTACTCATACCCACATACATTTCGCTCTTTTTATTGAAGGCTGCATAGTAAATAGCGTCAGCAGCAACTTCCGGCTGATATATTGGCGGAACAGGCTGGGGCTTTTTATCAAATGTAGTTTTACACCAGTCGAACTGGGGAGTATTTAGTGCAGGCATTTGCAACATAGCGATGTGAACGCTGCTACCCTCATGCAGCAATTCACTCCGCAATGATTCTGTAAAACCCTGGATGGCATGTTTCGCCCCGCAGTAAGCCGTCTGGAGAGGGATTCCGCGGTATGCAAGAGCCGATCCTACGTGGATTATTGTTCCTCTGTCGCGGGGTTTCATTCTCTTTAACGCTGCAAGGGTTCCATTAACCTGTCCAAGGTAGGTTACATCTGTTACCCGTTTATAATCTTTTGGTTCAATTTCAATAAACGGAGCGAAAACCGTTACCATTGCATTATTTATCCAGATATCGATAGGACCAAATTTTTCTTCAACTTCAGATGCGGCACGATCTACCTGTTCGTAATCAGAAACATCACATTGAATGGTAATTGCGGTTCCTCCGAGCGACTCGACTTCTTGTTTAGCTGCTTCTAGTCCTTTTCTCCCTCTTGCGAGAAGAGCTATTTTATGATTCTCCGCTGCAAATCTCTTTGCCGCAGCCCTGCCGACCCCGGCAGAAGCTCCTGTAATCACTACCACTTTTGGCTGTATGTTTTCTTTCATATGGATCCCGATTTTAATGTCGTGAATTTCATCCGGGAACCATAAAGATTCCCGGGAATACCTATATAAGTTCGCGGACTTTGTCCGATGCAATAGTAAGAGATATTTTTGCTTTATTGGGTTCGCCTTTGACTAGAGATTTAGCAAATGACTTAGCCTGCTTGTATTCTATTTTTGCGGGCAATGGGGGTTCAAATGGATCAACTACGGCTTCTATTACAACAGGACCTTCAGTCTCCAAAGCCTGTTTAAGAATTTTGCTGCAGTCCTTTGCATTCTCAATCGAAAAACCTTTAGCGCCGCATGCTTCAGCAAACTTTGCAAAATTTATAGGCTCCAGCTTAACGCCGTATTCGGGGTTTCCGAGAAATACCATCTGTTCCCACTTAATCTGTCCCAGTGTATTGTTCTTAATAATTATAACCTTCACCGGAAGATTATATTTCACACAGGTTGATATTTCTGCCATCAGCATAGAGAAACCTCCATCGCCAACGAATGCTACACACTGCCTCTCGGGGTAAGCGACCTGTGCGGCAATGGCGTAAGGGAGACCATTTGCCATAGTAGCCAGGTTTCCAGATAGGGAGTACATTTGTCCCCGTTTAGCTTTAATTTGTCTTGCCCACCATGTAGCTATCGTACCGGAATCCGAAGAAACTATCGCATTATCTTTTAAGAGCTTTCCCAGTTCCCACGAAACAACCTGTGGTTTCATAGGTTTATCTTTCCTTGTTCCTCTTTCCTCCATAAGATCCCACCATTCTTTCATTCCTTCCTGAGCTTTTTCCAGGAAGCTCTGGTCTTCTTTTCTTTTTAACAGAGGGATAAGGTATTTCAGGGTTTGTTTACTTTCGCCGGCCAGACCCGCATCCACGGGGTAACGCAGACCTATCCTTGTAGGATCAATATCAATCTGGACGCATTTTGCCTGTCCCGGCTCCGGATAAAATTCTATGTAAGGGAAAGATGAACCTATAATGAAAAGCGTGTCGCATTCCTCTACGGCTTCCTGTGATGGTTTTGTACCGAGCAGACCAACACTTCCTGTTGTATAAGGACTATCATCCGGCACGCATGCTTTTCCCAACAGAGGTTTAATAATAGGAGCGCCCAAAAGCTTTGCAACCTGTTCAAGTTCGTCGGTACATCCCAGTGCTCCTCGTCCCGCAAAGATTGCTATCTTTTCACCGTCATTGAGGATCTGTGCTGCACTCTGTAAATCCATTTGAGAAGGAATGGGATTCTGGGGAGAATATACATTAGACATATGGTGAGGAATATTTCTCTTTGATCTGTTATTCAATCCTTCTACACTTTGCAAATCACTTGGGAAAGTTATATGGGCTACGCCTCTTCTATTTAAAGCATAACGACATGCGAGGTTTGCTACATTAGCCACATGAGTCGAGCCCATTATGCGTACATTATAAACAGAGACATCTTCAAACAGCCGGTCAAGTTCTACATCCTGCTGGCCATGAGTATTCATAAGATCGTGAAACTGGTTTCCTGTAATCGCAAGAACAGGCTGACCATCCATCTTAGCATCATATAAACCATTCAAAAGATGAATCCCTCCGGGGCCGCTCGTAGCAAGGCATACGCCAAGCCTGCCTGTATATTTAGCATATGCACATGCCATAAATGCTGCAGCTTCTTCGTGACGTACATGAATAAATTTTATACTGTCCTGTCTTTTACGCAGGGCTTCCATCATTCCGTTTATACCATCGCCCGGCAGACCGAATATATATTCGACACCCCATTGTTCAAGAACATCAACCAGTATATCAGATGCGGTACTTTTCATATCAAACCTCTTTTGTTCAAAAAATCCTATCGTAATTATTCTTTTAATTAAATTATTTTCAGTACACAGTTTGTGATATGCTGTATCAATTGTCCTTATGGTGTTTATTATCATTCTGAGGTGAAGCTGATGTACTATCTTTAAAGTTTTTAACATAAAGCGATAAGTACCACCAATATTTATATGGTACTACACTCTCCAGCACCGGGGTATGCCCTATCCCGGTGAGCATGTTTCTGACAAGTTTTGCATCATTCATATTTTTTATGGAATCCGCCCTTAAGTCAGCTGGTTTAGGGATATAACTTTTGCCAACAGGACCGTCGCCGTCATGATATTCACCATGACAGAAAACGCAGTAATAATTATAGTACACTCTTCCGCGGTTAAAATTTTCCGGAGTATTTTTCAGAGGATTTGCTTCATCCATTGCCGGAAGTTCAGGGGGTTTTTCAACTGTCACCGAATGAGGGGGCGGAAGCAGCTCGCTTTTTTCAAAAGTCCTCAAATTTTCCTGGTGTTCCATATGCGGACCCGTGAATAAGAGGTAAGCCGAAACTGAAAGACCGATAACTACAACTATTCCGATTCCTATGAGGTATTTCTTTTTCATTTCAAACTATCTTCCGGTATTACAGTCGTTTTATGTCTCTCCGTTTCTTTAAGTTCTTTGGCTTCAGGCAGATGTTCTATCTGGTCAGGAGGGAAGAGTTCTTCTTTATATTCTCTTGTTGAATAAATTGATTGCGAAGGTGCATCGGGAAGAATCTCATAATCCCATTTCCGCGGAACATCCTTAATGATTGTCATCATTACCATCGCCCATCCAAGGATAAATGCAGCGAACATCAGAACCAGGAACCATCCCATCTTATTATTACTGCTCTCACTATTTTCTTCATATTCTGTATGCATAAAATCTCTACCAGTTTGGAGGCACAATTGCTCTGTAAATAGTATAAATAACTACAAAAATGATTAATGCTGCATATGTAACTTTCAAAACCCAGGGAATACCCTGCCACCAGGTAAGCCATCCCCGTTCTGTTTTTCCATCTTTCATTTTCCTTGGTGTCCACATATCCAGATAGGCAATCGCTGTATAAAAAACCAGTGCAATACCTCCCAGGATTGCCAGAATTACCCAATCGTTCTGTAAGACATCAAAACGAAGCATAAATCATCAAACCTTTTTCTTATTATGATTATTATTTTCATCATCTTCCGGTATATAACTTTCGAGCGGAAGATGTCGGGCTCTATCCTGATCTCTGAACTGACCGTTTTTTAACGCCCAGCCGATAACAACAGCTATTCCTGAAACAGCTATCAGTGTAAAACCTATCCAGAACTGAACTATTGCATCCATTTTGGTGCTCCTGTTGAATCATTCCATTCAGTATGCATTGAGTCAGGGTAAAGTTTTCCTGTAGTATCCGGAATTGTATAGGGATTCTTCCATGGCGGTTCATATGAAGCATCGATTCCCTCCGGTTGTATATCTGCATCAGTGTACCCGATGAAAGAAACTGCTATATAATTGGCCAGATCCCATATTTTCTCCGACTCAAGTGCACGTTTGAAATATGGCATGGCCGTGCCTGTTATTCCATTCATTATCTGGTAATACAATATCCCGCCTATATATTTTCCATCAATAAGGTTTCGCCTTAACAGAGTGAAATTCAGAGGCGGCGGATATAAATAATCGGCGGCCGGCCCTCTGCCGTCTCCCATCGGACCATGGCAGCCTATACAGAACTGTTGGTACATTTTTTTACCTCTCAACATTGCCGGCTCAGTAGCAGGATACGGGTTGGGCATTGCATGCCATACTTCCGGCACCTTGCTATGAAGCCACTTTATATTTTCATCAGGACCTTTCTCGTAAGCCTGGATTGCAAGCTTCTTCCAGTGCTTCTGTCTCGCAACCCTTTCTTTGGCCTTCTTTCCTCCCAGGTACTGAACGTAGGCGATAAGCTTTCTTATTTTGTCTTTTCCAAGGAAGGCCCATGAAGGCATAACGGAAACAGGACTTGTAAACCGGGGATCTGTAAAATGTGCCATATGCCAGTCGTCAGGATGCTCTCCCCCTTCTTCAGAAAGATCCGGGCCTGTTCTTTCCGACCCGAGTATTGCAGGCTCCTGTCCGACATAATCCCCGCGCTGAGCAATTCTCTCAGATCCTTTACCCCAATCAGAAATCCTGACGTACAATGAATGACAGTAGCTGCATCCGTTATCGACATAAACATGAAGGCCTTCTTTTTCAAGTTTTGTCATCGGGCGCCAGTTTTTTGAAGGTTTTTCTTTCATTGTAAGCGCAGGAAACAAAACCATAATTGAAATAGAGGCCCAGAATACCATCAATCCACCGAATACCACTACTCCGGAAGTCATTTTCATGCCAGACTCTCCTCGGTAATGGGTGTTTCCTCAGTTACAGGTTTCGGTTCAAACAATTCACCGTACCTGATCGTTTTATAAATGTTATAGAGACCGATAAAAGCGCCGGCTATGATGAACACTCCGAACATCGCTCTCAGAGCCATATAGACAGAAAGTTCGGGCAGAACCCGGTAAACAACCTCTCCGTTCTGCCATGCAGAACCCTGTATTAGTCCTGCTATAGTTAGTACAAAGAAGAATCCTACCAGGCCGATCATTACAAGTCCGAACTGAAGGTTCACAAGTTTCTGAGAATATAACTTCCTCTTTGTAATCAGGGGCAGTACATGCCACAATCCTCCGATAGCAATAAACCCGGAAAATCCAAGCACCGCAATATGAGCATGGCCAACCGTCCAGTTTGTGAAGTGAGTAACCCTCTGCACACCGGGCAGAGACTGAACAGAACCCTGTATGGCCACGATCAGGTACCATATAATTCCCATCATGACCCATCTGGCAGCCGGATCAGAAATAACCGGAGCACTTCGCTGCCGCGCTGTTAACCAGATATTAGCTATGACAGTAAAGACCGGTATAAGCATTAAAACAGAATCAACCACAGTAATCATCTTCAGCCAATTAGGAATTGGTGTCTGTAATAGGTGATGACCGCCGATGTGAGAATATAAAATCACTAATGTCCAGAACCCTATCAGCGATAACGTATGGGAATACAGAGGTGTCTTTGTAACCCTGGGTATAACAAAATAAGCTACACCTACGGCAAGAGGAGTAAGAAGCATTCCCGGTAGATCGTGCCCATAGAACCATAGGAAAAGAGAGTCCAGAAGTCCCGGCATTGCCCCTGTAGAAGGGTGCCACATCACATTTCCCAGAGGGTAACTGGTTGAGGTCCACATTATAGCTCCCAGGAAATACCAGATGGAAACATATAATACAGATTCCCTCCTTATCCCTATTGTTTTAATGAGGTTGAGAACAAGCAGCAGCAGCGACAGCCAGAGGGATACATCAAATATCCATATATACTCTGAATATTCACGACCCTGGGTAACCCCAAAAGAAAAAGTGAGAGGACCGCTTAGCACAGTTATATTCCATAGAAGAAAACTGAGCCAGGCCAGAGGTTCCGACCACAGTTTTGTTTTCAGCAGGGCCGGCGTATAGTAAAGTCCGCATCCGATAAGCGTTGAAGTAACAAAGCCATATAAGACGGTATTTACATGAATAGGTCTTGCTCTTCCGAAAACCAGGAAAGGAATATTATTCCAGAATTCAGGGGCCATAAGGTGGATGGCTGAAACCATTCCGTAGAGAGTTCCCACTACGAACCATACAGTGCCCGCTACCAGGAAAGCGAGGGCGGCACTTGAGGGTTGCTTTGTAAAAGCAAACAAGCTATTTTTATTTTTTAACGATGACATGTATAACAATCCGTTGTTGCGTTATTATCCCGATGGCACTGTATACAGAAGCCCATCGTAATTTGTTTAGCTTCTTTAATCCTGTCCATATCTTTAACATTTCCATGACAGGTTCCACAGTCTATCCCATTTATAATATGCATCCTGTGGCTGAAATAGACAAAATCCGGCAGCTTAAGCACCCGGTTCCATACTACAGGTTCGTTCTTAAAATAATGTCTCCTGAGTTTTTCAATCGGAGGATAATTAATGATAATAGAACGGTGGCACAGCATACAGGTCTGTAACGGAGGCATTCCTGCAACGTCTGAGGTAGCTGCTGTAGAATGGCACAGCATGCAGCTGATATTTTTCGAACCCGCATGAAATCTATGACTAAAGGGTATGGGCTGTTCGGGACCAAATTTTATTTGATAATAGTAGTTGTACATACCGGTCATAACGATAAGGACTATAAGAACAAGCACAGAAAGTCCTGCTGATATCTTCCAGTATTTTTTCGCCTGTCTTTTGGCTTCGCTATTATCCTGTACGTTTTTCAATTCTTATCCGTCTGGTATAAAACATTTTTCATCCGAAAACTAAACTGTATCATTCCCAGTCCCAGTATTCCTGCAAAAGCCGCGAACGATGATATTTCTGCCCAACCGAAATGAAGAGCGTGCTGAAAGGTGGCATCAACCAGCCACCATCTTTCGATCCACATAACTATTAAAAGAATAAAACAGACCGTACCGAGATACCATGTCGTTTTTTTGGCCCAGATAGTTAAAAGCAGAATAAGAGGACCGAGGTAAAAAAGGCCTATAAGGATAAACGAAATAGTTTCCCATGGAACGAAATTCATCCTCGGAACAATGAACCTTGTCTCGGAAGGAAGATTTTCATAATATATAACAAGGAGCTGACAAAACATCATATACGTGGTCAGGATACTGAATGCAAGGATCAATTTTCCGAGATCGTGCTTTCTTGCATCATCAGGCTTTACGGTAAAGAGAGATATAAAAGTAAGCGCTGTAATTGCTATGTACAGCCCGCTAATAAAGAAATAGGCGCCGAATAACGTACTCTCCCATTCCGGATCAAGGGCCATTATCAGGTCAAATGCCAGGAGTGTAAATACAGAGCAATAAACGACTATAAGAACACCGGATGCAAATAGTTTTCTTTCAGTGTTCCGTCTGTAGATGAACCAGAAAGCTGTAGCCCAGAAGAGGATCAATGCAATCAGATCCCTTATAAACAGATATGTATTATTCAGCCACCCGCTCTTATTATGAATACCGCCAAACCAGCTTGCCCAGTGACTGCTTCCGATCCAAAGAAGACCGAGGAACAAGACAGACGGGATAGCGAAAGCGGCACCAGTAATACCCAGCGGTTCTAACTTTCCCATCCAGTTTCCGTTTGAAGCTTTCACCACTGCGACCCACACGACCATTCCCGCAGAGAGGGGAGTGAAATAGACAAAGTTAATTAATAGAGCCCTCCAGGCACGGGCATCATCCTGACCACCGAGAGTTATCAGCCAGATAACTATACCCGCAATGAATACTATGCCCCATATTATGCTGAATTTAATAACTCTGTTTTTATTCTCATTCTCTAACATTAAATTCCTCTGCATTTTCGGAAAGCACTACTTCCCTTAAATTTTCAAGTTCATCGTTATCGCACGCTATAAGAATTCCGAACTTATCCTGGCTGAATCTCGGATCATAATAAGGGTGCATACGTTTCTTGTACAACTTCGAGTGGAAAAGCATGCCTATCAGATTGGCCAGAGTCCCGAACAATATCAGCAATTCAAAGCCGACTATAGTATACGGGATCGGCGCTGTGGGCGGCTTTCCGCCGACAATAAGCTTATTAGTATTTGCTGTAGCTATAGCAAGAGTATAACCGCACGCAATACCTAACAATGCTCCTATCAGCGTCCATTTCCTGACGGGACTTTTAGGTTTATTAAGAATTTCACTTACTTCCTTTATCTTAAGCGGGGAAAAAGCCTCTACAACATGATACCCTGCTTCATAAACCTTTTTTACTGACTTTATGAAATTATCCGGTCTCGAAAATATCGCCATAACTTTAGTTTTCCCGGGACGGGATTTCGGAAAGACTTTTCTTTTTGGGGGTGGATCCGGTTCGGGCATCTCATCTTCAGCCAGCTGTTCTTTGTAGTCAGCCATAGGAATTGTTGGAAGGGTTTTGCTGAAGATTAAAAACCACATCAGGAAAAAGGCAAGAGAACCTGCGGTTATGCTGAACTCAACCCAGCTGGGTGTATATTTTCCCCAGTTATGCGGAAGAAAGTCGTGAGCTGTAGAACCGACCACTATATATACTCTCTCTATCCACATTCCAAAGTTTACAATGAGGGAAATGATGAACATCCACAAAAAACTTCTCCGGAATTTTCTAAAAACAAACAACATCGGCACAAAGAAATTACATATCAGGATCACATAATAAACCCATGAAATCCAGCCTGTTCTCTGCCATATACTGAATTGTGTTTCGAAAGTATTGCCGGTATAAGCTGACAGTGCCGGCTCGATGACGTATGTATATCCAAGAATCAAACCCGTTACGATCATTGTTCTGGCAACCATATCAAAGGCTTTAACAGTCATCAGTTTTTCGAGCTTAAAAATTTTACGGAGTGGTATCAGTAGGGTCAGCACCATGGCAAGTCCTGAGTGAATAGCTCCGGCAACGAAATACGGAGCGAAGATAGTCTCATGCCAGCCCGGCAGCAGTCCCATCGCGAAATCCCATGACACAATTGAGTGAACCGAAATTACCAGTGGGGTGGCCAGTGCAGCAAAAAACAGATAGGATCTGCCATAGTGCCTCCATTCTTTTTCTGATCCTGACCATCCCAGTGCCAGTGCCCTATAAATTCTTGTTTTAATATGATCAGGCCCCAGAATTTTTGTAAAACGATCTCGTCCTGAAGCAAGGTCAGGTATCATACCTACATACCAGAAGATGAGACTCACCGTGAAGTAGGTTGAGACTGCAAGGAAATCCCAGACCAGCGGACTTAAGAAATTCGGCCAGAGCTCTCTTTCATTCGGGTAGGGCATTATATAATAAAAGATCCATAACCTTCCGAGATGCATAAGAGGAAAGAGTCCTGCTGTCATTACTGCAAAGATTGTCATGGCTTCTGCCGCACGTGAGACCGCATCCCGGAATTTTGCCCTCACAAGAAAAAGAATAGCCGATATCAAGGTCCCTGAGTGGGCGATTCCAACCCAGAAAACAAAATTAGCGATGTAAACACCCCAGCCAACAGGGTGACCTAGTCCTGCAACCCCCATACCCCGACGGACCTGGTAAATCCATGAAAACAATCCCCAAACAACAACGAGAGCAAGAAAAGCAACCAAAAAATAATATAGAGGGATCGGAGGTTTGGTTGCCGAAAGAACTTCGTCATTCACATCTTTTAACGATAACTCTTCGCTGTATTCACTCTTCATACACTCTTCTCTGCATCTATTCTTTTTAAATAAGTCACAGCTGGTTTGGTATTCAATTCTTCGAGAACATGATATCTTCTTAAATGGTGGCGGGTTATATCTGTGACCCTCGAAGTATCATCAAGAAGATCGCCGAATATGATTGCATCAGTTGGACATGTCTGCGCACAGGCAGGCGTAATATCCCCGTCCTTAATCTTCTCTCCCGTAGTTTTCTTGTGATACTCTACATTACGTATCCTTTGGACACAGAAAGTGCATTTCTCCATCACTCCCCTTACCCTTACCGTTACCTCAGGGTTAAGCTGCACATCCAGCGGCCACTCGAAATGAAAATTAAACCAGTTAAACCTTCGGACTTTATAAGGGCAGTTATTTGAGCAGTAGCGCGTTCCTATGCATCGGTTATATATCTGTGCATTTAATCCTTCCTCATTATGAACGGCAGCAAATACAGGGCAGACAGGTTCGCAGGGCGCAGCATCGCACTGCTGACAGGGAAGCGGAAGCCAGGCTACTTTATGAGGGTTATCCTCCTTCCGGTAAGGAACAACTTTTATCCATGACATTTCCAAACCTTCGTTAACATTTTCCTCACCGACCACAGGGATATTGTTTTCTGCATAACAGGCAGTTTCACATGCTTTACATCCTATACATGCATGAAGATCAATGGACATAGCCCATCGGTGTTCCTTATAGTGATGTACAGGATAGAGATCGCGCTTCTCATCATAGCCTTCAGGCAGAGGCATTATAAGATGTTCGCTGTCACCTGGTTTCATCTTTTCCAGTTTCTCTAACTCCAGCCACTCAGTAATACCTTCCCTTCCGAACTGGTGATCAGTGGCTGCCGCAAATATGGGATGCTTATTTCCCCCGGCAGATTTTATTTTTACAGTTCCCTTTTCATTGCCTCTATCAATTAGGTCAAATGCATTAGCACCACGACCCGCAGCATTCTTCCCAAGAGCCTTATGTCCCTGACCGTACCCTATAGAAAGCACATCCCGGGGCATATCAATAGTTAGTCTTACGGGGACAGTAATTTTTCCTGTATTTGATTCAACTTCAACAAGGTCAAAATTATCGAGTCCCAATTCTTTTGCTTTATCGACATTTATATCTATCCAGATGCTCCATGTTATATTAGTAAGCGGGTCAGGGATTTCCTGCATCCATCCTCTGTTTGCAAACCTTCCGTCAAAAAGCGTAATCATCGGGTAAGTCCATAATGCCAGCTCATCAGCTTCTGACTCCCGTCCTCCTTCTGATGCCAGTTTTAAGGTTCCAGTTTTTAGGCTGATGCTATTTACATCCGATGAAGAGGCGGCAGCGGCTGATCCGTTCTGTCCGGAAAACATACCTTTTCTCAAAACATCGCCGAGACCCTTATCAGAAGTATCTATTCCTATTGATTGCCAATACTGCTTAACCCAGTCTTCATAATGATCGGCGGGATTAGCCGAATCATTCACGGACAACGGATGCCCGGAGCTTTCGGACAACGCAAGCAGGATATTACCTGCGGAGTAAGTTGCATGAAAAGGCTGCATTGTGGGCTGCATCAGGTGATGAATACCTTTATACGGTTCAAAATCTCCCCACTCTTCGAGAGGGTAATTTATTGGCAGCACCCAATCGGCGATTTCAGCGGTCTCATCTTCCATTGTTCCAAGGTAAATTACTTTTGATGCTTTTTGTAAATACTTATCAGAGCCCGCCCTTGTAAAAACCGGGTTAGTATTGTGGATGATAACAACATCATTACCTGTAATTGATTTCAGGAAATCATCGATCTCTGGTTCTAAAGCTGTTTTAGACAAGGCGTGAGGTGAAGAAAAATCGATATTCTTAATTCTGCCCACGGCATAATTCAACAGGTTAGCGGCAACGGCCGTATCCAGATTATCATCTGTGTATACTCCTGATGCCCCCCCGAGAGCCAGTGGTGATTCCGCTTTTACAAAATCTTCAGCAAGCTTTTCAATTTTCTTATCGGGTATTACAGCAAGGTGGGTATTAACGGCAAGGTAATTATCTATTTCAGGTTTAAAACCAGTAAGGTCATTCTTAGCATGCCGGGCTGCGATAATTTTCGAGAGTATCGAATAGGCCAGGTACTTCATAGAAGCAGGGTGTACCATAATGAATTCATCGGCATTCGTTGCTGTACCTGAAAACCTTGGTCCCGCATAAATAAATTTTCCCATTTTCCCGTTTTTGAAATCGTGCATCTTCTTGAACTGTCCTGCATACTCAACAGGAGAAATCCATGTTTCAAGAAAATCAGCACCAAAACTTAAAATGAAATCCGACTCATCAAGTTTATACCGGGGTATCTCAGCCTTACCGAATACTTCCTTATTGGCTTTTCGCAGAACTTCATAGTTGATCGCTTCATACCACAGAACCTTTCCATTATGAGCTGATGAGAAACGCTCCATCAAACCTGCAAGCGAACCTGTCTGCAGATCGGATATTATAAGAACTCTTCCGGGAGTTTTTTTGATTTGATCAGAAATTTCACTAACAGCACTTTCCCAATCTTTTTTAATTTTCTGATTACCATGACGGTCTTTTCTGAAAAAAACATGTTTAAGTCTGTCAGGATCGTACTGGCCCTGCACTGACGATTGACCCCTTGCGCAAAGTTTGCCATGATTAAGAGGAGTTTCGGGATTTCCCTCAGCTTTAGTTACTCTTCCATCACGATGCCACATATGCATTCCGCATCCCGCGGGACACTCACGGCAGGTGGTAGCATAGTGAACCCATTCACCGGGCTTGGGATAACGAGGCGGATTGACATATGGGATTAATTTATTAACAGTGGTACTGCAGCCTGAGCCAGCTAAAGCTGCGCTTGCAGAACCTGTGAGAATCAGAAATGAACGACGGGAAAGTTTCCTCATCTGATCGTAACCATTATTCTTCGCCCTCCAGCAAAATCATACAATCATTAGTGGTCTACAAAGTTAAATTTAAAAAAATATGGCATGGTGCTTTGACTCAAACACAAAAGGAATATTTGACTGGAGACACAAAAAAAAAGTCCGCCTTAAGCGGACTTTTTATTAACATCAACTGAAAACATTTTTATTTCAAAAGTAACATCTTTTTAACCAACACGGAATTACCCTGCTGAAGTTTATACAAGTACGCACCGCTGGGCAGAGCCTCTGCGTTGAATACTGCCTGGTGAGAACCCGCTGTCTTAATTCCGTTAACCAGCACCGCTACTTCCTGACCAAGTATATTATAGACAGAGAGTTTTACCCGACTCTGCTCAGTAAGATTATAGCTGATAGTTGTAGTTGGATTAAAGGGATTCGGATAATTCTGTGCAAGATTAAACGTGAGCGGGGCATTATCATTCTGGGTTATTCCAACAGAACCCTGAATCCGGTAAGTTGAAATACCTCCGTCGCTTCTTACGGCAACAACAAGGCTGTCATCTCTTGATTTGGAAATTGCATAGTACGCGCCTGTAGTTGGAGCAGTAAAAACAAGGAACCATGATTTTCCATTATCATCCGATTGGTAAATTTTATTATCCTGCCGTGCGGCCCACAGCATACTGTCAACACCTGTTATTGATCCGATTGAGCCTGTTCCCGGCAGAGCCGATGTTGTATCCCAGGTTGTACCTCCGTTTGTCGTCGTATTTAAAGCTGATTCACCGCCGATAAAACCATTTAAAGAATCATTGAACCAGATCGAATAACTATTAGTCTGTTGAGTGGTTTGGGGAGACCATGTATTTCCCCTATCACTTGAATAATATACTGTCGAATTGTTTGTTCCGAAATAGATTGAAGAATCTGAAGCATACATAGCATTATTCCACCCTGCTTCAGAACCATTCTGTGCAAGTGCATTAGCCGCATTCCAGGTCTGTCCTCCATCAGTAGTTCTGTACAACTCCCAGTTACCACCTACCGGATCTCCATACGCAAAACCATTAGTTGAATCGAACATAGTAATTGCATCGAGGAACCCGCCATTCTGTGTAAATACCTGGGTCCAGTCAGCACCACCATTAGTTGTTCTATATATATACGTAGCCGAAGCCGAAGAGGATGTCACAAGCGCGGTTGAAGCATCAACCGCATAAATATTATAAATGGCGTCACTTCCGATTGCTCCCCCGCCTACTGATGACCAGGTAGTACCTCCATCAGTAGTCATTATAACCGTACCTCCATCTCCTGCAGCCCAGGCAGTAGAATCATTGACGGCGGAAACAGTATATAAAGCAACTGAAACCGGAGAAGTCTGATCAATCCATTGAGCAGAACAGATTGACGCGGCAAAAAAAAGAAAAACTACAATTAAAGTAAGCGTGTGCTTCTTCATATTAAACCTCCAAATAAATAACTAATCATAAAAAATATTATCTAAGCATCTTCATTCCTATTCAGTCATTCTAAATATATAAACGAAGAAGTCCCTGATGCGAAGTTCCATTATTTTATACATAGCGTTTGTGATTGTACAATTAAACTGTTTCGGCAGGCCAAGAAAATCACGGATCAAAATAAATTGTGATCTAAAAGATAATATTTAACAAAAAAAAGACCGCCTTTTTCAAGCGGTCTTTTATATCGAAATAAGGTGAGTTAAAAATTACTTCAGGAGAAGCATCTTTTTAACCGACACAGAATTCTCGCCCTGCAGTTTGTAGAAATAGGTACCGCTGGGTAATGATTTTGCGTTGAACTCAGCCTGGTGTAAACCTTCACTAACAACACCATTCACAAGAACAGCAACTTCCTGACCGATCAGGTTATAAACAGCAAGTTTAACCTTACCTGATTGAGGAACACTGTAGGTAATAGTTGTTGTAGGGTTGAAAGGATTAGGATAATTCTGATCAAGGCTGAAGGTTCTAGGACCGGAGACAATTACTTCAACAGCATTGGAATAATCAAAATGTCCGTTGAAATCAAGCTGTTTCAATCTGTATGTATAAGTTCCGTTATTAACGTTCTTATCTACAAAAGAATAAGCTTTGGGATCTGTAGTAGTTCCGGAACCGTTTACGAAACCAACAGTTACAAAATCACTGTTAGCGTCTTTTCTCTGAACTTCAAACATTCTATTGTTTGTTTCAGTAGCTGTTTGCCAGTTAAGAACCACCTGTCCCATAACATTAGTATTAGCTGTGAAAGAAGTCATTTCAACAGGCACAATCGTAAGGTCCATAACCTGGTAATCATCAACATACATCTCGTCGGTTGCAGCAGCGCCAAAGAAGTCATTTGCTGCTAATGATAAGGCGATCGGAGTTCCACTGGCACCTAATGTCCATTGCCAGCTGTAAATCATTGTGCCGTTATACCAGTATTCTGCCATATCATTGTCAAGGTCGACAATAACCTGATTTAATACCCAGGTATCAAAACTATATGTAAAAGTTGCTGCATTATTTCCACCTGCATTCAGAGCTCCTGCTCCGCCTGCATTGAAATATACTTCAAGTCCCCATTCCTGGGTACCAATGAACTGTGAAAGTGTATTGAAGTATCCCGTGGCTCCTGCAGGGATATAGTTATAAAAATCTATTTCCCATTTGCCTGATGTTTCAGGACCCCAGTAATGAACTTCGTCGTTATTCTGAACAAGAACAAATGAATTAGATCCGCCATGAGCAAAATTGCTGGATACATTTGCATCTTCCACGGTATTACATGGATCTAAGCTCCAGGTTGTCCAGTCAGTTGGGTTCTGGCAGGCAAGCTGCTGGCCTGCTACATAGGATTCGAAATCGTCAGCGAAGACAACAGAACCATCGCCGCTATTTTGGCTATATCCTATTGAATACAACAGAATAGAGAATAACGCTGTGAAAAGAAATCGGTTAAAATGTTTCATGGATCCTCCTAATATGTAATGTGAATTAATACAATGGATTGCACACTTGCTTATATGCATACGTGCATCAGTTTGAGATAAATTAATTGACTATTTTGTCAAATGAATTAACGACGAGATTAAGATAGGATTTTTTGTGCATATTTAGCAACAATTCAACAATAAAAAGTTGTGATTTACGTTAAATTAAACCCTCCGGGACCGGAGGGTTATTGAGAAAGACTTCCTAAAATATCATCTATTCGAGAAGCAGCATCTTTTTCATAAGGATGGAACCTTTATACTGCAATTTATAGAGATATACTCCACTGGGCAGATTTGCTGAGTTGAAAGTTACTTCATGATATCCCGCCTGGTAATATCCCTCTGCAGCAACAGCGACTTCTTCACCTACGACGTTATAGATTGACAGGCGCAGGCTTGAGGGTTCGGGGATACTGAAACTTATTTTGGTGGAAGGATTAAAAGGATTCGGGTAATTCTGGTCCAGTAGAAAAATCTCTGCAGGAGCCGGATTTACTTCAACCACATATGAATATTCAATAGATCCGTCATTATCAATTTGTTTCAACCTGTATAAGTATTTCCCGGTAGTACTGATTTTCGAATCTGTGAAAGTATAAGTGGTGGGAATAAGTTTGGTTCCATTTCCTTGCACGAAGCCGATTGAAACCCAGTCTAAATTTTCTGCTTTCTTTTCTATTTCAAATCCCCGATTGTTCAATTCAGTTGCGGTAATCCAGACCAGTCTAACAGATTTCATGATTCCAGTCTGCTTTGAACGAGGTAAGCTCAACGGGTACAACTCCCTCAGCCTTAGCCATCAGTGAGAGCGTTCCTATGCAGAGTTTGGAGCACTTTTCAAAATAGGGCAAATTATAATAATCAATAAGATCATTAGAGGTATGATAATACAGGTTAAAATCTCCGTAATAATTTTCAATCAGCAGAATTGCTGTAATACCGTGGCTCCAGAAAGATGCATGGTCGCTGGCCGTTATACCCGGATTTATGACAGAAGGCAGGATCCCAACAGAATAGGCCGTATTAACCATCAGCATTGAATCTTTAAGAGCTACTGAATTAGCAATATTTTTTGTATGAATTTCTGCCAGGTTGTCGTTATTGCTGTCCCATGCAATCATATCCATATTTATAACACCAAGTATATCCAGTGCAGTATTCTGGGCATAATATTCGCTGCCCAGCAGTCCAAGTTCCTCTGCATCCCATACGGCGTAGATAATTGAATAATCAAAATCATAATCTTTCAATACCCTGGCAGCTTCTACAACTGCACAGGTACCGCTGCCATTATCATCTGCTCCTGGTGCCAATCCGCTTGACGGCATATCATCATAGTGGGCGCATATCATAAAGTATTGATCGGGATGAAGTGTTCCTGTCTGGATCCCATAAACGTTCCTGCCATAGCTGAATGTCTGATCGAAAGTCTGAAGTCCGTAAGAATCAAATTTAGCTTTCACATAATCAGCCGCCTTATCATTCGATGCAGAATTGTAATACCTGGTTGTGATGGTTGTCTGCTGACCATTAATGATAACCGGAACCTCCCCCGATAATTCGTTTACGAATTTTGTTAAGGAATCAATATTTACATTGTTAATTACCTGCTGGACTAGAGGATTGGTTTGTGCCATCCCCTGATAGGAAAAGAACGAAAGTAGGACAAGAGCAATAAGTTTTTTCATTATATGTTCGCACCTTAGTTTTTGGAGTAAATGACGGGTTAGTTCAATCTCGCCTGTTTTTAATGAATAATTAATCTTTACAGCAACCAACTACGATGCCATAAAAGGGATCAAAATTTCTTTTGTTTTTATTAAAAATAAAGGGTATGGGGAAATCCGGTATTTAATTTTTCCCCTATTCGGGAAACAGCCGGTTATTAGAAATGAAAAAAAGTAGCTGAGGCAGCTTTTATAACGTCCCGGCAAGTTTTTCAATAAGTCGCTCTTTTACATCCCCACCCTTCAATTCAGACTTATTGAAATACGAAATCACCAGGAACATATGAAACTGCAAAACATCCAGCATTTCTTTAGCATCCTCGGTATTATACTCTTCATATTCATACCTTAGGCGGGAAATTGCTTTGTTTGCCTTTATCAGCTCATCAGCGATCATAATACTTCCTTAGATAATGTATTCTGCTAAATTAAAAAAAATAGGGACAGAGAGCATCCCGCATTAATAATCACTTCAATCAAAAAACGGTGGTAATGCGGCTCTACCGAAAAAAAATGAATATTAAATCTCTTTGCGTTGATTATTTACCCAGCTTTAATTAAGTATCCGGCATAAGTTAAGAACATTTATAAACCCGGAGAACAGGATTAGATAATGAGCATCAACAGAAAAGAAGGACTATTTATAACGGTAGATGCAAACATAGGTGCAGGAAAAACGAATGCCTGTCATGCTCTTGCTTCTGCATCAAGCTCAAGAGGGAGGCAGACAAAAGTACTTGAAGAACCCACACACACAGACAGATTCAAACATTTTCTCTCACACTATTACAATGATTTAATCACAGGAAAAAATACCGGCGGGGGATTTGAGATGCAGATGTTTATGCTTTGCCAGAGATATGAACAGCATAGGCTTGCTGTCGAGCTGGCCTGGGGTGAGAACGGGATAACAGTTATACAGGACCGGCCCATATACGGCGATACGGTTTTTGCTACCACGGCTATGGAGCGAGGATTTATGACACGGGAGGAGTTCGACCTTTACTTTGATGTCTTCAGAAATATGAGCCGCGACATCATGCCACCCGATATCTTCGTATATCTGAATGTATCTCCTGAAGAATGTCATCGTCGTATGAACACAAGATCAAGATCCGAAGAAGAGGGAGTTCCATTAGACTACCTGGAGCACCTTGACAGGAATTACAAAAAACTTGTAAACGAAATGAGAAGGAGGGGAACAAGGGTACTGGAAGTTGACTGGCATGAATTCGGACCTCCGGTAGTTCTCTGGAATAAAATCCTTGGTATGACAGGTTCAGACGAATCCTGGTATGAGCAGCTGTCATTTTCTTTTGCAAAACAGCCCCGCATCCCGATTATGCCCAACACTGAAGAAGAGAAAAAAGACTGAGGGGATTTACATTATTTATTTTTTTCCTAAATTTATTCGGGTTAAAAGGAAATATTAAAATTTCCTCAGAACTTAAATAATTAACAGGGAAATAGTCCTTTATTTTTTAAGGAGGATATATGGTAAAGCAGTTGTTACTCTTTCTTTTACTCGTTTCTGGAATTTCTCTCCCTCAGGGATGGACCCTATTAAGCACCGTTCCCACCTCACCGGCCATAAATTCAATTGCTGTTGTTGATGAGAATGTAATCTGGATCGCCTGTGCCGGTGCACAAGCTTATTTGTCAGAGGATGGGGGGATTACCTGGACTCTCAGGAATACCGGTCTGGCTTCAGCAGGGGATCTTTACGGAATCTCCGCTACCGATAATATGAACTGCTGGGTCGGAACTGTTGCGGGAAGCATCTATAGAACATCCGACGGCGGAAACAGCTGGTCTCTTCAGATTGCGGTCAGCGGCAGTTTTATGGACGGTATTAAAATGTGGGATAATAATAATGGAGTATATTATGCCGATCCTACCGCTTCAGGCCAACCTTACCAGCTGAGATATACAACTGACGGTGGTACAACATGGACCCTTGCCCCCAATTCACCGATTGCAGGAAGTGAATTTGGTGTTATAAATGCATGGGACTATCTTGATGATCAGAATACTTACTGGTTAGGCTCAGCGAATACAACACCCAATGCTACTTCAGCAAAGATTTATTATACAACAACCGGATTTGCCGGAACATGGAATTCAGCTACTGTTAGCGGTCTTGGTGGAACTCAGGGATTATATTACCAGGCTATCGGTTTTACCGATGCCATGCATGGAATGGCTGGTTCAAACGGCAATAATATCGTTAAAACCACAAACGGCGGTGTTTCCTGGACACCAACAAATCTCCCTCCCGGGTTAACTGTATTTGCCGCTATTAATTTCACCGGTTTGAAGGATGGTTCTAACACCAACTGGCTCGTCCTTTCTGATGGAGCTTCTTACTATGTATTCAAAACTACCGACCAGGGGAGTACCTATACACAGGAAACCATTCCTCCTCAGGCTGTAACAAATGGCATTCAGGATATGGTTTTTCTTAATTCCAGTCTTGGATTTGCCGGCGGCGGCGCAGGAGTATTCCTGAAATATGTCGGAATAGTCCCGGTCGAGTTTACTTCATTTACAGCTTCTTCTGAAAGCGGACGAATAGTTTTAAACTGGAAGACAGCAACAGAAACTAACAACAGCGGTTTCGAAATTCAGAGAAGAATAAATAATGAAGGCGACTGGGCCACAGTGGGTTTCGAAAAAGGTAATGGTACAACCACACAGCCATGTGATTACACATTTACAGATGATATTCAAAATATCAACGCAACTTCGATGGCTTACAGACTGAGGCAGGTTGATCTGGACGGAAGTTCACAATTCAGCAATACCGTACTGGTTGATAATATTCTGCCCACGGCATATGAATTATCGCAAAACTTCCCTAACCCATTTAACCCCTCCACAGTTATCAGTTATGCCTTACCCTATAGTTCATTTGTCAGTCTTAAAGTTTATAACTCTTTAGGGCAGGAAGTTTCCACCCTGGTCAACGAAACCATACAGGCAGGCACATATAAAGTTAATTTCAATGCTTCCGGTTTGTCTTCGGGTGTATATTATTACGTACTGAGAACTGGAAACAACAATGAATTTGTTAAAACGAACAAGATGATCCTGCTTAAATAGTTTTCGGATGTTCTATACGTTAAACCCCGTAATTATTTACGGGGTTTTCCTTTATGGTGAGGTATTTGTGCAGGTGCTGACAACGTGCTGCATTATTCGTATCTCAGCGACTTAACAGGATTGTTATACGCTACTTTCACAGCCTGGTAAACCATTGTGAGGAATGCTATCAGCATTGAAACTACTGTGGTCAGAATAAAGACATAAATATCTATGTCTAATCCCCGAAAGCAGACTTGTTATTACCGAACCCCCGAGCAGGAATAATATGATTCTGCCGTATCTAGCTTCCGAAACTGCAAGACTGTATCCTGTATAATATTCAAGGTTAGGCAGTACCGCCTCTATCAGAAGGAACGCTATAAAACTGCCGGCCAGGCAAATCACAAAAGTTTCCCCGAAAAACCTGGTCGCCAGCTGAAGGCGTGAACTCCCCAGCACCCTGATCTGGAAGCAGTTTCAATTGTTGATTATAATTTCGGTGAGATACAGTTGACGGTAAAGGATAAGGACGGACGGGAGAAGAAGTTCCTTGAAAAGGAGACTGCCGCTTTTGTGAGCGGTGATTTCTGTAAGATCTTTTCGTATAAGTGGATTGCGGGAAGTCCGGCTGTAAGCGGATCTAAAAAGTATTCCATTGTACTGTCGAGGAGCATGGCAAAAAAATATTTCGGGAAAGAGAACCCAGTTGGGAGTCGAGAGGAATCAATTGATTTTGTTAAATATTTAATGCAAATTTCATGCAAGTAATTTTTCTCTACTTTGTGGGAGCAAGAGCTTAAGAGTCTGATTACTGTTGCTTACCGAACGCACACACCGAATGCCCTCCCGAAGCAGATGGGCAGATTATTACTCTATCTGTTCAGCAATTTGCACGTGAATAGGTAGAGTAAAGCAGTAACTAAAAAATGTTATTTAATTATTTGAATCCGGGGGGAGTATGTTTAAGCAATTATATACTTCTTTTCTGACTTCGGTATTATTAACTTTTTCAGGAATACTAAACGCACAAATTTCTGATGTAGTTGATAAAGATTTATATCACGAACCAATAATAAAAGGAACTGCGCCTGCAGGAAAAAAAATTCCTGCTCCTGATATCGGTGATCGTTCCATTTTGTACGATAATGGTCCCATAATAACTAATCCCGGTGGAGGGTACGGGGGTTACGATGCCAGTGCGGTGCAGACAATATTGTTATTGAATACATGGGGTTTTGGTGCTCAGATAAATTTAGGTTATTCCCTGGCTGATGATTTCACTATTCCTGAGTCGGCGTGGAGAATTATTGGATTTCAATTTTTAACATATCAGACCGGATCAAACACAACGTCAACTATAACAGACCTCCAGGTTCAGATTTACGACGGCCCGCCCGATTCGAGAGGAACAGTTATCTGGGGTGATCTTGCAACAAATCGACTGACTTGTACAGAATGGACAAACATATACCGGGCACTTGATTATAATATTCTGGATACACTGAGATGTGTCATGAATGCTGAAATGGAGATAATGCCTCCAATTATGCTTCCGGCCGGAACATATTGGGTCGAATTCCGTTTTGCCGGAACTCTGCCTTCAGGCCCCTATGTTCCTCCGATTTCAATACCGGGGCAACCCGCAACCGGGAATGCGCTGCAGAACACTAATGCAGGCTGGGCTGCTGTAATGGATGACTATTATCCGCAGGGATTTCCTTTTTTAATTTTGGGAAATTGCGGGCCGCCCTGTCCGGTTGAAGAACCCACCAACCCGTATCCGCCAGACAGCGCCTCTAGCGTTCAAGTAAGCGGCAGCAATTTAGCGTGGGCAAATGGTGCTGGTACAAACCAGATAGAACTCTGGTTTGGTGAGATGGGAAATATGACACAGGTTTACAGTGGTGAGCCTATTACTTCATTTGAACTTCCAAATCTTAATTACTCAACCACCTATCTGTGGTACGTGATTGCTGAGAATGATACATGCAATACTCAGGGACCAGTATGGACATTTACGACAATCCAGGACTCCGGCCTCATTATTTTCGAGGAATTCAATGACCTTAGCTGCTGGACTCCAATGGGTCCATACGGCCTTACAAACTGGTCAGCTAATCCAACAAACAATGCTGGCGGAAATGCGCCGGAATTAAGATTAAACACGGTACCTTCATTTAATGGTTTGTCCCAACTGCTTTCTTGCGTGTTTACCACATCATACCCGGGTACTCAGCATCAGCTATCGCTCAGACATTTCTGTGACTGGCAAGCTGATCCTGCACCAAGTATGGGATTAGGAATAACCTATGACGGAGGAGCGTCATACGACGAACTATGGTCATTTACACCAGTTGGCGGAGACGTCGGTCCCGAATTCATCAGCCTTACTTATACTCCCTCTCAAGCCAGCTTCCGGTTTATATTGTTTGCGGATGGTGATTCATATAATATTAATGACTGGTATGTGGATGAAATATTAGGACAGACTGTTCCCGTTGAGTTAACAAGCTTTACGGCAGCGGTGGGGGAAGGTCTGGTTGAATTAAAATGGATTACAGCTACAGAAACTAATAACCGGGGGTTCACGGTTCAGAGGAGCACTAACGAAGAATTTGAAAATGTTGCGTTTGTTGATGGTTATGGTACTACAACTGAAACCCATGTTTATTCATATTCTGACAGAGACGTTAACAATGGTACATGCAGATACAGGCTGAAGCAAATCGATTTTGACGGATCATTTCAGTATTCGGAGGTTATCGAAGTTACTGTTCCAGCTCCTGATGTATTTGTATTAGACCAGAACTATCCCAATCCTTTCAACCCATCCACTAAGATAAGCTGGCATGTAGCAGTGGGCTGCAGGCAGTCAATTAGAGTTTATAATATACTTGGCAGCGAAGCAGCAACGATTATAGATGAGTATAAGCCAGCCGGCAGTTACGAAGTTGAATTCAATACTTCGGAATTACCCAGCGGAGTTTATTTTTATCAGCTTCGTGTAGGAAACTTTATTCAGACAAAAAAGATGATCCTGATTAGATAAAAGAAATTTTAATAATAAAGCGAGTTCCCGGCTGAACATCGTAAACTGTTTGCGCACCAGAAATTCCAACTACCAGCACGGCAGCAGGAATAATGATCAATAAAGCGAAAAGCACTGAAATATAAAGCATAGCTCCTTCTGTTCTGCCTGCAGTTTTTTATTATTTATCCATCCACCCTTTAAATGCCGGGGCTCTTTCGACGCTTACGAGTGCTTCAACATCTTTGGGCTCAGGAGGATTTAATTCTATTTTTATTCTTGAGCGCGAAAAAGGGATCATATTTTTGATGGCGCTGAATGAGACTATCATTTTCCTGTTGATCCTGAAAAATTTCTCCGGGTCAATAATTTCCTGAAGTTTATCCAGTGTATAGTCGATTGGGTAGGTGTTCCCCGATGAAGCTGCCAGGAAAACGTTCTTATCGAGGGCATAGAAGTAAGCCGCTTCGTCAACTTCCACTTTTTTGATTTTTTGACCGTATTGTATCAAAAACCGTTTCTTGTAACCGGCGTTTTTGTTTTGAATACTTTTTACAATCTCTTCAAAATCAACCAGGTAAGAGGACTTAATGTTCTTATACTTTACCAGTGCTTCTTTAAGTTCGTTTTTCTTAATTGGCTTAAGGAGATAATCGATGCTGTTCAGCCTGAATGCCTTTATAGCATACTGATCGTAAGCAGTTGTGAAAATTATAGGGACGTCAATATTTATACTCTCAAAAATCGAAAAGCTCAGACCATCCTCCAGCTGGATATCAAGAAAAATTAAGTCCGGTTTGTTCTGTTTAAGATACGCAATTGATTTTTCAACCGAGGGGAGTATTGCGGTAATATCAATTGAAGGATTGATCTCAAGAATCAGTTCTTCCAATCTTTCAGCGGCAAGTTTTTCATCTTCTATTATTATGGTTTTCATTTTTATTCAAAAAGCCCGCGTGCCAATCCATATTGTTTGCAGATTGATTGTAAGGTAATGTGAGATAATCAAATGTTTGATTAGACGGATCATCGGTGGGAATAAAGTATCTTGCCTTTATATAATCTCCCGAATATTTCAGACCAAGAAGTCTATCGCCAAGCTTCCCTTCCAGCCTTGGGACAAAGTTATCGTGGATAAGATACCAGAGATCAGAAGGACTGCCGTCTTCACCGACTATACCAACCACATAAACTCCATTACTTGATTGGTATGAGTTATAGTTCCAGAATAAGAGGCCTTTCAGTCCGTGTGCAAGAGCTAGCATTACAGATGCTTTAAGTTCTGTTGAATCAGGTAATCGCCAGATATATGGATCACCATTCAATGTTTCACCAAATCCTTGCCCTACAAACCAAAACCCGGGTTTCAGTGAATTTGCAATTTGGAATTCCTGCCTGAGAGATTCAAGATCTTCCCACCGGACAGGGTCCCAGGTAATCCCAAAAGGGTAAGGATCAATAATCAATTCAGGCGGTTTAGCTTTTCTATAATAATCCACCATAAAAGAATCACCATTCACAAGTATACGCCAGTCAGGCTGGAAGTATTGCGTAACCGGTGCACCGCCAAAATGCTGCACAAGAGAATCAACAATATGAATTGGGGTAAACGAATCCTGAGAATATGGTTCATCCTGTCCATACCAGTATAGTATGTTATTCCAATTAGAATAACTTTCGGTATAATTTTGTATTTTATTCAATACATTACTGCGCGTTAGTGGATTCATATACTCATCCCACCCATTCTCGTCATAAACTTCTGCATAATCAATGAACAATGTAGTACTGTCATTTCCGAGATAATCTACACAAAACTGGATCCCGTTATCAGAATTGCGGTCTTCATACTTAAACAGTGTATCTCCGGGATTAATTATGTCTGTAAATGCAGCACTTAATGTTGCCCTGTCACCCGTTATGGTAGATTGGAATTTTTCGGGATATGTATAGGTCTGTCCATTGGAATCAAATAACTTAAACGAACCGTTCTGAGGAAAATCTGATATCTTTAATGTATCCTGAAGAAAAGTTGTATCGTGGAGAGTCCAGGAAGGGGGTGTAGTATTATATACTTCTGCATAACGATATACAACCTTTATAACACAAATTTTTCTATCCGGGTTAAGTGAGTGTGGGTTTGACAATGCCAGATTAAATCTTGGGATATAATGAACTCCCCAGGTATTGCCGGTATGATAATAGCTTTTATGTCTCTGATCCTGTCTGTAATGAGGTCCATACATCAATGAGCAAGCCGGAGCTGTTACACCCAAACTTGACCAGCAAGAAGTATTTTGCCAAACAGTATCACTTCCGTACTTATGTTTTGGTCCGATATGATCGATATTGATATTTTCCTCAGCTTCCCAGCGTGAATAATAACTGGTTGCGTAATATTGAATCCAGTCTGTCCAACCTGCATTATTTGCAATTACCTTATAGTTTTCAAGAAAAGATCTTGTATTATTATCTGCACGCCAGGCCGCAATATCTAAACCCGAACTATCAAAAGAATCAAGCACACCCTGACTTATGTCTCCACCACTCAGAAATGCTCCAAGCGGAAACTGAGATGAGGGTTGAAAGTTCTCCTGTGCAAGTAGTTCCGGGGAAGTAATTAATAATAGAATTGAAATGATTTTCAAAAATGCGCTCATATTTTTCTCCCATTTTTTAAGGTTATGAAATTATTTCAGATAAACCATTTTTTTTATATCCGTAAAAATCGGAATGTTTTGTTCGTTTCTTACCATTATCTGGTAGATATATACTCCCGATGCCAGATTATGAATTCTCGGGTTACCGGATGCATTGAAGTTTACTTCATAATATCCTCCTTCCTGGTCTTTATTTACTAAGGTCGCTATTAACTCCCCTTTTATATCATAAACATAAAGTTTTACATATCCCCGTTTTTTTAACCTGTAGCCTATCTTCGTGGTTGGATTGAAAGGATTCGGATAATTCTGAAATAATTTATAATTGTTAATTGTAAATTCTTCATTGTTAATTATTCCTGTAAGGAATACGTGAAGTTCTTCTGAAGGTTGTGATTCATTCTCCTGATTATCAACGGCAGTCAACTTGAAATAAAGATTTTCAATTCCTTCCGGTCTGATGTGCAGATAAAACGTATCGGAAATTGAAGCAACGAAAGTTGTGGAATCAACTATAAAATTTTCTGTGGTATCCCTGTATAAATTATAATGATTAAAATCTGCTTCTGTGTTTTTATTCCACTTGAGTAAAATATAATTTGAATCTAAAATACCGGAAAGATTAACAGGCGATACTGGCGGAAGGTCAATATATTTATAACTTTCGCCAAAAGGTCCGCCATATAAACCAATATCACTTCTTGTTGAATCTTTGTCTGAAATTCCCGGATCACCTGCATCAATCAATGGGGAATATTTCTGAAGATGATAATTCGGTCCATTATTTATAGTATCTTCATTTACTACCATTGGATTAAAAGAAATATTCGTACTGTCCGGTAAAAGTCCGGAATAATTCACCTCATTATTCCAGACATTATTATATTTGAAAGTTAGATTTTGTGTTCCCACAGCCTTAACCCCTCTTTCTGCATTTGTAACTACATTATTTTTGGCGGTTTGATCTGGCCCCAAGGTTACTACATATTGCAGGTTCTGCTGATCATCAAAATTGCCTGAAAAATAATTATTATATAAATATAGATATTGAACACCTGATGGATATATTCCTTCCATTCCACTTAATGCGAATATCTTATTATTAAAAACCTTTGCTGTATCACTTGGTCCGCCAAGCAGGATACCCTTTCCTCCGACTCCTGTTAAAAGAATTTCATTATTCGAAATAATAGGTTTTGCGCCGTAGGATTTATTGATCCCTCTGCTTTCTGTTTCAATATAATTTGAATCAATTATCGGGGTAAAATTAAAAAAATACGCTCCAATCATTATCCCTGTAATTATTGAAGCCTGTGGGTCGGGATAAGGATGTATGATATTTTTTCTTATTATAGCATCTGAATTAAAAATATCTACGCCAATAGAAACATCTTTAAACTTATTTTGATAGATATATACATTAGAGTTATTGCTTGTGTCAGGATTATTAATCTCAATGCCACCACCATTTTGTGAAATGCTTGTAAACTGGTTAAATTTAATTGTTGATCCAGTACTTCCCGAATCGTAAATACACCAATTGTAAGTTGATGAAATTATTTTGAAACCCGAGAGAAGACAACTATCCCTACTGATTATAGAATTGGTTTGAAAATAACCAGCATCAATCACACAGCTATCCATCCCTGCACCAATAAGAGATAAACCCGGTATCATCACAACCTGTTCTTCATAGGTCCCATTAGCCACATAAATAGTATCACCAAAAGAGGAAATGTTTATTGCACTCATTATGCTGTCTGCTGCTGTTTCCCAGGTGAGGTAAGGAGGTGTGGAGGTGCCTGAGTGTGAAACATAGCGGATGGAAGCAATTGACAATGAACAATTAACAATTAAAAATGCTAAGAAGAGTAATATTTTTCTCATAATATACTCCTAAGGAGAATTGAAGTAATGAAGTAGCACGATGACCCTAAGAACTCGGACGGCTTCTTTGATATTAAGCTAAAATCAAGCTTTTTTTGTGCACCCTACCGGGCTCGAACCGGTGACCTGCTGATTAAGAGTCAGATGCTCTACCAACTGAGCTAAGGGTGCGGGGCAAAATTAAGAAAAATTGGAAGGTTTTCAAAAGGCAGTAATAGTTGATCCTTGACCCATTTCAATCCTTTCTAACAAAAATCAGAATTAGAAACAGAATCAAAATAATTAACTAAAATGTATTTGCGGATTCAAGATTTAGATCTTTAACAGAGATTTTACATTATCATAAACTTCTTCGACGGGAATGGCACGCATACACTCAGCCACCCCCTGCGCTGTGCATTTATCTCTTTGTTCGGATTCTTTTAAGGCAACACATGGACTGCAATCAAATTCCTTTTTAATTACCTTCACCCGGTCAGGACTACCCAGCGGGCCGCAATCTCCTTCGGATGTAGCTCCGAATAATGCAATTATAGGTTTTTGGAGAGCATTGGCTATATGCATTGTTCCTGTATCAGGCCCAATGAATATGTTTGATAATTTTATGATTGCAGCGGTAATCGGAATATCGGTACTGTTTATTATAGGTTTTGCATTCATCATCTTTATAATTTCATCGACAATTGTTTCCTCCCCAGGCCCCATATTTAATATTACTACTGCATTTAACTGCTTAATTAGTTTATCGGATAAGTCGGCAATGTAATTTTTTGGCCAGGGACGAAGTATATCCTTAGGACCACATGCGGGTTGGATGAAAACAATCTTCTCCCCTGCTAGAACAGAATGACTTTGCAAAAATTTTTCTGCAGCTCTAATATCCCGGTCAGAAAGGGTGAGAGACATATCAGTTGAGGGATTTTCTGAGTCACCCATTAATGGAGTAATAGCCTTAAGGTTATTAATAATAGCATGCTCATCCGGGTCCCACTTTGAATGATTATGCAGAAGCATATCAAGTTTTCCTGAAATACCCAGCCTTGCTTTACCTCTGGCAAGGAATGCAAGTATTTTATAATGAGAATTACTTTCTAATGTTACTATTAAGTCATACCTATTTTTACGTAAGCTTATTAAGAGTTTTATCTGATCTGTTAACGGAGCCCTTTTATCATACAAGATCAGTTTATTAATGAGTTCAGAATTCTCAAATACAAAACTTCCGTAAATACCGGTCATAACATCTATTTTTGACGCCGGGTATTTCTTTGACAACCAGTTTATTACCGGAGTAATCAATAACAAATCTCCGATTCTGCCGTCTCTAATAACTAATATTTTACTAAAAGAATTCACGCTGAACCATATAATTAACGTTCTTAAAATCTTCCCCGACTAAAATAAGAATACATAGCGACATTTAAAATTCCTAAATTCTTTTTGAATATTATGAATAGATATATTAAAATTCTGCAGACTAAATCGAAGGTTACCTTGCCAATCTAATACAAATTATGAAATAGGGTACAAAAATTTATGGGGTCATATTGTGGCAAAAAATGGCAATCGGGGAATCTATTGTTCTATTCGGGAATCATATCAGAAAGAGATTTATTATTTATGAAAAAAAATATTGGAAATATTGACCGGATTTTAAGAGGCGGGGCGGCTATTGTATTAATTTTATTAAGTCTGACAGGGTTGATTGAAGGCCAGGCTGCAGTGTTTGCCGGTATAGGTGCTATCGTTCTTTTGCTAACCGGACTTACAGGTATGTGTCCTTGCTATGTCAGGCTTAATTATACCACCCTTAAGAAAAAATAATTTATAAGAGTTAAAAAATGATGACATTTATTTATGTAATAGCTGGATTCTTATTAGTGTTTTTTTCACTTCAGTTTCTGATGGTGTTCCGGGCGAAGAGATCAAAGGGAATAAAAATAAGCGGACTTCAGGGCAGACTAAAAACACTTGAGAGGAATGGGTCCAAAGGACTGGTTTATTTTTTTAGTCCCGGCTGCCGCGCCTGCAAATACCAGACACCCATTATAAAAGAACTTCAGTCATCTAATAAAAATATTTTTGATGTTGATATCTCGAAGGATTTGCAGACAGCAAGAATATTCGGAATAAGGGCAACTCCTACAACCCTCCTGGTGGAGGATGGTGTGGTAAAGCAGGTTCTGCTGGGTGTAAAGCAGAAAGAGGATCTTAGGTCATATCTGCAGGGCTGAAAAAAGCGGTTGTCTCAAATTGTGATTTTTCGTTAGAGCAAATACGGCATGACTACGGCATGCACACAAGAATGAACCGACCTAAGGGAGTATCTCATTTTTGTCATAGTGTTGAATAAATCCACAGAAGCGAAGCCATTCTTTTTATAAAATTAGCAGACTGACTATAAAAAAAATTTACCTCACATTTTATCTATCTCCATGGGTTTGGGTATAGTGATCAAGTGAGAAATTTCCTGAACCGTAAAACAGGAAGAAAATAAGCAAAGCAAGAACCGCAATTGAAAATCCGAGTTCGCTGTTAATTGATGTGAATCCATTAGGCAGATTAACGAAAAAAACTGCTCCTATTAAGATCGGGATTTGAAAACCTGCGGCCCATCGTGTAATGAGTCCTGTAGCGATAAGCAGTCCCCCGCCGATATGAAAGAGGATAACATAAACAGACATCATAAAAATAAGGAATTCAAGATGATTCTTAACAAGCACCCATTCAATCTGTTCCCTGCTGTTGATAAATGAAGCCCCCTTTGCTATTAAAAAAATTCCGAGCAGTATCCTCAGGAAATCAATCCATAACGGGTGATGCTCTTCCGACCATTTTTCTATGCCTGAAAGTGTACTCATATCTTCCTCCATAGTTATTTTCTTCACAGTTATAAAATAACCATGTCTGGTTCCCCGGGAAGTATAATTCCGCACACTTATACATACGGTATCAGACTTCTCCGGACTTGCTCAGAAGTGAGTATATATGTAGTTATTTATTTGTGAAGAAGAAAGAAAAAAACGAGAATTGATTAACCCTGTATAGAATCCCAAAGTGATTTACTGCCATAACCCAATTTATCCCACCATTTAAGAAGCATAGTATTGTTGCCAGCTTTAATTCCTTCGTATGTAACACCATCGGGCGGCGTTATAAGCTCCGCCAGTCTGTTGTATATTTGCTGAACCTCTCCGGGTTCTGCATTACGAAGAAGATACCACAAACTAAGTGCATCCTGTCTGCCCGCATTATCCAGAAGAGTTTCAAGGTCATCCTTTGTACCATTACCGAAATCCAGTCTTGTCAGTGCTGCCTTGAATTCCGCATCAGTATTTATCCTATAGGGAGTACCGGGCCCTTCATTTCTAACAGTCTCACAAACTACCCCGGCAGGTACAATTTCATTTTCCCCGCCTGATTTAATAATGATGCTTCCCGATGTCACGCTAAAAAAAGAACTGCCATCTTCAGCTACTTCAACAGAATACCTGCTGCCTCTATCCAATACAGAAGCTGAAGGAGTTTCAACTGAGAGCATCTGGGGTGAACCGGGAGTATTTGCCGTAATTTTTCCTAATTTAAGATAGATTTTATACCCAGGCTCTTTGGTATCGAGGAGCTTAACTGCGCTGCCCGGATTCACATCTACCTCGCCTGCAAGTCCTGCCTCAATTCTTGCACTTGAATGTGAATCTGTTTTCAACCATTGCCCGACTGGAAGATTTCCCGTTCCATCAATCTTTACACTTCCTGCAACAGGAGTGCCTTTTAAACTCTCAACTTCCCAGAAGGAAGGGGTTGATCTGTAAAAGTATAACACTGAAATTAAAACGGCTATAAGAATTGCGCTGATAGGCGCGCCAAGGGCAAGCCATCGCGACCTGAGAATTCTGTGCCTTAACTTTATCCTGTATCGCGGATCATCTCTTCTTTTCAATGGTGAATAAAGGATGGACGGAAGGTTAAAGTCGGGATCGAATTCATTAACATCGGAGGCAGTTTCCCAGAAGCCTTCTGCCTGGTGAATCTTTTTGCGGATAGTTCCGGATGATTTCATTGTCATCCGTATTTCTCCTGCCGTTTTCCTGCAGGAATGACATTTCTTAAGATGAAGCAGGATTTCTTTCCTCATCTCATCGATTAATTTGCCACCTATGTATTCATCAAGGTAGTATTTAACTTCTCTGCATTTCATAGTTTATAAATTTTCAATACTCTTCCTTCTATAATTTAAAAAGATCCTGTAAAGATATTATGCTTTACTTTCAGCATTTGTCTGAGCGCATAATGTTCTGGATCCAGGGGATATAATAATCCGAAGGAAGTGCTGCTGACACAACGGGTAATTTTATTTTAATTGTTTTTTGATCCTGAATAATAACATAATGTAATTTAATAATTGAAGCAATAAAAATATTATTCGATCATCCTTAATTATTGCCGTTTGTTATGCTTTTTGGCACAACGGTAAAGTTTTTTCTTGACTTCGTTCGGGAAGAGTGTATTTTCGCCGTCGAAATACTATCAAATTAAAAATTCCTTATAATTAATTAACGACGGTTATCACCAACCGGTTTTTTTATAATTTAAATTGGAGAGATTTACAATGAGTATGTATCTCATTGCCCTGTATATTCATATCACAGGCGCTTTGGCGATGTTTGCAGGTCTGGGTATGGAAGGTATTGTTTTTAAAAACCTGAAAAATGTTTCTTCTCCGAAGCAGGCCATACCCTGGCTCGGATCAATGAGGATCCTCCGCATAGTTTTTACTTATGCGACAGTCTCCCTCCTCTTTACTGGAGTCTACCTGGTGATCCTTTCCTGGGGGTGGAATTCCTGGGTATTAACAGGCCTCGTGCTTCTTGTTGCACTTTCAGGATACGGCAGTACATCCGGAAAGAAAATAGGTATGTCGATTGCTTCCCTGATTAACAACGACGACCATTCAATTCCTTCAGAAGTAAGAAAAGTAATAGCCAACCCATTCCTGATGACTACTTACAAACTGAAAATAACTACCGCACTCGGAATCATTTTTATGATGACGACAAAACCCGGATGGATAGGTAGTATAGTTACTGTGGCGACGGCGTTAGCTATCGGATTTTTGATTGATCTTCGCTTTAAGGTGAAGGCTGATATTAAAGAACTTGAATCTGCCTGAACAATTTAGGAATTTGCCGGTACCAATTATAAAAAGTTGATACCGGTATGCCCAATATTCTGATTGTTGAAGATGAACCAAACATGAGGCTGGGATTAAAAGATAACCTTGAGTTTGAGGGGTATGAGGTTGATTTTGCTCCCGATGGAGAGTCTGGACTGGCGAAAATTTACGATAATCCCTATGATCTTGTTCTTCTGGATGTTATGATGCCAAAGATGTCCGGTTTTGATGTCTGCAAAGCAATTAGAAAAAAAGGAATTACGACCCCGGTTATTCTACTTACTGCAAAAGATCAGGAAATAGACAAGGTACTCGGACTGGAGCTCGGGGCAGATGATTATGTAACAAAGCCTTTTAGCCTCCGTGAGCTTTTAGCAAGAATTAAAGCGGTATTAAGGAGAGGCGAGAATCTAAAACCCGAGAGCAGGAGAGCACAAATCGGCAGAATTGATGTAAATTTTCAGAATTATACGGCAATGGAGAATGAGGAACAAGTACAGATGTCCCATAAAGAGTTTGAGATCCTGAATTATTTATGGAAACACCGAAACAAGACGGTTAGCCGCGACGATTTGCTTGAAAAAATCTGGGGATACGAAGAGAGTCCTACCACACGCACAGTAGATAATTTCATTGTTAAACTACGCCAAAAAATTGAAAAAAACCCAAATCACCCGCAAATTATAATTACGGTACACGGAATCGGGTATAAGCTAATCGATTAAAACCTGATTATCACTTATGTGATTAAGAATATAGTTTTTTAGGCTGTTTTTGCCTTAATTGCCTTCAGAAATTTCCAATTCGGGAGTTTTTACCTTTAAATAAAGTTATACGTATGAGGAAACCAATGCAGATTCATAAGCGAGGTGAAGCTGAGCTTGAAAAATTTACCCGGGAAATCGAAGATAATCCTTTTGATTCTATGGCATATTATAAAAGGGCTACCTTAAAAGCTGAAATGGGCGACCTCGTTGGTGCAAGTCAGGATTTTAAGAAATCCATTGAGCTGGAGATGCAGGAAGCTCGTGAATACTTCAGTCTGGGGTTGAATAAGTATAAAAAAGGAAACCTCAGAGAAGCTTCAGCATTATTTGACAAAGCAATTGCTCTAGACTGGCGTTTTGCCGAAGCTTATTATCATAGAGGAAAGATAAAAATTGATCTTGGAGAATATACATCAGCTATGGAAGATTTCAGTACGGCGATTAAATTGAACAAGGACCTGAAGTTTTCCTGAATACAACCTCGCCCCAATCTTCATGACAACTTTTTACAATTATTTACCATCCCCTGACATTCAAATCAGTCTTAAAACTTAATTTCCTGACGGATTATCTCTATCGGATACGTATGAATTCATCCTGCTGTGAAGCTTTTTATTACAGGGGCAGAGTGAGATCTGACCGTGGCGAATATGGTGATCAATACCGGATTTTAATGAAGCTATAATGCTTGATCCGGAATATAAACCTGAGTGCCGAAACCTTGGAATGATAAAGGCGAACCTTGGTGACTACCTCGGGGCCAGAAATGACATAAGTGTAACGAATGATTAAAAAGAATTATAGTTTTGGTGAATTGAAATTCTGATTATTTTTCAGGATCATGACATTTTATTACATCGCTTTACTATAGTATGACACCTGATACATTTCGATCCTCTAGATTGACAGTGGAAGTAAGAAAAATTTTTCACTTGAGCATAAAGGAGATATGAAATGAAATCAGTTACAATTTTGGCAGTACTTGTAGTTCTTTTACTGAGTGCAAACAGCGGACTTCAGGCCCAAAGCATTGATTACAAAAACATAAACAGCAATTCGATTGAAACATTAAAAAAGGGAATTAAGTCAGATAACCCCGGCTTACGTAAAAGTGCTATCTATATGGCAGGGCTTTATAAAATAGATGAGGCTGTAGAGACTCTTGTTGAACAACTAGAACTTGAAAGGAATCCTTCAACCAGAGTATTAATAGCTTTATCACTTTATAATATCGGAAACTACGATGGAATGGAAGCTGTAAAAGAACTGGCAGCGAATGATATGGACAAAAGTGTTCAAAGGATGAGCACTGTTCTGTACAGGCAATTTGCTGACGTTAACAAATAAGTAGTTTCATTTGAAACAAAAAAAATTTATGAATCCCAGGTCAATAAAAATAATAATCGGAGTGTTGTCAGCGGTAACGCTGCTTACTGCCGGAGGCTGCCAGGTGGAGGGTACACAGAATCCCTTAAATCCGGAGTCGGAGTGGAGACAGATTGTAGATCTTTCGGGAGAATGGAAATTTTCAGTAGGTGATGAGAAGAAATGGGCAACGGCCGAATTTAATGATAATAGCTGGGAAAGAATTGAAGTGCCTTCCTCGTGGGAAAACCAGGGTTTCCACGGGTATGACGGCTATGCCTGGTATAGAAATTCTTTCAGCATACCGGAAAAATATAAGGATGATATAGTCTACCTTTTCCTTGGATTTGTAGATGACGTCGACCAGGTTTTCATAAACGGAAAACAGGTTGGATATTCCGGATCCTTTCCTCCGGAATATGAATCAGCATATAATGTAAACAGAAGATACCCGGTTCCCGCTTCATTGCTAAACTTTAGTAAGTCTAATACCATTGCGGTCAGGATTTATGATGACGAGCTGGAAGGGGGGATATTGAGAGGAGACATAGGGTTTTATGTTCCTGAGTATTCGATAGATAACGGAATAAACCTTGTAGGAACCTGGAAATTTAAGACCGGTGATAACCCTGAGTGGAAGGAGACGAATTTTGATGACAGCAACTGGGCTGATTTGATTGTTCCGGGTTACTGGGAGAACCAGGGATTTGCCGATTACGATGGTTTTGCCTGGTACCGGAAAACAGTTTTTGTTCCGGAGAAGTATGGAAATGAGAAGCTTATCCTTGTAGTGGGTAAGGTTGATGATATTGACGAGGCATATATCAACGGGAAACTAGTGGGATCAACGGGAAGTATGGAAACTAAAGATTTGGGTGATAATTATCAGAAGCTGAGAGGTTACTACTTAGCAGGTAATGATTTCAAATACGGGGAGAATAACGTGATAGCTGTGAGAGTGTATGATGGTTTTAAAGAAGGTGGAATATATGAAGGCCCGGTAACAATAGTATCGCAGAGGGAGTATAGAGAGTACTGGAATAATATAAGGAGAGGGAGTAATTTCATAGATAGATTTTTCAATTAACTTTAGTCAACCTATTCCACAGCTAAACATACTTGCTGCAGCCGCCAGTCAACATTCTAAATATTTCTTTACTCTTTTACATATCCTTAGTATTTTGGCCGACAGTCAAAAAATGCAGCCTGAAAAACCAGTCACGGTCTGCTTAAATGAACTCTATTATATCTACTAAAAAATTTTTGTGAAAGGGTAATCTTTGAAAAACATTTACTTTGCAACACTGATATTATTATCGGTTCTTATACTATCCGGCAGTTTGTTAGCTCAGAAGCAGCAGCAAAGCCGCGGAATTGAAATAACCCCCGACGAATCCGAACAGTTTATCACTCATAATAATATGCGGGTAAACACTGGGAATGGCGTTCCAGAGGCGGTTTATCATCTCAACTATCAAGTAAATCCTAATTCTCCCGAGAAAATGGCCGAACAATTTTTGCGGGAAAATTATGCCATGCTGCATCTGCAAAAGGATCTTATTGATCTGAAATTTACCGGGATAAGAGAAACACCCGGAGGATATCATGTTCATTTCACGCAATATATCGGCGAGCTCCCTGTTGAAAAATCAGATGTAAATGTTACCATAAATAGAAATAACAAGGTTGTGTTCTTGGCCAGCGGATATAAAGTTCAATATGGTACCAAAAACAGCGTAAACCTGGAAAACCTGAGAGTTTCTGAGGATGATGCCCTTACGATAGCAAAAAGTCATCTGGGTGTTACTCAGAATATCAGCTTCCAGAAAAAAGAGACTGTCATCTATTACAATAAAGGTCAGTTCACCCCGGTTCAGAAAATAACAATCGTTCCTTCCGAAGGTATTACCGGCGACTGGGAGGTGCTTGTAGATGCTCACTCAGGTGAGATAATTAAGGCGGTTGATAATGCATGTTATTATGGAGGCGGGCACGACGGGATGGATGTAGTTGACGGCAGCGGCTGGGTTTTTGATCCCGACCCTATTTCTCACGCAAGAACTACTTACGGCTCTTCGGGTTTCGTTGATAACAACGATGCCGATACTGATTCGCTTACCGCACACCTTGAAGATAGAGTGCTGCATGATATTACTTTCGATGGTTCTGTTTATTCTCTCGTTGGTCCATACGCCGAAATAAAAGATTTTGAAGCTCCTTTTACCGGGCTTCATACCAACGGTTCCGGTGATTTTCATTTTACAAGAAGCAGCGATAATTTCGAAGCTGTTAATGTTTATTTTCATATCGATCAATCGATAAGATACATAAACGAAACTCTCGGCTTTGCATTACTGCCGTTCCAGTATTCAGGCGGCGTGAGGTTCGATCCTCATGGATTGAGCGGCGACGACAACTCACACTACATTCCGTCGACCGGGAGCATTGCTTACGGAGACGGCGGTGTTGATGATGCAGAGGATTTCGGAGTTGTTACCCATGAACTCGGTCACGGTATACACGACTGGCTTACTAATGGAAACCTCTCACAGGTTGAAGGTCTTAGTGAAGGCTGCGGCGACTATTGGGCTTCCTCATACCTTAGGAGCACAGGATACTGGACACCTTCTGATCCTTCATATAACTGGGTGTTTGTTTGGGATGGTCATAATCCTTTCTGGCCAGGAAGAATTACAAATTATACAGCTCATTATCCAGAGGGATTAACAGGAACGATCCACACAGATGGTCAGATATGGGCTTCTTCTTTAATGTCGGTTTACGACCTGATCGGACGTACTGCAACAGACAGTGACTTCCTTGAAGCACTTTCGATGACAAACAGCGGCTCTAACCAGCAGGACGCTGCATATGCTTTCCTGACAGCAGATCAGACTCTTTTCGGGGGCACTAACCTCCCTTCAATAGTCCAGGTGTTCCAGGACAGAGGCTACATCGATTCACCTGTAACCGCCGAATTTAGCGCAGACGTAACCGGCGGTCAGGCTCCGTTAACCGTTCAATTTACAGACCTCTCAACATCGATCAATGGTCCAATTGTTTCCTGGGAATGGGACTTTGACAATGACGGAACTGTGGATTCATACGATCAGAATCCCGGTTGGACATACTACGACAACGGAAGCTATACCGTGAAACTTACCGTTTCAGACGGGACCGAAAACGACACTGAAACAAAACAGGACTTCATCTCAGTAAACAGCGGCGTGTTTGTATGGGAAGGAGAAGCTAACGGGGCTAATTACAGCGGAGCATTCATGAGGGATTATCTGCAGACGCAAGGTTACGATGTTGTTTATTCATCCTCGCCAACGCTTCCATCTTCACTACAGGGCTATGATGCTGCTTTTCTTTCCTTCGGAAATTACGGGGGCGGGAACAATACTTCTCTTGAAGACCCCGATGCTCAGGTAATAATTGACTACCTGCAGAACGGCGGTGCAGTTTATCTTGAAGGTGGAGATGCACTCGGATTTGATCAAAGCAGCAACACAACCCTGCTGAACCTCTTCGGGCTCGCTTCGGCGAGCGACGGCTCATCATCCGGTACGCCGGTAACTAATCTTCAGGGACAGACAGCCACGCTGACCGAAGGGATGAACTTTACAGGTTCAACCCAGCCGAACAATACCTACATTGATCTTTATACACCGAACAGCAGCGGAACACTTGCATTTATTCAGACCGGTGTTGGAAATGTGGGTGTACAGAATGAAGGAACTTCAGGACAAAGAACTTTCTGTTTCTCGTACGCTCTTGGCTATCTGACAGACGGTTCCTCTCCAACAACAAAAGCCGATCTACTGAATCAAATAACGGGATTCTTTAACCTGGAGGTTCCAGTTGAGCTTATTTCTCTTTCTGCAGATGTTATTAATAATAATTTACAGATTCACTGGCAGACTGCAACCGAAACGAACAACCGTGGATTTGAAGTAGAAAGAAGTTCAGATAGTAAGACCTTCTCGAAAATCGGATTTGTTCCGGGAAGAGGCACAACTACTGAAAAGTCGACATACTCATATATTGACAAAGATGCCGGCGAAGGCAAACTTTATTACAGACTGAAACAGATCGATTTCAACGGAGTTTTTGAGTACTCCGGTGTGGTGGAAATAAACTATTCTGTTCCGGTTGATTTCAGCCTATCGCAGAATTACCCGAATCCATTCAACCCTTCGACCAAAATAAAATTCAGTCTTGCCGCAGATTCAAAGGTCTCGATAAAAGTATACAACCTTCTGGGTCAGCAGGTAGCAGAACCTCTCAGCGGAGAATATGCAGCCGGAAGGCATGAAATCAATTTTAATGGTGGTTCGTTCTCAAGCGGTATCTACTTTTATGTAATCAATGCTGCCGGTAAAAACGGTAATTTTACATCGACAAAAAAAATGACCTTAATGAAGTAACCGCTTAAGAACATAGTTTTTAAGAAAGGCGCCTCTCCGGCGCCTTTTTTTATGAATTTTCCGAATCATATGATGGTTCAAACGGCAGGCAGCAGGTATCTGAATACGTTCTGAATACGATCTGAATACGATCTGAATACGTTATACTATACCTTAAATACCACTTTATGGTTCCAAACCTCTCCATATTTCACAAAATCAGGAATCTTTATATATGATTACCGTCGATTTAGAGAAATTGCCAAAGGTTTATTGAAAAAATCTGAGGTTAGTGCCTCTCCGGAATAGAGAATCCAGAATATTTTAAAAACAATTCTTGATAGATACTCAGCTTTTCAGTAAGTTGTACCCCCAATGGAGGGTTAATAGAATATATTGTAACCCCCGGATGGTAAATTTTAATAAATGGAGCTAGTGGATAATCCGAAATACCTGCAGGAATTCATGGAAGTCGGTCTTACCGAAAGAGAAGCCAAGATCTATATTACCCTGCTGAGCGGGAGAATGTTCACAGCTTCAGATTTACAGAAGGCAGTTGATATTCCGAGGACAAAGATTTATGAAGTCCTGAACAAAATGGTCAGCAGGAACATCTGCATCGAAAAAAAGCTCGGCAAGAACAAGATGTACGAAGCTGTAGAACCGAAGCTTGCGATGGAAAGAATTTACGAGACCTATAAGAACGAACTAACACAAAAGCGTGAACTAATAGATCAACTGGCCGAAGTTTTTACCCCCATCTTTGAAAACAGCAAAGCGATTATAAATCCTCTTGAATTCATCGAGGTGATGGAAGAAAAAACTCAGATCCACAGAAGATATATAAAAAGTGTGGCTGGAACCCGGGTAGAGATGCTTACCTTCAATAAAGGTCCTTATGCAAGCGACAACGATGAGAGGCTTAAAGAACAGGAGGACGAAGAAGCGAAGCTGCTGAAAAGAGGTGGATCATCCAAAGGAATTTACCAGTTCAGCGAACTTGAAGAGATCGACTGGCTTTACGAATCAGTTAAGATGTCCGTACGCGATGGTGAAAAGGCAAGAATAGTGGACAGCATGCCCATCAAAATGTTAATCTTTGACAACGAGAAGGTTATGTTTCCCCTGGAGCAGCCTATAAAGACCACAAATGACCTTACAATGATATATATAGAACATAAGCAACTTGCAGCTGCGTGCAGAATTTTATTCGACCATATGTGGGACAGCGGGATCGACTTCAGTGAAATAGAAAAAAGAAACGCAGTTAAAAGCAAGGTTTCCGAAATTCAGCAGAACTGATGCTGCAAAAAATGGTTCAGAATAAAATTTAATTTATAATCAGCGGGGGATATTGAAAAACCAAAAACAGGAATTGCCGTTATATGAAAAAGGTTTTATTATTAGTTTTATCAGGGTTTATCTTTTACAGCTGCAATACAAACCCCCCAACCTCACCGGAAAGCATCTCATACCCGGCCGGTAAGGTTATTGTTAACGCAACGATTAGTCTCGAATCATCACATACCCCGGCGCAAAAGATAGTGCTGCTTGAAGATTTTGCTAATGTAAGCTGCGTTCCATGTGTGACTTCAAATCAGATAATAGAATCCCTTCAGAACGGAGCTTATGAAGGTAAGATTGCTGTAGTTAAGTTTCCCACAAATTTTCCGTCACCGAATGATCCATTTTACCTCGCAAATTCTTCAATATGTGATAACAGGATGCTTTTTTACAATATCATTTTTGCGCCTACCCTGATTGCAGACGGAACACTGCGACCCAGTGCCACTGATTCTGCTAAAATAAAACAAGATATTGATCAAAGATTATCAACAACTGCACCGTTCAGCATATCTGTTACAACCAGTCTGCAGGACAGCAGTTTTATTGTGAATATTAATGTCCGCCCGGTAACCCTTGCCGGAATAAACTTAGATGACCTGGTGTTGAATACCATCGTTACAGAAAGCCATATCGAATTTGCACAAGCGCCGGGTTCGAACGGCGAGAAGGTATTCTATAATGTACTGCGAAAAACTCTTCCTTCAGAAGAAGGAATCTCTTTTGCGGTATTATCCGACAGTACATATAACTGGCAGACAGACCTCCTGTCTAACTGGAATCCCGGTAATCTGCATGTAGTCGCATACATACAAAATGTGCAGACAAAAGAGATTCTACAAGCAGGTACGGATCACTGATTAGATTATTTATTCAACAAAATTGAGGGATGTAGTTTGATGCTAAAAATCTATCATCAGGCGTGTTTTTCTATAAACTGAAAGCCGGGGATTTTATAAACGTAAAAAAATGATTATTTTAAAATAAATTAAAGAGCATATTATTCGTGCTCCCTATTAATTAAAGGAAATTAATTATGCAATTTTATTCAAACAGATACTTCTTAGCTTCTGTTCTTTTTATTTGTATTATTTCATTTAAGCTGAACGCCCAGGATTTTACACTGACAGTGGACCACGCTTCGATTGTGGATTCAGTTGGATCCGAAATGATTTTTGAATTTACTGCAGTGAATAATTCAAGCAGTAATCTTACTTTATACATTGCAAGAGTGGGGGAGGATCTTCCTGAGAACTGGCAGTCAAGTTTATGCTTTGAATACTGTTTTTCTCCTCTTATAGATACTATTGAAACCACGAGTGAATGGGGGAGTTCCCCATTGGCGCCCCAGGATTCTGCATTCTTTTCTGTTCATGTCTTTGCACTAGTGAATGGTGGTACTGGCTATTTAACGATTGAAGTCGGGAATGCAGACAATCCCACAGATACAATCATATATAATTTAACTGCATCAACCGAGCCAAGCGCTACCGTAGAGACTGAAAAGTTAGGACAATTCGAGCTATTCCAAAATTATCCTAATCCTTTTAATCCAACTACCACAATAACCTATACTGTGCCGGAGAGAACTAATGTAAGTGTTAAAGTTTATAACATCACAGGGAAGGAAGTTGCTGCCCTGGTTAATGAAGTTAAGGATCAGGGTGCCTACAGTGTTAACTTTAACGCGGAAAATTTATCCTCAGGAGTTTATTTCTATAAAATTTCTGCAGGTCAGTTTTCATCTGTTAGAAAAATGATATTAATAAAATAATCAGATTAAGGGCTGTTCCCTCTACCTGAAGGACCAGCTTTTTTTGTAAGTACGTATGAATATGGAGTATTAAATGAACAAACTTTTCCTACTGCCGGTAGTTATTCTTTTTTCTGTTGCTGTTTTTGCTCAGGAACAGACTGAGCAGACAGGCAGAAGCGCTCCCGAATTTAAGCTTGAAAATGTACAGGGTGATTATATTTCACTGAAAGATGAACTTGGAGAAGGTCCTGTGCTATTAAGTTTCTGGGCTACCTGGTGCAAACCCTGTATAGAAGAAATGACAAAATATAAAGACATCTATGGCGAGTATAAGGATAAGGGGCTGAAAGTTCTTGCAATTTCCATCGATGATGAAAGAACCGTCGCGAAAGTAAAACCTTTTGTCAGATCGAAGAATTATCCTTTTCAGGTACTGCTTGATACTAATTCCGAAGTTGCACGTAAATATTATGCACAGAATGTGCCTTACTCTGTTTTACTTGACAAATCAGGAAATATAGTCTATACTCATTTAGGTTATATGAAAGGGGATGAGCTAAAGATGAAAAACAAAATAAGCGAGCTCATAAATAAATAACCTCACTGCAAAATTACCAGGACCCAGAGCATGAATAAAAAAATACTGTTTATTCTTACGTCTTTTTTACTCTTCATTTCTCCTGTTCTTTTTGCACAGGAAAACAATTTTCTTCCGGAAGGGTTAGGATTCTCCAACCAGCTTGAATATTCAAATGATATTAATAAACACATCGAAATATTTGAGGATTGGCTGAACCTCGACTATAACAAAGGCATTTTCGGAGCGGGCATACGGTTTGAAACATACGAACCGAACGATCCCAGTCCTGCTATCAGCAGGGGAAAAAAGAGATATGCTGATATAGCCTACAAGTATATTAAAGCCGAGATAGGGGACGCACAGCAGGGAGGAGAACTTATTGTAGGGAACTACTACGCTCTTTTCGGCAGAGGTCTGGTTCTAAAAAGTTACGAAGACAGAAATATCAGGGTTGATAACAACCTTCTGGGAGCCAAACTTCAGGCAAGGTACGGAGGAATTACTCTTACAGCTCTTACAGGAATGGCTGCCAGCGGAGACAATATAAGGGAAGAGATTCTTCACGCTGCAGATCTCGAATACAAAGCTGCAAGTCAGCTCAAAGTAGGAGCTTCGTATGCAACTAATTTACCTTCAGATGATAATGCAGCAAGGACAATGCTCACCTCAGTAAGGGTTATGCCCAGCATATGGAATTTTGATTTCTACGGAGAATACGGGTTTAAGCAGAACAGGGATGTAAGGGACAAACTTCTGAATCCTGATACATCATTCGTTGTATACTCACCATACAACAAAAGCGACTGGAAAGTAGGACAGGCAGCATACGGGAGCGTAAATTTTTATTACGATGCTTTTGCGCTAACGGGCGAGTACAAATATTACGATAATTTCACTTTTGCCTCGCAGGACGGAACAATAATATACAACACTCCCCCTTCGGTGAGGAAAGAGTATACCTATGTTCTCCTTAACCGCCACCCTTCGGCTCTGAACCAGGCTGATGAGCAGGGGTTCCAGGTTGAGCTGAACTATAATATGAGTGATGAGACTTACTTCAGTGCAGATTACGGTGAGACCAAAACCTTACCATACAATTCCTACTATAAAAGAATACTTCACGACAATTCTCCCTCAAGAGTACAATTGAAGGAAGTTTTCGCTCAGGCACATCATGACTGGAGTAACAACTGGACAACCATCGCAGCCTTCGGTTATAATGAAGAAAGAGATACTGATACAAAAAACGTTACACCCATCCTGGAAAATATCTTCTACTTTAACGAAATCAACACAATTAAGTTTACAATTGAGCATCAGCAGACTACAGTTAATATAAACAACGAGCAATATTACGATGATGCCCTCGCTCTGGAATATCTGAGATCACCTGACTTCAACGTTGCGATAGTGAGCGAGATACAGACTAAAGAACCTGAGCCGGGAAACATTGTCAGGAAATTCTGGAGCTTTATCCAATTCGGCTATAAAATAGGTGACCATACCGATATGTCAATCTTGTTCGGCACAAGGCAGGCCGGTAATATTTGCATCGGTGGTGTATGCAGATATGAGCCGGAATTCAGCGGTATCGAATTCAAAATGTTTACCAGGTTCTGAAAGAAAATGAAAATTTATGCGATACAGGTCAAAATAGGATTGGTATTTCAGGGGTTTTCTGCGTGCGCTGAATCTCAGAAGTAAGCCTCAAATCCTTATTCCGGTATTTAATTAATTTTATACTTAAAGGAAAGTTTAGAACTCCTTATTCTATAAGTAATTCCATTCAACAAAATATTAGATTAAGGCTTGACTTTGAAGCAGTTTTTTAAGACTTTGCAAAGTGCTTAAATGAATTATTTTGCTAAGTCAACCTTGACTTAGGAAATTCTCGGGCGTAAATTGAAATTCTAATTATTGCGAGGTTAATGGTAACTTGGTTACAACTTCAGTTTCACGTATGCATTTCTTATTTGAAAAACTTTTCTTGCGGGCAGTGAATCCGTATATCCAAAATAAAAGTTCAAAATCACTGTGCCTGCCCGATCTCCTAAATCAAAATATTAAAACATCGATAAATTACAATTATTCAATAATCATTAAATAAGTCAGTTGAGTATATTTTTAAATAATAACGAGAGAGTATGAAGCAAACTTTACTACTTCAATTATGTGAGTCATTTCTCTCAGACATAAAATTCCATTTTTACAACCAGGAATTACTCTGTCTAAAGTTTCACGATGATTTAATTCAATTATCCTAAAGGAGGAAATATGAGGCTACCTGATAAGGTTAAATTTCTTTTAGTACTATGCTCCGGATTGATATTTTTCATACCGGGTTGTGTCGATACAAATGTACAAACAATTCCTGATGAAATTATTTATCATAGCCAGGTGCAAATCACTAACCTGGTTGCAGGAGCTGGGAGTGCGAATCTTACCCTGAACGGAACGTCATTTGGAACTGTCGGCTATGGTGAGGATAGTGATAATATGACTGTTCAGGCGGGTGGTAAAACACTTGACGCTAATTTTGCTAATGCAGGCAATAAAAGTTATATTTTTTCAACAGAATCAGATCTCAAATTCAGAATATTTTTGATAGGAACATCAGCTTCTACGACAGTCGTAAAAAAAGAACAGAGGAGAATTGATGCTGTTCCAGTTATTCCAGCTGATTCAGCACTAGTTACATTCTTCAATTTTTCACCCGGAGCCAGCGTACTAAGTCTGCTAATATCCGGTCCTCAATCAGCAAGCGTAGGTTCAGCTATTGAATATGGAGATAATTCCTCAACATTAACTCTCCTGGGGGGAGATTACACATTTGATGTAACCTATGCGGATGGTGATACTTTGACCGCTAGTTTTGACTATACAATCAGTGCATCTCATAAATATTCTGCGGTTATCTATGATACACTGTCCACTTTAAAGTTTGATGTATTCACAGATGATTAGAAAAAAAAGTTTTAATAACGGAGGAATAAACATGTTTCAAAAAATTTATACAGTCTTGCTTTTGATGTTGTTTTCCGGATCATTTCTGCTTGCGCAGACAGGAAGGGTTTCCGGAACAGTAACTGATAAAGAAACCGGGGAACCTCTAATTGGTGCCAACATTATTATAGTTGGTACCAGCTTCGGAGCAGCCTCTGATGTAAATGGCGATTACATTATTCGCCAGGTACAGCCAGGGAATTATTCTATTAAGGCTTCCTATATCGGTTACCAGGATGTTACTGTTAGTAATGTCAGAATAGTTGCTGGTCTTACAGCTGACCAGGATTTTCAACTGTCTTCATCAAATATTACAACGGGTGAAGTTGTTATAGTGTCTCAGCGTCCATTGATAGAAAAAAGTTCTACCAATGCGATGAGAATCGTTGGCTCTGAGGATATTACAACCCTGCCTGTTAGAAATGTAAATGATATCGTCGCGCTTCAGCCCGGCGTTGTTCAGCAAAACGGACAGACCTTTATTCGCGGAAGCCGTGCTGATGAAACCGGCTATATGGTTGAGGGTGCTGACGTTAAAAATATTCTAAACCGTAATGGCGGTTCTCTCATAGAAGTTACTCCTGACGCTTTACAGGAAATTCTGGTTCAGGCAGGCGGTTATACCGCTGAATATGGGAATGCTAACGCGGGTATTATATCATCAGATTTCAAAACCGGATCAGATAAGTATCACTTTTCAGTAAGGGCTGAAACCGACAACCTGGGAAATTATAATGGTAACGGCTTCGACCTGACACCTGATGGAAAACTGAGAGCTTCGGGAACTGATAAATTCCTTGGGACCTATTCCTATGGATATTCAGATTACGTCCTGACCCTGAGTGGTCCTCTTGTTACAGATAAACTGAAAGTATTCCTATCAGGTGAAAATAATTTCCAGCGTGATATGAATCCTCAGTTTTTCTATTCTAACCCGGCTGCTTTTTCAGACGGTGCTTTACTTGATACAACTAAGATTTATGACACTGGTTTCTATGGCGGCAGTACTGATGAATACCAGTATTTAACATGGAACGGCGGCAACGTTCCAGGTGTGATGGATAACAGGTATACCGGAAACGGTACAATCCTCTTTGATAATAATCCAATCATTCTGCGTCTTGCCGGTGCTTATACCTGGGAACGGACCAGAGGTGAGCAGGTTGGTGTATTCAGCACTGCAAATACTACTTTGATTGACCTGTTTAATACAGCCCGACTTCCGATTAACGATTATTCAAACGTATTGTTAAATTTAAAAGGCACTTATCTCTTATCATCAAGTACTTTTATCGAAGCAAATATAAATTATTATGACGCCCGTCATAAAACTTATGATCCTATATTCGGAGATAATTTCTTACAATATAGTGACAGTTCTGCTGCAGCACAGTACGGATGGGAATACCCGACATATACTGCTTCACCACAGCCATATGATTTTTATGGTTTTCCATTTAACAGACCAGGAACCCCACTCGTTTCTGCCGGAAATAATATTGGCAATGGAAACCTTCAGTCTTACACAAAAGATCATAACAGCTATATCGGAGCTTCTGCCTCCTTTACCGATCAGATAGAAAAACATGCCTTAAAACTTGGTGGATCTTTCCAGAGATGGACAGTAAGGCGCTTTCAGGAAACAGATGCAAGTAACTTCCTGACAACAGTACGTCAGAATCCTGATGCTGCAGCTACCCATGAGGGATTAACAAATCTCATTGCTCTGAGTTTATACAGAGATTACAATAATTATGGATTTGATGTTTTCGGTAATGAAACTGATGCCGGAGAATTTGCTCCCAAACATCCAGTTCTTGCTTCAGGTTATGTAGAAGATAGAATTGAAGTTAGTGATCTTATAATCAATGCAGGTTTAAGGTATGATTTAATTGACATGGACAGCTGGTCATGGACAAATCCTAAACTGCCATCAATTGATTCATTAAACACTATCCCCGATTCTTCACTTCGGGAGGGAGATAAATTCAATTTTGTTTCGCCCCGTCTTGGATTCTCATTCCCGGTTACCGACAAGACCGTTTTCCATTTACAATATGGAAAATTTGTTCAGTCTCCAAGTCTTGATATAGCATACAGAGGTGTTTATCAGGCTGCACAAATATTAACTGCAACCAACCTGTTTACTAACCCTGTTGCATACAACCCGGAACCTGTCAGAACAACTCAGTATGAAATTGGTTTCTCTCAGCAGATAACTGATTTTGCTGCGTTTGACATAACGGCGTTCTATAAGGATATAAAAGGGCAATTGCAGTACTCAATTATATATACAGATCCAGGAGCAGCAAGAAGCAGCTACCAGGCTTTCGTAAATCAGGACTTTGCTACAACCAAAGGCCTTGAACTTGCTCTGCATCTAAGGAGAATGGAAAGAATAAGGGCTGAAGTGAACTATACTTATTCTGATGCTTCAGGAACAAACTCCTTTACCGGGAGCGGCATTGGTTCATTGCAGGTAAATAAAGAAGTTCCCACAATTCTGTTGCCTTTAACTTATAATCAAACCCATAGAGGATCAATCTTCCTCGACTACAGATTTGCGAAAGATGATGGCGGTCCGATATTTCAACAGTTAGGATTTAACCTGTTATTCTCATTTAATAGCGGACATCCATTTACTTATGCACAAAATACTGGTTTAGGACAGGCTTCGGCCTGGACAGGTGGTTTGATTCCTGTACAGGATCCAAGAGGAAGGAGACCTATTGGTCCTCCTAATTCATCAACCACTCCATGGGTTTATAACCTTGATTTAAGAATAGATAAAACTGTTGATATATCTAATCTGAATTTAAACTTTTATGTAGTTGTTCAGAACGTGTTAAACACGAAAAATGTCATTAATGTTTATCAGAAAACAGGTAATGCATATAGCGATGGCTTCCTGAATACAGAGGCCGGTCAGCAGATTATCCAGGGTGAAAGGTATACCCAAAGATTTGCTGATCTATACCAGTCATTGAACTATGATAATAGAGAAGCTGCATATCAGACCTACGGTTATGATTTATTTGGTACTCCAAGGCAATTACGCGTAGGTGTTTTGATAAATTATTAAGAAGGAGAATTTAATGTTACCTCATGAAAAATATAAACTTGTGGAGGTTTTTTAATATGAAAAAAATTAATCATATAAGGTTTTTTATATTTCTGATTTTATCTTTGTTCATTACCTTGAATGTGTTTGCAAGTAATAAGGATAAAGATAATCAGGGTAAAAATAAAAGATCCGCTTTCAATAAAATTTTAGCTGGTCCAGCCCAAAGCCCGGTCGATATTAACAATATCACCTGCTGGGTTGGAAGCGATGGTTACCATGATTGGGTTGTAGGCGGTTCATGGAACGGTGCATTTCCTAACGGAGCTAATGCCGGCCCTATCTTCTCAGAAGGTATTGTCTGGGGCGGAAAGGTTTCAGACGGATCATCCCCAGTGGTAAGGGTAAATGGAAATACATACGGTACAGGATGTAAACCAATTACAAGGCTGTATAAAGTTAGGCCGGATTATTTAACCGGCGATCTTACTCAGGATGCGGCTGATTTCAACAGTATAGATGTTAATTCAGTGACGAGTGCTGATATAGATGCTATAAGGGCTCAGTATCAAACTGATTGGAATGAATGGCCTGCTAATGAAGGTGCCCCTTTCGATGATAAAGACGGGAATGGACAATATGATCCTGCTGTTGACGTCCCTGGTATTCCCGGGGCTTCTCAATCTCTATTCATTAAATATCAGGATGATCCTGCACAGCTTCTATATGGTGCTCCGGTCATCGGTTTAGAGGTCACCGAAACTTATTGGGCTTATGCAGCTAGCGGTGGTCTTGGTAATATCATATTTAAGAAAGTTGATATTGTATATACAGGAACCTCATCTACCCCTGCTGATGCTCATATAGATGATATGTATATTGTACAATGGGCAGATCCTGATGTTGGAAATTCTACAGATGACTTTGCAGGTTGTGATACTGCTTCAAATTTGGGTTATGCATATAGCTCCGGATTTACAGATGCAGTGTATCAGGGTTTAAACTTAGCTCCTCCGGCGGTTGGGTATGATTTTCTTCAGGGTGTTTCCCAATATACCGGGAATCCCAATGACAGTGCGATATTCAATCTTAAATGGAGACACGGGTATAAATATGTGAATTCAAAACCGATGAGCTCTTACGCTTATTTTGCAGCTGGCGGAACCTGGTCAGATCCTGCTTTTACATTGACGGGTACGAACGAATTCTATAACCTGATGAGAGGTTACAAACCGGACCCTCCATATCCATCTGGCGATCCATTTCCTACAAGTGTAGCTGATTATACTGAAACAGGAACATATCTGCTGGCGGGAGATCCCGTGCTTGGTACTGGTAAGATTGACGGAACAGTAGATGGACCTGGTGACAGACGTATTATGGTGACCAATGGACCTATCTCGATGAATAAAGGTGATACCGCAGAAGTAGTTGTGGCATTGGTTGGAGGTTTAGGTACTAATAATATATCGAGTATAAGTGTGCTTAAATACAACGACTTATTTGCACAGTATGCTTTTGATCAGTTGTTCGATATCCCTCTTATGCCTAAACCTAACGTTGAAGCGTATGGTTTGGATAATAAGGTTATTTTGAATTGGGGTAAACCGGATAGTCTGTTAAATGTTATAGAAACCCAATCACATGGTGTTTATAAATTTCAGGGATATTCCGTATATCAATTGCCTCCCGGCGGTACGGATATCACCCAGGGTAAAAGAATCGCAACTTTTGACCAAGTTGATACGGTTACTGTATTATTTAACAAGGTACTTGATGAAGGTACCGGGTTAGTAATTACAAAACCTATTGTTGTATTAACGAATGCGGGATTACAAAGATACCTGGAGGTTACAGAGGATCAGATTTTTAACAAGCCGCTTGCTAACGGTCTTCCTTATACTTTTGCTGTTACGGCAATGGCTTATAATCAAAATCCTAATTTACCTGCTAATATCCTTGAATCTGCTCCTGCAATCGTAAACGTTACTCCTCAGCAGCCTGCCCCCGGTATTACCTTTGAGCAGGGAACTCTTGATAATATAGAGCATTCCGGGACAGGAGACGCAAGTATCGACATTAAAGTTATCGATCCATCTCAGATAACCGGACATCAGTATCAGCTATTTTTTGATACTAAAACTTATGTTCTTGGTTCAGATCATGAATGGACTGCTCAAGGCGGCTCACTTAGTAAAGTAAAAGATCTTACCGGATCTTACTTAAGTTCTATGGCTTCCTGGAGCGAACTTGAAGGTGATATGGATATTCATTACACAGTTCATGTTATTGATACTGTTACCTTTGACTGGTGTGATGGAGTTGAAATATTCCTGCCTTCTAATGTTACAATCGATACAACCTATAGTCCGATCAGTAACAATGATGGATCAGAAATAAACTTTACCATAAATAGAGCGAACAATTCTATATTTTACGGCGATAGCAGCCGTTCAGAAAATGGAAAATTTGCAGGTGGAGAAGACATAATTGTCTCAGTTCATCCTTCAAATGTTCCTATGGTTACTAATTATATTATGTACGATGACAACTATGGCGGAATACTTGTTGATGTTTCCGGTACGGATACACTTCAGGGTCCAATTGCTGAAAAAATTGTAACTCAAAAGCAATGGAGCATTAAAGATCTTACGACAGGTGAGTTAGTTGTAAAAGATCAGACTATATTAAATGGTGAAGATATATATGCTCCGAGTACATGGTTTAAAACTCATTTTTATAATGGTCCAGGAGGATCATCTAATAGTTTCAATGCTAATGTAGGTGTCGGTGCTAATCCAATATTTGACGGAATCCAGGTAGCTTTGAATGGAAGTTACGTTGCTCCGACTCAGATAGGTAGTCTTGAGTTAAATGGTGAAAACCTCAGGATTAACAGGGCTAGTGCAGATTTCACAATTACCGATTTCACCTATTTTGGATATAATCCCGCTAATGCAGCTACTACATTACCAGTGTACGGCGGTGCAGGTGGTACGTCTGACGTTAACTTACTACAGCAGGATTATGAATTAAGATGGACAGGTGTTTTAGGTGATACTACAGCGAACGGACAAACAGTCACAATAACCAAATCAGGCGGCCAATTAATAACATTATTTGGTGCCAGCAACTATGATATTGCTGATCATCCATTAAATCCGAATCCCGGAAGCAGTGATCCTTTCATGGTTAGGGTTCCTTTTGAAGTATGGAATCTTGACAAGAATGAACAGGTAAATGTATTGTTCTGGGATAGATCGGGCGACCCCACAGGTGGTGGATTAGTATGGAATACTGAAGACAGAGAATATCTGTGGTGTGTTAATACCGCCTATACAACTACCCCTGTAGATCCTACATCCAGCGTTGTTGCTGATAGCGCAACCTGGAATTGGGTGATATATAAATCCCATTTTACTTTGGGAGATGTGGTAAAAATATTATATAACAATCCTCTGCAGATAGGACAGGATTCATTCACATTCTCAACCAAATCTCTTGGTTATAATAATGATCTGGCCAAGGATGAAGTTAAGAAAATAAATGTGTTCCCGAATCCTTACTATGGATATCAGTACAGAGAAAGTGCGAGGGAACAGCATTATGTTACCTTCAGCCACCTTCCCCAAAAGGCAACGATAAGAATATTTGATTTAAGTGGTGTGTTAGTAAAAACTATCAATCATTCAACAAATGATGTCAACAGTCAATTTGATAGGTGGAATTTACAAAATGATTCAGGTTATCCTGTCGCAAGTGGTATTTATATAGTATATATAGATATACCGGATCTTGGTACTACCAAGATATTAAAACTTGCAATTATACAGGAACAGCAAATACTGAAAGTATATTGATTATCAGAAGATGTCCCGTTCTACGGGACATCTTATAAAATTTTAATTTAATCGGAGGAATTATGTATCATTTGAAAAGACTATTATTAATCCTTTTAATACTAGGCTTCTCAGCTGTTGAAACCTTTGGTGGAGGTCAGAATCGTGCAGGAACAGCCGGAGCCCCTGAGTTAAGAATTCCAGTCGGGGCAAGATACCTTGCCCTAAGTGGTGCAGCTATTGCTAATGTAACTGGCCTTGAAGCAATATACTGGAACCCTGCTGGAGTAGATATAAGCGGAACAGATGCTAATGCAATGTTCTCATACCGCCAATATATTGCCGATATGAATGTCAATTTTGCTGCTGTAAGCGGCAGACTTGGTGACTTAGGTACTATCGGCTTATCCTTTCGCTCTCTTAATATAGGTGATATTGCTGTTACAACAATGGAACAGCCTGATGGCACAGGACAAATAATCAGCCCAAGTTATTTTGTACTTGGTTTAACATATTCGAAAAGACTGACCGATAGAATTTCTATTGGTACTAATTTTAATGTGTTAAGTGAAAACATTGACAGGGCTAGTTCAACAGGATTCAGCTTTGATTTCGGTGTTGAATACAACAACCTGTTTGACGTAAAGGGATTTGCGGTTGGTGTTGTTGTTAAAAATCTTGGTCCATCGATGACATTCACAGGGAATGGAACATACGTTCAGGCAAACGACGCGAATTCATCCAGAGGCCCGACATTCTATAAGTTTGATGCTTCTTCTGCTGAACTACCGTCAGAAATCGGTCTCGGACTTTCATATCAGAAGCAATTTGATGAGCAGAATTCTATAATGATCTCCGGAACATTTCAGAACAATAATTTCACTTATGATGATTATAAATTCGGAGCTGAATATAATTTCAAAAATCTTCTTTACGTCAGAGCCGGTTATTTGGCTTCATTCCAGGCGACAGATGAAACTCCTAACATCTGGCAGAATTATACGCTTGGTGTAGGTATAAATACACGCGAATTCAGCAATATTGATTTATCTGTTGATTATGCTTATATACCTGCTAAGTATTTTGATGCTAACAATGTTTTTGCCCTGAGATTTGGTTTTTAACCTTTTTTTTCCTTTAATTTTACAAACGGTTTTCCTTAATTGGGAAACCGTTTTTTTATATAATCACGAATGTTTCGATGCCTTCTAAAAAAACTACTTTCAGAATTATTCTTTTACTATTACCGGCATTCATTTTAATCGCAATGGAATTGTCCTTAAGGTTATTTAATTACGGGGATATTCTGAAATTAGTTGTTAAAATAGATAGGAATGGAAAAACATATTATACAATCAATCAGCTGGTGGGGAAAAGGTATTTTAATAAAGACAGAATGTATTACAGGAAAGGATCCCATGATTTTTTTGAAGTGAATAAGTCGCCTCAGACTATCCGGGTCTTCTGTCTTGGGGCTTCCACAATGGCAGGGTTTCCTTATGAATACAATGCAATCCCTTCGGAATTCTTAAGAGACAGACTGATCGCGGCTTTTCCCGGGAAAAACATTGAAGTTATCAATACGGCGATTGCCGCTACCAATAGCTTTACAGTGAACGAATTCGCAGATGAGCTCGTTAATTACAAACCGGATCTTTTTATTATTTATATGGGTCAAAATGAGTATTACGGGGTTTATGGTGTAGGCTCAACCATTTCGATCGGTAAAAACAGGAGTCTCATAAAAGCATACCTGTGGCTTGAAAACTTTAAAACGTTTTTACTCCTTAAAAATATAATTAATTCTGTCAGCGGCTGGTTTGGTTCAGACAATCAACAAGAAAACAAGGTTTTAATGGAGGAGATGGCTAAAACCTCCATAAAGTATGACAGCGATGATTATCAAACAGGCGTTAACACTTTCCGTGAAAATTACCGCGATGTAATTAATACCGCACGTGAAAACCACATTCCTGTATTAATATCGAGTCTTGTAAGAAACGAGAATAGTCTCCCCCCGTTTGTATCTTTTCATTCAAATGGATTAAGTGATTCCGCAAAAAATATCTCGGAGAACCTGTTTAAAATGGGTGTCGATAGTTTAAACATGGGGAAATATTCTTCTGCAGAAGATTTATTCACGCAGGCAATCGAAACCGATTCTATACCTGCAAACTTTCATTATGCCCTTGCAAGTTGTCTTGAGGAATCGGGACAATATACACAGGCAGAAGCACAATATTCAATCGCTGCTGACCTGGATGGACTCAGGTTCAGAGCACCTTCGGAATTTAATAGGATAATTTTCAGTCTTGGAAGCGAATATAAGGTTCCGGTCGCTGATGTAAAGCAGCTCTTCAAAAAGAATTCAGCGAATGGAATTATAGGGTCGAAGCTGCTCGCTGATCATGTTCATCCGAATATACAGGGATATTTCCTCCTTGCTGAAGCGTGGTATAAGAGTATTCGTCAGCATAAACTGCTAGGTAAGCTTCAGGAGCCGGAAGAGAGTGATAGTACAATATGGGCGAAAAGCGCAGTAACTGAATTAGACAGTTTGATTGGTAGAATAAAGATTATGGAATTGAAAAGCAGACCTCCATTTTCAAAAACAGATTCTGCTTTTAATTTTACTCCCGAATCCCCCCTGGAACAGATTGCTTATGAATATGCTGTACTGCATAAATCATCCTGGGCGGCTGCTCATTTAAACCTTGCAAAGTATTACTTAACTCTTGGCTATTTTGCAAAATCTCTGGATGAACTCAGAGCCATCCTTGTCTCTGATGAAGATAATCCTATGGTCCTTAAACTTGCGGGAGATATTTCGTTGCAGCTTCGGAAGTATAATCAGGCTGAAGCTTACTACCTGAAAGCGAACAGATTTGACTCAAATCAATATATTGAATATAAATTAGGCAAGACAGAGCTTCTTCTTGGAAAGCCTGATATGGCCATCCAGTTCTTCAACAGTTCACTTGAACGAAATCAGCAAAGCAGCGATAGGTTTACTCCGGGAGAAATTGAAGACATCTATTCAAGTCTGGCGGAAGCTTACAATAAAACCAACCAGCCTGAAAAGGCCCAGGATTTGATTAAGAAACTAATCAAATAACTTAATCCCCTGTCACGGTTCTGAAATGTATCGACCCATTTCCTGTCTTCCTGATTTTCCTCTCTGATGTGCACTTTTGGATCAATCCGCACCAGGTTAAAAAGGTCATACCATAAGTATGTGTCAATTCCCTCGATAGCTAAATAAATTCCAGTATCTTATTTTAATCTTAATTTGTCACCCCTGGTGAATATAAAAATACGCTCTGACACTCTGGTTTCTGAATCAGGGGGGCAAAAATTAACCGGATACAGGAAAATATTGGAAATAAAAAATGGTGCTATTCATGCCCACAAATAGCACCCGCCAGAATAGGTGGCCGGATAAAATGCTTTGTTGTTTTGACTCAAATTAGTTTTGCTTTCATAGGCTCTGTTTAGATTTATATAACCTGTCAAGTCTGACATCTGATACCGGTCTGGCCAGGTAAATATTCGCGGAGATCCTACCCAGTACAAATGCAGCGGTTGCTGCAATCACTCCTACTAAAGAAAGCCATTTTATTGCAATAATCAGGACAATAATTATCCCGCTGAATTCAATAATAGTTGCAAACGTTATATATTTGGTTTTCCTTGCAGCTACAAGTAATGCCCGCTGAAAACTGATCAATACTGTAAGCATGGGGAAAACAGCCATAATTTTTAGCGGTATACGGCTGAACCAGGTTAATTCCATCGATAAGCCCGATACGCTGTTGAACCAGACATCAGCGAGGGGGGAGAAAGCAATTATGAGAAGAATTCCTATAAGGAAAGATGAGAGTATGAATGCGAACTTTTTAAGAATTTTATAATTTTCCCTGTTCTCACCCAGCAAAGCGATTACTACCTCCTGGTAAGATAAACCCAGACTTCTGAAAATAAAGACAAAAGAGGTAAGCACCGGAAGTACTGCCAACGATTCTAGAGCCATTCTGCTTTGTCCCATAAAAAAAGTAACAAGCGGCTGCACGCCGAGGGTAATCATTGATGTAAGTGCCAGAGGATAGTAGAAGCCAAAAATTTCTTTATGACTAAGTTCTTCGGTATCAGACGTAATTTCAGATTTCATTTTTTTAAGAATGGATGAGGCCATAAACCTGCTTGCTGCAGCTTCTGCGGTAACACCGGCAGAAAGTGCTGAAGCGCCGACAATGACCCCGTCAACCTTGAAAAATAAATAGAGAACGAGGGCTGTTAGTCCCATTGAAGATAATCGCACTACAGTACCATATGCGACTCTTTTAGTCAGATTATTCCGTATCAGAACACCCTGATAGAACCTCCTGTAACCTATCGCGCCCGGCCAGGGCAGCAATATTATCAGTGCTCTATGAGTCAGTTCAGCCACTTCATATGGTAAACCGATGAGGTTAAGAGCAAGGAAGTAAAATACAGGAGGGATGATCAATACAATCATACCCAATGTAACCAGGAGATTTAAGGAATATGTGAATGTCCTAAGTTTCGAGAATGATTGGTAATCCCTGACAAGGGATGTTGAAGCACTCATCATCATAATTACCGGAGCTTCGATGATCAAAGCAAACGAAAAAGCTACTCCATAAGCTGCAAGGTTGTATTTCGGCTCACTTAACCTCGCAATCAGAGCTGAGAGGAACGGTCCTTCTACCGACATCATAAGCCAAGTCGCGGCAAGAGGCATCCAGAAAACAGATATCTTCTTTAAGGATAATGATTCACTATTGTCAGTCATCAGAGATTTCTACCGGGACTTATTTAGGAGTATACTTTTTAATAATTTTGCAGTAGCAAAAATAGAAAGATAAAGATGCCCGAAAAAATATATATCCGGTTTATAGTCATTTTCATATTATTATTCCTGGTCGACCATTCTGCCATTCACGGCCAGGCAAAGAAGGAGTATTCCAACTTATCTGAAGCCGTTTCCGCTACACATATCCTGAAGGGAAATTCCGGACCCCTGAATGTTCAATGGATAGATAACGGGGCAAGTTATTCATACACCGTAAAAAATACAGAATCCGGGCACAAAGAGATCAGGCAGTTCTTCCCAGGATCGCAAAAGAATAAATTGCTTTTAGATACGGATGAAATGACTTTCCCATCAACGGGAGAGCTGTTTACATACAACTCGTACAGATGGTCGGACGACTCCAAGTATTTAATGTTTGCCTCTAACTTCAGATCCATATACCGTTATTCGGGCATCTCGGATTACTATCTCTACTCAACAGAAGCGAAAAGTTTAAAACTGCTGTTAAAAGATGCTCGGACAGCAGAACTCTCTCCGGATGGAGCTAGTGCAGGCCTGGAGCGTGAAGGTAATTTGTATGTTTATAATATCAAACAGGGACTTGAAAAGCAGCTTACGGATGATGCCTCAGAAAGCGTTTACAATGGCCATTTCGACTGGGTGTATGAAGAGGAGTTTGATATCTCTAAAGGCTGGATATGGTCGAACGACAGCAAATATATAGCATACTGGCAGGTTGATGAAAGCAATGAACCGGTTTTCCAGATGACCGATTATGAGACTCAGCATCCGGATTACGTAAAGTTCAGGGTACCACTGGTTGGTGACCCAAACGCCAAAGTTAAAATCGGTGTTATAAATATTGCCGATGGAAGCAAAAAATGGCTGGATGTTGAGGCAGAATACATCCCAAGAATTTATTGGACCAGCGTACCGAATGAACTTGCAGTAATGACTCTGAACAGAAAGCAGAATGATATGAAACTCTATTTCTTTAACGTCCTGAATGGAAGCAAAAGATTGGTTTTTGAAGAACAGTCGGAAAGCTGGATAGATATAAATAGTTTCTTTGAAGGGGTTATAGATTTTCTTTATTTCCCCGATAATATCAGCGAATTTTTCTGGATTTCTGATCGTGACGGATTTCAGCATATTTACAGGTATGATTATGATGGAAACCTGATTAACCAGGTGACAAAAGGGGAATGGACTGTTACCAGCCTTGAAGGAATAAATACCGAAAAACAGCTGATTTATTTTACTTCAACTGAAGTCTCTCCCCTTGAAAGGCATCTGTACTCTATCAGGTTTGATGGAACTAAAAAACAGGAATTATCCAAAAAAACCGGCAGACATAAATTTAATCTTTCCCCTGACACAAAATTTTATATTGATGCTTACTCGAATGTAAGTACACCTAAACAGGTTGAACTATGGAATACAAACGGTCATCAAATCACCACTCTTGAAGATAATGAGGGAGTGAGCAGGTTTGTTAAATTTCATAAGTATTCCCCTGCAAAACTTTTTAGCTTTACCGCATCTGACGATACGAAACTCGACGGGGAGATGATCCTGCCTTTTGATTTTGACTCTACCCGGAAATATCCGGTGATTTTTGATGTATACGGAGGTCCTGGTTCGCAGGGTGTGTTCAATGCATTTGAAGCCGACGGCTTGCGTCAGTGGCTTGCGCAGAATAATTATGTGATAGTTGATATCAATAACAGAGGAAATGGAGATTATGGAAGAAAGTTTATGAAGGTTGTCTATGAACAGCTTGGTAAATGGGAAAGCAACGATTATACTGAGGCAATGAAATATCTTTCTTCATTCCCTTACATCGATAGCAGCAATGCTGCAATTATGGGAACCAGTTATGGAGGATATATTACTATCTACACAATGTTAATGCATCCGGGAATATTCAAAACAGGGATAGCAAATTCCGCCGTCACCGACTGGAGGCTTTACGATGATATCTATACCGAAAGATATATGGGATTAATAGATGAGAATTCAGAAGGGTATGATAAAAGTTCCAATGTATATAATGCTGGAAAACTTGACGGAAATTTGCTGATTGTCCACTCTACTATGGATGATAATGTTCATGTTCAGAATACAATGCAGCTGCTTACTGCACTAGCTAATGCGGGTAAGGATGCTGACTTAAGGATCTACCCTCCGGGCGGACATGGAGCATTTTATAGTATGACCAATTATATGCTTATGCTGAATGTATATTTTGGTTACCTTGAGGAGCACCTTAAGTAAGCCTAATTAATAGAATAGCTTTCAACCCTGGAGATTTTCTATACACTTCTGTATATCGATCCCGTTGGCTAGTATTTTTTGAAAAATATCTCCTTTCTGGCCAAGCCGTCTGAAGATATTTTTAATATTATAATCAGGGGGTTTTAATCCTGTTTTAACCTCATCCCACTCAAGAGGAGTTGCAACCGGAGCTTCCGGTCTCGGTCTTACACTATATGGTGCTGCCAATGTCTGGCCCCTCCTGTTTTGAAGATAATCAAGGTATACTTTATGTTTCCTTTTGGAAGGGCTCCTTTCGAGGCTTGTTATCTGTGGCAGCTTAGCATTAGCAAGTTGAGCAATAATATGTGCAAATTCTTTGACGGTATCATAATCATATTTTGCTCCCAGAGGGACATATACATGCAGACCCGTAGCACCCGAAGTTTTACAAAAGCTTCGAGCTCCTGCCTCATCCAGAACCTCTTTAACCCCATGGGCTGTTTCAATCACCTTTTCAAAATCAATTTCTTCAGGATCAAGATCTATCACCAAATAATCCGGATTCTCAAGGTTGTCTATCCGGGAAAACCAGGGATTAATTTCAATACAACCGAGATTGGCCATATACACAAGGGTTTCCTTATCATTACAAACAAGGTATTTAATGTCTTTTTCATTAGATTCTGAATAAATATTCTGTGTCTTAAGCCATTTCGCATTCAGCTGCACTATATCCTTCTGAAAAAAACTTTCACCATTTATTCCATTAGGATGTCTCAGTAACGATTCAGGCCGGTCTTTTAAGTAAGGGAGAATATATTCGCTAATTTTCTCATAATATTCGATAAGATCACCCTTTGTATAACCCTCATCAGGCCAATACACCTTATCAAGGTTAGTTAATTTCAACGTCTTTGAATTAACTGTCTCCTTTTTCCCTGATTTATTTTCGAGGGCCGTACTGTTTTTATCAGGCAGTTCACGGCTCACACCTTTTGGTTTTTTATCCTCCCGTAGACCCAGAAAGACCGGGTGTCTCATCATCCCCTCTCCGGTCCATTCAGAGAATTCAACTTCACACAATAATTCCGGTTTCAGCCATACAGCAGGCATATTTGTTTTAGGTTTTTTAATGAAGGGGCAAACTTTCTGCTCAAGAGGTTTCATCCTGTCATAAACACTTTTCAGATCCTCCTCTGTAAAACCACCTCCGGTATGCCCAATATACTCCAGTTGATCTTTATCATTATAAACTCCCAGGACGAGTGCTCCGAAATTATTACGGCTTCCTTTCGGTTTAGTATATCCACCTATTACAGCCTCCTGCCGCTTCTTTATTTTTAACTTCAGCCATTCTTTAGATCGTTTATTACGGTAATATTTACTATGCAGGTTTTTTGCTATAATTCCTTCAAGCTGTGTCTCACCGGCAAGTTTATAGAAAGCTTTACCGTCTTTTAGTATATGGTCATTATATCTGACAGAGGGTATATCGGGTAAAACATTTTTTAATATTTCTTTGCGCGCATTAAGAGGCAGGCTTGTCAGATCCCTGCCGTCAAAATATATAAGATCAAATACATAATAAACAAGCTGACCTTTTCCTGATCTGCCAAAATTCTGAAGACTATGAAAATCAGATCTGCCCTTGTCATCGAGTACTACAATTTCACCATCCAGTATCATATCCTTGTCTACTGAAGTAAGCGCAGAAACAATAGGTTTATATTTCTGATTGAACGAATTATTATTTCTTGAATATAAATCCACCTCACCTTCTTCTATTTCGGCAATTGCCCTGTACCCATCCCACTTGATCTCGAAAATCCAGTTTTCGTCATCGAATGTTTCATCAACAAGGGTTGCGAGCATGGGTTTTATTTTATGAGGGTACTTTTTAGAAGGAGCTTTACCCAGGTATTTTTTAAGGGGTGAGGTTAATTCCGGGATTTTTTTTTTGTACTTCCGTTCTGCAGATCTTCAATGCTGTTTCCTGATACCACTGAATTCCCCTGGTCAAGAACGTTATCTTTGGAAGCATAGTTGTCGCGGTGCTTAATCAATAACCAGGCATTTTCCCCCTTTCCTTTCATTTTAACAAGTACGAATTCACCCTTTAATTTATGACCATTCAGGACAAACTTGATTTCACCCTTGTCAATGCCCTCACGCATCAGTTTTTCAGATTCCTTTTTATTCTCAGTGGAGAGTGCATGATACGTCCCATTATCCCATATTATTACTTCACCTCCCCCATACTCACCTTTAGGAATAATTCCTTCAAAATCCTTATAATCAAAAGGATGATCTTCAACCATCATTGCAAGCCGCTTATCTGAAGGGTTAAGTGAGGGTCCTTTAGGCACGGCCCAGCTTTTAAGCACACCATCAACTTCGATTCTGAAATCGTAATGCAGATTTGTAGCATTATGCTTTTGAATTACGAAAATTAAGGCATGACTGCCTGATTTTTTACCGGCTTTAGGTTCCGGGGTCTTTCTAAAATCTCTTTTTTCTTTATACTTTTTTAATGGCATAAAAATATTAATAGCTAAGAATAAAAATCGTTCCGGCACCGATCAGGAGAATATAGACAACGCCCAAAAGGGAAGAAGGTCTTTTTTTCGAAAGCACATCTTTGAACAGGAAAACAGATCCAATAAAAAGTGCAAGCCAGGTTACAATAGAAGCTGCGGTAAGGTCGCCTCCCTTATAAAGATCGCCGGGGATATTTACAACCATGAAACCCGACAAAAAAGCAAAAATATGAATCACGACAGAAGCGATTGGCGTTTCTTTTCCTGTGAAAAGGTTAAATAAAATATGCAGCCCGAATAAAAAACTTACAGCAAACATTATGGCCGGAGCAGTCATACATTCTCCTTGGCTTAAAAATTATAGAAACAGGGTGTTTCATTAAATATCACATAATTGAAACACTAAGTCAATAACTATCAGGAACTCTTTATATTATAGAATTCTTCTCTTATTTCATTATTCCTATGCGCTTTTATGATAGCCATAGCAATAAAAATATTACTTGACTTCTCGAAGAAGTCCGCTGTTCTGAATTTAAGTATATCGAAGGTTTCATTCTGTTCTATTTCCATAGCGGAATTTATAAGATCCTTTGATGCATCTGATAGATCCGGGAACTCATACGACTGAATCCGGGCTATAATTTTTGATGCTGTAAGCAAAGAGGTTTTAAGATTCCCGGCAGATAAAGAATCATCATTAAGTATCTTCATATTTATATTCAATAATTTATCTTTCTGGACCTTCATACCTGAATTATCCTGATATTTATTCTGTATCATTGCATTGAGAACTCCCGATAAGTATATCAATCCATTATTAACATATTTTCTGTCAAGGTTCGGGTCGGTTGATTTATGTTTTTTAACAAATTCAATAAACATTGATAGTTTTGACGCTATCTCATCCTCAGGACCATTCTCGGTAATCACCATAGCAGTGTATTGGTCATCTACTGCATTATATGTATTTATCTGCATCCCCATCCAGACCATCAAAATTAAGAGTATCAATTCCCATCCTAAATATTTTATCTTTTTATAATTATTATTCTGCATTTCATTCTCCTGATCTTTGCTTAAGCTGCGTTTTTTTTCTTTTCCAGACTCTTTTTTAATAAAGTCATCATATCTACAACATTCGATTTCTTAGGTTCTTCTCTTTTAACCTTTGGTTTCTTTCCCTTTGCCTTCGTTTCAATTATTTTTTTCAAATCCTCTATGTAAGTATCCTCATATTCCTCCGGTTTGAATTTTGCGGTAGTTTGGTCAATGAGGGACATAGCCATCTTCAATTCCTTATCATTTACGATTTTCGAATCAGGAAGGTTTAATTCCTTCGTATCCCTTATCTCATCATGGTATCTCAACTGGTTTAGAAGCAGGAGGCTGCCGTAAGGTTTTATAACCGCAATGTGTTCCCGATTTCTCATAACGAAATTGGCCACACCAACCTTTTTTGATTTCTTTAAAGCTTCCCGTAGAAGCGCATAGGGTTTATCCCCTCCTTTATCAGGCTCCAGGTAGTAAGGTTTTTCATAAAAAATGGTGTCTACCTCGGATTCTTTCACAAAATCCTGAATATCTATAGTTTTCGTCTTTTTAACATTTGCTTTTTCGAAATCCTCCTCTTCAAGTACGATATAATCTCCCTCCTTATACTCGTAACCTTTAACAATATCTTCATATGGAATCTCTTTGCCGTCGGAGCGGCACACACGTGCATACTTTACAGGGCATAGGTCATCTTTTCTCAGCATGTCGAGATCAAGCGAATGAGATTCCGACCCGCTGAAGAGTCTTACCGGTATAGTTACTAAACCAAAGCTGATTGTTCCTGACCAGATAGCACGCATAAATAACTCATGGAAATTATTCTTAACTGTATATAGATATTATGGAAGATTAAAAATATTAGAACAGTCACAGAGGTGAGGTGAGGCAAGAATGAGCGAAAATAAATGAAACACCTATTTCTACCCATCTGCCGGTTAATAGCTGGAACCAGCCTCATTAATTTATTTTAATTCTTTTTTAAGATGTTATTCATCTATATGAAATATATTGCGACTGTAATTAACAAAGTTTGACATATATACAGTCAGAGGAATTAAAATGAAAACCCGTCTAATATTTTCGCTTTCTGTCGCCCTGATTTTTTTAGGCATGAATGTTCAGACAATTGCACAGGAAAAGCCTCTAACTTCAGCTAAAAATAGTAGGAAAACCCAGGAAAAACAGCTTACCCAGCCGACAAATGCTAAGCAGTTAAAAACAGCAAAGGATCATGCTGCAACCAATAAAAAAATCACCGAAAAAACCTCTAAAATTAGAGACAGGAAAATTTCAAAAAATGAAGCTCCCAAAAAGTTAAATAAGAAGGAAACAGTTCATCATAAAAGATTGGAAAAGAAGACACAGAAAAAAGAGAGCAATACTCCTCAAAAAAAGTAAATTTGCAGTTATAAGCTGTAAATTTGAAGGAGAGTGTAAAAACTCTCCTTTTTTTTATATTTTTCCTTTATGAAAATCCTTTTGATTGAAGATGAAAAGAAAGTGGCCTCTTTTATAAAGAAAGGGCTTGAGGAGGAATATTATACAGTAGATGTTGCTTATGATGGAAAAGAGGGTTCGAGACTTTCTATCAGCGAAGACTATGATTTAGTAATTATGGATGTAATGCTTCCTTTAAAGATGGATTCTCACTACTGAAGGAAATAAGGGCTGAAAAAATTAATACGCCTGTGCTTCTGCTAACGGCCAAAGACACTATAGCGAATAAAGTAGAAGGACTGGATTCAGGGGCTGACGATTATCTTACAAAACCATTTGCTTTTGAAGAACTTCTCGCACGAATAAGGGCCCTTTTAAGAAGAAATGAAAACAGCAAATCAGTTGAATTAAAGGCATCCGACCTTGTCCTGGATACACAGTCGCATAAAGTAATTCGTTCCGGAATTGAGATCACCCTTACACCCAAGGAATATTCTATACTTGAATATCTTTTGAGGCATAAAAATCATGTTGTTTCCAGAACTCTGCTCTCGGAACATGTTTATGACTACCATTTCGATACCGACACAAATGTAATTGATGTATATATAAATAAGCTGCGTAATAAAATCGACAAAAATTTTGATAATCCTCTTCTGCATACAATCCGCGGTGTCGGATATATCCTAAAAGAAAAAAATTAATAAATTTTAATGGAACTTTAAGGAAAGTTTAATATTCACCTATTAATTTGAGGTCAGTGGTTCAATATATTTATAACCTCCTTTTAGTAGGAATGAAAAAACAGAGAAGTTTATGACTGGTTAAATAGGAGCGAATGATTACCCGGTAGATAAAAGGAGGGCAAGGAGAGCAATACTGACGCTCTCCTTTTTTTTGTAAAGATTGGAGGAAAAGGGTATTATACGGTGAATAAGTTAAGAAAACTTGTGAAAATTAAAGATTTAATTAAATCTACGAGATTTAAGACCACTCTATGGTACTCGGGATTATTTCTTACCCTCGAAATTATAATTGGAATAACAGTCTTTCTTTACCTGAAGCATAACATGGAACAGGATCTTGACCAATCCCTGTCCAAACAAGCGGAAATGATATATAATTTTGTAAAGGAAAGTAAAATAGATCTCTCAAGTTTTCAGCCGGACTCTCTTTACTCTTCTGCAGATGAGCTCGTTTATGATCTTATTTTTGAAGCTGTGACCTTAAATCCCCGGAACAGCTACGTTCAGGTTGAACTTAACGGCAATATGCTATTTAAGACTCAGAATCTCATTGATCAGAAGATCCCATTCCCGGAAGTTCCCCCGAATAAAATTGTTATCAAAAATTTCAATAATAACCGTCTGTCAGAATATGCTATAAGAACTGCATATTTAAAGAAGAACAATTATAAGATCACAGTGGCTTATCCCTCTCATCTCATAGAAGAAACCCTGACAAACCTTACTGACATTTATGTAATAGTTGCTCCTCTGTTCTTTATTTTCTCAATTGTAGGCGGTTCAATCCTTTCTGCCGGCTCTCTTAAAAGAATAGATAAAATAACGAAAAGAACGGACGAGATAACAACTCAGAATTTAAATGACAAAATACCAGGGGAAGAATTTAATGATGAATACGGCAGACTCGTACATACTATGAACAGAATGATTAAAAGAATAAAAACATCAATCGATTATATGAATCAATTCTCAATTGCTGCTTCGCATGAGTTAAAAACACCTCTGACAATCCTGCGGGGAGAAGTTGAGGTTGCATTACGTCATCCCAAAACCCCCGAGCAATACAGGGAAATACTTAAAAGCAATTATGAAGAAGTTCTAAGACTTATAAATATTGTGGATCGTTTATTCCTGGTCTCCCGTTTTGATAATAAGCTCATCAAAGCTAACATGAAACAACTTAATCTTACAGATTTTCTTGAAAGCACAATCGAAACACTTGGATACTTAACATCAGACAAAAACAATGATCTGATCCTGAAAGCAGATGATGATATTCAGGTTGAGGCAGATCCAGGTCTGATCAGACAGGTGATGACAAACCTGATAGAAAATGCAATAAAATATGGATTCGAAGATGAGCCGATTCTCATAACAGCAAAGCAATCAGAACAAATGGTAAGGATTTCTGTTATTAACAAAGGGGAAGGAATTTGTGAAGAAGACAGGATTAAAATATTCGACAGATTCTATAGAGTTGAAACATCAAGGAGCAGAAAAACAGGCGGGACCGGACTTGGGCTTTCTATTGTCAAATCAATAATTAACCTACACAGCGGTGACATAGATGTAAAATCGTCACCCGGGGGCGAAACAGAATTTTATTTTACCCTCAAGACCGACTGATACCCTCGCGGACTACGGCTACAACACATCAGTATTCATTGAAGATGAGGCATTAAAGCTGTAATTTTATAGTTCAAAAATCAAAAAAATATAAACTTCGATACAAGCGAAGAGGGAGAAAATAGATGTCAAATGCATATTTCAAATTACCAGCACCGATAAATGAACCAATATTAAATTATGCTCCTGGAAGTACCGAAAAAGCAGAATTAAAGAAAAAACTTTCGGAATTACAGTCAAAAGAGATAGAAATTCCCTTAATCATCGGAGGAGAGGAAGTAAAATCCGGAAAAACTGCCGAGATCAAAGTTCCGCACAATCTTTCGAAAAAACTTGGAGTGTATCATAAAGCCGGCGAAAAAGAAGTGAAAATGGCCATAGAAGCCGCACTTGAGGCAAGGAAAAAATGGGCTGAAATGCCATGGGAACACAGGGCTTCGATATTTCACAAAGCTGCAGAACTATTGTCGGGTCCCTGGCGTGCAACAATAAACGGAGCCACGATGCTGGGGCAATCGAAAACCGCATACCAGGCTGAAATTGACTCTGCCTGTGAATTGATAGATTTCTGGCGTTTCAATACCTACTATATGACGCAATTAATGGGAGACCAGCCGTTTTCTCCCAAGGGAATGTGGAACAGGATGGAATACCGTCCTCTTGAAGGATTTATCTTTGCAGTCACTCCTTTCAACTTCACATCAATTGCAGGAAATCTGCCCACAGCCCCCGTTATTGTTGGTAATGTTTCACTTTGGAAGCCTGCATCAAGCGCAGTTTATTCCGCTTATTACCTAATGAAATTATGGGAAGAAGCCGGTTTACCCAAAGGCGTGATCAATTTTATTCCAGGCTCTGGCAGTCAGGTAGGTGACCCTGTAATGGCTAGTCCGGATCTTGCCGGTGCCCACTTTACCGGATCAACTGCAGTCTTCCAGGGAATGTGGAAGACGATTGGCGATAATTTGCATAACTCCAAATACTATCCCAGGATTGTGGGGGAAACCGGCGGTAAAGACTTCATTTTTGCTCATAACACAGCAGATGTTGATGCATTGGTGGTGGCAGCTATACGGGGTGCTTTTGAATACCAGGGCCAGAAATGTTCTGCAGCTTCACGAATGTATATTGCAAAATCGATCTGGGGTGAGTTTAAGAAAAAATATACTACTGAAGTCGGACAGATAAAGATGGGCGATACTGAAGATTTTACAAACTTTATGGGAGCTGTGATCGATAAAGGTGCTTATGAAAGCATCAAGTCATACATCGATTATGCAAAAGAATCGAAGGATGCTGAGATAATTACAGGTGGTAACTGCGATGATAAAAAAGGTTACTTTATAGAACCGACCACAATAGTAACTACCGATCCTAATTTCAAATCCATGAAGGAGGAAATCTTTGGACCGGTTCTGACCATCTACGTTTATGAAGATGATAAATTTGATGAAACACTTGAGCTTTGTAATATTACCTCTCCATATGCTCTCACCGGTGCTATATGGTCGCAGGATAGAGAAATACTGGTAATGATGTCGAATAAGCTGAGAGACGCAGCTGGCAACTTCTATATAAACGATAAACCTACTGCGGCTGTTGTAGGTCAGCAGCCTTTCGGCGGTGGAAGAGCTTCGGGTACAAATGATAAAGCCGGAAGCGCAATGAATATATTAAGATGGATGACATTACGATCAATAAAGGAAACTTTTGTACCCCCGAAGGATTGGAAATATCCGTTTATGAATGAAAAATAAAAAATAAATTCATCCCAGGCTGTCTTAATTCTTTTGAGACAGCCTTTTTTTATAAATGGAAAATAGGTTCAATCAAATTTATAAATTCTCTTTCCAGCTCAACACCTTTATTTTTTGCATACCAGTGATGAAGTTTCTCTGTCCATTCAGGTTTCTCCAATCCTTCAGACTTACACAGGTTAATCAAGCCGACAGCGGATTCGGGTCGCGGTCCCCAACGAAATAATTCATCTCCTGACTCTGAATATGCTGCCAGAATAGGGATGCTTCTCGTTCCATTGGTTAGGAACTGATCCATCACATCCGGGTTAGAGTCACGCAGAATTATCTTCAGGTTTATCAGAGGATTCTGCGCCGCCATGACCGCGATGTAAGGGAGGTTCTGACCTGAATCACCGCACCAGCTTTCTGTAATTACCATCCATAATTGAGGATCGGAAATTCCTTTCAAAATTCTGCTTAATTCATCACCGGGCTTGTAATGTCGTGTAATTCTGCTGTTGCGCTGAACGTTAAGAGATTTGATGTTTAATCTTTTTAATTCCGATTCAGAAATACCTTCGATTTTTATCCCTGAAATTTCGTCAACTGTTTTTTGTATATACTCATGGTATAACAGACCTGATTCATCGATTCGTTTTTTAAGCCATAAAAAATCCATTAATGCTCCCATTTGAAAAATATTTCCTTCTTTATTAGAAGCAAAAAAACAGTTTTAGTTTCAACATGTTCCAAATTAATTATTAAACGGAAGAATAAAATGTTCCAGATTAAAAAAATTGGTAGTTCCTTTTTTTACCCCTTTTACCGAAATAACCAATCCGCCGGATTCCTTGTTAATAATGAGATAATTAAATGGTCTGGGGGAGGGACCCTTATAATAATCATGGTGTGTATTCTCACCTGTCTTAAGCAAAACCCTTGGACCCCCGCCGCCGCCTGAGACTATGAATGTCTTACCCTTTTCAATAAATCTTTCATAAGTATGAGCATGACCAGTTATAAAGGCGAGAGTTTTTTTTGATTTATCAAAAGCGGGTACAAAACCCAGCTGGACCTGCATTTCATCACCCGTTATAAGACTGTTAGTATAGGGAGGGTGGTGAGCGAATACGAGTATCCCTCTAATAGCAGGGTCATTATCATACAGAAGCAATTTATTTTTAAACCAGTCAATTTGTGTCTGCCATTCTTCACTGGAATATTCGAGGTCATTCGAATCAAGAAATATTAATGCAACACTATCGCACCTTTCAGTGTACCAATGACTTCCCTTCAGCACAGGGAACCTCTCTGTGAGGAACTCAAGAGCGATCCTGTTTTTACCCCAATATTCGTGATTGCCGATAACTGGGTAGACGGGGATGTTTTCTTTTGTCAGAGGTGTCATAACATTGTCAAAGTATTTCCAGTGGTCAATATTATCACCTTCAAAGACCATGTCGCCCAGCAGTACTACAGAACCGGGGTTCTGTTGAGTGATGTTTTCAACAATTTCTTTTCTTTCAATATCATTGCTTTCTCTACCTATCATATATTCCCAGACGGAAGTTCTTTGAAGGTCGCCAACTGCAGCGATGGGAAATGAACAGCTCCCTGCTTTTCCCCTGGTTTTATTAAGTTTCCTGTCAGGAGAATCAACCCTGACTGCAAAGCTGTCTATAAAACTAAGACCGATTAAGAAAATATATAAAGCCGGAACAAGAAATTTCCTGTGCATGCTGCCGATTTAAAGTTTGTATGATGATAATCATATAAATTTACCATATTTCTTATTTTGATTTGAGGCAAGATATTCTGACCGCATCACAAATTGTGATAAGTTTGAACTTTTTTTGAATAAATAAAATTGTAATTTTAAGAAGGTCAAAGTTAGGAAGGAATGACTATAAATGATTACTGCTACCAGATACTTTACACCTGAAGAAGCTCATAAGACTCTTCCTCTCGTAAGGAAAATTGTAGACGATATCCTTAAAACCTCCCGTGAGATAAGGCTGCTTACCGAAGATAAGGATGGCGTAATTGAATCAGATCCTGAAGTGAAAAAGATGGTTAATGATCTGAATGGTTTTATGGCTGAACTTGAAGAAATAGGGTGTTTCTATAAGGACTGGAATTTTTCGATCGGGCTGGTTGATTTTCCCGCCATAATTGACGGTAAAGAAGTATTTCTATGCTGGAGAAGTGACGAAGAAAACATAACCTTTTATCATGAGGCCGATAAAGGTTATGCAGGACGGAAACCTATTCCGGAAAAATACTTTAGTCACAATTAGTATTTACCTCACTTCCACTCACATTTCTAATTTCCTGTTTTTCATTTCACATAAATCCACAAACATATCTTTTAGATTATTATACTATAACAATGAGAATGGAATATGAAAACATTAAAATCAAATATCATCTTAATAGTACTGATCCTGGTTATGATATTTTCGGGATGCGATACACAGGAGCAGAAAACTGAAGATATGGGGAATTTTAATAAACTTGGCTGGATGGAGAATATCTGGCGCGGAAAACAAGGCGATGCCAAACTCTATGAAAGCTGGCACAAAAAAAATTTCCGGCTAATGGAAGGGATAAGTTATACAACAGACCAAAACAGCAGAAGAGTTTACTCCCAGGATATGCGTATAGAGCAAAACAATAACCAGGTGTATTATACCATTAAACTTAATGGCAATCAGCAGCAGACATTAAAGCTTACCAGTGTTACGGATACCTCGGCCGTTTTTGAGAACCAGGATGAAGGATTTCCTTCAAAGGTGATCTACAGGCATCCTGACGGCGATTCTATGATAGTTACACTTGAAGGTGAGAATGAAGGAACTTCTATGGACACAAAATTAAGTTATGAAAAGGATTAGGGTTTTAACTAATCTTTTTTCAGACTAAAAGGAGCAGATGCCGAAGCGTTCTGACCCGTTTCAGCATCTTTAATATTAAAAATTACTTTATAATCTCCGTCTTTGTAGGTAGAATCCAGATCGAATTGTATTTCAACGGGAACATCCATAGCCTCTTCATCATTAACTTTATCTTCCGTTCTGCTTATCATGGATTTAACAGTATCTCCGGCGGGCTTAACTAAATCGATATCATAACTTAATGTAGCTTTGAATTTATTGTCCTTCTCGGTTTGTTTAAATCCTTTAACTCTTGTTGAAGCGTTAACTTCCCAGCTATCACCAAGGTCATAGGCAAACGCTTCGGCATTAAATACCTCAAGTTTTTTTTCTTCTTTTGCGCAGGAACCAATTAAAAGAAACAGGCAAAAGGATGAAAATATTAATGCCTTCATTTTAGCCCTCCCGGAAATAATTTAAGTTAACCGTTCTTTTTTTGAAAATCCTTCATAAAATCTACCAGGACTTCAACCCCCTTTTTAGGGAATGCATTGTAAATAGATGCTCTTATTCCGCCTACCGACCTGTGTCCTTTTAGTCCGCTGAACCCGTTTTCGGTAGCTTCAGCTACCAACTTCTTTTCAAGTTCTTCAGAGGGCAGGTTAAATGTAATGTTCATAAGCGAACGACTGTCTTTTTCAGCATGACCTTTATAGAAGTCTGCGCTTTCATCGATACATTTATACAGGAGACCAGCCTTTTCTTTATTGGTTCTGTACATCGCTTCGAGTCCACCATTCTTCTTAAGCCATTTAGTAACGAGACCAATTATATATATGCCGAATACTGTAGGGGTATTGTAAAGGGAGTCGGCATCCACATGAGTCTTATAATTCAGCATTGTATGCAGTGAATCGCTGCTCCTTTCTGTCATATCCTTACGGAGGATAACAAAGGTAACACCCGAAGGTCCCATATTTTTCTGAGCACCGGCATATATCATTGCATACTTACTTACATTAATATTTCTTGAAAGAATATCCGAAGAAGCATCACAGATAAGAGGAACATTACCAGTTTCAGGTTCATAATGAAATTCTGTTCCATAGATAGTATTATTTGAGGTGAAATGAACATAAGAAGCTTCGGGGTCAAGTTTAAGTTCTTTTTGTTCAGGGATTCTTTTGAATTTCCCTTCTTCGGCAGAAGCTGCTATATTAACTGTTCCCACCCTCTTTGCTTCTTTAACCGCTTTCTTTGACCAACTGCCTGTTACTATGTAATCGGCTTTGTTCGCAGGGGGCATAAGATTCATTGGAACCATAGAGAACTGAAGGCTTGCACCACCCTGCAGAAACAATATAGAATAATCATCATTTATTCCCATAAGTTCTTTCAGGTCAGCTTTAGCGTCTCCGATTATTTTGTCAAAAGTTTTTGAACGGTGGCTTATTTCAAGTATTGACATCCCGACACCGGGAAGTGACATTAGATTATCCTGTGCTTCTTTAAGTACATCTTCGGGCAGTATTGCAGGGCCCGCACTGAAATTATAAATTCTATTTTCCATTTTTATGATCTTCCCTTCTGATTTTCAATTAAGTATTTAATTAATAATTTTATATAGTATGAATAAGCAGTCCGTCCCTCAATTTAGGCTCGAACCAGGTGGATTTAGGAGGCATTATTTCACCTGCATCAGAGATATTCATAAGGTCATCCAGCGAAACCGGGTACAGAGAAAATGCAACAGCTGCTTCTCCTTTATTGACCAGTTTTTCAAGCTCTTTTGTTCCACGAATACCGCCGATAAAATCTATCCTTTGGTTTGTCCTTGGATCATCAATCGCCAGGATCGGGTTAAGAAGAAAGTCCTGTAAAATGCTGACATCAAGCGTTTCGGCTACAGATTCAGAAAGAGAATTACTTGCAAGCACAGAATCTCGCACTTTAAGCATATACCATTCACCATCCAGAAACATTCCGTAGCTTCTTCTTGTTTTCGGTTCTTTCTCTCCTGTTTTTTCAACAACAAACTTTTCACTAACCTTATTAAGGAATTCGTCTTTCGAAAGTTTATTAAGGTCTGAAACAACGCGGTTGTAAGGCAGAATATTAAGCTGTTCGGCAGGAAAGATCACTGAAATAAAGTAATTATATTCCTCCTCACCTGAATGATGTTTATTATTCTCCTTCTTTACATTTCTCGCTCTTGCTGCACTGGCGGCGCGATGATGTCCGTCCGCTATATATAGGTGTTTTATCCGGCTAAATTCGTTAATTATAGTCTCATTATGTTGCTCCGGAACTACCCAAATTGTATGCCTTATACCGTCTTTTGAAGTAAAATCATATTCAGGATTGTTTTTCTTCATCGTATCATCAACAATTTTATTAACAGCATCTACTCCCCGGTATGTAAGGAATACAACGCCGGTCTGTGCTTCAGCAGTAATAATATGATTTGTTCTGTCATCCTCTTTTTCACGTCTTGTTTTTTCATGTTTCAGAATTATATCCTTTTCATAATCATCCACGGAGAACGTTGCCGCAATTCCCACCTGTGCCTTTCCGTTCATCTCGAGTCTATACAGGTAAAAGTGAGGTGAATCTTCAATAATCAGAGGGGCTTCAGTTTTCAAACGTTCCAGATTTTCTTTGGCTTTTTGGTAGACTTCTTTCGAATAAGGACTAATACTGTCATCCAGTTCGATTTCAGAACGTGTAATGCGTAAAAAATTTAGGGAATTTCCTGCTGCTTCTTTTCTGGCTTCCTTCCGGTTTACAACATCATATGGTACACTGGCTACCGTTTCGGCATTGTCTTTTGAAGGTCTTAATGCTTTGAAGGGTCTGATAACTGACATATTGAACAACCTCTCCTTAAAAAACTGTGAAAGAATGAGGTTTAAAAATCAATAAAATATTATAAATATGCTATTTAAAGTGGTCTAAAACTTCGGGAAAATTGATGAGAATCAATTATTTTTGTCGTTTTACAGTCTATTTCTATATTTACAGCTTTCAGAACAAACTATTCAAATATATGCCTGATAAAAAAGCACATTTAAAAAAGGGATCTGGAACAGAATCCAAAACCGGAAGATACCGTGGAAGAAAAAAAATTATCGGGGATATCAGGTTCTATAAAAAATTCCATTCGGATTTTTTAGATTATGACAGAGATATATTTGTCTGGCTGCCCCCATCATATTTTTCTGCTTCTCATAAAAGATATCCTGTATTGTATATGCACGATGGTCAAAACCTGATGGATCCAACCACTTCTTTTATAGGAATTGACTGGCAGGTTGATGAAACTGTTTCCAAATTGATTCGAACCGGGAGGCTCAGGGAAATAATAATCGTCGGTATTAACAATACTGAAGACAGGCTTGAGGAGTATAGTGATTCTGAAAAAGGAAGAAATTACATGAAATTCCTGGTTGAGGAACTTAAACCATTTATAGATTCTAATTACCGGACAATTCCCGATGCCCGGAATAGCGCAGTAATGGGCTCTTCCATGGGAGGATTAATTTCCTTCTTGATAGTGTGGAAACATCCAGGTGTTTTTTCTATGGCAGGATGTATGTCAAGTTCATTTTATTACGACAACGAGAAAATTTTTAAAACCATCCATGACAGCGGCAAACCAAAATCCAGAATAAAAATCTATATTGATCATGGCGAGGATGGTTTGGAAAGAGGGCAAAAAATGTTTGCCCTGCTCACCGGAAAAGGATTTTTAATAGGGACAAATATTGATTATTTTTACGCTCCGGGAGCAGAGCATAATGAGTCTGCCTGGGCAGACAGGCTGGAAAGGCCCTTATTATTTTTCTTCGGAAAATAATTATGTCCGGCAAACTTCTTTCCCCGAATAATAAACAAATTCTTGTTAATAAAATGAATTCATCAAAATTACTTTCCGTCAAATTTAAATCTTTCCTACTTCCTGTTCTTACAGGAGTTATATTGTTCTTCTCCGGTTGTGGCTCAACTCCTGATCTCATAAACCTTGGTATCGCAAAAGATGAGGTTATTAATTATCATAACAGCGGGAGGTATGAGATGGAAACGGCGGAGGCCATTGATGAGGCAATCGAAAAATTTAATGGGGCCGGATCAGGAGAAAATACAGCTGTTGTTTTTGATGTGGATGAGACTGCAGTTACGAGTTATGAACATTACAAAAAATGGGATTTTGGATATGTCCCAGAATTTTTTGATATGTGGGTTGACAGCGCCAAAGCTCCTGCGGTTCCCGCTGTTCTAAACTTTTACAATTATCTTTTAAAAAACAATTATAAAATAGTGTTTCTTACAGGAAGAAAAGAGTATCAATATGCGGCTACGTTTAAGAATCTGGTCAATGCAGGTTATACAAAATTTGATACTTTGATTGTTAAAGGAGAAGAATATTCAGGACAAACCGCAGAAAAGTATAAATCAGAAAAAAGATCAGAGCTAGCTGAAAAAGGGTATATAATTTCAGGTACCGTAGGAGATCAATGGAGCGATCTTAACGGGTCCAACCATGGAATCCAGGTTAAAATACCCAACTATATGTACATCATTTATTAGGCGGAACCAGCTTCCGGAAGCTGTATTATTGACCAGAACAATTGCAGCAGCACTTCATTTTTACTTAATGCCCCATTAAAAAATTCCTTATATTTGCAACTTAAATTCAGATTATAATCAAAGGAAAACAATGTCTCTGACCGAAATTCCAAAGGCATATGATCCCACTTCGGTAGAAGATAAATGGTATGGATACTGGCTTGATAACAGGTTCTTTCATTCAGAAGTTGATAACACAAAAGAACCCTTTACAATTGTAATACCCCCCCCTAATGTGACCGGTATGCTTACAATGGGCCATATCCTTAATAACACCATACAGGATATTTTTATACGTATGAAGAGAATGCAGGGCTATAATGCCTGCTGGGTACCGGGTACAGACCATGCTTCGATAGCCACGGAGACAAAGGTTACTAATTATCTTAAAGATCAGGATATTGATAAAAAAAGCATCGGTAGAGATGAATTTGTTAAGTACTGTTGGGAATGGACGGAAAAATACGGCGGCATTATTATTCAGCAGCTGAAAAAACTGGGAGTAAGCTGCGACTGGGATCGTGAACGCTTTACAATGGATGATGAGTATTATAAAGAGGTGATAAAAGCGTTTGTAAAACTATATACTGAGGGAAAAATATACCGCGGCTACCGCATGGTTAACTGGGATCCCGCGACGCGTTCAGCTATTTCGGATGAGGAGGTAATCTACAGGAATGTAAGCGGCAAGCTCTGGTATTTTAAATACCCGTTAAAAGAAAGCAGCGGGTACATTGTGGTTGCAACTACACGTCCCGAAACCATGCTCGGAGATACGGGGATAGCTGTTAATCCGAACGATGAGAGGTATAAACAATTTATAGGCAAAATGGTTCTGCTTCCCATAGCCGATAGAGAAATTCCTGTTTTCGCTGATGATTATGTCGATATGGATTTCGGAACAGGGGCTGTTAAGGTTACCCCTGCTCACGATATTAATGACTATGAGATGGGTAAAAGGCATAACCTGGATTCAATAAACATTTTTAATGAGGATGGCACAACGAATTCTAATGTTCCTGATTTTCTGAGAGATCTCGACCGTTATGAAGTCAGGAAAAAAGTTGTAGCAAGAATGGAAGACCTTAAGCTGCTTGAAAAAATTGAAGACTACCAGACCAAAATTGGTTATTCGGAAAGAGGCGGAGTTCCAATTGAGCCCTATCTATCAGAACAATGGTTCATGAAGATGGAGGAACTCGCAAAACCTGCCCTTAAGGCTGTAGAACAGGGTATAGTTAATTTTTATCCTGATCACTGGGTAAAGACCTACAAACACTGGATGGAAAACATAAGCGACTGGTGCATATCACGGCAGTTATGGTGGGGACACAGGATACCTGTCTGGTACTGCGTAGGAGATGATCATTGCAAGCTGGAATGCAAAAATCCTATTGTATCTATGGAAAAGCCGGATAAATGTCCCCATTGCGGTTCTACAAACCTGAGGCAGGATGAGGATGTTCTCGACACCTGGGCATCCAGCTGGCTGTGGGCTCATGCTGTATTCAAAACTGAGGAGGAACAGGATTATTATTACCCTACAAATATCCTGGTAACAGCGCCTGATATCATATTCTTCTGGGTAGCAAGGATGATAATGGCAGGACTTCATTTCAAGAATGATATTCCTTTCGGCAGTGTTTATTTTACCTCAGTTATCAGAGATATCGAGGGGAGAAAGATGAGTAAATCCCTTGGCAATTCTCCTGATCCGCTCGAGGTAATAAAAGATTATGGTGCAGACGCCCTCAGGTTCACTATAATTTATCTTGCCCCGATGGGACAGGATGTAATGTTTAGTACCGAGAAGTGTGAACTAGGGAGAAATTTTGCTAATAAAATATGGAATGCCGGCAGATTTTTATTAATGAACCGTGAATCAATCCCTTTTGATGTCAGTCTGGCAGACAAACATACCGACTTTGCTGACAAATGGATCAGCTCAAGGTTTAATAAAACCCTTCTGCAGCTCCAGGAAGCAATGCAGAAGTTTGAGATAAATAACGCTTCGAAGATCGTTTATGCATTCGTATGGAATGACTTCTGCGACTGGTATATTGAACTTTCAAAGAACAGGCTTTACTCAAACGATGATGAGGTAAAATCTGCTGTACTCACCAGGTCTTTGTTGATGTTTGAGAATCTTCTTAAGATTGTTCATCCTTTTATGCCGTTTATAACCGAAGAACTCTGGCAGCTGATTAAGGAGCGGAAAAAAGGAGAGAGTATTGTAATCTCCGACTATCCTGTTCCTGCAGAAGATAGAATAGATACCAGGGCAGAAGAAGAAATGGAATTTGTACAGGATATTATTACATCCATCAGGGTGATTAGAGGAGAGATGAATATTCCACCTTCAAGGCAGATTAAAGTGTTTCTTAAATCTTCTTCTGTTAGTCAGCACCAGGTTGATTATATTAAGAAACTTGCGAGAGTTGAAGAATTAACAGCTGACGAAAACATCCCAAAGCCAAAGGCCAGCGCATCAGCGGTTTTAAACAGGTGCGAGATTTACATTCCCCTGGAAGGTTTGATCGATCTCGATGTTGAACGAACTCGTCTGCAGAAGGAAATAAGCAGACTTAAAGGTTCGCTTGAAGGTATACAAAAGAAACTCTCTAATGAAAAGTTTGTTAATAACGCAGCCCCTGAAGTTGTAGAGAAAGAAAGAAATAAAAAATCAGATTGGGAAAAAAATCTGAAAAAACTTAATGATATCCTGGATACTCTTTCCTAATAAGAAGGTGCAGATTGACCTCGTTGCGGGAAGAACAAATTTTATCCCTATTTTAAACTGTTTGGCAGAGGCCTACTGTTTTACCCTGAGATACTGCACACTGAAGAATTTATTTTCGTCTAACCAGATGTTTCTTACTTCGAAGAAATCACTCACCAGGTTTTCAAATTCCAGTGGCGTATACTTATATGAATATTCTGTGAGGATATCATCGTTTTTTTGCAAATGCAGAATTGATCCATTCATGTTTATACGCTGATCTGCCAGGCTGATAAGGTGCATTTCAATTCTACCCTGCTCAGAATTATAAAAAGCATGATGCTTAAAATTATCTATCTTAAAGTCTGAGCCGGTTTCATCATTTATATGAGTAAGTATGTTCAGATTAAATTCTGCAGTGATTCCTTTATTATCATTATATGCTGCTTCCAGTATCTTTTTATCTTTCTTCATGTCTACCCCGATTATCATCCCGCCGTTCCTGCCTATCAGTCGGGAGATCCTTCTTAAAAAGTTTTTAGCTTCCAGTGGTTTGAAATTTCCTATGGTCGACCCAGGATAGAATGCAGATATGTGATCATAATGTTTTGGTATTTCAGGCAGGATAATAGCCCTGGTATAATCAGCATAGAGAGGGATTATTTCAAGTTCCGGATAATCCATAGAAAGGTTATTGACAGAATTCTGCAGATGTTCTTCGGAGATATCGATGGGGATATAAGCCGCGAGGCCCGGAATATTTTCGAGCAGGAGCCTGATTTTTTTACTGCTCCCGCTTCCAAGTTCAACGAGGACAGTTCCTTCGCCGAGGAGTTTTCCTATCTCGGAAATATTATCTTCCATTATCTTCATTTCTGTTCTCGTAGGATAATATTCCGGGAGCCTGGTTATTTCATCGAATAACTTAGAACCTCTTTCATCATAAAAGAGTTTACTTGGCAGTTCTTTATGCGGTCCGGTCAGACCTTCACGGACGATGTTTGCAACTTCATTTTCTTCTTTTTCTGTATAATACATAAGATTACACAACATCCTTTGCAAGCCGAAGGCCCATAAATTGCCATCTGCTGTCAGGGTAGAAAAAATTTCTATAATACTTACGGATATGGGAAGAAGAAGTAGCGCAGGATCCGCCTCTCAGCACCATCTGGTTTGACATGAATTTTCCATTATATTCTCCGAGAGCACCCGGAAGCGTTTTATAACCGGGATAAGAAACGTAGGGACTCATAGTCCATTCCCAAACATCTCCATACATTTGATTCATTGAGCCGATTTCAGATAATGGGACAGGGTGGAAATTACCACTTTCAACAAAGTTTCCTGTGGCAGGAAGGTTACCGGCAGCCGTCTCCCATTCACCCTCTGTGGGTAGTCTAGCACCCGCCCATCTTGCGAATGCGTCGGCTTCATAATAGCTTATATGACATACCGGTTCATTCAGATCGATTTTATGAAATCCATTTAATCTAAAGTTCCACCATTCTCCATCTATTTTCTCCCAGTATAAAGGAGCCTCCCAGTTATTCTGCTGAGATGTAGAAAAGCCATCTGAAAGCCATAATTCATTTCTTTTATAACCGCCATCATCAATGAAGTCAATAAATTCACGGTTAGTCACAAGCCTGTTACTTATGGCAAAAGGCTCAAGGTATATTTTATGCCTTGGAAATTCGTTATCATATCCAAAATCATTACCGGGATTACCTATTTCATGAAGACCTTCATCAAAATTATTAAATGACGTCTCAGGAATATGATCCACTATCGGCGGATAGGTGTCAGAATAAACAGGATGCAGGGGATTCATTGAAAACACATGCTTTATATCTGTCAGCATTAATTCCTGATGCTGTTGTTCATGGTTTATGCCTATCTCAATAACAGGTCCATATTCATTAAACTGATCAATGGAACAATTCGAAATAAAATCAATTATATTTTTGTCAACATATTCCCTGTAATCATAAACCTCTTTTACTGTTGGTCTTGAAAGGAATCCCCGGTTTGCTCTTGTAAACCGTTCACCAATCTGAACGTAATAAGAATTAAAAAGGAAATTATACTGCGGGTGAAGGGATTTATAATTTTTAAGTGCTTTTTGTAGAACAAATGCCTCGAAGAACCAGCTGGTATGGGCAAGGTGCCATCGGGCTGGACTAACATTGGGCATCGACTGAATTACATAATCTTCAGTTTCCAGCGGATCACACAAAACGTTAAAAAAATTCCGAACTGCACTATAATTTTCTATAAGTGTCTGCCGGTCACTATAAATTCTTTTTTCTGATACGGGCAAAATATCAGCATTCCTATCCATAATTTTCCCTCGATTCATCTTAAAAAGTTAAATTAGCTGGATTAATAACAAGATTAAATATTATTTTTATGTAATTCAAGTTAACTCAATTCCGTAGTGAGTTAAGTGAGAGAAATAACATTATAACGTGTTTAATATCCTATTTTAGTTAAAACCTAATAATTAATGTGATTCTATCGTTTTATTTATCCGAAATATATTAAAAAATTGAAGTCTGATTTACCAAAAGAAAAAAGGTTAAGCAAATGAAAAAATATGTAATTCTTTTAGCTGCAATCATTACCCTTTCAGGGTTAACAAAAGCCCAGACCTATTCCCCTAATGGGAAAGAGTTCGGATTTGGAATTATGGTTGGAGATCCTCTTGGTGCTACCCTCAAATTCTGGACACAAAGAGACAATGCTTTTGTAATTGATATTGGAGCATCATACTTCGGGAGCCCCAGGATTGGCGTTGATTATCTCTGGCATTTTAATGCATTCAAAACACCGATTGCTAATCTATATGCTGGACCCGGGGGGGTTATAGGAGTTGGGGAAGGAAATGGTTTCTGGTATGATGGCAAATATCACCGCGCTAAAGGAGATGTGGGAATAGGTGCGCGGGGAGTTGTTGGGGTCAACCTTGTTCCCCGGGATACACCGATAGAAGCATTTTTCGAAATTGGTGTTCTTCTGGCCCTTGCCCCGGATTTTGATTCAGGTGTTGATGTAGGACTCGGAGTAAGGTTCTACCCTTAAATTATATACAAGAAGCTGTCTCGAAGCCAAAATTCATCCTGAACCTTGCAGGGGAAGAAGGCTGACGTCTTTCGGTTTATACTAGTTTATACCGACCAGCCTGGAGACAGCTTTTTTTCAGCCATTGATGAAGTCTCTTTAACCCAGGGATCTATTTCAGCAATAATATCAACTGTTTTCTACTTCACATCCGCTCCACATCCGCTCCACATCCGCTTCACATCCGCTTCACATCCGCTCTAAAATGCTAAATCATACTTCCACTATATCTGATTCCTCTTTTTCTTTTCCTTCACTCTTGCGGCTAAAAATGTTATGAAAGCCCATAAAAATTGTGTGATATTTGAAGCATTAATTTTCCCTATACATATGAAGTTAGTATTTTTGTTATTCACAATACATTCATAATGAAAGGAGATTCGAATGCCCGTAAGAAAAGGCAGTGCACAGTGGAGCGGAAATCTAGCGGAAGGAAAAGGAGTACTAAACACTGAGACTGGTGTCTTAAAGAATACAGCATACGATGCGAAATCAAGATTTCAATCAGGAAACACAACCAATCCTGAAGAAATTCTCGGAGCAGCCCATGCCGGGTGTTTTTCAATGGCCCTGGCTAACTCCCTTGCCAAAGCAGGGTTTAAGGTGAATTCAATAAACACCGAAGATGCTGTACATATAGAAAAAACAGATGAAGGGTTTACTATTACAAGAATAGATATAAATACTGTAGCAGAAATTGAAGGGATTGATAACGATACTTTTCAGAAGCACGCTGCAGACACAAAAAAGGCCTGCCCTGTATCTAGAGCTTTACGAAGTGTTGAGATGACCCTGGAAGCAAAGCTGAAGTAGATAGGATATAATCAATCAGATTCCAGGAGTCCTTTATATTTCTCATGTCTATGGATATAAATATTCACATAGGAGCAGCTAGGAATCACCTGCAGCTTGTTTTTCTCAGCGTACTTTAAGCCTGCTTCAACGAGATTTGCAGCAATCCCTCTGCCTCTGAGATCTCCAGGCACATAAGTGAAATAAAAATCTATCACATTAGTGCGGGGCAGATTATAATTTAAATAACATTCACTTTCCCCGACGATTACCGTGAACTTGTGATTTTTTTGATCATGCTGAATATTTGTATCCATATCTTTAAACGAAGTTATTATCTGATATATTAAAATAAAAATATAAGCTTAAGAAGATGTAACCAAGCTTAAAATTAATTAAACATTGAAAAGAAAATGCATAACATCACCATCGTTCACCGTATATTCTTTTCCTTCAATACGCATAAGTCCTGAAGCTTTACAGGCAGTCTCTGAGCCGCATTTTACATAATCCTCATAACTAATAACTTCAGCGCGGATAAATCCTTTCTCAAAATCTGTATGGATCACACCGGCTGCCTGGGGAGCCTTCCAGCCATTATGAATTGTCCATGCCCTTACTTCTTTAGGTCCCGCTGTAAAGTAGCTTATCAAACCAAGCGTATGAAAACCGGTTCTTATAATTTTTTCCAATCCACTTTCATTTATCCCATATGATTCAAGAAATTCCTTTCTCTCTTCATCAGACAATCCGATCATTTCCTCTTCGACTTTAGCAGAAATTTTAACAGCGTCAGCTCCTTTTTGCACTGCATATTCTCTTACTGCCTTAACAAATGAGTTATCATCAAGGAGTTCAGATTCATCAACATTGGCGCAATAGATTACACTTTTTGCGGTCATTAATCTTAATTCGCCAAGCAGCTGCTTTACCGATTCTCTTTCTTTACCTGCGAAAGAGGAAGCAGAGTTACCTGCGTTTAAATAGTTCAGTAAATCTTCAGCATCATCGAGCATCTGCTTTGCAGTTTTATCTCCTTTTGCAAGCTTCTGCAGCTTCTCAATTTTTCGTTCGAGAGTCTGGATGTCCGAAAGAAGCAATTCAGTTTCAATAACTTCTATATCCCTGACAGGATTTATATTACCGTCAACGTGCACTATGTCATCATTCTCAAAACACCTCACAAGGTGGAGGATAGCGTCAGTCTCCCTTATATTGCTAAGAAACTGATTGCCAAGACCTTCCCCTTTGCTAGCTCCTTTAACAAGTCCGGCAATATCAAAGAATTCAATTGTACTGTACACAAGCCGGGCAGGATCAACCAGTTCGGCGAGCTTCTCAATCCTTGTATCCGGAACAGGCACAATGGCTTTATTCGGTTCGATTGTACAAAAGGGGTAATTTGCTGATTCAGCATTTTGAGCTTTAGTTAAAGCATTAAACAAGGTAGATTTTCCCACATTAGGCAATCCAACTATACCTATACTCAGAGCCATCCGGTGATACTCCGTTAACTTTTATAATGTTTTCAGTTTGTAAATATAAGAATAAATCAAAGGTTTATTAATTATCTTCCTTTAAAAAGTGTTTCAAATACCAGGAAAACTTGAGTCAGATCAAGGGACAACTAGTGTAAGTGCGAAATAATTGCGCGTTAAAAAGATCAAATATCGAGGGGAAAGTGGCTTTTTGCGCAAAAAATTCACCAGGCATTGAATTTGCCCCTTAGTGATTGGTTATGTGTCATTTCTGAGGAATTATCGATGAAGAATAAAAATATTCTAATCGTGATTGAAAATGGAATTATTGGACTAGATATAAGAAAACAATTAAATGGATATGGATATAATACTGAAATACTTAATCCAACTAGCAAGCAAAAAATTGAAGAAGCCCTGAAAAAAGGATTTCAATTAATGATTATTGAAAAACAGATTGATGATAAAGGTATTACAGCAGCAATACACCTTGCAAGAGAATATAATTTGCCTACAATCTATTTATCTACTGAAAACGAACCTTTGGATCTGGAAAAGAACGGCTTCAGGATTTTGATGATGCCGTTTGGTGAAGATGACCTAAAAGAAGTTGTAAAAATCGCTCTTGGTGACGATTAGGACGAGTCCCTTTGACCTCAGGGGAATGAAACAGAACCGAACCCCGGAGAATATTCTCCGGGGTTTATTTATAAGACCTAATAAATTCATTAATAGTTCGAAACAGAAATCAGGGAATCAGATCTTAGAAAAGCTATTAGGGAATCCCTCTGATTTTTTCTACTGACAATTACTGGAAGATACTTATGAATTGTTTTACTTAATTCCTCCCCGTTAATTTTATCTGCATCTTTATCAACTGAAAGTTGTTTCCAGGGCGGTGAGGAATGATAATCATATTTGCCATAAATAATAACCGGTGTTCCGAATGCTCTAATCCTGTTACCATCTTTTGTGAGTATCCATTGATCAGCCCAATAATAGATCCATTCAGCATCCGGCTGAAGAAGCCTTGCGCAGGCATGGCTGGCGGGATACCCGGGCAGCTCGAATTGATGAATTGAAATCCCGTTGAAATTATCGATGTTAAAAGCCCATGGGAGTATCCATTCTTCATTAACTGTACTGATTGTTTCCTTCGCCTTCCAGTTAGTAAAATACAAACCTGTCGGTGTAGGTGTTGTTCTCTTTCCCATACTTGTAGGTCCCCATCTTTTTAAACGGCCGTTTTCATACGCACCAAAAGCCTGAACAGAATATGAGAAAATCAAAGCTTTGGGTACAGAATCTAGGATGGAAAGGTATTTGGGAAAAGGTGAGAAAAAAAGGAAATCAACAGGTAATGTGTCGGGAATACAGAGAGTATCACCGATAACTATATGTCTTGTATCGAGTCTATTTACAGCAAGAATTTGGCGCATTCCTGCGTCCCCGAACTTTTCGGTAAGTTCAGATAGAATATGCAAGCTTTTAACAGGCTCTCTGGTAAAAATTACTTTCAGCGGAGGAGGCTCAGGTTTCGAAAAATGTTTAACCGCTGCTGTATCGGCTCCCTTCATTGAAGGTTTTTCTTTATTTTCTTCGCAGCCATAATATATGGTCAGAGCGAGCATCAGAAAAAGCAGATGGATAAGCTGCTTTGAGGAAAGATATTTAATCATAAAAATTAGTCCCTATAAGTCAGGAGTCCCCGGTTAATTAGCTCGGTCAAAAGATCTCTGTACCCTTTATACTGTACTCCCCCCCAGCCTAACTTAACGGCTTCAGCTACATATTCTGCAATATCATCAATGAAGAAGTGCCTCTCAGAAATTTCGCCCGTAACTGATTCAACGGCTCTGTAAATTTTCTCCTCCGGCTTATTTGCACCCGCTTCATAAGAAACGACTATTTTATCAAAAAGCTTAATGAAGCTGAAGTTTTTCCAGCCGTACCTATAGTGTATAATATTTGTATTCGAGAGCATTACAAGAGTATAAGTCTTTTTTAATTTCGGGAGTAAATCTACAACTTCTTTATTTTCAGTAAAAATGTCGGAATATATTCTGCAGAAAGTCTCTTTATCTATTTTATGATCTAAAGCGGAGAGCATGATGCCGGTAAACTCTTCTTCAGACATATCGCCTCTTTCAAATGCCCTGTGGTATTCGTAATTATTGTTATAAAAATCAAGGAAGAATTCCCCTAGTCCTCTCTCCGCTTTATCAAGTTCTTCTACAGCCCGCTGGTAATCAAAGGGTAGAAGAACATTTCCAAGATCGAAAACTATAACGGAAAATTTTGCAGCCATATGTTATAATTCAAAAGTTGAATCGGGAATTTCTGTATTTATTTTTATTGTATCCACCTTAAATTCCATTTCCTGCGGACCAATAGATTGTTTTATATAAAACGGATATTTTACACCACTGACTGTTCTGTAATCGCTATATAATATCTCCTGAGTAAAAGTACCCTGGGGCGTAGTAATGTTTTTAGTTTCTTTTATTTTATAACCTGATTCGGGATCATAATATTGTATCCATTTAGTCCCTGAAGGAAAAACCATTTCAAGTTTATAAGCATCTTTTCCATTAACTTTTTCAATGCCGGTCAGTTTAAGTTTTACACCAAGAGAATCAAGGTTCAGAAGGAGATGAAGCGTAGCTTCATTTTTTAATTTTTCGAGTTCATTCCCATCAATTTTTATCTCCTGGCCCCCGGTCTGCATTTCCCCATTTGTACCATTAAATATAATTTCCTGAGTCATTCCGCCTGCATCTACTTCCTGTTTAAAAAGATCAGGTTCTTTTTGATATATTTTTGTGGTAACGTCAAAACCCTGAACTTTTCCAGTCATTATCGTGATTCTGTTATGAACATCAGCAAGGCTATCTTTCCCCCCGATAGCATTTATGTAGTTATTTAATACCTCCATTGCTGAAACATTCCCGGGAACCGAAGAAAACGAAGAATCAATTCTATCCCCATTATTATCATAATAAACTATCTGTCCGAATTGTTTCAATCCTTCTTTTACCTGGTCGGCATTGCCCACAACCACTATATTGGAATGCTTCGGTTTTATATACTTTTCAGCAGCATTTTTTATTTCCATTGGAGTAACTGCTGCAACATTTTTCAGGTAATCAGCATAATAATTATCAGGCAGATTATACTTATCAATATTTATTGCAAAGGATGCAATAGTGTGAGGATTTTCGAGTGAAATAGCGAAGTTACCAGTCACATAATTTTTAATAATCTGCAGCTCACTATCAGGTACGGTCTCATTTTTTATCCGGTCCATTTCGTATAAAATACGGGTTATCGCGCTATCCGTAACCGCGTTCCGAACATTTGTATACGCATTAAAGCTGCCAACATATTCATCTTTGGAAAGACTTGAATTCGCCCCGTAAGTGAAAGAATGTTTTTCTCTTAAATCCTGGAATAATCTGAAAGTACCCCCTCCAAGGATCGTATTCATTAGTCCTGCCTGGATAGCGTCATTATCTCCCGGTTTCAGCTGAACGGGATAAGTTACATTTATAACCGACTGCACGGAATTCGGCCTATCTACCAGGGCGACTAAGGTTTCTTCAGGTGGTTCAGGGAGAGCGTAGGTAAATTCGGGCACATCCTTTTTCTTCCAGCTGCCCAAATACCTTACCGCGAGGTCTTTTGCTTCCTGCTCATTTATGTCCCCTACTACTGCCAGGTATGAAACATTAGGTGCAAAATATGTTTTATAATAATTCCTGCATTTTTCCAGTGTGATATTACCGATCGTTTGTTCTGTCTCAGGTTCTCCGTAAGGATGTTTCTTCCCGAAATCGACAACGCTCTTAACTGTTCCAGCGATAGCATCTGGATCGTCTTTCTGGCTGGCAAGATCAGATTGCATCCTTTTTTTGATTTTATCAAGTTCATTCTGCTTGAAATCTGAATTCAAAATGATATCCGACATTAGGTTAAAAAGAGTATCAGCATGTTCAGTTAGACTCATTCCATAAATTCCTATAGAGGAAGTAGAAAGTGAGGCACCGATAAAGTCAATTGCCTGATCTAACTCCTCTTTACTTCTGTTTTTTGTCCCTGTCCTGAGCAGCTGTCCGGCTGCGGAAATATATCCTGCAGTATCTCCTTCAAGGATAGGGGTTCTATCAACTTGCAAAGAGAACGATACTCTTGGGAGTTTATGGTTCTCAACAACAAATACCTTCAGACCATTAGGGAGTTCAAAATGTTCATAACTTCCGAGTTTAATTTCAGGAGCAGGACCTGGCTTTGGCGGGCGGCTTCTATCAACCTGAGCATTGAGAGGGATTATAAACATTAGAGCTGCAAGAAAAGATAGTATTTTACGCATTATTATTTTCCTCCTTTCTTTCCAGGAAGATAATAGAGTACAACCCGGTTATTATCATTCAGATATTTATCGGCAACACGCTTGATATCTTCTTTTGTCACATTCATCAGTTTATCCAATTCTGTATTGATTGCATTTGTATTTTCATAAATAGTATAATAATACGCAAGGTTTTCCGCTATCCCGGCATCTGTCGCATTCTGGTTAACATAATTGGTTTCAACCTGGTTCCTAAGCTTCTGCATTTCTTCGTCCGTAATTACTGAATCCTTTACCTTATCTATTTCCTGGTCAATCAGGCTTTTAAGTTCATCAGCATCGACGCCCTGGTTTGCAATTGCAAGGGAAATAAACAAACCAGGTTTTTCAAGAGCGGCAGGAAAAGCGCCAACATAAACAGCTTTCTGAGTTTCATCAACCAATTTTTTATAAAGTCGCGAACTTCTTCCACCGGATAATAAAGTAGTAAGCATTTCTATAGGGTAATAATCCTCTGTCCCTACAGCGGGAATATGATATGCTTCAACAAGTGCAGGCAGCTGTATATTATCATAAGCAGTATCAATTATTTCCGACTGCTGAACAGGTTCTTCAACTTCCGGTCTGTACACATCCTTTGTTCCCCGCGGTATTTCAGAAAAATATTTACTTATCAATTCTTTTGTCTGGTCTATCTGTATGTCCCCGGCAATTGAAAGTACTGCATTCTGTGGAACATAATATGTCTTATAAAAGTTTCTGAATTCTTCAATACTTGCCTGATCAATGTATTGTGCCGAACCTATCGGCATCCATCTGTAAGGTGAAACTTTGAATGCATCCTTAAAAATAACTTCCCATATTTTTCCATACGGCTGGTTATCAAGCCTTTGTTTCCTTTCCTCTTTTACAACCTTTCTCTGGGTCTCTACTCCAATACTGTCAATCTTTAGATGAAGCATTCGTTCTGATTCCATATATAATCCCAGCGCCAGCTGATTGGAGGGAAGCACTTCATAGTAATATGTTCTGTCAAAATCAGTATTTGCATTTAATTCTCCTCCTGCATTTTCAACCATCTTCATGTATTCACCACGGCCTATATTAGGAGAACCTTCAAACATCAAATGCTCAAAGAAATGTGCAAATCCGGTTCTATCCGGTTTCTCATTTTTTGATCCTACATGGTACATCACAGAGACTGCAACAATTGGGGTGGAATTATCCTGGTGGAGAATTACATGTAAACCATTATCAAGATTGTATTCAGTGAATTTTACATTGTTCTGTGCAGAGAGTGTCATTATAAACAACTGTACAAGCAGAACCGTAAGAAGTGATATCCTATTCATAAAGTGTCCTTTATAAATAATAAGTTTGTAAAGATGAATCATACAAAATATGATTATTCTCAGGATTATTAAATGTTAAAATAAATTATTGAAGTAATGTGTGATTTGGTGATTTATTGTATAAAGTCTTAGGTTTGAAATTAAAAAATATAATTGCTGTATGAAAAATATATTTGTAATCGGGGCAGGTAGAACCGCAACAGCTTTAATAGCCTATCTGCTGGAGAATGCAGGCTTGCATCAATGGAAAATTACTGTGGGTGACTTTGATTATAATCTTGTCGACCAAAAGATCGGAAATAATCCTCTTGGCAGGGCAATCAAATTTGATGCATTAGATGACCTGCAGAGAGAGAAAGAAATTTCGAATGCTGATATAGTAATCTCCTTTCTTCCTCCGACAATGCATGAGTTAATAGCCTCTGAGTGTCTAAAGCAAAAAACAAATATGGTTACTGCTTCCTACATTTCGTCCGGGATGATGAAACTGGATGAAGATGTGAAAAAAAGCGGACTGATTTTTCTTAATGAGATGGGATTAGATCCGGGAATTGACCACATGGATGTAATGCAGATGAAGGAAAAGGTTGAAGGTGAAGGAGGAGAAATTATCTCCCTGAAATCTTTCTGTGGTGCCTTAATCTCCCCTGAGTCTGACGATAACCCGTGGCATTACAAGTTTACCTGGAGTCCGATGAACGTAATCCTTGCGGGCCAGGGGAATGCAAGGTATAAAGAGAATTCAGAGATAAAAGAAGTTCCTTATGAAAAAATGTTTTTGAATACGGAAAAAATCAGGGTTCCAGGTCTGGGTAGTTTTGAAGCTTATCCCAACAGAGATTCAATATCATATATTCAGAAATATGGATTAGATAGTGTAAGTGATTTTTACCGGGGCACCCTCAGAAGACCCGGTTTCTGTGAAGCATGGGATGCATTAGTCAGAATTGGACTTACGGATAACAAGAGAGTATGGAAAAGAACCGATGATATGACTTTTTCAGAATGGATAAAATCTTCACTGCCGTGCTCAAACGGTAAACCTCTGGAAGATGAAATTGCATCTTACCTGAATATTTCAAAGAATGATGAAACATTTAAGAAGATCAGCTGGCTGGATTTATTTAGTCATAGAAAAATTAATAATGGACAGGCCACATCAGCACAGATACTTCTGAATCTACTGATGGATAAATGGGAATTCAGGGATGGCGACCGGGACATGGTTGTACTCCAGACCGAAATAAAATATAAATCATCAGGAGGCAGGAAAAAGATATCTTCAACGATGATCTATAAAGGTAAGGATAAATTAAATACTGCAATGACACACACCGGAGGGCTACCTGCTGGTATTGCAGTAAAATTAATTGCTGAAGGAGCGATAAAAGAAAAGGGTGTTGTAATTCCGATTCACCCGGATATTTATATCCCGGTATTAAAAGAGCTGGAGGAATACGGCATCAAATTTCATGAGTCCGCAACGGCAGATTAAAGATCAGGCTATATAATTATTCATATAAAAATAATCGTTGGTGAAATTACCTCTCCAAATAATTACAGCCCTTTTAATCTCCTCAGGCAATCCTGATTCTTCAAGGCTATTACTATAATCCGCCGAAATAATCGTATCCAGAAATGCAGAAAGATCTTTGCTGAACTGACGGGAAGCATCTGTTGAAAACTCACAGGGAAGGTTGGTAACTGACATTACCGCTACTCCATCTCCCTCAAATCCCATTCTTATTGTTTCGCTTAAAGGATTATAGATATAAACCGGATCGTCAATCCAGGTTTCTTTTGAGAATTCTATAGATCCATTAGGGTCGCAGGTTATATCACCTATGGCAATAAGGTTCTGGTTCTCTTTGAACAACTTTTTTATCATAGTTTTTGGAAGAGCTCTCGGATACTTGGGTTCCCATAAAATACAGTTCATCAAGATGGAAATGAAATGGATTATAGTGTCCAGATTTGATTCATAAAATTCGGGATATATAAGGTAATGCTGACGTTTTTGTTTTTTATTTAATCTCTGATAGGTTTCGGGATTGATACCTTCTCCTGCTTTAAGCCGGTAAGCCTCATTGATCGAAAGAATAAGCTTATATACTTTTTTTCGCGAACCACGATGAAATACCTCCCGGAGCATGTCAGAGGTAATTTCCTCAACCGGAAGAAGATCATAAATCTGTTGTGCTGCGAAACTTGTCTTTCCCTTTCCCAGAAAACAGGTTATTACAGGTGGAATTTCCCGCGGTGTGCCGTGTTCCGATATTTGTTTACCTGCCTCTGAAATTAAATCCCTTATTGCCTGAAGGTCTTCACCTTCAATTGCCTGGGGAATATTCTCGAAAGGATTACTGATTCCTTTAATTTTCAGTCTCTGCCCTAATGACCATAATGTATCAACCATGCCTGCATATCCGGCATTATATGTAAAGGCAGTTATAAGCCTGTGGTGGTTTGCATCCCTTATCAGTTCATAATCAATTACTGTAGTTCTTAAATCAACGAATGCCTTAAGCATTTCTCTGTTTTTCAGCTGTCCTTTAAATGTATGTGAAAATAACAGGTAGACTTTCTCCGGCAGAATTCTTTTAACCGGAATTTCTTTTAATCCGAAAATAACTTCAGTCTTCGAAAGATCTTCATTTATTTCAGCTCCGGCTTTCAAATATTCTGCGTCAGAAAATGCTCTTTTTATTTCCCCAGTGGTAGGGTTTTGTGCCGGCTGCACAATGAGCTTATGTCCTTTTTTCACAATGCCAGCGGCAAAATCGGGAGTAACAGCTACTCTTTTTTCACCTTTTTTGTTAATGCCTTCTCTTAATATTCCTATTGTATTATTCATTATTTCCCGATATTTAGTCTTCAATTTAAGAAATTTTTGATGAAGCAGTTTCTCATTATAATCACCATAGGGCTATTTCTTTCATCAGCTTCAGCTCAACAGGTTGTAATTAAAGGCGGGGTAACCGATGATGCTGAAAACCCCCTGCCTTTTGCTAATATAAGGGTAAGCGGTACAACTCTTGGCACTTCCGCAAACAGTAATGGGAGATTTGAGCTTAAACTTGCACCGGGTTCTTATGACCTCATAGCCTCTTATATAGGGTATATTTCTGACTCGGTAAAAATAAAGGCTGATTCTGGTATTGTTAGAAGAAATTTCACCTTGAAGCAGACAACCGTCAGTCTTCCTCTCATTACGGTTCTACCAGGTGTGAATCCCGCCCTTGAGATCATCAGGAAGGCAATTAGAAGGAAAAAAAAGCGTACTGCCCTGTTAAAAAGTTACGAATTTATGGCTTACACTAAGGGTATAGTTAAAACCCAGGGTGATATCAGTGCGGGCAATAGCAGCATAGGTGTTAATATCGGCGGCAATGACACAATTCCACTGAAAATCTCGGCAATCATCGAGAATCAAAGTGAAGGATTTTATAAAAAACCGGATAGTTATAAAGAATTAATCCTTGCAAGAAAACAAACAGCTAATCTGCCATCTTCTATAAACATATTAACGGGGGGGAGACTGATTCAGAATTTTTATGAGGAATCGGTGAACTTTCTCGGAGAGGATCTGCCTGGTCCTTTATCAGACAATGCCCTGTCCTATTACTATTATTATATCGAAAACACTCTGGCCATAAATAATACCACAGTATACCAGATTCACATAGCCCCGGAAGATAATCATGATCCTGGGTTTATGGGAAGCCTATATATAGCTGCAGATTCCTATGACTTACTGGAGGTCGATCTAAACCTCAATGATGCTGCGAATACAGGAGGCTTATTTGATTCTGTTTCTGTCTTTCAGCAATTCACAGCGTTTACCGATTCTATAATGATGCCGGTAGACTACCGGATTTACGTTAATGCAAATTATCTCAACCTTGCCAGATTCGCATTCGAACTCACCACGATTCTTTACGATTACAAAATAAATCCTCCACTTGAAGACAGCGATTTTGGTAAAGCTATCATTAAGGTTGTTCCTGGGGCAGACGAAAAGGATTCGACCTACTGGAGTTCTATCCAAAGCCTTCCCAACACCCCGGCGGAAGCAACGGCATATGAAAGGATTGACAGCCTTGAAAATATTCCCCTGACCTTCTGGGATAAGTTTTCTTTTCTCTCTTCCAGGATTTATTTAACGAATAATTTTGCCGTGAGTGCGCCCCTTGGAATGTATCATTTTAATCGTGTAGAAGGTAATACCATTGATTTTGGTTTATTCCTTGAGGATGCTGCAGAGAGAAGACTTAATGGCGAGATGAATTTTTCCTATGGATTCTCAGATGAAAAACTGAAAGAAGACCTCAGACTGGAATATTTATTTGGTGATTACAGGACATATTCGATAGGATTTAGCACCTATAATAAATTAAATATCCTTTTCGGCGAATCTGAAGAATATGGTAAACTAATTCCATCTCTTCTGGCCCTTATCACTAAATACGAATTCAGAAACTATTACTATACAAAGGGATTTGAATTTAATTTATCAGGGGAAGTTTTTCCTGTAGTGACATTAACTGCGGGTTATAAAAACCACACTGATAATAGCGCCATAACAAAAACTGATTTTTCTTTCTTTAACCGGAACAGAACATACCCTCCTAACCAGGTAGTCTACGAAGCCAGGATAAATGCGGTATCAGCAGGATTTAAATTAGACTTCAGGGATTATATTGAAGACGGATACTTCAGAAGAAGAATCTCAAGCGGAGAATCTTACATTACAATAAGAGGAAATATTGAACTATCCGACAAGAATATCTTAAACAGCGGCCTTGAATATACCACTTATAAAATGATTCTGAGCGGGTCGTTAAACACGTTCACATCCAGACATCTTGCTTACAGAATAATGGGGATGTATAACCGGGGAAGTCTGCATTATCAATCTCTCTATGCCCTACCCGGAAATATAGATTTTCTGTTTCAGCGCTTTTCATTTAGAACTTTAAATGTTAATGAGATTTTCGGAAGCAGGGTTATTACTATAAACCTGGAACATGATTTCCAGGATTTAATTTTTAGAGCCCTGAAAATTCCCGGTCTGCGAGATTGGGGGATTCAACTCAGCACGTTCTTTAATGTGGCATATAGCGATATTGGGAGAGAAACTACAACATATCTTCCGGTTAAGGTGCGCACATTTCCCCATCCATTCTACGAAGCGGGAATTGGAATTTCACAGGTCCTTATTCCTCTAAAAATTGAATTTGCATGGAGACTCAATTACCTTGGCGAGAACAATTTCCGGGTCGGAATAAATTCGGTTTTATTTTAACGAAAATTTAAAATAAAAAAGCGCTCCGGAAAAGAGCGCCCGAAAAACAGAAAGCTAACCTGGAACTAACTCTTAGGTTTTGCTTCACTGACAATAATGCTGCGTCCGCTAAGTTCTGAACCATTAAGCGCATTAATTGCAGCATCTGCTTCGGTTTCATTGGACATTTCAACGAATCCGAAACCTCTGGATCTACCGGTCTGACGATCGGTGATAACCTTCGCAGAAACAACTGTACCGTGTGGTTCAAAAGCTGCGCGAAGAGAATCATCTGTAACCGCCCAGGGGAGTGATCCAACAAAAAGCTTAGTACTCACTAACTTACCTCTGAAAAATAATTGAAAAATAACCACGGTCTTTAAACCGTGCAGAAAAATACCATTATAAAACAAAAAAACAAAGAAAATTTTCATATATGCATTTTTGGTGTGTTTGTGAAGCAGGAATGGAATAAAATTGTGATATTAATCAATTTCCAAAAATATTGAAAATAGCCTCGGAAATTGTGTTTACAGGTATAACTTTAGTGATGTTTTTTGATTTCAATGACTTTAGATTATTTGCCGGGATAATCGTCTTCTTAAACCCCAGTTTCTCTGCTTCTGATATTCTTTTTTCAATATTAGCAACGCTCCGGATTTCCCCTCCGAGTCCTACCTCACCTATGACCACAATAGTGTTTTCAGCCGGTTTATCCAGAAGGCTTGAGGCTATACTGCAGCAGACTGCAAGATCAACTGCGGGTTCATCTATTTTCACCCCGCCTGCCATGTTTAAAAAGACGTTATTTGCACTCAACCTGTAGCCATTTCTTTTCTCAAGTACCGCAAGCAGGATGGATAATCTTCTATAATCGAACCCCGTGGCCACTCTCTGCGGGTTTCCGTAATTAGAGGGGGTAACAAGCGCCTGAACTTCAAGCAAAATAGGTCGCGTACCTTCAATGCTTGCAGTAACGATGGAACCGGAGATTTTTGTGCCCCGTTCACTGAGAAACAATTCACTTGGATTTTTAACCTCCTGGAGGCCATCCTCCTGCATTTCGAAGATTCCGATTTCATTCGTGCTGCCGAAACGGTTCTTCTGGGCACGTAGAATCCTGAAAGAATGATGTGATTCTCCCTCAAACTGGATTACTGCATCGACAATATGCTCAAGAACTTTCGGTCCTGCTATAAATCCCTCCTTAGTAACATGACCAATAATCATTACGCAGAAGTGGTTTTTCTTTGCCTCATCCATAAGGAGAGATGTAGATTCTCTTATCTGGGTGACAGTACCAGGAGAATTTTCGAACTCACTCCTATACATTGTCTGAATAGAATCAATTATAACCACAGCAGGTGAAGTATCCCTAATTGATCCGATAATTGTATTCATGTCAGTCTCGGGGAGGAAGTAAAAATTATCGGATGAAATCTTTAGGCGATCCGCACGCAGCTTAATTTGCCTGGCGGATTCCTCTCCGCTGACATACAATACTTTATCATTTATCCGTGCGGCTGCCTGCATTGCCAGAGTTGACTTCCCGATACCCGGATCACCGCCGAACAATACAACAGAGCCAGGCATAAAGCCCCCGCCCAGTACCCTGTCGAACTCCATAATCCCTGTCTTAATCCTTTCATCTTCTTTTGCTGAAATTTCGCTTATCCTCGGGATAGATGGTCTGCGGGATGGTGGAGATGCCTTTCGCTGGCGGGTTTCAAGGATCTCCTCTGTAAAAGAATTCCATTCTTCGCATTCAGGACATTTACCAAGCCATCGCAGTGATTCATAACCGCAGTTTGAACAGATGTATTTAATCCTGGGTTTGGTTTTCATTTTTTATAAAAAACTCTGAACTGTCTTTTCAACTTCTTCTAAAACTACGGGTATTTTAGAAATATCTCTACCTCCGGCAGTTGCAAGGTGTGGTTTACCTCCTCCTCCTCCTCCCGCAATTTTTGCCAGGGAGCCGACAATCTTTCCTGCACTAAGTTTTTTGGCCTTAATAAGTTCATCATTCACCACGCATACAATTCCAACTTTATCTTCAATCCTTGAAATTAGTACTCCTACAGATTCTTTAGTCTTGTTTCTTAACTCATCACCAAAGGATTTCAACTCATCCATATTTTCAGCATTTACCTCACCCTTATATACAGATATATTGCCGATATTGACAGGATTTTTAAGAATTACACCAACCTGGTCAAGCTTTTCCTTAAGCTTAAATTCAGAAAAATCTTTTTCCAGTTTTTTCTTCTCTTCCAGCAGAAGGGCGGCATGTTCTTCCGATTCTTTTATTTTATTTAACTGCATCTCAATGTATTCTTCAACTCCACGTCCAGTTACGGCCTCAATTCTCCTGACTCCGCTTGCGATGGAGGATTCACTTATTATTTTAAATAATCCAATTTCCGAAGAATTATTTACATGGGTACCTCCACAGAATTCCATTGTGAAATCCCCGTACTGAACAACATTAACTCTGTCGCCGTATTTGTCACCAAAAAACATAAGTGCACCCATCTTCTTTGCTTCTTCGAAGGGAATATTCCTGTGATGCTGTCTGGGCAGGTTTCGTCTCAGCTGTTCATTTACAAGGGACTCAATCTCTTTTATTTCACCGTCAGACAACTTTGCGAAATGAGTAAAATCAAAACGAAGCCTATCTGTGCCGACATACGAACCAGCCTGGTGAACATGGTTTCCAAGTATTTTTCTTAAGGCAGCATGGAGAAAATGGGTTGCAGTATGATTCCTCATAATGTCCCATCTTCTTTTTTCATCAACCCGGGCGATTACATCCTGGCCGGAAGCAATCAGCTGCTTTTTCTCATTCTCAACCACATGAATTATTTTATTATCAATTTTAGTGACATCAACAACAGGTAAAGATTTACCTTCTACGATTAACTGGCCCCGATCATCGATCTGACCTCCGGCCTCAACGTAAAAAGGTGACTTATCCAGTATTATAAGGTCATTGTTCTTATCATTTCTATACCCGATAATTTTTCCTTCTGATTCCAGTTCATCATAACCCGTAAATTCAGATTTACCAGGCTCCGTAAGTTCAAAGGAATTCAAATCTTCAGTGGAGATATGAATTGAAGCCAGTTTTTCTCTTGAAGCCTCTCTTCCCCTCTGCTGCTGAAGCTTCATTAATTCATTAAAGCCTCCTTCATCGATTGTAAAGCCTTTTTCCCTGGCCATTATATTCGTGAGATCAACGGGGAAGCCAAAAGTATCATAAAGTTTAAAAACTTCTTCACCGGGAATTACTTTCAGATTATTTTTTTGCAATACTTTTATTAACTCATCGAATAATTCAATTCCCCGGTCAAGAGTTACATTAAAACTTTCCTCCTCAGACCGGATTACTTTTTTGATATAAGTTTTCTTCTCTTTCAATTCAGGAAAGATACCACCCATTAAAGAGGCGAGTACATCAACAATTTCAAAAAGGAAGGGTTTATGAAGATTTATCTTTCTGCCATAGCGCGAAGCCCTTCTCAATATTCTCCTTAAGACGTATCCGCGCCCTTCATTCCCAGGAACAGCGCCGTCAGCTATTGCAAAAGTAAGAGCCCTGATATGGTCTGCAATAACACGCATGGATATCTTATCTTCTTCCTTTTCATATTTAACACGAGATATCTCCGAGATCCTGTTTATCAATGGCATAAAAATATCTGTATCATAGTTGGATTCTTTATTCTGAAGAACCGCACAAACCCTTTCAAAACCCATCCCGGTATCAATATGTTTTAATGGAAGGTCATGGAGTATGCCTTTTTCATCTCTGTCATATTGAATAAAGACAAGGTTCCATATTTCAATACATTCGGAAGTTCCAGCATTAACATATTCAGGGTTATTGTAATTTTTTCCCAGGTTGATATGGATTTCGGAACATGGTCCGCAGGGTCCGGTCTCTCCCATTTCCCAGAAATTATCCTTTTCATCAAACCTGAGAATATGTTCGGAGTTTATATCCGTTTTAGTTTTCCAGTATTCATAGGCCTCATCATCTGTTCTAAAAACCGTTGCCCATAACCGTTCTTTAGGGAGTTTCCAAACCTCAGTGAGAAGTTCCCAGGCCCAGCTGATTGCCTCAGCCTTATAATAATCACCGAATGACCAATTTCCCAGCATCTCAAAAAAAGTATGATGGTAAGTATCATTTCCGACCTCTTCCAGGTCATTATGTTTACCACTTACACGGATACATTTCTGGGTATCTGCTGCCCTGGTATATTCCCGTTTACCTTTTCCAAGAAATACATCCTTGAACTGGTTCATGCCGGCATTTGTAAACAAAAGTGTCGGATCGTCAAAAGGGACAACTGGTGAACTTGGCACAATCCGATGTCCTTTTTCGGCAAAAAAATCTAAAAACTGCTGTCTTATTTCTCCTGAAGTCATAAAATCCTGAAATTTTTACTGAACTGTAAAGATAATAAATATCATCATAAGCTTAAATAAAGCTGCACTGGTGAAAATTACCAACAAAAATCAACGATATAAATGAAATAGGCCCTGACCTTTCGGCAGGAATTTTGCTGGCATTAAGTAACTTCGTTGCTTTTTTATGCTGTTAATAATAGTTTTGCATTTAATAAAGAATTAGGTGGTGGGCATATTGAATTCTGCTTCAACAACAACTGACCTTGAAATAATGAAAAAGGTTGCTTCCTATGATTCAAAAGCATTGGAAGCATTATACAACCGTTATTCATCAATTCTATACACTCTAATCAAAACCATTGTATCAGATGCTGCACTGGCTGAAGAAGTGCTCTCAGATGTTTTTGTGATTATATGGAGGAAGATAAATCATTTCGAATTTGAGGCTGGTAATGTATATCCCTGGCTTATTACCCTTGCCCGCAACAAAGCAGTGGATACTATAAGGGTTAAAAGAACCGGTGTTGAAACTCAGCCGTATTCGGATGAGTACGAAAATAAGTTTATTATTCCTGTTCTGAAGCCTGGCGGTAAAGCCCTTGAATTGAAGGATGCCTTGAACAGTACTGTAAATATCCAGAAAGCAATGGAAGATCTTACAGATGCACAGCAATACGTCATTCATCTTGCTTATTTCGAAGGATTAACGGAAAGTGAGATTGCTGCGAAGCTTAATATTCCGGTATCCACAGTAAAATCCAAGATCAGAATTGCGCTGACCAATCTTAAAGAAAATCTTTCTAAGGGGCATAGCATATGATTACAAGACAGGAAGCTGCAGAATTAATGTATGCAGGTGTTTTAGGATGCCTTGACAGGGCTGATCAGACCAAATTAAATGAGTACTTAAAAGCAGGAGGCGAACTCCCATCCAGTCTTGGTGAATTTCAAAATATAGCGGCGATGCTTCCGATTGTTCTGCAGGCAGAAAATCCTGACCCCGGACTAAAGGATAAAGTAGCAAGGAAATTATACAGAATTAAAGATGAAATCCGGGCCAAGGCAAGCGGGGATAAAAACGATGTCAGTCTGGCTGAAATATTCTACGGTAATTCCAGAGAAAATAGAAAGTCTTCCTCCACTTCAGGCGATAAATTATCAACTTCTTCTGAGTCCAAAAAACTTAACACCGTAGAGAAGCAGCCTGAAACGGAGTCAGTTGAAGAACAGCCGGCGTCAATTGAACCTCTAGAGGCAAAGGAAGCTGACGAAGCACAAAATTTCCGGGAAATTAATGCCGAAGATTTTGAACCAGTTACACCTTCCCGGAATACTTTCGAATCTTTCAAATCCACACGTGAAAAAGTACTCGAAGGAAATTTTGAGGACGTTCCTGAGGAAAAACAGGTAGAGGAAGTTAAACCGGAATCGAAAATTCCTACCAGGGATAAAATCAGGGCTTACGATCGGGTTGTAACAAAAGAACGGCCGGCAAATGAATCTTCCACCAGGGAAACACCATATATGAAAACTTCCACCAGAGAACGCGGAAAAAGTTTTGAAAAAGCGTATAAAAGAAAATATGTAACCGAAGAAACCTCCTCTAAAAACAGAGGGATGGCTTTTTGGATGACCATTTCGCTTTTCACAATCCTTTTACTGGCTTTGTTAGTCTTCTATCTCAATTTTTCCTCCGAAATTAAGCAGCTTAAATTTACCAATGATACTCTCAAAGAGCAGGTAAATGACCTTTCGGTAAAGTTTAACAGCACGCAGGAAATTCAGAACATACTTGAGTCGGCGGATGTCAATGTAGTTAATCTTGATGGAACAGGAATCAACCCGGTAGGAAAAGGAAAATTGATAATAAGCGTCCCACAGAACAAAGGTTACCTTCAGCTCTCTGATATGCCTGAACTGGGCAGGAACAGTGCCTACCAGCTTTGGATGCGGATGCCTGATGGTCGTTATTTTTCATTGGGTGTTTTCAGTCCGTCAGGAAGGGTCCAGTATTTTCCTTTTAATATTCCACAGTCTCAGGAAAATAATATAACCGAATTTCTTGTTACAGAAGAATCATCGAATGGAGCTGCTCAACCGGGAAATAAAGTTTTTTTAACCGGTTCAATCCGCTAATCCCGTTACCTTTTCAGAATTATTGTTATACCCGAAATCACTAGCAGTACGGGCCAGTAAACTTCTACTATCTTCAAGATGGATTCCCCGAAAACGACGGGCTGAACATTACGCACCGCCAGTATAAAAATAATCCCTGCGATCAGAAGTAAAGATGCCGCTAAAAGTATTGTCTTATTACTGGTATCGTCGAAATACACAATCAACAGACTTATGCCTGCAATCAGTATAGATGAGGGAATAAATACATTCAAAGGATGGATGAAATCAAAGTGTGAAGGCAGCGAGATTACTATTCCCGCGAGGAACCCTGCAGAGCCTATGAAGATAAGGACTTTATTTTTTTCACCAAAAGATGTATAAACAGAGGCTATCCCATAAAAGATCAACCCATATCCGAAGAAGGTAGTTGAATCTATTTCCAGTATCCCGAACATATTAAGGAATACAGAAACCGCTGCGAAAAGAAGGAGAATTGTAAAAATAGTAATTTGGGAATGTTTCACCTGGTTAACATTTATTTGTTAATAAAACTTCCGGGTATTAATGATCCGCCTCTCAGTTATAATTCTGTCTATTCTTATATCCTGCCTTTCATATTCTATTCTGTTAAAGATCTGAAATTCATAAGCAAGAACAATCTTGGGGGCGAATGAATTCCTCAAAAGAGCGTTATAATTCATTCTATCAAAACCGATTCTTTCACCAAGCATTGATACAGCAATAGATGGAACAATAATGAGATCAATATCACTAAGATCTTCTTCTATTCCAAACCGGGGTTCAAGAAATTCCAGTTCGTTTTCAATTAATTCTTCATATGCAGTAAATTGAAATCTTTCAGGAATTCCATTTTGTTTACGCTTAGGAAGAAAAACAGATTTACCCTGTCCCTGGGCCGTGTTAATTAATTCCCGAGTATTAACAATCAATCCCGATGTTGAGTAATAAGCATAAATCCTTGATGCATTATTAAAATCATCCAAATTGATAAGTCTGTCGATAATAGAAGCAGATCTTCTCTGAAGATTTAATGGTGAAAACTCTGCTGCTCTTGCCTGTACAAGTTTTCTTGCTTCCAATTTAGGGATAGGAGCTTTTTTCCTGAAAGGTGAGGAAATATTTAGGTTATGATTTATCAAAGAATTCTCTGTCCCATGCTTGAAGCAACAAGATCGACGGCAAATTCAGCGCTTCTGTTTTTTCTGTCTAGGATAGGGTTAACTTCAGAAATTTCAAGAGAAGACATACAACCACACTCAGCAATCGATTCCATCAGTAAATGCGCTTCACGATAGCTCAATCCTCCGGAAACGGGTGTTCCAACCCCGGGAGCGATATCCGGTTCAACACTGTCGAGGTCGAAGCTGACATGTATATGATCAACCTTTTCCCTGAACTGTTTTAAAACCCTGCTGATAATTCTATGTATACCCAGTTTATCTATGTCTGACATCGTAAACACCGGCAGTCCTGCTTTTTTAATAGTCATCCTTTCCTGCTCATCAATGCTTCTAACTCCTATTAATGCACAATTCTCCGCCTTAACTTTGGGTGCAAACCCGTAGAAATTTACCAATCTTTCATTTCCCAGACCCAGTGCTGCAGCCATGGGCATGCCATGAATATTTCCTGAGGGTGAAGTTTCGTCTGTATTCATATCAGTGTGCGCATCTATCCAGATGATACCAAGTTTCAGCTTATTTTTTTTGCAATATGAAGATATTCCTGCAATTGTTCCCAAAGCCATAGAGTGATCCCCTCCGAGGCAAAGGGGAAACTGTTTCTTCTCGAGCACCTTTTCTATCTTGCCTGCAAGAATTTTTGATGTCCTTAGAATCTCATTTACATATTTCAGCCGGGGATTGGTGATTTTCTGTCTTTCAACATTCTGAATAAAAATATCCCCGCTGTCCTCCACTTCATACCCGAGCAGCTCAAGTTTTCCTTTCAGATTGGCTATTCGTAAGGCCGAAGGGCCCATATCAACACCCCTCCGGTCAGCACCCAGATCCATGGGGAAACCGATTAAATTCACTATTTTATTTTCTGTATTCAACTTCATTTAAGGGAATTATGATATGAGTCGCAAAAAAGCATTTATCAAATTAAAAAGTTTATAACTCATTTACCAATCAATATAGTATGACAGGGAAAAATATGAATTACAATCATTTTCCTTTAATTAGTATATTTTAGTTCCATTTTATTAACTCTTTGCATAAAGGACGCCCGTTTCTATGCCTTCATTTCGTAAAGAACCAACTATTAATGTTGGAATAATAACTGAAAAGCAGGTAAACTTTGACCTTTATGGCGATTACAGGGTAAGGGGTATCAAGAAATTCTTCAGCGGAAGATTTACTGCTGAAATCATAAATGATAAAATAAGATGTAAAAGAGGGGATGACACCCTTGAGGCGGATAAGGAGATAATCTTTGAACCCGATGATATTGATCTCGAGTCATTTTTAATAAAAGATGTGACAATAGGTGTCAGGTTTCACTGGCAGAGGAAAGAGAAACAACGATTCCAGGGATCATTAAAGCTTCTCCGGAGTAAAGATAGGATCGCAGTTATAAACATCATTCCGGTTGAAAAATATCTGGTTAGTGTAATTTCTTCTGAAATGAGTGCAAAGTCGTCCTTGCAGATGCTTAAATCGCTTGCCGTTGTTTCAAGGAGCTGGCTGCTTGCTCAAATCGATAAATCCAAGGCAATCCGGGCGAAAATGGAAGTCTATTCTTCAGAATCCAAAACAGAAGATGAATTTATCAAATGGTATGATCGTGAAGAGCACGAACTATTTGATGTCTGTGCAGATGATCATTGTCAGCGTTACCAGGGAATTACGAAAATATCCACACAGGCCGCAAGGCAGGCCGTAGAAGAAACCTATGGTCTGGTATTGCTGTACAATGATAAAATATGTGATGCCAGATTTTCAAAGAGCTGCGGAGGAATCACAGAATCATTCCATAATGTCTGGGAACCGGTGGTGCACGAATATCTTACTGCTGTAATTGACTATAAATATGAAACTGAGAACTACAACTTTGATTTCTCAAATGAAGGAAACGCTGCAAAATGGATTAAGGGAAATCCCTCAGCTTACTGTAATACTAAAGACGATAAAATTCTTTCACAGGTCTTAATCGATTACGACAGGGAGACAAAGGATTTCTTCAGGTGGAAGGTAACTTATAGCCAGAATGAAATTTCAGAGATGATATCCAAGAATAGCGCTATTAATTTCGGAGAAATTATCGATCTTGTTCCTGTTGAACGGGGGGATTCCTCCAGGCTGATTAAGCTGAAGATTACCGGCACAAAAAAAGAATTGGTTGTCGGTAAGGAGCTTGAAATAAGGCGGCTGCTTTCACTGACTCACCTTTACAGCTCTGCGATCGTAATTGAAAAACAAAACATAGAAAATAATATTCCCGGGAAATTTATTATCTATGGTGCTGGATGGGGACATGGAGTCGGCCTCTGCCAGATCGGTGCAGCGGTTATGGCAGAGAAAGGCCACTCATTCGATGAAATACTCCTTCACTATTTCCATAACGCAAGATTAAATAAAATATACTGATTAAATGAAGATATTATATTCATGTTTGTCCCGAAGCTGGGGGGGAATGGAGATGGTCACGTTAACGGGCATCAAACAGTTGATGAAGAGGGGAATGCATGTAGAACTGCTTTGTGCAGCCGAATCAAGGATTCATATTGAAGCTAATAATCTCGGAATCATTCTCCACCCTGTCAAAGCCCGGGGTTACTTCCATCCTTTTACTTCACTAAGGATTGCTTTTATAATACGAAAAATGGATTTTGATATTATTCATACTCATGCCTCAAAAGACCTCTGGGTGCTTGTTCCTGCGCTTCAGTTTCTACGGAGGAGAATTCCTCTGATTCTCACTAAACATATCGGCTCATTCATTGAAAAGAAAGATTACCTTCACCGCAGACTTTACAGGTATGTTACAAAAGCTATAGCAATAAGTACAGCAATTAAGAATAATATGCTGGAAACTACACCTCTTAGCCCTGAAAGGATCCTGCTCATACCAAATGGTGTCGATACGCAGGAATTCAATCCCGAATACGTTTCCGGAACAAGGATAAGGGAGGAGTACGGTATCGCACAGGATGAAATATTGATAGGCATGATGGCAAGGTTTAGTCCCGGCAAGGGACATGAAGAGTTTATTGAAGCTGCCTCCCAATTAAATAAATCATACAGCAATTTAAGTTTTGTTATAATCGGAGAAGCCAGCCGGGGAGAGGATGAATATGCCGAAAGGATAAAAACATCTGCCGGGGAGCTGAATCTGGATAATCTTATTTTTACAGGCTATCGTAGCGATATTCCCGAACTCCTGGCAGCGATGGATATATTTGTTTTCCCATCTCATGCGGAAGCATTCGGAATTGCATTGATAGAAGCGATGGCCATGCAGAAACCTTCTGTCTGTTCTGCGTCGGAAGGTGTGCTTGATATTGCTCTTGACGGAGAGACATCATTGCTATTTGAAAAGAAAAATGCGGTTGACCTGGCCGTCAAAATAAAATCCTTAATTGAGGATCCTAGTAAAAGGAAAATGTTCTCTATGGCGGCACGACAGAGGGTTTTGCAGAATTTTAATATCGAATCCGTTACCGATAGATTAATCGAAGTATACAAGAACCTGATCTCTTAAAAAATCGTGACTTTTCCTAACTCACAAAAATAAAAGAATTTACGGCGTTGTGACAGTCTTAACTATTTAATAAACTTAAAGTGGTATTTTTATTAATGTCTGATATTTGAAAAAAAAACCTGGAGGAGATAAAATGAAATATTTCATGACCATTCTTTTAAGTTCACTGCTTTTTGCCGCTTGTTCGAGTTCAAAAGAAATTTCGATGGATCCGGTACGCTTTGATAACTGTACCCAGCAGACTGATTTAACATCAAATGACGTTTATACAGGTGAGACTGTGGAGAATGTCGTAGTTGATCAGCAAGCCAAACTGGTGTACGTTACCATGGATGTGCGCTCATACTGTAATTCTGCATTGAGTATGGATATGGCGCAGAATGAAAAACAGATTACCTTAAAGATTTCAAATACTAATTCGGCTAACGACAACTGCGTCTGTATTAAAAAAGCAAGAACAGCTTTCCGTGATTTAGCTCCGGGAACCTATGATCTAAGGATTACAGATAAGACAGGTCATAAGCTTCTGGATCAGGAAAGTATAACAATTCCTGAATAGACTAAAATTTAAATCTTATTTTCCATTTAGCCGGTTTTTTGCCGGCTTTATTTTTTCTATCTTAGAGCCTCCTCTTAATTGAATAGTCATTAAATTCTCAGGAGGATTTATGAGTTTTCCTTTCACTTTATTTGTTCCGTATAACGGTAATATGAAGACCTGGGAGTCATTTAACTCATTGAGGACATCAAACCTCATCGAAGAACTCTATCTCATTACTGCTGAATCCACAGAAGCTCCAAAGTCCTCCCAGGTGCTGGTTTCCGACAGTGTATTAAGCACCAAAACATTAAAAGCTATATCTGATGAAACTGATTCAGAATATATGCTTATACTCCTTAAACCCGAGGAGGTCGATTTCGGAAGGTTTTCTCTGAACAGGTTTTTTGAGGTAGCTGAACAAACAGGTGCGGGGTTACTTTACTCTGATTTTTACAGACTGGAAAACAATAGCCTCTCTCCTAATCATTTAATTGATTATCAGGTCGGGAGTATCAGGGATGATTTTGATTTCGGAGAGGTAGTTGTAATCAGAAAATCTGCACTTGAAAAATTTCTTTCAGGCAGCGAACCTGATTTGATTCATTCAGGATTTTATAGTTTGAGACTATTTATATCCCGAAACTATGATATTAGAAGAATTCCTGAATTTCTTTATACTATCAGATCAACTACTGACGGGGGGGCGGATAAAAAACAATTTGACTATCTCAATCCCCATAATCGCATCCTGCAGATTGAGATGGAAGAAGCTGCAACAAATCATCTTAAATTAATCGGTGCATACCTGGAGCCTGTTTTCAGCGGGGTCAATATAACTGACCAGGACTTTGCATATACCGCTTCGGTTATAATTCCAGTAAAAAACCGTGAAAAGACTATAGCTGAAGCCATAAATTCGGCGGTTAACCAGACAACGAATTTTCCTTTTAACGTCATAGTTGTTGATAATCATTCGACAGACAACACTACAGATATCTTAAAAGAACTCTGTAGTAAACACAGTAGAATTGTTCATTTGATACCCGCCTCCACTAGCCTTAGTATAGGAGGTTGCTGGAATGAGGCTGTATTGAACGAACATTGCGGCAAATATACCGTGCAGCTTGACAGCGACGACTTATATGCCGACCAGCATACACTGCAAAAAATAATTAATGTATTTAGCGAAGAAAAATGTGCAATGGTTATCGGGTCCTATAGACTTACTGATATTAAAAAGAATGAAATTCCGCCCGGGATAATCGATCACCGGGAATGGTCAAGATCGAACGGGCGAAATAATGCCCTGCGTATAAATGGATTAGGTGCCCCGCGGGCTTTTTATACCCCAGTTCTAAGGGAAAACAAATTTCCTGATGTAAGTTACGGTGAGGATTATGCTGTTGCACTGGCAATTTCCAGGAAATATGAGATCAGCAGAATATATGAGCCATTATATATCTGCCGCAGATGGGAGGGGAATTCTGACTCCCAGCTTACTGCCGAAAAGAGAAATGAATTTAATTTTTATAAAGATTCTTTAAGAACTTATGAGATAAAAGCCCGGCAAAAACTTAATGCAGAACTCTACAAACAATCTTCAAAATGAGCTGCAGGATTTAATTCTTGCAAATAAATATTCACAGGCTATATCGCTGCTTTATGATCGTCAGAGTTTAGACTGGCCCCTGCTGAAACAGGCAAAAGAATCCTTATCTTCAGTCGAACAAAATAAATTTTTCTTTGATGGCTATGAAATACATACCCAGTTCAACCCCGGTCGGATAAATTCTACTATTGCCAACGTGTCTCCCGAGGCAGTGAAAAATAGGGAGTGTCTCTTGTGCACAGAAAATCTGCCGCTGGAGCAAACCGGAATCGTGTATAAAGATAAATATACTATTCTCTGCAACCCGTACCCGATATTTTACAATCATCTGACAGTAAGCAGCCTGGATCACATTCCCCAGAGGATAAAAAAATCATTTCCGAATATGCTTGAGATAAGTAATGACATCAGGGAATATTGTTTTTTATATAATGGTCCCGAATCCGGAGCCTCTGTGCCCAACCATCACCACTTCCAGGCGTGTAAAAAGGATTCTCTTCCTGTTTATATAGATTATGAGGGAATCAAAAATGAATTTGGTGAAATGTTTATAGAAAACGATGTGTCAATCTTTGCAATAGACGATCATATAAGGAAAATTTTCGCACTTGAGTCTGATTCTTCAAAATCACTTGTTAAATGGTTTGATAAAATTTATTCCCTCTATTCGCTAATTTCCAAAAGTCATGTTGAACCGATGATGAACATTATTTCTTCTTATGAGCCGGAAGCAGGTTGGAGGATAATAATATTTTTCCGTAAAAAACACAGGCCTGATGCATATTTCAAAGAAGATGATGAAAATATTCTGGTGAGTCCCGCATCAATAGACCTCGGCGGAGTACTGGTTACACCGCTCGAAAAGGACTTTAGGAAAATCGACAAAGAAACTATCAGGCAAATTTTCCATGAAGTTTCAATGGGTAAAGAAGAATTTGAATATCTTAAAGCAAAGTTGAAAGAATAAATTTCAACTCTTCTGAAAACCGTATTTATTTTTTTGTTTCCTGCAGCCCGGAGGGTGTCTGCGGGGTTGAAATAATTTTCTCAAATATTTCCCATCGTTTTGCAGGATTATCTCTCGTCCCACCGTTTCGTTCAACGTAATTTTTAACAATATCTTTACCGAGGTTATAGTTGATCACATAGCTTCTGTATTTATCAATGAAACTCATTCTTTTTTCTGCTCTCTCCTTGCTCATCAGCTCATATTTCTGAAGCCAGTCAACTGCCTTTTCCCTGTTCCAATCCCCATTCAGGTAATTACGTGCTGCCTCGTTCCCGGCATAACTCAACTTATCTGTAAGCTCGAGTGCCTTGTAATATTCGTCAGCCTGTGAAGAATCGAGTCCTGCGATCGGGAATAAGACTTCCTTTTCAAACTTAATTCTTGAATCTCCCGGGAAAACCATATTAATACCAAAATTGGCGGTTCCCTCTGCAATAAGCGACTGCGGACTAAAAAGAGGGTATACCGTAAACTCAGCCCATCCCCTTTGCCTGACAAGGTTTTTTTCCAGCAATGTATTATAAACGTGGTGTCCGGGGTAACCTTCATGAGCAGCCAGGTCAACAGCCCTGTCTATATAGATCGGCAAATCAGTGTTAACCTGTATTACGCTGTATGAATTTCCCTTGTACCAGTTATAACCTCCCCAGGGTTTATCATTAACATATTCAACCTTAAAATTTTCATCCTGAGGGAGCCGGATATGATCGAGTGTTCTGCTGCGGCATTCATTTATCGCTGCAGTAAAGACTTTATCAAGCTTATCTTTCGGTATGATGAACTGCGATCTGAATTTATCGAACTTGTCCGTCACATCTCCGCTTCCCGGCAGCATACTGTCAAGCGCGGCGATAATTTTCTTAAAATGTTCTTCTGGATAATGTGGTGCCTCTGCATCATAAAGCGCTTTTGTTTCCTTGTCAAATGGAAGATGACCTCCCTGAATCATAAAGATCTTCGTTTTTAAAGCAAGCATCTGTTTGAATAAGAACCTGAACCTCAGAGTCTGCATTTCATCAGCATTATAACTCCCGAGCGATTCCATGCTGTCGAGCAGTGCATCAATCTCGGCATCCAGATGTTTCAAAGCAGTGGAATCGGCACTATATGTACTGTCCGGCTTCCATTCATTGGGTCCATAATAAGCGTCAACGTAATCAGGATCAAATTGTCCGACCCTTAATATCACTTTTACATAGCTTTCTGCTATATTATTCATTTTAGTATCCAGCTCTCTTGATGGTTGTTTGTCATTTTTATCTCCGCACGAAATTAAGAATAATGCTGTTAACAGAATGAGGAAGGAAATTTTTATCTGCATTATTTATCCTTATTAGTGTTTTCTTTTAACAGGAAGATTGAGTAACCGTAAGGGTCCATATGTATATTTATTTTATAATTCTTTACAGGCAGTTCTATCCCTGAAATAAGATCAGTAATTAAGTCTGCCTTGAAAGCATAAGGTAATTCAAGCGACGTATTGGTTAAAGTATTATTTTTATTTAATATCACAAGAATACGCTCATTTAAATCGGAGCGTACAAAAGCATAAATGTTTTTATCCGCCTTCAGGGTATAAAAGTCACCATACCTGAGGGCGGAATTTTCCTTTCTGATTTTTATAAGCCGGCTTATATCATGTAAGGTCGCATTCTCACTACCTGTTAGTTCGGAGCCGAATCGCATCATCCTGCGGTTATCCGGATCTGCCGCACCCGTCATCCCAAGCTCATCTCCGTAATCTATTATCGGTATTCCCGGTATCGTCATTAAATAAGAGATGAACAATTTAAGCTTATCATAACTTGATTTATTATCCACTGCCGGAGGATTATCCCACCCGATTTCAGCGGCGTCACCTTCATTCAATGAGACATCCCCGTCAGCGTAAGCCATGAAGCGTACCTTATCATGGCTGTCCATAATATTCCCCATCAGGTGATTAACACCATAAATTTCAAATGACTTTTTCATCTGATCATCTAGCGATTTAAAGGAAAGGGATGAATCAATAAAGACCGGTATAGCAGTATCGTAAAGATTAAAGTTAAACTGTGCATCCAGCTGCCCATTATTCACATATGAATTTACCAGCTGATAGCTTCCGAAAGTCTCCCCGATCTGGAAAATACTTTTTTTATCGTTGACCACAATTTCACTTTTGATCTTCCTGGTCATTGTCCGCCAGAATTCATTTGGAATATGTTTTACTGCATCGTGTCTGAAACCGTCTGCATTGGTTTCCTGCAGCCACCAGACAGCATTGCTCGTCATTGTATCAAGGGCCCCAGGCGAACCTTCATAATCAAATGAAGGGAGATATGGTTCGAACCAGGTTGTTAGTCTGTGTTCATCCCATAATCGCAGATTTAACCGGCCGTCGGGCAGTTCAAGGTGTCCGAACCAATTCCTGTGTTGTTTAAAGAACGGATGTTCTTCATGAACATGATTTGCCACATAATCTATAAGGATGTGAATATTGTGGTTATGGGCATCCTTAACCAGGTTTTGGAGCAGGTTCATATCGCCGAACCGTTCCTCCACTTTTGTAGATGAGATTGGCCAGTAGCCGTGGTAGCCTGTATAATACCTGTGAGGTTCAGGATATTCCCTGTATGCTCTGTCTGTATTATCGACAACCGGCGAAAGCCAGATTGTACTTACACCCAGTGAGTCAAAATATCCGTCGTCTATTTTATTGATGATTCCCTTTAGATCTCCCCCAAAATAGTTTGCTTTTTTTGTGAGGTTCGGGTTGACAACAGGAATGCTGTTGCTTGAATCGCCGTCATTGAAACGGTCTACCATTATAGAATAAATAATATTGTCATATTCTGTCCGGTGATTGATTTTACCTTCCGGTACGCCGTTATAAAACCTCAGTGTCTGGATATTTGACGGTAGTCCGTTTCTGTTCACAAACACCCTTAGTATATTCTCACCACTCAGTTTTGTAGAATCTATCGTAACCAGAAACCTGTTAGCAGCTGTTGAAACCCTTTCCTGCGGAAGCACCGAATTATTATAAAGAGCTGTTATCTCCTCGCGTTTTACAGGCGATCTAAACTTGCTGTTTGAGTAGGCGAAACTTACTGTTATCCGGTCCTGTGTTTTTTCATAACCGTTAAGAAATAAATAACTTTCCTCGCGATGAGGATTGGGTATCGTGAGAACAGAATTATAACCACCGAGTCCGTTCGGGATACTGTCGGGATTTTCAGGGTCGATAAATTCATTTCCCTGTAGGTAAAATTTATACTGGTAGGTTCCCGGTTCAAGGGACACTCTAACGCTGTAAGTCTTCAGCTTTTTATCATAGTTCATCGGGAGACTCTCCCTGTTCCAGCCGTTAAAGCTTGCGAAAAGGTATACTCTTTCCGGATGATCCTTAAGATTTAAATAAAAAGTATGATCCTTAATGATATCTGAATAGAAAGGAATTGCATAAAAAGAATCATTTAAAGTAAAGTTGATCAATCCCAGTCCTTCGAATTTACTATCAGGTTTAACCTCCAGCTTTTTGCTATTCCCGTTGTATACAGCTTTAATATTATCCCCGGGGACTATTTTTACGCCATAATCATTTGAATAAAAAAGATCACTGATTAATACGGTATCGGCTTTACCTGCCTGCAGATGGAGAGGTTTAATAATTTCACTGATACCTTGTGGAAAAATTGTAAGCCGGAAAAAAATTAAAAAAAATAGTGCCGCCCTTTTCATATAAAATACCTTTCTTAATCTTCCTCAAAATTAACAGCTGATTTATAATTATGCATATCATTTCTATCGCGTTCTCCTATCTGCTGGCGCCACATTGCATAATAGAGACCTTTACGCTGAAGGAGTTCCTCATGCTTACCGGATTCAGTTATTTGTCCTCTTTCAAGCACATATATTTTATCAGCATGCATAACAGTAGATAAACGATGGGCTATCATAATCGTAATAAGATCTTTTCTGTCAGATACATTCTTTATTGTCGAAGTAATCTCTTCTTCCGTCAGCGAGTCGAGTGAGGATGTAGCCTCGTCAAATATTAAAAGCTGAGGATGCCGCAGAAGCGCGCGTGCTATAGAAAGTCTTTGTTTTTCACCCCCGGATACCTTAACCCCTCCTTCACCTATAATTGTATCAAGTCCCTTATCAGCCCTTGCAAGGAGATTACCGGCTGCAGCTTTTTCCAGAACCTCGAGGCATTCCTCATCAGATGCCCCTGGATTTACAAATAACAGATTCTCTTTAATCGTTCCCGAAAAAAGCTGTGTATCCTGGGTAACAAAGCCTATCTTCTCCCTGAGCTCGTCAAGATCGATCTTATCTCCCGGGATGCCGTTATAAAAAATTGAACCTTCCTGCGGGGTGTACAGACCAACGAGAAGCTTAACCAGGGTTGTTTTACCCGCTCCCGAGGGTCCTGCAAAAGCAATTGTTTCACCCATTCTTACCCTGAATGATATATTCTTCAGAGCATTGCTCTTCGAGCTCTGATGTCTAAAACTTACATCCCTGAACTCAAGCGATTGAACGGTATTAATAGTTTTCGGATTTGCCGGTTTTTCATCAACAGGCTGCTTCAGCAGATTCGCAAAATTATCGAGTGAAACTTCCGCCTCACGGTAGATATTGATAATGTCTCCCAAGCTTTGTAAAGGACCAAAAATAAAGAAAGAATAAAGCATAAGGGTGAAGAACTGTCCTATCTGGATTTCCCTGATAAAAATCAGGTAAAGCATGAAGAAGAGGATAGAAGTTCTGATAAAGTTAACTACGGTTCCCTGTATAAAACTAAGAGTCCTTATGTACTTAACTTTTTTTAGTTCAAGCTGCAGTATTTTATCGGTAGTAGAATTGAGCCTGTTGATCTCTTGGTTTCCCAATCCAAGGCTCTTTACCAGTTCAATATTCCTTAATGATTCGGTAGTAGTACCTGCAAGCTCCGTTGTTTCGCCTACGATAACCTGCTGTATTTTCTTTATTTTTTTGCTCAGAACCGAACTTACAATTCCCAGTATAGGTATAGCGGAAAAGAATATCGGGGCAATTATCCAGTGCACATTCACCGCATATACGGTGACAAATATTACTCCAACCAGGGTAGTGAACAGCGTATTAACGAAGGCGGATATAAGTTTTTCTACATCACTCCTTACCTTCTGTAAAACACCTAGAGTTTTTCCGCTTTGTTGATCTTCAAACTTAAAGTAAGGAAGTTCAAGAGAATGTTTGATCCCGTCGGTATATATTTTAGCTCCCAGCCTTTGTGTAATTACATTGACGTAATAATCCTGGAAGTTCTTGGCGATCCTGGAAATAAAAGCAACGCCGACGGCCGCCGCAAGAAGGAGACCAACGCCTCTAAGAAACTGTGAAGTAGTAAAAGAATCAAATTTAGTGGCGTATTTATCTATCACCCTTCCGAAAATATAAGGATCAAGAAGCGAGAAAACCTGGTTGACGGCTGCCAGTAGAAGCGCCAACAGCATAAGCTTCCAGTAACTCCTGAGGTATGTATAAAGTAGTTTCATATTAATTAGCTAAAATAATCATTAGAAACCCAATATAAAATAGGATTCAAGGATACAGGCAAAAGTGCTTGATTGCGGATGGGGTCTGTTTTTTATCTGCCGGTTATGTGCCTTTGAAAGGCCGAAGAGAGGCCGAAGAAAGGCCGAAGAAAGGCCGAACAGTGGCCGGGAGATGAGACCGGATTGAGACTGAGATGAGGCCGAAAGAAAGTTTCTTCAGGCAAGGGAAAATTTCCGAAATCTTGTTTAAGAAGGAACTTTCAGTACCATCAGAACAACTGCAATTATAACGGCAATGGTTGCGATGCTTCCCCAAAGATTCCATTCTTTAGAGACTGCATCATAAAGCTGCCGGTCGAATGGCTGTGTTTCAGCAATCTTTAATAATTTTTTCTGAGCAGGAACGACTTTGGCCATAAAGGCAGCAGCTGATATCACGACCAGTATAAATCCCCATAAAATCCAGCCTGTTTCGAAAGGAATGTATCCAATTCCCATCGCCCCAAACCCTGCAAGGATCAGGAATGCGACAGCTGGCATTGTAAAAAATCTGTCAGCCTTGATAATTCCTCTTATGGTATGGGCTATAATTCCTGGGTCTTCACTCCTGTCGCCATGATTCTTCCAGAAAACAGTAATAATGATATTCCCGAGAAAGAATATAACAGCAAAAATATGTATGAGTTTAAAAATCAGATAAGCCATAGTCATATCTCTATTAAATTGTTTTCAAATTTGCTAAAAATATAATGTAAATACAAGAAATCCCGCATTTCCTGATTTTGAGAACAGCTGCCTTGTGGATTTTCTAAAAAAAGAATAAAAAAGTCCGAATTATTGTAGTTATATCGAATTTCATTTTTTTTATATTTGCTTATCGATGGCACAATTTCTGTAAAATTCATTCTTTCCGAAAAACAAACTATTAAATTCCAGCAGGATTGTGCGGGATATTATTATAATTTTTAACTGAATGAACAGAAAAGATACTGTTAAAAAAGATATAAGATGTTTCCACTGCGGAGATGAATGCAGGGATGATAGTCTCTATGTAGATGAAAAGTATTTCTGCTGCATTGGCTGTAAAACTGTTTATGAAATACTTAATCAGAAGCAGATGTGCGACTATTATTCCCTCGATTCCAACCCCGGAGTATCCCCGGCAAATATTCCTGTAAGGAAATTCGACTACCTTGATGATCCCGAAACTATTCAGCGTCTGGTAGATTTTAAAAATGATAAGATAACCTCAATTACTTTTTACGTTCCCCAGATGCACTGCAGTTCCTGCATATGGCTTCTTGAGAACCTGTATAAGCTTAATCCGGGTATCAGCCAGTCGCATGCCGATTTCCTTAAGAAGGAAGTCTCTGTTAAGTATTTTCATTCGAAGATCAGTCTTAAAGAACTCGTTCAGCTTCTTGCTTCTATAGGCTATGAACCGCTGCTGCAGCTTGACAGCACTGAAGAGAAAAAGGATGTCCACCGGAAACACCTGTATTATAAGACCGGCATCGCAGCTTTCTGCTTCGGGAATATTATGCTTCTCAGTTTTCCTGAATATTTATCCATAGACTTAAACGACAGTTATTACAAAAATATATTTGCATACCTGAACCTTATCCTTGCCCTGCCTGTTTTCTTTTATTCTGCTTCCGAATATTTTGGTTCAGCATGGAGAGGTCTTAAAAAGAAGATAGTTAATATTGATTTTCCCATCTCTCTCGGAATTCTTGTCCTGTTTCTGCGGAGCGTAGTGGAAGTAACGATCAACCACCAGGCGGGCTATTTTGATTCGATGAGCGGACTCGTCCTTTTTCTTCTGATTGGCAGGTTATTCCAGGAAAAAACTTATGAGACACTTAATTTTGAAAGAAGCTATAAATCATATTTCCCTCTCGGGGTTACAGTCATAAAAGAGAATAGAGAGACTTCGGTACCAGTTTCAAAGCTGGAACTTGGTGACAGGATAATTATCAGAAACGATGAGATTATACCTGCCGATGCAATATTATTCAGCGGAAATGGCAATATTGATTATAGTTTTGTTACCGGTGAATCATCCCCGGTTAATAAGGTTCTTGGTGAGCTGGTTTATGCAGGAGGAAGACAGAAAGGAAGTGCCATAGAACTCGAAGTGGTAAAGGAAGTATCGCAAAGTTACCTTACACAGCTATGGAACCATGAATCGTTCAATAAAAAGGATGGAAGCTACTTTACCACAATAAGCAGTCTGGTTAGTAAATACTTTACTGCGGTTGTCCTATTAATAGCTGTCGTTGCGGCATTGTTCTGGATTCAGTCGAGTTTGCATACAGCAATCAATGTCTTTACAGCAGTGCTTATCGTCGCCTGCCCATGCGCATTGGCTTTATCAACTCCCTTTACCTTCGGAAACACAGTTAGGATCTTCGGACGTAATAAGTTTTATCTGAAGAACAGTTCTGTGGTGGAGGATCTGGCAAAGGTTAGTACAATAGTTTTTGATAAGACAGGAACCATTACGAAGGCCGGGGAGGGAGAGGTGAAATTTACAGGTGATTACCTTGATGATTTTAAAAAGGAAATGATCAAATCGCTTGTTAAAAACTCCACTCATCCTCTCAGCGCGGCAGTTTATAAGTCTCTGAAAAAGTATGATGAAGCTGAAATTTCGGAGTACAGGGAATATGCAGGACATGGGATTGAGGGAGAGGTACTTGGAAACAAAATTAAACTCGGCTCTCTCTCATTCATTGATGATACACTTGCCAATTTCAAACCGGTCAGCCATGATAGTCCCAGGGTATATGTTTCATTTAACGGCCGAACCTACGGATACTTCGAAATTAACAATTACTACCGTGAGGGTATAGATTCGGTTATAAAAGATCTGTCAGGCCATTATAAACTCTCCGTCCTGTCAGGAGATAACGAAGGAGAAAGAGAAAGGCTTTTGGAGTTATTCGGAAGCGACTCTGAACTGCGTTTCAGGCAGACGCCGAATGATAAGCTGCTTTACATCGAAGAGAAACGGAAAAGGAATGAAAATGTTTTAATGGTAGGCGACGGTTTAAATGATGCAGGTGCACTAAGGAAAAGCAGCGTTGGTATTTCTGTTACAGAAAACATAAGCAGTTTCTCCCCGGCCTGCGATGCCATACTTGATGCTGATAAGCTGGCGCTGCTGCCTGAGTTCGCAAGGTTTGCAAAGACGAGCGTACGAATAATTATAATGAGCTTTATTATATCGTTCCTGTACAATGCAGCGGGACTAACTTTCGCAGTCGAAGGTATGTTGTCTCCCCTTGTTGCCGCTATTTTGATGCCGGTCAGCTCAATATCAGTTGTTTTATTCACTACCCTTACAACGAATTTCATTGCCGGAAAGAGAGGCTTGTTATCTCGGTAATAGTCGTTTTAATAGGATTCAGTCTGCTTGTGGCCATCGGCTTCCTGGCTGCCTTTCTCTGGGCCGTTAAAAGCGGTCAATATAAAGATACATATACACCTTCGGTTAGAATACTTTTTGAGGACAGGAAAGAAAAAAGGGAGAAGGATATTGAAAAAAAGAAAAAATAGTTCCCAATTCACTCTATGGAGAATGCTCTTATGCAGTTAGAACAGTTTAGTTACGATAATAAAATCGTAAAGAATTTTGCTATCGCTACTGCCTTCTGGGGAGTAATCGGTATGCTGGTAGGACTAACGATTGCCTCCCAGCTGTTTTTACCTTCTCTTAACTTTAACCTTCAGTTTACTACATTCGGAAGGATACGGCCTATTCATACGAATGCTGTAATTTTTGCTTTTGTAGGTAACGCAATATTTATGGGCGTTTATCATTCCCTTCAGCGTCTATGCAAAGCAAGAATGTATAGCGATCTGCTGAGTAAAATCCACTTCTGGGGATGGCAGCTTATAATAGTCGCCGCCGCACTTACCCTTGCAATGGGTTTTACTACAAGCAAAGAATACGCTGAGCTTGAATGGCCCATCGATATTGCAATAGCCATCGTTTGGATTGTGTTCGGAATAAATATGTTCGGAACAATACTTAAACGAAGGGAGAGTCACATTTATGTGGCAATCTGGTTCTACATCGCTACCTGGGTAACTGTGGCTGTTCTGCATATCGTAAATTCAATTGAAATTCCGGTAACTTTTATGAAAAGCTACCCTGTATACGCCGGAGTGCAGGATGCACTGGTTCAGTGGTGGTACGGACATAATGCAGTTGCATTCTTTCTTACAACACCATACCTGGGATTGATGTACTACTATCTTCCCAAAGCGGCAAACCGTCCGATTTATTCCTACAGGTTGTCAATCATACATTTCTGGGCCTTAATATTTATTTACATCTGGGCCGGCCCTCATCATCTGCTGTATTCATCTCTCCCGAACTGGGCTCAGTCGCTGGGAACAGCTTTTTCGATTATGCTGATTGCGCCGTCGTGGGGCGGTATGATAAACGGTCTTCTCACGTTGAGGGGTGCCTGGGATAAGGTCCGTGAAGATCCCATTCTCAAATTTATGGTTGTTGCAATTACAGCATACGGAATGGCGACCTTCGAGGGTCCTATGCTTTCCCTTAAAAATGTTAATGCAATTGCACACTTTACCGACTGGATAATTGCCCACGTTCATATAGGTGCCCTTGGTTGGAACGGCTTCCTGACCTTCGGAATTTTATATTGGTTAATACCAAGGATCTATAAAACAGAACTCTACTCGAAGAAACTTGCTAATGCTCATTTCTGGATAGGGATGCTGGGAATCGTATTTTATGCAGCATCAATGTATTGGTCGGGTATTACACAGTCGCTTATGTGGAAACAATTCACGCCGCTCGGTCTCCTTCAGTATCCCAATTTCCTTGAGACTACGCTCCAGATCATCCCGATGTATATTATAAGGGCAATAGGCGGACTGCTGTACTTCTCAGGTGTAATTATGATGGTTTACAATCTGATCAAAACAGCGAAACAGGGTACCTTTATTGCCGAGGAAGAAGCTGAAGCCCCGGCACTTGTAAATATTAACGACAGATTCTCCAGAGGAACCAGGCACCGCTGGCTGGAAGGAAAGCCAATGTACTTCCTTATAGCTTCCACTGTTGTTATTCTGATCGGAGGAATCGTTGAATTCCTTCCGACTTTTCTTGTCAAATCAAATATCCCCACGATCTCAAGCGTAAAGCCTTACACGCCTCTTGAACTACAGGGAAGGGATATATACATAAGAGAAGGCTGCAATAACTGTCATTCGCAGCTTGTCAGGCCTTTCCGTTCAGAAACCGAAAGATACGGTGAATATTCGAAGGCGGGTGAATATGTTTATGACCATCCTTTCTTATGGGGATCAAAGAGAACCGGACCCGATCTTCACAGGGAAGGTGGAAAGTATCCGAATATGTGGCACTACCTCCATATGGAGAACCCGCGGCAGATGTCGCCCGGTTCAATTATGCCTTCATATCCATGGCTGCTTACACAGGATCTTGATACTTCCGACACTACCTCGAAGATAAGAGGACTCAGATCAGTAGGAGTCCCGTACCGTGAAGGTTACGAGCATGCAGCAAATGAAGATCTGAAAAAACAGTCGGAAGAGTTGGCCGCTGACTTACAGAAGAATGGTGTCCCTGCTGAGCCCAATAAAGAAATAATCGCACTGATAGCATATCTGCAAAGGCTCGGTACCGACATCAAAGGTAATCCTTTAACTGAAAAGAAATGAGGAATAACTAATGGAAATGGCAAGTAAATATCTTGAATCGATCGAAGGAATTGCAGCATACCCGTTGTTTTCTCTTATTGTCTTTTTTGTTTTCTTTGTCGCCCTGCTTGTTTGGGCACTGAGGGCAGATAAAGGATACCTTAAAAAAATGGGAGAACTCCCTCTCGATCTCGAAAATAATCAGCATAAAATCATTACAGGTGACTATAATGAAGATAAATAAAAAATTTTTAATGAAGGTCATTTTTGCGGTTTCTTTACTGCTTATGCAGATCAATCTCTTCGCACAGGAGGCTGTTACACAACATGAAGGAGTTCTCGGTCCGGGTTATTATAAGATACTCGGAATTTTCTTCTTTATCCTGATCCTTGCAATCATATACGGATTTATGTACTTCGGTACAGAAGAGATCATAGAAGAAGAGAAAGCGGTTGAAGAACCGGAAAAAGCCTCACTATGGGCCCGCATACGACAGGCAATGACCAAGGCGGCTCCTCTTGATAGAGAAGATGAGATTCTGATGGAGGATGATTATGACGGTATTAAGGAACTTGATAACAAAGTCCCGCCCTGGTTTAACTATCTTTTTTATGCCACAGTAATTTTTGCTGTTTATTATATGTTTAATTATGAAGTATTTTCGGCTGGAAAATCCCAGGTTGATGAGTATGAAGCCGAAATGCAGGCATATTCAATTCAGAGAGCCCAGCTTGAAGCCTCAGGAGCTTTTGTTACAGAAGAAACTGTCACCAGGCTTAATGATCAGAATGACCTTGAATCAGGAAAAGATATTTACAATTCCAACTGCGTCCCATGCCACGGTCCTGATGCAGGCGGCATTGTTGGTCCAAATCTTACCGACAAATACTGGATTCATGGAGGCGGTATAAAGAATATATTTAAAACTATTAAATACGGCGTCCCGGCAAAAGGCATGGTAAGCTGGCAGACACAGTTAAACCCGAAACAGATGCAGGAGGTGGCCAGCTATGTTCTCTCCCTGCAGGGAACCCATCCTGCAAACCCTAAAGAACCACAGGGAACAATCTGGGAGGGCGATAGTACGCAAGTCAACCAATAATTCAGCTAAATATGGATATGATAAGATGAATGAAGAAAAGACAGAAATAAAAGAAACCGATGATTCGTTCAGGGATCAGCTTTCGACGGTAAGCAAAGAAGGAAACAGGAACTGGATATATCCTAAAAAACCTTCCGGCAGGTTCTATAATGCAAGAACGCTGGTTAGTTTTCTGCTTCTTGTAATACTTATTGGAATGCCATTGATAAAAGTGAACGGGCATCAGTTTATGTTGTTCGATTTTATTAACCGGAATTTCATCCTTTTCGGAATTCCTTTCGGTCCCCACGATCTTTACCTCTTCGTAATTGCGATGATTGCAATAATTGTATTTATCATTCTGTTTACGGCGGTATTCGGGAGGGTTTTCTGCGGGTGGGCCTGTCCCCAGACGATCTTTATGGAAATGGTATTCCGTAAGATAGAGTTCTGGCTGGAAGGCGACTGGCAGCAGCAGAAGAAGCTCTCTGAGGCACCCTGGGATTCTAAAAAGACAATTAAAAAAGTAAGCAAGTATGTTATATTTTTTGTCATATCCTTTTTTATTTCGAATATCTTTCTGTCATACCTGATAGGGATGGATAATCTAATTAAGATTATCACCGACCCTCCCGCAGAGCATGTAGAGGGACTGATTTCAATACTGGCATTCTCAGGCGTGTTTTACTGGGTGTTCTCATATTTTCGTGAGCAGGCATGTACGATCGTTTGTCCCTACGGCAGACTTCAGGGTGTATTACTCGATAGGGATTCAGTTGTGATTGCATATGATAATGTGCGCGGTGAACCCAGAGGAAAGATACGCAAGAATGAAAATCAGTCGGGGCTGGGTGACTGCATCGACTGTCACCTGTGCGTGGATGTTTGTCCCACCGGAATCGACATCAGAAACGGGATTCAGCTCGAGTGCGTTAACTGCACAGCCTGTATAGATGCCTGTGATGACGTAATGGACAAAGTTAAAAGACCGAGAGGACTCATAAAATATGCCTCTCTTAATTCGATAGAGAACAAATCCAAATTCAGGTTTACTCCCCGGGCGATATTTTATTCGGTAATTCTTGTAGTTTTAATCGGCGTCCTCGGCTACCTGCTTTCAGCAAGAACCGATTATGATTTCAATGTCCTCCGCACGCCGGGTATGCTTTACCAGAAACAGGCCGATCATAAAGTCAGCAATCTGTACGACATTAACATCGTCAATAAAACCTACAAGGAAACCAATATCGAGCTCAAGCTTGAGAATATGGAAGGTAAGCTCGAGCTTATAGGAAAACCTATTGATCTCAAGCCCCAGGAAATTTACGATGGTAAGTTTATGGTAGTGCTGGATCAGAGAGATCTTAAAGCTATGAATACTCCGTTAAACATCGGAGTATATTCAAACGGCAAAAAATTAAATGACTTAAAAACCTCATTCCTCGGACCTGTAGAAAAAGAACCGGCAGAAAAGGAGCACGATGAAAAAGATTAAATGGAACTGGGGAACCGGCATACTTTTGTCGATCATAGTTTTTATGGCAATACTTATCGGCATCGTTTATGTTTTTATGAACCAGGACGTTGATCTCGTTACAAAAGATTATTACAGCAAAGAACTGCAGTACCAGGACAGGATAAATAAAATTAATAATACCAGCGAACTTGGAAAAGATGTTGGTATACTATTCAGCAAAAACATAGTGAGACTCTCTTTCCCTGATTCTGTATTCGATAAGAAAGCTTCGGGCACCATTTATTTCTACCGGCCTTCCGGATCTAAAAAAGATTTTGCTGTTCCAGTGTCAGTCCTGGATAACAATACCCAGCTGGTTAACACGGCCGCACTCGAAAAAGGGTTATGGAAAGTTAAAGTAGAATGGGGTATGGGAGGAAAAGATTTTTATACAGAAAAATCAATTATCATAAATTAATATGGAACTATTAACAGCTTTAACAATAGGTTTCCTCGGTAGCTTTCATTGTATCGGGATGTGCGGACCAATTGCCGTCGCACTGCCGGTACCAAAATCCTCCAATATTGTTTTCTTCTCAGGGAGAGTTCTATATAATTTCGGAAGATTAATCTCATACGGTATAATGGGTCTGGCGTTCGGTTTCCTTGGCAAAGGATTCGTTGCCTGGGGATACCAGCAAAGTCTTTCCATTGCACTCGGGGTGATCATCATTATTCTGCTTGTAATACCCGCTAAATACAAGAACAAATTCCTTGGTATGAACATCATCATGAAGGTCACTGAACCCCTGAAGCGATCAATAGGGAAGCTTTTTAAGAGAACCAGTCTGCCTTCCTTCCTGTTAATCGGTTTCCTGAACGGCTTTCTTCCATGCGGATTCGTTTATATTGGACTGGCAGGAGCCGCCGCCACAGGTTCTCCCGTAACCGGCATGCTGTTTATGGTACTATTCGGATTAGGAACTGTACCAGCGATGCTCGCGGTATCACTTTTCGGAAAACTCATCAGTCTTAACGTGAGGAAAAAGATCAGCAGGGCAATACCCGTATTAGCCTTTATGCTTGCATTGATTTTTATTTTAAGAGGACTGAACCTCGGCATCCCCTACCTCAGCCCAAAGATGATGGGAAATAAAACAATGATGATGCATCATATGGAATAAAATTCCGGTATCCTAATTCATTACCGGGGCACAAGGATATTTAGCCTAAACAAATCAAAGCCCGTATTTTAATCAATTACAGGTTAATCCGCCGATATATTATTTGCTATTATCAAGCAAATTGTAACTTTCAGTCTTTAATAGATATTTAATTTGACTCTGGGTTTTTAATGTTGTAATTATATGTATGCTTCTTTAGGGTTCTATACAGTGGGTATTCGGAACTACTTCAATTTCGTTACCACACTATTTTATTTTTATATAAGGGTAGATATGAAAATATTTCTTTTAGGTTTTCTAATAATGTTTCTCACACTCCTGATTTCCTCTTGTAAAAAGGATAATCCTCCTGTGGCCCCGCCGGTAATACCTCCTGCGGCAAGAATAACTGTTACATCTGAAAATGTTTCCTGTACAGAAGTTTGGCTTAAGCTGACGCTTGAGAATTTTACACTTCCTGTAAATGTGCAATTAAATAAAGATGGAACGTCCCTTGCTCAGGTAAACAATTTAAGCAGGAATGATATTGTAATATATATTGATTCATTAACACCCGGCAGGACATATAACTTCGTAGCAATTGCTGATAATTCAGAACAAACTGATACAAGCAGCATTTTTCATACTGCGACTCTAGATACAACAACACATAATTTTTCTTACCAGACATTTGAACTAGGTGACCCTAGCACAGGAAACAGCAGCATACTTTGGGATGTGGATATTGTAGATGAAAATAATTTTTGGGCTGTAGGTGAGATTTATGACTATGATTCTACAGGATTTACAAGAAGATATAATGCTGCTCATTGGGATGGGGTTAACTGGCTCCTTGAGCGTATTCCATATTATTATCAGGGGCAACCTTTTTATAATCCCATACAATCTATTATTGAATTTAACGCGAATGATATTTGGTTTTGTGGAAATGGTGTGATTCATTGGGACGGCAATCAATATGTCCCGATTATAATACCTACCAACGTTTGGGGCCCATATCAGATGAACAAAATCTGGGGAACAAGCAGCAGCGATTTATACGTAGTCGGGGATAACGGAAATATTGCTCATTACGATGGCAGCGACTGGAGCAGAATAGAAAGCGGAACAGAACTGCCTTTAACCGATATTTATGGGAAAAATGGGAATGAGATTTATATTTCGGGTGATTATACACCGGAACTAAAAGGAATACTTCTAAAAGGTGGAAGCAATCAGTTTTCAGTAATGATCAATTCGGGCATAATAACCGAGAATGAATTATTTCAAATGCTATACGGGGAACTGGCGTCGGTATGGGTAGATGAAAATAATACGGTCTACACCGGGGGTAACCTTTTATTCCGGTATAAGAATGTCAGCTGGGACTATGTAAGATCACTGCCGGAGAACTTTATAGGCGGAAACCCCGGAACATACTACAGGGGTTTCATAGCTTCAATCAGGGGAAATGGATCGAATGATTATATAATAGCGGGAGACAGGAACACACTCAGGCATTTTAATGGGGTAAGCTGGGAACAGCTGGGGCTGCCTTATGATCCTCAAAGTCCAATAATATGGCGAAGCGTAAAAATGAAAGGCAGCACAGCTGCTGCAGTGGGAGATAAAGGCAGCAAGGCCTTTATTATTTTATTAAATAAATGATGGAGGGGTAAAATGCAACTCAATTTGCCATTTTACAAAAGGTTCTCAATTGTCATTTTTATGGTCACTTTCTTAAACAATGCTTATTCACAAAATGCTTGTCCACAATTTGGGGATTTATTGGACAAAGGGTGGGGAGAAGATCCCCAACAACCACATATCCCCCTTCGAGGGAATATGGATGAGTTTGCGATTACAGATGCTAATCCATTCATGGTTAAGGCCGGAAACTATCCGCCGGTAAAAAGTTTCCCTATAATTCCTTATTCAGGATGTAGTAGTAACACTTTTTATTATTTTTCATTCGATACAGATTTTAACTTTCTACCAATTAATTATCGTCTGCCAAGACAAGAGGAAAGCATTCAAGACTTGCAAGCGGTGTTTATATATACCAATTACGAGTGAACGACTATGTGAGTTCGAAGAAGATGTTGTTGCTCAAGTAATGGATTAACAGTTGGGGTGAATAAAGAAAGAGGCTGCCTAATGACAGCCTCTTTCCATATCGAGAAAAGATTATTATTTCTTTGGAGGAACTACGGCGTCTTTTGCCTGTTTAGCAATTCTGAACTTCAGAGTTTTCTTTGCCGGAATTACCATTGTTTCGCCGGTAGCGGGATTTCTTCCCATTCTTTTCTTCCGGTCAGCAACCAACAATTTTCCAAGGCCCGGAATTACGAATGATTTCTTAGCTTCTTTGTAAGACAAAGAAACTAACTCCTCAAGAAACTGGCCCGCTAATTTCTTGGTGGTTCCGGTCTTCTTGGCAAGATGGTCGAGAATCTGACCTTTGGTCATTGGTTTAGTATTTGCCATAGTATATCCTCTCTTTTAATTGTTTGAATAACTTCTTGCGAAATTTATAAATTTTTAATTCTAAACAAAAATAGAATCTGCTGTTTTTGAAAATTATTATAAGCCCTGTTCAGGCCTGCCGGAGGGGCTTTTGTGGCTTATCTCTTATTTATTTATTTTTTCACTTATCTAAATAAAAAGAGTGCAGTTCTGTCGATGATGAAGCGTTTAGGTATATTTCTTTTTTTAGTCTCTGCTGTGATGGCTTACTCCCAGACAAAGGATTCGGTGTATGTAGACACAACCAGAGCAGGGGTGATAGATACAGTCGCTGTAGATACAACAGGATTACTGAGCACTTCCAGGGGAATAGCAAAAGCTGATACGATAACCCCTCTTTATCAAAATCCATTCTATACGGAAAGCCGGTTTATCAGCCGGAATGAAATAAATTTCTTCGATTACAGATATGCCGGAGACTTTTTTGAACATTTCGGTCCCGTCTTTCTGAAGAACTATGGCTTTATAGGACACCCTAATGAGCTTATGCTCTATGGTACCAGCGACGTGGGATATTTTCAGAACGGCATCTATTTGAATAACAGGAGTTCGGGGAATTACAATCTTAATCTGCTATCCTCTGAAATGATCGGTTCAGTTGAGATCATTCCCTCACCGCGGGGATTTCTATACGGACCTGTAACTAAACCTGTAAGCGTCAATTTCCTGGAAAGAGATATCCTGGCAGTAAGACCTTATACGAGAATAAAATATTACGAGGGTCCCGCAGGTGAGGCTTTATTTGACGCTATTTTCAGCTCAATACTCTTTAAGGATTTTACATTTACCGTGGAAATGGCTAACAGGAAGGTCGATCTGAGTTATGTAAATAGTGATTTCAGCATCTGGCAGGGAGCAGCACACCTTAAATATCTTGTGTCAAACAAGGTTAACCTCGCGGCTTCCTACATCTATAATGATTATGATGCAGGACTGAATGGCGGGGTTAATGCCGACAGCATCGTGCAGGCAGGATTAAATCTTAATTCCGGGCTCTATGATGAGCAGATCGCCCCGGTTTATTTTCGGCAGAGGAGATTGAATATCCTTCAGCATAATCTTGGATTAAGACTTTTTGCTGACCCAATAAAGAATACGAACACAGACCTCAGTTTATATTACCGCTTCAGCGACAATGAGATTAGTAATCCTCCTGATGTGTTAAACTATCCCCGGAAAAATAAAGATAAGACCGCAGGCGGTTTGTTGAGACAGGATGTTACTCTGGCCTTTGCGGATCTCAAAGTACTTGCACAGTATGAGAGAACTAATTCCAAATATATTATCCCCGGTTCTGTATCAGAATATAATTCAAACTATTTCAGCCTTGCTCCTATAATCAGTCTGAACTTACTCGACAGCACCATCATTCCCTCTGCCTATTATAAAATCCAGAATATGAGCGATGGCATTTCAACAACATACAATGGTCTTGGCTTCGATGTCAATCTTAATTTGTTTGATAACCTGAAAGTGTACGGAGGTTATTCAAATTATAAATCTGCCGGTCTCAGCAATAATGTTAATACACTTGAATTGTCAGCCTATTTTAATATTGAGAACTTTAAGCTCGGAATAAATTTTATCAATCGAAGTGAAAGCTTTGCCAGTGTTTATTCCATACCCTACCTTGCTGAGGAGAACTATTACCTGGACCTCGGTACGACGATGATTGGAGGAAATGCTTCGGTTAAGTTGTGGAAGATTCTCTTTGAGGGAAGTTCTTACTATGATCTTTCGGAACACAATGCTTTTGGAAGTCAGCCTGTGCTTTCAGTAGCCGCACCTAAAATCAAGCTGAGAGGGGGAATTTATCTTGACGGATATTTCTTTGCCGACAACCTGAACTTGAAAACAGGATTTGCTGTTAATTATAATTCAAAACAGAGAGTATACTCTTCAGATCAGAAATACTATCTGGCCGATCAGTTTGTTACGGTCGACTTCACTCTTGCGGGCGAACTTCAAAAGGTGGCAATCGCATATTTCACATGGGAAAACCTGCTTGATGAAACCTATTATATAGTTCCTTATTATCCAATGTACAGAAGAGGAATTCGGTTCGGGGTAGCCTGGGAACTATTTAATTAAATATCCTCACCATTAAGTTGAAATCCTTAAAATTAAATAGCCGGAATATTTTTTTACTTCTTTTAACCGCCGGCATTTTTCTCGAAGCGCTGTATATATTCTTCGTTCTTAATAACGGAGGTGGTGATATCGGTCTGTATATGTTTATCTACTTTGAGACCTTTATCGTTTTCCTTTTCGGATATTATATAGTAAAAAAAGCTGCACCGCCCGGTACAGCTGCTGTACTTCCCTTAATGAAAAAGGTCCCCGACGAACGTAATTCCGTACACGCAAACTTTGCACTCCCTGTAATTATAATTTTATTCGGTATAATATTCAGGGCAACGTTGATTCCAACAGCTCCCACAACCTCTCCCGACGTTTACAGGTACATCTGGGAGGGAAAAGTTATATCCAACGGTTATAATCCCTATGAATATTCTCCTGATGCGGCGCAGCTGACAGAGTTTAGAGATGATCTTTATTCAAAAGTTACTTTTAAGAACCTGCCGACGATTTATCCACCGGCTGCACAGCTTATTTTTCTTGCATCTTATAGTATGACTGGAAACAGCCTAACCGGGTTGAAGCTGATTTACCTGGTCTGTGAAATCTTAACAATGATATTCCTCTTGAAGCTGTTAAACCTGAAGGGGCAGAACCCGAATTTAGTCATACTTTATGCCTGGCTCCCTCTTCCTGTAATGGAATACTTTGTTAATGCTCATATTGACGCTGCGGGAATAATGTTCCTTGTTATGTTTCTCTATTTTCTGGAAAAAGGGAAGATGCTCCCTTCAGTATTTGCTTTTACACTTGCTTTTCTTATGAAGTTGTATCCTGTGATTTTAATCCCGCTGCTTGTTAAAAAATTAAGAGCGCAGAGATTTCTGTATTTTTTAATGATATTTGTTTTCACTTCCATTCTGTTTTACTATCCATTTATAAACGGAGGTCAGTCGGTAACAAAAATGCTGAGCATTTACGCAAACAAATGGGAGTTCAATGCTTCGGTGTATTACCTGCTAACCGCTATAATCCCTGACAGAGAAACAGCAAGACTAATATGCGGAATCCTGCTTTTCATTTCCATCGGATATATTGCCAGCTATTATCAGGATTTTGTGAAAGGCGCGTTTGGAGTGCTCCTTGCGGTCGTTATTCTATCTCCTGTAGTCTATCCCTGGTATCTCGGCTGGATAAGTGCTGTTAATCCCTTTGCAGGATTTTATTCTGTATTAAGTCTTTTGTTTACAGTAAACCTTTCTAACTTTACACCCCTTGGTAAAGTCTGGCATGAATACTTCCCTGTAATATTTACTGAGTATGCAATTTTCTTTGTTCTGTTTGCTTACGATCTGTATCATCAGAGAACAGGAAAAACTTTTAGGGATCTTCTATAGCTGAAAATAGGTTCCTCAGTCTGACCTGCCTCCCAGATGCTTCGCGAGAAATTCTTCCATTGCCCTGTAAAACTCAAATTTGTTTTCTTCATTATGGAATCCGTGTCCTTCATTATCTTTTACGATATACGGTACATCAATATCTTTCTTCTTCAGTGCTTCAACTATCTGATCCGATTCAGATTTAGCTACCCGCGGATCATTAGCTCCTTGTGCGATAAGCAGCGGGGCTTTTATCTTATTCACATGGAATACAGGAGAAGCAGATTCCATAAGTTCCTTATCCTCTTCAGGATTCCCGACCATCTCATATATCATTTCAAGGTAGGGCTCCCAGTACGGAGGAATCGATTTCATAAAAGTGAACAGGTTAGAAACTCCAACGTAATCTACTCCGCAGGCATAAAGATCGGGAGTGAATGCAAGTCCTGCCAGAACTGCATATCCCCCGTAAGATCCACCGTATATAGCAACTTTTTTTTCATCAGCAATCCCCTGTTTAATCAGCCACATAGCTCCGTCGGTTACGTCATTCTGCATCGTTTTTCCCCACTGCTTAAAGCTGATTTCCCAGAAATTTCTCCCATATCCTGTAGAGCCCCGGAAGTTTATCTGGAGAACGGCATATCCCCGGTTGGCGAGGAACTGAACCTCAGGATTAAATCCCCACGAATCACGATGCCAGGGACCTCCGTGAGGATTCACAACTACGGGCAGTGACTGCGGTTTTACACCTTTTGGCAAGGTGAGGTAACCATGGATCTTTAAACCGTCGCGCGATTCGAATTCAATAGCCTGCATATCTGCCATGTCATCTTCATTAAGCCAGGGACTAACGTCAGTCAGCTTCTTAAATTCCTTACTGTTCAGATCGTAATAATAGTAAGCCCCGCGGGATTTATCGCTGTACGTTCTTACAAGTATCTTATCCTCATCCCTGTTGGAATGAGATACCACGACTTCATAGTCTGGAAGTCTTTTTTCAAGTTCCTGCTGAAGCTGCTTCCTCTCATGGTCAAAAAAGTGGTAGTGACGTTTATCGGTTACAAAAGTCACGCCGGTAATAACCTTCCTTTTATCAGAACTTAAGAGATTGGAAACATCAACCTCCGGGTGCTCGTAAATAACCTCAAGTTCCTTCTGATTTTCAATATCATACTTAATGATAGCCATTTTATCCCGTCCTTTATTGGATATCATGTATACAAGTTGGTTATCATAAGTAAACATTCCGGGTGCAAGCGTTTCTTTGAAGTTGCTTGAGGTTACCATCCGGAAATCATCAGTTTCATTCTTCCTGTAAAGTATACTGGTATTAACGCCGTCAGTAGTTGTTGCAATTCTAAGGATTCCCTCGTGATCTGTTACCCAGCCGGTAATATTTCCTGGGTTTTCAGCGGTCATTTTCATTTCGCCGGAGTTAACATTTATCCTGTATACGTCGAAGATCCTGGCATCCCTCTTATTCATTGCGATAAGCATCTCATCATCATTATCCTTAAGCTCATCAATGAGCTCCACCTTTACTTTTTCAAAGGGAGTAAGATCCATCTGATTGCTGCCATCGATATTCACTGCATAAAGTCTGAAATTTTCATCTCCGCCTTTATCCTGCACATAGGCGATGCGTTTATTATTAGCCCAAAAGTAACCTGCAATATCCCGCTCCTCTGCGGAAGTCAGTCTTTTTATTTCATCCTGTCCTATCTTTTGTATAAAAACATTAAGCCTGTTTTTCCAAGGCATCATAAAGGCAAGATGCTCACCATCGGGTGAAAGCTGGAACGCCGTCTTTTCAGGGTTCTTAAAAAAATCTTCTAACGGAATAATAGGCACATTTAATTTCAAAACACTTTCCTTCATTTTTATGAATTAAGAAACTGAATAACAAAAATAACAATACAGTATTGAAATGTTGGTGTGCTCAGTTATACATGACTTTTTGCTATTGTAGTGAATCCTGTTAAGGTTTACTAATGAAGCCCCGGAGAAGTAATCTTTCACCTTTTAGATAAAGGGATCGCGTTGGTCGAAGAATCGCCCGTAATGATTATAAAGATAGCAGATTGCCTCACTCGCAGAATCGTTCGCAACGACTGTAATTTTACAGGCTTAGCATATCCTTAAATTTTATGGCTTGCCTTCTGGAGACTTCGACCTTGTTGCCGCCTTTTAGTTTCACGAGGAGGCCGCCGTTAAGCCAGGGTTCGATGCTTTCGATCCATTTGAGGTTAACGATATGCTTTCTGTTTGCGCGGAAGAAGGCTTTATTGTCGAGCCTTTCATCGAGATAATTAAGGGTTCTTAATATTAATGGTTTATGATCTTCAAAATAAAGTCGTACATAGTTCCCCTCGGACTCAAACAATCGAACAGTGGCAAGTTTTACGAACCAGCATCTATCGCCGTCCTTTACAAAAACCTGGTCATTCTCAGTCAGCACAGGAGTTTCGTCTGCTTCAATTTTATCTTTTTTATTCTTTTCGAGTAGTCTTTTAACAGTGTCTTCAAGTCTCTGAGGTTCAATGGGTTTAAGGAGGTAATCCATTGCATTATATTCAAAAGCCTTCAGGGCATATTCATCATACGCGGTGGTAAAGACTACAGTCGGCACGCTGTCGAGTTCTTCCAGCATCTCAAAACCGTTCTTTCCCGGCATCTGGATGTCTAGGAAAATGAGTTCGGGATTGAGTTCAGTTATTTTATTCAGGGCATCTTCTGCATTAACTGCTTCACCCACTACATTGATCTCTTTAAAAGGATTTAATAATCTGCGCAGTTCTGTACGCGCGAGACGTTCATCATCTACTATTAAAGCTTTCATTTATTTTTCCTCCTGTTGGAATAATAACTTCTGTAAGAACTTCTGTCTTTGCTGTATTCTGAATATTAAATGAACCAAATTCACCATAGAGAAGACTAAGCCTGTGCCGTGTATTCTGAATGCCGAAACCGGTAGCATTTTTTAAATCCTCTTCACTGAGATGTCCGGTGTTCGAGATAAGGATATGAAGTTTTGAATCTTCGATAAAAGAATTAACGGAAATATTTCCTCCATTAGTTCTCTTTGAGATTCCATGCTTTATACCATTTTCTACAAGGGTCTGAACCATCATCGGCGGTATTTCGGTTTTTGCTGCTTTTGAGTCTGTTTTAATATCGTAATTTAATCTTTCTTCGAATCTTATTTTTTCAAGGTCGAGGTAATCTACCACGGTCTGCATCTCATCTTCAAGTGTTACTGTTTCACTTTTTTCTATTCTTAATGAATAACGAAGAATATTCGAAAGTTTTGTGACCGCAATTTTAGCCGAAGCCGGATCTTCTTCTATTAAAGCTCTGATGCTGTTTAAGGCATTAAACATAAAATGGGGATTAAGCTGACTCTTCAATGTCTTAAGTTCAAAATCTTTTACAGCTGCCTCCCAGATTAACGCTTCAATCTCGACCTTCTTGTAATTCTGGAAGAAGTGAACCGAAAAATAGATAAGCTGCCAGAGAAGTATAACGCTGCTCAGGTTAAATGTCCATATCAGGGGAGTAGCCGGTTTGAACTCTGACATATTATAAAAGATACCGGTGAGGTTGATGGAGAAGAAAACAACTGAAAGCAGAATTCCGATTAAAAGGCTGGAGATAAGGACTCTGGGGACGATCTTCTTTAATGGCAGTTCCAGCCATCCTTTTTTCTTAATTATTATCCTGAGGAAATGGGTTGAGAAAAGACCCAGAACACATATAAGGAGAAAAAGCAGGGCTTTCTGCCAGGTAAAAGATTCAAAAGAATACATGGCAATAAGGTTAACCGCTGCATAAAAGGTCCATCCTGATGCCTGCGAAATCCAGTAGGCTCTATTTCTGCTGATCCTTGAAATATGCTCTCCGCCCTGTTTTTTCTTGCTGAAATTTAATGGGATAGTCCTGGTTTTAAGTTCAATATCGTGCGTAATATCAGTCATTAATATAATCGTAAAGTCAGTAAAAGGAAATTATAAGCCTGCAGATAATATTTGTCCTATCAGGCACTCTAAAATTAGCCTTATTGTTCCTAAAGCTGGTTTTCTTTATTACCACCGGTTTTATATGCGGATAAATGGTAGAGTAAAAAGTATGAAGCAAAAGTTCCGGGCAAATTCTTTCAGCTGCTAATCCGGGTTTGGATGGAGCGAACTGACGCAGGCCCGAAAGGATGTTAACTTTTATTGGCGAGTTCTAACATAGTAAGGCCGATTTTAAGCCAATTTTAAGAAATCTCTTAGAAATATTTAAGAGGTGTGGATTACGTTTGTATCAAAAATGGAGAACGAAATGATTGACGCACAACATCTTCACCCGATGATAGTCCATTTCCCTATTGCCTTACTGATTGTAGGTCTGCTCGCTGATGCAGCAGGATTATTTTCAAAAAAAGATTTTTTCTCTAACGCAGGGTTCTATCTTTTAATACTTGGTACAATAGGCGTAGTTGCCGCCTACCTTTCTGGTGACCTGGCAGGAGATGGAGTAACGGAGGCAGGGCCATTGAAACAGGCACTCGAGACTCATGAGGCAGCTGCTAAGCTGTCTATATTGCTCATATCCATAGCAGCCCTGGTCAGGATTGCTTTCATGGTCATTAAAAGGTACACGGGGAGTTTAAAATGGATCGCTTTTGGCTTATTTTTGATAGGCGTTCTGTCCATCGCACGTACAGGTTATTATGGCGGGGAGCTGGTTTATAAACACGCCGCAGGAGTTCAGTTTAACCTTGGCTTCGGAAAAAGCTCTGCGACATTCAAAACATTAAAATAGAGATAGAAAGTATCCCCGATAAAGGAACAAATTTTACACTCCACATTCCATCCTGATTCAGGCATAATCTCCTACTTTTTTTAAGCAATTTTTAAGAATCAATTAAGATTCGTTTTAGAACCCTACCTTATGTTTGGATAAGAAATTATTTATTAAAAAAGGAGAAAAAATGAAAAGCTTACTAAAGATTCAATGAAAACAATTGATAATCTGAAGGCTGCTGTAATCGGTGAAACAACCGCCGGCGCAAAGTACGCTGCGTATGCTGAAAAGGCAAAGCAGGAAGGATACACTAACATAGCATTATTGTTTGAAGCAGCTTCAAAATCAGAAAGCGTGCATGCCGGAAATCACAGAGCTGCTCTTTCACAATTGGGTGAAATAATGGGAGAAGTTAAACCCGAATTCATGGTAAAATCCACAAAAGAGAACCTGCAGGACGCCATAAACGGTGAAACATATGAGGTTACCACAATGTACCCCGAATTTATAAAGACAGCCAATGACGGTAAAGTAAATATTGCCCTTATATCATTTAATTATGCTTACCAGACGGAAAAAAAACATAAAGACTTTTATAAAGAAGCTCTGGATAAACTGAATAACAACCAGGAAAATGCTCTCCCTTCTGTGTACTACATCTGTTCGACCTGCGGAAATACTTATGCTGATAAAGCTCCCGAGAGATGCGGTATCTCTATGACCCCTAGCGAGAGATTCTATAAAGTTAACTGATATAGTATCCCCGCTAGCTCCCACACAACAGCAGGGTACTTAAATGCAAAAAAGCCTGGCTAATCACCAGGCTTTTGCAATCAATCAAAAGGAATGAGCTAAAGGTTTACTATATCATTGTAGATGATGAATGCCATGAGAAGTAAAAGGATTACAAAACCGGTGTTCTGGATTGCAACCTTCACTTTAATTGGGATCTCACGCTTGGTGATTCCTTCGATAAGGATTATTATAAGATGCCCACCGTCGAGCACAGGGAAGGGCATAATGTTTATTATAGCCAAACTGAGACTCAATAATGCAAGGAAGAAAAGGAAACTCAGGAAGCCGGTATCGGCCGACTTTGCTGCTAGCTGTGCGATTTTAACGGGACCGCCAAATGCCTTTCCGAATGCTACCTGCCCTCCGATTACTTTTCCTACCATACTGAAAGTCAGATCAGTCACACGTTCAATATCCAGCCAGCCGTAATAAAATGAATCGAAAAATCCGTAAGTTTTGAATTCAACCGGTGCACCGGGATTAGTAACAAGTCCTACTCCTATCAAACCTTTTTCATCAGGAGTAACAGAAAGCTGAACGGTATCCTGTCCTCTCTCCACAACAAGAGGCATAGTTGTGTTCTTATTTCCGGAAATTATATCAATAGTCTGCTGAACACTATAAATCTTATGACCGTTTAATCTCAGGAAGACGTCACCTTCTTTAATGCCGGCAGCTTCCGCCGGTGAATCCTTTGTAACCTCACCTATTGCTGGTTGAAATCCTTCAGGTATCAGGAAGTGCGCTTCGGTTTCATTTTCAGGGATTACCTTCCTGGGGATTGTTATTGTCTCTGTTTTATGATCTCTCTGCAGCTTAACATTAACATCCTGACCGATCGTATTTACAAATATGTCCTGTCTTACATCATCCCAGTTCTCAACAGGCTTTCCGTTTATGGCGAGGATTTTATCATTTACCATAAATCCCAGTGAATCAACAGTACTGCCGGGCTGGACATAACCTATCCTAGTCGTAGTAATAATCTGTTTCCCCTGGAAAAAGTTAACGCCCCAGAAAATAAAGAGAGCAAGCAGAAGGTTCATTATTACCCCTGCGGTAATAACGATTATTTTCTTCCATGTTGATTTGGCTCGGAACTCATATGGCTGAGGTTCTTTATCAGCAAATTCGGTATCGAAACTTTCGTCAACCATTCCCGCTATTTTAACGTAGCCGCCAAGAGGCAAAAGACAAAGACGGTAATCTGTATTTCCTTCTCCATCAAAATCTTTAGGAAGTTCGCCGAAAGAAAAACCGGAAATCCTGTTCCATCCGAACAGTCTTTTACCGAATCCAATAGCAAAAACGTCGGCACGCATACCGGTTAGTTTTGCCGCGGCGAAATGACCGAATTCGTGCACAAAGACCAGAATTCCGATCGTTATCGCAAAATAAATAACATACTCCATTAAGCAGGTATCTCCTATTTTTCAAAAATCTATATAGATCAGATGCAGATTAGCAAAAATTGTTCCTCAGATCCTTAAATGAGGGCCACTGTGTATTCTCTCGTCTGCCTGTCCTGTTCAATTATTGTTTCAAGTTCCGGATTTTTATGATTATCAAAATGATCAAGTGCGTTGCAAATTAGAGCAGGAATATCGGAAAATTTTATCTCTTTTTTAAGGAATTTATCGACAGCTACCTCATTTGCGGCGTTTAAGATACATGGTGTAGTTCCGCCGGATTCCAGTGTTTTATAAGCGAGGTCGAGGCACTCAAACCGATTCCGGTCCGGTTCTGAAAAAGTAAGGCTTGATATTTCCGGCAAATTTGTTCTTGTAAAATCGTTTTTCAGTCTTTCCGGGTATGTTAATGCATACTGGATGGGAAGTTTCATATCCGGGAGTCCCAGTTGTGCTTTAATTGATCCGTCGACAAACTGAACCATTGAATGAACTATTGACTGCGGATGTATGACTACCTCTATTTTTTCTTTCGGCAGATTAAAAAGCCAGTGAGCCTCAATAACCTCGAGACCTTTGTTCATCATTGTAGCTGAGTCAATTGTAATCTTATTTCCCATCTTCCAGTTGGGATGATTAAGAGCATCTTCAACCGTAACACGACTGAATTGTTCTTTATCCATTTCCCTGAAAGGTCCTCCTGAAGCCGTTAAGATCAGTTTTTCAACTTCATCCGGGCTTTCACCGGTTAAACACTGAAAAATAGCGCTATGCTCTGAATCGACGGGGATAATCTCAGCTTTATTTTTTTCTGAAAGATCCTTAACCAGTTCGCCTGCAACAACGAGCGTTTCCTTGTTGGCAAGAGCGATCCTTTTACCGCGCTTTATTGCTTCGATTGTGGGTATCAGTCCTGCGAATCCCACCATTGCACCAATAAGGATATCATAATCGAATTCCGAGGCTGCCTGGATAAGTCCCTCATCCCCGCTCAGCACTATTGTATTGCCTCCGATACGGTTTTTGAGTTTTGCAGCAAGGTCTTTATTCTTAACCACAACAAAAGGAGGATTAAATTCCTTTATCTGCAGTTCCAGAAGATCAATTCTTGTATTGATGGTGAGGGCGGTTACCCGGAATTTGTCGGGAAAGTTTCTGATTACGTTCAGAGTATTGATCCCTATCGAACCGGTAGATCCCAGTATTAATAAATTTTTCATTTCAAATATTTAAAAACAGACATTAAAAGTAACTAAGTGCGACTTCTATAGCAATGTATTTCGACGGTTTTCAGCCTGCAACTTATTGTATATAAAATGAATAAATGGCACTTTTTTTCGTCTGAAATTACTACTTAAGAAATTATACTATAGATTTTTCTCAATATGTGATGATTTTATCACAATCACTATTTAATTTAAACGATCCTGTATCGTCAAAATAATTTATTTTTTGAGGAGGCTTATGAAAATCTTGAGAGTTCTGCTTATTCTGTCGATTGCTTCATTATTTATTTCCGAAACTTATTCCCTGCCCAGGTACGCTCTTCAAATGGGTGGAACCTGCGCTGACTGCCATGTTAATCCAACGGGGGGATTAATGAGGAACTCGGGAGGCTGGTATTTCGGAAAGAACGTTCTTCCGATGGAAAGACCAAGTAAAGAATTTCCTATGAGCAATAAGCTGAACGAAAACATTCAGTTCGGACTGGATTTCAGGGGAAACGGACTCCTTTATATGACCGATACTACCAAGAGAATTGATTTCCAGAGGATGTCGGGATCAATATACACCAATGTTGATTTTTCAGAAAAAATAAGCGCGTTCGCTCGCTACGATTTTATTTGGCAGATATGGGAAGCCTATGCTATTGCACATCTTCTTCCGAATGACGGCTATATAAAAGGAGGAAGCTTTACCCCGAATTACGGGATCAGGATAGCAGATCATACGGCATATACACGTGGAGGCGATCTTGGAATTGTTACCCCGGGGGCTACCAAAAGAGGATTGATCTTCGATCCCCGTTACGTTGAGAGCGGCATTGAAGTAGGACAGTGCATATCCGATTTTGCGCTTGTGACTGCCAGCGTGGGAAACTCACGTTCACCGAATGTTTTTCTCACCGATCCTACATATATGGCAAATGTGATGTTCTATCCTACCATTTCCGATGTTGCTGCACTAATGTTCGGCGGATCTGTGGCAATATTCAGGCAGCAGGTTTTCCAGACTTCTGGAGTTAAATTTCAGCAGGTGCAGATGTACGGAGGATATGCGGGGATCGGTATAGGTGATTTTACATTGATGGGAGAATATGATATTGCAAATAATTACGTGAAACAGGACTCAGCATCTACAGCATTGATGGTAGAAGCTTCTTACAAGGTTATAAAAGGTCTCTCAGCAGTTGTAAGGTATGATCGTTTTGATCCGCTGGATTCAAGGGATAAAGATGACATAAGCAGGCTGATCGTTGGATTTGAGGTTCATCCTTACAGCTTTATTGAAATTCGTCCTCAATACCGCTTCCAGATGGAGCATCCCTCGATTATGAATGATACGTTCCTGGTGCAGTTTCATTTGTGGTATTAAGAATTACAGTATTACCGGATTAACAAGATTGCAACCCTTGAATCAAAAAGGGCAAGTATAGATCTGCCATTTTGTCGCCTGGTTGAATTCTGTTAGTCAGATTCGTGTAGCTTGATGAACCGGCATTCCAGCAATTAAACCATTTAACAATTTAACTATTAAATTGTGTTCACTTTCTGCTGTCAAACCTTAATTCCCCATTTATTAGTATTTTTATGGTTCAAAAAACCAGGATACAAATGGCAGACAACAAATCGATATCGGTCTGGGAGGAACACCTACAGGAAGAAATTGATGCTTCATATCTATACAAAATCCTTGCAGGAATGGAGACGGATGAGAAGCAGAAAGATATTTATTCAAGGCTTTCTGACATCGAACAGAAGCATATAAAGGCCTGGCGGGATTTATTAGTTAAACATAATGTAAAGATAAAGGAGGAAAGACCTTCTTTTAAAGCTAAATCTCTGGTATGGCTTTCAAACCGCTTCGGTCTCTGGGTTTTATCTAAGGCACTGATGAATGAGGAAGCTGAAGAGGTCAGGTCGTATCTTAGTCTGCATAAAACCAGCTCCGATAAAGAAACAAAAGATATCGCACTGCAGCTCGCAAGGGACTCTGCCGAGCATGCCAATAAACTAATGGACATCAAGGGTACTACCGAAGAACCGTGGCATCGTTCCGAGTCAGGAGGATTACTGAGAAACGTGGTGTACGGTTTTAATGACGGACTGACAGCCAATTTCGGTCTTCTTGCCGGGGTAATAGGCGCTGCAGTTGCCCCTCATATAATTTTAATTTCGGGTATATCAGGAATGATTGCCGATGCTCTTTCAATGGGTTCATCCGGATATCTTGCTGCAATAAGCGAGAAAGAGGTTTACGATCATGAAAGGAAAATGGAGAAAGAAGAGATCCTGCTCATGCCTGAGCTGGAGACAGAAGAGCTGGCAATTATTTATGAATCAAAAGGCATGAGTAAAGAAGATGCGGCCAACCTTGCTGCAGAGGTAATGAAAGACCCTGCACAGGCCCTTGAAGAGAAAGTAAGGATTGAACTTGGAATCGGTGAAGCGAATATGAGTCCTTTCCGCGAAGGCTGGATAACAGGACTGGCTACAATGATTGGTGCTCTTATCCCTGTATTTCCTTTTTTCTTTTTAACAGGCAGTGCTGCTATATGGACAGCCTTTACGATCGCAATGCTTGCACATTTCGGGGTTGGTGCTGCACGAAGTTTTTTTACGGGCAGAGGAATTTTCCGCAGCGGTTTCGATATGTTCGTGGTAGGTTTCGGAATAGCGGCCGCAGGCTACTTCATAGGAGAATTCATCTCAAAGTTCTTCTAGCTCATGCTGAATTTCTGCTCGCGTTAATATTACCGTACAAGGATCTCTGTACAATCTTTTCATAAGTCTCAGCATTAGGAATATCCTGTCCCGTTTTCTGCAATGCATATTGTTGTATCACGAGAAGCGGAAGTACAAGCTGCTCCCTTATCTTAATTGAATCCCTCGCTACCGGATCCTCATCCATCAGAGTGCTGTACCCTGAGATCAGCAGTGTCATCTCCTTTGATAATTTATACTCATCGTATAAGATGTTCCAGAATTCTTTGTACTCTTTATCCTTCGCGATGTAGGAGGTTAATTCAAAATTGCATTTCAGAAGCGACATCATGCTGTTAAGGATTAAGGCTTTAAAATATGCTGCATCCTTAAATAACTTTTGTAAATCATTTAATTTCCCGTTATCGACCAAAGCTTTTATAGCTGTTCCGAGGCCGAAATATCCCGGGACATTCTGCTTAAGCTGACTCCATGACCCCACGAAGGGGATAGCCCGTAAATCCCTGAGGTCGAGTTTTTTTCCTGATCCCCTTTTCGCCGGCCTGCTTCCTATATTAGTTTTTCCGTAAAACTTCAGGGTACTTTTATTCTCAAGGTAGGGTACAAACATTTTATGATTCTTTAGTCCGTTATATTTTTCATAGCTTATCTGAGCAAGCGACTCAATCAATTTTATTGATTCATTTGAAATCGTATTTTCTCCGGCAAAGAGGTGGTTGGATATCCCGGCTGTAAGCAGCTGTTCGCAGTTGTGCATGAAATGTTCCGTTGTACCGTACTTGCTGGTTATAGTTTGACCCTGTATCGTCAATTGAATTGCATGGTTTGCAATATTGGGACCCTGCGCAGCATAGAAACGGTGAGTTTTTCCGCCGCCGCGTGCCGGAGGACCTCCTCTTCCGTCAAAGAATACTGCTTCGATATCGTATTGGGTGCAGACTGCAGTCAGTTTTTCTTTTGTTTTAAAGATAGACCAGTTTGCCTGAAGGTATCCGCCATCCTTCGTTCCGTCCGAAAACCCCAGCATTATTGTCTGACGGTTTCCTCTGTTCTTTATATGCTGTCTGTATTCCGGGATTTCAAATAGCTTCTTCATTATGGATTCAGAATTTTTCATCCCTTCCATTGATTCGAATAAAGGAATTATATCAAAAGGTATTATACCTTTGTTCCGTCCGCACCACCTTAAAAGTGCATAAGTAAATAAGACAGAATAGATATCCTCCGAGTTGCTGATTACATACCGGTTACAGCCTTCTTCACCGTTCTTTCTTTGTATGCCTTTTAGCTGATTTATTGTCTTAATAGTATCCCTTACAAGTTCATCTTTGTACTGGTCAGCCTTAACACTAATCTTTTTGCTTACCAGAATCGAAATCAGGTCCTCTTCCGGGACCTGATCAATACTTGTAGGAATGATCTTATTATTCTTCAGAATTTCAGCAACAGTTTTTTTATGAACACTATGATTCTGCCTGATATCAAGCGAGGCAAAATGTGTTTTGAATATCTTCACTTTATCAATAAGACTTTCAAGCTCATCGAGATAAAGGCCATTGTATTCCCTGTTTAGAACTTTTCTTACAGAATAAAGAGGTTTGATAATTTCGTCGTAGTTTGTAACTTTTTCAGGATTAAACCTGGATACTGATAACTTTTCTGCCAATCCGGCAATAGCATCCTGAGTCTTCCTGAAGGTCAGCTTCTTTGAAAGATCCTTAACATCATTGTAGTAGCATTTCATAAGAGTCATACGAAGCTCATCAGCAACAGCAGCAGTTGTATCGGAAGTAACAAACGGATTTCCGTCGCGGTCGCCGCCGGGCCAGAAGCCCAGCTGAATAATATTTGTATTCTGGAAATCATTGCCGGGGAATTCTTTCTTTATTTTCGCAAAGAGATCACCGGCAGCATCATAATAAACGCTTCTGAGAAAATAGATTATATTTTTTGCTTCATCCAGGGGAGTAGGCTTTTTGGCATTTACCAGGGACGTTAATCCCAGCTGCTGCAGGGTTATGTCCATGCCTGTAATATCATTCTCGGTTATCAGGATTCTTAGTCTGGCAATGATGTCGAGTACCGGGGGTGAATAAAATTGCGTAGGGTGAGCAGTAAAAACAATACGCATACTGAATTTTGACAGCGTCTTGAAAATATCTTTCTGCGAATTCCGGGTATCGGCCAAATTCAAATAATCCTTCAGCGTGAGATTATCTTCAAAGGTTAACAACCGGGGGAAGGCCGCATCCTCCACGCTGTCGTATAATACGATCTGACGTTCAATATACTGAATAACCATGAACATGAAGCGAATCTTGTCCTCTTCTGACTCCAGGTTAGCATGGGTTGTGAAGAAGGAATTCATTATACTCACAGGATCTTTGCCGGAATCCAGTTCACGTTTGAAGACAGACTGCATTAAAGGAATAAGCATCCCGATGTTACTGATGCTGCGGAAAGGGAGGTTCAGGAAAAGACTGTTGTAAACATTGAACTTATTCTTTACCGAACGCTCGAATTCTTTTTCTTTTATGTTATTGCTCATCTCTGCGTCATATTAGTATCATTTAAACTAAATAAATCTATCTAACTACTCAAACGACCAATTAAAACAAATGGGTTCAATTCCTACGGAATTGAGATTGAGTTGAATGAACTCCTGTTACAAATATTCATTCCCTCCGGGAAGATTAAACCTTTATCTAAGCATAAAAAACATTCTATAATCCTCAATCAGTTCAGGGAACAAATCATGTTCGTGATCGTATTAATTACTTAGTTTATACCCTTGATCGTGCGGCTTTATTTGGCAATATTTAATTATATGTATAAGAATTTATTCTTCATTTTACTATCAATTCCGGTGTTCCTTTATGCACAGAACAACCCGACACTGGAGCAGCGATATATGCTGGGACAGGGATACCTGCAGGCCGGGCAGCTTGAAAAAGCCAAATCTATTTACGAAGAACTGTACAACCAGAACCCTGATAATTTCCAGTACTTTGATGCATTAAATAATGTTTATCTTCAACTGAAGGATTACCCGGGATCGGTAAGGATCATCCAGGAACGGATGCAGAAAATTACTCCTGATGCTAATATGTACGGACTACTTGGCTCAACATATTATCTTATGGGAAATTCTGACAAGGCCTACCAGGTGTGGGATGAGGCTTTGCAGAAACTTCCTCCTGACGCGATGAATTACAGGATAATTTCGAATTATGTGCTGGACAGAAGAGATTTTGATAAAGCGATCGAGATATTAAAGAAAGGAAAGAATGAGAGCAACGATCCTGTTATATTTTCCTACCAGCTTGCAGAACTATACGCCCTGACAATGAGATTTACAGAGGCAGCCGAAGAATATGTGTTCATTCTGAACCAGAATCCACAGCAGGTTACCAACGTACAGAATAAAGTGTTTAACTACATTAATAAAACGGATGCCCTGCCGAAAACCATCGAGGTATTTGAGAACAAATCTGGAGATAACCAGGGTATAAGGTATCTTCTTGCGAGGTTATATGTAGAGAATAAAAGTTATCAAAAAGCATTTGATTTATACCTCGAACTGGATAAGGAATTCAAAAAGCAGGGAATCGACCTGGTAAGGCTTGCCGATCTTCTTTACAGTGAGGGCAATTATAAGACTGCAGAAAAGTTCTATAACGAGATTATCGACGGATTTTCGGGCTCTCCGGTAGTATCATCGGCAAAACTCGGCTATGCAAAAACCCTTGAAGCACAGGTGGAACAGAATACCGGGGAAAGCTGGAAGCCCTACCATGGGTTTAATTCTATCAGTTCTGATAAAATTGAGGAAATTGTTCGTGCATATAATGATATAATCAATCAATATCCCAATTCAGACGTTGCACTCGAATCATATCTGCGCCTCGGGAATCTAAAATTATACAGCCAGGGAGATCTTTCCGGCGCTGGAGAATACTTTAATAAAATACTTACAAAGGCATCATTTTCGGCATTCGGGGCTTCTGCAGAACTTGAATCGGGAAAAGCAGAACTTATGAAAGGAAATCTTGATGCCGCGGCCGGTTATTTTCAAAAAGTTACAGAAAGACCCAAAATTCCCGAAGATCAGAAAAACAGCAGTAAATATTTATTAGCCAGGATCGATTTTTACAAAGGAAACTTCAAGGATGCAAAAAATCAGCTGGTACAAATATTGAACAATCTGGGTGATAACTATGCCAATGATGCCATAGAATTATCGCTTTTACTGAACACTACGATGAATGATTCGTCGGAATTAGTAAGATTTGCTGATGCCGAATTCCTTGCCGACCAGAAGAAATTCACTGAAGCTGCGGAAAAATATCATATGGTTGCAGAGAATCCGAAAGCATTAATGCTGAAAAATATAGCCGCGTTGAGAGAGGCTGAAATGCAGCTGGCTGCAGGAAATAATGATAAATCTATTGAAATGTTTGAGAATATTGCGGGTGAGGAGAGTAAAAACATTTATGCAGATAAAGCCTTATATTTGTTGGGAAATATCTATGAATTTGGGTTAAATGATACGTCTAAAGCCATCGAAAAGTATGAGGAACTACTTGCGAAGTACCCGAACTCCTTATATCTTGATGACGCAAGGGATGAAATAGTTAAATTAAGAAACAAAGCGAGTTAAGTATGGGAAAAAAACAGGGCCAGAAGATTGTAAAGTGTTCGTTTTGCGGCCGGGATGGGAGTGAAGTCGGCAGTATGATTGCCGGACCAGATGTTTATATATGCGATATATGTATATCCAGCAGCGTGGATATATTACGAAATAACCTTGCTGCTTACTCAAATACAAAGACAAAGAACACACAGATACCTCCCCCTTCATCGATTAAGAAGACATTGGATGAGTATGTAATAGGACAGGAAAGAGCAAAGAAAGTCTTATCCGTAGCGGTGCATAATCATTATAAAAGAATTAACTCGAAAGGTTCCTTTTTCGAGTTAGATGATGTTGAGATTGAAAAGAGCAATATTTTGTTAATCGGTCCTACGGGGGTAGGAAAAACTCTGCTTGCGCAGACTCTTGCCCGTATACTGGAGGTTCCATTTGCTATAGCCGATGCCACAACCCTTACTGAAGCCGGGTATGTAGGCGACGATGTCGAAACCGTTCTTGTTCATCTTCTCCAGGCAGCCGATTACAACCTTGAACGTGCCCAAAAGGGAATTGTCTATATCGACGAAATAGATAAGATTGCACGGAAGAGCGAGAGCACGTCTATTACCCGCGATGTATCCGGTGAAGGCGTTCAGCAGGCATTGCTGAAGATCCTTGAAGGCACCGTTGCAGGTGTTCCCCCAAAAGGCGGAAGGAAACATCCGGAACAGAGTCTAATTAACGTCAATACCAAGAATATCTTATTTATCGTCGGTGGAGCGTTCGACGGTATCGATAAAATTATCGCATCCCGAATAAATAAAAATAAGATGGGATTCGGACGTGAGGATTTGAAAGATAAAATTTCAGAAGAGAATCTGCTTGCATATGCGCAGCCTGAGGACCTTCTCCGGTTCGGGTTAATCCCTGAACTTATAGGCAGGATCCCGGTAACAGCACCTCTTCATTCACTTAACGAAGAAGCACTTAAGAGCATACTTACAGAGCCCAAGAATGCTATCCTCAAGCAGTACAAAAAATTATTTATGATCGACGGTGTTGAACTTGAATTTGACCCGTTTGCAATAGATGCAATCGTTAAGAAAGCAGAGGTTAGAAAAACTGGTGCCCGTGCATTAAGATCAATTGTGGAAGAATTTATGCTTGATGTAATGTATGAATTACCTAATAAGGAAAATGTTGATAAATGCATTATAACGAAAGATGTGATTGAAAAGGGTGCCGAGCCTATATATCTGGATGCGGACAGAAAATCGGCTTGATCTGTTTCAGGATACGTTTTATTTATGAAGGCGATCATTTGAATCGCCTTTAACTTTTTAAATTGAAAAGCTTTTTATGTTCAGAAAGATTTTATTCGTACTTGCTTTAACCACTATAAGTGTATTTGCCCAATCCAAGATACTTATCTATATGGATCTTCAGCAGACCGATCATCTTAAAGCCTACGGCATTACTTTCCATGCTCTGCAGAAAGGGGTTAAGTCAGACTGGCTTCTGAATTACCGGGGCGGATCATTTATGATTGACTATGATAACAAAATTGCAGTTGAATGCAGGGTTGAAGGTGTTGGCTTCGATCTTCTATCGACTTCACAGGCTGCAGATATATATTCGACCGTTCAGAGTGAAGACAATAATATGGATGTCGTGCGCCTTGAGAAAGCTCCGAAAATTGCTGTGTACGTCCCTCCGGGATTTATGCCATGGGATGACGCCGTAACCCTTGCGCTTGAGTATGCAAAGATACCGTACGACAAAATATGGAATGATGAGATTTTGAGGGGTGATCTTTCAAAATACGACTGGATTCACCTTCACCATGAGGACTTTACAGGTCAGTACGGAAAGTTTTATGCCAGCTTCAGCAATGCACAGTGGTATATAGATAATCAGTTGATGTATGAGAATGATGCAAAAAAGAACGGCTTTAAGAAGGTCTCTGAAATGATGAAATCCGTGGCAATGGATATAAAGAATTTTGTGGGTCAGGGAGGTTTCTTGTTTGCTATGTGTTCTGCAACGGACTCTTATGATATAGCTTTGGCGGCACATAACGTTGATATCTGCGCTCAGATGTACGATGGGGATGCCGCTGATCCGGATGCCCAGAGCAAGTTGGATTTTTCCAATACTCTTGCTTTCACCGACTTCAAACTTGAAATGAATCCTTATGTGTACGAATACAGCAACATTGATATCCAGCCTGCAGAAGTGGGCAACTTTGCAAATGATTACTTCACGCTGTTTGATTTTTCCGCCAAGTATGATCCCGTTCCCACAATGCTGACCCAGGATCATGCGAATGTAATCAGAGGCTTTATGGGGCAGACAACAATGTTCCGTAAGGAGCTCATAAAGAAATCAGTAATAATTCTCGCCGAACGTCCGGGCACCGACCAGGTAAAATACATTCACGGCAATTACGGCAGGGGAACGTTTACTTTTTATGGTGGTCACGATCCCGAAGACTACCAGCACGCTGTTGGTGATCCGCCAACCGATCTTTCCTTATATAAAAATTCCCCCGGCTACAGACTTATCCTTAACAATGTTCTTTTTCCTGCAGCAACTAAGAAAAAACAAAAAACCTGATACATAGTGATAAAAGTTATTCCCAAAGGTTAAGGTACTCGCTTGGCATCTCCACTGCTAAACCATTATATATATCGACCAGCCCATCCCGGTTTTACCTGACCGGCCTTTATATGGATCCGGCTCCTGGAGTAATGTCGGACATCCTGAAATATAAGGATTAATAAAACTTTTAACGAAGTGAAACTCAGCAAATTTTTCTATTTTTACGAGTATAGTTTTTAGAAAAATATTTGCGGAAGTTATGAAACAAGTTAAAATTAAAAATAGCAGTAAGACCTATCCAATCGGGAAAATAGTGTGTGTGGGACGTAATTATGTTGAGCATGCTAAAGAGCTTGGAAATGAGGTTCCTGAGAAGCCGGTAATTTTCATGAAACCTACTTCTGCGGTGATCTTTTCGGGTGATAAAATTGTTCACCCTTCTTTTTCAACAGATATGCACCATGAAACGGAACTGGTTTTGTTAATCGGAAATACAATAAAAGATGCAAATGAAAAAGAAGCAGATGAAGCAATAAAAGCTTATGGGGTAGGACTCGATATGACTCTCCGTGATATTCAAACTGAATTCAAAAAGAAAGGACATCCCTGGACTATTGCAAAAGGATTTGATACTTCGGCTGTTTTGTCGGATTTCATATCCATAGAAGATTACAGGCTGACTCTTGATGAAGAAATTATTTTACGCGTTAATGATACCGAGAGGCAGCACGAAAAACTTAACAAGATGATCTTTACGCCGGTGCAGATTGTAGAATACATTTCTTCGTTAATGACGCTTGAGGAAGGTGATCTTGTATTTACGGGAACACCGGCTGGAGTAAATAAGGTTGTAAGGGGGGATAAGCTTCACGCGGAAATTACAGGGATAGCTTCACTGGAATGTGAGGTAGTTTAATTCCAGATGTATAACAAGGAATGGTTTCGAGGGTGTGTGGTTTTGTGTCGCCGCAATGCGGCTGGGAATTGTTATTCTGAGACACATTCCTACTAGTATAACGCCGCCAAAGCAGCGATCAGGGCAGCAATGAGGCAATGGACTGATTCTTTGCCGTCGTGTTTTAACCGGCGGACAAAAAATAATAATACAATCCACCAGGCGTTAGCCATTAAACCAGTAGTCCAGTGGAAATGATTAGGCTAAAGCCGGAATGCTTTATGATTTACTAATGTCCCGTCAGTTAAAACTGACGGCAATAGATATAAAATTACTTGTTCAGGGAGGAGAGGGATTTTTTGATAAGTTCTTCGAGGGATAAATTAGGGTCCTCTGATAGAATATCCCTTATGATCTTATCTGCCACCTTAGAGTTATAACCCAATGTTGTGAGCGCTGCCGCAGCTTCATTTTTAACACTGAACGGAATCTCTTTTGTGCCGGCTTCAGATACCTGGTCAACTTTATTCTTCAGTTCAAGCACGAGTCTCTCTCCGGTTTTCCGGCCTATCCCGGGGACTGCTATAATCCTTGAAACGTCACCCCGCTGGATAGCATCTTTCAGATCGTCGGTCTGTATTCCTGATAAAATACTTTGTGCTAGTTTGGGACCTATACCCGTAATAGAAATTAGAAGCTCAAACATCTGTTTCTCGGGTTCAGTGAAAAAACCGAAGAGTGTAATGGAATCCTCTTTTACGCTGGTATGAATGAAAAGAGAGATCATCGCTTTTTCTGAAATATTCTCATAGGTGTTAATTGAGATGTTTACAGCATATCCCACCCCGTTAACATCCAGAAGTAACTTTGTAGGTTTAAGAGAGATTATTTTTCCGGTTAGAAAGCCAATCATAAAACAGCTCATTGGTTAATAATACGTTCGGGAAATGCTTCTATGAAGGATTTCCAATCCTTACTTTTTTTCGTTGTCGATTTTAATCTGAATGCATGACATAGTGCAATTGCAAGTGCGTCGCTCTCATCGGATTTCATTTTTACTGTTTTAATCTCAAGCAGCGTTCTTATCATAAATCCCACCTGCTCCTTCGAAGCGGCACCATTTCCCACAATAGATTTTTTTACTTCTCTCGGTGAATATTCGCTTGTGGGTACATTATTATGCACAGCCGCAAGTATTGAAACGCCGCGGGCGTAACCTATTTTCATTGCCGACTGCACGTTCTTACCGTAGAAAGCTGTCTCTATGGCGAACTCATCAGGTTTATAGAGCTTAATAAGTCCGTTAAGCTCATTATAGATTATTTCAAGTTTAAGGGGTAAAGTTTTTGAAGGCGGTAGTTTGATTATTCCGTGAGTGATCCGGGTAAAGTTATTTTTGGTATAATTTATTACTCCGAAACCGGTGAAATTTGTTCCGGGGTCAACTCCGAGTATAATCATTTAATTTTAAGCGCAAAACGCTTTAGTTTATTGAACTTTCATCGATATCGGCATTAGAATAAACGTTCTGGACATCATCGTTGTCTTCCATAGCCTCAATCAACTTCATTACTTTCTCAGCATCTTCGCCTGCAACCGGGACAGTATTCTTAGCGATCCACTGCAGCGAAGCATTCTCTATTGAAAGATCTTTATCAACCAGTGATTTTCTGACAGGTTCAAAACTTTCAAGCGGCGTCTGTATCTCGAAAAATTCATCCTCGGCCTGAAGATCTTCTGCTCCTGCATCGAGAATAATTTCCATAATATCGTCTTCAGATTTTCCCTGCAGAGGGAGGGATATTACACCTTTGCGATCGAACATCCATGCCACTGATCCGTTCTCACCCATACTGCCGCCGTATTTACTGAAAATATGCCGAACTTCAGCAACGATTCTGTTCTTATTATCAGTTGCAACCTCAACAAGTATTGCCACACCTGCAGGTCCGTAACCTTCATAAGTTAATTCATGGTATGTAACGCCTTCAAGTTCACCTGTAGCTTTCTTAATAGCTCTTTCGATATTATCCTGTGGCATATTTGCCGCTTTAGCATTATCAACCGCCAGCCGAAGTCTTGGATTTGCTGAGGGATCACCACCGCCTTCTCTTGCGGCTATTGTAAGCTCTTTGATTAATTTTGTGAACATCTTGCCGCGTTTAGCATCCAGCGCGCCCTTTTTTCTTTTAATCGTTGCCCACTTCGAGTGACCAGACATTTAGACTATACTCCTATTTATTTTTTCTAAAACTTTTAAATCTTTGATTTTAAACTGAGGGAATATCCTTCCGTCTCTTACTGTTTTATCTATCGAGTAAACAACATCCAGAAGCTGATCTTCCTTCCCGATGATATCGCAGTAGCTGCCCATATTAAAGCCGATGCAGTCAAACACTCTTTCACATCCGTTTTGTTTAAATGCAACGAGAAGGTGATCATTTCCCACAACTCTCGGAGTTCCTGATACAGTTACTTCTTCAGACAAGAACACTGGTCTCGTATTACCGGGACCAAAAGGAGAGAACAAGTCAATAATTCTCAAAAACTTAGGTGTTATTTCTGAAAATTTAAGCTTAGAGTCAATATGAACCTCGGGAAAAAGATCCGCCTCGGTAACAGTTTCCCTTACGATCTGGTTAAACTTCGTCTTAAACTCTTCAATTTTATCGACCTCGACTGCAAGTCCTGCCGCTGCCTGATGCCCTCCGAAATGGATCAGCAGATCCTCACATTTTTTAAGAGCTTCATAAATATTAAAATTAGAAATACTTCTTGCAGAACCCTTTGCCACACCGTCGACGGTCGTGAGCATTATTGTGGGGCGGTAGTACTTTTCAACAAGACGCGAGGCAACAATACCAATCACTCCCGGATGCCATTCTGCCTGGTGGAGAATAATTGACAATTCCTCTTTCAGATCGATTGTATTCGCAACCAGTTCGAGAGCATTATCAAACGTATCCACATCAATCTTTCTTCTCTCGTAATTTTCTGTTTCAAGAACCTGGGCAAGCTTATGAGCTTCAGCTTTGTCCTTAGTTATCATTAGCTGAACAGCACGTTCTGCATCGCCTAGCCGGCCGACAGCGTTTATTCTCGGTGCGAGGGTAAAGACTATCTGACCGGTATTCAGGTTTCCCGGATGGACGTTGCTTTTAGAAATCAAAGCTTCAACTCCCGGGCGGGGATTTTCATTTATAATCTTAATACCTTCACTTACAAGGGCACGGTTTTCATCAACCAGAGGCACGATATCGGCTGCACCAGCGAGTGCAACAAGATCGAGATACTGCATCGGCATTTCTCTTTTGCCAATCCTTTCAGCCACACCCTGCGCCAGCTTGAATGCTATTCCTGCACCGGACAGATACTTAAAAGGATAATTGCATTCAGGCTTAAGAGGATCAAGTACTGCATAAGCATTTGGTATCTGTTCCTTCGGCTGATGATGATCGCAGATAATCAGATCCATACCCAGCTTATTAACCAGTTCCGTTTCCTCGATTGCGGTAATACCGCAGTCGACTGCTATCAGGAGAGATGTTCCGCGGCTTTTAATATACTCTACACCTGCGGCCGAAATACCGTATCCTTCTGTAAGCCTTTTGGGTATATAATATTCAACATTAGCGTCAAGTTCTTTCAGGAAAAGGTAAAGCACCGCAGTTGAACAGGTTCCATCAACATCATAATCGCCGTAGACAGTTATACGCTCATTTTCTGTTAAAGCTTGGATAACACGATAAGTTGCCGGTTCCATTCCATCCATGAGGAAAGGATCGTGGAGTGAATCAATAGAAGGGCGGAAAAAATTCTTAGCCTGGGTGAAGGTTTTTATATCTCTTAAAACAAGAAGTCTGGCCAATACCTCTGAGATATTGAGCGAATCAGCGAGCGACCGTGTATTATAGTCGTCGATGACCTCTCTTATTTTCCAGCGTTTTTCTGGCATAATACTCTTTTAAGAGATAATAAAATTATAAAAGAACAAAACACTGCTCAGAACTATAAGCCGAATTCTGTATTCCCGCCGGAGCGGGACGGCAATTATTTGTCTTGGCCCTGCATTGCTGCAGAACTCCAGCGGTCTACCCGGAGATCACACCCGGTATTATCGGGTATCGAAGCGAACAACTACGCACTATTAAAAGATGAATCTCCATATTTGACCTTGCTTCGAGTGGGGTTTGCCATGATCCGTAAAACGGACTCCCTTTCGGGACCGGCAATGTTGCCATTACCGCGGTAGGCTCTTAACCTGCCTTTTCACCCTTATCCCGGGTTTTAGCCGGGACGGTATATTTTCTGCGGCACTTTCCGTAGTTATAAGATTTCTCCATACAACTCCCGGGGGTTACCCGGCACTCTGTTCTGTGAAGTTCGGACTTTCCTCCCATCCGTTTTACCGGAAGAGCAATTGCCCGTTCTGAACCGTATTTTTATTCTTTAAACTCTTTTCAATCTCTTAAGTTTTAAAACTAAAAGAAATGATAATTAATATTTAACTGAGGTGAATATAATAAATTTAATGCCATAAGTCAGCAGAAAAGAACCATAGGATAGTCTTTATGCAGATTTCCCTTAAAAACAGAAGGAAAAAAAATCTATTTTTTACGATCCTGAATTTATTCTTCAGCGAGTTCAGCTATTTCGGGTGAAACCAGTATCCTTCCGCAGTATTCACAGAAGAACAGCCTGTTATTTCTTCTTATTTCAAGCTGCCTCTGAGGCGGAACGATGTTATGGCATCCTGAGCAGGCCGACCTTTTGATAGTCGCAACTGCTTTGCCTTTTTTCGCTCTTCTTATCCTCATATATGCGGAGTAATCAGGTTTCCTTGTCTGTGCTTCGATTTCTTTTCTCTGCGTGCGCAGTTTTGCTTCTTCCTTTTCATTGGCTTTAATGATCTCTTTGAGATCAGCCTGCTTAACCTTCAATTCTTCATCGAGTTCACCAAGCTGCGGGCTCAGAGATTCGATATCCTCTGCAAGGTTCTTGCTCTGATCAGCCAGGGCATCGTTTTCTGTTTCCAGTTTAGTCATCTGTTCTTCGGTATGATCAATTTCTTTCGTTAATGCGTCATACTCTTTGTTGTTTCTAACCTGGTATAACTGAGCTTTGAATTTTTTCTGATTTGCCTTGAGCTTCTCTACTTCTTCTTCATTTTCTTCTCTTTTTTCAAGCGACTCTTTTCGTTTAGTCTCCTTTTCTGTCACCTGTTCCTTTATACCATCTATCTTATCCTGAAGTGCCTGAACGGCGTTTGGTAAATCCCCCCGGAGTTCCTCCAGTTCATCTAGCTGGTCATCAATCTGCTGCAATTCATACAGGGTTTTTAATCTGTTTACCAATTTATCCATTCTCCTTTTTATTTATAAAAAATTTAACCGGATTAGTACTTTTACTGTAATTAAAAATTTTTATTTCCTTATTCACAAGAGGTTTAAGTTTCTCTTTGACCTCATCCATTGAAAAAATCTCAGTTTCATAATGTCCCGCATCTATCAACAAAATTTTATTCTCTGCTTCCTGGAAGGTATGATACTTCACATCCGCTGTGATATAAGCATCTGCTCCTGCATTAACAGCATCTTTTATGTATTCGCTTCCTGATCCTCCGCACACAGCTGCCTTCCTTATCTTTTTCTTTCCATCACCTGAGAACCTGAAGTTTTTCAGCTTAAGCTTATCACTAACATATGCAAGGAATTCTTCGGTACTCATGGGGTAATCAAGATAGCCCGCTGCACCTATACCGTGGTTTACATTTTCGTTATTGAGGGGATATACATCATATGCAGGTTCTTCATAGGGGTGAACCTTCAACATCTCAGAAAGTACATGTTTTAATTTCCAGGAATCGACCAGGACTTCAAGCCGGACTTCATTTACTGTCTCGAAAACTTCTTTTGTACCTGCGGCGGGAGTAGTTTTGCCCGAACCCTTGAAGGTTCCCTTTCCTGAAATTCGGAAACTGCAGTTTGAATATTCACCGATCCTGCCTCCGCCAGCATTAAAAATTACATTTGAAACTTTTTCAAGGGCATCGTCAGGGACAAAAACTACGAGTTTTACCTGGTTAGAACTTAGCCTGGTGAGGAAATCTATATTCTTCAGTTTTAACTCTTTGGCAAGTCTGAAGCTTACGCCGTTTCTTGTATAATCAAGGTTAGTATGTGCGGAATAAAGGGTAATATCGTTTTTAATAAGTTTCTCGATAATCTGGGAACATTGGTCTCTATCAGTCGAAATTCTCCTGAGGGGGTTAAATAAAAGGGGGTGGTGTGAAATTATCAGGTTGCATGATTTCCTGACGGCCTCATCGACCGCGGAGGGAGTCACATCAAGACAGAGGAAAATATTTTTTATATCTCTTTTGCCCGATCCTACCTGCAATCCTACGTTGTCCTTTTCCCAGGCTGTTTCTTTAGGAGCCCATTGTTCCAGATATTTAATTATTTCAATGCACTTCATAGCAAAAAAAATGCACTTCTAAAATTTGAAGTGCATTTTTATAATTTCTCTGCTTTTATGGTTTTTGCGGGAGCAGAATATTTAACAAGATCGAGAAATTTAAGTTTTTCTAAAATTAGTTTATCCATATCAAGTCTCTAAATATACCAGATCGATACTTAATAATCAACAATCGAGCCAGTGCCCCGATTAATTTATTGGATCGATCCAGTTTTCATCTTCTTTTATCAGCTCTATCAATTCATCAACAGCGTTTTCAGCCGGCACATTTCGCTTCACAATATCTTTAGCCCGGTACAGGGTAATCTTTCCTACTCCTGAACCGACATAACCGTAATCGGCATCTGCCATTTCACCGGGACCATTAACAATGCATCCCATTACTGCTATCTTTACGCCTTTCAGGTGCTCTGTACGCTTCCTTATTTTCTCCGTAGTTATCTGCAAATCAAATAAAGTTCTTCCGCATGAAGGGCAGGCAATATATTCTGTTTTTGATATCCTTACCCTGGCTGCCTGAAGTATTCCGAAAAGGGTGCGGTTAATTACGGTCTCAAATGATTCATTAATATTTACAAATTTTCTAACCAGCTTGTTGTGACCATTAAACTCCTTCTCCTCAGCTTTGAGTTTACCTATTAAACTAACCCAAACTCCGTCTCCCAGGCCGTCAATAAGAAGACCACCAAGATCGGTTGAAGCAAATAATCTCAGCTGATCAATATCAATATTCTCATAGGTTCTCTTAATGATAACAGGATTATCAATACTGTTATTCATCAACTCAAAGAAAGCCCGTCTCTGTTCGCCCATTCCATGCAGATTTTCAGTGGTTAAAAGAATTACGGCGGTTTTATCTTCTCTAAGTTTATTTAATATTTCCGGGGTAAGGTCTTTCAATTCAATCTGTATAAGGTTGAGGGAATCTGAATAATCTTTCCCGTTCAGGTACACAGCAGAAGGAATTACCGGGTAACCACGCAGGTCTTTTTTCCACGAATCATAAGACTTCAACAGTCTAAGACCGGAAGGTAATTCAAATGGGATGTCTGCATTTCCCGAGAAAAGGATATCGGCTGCGCTGTCGCTTACATTCCATTTATCGGTAGCCGCATCATATCTGTATCCGATATCAGCCAGGTCCTTTGGATCTGAAATGTTTCGGTGAGAATAATCAGCAGCAACTATAGGAACATTTGATCCCCCTATATTTAGAATCTCTAACGTATGTCTCTTCTTGTATTCGAAAGGATCGACAGGGACATCCGTAACCGGGATAATCTCTTTATGGCTTCTTCTTTCCTTATATCTTTCAACCAGTTCAATAGCAACAGGAGCTTCAAATTCAGGATCTTCTGTAAGAGAAACACGCACAGTATCGCCGATTCCATCTTCAAGGAGAGTGCCTATACCAAGGGCCGACTTTATTCTGCCGTCCTCGCCGCCTCCTGCTTCTGTTACACCAAGATGAGTAGGATAATTCATCCCTTCTTCTTCCATCTTCATAACAAGGAGTCGGTACGCCTGCACCATTACCTGCGGGTTGCTTGCCTTCATTGAAAGAACTATTTCATGATAATTTAGCTCCTCACATATTCTTACAAACTCCAGGGCAGATTCAACCATACCGAGAGGAGTATCGCCGTAGCGGCTCATGATCCTGTCAGACAGCGAACCATGATTCGTACCGATCCGCATAGCTGTGCCATACTCTTTACAAATCCTTACAAGGGGGGTAAACTTTTGTCTTATTCTGTTTAACTCGTCTTCGTACTGCTGGTCGGTATATTCAATAATATTAAACTTTTTTCTATCTGCATAATTACCAGGATTAACCCTTACCTTCTCCACTATTCTTGCCGCTATTTCGGCTGCATTGGGAGTAAAGTGAATATCTGCGATGAGTGGAACTTTATAACCCTGCTGTCTTAATTCATTTTTGATATTCTCAAGGTTCTGTGCTTCAAGCTTGCTGGGGGCTGTTATTCTAACATAATCGCAGCCCGATTCCACCATTCTTATAGTCTGTTCTACCGTAGCTTTAGTATCCATCGTATTGGTGATAGTCATCGACTGGATCCTTATAGGGTAAGTGCCGCCTAGCGGGATATCGCCTACATTTACAACTCTTGTTTTATAACGTGAATATGAGGTGAGACTATTGCAGTATTTTTTTTCCTTACTTATCGATTCAATCATAGATATTTAATCTTGTTTAACTCTAAAAAGTTCCATATTCAAGCCTGTCGGAGAAACAAATATAACAAATAGCCTACTTTCATAGAATTTATATTTGTGCTAAAATCTATCCCCGGGCCCGCCACTGGATGAAAGTAACTTATTTTGTGAGCGAGTTTTTTAAATTTATTGATTAAATTGAAATCGGTTATATACAAATGATTTCTGTTCTAAAGCGTAAGTATGAGAATTTCTGAGAATAAAATAGAAGAGATCCGGTCTGCAGCGAATATAGTTGATGTGATATCGGCTTATGTGCAGCTTAGGAAGAGGGGGAAAAACTTTCTTGGGCTTTGTCCGTTCCATTCAGAAAAAACTCCCTCTTTTACAGTTAGCGATGAAAAGCAGATCTTTCATTGTTTCGGATGTCATACGGGTGGGAATGTTTTCAAATTTTTAATGGAATATGAAAAGATTTCTTTCGTTGAAGCGGTGCAGGAGCTGGCTGAGGAACTGGGAATTCCACTTGAGCTAGAGCAGCAGGAATCGGATGAGCGTCAGTCAGAACAGGAAATTTTATATGATATAAATACTGAAGCGGCAAGACATTTCTCTCATAATCTTTTGAATTCTGATGAGGGTGAGATCGCCCTAAATTATTTTCAGAACAGGAAGATAAAACCTGCGACAATGAGAGCGTTTGGACTAGGTTATGCTTTTAACGGATGGGATAATCTGCTCTACTTCCTGCAGAAAAAGAAAATTGACATCGAAAAGGCACTTGAGCTTGGTCTGATCGGTAAATCGAAAGAAGGCCGTTTATATGATAAGTTTTCCTCAAGGATCATCTTCCCGATTTTTTCGCCCAATGGCAGAGTAGTAGCATTTGCAGGGAGGATACTTGAGAATAAAGAGGGATCTGCCAAATACCTGAATTCGCCTGAATCGTCCATATACGTTAAAGGGCGAATCCTTTACGGATTATCCCATGCAAAGGATGAAATAAGGAGGCTTGATAAAGCTATCCTGGTTGAAGGGTATATGGATCTGATCTCCCTTTACCAGAGCGGAATTAAGAACGTAGTTGCTGTCTCAGGCACGGCTCTTACAGAAGAACAGGTTCAGCTTTTATCAAGGTATACGAAAAATGTGGTTCTTCTTTTCGATGCCGATACTGCAGGTATTAAAGCTGCGATGAGGAGTATAGAGATACTGCTTAAAAAAGACTTTGAGATAAAAATTGCTTCACTTCCGCAGGGTGAGGATCCCGATTCATACGTGAACAATTACGGAAAAGAGAAGTTTGATGAGCTGGTAAAATCGGCAAAGAATTTCCTGGAGTACCAGTCGGATTACTACGATTCATTAGGGATGTTTGAGGATCCTGCCAAAACAACAGAGGCAATACGCGACCTGGTGAGACCTCTTGCCTTAATAAGTGATGAACTAAAGGTTAACATCCTGATTAAAAATATTGCCAGGAAATTTAATCTAAGAGAAAAGCTCATAGAAAGTGAATTTGACAAGATTAAAGTGGGATTAACCAAACAGAAGACAGTTGAAGAAAACAGGCAGCAGAGAAAGGCGTCGCAGAAAGAGAATACAGTATTAAAGTCGGAAGTAAAGTTAACCCTGGAAACCGTAAGTCTTGAACGTGAGCTAGTTAAAATGCTGCTGGAAGGGAACAGAGAAACCTGCGACTTTATCCTGCGCCATATAAAGCCGGATGAGTTCAGAATAAACATACACATGGAATTGGCAGAATTGGTTCATTCCGCTGTAATGCATGAGGAAGATCTGACTGCAGCCTCGCTGATAGAAAAAATGAACGATGAGGAAGCGAAATCGTATGTAAGGGAATTATCGTTTGAAAAATACCAGATCAGCAAAAACTGGGAAGACATAAATCCTTCGGTTGAGTATGAAAAAATATTGAAAAAGTATTCATCTGATGCCGTTAGAAAATTTAAGTTAAAACAGGTTGAGGATAAAATTACGCTCCTAAACGATACCATGCCCTCCCTTAATGATGAAGGTAAAAAACTTGAGCTTTTAAAAGAAATCAGAGAACTTACGAGGGAGAAGCAACTCATAAAAGAGGACCTTGAGAACGAAGATGTGCATTTTTAAAAAAAAGCCGCATTAAATGCGGCTTGGTTACCCCTGCCTAAAAGTTAAATTGCTGATCAAATAAACTTCTTAAAGTAATAATAGAGTAAAAATGGCGGATTTCGGAAATCTTCCCCAAAAATTTTCTTAAACTTACTTCTTTTATAAATATCCTTTCAGACTAATTATTTTTAATTTCAGTCCAATTAAATTATGATTGATAAATGAAGTACAGACAGGCTAAAAACGGAAAGCTTCTGATCAATATTCTCCCGGACAGATGCGATTTTTGCGGGTGCTGCGTCGGCATATGTCCCGAAGACGCAATCGAATTAAAGGAAGCGGAAATAAATATAATTGATCAGCGGTGTACGAATTGTGCTAAATGCGTGTGGAGCTGTCCAATTGAGGTTATAGAATTTAAAAAGAAGGGGTATGTGAATAAAAATTACGATGTAATAGTTGTAGGCGCGGGACCTGCGGGGAGCATAGCAGCAAGAACTGCGGCCGGGTTAGGAGTATCCGTCCTGATGCTTGAAAAAGACCGCGATGTAGGCTACCCGGTAAGATGCGGGGAGGCAATAAGCAAGGCAGGGGTTGAGGAATTTATTCAGCCTGATCCTAAATGGATTGCCGCTGTTATCAGTAAGTTTTCTTTTAATGCGCCCGACGGCAGTGAAGTGAATATTGAATTCGGCGATGCCGGCTATGTTCTTGAACGCAGGATTTTTGATTATGAACTGGCGAGAACGGCCGCGGACGCAGGTGCGGAGATATTAACCAGAGCTTATGTAAACGGACTTCTATTTACCAATGGAAACGTAAGCGGGGTGAAGTATGAATTTAAAGGAGAGCAAAAAGAGGTAAGTGCTAAGGTTGTTATTGCTGCCGACGGAGTTGAATCCCGTGCAGGCAGGTGGGCGGGACTACAAACGCACATAGATTTTCGCGATATGGAAAGTGCAGTACAAATAACTGCTGCTAATATTCCTGTAAAAGAAGATACACTCTACTTTTATTTCGGACAGGAATATGCCCCTAATGGTTATTTCTGGATATTTCCGAAAGGAGAAGGGAAGGCAAACATCGGATTAGGAGTAAGCGGCCTTATCGGTAAAAAGAAATCCGCACAGTCGTTTCTTAATGATTTTATGAATAAATATTATCCGCAGGCTCCGGTACTTACAACGATAGCCGGTGGAGTTCCCTGCAGCATCACACTACCGAAGATATCCGGTCCGGGAATAATGCTGGCTGGAGATGCAGCAAGACAGGTAAATCCATTAAGCGGAGGGGGTATTGCCAGCGGAATGATTGGCGGAAGCATTGCTGGACGAATAGCAGCGGAAGCCGTTAAAGAAAATAAACCTGATCATATTTTGACGTATGATAAAGAGTGGGCTAAACGATTGGGGAAACGTCATGAAATCTTTGACAGGATTAAGAATGGAATTTATAATTTCACGGATGATAAGTTTAATAATATTGCGCATAGCTTTTCCAAAGTTCCTTACGAAAAAAGAACCCTTAAAAAATTATTCACCACTGCCCTGGTAAACAACCCCTCACTTATTTTCGATGTTGCAAAGGTTTTTGTAGAAAAAAATACAAATGTGGGTTGATTCCCGATGGGAATCCTGCAGAACTGAGGGTTACAGGTTTACAGATGTTGAATCCCTATGGGATTAGCAAGCTATTCGAGATATAAAATATTACAGCTGATGGAATCTCCACGGGATTAGCACTATTCAAGAAATAAAATATAACAGATGTTGAACTCCTACTGGATTAGCAAGCTGTTTTAGATACAAAATTTTGCAGGAGGCTAATTTCGCCGGAACACCCCGGTCAAAATTGTTGTTGCTTATTCAATTTTTTAAAAATATCTTCAAGTAATTAAATATCGGGATTAAATTTCCGGGGAAAAATATGTCTCTTACAACATCGCGTACCAGTGAAAATGCTCAAGTAAAAATTGATTTTAGTCAGTGCAGCGATTGTGGCCTATGTTCGCTGGTCTGCAAGGACCTCACGCTGCAGATGAAGAACGGAAAAATAACTATAGACGAAAATCCTCTCTTCGGATGTGTAGGCTGCGCCCAGTGTGTTGCTGTTTGTCCCGAGGACTGTATTGAAGTCGAAGGCCGTACGATTACAATGGACGACTTTGTTCCCCTTCCCGAAGCAAAAACTGCCGCAAATTATAAACAGCTATATTCTCTGATGTTCAAACGGAGAAGTATAAGAGACTTTAAAGATAAAGATATTGAGCAGGATGATATCAATAAGATCCTGGAAGCCGCTGTAACATCCCCAATGGGCATTCCCCCTTCAGATGTGGAAGTTGTCATTTTCAGGGGGAAGGAGAAAGTAAAAGCATTTTCAAATGATTTTATAAAATACCTTGATTCCATCCGCTGGATGTTTTCGAAATGGACCCTTCCCTTATGGCGGCCATTTATCTCACATTCTGATTATGAAATGTATAAATCTTTCCTTATTCCTCTCATTGAATTCCTGATAGAAAGAAATAAAAAGGGGGAGGACTGGCTTCTATATAATGCCCCGCTCGCGTTATATTTCTATGGTTCTCCTCATTCGGACCACGCCGATCCATATATCCCTGCATCGTATGCAATGCTGGCTGCGGAATCATTGGGGTTCGGTACCTGCATGATAGGAAGTATACATCCTTTCCTTGAGCATGGGGGAGCATTACTTAAGAAGCAGTATAAAATAAATAACAGATGCAAAAGTGGAATTTTCCTGATAATCGGGTATCCCAAGGTTAAATATCATAAAGGAATTAAAAGAACTTTTGCAAAAATCACTGAAGTCTGATCTAAATAGCCTTTTTTAGCCGTGTAAAACATCACAACTTTCGGCATTTTCCAAAGTTAATTATTTTTCAACTGGAAGGATTATTTTTATATTTAAAGTTATTTATTTATAAACTTTGTAATTATAAGACGATAAATAAGCAGATTTATTTTGGAAAAACATACACTTCAAAACCTTCCCGTTGACCTATTATCCGGAAACTACAGTGAATTTGAGGACAGGTTTACCTGGCTTCTGACGCTGGAGGAGGACATCGAGGAAATAAATTATTCCGAAAATGTTTTATCTGTCACCGGCTTTGATCCTTCTGAACTCAGAGGGATGCGCGGGAAATGGTATAACCTGGTTAACGAAGAAGACATTGAACCTTTGAAAATAAAATTCAATGATCTGATTACTAATCCAGCCTTTGAGCAGTATACAGCTGACTACAGGATAGCAGGCAAAAATAATACACACATCTGGGTCAGGGAATCGGTTCACGCAGAAAGGTATCCTTCGGGAAAATTGAAAGGTGCAGTGGGAATCGTTCAGAATATTTCCGATCTGAAAAACCAGGAAGCTGAACTTTCTGAAGAAATCCGGAGACTTCAGGATGCTAATTATTCAAGAGATGATTTTATTGCTATCCTTTCGCATGATCTCCGTTCACCATTTACAAGTATCCTGGGATTCTCGGAGATACTGCTGAACGAACCGAAGCTGCCGGAAGAAGAGAAAAATGAATACCTGAACCTGATACATTCCTCTTCGGTAAAACAACTGAAGCTTATTAATAACCTGCTTGACTGGTCGCGTTTAAGGACGGGGAGATCCCATACAGAACTTTCTAAAGTAGATGTAAGGAACGCTGTCTATAACGTGATATCTGCTCTTACAGGTGAGACAGTGAGAAAAAGTATTGAGATAAGGGTTTATGTGGCCGCCGATTTGTATATAGAAGCAGATGAGACATTATTCTCTAAGGTGGTTCTGAACCTTCTGGAAAACTCCATAAAATATTCTACCGAAAATAAGATTATTGATATAAAAACTTCACCTTTCAACGATAAGTTTATTGAGTTCGTTGTTAAAGACAGAGGGAAAGGAATACCGGAACCAAATAAGCATAAGCTTTTCCAGATAAATAAAATCTTCTCAACACCAGGCACCGGAGGAGAAAAAGGAACCGGTCTGGGACTTATTCTATGCCGCGAGATAATTGAGAAGCATGGCGGTGATATCTGGTATTTCTCTGAATCTGATTCGGGCTCGGAATTTCATTTTACTTTTCCTTTGTTCAGGGAGAATATATTATTGGTAGGACTTGAGAATGGGCTCTGTTCAGAGATGAAAAATGTAATCGAAGAACTTAAACCATCCTATACTGTAAGAATCTGTCCGAATGGTTTTGAAGCAGTTGATGAGATAAAACAAAAAATGCCTTCAATGATAATCCTGAATGATAAAATGCAGTTGATGGACGGAATTCAGTTTATGGAAATACTGCAATCAGAGAACCGTACGGCAGGAATTCCGGTTTGTTTATTTGCTGAAGATCTGGAGGACCAGACTGCTTTACGGTATAAGAACCTTGGTGTGAAGAAAATCCTTAAGAAATCGATGAAGGGTCCCGAGCTTAGAGTAAAATTTCAGGATCTCTGAACCCGTATTAAATCAGAAATAGAAGGCAATAAGGAGACTTAATTGAATATAGCTATTGTAGGAACAGGGTATGTTGGACTGGTAACAGGCACTTGTTTTGCCGAAACGGGTAATACCGTTTATTGCGTTGATATCGATTCAGAAAAAGTAAAGAAATTAAAAAAAGGGATAGTGCCTATTTATGAGCCGGGACTTGATCTGCTTATTGATAGAAATATAAAAGTCGGGAGATTAAAATTTTCCACCGATCTTTCTGAAGCAGTTAAACATTCATCGCTGGTTTTCCTGTGTCTTCCAACTCCCCAGGATGACGACGGAAGCGCCGATCTTCAGTATGTACTGAAAGTGGCTGAAGACCTTGGCAAAATGTTTAAGGCAGAACCGAGTTTCGGGTTTAAGGTTATAGTAAACAAGAGTACGGTACCCGTCGGTACAAGCGACCGGGTAAGGAATGCAGTAAAAAAATATGCACCTGATTTTGATTTCGATGTTGCCTCCAATCCCGAGTTTTTAAGAGAGGGAATGGCCGTAGATGATTTTATGAAACCGGAGCGTGTTGTTGTAGGTACAAGTAATGAGAAAACCCGTGACATAATGGAACAGCTTTACGAACCCTTTGTAAGGTCGGGAAACCCGATCTATTTCATGGACGAAAAATCGGCTGAAGTGACAAAGTATGCCGCAAATTCATTCCTTGCCACCAAAATTTCATTTATGAATGAGATTGCCAATCTCTGCGAGATTACCGGTGCGGAAGTAGATAAGGTAAGAATAGGCGTGGGTTCGGATTCAAGAATCGGCAAACGGTTTCTGTTCCCGGGCGTAGGCTACGGAGGTTCATGTTTTCCAAAGGACGTAATTGCCCTCATAAACACCGCAAGGGAAAATGATTATGATTTTAAGATCCTGAAATCTGTCTACGATATAAATAAGGAACAAATTATCAGGTTCTACCATAAAATAGAAAATCATTTCAAAAAAGGCCTTGAAGGAAAAACTTTCGCGGTGTGGGGACTTGCTTTCAAGCCTAACACGGATGACGTACGCGAGGCGCCGGCAATAAAACTTATTCAAACTCTTCTCGGTAAAAATGTTAAAATTAAAGCATATGATCCTGCAGCCATGGAAACCACGCGCAGAATACTTAAAGATAAAATAGACTACTGCAAAACCCCTTATGATGCACTAACCGGGGCGGACGCTTTAATTATAGTAACTGAATGGAACGAATTCAGGACCCCGGACTACGAAAAAATAAAAAAATCCCTCAAAAAACCTGTGGTTTTTGATGGTCGTAATCTATATGATTTATCCAAAATGGAGGATATGGGGTTTACATATTATTCTATCGGTAGAAAATCAATTATCGGTAAATAAATGTTTACAGACGATACCAGGGAAAATAACATAAAATCCTGGTTTGCTCTTTATACAAAGCCCAGGAGCGAATTTAAAGCTTCCGAACAACTGGAGGCAAACGGAATAAATCATTATCTTCCAACAGTAACTACTTTAAAACAATGGAGCGACAGGAAAAAGAAAATCACAGAGCCTGTCATCCGCGGATATGTCTTTATTAAAGCAGATGAAAAGGAAAGACTGCTCGCACTGGAACAATACTCAATAGTAAGATGTGTTACCGAAAGAGGGCGGCCTGCGGTGATTCCGGAATGGCAAATTGACAATCTTAAAAAAATGCTTGAGTACGATGGTGATTTTTATGTAATGAATAGCCTTGTTCCGGGTAAAAAGGTCAGGATTAAGGAGGGACCTTTTGCCGGTGTCGAGGGCACCTACCAGGAGAGTGAAAATGACAAAACAATTTCTGTTTCGATCGATTTGCTGAACCGTTCTGTTATTGCTCATCTCCCCATGGAGAGTGTTATTGAAATTATCAAATAATATTTGCAGCGTTCCGATATGCTCAGTCAAAAAGAATTAAACCAATTAAAAAAAGGGGATGCACTTAATCATTTCCTGATCGTTAGGAAAAATGAAATCCGCCTTACCAAAACGAATAAACAATTCCTCTCACTTGATCTCGGAGATAAAACTCTCACCTTAAACGGAAATTTGTGGGATAACTTTGAAGCGATATCTGTTAAGATAAAGCCAGGTATTGTTGTTAAAGTAGCGGGTATAATTGATGAATACCAGGGGAATTCCCAGATTAAAATATCTGCTATAAGACTTGCTGCTCCTGCGGATGGCGTTAGTGCCGGCGACTTCCTTGCTCATTCAAAAAGAGACCCTCAGGTAATGAAAGAAGAATTCTCAGCCAGAATAGATAAAATAATTGATCCCAACCTGCAGCAGCTTATGGGGATCATTTTCCAGGGTGAAAGATTCGAAAAGTTTTTAAAAGTACCAGCGGGGAAATCGTGGCATCATTCATACATACATGGACTGCTGGAACACACCCTCGAGATAATTCGGATCTGCGATCTGATGTGCGACATTCACCCTGAAATCAACAGGGATTTACTGATATGCGGAGCAATGCTGCACGACTTCGGCAAGACCGAGGAGCTTAGCTACGAACCTGTTTTTGAATATACCGACAAAGGCAAACTGCTGGGTCATATTGTTATTTCAGCAATGCTGGTAAATGAAGAATCTAAAAAAATAAAGGACTTTCCTGAAGACCTGAAGGACTGTCTTATACATATAATTTTAAGTCACCAGGGGAAACTCGAGTTTGCTTCCCCGGTGGTTCCCAAAACCCTTGAAGCCATCACCCTATATCAGGCAGATGAACTTAGTGCAAAGGTAAATGCATACAAGAATGCAATACTTAAAGACCAGAAGGCAGAAAGCAAGTGGACTAAATACATCAGTCTCGTCTCCACAGAACTCTTCAATCATGGAATTTCTCCCGAAATTGATGAAGAGATAAGCAAATCACTCTTCGACTAACAAAAAGGACTATTATGTCTATTTTTACCAAATCCATCGTCAGTACTTTTTTATTGCTTCTTTTTTTAACCGCTGCCGCAGGGGCCCAGACAGTCGAATCACTAATACAGGAAGGGGACAGGTACACTGAAGAATTTAACAATCAGAAGGCTCTTGAAGCTTATATGAAAGTTGATAAGTTATCTCCGGACAACTGGATGATATTGTGGCGAATCAGCCGCTCTTATGTAAATATTGGTGTTAAAATGCCGGCAACGAATGGCGATGAAGAAGACGCACAGCTTGCTGTATTTGAAGAGGCTCTATCGTACGCAGACCGTGCGGTTAAACTAGCGAAGGATAAGTCAGTTGTTTACGTAAGAAGAGCAGTTGTAAATGGAAGGATTGCTCTGTTCAAAGGAGTCTTTACCGTGGGTGGAGTTGTAAACCAGGTGAAAGACGACTGCGAGAAGGCCATTAAGCTGGGGAACGGTGATGCATATACTATGGCCCTGGCTCATTATATACTTGGCAGAACCCATGCAAAAGTCAGCGAAAAATGGGCTCCGGCCAGAGCAGTTCTGGGACTAGGCTGGGCCGACAAAGACAGTGCGCTGGTGCAATTAAAAAAAGCTGTTGACCTTTATCCCGATTTCAGGATGTTCTACCTGGAACTGGGAAAAGCATATCTTGAGGATGATGAATATGATAAGGCGAAATTTTATTTGAAGAAAGTTATCGATACCCCTAAGAAAGATCAGGATGATGACCAGGTGCTTGCCGAAGCCAGACAGCTGCTGAATGATCTTAGAGATTAGAATATGGTTAATATTCCGGAAAGCTTAATAAACAGACTTCGGGAAGCTGATTCTGTTGTATTTTTTACTGGCGCAGGAATCTCTGCTGAAAGCGGAATCCCTACGTTCAGGGGTAAGGACGGGATATGGAATAAGCTAAAGCCGGAGGAGCTTGCCAACTTCAATGCTTTCCTTAGAAATCCTGAGATGGTCTGGGAATGGTATTCTCACCGGAAGCAGATTATACATGAATCACGACCTAATCATGCTCATATTGCTATTTCGGAAATGCAGGATCTTTTTCGTGAAGTTACTGTTGTTACCCAAAATATAGATGATTTTCACAGGAGAGCAGGAAGCAAAATTGTTTATGAGCTTCATGGTAATATTGAACGCAATTATTGTATCGAATGCAAAACATTTTATAACGATGAGCTTCCTATGGAAGGAAAAATTCCAAAGTGTACTGAGTGCGGCGGGTTAATACGGCCTGATATTGTCTGGTTCGGTGAATACCTGCCGCAGGATCAATTTAAGGCTTCGGAAAAAGCAGCGAAGGATTGTGATGTTTTCTTTGTCGTCGGAACATCGGCCGTTGTGTACCCGGCGGCATCTCTTATCTATACTGCCCGGGATAACGGAGCCCAAATTATTGAAGTCAATATTGAAGAAACGGAAATATCCTACCTTGCGGATAAATCTCTTTATGGTGAAGCCGGAAAGGTATTACCTGCTATCAGGGAAGAATTAGTAAAAAATAAATAATAGAGCTACCCTTCTTTCAATCCTATCTTCTTGCACATCCTCTGAAGTTCATACTGTTCCCCATCGGACAAAACACCTAGTTCATTCACAATAGCTTGAAGATGTTCAGGAAAAATTTTTGAGATGAAATCTTTTCCTGCGGAAGTAAGATGGATAATATAATGCCTCCGGTCGAGTTCACCCCTTTCCCTTTTTGCAAATTTTCTTCTTTCAAGATTATCGATAACCATTGTGACGTTCCCAGGACTGCGCAGGAGTTTTGTGCTTAGTTCTCTCTGATTCATCGGCCCGATATGATATAAAGCCTCAAGAACTGCAAACTGACTTTCGGTAAGGGAGTATTTTGCGAGAAATGGATAAAACCTTTGATTTAAGGATTCAACAGCCCGTACTAGTTTTATATAAGTATTAAGGGCCGTAACCTCTTTTTTAGAACCTTTATGATGTGTTCCCATCTTTAAATATTTTATCGATAAAGGAAGCTAAGACTTAACAAAGGAATAATCAAGAAATTTTTTATGTTCTTCGTCTCGGAGAGAGTAGTCCCAATATTGCAGTGAAAACCACCGCTCCCAATATTGCCCATACAACAGGGAATGTAACGTCACCAATATTTATTACAAAAATTTCCGGAAGACCCATTCTGTGAGCAATCCAGGTTCCTATGAGGGCGCCTATAAACCCGACAGCAATTGAAAGAAAACAACCCCCGCTCGAGAATCCTGTTAGAGCCTGTCCAATAGCACCGGTGATACCCGCAATTATCAGCAGAATTATTATTTCCATAAAAGACATATTTTACCTGATTTTTAAGTTTAAGATAACATATGCAACTGATATGCGAATGTTAACCCGGACACCCTGAATTTACGTCTTTTATACTCAGAATCAATAAGGATGTGAATCTTTATTCCGTTTTTCACGCGTTAAGCTTAATGCTGCAAGAAGAAAGACAATCAGAAGAGAAATGGAAAACACTATTGTCATTGCATCAGAAATAATCTGCATCGGAACTACCCTTCTTATTAAAAAATACCAATTTATTCCGGAGTGAGAGATAGTACAATATATTAAATTTTATACCAGAAATTATTTTTCGATAAATTGCTTAAATGAAGATATTTCGGCAACAGTCGGAGAATAAATTGCATTAAAAAAATAATTATGTTTCAATTTAAGATTTAAACTCAACAGGATTATTATGCGATTAAAAGAAGGATACATCCAGGTTTATACCGGAAACGGGAAAGGAAAAACTACAGCTGCAATTGGGCAGGCCGTTCGTGCTGCCGGGTCCGAATTGAAAACTTACATAATTCAATTTATGAAGGAATATCCATACAGCGAGCTGAACTCGCTCAAATATCTCTCAAAATGGATAACTATTGAACAAAAAGGGGGAGACGATTTCGTTTATAAGGGCGAGCTTCCATCTGAGGAACAAAAAACTGAAGCCAGGGAAGCACTTCTAAAAGCAGCTGATATGATGGCAGGAGAGGCTTTTGATGTAATAATCCTCGATGAAATTCTGGTTGCGATATATTTTAAACTGCTTACAGAAGATGAAATTATTGAAGTAATTAAGACAAAGCCAGAGCATATCGAAATTATACTTACAGGGAGATATTGTCCGGAAAAAATTATTGAAATGGCGGACCTTGTTACTGAAATGAAGGAAATAAAGCATTATTATGCGAAGGGAATACTTTCAAGGAAGGGTATTGAATCCTGAAAATTATTATTTTAATGAGGAGATATTGAACTTTAAAGTCATTGTTCGGGTTTTAATTTTATATAATGGTGAAATATGATTAGAGAAGTATATTATCTGGATTATTTTAACGGCTTGCTTGAAGGTGATAAGAACAGGTGCCGGAAAGTTGTAGATAAGCTGCTGGAAGAGAAAACCAGCATAATAGAAATATATACAGGACTTTTTCAGAAGACCCTTTACCAGGTTGGTAAAATGTGGGACCAGAATAAACTTTCTGTGGGGGATGAACACATGGGAACTGAGATTACCGAGGAACTGCTTTACTACTGTTCATCGCGAATCACCCCGGTAAGGCAATTACATAAAAAAGCCCTTGTATCATGTGTGAATAAAGAATTTCACAAGCTTGGTGCGCGGATGGCTGCCGATGTTTTCGTTCTTAACGGCTGGGAAACTTATTTTCTGGGGGCCTCCACACCAACCAAAGAGATTCTCAAGTATATCGACCTGAAAAAACCTGAGATTGTGGGGCTTTCATTCAGTTTTTATATCAACATAATGAAGCTTATTGATGTTGTAAGGGAAATAAAGAATACACATCCTGATCAAAGGATAATCCTCGGAGGCAGGGCAGAACTTAATGGTCAGGCTGAAGTTCTCACAAGATATGATAGTGTTTACTATTTTAACACTATAGAAGCGCTTAACAGCTACCTGCAGAAAGAATCTGCCGCTTAACAAATTTTTATTGAACTTCCTGCCTGAATCTCTTATGTTAACCTCAAATGAAAAATTATTTTATCCGGTTTTTCAGAGTAACTAATCCTGAAGCTTTTATCTGGATTTCGGGGATTTTGGTACTTGCTTTCATTAACGTTGACGGATCTTCTCACTTCTCGGTTTGTCCCTTTAAGAATATAGGTCTTGATTTTTGTCCTGGCTGTGGATTAGGAAAGTCCATTCACTACCTGCTTTCCCTTGAAATTGATAAGTCCCTAAACGCTCACCCCCTGGGGCTTTTTGCATTTGCCGTTCTACTTCGTAGGATATATGAACTGCTTAAAGTTCCGCTTATAAATTCAAAAAAACTTTTTACAACTAAGATGGAGTACAAATATGATCAATCTTTTACAACTAATGCCTAACCTGGAGCCGGAAGAATTACATTACATACAGGGAATGGTAAAAGAGTTCAGCGATGATCAGATACGGCAGTTTGCAAACATATACAATTCGAGAAGAAAAGATCCACAGACGATACTTCTTCTAACACTGATTGGTTTTCTCGGGGTTTCGGGGGTGCAGAGGTTTGTGATCGACCAGATGGGGATGGGGCTTCTCTATCTCTTCACCGGAGGGCTTTGCCTGGTAGGGACCATTGTTGATATAGTGAATCATAAAAGGCTGGCCAGCGATTATAACCAGAAAGTTGCGAACCAGGTTTCCGGTATGGTTATGAGTTAGTTTCCTCCCGGGAACTAATGGCTAAAGCCGGAAGGTTAATTTTATAATGATTAAAACCGTTCGGCAATGCCTAAAAAAGTGGGGGCAATAACAGAAAGAAACGCAATAGCGCACTTTTTAACTTGCATCTATTCAAGTCCTCTTGCTTTTAAATTTAAGCGTGCTTAAATTTATTCCACCAATAGCTTAAAATTTATAAAGATGCCAAATATCTCGATAGAAGACTACCTGAGTGCTATTTATAAGTATCAGGATGAATCAGGGAACATAAAACCCAATTTAATTGCCGAAAAGCTGGGTATATCGAATGCTGCGGTTACCGATATGCTTCGAAGGCTATCCAAGGAAAAGTATGTGAACTATGAAAAATACAAAAGCATCACCCTCACCGAGAAAGGAAGAATCTATGCAAAGAATATGGTCAGACGCCACAGGATATGGGAGGTTTTTCTGAACCAGGTTGTTGGAATGCCATGGGATAAAGTTCACGATGAAGCACACAGGCTTGAGCACTCATCCTCTGACGAGCTGATCAACAAGATGGAAGAAATGCTTGAATTTCCGGAATACGATCCGCATGGAGATCCAATTCCCTCAAAAGAGGGAAAGGTTCCGAAGCTAAAAAAGAACATCCCTCTATCTCTCTTAAAAGAGGGAGAAAAAGGAAAAGTAATCCGGGTAAACGACTTTAATGAAGACTTCCTGGTTTATATAGCCGAAATCGGAATAAACCTGAATGAACTGATTGTGATGAAGGCCGTGAGGAATTTTGATAAATCCATGATGATTGAGGTAAGCGGAAACGATTGTAATATCAGCCGCAAGATCGCCGAAAATGTTTTCGTTGAACTGGTAAAGAAATAATTTATGGACAAATCTCTTTCTGAAGTACATTCATCAGTAAAAATGAAATCCGGTTCCAGTTTCTGGAGAAGACTGCTCTTCTTTACCGGTCCTGCTTTTATGGTTTCGGTGGGTTACATGGATCCGGGAAACTGGGCGACCGATCTGGCCGGAGGAGCAAAGTTCGGCTACGCTTTAATCTGGGTAATACTTCTTGCTAACATTATGGCTATTGTATTCCAGACCCTGGCAGCCCGTCTGGGAATTGTAACAGGAAGGGATTTGGCGCAGGCTTGCCGTGATCATTACCCGAAACCAGTCAATTATATTTTATGGATCATTACCGAGATTGCAATTGCCGCTACTGACCTTGCGGAAGTACTGGGATCCGCGGTGGGAATGTATCTGCTGTTTAATATTCCGCTGATATGGGGTGTAACCATTACTGCATTTGATGTTCTGATATTGATGGCTCTGATGTCACTCGGAATACGTAAGATGGAAGCATTCATACTTGCACTTGTAGCAACGATCGGGATATGTTTTGCTTTCGAAATGTTTTTATCGCAGCCAGATTTATCTGGTATTGCGCAGGGTTTTGTACCGGGTGCGTTAAACGGCGAAGCATTATTTATATCACTGGGCATAATCGGGGCTACTGTAATGCCTCATAACCTTTACCTGCATTCAGCACTCGTTCAGTCAAGAAGCATTGAAAGAACAGACACAGGGTTAAAGGAGGCAAACAAATTTAATCTTATCGATTCAATTGTAGCGCTGAATGCGGCATTTCTTGTAAATGCATCAATTTTAGTTCTCGCTGCTGCTGTTTTTTTTACAACAGGACATTCAGAGATAGCCTCCATTATAGATGCTCATGCGTTGCTGGCACCGCTGTTAGGAAATAATATTGCCCCGATTGCTTTCGGTATTGCTTTGCTGGCGGCTGGACAATCATCCACTATTACCGGAACGTTTGCCGGGCAGATAGTGATGGAGGGATTTACAGGGTTAAAGCTAAGACCCTGGCTCCGGAGATTGATAACACGGCTTCTGGCAATAATTCCGGCGGTAATTGTAATAAAAATTTCAGGTTCAGGCGCAGTTGACGAATTGCTTGTTCTTTCGCAGGTAATATTATCGCTTCAACTTCCTTTTGCCCTGATTCCGCTGCTGCATTTTACTAACAATAAGTTGAGGATGAAAGCGTTCGCTTCCAGGCTGCTGCTGCGGCTGGCTGCGTGGCTATCGGCTGTTTTGATAATTGTCCTTAACTTTAAGCTGGTATATGATTTTCTTTTAGGAAATTTAACTGATCAGGGTATTGCAGGTATTCTAACCAGGTACACGCTGCTGCCTTTGTTGTTTTTCCTGGTTATATTATTATTCTGGATAAGCTTTGAACCGTATCTTAAGAAAGAGAAGATAGCAAAGGTAATCGGCAAAAAATCTGTACTTCTATCGTTCTTCGAAAATAAAAAGACATATCCTTCTATGTATAAAAAAATAGGAATAGCGCTTGAGGGGAAGGCTGAAAGAGACAGAGAAATAATTAAAGGAGCTTTACCTCTCGTCCGGTCGCTTAATCCTGTTATTTACCTGATTCATTGTGTGGAATCAGCAACAGGAAGATTTATAGGAGATCTTGTTGCTGATAGGAATGCCGTGGAGATGGATGAATATCTCCAGGGTTTCGCAGCAGAATTAAGAAAAGATAATATTACAGCACATACAATTATTGGAGGGGGAGAGCCCGAGGATGAAATTGCACGTATATCTAAAAAAGAAGAACTGGAAATGCTCATCGTCGGAAGTCATGGTCATAAAATTCTGAAGGACATCATATACGGATCAACTGTTGATGGACTCAGGCACCGGGTAAGGATTCCGGTTCTCGCAATACCTGTAGAACAATAACAAAAATATATATGCAGACACTTAGATTATTATCATGGAATGTTAACGGGATTAGGGCAGTACATAAAAAAGGTTTTCTTAACTGGTTTAATTCCGAGAACCCCGATATCCTCTGCCTCCAGGAAACCAAGGCATCCGAAGATCAGCTTGTTGACGGACTTAGAAACCCTCCCGGCTACAGCTCATACTTTTCCTGTGCTGAGAAGAAAGGCTACAGCGGTGTAGCTGTATATTCAAAGAATAAACCTGTAAAGATTGAGAAGGGGTTTGGTATAAAAAAGTTCGATAGTGAGGGGAGAATACTCGCTGCGGATTATGATGACTTCGTTCTGCTTAACATTTATTACCCGAACGGAAAGGCTTCTCCTCTGAGGCTTAAATACAAAATGGATTTTTATGATGCTTTTCTTAACTATGCAGAAAAATTAAGGGCTGAGGGCAGAAACCTGGTTATATGCGGTGATGTTAACACTGCTCACAAGGAAATCGATCTTAAACATCCGAAGCAGAATGAAAATATATCAGGATTCCTTCCTATTGAAAGAGCATGGATGGATAAGTTTTGCGGCTGCGGGTATATAGATACCTTCAGGATGTTTAACAATGAGCCTGAACAGTATACCTGGTGGCATGTAATTACCCGCGCACGTGAAAGAAATGTAGGCTGGCGTATAGACTATTTTTTCGTGAACGAAGAATTCAAGGATAATGTAAAGTCGGCGTTCATTATGCCTGAGGTTATGGGATCCGATCACTGTCCCATAGGTCTTGAAATTCAATTGATATAGTTATTAGCCTATCAAAGCCCCGCTGGATTCGATCCAAAAGCAAATAATCTGCCTTACGTCTTCCTGAACTTATTCTATCCGGGAATTGTTTTTAAAATAAACAGGAAACGGTATGGATGATTTTAATAACAGGATTACGATATTAAAAGAAGGTAGAGAAAGTAAAGGTCCTGTAATTTATTGGATGAGCAGGGATCAGCGTGTTCATGACAATTATGCCCTGCTTTATGCTCAAAAGCTGGCTCTAGTAAGAAACAGGCCATTCGGCGTCGTCTTTAACCTTGTTACTGACTTTATGAATGCTGCCTTCCGCCAATACGACTTCATGTTGAAAGGACTGGAAGAACTTGAAAAAGAACTGAAGGAATATAACATTCCTTTTTTTCTATTGACTGGCAAACCGGCTGAGGAATTGTCCCGTTTCATTGAATCCCGCGACATCAGTATAGTCGTAACTGATTTTGACCCTCTGAGGATTAAAAGAAAATGGAACAAGGAGGTTGGAGAGAGGATTCAAATTCCTTTTCACGAAGTTGATGCGCATAACATAATTCCGTGCAGATATGTTTCAGGTAAGCAGGAATATGCCGCTCATACCCTGCGGCCGAAAATCCATAATCACCTTCCGGAGTTTCTCACCGAATTCCGAGATTTAAAAAAGCTGAAGAATACAGAAGCATTTGCCTCTGATCCTGCAGACTGGAAAAGTGTATACAGGAAAATCAATGTGGATGAGAGCGTTGGAAAAGTTAATTGGATAAAACCTGGCGAATATTCAGCTCATCAAACACTCAAAAAATTTCTTGAGGAAAAATTTGAAAATTATGCTGCTGACAGAAATGATCCTGTGAAAGATGCTCAATCTGATTTATCTCCCTATCTTCATTTCGGACAAATATCGGCGCAAAGGGCAGCTCTGGAAGTGAAAAAGTCGGGTGGAAATCCGGAATCTGAAATTGCATTCCTTGAAGAACTTATTGTGAGAAGGGAGCTGTCCGAGAATTTTTGTTTCTATAACAGATACTATGATTCTATTAAAGCATTTCCTGAGTGGGCAAAAGTTACTCTTCAGAATCATAAAAATGATAAAAGAGAACACATCTACAACCTGGAGCAATTTGAAAAAGCAGAAACGCACGAAGATTTATGGAATACTACACAAAAGGAGCTCACTACGACAGGAAAAATGCATGGATATATGAGAATGTACTGGGCAAAAAAAATCCTTGAGTGGACTAAAAATCCCGGAGAAGCTCTCAGTACAGCTATTTACCTTAACGACAAATACGATCTTGACGGACGCGATCCGAATGGATATACAGGCTGTGCCTGGTCCATAGGCGGAGTACATGACCGCCCCTGGGCTGAACGGGAAATATTCGGTAAAATAAGGTATATGAATAGAAACGGTTCTAAACGAAAATTTGATATTGATGCTTATATTCAGAAACACTTCGGTTAAAAAGCTAAAATCATAGGCTATCTTCTTTTAATTCCTGCAAAATCTTCTTTCAGTCTCTAGGAAAATGCCTGGAATCTTATAACAGACAACTACGATCTATCCAGTATCTGAATACGATCTGAATACGATCTGAATACGATCTGAAAACGTTCTGAATACGTTCTGAATACGTTCAAATAGATCCCCGCTACTACCCCATTTTCCCTCATAGACAAGAAAAGCAGATTATAATCTTTTTTGCGCCCCCGGCCGACGTTTTATCCTTTCAAAGTAAGCTCACAATTACTATTTTCGATGTTGATTTTAGGAATTAAACCAACTGAGAAATGATATATCGCGTATTATTGTTCTATAAGTACGTCCCTGTTGAAAACCCAGAGGAAATCGTAAATGAGCACCTTGATTGGTGTCTTCATAACGGTATAAAGGGAAGAGTTTTTATCGCCGGGGAAGGGATAAATGGAACCGTTTCGGGTACAGTTGAGAAGATTGAGAAATATAAGGCTCATTTAAGAAGCTATTCAGTATTCTCCGACATCTGGTTCAAAGAAGATGAAGCTGAGGAACATGCCTTCTTCAAGATGCACGTAAGATTGAAAAATGAAATTGTGCACAGCGGATTGGAAGAAGTATCTCTTAAAAACGGGGGTAAGCGTCTAACTCCTGATAAATTAATCGAGTTTTACGAAGAAGGCCGGGACTTTATCATCATCGATGCCCGCAACTGGTATGAAAGTAAAATCGGCAGATTTCAAAATGCGTTAACTCCTCCAATGAAAAACTTCAGGGAATGGAAGAAAGTTGCAGAAGAACTGAAGGATAAAAAGGATAAGACTATTATTACATACTGCACCGGCGGTATACGCTGCGAGAAGGCCTCTGCCTACCTTGTAGAGAACGGATTTAAGGATGTTTATCAGCTAGAGGGAGGAATAGTAAACTTCATAAAAAAATATCCTGATACATACTGGGAAGGGGGTATGTTTGTCTTTGATGAAAGGCGGGTTGTAAATCCCAACAATCGCAATGAAATAAAGCATATTTCGAGGTGTTACTACTGCGGAGAGCCCACATCCTATTATATAAACTGTCATAACCAGTCGTGCGATAAACTCTTTGTCTGCTGCCATGAGTGCAAGGTAAAGTATGATTACTGCTGTTCAGACGAATGCCGGAATTCAGAAAATAAAAGAACCCGGTATTATGGATGAACATTTTGAATAATATTCTTTATTTTTAATTATTGAAATTTTACAAAAATCATACTTTGCATATGAACCTTCACCTTACTATTCTCATCATTTTATTTACTTCTCTTTTAATAACGGAACAAATCTTTTCGCAGGAAAACAAAAATTCCGAAGATCAAAAGAAGATAACAGAAGAAGCTGACACCCTTGAATACGGACTCGAAGAGGTTACTGTCGTCGGCACCCGCACCAAAGAAAGAATAATAGACATTCCATATTCAGTATTCAGTGTTGATAAAAAAGAGCTTGCGTACGGGAAAAAAGTATCAGCAAGGAATGTGCTTGCAGATGTGCCCGGTCTGTTCTTGCAATCGCGTTACGGCAACCAGGACTTGCGCGTATCAATCCGCGGATTCGGTACAAGGTCAAATACCGGCATACGCGGGATCAGGATCCTGCAGGACGGCATACCGTTATCAGAACCAGATGGCGAGACGGTAATTGACGCTATTGATTTTACCTCCCTTTCCGGAGTGGAGGTAGTAAAGGGAAACCTTTCATCGCTTTATGCAAATGCACCAGGGGGAGTAATAGACTTTAAAACCGACTACTTCTTTAATGAAGATTATGCAGCCACTTATAACCAGATAGGGAAGTTCGGATTCAGGCAGAACGGCATTAAGGTAGGACTGAAAAACAGCAATAACAGGTTTTTCCTCTCCTATTACTATAGGAATCTGAATGGATACCGTCAGCATAGTGAGGAATTTCAGCACCTGGTTAATACGGTTTATGAAGCATACCTTGGACCAAGATCATCAATAACTTTACTCGGGGATTATGTTAACGGATTCAACAGACTTCCGGGACCATTAACAAAAGAAGAATATACTGCCGATCCTTATATGGCAAGTCCCCTTGCAATAGCACAGGATTTCAGAAGAATAACGAAGAAAGGCCGGCTGGCAGTAAAGTACAGAACCGGTTTTGGAGCTCCGGAAGAAAATGAAGTTGAGATATCCGCCTACGGCGGGTTAAAGGAACTGACCAAGGTTGATAATGAATCATACGCGGTCTCAACGAGGTATTCATTAGGAACTCTGACACGTTATACGAACCGGGGGCATATTCTGGATTGGAAGAATACCATCACAGCCGGTTTCGACTATGCATATCAAAGCGGTCCTCTTACCGCATTTGAAAATATTTCTGGTAATCCGGATTTTTCAATTAGAGATTCCTATGATGCAAGCGTAGGGAATGTGGGATTCTACTTTCTGGATCATATAGATCCACTGGAAAATCTCGGACTCTTTATTTCAAGCAGGTATGATATCAGCACTTATAACAAGAACACTTTTCAGCCTTACGGACGAACAGATTCATCCAGGATATTTACAGGGTTTACTCCCAAAATAGGAATCAACTATAAGCTACTTCCATACATTGCTTTGTATACTTCATATGGTTTAAGTTATGATTTTCCGGCTCTGAGCGAACTGGATATAAGATCAGCCCTACCCGACAGGTATACCTTGAACCCTGAGCTCGAACCCCAGCGGTCTCTTAATTTCGAATTCGGTGTGAAGGGCAATCTTATTAACGAAGGTTCAGAGTTCATGAAAAAAATTATTTTTGACATCACCTATTTCCATTATTTAATTTCCGATGAGATAGTACCTTACGTCATTATTGGGGAACAGGCTCTTTTCAAAAATGCCGCCAAGACAAGGCGCGACGGTATTGAGATAGGCATACATACCAAGCCATTCGAAGAAACAGAAGTGACAGTTAATTATACCTATACAGATTTTAAATACATCAGTTATGAAACTGCGATATCCACACCTTCTACCGACAACCAGGTTGTTAACTACTCAGGCAATTTCGAACCTTCTGTTCCACAGCAGATAGTTAATTTTATCTTCAATAAGGAATTTGAAATTAATGATGACCTTTCCGGACTGCTGCAATGGGACTGCGACTACATAAGCAAAATGTATGTCAATGATGAAAACAGTGAAACCGCAGCCGGTTATTTTTATGGAAATATTATGGGCGGAATAACCTATCAGAGTGAATTAATAAGTGCGGTAGTATATGGCGGCGTATATAATATTTTTAACAAAAAGTATGTGGGTTTTGTTAATACAAACGATTACCTGGGAAGGTATTATGAGTCAGGTGAACCCCGAAGCTTCTATTCCGGAATTAACATACGTATGAATTTATAATTAGTAGGATTCTGATGTCATTTAGAATTATTTATATACTCGTTCTGATAAATTTTACAGTTTTACCGCAGACTATACTGGATCTTCCTAAATTCAGGATATATCCCTCAACTATCACTCAGACAGAACCGGTAGTCACGATATCCCCCTCAGATAATAATACAATGTTTGTAAGTGCAGTCACGATAGATGTAAGTACAGGCTTTAAGAGTGAGGGAGTTTATTTCTCTGAAGACGGTGGATTAACATGGTCGGGAAATGATAAATGTAACGGAGCTTCAATTTATAACCATGGCGGTGATCCCGGGGTAGCAATAACAAATACCGGAAGACTGATACTTACACACATTGGACTTCAATTCCCCGGTATGTATGCAAATTATTCGGATGATAACGGAGTTGCCTGGTCGTCCAATCATACCATTTCAACCAACCCCGTTGAAGACAAGGGAACTCTTGAAATTGATTCTTCTCCCCAGAGCAATTATGAAAACAAGTTATACCTCGCTTATGTAGATTATGTGAATACATCCGTAAGGATTTCTCTTTCAACTGATAACGGATTAAACTGGAGCCCGCCAGCACAGGTTAATCCTAACCCTCCTACACGCAGTACCGGATCTTCCATTGTCATTGCAGATGATGGTTCTGTTTATCTATGCTGGGCGGGTATCACTTCGGCTTCCGATACCCATGAAGATTATGTAGGTTTTGCTCATTCAACCGATGGCGGACTGAACTGGGAATTTACTCAGAACATAATTGATATAAATGGAATTACAGGATTGAGGCTTCCCGAAAAAGACAACATAAGAGTAAACAGTATTCCGCAGATAGTGATTGATAACAGCGGTGGAACCAGGGACGGCTGGCTGTATATCGTTACTACTGAAAAGAACAACTCACCTGCGGGGAGTGATCCCGATATCATCTTATACCGTTCAACCGACAAAGGGAATACATGGTCGGGGGGTATACGTGTTAACCAGGATCCTATTAACAACGGAAAAATTCAGTATTTCCCCTACCTTGAAGTCGACGGTACAGGTAGATTAAATATGATTTATTACGATGACAGAAATACAACTTCAGATTCCACCGGCGTCATTATTACTACGTCTTCGGACGGCGGGGAACAATGGACTGAATTCGAATTGAAGAACTCAGCATTTCAACCCCACGGGATTATCGGAGGCTCATCAAATTATCAAGGGGACCATATTGCCCTCATCTCTACCAATGACCATCTTAATGCATACTGGATGGCAGATTATAGCGGAATTTATCAGGTATGGACAACCTTAATTAACAAAAATGTCCTGGCAACAGAAGAACACTCACCTGAAAGCTCACCCAATTCCTTTACTTTATTTCAGAATTATCCTAATCCCTTCAATCCGTCTACAACAATTAGGTACTCGTTAGGTAAAAGTTCTTATGTTACCCTGAAGATTTACGATACACTTGGGCGTGAGATAACTACACTGGTAGACTCAGAGCAAGCTTCCGGTGAATACGCGGTAAATTATCTTCCTGAGAACCTTCCATCGGGCATTTATTTTTATTCACTGCATGCCGATGACTATCATAGTACAAAAAAACTCCTTTTGTTAAGATAGAGGCTCTTATCAGGCTGCCGTAAATGCGGATAAAATGCACTTCCTCAGGTAGTCATGCTGCACCTTCCTATGCAATCTGTCCCTCCTGTCGTTCAATTTTTTGAAGCTTTATTCTCATAATGAAGCATAATGATTTCTATGTTTTTGCTTTATAAACAATTAAAACACATGGCATAAATGTTGAATTTGAGGGATTGATTTATTAAGGGTTATTTAATTATATGTCACGCAAAGAAAAAACGAAATCTGAAGGACTGAAATTAGGCTTCCTGTCTAACCTGACCATTTTTCTCCTTTTTACCGGGATTGGGTTCGGGCTTTACATCTTTTTTATGAAAGAACTTGAGACGCAAAAGCTTGCCGATTCAAGATACAGGACAGCACAACTTGCTGAAGAAATAGTAAATAATGAACTCCTTCCCGCTGATTCCACACGTAAAATGCCTGAGCTATTCCGCACATACATAAATAATAATGATATAGTATACTGCATATTATCGATTGATTCCGGAAATGTTCTGAACAGCTATAATTATAACGAGGCACTTAACAGCAAATATTTATCGTCAGATATCCGCGGTTCTTATAATTATTTGACATCACTTTATATGCTTAAATCCACTGTTAAGCAGCCAGGGAAAACTTACACAGTATATCTGGGGTTAAGCGGCAGATTTATTGAAGAATACCTGGAGGAAAAGAACAAAACCATTCTTCCGTTTGTCGGAGGAATGATGTTATTAGGTTTCCTGGTGATCTTTCTATTAAATAAGATTTTTATAACCGGTCCGATGCGTAAGATTGCCAATGCTGCCCAGGGTATTTCATCAGGGAATCTTGATCTCAGGGCAAGATACAATAGCAGCAGCGAGCTTGGAATTATCGCGGCAGCAGTAAATTATCTTGCACACCACCTCGATAAATCCAACCGTCAGGTTTCAGCATTAAATAAAGAACTTAAAACTGTTGTTAAGGATAAAATCGGTGAACTTAACCTCGAAGTTAACCAGAGAAGGCTGGCAGAGCATAAATTAAGGCAAAGCGAAGAACAATTCCGTCTCTTATTTGAAAGAGCTCCTATCGGAATGGTGATAACAACCATTGAGGGTAAAATTATCAGGAGCAACAGCGCTTTCTGTGAGACATTAGGTTTTACTTCTGATGAAATAGAAAATATAAACATCTCAGATATTACTGTAGACGAATACGTGGAATATGATAGGCAGCTTCATAAAGCTTTATTCAACGGCAAACTATCACATGTATATTTTGAGAAGGAATTAAAAAAGAAAGATGGATTGAGCATTCACGCAATTGTAGAATCTGTAATGACCAGGGATGCAAGTAATCAACCTCATCATATCATTCAGCAGGTTATTGATATTACGGAACGTAAGAAAGTTGAGAAGGAACTGATCATTTCCAAGGAAAAGGCCGAAGAATCTGATAGGCTTAAGAGTGCCTTTCTCGCACAGATGTCGCATGAGATCAGAACTCCTCTGAATGTTATTTTAACTGCAACCCCATTACTGGCAGAAGATCTTTCCACTGAGGATGAGGATATTTGCGTACTGCTTGATTCTGTAAGCTCAGCGGGAAAAAGACTGCAGAGAACTATTGATATGATTCTTAACCTGTCGTCTGTACAAAGCGGCAATTATATTTCACAATTTGAAGCTGTTAATCTCGGTGATGATCTGAAGGTGCTTGTTGATGAGATGAAATCATTAGCAATGGAAAAAAATCTTTCACTTACCTTTACTAATCATGCATACGACCCTCTTATTAAGGGAGATAAGTACACGTTGAACCAGATATTCCAGAACCTTCTTGGAAACGCGATAAAGTATACTCAAACAGGGAATATTGAGGTTAGAATCCTGGAAGAAAATCCCGGTAAGATTTCTGTGGAAGTTAAAGACACAGGAATTGGAATGTCGCAGGAATACCTCAAAAAGCTTTTCACTCCTTTCTCGCAGGAGGATATGGGCTACAAGCGTGAATTTGAAGGCAACGGACTTGGACTGGCGCTTGTTAAAAAATATGTGGAATTAAATGATGCCGAAATCTTAGTAAAGAGCGAGAAAAACAACGGAACCACATTTAAGGTTATATTCAAAAAATCTGCTGATAAAAAAGCTTATGCAGCGTTGAAGGAAAATACAAAGGTAATATCCTGAAACAGTTATTTTTGAATTGTAACATACTCTCCTGCCTGTATTAGACTTTGTAATCTACCTGCTTAAGTTAGGCTTTTATAGTAATTACGCCACCTCATTACTATATTTCTGCCTCTTATAATTAAAGATTAATTTTTAATTTAGCACTTCATACATAATGAAGTTAATTCAAAATGAAAGCTGCTCTCTTCATAGTAACTTTAATGCTATTTAACGTTTCCTTTGCCCAGGAAGGACTGGTTAATTCGTTTTATCCAAATGATACCCTCAAATCACAGATAAATTTCGAAAGAAATGTAAGACAGGGAGACGCAAAGTTTTATTATGAAAACGGCCATCTTAAAGAGGAATTAACATATGTGAACGGGAAAGTTGACGGCGTTGTAAAAGCTTACAATGAAGACGGTATGCTTAAAGAACTATATACGCTTGAAAGTGGTAAAAGACAAGGTCCGACCTCATTCTATGATGATAAAGGAGTATGGACCGGAGATAAGAATTTTGAGAATGGAGTACTGGTAGTTGAAAAAGAACCTGAGCCTGAAGAAATTGTAGGAACACCTCAACCAGTCAACGAAGGTGCCGAGACTAATAAACCTGCTATAAAGACCAGGGTTACGAAAACGGAAGAGAAAACCGTTCCTCCAGCTGTACAGGAAGAAAGTTTTGACGATGATCCCGCCTATTACCTGAGTGCTGAGGTGATGCCTGAACCTAAAGGGGGATTAGCGGAGCTGCAAAAGAAGCTGATATACCCATCCTATGCTAAAGAAAATGAAATTGAAGGAATTGTAAAAATAAAGGCTTTCATAAACCAGAACGGCGATGTAACTAAGGCAGAAGTGGAGCAGGGGATTGGATACGGTTGTGATGATGCTGCAAGGATTACAGTTTTATATACTAAGTTTAGTCCAGGTTTGATCAGAGGCAAGCCGGTTAAAACTCAGCTTGTCATTCCGCTTGAATTCAGACTTGAGAAAAAAGATTAGTATTCCCTGAGCTTAAATCTTAGAGACCTTAGTATTTTTATTTCCTTTTTTAGTTTTTTACTGATACTCACCGTGAAATTTGAAAACTCCCTTCTTGCCGGATAATTTTTCCTTAGACTGTCGAAATAGCTGCCGGACTCATTTTGATCAAAATCGCGGATTTGACGAAGTTTTTGATCATCTTCCCTGATATTATATATTCCTGAAATCAAAACATGCAGAGATTGTTCAATGGATTCTGATTCAGGAAAATTAATTACCTGATCTGTTATTTCCGGCATCGACGGCTGCCATACTTTATTCTCCTTCAGGAACCTGTTTAACGAGTTAAATATCATTACAGTACCATTGACTTTTCCCTCAAGAGAATAACCCGCCACATGAGGCGTACCTATCCATACACTTTTCAATAAATCTTTATCTATCACCGGTTCGCCTTCCCAGACATCCAGGATCACTTTATTATTGTTCTTATGCAGAAATTCTTTCAGGTCATTGTTTGAGATAACACTGCCGCGTGAGGCATTCAGAATAATTTTATCACTGTCGAAGGAGTTCAACTGAGATGATGACAGCATATGATAAGTATTATCGATTCCGCCATTGTTAAGCGGAACATGATAGGTAACAATATCTGCTCCAATCGCCTTCTCATATGAACAGAAGAATGAATTCATATTTTTTCTCTGTAAGGGAGGATCATTTATATATAATTTCATTCCGACTGCATCAGCTATCCTTGCAACACGGCTGCCGATATTTCCATAACCCAATATCCCAATCGATCTATTTTGAAGCTGGAATTTCGCGTTGGTAGCAATTTCAAATAAGCCTGCAAAGATATATTCCGTCACAGAGTCAGCATTACAGCCGGGGGCGTTAGCATAGCCTATAAGTCGCTTCAGCAGATAATTGGTATCTATATGATCAAGTCCTATTGTAGTTGTTCCAACGAACTTTATATTAGTTTCTTCCAGAAGGCGTTCAGTAACCTTTGTAACTGACCTGATTATCAGGATATCAAAAGGTTTAAGTAATTCATTAGTTATCTCCCTGCCGGGAACAACCTGAACAGTGCCAAAATTTGAAAAAGCTTCTCTGACAAAAGGGATATTTTCATCTGCAACAATTTTGTACATCACTGAGATTTCCGGTTATTTCTTTATTATATAGATTCAAACATTGTTTTTTGAAACATTAAAACATATTTTTTACAACCTTTTCTTAAAGCCTTTTAAAAGATAATGAATATGTAGAATATATAGGTTCACTTTAAACTTTAGGAGAGATAATATGCTGAGTCAACTGCTGCAACCCGAAATCAAGTCGTTAATTGATGAGCGTAAGCTAAGCACTCTCAAGGAAGTTCTAAGTGACTGGTCTCCTGCCGATATAGCTGAACTTATAGCCGAACTTACCGAAAATGAACAAGCTGTAGTTTTCAGAGTTCTTCCCCACGATCTTGCTGCAGATACCTTTGAATACCTTGAGTTTGATATGCAGGTAACCCTGCTGAAAGCTATGGGTAAAGAGGAAGTAGCTTCAATATTAAATGAAATGTCGCCTGATGATCGTACCGCATTACTTGAAGATCTGCCAAGCAGCGCTGCCCGTCAAATGATGATGCTTCTGTCTTCTGAAGAAAGGCAGATTGCAAGAACGCTCCTGGGATATCCCGAGGATAGTGTCGGTCGTCTTATGACTCCTGACTACCTGGCCGTAAAACCTGAATGGACAATTGAAGAAGTATTAAACTATATAAGGAAGAACGGTAACGATAAGGAAACAATAAATACCCTTTACGTAGTTAATGAGAAAGGAAAGTTAATTGATGACGTCAGGATAAGAGATATTCTGCTGGCTGAATTTAACGAACAGATCCTTGACCTGATGGATGATAATTATATCGCCTTAAATGTATATGATGATCAGGAAACTGCTGTTGAAATTTTCAAAAAATACGATCGTATTGCCTTGCCGGTTGTAGATTCTTTTGGTGTTCTGCTGGGTATAGTAACAGTCGATGACGTTTTTGATGTTGCAGAAGAAGAGGCAACCGAAGACATCCATAAAATTGCAGGTGTTACTGCTCTGGAAGAAGCATATTCTTCAATTTCATTATTTGAGATGATCAAAAAGCGGGGAGGCTGGCTGGCCTTGTTGTTTGTTGGAGAAATGTTTACAGCAACGGCTATGGGATTATTTGAAGTCGAAATTAAAAAGGCTATTGTATTAACTTTATTTCTTCCTCTGATTATTTCGAGCGGAGGAAACTCGGGCTCCCAGGCTTCGACGCTGGTAATACGTGCTATGTCGCTCGGCGAAATATCATTAAGGGACTGGTTTTTTGTAATGCGAAGAGAAATAATTACCGGGGTTGTACTGGGAGCAATTCTTGCGATAATTGGTTTCCTGAGGATTTCTGTATGGCAGGCATTTTCCGACGTATACGGCGCACACTGGCTGCTGGTAGGACTGACTGTATCTATAGCTTTAATTGGGGTGGTTCTCTGGGGTACTCTATCGGGATCAATGCTCCCCTTTATATTGAAAAAACTGGGGGCCGATCCTGCAACCTCAAGTGCTCCTCTGGTAGCTACGATGGTAGACGTAGTGGGACTTATAATCTATTTCCTTGTGGCCATTTTTATACTCAGCGGTACTCTGCTTTGAAATAATAATTATTTTTATTCTGAGTCACACAAATAAAGCATGTCTTATTTTGTCCTTTCCCCTTTACTAAGTAAATTAATGGCTATTCTGTAAAAAATTAAAGCAAAGGATAAAAGATTTAGCCTTACTCACTATCCGGCCTGGAATTTGACAAAGATTTAGATTCTCCAAACTTATATCAAAAGAAGGATAATTATGGAATTATTGAACAAAATAAAAGATAAATCAGCGGTTATAGGCATAATTGGTTTAGGTTATGTTGGTCTTCCACTCGGTTTGGAATTTGCATCAAAAGGGTTTAAGGTTCTGGGATTTGACCTCGATGAGGTAAAAGTAAATAATTTGAATGAAGGTAAGACCTACATAAAGCATATAGCTTCCAAAAGGATCAAAGATGTAGTCGATAAAAAAAGTTTCTCAGCAACAAAAGAGTTCGGCAGGTTGCCTGAAGCTGACGCAATTATAATCTGTGTTCCTACTCCTCTTGATGAACATCGGGAGCCGGATATGACATATATCGTCAGTACCACTGAAACTATAGCAAAATACCTTCGGAAAGGTCAGCTTGTCTCTCTTGAATCAACTACTTATCCCGGAACAACCGATGAGATTTTACTCCCTACGTTTGAAAAATCAGGTGAACGTGATGGCGGTAAAAAATTTGAGGTAGGTAAAGACTTTTACCTGTCATTTTCTCCTGAAAGAGAGGACCCCAATAATCCAAGTTTTAACACCGCAACAATACCTAAGGTAGTCGGCGGCGTAACCCCGAATTGTATAAAAGTAGCCACAGCTTTATACAACAACGTTGTTGTAAAAACAGTGCCTGTATCCTCCACAAGGGCTGCAGAAGCAACAAAGCTTACAGAGAATATCTACCGGTCGGTAAATATTGCTCTTGTAAACGAGCTTAAAATGGTATTCGACAGGATGGGTATAGATGTATGGGAAGTAATTGATGCAGCATCTACCAAACCATTTGGGTTTCAGCCATTCTACCCCGGTCCCGGTTTAGGAGGTCACTGTATCCCCATAGATCCTTTCTACTTAACCTGGAAGGCGCGAGAATATGAAGTGCATACCAGGTTTATCGAACTTGCCGGAGAAGTTAATACTCATATGCCTTATTATGTTGTTGAAAAAGGAAGTGAGGCTCTCAACCGTGTGAAGAAATCCCTGAATGGTTCAAAGCTGCTCATACTGGGTATAGCCTATAAAAAAGATATCGACGATATGAGAGAGTCACCTTCCCTGAGACTCATAGAGCTATTCCGTGAGAAGGGATGCGAAGTTTCCTATAACGATCCTTATGTTCCTAAATTACCGAGGACACGAAAATATCAGTTTGATATGGAATCAGTTGAGCTGACAAAGGAGAATCTTGCGAAATTTGATCTTGTTGTTCTCAGCACTGATCATTCTGATTATGATTATAAGATGATTGCTGAAAATGCCAGTTTAATTCTTGACAGCAGAAATGCTTTCGTTAAAAACGGAATAATTGATAATACTAAAATTATAAAGGCTTAAGATGTTTGATGAAATCGGATTAGGAATAATAGGTGCCGGCAGGTGGGGAATAAATCATGTAAGGACTGCCAACCAGATATTAGGAAAGAACCTGAAGTTTGTCTGCGATTTTAATCCCGCTGCCTCCGAAAAAATAGCAGGTATTTCAGCTGAAATTCCGTTTACCACTGAGCCGGAGGATATTACAAATAACCCGGATATTAATGCAGTTATTATAGCAACCCCGGCAGAAACCCATTATGAGGTTGCAAAAAAAGCGTTAATGAATGGGAAAAATGTCCTTGTTGAAAAGCCGATAACCCTCATATCGACGCACGCACGGGAGCTTGTAGAAATAGCAGAAAGAAAAGACAGGAAGCTGATGGTAGGGCATGTTCTGTTGTATCATCCTGCTGTTAGAAAAATAAAAAATATGATCACGGACGATAAAATAGGCAGGCTGCAATATATATACAGCAACAGGCTTAACCTTGGTTCAATCAGAACAGAGGAAAATATACTTTGGAGCTTTGCCCCTCATGATATTTCTGTGATCCAATATTTACTCGAAAGCAACCCTGTTTACGTAGACGCTAAAGGAGCGACAATTCTTCAACGTGAAATAGAGGATACAACCGTTACATACCTTTCTTACCCGGGAAATATACATGCTCATATCTTTGTCAGCTGGCTTCATCCTTTCAAAGAACAGAGACTTGTTGTTATAGGCGATAAAGGAATGGTTGTCTTCGAAGATAGTCTTAAGACCGACAAGCTGAAGTTTTATCCAAAAGGTTTCAAAAATATTAATGGATCACTTCAGAAATTTGAAGGCGATTTTGAGGTGGTTGAATTTGAGAACCAGCAGCCACTGGCAGAAGAACAAAAACATTTCTTTAATTCTATAATTAACAATAAAAAACCTTTGACAGATGGCATTCATGCTGTTGAGGTGCTTGAAATCCTTGAAAAAGCACAGGCTTGCCTTTCAGCTGACCAGTCGATTGCAAAGGTTAAATAAAAAATATCAACTTCGAAAAAGCGGAGCAGACCTAAATGGAAAACAAAAATTATTATGTCAACCAGTATGCAGTAGTTGACGATAACGTCGAGATAGGCGAAAATAGCAAAATATGGCATTTTACTCATGTTCAGTCAGGTTCTAAGATCGGAAAAAAATGTATACTGGGTCAGAATGTTAACATCGCAAATAATGTAACAATCGGAAACTTTGTCAAAATTCAGAATAACGTTTCAGTTTATGAAGGAGTGGAACTTGAGGATTACGTATTCTGCGGACCTTCAATGGTATTCACAAATATCCTTAATCCCCGTTCAAAATACCCGCAGGTCGGTGCAGAATTTTATATAAAAACTCTCGTGAAGGAAGGTGCTTCTCTCGGCGCCAATTCCACAATTGTATGCGGTATAACTATAGGACGGTTTGCCTTTGTGGGAGCCGGAGCCGTAGTTACCAAAGATGTTCCAGATTTCGCTCTGGTTGTTGGCAATCCGGCAAAAATAAAAGGCTGGTATAGCGAAGCCGGTAAGAAGCTGATTTTTGATGAAAATAGTTTCGCATCCTGCGAGAAATCAGGAAAAAAATATAAATTAGAGAATAACCTTGTAAAAGAGGTTTAACATTTTTAGTCACAGAAAATCGGGAAATATGAAAGGCATTATACTCGCGGGAGGTTCCGGCTCCCGTCTTTATCCCATCACAAAGGTATACAGCAAGCAGCTGGCTTTAATATACGACAAACCATTAATATACTATCCTCTCTCTATTCTTATGCTTGGAGGGATCAATGAAATCCTCATAATTTCTAATCAAGAAACGATTCCGCTTTACAGGCAGCTATTTGAAGACGGATCACAAGTTGGGTTAAAAGTAGCATACGCAGTACAGGAAGCCCCTAGAGGGATCGCAGAAGCTTTTATTATCGGTGAAGAGTTTATCGGAAGCGACAGCGTCAGTCTTATACTTGGGGATAATATATTTTACGGCTATCTCGATTTCTGGTACAATGCACTGAAGAAGCATAAAGACGGCGCAACCATATTCGGCTACCGGGTTAATGATCCACAGAGATATGGTATTGTTGATTTTAACAAGGAGGGAAAAGCAAAATCAATTGAAGAGAAACCCAAACGTCCAAAATCAGATTTTGCTGTGCCCGGATTGTATATATATGATAATGAGGTGGTGAAAATCTCAAAATCATTAAAGCCTTCCAAACGTGGTGAGCTGGAGATAACAGATGTGAATAATATCTATCTGAAAAAGGACAAACTGAATGTAGAAAAAATAGGAAGAGGGATTGCCTGGCTCGATACCGGGAACCCGACAGCGCTTCTGCAGGCATCAAACTTTTTCGGTGTAATAGAGGAAAGACAGGGACTGAAGGTCGCCTGTATTGAAGAGATCGCCTACAGTATGAATTATATAAACAAACGGAAATTCAGAGAGTTGATTTCTTCGATGCCTAAGTCACTTTACAGAGGTTACCTTGAGAAATATCTAAGAGACCATAGTTAAGTATATGCAAATTTTCCCTGCAGAAATACCGGAAGTTCTGTTGATTACACCTGATGTTTTTGAGGACACCCGGGGATATTTCTTTGAGTCCTATAATAAAGCAAGGTTTAATGAGAACAAGATTGAAGTGGATTTTGTTCAGGATAATATATCACGCTCCGGTAAAGGAACTATCAGGGGATTGCATTATCAGGCAGGAGATAAAGCCCAGGGAAAGCTTTGTCAGGTAATTACGGGCAGTGTTTTGGATATAGCTGTTGATATAAGATTCGGATCTCCGACTTTCGGCAAATATATTGCCCAGGAATTATCCGAGGAAAATCATTATCAGCTATGGATTCCTCCGGGATTTGCTCATGGTTTTTCTGTGCTTTCAGATCATTCAATCTTCCTCTACAAATGCACTGATTTTTACAGCAAAGAACATGAAAGAACTATTATTTATAATGATCCGCAGTTAAACATTGACTGGGGTGTCGATAATCCTGTCATATCAAAGAAGGATTTGAACGGAAAACCGCTTGTTGAAATTGACAGGGACTTTATTTACTTAGAGATGAAAATATAGAAATGGAGATAACAATATGACCGTTCCTTTATTAGATTTAAAAAAACAATATCAGTCATTAAAAAGTGAATTAGATGAAGCCCTTATCCGGGTTGCTGAGTCGCAATACTTTATCCTGGGACCCGAAGTTGAAAAAATGGAGAAAGCGTTTTGTGAATATCTAGAATGTAAATATGCAATTGGTGTTTCTTCAGGTACAGATGCACTCCTAATAGCGTTAATGGCTCTTGATATACAGCCGGGTGATGAAGTAATTGTACCAACCTATTCCTTTTTTGCAACGGCCGGAGTAGTATCCAGGCTGAAGGCTGTCCCGGTTTTTGCAGATGTCGACCCGGTAACTTTTAATATTGATCCGGATGATATTGAAAAGAGAGTGACTTCGAAAACTAAAGCCATTATTCCAGTTCATCTTTACGGTCAAAGTTGTGAAATGGATAAGATTATGGAGGTTGCGCGCAAACATAATCTGAAGGTGGTTGAGGATGGTGCACAGGCAATAGGTGTTCAGTACAAGGACGGAAAACATGTAGGTACTATAGGAGATATTGGTTGTTATTCTTTCTTTCCAAGTAAGAACCTGGGCTGTTTCGGGGATGGCGGACTCGTGGTCTCTAATAATGAGGAGCTTGGGGAGAAACTTCGCATTCTCCGTGTTCATGGAGGTAAACCTAAATATTATCATAAGGTTATAGGCGGCAACTTCAGACTGGATGCTATACAGGCTGCCGTACTTAATGTGAAGTTACCTCACCTTGATGACTGGTCATCCCAGAGACGCGGGAATGCTGAACTTTACACGAAACTTTTTGTTGAAGCAGGACTTTCTGAATCTACAGGGAAAACAAATTTCGATGACAAAAATAAGGTGCTTCTCCCTGAGGCTGTTTATAAAGATTCCGGAGTTAAGAATTATCACATATATAATCAGTATATTATCAGAGTGAACGACAGAGATGCCGTGAGGAAAAACTTGTCAGAAAAAGGAATCGGATCAGAAATTTACTACCCCGTTCCTTTTCACCTGCAGGAATGCTTCTCCTCTCTCGGTCATAAAAAAGGAGATTTTCCTATGGCTGAAGAAGCAGCAGATGATTCAATCGCTCTTCCGATATATCCTGAATTAACTGAAGAACAACAGAAGTTTGTTGTAGATACGATCGCTGAATTTATAAAAAAATAAGACTGTTCAATTCTCGAATGACAGGAAATTTGAAAGAGAAGAAAATATATATTGCCGGGCATGCCGGTATGGTAGGCTCGGCAATTAGAAGGAAACTGGAATCTGAGGGGTACACAAATCTTTTGTACAAAAGTCTTAATGAACTTAATCTTATCAGACAGGACCAGGTTGAGAATTTTTTTGCAGACAAGAATCCTGATATTGTGATCGTAGCTGCCGCAAAAGTGGGGGGGATCTTTGCTAACAATACTTATAGAGCTGAATTTATTTACGATAACCTGATGATTGAGTCTAATATAATACACCAGGCATATGTGCATAAGGCTGAAAAACTGATTTTCCTGGGTAGCAGTTGTATTTATCCTAAACTCGCACCGCAGCCCCTTAAAGAGGAATACCTTCTTTCTGATTACCTTGAATTTACGAATGAGCCTTATGCTATTGCGAAGATTGCAGGGATAAAACTTTGCGAGAATTATTACAGGCAGTATGGATGTGATTTTTATTCTGTTATGCCGACCAATTTATATGGTCCCTATGATAATTTTAATCCACAGACTTCCCATGTACTTCCTGCTCTTATGAGGAAATTTCATGAGGCAGCACAGAAGAATCTTTCTACGGTTACTCTATGGGGAACCGGAACGCCAATGAGGGAATTCCTTTATGTCGAAGACCTGGCCGAAGCAATTGTATTCCTGATGGAAAGTATTGAGGCCAAAAATATATATGAGCAGGGTATCTCACATATAAATATCGGTACGGGTGAGGACCTTACTATAAATGAGCTTGCTCATCTCATTGCTGATGTTACCGGTTTTTCAGGCAATATAGAATATGATACTGCCAAACCTGACGGGACACCCAGGAAACTGATGGACGTCTCAAGACTAAATAAACTCGGATGGAAATACAGCACCAATCTGAGAAATGGAATTGAAAACACGTACGAGTGGTTTAAATCTAATATTCAATAGCTGAGGGTGAAATGAAAAAAGCTTTAATAACAGGAATAACTGGTCAGGACGGAAGCTACCTAACCGAAATTCTACTTGATAAAGGATATGAAGTTCATGGTATAATAAGAAAAAGCAGCTCTTTTAACACAGGCAGGATTGACCATCTTTACAGGAATAAAACGATCCTGGATAAAAAACTTTTTCTCCATTACGGTGATCTTGTAGATACAAGTGCCTTAAACCGTCTTCTTGAAAAAATAGAACCTGATGAGATATATAACCTCGCTGCACAGAGTCACGTTAAAGTTTCTTTTGAAGTCCCTGACTATACTGCCCAGGTTGATGCACTTGGCACCCTTAGATTCTTAGATGCTATCAGGGAGGTGGGCCTGAGGAAAGTTAAATTCTACCAGGCTTCCACAAGTGAATTATTTGGAAAAGTTCAGGAGGTTCCTCAGACAGAAGAAACGCCTTTTTATCCGCGTTCACCCTATGGAGTTGCAAAACTATACGGATACTGGATTATCGTTAACTATAGGGAAGCATATGATATTTTTGCCTCAAATGGTATTTTATTTAATCATGAATCTCCGAGGCGCGGTGAAACTTTCGTGACCCGGAAAATTACCAGGGCTGTATCCAGAATCTCTGCAGGATTACAGGAAAGGGTCCAGCTGGGCAACCTTGATGCAAAACGTGACTGGGGGTATGCTCCAGAATATTGCGAAGGAATGTGGCGAATCCTTAACCACAAGAACGCAGAGGATTTTGTGCTTGCTACAGGCGAGACCCATACCGTAAAGGAGTTTGCCGAATCCGCTTTTAATGAATTAGGTATTGAATTGTCATGGAAAGGGAAGGGGGCTGACGAAAAAGGTTTTATAAAAAAGATCGATTGGGATAAAGGAAAGGCCCTCTTATCAAAGGGGGGATTAAAAGAAGAGTACAAGTACTCATTTTCAAAAGAACTGAAAAAGGGGCAAATGGTAATTGCTGTTGATCCGGATTATTATAGACCTACAGAAGTGGATTTGCTGATCGGAAACCCTGTGAAGGCTAAAAAAGTTTTGGGATGGAAAGCCAAAACAACATTCAATCAGCTTGTAAAAATTATGATCAAAGCAGATCTCGAAAAAGTTATGATGAGAGGATATTAAAAGGCAATTTTTTTCCGATTAAGTATTATCACTACTACCAGGGCGGCTGCAATTATGGTGAATAATATCATTATTGACAGCGAAATGTCTTTGCGGGGCTCCAATCGGACAGGCGAAATATTTCCGGATAATACAAATGCACCCCAGAAATATGGATTGGGCGAGTATTTTTGTATGAATTCGGTCTTTGCAAGCCTTAATGCTTTCGATTTACCATAACCCATGCTGAGTTTTTCGTAGAAAAGAGTCATTAACTTCGAAGTGTATTTATCATTCACATCCCAGAGTGAAACAACTACGCTTTTCGAACCTGCTTCAAAAAATGCCTTTGTCAATCCCAGAATACCTTCCGATTTATCAATACTGCCGAGGCCAGAATTACATGAGCTCAATACAACCAGGTCGCTGTTGAGCTTAAGTCTGACTATTTCTCCTGCTTCCAGGAAGCCATCATTTTCAGCATCATAAGTATTAGAGAAAAAGATCAGTGGCTGTTTTTTGTATAGAAATGAATGGGTGGAAAGATGAATTATCCTGCTCAGCCCGGCATTCTCCTTAAAATTTGTCTCTGTTGCATTTTTATTCAGGAGGATAGTGCTGGCATTTACAATCTCTCCAATATTGCTGACTTCTTCGCCCGAATATTTCAGGGGAAGAAGGGCAAGATTCCTGGGTATTCCCGGCCGTTCATTCAATAGACCTCTTCTTTCTGCAAACTCCCTCGATTCTGTATTTATGGAAGGATCGCCAACCAGCAGTACTTTCCCATTATTTTTCAGGTTATTATTTTGCTGTTCCAGAAATGCAGACGCAGAGGGTGAGTAGGAAATATCATAATCTGACAATAAGAAATTTTTGTTATTATACGAATATGGACTTTCATCACCATGATAGGAAGTCACGAGGAATTCCAGGGGCACTGACACTAGTTCTGTGCAGGGAGAAATGATTATTTTTTGTTCATGTGGAATATCCTTTATTACAGGCTTAACAATCTTTTTATACATTACATTGGAAGCCTCTGCATTAAAGGAAAATAAGTCCTGGTTATAAAAAGCATCGGATTTCCCCCGGATGTTTTCAAAATATGGGGATATATCTGCTATCATTCCTGCAAGTTGTTGTGATGAAATATCGAATTTGAAGGGTTTAAAAATATTCTTATTAATCAGGAAGGCATACAGGTTGTTTTCGTTTGAGTAATATGAAATTAAATTCTCATCTTCCGTAAGAGAGTTCTGAATCTCCTCTATTGATGGCCAGTTTTCCATATGTAGATAGGGTCTAAGTTCTACATTCGAATTAACCAGCGAGTGTTTTAATTCTGTCATCATTGTATTAACTTTTTCAGTTTTTGCCTTATCATAGATTCCCGAATGAATAATCCAGTCATAATCATACAGTCTACTCAAAACTGTACTATCTCCTAGAAGAGTTTGCAGCTTGAGGTTATTAAGGTTCTGAAGCATATTCCGTGAATGTGATTTGTTGATCAGCTCAAAGGCCTTATGGTATTTATTAAGACGAAGATAATGTTCTGCAAAAGAATCATACACCTCCCGGTTGCCCGAAAAATATGAGATCTGAACATCCTCCTGCGTGAATAACGGGCGGGAAACATCTTCAATCAAAGCAACGGCCGATTTATAATAACTTTCTGCAGCTTCGTTCAGATTTCTTGAATCGTTTAGTTTTGCAAGGTTAAAGTAGGCCTCAACCTCAAGAGTCTTCTCGTTAAGGTCTTTTACTATCTCAAGGGTATGGTTATAAGCAGACCGGGCTCCTTCAAAATCATCACGCTTCTCAAGTATATTTCCTCTCAGGTTCTCTGCCTTCGCCAGTAGATAATAAAAATTTCCGGCTGGTGCGCTTTTTATTATTGTATTCAATAATACCAATGCAGTTGAATATTCTTCCTTTTTAACCAAAACCTCTGCTTTGTTTACAGATGATAATAGGCCTGTATAAGAAGCATTATCTTTTACAGCAAGTTTCTCTGCTTCTGTGAAATATTCTTCTGCGATGTCAAGACTATCAAGTGCAGAATATACTGTCCCAAGTTTATCGTATACATCAGCAGTGAGAAAGGGATTATTAATTTTACCGCATTCCGATTCAGCCTGCAGATAATAATTCAGGGCCTTATCCGGACGATCAAGATTATAATTTAATGCTCCCAGTCCGCTATTAATTTTTATACTTAATTCGACAGCTTTTATTTCTCCGCTAAGTGTCTTTGCTTTATTATAATATTTCAATGACTCAGAATAGTTAGACAGGTTTGAATATGCATCTGCAAGACCTGTAAGGTTAAGGACAAGTGAACGCTTATTATCCCCGGCATACTCTATTCCCTCCATATAGTAGCTTATGGCACTCTCATAATTATAAATTGACATATAAATCTTTCCTATGTTTTCGGAAAGAAGAGACAGCCGAAGCCGGTTTTTCATCTGCTTGTACAAGGCATAACTTTTTAAGTAATTCTCTTTAGCCTCAATTAATTCATTTGTATAGCTGAAGGAAACACCAAGTTCTGAATATGCATAGGCTTCCAACTCCTGGTTATGAATCTTTTCTGCAATATCCACTGCACTTTGATATTTAGCTCTTGCCTTCTCGACAAAACCCTGAATATCGTCCATAATTCCCAGAGCTACATAAGCGCGACCCGAATTTTCCATCATATGGTTATCCCGGGAAATCTTAAAAGCCTTTTTATAAATAGCATCGGCCTGATCATATTCTCCTGATAAAAAATATAAAGCTCCTTCAGCGAGATAAATGTTAACAATAAAATAGAAATCTCCTGAAGTTAGATTTCCTGCTTTTTTTATCAGCATGAGGGCTTTATTATAATCTCCCAGGCTCCTGTATGAATAGGACAGCTGATATAATATATCTTCACTGGTTGAATCAGCATTAAAGCTATTTTCAAAATGCTCCCTGGCTGAACCATAGTCAGCATTTTTATAATTGATTAACCCGAGCAGATAATTTTTTTCCCGGGTATGGTATCCTTCAACTGCTTCAATTTTAGATTCAAGCAGCTGCAGGCGCGAAGAAGCATTTGCTGCAAATACTACTTCATTATAATACGGAAGGTAATGGGGGAATGCATCCAGATAGGAGTTCAGCGTGTCATACATCTCAGTAAATTTATTCTGCTTCTTGAGCAGCACGGCCTGCAAAAGAGCCTTCTGAAAATCGTTTTTAAGATCTTTGAGTAATCTCAGATCATTATCAACAGGTGCATCGGAATCTTCGAGGTAATACTTAAATAGTGAGAGTCTTTGCGGATTCCATCCGTATTGTCTAACCTGTAGCAGAATTGAATCGGGTGAGAAAAATGCGGAAGTAGAGTTGCTCTGAACAGATTTGGGTTCAACTCCAGCTGGCTGCAGAAGTGAAAAAATAAAAGCTATTAATAATATTGATACTTTTTGTATTATCATTTAACACAATTTACTCCAATTCCCCCAGGAGATTTTTTGCTTCTTCCATCTTACTCCCCTTTTCGACTATAACCATATTTAAGTATTTTTTTGCTGTCATTTTATCATTCATCATCAGGTTGGCTTTAGCCAGGTAAAAGTAGGAATTCAGCTTTATATTTTTGAATTTTCCAGAATCGTTCTTTCGAATGCTTTCTTCAAGGTACTGGGCGCCATATTTTGCCCTCTCGTGGTTATATCCGGGGAATAATCCCAGGAAATCCTTTTCGGCGGTCGCGAGATATGACAGACCGATTATATAATATGAATAAAATATTGTCGCATCATCGGGATTTTCTTTAATATCTTTCTGGAGATAAGTTATTGCTTCGTCGTAATCGTTATTTTCAAGTGCCTTAAGACTATTCTGGAAATTTTCAGTTGCCCTGCCCCTGTTTATTGAAAATTGTGAATCCTGTCTGATGGCGGCATCACTATAATAGCCGGGGGTAGTAAAGGATGAAATAACATATAAAGCCAGGTAAATGAATCCAGCTATCAGTAGAGAGGCGAAAGCATAGCGAGGAGTTTTGTATCGGGATGGAGGCATTATTCCGGGAAGTTTCATTGAATCAGCAGCATTTTTTTCCAAAGGAATAGATTGAGACAAGAAATTGTCAACATCTGCATATTCTGAATTTAATTCCTTAAATACTTCAGAACATTCACCACATTTTCTCAAATGCTGTTCTATGAAGGGAGCTCGTTTGATGATTAAGTTGTCGTTAGGCTGCAGACCATTCTTGTACAAAACAAACTGCGCAAGTTCATCCTCACTCAAATGAGATGAATGATCTACAATTACTTCCACCTGCCGATACGTATCTACGAATTCTCTCAGTTCTTCATCGTTGTTAATTAGTTTTTCAAGCTCATCTCTCTCTGCGGCTGAAAGGTTTTGCTTCCCGAGAAGTTCTAATATTTTTTCTTTTTTATCCATCGTTAACTATTTAATTATCTGGTTTTATAATCAATTAGTAAATTCTTAAGTGATAAAGTGACAATCCTATAATTTTATTTTTACTTCCTCGATAGTCCTATAGAACATTTTTTTGACGGCATCCTCAGATTTCCCAAGGTTTTCTGCAATTTCAGCAAATTTGAGGTCTTCCCAGAATCTCATTTTGAATATCTGCTGTTTATCCATACTGAGAGTATTTAATATTTCGACTATTTTGCCGGCATCCACTTTGACTGACGGGTGTTCATTTTGCTGTTCAATATAGTATGCCTCATCAAGCTCAAAGGTCTTTCTTTTCCTGGATTTTTTATACCAATTGACAAATGTCAGGAATAGTACTCTTCTCAGCCAGTTCTCGAGGCTTTCAATTTTGTGATATTGCTCGGCAAATGACAGATATACATTATTGGAAAGGTCATCAACGTCTTCAGTGTTGGGTATTTTCCCATGTCTTAATTTGGAAAGAAAATAACTATATGCAATTTCTCTTATTATTCCGGATAATTCGCTGAATGCCGAGGAATTTCCCAGTTTAGCCTCTGAAAAGAGTTCATCCAGTTCTTTGCCGGAAAAATTTATGTAATTTAATTTTTGATCAGCCAAGCGAAGTATTATTTTGTCACTATTGACTTAATTGTATTACTATTAGTATAATTATTATATTCAACTTAAACAATAATAATGAGATTTTTAACCTCCAGTATATTTGTATTTCTTCTGTGCATATCTGTAAAGGCACAGCCTGTATTGCAGCTTTATCCGGATGAGCTTGAATACCATGATATATTTCACAGACTAGAAAATTCGTATTTTGTCAATACCGGGAATCAAACCCTTCAAATTGACAGTATTTATTACAGCAATAATGATTTTTATTACCTCAGGTTTAACACTTCTTGGCGATATCCAATAATCATAGAACCCGGTGATTCTATAATGATGGACTGTATCCTTTCAGGTTACCTTAATTATACCTATGATGATAGAGAGGATACTTTGTATATATATAATAACGGGGTAAATCCATATGAATATCTGAAAATTAAAATAGATTATTATGATGATGAGTACTATTCCGGAACTTTACAGGGAAATGTAAGTTCTGATGGTCTCCCTGTTCCAAATACAGACATATATTTTCTTTATGGCGGAAATTTTGTAGTTGCACAGAGCGTTTCTGATGCGAATGGAAATTACTCTGTCGAGCTTCCGGTAGGAAATTATACAGTTGCAGCTGCAAAAGACTCCTACTATGTTTCTTTTTATGACCAGCAGTTTGATCCATTAAGCGCTACGCAGGTCTTTATCGACACTAATGGAATCTCCTCTGCGGATCTTAATTTAGTAAAGGTTACTCCTACCCAGATCTCCGTTTCAGGAAAAATATTTGATTCTCTTGCTATTTATCCATTGAAAAAAGGAATCGTAATCGTCAGAAGCGGTACTCATACCCCCGATAAAATTATAAATAGCAAACTTAATACCCCTGCTCTTGGAGGCGCGTATGCAGCCTTCGTGAATCCAGACGGTTCATATAAGGTTGACAATATTATTGATCCGGGTTATTATTATATACAATCATTTTCCGATTACTATGTCCCATCGTATTATGATACATTAGGCAATAATCCAGGATTCTGGCAGGATGCCGATTCAATTTATATCGGGTCACAAGTTCAAAATGCTGATATATCCATGCCTAGGGATTCATCCGTAGGAGGAGGAATAGTTTCAGGCACGGTCGGAATTGAAGGTAACCCCGATTCCATTGTAACTGATGCAATTGTATATGCCCGGTCGGCCGGTAATAACCTAATAACTTATACTTTCTCACAAGCTAACGGAAATTTCAGAGAGAATTTCCTCCCTTATGGCAGCTATTACCTTATTGCCCAGAAGATCGGATATGATGATGCTGTAAGTGATAAGATAATTATCGATAGTTTGATGACAACCATAGGAGACGTTAGATTACTCTTTTCTTCACCCAACTCTGTTTCGGAAAATGAATTCCTTCCCAATCAGATCAGACTTTATCAGAATTATCCCAATCCATTCAATCCTTCAACAACGGTGGAGTTTCAGCTCCCCCGGGGGACTACCATATTGCTGCGTGTAACCAATATCCTTGGAGAAAATATTTCCATCCTGTACGATGGGTATTTGTCGGCTGGAAACTATAAGATGCTGTTTGACGGCCGGGGATTAAGTTCAGGAATTTATTTCATTTCACTCATCACCCCTGAATCATCTCTTGTGAGGAAAATCCTGCTCCTAAAATAAGGACAAAAATCTATAGAAGGAGTCTAGATATTGGATCACAGGATGATATTACAAAGGAGATATATACCGGAAACGGAGTCAGGTTCATTTCCAATCAATTCGTAGCTGATATATACAAACAACCCCATAAGAGAAATTTCATTTCCTCCCGAAAATCGTACGCAGTATGTAACTCTAATCTATTATTTAGATAAAAGTTATAAAGATCACACCAGCGCGCTGATGTAATCCCTCCCACCAGGATTTCTAACTGATACTTTAAATTGTAAAGGAATAAGATGTAAATCAGAAAGAAAGGTTATTCTATGAAATTTAAACTTACAGTGATATTTGCGGCAATTCTGCTGCTGCTTAATAGCCAGATATTTCCTCAAACCAACCGTAATATTAAACACCATGCATTTTCTGGGACTCTTATGCTGGGTGCTGAAGCCGGAGCGAGTCTTGCAAAAACAGACTATGATAAAGTAAGGCCGGATATTATTGGAAGAGGTGTGCTTGAATATTTTTTCCCCACAACCAACAAGGGAATATTCGGAATTAAAGGTTTTGTAATGGCAGGGTATATTGGGGGGGAAGATAACGCAAAAACCCCCAGCGTGTTCAGAACCAATATGACAGGTATAGGCGGTGATCTTACTTATACCTTCTCAATTGAAGAGGCAGTTTTTCCATATGTTGCTGTCGGAGCCTCATATTTGTGGTTTAATCCGAGAGATAATAATGATCAGGCTTTGACAAATAATCTGTTCGGCAAATATGATAAACAGGAAACAATATTCCAGGCTGAACTTGGAATGAGGTTCCTCCTCTCAGAATCTATAAATATGAACCTTGGTTTGGGAGGCTACTTTAGTCCCCACGATAACTGGGACGATTTAGCCGTAAATGGAAATAATGATTATATGGTAACCATTATGGCTGGTATAGCCTATTCATTCTTTACAACATCTGACAGCGATGGTGACGGAATTGAAGACTCAAAGGATATGTGTCCAAATACTCCGGAGGGCGTCTCTGTTGATGAATACGGCTGCCCGCTTGATAAGGACGGCGATGGTGTCCCGGATTATAAAGATAAATGTCCTAACACCAAATCAGGAATGGAAGTGGATGAAAACGGATGTGCCGTTGACGCTGATAATGACGGTGTGCCAGATAACCTGGATAAATGTCCCAATACTCCGGCCGGAATGCAGGTGAATGAGCAGGGCTGCCCTGATACAGATGGTGATGGCGTATATGATAACACAGATAAATGTCCGGGGACTCCCGAAGGTGCTGCCGTCGATGAAACTGGTTGCCCAAAAGACAGCGATAGGGACGGCGTTCCTGATTTCAAAGACAAATGTCCTAATACCCCTGCCGGAAAGCAGGTTGACGAAGACGGATGTGCAAAAGCAGATACGGTAGTGAAAAAGATTACTCTCAGCGGAGATACTAATTTTGAATTTAACAAAGCCGCTCTTCTGCCAAGCGCATATTCTACGCTGGATAACCTCGCTAAAACAATGAAGGATAATCCTGATACGCGCTGGAAAGTGGAGGGTTATACTGATGCAGTAGGTTCTGAATCATATAATATGGACCTATCCCGGAGAAGAGCTCAATCGGTTGTTGATTACCTTATAAACAAGGGTATAGAGAGATCAAGACTCGAAGCTGTACCATATGGTGAGTCTAATCCAATAGCTTCAAATGAAACATCAGAAGGAAGAGCAATGAACCGCAGGGTTGAAATAAAAATGATTGAAAATAATAAGTAACCTAATTTGATGACTTCATAAATATAAAGGCCGTCTTAATGATCTATTTAAGACGGCTTTTTTTATAACAGAACTTCACTCTCGCAATATTTCAGCATATTCATTCGTGAAGATTGATAAAGGAGAACCTCTTATAAGGGCCTTAGGTTGCTACTCTTGGCGATTTTAGATAGTTTAGTTAACCTAAACATTAAAAACTAGAGGTACCAATGTTTGATGATAAATATAAATTTACCTGCGTGGATCGGTTTCTGAAATATGTGAAATACGATACTCAATCTGACGAAGAATCAACTTCCTTTCCATCTTCAGAAAAACAGAAAATTCTCTCTAAAGACCTTGCTGAAGAATTGAAAAAAATGGGACTGTCAGATGCGCATATGGATGAATATGGCTATGTGATGGCAACTCTTCCATCCAATTCAGATAAAAATGTACCGGCAATAGGTTTTATTGCTCATGTCGATACATCTCCTGCAGTTACCGGCGCCGGTGTTAATCCTGTTATCCATAAAAATTACCAGGGCGGAGATATAAACCTCCCAAAGGATCCTTCACAGGTGATAGTGGAAAGCGAAAATCCTGACCTGAAGAATATGAAGGGATTTGATATCATAACTACAGATGGAACTACGCTTCTGGGTGCTGATAATAAATCTGGCGTCGCCGAAATCGTAGATGCTGTTAACTACTGGCTTACCCATCCTGAAGTTAAACATGGTCCAATAAAAATATGCTTCACCCCTGATGAAGAAGTCGGAAGAGGAACAGAAAAATTTGACGTTAAGAAATTCGGTGCTAAGTACGCATACACTGTCGATGGCCAGAGCCGCGGTGAGGTTGAGTCTGAAACATTCAGCGCTGATGCAGTTACCATTAAGATACACGGAAAAAATATTCATCCCGGTTACGCAAAGGGAATAATGGTTAATGCTGTAAGAGTTGCCTCAGAATTTATGGAAAGCCTGCCGAAAGACAGACTTTCTCCTGAAACTACAGAGGGACGTGAGGGTTATGTTCACTGCACAAACATTAATGGTAATGAAGAACTTGCAGTATTAAAATTTATCATCAGGGATTTTGAAACTCCTAAACTCAAAGAATATGAAACATTCTTAAAAGATCTTGCAGAGAAGACAGTAAAGAAATATCCTGCCTCAAAACTGGATTTTGAGGTGAATGAACAATACCGCAATATGAAGGAGATCCTTGTCAGGCATCCTCAGGTTACTGATTATGCTGAACAGGCAATGAAGAACCTGAATATTGAGCCTATTATGCACCCTATCCGCGGAGGTACGGATGGATCCCGACTTTCATTTATGGGATTACCCTGTCCTAATATTTTTGCCGGTGAACATAGCTTCCATTCAAAAGTTGAATGGGTTGCTATACAGGATATGGAAATGGCGGTAAAAGTGATTATCGAAATTGCAAAAGTTTGGGAAGAGAAGTCGTAATTAGTATGTGTATGGCTTAGGACTTTTAATAGATATTCAGATATTCGGATACGAACAAATAAGGTTTGGATTAATATGCATAAACACGAAAGACAATCAGCACCCGGTAACGTACAACATACCGCAACCTTTAAACCAGAACTTATGGCCCCTGCCGGAAATAAAACCATGCTTACAGCAGTGGTTAAGGCAGGGGCTGATGCTGTGTACTTTGGTGTTGAGAAATTGAATATGAGAGCTAAAGCCTCTAACTTCAAAGTCGATAACCTTCCAGAGCTTACTACTTACTGTAAAGAACACAATGTCAGAACTTACCTCACTCTTAATACAATTATCTACGAAGAAGAGTTAGACCAGCTGAAGGATATCATCCTTAAAGCAAAAGAGGCTGGAGTTGATAGAATAATATGCTGGGATTTTTCGGTTGTACAATTATGCAAAGAAGCTGGAATGCCTTTTTGTATTTCCACACAGGGATCGGTTTCAAATTCAATGGCTGCGAAGCTCTATAAGGAACTGGGTGCTGAAAGAATTGTTCTGGCAAGGGAATGTTCGTTGGAGGATATTAAAAAGATACGCAAAGTTACCGATCTTGAGATTGAAGTATTCGTGCACGGAGCTATGTGTATTGCCGTTAGCGGCAGATGCTTTATGAGTCACCACCTTTTCGACAAAAGCGCTAATCGCGGCGAATGCATCCAGCCCTGCCGGAGAGAATATGAAGTTTATGATCCAACCATTGGTAAGAGCATGATAGTTGGTGAGGATTATATTTTATCTCCCGAGGACCTCTGTACACTGGGTTTCCTAGATCAGATTATTGAGACGGGTGTTGATTCGTTTAAAATTGAAGGCCGGAAAAGAAGTCCTGAATACGCTGCAGCCGTAACATCAGCCTACAGGAAGGCAATCGATCTTTATTATCAAAAAAAGCTTATGCCTGAGATTAAAAACGAGCTTATAAAAGAACTTGAAAAAGTATTTAACCGGGGGTTCTCCACGGGCTTTTATTTTGATACTCCGGGCCCCGACGAATATGCTGATATATACGGCAGCAAGGCAAGCAAAAGAAAGGAATATCTCGGTAAAGTACTGAACTATTATAAGAAGCCCGGCGTGGTATATATTTCTGTTGATGCCGGAAGAATTAAGCAAGGGGATGAGATTTATATAATAGGGGAAACTACAGGAGTAGTTCAAATTAAAGCCGAAAGTATACTTGAAGATGACCGCCAGTTAGAATCAGCATCAAAAGGGACGAAGGTTACGCTCAAATGTAATGAAATAGTCAGGCCTCGCGATGCCGTTTACCTGATCAAGGAAGCACCGCTTAAAAAATCCTTAAAGGTTAAGAATAGCTCTTAACTTCTCAGCATTGTCTTTACGGGCAATAAAATTCCACCGTAGCTTATTTTGATAAGCATCATCAAATCTTTATTTTTGACAACTATTTAAAGTTTTATTATCCTTTATCGCTATAATATTATGAGACTAAGCAAATCCTTTGTCCCCACATTAAAAGAAGTTCCAAGTGATGCCGTTGTAACCAGCCATATCCTTATGCTCCGGTCCGGTATGATCCGCATGGTTGGTGCAGGTATTTATTCCTTCCTGCCAGTAGGTTACCGTGTTATGAGGAAAATATCTGAAATTATACGTGAAGAAATGAATGCGATCGGGGGACAGGAATTTCATCTTCCCGCTCTTAATCCTAAAGAAATCTGGGAGGAAACCGGAAGGGTCGAAGCCTTCGGTGATATTCTTTTCCACATCGTGAACAGGGAATATGTTCTCGCTCCTACCCACGAAGAGATAATGACATTTCACGCAAGGAATGTTCTGAAATCATATAAGGATATGCCTCAGATATGGTACCAGATACAGACAAAGTTCAGGAATGAATCGAGACCAAGGAGCGGAGTAATACGGGGACGGCAGTTCCTGATGAAAGATGCCTACTCTTTCGATATCTCACCGGAAGGACTCGATCATTCATACAGCCTCCACGATAAGGCCTACAGGAGTATATTCGATCGTTGTCATCTTTCCTATTTCATCGTGGGTGCATCCAGCGGAGCGATGGGTGGTTCGGGCTCAGAGGAATTTATGGTTAAGTCCGATGCCGGCGAAGATACTGTTGCGCATTGTGAAAACTGTGGGTATGCTGCAAATCTTGAGGTTGCAACTTCTAAAATCGATAGCAGGAAAAGAGACAGTAAGAGCGAGGAAATAAAGAAAATCCATACTCCCAATGTCAGATCAATAGATGAACTTTGTGAGTTTCTGAAGATTGATGAAACTCAATGTGCTAAGTCGAGAGTCTATATACATAACGGAAATGCCGTACTTGTCCTGATGCTTGGCAATGAGGATGTGAATGAAGCAAAGCTTGAACGCGCGCTTGGCGGCGCTGTTCGTCCTGCTCATCCTGAAGAGCTTGTGGCAATTACGGGTGCGGAGGCGGGCTCAATAGGTCCTGTTGGTTATAAAGGTAAAATAATCGCTGATTTAAGACTTAAGGATGCAAATAATCTCTTCAGCGGCGCTAATGAAACTGACTATCACCTTGGCGGGATAGACCTCCAAAGAGATGTAAAAGATTTAGAATACTTTGATCTGCGTTCCATTAGTTCAGGTGAAATTTGTCCCCGGTGCGATCATAAACTTGCTGTTTTCACGGCTATAGAACTGGGACATATATTTAAGCTGGGAACAAAATATTCTGTATCAATGGGTGCTAACTTTCTGGATGAAAACGGCAAGGAAAACCCTATTATCATGGGAAGCTACGGTATTGGTGTGGAGCGTGTTCTTGCCTGCTACATAGAGCAGCATCACGATGATTACGGCATCATATGGGATAAAACGCTTGCACCGTTCCAAATCCACCTGATGGGCCTCAATATGAAGAAGCAGGAGATTATTGAAACCTGCGATAAACTTTATAAAGATCTTACGGAAGCTGGTTATGAAGTACTGTTAGATGACAGGGTAGATGCACAGGCCGGATTCAAATTTAAGGATGCCGATCTCCTTGGAATGCCCGTCCAGGTTATAGTGGGTGACAAAAAGCTTAAGGATCTTAAAGTGGAAATCAAGATCCGTAAGTCAGGCGAAAGATTCGATGTTGATCTCTCTAGAATACTTGAAAAGATTCCTGAATTTATAGGCTAATTTCTAACTGCCATTTTGTCTATTTAATTAACAACATTTTTTTTGATAGAGTAAAATTATCAGTTCTTAGCACATAAATATAAATTCCGCTGGCCAGACTGCTTCCATCAAACGAAACCTTGTAGCTTCCGGAATTTTTCTCTTCATTTACCAGCGACTTAATTTCATTTCCAAGTACATCAAAAACTTTTATCGTTACATATCCGGGATGCGGCAGCACATACTCTATGTTTGTTACCGGATTAAACGGATTGGGATAGTTCTGGTATAAAATATAACTACCAGGCTTCCCTGAACTTCCATCGTCCACGGCAGTAATCTGCGTTCCATACTCGACCCCGTTTATCTTCGCATATTTTAATGAGGTTGACCAAAAAGCCAGTTCCCAGGCATAGCTTGCAATAAAACCCAATCCTTTTCCCATGGTATATGTAACGGCCGGAATATCTGATTCATCCTGAAAATCTTTAAAATTCGTTTCTAATCCATAGAGGGTGTCAGTGTAAACATCAAGGCATACTGTCTGAAAAAATGTACCGCCCAAGAAACTATGTCCGCTAAAAGACCCCGCAAAAATATCACCCGAATCTGCAAGCAAACTATCAAAGAGGAATTCATTTTCCGGGAATACCGGCTCTGTAGTATACTGATATACGCAGGCTGTTAAGGTATCCACTCTTGTATATTGCTTTCCCGTATATCCATTAAACGGGATACTTTTTCTCAATAGAATTTTGTACGTTTTTCCGTTCGATAGAACGGTATCTCCTGACACCTCAAGGGAGTAAAATGAGGAATCTTCTTCATAAGGATTATTACTAAGGTAGTAATCCATATATTCCCAGTAGTTGCCTGTTTGAAGAGGATAATATTTTAAGGCTTCAGTGAGAGTATCAGTTTGTGCAAATGTGAAACCTGCTGTGAAGATCAGAATAAAAAGAGTTTTCATAAGCTCCCCGCTTTCCCGTCTTATTTAGTACCCGGTTTCCTGTAAATTAGCTGAACAAGTCCTGAAGAGAATGACTTTGATTCAACAAGTTCAAATCTAATAATTTTATCCCGGGATGTAAATAGTGGTTTACCGCTGCCAAGTAAAAGAGGATGAACTGCAAGGTGAAGTTCATCAACGAGATCCATATCGAGAAATTTGTTGAATAATTCTGCTCCTCCGAAAAGCCAGATATCGCCTTCCTTTATCTCTTTTAACTCGTTGATTTTAACAGAATCTACTCTCAGTGAGATGGCATTTTTCGGTCTGTATTCAGGATTTTCTGAAAACACCACTTTTGCCTTATCGGGGTAGGGATCTTTCTCCATACTTAAAAGAACGTCATAACTTTTCCGTCCAAAGAATACTGTATCTATCCTCTTCAAAAAATCTGTCATTCCATAATCCTGATCGGTGAAACACCAATCGAATTCGCCGTTGGGCCCTTCAATGAATCCGTCAAGACTTACTGCAAGATTTAATATTATTTTGCGCATAATTTAAAATAGAACAGGCTGCCCGTTTTGCGCCGCAGCGGCAACAGAGGCAGCCTGATTTAATCTTTATTTTACTCTGGTGAAGTTAATCTCCATAGTTTTGAATTCCTCTCCATTATCAGTCATAAACATTTCCATATATGAATGATCAGCGTCAATATGCTTTATAGTTTCTCTGACAGGTACATCCTGTCCTGTCATCGGATCGACAGAGCTGCCATGATATGTAAAGGTTTGGGTGCCTTCATCGTAGGTGCCCTCAAGGTACATGACACCGGTGCCGAAGTTATCAATCCAGGTAGAGAAAAATTTCTTCTTTGCATTATCGTAGCCTGAGATTTCCTGGCCGTTCATTTCCATTCCGTTAAAATCCATTTTGTGGGTTCCTTCAAAGTACCTTCCGCCGAGGATAGATTTAATTTCTGAAGTCCCGGTAGATTCAGTCGGAGGCTGGGATGGATCCATCCACATTTTTATGTTTGATGTCCATTCTCCCGTACCTTTGGAAAGCAGTTCATGCATAGGACCGGGTGTCATATACGCAGTCCATGCCTTATTCATTTCTTCCTGGTAATTTTCATCCTGGGCCGAAAGCGGGGAACACAATGCCGTCAGAAACAGGATAGCCGAAAAAATGATAAATTTTTTCATAATAGTCCTCAATAAATTATTGTTAAATCTGTAATTTGCAGGGGAACTCAAATTATGGGGAAATCTGATATAAAGCAATAATAAAATTCTTTTGTGAGACTCTCACACGTTGTCCATCTCGTGGTTAAGAAGCCATTGTTTTCTCCATAAACCTCCCCCGTAGCCCGTAAGTTTACCATTTTCTCCTATTACACGATGGCAGGGGATGATTATGGCTATCCGGTTTTGACCGTTTGCTGTACCGACTGCCCTTACGGCTCTTGGATGTCCCATTGCCTCAGCCTGAGTTTTATACGATCGGGTTACTCCATAAGGTATTTTTCCCAAGGCCTCCCATGCCTTTTTCTGAAAATCTGTACCGAAAATTATTAAAGGCACATCGAACTTTTTCCTTTTACCCTCAAAATATTCATTAAGCTGGTTCTTCAATTCTTTAATGTGTTTGTTGGTTCCCGGAAGTATCGGACACTTAAAAAGCTTTTCAAACTGCTTCAATTCAGTTTCCAGCATTCTGCGGTCTGTAAATTCTAGTAGAAAGATTCCTTCATCATTTCCAATCACAATCATCGGTCCCAGTGGAGTGGTGAAGCGTTCGAATGATAGAATATTTTCTTCTTTACTACCGGAAGGATTATTTGATAAGGTTTTCTTAAATGTATGCTGAAATCCGCTCAGTGATTCATAACCCGCATCATACGCTGCCTCGATTACCTTTTCGCCGTTTTGAATATTTCTCAGGGCATTATTAATTCTGAACATTCTCTGGTAAGCATGGAATGTCATTCCATGATTCTTTATGAACCATCTCCTGATGCGTGCCGGATCGATTCCTCGTTCGGTAAGTTTGTAATCAGTTATTTTAAACGACTCATTTTGTTCGATCTCATTTAGCAGCGATTTTATTTCAGCAGGAATTTCCTCCGGGTATTCAAGAGGATGGCAGATTTTGCAGGGACGATATCCATTAGCCAGAGCTTCTCTGGCTGTCTGGAAAAATTCGACATTTTCTTTTTTGGGCTTGCGTGCTCTGCATGTTGGACGGCAGAAAATACCCGTAGTTTTAATTGCGGCAAAAAACAATCCCTCGTATTTTGAATCCTTTTTCATCAATGCTTCATATGCATTTTCATCAGAAATGTTGAGTGTATTCATTTCATTCCTTTTTTTTTGGTTCCAACTTATCGAGAACTAATTACGATTTCCACCGAAAACTTTACAAGTATTTATTCTCTAAACTTATTTTATTAAATTAGAATCCTGAGTCATCAAGTAAAAATTAAACCCCCCTGGCATATAAAATGAGCGCTGAGATATTCAACAGTATGACAAAATGGCAGACATTGGGTCAACTAGATTTTATTCGCCTGTTCTCCCGTATTTGTGCCGTAGTTGGACTCAAAATGAGACAATGCAAAAGCTTCAAAAAACGCTATTTTCGTCTGTTGAAAAATACCTCAGTATGACAAAATGGCAGACCGAAATATAGTTGTTTTGAGTTTGGAGAGAGCCAATTTTTGTAAAAAAAATTATAGGCTCATAAGTTCCATCAACGTAGGGAAAAACTTCAGGTTCGTAAAGCCGGCGCAGTTTCTTCAATACTTTTTTTAATAGGTGTTGCTTTGAAGAAATGACTCTCAAAATCACTGCTGTCGAATACATACTCAGAATCATACTGGTAAAGCATTTCATCCATTTCCCCGATAACCGGTATGAAAAGACCCACCATTTTAAGCATCCACCTTGAAAGTGCGGTGAAACCTGTACTCTTCCCATATGTCTCTTGCACCATGTGAATAAATTCCTTGCCTGTAGGTGCGTTCCTGTCGGTAGGCAGATGCCAGATCCGGTTGTATGCATCAGGAGTATTTCCAAGAAGTGCCGTCGCCTTTGTAGCATCAGCTGTATAGGTTAGTGAATGTTTTAGATCTGTATTTATGAACCATTGCGCTTTCTTACCCTTCATTACTTTTTCATACACCAGCGGATACACGAAAGTAGATTTTGTTGGTCCGTTAAAATCTGCTGAGCGGGCAATTATTGCTTTTATATTTCCCTTTTGATATTCGTTTATGAGTTGTTCTGATATCTTTGCACGGACCTCTCCCTTTTTGCTTGAAGGATTCATCGGCGTTTTCTCGGTCATCCGGCCGTCAACTTTCCCGTAGGCATACACATTATCGAAAAAGACCAGTTTCGTATTAAACTTTTCACACGCATTAATAACGTTTGTCATTACCTTGGGCCAGTCTCGCTGCCATACGCTTAGTTTATATTCCATTCCCGGAACAAGGTAGGCAACGTCAGCATTTTCAACGGCTTTTTCTGTTTGCTTTGAATCTGTAAGATCGGCCTTTATGAGTTCATCATTTTTGTTGATTGAAGAAGGGTTTCGGCTTACTAGTCTCACTCTGTCAGTGTATTGAGGCAGTATTTCAGCAAGCCCTGTCCCGATCACTCCTCCTGATCCTAAAACAACCTGCATCTCAATCCTCTCTTTATTTATTTTTTAGTTTTACGCCATCTCATTTGCGGAATCCATTCACCCTCTTCAGAACAGTTAATAAGAATATTTAGCCGTTTCAATCTTGTGGCTTCCTGCTTCGCGCTCATAACCCAGTGAATAATAGGCTTTTGATATGAGGCAACCTGGGAATTAAAAAACTTCCAGGCTTTGGAGTTCTTGCGGAGTATTGCCTCATACTGCTTATCAAATATTATAATACCCTGTTCAAATGAATAAGTATGACTGTCTTCTTCTCTCCGCTTTTTATAAGTCGCGAGCCCGGCAGGCTTCATCTGTTCCAGCTTTATAAGCTCTTCAACCCGGTTGATATTCTTTGTGCTCCATTTGCTGTTAGTTCTGCGGGGAGTAAAACGGATTGTGTAGCTTATTTCACCCAGCGATCTCCTTATACCGTCTATCCAGCCGAAACAAAGAGCTTCATCAACAGATTCTTCCCAGGTAATGCTGGGCTTACCGGAACTTTTTTTATAGAAGCCGACGAGCAGTTCATCTTTTTTGTTATGGTTATTTTCAAACCATTTTCTTATATCCTGCTGCTTCCTGAAGAATACCGGCTTCATTTGCTTGCTGAGGAATCGGGTTCAAATTCCAGTACAATCGAGTTCATGCAATACCTTTTTCCCGTTGGAGGAGGACCATCATCGAATATATGTCCCAGGTGGGCTCCGCATCTTCCGCATAGCACTTCAGTTCTGTGCATACCGTAAGAATCATCCGATTTATAAATCACACTGTTTTCCCGCATAGGCTCAAAAAAGCTCGGCCATCCGCAGGTGCTGGCGAACTTCGCGTCGGAACGAAAGAGGGGATTCCCGCAAGCTGCGCAATAATAGGTTCCTTTGCCTTCAAAGTCCCAGTATTTGCCGGTGAATGCCCGTTCGGTTGCCGCATGCCGCGCAACTTCATATACATCTTCGGGAAGAACTTTTTTCCACTCGGAATCAGGTATATCCAGTTTAGTCGTATCGGTTCTTGAATAATAAGGATTATGCGGTTTCACACTCTGATCTTTCATAGTCTCCTGCTTTCCATTATTAATATCAGCATTATTTTGACAGCATATAAACGAAAACGCTGAAAGAATAAAAACAATTAAACTTAATTTCATAACATTAACTCACTTTCTCTTTTTCCCAAACATAAAATCATCTAAAGCGAAAAGAATCACTTATTTATAACATCATTATTTCTTTAGTATAGAGGTTAATCTTCATCTTCATCAGAAAAACGTATTGACTTATCTCTTTTCCCTGCATTATCCTTTTTTGTTTGCGAACCATGTTCTTTTTCTTCTCCGAACGTCGCTATCAAACCTGCAATAAATTCTTTCTTCTCTGCATCTGTAAGCTTTGCTTCCGAATGCATCAAAGTATACTGCCACATCGGCATATTGCCTTTCCTTACCTCCTTCGCAGCCTCATCTCCTTTGCCCGGCTTCCAGTCGGACATATTGAAATGCTTTCTGCCGTCTTTTACATCGTCGGCTACAAGCCAGCTTACAGGGGCTACATACGAGTAAGCCGGCCATTTTGTTTCATTGCTGTGACAATCGAAGCATGCTCTTACCGCCAACGCCCTCGTTTGGGGTGAATCCCAGTTGGGTTCTCTTACTACCTGGGGGTTGGTTCTGTCAACAGGTATAAATTGGATGATGATTAGCAAAATGAAGATAATAAGGATTGAGAATTTTAATATTTTACCTTTTTTCTTTTTAGCAGCAGCCATCTGGGAACCTTTAAGCTAATTGGAAATTTTTAATAAAGTAATATAAAGAGTTTTTAAGAAGATATAAAAACCCGTTTTTTGCGTATGAGTCAGCCGGATATAGGAAACAGTATACTCAATTTACAGTTTTGATTGAAAGGCAAAATCTAATCTGATCGGCTTCACAAGCTTTTCGAAATCAGAATATGACATTTTAATAAGCTGCGAGTGTGAGCATGCATTAAAAGCAATTTCCTCGTCTTCTGCAAGGCTGTTTGCCACGAATACATCCACCTCGTAAAGATTTCCAAACGGAGGCATAGCACCCACTTCACAGTCGGGGAATTTATCGATAAATTCATGCTCATCTGCCAGTCGTACATTATCCGAACCCAGAACCTTCTTCAGGTTTTCAAAATTTATCTTAAAAGAACCGGGCAGCACTGTCATAGCGAGTTTTCCGTCGATTTTAACCAGTACTGTTTTTGCAATTTCTTTTCCGGGAAGATGTGCTTTTGCTGCAATCTCCTGAGCCGTGTAGGCGGGAGAGTGCGATATTGTTATGTACCTTACATTATTTTCATCCAGGTACTCTTTAAGTTTTTTGATGGCCATTTTCTCAACTCCTCTTCTCAAAGATTTTTGTTCTGCTGAAATTATATTTTTTCCACCAGGTCAAGGAATTTCTTGTAGGGGATAGCGATCAGGCTCTGGGCCTCGAAGGCACCGTTTGAAAGGCTGATCATTGAAACCTTTGCCGCAGTTTCTTCGTCAGGCGCTTCGTAAATGTCGAGAAAATCATATGGACCAAGCAGGGCATAATGCTCGATGAACTTTACTTTTGGACATTTCTGCTTCACCTGCTCAAGCCAGTTTCTACCCAGCCTTGCGCGGTCTTTCATTTGCTTAGAGATTTCCGGAGCTAACTTGGTTAGTAGTATGAATGTTTTCATGGCTTCCTCCCTCTGAGTATGATGATTAATTTGACCCACCATACATCTTAAGCCGCTGAATAAATCAAAATGGTTTAAGGTGTGAACACCCCTAATTTAATCTTTGGTAGAATAAAATTCTACTATGCCGCGGAATAGTGCGTTACAGAACTTCTGAGTGGTTCTTATTATGTTATATTGTTATTAATAATTGAAATCAGAGCCATTTTAAACAATTATTCCCACTAAATAAAGAAGATTTATGCCGAAGAACGTATCTCAAAAACTAATTGAATCTCACCTTCTCGAAGGAAATATGAATCCAGGTGAGGAAATCGGAATTAAAATTGATCAAACTTTAACTCAGGATGCAACGGGAACCCTTGTAATGCTTGAGTTCGAGGCTATGCATATTGACAGGGTAAAGACTGAATTATCGGCCCAATATGTGGATCATAACCTGATACAGGAGGATTTCAAGAATCCCGATGATCATATTTTTCTCCGAAGCGCCTGTAAGAAATTCGGTGTCTGGTTCAGCCGTCCCGGTAATGGCGTCAGCCACCCTGTTCATATGGAACGGTTCGGTATCCCGGGTAAAACTCTGCTCGGTTCCGATAGCCATACGCCAGCCGGAGGAGCACTCGGTATGCTGGCGATAGGTGCGGGCGGACTTGAAGTGGCCCTTGCGATGGCTGGCGAACCTCTCTATATAAAAATGCCGAAAATATGGGGAGTAAAATTAACAGGCAAGCTGCCTGATTGGGTATCGGCAAAAGATGTTATTCTTGAAATGCTGCGAAGGCACGATGTTGATGGTGGAATAAATAAGATCGTTGAATACTATGGCGCGGGTTTAAAAAATCTTTCTGCAATGGATAGGCACGTCATCGCTAATATGGGAACGGAGCTGGGAGCTACCACTACTGTTTTTCCTTCGGATGAAGAGGTTAAACGATTTCTGAAAACCCAGAAAAGGGAAAATGACTGGATCGAGCTTACTGCCGATGAAGGAGCCCAGTACGATGAGTATGAAGAAATTAATCTCTCTGAACTTGAGCCATTAATAGCTCTGCCCGGGAGCCCCGGTAAGGTAGTTCCCGTAAGAGATGTCTCCGGAAATGAAATATATCAGTCATACATTGGTTCCTCGGCAAACCCGGGATACAGGGATTTTGCTATCGCGGCATTGATGGTTGATGGAAGGCAGGTTAACGACCGGATCTCATTTGATATCAACCCAACATCCCGCCAGATACTGGAAAACCTTATTTCAAACGGACTCCTCGCCAAGCTGATCCATTCGGGTGCCAGGCTTCATCAGGCCGGCTGCAATGGCTGCATTGGGATGGGCCAGGCCCCGGCTACCGATAAAATTAGTCTTCGTACCGTTCCCCGTAATTTTCCCGGCAGATCAGGAACAAAAGAAGATAAGGTATATTTATGTTCGCCCGAAACAGCAGCGGCCTCGGCTCTTACAGGTGTTATTACTGATCCCCGCACCCTGGGCCTCAATTATCCCCATGTTAAAGAACCCGATAAAATTACGATAAACACAGAGATGCTTGTTCCACCAGCAGACCGGAGTGAGGATGTCCAGCTTGAAAAGGGACCGAACATAAAGCCATTGCCTCCGTTCAAATCGCTGCAGGATAAATTTGAGGGAATAGTGCTGCTTAAGGTAAGAGATGATATTTCAACTGATGAAATTATGCCGGCGGGCGCTAAGGTGCTTCCGTACAGGAGCAACATTCCCGAAATAAGCAGGTTTGTTTTCAGCCAGGTGGATGAAACTTTTTACACGAGAGCCCTTGAGCATAAAGAAAAAGGATTTTTTGTTGTTGGCGGGGAAAACTATGGACAGGGAAGCAGCCGTGAACATGCGGCACTTGCACCCCGTTACCTTGGTTTAAGAATGGTATTAGCCGTATCATTCGCAAGAATCCACTGGCAGAACCTCATTAACTTTGGTATACTTCCGTTGACCTTCCTTAATCCTGATGATAAAAACAAAATAGATCAGGGAGATGTACTTTCAGTTGAAAATCTTATTAACTCCCTCAAAGAAGAAAATAAAATAATGGTAACGAATAAAACAAAAAAACTGAAAATAGAAACAGTACATAATATGAGTCCAAGGCAGGTTGAAATGATCCTCGAAGGAAGTCTGATCGAACTGGTTAAGAACAAGTTTAAAAAGAGAGTCGGCAATTAATTGCTTCCCGTCACGCTACCGGGTATGTCATAATATCTTCTTTCATTTTTATTTAAGATAAGAGATTAAAACATCCCGGAGGAAAATTAAAAAATGAATGAAGTATATCATACCCTCTCAAATATATTCGGACTCGATTCACACAGTGTGAACTTCTGGCAGATGGCAGCGCGGTCGGCGTTCATTTACATCGCTTCTCTTATTATTATCAGATTCGGTAATAAAAGGTTTCTGGGAAAGAATACGGCCTTCGATTTTGTAATAGGAATAGTTATAGGCTCGGTGTTTAGTCGTGCAATAAATGGTCATGGCCCCTTATTCGTAACCCTTTCCGCAGGGGTCACACTTGTGCTGCTTCACTGGCTCTTCGCAGTAGTCTCATTAAACCATAAAGGCTTTGCAAACCTTGTCAAAGGTAAAACATCCGTTATTGTGGAAAATTCACAGCCCGACTCGAAAGAAATGAAAAAAGGCCGCGTTTCGGAGGATGACCTTAAAGAACAGCTTCGACTCGGAATAAACCAACAGACCCTGGAAAACGTAAAAGAAGCGTATCTCGAGAGGGACGGGCAGATCAGTTTTATAAAGGAGAAACACGATCCCAAAATACTCGATATCAAGGTTGAAAACGGTGTACAGACGATCAGGATAGTACTCGAATAAATGCACAAGTACTAAGAGATTTTTTCGATAAGGTTCATCTTCATTTTATATAATTTGTCAGAAATAGAAACATGGTAGTAATGGGGGTTGATAAGCCTTTTTACTCCGGGGTCGAGACGTTCAATATCCTTCCTTCTTATTTCCCTAATTTCATCGATTGATGGAAAGTTATAAACCAGATCTCCTTTATCGAGTATAGTTTCCAGCAGAGGTTCCACTTTTGAAATTTGTTCTTTTCCCAGCGTCCTTTTCTTGCTCTGACTTGTCGCATGATGCAGAAGGATATCCTCAGTCGTTCCGGGTTCCTCATCTTCCAGTGTAATCAGGTCGGCATTGGCTTTTTCCTGGGAGTTGTAAATCCTCCAGACTTTCTTATTACCCGGGTTGGGAATTTTCTCAACTGATTCCGATATCTTTATTGCCGGAACCCATTCATCTTTTTCATTCATAACCGACACAAGCTTGTAAACACCCCCGATTGATGGATCTCCGTAAGAAGTTATAAGTCTCGTGCCCACACCATATACCAGCCTGTTTATAATTCCTTCAGGGTCAAGCTGATATTTTGGGGCTTCGTCCGATATCTGCGTAATTATCTGCCATATATTCATCTCATCCAGTTCATTCGATAAAACAATTTTTACATCTTCAAAGCCGGCTTCATTCAGCTGCTTTGCTGTTTGTATGCTGAGGTAGGCAAGATCTCCTGAATCAAGTCTTACCCCCAGAGGTTTTTGACCCTTCTTCCTCATCTTCTCAAAAACTTTAATCGCGTTCGGCACGCCGCTCTCAAGCGTATTAACTGTATCAACCAGCAATATTGTATCAGCAGGATAAAGAGAAGCAAATTCCTCAAAGGCCTCTTCCTCTGTCATCCCCAGCGCCATAAACATCTGAACCATACTGTGTGCGTGAGTTCCTTTAGGAGGGTAACCAAGAAGGTGAGATATCCCGACGTTCGAAGAGAAATCGGCTCCGCCTATCAGTGCTGCACGTACTCCCGCATTTGCCCCGCGGTCGTGCGCCCGCCTCATCCCGAATTCAAGAAGCATTTTGTGTCTTCCTGCCTCATTTATTCTGCAGGCTTTTGTAGCGATAAGGATTTGATAATTAAGCTGGTTGAGAAGTGCGGTCTCAAGAATCTGGGCCATTGCGGCAGGACCTTCTACCACCGTTATAGGAACATTCGGATGAACTACTCTGCCCTCAGGAATTGCCCTGAGAGTAATCTTGTCGAAATTTCCGTTCTCCCTGAACCAGTCAAGAAAGTCCTTATCAAACACAGGTTTCCCATCGCTGTCTTTCTGTCCCGACATCAGTTCAATATCTTTATCTGTCGTGTGGGTATTCTGCATCCAGTCGATCAGCCACTCAAGTCCTGCATTTATGCAGTATCCTGCTTTATGCACACCATAGTCGGGGTAATGCCTGAAAAAATGGTCAAACTGAACCTTCCTTTCATGCAGTCCCATCTTAAAGAACAGCTGAGCCATCACCAATTCATACTGATCCGTAAATAAAATTCCTTCCGTTACTTTCTGATCAAATTTTTTCAGCATCAATTTTTTCCGGGTGGTTAACAATAAACTAATAATATAAAGAATATGCAGTTAAGTTAATGAGGCAGCGCAAAATCAAATGTTCCTGCCTGTTTGAATTAATTCCTCATTTCTTCACAGCATCTATTTTCTTATTTTAACCCGATAATTATGGAAAAAAATAAGAGAAATATCGCTGTCGTAGCCCTTAGCGGCGGGATGGACAGCTGCGTTACTGCCGCGGTTGCCGCCCGGGACTATGAGCTTGCTCTTCTGCATATAAATTACGGACAGAGGACAGAAAAGAGAGAACTGAAAGCTTTCCACGATATAGCTGATTTTTATGAAGTTGACAAAAGACTTATAATCGATTATTCACATCTTGCTGAGATAGGAGGATCTTCCCTGACGGATTTATCCCGGGAGGTGAGAAAAGCCGATCTTTCTGATAAAAATATACCGTCTTCCTATGTTCCGTTCAGAAACGCTAATATTTTATCTGCCTGCACCAGCTGGGCGGAAGTTCTGGGTGCAGGAAAGATATTTATCGGTGCCGTTTATGAGGATTCTTCGGGATATCCCGATTGCAGACCCGAATTTTTTAAGGCCTTTGAAACAGTGATAAATATCGGGACAAAACCCGAAACAAATATTAAAATAATAACACCGGTAATAAACTTTTCAAAGGCTGATATTGTTAGGATGGGTATAGAGCTTGCTGCTCCTCTGCATCTTACTTGGTCCTGCTATAAGAATGATGAGGAAGCCTGCGGTGAATGCGACAGCTGCGCATTGAGGCTGCGGGGTTTTCAGCAAGCAGGTGTTGATGACCCGATAAAGTACAAGGTTAGACCTGTTTATACCTAAACGCATTTCGATCATTCATTCAGATTGCAATTTATTCAGGTATATTAGGTTAAGTTTAATTTGTAAATAAATGTAAGAGAAAATGAACGATAAATTAAAAATACTTGAAGTATTCGATAACGCATATCCTGAGCGGGATTATTCTGTAATCCATACTGCCCCCGAATTTACGTCTGTATGTCCTAAAACCGGTCAGCCGGATTTTGCAACAATGATTATTGAATATGTTCCCGATAAGCTGTGCATCGAATTAAAATCATTAAAATTTTATCTTAATTCATACAGGAATGACGGGATATATTTTGAAAGTGTGACAAATAAAATACTTGACGATCTCGTTGAAGTTTGCAGTCCGAGATATATGTTAATTACGGCCTCCTTCAATGTAAGAGGAGGCATTTCATCAGTGGTAAAGGCTGAGTATAAGAAGTAATGGTCCCTCTTGAAGTAGCAAATAGGATTAAGCAGGATTTCAAAGAAAAGAAGGAGAAGCTTTTCTCTGAATACAAAGGTCTGGATGCATCTCTGAAGTTCAGCCTTTCGTTCAGCCTGCTCGTTGAGGAGTTTATCCGTGCCCTCGCATCCGGCGGCAAGTATAACTTTACGCTTGCTTCCGCGGGAAGCTTTAGCAGAAGGGAGCTATCACCTTATTCTGATATCGATCTGATGTTTATTACCGATTCGGTTTCTGAAAATGAAAAAGGTATAATTGAATTCGTTACAAGACTGTGGGATAACGGGATTGAGGTTTCACACACTGTCAGGGAGTTTTCGGATATAAAAAAGTTTATTGAAAGCGACCTTCATACTTTCACGCAGTTTTTTGAAACGAGATTTCTCCTTGGTAATGATAAGATATACCTGTTGTGGAATGATATTCTTCTTGACTCGGTAACAGAGGAAGTGAAAGTAAAACTTATCAATGCTATGCTTGAAGATATTCAGCAGCGATACAATAAGTACGATGATTCTCCGAAAATCCTTGAGCCGAACGTAAAGTTATCTGCAGGGGGGTTGAGAGATTTTCAGGCTGTGGAATGGATGTATATGCTTGTAAACAGGACGCTGCTCAACAAGCAGAACGAAATGACCCAGGCGGAAAACTTCATCCAGCAGCTTAAGGATGATGGGTATACTACACCGAACGAATGTTTGAGACTGCTGGAAAGTTATGACCTCATTATAACCGTCCGTAATATCCTTCATATTATGAATCAACAGAAAAGCGACAGACTGGAATTCCAGGATCAGAAAAAGATTGCCGCTATGGTTTATAATTCAGAGAATGCTATATCCAGCTTTATGAACAGGTATTATGCAGCTGCAAATGTAATCAACAGGTTTTCAAAATCTATTGCAAAGACATTCCGCGAAGAGGTTGTCAATCCGCTGCCCGATTCCCTTGCTATAAAACTCGATGACGATTATGTCTTTAAAGGCAATATCATCTCATTTTCCGGAGAAAGAGAATTTACCCTGTCTTCTATCCTTCGGGGCTATTATTACCGCGGCTTGTATAATGCAAGGTTTGATGAGAGTCTCCGCGCAAGAATTATTGAAACGGTTGAAAAACTGGATCAGAATTCGTCTAATGAGACAGAATCATCCGTATTTTTCAGAGAGATTTTGAAGCTTCCGAAGAATGTGGGGCAAACGCTTTCTGCAATGAATGAACTCGGGGTGCTGGGAGTTTTCCTGCCTGAGTTCAAGGATATGATCGGTTTTCTGCAGCATGGCGTTTATCACTTCTATACTGCCGATGAACATACCCTGGTTACAATTAAAAATGTTGAAAAACTCGAACGTGATCATTCACAGCTCGGGAAACTTTTTACAAGTTTGAAGGATAGGGAGTTTTTGTACCTGGGACTTTTGTTCCACGATATTGCAAAGCCGATCAATGTTTCAGGCCATGAAGATTATCGGCGCCGAGGTTGCGGCCGCAGTCATGTACCGCCTCGGCTATTCGGAAGAGGAAATTGAAAAAGTTTCCCTGCTCGTAAAGAACCACCTTGTAATGGAGCAGGTTGCTTTTCGCCGGAACCTTAATGATCCTGAGACGCTTAATAATTTCGCCTCACGGTTTAATTCAACTGAAGAACTTAACCTGCTTTACCTGGTAACTTATTCTGATCTATCTGCGGTCAACCCGGCTGTGTGGACCTCCTGGAAAAGTGACCTGCTGGCTGAATTATACCGGAAAACCTACGCGATGCTTGAAGAGAAAATCAGCGGCGAGGAATTTCTGATCTCAAATACCTATGTTATTCCTAAAGAGATAAGCAAACACTCGGATGTAATTTCAGAAGATCACGTCCAGGAACATATTGATTCCATTAATGATATAGCCTACGCTCATAACTTTACGGAAAAGGAAATAGCGAAACACGTTGAGGAAATTCAAAAGGGTATTACCATTTCTACCTCATTCAAAGAACTGGATGACTTTACTAATATTACTGTTATAACCCGTGATTTTTCATCACTTCTTTCCAAAGTGTGCGGTGTATTATCTATTAACGGCGTTAATATTCAGGATGCAAGGATCTTTACCAGAAAAGATGGAATAGTAATCGATACGTTCAATGTAACAGATTTTAATACCGGGAAGAAAATTGAGAAGGACCGTTTCGGTAAGATCCGCAAGGATATGAAGTCTGTTATTTCAGGACTCCTGCAGCTGAACCAGGAATTTGCTAAGATGAAATCAAAGTGGTGGAGGATTGAAACCCGTCTCTTTAAGCGTACCGGTAAAGTTAAAATAGAATTTGAAAATTATGAGAAGTATACGATAATAGATGTTTTTTCGCCCGACAGACTTGGTTTTCTATACCAGGTAACCAATAAAATGAATCAGCTTGGTTTAAGTATCTATTTCGCCAAGATAGCCACAAGAGGCGATGATATAGTTGACTCATTCTACGTTCTGAATGCCAGCGGGAAGAAAATCTCTGCAAGCGATTACGATCTCATTAAAACCGAACTTATGGAAACTATATCTCAATTATTATAGGATATATACATTGAACTTTATGGAAAAAGAAAAGCCGATAGGAGTTTTTGATTCCGGTATCGGCGGTCTTACAGTAGTGAAGCGGATAGCATCTGCACTCCCGGAAGAAAATATAGTCTACTTCGGTGACACAGCACGGGTGCCGTATGGTTCAAAATCTAATGCTACCGTCATCGAGTATTCGATGGAAGATGCAAAGTTTTTAATGCAGAAGAATGTTAAAGCAATAATTGTAGCCTGTAATACAGCGTCTTCGGTCGCCATGGAAGAACTCAAAAAAAACTTTAATGTTCCTATTATCGGGATGATAGAACCCGGCGCAGCAACAGCAGTAAGAACAACAAAAAACAACAGGGTAGGGGTAATTGGAACACGTGCAACAATTTCCAATAAGGCTTATTCGAATAAGATCAGGCAGCTGAACCCGGAGATTGAGGTATTCGAAACACCATGTCCCTTGTTCGTTCCACTTGCAGAAGAAGGATGGATTGAACATAAAGCAACATATGAAATTGCTGAGGAATACCTGCATGATCTGCGTGATGAAAACATCGACACTCTCGTTCTTGGGTGCACACATTACCCTATTCTCGCAAAGGTGATTCAGGAAGTAATTGGGGATGATGTAACCCTTGTGGATTCCGGAATTGTTGCAGCTGAAATGATAAGGAATGAGCTTGACAGAACTGACCTTCATACAAATAGTTATGGTCTGGGCAACCAGGAATTATACGTCAGTGATATCCCCACCAAGTTCAGGGAGGTTGCTGAATTATTTCTTGGAAATCCTGTTAAGGATGTTTATAAAGTTGAGGTAGAGCATCTGAATTATCTTAATCATTCCCGCTTAACCTAATTCTCTAAAAGTTTTTTTAATTTCTTTCTATCTCTTGTAACACCCAGGGCAAGCATCAGCTTTATTCTTGCCTTCTGGCCGTTCAGATAATCAGCAAAGATTACACCTATTTTGTGAAGCCATTTCCCCGCACCCGGGTAACCATAAATGTCAAGCGTTTCACCTGCGGGGCAGCGTGACACGAGTACAACGGGAATCCCCTTTTCCACCGCGTATTTTATTCCTTCAAATGCCGGCGGAGGTACATTTCCTACTCCAAGCGCTTCAACCACAATGCCTTCAACACCGCTGTCGGCTGAATATTTAAAGAATTTATCATCCATCCCTGCATATACAGTTAGCATATCTACGTTAGTAACCAGGTTATCTGTTTCGATTGTCTCAAGTTTCCTTGGAAGGCGGTTGAGGATCACCCTGCCATTCTGTACAAATCCAAGATTTCCGAAATCAAGACTGGTAAAGCTGTCGATCTGTTCAGTATAAATCTTCGTAACCTCACTTGCGGCATTTATCTCTCCGTTTAGACAAACCAGTACACCTATATTACGGCAATTATCATTTAAGCATATGTATATAGCATCCAGAAGATTTCTCGGGCCGTCCCAATCAGGTTCCGAGCTGTTTTTCATCGAACCAATTACCACAATAGGTGTCCTTGTTTTTATGGTAAGATCAAGAAAATATGCTGTTTCTTCCAGCGTATCTGTTCCATGGGTAACAATTACTCCGGCATAATCCTCCTGATGCATCAGTTCCCGTATCTTTTTTGATAAATCCATCATAAGTAAGGGAGTCATATGCGGGCCCGGATACTTACCGAAATCATAACAGGTTATATCTGCCAGTTCCTTTGCTTCCGGAATCTTATCAAGCAGTTCATCCCCTGAATACCGGGGTACTGCGCCGCCTGTTTTTTTATCGATCTTCATTGAGAAAGTCCCGCCGGTAAAAACAACTAATATTTTCTTCATCATCTTCGAATTATTTTTAATTAACCCTAAAATATATCCTCAAAAAGCAATTTATACAATTTAGATCAAATGGTACTATTCAGGCCCGATATGCACCCTAAGATTGATCTTTTTGAACAACGAAAAATATACCGCACGAGAGCCAGATCAAAAATATAACATCTTTTAGACTTGTGGTATTTGGCTGTATGCCTTATTTTTGTAGTTGAAAGGAGAATACCTATGTTAATGATTGAAGATGTGGAATTGACCCCTAATCCACAAGCTTTGAAATTTGTACTGAATGAAAAATTATTAAATCTGGAAACCAGGCAGTTCCCTGATCAGGAATCTGCAAAGGATGATCCCCTTGCTTCCGGTATATTTAAAATAGATGGTGTGGTTTCGGTATTTTATATGGATAAGTTTGTTACGATTGAAAAGTCCCCCAAAACCAGCTGGGGACAGATACAGAAACCCCTGATTGAATTTGTCAAGGGCTTTGATGTAAGCCGCATTCCTGCTGAAAAAGAAGTCCAGCCATTTAACGGCAGTGATAATGAACTGCTCAAGCAGATAAATTCGTTGCTCGATATGCGGGTTAGACCAGCACTGGCCGGAGATGGTGGAGGACTCGAAGTTTTGGGATTGGAAGGCTATACGGTTAAAATCCGTTACCAGGGAGCCTGCGGAAGCTGTCCCAGTTCTATAAGCGGAACTTTGATGGCTATCGAAGGGCTGCTTAAAAGAGACATTCATCCGTCTCTTGAAGTTGTTTCGGCATAAAATTTCTCTTGTGTACTCACTGACATGCGGGGAAGAAATCCAATATTTCTTCCCCTTTTTTTTTCAAGTTGATAAGTTGATTTCTATTTATCCAGGGCAATAAAAAACCCGGACAATTGCCGGGTTCAATGTTTTTTATTTCGGGTTAAGCTTAAGCAAATAATTCAATATCGATTTCCGAATCATCTTCATAATCATCATCAAAGAACATTTGGCCGTTTTTCGTCATTAATATTTCATTCATCTCATCCTGAAAGAAAAATTTGTCCTGACCAAAAGCCGGCATCAACTCATTATACCAGGATATATCCGGATCATACCTCGCAAAGAAAGGCCGTTTGACCCATTCCGGATTTCTTGCCTGGAGCAGAGTCAATACAAATACTTTCTCACCGTTAATTTCAGTGATGCCTTCGATTGCAACTTTACCGGGAAGGCACGACATAGAAGGTCCCCGCACTGTTCTGCTTAAACCGGATACCTGAATGTAAGCATCCCTGAAAATGTTGTACGCCCTTTCAAGCGGTATCTCAAAATAATTTTTTGCCCCTGTATTTCGTTCCACAAAGAAATAGTAGGGAACACAACCAAGGTGTACCTGGTCTTTCCACATCTTTGCCCATACATCCGGATCATCATTAATGTGTTTTATCAAGGGTGATTGGGTGCGAATCTGGGCTCCGGTATTTCTTATTCTTCTGATGGCCTCATGCGAGACTTCAGTAGAAAGTTCTTTCCAGTGATTATAATGTCCCATTATAGCCAGATGTTTTCCTGAGGCTGTAACTTTTTCAAATAGTCTGAGTAAATCGTCAGATTCTTTATCGGTAACATATTTGTAAGGCCAGTACGCAACTGATTTAGTTCCGATCCTGATGGATTGAATATGTTCAAATTCCGGTTCAAGGAGAGGTTCTATATATGCCTTAATATTATTTAATCCCATGATCATCGGATCTCCGCCCGTAAGAAGTACGTCAGATACCTCTTTGTGCTTACTCAGGTAATCCTGAAATCTTCGGGATTCATCCGTTGCGAATCTCAGATCATTCATACCGACAAATTGTGCCCATCTGAAACAGAAGGTACAATACGCATGACATGTTTGTCCGCTTGAAGGAAATATAAGAACAGTTTCTCTGTATTTATGCTGGACGCCGGGAACCGGCTCATCATTCAGCCGGGGAATATTTTCAGTCATTTGACCCGCAGGATGAGGATTAAGTTCGAGCCTGATCTCATCAATAACCTGTTTCATTTCTGTACGGGGCAGCTCCCTGATCAATGCATCAGACATTCTTTCGAACTGGTCATCAGTAAGCATATCTTTTTGCAGAAATGTAAGCTGATAGATTGGATCGTCCGGCACATTACTCCAGTCAATCAATTCCTCAACTACATAGTTATTAGTTCTGAAAGGGAGAACATGAGCAACAACGTTTAATGCAAACTTTTCATCTTTGTTCAGAAGTTTGAGTTGAGGGATGTTGTCTATATCCTTCAGACCGTAGAATTTCATTTTTCTGGGGGTAATCATGATAACATTCCTCCGAATAATGGATGAAATAAATAGAGTAATTAGAGTTTGTAAAGTGTACTTGCTAAAGCAAGAGAGTATCAGGAAAAGTCAGTAACAGACGATTTCGTGATTTGGTTGTGTGATTTAAATTAACAAAAAATCCTTGTAAGTCAAGGAATATTTTGGGAATGTGATAGAAATGTAACAGGGATGAATATGAAAAAAGCGGTCTATGCCGCTCTTTTCATCTATTTCAGATCTGTAACTTTGCTGATATCGTCGATTTTAACGAATTTTTCATTAAATTTATACGAACCTTTGGAAGTTTTGACTGTTTTGATAAGCTTTACGCTTATACCTTCAGTTTTCTTCTTTGCTTTTGATTTATCTGCAAAACTTTGTTGTTTAGCCATTTTTTTTCTCCTGAATTAAGGGAGATAAATATAGAAAATCTAATTCTCAAAAAAAAGGTGTATCAGAGGAAAACTTTTGCACTACGAAAGGTAAGTTGTTACGTAAACGTCAAATGCTTCCAAATTTTAAAACTGACTATAGATTCATCCCTTTGTCTCTTAAATCACATCTCCAAATTTTGCTCGCACAAGCTCTGCAAGATCCACGGGGGATAATTGGATCTGCATACCCCTGATTCCTGCGCTAACATATATATATTCCATAATCTGTGCTGTTTCTTCGATATATACGGGATATTCCTTTTTCATTCCGATAGGAGAGCAGCCTCCACGGATGTACCCGGTCAGGGGAAGAAGCTCGCTCTGCTTTATCATTTCAATCTTTTTACTCCCGCTGACAGAAGCCGCTTTTTTCAGATCCAGTCCCTGGTTAACCGGTATACAGAAAACATATATTAAATTCTTATCATTTCTTGTTACAAGTGTTTTGAATACGGAATCCTCATCAGCGTTAATCTTTTCGGCGACTGATGTTCCGCTCAGATCATTTTCATTAACTTCATATTCAAAAGTTCTGAAAGGAATTTTGTGGGCTTCGACTATTCTGACGGCGTTGGTTTTATTCATCTTTTAGAAGGTTTTTCGTAAATCATCAAAACTCAGGTCGTAATTTTCCGACTTCAATAGAAACTGAGTGTAGGGGTGTTTCGGTGAATTGAAGATCTCTTCAGTGTTCCCTATCTCAACAAGCTTGCCTCTGTAGATAATCATTATTTTATCACATAATTTTCGAAGCAAACGAACATTATGTGCAATACAGATCATCGTAATGTTGTATTCGCTCTTTATCTTTTGAAAGAGATTCAGAAAATTCAGCTGTGATTCCGGATCCTGGGCAGAGAATGGTTCATCAAGGATCATAACCTCCGGTTCAACAGCCAGGAGCCTGGCCAGAGCTGCTCTTTGCTGCTCGCCTCCGCTAAGTTCATATCCCTTTCTTTCCCATAGAGCAGCGGGGAAATCAAGTGACTGAAACAGTCTTACCAACTTCTCTTCTACGCCGGTTTTTTCTGTTCTTAGTTTTAAGGCTTCTTCAATAACTTCTCTAACTTTTCTGAAAGGGTTGAGTACTTCCCCGTTATTCTGAAATAAAATTTGTACGGATGCACTTCTCTTACCCTTCAAACGATTCAGGTCGAAATTGATTTCTCCTTCTGTTGGAGTTAAAGTTCCGGCGAGAAGTTTTCCAAGGGTGGTTTTCCCGCTTCCCGATTCTCCGGCGATACCGAGAGTTCTGTCTTTTTCGAGGTCAAACGAAATGTTTTCTAGAATTGATAACTCACCCTTCTTTCCCTGCACGCTATAAGAAAGGTTATTTACCCGAAGCAGTTTATTCTTCATTTTAATTGATTATAAGCTGAAACAAATTTTTCAAGTCCCGGATCGGACCTCTCGAAAAACTCATCTGCGGGATAAAAGGGTGAAAGAATTCCTTCCTCAAGAAATGCAATCCGGTTTCCGACCTTCCTCGCAAACTCCAGATCCTGTGTCACAAGCAGTACGGAATTATTTTCCTTTTGAACGAATTCTTCAAGCTTTAAGACTATCAGGTTGGAAACTGGAGTATCAATACCTGAGGTCGGTTCATCAAGTATCAGTATTTCAGGATTTGCGAGCAATGATGAAGCAAGAAGGAGTCTTTGAGCCATTCCCCCGCTTATCTCATACGGGTACAGTCTGAATAATCCTTTTATTTCGGGCAGGAGTAATTTCTCAAAGAGATTTTTCAAATCAGGATTATCTTCATATCCCCTGAAATAATGTCCGATATTCCTTAAAGGATCAAAACTATTAGTAGCATCCTGGAATACATACCTTATCTCCGTGCCGCGTATTTTTAATAGTTCATCATATGATACCGCCATCAAATCAGTTTCGCTGAATAATACCCTGCCTGTAACAGAATAAAACCGTTCATCGAGAAGCCGGGTCAGTGCCCTGATAAGGGTGGATTTTCCCGTACCGTTTTTTCCGACGATGATACTTATGCTGTTCTTTTCCAGTTGAAAAAACAGATCTCTTAGAAGCACCCTTTCTATTCCATCGCCCCTGAAGGAAATATTATTTATTTCCGCTTTAAGCATTTGATCCAGTTTTATTTTTTATTTGTTAAACAAAATAATAAATTACCTGCAAATTTATTCAACTACTCTCAGGAGAAGAGTTAATGAAAGTAAGATCCCTCTATATTCTGATATTTCTTTCTTCTTTAATTTTTTTCTCATCCTGCCGGAAAGATTCGGGTTCAACTGATTATATTGTTGTGGGCATCGCACAGGATGTCGAGTCCGTTAACCCGTTATTTGCTTTCAGCGTAGATGAAGGCAGTATATCTGAACTTTTGTACCAGGGAATGGTACTGCATGACTGGGACGAAGAGAAAGGGGAGATAACCTCTGAGCCTCTTCTTGCCAGGGATTGGGAGTGGAATCCGGATACTTCTTCCATAACAATAAACCTGCGCAATGATGTTAAGTGGTCGGATGGAGAGCGACTCACTTCAAATGATGTGGCTTTTTCATTCGATATATTCTCAGATCCTGCGGTTGACAGCAGGTTATTCGGAAGTTTCGTAAAATTTTATACTGACAGCACAGGACATATCCTTCTAGATAAAACTTTCGAAATATTATCCGACTCCAGAATTAAGATAAATTTCCTTCCACACTCTCATCCAACCTTATTTAATATTGATATCCCAATCCTCCCTGAACATATATTTTCTAAGATAAACAGGAAAGAAATCGCAACGTCGGGTGTCAATTCAAAACCGGTTACAAATGGTCCTTACCGGCTGGATAACTGGGATAAGAATCAATCTTTAACACTTAAAGCAGATACTGCTTCTTTCTTATATCATGACGGAATTATAAACAGAATAATATTTAAGATAATCCCTGAATATACTTCCAGGCTTACACAGCTGAAGAAGGGTGAAATCGATTTGTGTGAACTGATTAAACCCGAAGATACCCCCGCTCTGGAGAAACAGGAAAATATTGAAATTGTACCTGTTAAAGGAAGAGAATACGAATACATTGGCTGGAACAATATTGATCCAGAGGTTTTTAATAACGACAGCAGACTTGTGCCGAATAAATTTTTCGGTTCGGTTAAAACAAGAAAAGCCTTGTCCTATGCGATAAATAAAAAAGAAATACTTGAAGAATACCTTCATAATTATGGTGAGCTTGCGGCAGGACCTGTATCCCCTATTTTCAAGAAGGTGCTGAATAGTGAAATAAAGCCCTATAATTACGATCAGTCAAAGGCAAAACAACTTCTGAACGAAGACGGATGGAAAGATACAGACAATGACGGGATACTGGAAAAGGGCGGAGTGAAATTCGCCTTCGATTTATATATCCCCGGGGGAAATCCGCTGCGGAATTATTCGGCTACTGTCATAAAGAATGATCTGAAAAATGTCGGTATTTCTGTAAATATACAGACGATGGAACTGAATACCTTTTTGGATAATTTGTTCTCGAAAAAATTCAACGCATGGATCGCAAGCTGGTACATCGCTATTCCGCTGGACCTTAAAATGATGTGGTATTCAGATATGAATAGTACCCCGCTCAATGTGCAGAGCTATTCAAATAAGCAAATCGATAAAATCCTGGATGCAATTGAACAAAGTCCCGAAAGAGAAAAACTTTACAACCTTTATAAACAATTCCAGGAGATAATGCATAACGATGAGCCTGTGACATTTTTGTATTGGATTGATGATATAACTGCACATAATAAACGTATAAAGAACATTGATATCAATCCTCTCGGAGTAATCCACCACTGCTGGAATTGGGAACTGGTAGACTAATTAATTTATTATGAAAGAAAGTTTCGGCAGAGCAATATTACTCAGGATAGCATCCTCACTGCTGATTTTGTTTTTCCTGGTTAGTTTCCTGTTTTTTTTATTACGTATCGCACCCGGGGGACCTGAACAAAAATATATCTCACCCCAGTTAAAACCGGAGTTAGTCCAGAAAATAAAAGAATCTTTCAACCTGGATAAACCTGTCATTGAACAATATGGTGCTTTTCTGGTTAATTCCCTCGAAGGAAATTTCGGTGTGTCATATAACTACAGGGAACCTGTGTTTGATGTGATAATGGATTATCTCCCGTTCACACTTGTATTCGCCCTGATTGTGGTGATCGTACAGCTCGTATTGAGCTTCTGGCTGTCCTTTATCGTCGTTGGTAATATGAACACCGGAACTGACAGAGCAATATCCAGGTTTACACTTTTACTCTATTCTATTCCAACTTTCGTTGCAGGTGTATTTCTCATTTATATTTTCTCAGAAAAAATAGATCTGTTTCCGTCGTCAGGCTTGAAATCAATAGATCATGATGAAATGGGATTGGCTTTTCAGATCTGGGATTACATTATTCACCTCGTGCTGCCGGTTGTTACTCTCTGTCTCGGGGGCATAGCTGTCTATTACAGATATCTCAGGGACAACCTGGAGGATATTTATAATAAACCGTTTATATTGAATCTGAGAGCTTCAGGAGTTACAGAAAAGAAAATAACACTGAAGCATGTCATCCCTAATGCATTGAATCCCCTGATAACAGTTGCAGGGATTGATCTGGGACTATTATTGAGTGGTGCTCTTATTACTGAAGTCATTTTTGGATTGCCGGGTATGGGCAGGTTAACGGTAACTGCTATTCTTACCCGTGATTATCCGCTGGTGCTCGGCTGTACCTTTACTGCCGGAGTTTTTATAATTATTACAAACCTTGCGGCAGATATCGTAAAAGCATGGATCGATAAAAGATTAATCAAAGGAATTTCCGGTTAATTGAATTTTCAAGTTAAAAATCGTCATTTCATAATTCTGATACTGCTGGTGATAATCATTCTGCGGTTTTCACGTCTGTCAGAAATAGCCCTGCTGCTTTTCTCTTTCGTGATTTCACTTTTTAAGAGTGATTCTGGTGCATTGTCATTGCTGAATATTGCCCTGGCCGATAACTTCTTCTCACTTATTTTAATTTTTGTCTTATTAATATACCTTTCTATCGCCGCAAGAAAACAATCGATTCTAAATAGAAAACTGAATCTGACGTCTGCTGTTATAATTATGCTTTTAACCTTCTTCATTTTTTCTCCTGTTGCTGCTACCTCTGACCCTGGCTTTCAGGGTAATATAGGAATAACAAAGCTTATGCCCCCGTTATCCGTAGTCAATACGCTTACTCCTTCAGAGACGGGAACTGATTTCTCAACACTGCGGAACCGGACGTTGAATAATTATGTTATTTATATTGACAGTATTAAAAAAGAGGGTAATGGTTTTTATTATTTTCAAAAGGGAAGCAAATACAGGGCAGAACCGGCTAAGATTAAATTTAACGACGGGATACCGGATGTCAATTCGCGGCTTTTCATCCTTGGTACAGATGAATTCGGCAGGGATATATTCTCCCGTCTTGTTTATGGAACAAGGATCTCAATGATAGTGGGACTGGGTGCTGTTATAATTGCATCTATATTGGGAATCGGCCTCGGTTTTTTTGCAGGTTATTCGGGACGGTTTTTTGATACCTTACTGAACCGCTTCACCGATATGTTCCTTTCAATCCCTGTTATTTTTCTGATTATCCTTATACTGACTTTTTTTGGTAATTCAATATTTACTATAATTTTTATCCTTGGATTTTCCGGCTGGATGAGCTTGTTCAAAATTGTACGAAGTGAAGTTATTTCAATTAAGCAGAAAGATTACTTTATTACAGCGGTCAAAGTAGGTTTACCGGGACGACAGTTACTTTTTAAGGAAATTCTTCCTGTAATTATAGCTCCGGTCATCGTTAATCTTATATTTCAGTATGGTAATGTTATTCTTGCTGAAGCAGCCTTAAGTTATCTGGGCCTGGGAACAGCACTGAATTATCCGTCGTGGGGCGGTATGATTGAGTCCGGACAGGAGTATTTATCACAGGCCTGGTGGATGATACTTTTCCCGGGACTGGCTTTAATCCTAACCTTATTTACTGCAAATAATCTGGGAAGGGATCTGAATCAGTATTATAATCCAAGAATAAATAAATGATTAATGGCCGTTATAAAATATTGTCCAAAGCCGGAGCGGGAAGAAGTACTGTCTATCTCTGTGAAGATACACTGAAACTCGATGCCAGGCTGGCAATCAAAATTCTACCCTCTTCAGTTAATGCCGAAGAAAAAAAGGCTTTCAGGGATGAATACTATCTGCTTCAGAGGTTAAATCATCCGAATATAATCAGTGTTTTTGATTATGGCGTAGTTATATCTTCAGATGAAGATGATCAGCAATTAAAAATCATTACAGGCAGTCCTTTTTTCACTCTCGAATATTTTGAGGGAGTGGAACTATATGAATCGAAAAATTTAGACAGGGAAAATATTTTAGTTGATATCATATTACAGGTTTCCTCAGTACTCTATTATCTTCATCAATCTGCTTATGTCTACTATGATCTTAAATCGGAAAATATACTTGTTAGAGAGAAAGATAATCTGCCCGTTATAAAGTTTATAGATTTTGGTCTTACTACCAGGGTGAAGGACATCGATAATGTCAGTGCTAAAGGAACATCAGAATATATTGCGCCGGAGATATTAAGAAAAGAAAAAATTGATCATCGTATTGATCTGTATTCACTAGGGATAATGCTATATAAAATATTATTCGGCAAATTTCCTTTTTCAGTAAAAGATCAGCTGGGAATTTATAAGGCACATCTCAATGAACAATTTGAATTTCCGGAAACATCATACAGCGAAAAACTTGTTGAAATAGTAAGAATTTTATTATCCAAGGATTCCGAAGAACGATTTTTCACCTCGATAGGGATCATAAATGAGATAGCTCCTGCAAAATCGAAGTTTTTGAGAAAAGACTGGAACAGGATCCAGACTTTTGCGGCCAGGAGGGACGCATTCTCAATAACATCAGCATATATAGAACAGGAAAACGGTGGGGAAGTATTAACTATAAAAGGTGCGGAAGGAGCCGGTAAAACTACACTTCTGCGGGAGATAAATTACAAATATCCTTACTCATTTATTCTCTCTGCAGAGCAAAGAAATGATGGAAATATCTGGCAGCCTTTTTTAAGGAAAATTCTGTACCAGGAGAAAATCTACTTCGGGATTGACCCGGAAACAAGGAAGATGGTAACCTGGCTGCTCAATGGGAAAAGTACAAACCTTGTGGAAGAACTGAAAACTGTAATAATTAAATTAATGTCGGCAGGCAGGTTTATTTTATTAATCGATAACTTTAACCTGATAAGTGATTTCGACCTAGATATATTTGTCCAGATCATTCCGATACTTCAGGTAAATAAGATTAAAGTGGTGCTTACCGAAGATTCTTCGACGGAATATAAATCCAAAGCCATTAACAGTCTCCAGGTGATAAACCTTAATCCGTTTACCGAAAATGAAGTTACTGAATTTGTACAAAATAGTTTTGCCGCATTTTATCCCGGCGAAGAAATTAAAAAAGCTGTAATTGTTTATTCTGATCTTTTACCCGGTAGTATCGAAATTTTCCTTAGAGATCTGATTGTCCTTGATATACTAAAATTCGCAGTTGAAGGTCCATCACTCAGTATTGATAGAAATACAGACGAAATTCTGAAGGGAAGTCAGGAGGATATATATAAATTCAGAATTGATAACCTGGATTCGGAGAGTAAAGATGCTGCGGTATTTCTTTCTTTGTTTAATGTTAATCTTAACATTAAAACTATAGCTTTAATGATGCAGCGTTCGGAACAGGATATTATCAGCACTTTGATAAGGTTATCTGAAGCAAATCTTATACATTTCAATCCCGCCGTAGGTATCACACAATTTACATCAAGAGGCATAAAGGACTATCTCTGTTCAACCATTGAGGATTTAAAAACGGCGCACTTAACGGCGGCAGAACTGGTTTCCGGGAATATTCCTGATTTTAATAAAAATGAGCTTGCCCGGCATTGGGAAGCTGCAGAAAAGTATGAACTTGCCTACGAAACTTTGAAGGACGAATTAAGCCGTGCAAGGAACGCGTCAGCTTTGGCATATGAAAGAAGTCTGCTCGAACACCTTAAAAGCATGCCTCTTAAAAATGAAAGCCTTAGAGAAGTTAAAATAGCTTTAAGCAGCTGCCTGTTCAATATTGGTGAGCATCATGCCAGCCTGATACTTATGGACGAATTGCTTAAGGAACCTCTTTCAGAAAAAGAAGAGATTTTGTTAAAAATCCTTAAGGGCAAAGCACTTATCTCAAGCCAGAACCTTGAAGAAGGGAAGAAACTGCTTGAGTCTGTTCTGATCAACATTGAAAATGCTGGAACAAGAAATGAAATATTGGCTGAACTCGCTGAAGCAGAATATGAAACGGCGAAATATGAAGAAGCAGAGAAACTATCTGACAAATTGATTGGGAACCAGACAGCCTCGGCTGGTATTAAGGGTAAGACATATAGGATCAAGGGTCTGATTGAGCTATTTAAGAATAGTAATCCTGAGAAAACTATAGATTGCTTCGAGAAATCTCTAAGCTTATATAAGAATGCAAATATGATGGCCAAGGTTGCTGCAATGGAAAATAATCTTGGTAATATTTTTAATGTAATTAACAATAAAAATAAAGCGGAAGAACATTGGAACCGGGCGATAGATATTAACAATTCTATTGGCAACTTATTATATAATGGGATAATCTTATTGAACTTTGGTATTTATTATCTTGAAAGATGTAGCTATGAGAAAGCTGTAGACTACTACTTGGAAGCTCATTCGATATTCAGAACTTTAGGAGATAAAAATAACCTCGGTATAACACACATAAACCTGGGTGAGGTTTATTTGATATTATGTGAATATGAAAAGGCAATCGATGTTCTCCAGATGGCTTCGGGCATATTTGATTCTTTAGATAATAAAGTTGAAAAATCAGAGGCTGTGTTCCTTCTGGGCAAGTTATACTCCATTGTAGGAGATATTGAAAGTTTAGAAAAGATTATAGATTCTGTAAACGGGTATCAATTGAACCTCGAGAGAACAGATTTTATTTCCCACTATTTGAAGCAATTACATAATTTATCGAGAAATAGATTATCGGATATGGAGCAAGAATTAACCTTATTGCGGGATAGAAGTAAAACCTTTTCAGATAATTTCCTTTTTTGTGAGATTCAGGTCACCATTATCGAGTTTCTGATAAGTATGAACCGATTTGAAGATGCTAAAAAAGAATTGTTTCAGGAAAATTTTATTGACGTATGCAGCGACCATCTGTATTATAATGCTTACAGAAATTTCTTACTGGGGAAAGTTATTGAGTTATCTAAAGATGAAAAATCTTTGCCCTTTATGGAATACTATGAAAAAGCATACAGTCAGATAAGTGAAATTAGTATTACGGAACTAACATGGAAAATACTATTTCAATTGTACAGAGTATATGGGGAGAGAGGAAATATTTCACGAATGAACGAATTCAAAAATTATACTCTATTAACAATTCGTTATATCAAAGATCAAATTAAATCTGCACGTCTCAAAAAAATATATCTTGAAAAACCTGAAAGACGAAATGCAATTAAAGTATTAGAGGAAAATTAATTTATTTTTGTAGCTATGGATGTACTTGAGGAAATAGCAATAAAAGTTTATTCAGATGATGAAGATAATCTATCTATCAATTCTGCACTGGCTAAACTTAAAAATTCAAATATCAATATACTTACTTTCAGTGATAACAAAATTTTCCTTGAAGATTATGAAATTTTAATAATCAAGCTGTCAGGTATTGAATCAAATTTAATCCAGCAGATCGTTGAATTAAAGAAGCCTCTGAACAGCAGAATTTTATTTGTCATACCCGAAAGCAATACCCTCCTCGCGGTTACTCTTGCGAAATTGGGATTCAGGGATATCTTCATTCTGCCTTATGAAGTCTATAAATTCTCGACATATCTCGATGAAATTTTAGAGGATTTTGAAGCAAGACGACAGGGAGAAATTATTCTGAGTGAAGTTGAAACTTCAGGGGATTTTGAAAGCTTTGCGGGGATTTCAGATTCTGTCTCTAAAATAAAGAAATTAGCACAAAAAATATCATTAGAACCTCAGCTTAACATACTCATCCTGGGGGAAACAGGAACCGGTAAAGGACTGCTGGCTAAATTAATCCATAACAATAGTCTTGGCGCTAATAGCGCATTTGTGGATGTTTTATGTACAGCTATTCCGGAAGCCCTGCTTGAGTCTGAACTATTCGGTCATGAAAAAGGTGCTTTTACCAGCGCCCAATCTAAGAAAAACGGATTATTTGAAATCGCCGAAAATGGTACGCTCTTTTTAGATGAAATAGGAGATCTGTCAATTGCCTTGCAGGCAAAGCTATTGAGAGTTATAGAAAAAAAGGTAATAAGAAGATTAGGCGGGGTGGCAGATATTCCGGTAAATGCACGTATAATCTCAGCAACCAACAGGAAACTGGAAGAAATGATTGAGGATAATTCCTTTAGAAGCGATCTCTTTTATAGGTTAAATACTGTTTCTATCGAAATTCCACCTCTCAGGGAAAGGCAGGAGGATATTCAAATACTTCTTGAAAACTTTATCAAAGATTACAATACTCAATTCAATAAAAAGATCTCCAGGGTGGACAGCGACCTTGAGGACTTCATTGTAAATTACAGCTGGCCCGGCAATGTGAGAGAATTAAAGAATTCTGTAGAACGTGCTGTCCTTCTGAGTGAGGGTAAAAACCTGAGTTTGAGACACTTTTCGAGCATTATTAATTTTACTCCACCGGCTGAAGACTCTGAAACCAAAAGTCCTACCCTTCATCCCCATATTATAAATCTCCAGCTGAATTATATTAGCACGGATCTTGAAGTATTAAACCAGTTATATGCTGAAGAAGTTCTTAGAAAATTTAAGGGGAACAAGACTAGGACTTCGCAGCAGCTGGGAATTTCAAGACCTAAACTTGACAAATTGCTAAAAAAATAAATTGTCAGAATGCATTCTTTAGTCCTTTTTGAGAGTTATCTTCTTTGTGTGCTGAGTTTTTATGTAACACTCAAAAATTTCTCCAGTTTTCTATTAAATTGTAAAAATATTTTACAAAAATCCCAATATTACCGCATCTTTTCGGTAAAAATTACACTCCTCAAATTCTTACCAATACAAACAGTACTGCGTTTTAACTAAAAAATAATGGCATAAACATTGCTTTTTTATAGTTACTCCTGTGAGCGCAACACTTGAGTAAAAAAACTAAAATCTATTTTCAAAACTCATAATTATGAGAGGGTGTTAGTACTATGAAAAAACTTCTATTTTCCGTTCTTTTTGCAGGGTTGTTGTTAGGAGGCTGCTCCGATATTAACAACAGCACAGCATCCGGTCCGAATGATAACAACGCTAAGATGTTCAAAATGCCGCAGACTGTGGATATGTCCACTGAGGCATCATTCACTGCTTCTCAGAATATAAGCGGCAGTGCAGGCGGAACACTTGAGCTTAGCGGTTCTTATCAGGGATCAACCGGTCTTGTTACTGTTCAAGCTAGTCTCAATGTCCCTGCGAGCGCATATTCGGGAGAAAAAGTCCTTTATGTTGCAAATAGCAGCGCTTTTGCAGAAATCGACTTTAATCCCACACTTACATTCGATGCACCTGTGCTTCTGAATGCCACAGTTACCGGACTTGACCTTTCGGGAGTCAACCCGGCAGATGTATATTTTGCATATATTTCTGATGATGGTTCATATGTCGAGCCGATCACCTGTGATCATATCGGTGTAGATGTAGTTCATGGAACTTTAACAGTTACCAATGCTCATCTTTCACATTTTTCCAGATATATCTGGGCCAGATAAACCAATTTTTTGTTATACTTGTATATAAATAAGATTATAACAAAGTGACTAAAGAAGCACAACACTCAATGGAGAAGATATTAGGAAGCTATTTTAATAAGAAGGAAATTTCCGAGTATAAAAAACTTTTACAAGGAAAACCTTCTCAGGCTGACGAAATATCTTCTCTATCTAATTTAAATAAGAAACAACTAGCTTCTCCCCTTCTCTCAGGATCAGAATTTCATTATAAAGTTAATCTTCTCATTACTTTCGCGAAACATAAGCTGAAAGATGCATCATATGCCGAATTTCTCGTTCACCTTGCTGATCTTTCGGTTATTCAGGGCGAATACACTTCTGCTGAACAGACTTTAGATTCGCTTTCAAAAGTTGCAAAGAACAGAGATGATCTTAATTCTTTCTATGCACATGGCCTTTATCTGTTAGCGACAGTTTACAGCCGGCAAGCTGAATGGAAAAAAAGTATTACCATTCTGAACCGGGCAAAAAAATTATTCGAAAAAGAAAAAGACTTTAGAGGATATGTCAGATGCGAAAATCTGCTTGGGGTTATTAACCTTGATTATGGAAATCTTTTTAAAGCTGAAAAACACTTTGAAAATTGTCTTTCCTACCTCAATATTACGAGCGATACTAACCTCATAGGCATGATAGAGATAAACCTTGGTGTCGTGAATGGTATGAAAGGAACTTATGAGGAAGCATATAATTACTTCCACAGGGCTTTGATAAAGTTTAACAAGCTAAAGAATATTGTCCGGATTGTTGAATTAAGGCATAATTTGGCTCTTCTTCATACACAGAAACAAGAGTTTAAGCAAGCCCTTGGAGAGATCGATCAGAGTATCGAGTTCGCGAATAAACTTAGCTACATATCCAACCTTGCTATTTCTTATCTGACTAAAGCATTTATTTATATCCAGCTTAATGATCTTTCGCTGGCAGAGGCATTTACAGAAAAATCTCTTGAGTTGAGTTATAAACTGGACGACAGGCTGTCAGTTGCTGATAATTTCAAACTTAAGGGTATAATCGAAAGAGAAAAAGGAAACCTGGCTCTCGCTGAAACCCACTTCTTGACGAGCCTTCGGATAAATGAAGAGCTTGAAAACAGGCTGAATTCTGCGGAAACTTCTCTGGAACTTGGAATTTTGTACAAAAAGATGGACAGGAAAGGGGATGCAGAGCGCTGTTTCAACTCTTCTCTCAACTATTACAAGTCTATTAAACACACAGAACAGATAAATCTCATAAAAGAACTTACCGAGAGTCTCTAAGACTTTATTTGACGGTATTTTTTGCTATAATGAAAAAATTACCGACAAATTAGACGCTAAAATCTCATTTTCCTTTGAAATTCATCCAAATTGGGTGGCAGAAAACTTGTTAATTACCCTTCGGAAGATAAATTAAACTAAAACTACTTCAGGATATGTTTATGAAAAAAGTATTACTACTTCTTATTCCGGTTATGCTAATTATAGCCGGTTGTTCTCAGTCGGTTCTTGAACCAACTATTCCGGATCCGGGTGTTCAAAAATCTGTTATCCAGCTACCTTCACGAAACTCGCTGAACATAGAAAACGAATTTTCTGTGAGTGAGGAAATTGATGGCAGCCAGGGCGGTATGGTTAAAATGAATGAGTCATACAGCTCAGAAATGGGTCAGGTTACGATCAAAGCTAAGTTGAAGATTCACAAGAATGCATTCAGCGGAATCGAGAATATTGGTTATACAGTTTATGATAATGACGGCTCAATTGACTTTTTTCCGGGAATGTCATTTAATGATGACCTGCGCTTTGATATAAAGTATACAGGTCTGGATCTGTCAGGAATAAATCCTGAAGACGTCCATTTTATGTATCTTGATCCTGATGGTTTTACTCATCCCGTAGAATATTCAAGTCTGACAGTTGATACAGACAGAGGTATTCTGGAAGTAAAGGATGCTGTAATATCCCATTTTTCAAGATATATCTGGGCAAGGTAGTAGTATCTAAATATTGATTATATAAATGCCTGATTCATAAGGTCAGGCATCAATTTATTAATAATACCATTTTAGTTTTTTGGTTATTATAATATTTTTCCTTTAATTAAATCTCAGGATCCTAAAATAACAGGCTTTCATGAAATTCAGTGATTTTAAAAAGAATCTGGATGAAGCGAACACAGGTGTTGCTGCTTCCGATGAACCTATTGAAAAAATAAAGAATCTTGAGGTAATACTTGATATCGTCAAAAGTATTAACAGCTCTTTAATTCTTGAGGATGTTCTTGAACTTGTTTTAAAGAATGCTATAAAGCTTACAAATTCTGAAAGAGGATTCATTGTTCTCAAGAACAATGCGGGTGAGCTTGAGTATAAACTGGGACTTGATTCGGGGAATAATACTCTCCCTGAATCTCTGTTTGAGGTCAGTACAACCGTCGTGGAAGATGTATTTCAGACCGGTCAATCGAAGTTTATCGAGGGTGCTCAGAGTGATAATAACTATGATCCAAGTAAAAGCATTTTAAAGCTTGAACTTCAGACTATCTTATGTTCTCCATTGATCACAGAGGGAAAAAAAATAGGTGTAATTTATGTCGATAGTAAGTTTCTTCATAAAATACGTGTCAGGGAGATAACAGATACTTTTGAGATTTTAGCAGGGCAGGCTGCTACCGCAATCAGGAATGCACAGTTATACCATGGACAGTTAAGCGCATACAACGCCCTTCAGGAGGCAAATACACAGCTTATAATTGCTGAAAGGAAAGCTCTGAAATCCAGTATTGATTCTGAAATAGGGCAGTCGCTTCAGGGCCTTGTTCACCTGGCGCTTCTTGAAACAGAGAGCCTTATGAGGGTTGTGGAAAAATCTCATAAAGAGTTTGAGTCGGGTACTACTGACATTGATACTATTCTTTTCGACAGGTTAAAATTAAAATTAAAAGTTACCATTGACAGCATAAGAAATATTCAGAAGTACGCACAGGTTCTGCTTGAAACGTCTATAGTTAACCTGAATAAGGATCACGGAGAAATAAATAAGACGGTTCAATCTGTGATCAAATATCTGGCTCCTATGAAAAAGTTCGGTAAGGTTACTTTCGAAACAGAGTTTAATACTGTTCCGGCCTGTAATTATGATTCAGGACAGATCCAACACCTTCTGGTTCACTTGTTTACAAATTCCACCGAGGCCAGGGCTGATGCTACAATAAGAGTGAAAACAAATTTGTCAGGCAATAAAGTCAGTGTGGAAGTTAAGGATGACGGACCCGGTTTTCCCGACGAAAAAATGGATAATTTGTTCGAACTCCCTACCTCAAGAGGAAGCGGATATGGTCTCTTCCTTTGCAAAAGCATCATTGATCAGCATAATGGGAGTATCGAAGTTTTAAAGAACGATACCGGCGCTACTATTGTTTTTTCATTGCCTGTAAATTGAAAACTATGAAAGATAAGACAGAAAAATACTTCTCCACTTTTTATGATTCCTTAATTTTTCCGGTTGAGATCATAAATAGTAAGGGGAATATAATCTATGTAAACCAGGCTTTCGCAAAACAATGGGGATATAACCTTAGCGAACTGAAAGAATATAATGTATTTAAAGACGTTGAGCTGAGAAGAAACGGTATGCAGGAAATTATCCGGAAAGTCTTTGATGATCAAAGCAGTACCGAGGCAGCAGATTTCGCTGATTCTTTGCTTAGAAGCAAAGAGATTACAATTCCCATCTTCCGAACAAATCTTTTTCATATCTCATTCGATAATCTTAGCTATGTTGTATTAATTCATATGGATCAGACTGAAATGATCCTTACAGAAGAGGAAATTAAGAAGGCACGACTCGGAAACAGAGAGGCAGAGAGGTTAAAGAATACGTTCCTGAATGTACTTTCGCACGAACTGCGTACACCTCTGAATATAATTCTTGGTTACTCGTCTATCATTAAAGAAAATCTGAAAGATAAACTCGGCCCCGAGGACAGGATCTACCTTGATAACCTGTACAGCGGAAGTGAAAGACTTTTAAAAGCATAACTCAAATGCTCGATTTTGCACAGCTTGAAGCCGGCAATTATAAATTGAACGTTCAGACTGTAGATCTTGTCGGAATCCTTAAATCAAGCATCAACCTTATTAAAGGAACTGCTTCCAATAAAAATATTGACGTAAAAACTAATTTCCTTAAGGATAAGATATATGTGGATGTTGATGTGCAGAGTACAGAAAATATTATCAACAACTTGTTAAATAATGCTGAAAAGTTTACTAAAAAAGGATTTATAGAAATTGAAGCCGACATCCTTACAGAACGTGAACTGGCAATATGCCGTATTAAGGATTCGGGTATAGGCATATCTACTGAGTATATGGATCACCTATTTAAACCTTTTAGCCAGGAGGATTTAAATATTGGAAGGAATTTTGAAGGGAATGGACTGGGATTAGCCCTGGCTAAAAAATACATCGAAAAATTAGGCGGTTCTTTGCTTGTGGATAGTATTAAAGGAGTAGGAACAACTTTTACTTTTACACTTCCTCTCTCCCAGAATATCAGCCATGATCAGGAAAGATTAAAAAGTAATGGAAACCGTAAAGAAGTTCTGATGCTCGATAATAACGGTGAATCTTACGAACTCTTAAAAGCATTTCTAAAAAATTCACATTCTGTAAAAGTCTATTCACTCAGGGAATTTAAAATTGATATAGTTTTGAATGGCAATTTCGGTGTGGTAATATTTGATGTGAATCCAAATTTATGGACTCAGAGTCTTCTAATATGTAAAGACATTAAGAAAAACGACCCGTACAAACGTCCGATAATCATTATTTCAAGCGAGTCTATTGATTCGAGGATATCGGAGTTTTTTAAAGCTGGAGCCGATAAATTCCTGATAAAACCTTTTTCCAAGTTGGAACTTCTTCAGTCTCTTGAAGAAATTGAGAAGAAGGCACTCCAATCTATTAACTAGTCATTTTAATTTGTACATCTGCCACCATGGGGTCCCGGGCGATTCATGGTGTTCAAAATGATATCCGAAGAAATAACAGGTTAACATTCCCCATAAATGGTTTTTCTTTTGAGTTCGTGCATTATGCGGTTTCATTCTGCTTGTATGAGGAAACCTATGAGGAAGATACGTTCCGAAGTAAAATAACTGAAACGTTCCCAGGAAAGCCGGAACTACCCAAAAAGCAAAAATAGATGCCTCGCTAAACCATATTTTCAAAATGTTGAACAACAGAGCCATGATTATAAGCTGAGCAACGGTTGTGTAACGTTTCATAAAAACAAAAAACCATATAAAAAAATTCTGTGATTTATTATAAAAGTCGGGATCATTATTCTCTCCCGGGTTTCTATGATGGGCTATATGATTTTTGAGAAGTTTTTTATAAGATAATCCGGCAAAAAGGAACGCTGACAATCTGCCTGCTATGTTATTAATAAAAGCTTTGCGTGAAACATTTCCGTGCATTGCATCATGTGAAGTGATAAACAACCCTGTGTAGAAGTAACCCTGCAGGAGGAGATGAAAATAAAAAACAGGATCTGTCAGAGATGGCTTTACATATATTAACGAATAGCATAAATGTAATATCCAGGAAACAAGTATAATTAATGCTATAAATACTCCCATAAGTTTTTCACTTATATAAATAATGATAACAGAATAAAAAAGACTAATTGCAGCGTGAAATAGACCTCGGGCAGGCGCTCATTCGTTTTTAATTTAAAAAGGTCATACAGCATTGAGGAAAAAAAAGAAATCCCGAACCAGGCATAGTAATTTGAAACTGGAATCATTCCGGAACTCCATTCCCAATAATTAAGCCTAATTGCTGCAGGTTCCATCATAATATCAAATAAAACTGCCAGGGTACCTGTGAATAATGCGGTCAGGAATATATTCTGATCAATCTGTTCTGCAATTGTGACTGCACCAAGAATAACTATTACCCAGTTAAATCCTATTATTAAAGGGACACCCAGAAATTTCAATCCCAGTGTATCTCCATAGACGTAATTCCCGAATATTATGCCTGTTTTTACCCCGGCCACTTCAAGAAAAAACGTCAGTATGTAAATAATTAAACACCAGATAACAAGTTTAAGTTCACTTCTCATAAAAGTGAAGAAGAAGACTATAATACCGGTCAAAAAAAGAATGTACGGAGTGAGCAGCAGCATCAGAGGACGCATTGAAGTGAGTGCATGGCCGATCAACCCTGCAAGGAAAATAATACACAAAAGGATTATGACCCGGCCCCGATTCAAAAAATACGTCCTTTCCATTTCCTTGTTTTTCTTTTACTGACAATAACAGAATTTATACCCAGTATTAAAAGCATTATCATCTGAAAAGGATGAAATAACAGGTTAATCAAGTAATGCTGCCTGCTCATATTTGAAATTAAAATACGCAGCAGGATTATAAGCATTAAAGGCAAAATAAAGATCTGATTAAAAAATACCAGTACGAGAGGGATATTAAAACAAAATGTTAAAAATGCAACGAGTATAATGAAGATGAAAGGTTTCAGTTCCGAGCCCGGATAAAAATTCTTTGAAAAGCCTTCAAAGGCAGTTTTAAGACTTTCATACATTCTACATCTTACAAGCTCTCCGCCCAGGTATGTTCTTACAATTAAGCTGTTCTTTTTCAATTTTCTTGCAAATACCAAATCTTCAGTGATGCTGGAATGAAGTGAATAATGTCCTCCTATGCTATGATATGATTTCCGGTTAAAAAACATAAATTGTCCATTGGCAGCTGCTAATGAAGAAGACTTTTTAGAATATACAAATTGTAACGGTAGGAAGGTGAGAAGCAGCCAGTTCATCAGAGGTACAATCAACCATTCTCCGGCAGATTTAATTACCTGGGATGGGGATACTGACAACAAATCCAGATTTAATCTTTTAACCTCCTTAAAAGCAGCACGAATAGAACCCTTCTCCAGCCTGACATCTGCATCAATGAAAAGGAGGTATTTACCCGATGCTGACTGCGACAGTTGATGACAGGCCCAGTTTTTACCCAGGAAGCCTGCAGGCAGAGGTTTTCCGTCAATTATCTTAATCCGGTCATCTTCAGCTGATAACGCTGCTGCTTCGGAGTAAGTACTATCTTCAGAATTATCATTAAGTACGAGAATTTCCAGATTTGTATAATCCTGTTCCATTATTGACACAAGACAATTAGAAATATTTTTCTCTTCGTTTCTGGCAGGAATCAGAACAGAAATTGATTCCTCTCCGGGGCTGCTTCCGGAATTATTTTTAAGTACAGGAGCAGTAAAATAATTGTAGATGACTATGGTTCCGGTAATTACCAAAACTGCCAGGACTGTGAACAGAATAAACATCAGAATAATTTCCTGCATTCTTCGAAATCAGATAGGGCATTCAGTTGTTCAATGTTATCAATGAATCCCCGTGTGAAGGCATCATAATCCTTATAAATTTCCTCACCAGAATATATCCTGCCGAATGATGCTGCAATATCCGGCTTTTTATTCCTGCCATACTCTATTTTCAACGCCAGGGGAAGTACATAATTCTTATCGGTGTTTTTCCTGATGATAAATTTCAGACCAGGTTTTATCATGATCTTTTTTGAAAGAAGCGACTGAATTTCTCCCTGCGGATAAAGCACAACAATATATTTTTTATCATAGAGGATATTCCTTGTGTAATCCAGTGTTCTGACCATACTGACAGGATTCGAAGGATTGATAGAATAAGCGCCTACCTTTTTAAAAAACCAGTATTTCTTTAATTGCTCTTCGAGCATCATCGTGAAAACTGGTTTTCTGGTTAACTTTCTCAGGAGGAAGTGAGTAATAAATCCATCCCACCACGAGAAATGGTTGGGAGTTATTATTAGTCCCGGATATTTATCCAAATCGGGCGGAATCCCCTTAAGGTAAAAACTATTAAAGTTTTTTCTTAACAGGTAATTGATATAAGGGTTAAAAATTAATCCTGCCCAGGTTTTTTGTTCTGCTTTAATCATAGAAACCTCCTGGAAACCCGGTATATAAGAAGCCAGAAGGATATCATCGAATAGGAATAGAAAAAATCTTCAATTGGTATTGTTATCAACCTGTATCCCCATATCGCATTATTATTATAGCTGACCACGGGCAAAGATGTTAAAAAGAAGTTCACAATCAGAAAAGGTACATAAGAAAGTAAAATTGTGAGCCAGTAAATCTTCGACCTTAATAAATTGTTAAACTTGAATAATCCTGTAAGAAGAAAAAAAGCGGAGAAGAGAAGCACTGTAAAGGTGTAGTATTGATCAATGAATAAAAAAGCAGATACAATAAAAATAAGTGCAAAAAAGAATATCATTCCTTTTTTGATTCGCAGCTGCTTGTCAGTGACATAATATCTTAATACCTCATATATAAAAATGCAGCTATAAGGAACCGTTACAAAGAAAAGTATCTCCTCGAGCGGAAGATTAAATACATATATATCTCCTGTAAAATCTGTATTAAAACTCCAGTCGCCTCTTATAACCGCAATTGAATCCCACAGTAGAAATACTAAACCGACAGTAATTACAGATATGAATACCCGGGGAAGATTTTTGTAATAAGCAGTCTTCTTGTCGAAGCTCAGCAGTAGAGGGAATAATAATATCAGGAGATTTATAAGGAGATAAGCGCTCATTTGTCAGCAAAGGACGAGATTAAATTCCGTATGAGTTTTGCCTGATCTTCATTCAACCTTTCTGAATCCAGCATATATTCTGCCATCCCCTTTTGAATATCATAGCCGGGAGAGGAGTAATCCTTTTTAAGCAGCAGCCGGCAGATAGTCTCTTTATCAGATTCTCTTTCTTTCGAGTATCCAAGGAAACCGGGAAGGTGATCGAGTATTGAAAAACGGATAAAACGTATTTCGAGATTGTCAGGACTCTCTTCTATGGATTCTTCCAGGCGGTTTAATCCATATATAAGGTGACTGAATTTTGAAAACGGATTAAAGGCATGCTTGGCTTTCAGTGTCTGAATTGCGCCGTAATAGGCAAGAATCAAAGGACTGTAGTTCTTATAGTCCTGTGAATATTTATTTACAATATACTCCTCAAGCAGGTCTACTTTATCCTCATCTTCAATTGCAGCGTAAAACCCAGCCCTCAGGAAATTTATTGATGCAGTATCCGGGGATACTTCCAGGCCGAAAACCTTAACTACGGCGATAATAATAAAAACTATGCTATACTTTAATATCATCAGGATTACTTCCTCTAACAGGTTTTAAGAATCCTGACTTCAAGCCAGGATTTTAATAAAAGCATAATTTTAGAAAAATTGGATACACGGACTCTTTTTTGTAATAATATTTCAATATCTCTTTCCCTGATTTTATTAAATAATCCCAGGTAATACAGGTAAGCGGAATAGACGCCCAGTTTTACACCTGCAGGAAGCCTTTTAATACCTTTCAAAGCAGAATCAAATTCTGCAAGTATGTCAGTTTCAAGCTTTTTCTTATTTTCATCTGTAATATTAATTAGTTCATTAACGCCGGGCAGATAAATTCTTCCGCGTTCAACCAAATCACTTTTAATATCCCTGAGAAAATTTACTTTCTGAAATGCCGATCCAAGACTTTTAGCAGGCTGCAGCAGTTCTTCAAATAATCCCGGATGGCTATGGCAGAAGACCTTCAGACACATTAACCCAACCACTTCAGCGGATCCATATATATACTCATCAAATACTTTTGGTTCGTAATAATTATTGGATAAATCCATTTCCATACTATTAAGAAAATCCTCGACATACTTTAATTCAATTTGGAACTTATTTACGGTAAGCTGAAAAGAATTTATTACCGGGTTGGTTGAAATCCCTCTTTCTATTGCGTTAAAAGTCTCCTTACGAAATTCGTCCAGTAATTGTTTTTTTTCATAATTATGAAATGAATCTACTATTTCATCAGCAAGCCTTACATAGCCGTATACAGCATAAATTGATTCTCGGTAGAAATGAGAGAAGGCACGTATACCCAGGCTGAAAGACGTACTATAGCTTCGCGTCATAAGCCTGCTGATCTTAAAAGCCGTATTATGATAGATTTCTTCCATATTCCTTTTCAATCTTTTCTAAAACCAGCCTGGAACTAATAATAACCATTGGCAACCCCGTTCCGGGGATAGTAGATGCTCCCACATAAAAAAGATTTGGGAACTTTTCATCCTGGTTCTGAGGCCTGAATCCTCCAACCTGGTTTAAGCCGTGAGCTAAACCAAGTCCTGAACCCCTATAGAGATTAAAATTTTTCTCCCAGTCAACCGGACTCCATACTTCTTTTACCATCAGATTCTTTTCAATATCAAAATTCAACCTTTCGGACAGGTCCCTGATGATATTGTCTGCAAGTTCATTCTTATCCTCCCATTCAGGTTTAAATCTTCTGTCAGGAACCGGACAAAGAATAAAAAGATTCTCACATCCTTCCGGAGCAGATTCCGGCCACGATTTGGAGGATACATTCACATAATAATAAGGTTTGCTCGGACTTATCGATGAGGTGAATATTTTATCAGCATATTCCCTGAAATTTTTGCCAAGAAAATAGTTGTGATGCATTAAGCCGTCTATCTTCCCTTTAACACCGAGATACATAGTAAATGGAGCCAGTGTCCAGTCCATTTTATCAAGCTTCTCCTCCCTGAAGTTTTTTCTGTGCAGTATTTTTCCTCTGAACGATGCGGCATCAGAATTTGAGATGAAGATATCCGATGTCCACTCATTTCCTTTATCGTCCAGAAGTGAAAAAAGTTTTCCATTAGAACTTCCGGCTGATATGATCTCCGTATTATAGTGGATCTCAACTCCTTTTCTTTCCAGTATCCTGACGAGCTCCTCAACAAGCCTGTACATTCCGCCTTCTACCTTCCAGTAACCGTCATGTTTCATCTCCGTATAGCTAAGCAGAGAATAGATTGCAGGAGTTTGAAAAGGAGTTGATCCAAGAAAAAAAGCTACCAGCGAAAAGATCATTCTTACCTCATCAGAGTCAAAGCTGCGTTCTACTTCTTTCCACATATTTCTGAAGAGGTAGGGGAGATGTTTAAGGGGAACTCTAGTCAGCTTCAATAAATAATCCAGTACATTTTCATAGTTCGATTTTACAACTTTATCTTCGGTGTCGTGAAAGAATTCCCCGGCTTTCTTTAGGTAGCTTTTAACTTTAGTGCCCAGATTCGGTTCAATATCCTTAAATTCTTCTTCCAGCTTATCAGGATCCTTCCATATCCTGAAAGGTCTGCTTCCGCCCTCAAAATAAACCTGGTATAGAGGATCCAATTCGGTTAACTTAACCGGGTTTTTTTCACCGGTGCTTCTGAATAATTCATCAAGCTCGTAACTCATACTCATAAAAGAGGGACCTACATCAAAAGTAAAACCTTCTTTTCGGAGCTGGTTTAATCTTCCGCCTGGTTTTGAGTATTTTTCAAGGATTGTAACCTTGTACCCTGACGAATTCAACCTAAGGGCGGTTGAAAGCCCTCCAAGTCCTGAACCTATTATTAAAGCTTTTTTCATTTGGATTTTCCTAGATATTGACACAACGCAAAACCAGCTTAAATAGTTCCGGCTGTTGAAAATATTTGCACCCCGATACTGAAAAGGCGGAAAATTATATTAAATTTCCTGAAAATGGACCTTTAAGGGGGTAAAAAATTTTCTTAGTGCAATTATTCATTTATTTTTGGATGTGCAGTTAGATTATTATCTGCATAGATCAAATAAAGTTTGGAGGAATTGTGGCCTCAGTTGATGGATTGAAAAAAAAAGTTCAGCAGGCATATAAAGAGTGGGAAGAAAAAACATATCAGAAGAGCATATCAAAATTTCCTGAAAGAGAAGAAGAATTTTCCACGGTTTCATTTACTCCTGTAAAACCATTATACATCCCGGAATGACACGGAAGAAAAATATTTGGAGAAGACAGGTTTTCCCGGTCAATATCCTTATACACGTGGAATTCAGCCTACTATGTACAGGGGGAGGCTGTGGACCATGCGTCAGTATGCCGGATTCGGTACAGCAAAGGAATCGAATCAGCGATATAGGTATCTCCTTGAACAGGGAACAAGCGGACTTTCTGTTGCCTTTGACTTACCCACCCAGATAGGATATGACAGCGATGACCCGATATGTTTCGGGGAAGTGGGAAAGGTAGGAGTTGCAATTGATACCCTTGCGGATATGGAATTACTTTTTGACAAGATTCCGCTGGATAAAATTTCAACATCAATGACGATAAATGCCTCTGCATCGGTTCTGCTTGCAATGTATATTGCTGTTTCTGAGAAACAGGGCTTTTCCCGTGATCAGATCAGCGGGACAATACAGAACGATCTTCTTAAAGAATATATTGCCAGGGGGACATATATTTATCCCCCGAAACCTTCCATGAGAATCATTACAAATATTTTTGAATTCTGTGCAAAGGAAGTTCCGCGCTGGAATACAATTTCTATTTCCGGATATCATATTAGGGAAGCGGGTTCTACAGCGTCGCAGGAGGTTGGTTTTACTCTGGCAAATGGTATCGCATATGTTCAAGCCGCTCTAAATGCGGGACTTGATATAGACGAATTCGCAGGACAGCTTTCCTTCTTTTTTAATTCACATAACGATCTTCTTGAAGAAGTTGCAAAGTTCCGGGCTGCTAGAAGACTTTGGGCCCGTATTGTTAAAGACAGGTTTAATGCCAAAAAATCCAAATCTATGATGCTGCGTTTCCATACTCAGACAGCTGGTTCAACTTTAACTGCGCAGCAGGTTGATAACAATATTGCCAGGGTAACCATACAGACCCTTGCTGCAGTACTGGGAGGAACTCAGAGCCTTCATACTAATTCAAAAGATGAAGCTCTTGCACTGCCGACTGAAAATTCTGTCCGTACAGCATTGCGTACTCAGCAGATAGTCGCTTATGAAAGCGGAGTTACAAATACAATTGATCCTCTTGCCGGGTCGTATTTTGTTGAGGCAATGACCGATCAGATTGAAAAAGAGGCTGAAGATTATATAGAACGTATTGATGCAATGGGAGGGATGATCCAGGCGATCGAAGACGGATTCGTTCAGATGGAAATTCAGAAAGCAGCATATGAATTTGAAAAGCAGATAGAAAGCGGTAAAAGAATTGTCGTGGGTGTGAATAAATTCCGTATTAATGAGCATGAAGATCCTGAATTGCTGAAGATAGATATGAAAGTTCAGGAAGATCAGATTGAATTTCTCAACAGAATCAGAAAAGAAAGAAACGAAAACAAAGTACAGGAATCATTAAAAAAATTGAAGGAAACAGCTGAAGGAAACGGTAACCTTATGCCGCCCATCATTGAAGCCGTTAAGACATATGCAAGTGTAGGAGAGATCTGCAACACTATGCGTGCGGTCTTCGGCGAGTACAAAGAGCATGTTGTCATTTAATAAAGGTGCTGAAATGAACTTAACCCATATTGAACACATTGGAATAGCAGTGAAGAATCTTGAAGAAGCAATTAAATATTACGAGGATGTTCTGGGGTTAAAATGCTACGCTGTAGAAGAAGTTAAGGATCAAAACGTAAAGACAGCCTTTTTTCAGATAGGAGAAACTAAGATAGAACTTCTGGAAACAACGGATCCGGAAGGACCAATAGGTAAGTTTATAGAAAAAAGCGGGGAAGGAATTCATCATTTAGCTTTCGCAGTAAATAATCTTCCTTCTGCCCTCAATGAATTAAAAGAGAAAGAAATAAAATTAATTGATGTAAGTCCGCGTAGGGGAGCAGAAGGTCTGGACATAGCATTTATCCATCCCAAATCTACTTACGGGGTTCTTACAGAATTATGTGAAAAACCTGATCGGACCTGAACCCGGTCAGCATTCCAATCATATAAAAAATGACGGATAGATTATGGCTACTCGCGATAAAGTAAAAGAGCTTATGGATCTCCGCAACCAGGCGCGGCTTGGCGGCGGTGAGAAAAGAATTGAGGCTCAGCATAAAAAGGGGAAATATACAGCACGGGAAAGACTTGATCTTCTTCTTGATGAAGGAAGTTTTGAAGAATTCGACATGTTCGTATCTCATAGAAGTATAGATTTTGGTTTGGATAAGGAAGCATATCTCTCTGACGGAGTCGTTACCGGATATGGTACTATTGACGGCCGACTGGTTTATGTCTTTTCTCAGGATTTTACAGTTTTCGGCGGATCTCTTTCCGAGATGTATGCACAGAAAATCTGCAAGGTAATGGATAAAGCTTTAAAGGTCGGAGCTCCTGTTATAGGGATAAATGACAGCGGGGGGGCAAGGATCCAGGAGGGTGTTAAAAGCCTTGGAGGATACGCTGATATTTTTGAACGGAATATACTTGCCTCAGGAGTGGTCCCTCAGATTTCTGCAGTTTTTGGTCCCTGTGCAGGCGGCGCGGTTTATTCTCCTGCATTAACGGACTTTATAATAATGACCAAGGGTACAAGCTATATGTTTGTTACAGGTCCTAAGGTTGTAAAAACAGTAACAGGCGAAGAGGTTTCTGATGAAGAACTGGGGGGATCATCCATTCATTCAACAAAATCCGGCGTCTCACATTTCGTTGCGGAGAATGAGGAAGAAGGTATACAGCTGATAAGAAAACTTATAAGCTTTATGCCTCAGAATAATCTTGAAGACCCGCCTTCAGTCGTATGCAATGATCCGATAGACAGACTTGAAGATTCATTGAATGAAATAATTCCTGAGAACCCGAATAAGCCTTACGATGTTAAGGATGTAATATATTCAATTGTAGATGAGGGTGAATTCCTTGAAATTCAGCGTGTCTTTGCTCCTAACATCATAACCGGATTTGCAAGGTTTAACGGTCAGCCTGTTGGTATAGTGGCTAATCAGCCTAACTATCTGGCTGGGGTATTAGATATTAATGCATCCAGGAAAGCAGCACGTTTTGTCAGATTCTGTGATTCATTCAACTTTCCTATAGTAACCCTTGTAGATGTTCCGGGATTTTTGCCTGGCACTGCACAGGAATACGGCGGAATAATAATACATGGTGCAAAGCTTCTTTTCGCATACGGCGAAGCCACTGTACCTAAAGTTACCGTAATTCTTCGTAAGGCCTACGGCGGAGCGTATGATGTAATGAGCTCAAAACATTTACGGGGCGATATAAATTACGCCTGGCCAGGCGCTGAGATTGCTGTAATGGGACCCAAAGGGGCAATTGAAGTTCTTCATTATAAACATCTTCAGATGATAGAAGATACCGGTGAAAAAATAAAATTCCTTAAAGAAAAAGAGGAAGAATACAGGAAGAAATTTGCAACACCCTATGTGGCTGCAAAATACGGATATATAGATGATGTAATCGAACCAAGAAATACACGTTTCCGGGTAATCAGGGCGCTTCAGATGCTTTCTACCAAAAAAGATGTGAACCCTCCGAAGAAACATTCTAATATACCATTATAGAGGAGTCGGAAAATGTATTACCAGGTGAGCACTGATACGATAAAAAGCGCAGTGGATACAATAGGCAATTCTTTAAATACAGACCAGCTTTTTCATAAGATTGAATTTACACCCTCCAATATTCTTAATTCACAGGGAATATTTATTTCCGTTGTGGGTTACCTTGTTGTCTTCGCCTCTTTACTCCTTTTGTATTTAATGTTTATAAACCTTTCACGGTTTCTACAATTCCGTGTAAGAAGCAGGCTGACAAAAAAAGGAGAAATCGGAAGCAGTGGTGAAAAGGATATTTCGGTATCTGGAGAAATAAATGCTGCAATCTCAACTGCACTGTATCTGTATTTTGAGGAAGTGCACGACTTTGAAAGTACGGTCTTAACAATTAAAAAAGTTCAAAGGAGTTATTCTCCATGGAGCTCAAAAATATACGGACTGAGGGAATACCCAGTGAAAAGGCGGAAGTGAAATGAAAAAATTCAAATTTACTATACAGGGTAATAAGTACGATGTTGAAATTCTAAGCTTTGATGATAATACATCTGAAATCGATGTGAATGGCACAGTTTATAAGGTGGATGTAGAACAGGATGTTAAACAAGTTAAAACTCCAAAACTGGTAAGGACAAAAGTTGAGCCTTCGGCAGGAGCAGATATTGCCAAGACAAGCAGACCGGCTGAACGAAAGGGAGCAGGGGTTATTAAGGCGCCTCTTCCAGGGACAATCATAGATGTTAAAGTTAAACCGGGTGAAAAGGTTAAAATGGGAGACAAGCTTCTCATAATGGAAGCTATGAAAATGGAAAATAATATTAATTCCGACAGGGAAGGAACTATTCTCAGCGTTAAGATAAAAGCCGGTGATTCTGTTCTCGAAGGAGACCTGCTCGTTGAGATCGGGGATTGAGAAATGGAAGGACTAAAACATTTCATCAGCTTTACCGGTTTCGCAAACCTGACGGTCGGTCATATTATTATGATTATGGTCGGTTTGCTGTTCATTTACCTGGCTATCAAAAAAGAATATGAACCATTGCTGCTTATCCCCATCGGTTTCGGCATCCTGATAGGAAATATTCCTTTCCTTGAGAACGTGGGTATGCAGATAGGGATATATGAAAACGGCAGTGTACTAAATTATCTTTACTACGGTGTCCTTAAAGGAATTTACCCTCCTCTGATTTTCCTCGGGATAGGAGCTATGACGGATTTTTCAGCTCTGCTTTCTAATCCTAAGCTGCTCCTTTTGGGTGCTGCGGCACAGGTGGGAATCTTCATTACTTTCCTCGGGGCTATTGCGCTTGGCTTTTCAGAGCAGCAGGCAGCTGCAATAGGAATTATCGGGGGTGCTGACGGGCCTACTGCTATATTTTTATCCTCCAAACTTGCACCCGAACTCATCGGTCCCATTGCAATTGCTGCATACTCATATATGGCTCTTGTTCCTGTTATTCAGCCGCCAATTATGAAGCTGCTTACCTCGAAAAAAGAACGATTGATCAGGATGAAACCGGCAAGGACCGTAGCCAGGACTGAAAAAATTCTATTTCCCATCGTTGGTATGCTTCTGACTACATTCATATCTCCGGGAGCTTTACCTTTGCTCGGTATGCTTTTTTTCGGCAACCTGTTAAAGGAATGCGGTGTTACAAAAAGATTGGGAGATACGGCTAAGAATGCTTTAATAGATATTGTTACAATACTGCTTGGCGTTACAGTAGGAGCATCTACGCAGGCAACAATATTCCTTACGCCTCATTCTATCTTTATATTTATACTCGGAGCACTCTCGTTTGCAGTGGCTACAGCAGGAGGAGTGATATTTGCAAAAGCAATGAATCTCTTCCTAAAGGAGGGGAATAAGATCAATCCTCTCATAGGTTCGGCAGGTGTTTCAGCAGTTCCGGATAGTGCACGGGTCTCCCAGATGCTTGGATTAAAGGAAGATCCGACCAATCACCTCCTGATGCATGCGATGGCTCCTAATGTGGCGGGTGTTATCGGGAGTGCAGTGGCGGCAGGTATACTGATGGGATTTTTATTAAAACTTGCTGTGTAAAAAGGAGTTGCTGCAAAGCCAGGTTTCTGCGTAAGTATTCTCCTGTTTATTTTCGGCAGGAAAACTTACAATTGAGCCAACCCGTAGGGTATGGCTGATCACTTTAAGGCTTTCTTCCTTTGAAAAGTGCAGAAAAATATACAAATTGTATAGAGAAATTCTCTTTTTAACAGCCCCGCGAATGAGAAATGCAAAGAGAAATTCATAAATGGAATAGTGAAAACCTCCAAAAGAGTATGGAGGTTGCTGTGTACGGCCATTATGGCTATGCCCTTCTTATGTTCCCTACCGCAGGAGCTGATTACCTCGAATATGAAAGATTTTACCTGATAGATAGCATTTCAGAATATATTAATAACGGCACACTTAAGGTCTTCTCGATAAACAGCATAAATAATGAGACCTGGATGAATAAAGATCTGGATCCTTCTAAAAAAGCTGAAAGACATGATAGCTATAATAAGTATGTTGCTGAAGAAGTAATTCCATTTATCAAAGAGCATTGCCGGGGTGAAATCCCCATAATTACTTCGGGTGCCTCCATCGGGGCCTATCATGCAGCTAACACATTCTTCAGGAAACCCGATTTGTTTGCGGGACTTATTGCAATGAGCGGTATTTATGATCTTAAGAATTACACCGAGGGCTACTTTGATGAAACCTGTTATTTTAATTCACCTGTGGATTACATTCCCGGGCTAACTGATGAAAATATTCTTTCGTCTCTAAGGGAAAAAAATATAATCATCGCCAGCGGCCGGGGGGCTTATGAAGATCCAGAGGCATCGCAGCAGCTGTCTGATATTCTACATGCCAAAAATATACCCCATTGGTTCGATCTATGGGGACAGGATATGGCGCACGACTGGCCTACCTGGAGGAAAATGCTTCCGTATTTCCTGGACAACATTAACATAGAAAATTCATGATTGGTTCATCCTGGATTGATTCCTATAAATTAAAGAATATACAGTACAAACTTTTAATATCTGTTATTATTCTCGTAGTAGTTCTTTACTTTTATTCCAGGTTTCTGAACTATGTTGAAACCCGGGAAGGATTCTCATTCGGGGATCCCGTACTGAATTTATTTCAGCCGGTCGATTTGACATGGCTGATATTTTCGTTAATATATTTGTCGCTGCTGACAGGTACTATAATTCTGTTAAAAAACCCTGTACGTCTGATCCTAGCCTTACAGGTATATACAGTTTTGATACTATTCAGAATGGCAGCAATGTATTCGGTGCCTTTCAATCCTCCCCCTGAAATGATTCCTTTGAATGACCCATTTGTGCAGTTTTTCGGTACGGGCAAGATCCTTACTAAGGATCTATTTTTCTCCGGACATACGGCTACATTATTCCTTCTGTTCCTTGTAATCGATAAAAAACCGTTTAAACAGATATTTATTCTTTTTACTATTATCGTAGGCATTAGTATAATCCTACAGCATGTTCATTATTTTATTGACGTTCTGGCAGCACCTTTCTTTACTTTCGGCAGCTATAGAATAGTTAAACGGATGAGGGAAAGGTTCAACTATAATTCTCCGTCTTAAATTACTTTGGTTTAACCCGACTGCTGTTTATATTCTTGCAATGAAAGTTGAACCTTCTTCAAATAAGATTACCAGGGTGTCGGTAAATTTTTTAATTAACAAATCCTTAATAACTATGAGGGCATTATGAATGAAGAAGAGAACCAGGTAGTTGAGGTTACCGAAACAATTTCGAGTGATTTTGATAAGGCTGGTATTTCCTCTATGATAACACCTGAAGGAATTGATAACCTTGCACAACTGAAGGAACGCCTTACACGAAAAATAACCGAACTAATTGATAAAGACTATGAAAGACTACTGAATATCCTGTATCGCATCGATATTAATGAGAATAAACTGAATGAATTATTCGGATCAAAGAACAGGGAATATATTCCGGAAAAACTTGCAGATCTGATTATTGAAAGACAACTCCAGAAAATTAATTTCAGAAACAAGTACCGTAACGAAAAAAACAATCTGCTCTGAATCCTCCCGATCATCTAACAGCTGCTGCGTGAGTGAGCATACAGTAACTTTCCATTAAAAATATAAATTATATATATATCTCTTCTTTTATTAACAAAAGACCGGGTTTTATTTGAATAAAGATACATATTCACAAAAGGTACTATACACTATTGGAATAGTCGTTCTAGTATCAGTATTAATATTTTTATTTGTTGAAGCTGTACAGGTTATACTTCTTCTTTTTGCCGGTATACTTGTCGCTGTATTTCTCAGGGGAATTGCTTCGTTCCTTGCAATCCGTACCCGCGTTTCTTCAAATACTTCTCTGGGAATTGTTCTTCTTGCCCTAATCATATTAATTACAGGCGGTATTTGGCTGCTAGGCCCAAGTATTTCAGAGGGCTTTAACAGAATGTCACAACAAATCCCGACAGCCTGGGAGCATTTGAAAGAGGAGTTTGTAAAATCAGACTGGGGCAGGAGTATAGTTCAAGGTATACAAAATGCCAAAAAAAACTTTGCATCCGATACTGATATGATAGGCCGGCTTACCGGAATATTCTCATCTACTCTCGGCGCTCTGGTTAATATCTTTATTATTCTCGTCATCGGACTCTATTCTGCCTTCAACCCCGACCTCTATATAAATGGAGTGATCAAACTTTTTCCCCCGCGGAAGAGGCAGAGAGTTACAGAGGTACTGAAAGCGATGAACAGTGCGCTTAAATGGTGGTTTGTAGGAAGGATTGCCTCAATGATGGTAATAGGAATTCTGACTGCCATTGGTTTATGGATCTTTGGTATTCCTATGCCTGTAACCCTGGGTATTTTTGCAGCAATACTTACCTTTGTCCCAAACCTCGGACCGTTTATTTCTGCCCTTCCTGCTGTAATGTTCGGACTTGTAATAAGTCCGATGAAAGGAGTATGGATAGTAATTCTCTACATCGGCATTCAAACCCTCGAAAGCTATCTCATTACACCCCAGATCCAGAAAAAAGCTGTTTCCTTACCTCCGGCCCTTCTCATTTCCATGCAGATATTAGCCGGCGTGGTGCTTGGAATATTCGGCTTAATTCTGGCTACACCGCTGCTGGTCTGTATCATTGTCGTCATACAGATGATTTATATTGATGATACACTCGGTGATGAAGTAAAAGTACTGGGCGACGGACACTCACTGAAAAGCTGAAATCTGATTGATAATTTAGCTCCTAATAAGTAAGTTCATGCATAATTTATATCATTTTTGATATCCTCTCCATGATAGTTTCTGTTTTAGGACAATTAATTTAAGTTTTCCGGGAGTTCAGGCAATGGCTATTTTTAATTCAAAAGAAATCGAGGCTCTGAGAAAAGAAAACCAGGAGCTCAAAAATCAGCTTCACGACTATAGTGAACAGGAAGATAATAAAAATGACCTGGCGGATATGCTGAAACGGCTTCAGGGTGAGATTGCTTCCCTGGTTCTTTTAAAAGAGGAACTGAATGATGATGTACTGATTCTGAAGAATGATAAAAAAATTAAAGAGTCTGAATTAAATGAGGTGACAAATAAAATCCCGGAGTTGAACGGACTAAAAAGAGAACTTCAGCATACATTGATTGACTACACTAACAAGATTGAAGTACTTAAAAAAGAGTTAATTTCTTTCTCCGACTCTTCCAATGATGGAAGCACTGATATTGAAGGCGAAACTTCTGAAAGCTTTAAACTTCTCAGAAGCAGGTATGAAATCCAGGGGAAGGAAATTAAAAGATTAAATGATGAATTAGAAAAGTTATTGGGCCAAAGAGCAGAACTGGAAAATGATAGTAAGGTTAATACCCCGGGAAAGTTAAAGGCTGAAGAAAAAATCCTGGAGGACCTGAGAAAACGTGAATTAAAAATATTAAGAGGAATTGACAGCAAGAAGGAAGAAGTTAAAGAACTTATAAAAAAAGTTGAAACCCTGAATGAACGTGATAAAACAGAAAAGGATAATCTTAAGAACCTCTATAAGGAAATTGAAGAGAGAAAAAGAGATAAAGAATATTATTCCGGCGAAGAAATAAGACTGCTTAACAATGTTGCTAAGTTAAAAGAGAAAGAGGAGAAACTGGGTAATGATATAAGAAACAAGGAAGAGGAAATCAAGGCTCAGGATGAGATACTCAACATGCTTACCAGGAACATTACGCATAAGCAGGAGAAAGAGGTCGAACTGGATAAGGATCTTAAAGAACTGGATATAGAACTGAGGGAAAAATCAAATTCTATACATGCCGTATCGGATAACTTCAGCAGGATTTCAGAGGAAAAGAATAATAAGCAGCATGAATTGTATGAAATTAACAATGAACTTGAAACTAAGAGCAATAGAATAATAAAGCTTGGTGATGAGCTTTCATTGCTTGCAAATAAATTGGCGGCCCTCGAAAAAGAAGTTGAGAACTCTGACAGGCTGAAAAAAGAGTTAAGCAAAAAAGTCAGCGATCAGGCTGAAGTTTATGAGAAGCTTAAGGAGCAGTCGGATCTGCTCAGGCAGACTCTTCCACTGCTGGAAAAGAAAAAGTCTGAAATTGAAAGTGAAAATACGGCTCTTGAAGAAAGGTTCGGAAAAGTATTTCAAACTTACAGCCGTGATGTTAATGAGCTTAGCCGTAAAAGGATATATTATGAAAAAGTCGTGATGGATAAGGAGAAGGAAGTTAACGAAAAGGATCAGATTCTTTTTGAAAAGATTGCCGCATTGGAAGAAAGTGAAAGAGTCCTTGGAATGAGGCAGGCTGAAATAAATTCTCTGCAGGAATCTTTGAAGGAGCTCGAGGAAGATAAGGAAATTATCAGGCGGGATATTGACTCGCTCGAAGACAAGACTACAGAAATTCTACGCCGGAATGACGGGCTGAGAATGGAAACAGAATACCTTATGAGTAAGAAGCAGTCGATCGAAGATAATATGAAAGAGATCCTTAATGATATGAATGAGCGTTTTGAGAAATCACGCACCAAAAAACATGAGGTTGACGAAGAAATAGCAGAATATGAAGACAGGCTTCATATTACAAGAGAAAGGATTTCTGAATCCCGAAAAGAATTGTCTGAACTTCAGTCTACTGTCGGACAATTAAAACTTGAACATGAAGAACAGCGGGGATATATAACCAAACTGGTAGGCAAAAAAACAAAGCTCCTTGAAGAAATATCCAGGAGCCAGACATTGCTGCAGAAATATGATCAGATTAAAGAAAAAGTGAAAATAGAGAAAGCAGCAGCATCAGGTAAAGAAGGAGGTATCTTTGAAAGCCGGCAATTTCAGACAGAGGATTTCAAAGACAGAAAAAAAACTTCTGAATAATGATCAATGCAAATAAATTCAATAAAAGGGGAGAATTCTGCATGGAAGAATTCCCGGGAGTGTAAATAATTCTGTATAAATGGTTAAACAATGACTTGAGGTAAATGCTGCGAAGCGTAGCGGAGCAGCATTTGCCTCTGCGCCGAAAAGCCTCTTGCTTTTGGTATTATAAATTATTTGTTTAACTAATCCTGAAAGGAATTTATACATGGAACTCACACCTGAAACGATTGAGCAGCTTAAGGCCGATCTTAAAAATGCCAAAACATACCAGGACTTAAATGGGAGAAAACGGAGCGATAAAAAAGCTCATGAAGTCCTCTCTTGAAGGGATACTGGATGCAGAACTTACCGAACACCTTGGTTATAAAAAACACTCACCTGAAGGCAGGAACTCCGGTAACAGCAGAAATGGAAGAACCTCCAAAACACTAAAGAACGATAATGGGGAGATTGATATTACTGTCCCCAGAGACCGCAATGGAAGTTTTGACCCTATCCTTATAAAAAAGTATGAAAGAACTATAGGTCCGATTGAGGATAAAATTATCTCAATGTATGCAAAAGGAATGACTGTACGTGACATTCAGGCTCATATTCATGAGATATATGGCCTGGAGATAAGTCCCACCCTTGTTTCAAATATTACTGATAAAATTATAGATCTTGCAAAACAGTGGCATAACAGACCTCTTGAATCAACCTATCCTATTGTCTTTTTTGACGCAAGACATTACAAGGTAACTGATGAGGGTAAAGTAACAAGCAAAGCAGCTTATACCTGCCTTGCCATTGATATCAATGGACAAAAGGACTTACTTGGCTTGTGGGTCAGCCAGGCTGAAGGAGCAAACTTCTGGCTGACAGTCCTGACAGAGCTAAAGAATCGGGGAGTTAATGACATACTGATAGCCTGTGTGGATTAAAAGGCTTTCCTGAAGCCATAAACACTGTATTTCCCGGAACAGAAATACAGCTTTGTATTATTCACCTGATACGCAATACACTCAGGTATATAGCCAGTAAAGATCAGAAAGCCTTTATGAAAGATTTACGTACTGTTTACAATGCTTCGACCGAAGAAGCTGCCCTTCTGGCTCTGGAGAAGCTTGAGGAAACCTGGGGCAACAAGTACTCTTTGCCCATTAGAATCTGGCAACAGAATTGGCCGCACGCTTCAACTTTTTTCAAATATCCCGATGAGCTCAGAAAAATGATTTACACAACCAATGCTGTTGAAGCTCTACACCGGCAGTTCAGAAAGGTAACAAAAGCAAAAAGCATTTTTCCGAATGATGATGCACTAAAGAAAATGCTTTTCCTTGCTTATCGTGATCTGTCAAAAAAATGGACAATGTCTGTTAGAAACTGGGCTCTTGTTCTTTCTCATTTATCTATTATTTTTAGTGACAGATTAAAAAATGTTCTTTGATCTAAAAACCGTTTACACAAATTATTTTACAGAGTCTCTTTTTTATCTGTCCTTTGCTACTCTTCTCCCCTTTTTCTCTTCTAATTATATTACTTAGGATCCTAGCAACTTCCTGATGAACCTCAGACATTGTCATATTATCTGTAATAGTATTATAAATTTTATCAACCTGATGAGTAGCTTTGGTTTCTATCGCTTCTTTGGGATAATATTCGACTTGATAATTTATTCTGCTGTCGAATATTCCAGCCTATACCTAACAAAGAATTTGTCTAATAAAGAAACGATCTTATCAAAAACGAATATTACTGATGGTTTAACTTTTCTAGACTTATTATAGCATAATATTGAATCTGTTAAGTTGTTCTTTCCCTCTAAATAAGCTCCCCCTTCTTTCCATCCTCTGTATAAAAGCTCTTTCGAGATTCCATAATCTTCAGCTACAGACAAGGCAGCTATTAACTTTTCCCACTCCTCACTTTCAATATTATTCTTAACCCGAAGGGTGAGCATATTTTTCTTTTCTTTAAAGTGCGGATCATTCATAAATACAGCAGCTAAATTATGATTCAAATATAATAAAAAGAAATGGTGAGAGCTCAATAAGAGGTGAGTCAAGGGAGGTTATTAAAGTACACCTGATCTGTTTGCAAGTTTAGAAGGTTCAAATCAGACTATAGTATTAAAACCCCATTTTTGAATAAAAAAATATTTAAAAATTAGTAATTATACGGATGCGGAGAAAAAACATTTTTTTACATTTCAAAATATTGGTATTCTTGAGTAACTCCTTGCTATTGGATAATTTTATACAAAAATTGCGAAAAGATTAGTTGAATGTGTAATTTTTAAATAAATGTCTTACAATCCGGTTAATTATTTCTCATTTATAATATATGTAGAATCAATTATTTGGAACTAAAACCACTCAAACGCAAAAACCATCGGAGATAGAGTGAAAATCTTATTCCGTGTATCTTCTATTTTTATTTTGCTTTTGGCATTAATTAACCCCGCTTATTCTCAAGCCCCTTCCAAAAGCCACAAAAGTCTTCTTCAAAACAGACCCGATTTACGCAACAACTTTCCCCGGGATATCGAGAGTAAAGGTAGTTCAATGAAAAAATATGCAGGTGAATCGGGACCTTGGTCAGAATTAAATCCAAAAGTTCCACGAGTAGATTATTATGGTGTATATTTTAAAGATGAGCTTTACGGATTTGCTGTAGGAGAATTCGGGGCAATTATAAAAACCACTGATGGGGGAAATTCCTGGTTGGATAAATCGTACCCAACGGACAAGACACTATTAAGGATCAGCGGCAGTGATAATTTAATTGTTATTGTTGGGACCTCCGGAACCATCATCAAATCTACAGATTTTGGTGAAAATTGGGTTAGCGTTAATTTGGTAAATAACACTGATATATGGGGAACATTTACTTTTAATGATACAAAAAGTTTCGTTTGCACAAAAGACGGACGACTGCTAAAAACCAGTAATGCGGGGGAAACCTGGGATATCGATACTCTTGGATATCCGCCAAATTACTGGGATATGAAGTTTATGGATACGGACACAGGATTCATAAGTCTTAGTGCGGGAAGGATATTAAAAACGACAGATTCAGGAAATAACTGGATAATGAAAAACACAGGGGATTTATACAGCTTATATTCAGTTGAAATTTTACCTAACGGTAATTTAGTAACCGCCGGGCAAAGCGGAGAAATTTATTACTCAACTGATTTTGGCAACACATTTACGCAGGCAAATGTCCCTATCACTTTTATTATCGAAGATCTGGCATTTGCAAATAATAATACAGGCATTGCAATTGGTCAGGCAACTGTAACCAACGCCATTTTAAAAACTTCCGATGGAGGCATCACCTGGGATTTAATAAATCAACCGATGGGCCACCTGAATGTAGATTTTATTTCAGACTCGATTGGTTATAATGTCGGAATTGATTTAAAGATCTACAAAACTTCAGATGAAGGTGATAGTTGGGAACAACAGATTTTAAATGAAAATTTAACCTCACTATCGGTTACTAATAATAACGAAGCTTATTTTTTAGGGTGGGAAAATTTATATAAATTTTCATCAGGTCAATTTTATAAAATTAAAACACTTAACAGCGGAAGCTACGGATTAATAAATTTTATAACCGACCAAAAAGGATTTGTTACTTCAACTAATGGTGATATACTTAAAACGGAGGACGCTGGTCTTAATTGGACTAAAGTTGACAGTAATTCTTCAACTTCCCAAATCGTTACACTTATGTTCTCAGATTCAGCAATTGGTTGGTATTTATCACGAACTTACCTAAAAAAATCAATCGATGGGGGAAATTCTTGGCACCAAATATATACTGGAACAAATTTTAACAATTTATACTTTGTTGATTCTCTGAATGGCTGGATTTCAGGCAACGGAGTTCAAAGGACTACTGATGGAGGACTAAGCTGGGATATGATTAACCCGTCAGCATCTTTCTATCAAATACATTTTATTGACCAGGATACAGGTTATGCCGTTTCCGGAGCGCTTTATAAAACCACCGACGGTGGTATTAACTGGTCAATTGTACCAGGAGCAACGGGTACAGAACTCGGGGTGGTTGAAGATTCTATGATAATTACAATGGATGATCAGGGAAATAATTTTATAACCAGGGATAGGGGTAATACCTGGATATCTTATACCCTGCCTGTCGGAAGATCATTAAAGTTCTACGATCAAAGCTTGGGTTATTTTGTAGGGAATACGGGGCTCATATATAGATATTATGATTCTACCTATGTGCCTGTAGAGCTAACTAATTTTGGATTTAATATACAGGATGATCAGGTGATTCTAACCTGGGAAACTGCCAGTGAATTAAATAATAAAGGATTTGAAATTCAAAAAAGGGTAACTGGTGAGAATTGGAGAGAGATTGGGTTTGTTGCGGGAAATGGGACTACAACTATCCCGCACAAATATACCTTCTCGGACTATTCTCTTGTAGATGGGAGCAATTATTACAAATTAAAACAAATTGACTACGATGGCACAATTACATATTCCAATATCCTCTCGGTCATTTTTAATAAGAATTACACATTTAAACTTTATCCAAATCATCCCAATCCTTTCAATTCTGAGACAACCATTAATTTCAGTCTGCCCATCAGGTCGGATGTTACATTAGAGATTTATAATATCCTTGGGCAAAAAGTGGATAAGGTACATTTGAATAATCTAAAGTCTGGAAATAATAGCATAAATTATTCGGCAGACAATCTTACAAGCGGGATATATTTTTATACAATTGAAAATAGGGGTCTCAAAATTACGGGCAAAATGCTTCTACTCAAATAAATTATTTTTAATTAATAAAAGGAGGTTCTATGAAGGTTCTATTCTTCATTTTAGCATTCGCCGTCTTAGCGTTCCCACAGGTAACATTAAACCCTACATCTACACAGGCCTAATGATGATGCACTAAAGAAAATGCTTTTCCTTGCTTATCGTGATCTGTCAAAAAAATGGACAATGCCTGTTAGAAACTGGGCACTTGTTCTTTCTCATTTATCTATTATTTTTAGTGACAGATTAAAAAATGTTCTTTGATCTAAAAACCGTTTACACAAATTATTTTACAGACTCGAATTCCCCCTGATTTTATAACAATGTTTTAAAGAGAAAATCTATGTCAGCCAATAAATCCAAAATGTTCTTACTTATTTTTGTTTTATTTGTATTCGTTGGTTCTAGCTCGGCACAGGAACTTATCTCTGTTAAACATCCAGCCTGGAGCCATAATGTTTCTATTTATGAAGTAAATACACGGCAGTATACCCCTGAAGGAACGTTTAAAGCTTTTGATCCTCATATAAAGGAAATAAAGGAACTAGGAATAGGAATAATATGGTTTATGCCGATAAACCCCATTGGTGAAAAGAACCGGAAGGGAAGTCTTGGAAGCTACTATTCCGTTAAAGATTACAAAGCCGTGAATCCTGAATTCGGTACGCTGGAAGATTTCAAAGAAACTGTAAAGAAGGTTCATGATGCAGGGATGTATGTCATCATTGACTGGGTTGCAAATCATACCTCATGGGATAATGTGTGGGTAAAGGAACATCCCGATTTCTACACCAAAGATTCACTAGGTAATTTTGTTCCGCCTGTTACCGACTGGCATGATGTAATCGATCTGAACTATCAGAATAAAGAGTTATGGAATTATATGATTGATGCTATGAAATACTGGGTTCAGGAATGCGATATTGATGGATTCAGATGTGATGTTGCAGGTATGGTTCCTCTCGATTTCTGGAAAACCGCCCGTACTGAGCTGGATAGTGTTAAAAAAGTTTTTATGCTCGCTGAAGCCGAGGGTCCTGAATTTCACGAAGCTTTTGATATGACTTATTCCTGGAACCTGCTTCACCTGATGAACGATCTGGCTCAGGGGAAGACAAGCGTACAGGCTATAAGAGATTTTTTTAATATGGAAAACAATACCTATCCTCCTGATGCATATAGAATGAGGTTCACTACTAACCATGATGAGAATAGCTGGAACGGTACCGTGTTTGAAAGAATGGCGGAGGCGACTGAGACTCTCGATGCATTTACCTGTGTAATAAGCGGAATGCCGCTCGTCTATTCCGGACAGGAAGCGGGTCTTCATAAAAGACTCAGATTTTTTGATAAAGATACCGTTGAATGGGGAGAAAGCAAATACCGATTGCTTTTTACCGATCTGCTGAATGAGAAAACAAAAAACAAGGCCCTGTGGAATGGCACTGAGGGCGGTAAAATGATCCCGGTAAAATCAAGTAAAGGAGAAGTTTTTGCTTTTGTACGGCAGTCCGGTGAAAATAAAGTATATGCAATTTTCAATCTTTCGGATAAAAAGGTCAGAACGGAACTTGAAAGCGATAAGATTTCGGGAGAGTATATAAACCTATTTTCCGGAAAGAAAACTAAAATCCGATCGAAGGAATGGCTGGAACTTCAGCCCTGGTACTACAGGATCCTTGTTGTGGAATAGCAGATTATATGATGAACTAATTTTAACCTGATGTCTATTATACTTAATAATATTTCTAAATCCTTTGATCAAACCGAAGCACTCAATGGAGTTAGTCTTGAGATAGAAAATAAAAAAATCACAGTGTTAATCGGTCCCAGCGGCTGTGGAAAATCCACCCTCATTAGAATTTTAACCGGTATTATAAAACCTGAAACCGGTCAGGTCTCCATAAATGACAGTATCCTTGCACCTTCCAACCTTCGTGAACTGCGTTTGAAAATCGGCTACGTAATTCAGGAAGGCGGTTTATTTCCCCACCTTACGGCGGGCGAGAACGTTTCATTACTTGCAAGTTACCTGAAATGGGAAAAACAAAGAATAGATGAGAGGATGCAGGAATTAGCTGAGCTCACAAAATTTCCCCGTGAAGGCTTCCCGAAATTTCCTGCTGAATTATCAGGCGGGCAGAGGCAAAGGGTGAGTCTTATGCGCGCCCTCATGCTCGACCCTGAATTTCTTTTCCTCGATGAACCTCTTGGCGCACTTGATCCCTTAATAAGATATGACTTGCAAACCGACCTGAGGGAAATATTCCGTACCTTGAAAAAAACCGTTCTTATGGTAACTCATGACTTAAATGAAGCAGTGTTCTTTGCCGATAAAATAGTACTGATGAAGGATGGTGCGATAATACAGCAGGGAGACTTTAAAACGTTAAAAGATGATCCTGCAGATCCTTTTGTTACATCATTTATACGTGCGCAGCGTAGCGTCATAGAATTCTAGTTGCAAGTGAATTTTTCAAACAAAATATTACTTGTTATTATCTTTTCGGCACAGGCTCTATTTCCTCAATCGCAGGAAACACAGTTTATTGTCGGCTCCAAGAAATTCACTGAGTCGGTGATACTGGGAGAAATAGCCGCACAGATGGCCCGGACGGTTAATCCGCAAACTATACATAGAAAAGAGATAGGAGGAACCAGGGTTTTGTGGGATGCTTTGGTAAGGGGCGACATAGATATTTATCCTGAATATACAGGTACAATAAAACTGGAAATACTTTCGGGAGAAAATATTAATAATGATAAAGATATGATAAAGATCCTGCACGAAAAAAATATTGATATAAGTAAACCTCTAGGATTTAATGATACATACGCAATAGGAATGAAGAAGAATCTCGCTGCAAAACTGAATATCAATTCTATATCGGATTTACGCGACCACCCAGAATTAAGGTATGGTTTCAGTAATGAATTCCTTGACCGCAGGGACGGATGGCCCGGGCTTTCACAGACTTACAATCTGCCGCAGAAGAATATTATAGGACTGGATCATGACCTTGCCTATAGGGGGCTTGATGAAGGATCAATAGATGTCATCGATTTTTATTCAACGGACGCAGATATAAAATATTACAATCTTAAAGTGCTCAATGATGATTTAAATTATTTCCCGGAATACAAGGCAGTATTTCTATACAGGAAGGAAGCAGAAAAGGAGAACCCTGAAGCTCTTTACGAAGTTCTTAAACTGGAAGGAAGCATCCCTGAATCTACTATGATAAAAATGAATGCTGATGTAAAGATAGACGGCAGATCGGAGCTCTATACAGCAGCACAATTTATTAAAAATACTTTCGGCATTGAATCCAGCTATGAGGAGGAGACAATATGGACGCGCCTTCTGAGGAATACACGTGACCATCTTTTTCTTGTATTCATTTCTTTGTTTGCTGCTATTATAATAGCTGTTCCCCTGGGAATAGCAGCCTACCGGAATAAAAAAATCAGCAGTATAATACTCGGTACGGTAGGTGTTATTCAGACAATTCCTTCGCTTGCCCTGCTGGTTTTCATGATTCCTCTTATAGGGATCGGATCCTGGCCGGCAATAGTTGCTCTGTTCCTTTACAGTCTTCTGCCGATAGTACGCAACACATACAGCGGATTGCAGGGGATACCCGGCCATATCCGGGAATCTGCTGAAGTTCTCGGTATATCTCCTGCTGCAAAACTGCGTCTTGTCGAACTTCCTATGGCATTACCTTCGATACTTGCCGGAATAAAAACTTCTGCGGTAATAAATGTTGGAACGGCAACTTTAGGAGCTTTAATAGGCGCAGGAGGATATGGTCAGCCCATATTAACCGGTATAAGGCTGGATAATATCTCTTTGATACTTCAGGGAGCCATTCCAGCTGCAGTACTGGCGCTTCTTGTGCAGGGAATATTTGATTTAATAGAGAAGCTTTTTGTGCCGCGGGGACTGAAAATATAAACTCACTCCCTGAACTCCAGTACCACTTCTTTATCAGTCACCGGGTTCAATAAAGCGTGAATTAATCTATCAGCATTCTTTTTTGCCTGGTTATAAATCCCCGTAGAAACCGCTTTTTTACGCAGCTTCGCTTCATATTCGCTGTATTGTCTATCATTGGAGGATTCCTCATTCTCAGTTAAACCGGCTTGTGATAATTGGCTGCGGTTTACTTCTGTATAGCATAAAGCGGGCGAGGGAAGAGAAATAAAAATTTTACTCGTTTTAACCCTGATATCATTCATCCTGACTTCTTTAAGATTTATACAGGCTGCAACTTCACCGTGTGTAGGGGAAGTTTCCGAATCTTCATTCAAGCTGTAATGTACCAGTTCAAGGTTTCCTGCATCCTCCAATCTGGAAAGGATGGTCTCACTTTCTGTTTCCTCATTATTGTGAAGCAGCGAGATTCTCACCATACCTGTAATTACCCCGAATAAAAGCATGAGGCCGACTACTCCGCCCAATCCCATAACCATCATTTTAAGTTTCATATTTCACCGTTTCTCTTAATATTTTATACGTCAATCATTTTCTATTACCTTAAATGTAAGAGCTTTAGTAATTTAGTGAGGTGATTTACATTGTTTTTGAAATTTTTCTACCGGGAGAGATAATGAAACAACTGATCCGTTTATTTATAATGATAATTATATATACTATAAGCATTTCCGCGCAATCAGCGGGAGGGGGTTTAATGCTGGGGTTTCCTGAAGGAGAATTCAAGCAGAATGTTGACCGGCCGGGGTTTGGACTTTCAGGCGAGATTCTTTTTTTCAATCCTTCGGAAGGCTTACCTTTTGGATTCGGACTTGACATCGGTTATCTGAATTACGGGAACGAATCAAGACAGGAACCCTTCAGTGCCACTATTCCTGATGTAATAGTAGATGTTAACCGTTCTAATAATCTCATTAATTTCCACGCGATCTTCCAGATCGCACCGCCTTCCGGTAATGTTCGCCCCTATGCAGAATTATTATTCGGCGGGGCCTACCTCTTTACAGAGACTTCTATAAACAGCCGGGGCAACGAAGAAGTTGCCAGTAATACAAATTTCGATGATTTTGCATGGAATTATGGTGTCGGGGGAGGTCTGTTGATAAGGCTGTATTCAGCTGACGAAGAGGGAAGGAGTTTCGAGGCATTATTCCTGGACCTGAAAGTCAGGTATCTTCTGGGCACCGAAGCCGAGTATCTTAAAGAAGGATCGGTAACCATTGAAAACGGAAATGTCTATTACGATGTTTCGAAATCGAAAACAGATTTACTGATAACACAGCTCGGTGTAATGGTATACTTCAGCTCGTTCACCGGAAATTGAGAAAAATATTTTTATAAATTCAAAGAATAAATCAGGAGTGCGGAATGTTCTTTCCCTCAGAGAAAACAGATCTTAAAGCGATTAATACATTAAGGTTTTTATCAGTTGATGCAGTACAAAAAGCAAATTCAGGTCACCCGGGTATGCCTATGGGATGTGCGCCAATAGCATATACGCTCTATGCCAAATATATGCGGCATAATCCTGAGAATCCCGGCTGGTTTAACCGCGACAGGTTTATTTTATCAAACGGGCATGGAAGTATGCTTTTGTATTCTATTCTGCATCTATGCGGATACAAAATTTCGATAGAGGACATAAAGAATTTCCGGCAATGGGGCAGCATTACACCGGGTCATCCGGAATATCACTTAACGCCGGGAGTTGAAACCACCACAGGACCTCTTGGGCAGGGCTTTGCTAATGCTGTCGGGATGGCAATAGCTGAAACCTATCTTGCATCTATGTTTAATAAAGAAGATATCAAAATTCTGGATCATTTTATTTACGGAATCTGCAGCGACGGTGATTTGATGGAAGGAGTTTCTCATGAAGCAGCCTCGATAGCGGGGCACCTGAAACTTGGGAAGCTGATCTTTTTTTACGATGATAATGGGATTACAATAGACGGGATTACTAACCTGGCATTCAGTGAAGATATAGCAAAGAGGTTCGATGCTTACGGATGGCATATTCTGAAAGTTGATGATGTAAATAATCTCGAAGCTCTTGAAGCTGCACTTATTACTGCGAAAAACGAAATTGATAAACCAACTATTATAATTACAAAAACGCATATAGGATTCGGAAGTCCTCATAAGCAGGACACTTCAGATGCTCATGGCTCTCCGCTCGGTGATGAAGAAATCAGACTTACAAAGAAAAATCTGAACTGGCCGGAGGACAAGACTTTTTATGTTCCGGAAGAAGTTACAGAACACTTCGATTCACTTTCAGAACAATTCAGAAAATATGAGGCCGACTGGAATCTACTTTTTGAAGAATACACAAAACGTTACCCTGAAGAAGCAGCTTCTTTCAAGAGTATAATGACCGGTGAATACGGAGATGAATGGAAAGCGAAATTACCAGTGTTTGAGGATGACGGCAAAAAACTTGCTACGAGGGCTGCTTCAGGTAAAGTGCTTAACGCTGTTGCATTCTCCCTTCCTCCACTCATCGGAGGATCAGCTGATCTGGCTCCTTCAAACAATACCTATCTGAAGGGTTTCACAAACTTTAGTGCTTCCGACAGGAGCGGCAGAAACTTTCATTTCGGTATCCGTGAACACGGAATGGGAGGTATTCTCAACGGGATGGCCCTATATGGCGGGGTTATTCCATACGGAGGAACATTCCTCATTTTTTCTGATTACCTTCGTCCTGCAATAAGGCTTGGGGCACTTTCGGGAATAAAACCTATTTATGTTTTTACGCATGACAGTATAGGGCTGGGGGAAGATGGTCCCACTCACCAGCCAGTAGAACATCTTGCTGCATTGCGTGCAATTCCAAAGGTGATAGTAATTCGTCCCGCTGATGCAAATGAAACTTCAGCTGCCTGGAAAGCTGCGATTGAACATGAAGGGAGTCCGGTATTGTTAATATTAACAAGACAGGGACTTCCGGTTATAGATCAAACGAAGTATGGTTCAGCCGGAAATCTTTCAAAAGGTGCTTACATACTGAAAGATTCAACAGACCCTGAGCTGATATTAATGGCATCGGGTTCTGAAGTTCCGGTCATACTTGAGGCCTCCGAAATACTGAAAAAACAGGGAGTAAAGGTCAGGGTTGTAAGTTTCCCATGCTTTGAGTTTTTTGAGAAACAGGATAATGCTTACAAAGAATCTGTACTTCCTTCAAGAATTAAAGCAAGGGTATCGGTTGAAGCAGGGATAAGCCAGTGCTGGTATAAATATCTCGGCGATACCGGAGAAGCCGTAAGCATTGAAAAATTCGGAGCCTCTGCTCCCGTGAAAGTATTATTGGAAAAATACGGCATCACAGCCGAAAATGTGGGTGCGGCATCAATCCGTGTCCTGGAAAAGCTTAAAGTTGTATCCTGAGGTTCCCATAGAAGTTTACTTTTTAGGGGAAATTTCCTGACAAAAATAAATTTCATTTTAGTTATATTTTAGCTGACAAAATAGCTGGGGATTTATGAATAAAGAAATTAAGTATTTTGACGTTCCATTAATCTCTTCGATAAGAGAGATGCTTTTCAATTCAGCCGATCGATTTCCTGATAAGCTCGCCCTTGAAGACCTTGCAGATACCCCGATAATGAAAGTTTCGTTCAGGCAGCTCCTGGAAAATGTAATGAGATTTGGTTACTCACTTCAGAAGCTGGGACTTGAGGAAAGATCCCACCTTGCCGTAATCAGCGAGAACCGTGTACAATGGGGCATTGCTTACCTGGCGGGAATGACTTTCAATTATGTAGTTGTTCCCATTGATAAAAATCTTCCCGAACAGGACATAATTAATATTCTCCATGAATCTGAAGCCCAAGCGATCGTTTTTTCGAACACATATAATGACCTGATGCGTGATAAAAAGGACCTACTCAAAAAGCTGAAGATTTTTATAAATATGGATCTTGAAAATGAAAAAGGCGGCTTCCATTCGATGTCCGATTTAATCAAGAAAGCAAAAGTAATTGGTAGGCAATCCCTTCCCGATATAAATCCTGAAGAGATGGCTGAAATAAATTTCACATCAGGCTCTCTCGGCAGGGCAAAAGGAGTTATGCTCAGTCAGAAAAATATTGCCGAAAACCTGATGTCAATGACAAGTATGATCAGGATTATTGAAAAAGACAGGTTCCTCTCTGTTCTTCCCATACATCATACTTATGAATGTACTTGCGGATTCCTTTGTCCTCTTTACTGCGGATCATCAGTTCATTATGCAAGGTCATTGAAAACAGTAGGCGAGGACCTCCAGAAGGTAAAAGCAACAATTCTTCTAGGTGTGCCTTTGCTGTATGACAAAATGTTCAGGAAGGTTTATAAGGCGATAACAGAAGATAAAGTAAAATCGAAAATTGTACCTCCGCTATTGAAAATCACAAATCTAGCTGAAAAAATCGGATGGAAATCATCAAAGAAACTTGTATTCAAAGAACTTCATAATCAGTTCGGCGGTGCAATCAGGCTGTTTATTGCCGGGGCGGCGGCGCCTGATCCAAAAGTTGCAAAAGGTTTGAGAGAATTCGGATTTAACTTTGTACAGGGTTACGGCTTAACCGAGACTTCGCCAATTCTTGCCTTAAACCAGATTGATAACTTTAAGGATATGGCTGCAGGACTTCCGTTAAAAAATGTTCATATCAGAATAAACGATCCCAACCCTGAAGGAATCGGTGAGGTTTGGGTTAAGGGTCCCAATGTTATGCTTGGCTACTTCAAAAATCCCCAGCTGACCAAAGAAGTATTTGAGGGCAAATGGCTGAAGACCGGTGACCTGGGATTTATAGATAGTGATGGATTTCTCCACCTTGTTGGAAGAAAGAAAAATATGATACTTTCGCGAACTGGCGAAAATGTTTATCCCGAAGAAATTGAAGACATCCTCAACAGGAGTCCCTTTATTCTGGAATCGTTTGTATACGGTGAAGAGAACGATAAGCACGATGAGATTATAGCTGCCCAGTTAGTTACCGACGCAGATGCGTTTATTGAATATTCCGAACAGAATAATGCAGACATTAATGATGAGCTGATAAAAAAGATTGTTGAGGAAGAAATAAAAAAGGTTAACAAACAGCTTCCTTTACACAAGCAGGTAAGGAAATTTTATATAAGAACAGAGGAATTCGAAAAAACCACGACTCAGAAAATTAAGCGCTATCTTGTAAAAAAAGAAAAGTTTGTTGATTCAGAAAGGGTTTGATTTATCGGTCAGTTTAAAAAGAAAAAGCGTTCTTGAAAAAGAACGCTTTTGAGACCGGCCAACTAATTATTAATCACGTGGTTTAGCTACATTAACTACTATATTTCTACCACCGAGTTGAGCATTGTTTAGCGCATTTATCGCACTGTCGGCACTCTCTTCTGAGGCCATCTCAACGAAACCGAATCCTCTGGATCTACCGGTTTCACGGTCTTTTATTACTTTTGCTGAAACCACTTCACCGTGTTCTTCAAAAGCTTCTTGCAATTTTTGGTCATCAACTGACCAGGGCAGGCTGCCCACAAACAATTTAGTACTCACTTAAATTAGTCCTTTAAATGTTGATATTAAAAAATCCCGGTTTTTAGGGTAACCGGGATAAGAAACATACGATAAAAAAGAATACCAACCTAATTAATTTTTTATTTATTTATTAAGCTGTAAGCCCGGACTCAAAAAATATCACCTTTTTTGAACCGCCAGAAGCTGACAGCATTCACCAGGACACCGATACCTATCAAAACAGCAAGAAAAGGCAGTATTTCCATAAAACCGGCTCCATTCCATAAGACTTTCAGAAACCCTTCCACTGACCAGTATACTATTGTAAATTTGCTGAGAATCCTGATAAACCCCGGAAGCAGAAAAGTAGGGAACCAGGCTCCGCCGATTGCGCTCATAGTTAAAATAAGGAAGGTACCCATTCCGTTAGCTTGTGCATTGGTTTTACTGAATGCAGCCAGTACCATTCCGAAAGCAGTAGCTGCAGCAGACGAGCATAGAATAACCAGCAGTAAATTGCCGAAGTTTGAAAATATATCAATATTAAAGAAAAGATATCCGCAGAAGAAAAGAACAAGAAGCTGGATTACTCCGAGCGAGATGTTATAGAGGTACTTGCTCCATAAAATATCTGTCCTGGAAACCGGAGAAGACAGTATCCTTAGAGTTACCCCGGAATTTCTCTCATCAAACAGAGAAGTAGCCGAGGCAGTTATACTGAAAAGGAGAAACATCATTGCCCATCCTCCAACACTTCTTGTAGCTCCCGGGTTATTTACTTCTTTGCCGACGAGCTGCTCCTTATCAAGTTTAACAATATTTTTGAAAAAATCAGAAGCTCCTTTATTTGCAGTTGTATCTGCTTCCGTGCTGTCATTTTCAAAGCTGTAGAATCCCTGCCTGAGAACATCGGAAGTATCCACACCAAAATATTCACTTATTACAGAAGCCAGCTTCTCATTGAACATGGTTCCTTTTTGTTTACCGAGGTATTCCTCGGACCGGCGCATCATGCTCTGATTGAATATTTCCGGGATTTGCGTCATAATACTTTGCTGGAGAAGTCCCTGTACAATTTGCATCTCCATTTCATTTTTGGGATTATAGTAGAATTTCAGTTTTAAACCGAAGGATGAATCTGTATAAGCATCTTCAGGAATAACCAGGGCGGAAGAAGCATCTCCTTTTATTATATAGTCTTTAATACTGCTTGTATCAAAAGGTACTTCCTTTCCCTCATTATTTGTATAGGTTTTTATTATTTGAAAAGTGCTGGTTGTATCGAGGGTTGATTCAATTTTCTTTGCGATTTTGGTATCACTCTGACTCAAAAACGCCAGTCGTATTCCGCTTGCACTACCCCCGCCAGATCCTCCGAATATAGAACCGAATAACAGAATTAACGCGGCTGGAACAATAAAAGTTAAGCTGACCGCAACTTTATCATGCCAGAAAAGAAGATAATCTTTTTTTATAAGCCTTAATATCTTTTTCAATCTCTCAGACTCCTCCCTGTCAAATGAAGAAAAAGTGCCTCCAGGGATGGTCTTCTTATATTAACTGACGAATAACCTATGCCCGTTTCTTCAACCTTTTTAAAGAAATCGGAGAGAACCAGCCCTTCATCAGGCTGAAGCTCATATTTATCCTGTTCATATATAATAGCTCCGAAAGATTTAAATGAATCGATAAGTTTTTCAGTGACCGGGTTTTTAGAGATTGCTATCGTCTGTTTGAGTTTCATTCCGCCCACAAGTTCATCAAGAGTTCCGGCAGAGATTATTCGTCCGGCATCAATAATGGCAATCTTTGTACAAAGTCTTTCCGCCTCTTCCATATAATGAGTTGTATATATAATCGTCTTACCTTCCCGGTTCAGGGATTCAAGATAGTCAAATATCGCATTGCGCGACTGAGGATCAATACCAACAGTAGGTTCATCACAAAGAATTATTTTAGGATCGTGAAGAAGAGAAGCCGCAAGATTAAGTCTTCTTTTCATACCCCCTGAAAAGGATTTTACTGTATCGTTCTTCCTATCGAACAGTCCAACCATTTTAAGTTTTTCTGCAATTTTATATCTAAGATCCTTCTTTGATATACCATAGAAAGAACCGAATATTTCCAGGTTCTCCTTCGCAGAAATATCTTCATAAAGAGCAATCGTTTGCGGAACCAATCCTATCTTTTTTCTCAGTTCGAGTGAACCGGTAAGCATCCTTTCCCCATCTATAATGATCTCGCCATTATCAGAACCGAAATAGCCGATGAGCAGGTTCATCAGGGTGGATTTTCCCGCCCCATTAGGTCCCAGGAGTCCGAAGAATTCCTTCTCTTTTATTTCGAGGGAAACATCATCAAGTGCAGTTGTGGATAAGAATTTCTTAGTTACGTTGTGTATGTTGATCATTACTTCCCGGTCCAGAATTTCAGAATGGGGTATAATTTACATAAGCATTCATCCCATTACAATAAAAAAATCGTCACATCCTAAGAAGTCGTCCATAAATAAAATGGACAGTTCAGGTAATCATATTAATTATAAATATATAGATTTAGTTGTACTCTGTCATTTTTTCTTATTATGTTAAGGCAGATACAAAAACCAACCCCTCCATCTATTGTCGTTGGCAATAATAAAAGGATCATTAACAGCTTTCGGGGTAGTTTGTTCAAATGATAAGATATATTATTCCCGGCGTTCTTATGCCAAATTATCCTGTCATCCTGAGAGCATTTCATTTTTTCTGTTATTTATGATTTTAGTGAAACATTATTAATTAGAATTCATAGCCAAATTTAGTATTAACAAATAATAGAAAGGATAGTCGAATGAAATACATTTCTACTTTTCTCTCATTAGTACTTCTGCTGTGTGTGGTCGTAGTTCCTATTAATGCGCAATCCAACGATCCGGAAGATGCGCACATTCTCGTCGCCAACCCCGGACCATCAAATAACGGCGGATCCCCCGGATGGGCAATGTTCTTAAATTTTATTGCCTCAGGTACTAATTATGTCCAGATAACCGGAATGACAACAGCCAGTGGTGCGGCTGCCGGTGCTTCATTTTCAATTGAATTTTTTGTTCGTACCGGCAATGCTCTTGGAGGCCCTGTCACATCCGGACCCGGAAGTTCGACAGATGGCTGGACTTCTCTTGGTTCTGTTCCTGTAACTCAGGGAGCTGTTGCAAGCGGTGTCTCTCTCCTCTTTGATACACCCGAAATAATGATCACCCCTGGTGATACGGCAGGTGTCGCAATGGTGTTCACAGGTACAAGCCCGCGCTATTTCGGAACAGGTACACCTCCTTACGATGTATATACTGATACTTATCTTACCTGTGTTACAGGGGATGCTCGCAGCGCTCCTTTTACCCCAACAGGCAACTTCTTTTCATCGAGAGCACTGGTAGGTGAAATTCATTATAATGACCTCGTTCCTGTGGAGCTGGCTACGTTTAGTGCTTATTCGGCCGGCAGTAGTATAAACCTGAGTTGGGCCACTGCATCAGAACTGAATAACTCAGGATTCCAGATTGAAAGAAAGGCTGGAAATGCTGAATGGGCAAATGCCGGATTCGTTAACGGACACGGTACCACCACAGAAACTCAGTATTATTCTTTCATCGATGGAAATCTGCATCCCGGCAGTTATACTTACCGGCTGAAGCAGGTTGATTATAACGGCTCTTATAAATATTATGAGCTTGGTGAGACAATGGAAGCTGGAGTTATCAGCAGCTTTGATCTCTCCCAGAATTATCCTAATCCTTTCAACCCGACGACAAGTATCACCTGGCAGGTTCCTGTCACCAGTCACGTTACTTTAAAGGTCTATAACTTACTTGGTAAAGAAATAGCTGTACTTGTAAACGGAGAAAAACCGGCCGGAAGTTATGAGACTGAATTTAATGCCTCCAGCCTTCCGAGCGGAGCTTACTTCTATACAATTCAGGCTGGTAACTTTGTTCAGACAAAGAAGATGATCCTGATGAAATAAATCCGGTATACTTGTAGAGACAAATTCTCATTTAATTTAATCTCCCTGCTTTCTTACAAGCAGGGAGTTTCTATTTCAACCTCTCTGATATTTTTCACATTTGCCGAATGATTGAGGTTATTTTTATCTAATATTCCTTATCTTTAACTGATCTTCGAAAAGCCGATAAAGTATACTTATTTTAATTTATAAAGCAGAGAAACCAGGATGAATGATCTTCTATATAGAGGACGTGAGGCATTATCAACCGGGGAGTGGGAAAAGTCAAAAGACCTGCTGGAGAAGGCCCTGGAAACAAATGAATCGGCGGAAGTATATGAAGAACTTGCCTGGGCTTACTGGTGGCTGAATGATGCTGTGAAGGTTTTTGATTTAAGAACCAGAGCATATAACCTTTTCCTCAAGGAGGATAATAAACATGGGGCTTCACGTACTTCCTGCTGGATTGGACTCGACTATATAGAATTTAAAGGCGAGTTTGCCGTTGCAAGCGGATGGTTCCAAAGAGCTGCAAATCTTTTAGAGGGACTGCCGGATTCTCCTGAACTTGCAATGATCAAACTTCTGAAAGCACGCTGGTCATTCCAGGTTGAGAAAAACAGTGAACAGGCATTCAGACTTATTGACGAAAGTTTGAAGATCAGCAAATCTTTACAGAATATCGATGGTGAAATGGTTGCAGAAGCATTGAAAGGTTTTATCCTTGTTGTGGAGGGCAGGCCTGCCGAAGGTATGCCTCTGCTTGATGACGCCACTCTGCTTGCATTAACGTCCGAAAAGGGCGATATAAAATTTACAACGATTACCTGCTGCTATCTTATAGATGCCTGTGAAAGGATAAGGGATTATGAACGTGCCAGTCAATGGTGCAATAATGTAAAAGAAATCTGCAAGCGCTGGAAGTATAAGGCAATGTTCGCTAACTGCAGGATGAAATATGCTGGTGTCTTGATGTGGAAGGGAGCCTGGAAGGAAGCTGAAGAAGAGCTGCTGTCAGCATCTATGGAGCTGAAAAAACTCAGACCTGTTCAGGTAAACGCCTGCACAGTCAGGCTGGCAGATCTGAAAAGAAGACAGGGCGACTGGGAAGAAGCAGAGGAATTGCTTAATAAAGTTGAGTCGCATCCTTTGATACAATTATATTCTGCTTATCTTTGTTATGACAGGGGTGATTATGAGAGCGCTCTGAATATGGCTGAAAGGTATATCAGGAGATTTAGTCCTGATGAAAAAGCCGAAAAGACTGCTGCAGCTGAACTCCTTGTAAGAATTTATGCAAAGCTGGAGAGGTTTGATGAAGCCGGCAAAATGCTGACAGAACTGGGAGAAATTACGGGTGCAATGAATACCGCACCGATGAGAGCAGCATTCCTTAGTGCAGAAGGTAATTTAAACCTCGCGCTCAAAAATTATGAGACAGCAAAGGAAAATCTTGAAGATGCTGTTGATATTTATGACAGGATATCGGCCCCGTTCGAAGAAGCCAGGTGCAGAGTAATTCTTTCAGAAGCTTTGGTTAATCTGAAGCTTTATCCGCAGGCCGAAGCCGAATTAAATTCGGCAGAGATTATTTTTAAGGAGCTGGGGGCGGGGAAAGATCTCGAAAGTACTGCACGGACGGTTAAGAATTTATATAAGAAGAATGCAGAAACAGGAAATGAATATGAATTTACGGGCAGAGAGCTAGAAGTTTTAAGGTTAATTGCCAACGGAAAAAACAATGAGGAAATTGCAGAAAAGCTTTTTTTAAGCGTACGAACAGTTGAAAAACATATCACTAACATCTACAGCAAAATGGGGGTATCTGGTAAATCGGCGCGGGCTTATGCTGCATCTTATTCGGTGAAACATAAATTATTATAAGAAAATGTGTGACTTTTGTTGAATCAGGCATCTTTAATTACGTGCTGATTTCATAAAATTACGTAGTACCCCTGATTTTTATCTTTTCTCTCACCTCTATATTGATACCAGAAAATAAATAAAGATAATTTTAACCGAACCGGGAGGAAGACATGGCAAGTAATGAAAATACAGGAAGGTATAAAGTAATTGTTATAGGTGCGGGTCAGGCAGGTTTATCAGTCGGTTATTTTCTTAAGAAAGCCGGAATTCATTTTATTATTCTTGATGCGAATAAGAGAATTGGTGATTCCTGGCGGAAACGGTGGGATTCTCTTCATCTTTTTACTCCCGCTAAGTTCGACGGACTGGCAGGCTTAAAATTCCCGGCTGACCCGAACAGTTTTCCTACAAAGGATGAAATGGCTGATTACCTTGAAAAGTATGCAGCGCATTTCGATCTTCCGGTAAAGATGGGCGCTAAAGTTACAGGGCTCTCTAAAGAAGGAGATCTTTTTTGTGTATCTGCCGGTGATCAGCAATTCGCAGCTGAAAATGTAGTTGTTGCAATGTCTAACTTCCAGGTTCCGAAAGTACCTGAATTTGCCAAGAAACTCAGTCCGGACATTACTCAGCTGCATTCATTTGATTATCGTCATCCATCTCAACTGCAGGATGGTGAGGTGCTTGTTGTTGGTGCAGGTAATTCCGGGGCCGAAATAGCGCTTGAAGCTTCACGTAATGGTCATAAAGTCTGGCTGGCAGGAAGAGACACAGGGCATATCCCGTTCAATATTGAGGGGATTGCGGCAAAGATCCTCCTCGTCAGGTTAGTAATAAGGGTTGTGTTTCATAGAATTCTGACAACGGGTACACCTATCGGCAGAAAAGCCCGTCCCAAGGTGGTATCAATGGGAGGACCTCTTATCAGAATAAAACCAAAGGAATTTGCAGCTGCCGGAATAATACGTACTCCCAAGGTAAGGGATGTAATTGATGGATTTCCTGTACTTGAAGATGGTCAAAAAACTGAAGTTAAAAATGTAGTATGGTGTACAGGATTCTATCCTTCGTTTTCATGGATAGATATCCCTGTCTTTAAGGATATGGAGCCTATGCATAAGCGGGGTGTAGTTCCTAAGGAACCGGGTTTATATTTTACAGGACTACATTTCCTTTACTCTTTATCATCAGCGATGGTGCATGGAACTGAAAGGGACGCGAGGTATGTGGCGGATGACATTTCCAAGAGGATTAGCTATGCTTAGGGAAATCCTTTGATGAATGGCTAAAGCCGGGATGGTATTTTATTACACTTGTCCGTCAGTTAAAACTGACGGCAAAGCAGTCAAGACTGATGACTATGATGAATGGCTAAAGCCGGGATGGTATATTATTACACTTGTCCGTCAGTTAAAACTGACGGCAAAGCAGTCAAGACTGATGACTATGATGAATGGCTAAAGCCGGTATGGTATATTATTACACTTGTCCGTCAGTTAAAACTGACGGCAAAGCAGTTAAGACTGATGACTTTGATGAATGGCTAAAGCCGGGATGGTATTTTATTACACTTGTCCGTCAGTTAAAACTGACGGCAAAGCAGTCAAGACTGATGACTATGATGAATGGCTAAAGCCGGGATGGTATATTATTACACTTGTCCGTCAGTTAAAACTGACGGCAAAGCAGTTAAGACTGATGACTATGATGAATGGCTAAAGCCGGGATGGTATTTTATTACACTTGTCCGTCAGTTAAAACTGACGGCAAAGCAGTTAAGACTGATGACTATGATGAATGGCTAAAGCCGGTATGGTATATTATTACACTTGTCCGTCAGTTAAAACTGACGGCAAAGCAGTTAAGACTGACGGCAAAGCAGTTAAGACTGACGGCAAAGCAGTTAAGACTGACGGCAAAGCAGTTAAAACTGACGGACAAGCAATTAACACTAACGTGCAAAGCAGTTATTGTCCGGAGGCGCTCCTGTTTTGATATGGAGGCTGTTCCGGGTTAACGGGTGGATTCTTTTTAAGGAGATCCATAACTGTTTCAACACCTTTCTTAAGCTGCGGATCAACTCCAGCGGCCAACTGTGTCGGGTCATCAACTACTTTAATATCTGGATCAACTCCATGTCCTTCGGCGAACCAGGTGCCATCAGGATTATATTGTCTGAAAGTAGGGACAGTAATTCCGCCTCCATCGATCAGACCGGGAGCTCCGGAGATTCCTATTAAACCGCCCCAGGTTCTGGTTCCGATCAATGGCCCGAGCCCGGACCTGCGGAAGAAGTCAGGAAATGCATCGCCGCCTGAACCGCTCCACCCGTTTATCAGCATAACTTTTGGTCCGAAGTTCGCTACGGGCGGCCACTGCCAGTTGACGCCGTCTCTAACAGCAAAGAAAGCCAGGGGTTTCCGGTTAAGCAGTTCTATAAACCTGTCGGGTATCTGTCCCCCGTTATTAAAGCGTTCATCCACTATCAAGCCTTTCTTATTATACTGGGCATTGAACTGTCTTTCAAGTTCAGTCTGACCATCGACGCCTGTATCTGGAACGTAGATATAGCCTATCTGACCATCGGTTTGATCATCTACATATTGCCGGTTTGCTTCGATCCACGCAAGGTTTCTTAGTCTTGTCTCATCTTTTAACGCTTCAACCACAATTTTATGGGAGCCGTCCATTGACGGTTTGCTGTTAACCGTAAGTTCAATAGTCTTTCCTGCAAGACCCTCAAAGGCTGTCCATGGATCTTTTGAAACATCCATAGGAATTCCGTTTACAGCGAGGATGTAATCGCCTTCTTTCACATCAAGACCAGAAGCATCGAGCGGCGATCTTACTTCATTATCCCAGGGAGCACCTTTAATAATCTTTTTGATTTTATAAGCACCGTTATCGAGCTGCCAGTCGATGCCGAGATAACCTACAGGCCGGCTTGGGGCCTTTTCCTCATCTCCACCCCCCTTGTAGGTATGGGAAGAGTTAAGCTCAGCAATCAACTCGCCGAGTATGTAATTAACATCCCAACGGGTAACCGCGTAATCAATCAGCTTACCATACTGATCCTTCATTGTATTCCAATTAACGCCATGCATATTCGGATCATAAAAGAAATCTCTTTCAAATCTCCATGTATCATTGAAAATCTGTTTCCACTCCTCCCGCGGAACAACAGTCATTTCCATCTGACCGGTCGGCATTTTCTTCTCCAGTTTCTGATCAGGACCAATATCTATAAAAAAGTAAGAGCCGTCTTTTGAGACGAGAAGTTTATTTCCGTCGGCGCTTACTGTATAATTACCGATATCAGATACTACCGGTTTTTCTTCACGCTTATCAAGGTCATAGTAAACGATCGATCTTTTCTGTTCACGTGCACCGGCCGTCGGGAGTTTCAGATAAATTATTTTCCCTTTAACAGCCTGGAGGTTGGTATAGTTGCCGGCTTCGGGAGGAAGTAATACGAGGCGTCCTTCAAATCCATCGATCGTTATTTTAGTTTCTTTCTTTTTATCCTCTTTCTTTGAATCATCCTTTTTCTTTTCCTTGTCATCCTTATTCTTATCATCATCCTTCTTTATTTCCGCAACATCATTTTTGGGGGCCATAGGCGAAAGAGTATCTTTATCAAGTGAAACAGCCGCGATGTTGGTTGCATTAGGATAAATAAAACTATTGTCGAGATCGCTGTAAACAGGATTGAAACTCCTGTTTGTCAGGAAGAATAAATATTTGCCTTCGGTGTCAAACACGGGCTGCGAATCATTATAGTAGCCTGATGTTACCTGGTGAAATTTGCCTTCCTTCGTATCGAAAAGGCTGATTGCGCTATGATTGTTATCCGTATCCTTCTGGTAGGCAAGCCACCTGCTGTCGGGGGACCAGCTTACTGTGAAGTTTTCAAGTCCGCCTTCATACATAGACTTTTCTTTGTCCACCTTTGTTGTTTTATCATCACTCATATTATAAATATATATCACCATAGCCTTGTCTATAAAAGCCAGCTGTTTACTGTCGGGCGACCAGTAAATCTGGTAGCGGTAGCCGGGTCCATAAGAACTTAGTTTCTTTCCATACCCCGGGCTTTCAACGTCTTTGATATAAAGTTCATATTCACCGGATTGATCGCTCCAGTAGGCAATATATTTTCCATCGGGAGACCATGAAGGGTATCTTTCGGCTGTTCCTGAAGTATTAGTCAGATCCAGAACAGGACCGTTTTCAGCAGGCACGGAGAACAGATCGCCGCGGGCTTCAAATACTGCCCGTTTTCCATCGGGCGACGGCCAGAAACTTTGAATGAGTTTATCTACCTTCTCAGCGTGAGGAAGAAGAGTTGATTCATCAGTTACAACATCAACCTTTACCTCGCGGTATTTTTCTGATGCAAGATCGAGCAGATAAAGTTTTCCGCCGTTCTCAAAAACAATTTCATCAGGTCCCATAGAAGGAAAGTGAGTGTCATACTCCTTAAAATCCGTAACCTGTCTTATTTGTTTTGAAGCAGCGTCATAAGCGTAGATGTTTCCCCTTTTCTCTGCGTTCCTGTCTGAAAGAAAATAGATTGTATTTCCATACCACATCGGGAATTCATCATTAGCAGGATCATCTGTAATATTCTCAGAAGCTTTTGTTTCGAGATTGAATATCCATATATCGGGAGCCATGCCGCCGCGGTATCTTTTCCAGGTCCTGTTGCTTCTCGTCCTAGGTGTATAGGCTATTTGTTTCCCGTCGGGAGATAAGGTTCCATATTCACCGTAAGGCACCGGAAGTTTATCGGGCATTCCTCCTTCAGGTGAAACTGAGTAGAACTGGCTGAACCTCTGCTTGCCGCTTTCCATTGAAGAAGTATAGAGGATTTTTGAACCATCGGGATACCAGTCGTCCATGCGGTCGAACATTCCTTGATGAGTAACGCGTTCTGCCTTACCACCCTTAGAAGGGACCACATAAATATCGACGTTACCATTATAATTTCCGCTAAAAGCTATATGAGATCCGTCGGGAGAAAACCTTGGCAGTACTTCCTGACCTTTAGCATTAGTGAGCTTATTTGCGGTTCCCCCTTCTTTTGAAACTACCCAGAGATCACCGCCGTAATAGAAAGTGATCTGCGATTGTGAAACATCAGGATATTGAAGCATCCTGGCATTTACCTGGGCGCTGACCTGAACCTGGTACAAAATAAATGATGTACAAAAAAAGAAGAGTATCTTATACATGAGTGTCCTGATTTTAGTTAAAGATATAAAATTAGATTAGCCTGCTTCGGAATTAATGTAACAAATTAATACCCCCGGGTTCGCGCTGCAATAAAAACATTATAAACGGTTGTATAAAAGGATTTATCCCAACGGGAACATAAACTTAAGAAATATAGGAGATAAATTCCGAGTATAAAGAGGGGAGCGCGGCAGGGTCAGTCCGCAGCCTCTCTGAAATAATCAAAAAAAATGTTTGACAATGCGAATTTTGAGACTTAAGTTCTTTACACTCTTATTCCCCATAAAAAACTATTTTCTAAATAACCCTTCAGGAGGTTCGTATGAAAGTATTGAACTTTTCCAGGTCATTGTTGTCTCTTCTCTTACTTTTTTCATTAACAACTGTAGTCTCACCCCAGGAGCAGCCTCAGGATCCGCTCTTTTATATTCACGAGGAAACAGCCAGGATAGATAAGATTGATCAGTATAACAGCACTTCGAGGGATTTTACACAAATGATGATTGATTCAAAACTTAATCTTCCCTGGATAAGAGCATCCCAGACTGACGATCTTCTATTCTATTATCTTGTTCCACTAAAAAACTACGGTGATATCGACAAATTATCAGCAGCCTTTAACGACATGATGTCGAAAGCAGACAAAGATAAAATGAATAAAGTTATGAAGGAAAATGCCGAATCAATTGCATCTGTACGTGAGATGGTGTTCAAACGTTCAAATTCACTTTCCTATGGGAATGCTCAGGATCTGGGTCTCGATATGACAAAAGGAAATTTTCTTCATTGGGATTATTACACAGTTAAATCCGGCAAGATGAAAGATGTAATGGAAATCGCTGCCAAATTCAAAAAACTGAGTGAGGAAAAGAAAATTACCACACCATATGATGTCTGGCTTGCCGATATAGGAGAGAACGACAACCTGATTGTAGTTACAACGCTGGCAAAAGATGCTGCAACTTTTTATCAGCAGATGGAAAAAGACAATGATGCGCTGGGAAAAGAGGGGGAAGATCTATGGAACCAGATGATGACGATGCTTGAACACTTCGAACATAAAAACGGGCATACTCGCCCCGACCTTAGTTATGTGAAAAGTGAATAAGAAGAGCCGCTGAAATAAGGCTGCCCGAATATGATTTTATTAGGCAGCCTTTATCAGTTATGAAATATCAGGGAGTTGGACGCAGCGTTTGTTAACCGCCTGCATTGATGGTATAGAAATAAACACCGCTAATTGCGGGCTTAGCTATTAAAACTCCAGGCTTATGCCTATGGAAGGTAAAATACCGATTGATCCACCCCTTTCAGCCATCTGCGTTCTCGGATTCCAACGGATCGAATTAGATCTTTTATTATTATAGATATTCTGAATATCCACATAGGTAATGAGCGTAAGGCTGCTGAAATACCATCTTCTGTCAACACGCACGTCAAGACTATGAAGAGGTTCATAATACATACTCAAATACCTTGAAACCAGCTGTGTGCCGCCCGGTTCGAAGGGTGTATAAGGACTGCCGGAAGCAAAACGGAATTTCATACTGGCTTCCCATTTCTCGTTGAATTTATAGCCCCCGCTGAGGTTTAAGATCCATTTCTGATCATATACGCCGGGGCGGGTTATGCCATCCAGCGGCGTGAACCTTGATTCACTGTAAGTAAGACTCATTATTCCGTAAAACGGAATGTCCGATAACTTTTTCTGTGCGGAAAGCTCTATCCCGCGGCTGAACCCCTTGCCTTTATCAGTAAGCGGTTCCAATCCGAACGAGGAAAAATTATCTTCCGAACCCGCAAATCCAGCTCCCGTATTAGCTAAAATCAAGTATGGTCTTACGAGACTGGTGGGATAGTCCTTATACCACTTATAGAAAGCCTCAAGCTTTACAATTGCGTCCTCCCTGACCAGATGATCTATTCCTAACACAAGATGATCGGCGCGGATATCTTTTAAGGTGCTTTTATTCGGCCCGACCGCGAGCCATATGTAGGAAGGTGATTGATAATAAATTCCTGCTGCAGCATTGAGGGAAGTAAGATCCGATAATCGATAGGAAGCTGACACCCTCGGCGAAATATAAACTTTCTTCTCAAGGGGACTAAAATAATCTGTCCTCAGTCCGATGTTAGTTTTCAGTCTTTCGAAGAATAAGTGATTGAGGTTTACATATCCCGAACCTTTGTAATAAACATCCTCATCATTCAGAGAATTTATAGGAAGAGTATCTCCGAAGGATGTAACAAAACCGGGAAGCAGGACATCAGCATCGAACTTAATAAGCTTTCCCATCAGACCGGCAGTAATCTCGGTAGACGGTGACAGCTTATATACAAGGTCTCCCTTAAGAGAATTTTCCTGCTCCCTTGAGATACTCTTAAATACGGGGTTAAGAAGACTATCCCTTTGAAGTGTATTATAATCCACAAAAGTTCTGCTGAGAGTAATGTTAAGGAAGCCGTTATCGATGAGGTGCTGATAGCTCAGGCCCGTTACATACTGTGTCTGATCGCTTCCAAGGATCCTTGAATTGTCATACCGCTGGTCCTCAGTTTCATTAAAATATTTTACCTTATCAAAGGCTCCCACAAACAAGTATGAGATGCTGTTCGAATTATCCAGTTTAAAATCTGCTTTTGTGATAACATCATAGTATTCAGGCACAAAACCGAAACCGGCAGCTTTAAAGATAAAATCAAGATAGCTTCGCCTTGCAGAGAAAATAAAATTGTTATTCTTTCCCAGCGGTCCCTCCAGGTTAAGGCCGAACTGAGATGCGGATATTGTAGCCTTCCCGCCGACACGGTCCTCTCTGCCGTTCCTCAGGTCTATTTTAAGAACAGAAGAAAGCTTATCGCCGTATTCCGCAGAAAATCCTCCTGTTGAAAAAGTAGTCTCTTTTACATAATCGAGATTTATATAACTCAGAGGGCCGCCCGCCGCGCCCTGTGTGCCGAAATGATTGATATTAGGAATTTCGATTCCGTCGACTATATAGAGGTTTTCGGAAGGAGCCCCGCCTCGCACTACTAGATCATTTCTTCCCGGATCAGCCTGTGCCACACCCGGGAGAACTGATAGGGCTCTGATTACATCCTCAAAGCCGCCGGGAGCTCTTCTGATCTCCTCATAACCAAAACTCCTTGTACTGATAACCTCGGTGGGGGATTTAGAAAAATACCCCGATTTTACGGTTATATCCTGCAGTTTAACAGCTTCCTCAGTAAGACTGAAATCCACTGAGGCAGGTTTGGAAGTGCGCACAACTATGTCAGTCTTGATTTTAGAAGCATACCCGATAATCGACGCCTTGATCCTGTAGGTATTTACAGGTACGTTTCTAATTTCATAGTGTCCCTCAAGGTCGGTTGCTGCTCCCAGATTAGTACCTTCAAGTATGAGGTTCACCCCGATAAGAGGCTGATTGCTGACGGCATCGATGACTTTACCATAAACGGAGCCCGTTTCATTCTGGGCCCTGGCAAAAGATGCTGAAATAACTACAAATAAAATTAAACCGAACTTTTTCATTAATTTCCCGTTTTCCCCAAATAACATTTCAAATTTACAAAAAGTTCATTAGAGAAGGATCCGGCAGTTCTCCTATTAATCAGCCTGTTTACTTAGTAAAAAACTTTTCGGAAATTATTTTAGTTCATATAACTTGTGTATCTTACCAAGAGGGTTAATTAACACAATCTTTAATATCTGGAGGAAATGATATGGTTTCAATTGTTTCACTCTGGCTCCCGATTCTACTTTCTGCCGTTGTTGTTTTTATCATAAGCTCTATAATGCACACAATTTTTACTCACCATAATTCCGACTTTAAAAAACATCCTGCGGAAGATCAGGTAATGGATGATCTGAGGAAGTATAACACGCCGCCTGGCGACTATATGGTTCCTTACACTACCGATGCAAAGGAACGAAAGTCGGATGCCTTTCAGGAAAAAATGAATAAGGGCCCGGTACTTATCGCTACTTTTTATCCTGCCGGAATCTTTTCAATGGGTTCCAGTCTTGTGCTTTGGTTTGTTTACTGTCTGATAATCAGCATTTTTGCCGCTTATATCACCGGTCATGCTATTCCGCCGGGATCTGATTACCTGGCCGTATTCCGTTTTACTGGTACAGCAGCTTTTGCCGGCTACAGTCTTGCGCTGATGCAGGATAGTATCTGGTTCAAAAAGAGCTGGGGTGCAACAATCAAATCAATGTTTGACGGATTAATCTATGCGTTATTCACAGCAGGTATTTTCGGCTGGCTCTGGCCTGCGATATAACGAACAGGGTACTTCTTTTTTATGTAAATTTCCGGCATCGGAACAGAGATATTTACATTTATGGGAGATCATATGAAATATTTAATATATTCAGCATTGTTTATCCTTCTGCCGTTGTTTACATATGCGCAGATCCCGTCATCGGATAATTCGAATGTCTACGAGATTAAGCAGGGTTATGTGGACGCTAACGGGGTAATGATATGGTATCAAGAATTCGGAAAGGGAGAACCTCTGATGATTGTTCATGGCGGTCCGGGAGCCTCCCACGACTATTTCCTTCCATATTTCATTCCACTGGCCAGACATAACCGTTTAATATTTATAGATGAAAGGGGATCGGGAAAGTCGGAGCAGCTTGAGGATGTGAAAAAGTATACCGTTGAAAATATGGCTGAAGATGTGGAAGCTGTAAGAAAAGCACTGAACCTTGGAAAGATAAATCTTCTGGGACATTCTTACGGCGGAGTTCTCGCACAGGCCTATGCACTAAAATACCAGGAACATTTAGCGCACCTTATACTCTGCAGCACTTTTGCGAGCACATCAGAGATGAACAAGGTTTTTGATAAGATTAAGGAAAACATGTCCCAGGAACTTCGAGATCGTATAAATAAAATGGAAGGTGAAGGGCTGTACGGACACGGACTGCCGTACGAGCAGAACCACTACACAAGTGAATATATGAAGGCGGCTTGGGGCGAAGGCTATTTCCCTTATTTATATCAGCGCAGACCCGATCCGGCTTATGATCCGGCCAGCGGAGGATTTGCCTGGGATCTTTACCGTGAAATGTGGGGATCAAACGGTGAGTACGTAATCGACGGAAACCTGAAATCGGTTGAGTACGTGGATCAGCTTCATACTATCAATGTTCCTACACTGGTAAACTGCGGTGACAATGATGAGTGTGCACCCTGGCTATCAGAAGAGATGCATGCAAAAATTCCAGGTTCGAAGCTGGTAATATTTCCACAGAGCGGTCATATGACTTTTGTAGATCAGACCGATATGTTTATGAAGACTATCGAGGATTTTCTGCACGGGCAGTAAAATCCTGTTTCATTAAACAGGTATTTTTGCGGCAATATCTATTTCATCAGGTCTTGAATCATTGCTGTACATATGAACATCTCTCTGCGGGAACGGAATAGAGATGCCCGCTTCATCGAAGGCCAGCTTTACCTTTTCATGAGTGTCGAAATAGATGCCCCAGTAATCAGCGGCATCGCACCAGACCCTTACGTTGAAATTAACGGAACTATCCCCGAGCTCACCAACGACGATCTGAGGTTCTGGTTCCTTATGAATTCTTGTGTCAGAATCAGCAAGCTTCCTTAAAACCGTCTTAGCCTTTTCAATGCTGTCGCCGTAGCCTATACCAAAGATCATATCAACACGTCTTTTAGGTTCGGTAGAAAAATTAACCATGCTGCCGTTTGACAAGGCACCGTTCGGTATTATCACTGTTTTATTATCGGGTGTTTTGAGTATTGTAGTAAAGATTGTGATTTCATTAACAGTACCCATGTAGCCCTGGGCCTCTAAAAAGTCGCCGACTTTAAAAGGCTTGTAGATGAGAATTATAACGCCGCCGGCGAAGTTTGCAAGTCCTCCCTGCAGGGCAAGGCCGACTGCGAGTCCTGCCGCTCCTATAATAGCCACAAAAGATGTTGTTGCTATCCCGATCATTGAAGCCACACTGATAAGCAGAAGAACCTTTAATAATATTCCGAACAAGCTGTTCAGGAATCTTCTTAATGAAATTTCAATACTCGAGCGTTCCATTGCCCTGTTAGCGCCTTTTAACGCAAGTTTAATAATCCAGAGACCGGCAAACAGAACAAGGATAGCAAGAAGTAATTGTGGTCCGTATTCAACGGCTAAATCAATTAATTTCTGTGAATAGTATTGCAGGCTGTTAGCATTGATACCGTCCATTTTATCCTCTTTATCTTAGAATGAATTTTTGATGCGATAACAAAAGATAAAAAATTGTGCTCCCAGATGTAACCCCTGGGCGAAATTTCCATTTCTCAGAAATAGCGGGGAGAAGGTGCGGGGATTCCCTTAATCCCACCAGGACAGAACCCCGTTCAGAGGTTGAACGGAGTCAATGGAAAAGCCGTAAATATAACTTTACTTAAAAATCCTGTTGAAAAAATCCTGCATATCTTTCCAGCTCTGTTCATCAGCCTGCTTATTGTAGGCCAGGGGAAGATTGAACTTACTTCCAAGACTGTCAGAAGCAGGATTAGTAAAAGCGTGTTTTGCACCTTCATAGTTTTTGAAGGAATAATCGATTCCCACGCTATCCATCATAGATCTGAAAGCATTAACTTTTTCAGGGGGATTAAACGGATCAGCTGCGCCGTTGCATACAAGTATTGCTGCTTCTACAGAATCGGGATGTGCAGGAGCCTGTGTAGGCAGATCGCCATGGAAGGATACAACTCCGTCTAGGGGAACACCTGCAAGCGCCATTCGAAGCACAACGCCTCCGCCGAAGCAGTAGCCTATTGCTGCAAGTTTCGAAGTATCTGTCTGCGGCTGGTTCTTCAGAAGCTGCAAACCTGCATCAAACCTTGCCTGCGCCGTATCCATATGCTGCATTACCGCTGAGGCAAACTTGCCTGCGTTATCCGGATGCTCAGCCGTTTTGCCGTTTCCGTACATGTCGATGGCAATGGCAATATAGCCGAGTTTTGCAAGTGAATCCGCCCGGTGTTCAGCGTAATCATTCATGCCCCACCATTCGTGCACTACGATTATGCCCGGCCTTTTGCCTGACTTGCTGCTGTCATAAGCAATATAACCCGAAAGCGGTGTTCCGTCCGATGAATAACTTACCTTTTTTGTCACCAATGCAGGACCTTCCGCTTTAACCGGTTCTTCCTTCTGCTGTGCGCACCCGGCTACAATAAACAAACTTAACAGAAATAAAATCGTGTATTTCATAATGTTTCCTTTTCATTGTGGATCAATCGAGAGTCAAAGATTATAAAGAAGGGAGAATAATTCCACCGGAATGGCTGATTATTGATGTTGAGTTGCTCTGGCGCACGGATAACTGCATTGCCGTCAGTTTCAACTGACGGACAGTTTCTAACAACAATCTATTTATTCAGGCTTCAGCCATTAATTAATGGCTAAAGCCTGAACGCTATATAAGGCTATTATTATCCGTCAGTTAAAACTGACGGTAATTAAAACTGCTGTCGGTTGAAACCAGACGGCAATATTAGATGGCTAAAGCTGGGTGCGGTAATATCAAATGGCTAAAGCCTGAACGCTATATAAGGCTATTATTATCCGTCAGTTAAAACTGACGGTAATTAAAACTGCTGTTGGTTGAAACCAGACGGCAATATTAGATGGCTAAAGCTGGGTGCGGTAATATCAAATGGCTAAAGCCTGAACGCTATATAAGGCTATTATTATCCGTCAGTTAAAACTGACGGTAATTAAAACTGCTGTCGGTTGAAACCAGACGGCAATATTAGATGGCTAAAGCTGGGTGCGGTAATATCAAATGGCTAAAGCCTGAACGCTATATAAGGCTATTATTATCCGTCAGTTAAAACTGACGGTAATTAAAACTGCTGTTGGTTGAAACCAGACGGCAATATTAGATGGCTAAAGCTGGGTGCGGTAATATCAAATGGCTAAAGCCTGAACGCTATATAAGGCTATTATTATCCGTCAGTTAAAACTGACGGTAATTAAAACTGCTGTCGGTTGAAACCAGATGGCAATATTAGATGGCTAAAGCTGGGTGCGGTAATATCAAATGGCTAAAGCCTGAACGCTATATAAGGCTATTATTATCCGTCAGTTAAAACTGACGGTAATTAAAACTGCTGTCGGTTGAAACCAGATGGCAATATTAGATGGCTAAAGCTGGGTGCGGTAATATCAAATGGCTAAAGCCTGAACGCTATATTAGGCTATTATTATCCGTCAGTTAAAACTGAGGGTAATTAAAACTGCCGTCGGTTAAAATCGGACGGCAATTAAAACTGACGGCAATATTAAATCTTCAATACTTACAGCCAGTAGCTGATCTTCAGCATAAAGATGTTATCGGGGTGAAGGGTGAACAGGTTATTGAATGATCTGCCGAAGCGGAAGCTCCCGTCGGCTTCAATGTTTTCCCTGCTCTGAGTCCATACAAAGTATAAAGTGGAGCCGGGCAGATATTCCCATCGAAGTACCGCATTGCCCCGAAGTGACATATAATTGAAATCGGGGTTATCTATTACCTGTGCCGGAGCGGGTCCAGAACCATCGGCATCCAATTCATAGGATAAAACATCCCCGCCGGCAGAGGTATTCCGCACCAGGGTAGAACCGTTGGTTCCGTAAGTATTAAAATCGTAAGACTTCGGCCTCAGCAAATATTTAAAACTGTTATAGGCGCCGGATGCAATCAAAGGCTGGAAGTAAAACTGGAAACTTAAAGAAGGACTCAGAATCCAGTCAGCCCTTATGTTTGCCGCCATTATATTCTGTTCAAGATGAGCAAAGAGATATCTGCGGTTATACGTATCGGCAGCATAGGGATCTTTAGCGTTGCTTACCCACTGTGTCTCTGAAACATCATTCGTGTATTCGGGTCCTATCGACATCGTAAGTGTAGTTGTTACCTTAACCTCCAGTGAAGCATACACTGAATTTGAATTTCCATCGCTGCTTAATGTACCTGAACCGCCGGCACTTAATACCCACCACTGACGGTTATCTGTAAAAAGATCAAGCGAATAGGAAGCGCTTGAAGGCTCAACCGTTAATGGGCCGCCGCGGGTTTTCCTTGAGTTGAAGGTTGCAGGACTATAAGCTGCGGAGCCCTGGATCCCTTTATAATCAGGCATGGTAAGGTAAGCACCTATCCTGTAGCCCTGCGCTGTGTTGTTGCCGCCGAAATCATAGCCCGTATAGGCTCCAAAATTTACTCCAGCAAATTGATAAATAGCTGTGGGCTCAGTCCATCTGTAAGTTGTGAAGAAGTGTCCGTTTATATAATCACTATATGAACCATATCCTAAATCATTAACCTCAAAGCCCGGACTAATAAAACCCACAGCTGTATTTATCGCCCAGCGGCCGCGGTTTTTATTCAGCATCAACCGCCCGCTGTATCCTGTTAACGAGGTCGCAGAACTGTCAACAGAAATGTATGAGGCATCGGGTCTCTGGTAGTAATGAACGGGACTCCTCTGCAGCGCCGTTATCCTTTCCTTCGAACCGGTTACATTTGACAATGCAGCCCAGCCTGTAAGCACATACGTATTATCTTCATCAAGGAATGTCCATCCATCGCTTCCTATTACAAACGCATTCTGATTTATCTGAGTGTTCAGACCTTCATCTTTAAAGAAGCGGTCTGTGAATGTAGTAAGCAGGCCCAAACCCTGTTTACCCGAATTAAAATCCCTCTGCGCGCGGAAGATACCATAATAAGTCAATGGCTCCAGTTCAACGCTCGAACGCTGTCCGTTCAAAGAAATATCAGCATACTCTCTCTGTGTAACCGCGTGGATCGTTCCAATTTTCCAGTTATCGAATACCTGTCCCGACACCTTTGCTGCGCCCAGAATATGAGTTCCCTGGGGAATATCGGCATAATCATAATCCGGAAGACTTCCCTGGGGATTTCTGCCGATTCGCCTGCTGTAAAAGATGTTTGTTGTCGGCCAGTTAAAGGAGACGTTATTATTCGTTCCGCCCTGACCGAAACGATAGATGCTGATGCCTTCGGTAAAGAAAGGCCGCTTCTCATCAAAAGTTGATTCAACATCGGAGAGATTAACAACAGCGGGGTCTACTTCAACCTGACCGAAGTCGGGATTTATAGTAGCATTAAGAGTAAGACTGCTTCCGAGGCCCGCCCTCAGATCGAGTCCCACTCCCGGCGAATACTCTTTCCCCGAATTAAACGGATCGCCCGGCTGTGCGCCGATATATTTAGCCTTCCCTACAACATAGGGGAGCAATTCAATTCTTGAAGGAGGGGTGATATTTTCAATACCGACAAGATCCGGGAAGCGCGATGCAAAGCCGCTTTCATTACGGGGAGTATAAACCACCATATCGGTTTCAAACCTTCTGCTTATAAACCTTTCAACATTCACACCCCACACCTGGTTATCACCATCCCTGAAGCGGAGCTGGGAATAAGGGATCTTCATTTCAACCGACCAGCCCTCATCATCCATATGACGCGCACCCTCCCATACAGCATCCCAGCTCAGATCATTCGGCTGCTTCGCGTCGTTCTCTATCAGTCCGTCTGCCACAGCACCGGCAGCGGAAACATAAAAGAAATAGCCATTCCGTTTATCGCGGTAGGAATCGAGATAAAGCACACATCCATCGGAAGGATCGCCCCAAATAAAATCGCGGCGCACCAGCCGCGACATGATCGAATCAGGATGCGAATCATAAAACTTTGCCGCGAAATAAATTGCCTCATCATCATAGGCGAACCAAAATTCAGTTTTCTGAGTAGGCCGCACGCCCTGCTGCGGATCCATCTGGATGAGAGTATTAAAACCGGGACGCTGCCATACCTTTTCGGTGAGTTTACCGTCGACTTTTACATTTCCGTTCAACCTTACAGCGCTTATCTGCGAGTTCGAATTATCTTTAAGGGTTGGATAGTTATTAGCATATACAGCAGATGCAGCCAGCAAAGAAAAAATTAGCAAACGTATCATAGTTATCTTCTCCGGGATTTTAACTGGCGGTAATTAAATAAAACAAAGTGTGTGTGGGAAGTGAATTTAAACCGCTGGTTTAGGGGAATGATGGAAGGGATTAACGGGAGGCAAGTGGAATATGATTACTTCAGCTTCAAACCTAATGAAACCCTAAAAATTTTTGAATTTTATGGAAAGAATTCATATTATCTCTGCGACAGGAGGATTGAACATATGAAAGATATAACGATAATCGGGGCCGGACTATCCGGTACTCTGCTTGCGATGAAATTGTTTGGGCGGAAGCCTGCTGATCCAGTGCATATAAGAATGATTGACCGAAACGGAGAGGATAATCTTGGTCCTGCCTACTCAACTGATGAAGAACATCTCCTAAACGTTCCCGCTGAAATAATGGGCATATATTCAGACCGTCCCGAACATTTCCTGGAATGGGTGAAAGAAAAGGGTATGAAAGCCGGCAGCGGAGATTACCTTCCGCGAAAGCTTTACAGGGAATACATTCACACAATGTTCCGCGAAGCGTTTGCTGATAAGAGTGAAAACATTTCATACGAGAGAATAAAGGGCGAAGCAGCAGACCTTGAAACAGACGGTGTACGTCCCGTGCTTCATATGGAAGACGGAAGAGATTTCAGCACAGACAAAGTTGTACTTGCGCTCGGCAATTCACTGCCGTCTGATCCTCCTGTAAAGAACAGCTCCTTTGCCGATGACAAACGTTACATAAGAGATCCGTGGAAGCCCGATGTGTTCAATGAACTTGCACCTGAGGAGAGCATTCTTTTTATCGGAACCGGGCAGACAACGATCGATCTTGCGGCAGCGCTTTACAGGAAGAAACACAAGGGACAAATGACCGGCATATCGAGACGGGGATTATTTCCTTTAATTCAGAAGAAGACCGATACCTATCCTTCTTTTTATGATGAGATGGAAGGACTAAAAGATATCCCGACTGTATTAAGCATCGTAAGAAAGCACATACGGACAGCGGAACAGAAAGGACTCGATCCGAGATCAGTAATAGATTCATTAAGACCGCACACAAAGGCAGTATGGATGAACCTTCATGCTGAAGAGAAGCGGCGGTTTTTAAGGCACGTATTCAGATATTGGGAAAGAATAAGAAGCAGGATACCTCCGGCCAGCGAAGAGACAATGGAAAAGCTGAGAGAATCAGGTCAGTTTAAGACACTGACGGGAAGGATAACAGATATCATACCCTCCGGGAGCGGGATGGAAGTGAAGTACACAGAGCGGGGAACGGGTGAAGAAAAAACTGCAGAAGCCAGCCGGGTAGTGAACTGCATTGGTCCCTGCCAGGACTACGATAAAATAGACAACGCATTCATCAGGAACATTGTAGGAAGAGGAATAATACATGCGGATCCTGCGCACCTGGGGATTAATGCACTCCCCGAAGGTCCCGTGTTACAGAAAGACGGAACACCATCAGATACCATCTTCACGATAGGACTGCCGCTGAAGGGGATTGTGTGGGAATCCCTTGCCGCGCCGGAGATAAGAGCAGAAGCTGAGCTGCTTGCCGGAACTTTGATTTAGATTTATTATTTCAACAAAATCATTTTACGCGTTTGAATGAAGCTGCCTGCCTGAAGTCTGTACAGGTAAACACCGCTTGAGAGATTACGGGCACCGAATTCAGTTTCATACCTGCCTGCGGGTTTATATTCATCAGCGAGCACGGCAACTTCATTTCCAAGCAGATCGTAAACTTTCAATGAAACATTACCGGCATCGGGAATCTGGTAGACTATCCTTGTAGAAGGATTAAAAGGGTTCGGATAATTCTGTGTAAGGGTATAGCTGCTGACTGCCGGAGGAAGATCCGATGCAGAGGTCGGCGGAGGCGGTACGTTCTCAAATTTAACGATTGACATTCTGGAGTTTGATCCCGAAGTAAACGACTGACCGGCCGCCAGAACATTATTATCACCATCAAGAGTTACAGCATTAAAGCGGTCATTAAGAGAAGCTCCGCCGTCGTAGGAAGCATTCCATACCAAATTCCCCTCAATATCATACTTAATCATGAAACCATTGGTTGTACCGTCTACCAGGTTCTCACATCCGCAAACATAAATATTTCCGTCTGCATCCACAGTCATATCAAGAGGGAAAGCGCCGGCAGAATCAGAGCCATAAAATTTATCAGTCCGGACAACCGTGCCGCTGTCGATCACCATAACAACAACGGCATCGATTGTGTTCCCGTCAACAATTTCCAGACTTCTGCCTGAGGCGGCCGTAAGCCCTGCGGGAAGACTGCAGGCTGCCAAGGCCGTATCATTAGCCCCGGCACTTCCGCCGTAGGTCACAGTCCACAGTCTCGTTCCGAATAAATTCTGTTTCATTATCACCATGTCATTATCGGAGCCCATTGATGCTGTTCCGCTTACGTACTGATTCTCCATTTCATCAAGAGTTAAAGAAACGGGGTAGTCCACGCCGTCGCCGGGACCGTTATAATTTGAGAACCAGTTCTGGAACCCGCTTCCCGAATACTGAAACGTAGTAATATCTCTTGTCTGCGAACCATAAAAATTATACTGCTGAAGAAGAGTATAAACATTCCCGCCGGCTGATACCTCAACATCAACCGGATAATCGGCATCGCTTGCACCGGAGTAATTATCTTCCCACATTCTTGTACCGCTGCTGTCGCCCTTCATAACATACATGTCGTACAAATTTCCGTCCGGTGAAGTCACACGCGCAATGGCATAAAAATAACCTGAGGAATCAACGCCTATGTCAATACCATAGTCATCGTAAGTATCGAACCAGTACGGCTGGTAGGAATTGGCCCATATTCTGCCGATGCTGTTGTACTTAACCACAGCCAGGTCGCCGTCGTGCAGTGCAGTTGTACCCACAGCATACACATTCTGCCATTTATCAGATGCAAGTCTTCTTGAGTAGTTGGTATAGCCGGGCTGAGTATTTTTAAACTGATCGGCCCATATAAGACCGCCTTCACTATTATACATGGCTGTAGTAAATTCGCCGCCGCCGTAATCCTGATAGCTTTTTCCGGTAATATAAATATTGCCTGATTGATCGATCAGTATATCAGCCGCGTAATCCTTTCCGTTCAGAGCCCCGTCAAAGAAAGATTCCATGATAACCGACTGTGCAGGAACATCATTGCCGAAGGAGGAGAATAATACAAGCAGCACTGCGATGTAAAAGAATGAGTTTACAGTTTTCATTTTAATTCCGTTTTACTTATACATTTAATGTTTGACAAATTCACAAAGTTTACTTTATCAGAATCATCTTCTTTATTTCGGTGAAGGATTCAGTCTGCAGCCTGTACATGTAAATTCCGCTGGGCATATCGGCGGCATTCCAGACAACAGAATGACTGCCGGGGTTCATTTCTCCTGCAACAAGGGAAGCGACTTCCTCGCCGAGAAGATTAAACACCTTCAGAGAAACATACGAGTTCCGGGGAAGCGTGAAGCTGATAGTAGTAGACGGATTAAACGGGTTCGGATAATTCTGATTCAGCGAATAATCAGACACAGCGCCGGGTTCATCGGATACCTCGGTAAAGCCGCCGGTCTGCAGGGATTTATCAATGCACTCAAATCCCTTTACTCCGTCAGGATTATAGATGGAAATTCCTTCAGACTGCGTCAGTATCCATATATTGCCGAGAGTATCAAGCGCGAGGTCCTCAACCTGCTTATGGGCAATAGGAGATGAGCCTTCAAGGAAAGTAGTAAATTCATTTCCCGTGCCGTTAAAATATGACATACCGCCATAGTAAGGCCAGATAGCGGTATTATGGGCGCCGGCGTACACAATATTACGGGCGTCATCTATCTCAACAGCCCATACATGATCGGCGGCTATATTGGAATTCGATGTATTCCAGTTTGTCCATGTATTCCCGTCAAACTTCCACAGTCCCTCCTGGGTACCGAGCCACATATTATCATCGTCATCAAATTTTATATCAAATACATGGGTGATATCTACACCGATGGTAGAGAAGCTGATGTAGCTCCAGTTTCCTTTATCGTAAATATCAAGCCCGTCATAGTGGCCGAAATACATCACACCATGATTCTGACCCATGCAGGCTGCCCCCATGACCAGTCCCGAGCCCGGAGTAAAAACGCTCCACGACTCATCGGAATACCTATACATAAAAACATTACCGCTATAATTCCTGAAGAACACCTCCATACTATCCGAAGCAACAGCCTCCTCAATTTCCTGAAGCCATGGGTGGGAATTACTATTATCGAAAATCTGCCAGTCAGAATAATTTTTATAATCACCTCCGGGAATTCGTATAGCATAGCCGAAAGTACCGTCATAAGTAAACCAGATATCGCCGTTAGGAGCTTCGCAGGCCGCGGTACCGATAGTAGTATACGTCTGTGGAATCGGGAAAAGACCTTCATTCCAGGGACCATAAGCCTCCCAGTTAGGGCAGTCGAACACCTGCACCCCGCCGTTTCCGTTTGAAAGCCAGGCCCTGTTTTTACTATCGATAAAAACATCCTCATTGAAGTTCTCCGCAAGTCCCGTATTATACCGTGTATAATTTGTCCATTGTGTGCCGTCAAACTTTCCGACCACGCCGTTCCCGGCGACCCAGAAGTTCCCTTTCTGGTCGATGTAGCTGCTCACCAGGAAATAATTTGTCTGTTCCAGGATCCAGTTTGAACCATCGTAGATGAGCACGCTGGACGAGCCGGTAGTTTCAGTAAAGATCATTTTCTCACCGCGGATATACATGTTAGTAGCAGCAAGAAACCCGGAAGGCCAGATAGAGCTATTGATGTGGGACCATTCAGTACCGTCAAGAATATCAATATTGCTTCCATTGCAGATCCATATTCTGTCGAGCGAATCAATCATTACCTGCTGGGGGAATCCCGGGGAAAGTCCGCTGTTGGCAGAAGTATAGAGTATCCAGTTGAGGCCGTCGTACTTAATAAGCCCGTAGTTGCAGGTAATCCACTTATTATTATCCCTGTCGATCGCAATATCCGAAAGACTTTGCGTAGGCAGGTTGGAATTGGAGGAAGTATAGAACGTCCAGTCAGTCCCATTAAAATAACCCACGCCTCCATTGAGGGAATTACCCCACTCGCTGGTAACCACCCACACATCATCATCCTCCTCCACGGCGATACCGCGGATGAGGTCGTACTGGAGGGGGGAGTTGGCGGAAGTAAAGTGTTCCCAGTTGAGTCCATCGGGCGAATGAGCTAGGCCATTCTGGGTACCGACCCAGATGCCGTCATTATTATCGAATACGATATTACTAACGCGGTCATCCGGAAGATAATTTTCAGAATAAGTTCCCCAATTGGTAAAAGTAGTGCCGTCAAAGCGCACGAGAGCACCGTGACTCCAGAAAGGAAGATATCCGCCGGTCCATATATTTCCGAACCGGTCGCCTCTGACAACCTCGTGATAGTCACCGCTTATGCCTGTATTATCGGCGCGTATAAACTTCCAGTCGGGATTAACCGTGGGGTACTGCGCAAAAACGAGCTGAATAAACAGCAGCGGCAGGAAAAGCACATATAATAAAAATTTCATCAGCAACACCTTTATACCTGATTTGGGAAAGTATAATTATCTTAATGGGCTCCCGCCGCAGGAACGATTCTCCCTTACAGCAGCGGGGTTAATAGAGTAGTAGTTCAACAAAAAGAATTCGGGACAGTAGAGTCAAAAAAAATTAGGGGCGGGCAGATAATAGCTGCCCGTGCCGCGATTAACGTTAAGCTGAATATTCTCAGGGACCAGGTATTCTTAAAACGATAAAATTATTGCAGCAGAATACTTTTTAAGGAAGACTACTCATCTCTCCACCGGCGAACCGCAGAACTTACAGAAGTTAGCATCCTCGTCGTGGCCCTCTCTCAGGCATTCGGGACAGACGCGGGCGGAAGTTCTCCTGGCGGCGTCAGCAATTTCCACCGAAACGATTCCGGTAGGCACAGCTATTATCGCGTAACCGGTAATCATCACAAGCGAGGCAAAGATCTGGCCGAGCGGCGTTTGCGGAGATATATCACCGTAGCCCACTGTAGTCATGGTAACAATCGCCCAGTACATACTGAAGGGTATGCTGCTAAAGCCGTTCTCTGGTCCCTCGATAACATACATTACCGCGCCGATTATAACGATAAGCGAGAGCACTGCGAAGAGGAACACGGCAATCTTACCGCGGCTTGCTATAAGAGCCCTTCTGAGTATGGATGCCTGGCGCATCATGTGGGTCAGCTTCAGTATTCTAAAGATCCTGAGCAGTCTGAGAATCCTTATCACCAGAAAATACTGACTTCCGGCGATGGCAAGGCTGAGGTAGGTAGGAAGAATAGCGAGCAGATCGATAACGCCATAGAAGCTGAAGATATAGCGCAGGGGACGGCGCGTACTGAAAATCCTGAGGGCATACTCGAGCGTAAACAGGATTGTAAAAAACCATTCCAGGTAATAAAAAATATCGCCGTAAGAAATGCGGAGCTTCGCGATACTCTCAAGAAAAACCACGAGGACGCTGAGCAGGATTGCCCAGAGCAGCACAATATCGAACCACTTACCAGCGGGCGTATCAGCCTCAAAAATAATCACGTAAAGCCTACTCCTGAAGCCGGCATTTCCCGCAGGAGACGTTGTTTTATCTTTTTTCATTTCACCCAATAAAAGGACGTATATAATTTATTGAATTTATCGCTAAAGTGTAATCCTTTCAGCAGATGCATCCGCTTCGGCAGAGTCAACCCGGGTTCCCGATTTATCAAACAAGGCAGCTTTGATCTTAGCCTTGTAGGAATTGCCATCCTCAGACAGAGTGATATCCTCATCAATCACCCCATAGCCTCCGGGCGAAAACCCTCCGTTTTCAGTCATCTCCTCAAATGAAGCCGGCAAATTATTCCAATAGAACTGATACCTTGACTGATACTGCCGCTCTGAAACTTTCCGCCACACCCCATAGGCAGGAGGAGTAGGAGGAACGCCGTCATAATTAGAAGATTCCGTCATCGTACCGCCGGCATTATAAACACGCATAAACTCAAAGTCCTTAATCTCCGCAAACACCCCGGCAGTAAACTGCACCGGACCCTTCCACGCCCCAACCAGTTGTTCAGACTCAGGTGCCGGCGCATTACCGCACGACATACTTACAGCGGCCAAAACAGCCAGCAATACCACCGGTACAACCGGCAGAAGCCCAAAACGACATCTCATACACACTCCAACAATTTTATATTGAAAATATTACGATTACCTCAGAAGCATCATCTTCCTCACCCGGACGAAACTTCCGGCCGTCACTTTATAGAAATAAACCCCGCTGCTCAGATTCGAGCCGTCAAACTGAACCGAATAGCTCCCCACTGGCTTCTCCTCATTAACCAGCGATGCGACCTCATTGCCCAGCACATCATAAATCTTAAGAGAAACGAACGAGGCCCGCGAAAGTTCATACGACAATGTAGTGGAAGGATTAAAGGGATTGGGGTAATTCTGCGAAAGGCGGAATTCCGGCTGTTGATTTTCTTCAGCAACAGAAATCGCGGGAAGTACAGTAATATAGCATTGCTTAAGCAGAGTATCCGTTCCGAGAGAATTAGATACGGCCAGCGAAACTTCATAATCACCCGGAGATGCATAGATAATATCTACGGGGTTCTGTTCCGAGGAGGCGTCAGGCGTTCCGCCGGGAAAACTCCATTGCCAGGCTGCAGGCTGAAAAGATGACTGATCATAAAAATTCAATCCCGTGCCCGCAGATATAACAACCGAATCAGTAGTAAAATCGGCAACAGGCTTTAAAGCACGGTTTGGTCTGAAGGCTCTGATTTCGGTGCCGGAACCGATAATTATCATAGTGCCGTCCTTCGCAAGCGTCGGGCCGCAGTAATAATTATAAGGAACAGTCAGCTCCCAGATAAGCGTACTAAGATCGCTGCTGAAGCAGTAGAACTTTCCTCCGGCATCCAGGCTATTACATATATAAACTTTCCCCTCGCCGTCAACGGAGATAGTAGGGTTAAACCCGAACTGAATACTAATATCAGAAGAATCAATTACCCTCCCGTCATCCTTACTTAAAAGTTTAACAGCATCGGAATCAATAATATAGACATTACCCGCAGAATCAGAACCGAAATTACCCGTAAGGTTTGTTCCAACAGGATCATATTCCCATTTAACAGATAACCCGGAACCGTTATCCTCCAGAGCGATAAGATTGCCGCCGTCCCTGCAGATATAAATTGTGCCGTCATTCCCGATCGTAAGAGGCATCTCCTGATCGGCGTCACCGTCAAGCGGCATGGATTCATACTCAAAATCACCGCTTTCCATATCGAGAGCAAAAACAGTTTTTGCCGTATTTATAGCACCCTTATAATGATAAAAAGTATTCTCATAGGCTGCATAGCCGGCATTAGGACCAACAGGAACTATATAATTATAATTCCAGACAGTCATACCGCTGTATTTATCCAGCCGTTTTCCCCTTACAACAGGGTCGCCGTTACAGGCAAATAAAACCCCCGAATTACCGCCGAACATGTCCTCATAAACCGACCACATCACCGAACCGTCGGCAGGCGAGAGCGCATAGAGCGAATCATTTGAATAATCGTGCGCATAAACCGCGAACTCCGAAAAACCAACCGCATACATAATAGACGCAGGATAAACCTGTTTATCCCAGAGCAGGCTGCCGTCAGTCAAACTTCTGCACTCAACCTTAGCAGTATAAGAAGGAGAGAAGGAAACCCTGGAAGTAACGAACCTATCACCGTAAGTGAAAACAGAATTCCCCCACACAGAAGAAGTCGATGTCACCGTCCATGCAGGCGAATTAACGCTATCGGGACCCACTATTTTACTAAGTCCGTTCCGCTGATTATTCCCCCCGACAGTCGCCCAGTTCTGCGGAAAAACGTTAAATGAAAAAACCAGGAGAACAAAAACTGACAGCAGTACAAAAGCTTTCATAAACCTCTCCGCAGAATATTTTAGGTATTAGTGTTAGGTTCAATATAAAATAAATTGAAGAAAAATTCCCACGGTAAAGCCGGGGCTGCCTGCAGATAAATGTCAGCGTATTCGACGGTGAAAAATATTTAGGCGTCGTGAATGTTGCCGTCAATGCAGATACAATAGCAGTTATAAGTAAAAAACCCCTTTCTTCCGACTCTGTTATTGACGGATCAGGGAAATTCCTGATTCCCGGACTGGTTAACGCACACGTTCACATCACCGAACTTAAGGATATGAAGGAAAGTTATAATACCGGGATGCTTGCCAACCTGAATATGCATACAGGCCTTGAGGACAGGGAGCGGGAATGGAAAAAGATCTCGCGTGATTCTGCAGGGTATTCAATTTTATACGGAGCCGGTTCTGCAGCAACAGTACCGAATGGACATCCTACCCAGTTCAGTCCTAATATGGAAACCATTAACGATACAATGACCGTGCAGCAATGGGTGGATAACCGAATCGCTCATGGTGCAGACTACATAAAAATCATCCGGGAAAATCATTCCTACTTTCAATATCCGGGTCAGCCTACATTAAGCTATGCGAAAATAAAAGATATAATTAATTATGCACACTCCAGGGGCTATATGGTTGTTGTGCATGTAACAAAGGCAGACGATATGGCGGAAATAGCTAAGTACAGACCTGATGGTTTTATGCATATGTGGAGCTACAAAGAGGGATCTGTATTAACAGACAAGCAATGGATTACAATTCGGGAAAGCGGATGTTTTGTAGTTCCAACGGCAGTATTTATTCCCCAGCAGAAAGAAATTATGAAAAATGACTTTATGAGAGAATGGGGAGAGAAGAACTTCATTATAGAAGAACAGAACATAGACGGCATAAAAAAACTATACAAACTCGGGATTAGGATCATAGCCGGCACCGATCCTCCCAATGACGGACTAAACTTCGGTGATGATCTTCTGCGTGAACTAGACATTTACAGTCAGGCAGGTATGACCAATCTTGAAATATTGAAGACCGCCACAGGAAACGCTGCAAAAACATTTAAGATAGAAGTCGGCTTACTAAAACCCGGAAAGAAAGCCCATATGGTTCTCTTGAACAGCAGTCCTCTTGAAAACCTAAAGACATTAAGGGACATAAACACAATCTGGAAATACGGTAAAACAAAATAAGAAACAGCAGAACTCTGGATGAAGCGTAGGCCAGCAATAATCAAAGTCGCTGAACACCATGTTCTCCTCAACAGGCAGGGCCTGAATACTTAGGGAGATCAAAGTAAAATTAAATTTATAGCTATTTAAATATCTCGAAAAATATTTATCAATCTCCTCACGCATTTCTATCCCAACTTTCTCGAAACAATCTAAAAGATTTTCATATGCTCCTTGACCACCAATAAAATCCCAAAATTCTTTTGCAACTTTTAGCTCATTCTCTAAGTCTATCATTCCACGCATTGTCCACCTATTGTATGGCTCGGGTTCGTAAGGATTATATGGAATGGCAATAAGTGTATTTACATTAGCCTTGGGATTTTCATATAGTTGGATGGCTGCCCATTCTAGTAAGGTTCGCTTAAAACCTTTAAATTCACCAGAATTTGGTTTTGCAGTCTTTAAATCGATTAAGAAAAGTTCATTTGATTTACTTTCCAAGTATAAATCAACCTTAGTAGGCCGAACCTCCCTAATTATACCTTTCTTACAAACTTTTTTAATTATTTGTAATTCCTGTTTTTTATCCGGTAAAGATTCTGCGGTGGATAAATTGTCTATTATTTTTTGAATAGCGAATAATGCCGATTCACTAATATTTTTACCCGCTGTATATTGTCTTTTTGCAATCTTAAATTTGCCTTCTGCAAGTTTAATAGCGACAGGTTCGAAAATTGTTGTTCCAAAGTTTGTATTAAGTGAATGTATAAATTGATAAAGAGCTAACCGATCCTTACCTAATAATCTAGTATGAAAAGGCATTGAGGCTGGCTCAGGATTGTGGCTCTTAAATTTTGTGCGTAGGCTGTTTCTTAAGACATCACTTATATTTTGTTTTATTTTATTTGATATGGACATACTTTTTATAGGATGTGTTGAGTTCTCCCAGAGAGTTAAGCATAAAAAAATAATATTTTTGGCTAACTATTGCTTATTCGAATCCTTTATTCATTTTCTTTAAGATGAAAAACAATTTCTGAATAAGCGGTTTTGTCCTTTTCCGTCCTATTTAAAACCCGGCGTTTAAATTGTTGAACTATCTTTAGTCCAGCTTTTTCAGCAATTATGGGATATAGGTTAGATTTATCATTTGCTACAAGAAAAATATTATAATCTGCTGCAAGATATTTCTTTGAGTTTATTAAAACCTGAGCTATGCTTGCGACATAATCTTCACGTGCATTTCTTCCTCTTCCCTTAAAAAGAGGACCTGTTTCAAGTTCGTCCTTTCTTGGGAATCCAAATAAATCATATGCATAAGCATGTTGTTCATGATAATCTATTAAACCAACATAGGGTGGGCTGGAAAAAATGCCATTTATTTTTTGCTTACTGACCAGAGAAGCCAAAGTTTTGTCTGTTTTTTCTAGCTCATCTAAAATGGCAATATTCCTGCTATCACCTGTCAAACACAATTGATGGGATTTTGTCCTATAGCGGTTAAATTCACCAATTCTTTCAATCGTATCTTTTGTATAAGTCTCCCACCATCTCAATATCGAAAATAATGGCTTGCAAATTTTCCCATGTTTATGACAATAATATGTGCTATTTATAGGTTCAATTAAAGTAGCAAGATCTGAATGAGTAGTTGCCCTACAAGAACGTATTGTCCTACTTAAAATTAATTTTAGTAATTCTTTGGTATTACTATTTTTAAATATTTTATTTTTGAATAAATAAAATCGATTTCGTCCTTGACATGCTTCAAAAACCATTTCTCAAGAAAATTTTCAGACTGTTCTTGCCTTAAAATTATTTCATATTTTTTTACAAGTTTCTGATAAATCACTAAGAATTCTTTTTCCTTTTCGATCCCATATTCTCGTTCATTTATTTGTCCATTATTTAACTTATATCTATAACCAGGGGAAGGAAAATATTTATTGTTAAATAAATTTAATTCTTTTAGTAATTCCTCTTCAAATTCCAAAGTTAAATGTTGATTCAGAAATTTTTTTAATTCCAGCGTAATAATATTTGTCTTTTGTTTTACGTCATCAACGTCATATTGATCTATCTTACAATTAGAAATAAACGAATTAAAATAAGAGATATCAATTCCTATAGCATGCATACCTAATTCATTTGCCTGGACAAGAGTTGTTCCGCTTCCACAAAAAGGATCAAGGATAATGTCGTCCTTTTTAAAATATACTTCTCTCTTAAATTCATCAGTATGCCTATCGAGAAAATATTCAACCAACTGAGGAATAAATTTACCTTTATAGGGATGTAATCGATGTACATGTTTGGTTGTATCTACTTCTCTGTATTGATCAAATGATAATGCCCAATTTAAATCATCTCCTAATTTATTCTTAAAGTGTATTTCTCTACTTCCGTTGTAGGATTTATAGTACTCGACCAATTCCTTTTTAGACACCAAAGTATTTCCATTTTGACCATAACTACGAATACGTCCATAATTAATCAGATAGAAAATGTTTGCTGTTGTTACTGTTCTACCTATATGGGTTGATGCCCAGAGGCTAGCTTCTTTAATATTTAGGAATTCTCCCTGTTCAAATAATTTTAATTGCATATGATAAAATATTTTGATTTGAGTGTAATTTCAATCCCAATCGAAAATAATATAAATATTGTAGTTTAAAATATGCTTATTAAAACGATGACCCTTAAATCGAACCCAATTTATGAATCAATAATTCTTGTTTAAATTTAGATAAACATTCATAATCTATCAAGAATGATGCTATCAAAAATGAAGTTTATTCACCAAAATTGCTTAGAAATTTCTTCACAGAGAATCGGCTCTGCCAAGTATATTGTTTTGGTTTAGTATTTTTTTTATGAGGGTAGTGGTTTCTTGGTGTGAATTACGCTTAGGTGGGGAACTTCTGTATGGCAGTGACGTGATAGTTTATTTTGTTAAATATACCGTGAAGCCTCGTTCCGGCAAGCCGTTGAGAATCATTTAAGATCACCAAGCCTTAACTCAGGTTTAGCAGTTTCCTGCAGAAGTATCCCCTCTGATCAGTGAAGCGCGCGGTTTTGTATTTTTACAATTCCATGACAATTTCGACCGGCAGCCCATCTATTTTATCTATCAAATAAGTAACTCAAGTAATAAACCATAAGGGTGAGGTTATGAAAAAATCGCTCTTTGTATTATCGTTATTTTTCCTGAGTGTCAATTTGCCGGCCCAGGGACCGGATACACTATGGACGAAAGCTTTCGGGGATTCAAGTTATGATTATGGATCTTCAATAATTCAGACAAATGAAAACACATTTATTATCAGCGGGGCTATCGGCACCGAATTGAGCAGTAACAGCTATTACACAAATATCTGGCTATTCGGATTGGATGAAAATGGTAATGAGCTGTGGTCCCATAACTACGGTGGTATGGGGGCGGGGGAAATGGCGGCTGCTTCTGAAAATGAATATTTCGTCGCCGCAGATGCCTTTAATCAGGGCAGCTGGGAGGATATGCAGATATTGAAAGTTAATCACCTGGGTGACACGATCTGGACCAGAACATTTTATTATAGTCAATCTGAATATACACCGCATATAGCACCGGCATCGGATGGCGGATTATTGTTACTGGAATATCTGTATGGCAATCCTCAGGGCGCCCTTTTAATAATGCTGAATGCATCGGGTGATACTTTATGGACAAAGTTATTTTCCGGATATGATCTGCGCCCGTCTTCTCCGGTAATTGACAATGCGGGACAAATTCTGTTTCTGGTTAATAAATCAGATACAACTTTCTTATATAAAACAGATCCGTCAGGTAATCTGCAGACTAAAAGCAAGATCTGCTCTGCTCCATACTCAGCATCCCGATTTTTAATTACTGAAGATGGAAAGTATTTGATGCTGGGAGAATATAAGCCATATGACTCCTCGGCAATCTGGGTTTCCTGTCTCGATAATAGTCTGAATACTTTGTGGTCGCAGGTATATTTTTCATCTGCACAATATTCTTCCCCGACAAAAATCATTAAATCAAACACGGGGGGCTTTCTGATCATCGGCAACGAAGGAAATTATGAGCCTTTTGATGGAACTATACTAAAAATTAATGATTCAGGGGATTTAATCTGGAGAAAATCCTACGGGGGTCCGTTCAACGAATATTTTACGGATATCCTGATTCTTGATAACAATGAATTTTTCGTTGTAGGAGACATCGACTTAACCGGGAATGGAAAACCTGATGCCTGGGTATTAAAATTTTCTGCGGATACCGGCTCTACTCCCGTGGTTTATGACAGCAGGTCTCATCTACCGGACGAATTCCTCCTTGTTCAGAATTTCCCGAATCCTTTTAATCCGGGTACTAAAATAAGATACTCTGTTCCGCAATCGGTACTGGTTCAAATTAAGGTATTTGATGCCCTGGGCAATGAAATTGAAACGCTTCTTAATGAAGAAAAACCAGCTGGCAGTTATGCTCTGAACTGGAACGCGGCCAGCCTGCCAAGCGGAGTTTATTTCTACAAAATGCAGGCAGGCAATTTTGTGCAAACAAAGAAGATGATCCTATTGAAGTAATTTGCAGGGTTTTGACAGCTTCAAGGAATTCGGCCCGATGGCGCCTTGCGATCGGGTCAAGTTCTAATGCCCCCGGGAAGAGGGTTTTGTTATTGTATTTCTTTATTAGGGCGGCGGCTTCTTTGGTATGAACAACTTTTTTTACCTGCCTGTATAGGAAGTCACCGATTTTGCCGCGAACGTCACCGACTACTGAACTTTTGTGTTCCGCCATTTATTTTCCCCGTTTTTATTTTTCCTGCAAATATGTTAATTTTCAGCGTAAATTCACAGCTTTTGGGGTCTGCCTGCCTGAATTTTTCCAAAAAGTCTTCGGCCTGTCTTCGGCCAGTGTTCGGCCTGTCTTCGGCCTTCAACAGGCAGATAGTTACGGATAAAAGGGCAAAGCAAACCTACAGATAATACTTCTTTATGAAATCTATGTGGTGGAGTTCGTGGCCTGCGATGTGGTAAACGAGATCTATTACTTCAACATTGATAATATTTACCCAGGGTTCCTGACCATCTCTTAATCTTGTTATTTTCATCCAATGTTACTGCCCCCGGGAAGAGGGTTTTGTTGTTTTGTTTCATTATGAGGGCGGCGGCTTCTTTGGTGTGAATGAGGGTGAGCCGGGGGACTTCAGTTTGAACCCAAATATCTCAAATTTTGATGGAAATTAACAGGATTATCCTGCCCGGACTACTTCAGCTGTACCGGGCAGGATTCAAATGGATTGGTAATTATTTCAGAAGGATCATCTTCTTTGTCTGTACCAGGGATCCTGATTTGAGCTGGTATACGTAAACTCCGCCGGGCAAATCTTTAGCGGAGAAGTCGATACTGTGTTTCCCGGCCGGCCTGTATTCGTTTACGAGTACGGCTATCTCTTTCCCGAGGACGTCATATATTTTCAGAACCTGGTGCCCAGCCTCTGTTGTCTGCCATTCTATTTTAGTAGAGGGATTAAAAGGATTAGGGTAGTTCTGAGCGAGCAGGAATTCACCGGGAGTGTTATTCACAACTGCCTCTGCTATCATACTGTACTCATAGCTTCCGTCAAAGTCGACCTGCTTCAGGCGATAGCTGTACGAGCCGGGCGGAAGGTTTTTATCGGTGAATCTATACGACCGGGGGAGTGCGGTAGTTCCGCTGCCGGGAGTAAAGCCAATATTGGTAAATCCTTCACCTGCGTTCCTTTCGATTATAAATCCCCTGTTGTTGGTTTCTGTTGCGGTTGCCCAGTTCAGGATTACATCGGCGCCGTTTACATCAGCTGTAAAGCCGGTGAGCTCCACGGGTGTTGTTATAACTGCAGCTTCGGAAAAAAAAGAAATAAACTGGTAGGAGTAGGATCTTATCCTGTATGAATACTCCGTGTTGTCCTGAGCAGTGGTGTCGAGATAGCTGCGCAGGGTAACATAAACACTATCTAATATCACGTAATCATAATAGGGCCAAGGGCCTCCTTCCTTCCTTGTTATCTGGAAGCCGAGTTCCCAGGATGGTGTAGGGGTGAAATCCCAGTTCAGTAATACGTTTGAGCCTGAGAGTTCTGCCGTAAGGTTTGTGGGTGCTGCAGGAATTTCAATCACGGCAAAAACCTGGATCTCCAGATTGTCGATTGCCCACCACGAGCCTGAACCGTGCTGAACCGTCCGGAAGCGTACCATGGCATAGTCTATATCCTGTCCTTCGAATTCATCGAAGAATGCTATTTCACCGGTAAAGCGGGCCGACTCTCCGCCCTTCTCCCAGATCACCTCCCAGGTAACTCCAAAGTCAGTGCTGATCTCAACAAAAGCCGAGTCATCTGCATCTGTAACTTTAAAGTCGTTGGCCCAGGTGAGATAGACCTGACAGAAATATCCGCTAATATTGATGAGCGTATCGAGCACTGCAGTTGTGTTTATTTCGGTGCCGCATTCATCGGCATCGGCCGCCATTATGCCGGACTGCGAACCGGGAATTGTGTAGGGACCGGGATAGGGCGGGTAATAGTTTTCCCATACACAGCTGGTGCCCTGGGAGGAAATAATCCACTTGCTGAGGCCATTATTAAAATCATCACCGTAAAAATTATTCGATTGAGCGAGGCATAAACCCGAAAGAAGAAAAAACAGCACTAAGGTTCTTTTCATATACTCCCCGTAAAAGTTAAATGGAATTGAAGATATCTAAATTATAAGGATGAAATTAATAATCAAGCGCGGTCTGATTATGTGCTGGCGGGATTTATTATTAAAAGGGTGACCGGGCGCGACTGGCGTGACCTGGTACGTGAGAAGGTTTTTACACCGCTCGGGATGACGAATTCATCGGCTTATGTTTCTTCTTATTCTCCCGGGACGCTCCCTGCAGGCTATGCTTCTGAGAACGACAGCACGGTTCTTTATAATTTTTCCAAGACGGATGAAACGATGCACGCTGCCGGGGGGGTCTATTCTTCTTCCGAGGATCTTGCGAAGTGGGTTATCTTTAATCTCGGGGACGGTACCCCTTTGCTTTCCTCCGCTTCGCTCAGCGAGATCCATTCTGCGCAGACGGATTACAGCGCGGAGTTCTTCACTTATAAGAGGTTTGCGTACGGACTTGGCTGGATCCGCTCGGATTATAATGGAAGGCTTCTTATTCATCATTTCGGTTCTTATTCCGGGGCGCGCTCTCATATTTCATTTATGCCGGCTGAAAACATAGGTGCCGCAGTGCTTGTTAATGATGATGGCGATGCTTTTTATGCTGTCGATCTTATTGCCGATTATGCATACAATCTTCTTACGGGAAATCCTGCGGCGGATTCGATTGCGCGGGCAGAGCTGGCCGTTATTATTAAAGATATTCAGAAGAACAGAAGTAAAGGGGAGAAAATACAGGATAGTGTTTTTACGGGGAGTATTGATTACGAAGCTTATACGGGCGATTACTCGAACAATGATTTCGGTGAAGTGAAGGTTAGTGTTAAGGGAGACGAAATTTTTATGGAATACGGCAACCTGAATGGGAGTCTTGTTCCTTTGAGTGAAAATCTTTTTTCGGCAGACCTCGGAGCTTTTAAGGTGAAGGCTGAGTTTCCGGAAAAGGGTGCGTTAAAGGATGGGCAAGGCGGAGGTGCGAGTCTGATAATTCACGGCCCTACGGATATTGAGTTTGTAAAAGAGAAGTGAGGAGTGCAGGGGAGTGGTGTGCCTGAGGACTTGCACCCGATAACCCGGCAGGGAAGACAAATCGCTCGGGACGGGAGGGATTAGGAAAGCGCGAAATCTACTGCTGCTTTGGCGTGGAGTTCAAGTGTGTTGAAGACGGGAAGATGCGTATGCTCCTGCTTTATCAGCAGGGGGATCTCTGTGCAGCCGAGTACTATACCCTGTGTGCCTCTTTGCTGAAGGTCATTAATGATTTCAAGGAATCGCTGCCTGGATTCGGGACGGAAGTTCTCTTTGAGGAGCTCGTTCATAATGACGCTGTGAATGTAGTCCCTCTCCGGCTTATCGGGGACGAGCGAGGTGATACCAGCTTCGCTGAGTTTCTTCGTGTAGAAATCCATCTCCATTGTGAACCTCGTGCCGAGGAGTCCTATTGTATCTAGTCCCTTTCGCTTAATCTCTGCGGCGGCAGCATCGGCGATGTGCACTACGGGAAGCTGCACGGCATCGGTTAGTCTTTCTGCATACTGGTGGAGTGTGTTGGCGCAGAGCACCAGGAAATCGGCAGAGGCGCCTTTCAGCTTTTGTGCGGCGTCAAGGACGTACTGGTATACTTTTTCGTGGTCGTCGCGGAGGTTGCACTCGTTTATATCGGCGTAGTTGAATGAATAGAGGATGAGGCGAGCAGAGTTGTGTCCTTCCAGCTGACGGTTCGTCTCCTGGTTAATGAGGCGGTAGTAGTCTGTTGTGGAAACCCAGCCGGTGCCGCCGATCAATCCTATTGTTTTCATTTCGGTAATATTTTGTTGTAAAGATAAATGTAAAAGTAAGGAATTTTATTATTGAAAATTGCAGATTGCAGATTGCAGATTGCAGAATGAAGTTGAATTAGCAGACGCCTTTTTTGGTAACTCGAGGAGACATTTTCAAATTATTTGAACAGCCTCCAGTGAGTGTCAATATAAGTGGCTAAAGCCTGAATGTTATTTATCTGTATTTATTCCGTCAGTTAAAACTGACGGCAAAGCAGTTAAAACTGACGGCAAAGCAGTTAAAACTGACGGCAAAGCAGTTAAAACTGATGTAAAAGTAAGAAAATTTTATTATTGAAAATTGAAGATTGCAGAATGAAGATTGGAAATTGAAGGTTACCAATATTTAAGTTTGTGAAGAAGTACTGCCGAAATATTTGTAAATTATTACACAGTAATTCACAACTTCTATATCCAATCCGGAGAAGTATTATGAGAAACATTTTTACAGGGAAGAGTTTGATCAATACGGCGGGCTTATTTCTGCTGCCCGCTGTAATTGTCATCTTTTCATCAAACCTGGTTTTCTCCCAGGTTAATAAACATCAGGGGAAGCAGCACGACGCAACTTTACATCACGAGGTTATGGACGACGGGTATGTTCCTGTATCAAGAGACGATATGGGAAGATCGCCCGGTTATCATTATACAATGAGCGGTATTACGACGGTGCAGGTAAATGTTGATGCAAACGGACTGAATATGACGGGCGATGCGGCAAATGAGCCCTCGATGGCTGTTGACCCCACCGACCCTAATAAGATGACGATAGGATGGAGGCAGTTCAATACTATCAGCAGCAATTTCCGCCAGGCGGGACACGCATACACAACCGACGGCGGAATGACATGGACATTTCCGGGAGTGATACAGCCCGGTATTTTCCGTTCTGACCCTGTGCTGGATTATGACAGGGAAGGCAATTTCTACTACAATAGTCTTACTAATGATCCTGATTATTACTGCAAGGTTTTTAAGTCGACTGACGGCGGTGAGACATGGGACAACGGCGTAGACGCGAAGGGAGGCGACAAGCAGTGGATGACGGTTGATAAAACCGATGGTCCCGGCTCGGGGCATATCTATGCTTTCTGGACAAGCTACTTCAGCACCTGCTACCCGGGTTTCTTTACCCGTTCAACAAACGGCGGTGCGAGTTTCGGCAACTGTACTGTTATACCCGACGACCCTTCGTGGGGCACGATTATGACCGACGCGAACGGGAACCTGTATGTGGGCGCATCAGGCTCATTTGATTTTGTTGTTGCCAAATCTTCCAACGCACAGATTGCGGGGCAGGCAGTAAGCTGGGATTTTGCGACATCGGTAGACCTGGGCGGGTATATTTCTTACGGACTCGGGCCCAATCCCGACGGACTTGCGGGACAGACATCCCTTGCCATCGACACTTCCGGCGGCGCTGCTGACGGGAACGTCTATTTATTGTGTTCGGTTGAACCTTTCTCGGGTTCCGATCCTCTTGATGTGAGGTTTGCCAGAAGCACAAACGGCGGCGCAAGCTTTAGTTCGTCCGTTAAGATAAATGATGATGCGGGGACGAACGCATACCAGTGGTTCGGGACAATGTCGGTTGCTCCCAACGGGCGCATCGACGTAATCTGGCTTGATACAAGAGACCATCCGGGAACATATATGTCGGCTTTATATTATTCTTATTCCACTGACGCCGGCCTTACATGGTCGGCCAACGAACGTATGTCGGATTTCTTCGATCCTCATCTGGGCTGGCCGAACCAGCAGAAGATGGGGGACTATTATCATATGGTTTCCGATGAAAACGGCGCACGGCTTGCGTGGGCGGCTACGTTTAACGGGGAGGAGGATGTTTACTACAGTTACATCACTCCCGATGTTGTTCCTGTTGAACTTACATCATTTACGACTGCTGTTGGAAAAAATGCTGTTAACCTCAACTGGACGACAGCGACGGAAACGAACAACAAGGGATTTGAGATTGAGAGAAGCACCGACAGGAAAGACTGGGGTGTAATAGGCTTTGTTGAGGGCAACGGAACGACTGCACAGCCTCAGGTTTATTCTTATTCGGACAGGCTGACCGGTATATCGGCTCCGAGACTTTACTACAGGCTGAAGCAGGTCGACTTTGACGGAAGTTATGAATACTCTGATATATCAACTGCCGAAATTGCGCCGTCATCATTTGCGCTTGCGCAGAACTATCCCAATCCTTTTAATCCTTCGACGGTGATAAGTTATTCTCTGCCGGAGAATGAGTTTGTTACATTGAAGGTGTATGATGTACTGGGTAATGAAGTGGCATCGCTGGTTAATGAGCAGAAATCTGCCGGAAAGTATTCACTTGAGTTCAATGCTTCGGAGCTGGGAAGCGGTGTGTACTTCTACACCTTAAAGGCCGGCGTGCATATACAGAGCCGCAAGATGATTTTGGTTAAGTAAGCGGTATATGTTCAACCTCTACGAGGTTGTGAGAGATGTGCGGGATAGGTTTGCTACAAATGTTGATCCTCTAACGAGGATTGGAAGCAGACAGGATGTAAGAATGCCGTCGAGGTTGTGTTTAATCTTTAATTGTGGCTAAAGCCTGTGTGTTAGAGCATTATTTTTAGTCCGTCAATTAAAACTGACGGCAATAGAATCCGTGGCTTGGTTAAAAATAATAAGAGACGGGTCGGTGACCCGTCTCTAATAATATTATTTGAAAGTGTCCTGCGAGTCGATGATCTTAACGCTTTTCACGTTGAGCTTGAAGTCCTGTGCTGCCGCATCTTCTTTCAGGATATCCTCACCCAAACCTGCCTTTACCTGGTTTGAATAGCTCATCGGGGAGGGTGTATTATTTCTGAGACTTTCAGCCAGCGGTTCCGCCTCACTCTTATCCGTTACAATAGTTACATCCATATTATCGATCTGCATATATTTCTTTATGGCATTGTTTACATCCTCCAGTGTAAGTTTAGAGAGAAGACCGCCGAGTTCTTTAATATAATCTTTCCTTCCGTACATACGGGAATCCATCAGGTAGCCGAGCTGATGGCCGGGCGACTGAATGTAAAGCTTTATGTAGCTGACAAGAAAAGCTCTGGCTGCCTCAAAATCTTCCTGCGACATTCCGTTCTTTATCATCTTATCCATTTCGCGCAAAGCCATGCGGAGGGCGAAGTGAGCGTGACCAATCTTAACATCCTTCAGTTCGTCGTACTGCATCTTCAGCTGTTTGGCAATCTGCACAGGTCTTATCCACAGAGCAAAGTAATTTGCGTGTCTCGGCACTCCCGACGGCGGCAGCATATTTCCGCCCCCGTTGTTATACCATTCGATATACGAGTAGTCGCCGTAGTTCATCGAACGTTCTTCGCGGATCATCTGGTAGAGTTTTCCGTAAGATTTTCTATGCTCGCCGAGGTATGAATTGGCAACCATAAGAGCGGCAAAGTCATCGTCAGCTCTGGTTATATCAAGAGGGTAGCCGGCAAATATTGCAGAGCCGAAAGCACCTTCCTTTGAGATGATTTCCACGTTGATGCCGTCGGGCATTTTAACATCGGGAGCTTCCGGTATTTCGGGTTTGGTATCGGGGAGTTTCTTAAGATCTTCCTTCAGCTTATTGAGGAAAGCGTCTGTATAGCTGCCAGCAATACCGATCATCAGGTTATTCTGCGTGAAGTATTTTTTATACTGCGCCTTAACATCATCCAGAGTAATTGAAGAGACGGAAGCAGATTTGCCTTCAACCATATGCTGGTAGCTGGTTCCCCTGAAAAGAAAATCCTCAAGGGCTTTCTTGCTGTACTCTTCATCGGAGGAGGCGCGGATGACCTGGTCGACATAAGCCTGCTGGTTGGTTTTCACCCTGTCGAAATCATTCTGTGAGAAAGACGGGTTGGTAACCAGTCCTATCATTATGGGATAGAACTGCTCCGCCCAGTCCTTATGAAACTCGAAAGTAAAAATGGTTACCTCCTTATCGACGGAGGAGCTGTAGCGGGCGGCCATCGGGTAGATCTTATCCTGTATATCGCTGAAGGACATATCGCCTGTTCCGCCCTGGGTGATAAGGTTTGCGGTTGTATTGGTTAGGCCTTCCTTCCCGGCGGGGTCGGTGACAGAACCGTTCCTGAACATGAGCTTAACTATTATTTTGGCAGCAGAGGGCTGCTTTAGTTCAACTACTTCCTGTGCCATAATAAACCCTGTTAGTAATAAAGAAATTATTATTGCCTTCATTATTTCACCCCTCCTTTCTCATCTGAAGAAATTGTAGAAATCGTTAAATCGCTGTCATTATAATATTTATCTGCAACCATCTTAACATCGTCAACCGTTACCTTATCGTACATGGCGTAGAGCCTGTTAAGCGATTCGGGATCGCCGGTAAGGTAGATGTAGTGACTAATAGAATTGGCGATAGCATCGGGATTGTCGATGCCCATCGCGAAGCTGTACTTAAGGTTCGACTTTGTTTCATCGAGAATCTTTTTATCGATTCCGTTCTTCTTAACATCATCGATGGCTTTTGTTATCTCATCCCGGACATACTGAAAATCATCCTTATTTATAAATGAGGCCTGGATGGTTATCAGGAAGGGATCGCGTGAATCTGTAGCGCCGCCGCCGAGGAACCTTAGCTTCCGCTCTTTAACGACAAGTTTATTGAAAAGATCAGAGTTCTGTGAAAAAAGGATTGTGTTGAGCACATCGATAGCGGGCATATCAATTTTTTTATCGTTGAAAGCCGGACCTTTGTAGTTCATACCCATATAAGGCGGGATTGACCCATCCTGAAGGTGAACAGTTTTCTCTTCAGTCTGCTCCGGCTCAACAGGAACATCAGTTGTGTAATCGCCTCTTTTCCATTCTCCGAAATATTTTTCGGCAAGCGAGTCAACCCTTTCCGGTGTAACATCGCCCACGACCACGATGGTAGAATACTCGGGACGGTAATAGCGTTTGAAGAACTTAAGCGAATACTCGTACTGGTTGGGCATATCCACAATGTCATTGAAGAAACCCATTGTGGTATGTTTGTATGTGTGTTTTTCAAATGCGGTATCGAGCAGTTTTTCGTAGAGCTGCTGATAGGGACTTGCGTAATTCTTTGTATACTCGCCCTTAACCGCTCCGGCTTCCGTCTTAAAATCGTGTTCCGAATAGTGGAGGTTCATAAACCTGTCGGATTCAAGCTCGAACATCTTTTCAAGGTAGTCGACATTGCCGGTCATATGGTAGATGGTGCGATCGAGCGAAGTATTAGCATTTGCGCTGGCGCCGGTCATCTGCAGAACCTGGTTATACTTTTCGCGCGGGTATTGGTCAGTTCCTCTGAACATCATATGCTCGAAGAAGTGCGCGAAGCCGGTAACACCTTCCTCAACTTCATTTCGGGAACCGACGCGCACGACAATATAGAATGCGGCCAGGCCGGGACTATCGAACGGAACGGTTACGATATTAAGCCCGTTCTCCAACTTCTGCTGGTAAATTGGATAGGGGAGGATCTTACTTTCCTCCTGAGCATTAAGACTTTGTGTAAGCACTGTTAATACTCCTATTAGTAATAAAAGACTGAATCTATGCACATTAACTTCCTTTTTATGTGGAATGATTTGGTTTGTTTGGATAATGAGGGCGTAATTTAAGCGATTTAAGGGATCGAGCCAAGACCAAAAGTAAATTTTGTGAGGAAAAGTGGGATTTAATGAATAGCCTCCCCGTCAGTTAAAATTAAATTGTATTGCCGTCAGTTTTCAACTGACGGGCAACAAAGATAAAAATAACCTCCCGGCTTTAGCCTCATTCCGCTGATACTTTACGAGGATCGCCGGATGGTGGAGAGATTCGTGAGTTGCGGGTATTTGACTTCTAATTGTGGATGATCCTTAAATGCGGCTAAAGCCGGGATATCGCAGTATTATTTTTAGTCCGTCGGTTAAAACCGGACGGCAAAGCGGTTAAAACCGGACGGCAATAAAATCAAAGCAAAGTTAAAACTTCTGTCATTCAAATGCGGCTAAAGCCGGGATATCGCAGTATTATTTTTAGTCCGTCGGTTAAAACCGGACGGCAAAGCGGTTAAAACCGGACGGCAATAAAATCAAAGCAAAGTTAAAACTTCTGTCATTCAAATGCGGCTAAAGCCGGGATATCGCAGTATTATTTTTAGTCCGTCGGTTAAAACCGGACGGCAAAGCGGTTAAAACCGGACGGCAATAAAATCAAAGCAAAGTTAAAACTTCTGTCATTCAAATGCGGCTAAAGCCGGGATATCGTAGTATTATTTTTAGTCCGTCGGTTAAAACCGGACGGCAAAGCGGTTAAAACCGGACGGCAAAGCGGTTAAAACCGGACGGCAAAGCGATCAAAACCTGACGGCAGTGCTGTTCAGACCGGATGGCAATGCGGTTAAAACCGAATCTGCCTTGAGCTTAAAATTGCCGTCAGTTTTCAACTGACGGGCAGCAAAGATAAAAATAACCTCCCGGCTTTAGCCTCATTCCGCTGATACTTTACGAGGATCCCCGGATAGTGGAGAGTACGGCAAAACTTTTCGGGGTGTGATGCAGGGTAAATTAGGGAATAAAAACAGGAACCTTTTCTCTTCAAATTTCATCAAAATAAACAGGTAACCGGAAAATTCGTCCCATATTTAATACAGTCGCTTTTTTGTAGCATGATTGCTTTAATTATATTATTTAATGTTAAACCATATTTCCAAACGGCTATATTACAAATACTTAACAGGAAATTAACCCATGAGATTTACTTTGTGGTTTCTCCTTATCCTGACGACAGCAGCCTTTCTTGGTAAAGGATTCTCCCAGGAGAAAGAAGATTCACCTGCACCCGACTTTCAGGGGAAGACGATAAAGGGAAAGGAAATAAAGTTATCTGACTATAAAGGCAAAGTAGTGCTGCTCGATTTCTGGGCAAGCTGGTGCCCTCCCTGCCGCGATGAGATGCCCAGTCTGGTTAAATTCTACAGAACACATCCCGATTCCAACTTTCAATTAATTGCTGTGAACATCGACAATAATGCAGGTAACATGCAGAAGTTCCTCGATAAGCTTTTTCCCCAGCCTGAATTCCCCATAGTTGAAGATGATGCGCAGAAGATTCCCGCCCTGTTCAATATAGAGGCGATGCCCACAACTATATTTATAGATAAAAAAGGGAATATGCGCTTCAGGCACGACGGGTTTAAGGACTCATATGTAAATGACTTCAATTCAGAATTAACTCAACTACTGAAAGAGAATTAAATTGAATATAAAAATCCGCATTCTGATTCTTCTCGCAGCTTCATTTTTTATGTACGGCTGTGCGACGGTAAAGCCGTGGGAGAAGGAAGGACTTTCAGATCCAATAATGATAATCGATGAAAACCCCATTAACGCGGGAATAAAAGAACACTTTCTCGATTACAGAGAAGGCGTTGAAGGCGCCACCGGTGCGGAGAGCGGAGGCTGCGGTTGCGGCTGAGAAAGTCTGTTTCCTTTCTGCTGATCTTTATTTGTTTTACCGCGATTAGTCATGCGCAGCTGCTGCCCTCAAACGAGACCCAGGTGAACTTCAGCGGATATTTTGACAGCTTTAATGTTACAGTACTTTACCCGAGCATCGCGATAACCAAAAGGGTGTCGGAGTCGACCAGTCTTACCGGAAGGTACCTGGTAGATATGATAACTGCAGCATCGATAAGGAGCAACAGTCCATCTTCGGCAAATAATGCGGCAGGGCTGGGAAAGGTAGATGCCGTTACCGCAGCATCCGGCAGATCGTCGGGAGGAGGCGGAAGCGGACATGACGGACAGCCTGCTTTTGACGAGATACGCAATGAGTTCAACGTTGGTATGGCGCATACTTTCGGCAGCGGACTGCTTTCAATTGACGGACTATACAGCACGGAGAGCGATTATACTTCATCTACTCTCATTGGCAACTACACCCAGAATTTTGCCGAGAACAACACATCGCTTCAGCTGGGAGTAGTTAGAAGCTGGGATAAGGTTTTCCCTAAAACCAAAAACTGGAAGAAGGACAAGAACGTTACAACGATCAACGCGAACTTTTCGCAGGTACTCAGTACAAGGCTGATATTCCAGTTCCTTTCAACTTACACGGAAAACAGCGGGCTGTTATCGGACAACTACAAGCTGGTGCCGATAACAATCAACGGTGCCGACAGTCTGTTTGATCCCGTTCATCCTGATCTGCGGATAAGGCGGGCGGCGGCCGTCTCCCTGAAATACCGGCTGACGGATAAATCATCGCTTCAGACGGGCTACAGATATTATTGGGATTCGTGGGACTTATTCGCGAGTACCTATTCAGCCGACTATCAAAGGTACCTATCGAAACATGTTATCCTGGGACTGGGCTGGCGGACAAACCTTCAGACAAAAGCATTCTTCTTCAAGCCTGTTTATACGGCTCCCGAGAAGTTTATGACTACCGATATTAAGCTGGAGGCGGGCTACTCCAATGAACTTCAGATGAACCTGGTTTTAACCGGCGGGGACCGTCAGGATTATCTTCCGTTTCTTACAGACGACAGGGTTGAGTACATTCTCAATCTTGATTTCTATTTAAGGCATACGAATTCGCCGTACTGGTTCAATCATCTTAACAACCTGTTTGCAATGGATTTTAACATCGGCATACGGTACAGGTATTAGCGGACATAAAATAAAAGTTTAATAATTTATTTATGAGGAAATAAAAAATGAAAAGAAGGGATTTTCTAAAGTACAGTTCAATTATGCTTCCTGCTTCTGCAGCACTGGGAATGATAAATCCTTTTGGAAAAAACACCTTCGCAGCAGTTAAAAATGAGGGTCCCTTTTCCTTATCAGTAATAACCGATGAGCCGTCGAAAACTATTCATACAATTGAACAGGCAATTAAATATTCAGATTACGGACAGAGCCAGCTGGATTTCAGTGAGTACAGACTGCAGGGAAGGCACATCGGCGATATAGTGTATGTGCGGGGACAGGAACTTGTTGACTACCACAAAGGAATTGATGAATTCTCAAAACTGCTGAGGGAAAGTGCCGGCTCGCTGTCGCTTCCTGAAACGCTTGATGATCCTGTACTGCTGAGATTTTCGTCTCGTCGGAATTCATCTCAGGCCGGAGGGATCAACATATTCAGGGGTGAAACGCTGGTGAAGCAGCTTTCACTGGATCGGGATATAGATTCATATCATATTGAGGGATTGGAGGGTCACGTAGACATAAGTGTAAAGAACGGGTCGGTGAAAGTCATATCGGCATCCTGTAAGCACAAAACGTGTATGAATATGGCGGCCATATCAAAACCCGGCGAGAACCTTATCTGCGTGCCGAACCAGGTAAATGTTGTTATTGCCGGGAAAAGCAGTCTGGGTGTAGACAGCATAACCTTCTAGAACAAAATGAGAAATATTCTTTTAGTCTGCATATCCGCTGTATTCTTTGTGATGTTCTCTGCTGCTCTGAGAGCTGAGGGCGACACAACGATGTACAGTCTTTCCGTCAACAAGTACCTTATGGGCACGACGGTTGAGACAACCGCACGCAGCTCTGATGTTAACGAATGCAAAGCAGCGCTGGTGGCGGCCTATGAAGAAATGAGCAGAGTGGAGAACCTGCTCAGCTGTCAAAAGGACGGCAGCGAGATATCGGCAATAAACCGCAGCGCCGGCATTCATCCGGTGAAAGTGAGTTACGAAACACTTGAAATGATGAAGCGCGCCAAAGCCTACTGCAGGAACTATGGCGGAGTATTTGATGTGACTATAGGTCCCCTTTCAGATCTTTGGGGATTCAGCGAAGACAAGGAGATCGTTCTGCCGACAGCGGGAGAGATTAAGAAGCTGGACAAGCTGGTTAACTACAGGGACATCGGGATAAACGAGCAGGATTCTACTGTATATCTGAAAAAGAAGGGAATGTCGGTGGACCTTGGAGGAATTGCAAAGGGTTATGCGATTGACAGAGGATCGGCTGTACTGAAGGAGAAAGGAATAACAAACTTCATTCTGAATGCAGGCGGCGATCTTTACGTATCGGGTACGAAAGACGGGAGCACAGAATGGCGGGTAGGGATAAAACATCCGCGGCGCACAAATGACCTTGCCGGGGCATTCAATCTGAAAGACTATGCGGTTGCAACGAGCGGAGACTATGAGAGGTTCAGAATAATTAATGGAAAACGATATCATCATATTCTCGATCCCGCCACAGGCTATCCCGGTTCACTTTCTGAAAGCTCAACCATCATTGCTCCGACAGCGGAAGAGGCGGATGCTACAGCCACATATGTGTTTCTATTAGGCTGGAAGAAAGCGCTGAGCGATAAGCAGCTGGGTTACCCATGTCTTATCATTGCTTCGGACGGAAGCATACATTACAACGATGTCTTCAAGGAAAAATACAACCTGGAAGTGATGAATTAGAGAAGAGGTTCATCCTCTACGGGGTTGTGTATAATCTTTAAATGCGGCTAAAGCCGGGATATCGTAGGATTATTTTTACTCCGTCGGTTAAAACCGGACGGCAAAGCGGTTAAAACCCGACGGCAAAGTAGTAAACCCGTACGTCAAACCAGAAAAACCGGACGGCAAAGCGGTTAAAACCCGACGGCAAAGTAGTAAACCCGTACGTCAAACCAGAAAAACCGGACGGCAAAGCGGTTAAAACCCGACGGCAAAGTAGTAAACCCGTACGTCAAACCAGAAAAACCTGACGGCAAAGCGATCAAAACCGGACGGCAAAGCGAGTTAAAACCTGACGGCAAAGCGATCAAAACCTGACGGCAGTGCTGTTCAGACCGGACGGCAAAGCGGTTAAAACCCGACGGCAAAGCGGTTCAAACCGGATCTGCCTTGAGCTTAAATTGCCGTCCAGTTTTAACTGACGGGCAACAAAGATAAAAGAACCTCCCGGCTTTAGCCGCATTAAAAAACATTACCTGATAAGGTTCATCTTACCGACGGCCTGTCGTCCGGCGATCTTCAGCCGGTAAATATAAATTCCGCTTGAAACGGGATTGCCGTCATCATTTTTACCATACCATTTAGTTACATAATTACCTGCCGGGATTACCTGGTTAACAAGGTGCTTCACCGCCTGTCCCTGTATATCATAAATAATCAGCTCGGCATTTTCATTACTGAGATCGTAAGGAACCGAAAATTTTATGATTGTACTCGGGTTAAAAGGATTAGGATAATTTGAAACAGTCAGGTAATCTGAAACGTTCTGAGCATTATCTTCAAGCTTAACCGAAGTAATGAGACGACCACCTTCACCCCTACTGCCGCCTGTTGAATCGGCCAGGTAGAGATTAACCCAGTCAGGCCGGCCGGATGAGAACATATAATCTGAACTCCACTCCTCGTCTGTTAACCGGAGAAAATCGGTAGTAACGTATTCGCGGTAGCTGAGAACGGGACCGATAAAAGCGCATTCCTGTCCTCCCGGAATTTTTGCTATAACAACCGCGGCATCAACAGGACCAGTACCGGCGTGCGTAACCCATCCGAATATATTACCACTGCAGTCGGAAGGTGTAGTATGGATATCTGCTACGATATAATTGGCATCTATGATGCCTTTAAAATCATAAGACTCATCCTGGTATATTAATTTGGGATACCAGCCGTCATAGACTGTTCCGGTATAGGTTGACATCTCAAACATCATATTCTTCAGGAAAGTTGTTTCTTCGACGGAAAGAGGAACGTCATCAAGTTCTTTTTGCGAAATTGATTTGAGTGTATCACAGGTAAACTGCAGGTTAGTAAAGTAATTTAGAATATGCTGTTTAATTTCGCCGTCAAGGAAGGTGACATTCTGGAAATAATTATATCCGAAGCTCCCGGTATTTTTTAACTCATCATAAAGGCCGGGAAAAGGTTCAACATATCCGTAAGGATATGAACATACACCAATACCGGTATACGACTGTTTGGCATACAATAAATTATCATGCCTCAGCTCAGCCCAGGAGGAGAGCTGGGTATTAAGTTTCTCCTGCCAGTATGCAGCAGTGGTCATAAATCCCGGTAAGCTGCTTCTATCTTCGGGAGGATTGAGGGATTTGATCAGACCAAGCCACCGCTTGTACATCGTAGTCCCCCAATATTCCGGGGGGAAAGAATCAAACAAATACCTCAGCGCTGCAAGGTTCGTTCCGTAATGGTATTCATCCAGTTCCGGGATCAGCAGCTGTGCAGCGGCGTTGTTGCCAAGAGCAAACATCGGATCCAGCGTTGAAGGGAAGAGGCGGCATATTCTCTGCTCCTCGAACCATATTCTATCGTATACCACGCTCGCCGTAACATATGAGTCGTCAACATATCTCTGGCCGAACAAAAGGAATGATGATGCGGGAGTCAGACTGTCGCCGGCTATAGGGTTTCCCGTAAGCAGCTGAGAGAGAATCAGCTGGAAGGCAAACGACTGATTCCGGAGGGTGTCCTGAAATTCATCTACTTTAAGAGTATCGAGCAGCTGGGAGGCGCTGGTAAGCTGAACAGCGTTCCTGAGATACTCCATATTATCAAGTGTAACATTATCCTGATCGCCCACGAAGAATTTGATGATATCCTCAATCTCTTCATAATCTGAATGTACATTTGCGAGTCCGAATAATTCATATACCAGGTTTGCGTCGATAATCTGACGCTGTATATCCTCTGTAGTCTGGGGCCAGCAGTCCGGACTCCCTATAGAAGGTTTAATAAGGTACATTTCTATTCGGCCGAGCCACATCATCGTTCTGAAATAAAGGCGAAGCTGGGGATAATCATCCGAGTCGTAATGACCTCTGGGTCTAAACTGACTATAGTCGTGGGCCACGCAGTTGGATGAAAACAATGTATCATTATAAAATGTATTTGCATCCATTACATGGCTGATAACAGTGTCTATGATACCCGTATTTTCAGGGTAGTAAGGGTTTATATTCTGCCCGGTAAGCTTCAAGCCAACCGTCAGGTACAGATCCACATCCTTGAGCATCTGCAGCATTCCCGGTTCAGACGTATAAATGCTTACAAGCTGCGGGAAGGAGTTTCTGAGTGAAGTTAAAAGGTTAGTAACCTTATCGATCAGGTAACCGAGCTCCACTTCCATGAGTATCCTGTCATACGATACATGGTACGCATAAAGGATTGCGTCGGTTGAAACGAACACCGGCAGATCATAATGGTGAATATCAAGGAGTATCTCCCCGAATGACTTCTTAGAAAGCCGCTGGCTGACCATAAAACCATGGTCGTAGATCAGCGACTTTTCAAACTCAGTCAGGTTGTATTTTGCATCGATCGAATCGAAATAAAAAACATCCTGGTAGTTAACATTTATATTATCTTCGAATATACCGGCGGGATGCATCTGTAGAAGATCCTGTGTCTGCATATTCTGATGGTTCTGCAGGAATTGCTGGTAGAGTGTTAAATCAAATCCCTGCGCGGATACAGTTTTAGAGAGGAAGAATAATATAGTGAACGGAAGAGCAAGGAGTAAAAGTACTTTTTTCATACGATCCCCCGGTAAATATTAATACATATATAATAATGTAAAGAATAGTGAAAAGAGTATCAATATACAGAGGCCGGATATTTCATTTCCCTGAATTGAGTAATGGACAAGTGCTAACCCTCTGCGAATATTGGAAGTAATCTTCAGATGCGGCTAAAGCCGGGATATTATTGTATTATTTCGGGCCCGTCGGTTAAAACCGACGGCAATAAACCCGGAGTGAAGTTAAACCTCCGTCGGTTAAAACCGACGGCAATAAACCCGAGGCAAAGTTAAACTTCAGTCGGTTAAAAACTGAAGCAAAGCAGTTAAAACCGGACGGCAAAGCAGCTAAAACTGACGGCAATAGAACCAGGTTAAAGTTAATCCTCCGTCAGTTAAAACCGGATGGCAATAAACCCTAAAACTGAGGGCAATAAACCCGGGGGAAAGTTAAACCTCTGTTGATTAAAACTGACGGGAATAAACACAGGGTAAAGTTAAACCTCAGTCAGTTAAAACCGGACGGCAATGTCTTAAACCGACAGCAATAATTCTACACAGGCAGCCAGTCAGCTTTAACAATAATCAGTAGCTGAATGTTCTTCCACAGATAGTACCTGTAACCGAAGAAATCGTCTGATTGATTGTTACAGAACAGCTTCCATCCACGGGAGTTACCCAGTTATCTTTGCCGACGGAACCGCCATAGCCAAGCTGTCCGCTCGAGAAAGTTATAGCTTTATGGGTTGTTGAAAAAGTGCCATCTGCCGCCAGCGTGCCGTTGAATATCAGGTTATAGGTTTCTTCAATACCCTTACAATTGCTGAACTCGAGTACAATATGCATTGTGTTGATTCCGGTTGAAGCTGAAACCTCGGTATTTCCTGTTACGTGGACATTACCCCCCTGGGGGCCATTAACTGTGAAATCTTTATTGCCTGCCGGCTGACCTGCAATATTCTGGTTCCATATAAACCAGAAAACATCTACTATGCCGTAAGCAAGATGTTCATCCTGACAGGCCTGATCGCACACCGGTGCAGGAGGTTCAGTGGTATTATTTTCTTCTTTATTACAATTAGTGAAAAGGAAGCTTAACATCATAGCTAGGATAAATAAAACTGATGTTGTTTTCATTTTTTCTCCTCTGTTTAATAAATAAGGCAGGGATAGATGTGTAAGGGAAATGTTTACATCCGGGGGAGACAACCATTAATATTCTGCTGTCTGTTTTGATCAACTGAATCTTTCAGTAAGTGAACTCAAAAATCAATAAATGATCATAGAAAATATACTTAAATAAAAAATTCTGTCAAATTCAGTCGGCTCTAATGAAGGATGTATCTTGTTAACAGTTGACAATCGGCCATAGGGGAATAATAAAAACACCGGAACTAAAAGTTAATCCCGGTGTTCCTTACAAAATATCAAACATCTAAAAGTCAGGCTGCTTCAGGCGTATCGAGTTTTCTCAGATCGGAATACAGCTCATCATCCGATAATTCATGATCGACGAGCTTTCCGGCAAAGAATGCCTCATAAGCACTCATATCGAAATACCCATGTCCGCATAGATTAAACAGCAATGTTTTCTTTGTTCCTTCCTCCCTGGCTTTGAGAGCTTCACGTATTACCTGCGCAATTCCATGATTGGCTTCAGGGGCTGGAATAATTCCTTCGGCCTTTGCAAACTGAACGCCGGCCTCGAAGCACTCGATCTGCTGCAGGGCTGAAGCTTCTATGAGCTTATCTTTAAGAAGCTGACTGATGATCGCCCCGGCCCCGTGGTACCTCAAGCCGCCTGCATGAATAGGAGCAGGTACGAATGTATGACCCAACGTATACATAGGTATAAGAGGAGTAAGACCTGCCGTATCACCGAAATCATAACGGAACTCCCCCTTAGTAAGCTTGGGACAGCTGGCGGGTTCAACGGCAATGCATCTTATATTTTTACCCTCCTGCAGGTTATACCTGAGGAAAGGGAAGGCGAGCCCCGCGAAGTTTGAACCTCCGCCGAAAGGGGCAATGATTATATCGGGGAAGTCGCCGGTCATTTCAAGCTGCTTCACCGCCTCCTGTCCGATTACCGTCTGATGCATCAGAACGTGGTTAAGTACGCTGCCGAGTGAATACTTTGCGCCCTCCGTTGTGGCCGCACGTTCGATCGCTTCGGAGATAGCGATGCCAAGGCTCCCGGGGGAATCGGGGGTTTCAGATAGAATCTTTTTACCCGAATTGGTTCTGCTGCTAGGAGAAGAATATACCTCTGCGCCGAAGGTATTCATCATTATTTTTCTGTACGGTTTCTGGTCGTAGCTTATCCTTACCATGTACACTTCGCAGGCAAGTCCAAACTGATTACAGGCAAAGCTGAGGGCACTTCCCCATTGTCCTGCACCGGTTTCGGTTATCAGCTTTTTAACACCTTCCTGCTTATTGTAGAACGCCTGTGCAATAGCTGTATTCGGTTTATGAGAACCGGAAGGACTCACACCTTCGTACTTATAATAAATCCGTGCGGGGGTATCGAGAAGATTTTCAAGGTTAGATGCCCTGTAAAGCGGAGTAGGCCTGTAGGATTTATAAACTTTCCTTACTTCATCGGGAATTTCAATATATCTTTCCTTTGAAACTTCCTGTTTAATTAGTTCCATCGGGAACAGAGGGGCAAGGTCATCGGGACCAACAGGTTTTTTGGTTCCGGGGTGAAGAGGGGGGAGAAGGGGATTGGGTATATCAGCCTGGATATTATAATAATTATCGGGCATCTCTGATTCATTTAATAGAATCTTCCTGGGAGAGCTCATAGTATTACTCCTGTGATTAACGAATTAATAAATTGATACGGTAAAGAAAAATCAGTTACGTTCGGACGTATGAAAGTGGAAATATATTAGCGGCGCCAGCGCCAGAAAGAGGTGCGGGTTTGAATATGTGTTCTGTATTTGAGGTTTATAAAATTCAATGTTTTTATATTTAAGATTCTGAGCACAATATATTTTATATATGTATTTATGTCAATACCGATTCGGATACAAATTTTGCATCACTATGATTGCTTCATATTAAGCGAGGATTTGTTTTGGCACAAGAATATGTTCTTTTTTTTTGTATTATACTATTAGATTATTTAACAAATTTCCCCGGAGTTTATTTCAATAAATGAATGCGCCTGATTCTTTGACTAACCCTCATGTCTGGAAGAACCTCGTTTCCAGGTATCAGAAATCTCAAACACGCAAAAGTATATGGCAGTTATCGAATACTTTTATTCCTTTTGTTTTGATATGGCTGCTGATGCTGTATTCCATCGATTACAGTTACTGGATTACATTGCTGCTGGCTTTTCCGGCTGCGGGATTCTCAATACGGCTTTTTATTTTTCAGCATGACTGCGGGCATGGTTCATCTCTTTAAATCACAGCGTGCAAATGACAGGTGCGGAATCTTCTGCAGTATTTTTACTTTTACTCCTTATCATTACTGGCGGAAGAAACATGCAATTCATCATAAAAATGCCGGGAACCTTAAGGCGAGGGGAATAGGTGATATTTATACTATGACTGTAGCTGAGTATTTCAGCCTCACGCGCTGGGGCAAACTTAAATACAGGCTTTACAGAAATCCGCTGATCCTTTTCATCGTGTTCCCAACAATATTATTTTTAATAGTCTACCGGTTTCCTTCCCCGAGGGATAAGGCTATGAAGAATTACCAGCTTGGTGTTTATATGACGAGTCTTGCTATAGGTCTCCTTATAGCTTCGCTCATCTGGCTTGTCGGAATTCAGGCATTCCTTATGATCCAGCTTCCCATATCAATAATTACATCTTCAACAGGAGCCTGGTTATTCTTTGTGCAGCATCAGTTTGAGGATACTTACTGGGCAGAAGGTGAAAACTGGGATTTTTCAAAAGCGGCTTTGCACGGGAGCTCATACTACAAGCTGCCGAAAGTACTGCAATGGTTTACCGGCAACATCGGGTTTCATCATATTCATCATTTAAGTCCCCGCATACCGAACTATCTGCTTGAGAAATGCCAGAAAGAGAACCCGGAACTTCAGAATAGTGCAACCGTATTAACACTTCGTTCAAGTCTTAAAAGCATGCTGCTCAGTCTTTGGGATGAAAAACAGAAAAAACTGGTAAGTTTCCGGCAATCGAGAAGACTTCACCTGGAGTCGGTTAATAAATGAGAAGTGCTCAATGAGCTTTTCTGTTCGCTGCTTTCTAAACCGCCCATTTCCGAATATTTGATGGCATTTGAAAGCAGGTTGCGGAATCTAACGCAATATTTGCCCCTTGGTCATAATGCGGGTTCTTCCGCTGTATAAAAAAAAGGAAATTAGGGAACATTTTTGTAATTTACAGGTGTATTTTACAATCGTTAATATTTCTTTTCCGTTGCGGAAGGGAATTAAGCCAGCCTGAATCAAAACATATTCTTGCCTGAATTACTTCTCTGATAATAATGCTGAATTTAAATAGAGTTTGTATTTGCGGCTGATAGATGTCTTACAGTCATAGTAAAAAATATTTTAATGAAATAGAAAGAAACAAATGCTGACATTTAAGGAAGCGGGACTGGGAGAAGCCCTGGTTCGCGCTGTTGAAGACCTGGGCTTTGAAACTACTATGCCGGTTCAGGAGAAAGTAATTCCACTTTTAATTAAGGATGATTGTTCTGATATAATTGCCCTTGCACAGACGGGCACAGGAAAGACGGCTGCATTCGGTCTGCCGCTGATTCAGAAAACCAAAGTAAACCACAAGTACACACAGCATCTTATTCTAGCGCCCACGAGGGAATTGTGCCTGCAGATAGCCGATGATCTTACAGAATTTGCGAAATACACTCCGGGACTCAAGATTGCTGCGGTATTCGGCGGCTCAAGCATGGAAAAACAGATACAAAAAATTAAGGCCGGTTCTCATATTATTTCTGCTACACCGGGACGGCTTCTGGATCTCCTAAGAAGAAGAATCGTCGACCTTACCAAAATAAAAACCGTTGTTCTGGACGAAGCAGATGAAATGCTGAGTATGGGATTCCGGGATGACCTTGAATCTATTCTTGCAACCTCACCAGCTGAAAAGAACACTCTTCTTTTCTCAGCAACTATGTCTGATGATATTAAAAAGATTGCCAACAGGTATATGAATAAGCCTCTGGAGATCTCGATCGGACGTAAGAATTCAGGTTCCGATGATGTTTCTCATGTCTGCTATATGGTTCATGCACGTGACAAATATCCGGCATTAAAAAGAATAGCAGACTTTTATCCTGAGATTTACGGCATTATTTTCTGCAGAACAAGGCGGGAAACCCAGGAAATAGCTGATCTGCTTGTAAAAGACGGTTATAATGCTGAGGCTCTGCATGGCGACCTTTCACAGGCCCAGAGAAATGTGGTTATGAATAAATTCAGGAGTAAGAAAATTACGCTGCTTGTTGCTACGGATGTTGCAGCAAGGGGACTTGATGTTGAAAACCTTACCCATATTATAAACTATAGTCTTCCTGATGAGTCAGACCTTTATACTCACAGGAGCGGACGAACAGGACGCGCCGGAAGAAAGGGTACATCCATTGTTATTTCAAACCTTAAAGAGAACATCAGACTTTCTCTGATTGAAGATCAGATCGGTAAGGAGTTTGAACATCTCCAGGTACCCGGAGGCAGAGAAATTTGCGAAAAGCAGCTGTTTCATCTTATAGACCGGATCGAAAAAGCCGGAGTAGATAATTCTCAGATTGAATCTTTCCTGCCATCGATCTATAAAAAACTCGAATGGCTCGACAGGGAGGAACTCATAAAGAAATTTGTTTCCCTTGAGTTTAACAGGTTTCTGAAGTATTATAAAAACACACCCGACCTTAATCCGGTTTCTTCAAAAGAGAAAAGAAATGATTCCGGCTCACGAAACACACGCTTTTTTATTAACCTTGGAAGCAACCATAAACTTCAGCCGCAGAAGCTGCTGCGTCTTATAAACGAATATACAGGCAGCGACAGCGTTGAAGTAGGCGATATAGAAATTCTGAAAACATTCTCTTTCTTTGAAACAGATAAAGAATATACAGATTTGATTCTTCAGGCTTTTAACGGCCAGAAATTTAAGGGTCGGGAAATCGGAGTGGAAGTCGCTTCTAAAAAGAAGAGCGGAAATAGACCCAGTTCAGGTCATAAAAGAGAAAAGAGCAAATCGTCTGACAGGAAAAAGAACAGGAACAGAAAAAGTTTTAAGGGTCAGAGGAAATAAAACAACTAAAACAGAATATCAAACCAACTTTTTATTTCTCACCAAAATAAAAAGGAGGCTTACATATAAAATGTAAACCTCCCCGGGGTAGGTTACTTTTTCCTATTTAAGCAAGTTCAACTTTATAATTGAATTGAAGCTGCCTGCCGTCATTCTTGCGATATATATACCGCTTGAGAGGTTCTTTGCATTAAATATAGCCTGGTGGTGACCTCGAGTCTGCATTCCATTAACAAGAGATGCGACTTCTTCACCTGCAATACTATATATTTTAATGCTGACGAATGATTGCTCAGGAACTGAGTAACTGATTTTAGTGGACGGATTAAAAGGATTAGGATAGTTCTGATCCAGCTTGAAAACTGCGGGCTGAGAAATGTCCGCATTAACAACCTCAGAATAAGTTGAGGTTCCGTCGAAGTCTGTTTGTGTAAGTCTATAAGAATATGAACCAGCATTCAGGTTGTTATCATTAAATGTGTATGAATGCTGACTGGCGGAGGTGCCGAAACCGGGAACAAAACCAATCTGCTGCCATGATGAATTAGCTGACATTCTTTCAACAGAGAAACCCTGGTTATTTGTCTCAGTTGCGGTAGACCAGTAAAGGGTAACAGAATTTCCATTAGCAGATGCTGTGAAGGATGTCATCTCTACAGGTGTAACACATTCTGCATCTACGCTCAATCCGGTGATTGTTTCAAATTGTCCGAAAGTGCCTATTTCAGTTGAAGTTCCGGTAGAGGCATCGATCATTCTGAATGATCCTCCCTCATCAAAAAATCCTGATGACCAATAAGCTGACCAGTAAAGATTTCCATCCTCGGGATTAAAATCCATATCCTGACTTCCGTAAGTTACATTATCGAAGCCGAGATTTGTGCCTACCAGGGTGGCAGCTGCCGTCGAAAGATTCAATGAGTACAATACAGCTGTAGTTGTGAATGCACCTTCAACATTTACGATATAAGCATTTCCGCCGCAGTCTATTGCGAGGGTAATAGGTACTGAAGCATTCTGAATTGTTCCGACTTCCGTTAATGTACCTGTGGTAATATCCATTGTATAAAGGAATCCTGCGGTGCCGAAATCATCACCACTTATAACGTACCAGGTATCGGTAGTTACATCATGTGACATACCCTTTATTTGTGTCTGTCCTGCAGCCAGAGGCTGCACCATTCCGATACTATCAGAAGTAAGATTGGTAAAATTGATGTGTCGTAAATGGTAACCGTTTAGATTAAAATCCACCATAATTGCGTACTGTCCGTCAACACCATCGTTATCTGCTGAAACGGGGTAATATGAGCTGCCCTGGGGAACAAAACCTATGGAGGAAAATGCGCCTGTGCTGAGGTTTATGACGCCGTAGCTGAATAGGGCTCCGTCAAATGCATATGTTAATGTCTGCGCCTGGCTGAAGCTTGTGGCCATGACCATTAACAATGCTGCGAACATTGTGAATATTTTGTGCATAATACTTTCCTGTTAATGAATAATATGTTAATGATTATTTAAGTAATGTCATTTTTTTACTGGAGATAAAACCGGTACCATGACCGTCCACAGGAACAGCTTCTATTGTGTATAAATAAACACCGCTTGGCAAATCCGACCCGTTAAATTCCAGATTATATCCGCCCGAATTCTTTACTTCACTCAGCAGGACTGCGACCTCTTGACCGAGGATATTAAATACTGAGAGTTTAACATTTGATGTCTGCGCCAGTGAAAAAGAAATTTTAGTCGAGGGGTTAAACGGATTTGGGTAATTCTGATTTAATGTAAATTCAGTAAGCGTAATGGTATTAATTTCTATTTCCGTTGAGTATGCTGAACTGCCATCAAAATCAATTTGTTTCAGCCGGTAGAAGTATTGCTCTGAGGAAACTATGTTATCCTCATAACTATAGAATTTTGTTTGGGTGCTTGTTCCGTTTCCTGTGATAAACCCTATCTTACTCCATCCTGAGGTCTGACTCTTTCTTTCTATATCAAACCCCCTGTTATTAGTTTCCGTAGCAGTTGTCCATGAAAGTTTAACTTTTTGATTTTCAACGACAGCTGTAAATGAAGTTAATTCTACAGGGATGTTGTTTCCCATTTTTACCACGAATGCTTCAGGTCCCGCATTTGGAGGATATGCAGTACCTGTTAGCGTTAAACCGTCTGCTGAAATAGAATTTGCAAATGGAAAATACCAGTCGGATATACCTGTTATACCCAGACTGTCGATCAGATAATCTTTGAGAAACATAAAATCATTCCAACCGGGTTTTATAATAAAAGCCTGGTAATTCCCGACATTCAGACTAACGTAGCCTACGACAATATCATTGTCGGAAATATCCTTTGCATAAGAAGCATAATTGATATAGTCAGTAGTAATCCATACCATTCCGGTTGAAGCTGACCATACAAATGGTGCTCCCGCGGAACCTCCTACAATTTTGCTTCCATCCGAATTTAGCCCGAAACATTGACCAACAGGATATGTGGTGTCATAACCTCCCATAAAGTGAGGTTGGGGATCCCAGTAAAAAGCACGCCTGTCAGGTCCGTTAGCATCACCGTCCCACCCGGCAATTATCAAACTGCCACCGGTTACGGCCACATCATTTGCACGGCTGCTGCCTCCGCCGGTTCTTCCGAGCAGGTGTATCGATCGTGTGCTATCCCAGTAAACTGCTTCTGCTTTATACCCGGGAACCCATTCCATCCCCACTATTATAGAACCATCGCCTGAAATTCCATCGGCATAGGTATATGATGATGAATCGAGGATAGGATAATAACCCGGTAAAGGATTCCACATATTATTCTGGTAATAACCTCCCCTGAATGTAGGACTGCCTGAGGGGTCAGGCAGATTCGGATCTATAAACGATCCGGCAACAACTCCGTTATCCGATACAGCCATTGCTTCAGTATAGCCAGTTCCTAGATTTATTCTCCCTGTACTTTCAGACCAGAGAAATCCCGGAGCGGGGTAATTGTTCCCGCATACATAAACACCATTGTTAGATACCTTTGCAGCACCGCCTGGTCCAATATCAATGAACTGTGCCGTTATTTGTGCCTGCAGAGGAAAAAATGAAATCAGTATAATGCTGATCAGGAATATAAAAGTGTAGTTCTTATTCATAATAAATTCTGCTCTCAATTGAATGCTTATTTGACTTCTACTTTATTAAATTCATTTTAATTGTCCGGGAAAAGCTGCCTGTTGACATTCTAAGTATATACAGACCGCTGGCAAGCCCATGCGCATCGAAAGTTAATGTATGAGACCCTTGACTTTTTACTTCGTTTACGAGTGTACTGACTTTTTCACCAATAGAATTATAAACAGTTATGTTTACCATATCATCTTTAGGTAAGGTGAACTTCACCCTTGTTGCAGGATTGAACGGGTTCGGATAATTCTGCTGAAGTTCATAAATCCCCGGAATAAATTCTGATTCAACGATTGGGGAATACTTGAAGGTACCATCATAATCAACCTGTTTTAACCGGTAGTAGTTTATACCGTTCGCAGGCTGCTGATCTACAAAACTATAATTATTTTGTGCTGTTGAAGTTCCATTTCCGGGAACAAAACCTAACTCAATCCATTCATCCTTACTATTTTTTCTTTCAACTTTGAAACCTGAATTGTTAGATTCTGTAGACGTACTCCAGCTAAGTTTTATACCCTCATTGATGGAAGCGGTAGTAAATGAAATAAGTTCAACAGGAACGATTTGGTTTAATTTCAAAAGAAGAGCTTTCGGTTCGCCCAGAGGACTATAGGCAGAAATACCAATCGAGTTTCCGTCCGCAGATATTGCCTGTCCGAAAGCAAAATACCAGTCACTGTAGCCAGTGATTTCAAGACTATCATTTATATAAGTTGATAAGTAAACAACGTCCGGCCAATTAGGTTTTTTAATAAAAGCCTGGTAGTTAAATCCTCCCGGATCCACATAACCGACAATGGTACCGTCATCTGCAATACCCAGAGCTGATCCACCCTGGTATAACGTAGGGTCAGTCAGCCACTGCATTCCTGCTGCCTGCGTCCACAGGAATACTACACCCGCAGACCCGCCTACAATCATCGAACCGTCAGAACTTACACCTGCACATTCTCCCACAGGGTAAGTTGTGTCATATCCGCCCATAAAATGCGGTACCGGATCCCAGTAGTATGCGGTTCTATCTGGGATATTTGAAGGGCCGCCGTTCCAGCCGGCCATGATTGAACCATCGTCTGATAATGCATTTACGCGGCTATTCCCACCGTTTTCCTGACCTAAACCTGTGACACTACCGTTATCCCAATAAACAGCTTCAACCGTCCAGTTTGCATGCCACTGCATTCCCGCTATTCTTGAACCATCCGCTGAAATTCCGTAAGCGTGTGTAAAGCTCATCTCATCAAGCGGAAGTAAACCATCCATTCCGGGAAGACCCATCCATGTACCATTTTCCCAGGATCCTGCTCTGAGGGTAGGATTGCCGCCGGGAGCTGGAAGTCCGGGGTCATAAAATCTGCCGGCAACTATACCGTTATTAGAAACTCCGTACGCTTCTGAATATTCTGTTTGGCTTAGGTCTATTCTCCCAGTACTTTCGCTCCATATAAAAGCAGGGGAAGGGTAGGACATTCCGCAAACAAATTGTCCGTTTTTTGAAATTCCGCTCACTCCGCCCGGACCAAGGTCAATAATTTCGTTTATAGTCTGTGCTGAAACTGCTGTAATAAAAATCAGGCAGAAAAAGTAGATTGCCGAAAAAATTTTCATAGTGATACCTCTCAATTGATTGATGCAAAAGTAATGCTTGAAACCTAAATCGAGTTACGATTTTTGCTCAAATCGTTGTGAATTCTGTGCAGGTTATCAAATAGGATAGGATTGAAGGAAAAAAAGAGAAGGAATGCAATATTAATTTATGTGTTGGATTTAATGTAATCCGTTGGAGTGCAGCCGAACTTTTCTTTAAAACTGTGTGTGAATCCGGGTGTATCGCTGAAACCTACCCGATATGCCACTTCTGAAATATTGCCGGCTTTGTTTTTCAGCAGCTGTGAAGCATAATCCAGCCTGGTTGCACGAATAAGTTTTCCAGCCGACTGGTTAATCAGCGCATTAAGCTTTCTGTTTAATTGTGAAACGCTCATTCCGACTTCCTCTGCCAGAATTGTCACACTGAATGACTGATCTTCAAGATGCTCCTTAATAATCTTGAATACCCTATCAATGAATGCTTTATCTATCGGTATTGCGTCAATTTCACTGGAACTGATAGCGCTTATTTCATTATACCTTTCTTTCAGGAGTCTGCGCAGTTTAATAAGATTGCCCACACGGGCGCAGAGCTCTTTCGTGCTGAATGGCTTGATCAGGTAATCATCTACTCCCTTATCCAGTCCAAGAAGTTTGCTTTCCTCATCAGCCTTTGCTGTAAGCATTATTATGGGAATATGGCTGGTTTTATTATCCGCCTTTAGTATGACTGTAAGTTCAAACCCGTTCATAGCGGGCATCATTACATCCGTAATTATAAGGTCAGGGATTGTCTCAAGAGCCTTATTTACTCCTTCCACACCGTTTTTGGCCAGTAGAACCCGATACTCCTCCTCAAGGTTTTCCCTTATAAAAGCCCGCATATCATGGTTATCTTCAACAACGAGCACAACTTCCTTTGCCGAGTTTTCATTTGCATCGATATCACTATAGTCATCTTCCTCAGAGAAAATCTCTCCGCGGATGAATTCTGATTCCTTTCCGTTTTCCACCAATTCAATATTCGGTTCATTGATAAAATGCTCCTTCCCGATCCTTAGCTGAACACAGAATGCAGTTCCGCTGTTCTGTATACCTTTTACAGAAATAAGGCCTTTATGAAGCTGTACAAGTTCCTTAACTATGGCCAATCCAATTCCGGTTCCTTCATATTCCCGTGTCTGCGAACTATCCGCCTGGTAGAAGCGGTCAAAAATGTGCATCACGTCTTCTTCCTTAATTCCGATACCCGTATCTTCTACATATATACTTACATAATCACTTCGATCTTCTTCCAATGCAATAGTCAGGGAAATTTTACCTTTCTCAGGTGTGAACTTAATAGCATTTGATATCAGGTTATTAAAAACCTCCTCAATTTTTTCCCTGTCGATATGCACATAAATATCATCACGGTACCGGTTAAATTCCAGCTTTTTGTTTTGTCTTTCAGTTAAGGATTCAAAAGCGGAAAGTATTTTACGAAGGAAAGCATTCAGTTCTGTACGTGCTACTTTCATTTTGAATTCACCCGACTCAAGCTTAGTCAGCTCAAGCAGCCGGTTTATCAAAGCCTGCAGTTGTTTTGAGTTTGATAAGACAGTCTTTAATTTCTTGCGTGAAAATTCTTCAGGATGAGCCCCGAGAAGGCTTTCAATCTGTCCCATTATTAATGTAAGAGGTGTTCTGAATTCATGTGAAATATTAGCGAAGAAATTTGATTTCAGCCTGTCGAGCTCAAGGAGTTTTTGAGCCTGCTCTTCGAGTATATCTTTCTGGCGGCGCACCTCGTTAGTTCGTTTATCTACAACAGCCTCCAGTTCGATATTTCGTTTTTCAAGTATGCTGAATCTCAGATTTACTATCCACCAGATACCGGAAACAAGCAGTAGTGAAAAAAGAATAATTGCCCAGGCCGATTTATACCAGGGTGCTGGAATGTAAAATGAAAAAGACGCTGTTTTACCCGATTCACCGAGTATATTTCTTCCCTGGACATTAAACTTATAAAGCCCCGGGGAAAGATTGGTGTATTCCTTCCGGTTCTCAGATGTCCAGTCGGACCATTTATTATCATACCCTTCAAGTGAATAGCGGTATTTACTTCCTCCTTCACGGAAATAATCCGGGGATGCATAAGAAATTTCAATGGAACTAATTCCGGAATGAAGATCCCATTCCTTGTTTATAAGACGGATAGGGGAAAAACCTCCTGAATAAATAGTAGAATCACCGTTAAGATTTATCTGACGTATAATGCTGTAATAATTATTCGGAGCCGTACGCGTATAATCTTCTTTGAGATCAAACCTGTACAACTTTTCACCGTACGTAAGCCATAGCAGGTTTTTATCATACTTGTCCGGGAATAACTTATAAGTAGAAAATGTTGAGATCTGATCCATTATCAATTTCAGAAGAGAGAATGATTCCCATCTGTACCCGTTTTTTGAATCGGGAATGATTCTACCCGTTTCAGCACTATTATTTTTGCTGCCAGCTATCCATAAATTTCCGGCTGCATCTGTTTTCAGGTCGGTTATCCGGAAGTTCTTAAAATAATTTCCAAAAGACGAATCATAAACAAATGAGTCGGTGCTGGTATCGTAATTTTTCAACCCGTCAGGGGTTCCGAAAATTACCCTGTCTTTAAAAAGAATTATGGGAATCTGTCTTCCCGGAAGTTTGTCCTCAAACCTTGAGATAGTATAGGATGAGTTATTACTATTATAATCAGGGATAATTCTGATGATTCCTTTATTATATGAGGAGAGCCACAATGTTCCTCCCGGTGCTTCCACCACCTGAGTAATAATTTCTTTTATCCCGGGAATTCTTCCGCCGTCAATCCACTCACCGTGTATGAACTTTAACTTTGCCAGGCCGTCATGCAGTCCAATATAAATAAGATCGGGATGGAACTTGCTTTTATAAAATGAGTAAGCAAATCTCCAGTCAGTCTTTATACTAAAAGCCTGATCATTCTCTAGCCTGAACACACCGTGAGTAGTTGCAGCAAGCTGATACCCGTCGAGGCTGAGAAGTTCCCACGATTCCGAGTTAATGCCGTTAACAGGCTTAAAGACAGATGACAAATTGCCATCCACCCTGGTCGAATGATAAACACCATTAGGAGTGGAGAGAAACAGACTTCCGGAAAATTGATTGACTGAGAATATTAGTCCGTCGATTCCGAACCTTGAATCAATCAGTGTAAGCGGGGAAGGGTAAGCAACCCTTGAGACCCCGTTATTTAATCCAAGCCATAATATACCGCTGTCATCCGGATACACAAACCACACGGTATTATCGTTCAGTCCGTTTTTTCTATTAATTACCTGCAGGAGTCTGCCTTTACTATCAATAACTATAATACCGCCGGTTTGGGTACCGAACACGAACCGGTTATTACTGAGAATAGCTCCCCTGAAATAGAGTTTATTTTTTCTTAAATAACTGTCAGCATCTGTTTTGAACGGTGTAAATCTTTTACCATCATATAAATAAAATCCGCTGCCAGCAGTTCCTATTAATATCTTCCCGTTTTCCAATTCTGTTTTACCGGCGCCGGGAGAATAGCTGAGCATATCATAGATAGTTTCATTTGCAAACCTTCCGCCTTCAGGAACAAGAGAAAGCGAATCGCCGTTCAGGCTGAGAAGTCCTTTTCCGGTTTCGGGGATGTAGTATTTATGATTAACCAGGAAAGCGGGACTAAAAATGGTTGCCGGTTTCCAGATCTTTATTTCAGCCTGTCTATGATTCTGAAGAGAAGCGGCCGGATCTTTTATACGGAAGAGATGTGAAGTACTCTGAAAAAAAATGTCACTGCCTGATACGCAGATACTCCAGATGTCGCCGAATTCTTTTTCATTTTGCGGAAGGAGAGGTACGAGAGAAACATATTTCATCAGTCCGTCAGGATCAGACTGAAGGTAGCCGAATTCATCCACGCCGCCAACATAGATAGTGCCGTTTCCATCCATCGCAAGGGTCCTGGCAACTTCATTCCTGACAGGAATGAGTCTCCAGTTTAGTCCGTCATATTCAAGCACCCCGCCAGTATTTGCAAAGTACATGACTCCGCGGGTATCTTTTATAATAGACCAGTTCTGAGGAGTAGCATTATACTCAGCAGGAAGGTAGTTCCTGATTACAGGTAGTCCTGAAATCTGAGTTTTATTTGCGGTCTGGTCTGATTGTGCGGAACAAACCTTGACGATTAAAATAAAAAACAGAAATAATATGATAATCTGTTTTATCAAATATCAGTAAAATATTTTTATACGAAGGTTAAAATAATCAGAATTTCCCCATCATAGCTATGTTAAAAAAATTATAATCTATTTTCCCGTCTCATTTTTTTAATAAGTTCATTTCCCTTATCCCAGACCCGCAGATCAATGCTGCCGCCTTCGTGGAGTTTCAGCGCCATTTCAAAATTATATTTGTAAGCCAGGGCACGGCAGTCGCCCGCCCTGCATAAAGCAGGGGTATGATCGTGTATGCTGCAGCCGTTTTCAGTAAGGTAAATGCAGTCGCCATTAGGCTTGTGAGCAAGCATCAGAGCTCCGGAGATATAGGAGTGGGGTTCAGTAAAATAACTTTCCGGATCGTCTTCCTCAAGCAGTCTGATTGCATCACCCTGGCAGCATAGTGTGCATCCATCGCACGGAACTTTAATATATTTCTTTTTGTTTTCCATTTTGTATCTCCGGTAAAAATCAGGGTTTATTCCTAACCTTCTAGGGTACTAAGGCATCCGAAAACTTAAACTTTTTTTAAAATAGCGGCAGTAACATCGTCTGAGGGTTTAGCCGCTTTCATAAAAGAACTGTGTTCACTGAATAATTTATTCAGGATAAGTTCTGGGGTTTCATTACCTGCATTTAGATAACTTTCGATCAGGCGGTTTTCGCCGTACTCATTTCCTCCGGAAAAGGATTCTGTGAGACCGTCTGTATAGATCAAAACGGTATTTCCCGGTTCCAGAGAAAACCGGCTTACTTCATATTCAGATCCGCAGAACAAACCGACAGGGATGCCGGTAGCCTTAATCAGTGTATAATTATTTTCTTTTAAGAGAACCGGCGGATTATGTCCCGCGATGCAGAATTCAATAACACCGTCCGGCATACCTTTACCGAATACCATGGTTGCATAGTTATTAGAAAGGATACTTTCACAGAACAGCCTGTTTGTTCTTTTGACTATTTCATGAAGAGGGAGGCCGAATGTGAGAAAGCTTCGGATAAGAGCGTGAAGCTGCGACATCATCAGGGAGGCGGAAATTCCCTTACCAGAGACGTCGCCGAGTACAAAAAAGAATGTGCTGCCTTCTGCCTGAATGAAATCGCAGAAGTCGCCGCTGACGATACCTGCCGGATGGTAGCGGTAGCTGAACTGCCAGCCGTCGACGTTGATATTATTTTTCGGCAGAAGTCCGCGCTGTATTCTCCCTGCAAGCTCAAGGTCCTTTTCGAGAGCCCTCTGCTGTTCATTGTTCATATGATCAAGACAGACAGTTATCATGGGGTCGAAAGCAAGTCTTTCAGATTCAATAGGATCATGGCAGACTTCGCAAATCCCGAAGGATCCTTTGTCAATTCTTTCGAGGGTTCTGTCGATCTGCTGCAGAAGGCGGTAAATCCTTATCGGTTCCGGAAGGTTCTTAGCGGTGCGCTCCAGACGCTCTCTGCGTTCAATTAATTGTTTCCGGAGGAAGGGGAGGTTCAAAGTTTCCATTCTTCAACCTCGTTTTTGAAAAATCTTACCTTAATATAATCTTATTTTCAGGCTAACACAATGCATCCGGAGCAGTGGAAAATTTGGCTGTTGATCCCCTAACGGGGATCGGGAGGTAGTGGGGTATATGGTAAGTTACAAATGTGTATCCTCTACGAGGATCAGCTAATTGCAGGTAAGAGATTGGGTTACAAGTATGGATCTCCTGGTACGGATCGGGAGGTAGTGGGGTATATGGTAAGTTTCAAAAATGGATCGTCTACGAGGATTGGGTGTTTATTTGCAGGAAATCGTGCTGTAAATAGGTAACATCTGAGAGGTGAGTGAGTGAATATGTAATAGGGTTATAAGCGTTTCTACGAGGATCACTGTTGTATAAATTTTTCGTAGCAAATACTGTCAGGATCGTCTTTGTGCCTGCCGTAAGGTTTAATTTTCGTATAGCCGAATTTTTCATAAAGGCTCATGGCTTCAGGCTGCTTTAGTCCTGTCTCAAGAACAATTCTACTGTAATCCATTCTCAGAGCTGTATCTTCAAGCTCCCTCAGGATCAACTTTGATAATCCTCTGCCCCGGTAGTCGTCCTTAACGTACATCCTTTTTATTTCAGCCGTCCGGTTATCAAAATGTTTAAGAGCGCCGCAAGCCGCTACAATGTTTTCCTCGTCCGCCGCAGCGAAGAAAATCATCATATGCTTATTTTCTTCAATAAATTCTTCTATGCTTCCTTTGCCATATCTCAGTTCAAGGTCGGCGTGAAGAGAGGCAGACATTTCTGAAATCTCAGTAGAGTCTGCCGGAAGGTTGATAATTTTGTAGCTCATAAATATTCGGGAGTCTCCTTAAATCTAATCCTAGGCCAGTCCCTCATGCCGTGTGGAACTTCGGTCGAGTATCCAGCGGTAAAGCAGAAGCGCAACTGCTGCAGTAATTCCTATTACGGCGAAATAATACCAGATGTAATGTGCGTGATCGTATGCATGCATCATTTGTTCGGGAGTAAGAAATTCGGGGTCGGGTGCATAAGCTGTAAGAAGATATCCTGAAATTCCGAAACCCAGTATTGATGAGAGGAAAGAATGCAGATGGCTGAAGCCAAGGTAAAGTCCTTCCTCGCCTTTAGGTGCCTGAAAGGAGAAATACTCGAGATAGCGGGGAGAGATAAAACACTCTGCCAGGCCCTGGACGACTATACCGGATATCATCATCACGGTAACAGGGTGGGCTGTAAATAATCCGAAAATGGAAACGGACTGACCTGTGAGGGATTCAAGTATTGGACTGGAAGCCATCAATAAGGCCGAGAGCGGCATCAGGAACATCCCTACTGTCATTGAAGAGACAGCCCTGACATTTCTCATAAGGTTTGTGATAAAAACCACCGAAATCATTACAACAAAAGGATTAACGTTGGCTATCCACTCGGGCGAAGCATGTTCTCCGACGGTGCGTAAAACGTACTTCGGCATAGTCGCGTACAACTGGTGCTGAATTATCCAGAAACCTGTAACAATGAAAATTAATATCAGGAGACGGACATTTGTTACAACTCTTACAAAACTTTTCCATGCCTCCCCGAACGTTTTGCCTTCACCATCAACATTTACATTTTTGTAGTATATAAAAACCACAATAAATGCCAGAAGGGTCATCGAAGCGGCATAAAAATTTATTGATTCAACTCCCCAAGTGAGTCTCAAAGGATAAGCAAAAGTTTTGCCGAGAAAAGCACCGACGTTTACCATGCCGTAAAATATTGAATAACCCCGGGCCCTGGTTTCTTCATTTGTTGTTTTAGCAACAGTTCCGGTAATGATAGATTTTATAAACGAACCACCGAACATTAAAACTACAAGGGCAGGAAGTACAGTAACTTTATAAGGAAGCGCACCAAGGGTGAAATAGCCAATGGTCAGAAGGCTGAAAGCAAGGAGAATAGCATTCCTGAATCCGATTTTGTCCGCGTATGCTCCTGTAAAGGGAGGAAGGAAATACAATCCTGCGGCAAATATACCTCCGATCCATCCTGCTTCGATATCATCAAAGCCTACGACCCTTGAGAGGTAAAGGGTGATCGCAATGAATACGGCATAATAAGCCGCACGTTCAAAAAGTTCTACAAGATTTGCTGTCCAGAATGCCCCAGGAAATTTCCACGATGCTTTCTGCTTATCATTTTTTCCAGCCAAACTTCATATCCGTTGTTTATTTTGGGAAAAAAAATTTCCACAAAATTAAGAAATATCAGGAAAGTAAAAAGTTTAAACCGGTTTTAACTGATATTTATTCCATTCTGCAAGGATCAGCTTATGTCCGTGAGCCGAAGAAACGGGAATCATCATAATCTTTATGACTGTAATAATCGGCATCTTTTTCACCCTGAATATTTCTTTTCAGGGAATTCTGGAGAGTATTTTCATAATCCCGGTCAATATCTCCTCCTGAATAGACAGGATACGTTTTCAGATTCTCATCATTTAAGTCGACCAGTACTCTCTTTTGCTGATGAGCGAGAGATGCCAGTCCGATTGGAACAAGGTAATTCCGGCCAGGTACCATTGTATCAATATCGAGATATCTGATTTTACTGCTTCTTTTATCAACTATAAGCTCGTTTACTTCGCCGAGCCGTGAATTATCGGAAGTTATCACTTCCCACCCCCTGATATCAGGATTTTCACCCAGAACGGTTGACTTATCGAGTTCATCAAGTCTGAAGAGATGCCTGTTCCTTGCTCTATAGAAGCGACTGTCATCATAAAGGTCATCGTTATAAAAATCTTCTTCGGCTTCAGTTTTATAATCAGGATTCAGGCTCCTCCGGAGATCTCTTTCATAATCCCTGCTGATCGAACCTCCCTGGTAGGATGGAAGCTTCAGGAGTGTTACAGTTTCAATATCGTTTACCCTGACCATATCATCTTTTACGTCAAGCTCCGCAGCACCTATAGGTATAAGCAGGTGTCTTTCATCCGTACCTAAATCGCTTATTTCATTATTAATATTTATATCCAGGTAACGGACCTTCATTGCATCAAGGTCGACTATCATTTCATTTACCTTCCCGATCGGTTTACGATCAGAACTCATTACATTCCACCCTCTTACATCCGGATCCCGGTCGGCAACCTCATAATCGGAAAGCTCTGATAGTCTATACAATCCGGGTTCAAGTCTTTTTTCATCGGAACTCATTATGACCTCCTGTCATTCTTTTTAATAGCTTTTTTTGTTAACTGAATAATCACGTGATAACTTTACCTGCTGAAGCGCGTTTCCTGCCTCAGCGAAAAATTCTTTTATTTTACCAATCTGACTTTCGACTGATTTTGAAGTATCGATGCCGGACTCAATGCGTTTTAAATCTGATTGACCAAGACGGGGAGCAGAAGAATCGGAACTCTCAATTGATTCTATAGCATTAACCGCAGTTGAAAATGCAGGTTTAACCTGGCTAAGAAAGCTGCGGGATGTTGTATCGATTTTTACGATAGTTCTGTCGAGAGAATCAATCTCCTCTGTTAGCCGGGTTCTGGTTGAATCCGTACGGTCTGCAACGTAGCTGAGAGCTGACTGCAGTTTGATAAGTCCTTGTTCCGTATATCGTTTGGGTGAGAGATTCCGGGTAGTATCCTGTGTATATTCGATAAAATCTTTCACTTCATTTGCTGTATCGACGGGAGTTTCGTACCTGTCGCTTGTATAAGTACTGTCACCCACGAGAACCTCACCTTCGTTACCATCGGTCATATAAACGTAGGTAAGCATGAACCATATGAACCCTGCGAGTATTATGAGTCCTATTATCCAGGGCCAGGGAGAGCGTTGTCTCCTCTGTATTTTAATTTCTGCCATGTTTTTATCCTTAGATTTTATGCCCAAAATGTAAATTTTCTTAAAATTAAGTAATGATTATGACCACAGTAAAAAGTGAAACAAGGGGGGAAGGATTAAGGTCACACGGCTACAGAGGTTGAATCTCCAAATATGGCTAAAGCCGGTTAATTATGTCAATTGAGTTATCCGTCAGTTAAAAACTGAGGGCATAGGATGGTAGAGCATTACAGCGACGTTAGAACATCGTAGAAGTTCAAACATTCCCGATGTTCACGCGGCATTCTTATTAGAGAGAATGCGATTTTCGAAAAGGGAAACTCACTATATAAAGATTCAACACTCTTTTGAACCCAATATTAAGATTTTGGATTAAAATGTGATTCTATTAATAGTTGATGATGGAACGCTTTTTGACTTCTTTATACAAGGAGAATTTATGCGAGAAGAAAAAGATTCTTTGGGGAGAGAATATAATCCCGCGATGGAGGCAGTTTGAAAATGCCGATCAGCCTCAGTAAAAAGCAGATTGTTTTTGTCGGACGGAGGAACGCAGGAAAGTCATCCCTGGTAAATGCATTCCTTGGGCAGACTTTAAGCATTGTCAGTGATATTCCTGGAACAACCATCGATCCCGTTGAAAAAACGGTAGAACTGCTTCCGTACGGACCTGTTCTTCTTATTGATACACCCGGTATAGATGACGATGGCGAACTTGGCACTAAAAGGATAAGCAGGACAATAAAAGCGATCTCCGGAGCCGATTTTGCCGTTGTAGTTGTAGATGCTACGCAGACATTATCCACTGAAGAATACGAAATGATGAATTATCTGGACAAAATTTCAGTTCCTTTCGTTATTGCTGCTAATAAAATTGAAATGGGGATAAATCCTGATCTCCTTAAGGAAATAAAACTGCTGAGTGCGATTCATTATGAAATTTCCTGCAAGCTCGGGGTTGGCATTGAGTCGCTGAAAAGGAAAGTTATAAGAACCCTGCCTTCCGATGATGAACCTCCCCTGATTGGCGACCTTATCAGCCAGGGTGATATAGTTGTGCTCGTTGTTCCCGCTGACCTTGAAGCTCCTGGAAACAGGCTCATACTTCCACAGGTGCAGACAATAAGAGAGGCTCTCGACAAGGATACTATGGTAATTATCGTTAAAGAGAAGGAACTGCCGATGGCTTTGGCTTCTCTTAGAAACAGGCCTGACCTGGTCATCTCTGACAGCCAGGCTTTAAGGCAGGCGGCGGTAAATATACCTGAAAACATCAGGATGACGACTTTTTCTATTCTAATGGCAAGGCATAAGGGAGACCTTAATACATTTATCAAAGGATTAAAAAGAATTGATGAACTAAAGGACGGCGATAAGATACTTATTGCTGAAGCGTGCTCACATCATGATCAGGATGATGATCCAGGGAAAGAAAAGATACCGGACTGGCTAAGAAGCTATACGAAGAAAAGCCTGATAATTGAACACGCGCACAATTCAAACCTGCCTGAAGATCTCTCACAATACAGACTTATCATCCACTGCGGAGCCTGCCTGCTCTCCAGGAAAATGATGCAGGTGCGTTTGAATGTAGCCAGACTTATGGATGTTCCGGTAGTTAACTATGGGATTATAATATCATACATGCACGGTGCTATTCCGAGAGCGCTTCAGCCTTTCGGTGAAGCAGACCGTGAATGGAAAAAAAACGTTCAGAAAACTTGCGCTCACTAATTTGAAAACATGGAAAATAAAATATTCAGCAAATATAAACCTGAAGACCGGACATGCCTTATACCAATTTTACAGGATATTCAGGAAAAATACGGTTATCTCCCTGAAAATGAACTGCAGGAAACCGCCGATTTTATTAACCTGCCGTTAAGCAGGGTATATGGAGTTGCAACTTTTTACAACCAGTTCAGACTGGTGCCTTTAGGAGAAAATGTAATCCGGGTCTGCCGGGGTACAGCTTGTCATGTGAAGGGCTCCGCCAATATACTCTACGCCCTGGAATACACCCTAAATATTAAGGCTGGTGAAACCACAAGGGATAAAAAGTTTACCATCGAGGTTGTTAATTGTATAGGAGCATGCAGCATCGCCCCCGTTATTACTATTAATAACGAGTACTTCGGAAGATTGTCTGTAAAAGATATACCTGGGCTGCTTAAAAAAATCACTTCGAAGCCTGCAGCTTCTAAACAGGAAGTTGTAACTGAGGCGGCATTATGAAAAACTTTATTGAAAAATGCTGCGCTGAGTGTACTCATACACCCGAAACTCCATGCGAACTTTTCATCAGCTGCTGTTCAAAAGGTCCTCTCTGCCATACCTCTGAGGAATGCGTAGAACGTATCAACTCCTGCAACGACAGGTTATCATTTAAAAAGCATGAACTGCCTGTAATATTTATAGGGAAGGGAACATGCGGTCTGGCGGCGGGAGCAGCTAAAGTGGAGGAAGCTGTAATTAAAGAGCTTGCCAGGCTAAACCTGGCGGCTGAAATAATTTCAACAGGATGTGTTGGCTATTGCGCAAAAGAGGTAATTGTCGATATCAAACTTCCCGGCGAGGATAGGGTTTCATATTGTGAGATTACACCCCGGCTGGTGCCGAGGCTCATTCAGCGTACTTTGATTGATAAAAAAATATTTCATGAAAACCTCCTGGGAAAATTCGGTGAATCTGGAAAAAATCTTTTATCCATAAACGAAAATGAATTTTTTAAGAAGCAGGTAAAGATTGTCCTGGCAAACTGCGGTATCATAGATCCTGCCTCAATTGACTCATACATAAATGCAGGCGGATTTAAGGCTCTCGATAAAGTACTCCGGTTAATGAGTCCCGGCGCCGTTATAAATGAAGTGATGCTCAGCGGTCTTCGTGGGAGGGGAGGGGCAGGTTTCCTGACAGCTAAGAAATGGGAGCTGGCTGGAAGCAAGATATCAGATCAGAAATACATGGTTTGTAATGCTGATGAAGGAGACCCGGGTGCTTTTATGGATAGGTCTGTTCTTGAGAGTGATCCGTTCAGGATTGTTGAGGGTATGCTTATAGCAGCATATGCAGTGGGCGCATCCAAAGGATTTGTATACTGCCGTGCGGAGTACCCGCTTGCCATCGAACGGCTTGAAAATACAATAGAACAATGCAGTATGTATGGAATGCTGGGAACAAATATACTTAACAGCGGATTTTCTTTTGAGTTGAAAATTAAAAAGGGCGCCGGTGCTTTCGTCTGCGGTGAAGAGACAGCCTTAATTGGTTCGATCGAAGGCAAGAGAGGAATGCCCAATCCCCGTCCCCCGTACCCTGTCGATTCGGGTCTCTGGGGCAAACCAACGGTTATAAATAATGTTGAGACATACGCAAACGTGCCTGCTGTAATTACCCGCGGGGCGGAATGGTTCAGCTCTGTCGGCACAAAGACCAGTAAAGGTACCAAGGTTTTTGCGCTTAGCGGTAAAATAAAAAACACCGGTCTGGTGGAAGTCCCGATGGGTACCACCCTCAAGGAGATTGTGTTTGATATCGGGGGAGGCATTCCCGATGATAAAAAGTTCAAGGCAATTCAGATAGGCGGACCCTCGGGAGGCTGCCTTCCCGAAAGCGTTATAAATACTCCCGTCGATTATGAATCCCTGAAACGGGTGGGCGCAATGATGGGCTCGGGAGGATTTGTTGTAATGGATGAAGATACTTGTATGGTTGATGTTGCCAGGTATTTTCTAACCTTTATTCAGAATGAATCGTGCGGAAAATGTGTCCCGTGCCGTGAGGGAACTAAAAGAATGCTCGAAATAATTGAACGAATTCCGGTTAGTTATAAAAATTCAAGGAATAAACAGGATCAGCTCAGACGGTTCAAGGGAATAGTTCATCTTCAGCGGCTTGCCGATGTCATCCGCGATACATCATTATGCGGTCTGGGACAATCAGCGCCGAATCCTGTTCTTTCAGGACTGCAGTACTTCAAAAAGGAATATGAAGAACATCTTTATGATAGAAAGTGTTCTGCCGGCGTCTGCAAAGAACTCCTTACTTTTACAATCGATAATTCAATCTGCAACGGATGCGGGGTTTGTGTGCGTAAGTGTGCAGTTGAAGCTATCGCCGGTGAAAAGAATAAAGCGCACTATATAATAGAAGACAAGTGCATTAAATGCGGAATGTGTTTTGAAGCCTGCAGGTTTAAAGCAATCAATGTTAATTGAAAATAGATAAAAATATTATGGTTTCACTTACAATAAATAATCTGACTGTAAAAGCAGAACCCGGGATGTCTGTTTACGATGCTGCTTCTTCCGTAGGGATTTCCATACCGACTTTGTGTCATTTAAAAGGACTTATTCCCTCCGGAGCCTGCAGAATATGCTCTGTTGAAGTTGACGGTCAAAGAGGACTGGTGCCTTCATGCTCCTACCCGGTATCTGAGGGAATGGTGGTAAATTGTGATTCTCCAAGGGTCAGAAGAGCAAGAAAAACCATCGTTGAGCTTCTTGTTGAGAACCATCCGCAGGACTGCCTGATATGTGTCCGCAATAAAAATTGCGAACTCCAGGATCTCGCAGAGCAATACGGATTAAGAGAACACCGATTCTCAGGTGAATCAAAATGTCATGCAATCGATGTCTCCAGTGCTTCTATCGAACGTGATCCTGCAAAATGTATCCTGTGCGGAAGATGTGTCCGTGTCTGCCATGAGATTCAGAAAGTGGGTGCTGTCGACTTTACCGGAAGGGGATTTACCAGTATTGTTACTACACCTTATAATAAAGGGATAAACATCAGCGATTGTATTTTATGCGGACAATGCATTCTCGTCTGTCCAACAGCAGCTTTGCGTGAAAAAAGTTCGCTAAAAGAGGTTTCAGCAGCATTAAATAATAGAAAAAAGTATCCTATAGTTCAGATAGCTCCCGCAGTGCGGGCTACACTGGGGGAAAAATATAATTTTCCTGCCGGCACAGATGTAACAGGCAAAATGGTAACCGCCCTCAGAAGGCTGGGATTCAAAAAGGTTTTTGATACAAACTTTGCCGCTGACCTTACAATAATGGAGGAGGCGGGTGAATTGATCAGCAGGATAAAAACAGGGAAGAAGCCTCTTCCCATGTTTACGAGCTGCTGTCCCGGCTGGGTTAAATTTGCGGAAATGAATTACCCCTCCCTGCTGGAAAATATTTCAACCTGTAAATCACCCCACGAAATGGAGGGCGCGGTTCTTAAAACATATTATGCCGATAAAATGGGGATCGACCCTTCAGACATATTCGTTGTTTCAATAATGCCCTGTACGGTAAAAAAATATGAATCAGCCCGTGCGGAGCTTTCAGAACAGTCAATGCACGATGTCGATGCAGTATTAACCACGAGGGAGCTGGTTAGGTTCTTTAAGCTCGCCGGAATAAAGTTCGAGGATCTGCCCGGCGACAACTTCGATAATCCCCTGGGCGAATCTACAGGAGCAGCCGCTATCTTCGGAACCTCAGGCGGGGTGATGGAGGCAGCCTTACGTACAGCATTTTATCAGCTTACAGGCAAAGAATGCAGTAAGCCGGAGTTTGAAACGGTTCGGGGCAGCGGCGGCATAAAAGAAGCGTCCGTTCAGATTGGAAACTTTACGCTTAATGTAGCTGTTGTTAACGGTATCGGTAATATCAAACCTGTTCTTGATGAAGTAATAGAAGGTAAAAGTAAATACCACTTTATTGAAGTCATGTCTTGTCCCGGCGGATGCGTGAACGGAGGCGGTCAGCCTATTCACCAGGATCCGGCAAGGGTTGTAAGCAGGATGAAGGCTCTCTACAGGCTGGATGAAAACTCAGCATGCCGCAGTTCGTACAATAATTTATCTGTGAAAACTCTCTATAAAGAATTTTTTGTTGAACCAAACAGCGAAAAAGCTCATACGATACTGCATACGAAATATTTTAACAGGAAGAAGGTTTAATATAAAACTGTTATGAATAGCGGGATTGTAAGTACCATAAGTGATAAATGCAAAAGATGCTACTCGTGCATAAGAGAGTGCCCTGCCAAGGCCATTAAGGTCGTTAACGGGCAGGCTGCCGTTATGAGCGAAAGGTGCATTGTATGCGGGCATTGTGTTAAGGTCTGTTCGCAGAATGCAAAAAAGATTCAGTCTGACATCGAAATAGTAATGGACGAATTGATCCCTAAAGGAAATACTTTTGCGATTGTAGCTCCCTCATTTGCCGCTTCTTTTCCCGAAGATTATGAGAAGGTCCCGGCAGCCTTACGCCGTATAGGATTCAGCAAGGTTATTGAAACAGCTTTCGGAGCTGACCTGATCAGCGATCTTTATTATAAGGAATTTCAGAAGAATGAAAATAAAACCTTAATAAGCTCCGCGTGTCCGGCTGTTATTAACTATATAGAGAAATATTACGGGGAACTGGTGCCGAACCTGGCAAAGATTGTCTCCCCTATGATAGCCGTTGGAAAATATCTGAAACATATCTACGGCAGCCATAATTCCATTGTGTTTATTGGACCCTGTGTGGCTAAAAAACAGGAAGCTGTTTCCGAAGAGGTTGCGGGGGTTATTGATGCTGTTCTGACTTTTACCGAACTCAAAGAAATTTTCGACACCACACATATTCACTTTGATGAACTCGGGGAAAGTGATTTTGATATGCCACATGCCTATCTCGGCAAATCATTTCCCCTTGCTGGGGGATTGCTGAAGACAGCAGCTATACCGGGAGATATCCTTGCGGGTGATATTATTGCTGTTGAAGGAAAACCTAAATTGCTTGAGCTGGTTAATGAAATTTCCAGCAGCCATATAAATGCCAAATTTGCTGATGTTCTTTTTTGTGAAGGCTGCATAAGCGGTCCTGCTATTGACAGCCGCCTTAATTATTATTCCCGCAGGGAAAAGGTTATAAAGTATATCGAAAAAAAGATCAACACAGTTGATAAACAGGAATGGAAAAGCAGCATTTATAATGCAAGGGATTTGGACCTAAGCAGAACTTTTTCCGTGAGAAACCAGAGGAAGCCGTATCCCGGTGAAGAAAAAATTAAAGAGATATTAGCTGAGATAAATAAATATACCTCAAAGGATGAATTAAACTGCGGAGCCTGCGGATATGTCTCCTGCAGAGAATTTGCGGTTGCCATTGCCAAGGGTCTTGCCGAAAAGGAAATGTGCCTCCCTCTTCTTATTGATCAGCTTGCAAAAGCCTACAATGATCTGCAGAGTACACAGGAACAGCTTCGGACTGCTGAAAAGCTTGCGTCTATAGGGCAGCTTGCGGCCGGCGTTGCGCATGAAGATAAATAACCCGCTTGGTACAATAATGATTTATGCTTCGATACTTAAGAAAGAACTTATGCAGAAGGTCGAAAGCCGTCAGCCTGTTGAAGATTTAGATATGATCATTGAAGAAGCTAACCGCTGTAAAAATATAGTAGCCAACCTTCTCAATTTCGCCCGCCAGGGCAAGCCGAATATCAGCAGGATAAATATTAAAAACTTTCTCGATGATATACTTAGATCTCTGAAAGTTAACCCCGCTTATAGAGAAATAATTGTTGTCTGCGGTAAGATCAGCAGCAGTCTGCATATTGAAGGAGATATTGACCAGTTAAAGCAGGTATACCTGAACCTGATTAATAATGCCTGTGAATCGATGGAAGACAGTCAGACTAAAAAGCTGGTAATCAGGGTAAATGAGGATAAAGATAAGGTTGTTACTGAGATAGAAGATTCAGGCTGCGGCATTAAAAAAGAAAACTACGGAAAGATATTTACTCCGTTCTTCACAACCAAGAAGATGGGTAAAGGAACAGGATTGGGACTTGCGATTACCTACGGCATCGTAAAGATGCATAGAGGACATATTGAGTTTCAAAGCGAGGAAGGGAAAGGAACAAAAGTTACAATCAGTCTTCATAGGAAACTGCTGACTGAGAACATTGAAAATATTGAGGTGAACTGATGAGTGGACGGATAAGAAAAATATTGCTTGTTGATGATGATATTGATCTGCTGGAGCAGAATAAGGTGATGCTTGAAGCAAGAGGCTTCCAGGTGGTGACTGCCGATAATGCGAAATCAGGCTGGGAATTATTTCTGAAAGAAAAACCCGATGCGGCAGTAATCGATCTGATAATGGAGGAATACGATTCAGGATTCATACTTAGCTACCGTATCAAGAAGGATCCGGCCGGGATGAACATTCCCGTTTTTGTGCTTACTTCTGCTACTTATCTTACCGGAATTAAGTTCGGAGCGGGTACGGCAGAGGAAAAAGAATGGATCAGGTGCGACGAAATAATAAATAAGCCCGTTGTTATTGATGACCTTGTTCAGAAACTTGAAAATTATATAGCTGTGAAAGTGAATTAATGGAAAGTAAAGTATATCCCAGGGTATTGCTGGTTGATGATGAGAAAGGTTTAAGAACCGGGACAAAAAGACTGCTCGAAGCAGAAGGATATTTTGTTGAGGCAGCTGAAAATGGAACTGAGGGTATCCGCATAGGGAGATCCTCGGAGTTTGACCTTGCAGTTATTGATCTCAGGATGCCTGATTATGACGGAATACAGGTACTTAATGAAATACTTGCTGTCTTCCCCAATACGGTATGTTTCGTTGCAACGGCCTATGCAAGTTATGACACCGCAATAGAAGCAACAAAGGCAGGGGCTTTCGGTTATATACTTAAGCCGTTTACTCCTGAAGAACTTCTCAAACGTTTAAACGAAGGATGTACAAGGAGATTATTGCTTCTTGAAACTGAAAAGTGGAAGAAGGAACGTGAGGAAAGACTGCTCGAGGTCGCTTTCGAAAAAACAAGGTTAAATACTATTATCAATTCAATAAGCGACGGTGTTTTCGTTGTTAATAAGAATGGTGAAACGGTTTTATATAACCCCGCGCTCTCCAGGTATTTTAATCCCCGACTTCTCGAAATCGAACAAAATTCTCTTGATAAAATTCATCCCCGGATTGCTCAGCTCATAGAGAAAATTCTGAAATCGGAAGAATTCGAACGAAAATCATTTTCTGAACAAATAGAATTAAAAGAAGGTGGTGAACTTTTTATTGAAGCCACTTCTTCTGCGGTTCCCCATCCCGATGGCTCCCTTGCCGGGGTGGTAGTTACAATAAAAAATATTACAGAATTGAAGAGAATAGAACATCTGAAATCACAGTTTGTTTCGATGGTTTCGCATGAACTTAAGGCTCCGCTGGCAGCAGTGTATGGTTATCTTACTCTTCTGACTGATGAAAATTACCAGGTAGATAAAGAACAAAGTCATTCATATATGAAACGCTCTATGCTGCGACTGGATTCACTTTTGAAAATGGTAAATGATCTCCTGGATATCAGCAGGATGGAACTTAAAACCGTTAAGAGGGAGATTGAGCCCCTTTGTCTGGAAGAGATTATCAATTCCGTTCTTGAACTTTTCGATTCAGAGATAAAAAAGAAGAACATAATTGTAGTTAAAAAGTTCGAGGAGACGGCAAATGAATTCCGCGCGGACAAAGATGAAATAACAAGGATATTTACCAACCTCATCAGTAATGGAATAAAATATAACCGTGATAATGGTTCCCTCAGCATAACCATGAAAGAATCGGATCATAGCCTTCTGGTGGAATTAACCGATACGGGTATAGGTCTGAAAGAATCAGAAAAAGCAAGACTATTCCAGGAATTTTACCGCGCGAAAAACGAACTGACAAAAAATATAAGCGGTACGGGACTGGGATTGTCAATAGTTAAAAAAATAGTTGAGTCGTACGGCGGGAAAATAAACGCTGCTTCAGAATTTGGGAAGGGAACGGCTTTCAGGCTTTATTTCCCTCTTAACAAGAATAAAAAAAATATTGGTATCGAAAAGTCCCAGCATTAGCTAAAAATAAAAAACAGGACAAATAATGATCAAAATAGTAATAATAGATGATGATCCGGACATTCTGGATGTGAGCAAAATAGTTCTGACCTCTAAGGGCTATTCGGTGTATACAGCTCAGAATCCGGACGACGGATATAAATTAATTAAAGATCAGAAACCTGATCTTATCATACTCGATGTAATGATGAATGAACCGGATGACGGATTTTTCCTCGCACAGAAGTTACGGCGGGAAAAAATTGAAACCCCTGTCATTATGTATACATCAGTGTCAAAGGCATTAGGATTCGAATTCGGTAAAAGCGAAATGGTGCCGGTTGATGAATATATAGAAAAACCTATATCACCCGATGAACTGATTGCAAAAGTTGAAAAACTTCTGCAAGTGAAAGTGAAGGAGTAGAATATGCTGGTATATGAAAAAAATAAAATGTCAGAAGACATTGAGGCATATGTGGAACAATACGGATCAGACCGGTCAGCTTTGCTTCCGATTCTGCAGGCTGTGCAGAGGAAATATCATTTTATTTCAGGGTTTGCACAGCAGGAAGTCGCTAGATTATTAAATATTCATCCAGTCGAGGTGAACAGCATAATAACCTTCTATTCCTTTCTTCATGAGACCCCGCAGGGTAGAAATATTGTGAGGTTATGCAGAACAATCTCCTGTGATATGGCAGGGAAAGAGGAAGTTGAAAAGGCTGTTCAAAGAGAACTCGGCATTTCATTCGGCGAAACTACTAAAGATAACCGTATTACTCTTGAACATACTAACTGCCTTGGTATGTGCGATGAGGGACCAGCTATGCTGGTGAATGAGAAGATTTACACGCGCCTCGATCCTGAAACCGCTGTAAAAATTCTGAACGAAGTAAAGTAGGAGAACGAAATGAATACATCTTACACAACCAAAAAACGATTGGGACCGGTATTGTTCTCAGAATACAACAGAGGAGACGGAATTAATCAGCTTCTTTCAAAATCACGTGAAGATATATTATTTGAACTAAAGTCATCGGGATTAAAGGGAAGAGGCGGTGCAGGTTTTCCAACTTCTACGAAATGGATGCTTACAGCGGCTGCGATCGCCGAAAAGAAATTTCTTGTCTGCAATGCAGATGAAGGGGAGCCCGGAACGTTCAAAGACCGAGTTCTTCTGCTTGAATACCCCGAGCTTGTGTTCGACGGAATGGTTATAGGAGGATATACACTTGGTGCCAGGACAGGGATAGTTTACCTGCGGGGTGAATATGAATATATGCTTGAATTTCTTGAAGAATACCTTATGAAAATGAGGGAGGATAATCTTTTAGGTGAAAATATACTGGGTAAAAAAGATTTCAATTTTGATATCAGTATAAGGCTTGGGTCAGGGGCTTATGTTTGCGGCGAGGAAACTGCCCTGATTGAATCTCTTCAGGGAAACAGGGGAGAACCACGCAACCGGCCTCCATACCCTGTGAATACAGGCTATATGGGATACCCTACATCAGTGAATAATGTTGAAACTCTCGCATCGGTCTCACATATAGCAATTAAAGGAGGAGAGTGGTTCAGACGTTTCGGCACCGATAAATCGACAGGCTCAAAATTGTTTTCTGTTTCAGGCGACTGTGGAAGGCCGGGGGTTTACGAACTTCCGTGGGGGACTTCTATAAGGCAATTATTAAAAATAGTTGAAGCTAAAGATACCAAGGCTGTGCAGGTCGGCGGCGCTTCAGGGGTCTGTATCCCGAAGGCGCAGTTTGACCGCATCCTGGCCTATGAAGATGCAGCAACAGGCGGATCTATCATTGTGTTCAATGAAACGCGTGATATGCTTAAGGTACTTAAAAATTTTCTTGAATTCTTTGTGGAAGAATCGTGCGGACAATGTACACCCTGCAGAATAGGCAACGTAAAATTGCTTGAGGGTGTTGAGATGATTGAAAAAGGTGAATTAACTTTTTCATACATCAATACATTGAAAGAACTCGGCAGGACAATGCAGGCCGCGTCAAAATGCGGACTCGGTCAGTCATCACCGAATTCTTTTATTTCAATTCTGGAAAACTTTAAGGATGAAATATTCCACACAAACGGAAAGGTGAAACAAAATGGAAAAGCGTAATAACAGCAGGTCGCCGGAAAGTCAGCGCCCTTTTGTAGTTGAAAAAACAGATGGAGAAACGAAAACGATCGGCGGAATGGTTTCAGTTGAAATAAACGAGAAAAAAATTTCAATTCCGCTTGGCACCACTATACTTGAAGCATGCAGGATGAACCAGATTCACATTCCGACTTTGTGTTATCATGAAGATTTATGTATTGCCGGAGTATGCCGTGTGTGTGTGGTTGAGGTTGAAGGAATGAAAACATTGCAGACATCATGTTCTTTTCCGATTACTACTCCCATAAAAATTCATACATCAACGCCCACGGTGAGAAAATCCAGACGCCATATAATTGACCTCCTTTTAAGTGAGCATTACGGTGAATGTTATTCATGTTCAAGGAATCTCAATTGCGAGCTTCAGGATCTGGCAAAAGAATACGGTGTTGACGGATTTACATTCGGACATATTAGTGAACCACGTTATCCGGTAGACAGATCTTCACCCTCGGTGATAAGAAATATGAATAAATGTGTTTTATGCAAGCGCTGTATAAGGACCTGCATTGACCTGCAGGAAGTTGGAGTACTTGAAGCCCTGAACCGGGGACATGAAACAAAGGTTGGCACTTTCCTGGATAAGCCGCTTGCTGACGTGATATGCATAAATTGCGGTCAGTGCATAAACAGATGTCCTACCGGGGCCTTAAAAGCCAATGATCCATCAGATGAAATCTGGAGAGCGATTGATGATCCGGGTAAACATGTGATTATACAAACAGCTCCTTCCCCCCGTGCAGCCATTGGTGAGGAATTCGGGATAGAGCCGGGTCACTCTTTTACAGGCGAGCTCAACACAGCCTTAAGGAGAATAGGCTTCGACAGAGTTTTTGATACGAACTTCAGTGCTGACCTTACAATTATGGAAGAAGGGACCGAGCTTTTAAACAGGCTCAGGAGAGCACTTGTGGAAAAGGATGAATCCATAAAGCTGCCGCAGTTCACATCCTGCTCACCGGGCTGGGTTAAGTTCATTGAACATTTCTACCCTGAATACCTTGATTACCTGTCTACTGCAAAATCACCGCAGCAGATGTTCGGGGCACTCATTAAAACTTTTTATGCAAAAGAGGCAAACATTGATCCCGCTGATATAGTCACTGTTGCACTTATGCCCTGCGCAGCTAAAAAGTTTGAATGCAACAGACCGGAAATGCAGGATTCGGGATTTAAAGATGTCGACTTTGGTCTCACTACGCGTGAAATGGCGCAGATGATTAAAGAAGCAGGAATTTACCTGCCGGAAATGCCGAAGTCACATTTTGATGATCCTTTCGGGGATGCATCAGGAGCCGGATTGATATTCGGAGCTACCGGAGGGGTGATGGAAGCTGCTTTGAGGACAGTATATGAACTGGTTACAGGCAGACCGGTTCCGTTTGAAAATCTTGATATTGCGCCCTGCCGTGGATTTCAGGGTGTAAAACAGGCATCAGTTAAACTTGAGAACTGTGTTGATGATTATAAATTCCTTGAAGGAGTTGAATTAAAGTTCGTTGTGGCACACGGAACCGCGAACGCTAAGAAAGTTATGGAAATGCTGAGAAGCGGTGAACTTAACGATGTTCATTTTGTGGAGATAATGGCATGTCCCGGCGGATGTCTGGGCGGCGGAGGTCAGCCTATCCCGACTTCTTCTGAAATAAGGCAGAAGAGGGCTCAGGCAATTTATGAAGAAGAAGCATCGCTGTCAGTTAGAAAATCTCATGAGAATCCTCATGTTGAGTATATTTATGAAAAGTTCCTGACTGAGGGTCCCTGCAGCGAATTATCTCACAAGCTGCTGCATACCCATTATACCAAAAGAGGCAGATTTATTTCATAATTGTTAATTTGAGGCTGTCACGAAAGTAAATTTCGCGGCGGCCTCATTTTATATGGAGTGAAATGATATTGCTTATTCCTTCATGGGCTCATCATTACGATGAATTCTGGAAAACCCTCAGGGGAAGGAACCTCTGGTTTATTAAACTGAGATACGGCGCCGCTGTAATGCTGCTGGCTGTGCTATTTGTCTCTGACTTCATAATCAGCATTAAATTTTCACCTGTCCAGCACTATGCCATTCTCCTGGTTACATTTATCATTCTCGGGTATAACGTTATACTGCATTACCTGAGAAAGTATGTGGTTCCCAGGGCCGACAGTTTCAATCCTATCCATCATTCACTTATCCAGATGATACTGGATATCATCGCTCTGTTCCTGCTGGTTTATTTTACCGGAAGCATTGAATCGCCTCTGTTTCTCCTTTTTGTTTTTCATATGATCATCGGGAGTCTTATTCTGCCGGGAGTAGTCATATACGGCATCGCATTCTGTATAGTTACGGTTTTTACCAGTCTTGTTCTCCTTGAATACAAAGGTGTACTGTTTCACCATTCGGTCGCAGGATTTTTAAGCGCACCCATATACCAGGATTTCAATTATATAATTTCATTCACAGTGTTATTCGGCTTTTTAATATTTGTAATCGTGCTTCTCACTAACAGGATAGCAAGGCAGCTTTACACGAATGAGCAGCAGCTGGTTGAAACAATACAAAAACTAAACAGGGCCGAAGAGGAAAAGCAGAAGTATATTATTGGCGTGGTGCATGAACTAAAGTCACCAATAGCAGCAGTGCAGTCATATGTGGAAATGATTCTGCAGAAATATCTGGGACCCCTGGATGAAAAAGTTGAACAAAAGCTTACCTCGGCCAGAGGCAGAGCAGATGAAGCCATCGGGATGATTAACGATATACTTAAAATATCGCGACTTAGGCTGATGAGTGAAATTTCCCCGGAAAATATTGATATAAAAGAAATTCTATGTTCCATTCTTGAAAAGCTGAAGGGAGGGACTGAATCCAAAGAAATTAGTGTAAAGCTGACGGATGACCGTCTTTTGAGAACTCCGGTAAGAGGAGATAAATTTCTGATTGAAATGGCCGTCTCCAATCTCTTATCAAATGCTGTAAAATATGTGCGGCAGGGAGGAAATATTGACATCATTATGAATGAGACCGAAGAGGGGATGGACCTGGATATTTCCGACAACGGTGTAGGAATTCCGGAGAAGGATCAGGAAAATATATTTAAGGATTTCTACAGGGCCTCGAATATAAAGAACAAGGGATATGAAGGTGCAGGACTTGGATTATCGATTGTTAAGCAGATAATTATCAGGCATGGGGGGAAGATATCGGTTGAAAGTCCGGGAAGAATTTCTGATAATGGATCACCCGGATCCACCTTTAAGGTATTTATTCCGTTCCAGGCAACAATTAACTAAGGCTGTTATGGCAACTTTTATTTTATGGCTTCTTCTTTTAATCTTATGCTGGCCCCTGGCGCTTATCGCATTAATTATTTATCCTCTCGTCTGGCTTGTATTGCTCCCGTTCAAACTAATTGGGATAAGCGTAGACGGTATTTTGAAGCTTATTTCTGCATTGATTAAGCTGCCTTCAAAAGTACTGGCGAAGCGTTAATCCTTGGGAGCCCACACCTGCAGAAACGACATGAACTTTTCCGGATTATAATCTTTTCCCTCTTCCAGTTTGCCGGTATCCTGTGAATGCAGCAGCTTCCCATCCTTATCCAGAACAAAGAAATGAGGATACCCTGAAATCTTCGGGTAGGCAGACAGGAAGTCTTCATTTTTGTTTTCCTGGCTGTAATTGACCTTCATTATTATAAAATTGTTATGCAGGAAATTATTTATTTCTTCATGGCCCTCGATGAAGGAATCTATACGATGGCACCAGATGCACCATTCACCGCCAACATCAAGAATTATGTTTTTCCCGGTTTTCTGAGCTTCTGCCGCGGCAAGCTGCAGATCTTTTGAAGGATTATTTGAAGGGTCAAATTTTGTTACCGGCTGGTAATCGGTCTGCGCCGATATCCGGATGGAAAGCAGCATCAAAACAGAAAAAAAGAATACAGGAAGTTTCATCATATTTCTACAGTTAATAAAAGTATACAAAAATATAGTTACTGAACCGATTCTGAACAAGAGTTTCTCACAATTTTTTAGCGATAATAAGAAATGTAGACTTCCAGGGTATTCTTTCCATAAAATTTCTGTGAAAATATCTTTTTAGCATTGATTGATTCGGGCTTACTTTATGCCCGCTTCGTAAGTGTAATATTTTGTAACCTTGTTTTAATAAAATATCTGATAAGCTTTTAGGTTCAAAATAATAAAGATGATGCGACGTATCATAGTACTTCCCAATATTTTTTTTCTTAATCCCTGATTTTTCAAGTTTAAATTTCAAAAAAGATGATAAGCTTTTAATATTCGGAATTGCTATCATTAAAATCCCTTCCTTGACCAAAATTGAATTTATAATTTCTAAATATCTGATCGGGTTTTTTAAATGCTCAAAGACATGATGCATTGATACAACGTTAAAACTATTAGGCTGCCAGTTGATTTTTTCAAAATCGCCGCATAATATTTTTACATCTAATTTCTTACTGAAGTAATCTACAGATTCGCAATCAACATCGTATCCAATACAATCCCAGCCTCGTTTTTTTGCTTGTTTCAATAAATGTCCTCTTCCGCATCCTATATCCAAAAGTGTTCCTTTGTCAGGAATATATTTTTCTAATAATTCCAAATAAAAATTATGAGCGTAAGCCATTGGTTCATCCCACTCAGGCTCTTCTCTTGTATATCTGGAATAATACTCATCTAAATATTCATTTGAATACTGTGGATTCATGAACTGAACGTTACAATCTTCACATATGAAAATTACATTTCCATTAAAATCTTCATGATATTTATGAATATTTTCAGAACCACAAATCTTACATTTCCTGAATTCCAAATCATATTTTTTCATTCGGCATCCACATTTTATTTTGGGAAATTATAATTATAATATACAACGTTATTATGGACAGAAAGATAAATATTGAATATTTAAAAATACTTCCTAACCAGAAAAGTATAAAAAATGATAAGTAATAAAATGTAAATATTGAAGTATTTTCACTTTTCCCATGAAGGTTAATAACAATTAAAAAAGTAGCAGGAATAAGGAAAATAAGATGATGTGTTTGTGAAGAAGGACTGATCAATAAAATAGACAAAGAAAGCAAAGAAAAGATAATTAATTTTCTTTGAGGTATTAATCCTGATTTTATAAATATTTTGTGCACATAAATTATTGGAGCAATGATCAGAGATATCAGAAATATCCTCAAATAAATGCCGGGGACACCGGTCAAACCAAAAATATTTATTACAAAGTCGTATAAAGTGAAAGAGATTGACTTTGTTTTATAATCCACGCCTGAAAATGAATTAAAAATGAAGCTATTGAAATAATGATTATAATAGTCAATAACTTTTATGCCGATAAAAATGAAGGGCAGCACGAAGATAAAGAAGAAAGAAAAAATTAAAACAGCCAAAACATTCAGGTATTTTCTTCCTACAATAAGATACAATAAGAAAATTATCGGGACAATTTTAATTGAGATTGCAATTGCAAGGAAAAAACTTGATAATAAAACGGATTTCTCCTCATAATAGAAAAACAAGACACAAAAAAGCAGGACGATAAAATTTACTTGTCCATTCAGTAAGTTATTTTGTAAGGGGTCGAAAATTAAAATGACCGTTAAGAAAAGGATAAATAGAAAATTTATGGTTACTGTGCTATTACTTAAATACTGTTTTTGCAGAAAATGGAGGGTTAGCAGGCATGCGCTAACATTTAGAATGAACCAGATGATAATATTTATTGTATAAGGCAGATATGTAAATGGTACCAGAACACTTGCTAAGAATAAAGGATATATATATGGGAAAGGGGAATTAGTCAAATATGGATTGGAACCCGTTAATAAAGCATTTGATGAAATTAAATAACTTGTAAAATCATATCCACCTTCTCTGCTTGCTTTACCCAAAGTTTGAACGAATAATATAATGCAGATTACTGAAAGTAATACCGCAATTATAATCCGTGTTTTGTCTTTAATAGTACCACCTGCATTTTTTAATCACCTCATGCCATTGCTGAAGAACCAGAGACAAACGAAGACGCCTTTATTAGTCCAACGTTGACAAAATTATCAAAAAATTTTGTGATTTCTACAATTTGACCAAGGTATTTGGACGATTTCAAAACAAATATCTTATAACAAAGAAGCCGCCGATCAGGAGCAGAGTAAAAGCGATAGCCAGAGAATTAAAATATTTATCAATAAAGGATTTGATTTGAGGGCCGAACTTCCATATTAGTCCCGCTACAAGAAAGAACCTTGCTCCGCGGCTTATGAAAGAGGCTATTACGAACATCGGAAAGAAGATATTAAATGCTCCTGCAGAAATTGTAAAGACCTTATAGGGGAGGGGGGTAAAACCTGCAGTAAAGATTATCCAGAAATTATACTGGTTATACAGGTGCTGTATCCGGTAAAACATTTCCGTAGTAAAGCCCGGAATATTCCTGAAGAAAAAATCGGCAATGGAGGTAAACTCACCGTTTGGAGTCCACCATATATAATGTCCTATTGCATAACCGAATAGTCCGCCTACCAGTGATGCCGCAGTACAGATGGCAGCGTACTTGAATGCTTTTCTCCTTGCGCCGAGAACCAGAGCTATTAGGAGAGCATCCGGAGGAATAGGGAAAAACGACGACTCGGCGAATGCGAGAACGAAGAGGGCAATTCCGCCATAGGGAGTCTCTGCCCAGCTGAGCACCCAGTCATATAGTTTTCTAAGCAGTCTCATAAGCCTCTGTTTTCAGGTTCTAAACATAAGAATTTTCGGCAAGTAATTAATGTTTTTATGGTTTAAAAAAAATCGCCCTTTTTAGAAAGAAACAGTTTACTTTGAACATTATTGTTAATAATTTAGCACAAATCAAAAAATTAGATTAGATAAGCGACTTAATTAAGCGACCTAAATAACTGTTCATTATTTCATAAATACTAGGAGAGTCAGAACATGAAAAAATTGTTATCGTTGGTAGTTGTATTGGTTATGGTATTTGCTGTAAGTAACCATGCACAGGATAAATTCCATCTAGGAGTAGGCCCCTTTATTGGAATCCCGATGGGAAGTTTTGGTGACGTTACCAGTATCGGTTTTGGTGGTTTAGCACAAGGTGAATTAGAATTCACACCTCAGGTTGTTGGTACAGCACAGGTTGGATATATATTATTCAGCGGGAAAAGTGTGACTGAATCAGGATTCAGTTTTGATTACGGCGACTGGTCGGTAATTCCGGTACTTGCAGGCGTTAAATATTATTTTAATCCGTCTTTCTATGGCGAAGCTCAGCTTGGCTTAAACTTTACTTCTTATACCACCACAGTACCGGATTTTAACTTTTTCACCGGAACATACACTACTCGGGAAGTAAGTTTCAGCGACACAAATTTCGGTTATGGATTTGGTGTTGGTTATGTAATTCCGGTAGGAGCTAAAGGATCTATCGATTTCTTTGCTAAATTCGGAAGTGTTGCATCAGACGCTCAGTTCTTGGGCCTTACAGCTTTTTATATGTTCATGTAACATCAAGGTGTTTGTTATTAAGGCTGCCAATGGCAGCCTTTTTTATTTTAAATTCGAATTCGAATAGGTAACAAAATAATTAGCTCTATTTTATCCTTCTACATCATTTGATATTATTTCAAGAGGATCATCTTCCTGGTCTGAATAAAAACCTGTCCTGAGCTTGTCGAAGGATCGATTGCTCTAATTTGATAGAAATAAACTCCGCTTGAAAGATTTGCTGCCTTCCACGTTAACTCATAATTGCCGGCCGGTTTTTCATCATTTACTAAAGTTTCTATTTCATTTCCTAAAACATCATAAACTCTGATTTGCACAAAGGATACATGCGGGATAAAGTATCTTATTTTTGTATCCGGATTAAAGGGATTGGGGAAATTGCTGCTTAAGAAATAATTCTCCGGTATTTCATCAGATTTCTCTTCTTTTACAAAAGTTATCCCTCCGTTTGTGGTCCGGAAGATAGTGCCATTTTCACCAACGATCGTTCCGTTATTTTCATCTGTAAAGGAGACACCAGTGAACAAGTATTGTGTCACAACTGTCTGCTGAGTCCAGGTTTCGCCTCCATTTGTGGTACGGAGTATTGTACTCAAGGCCCCAACCGCTGTTCCTTTATTTATATTGTGCCGTAATCTCCAACAGCCCAACCAGTCGTTGGTGAAATAAATTTTACACTTCGAAGTGTGTTACCCTGCGGTAATGGATTCTGCCAGAACCATTGTGCAGAACAAATTTGTGTTAGGAATAAGGTAATGATTGTCCCATTTAATAAAGATTTCATCTTATCCTCCCTTCATTAGCCTTAAACTATTCACTTAAATTCTTTTTGTCAAGTAAACATCGGATATGTGGTTAAGAGGTAAGATAAAAGAGAAGGCAGCGCATTTTTATTTTAAAGCGGTGTATTTTGTTATTTGAGCAGAGTGAGGCTGCCTTTATATTTGGGAAGATGAAAGACTCAGCTTTATATATACATATCCCTTTCTGCGATCATAAGTGCATTTACTGCGACTTTTATTCGATAATTACTTCCGATAATATCGATCCGTTTCTGAGTTCGCTGAAGAAAGAGATCGGATATTATGCAGATATGTATTCAGAGGGAAGGGAGTTTTCTTCAATATTTTTCGGCGGTGGTACGCCCTCATTGATGACTCCTTCTTATATATCAGAAATAATCGAATATCTCGAGCAGAAGTTTTCTGTGCGGACAGATGCAGAGATAACCCTTGAAACCAATCCCGGGACTGTAGATGAAAACAAGCTTAGAGAATTCCGGCAGTCGGGTATAAACAGGCTGAGTGTAGGTATTCAGTCATTTCACAATGACGAATTAAAATTCCTTACGAGGATACATGACAATAAGACCGCAATAGAGACGGTTCAAGGTGCGAGGAAAGCGGGATTTGATAATGTGAGTCTTGACCTGATTTTTAACCTTCCGGGGCAATCAAAAGAAAAATGGGCTGAAAACCTTATGCAGGCCATTACCCTTCCTATTACACATTTATCGGCTTACAGCCTCATACTGGAACGCGGGACAATTCTGAATAAAATGGTGCTCGATAAGAAAGTGATCCTGCAGGATGATGAGTATGATGCCGACCTCTATGAGTTTACAATTGACTTTATGCTGAAGCATAATTTTATCCAGTACGAAGTTTCAAACTTCTGCCTTCCGGGATATGAATGCAGGCATAACAATGCCTACTGGAGGTACAGGGATTATCTGAGCTTCGGAACATCTGCTCATTCATTTATGAACGGCAGAAGGTGGTGGAACTTTTCCAGTCTAAAAAAATATATGTACGAAATAGAGACGAACGGAAATGCTGAGGCTGGTTATGAGGTTATACGGGGGAAACAGCAGGTTGATGAATATGTGATGCTGGCACTGCGGAGTTCAGGACTGGATACGATGGAATTTATAGAAAAGTTCGGCAGTGAGGCCGATATTGTTACTGCGGCGGAGTCTGGCGGAGTACTCCCCCCGAAAGATCAGAATGAGGCGGAGAACTGTAAATCTTTTAGTCCGGTAAATTGGATAAAAGCGAAAAATGATTATTTTGTTCAGTTAAAGAATCAGAATCTTTTAGAAATTGATGATCATTTTATCCGTCTCACTAAAAAGGGATACGCAGTATGCGATGAGATCCTCGGGAATCTTCTCTAGTTTCTTCTCCTTCTTTCTTATAACAAACACACCGGTCAAATGTTTAAAATAAAACTTCACTGGCAGATATTAATTGCGCTCGGACTGGCAGTCATTTACGCCATTTTTTTCACTGAATATGTTCCGTATGTAACCTGGATGGGTGACTTATTCCTGCGTGCATTAAAGATGATAATTGTCCCGCTCATTCTGACCTCAATTGTTTCCGGTGTAACCAACATAGGCAATGCACAAAGTCTCGGCAAGCTGGGATTTAAAACTATAGTTTATTATGCGACTACCAGCCTCTTTGCGATATTTGTAGGACTAATACTTGTAAATCTTTTCCAGCCTGGTGTGGGCGCTGATCTAGGGCTCAGGAAGGAAGTAGAAGGATTGAGCGCCGCACAGGGAGGCATAGGGAATATTCTGCTCAGGATGGTACCTACAAATTTCTTCCAGGCGCTCGTTTCAGCAGATATGCTGGCCATAATTTTCTTTGCGATCCTTGTGGGTTATTTCCTTACGAAAGTTTCAGACGAGTATAAGAATCCTCTCGTAAACCTCTTTAACGGGGGCTTTGAAGTAATGATGAAGATTACTTCATTCATTATAAAATTTACTCCCTTAGGTATATTCGGGATAGTTGCCGGTGTCGTTGCTGAACAGGCAAGCGACAGCGCCGCGCTGTTTGAAATGGTTCAGAGACTCGGAGTTTATATGCTTGCAGTTCTGCTGGGTCTGGCAATCCATGCCACCATAACCCTGCCCCTGATATTAAGACTCTTCGGCAAAGCGAATCCGTGGGCACACTTCAAGGCAATGACCACCCCGCTGCTTACAGCTTTCTCAACATCTTCTTCGTCCGCCACGCTTCCGCTTACACTTGAGGCTGTAGAGCACAACGACGGTGTTTCAAATAAAATAACAAGCTTCGTCCTTCCGCTCGGTGCAACAGTAAATATGGATGGAACTGCGCTTTACGAGTGTGTGGCGGCTATGTTTATTGCCCAGGCTTATGGTGTAGATCTTTCCTTTCTGCAGCAGCTGATCGTAGTGTTTACCGCGCTGCTGGCGTCAATAGGTGCCGCAGGTATTCCTATGGCAGGACTTGTAATGATCTCCGTTGTTCTCACGGCAGTGGGTTTGCCTCTGGAAGGTGTGGGACTTATTCTGGCCGTGGACCGTATCCTCGATATGTGCAGAACTACCGTAAATGTTTGGAGCGATTCGTGCGGTGCGGTTATCATTGCAAAAACAGAGGGTGAGACACTGAAAGTATAAAGGGATAAAGCGTGAGGGTTCATCCTCTACATGGATGGCGGTGTAGGTGGGAACATTTTTTCTACAAATATTAAACTCCTACGGAGTTTGATTTATTGCCTCAGACTTTTGGGCAAGGCTGCGGTGTAAAGGGAAGAGAATTTAGATGCATCCTCTACAAGAGGAAACAAACTCCTTTATTAAAGCCGATGGCAATGCAGCTAAAGCCGGGTTATTGATGTCGAATAATGATAATCCGTTGGCTGAAGCCAAACGGCAATAACAGGCTAGCTACTGAGGATTTGTAAAGTGTGAAAAACGGGTAAAAATACTTTAATTGTTTTGCTGAAAAATTCTGGACTTTTAATGAAATCCCTTATATCTTTGAGGCGGAAGGAGACTCTGTTAGTCTCACTTTTTATGGCTCCTATACTATAATATATGGCATTCTGCCGCTAATCTTCCGGCCTTAACCTACGGCATAACTACAAAACTAATATACTCCTCGGCCTCTGTTCGGCCTCTCTTCGGCCTCCAGCAACTAGATAGGGACGGGATAAAAATAGAGTAAAACCAATGGTAAGTGAGGCAAATGAGATCCGGGGATTCCTCCATAGATCCGTCGGCTGAAGCCAAACGGCAATAGAAGGCAAAGCATTAAACTTGAAGGCAGGCGGCTAGAGCCGGGAGTTTATTTGGGGATACTCTTAATCCGTTGGCTGAAGCGCAGCAGCAATGGAAGTCGAGTTTATTAGGGGACATTATTTGATCCGTCAGTTGAAGCCAAACGGCAATAAACCTACAGCGAAAATTTATGGTTCAAGGACCAAAGAATGGGCTAACGACCCATCTTTATAATTGGGATACCGATGCAGCCGGTAGGTTCATCAATTCCAAGCAGATTGCAGATGGTGGGGGCAATATCCACGACGTAAACGGGAGTATTAACTTCCTGGGCAGGAATGTGCCAGCCATAAAAAAGAACCGGAACGTGAGTATCATACGGGAAGGCAGCTCCGTGAGTTGTACCGTATTCTGTATTTCCGGGAATGTAATTCGGTTTAAGATCGAATTCTACATTTCCCGACCTTAAGGGATTAAACCCATTGAGAATATAATTATAAGGTACTCTGGACGCTGAAAGGTCGTGCAGATTATGCCGGCTGAAGACTTCACTTATTTCAGGAAATTCATCCTGAAGATACTCAGCAAATGAATCTTCAACATCAGCAGTTTTAAGACTCATACTTTCCAATACTTTCTTACTGAAATACACCTGGTTATTGGAAAAGTTTTCAATTAATTCAACTGTTCCGAACTTCCTTTGAGCAAAAGCCTCAAGTGAATCTTTGCAGGCCTTATAACTAAAATCACCTGCAGGAATGTTCATACTTTTCAGGAATGGAACAGTTTCCGATACGGCGTGATCGGCAGTAAGGAACAGAATATAATTTCCTTTACCTACATTATTATCGAGCATATTCAACAACTCTGCCAGCTGCCTGTCCATTCTGACATAGGAATCCTGAACTTCAACTGAATTAGGACCATAGGCGTGGCCTATATAATCAGTGGACGAAAAACTTACCGCCAGGAAATCAGTATAGCTGCCGCTTCCCGGTTTTTCGTTTTCAAGCAGCGCTTCAGCGAACTTCAGAAGAAGTTCATTGCCGAAAGGCGTAGTGCGGATAAGATCATATTTTTTATTCATTACATTGCCAAACGAGTGGGGGAAGCTTGTCTTCCCTTCGTTAAATACATCATCCTCCCCGGGAGCCTCATCAGGATAACTTAAACGGTAATCTTCCTTCGGAAGGAGAAGATCCCAACCTTGCCTGAATAACTTTGAAACATAATTTTCCTGGTTGAAATCTATTACCCATTGAGGAAGAGAGCTAGTATAGTATGATGAAGTAATAAACTTCCCGTTCTTATCGCTGTACCAGTAGACCTGGTCGGGTGCGTGACCTCCGGGCAGAACAGCCGCACGATCCTTAAGCGAGATACTGAAAACTCTGGATTTACCATTAGTTACTATTTTCAGCTGATCTGAGATAGTGGTAGTTAAAAGTCGTTTAGGTGATACATGTCCCGCATCTCCTGTCTCACCGATCGTTCTGATAGTATCATCCTCAACACAGTAAACGAACGATTTACTTTTCCGGCTGTACCAGTCGTTGCTTATAATGCCATTATAATACGGGGTAGTGCCAGTGTATATGGAGGTATGACCCGGGCCCGTATAAGTAGGTACGTAGTTATAATGTGCGAATGTGAAATTGCTTCCATCCTTCATTAACCGTTTGAATCCATCCTCGCCGTAAAACTTTTCATATTTCTGAAGATAGTCGTATCTCATCTGGTCAACTACGATGCCCACGACAAGCCGGGGGCGCACGGACTCCTGAGCATAAGAGACCGCAATAGTGACAAGTAATATTAACAGGGTAATTTGAATTCTATTCATTGAAAGTTTCTCCGGATATCCACTGAATTTTCCCTCTTGCAAGAGATTTAAATTATTCAACATCTAAATTTATTAAGAAAAAAACCTTAATTTATAATCCAATAAATTAATAATCTTTAAATAATCAAGCCGGGATCATATCGATGAAATATCTACTATCAATACTAATCGCGCTGTTCATAGCAGCGGGAATTCAGGCGCAGACATTTAAGAAAGTCAAAATCTATATTAACAGTATGTCTGATGTTCAGTTCCTGCAGCAGGCAGGACTGGAATTCGATCATGCATCCATCACTAAAGACCAGGGCTTAATAGTATTTCTTGATGATGAGGAGTTTTCAAAACTTCAGATGACGAACTACAACTATGATGTACTGATAGATGACTGGATGCAGTATTACAACAGTCGTCCTCAGCTTACAGAACAGGAAAAACAGAATTTTATCCGTCAGAGCAGGGAAAACTACAATGTTAGCGGATTCGGTTTCGGTTCTATGGGAGGGTTTTATACGCTTGCAGAGGTTACGGCAGAGCTTGATTCTATGAGGATGCTTTATCCGAACCTGATTACGGAGAAAGTATCAATCGGGAATTCTGTAGAAGGCAGGCCGACCTACATGGTTAAGATTTCCGATAATCCCGATGTGAATGAGGACGAGCCGGAAGTTTTATTTACTGCACTTCATCACGCACGTGAGCCCGAGGGAATGATGCAGCTGATCTATTTTATGTATTATCTTCTTGAAAACTACAGCACCGATGCTTCAGTAAAATACCTGGTTGATCACCGGGAAATCTACTGCATTCCTGTTGTGAATCCCGACGGTTACGAATACAACCACCAGATGACTCCGAACGGCGGTTATATGTGGAGAAAAAATAAGCAGGATAATAACGGAAACGGCACCTTCCAGGAATCATACGATGGTATTGATCTTAACAGGAATTACGGACCGTATGCTTACTGGAATGCTTCCAATGGCGGATCAAGTACTTATCCGGGTGATGAAACGTACCGCGGAGAAGCACCTTTCTCAGCCCCGGAAACGGCAAACTTAAGAGATTTCCTTTCTGCACATAATATAAAATGTGAATTAAACTATCATACTTTCGGCAATTACCTTATATATCCTTACGGTGCGCTAAGTATGGAGACTCCTGATTCAGCAATATTCAGGGAGTACTCATCAGATATGACCGCATACAACGGATACTTTGCAGGACTGGATATACAGGCCGTAGGTTACTCAACACGCGGCAACAGCGACGATTATGCTTATGACGGAGATACCGCTGCTACTCACGGGAAAATATTTGCGATGACTCCTGAAGTAGGATCAACCGGCTTCTGGCCATTACAATCAGAGATCTTTCCCCTGGCCGAAGAAAACCTGATGCCGAATCTTTATTACACCTGGGCGGCAGGAGAATTTATTAAACTTGATCACCCGAATTATTCCCAGCAGTACTTTAATCCCGGCGATGTAGTTGAGATGACGCCTTCGTTCAGGAATAAAGGACTTTCGGCAGGAACTGACATCGAGATTAACCTGAGCTCACTGAGTTCGTATGCTGTTGTTAATAACGGAACAGCAAACTTTACTTCTATACCCGCACGAAGCACCGTAACGGTTTCGTCGCCATTATCATTTACGATAGACGGATCGGCGCCTGCGGAAGAGAACATAAAATTACTTGCTACCGTGAGTACTGCAGGTGTGGTAATGACATATGATACGCTTAGTATTATCGTCGGCGTACCGACATATGCTTTTGTGGATTCCACGAATGACCCGAACAGTTTGTGGACGATTACCGCAACGCCTTCTTATCCGAAGTGGGAATCGACAACCACTTCCTATATATCCGCTCCCAATTCATATACAGACAGCAAGAACGGCAATTACCTGGATGACGCTACTGTAACGATGACGCTGACCAACTCACTTGATTTATCATCTTTAACTAATCCGAGATTGTCGTACTGGACGAAATGGGATATAGAGAATAACTGGGATTACGGCCAGGTTAAAATCTCAACCAATGGAGGATCGGGATGGACACCGCTTGAAGGTATGTATACGAATCCCGGTACCGGCACTTTTCAGCCTCCGGGACAGCCGCTTTATGACGGCGCGCAGACATCATGGGTGAAAGAGGAAATTCTTCTATCTTCCTTTAACCTTACCAATGTTAAGTTTCAGTTCCAGCTTAAATCAGACGGTTATATTAACCGTGACGGTTGGTATCTCGATGATATAGGAGTTATATATTATACATTAATTCCTGTTGAACTTAGTTCTTTTTCTGCATCAACGGACAGAGAAACTGTAACTCTCAGCTGGAAAACTTCAACCGAGACGAACAACAAAGGCTTCGAAATTCAGAGAGCCTCAGGAACAGCTGCTGAAAGAACTTCTGAATTTTCTACTATAGGATATATACGAGGCAGCGGAACAACAACCGAATCATCCTCCTACAGGTTTGCGGATAACTCCCCTCTGCAGGGAAAGAGTATATACAGACTGAAGCAGGTTGATTTCAACGGTACTTTCAGAGTATATGGTCCTGTAGAAATAGATTACAACGGCGTTTCGGATTATTCGATCCTGCAGAACTATCCGAATCCTTTCAATCCTTCAACATTAATAAGATACGCCATTCCGAAAGCGGGAAATGTTGAGATAAAAATGTATAATCTTCTCGGTGCCGAAGTTGCAACCCTTGTAAATGAGTACAAGGAAGCAGGAAGGTATTCAATCGAATTTTCAACAGAAAATTTACCTTCGAAGATCGGCTCAGGTGTATATTTTTACACAATCAGAGCCGGTTCATTTGTGAAAACGATGAAGATGATCGTACTGAAATAAGGAAAAACTTCAGGTTAGTTATTATCAATTCCGGCTGCTTTATTATTCCTGAATTTCAGGAAGCAGCCGTTTTTTTACTCAGGTAAAATATAGATGAGCTCGATTATAATAGATGTTCTCAAGGAAACCCTTCAGGTAACGCTATTCGTAGCAGCAATGATGATAATTGTGGATGCTGCTAATATATGGTCGCGTGGAAAAATCTCAGGCCTGTTAAGGGGTAAAAATAAATCACGCCAGTATATTATCGCCTCATTTATCGGGACGATACCGGGATGCCTGGGCGGCTTTACAGACGTTACGCTTTATATGCATGGACTAATCAGTTTCGGAGCTCTTGCGGGCTCAATGATCGCATCATCAGGAGATGAGGCATTCGTAATGCTTGCTATGTTCCCCGGAACAGCGGTCATTTTATTTTTAATTCTTTTTGTGATGGGAATTGTTGGGGGGATAATTACAGACCTGATCGTTAAAAAGTATAATATAGTAACAAGCAGCGATTGTCCTGAACTTGTAGTTCACGAAACTGAACGAAACCTTAAACATTTTCTTACCGAGCATGTTTACCATCATATTATAAAGAAACATATCTGGCGGATTGCCCTGTGGACATTCGGAGCACTGCTGGTTGTGCAGGTAGGATTTCAGTACCTTCATATAGAAGAAATAGGCACCGGGTACAAACTGCTTTTACTTCTTCTTGGAGCGTTAATAGGTTTAATACCTGAATCAGGTCCACACCTGATATTTGTCTCGCTTTTTGCACAGGGAGTAATACCATTTTCCGTATTGCTGACCAGTTCTATTGTGCAGGACGGCCACGGAATGCTGCCTTTACTCTCATATTCTGTTAAAGATTCAATGAAAATAAAAGCATTTAATTTTACATACGGAATTATCATCGGGTTAATTCTTTTTGCAGCGGGACTATAGAGTTTTCTTTCACAATCATTAAGTGAATGAAGTGGAGATAAAAGCCATACAGGACTATTATCCTGAACAGTTAAGCTACTGTTTCGGGTGCGGGAGGCTAAACGAGAAGGGTCATCAGATAAAAACTGTCTGGGACGGAGATGAAACGCTTTCCCGCTTCACACCGAAGCCCTATCATATAGCAATTCCCGGTTACGTATACGGCGGACTAATCGCATCATTAATTGATTGTCACGGTACAGGAACTGCCGCCCTTGCGGCCTACAGGAATGAAGGCAGGGAACCTGGAACAGAACCTCCTTTCCGGTTTGTAACTGCTTCACTGCAGGTGGATTACCTAGCTCCGACTCCACTGGGGCCCGAACTTGAGATAAGGGGAAAAATTGCTGAAATAAAAGGCAGGAAAGTTATCTCTGAAATTACAGTTTCAGCAAATGGGATTGTTACTGCCCGGGGAAGAGTTGTTGCGGTACAGATGCCGGGGAAGATGGTGGAGTAGAGGATATCCCTGAAAGCGTACAGTTTCAAATATCTTCAACCAATTTTATCAGACTTCCGATATCATTAATCATAAAGTCAGGTTCTGCAGATTTCAGCTCCTCTTTAGTTCTGTATCCGTAGGTTACTCCGCAGCTGTAAGTCTTTGCATTCTTTCCGCAGTTTATATCGAGTTCCGAATCGCCCACCATCATGGTTTCACTTTCCTCAACCCTTAGTTCATTGCATATAAAATGTAATGGTTCAGGAGAAGGTTTTATAGGGAGATCTTTCCTTCTTCCGGTAACGAGTGAGAAATATTTCCTCAGTTTAAAGTGATCAATAATCTTATCAGCCTGGTCCTGTCCCTTCGTAGTAAGAAGCGAGATTTTGATTTGCCGTCCGTGCAACTGTTTAAGAACATCTGTTACGCCGGGATAGATAACGGAATCGTCAATGAAGTCGAAGTAGTATCCTTTATAGATATCAATAAATTCCTCAATATCTGACACAGGGATGTTAAGGTCTTTGAAAATGTGAAAAAAATGGTGACCTATTCGCTTATGAAATTCAATTTCCATCAATGGTTCTTCAATTTTCAGATGCTGAAGTGTTTTAACAGTAGTTTTGAAGATAGTCTGATACGAATCGATCAACGTCCCATCAAGATCAAAACAGATATGCTTTATTCTCCGCATTATCACACATAAAAAAATGAATAAGTGATAATAACTTAAGCATCTTTTTTAATTTCCGAAAAAATGAATGAGAGGAAAAACAAAAGGGTGGGGGGTTAGCATTCATGTGGCTTGGGTTAAATACAAGCGGAAGTAAATATTGTATATTCCTGAAGTTAACAGAACAAACATCAGAATGAATGAAGCATCCTAAAATAATATGGCAGCTGACAAAACAGACAGGAAAGGAATGGGGTGGGCATAAACCGCTTTTTGTAGGTGCAGGAATTTCCTTTTATATAGTTCTATCCCTGGGTCCTATTTTAACCCTCCTCGTAATGCTGATAGGCTCTTTTATGGGGAAAGCAAATACAATTCAGCAGATAGTATCACAAATGCAGAGCATGGTGGGGGATAAACCCGCCCAGATAATTCAGCAGATAGTACAGAAAGCCTCCAGTTCATCTACGAATTTTATGACAATTTTAACCAGTATCCCTCTGTTATTTTTCGGATCCACGATGATATTCTATCAGATCAGGACTGCATTGAACACCATCTGGGATATAGATACCGGCAAGCAGAAGGGAATAATGAATAAAGTTAAAAAATACGGCTTCTCATTTATGATGCTGTCTATTGTGGGACTACTTGTACTGGCCCTGGTTCTAAAAAACCCGATAATGCAGAATGTGCAGTCAAAGTTGAATGATATAATCCCTATCCCTGCATTTTTAATTACAATATCCGATTACGTAATATCTTTTCTGCTTCTGACGGTCCTTTTTGCAATGGTTTATAAGATTCTCCCTGAAGTTGACATAAACTGGTCGGATGTATGGATAGGTGCGTTTGTGACAGCATTTCTGTTTTTAATAGTTCAGGTACTTGTTGCCATCAACGTAAAAAATTCAAAGATCGAAACAGCCTTCGGATCAATCGGCACATTCACGATCCTTTATTTGTGGATTTTTTATTCTTCGCTTATCTTTCTTTTCGGTGCGGAGTTTACAAAAATATATGCTAAAAGGTACGGAACATTCAAGAAGGACGAAGACAAATGACAGCAGGTATTAAACTATAATTTTTTTTTCCTGCCTTCGTCATATTTAAGTATGCTGATCATTATTGCTAGTCCGCAAACCCCTGCAAAGAGAAACAATATCATTGCCAGACCCGGATAACCGAATATCGTGAATTCGGTGTTTACCCTCATCATCAGGGCTGCCGCAATAATAAAGGCCGCTACTATTGCGCCCAGAGTTATCCTGTTTGCAATTTTCTGCAGATCCCTTGTAAGTCTGAGTTCATCGATTGCATCTATCTTTATTCTCAGTTTATTATTTGAAACGAGGTAAAGCAGTTTGTTGATTCTTGAGGGGAGTTTCCTTACAAGTTCATTCATTTCAAGAAGAGAAGAGAATATATTACCAGGGGAGAAGTTATTAAGCATGTGCTTCTGCATTACATATTCTGCATGCTGCTTTATCACCTTATTAGGATTGAATTCCGGTTCAAGCAGCTTTCCTATTTCATCGAGATTTAGAAGTGTCTTTCCCAGCATAGTAAGATCGGCCGAAGGCCTGAGTCCGTTTTTAGCAGAGATCTGAGCAAGCTCAGCAACAACTCTGCCCACCTGGATGTCATCGAGTGAAGCATTATAGTAGCGGCTGACGTAATAACTTATATCCTTTTTCAGCTGATCCTCGTTAAAATTATCGAGCGGCTTCCCCAGTTTAAGACTTATATTTGCTGCCTCTTCCCCTTTTCCCTCGCTGATTACCAGGAGGAGCTTCAGTAAAAGATCCCTCATAGCGGGTGTAACCCGGGCCGTCATACCGAGGTCGATGAGCGCTATCTTCTTATCGTAAGTAAGAAATACATTACCCGGATGCGGATCGGCATGGAAGAATCCATGAATCAATACCTGGTCGAGATATGCCTTCAGCAGATCGGATGACAGTTTATATCCATCAGTATCGAGTCTGGCTATAGGGCTGAATTCCGATATCTTGATGCCGTGAATAAAACCCATTGTAAGCACACGTGAGGATGTATAATCGGCAACAGGCTGAGGAATTACAATATCATCATAGTTTTTTACAATATCTCTGAGTCTTATCAGATTCTGAGCTTCCTTCAGGTAATCAAGTTCAAGCAGAATCGACCTGCGGAATTCTTCGAGAAGATCTTCAAACAGATATTTCCTTCCGATCTCGGTATGCTTATCGATAGTTTCTGCAATGTCCTTCAGGGCGTTCAAATCTTCAAGAACAATTTCTCTTACCCCTGGTCTCTGTACTTTAACGGCAACTTCTTTACCGTTTCTAAGAACCGCTCTGTGCACCTGTCCCAATGAAGCAGCAGCAATAGGTTTCTCATTGAATTCTTTAAAAGCCTTTGACAACCTCACACCCAGCTCTTCAGTAACAGTTTTTTCCACTTCATCAAAAGAGAAAGGTGGAACGTTATCCTGGAGTTTTGTAAGGGCTTCAATATAGGGATGCGAAAGCAGATCTGGCCGGGTGGACAGAAGCTGGCCCAGCTTTATAAATGTGGGTCCCAATCCTTCCAGCTCTTCACAGAGCTTTTCAGCATCTTTTCTGACTTCAGTATCCTCCTGATCCTTTCCAATCTCATTTTCATCAAACTCTGATTTTCTGAAGATGGGTTCATTATTGTGCCGGATAATAAGCAGAGTGATATTTTTATATCTCTTTAATTTTTCAGGATTTAAGGTGACAAGCATAAATCTGACCGGTAATTTTATCGTTATTTGTGGAGTAACAAATTCTGTTTATTCTTAACTTTGCAGAAATATAACGCAATTTAGAGCATTTGTCTGTGCGTTATTCTAAATCAACATTAGTCGAGGTACTCAGATGAAAAAAATTACCGTATTGGGGGCAGGTATGGTGGGGAGTGCAATAGCTATTGATCTTTCAAAAGATTACGATGTTACCGTATGCGATATCAGCAAGGAAAGACTCCGACGGGTATCATCAGGAACAAAAATCATTATAAAACAGACGGATTTGTCCGATGAAAAGCAGCTGCGCGGTGCTGCAGCGGGTGCAGATATAGTAGTTGGAGCCGTCCCGGGATTTATGGGATTCAGGACCTTAAAAACGATCATTGAAGAAGGTAAAAATGTAGTGGATATATCATTCTTTGATGAAGACCCTTTCATTCTGGATGAACTTGCAAAGAAAAATAGCGTAACTGCGGTTGTCGACTGCGGAGTTGCGCCGGGACTAAGCAACATCATCCTTGGGTATCATAATTCAAAGATGAAGATAGATTCTTTCGAATGTTATGTCGGAGGATTACCGGTAGATCGTAAGTGGCCGTTTGAATACAAGGCTCCTTTCTCCCCTCCGGATGTAATAGAAGAATATACCCGTCCCGCCAGGATTAAGATAAACGGCAAAATTGTAACCAAACTGGCATTATCAGACCCTGAGCTGATAGAAACAGAAGCGGGGACACTTGAAGCATTTAATACAGACGGGTTAAGGTCTCTGCTTACCACAATAAACATCCCTGATATGAAGGAGAAAACATTACGCTATCCGGGACATATAGAATTAATGAGGATCTTAAGAGAAACAGGGTTTTTTGATAAAGAAGAAATTGACGTAGACGGTAAGAAAATAAGGCCGCTGGATTTGTCATCAAAACTTCTTTTCCCGATATGGAAACTTGAAGAAGGCGAGGAGGAATTCACATATTTGAAGATAGCTATTCAGGGTGAGGGAAGTGAGATTGAGTATTCACTATACGATAAATACAATAAGACAACCAATACTTCATCAATGGCAAGGACCACGGGATACACCTGTACAGCAGCTGTAAACCTGGTATTAAACGGAAATTATACGCGGAAAGGAATCTCGCCTCCGGAGTACATCGGAAGTGAAGAAAATTGTTTTGAAGAAGTCGTAAAATATCTTGCCGCAAGACATATTAATATTACCCATAAATAATATGATTTTCAGTCTATCTCATTTGTTATTCTATTTCAGCTTCCTAAAATATCTTTTTATTTCTTATGAAAAGTGAAATTAGACCTTTTGCAATATCCCGTAATACCCGGATAGCATTATTTGTAATATCAGCTTTCACACTCTTTCTGCATCTGTACACCAATCTGTTTGCTGGTTACGGTATATTCAGAGACGAATTTTATTACATTGCCTGCTCGAATCACCTTGCTGCCGGATATGTTGATCAGCCTCCTTTGTCTATTTATCTGCTGGCTTTCAGCAGATGGATATCGGGTGATTCTCTTTTTGCTATAAGGCTTCTGCCATCCATTACAGCAGCGGTCTCAGTTTATTTTACCGGACTGCTTACTGCCAGGATCGGCGGGGGATTGGTCGGTGTGCTAATTGCCTGCATTACTCTTTCATTTTCACCCATCTTCCTAGCTATGAATTCATTTTTTTCGATGAACTCTTTTGATCAGTTCTTCTGGGTGCTTTCTGCATACTTTGTCGTAAAAATGATACAAGAGAATAAACCTTCTCTATGGATTATCCTCGGAATTGTAATAGGGCTCGGGATGTTGAATAAAATCAGTATAGCCTGGTTCGGAGCGGGCTTATTCGCTGCTTTAATCTTCACACCTCTGAGAACCCATTTGAAGACGCCCTGGCCTTACCTGGCTGCCTTGATATCCCTCGTGATATTCTCTCCTTTTATAATCTGGAATATTACCCATGATTTTGCCCATATTGAATTTATGAGGAATGCTTCCCAATATAAATATTCAACATTAACACCCCTTGATTTTATGAAAGGGCAACTGCTTCTGGCAGGACCTCTGACTATTCTTGTCTGGCTGCCCGGTCTGATTTTTCTTTTAGTAAGCCGAAGTTTAAAAGAATACAGGGTGCTGGGAATTATCTTTCTGACCACCTTTCTGATACTCATTATTAACTGGCATAGTAAACCTGAATATCTGGCCGCAGCCTATCCTCTCGTTTATGCAGGCGGCGGTATATTCATTGAACGATTATTCACAGGAATGAAATATGAATGGATAAAATATAGTTTTGCTATGCTGATAGTGATCGCGGGATTCATTGCTATGCCTATGGCTTTGCCTGTGCTCCCTATTGATACTTTTATATCATATTCAAAGTTTCTGGGTATATCGCCAACGAATTCCGAACATAAAGAGCTCTCGGAGCTTCCCCAATTTTATGCTGACAGGTTTGGGTGGGAGGAACTGGCAGCAACCGTTTCAAAGGTATACGCATCACTTCCCGATTCAGAGAAGGTCTCTACAATCGTTCTGGCTTCTAATTATGGAGAGGCTGGAGCGCTCGATTATTATTCATCTCGATATATGCTGCCTGAAGTAGTTTGTCCTCACAACTCATACTGGTACTGGGCGCATCCCGATTCAAACAAAATCAAAACGGTAATTATTATAGGTGGAAATTTGGACGATCATAAATCGGCCTGTGGTAGTGTGACTATTGGGGCCATACACAAAGCTGAGTATAGCATGCCTTATGAAAACAATCTTCCGATTTATATCTGCAGCAATATTTACCGTTCTTTAAAAGAAATCTGGCTGCGATCAAGAACATTTATTTGAAGTAAAGAATTCAACATTGAATTAGACCTTCCCGGCTGCAAAGCAGGGAACCGGCAGGAATTTTAATAAATTCAGGAAATTTAAAGGAGAGATAACAGAGAAAGAGTTCACAGTCGATCGTTCTAACTATAAAACCCTCTTTCTCTGTTATTTGGGGGAAGGAGTTAAATATTAATTATCATATCGCTGATGATTAATTACAGGATCAAGATATGACTTAACATTTAATTATCCTGTGCGATGACGTCCCTTTTGCCGGTGTGATTGCCTGGAGTCACCGATGAGCATAGATATATAGTAACTATGACCTTTTTTGCATTAAATGAATCTCACCGAGGCCAGCTAAGTGTGACCGAGGATTTGAAGCTACGACAGATTATTCCATACGGAAAGATTTTACAGAGATGAAATATCCCGGCCCGCCGACTGCAGCGGAACCGGGATTGAAATAGAGCAATATTTGAACCCCTTGAATCAGGACAGATTATTTCTTCGAAAGAATCTCTTCCATCTGATCCATCACGTCATTCATTTTTTTCATTGTCAGCTTAAAGGGTTCTGCAGAAAGCGGGTCAATTCCTGCTTTTTTAATCAATTCGATAGGATATTCAGAACTTCCGCCCTTAAGAATATTATAGTATTTATCAACAGCAGGCTTTCCTTCTGTTAAGACCTTTTCGGCAAGAGCCGTAGAATAAATGAGTGAAGTTGAGTACTGGTAAACATAATAAGTATAGTTAACAAAATGAGGTATATATTCCCATTCATATGCCACATAAGGATCTACCACACATACACCCTTATCATTGCCGTAATATTCCTTTACCAGATCATAGTATAATTTACTCAGATTCTCACCGGTTATTGGTTCCTGGTTCTCTACCATTTCATGAACTTTAAGCTCAAATTCAGCAAAAAGTGTCTGGCGGAATACGGTAGTTCTGAGAAGCTCGAGATAACTTCCAAGGAGATACAACTTTTCGTCATCATTTTTCGCCTGAGCAACCATATAATGGTTTAGCAGGTTTTCATTAAACGTTGAAGCTATTTCTGCAACGAATATAGGGTAATCGGCAGTTACAAACGGCTGGTTTTTGCTTGAGAAATAGCTGTGCATTGTATGACCAAGTTCGTGAGCAAGAGTAGAAACAGATTCATAATCGTCATTCCAGTTCATTAGAATGTAGGGATGTACGTCATACGCACTGCCTGAAGAATATGCTCCGCTTCTTTTGCCGACATTTGGTAAAAAGTCGATCCATCCGCTTCCGAAGGCTTTATTCAGGGTAGCAATATAATCTTCACCCATCGGCTGGAGAGCTTTCTTTATGACATCTTCACCCTGTTCAAGAGTAAAATTCATTTCAACTTTTTTAACAAGTGGAGTATATAAATCGTAATAGTGTAAAGTATCAACTCCCAGCATTTTCTTTTTCAATTCAAGGAAACGCTGAAGTGTGGGAAGACTATTATGTATCTGCTTGATCAGGTTAGTATACACATCCACAGGGACATTAGGGCCATCGACGGCGGCAGCCAATGCGGATTCATAATTCCTGTCTTTCGCATAAACAAAATCAGTCTTAACCTTTCCGGCAAAGTTTGCTCCGATCGTATTTTCAAATTCTCCGTATTTATTGAAGAAAGCCTTGAATATCTTTGCCCTGTCCTCTTTTACCCCGGTCGACCTGTACTTTGTATAAGCTGAGTTGGTCAGAGTAACCTCTTCACCTGTGGAAAGATTTACCTTTGCATAAGGCATTTCGGCATTATTAAAAACATTATAGACATCAGATGGTGTATCTGTAATTAATCCGAAGGAGGCCAGTATCTTTTCCTGCTCAGCAGAAAGAGTATGGGCTCTCATCCTCTGGATATCGTCGATATACATTTTATACTGATCGAGCTTTGGTTCTTCAGCAAAGTAATTTTTCACCTTTGCAGGATCCATAGCGAGAATTTCCGGTCTTATCCAGGAAGTAGATTCTGAGAATTTTGTTCCCAGGGTTGATGCTTCCTGTCTTAATGCCTGGTTTGTGGAAATAGAAAGATCTTCATCAGCGAGGAGTCCCGAATAAGTAGAAAAACGGAAATACTCCTTCAAAGTATTAAAATAAAGATCCATTGAATTCAGAAGCGTTGCCGCATCCTGATCCAGTTTTCCCTTGTAGGATTCAATCTTGTCAATGTTGCTGCTTATTTCTGATTTAGCGCTCTTCCAGTCGGCGACTGTTGCATAGAGATCAGTCAGGTTCCACTTATATTTTTCGGAAATATCTTTCCTCTCTTTAGTCTGAGGGAAAGAATTGATCACAAATAGTAACGTCAATATGACTATAAGATAAGTTTTGAGCCGTAGCATAAAAAAAGCTCCCTAAATAATATGAAAAAGTTTACAGTGTAAATTAAATAAATTATGTGATGGATGGAAAATCAAATGGGATGAACGGTGAATAGTATAAGTAGCCAAAAATGTCGTGCTTATTTCAATATTTAGGAATTTGTATGCTGTACACAATAAATATATTGGCCTAAATCGTTAAATTTAAAAGATTTATTAATTAAATATTAGAAAGATATGAATCCAGATTATGATGTTATTATTATAGGGGCAGGACCAATAGGGATAACCTGCGGTATTGAAGCTGTTAAAAGGAAATACAGTCACTTAATCATTGAAAAAGGCTGCCTGGTTAATTCTCTTTTCCATTATCCTACGAATATGGTATTCTTTTCGACTTCAGAAAGACTGGAAATAGGAGGAGTTCCCTTTGTATCACACGGAGATAAACCCACGAGGCGTGAAGCTCTCGAGTATTTCAGGAGGGTAGTCACCAGCTGGGAATTAAATGTAAAAACCTATGAGCGAGTTATTGAAATTAAGGAGAACAACGGGTTATATAAGATCGTTACTAATAAAGCCGAGTATACATCCAGGAACATCATAGTATCCACAGGATTTTATGACAAGCCGAACCTGCTTAATATTTCCGGTGAAGACCTTCCCAAGGTAAAGCACTACTTCGACGAGGCTCATCCATATGTTTACCTGAAGTTGATTATCATCGGAGGAGGCAATTCTGCGGTAGATGCCGCCTTGGAAACTTACCGCAGGGGTTCAGAGGTAACAATGGTAATACGGGAGGATTCACTGAAAGAAGGCGTGAAGTACTGGGTAAGGCCTGATATTGAAAACAGAATAAATGAAGGTTCAATTAAAGCATATTTTAATTCGAAGGTGATAGAAATAAGGGAGGATGAAGCTGATATTGAAACTCCGGATGGAACCCTGACAATTAAAAATGATTTCGTGTTCGCAATGACAGGATACCATCCCGACTTTAATTTCCTCAGGAAAGCCGGAATTGAAATTTCAGATCAACAATGCCCTGTTTATAACGAAGTAACCTATGAAACTAACAAAGAAAGGATTTATCTTGCAGGTGTTGTTTGCGGCGGTATGGATACCAGCCGTTTCTTTATTGAAAATTCCCGTTCTCATGCAGATGCGGTTTTTAATTCAATAGATCGTAAAAGATCACAAATCACTGCTGAAAGGGCAAAATAGTTTCAAGAAGTTTGATGAGAAGAGTAAATAACATTATCTTATAAAATATATGAATAGTTAAAGAAAGAGGAGAATATTATGGCAGATAAAATAAAAGAATTACTCGGCAGCGATGCAGAATCGCTTTTGAGTTACAAAGCTAAATTCCCCAAAGAGCAGTTAAACCTGCCGGGACCTGATTTTGTTGACAGGGTATTTGCCCAGACTGACAGAAATATTAACGTATTGAAGAACCTTCAGTGGATATTCAGCAGTGGAAGACTTGCAGGCAGCGGTTACCTTTCGATTCTTCCTGTAGACCAGGGAATTGAGCATAGTGCAGGGGCTTCATTCGCTCCCAATCCCGAATATTTTGATCCCCTGAATATTGTAAAGCTTGCTGTTGAAGGAGGCTGCAACGCAGTCGCTTCAACCCTTGGTGTACTTGGTATGTGTTCAAGGAAATATGCACACAAAATACCTTTTATTATGAAGGTAAATCATAATGAACTTATGACATATCCTAATCACTATGATCAGATAATGTTTGCAGGAGTGGAGCAGGCTTATGATATGGGTGCCACAGCAATAGGCGCTACAATATATTTCGGCTCTGAGGAAAGCGACAGGCAGATCGTAGAAGTAAGTGAAGCATTTCAGTATGCGCATGAGCTGGGACTCGCTACCATTCTGTGGTGTTATCTTCGCAACAATGATTTCAAAAAGGATAAAGATTATCATGTTGCTGCTGATCTTACCGGTCAGGCAAACCATCTTGGCGTAACAATAGAGGCCGATATTATTAAACAAAAACTTCCGGAGAACAACGGAGGTTTTAATGCCATAAAATTCGGGAAAACCAGCAAGAAAGTTTACGAAGACCTTACAACAGATAACCCTATTGACCTTACCCGCTACCAGGTTATAAATAATTATATGGGAAGAGCCGGATTAATTAACAGCGGCGGAGCTTCAGGTGAAAATGACTTTGCTGAAGCTGCAAAAACCGCGGTTATAAATAAGAGAGCTGGCGGAATGGGCCTTATCTCAGGAAGAAAAGCGTTCCAGCGTCCAATGAAAGACGGTATAAAACTTCTTAATACTATCCAGGACGTTTATCTCAGTAAAGAAGTAACTATTGCCTGATAACATCTTTTAAGGACATTAAAAATAAGTTATTGTCATTTTGATTTTGCTGACCGGAGGAAAGTTTTCGACTCGGAAGATTTCTCCCTCCGGTCGAAATGACTAATTCGGTCGAAATGGCATGAACAAATTTTCCCCTCTAAAGAATTAATTAAAGCAGGCTATTTTTGGTTCAGAAGAAATTCGGAAATCTTCCCCAGTTCCTGCACGTTTATATTCCCGAATGAAGGCATAACCATGCCGGGATATTTCTGCTGATATTCCTTAAATCTATCGTCATCCATATAAGAAGAAGGGTTCCTCAGGTAATTAGTTAACTGGTCCTTACTCCAATGCTGACTAAGGTTCTGCAATGAGGGCGCCATTTTTGTCCCTGCGAGATCCTGCCCATGGCAATTTCTGCAGCCAAGTTTGTCTATGAGTCCCACAGGACTAAGGTCTTCGTTTGAAGCCATATTCTGTTGTGAAACGGGACTATTTGCAGGTCCTGTAGTCTTCCTTCCGGGTTCATTGGTTACTTTCTGCAGAAGAAATAAAAGCATAAAAAGAACCAGGAAAGCTGCTACCCATATCTGAGGTTTTGTCATTATTCAGTTTAGTTTTTTTCGAAAAATTATTCTATTTCAAAAGATGCATTAACAACCGCGGTTATTTCCTTTTCAATAGAGCTTAAATCATTTATACCGTAATCAGATACCTGGTTGGACAACTTAGGAGTTATTTGTATAACACCCATTCGCGCATCTCGCATGGGTCCTAGTGAACGGCCTGTTGCCTTAGCGATTTTATCAGCGCGCACCATTGCATCTTTTGCCGCATCGGCCTGGATATCAATCTTAAGCCCAGCCAGTTTAGTGTAGTGATATTCCGGCTGTTCCACATTAAAATTCACGCCTTTTTCAACCACAGACGGAATATCAAGAGATATTTCTTTAATCTTATTTACATCCGATGATTGGATTTCAATCCTCTGGCTGTAATTATAAGCCCGCACAACGCCCGTCTGGTAACCATTGGCACCTATTTCATAAACAGGATAACTATTTACAGTATAAAACTCTACTTCGCTTTCAGGAAAACCTTTAGAAGAAAGATATGAAACAAGGACAGGCTTCATTTTTAAGAGCTCCCTGTATGCTCCTTCCGCAGTTGCTGCCTGCGCAGTCACCGTTCCTCTCAGAACACCGAGATCTGATACAATATCTTTCTTTGCTGAACCAGTAACATTTATTGTCTGGTTAGAAGTATAATTAGATTTCCAGGTTACCGCGAGTATAATGGCACAGATGATAAGAGCTGCAGAACCTATAACTGCAGGTAATAAAAAGTTGTCTTTATTGTTCATAAGGAAATATTAAAAAATGTTTGAGAAAATTATTAAAAATGTATATCCTTAACAACTAATAAAGGCAGCCGGTTCGCTTTTGGGCTGAAAATGGATAACAAAACGACTTTTGTTGTTTGAAGAAATTGAGGCAGCCGTTAAACTGCCTCAACCTGGAAAAGAGTAGGATTACTTCAGAAGCAGCATTTTCCTGACCGATGAAAATTCACCCGCACTGAAACGGTAGAAATAAATTCCGCTTGCCAGCTGTGATCCATTGAATTCAACCTCATAGCTGCCCACGGACTGTTCTTCATTTACCAGGGTAGTGATTAAATTCCCAAGGATATCAAAAACCTGGAGTTTAACCGCGGAGGTTTTTGGAATCCGGTAACTAATTTTTGATACCGGATTAAAAGGATTTGGGTAGTTCTGGCTTAAGGAAAAACTTTCTGCAGTGGACTCATCCTGAACAGAGACATATATGGAGTCGGTAAATCCCTGCATATAAATTACTTTCGCAATCCTCTGTCCTTCAGTTTCCCAACGAAGGTGTAGTTCATCATCAAAAGCACCCTCAGATTGGGGATTGAATTTTACGGTTAGAGCAGCACTGTTTTGAGGAAGTATTTCAATAGGGAGTTGATCCTGCAGATTAAAAGCTGATTGTCGGTTATAAACAGAATTTATCTCTACAGGTTCATCATAATTATTTGTAATGTTAAAGGTAATAGTTTGCTGGCTTCCCACGGGAACTATTCCGAATTTCAGGAAATTATTATCGCTGATGAACAAATCGGTTGACCAATCATATTTGAAACCCCGATAACAATAAGTATTTTCTCCAAATTCAAAAGCTAGTTTTTGTGTACCATCAGGGCCAACTTCAGAAATTCCAGGGGGAGCACTATTTGATCCCCAGCCGATAATTGTATTATGATTGCTTAATCTTTCCACACTTCCCATCGCATCTGAGTGTGTCGAGGGAGTATTGCGGTATTCCCAAACCAGGGTAACCATCTTATTAGCCTCGTCCATTTGGTATTCAACCGATCTTGAAAATTGTGGGCTATGCAGATTACCGTTATCAAATATTGTATAATTTCCGTTAGATAGTCTTCTTATGCAGTGCTGATGAGAAAAACCCAGAGAATCATTCAGGAATGTGAACTGATTATTTTTACAGTGTATACCCCCCCATCTCCAAATAATGTCACCTGTTGTCCTGTTTATTTTGGTAATTTCATCCATATGCCGGCATGATAGTAATATGTTTCCATCATAATCCAGTTCAATTGCATTTCCATGTACATAATCGATCAGGGAATCGGTCAAATTTATATCGTCTGTTGCATCTGTAATCTTATAATGATCCCAGCTTCTCCATTGAAAAACCAGGTTCTTATCTGCATCCAGTTCCTGGAGGACGAGTCCTGTTACAAGCGCATTCGGGTTGCCGCCTGATACCACTGTATCCATCCCTACCCGTTGTTGATCATACGAAAACATCAGAGTATGTCCGTTTTCGATTATCCTTAATTCATGCACATCAGTGGGATAATCGATCATATTATGACTATCAATTACCTCATATTTACTATTCATTTCATAGTAGACGCCTGTATTTGTATCAAAATATGTAAGATTTCCATTAGGCTGTTTCTGGAAATCAAAAACGGTTGAACTCATCCGCCTGAAAAAAACAGGTATTCCATAATTATCTGAAATTATCATATAGATTGAACCGGTCATCGGCCAGGAGAATGGTGCAAAAAATAAAAATCCCGGGGTTGGGTTATTGCATATAGCTGAATATTCGGGGAAGTCCGCTGGCAGGCTGTCCTGCATCGTATTCTGTGGAACTAACAATTTGTTATTTTTAATTTTTCCTTCAGGAAATAATAATTCAGAGTATAGGTTTTTGCGCGGTTCGGACTTTTGCTTTATAATGGTGAAAGAATACTTTAACAGCGGAGAAAAACTGCCATCAATGAGTTTTATATTTGCTAATTCAACTGTCACCTTTTCCCCGTACTGAAAGGGCTCTGCTGGAGTAAATGAGAGTAAATTATTATCTTCAAGGAGTATTAGTTTTCCTTGGTGACGGCCGCTTTTTTCTCCAACGACTTTAATCTCCCGAGTGTTTTGAGAGGAAAGGGAGGAAAAAGATTCTCCGTAACGAATCAATACGCCAGTTGCAGACATAACCATTTTTGCTCCCGGTACCGGTGAGAGATATTGGTAAAGGTTGGAATTAATTGGCTGAGCTTTTAAGGAAAAAAAAGGAATTGTTAACAAGACGATGAACCAAAACTTAGATGTACTTATATTCATATTTCCCCCAAAGGTTTTGGATAAATAAATGTGGATATCAATCTAATGAAAAAAGGAATAATGAATAGACTTTCAAAAGAAAATAGTCCTTACCTTCTACAGCATGCCGGGAATCCAGTCGATTGGTTTCCGTGGGTGAGCGAGGCTTTTGATAAAGCTGCTGAAGAGGATAAACCGGTGTTTTTATCTATAGGTTATTCAACCTGCCACTGGTGCCATGTTATGGAGAAAGAATCTTTCGAGGATGAAGAAACAGCCCGGATGATGAACGATGTCTTTGTATCGATCAAAGTGGATAGGGAGGAGAGGCCAGATATTGATGGAATTTATATGCAGGTTTGCCAGATGCTTACAGGCAGCGGGGGATGGCCTCTAACAATTATAATGACACCCGATAAGAAACCTTTTTTTGCAGGGACATATTTTCCAAAGGAATCAAGGTTCGGCAGACCGGGAATGAAGGAACTTATACCACGCATCAAAGATATCTGGGCAACCAGACGTGATGAGATAAACAAATCAGCTTCAGAAATTGTAAAAGCTTTAAGCCTAGAAACCGAAAAAGAATCTAAAGCCCTTGACGATAATGTTATTGAAAAATCCTTTAATGAATTCAGGGACAGGTTCGATAACGATTACGGCGGATTCGGGCAGGCACCTAAATTTCCATCACCTCATAATCTGAGTTTTCTGTTGAGATATTTTAAGAGCTATAAGAATAAAGATGCTCTGAAAATGGTTGAGAAAACACTGGATGAGATCAGGAGAGGCGGAATATATGATCAGGTTGGTTATGGATTCCACAGGTATTCAACCGACCGGCAGTGGCTGGTACCTCACTTTGAGAAGATGCTGTACGATCAGGCTTTGCTTACTAACTCATATGTTGAATTGTACCAGCTAACAGGAAAAAAGATCTACAAGGAAACTGCAGAGGAAATACTTGCGTATGTTTTAAGGGATATGACTTCTCCGGAAGGCGGCTTTTATTCGGCTGAGGATGCTGACAGTGAAGGGAAGGAGGGTAAGTTCTATTTGTGGACAAAAGACGAATTTGATAAAGTCCTGGGAAAGGATTCCAAATTATTATCTGAGATATTCAACCTGAAACCTGAAGGAAATTTCTCTGATCCATTAAGTGAAAATAGTGAACCTGGTAATATTCTTCACCTGAAAAAACCGCTGAATGAGTCTGCACAGGAGAACAGTTTGACAGAAGCTGCTCTTAAGAATAAAATGAATAATGCCAGGAAGAAGCTATTCGATGTTCGTGAGTCAAAAGTGCATCCGTATAAGGATGATAAGATCCTGACAGACTGGAACGCATTGATGATTTCTGCCTTTGCCAAAGCTGCACGTGCTTTCGGTAGTCGTGTATATGATGAGATAACGCTTAAAGCTGTGAGGTTTATATTGACTAACCTTCGAACAGAGGATGGCAGACTGCTCCATCGGTTCCGGAACGGAAAATCGGGTATTACCGGAAACCTTGATGATTATGCTTTTATGGTTTCTGCTTTGATTGAGTTATATGAAACAACTTTTGATATTAACCTGCTGAAAACAGCTATAGAATTGAACGATCATATGGTTAAGCATTTCTATGACAATGTAAACGGAGGGTTTTATTTTAGTCCCGATTACGGTGAGGAATTGATTACCCGCAATAAAGAAATATATGATGGAGCTATTCCGTCAGGGAATTCGGCTGCGGTACAGAATCTTCTGAAGCTGGGAAGAATCACAGGGAACGCTGATCTGGAAGAAAAAGCACACAAAACACTCAGTTTCTTTTCCGAACAGATAAGCAAAATGCCGTCAGCATTTGCCAACTCGATTTCAGCGTTGATCATGGGGAGCGGCGATTCTCTTGAAATAGTGATTGCAGGGAATAAAGAGGATCAGACCACACAGGAAATCCTGGAATATTTTGGCAGAAATTTTATACCTAACAAAGTAATTTTATTAAAAGAACCGGGCGGAAATGAATTATCTGAGATTGCTCCATTTACGGAAGGGATGGTACAGCAGGATAAGTTACCAGCAGTATATATATGCAGAGGTTATGCTTGCGAAATGCCCGTAATTTCATTTGATGAAATTAAAAAACTTCTGAGTTGATTTATTACTTCCGCTTAGGCTTATACATGTGAGTGCTCTGACCGAAAAAAGCTTCTGCCGCCTCCATTATTGTTTCCGATAATGTAGGATGGGGATGAATAGTCAGTTTCAGATCGGTTACATTGGCCGCCATCTCAATTGCAAGCACACCTTCAGCGATAAGCTCTCCGGCACCCGGACCGCAGATACCTACTCCGAGTATCCGTTGCGATTCGGGATCAAGCACCAGCTTCGTAACTCCATCACTTCTACCGAGTGTGGTGGCTCTTCCTGATGCAGCCCAGGGAAACTTTGCTGTTTCATAATTAATTTTCTTTTCTTTCGCCTGGTTTTCTGTCAATCCCGCCCATGCGATTTCCGGATCTGTAAATACAACTGCCGGTATCGCCCGGGGTTCAAAGGCAACTTTTTCTCCCGCTATCGTATCCACTGCAACTCTTGCTTCGTGCGAAGCTTTATGAGCGAGCATAGGTTCGCCTGCTATATCGCCGATTGCAAATATATTATCACCCTCAGTTTTCATCTGGGCGTTTACTTTTATCCAGCCCCTTTCATTAGTGGTTACGTGTGCATTTTCCAGTCCGAGTCCTTTTGTGGATGGTTTTCTTCCAATTGACATCAGCACGTAGTCATATTCAAGCTCCTCGGTTCCTTTTTCAGTCTCAATTTTTACTTTTATCCCTTTTTTAGTTTCCTTCAATTCGCTGACTTTAGCGTTAAGCATTATCCTTTCGAATTGGTTTCCCAATCTTTTAGCAAGATGTGAAACAAGGTCACGGTCGGCACCCGGAAGCAGTCCAGGCATCATTTCAACAACGGAGACTTTTGTGCCGAGCGCATTATATACAGAACCCAATTCAAGCCCTATATAACCGCCTCCAATAACCAGCAATGATTTTGGTACCTCAGGTAGATCAAGTGCCGTGGTAGAATTGAGTAGCCGTTTGCTGTCAATATTAAGTGATTGGAATCGTTGCAATCACGGAGCCGGTTGCTATGATAGCATTTTCAAACTTATGGTTTTCTGTTGATCCATCTTCTTTCTTTATTTCAAGACTATTTGAGTTTATAAAACTTGCTGTACCCTGGATGTACTTGACCTTCCTTTGTTTGGAAACAGTCCCTAATCCGCCAGTCAACTGTTTTACAACCTCATTCTTCCATTCGCGAAGACGGTTAACATCGATTTTAGGCTGACCGAATTCAATTCCCCAGTTCTTTGCATCTTTTGCTTCATTTATAACTTTTGCAGCGTGAAGAAGAGCCTTTGAAGGAATACATCCGCGGTAGAGGCAAACTCCGCCCGGGTTTATCTCTTTATCAATTAAAGTCACTTCCATTCCAAGATCGGCCGCATAAAATGCTGCGGCATATCCTCCGGGACCCGCCCCGATTACAGTTACACTTTTATTTTGCGATGTCAATATCCACCTGAAGTATTAAAATTAGATTACTTTTTTGTAAAAATTTATTATTTAGAATGACCGGGTACAACCCATATATTATTTTCAATTTCCAGCTTAACGTCATCAATAAAAACAGCTTTACCGGTTCCACCGGGTCGGAAATCAGTAACAATATCCACGTGCTGTGCTGATTCATTAAAAATGCCTTTTGATTTTAAGCTTGAGATCTCCTTCATGTCAGCTTCAGAACTCTCATCATCTACATATGCCTCCGGGTAGCTTTGACCTATGGCTATATGTAAAGTACCCCCGACTTTCTCAACAAACAAAGGATTTTTTAACACTTTATCCATCCCGTTGTTCATACCCAGCGCAACTTCCCCAAGCCGGTGTGAACCATCATCAGTTTCAATTATTTTCTTCAATGCTTCAAAACCTTTTTCTGCTGTATATTCCTTTATTATTCCCCCTTCAAACTTCAAATAAATTCCCTGGATATCCATTCCACCCTGGAAGACCGGCAGATCTACAAATATTTCTCCCTCAACAGAATTTGCATCGGGACTGGTAAAAACTTCACCGTCAGGAAAATTTCTATCTCCGGTACATTTTATAATATTCCGTCCCGCTATGTTTAATTTAAGTTCAAGTTCTTTTTTTGTTTCAGGATGAACAGTCTGAATTCTGATCCCCGAACTTTTTTTCAGCAATTGATATATATCTTCTTCTACATCATCCAGCAAGCGGGGATCAATGGTAGATGCCTTAACAATAAAATCAGAATACTCCTTCATCGTCATTCCTTCCATATCAGCAAATCCCTGGGTTGGAAAGAGAGTTAATACCCAGGGTTTTGAAAGCCTTATTTCCTTTATGGGAGAATCAACTTTCATTACTTCCCGCAAAAGTTCTTCTTTACCACCATTAAATAAATCCGGGTTTGATACCCCGAGAATCTCAATATACTTTGTCATCGATTTATATCTGTCGATATGCCATTCCGGAACCCTATTTATCTGGTCTTTACTTCCAAATTTTGTTATCGATGTACCCCATACTCTTCCACGGTCATTATCTGGTGCTACGATATTTATATCAGCAATTCCTCCGGCCGCAAATATTTTATCCTGCAGAACACTTATCAAAGGCCAGCAGACAGCCTCTCCTTTTACCATAATTACATCATCTTTTTTAATGCCGCCTAAACTGTAATCCAATAAATAATCCGCCCATTTTTCCAGATCGCTTCCGGCTATTATATTCTCCATAAAATATTTTGTGTCCTTTTGGTTTATAGTATCATCTTTAAGGGCTGTTCGAGGGCCTCGCAGACCCACCTTAAGAACCTTGCTGCATCGGCACCGTCAATAATCCTGTGATCGTATGATAAAGATAACGGAAGCATGAGACGCGGCACGAGCCTGTTATCTTTATAAACCGGAACCATCTCACCGCGTGAAACCCCAAGTATAGCTACCTCAGGTGAGTTCACGATTGGGGTAAAAGATGTTCCACCGATTCCTCCCAGGTTGGTTATCGTTATAGATCCTCCTTGCATTTCCTCAAGAGAAATTTTTCTGTTTCTTGCCTTCTCCGCAAGCTGACTCATTTCAGCGGATATTTCTTTAAGATTCTTCCGGTCGGTATCTTTAATAACCGGAACGAGCAGTCCGTTTTCGGTATCAACAGCAATCCCTATATTGAAATATTTCTTATAAACAATTTCCTTCTTCTCCATATCGATACTGGAGTTGAACTGCGGGAATTCCTTTATCGCCACGGTAAGTACTTTTACCAGTATTGAAGTTACTGTTAACTTTCCGCCGGCTTTTTCAACTTCAGGATTAAATCGTTTTCTAAGCTTTTCAAGACCGGTTATATCAGCCTTATCGAACTGCGTCACATGAGGAGTAACAGCCCAGGCATAGCTGAGATGCTCTGCAGTTTTTGAGCGGATCTTGCTCATTGGTTTACGTTCAACCTCACCGTACTTCGTGAAGTCGGGAAGCTCCTCCTGCTTTACACCAACGCCGATTCCACGGGATTCGATTTCTTCATTTATGCTTTTAACGAAAGCCTTAACATCGTCCATGGAAATTCTTCCATCGGGACCCGAACCGTTAACCTTGTTGATGTCAACGCCCAGTTCGCGGGCAATCCTTCTAACGGAAGGCGCTGCAGGGGCAGCATTGGTCATTATCGGGGGCTGTTCATCAATTTCACCAGGCCTGAATTCCGCTCTTTTGCCGTCAGTAGGCTTTTTTTGAGGTTCTTCTTCTTTTCTTTCTTCGTCTTTTTCCTGTATCTCAACAGCTTCTGAAGCCTCCTGTTGAACCTCTTCTTCTTTTTCCTCTTCCTCGGCAACTTCGCTTGTTTCAACCTTGATTATAGTCTGCCCCACTTTTGCCTTATCACCTTCCTTAACGAGAACCTCCGTAACCTTTCCGCTGACATCCGAAGGAACTTCAATAGTAGCCTTGTCAGTTTCTATCTCCATAATTCCCTGATCGCGTTCAACAGAATCTCCTTTACTTACAAGAATGCTTATTATATCAGCAGATTCAATATTTTCACCCAGCTCAGGGAGTTTGAACTCTACAATCTTTTTATTGCCTGCTTTTTTCTTCACTTCCTTAGCTGGTTTTTCAGTTGCGCGGGCTTTAACTTCCTTTTCCTCTGCAGGCTTCTCGTCCTTTTCAGGCTTCTCGTCCTTCTCAGACTTTTCTTCCTTTCCGGCTTTTGCCTCCTCAGACTTTTCCTCTTTACCTTTTGCGGCCTGTTGTTTACCGTCTTCAACGGTGAAGATCACCTGCCCCACCTTAACATTATCTCCCTCTTTAACCTTAACGTCACTAACAGTTCCTTTAAGTGTGGAGGGGACTTCAATTGTCGCCTTATCGGTTTCAATTTCTATTACGCCCTGATCGATATCAATATCATCACCCTGTTTTATCAGCACATTGATTATATCAGCCGAATCTATATTCTCTCCAAGTTCGGGTAATTTAAATTCTTTAGCCATTTGTAATTTCCTGATTAAGATATATCATTCAGAATTAAGAAAATTTTAATTAAGCTTCTACGGGATTAGGTTTTCCCGGATCCACATCAAGCTGTTTGATCGCTTTATCCACAATCTGCATCTTTATTTTATCCTCTTTAGCCAGAGCATAAAGCACTGCTACAACAATATGCTTTGCATCAACCTCGAAGAAATCCCTTAGCTCAGCCCTTCCTTCACTTCTGCCGAATCCATCGGTGCCGAGTGACATAAGCGTGCCGGGTACCCATTTGGCAACTGAATCGGGCAATGCTTTTACATAATCACTGGCCGCAACATAAACGCCGTTCTCATTCTTCAGCTGCTGTGTAATGTAAGGTGTTTTTGGTTTCTCTGAAGGATGGAGCATATTCCATCTTTCAATATCAAGCGCATCACGTCTCAGCTCCTTATAGCTTGTTACACTCCATACATCGGCTGCAACCTTGTAATCCTCTTCCAGGATTTCAGCTGCTTTGAGTACCTCGTTCATTATAGTACCGCTTCCGAAAAGCTGAGCTTTCAGCTTCGCCTGTTTTTTAGATGAAGATTTGAATTTGTACATTCCCTTCACAATTCCTTCCTTGGCGCCTTTCGGCATCTGGGGCATCGGATAGTTTTCATTCATAACGGTGAGATAGTAGAAGACTCTTTCCTGATCTTCATACATCCGTTTTATTCCGTCGCGGATGATGACCGCAATTTCATAAGCGAAAGCAGGATCGTAAGTAATGAGGTTTGGTATTGTATAGGCCAGGAGATGGCTGTTGCCGTCCTGGTGCTGAAGTCCCTCACCATTAAGGGTAGTTCTTCCGGCGGTTCCGCCAAGCATAAATCCCTTGCACTGCATATCGCCTGCTGCCCATACAAGATCACCCATACGCTGGAATCCGAACATCGAATAATAAATAAAGAAGGGGATCATATTTATTCCGTGAGTTGCATATGCAGTTCCGGCGGCTATAAATGAAGACATTGAACCAGCTTCAGTGATTCCTTCTTCAAGTATCTGGCCGTTCTGAGCTTCTTTATAATATAGAAGGCTTTCCTTATCAACCGGCTCGTATATTTGTCCTGCATGCGAATAAATTCCTATCTGTCTGAACAGTGCCTCCATACCGAAAGTTCTTGCCTCGTCCGGTACAATCGGAACAATAAGATGTCCAATTTCTTTATCCTTTAAAAGCTTTGCGAGTATTCTTACGAAAACCATAGTGGTTGAAACTTCGCGTCCTTCGGTGCCCTTATAAAATTCCTCAAAAATATCTTCGGGAGGAGTCTTAATGGGACGAATATTAGTATTTCTCATCGGCAAATAGCCGCCAAGTTCGTCTCTTCTCTCCTTCATATATTTTATTTCAGGGCTATCTTCTCCGGGTCTGTAAAAAGGAGCATTTGGAATTTCTTCGTCTGAAATAGGAATACCGAACCGTGACCTGAATTCCTTCATCTCTTCTTCATTCAGTTTTTTCTGCTGGTGAGTAATATTTTTGCCCTCACCGCTTTCTCCCAGTCCGTACCCTTTAATGGTCTTTGCAAGAATAACAGTAGGTTTGCCCTTATGTTCAACTGCGGCATTAAAAGCAGCGTAAACTTTCTCCGGATCATGTCCGCCTCTTTTCATTTTCTTCAGCTGCTCATCCGAGAGGTTCTTCACCATATCAAGTACATCGTCGTCAGCACCGAAGAAGTGCTCACGTATATATGCACCTGATTCAACAGAATATTTTTGATACTGACCGTCGACAACCTCACCCATTCTCTTAACCAGTTTACCTTCGGAATCGTTTTCAAGCAGAGGGTCCCAGTCGCTTCCCCAGACTACTTTAATAACGTTCCATCCTGCACCACGGAAAATTGCTTCAAGTTCCTGGATAATTTTACCGTTTCCTCTAACAGGGCCATCAAGTCTCTGTAAGTTGCAATTGATAACGAAAATAAGATTATCAAGTTTCTCCCTGGCTGCGAGACTAATTGCGCCTAAAGCCTCGGGTTCATCAGTTTCACCGTCTCCCAGGAATGCCCAGACGTGACCTTCTCGTTTCCTCTCAATCAGGCCGCGGTCCTCCAGGTAGCGGTTAAAGCGCGCCTGATAGATTGCCATAATAGGTCCTAATCCCATAGAAACTGTAGGAAACTCCCAGAAATGCGGCATAAGCCACGGGTGAGGGTACGATGATAATCCTCCCGAAGGTTTAAGTTCTCTTCTGAAATTTTCAAGCTGCTCAACCGTAAGCCTTCCTTCAAGAAAGGCGCGGGCATATATGCCGGGGGAAGCGTGACCCTGAAAGAATACCTGGTCTCCTTCATAATCATCTTCTTTTCCGTGGAAGAAGTGGTTAAAACCTATCTCATATAAGGTAGCAGCAGATGCGTAAGTAGAAATATGTCCGCCTATTCCGCTCTCAAGTTTATTTGCCTTTACCACCATAGCCATCGCATTCCAGCGGATGAGACTTTTAATTCTTCTCTCAATTTCACGGTTGCCTGGAAAAGGGGGCTGTTTTTCACGGGGAATCGTATTTATATAAGGTGTATTCGCTGAGAAGGGTATATCCACTCCTGCTTTATGCGCTCTTATCTGCAGCTGATGTAGAAGTTCTTTTACTCTTTCCGGTCCGCCATGCTCAAATACATAATCAAGTGAATAAAGCCATTCCCGGTTTTCTACTTCATTTAATTCTGCTTTTTTTGTTTTTTCTTTAGCCATCTAAGAATTCCTCTTTCAGTATTTTTCCTGAAAATATGACACTGTTATGGTTAAGCGGTCATTAACCGAAAAACCTTATCGTGGTGTTTTTACTTAAAAAATTGATAATCCTGTTTAACAACTTAATTGATTATTCAAAAAATTACAATTAGGTAAGGATTTACGGTGAAATAGGATACAGGTCACTGCTAAATATCTGAATGATCAGACCAAAGCTAAAAATTAATTTATGTGAAACAGGCAGAATTAGTTGATTGATAGTGTATTGTGGTTATCCGGGAAGTTTGAAAAGCGTAGTTGGAACGTAGTTGAAGCGCAGTTGAGAAGTATTTACAACATTTATACCTTTTAGACCATATTTATATTTGGATTAGTGTTCTAAATTTTGGTTAAAATTTTATCCATCTTTATCTTTACCGACTCAGTAAAAAATGCAGGACGGAATGAATATACCTTCAGTGATCGCAGGTGAATTAAATGTAAAGGTTCCACAGGTTGAAGCTGTAATAAAACTATTTAGTGAGGGGGCCACAATACCCTTTATTGCAAGATACAGGAAAGAGCATACGGGGGGACTCGATGAAGAAATCCTTCGCCAGGTTGAAGACCGGCTGAATTACCTTACGCTTCTTGAAGAAAGAAGGGAGGCAATCCTTAAAAGCATTGAAGAACAGGGAAAACTTACGGATGAACTCAGGAAGAAGCTTTCCGCTGCCGTAAAGCTCCAGGAGCTTGAAGATATTTACCTTCCATATAAACCGAAACGAAAAACCCGGGGAACTATGGCGAAGGCAAAAGGACTCGAGCCGCTTGCATTGTTTATACTGCAGAATCCGCAGTTTAAGGGAAATTTCGAAGAGAAGTTATCCGAATTTGTAAACTCTGAAGCTGGTGTCAATACTACTGAAGAAGCACTGCAGGGAGCAGAAGATATCATCGCCGAAATGATAAGCGATACGGCTGAGGTACGAAAAGAGGTAAGGGAGCACCTGCTTGCAGATTCGCTTGTCAAATCTGAAAAGGCAAAAAACAAACAGGAGGAAAAAACCAACGAAAAACTGAAGGAAAGAGATAGAAAAGAAATCTACCAGATCTATTATGAATTCAGCATTGATATAAAGAAGATAAAACCGTACCAGTTACTCGCTCTGAACCGTGGTGAAAAGGAAAAAACTCTGAAGGTTACGCTGAGCTTTGAGCACGACGAAGTTACCCGGATAATTAAGAAGACTTTTTTCGAATCAAAAGAATCTGTTTTTGAAGATATATTGGATGAGGTTACCAAAGATTCTTTTACAAGATTGATTTACCCTTCCATAGAGAGGGAAATAAGAAACTTCCTCACAGAAAATTCAGATCTTCATGCAATCGAGATATTTGCTGCAAATCTGCGGCAGCTTCTTCTCCAGCCTCCGCTGGCAGGGAAGATGATAATGGGAATTGACCCGGGCTTTTACTCAGGCTCTAAAGCTGCTGTTATCGATGAGACGGGTAGGTACCTTGAAGGCACTACAATTTATCCCCACCCTCCGCAGAATAAGGCTGCAGAAGCTAAGAAAATACTTACAGCACTTGTTGAAAAATATAAGGTTGAAGTGATAGCCATCGGCAATGGTACGGCAAGCAGAGAGACTGAATTCCTTGTAGCAGAATTAATTAAAGAAAAAAATCTCAACTGCCATTATATAATAGTTAATGAAGCCGGGGCATCGGTTTATTCGGCATCTGAAACTGCTAAAAAAGAATTTCCCGACCTTGAAGCAAGTCAGCGCGGAAACATATCCATTGCAAGAAGAATACTCGATCCACTTTCTGAGCTGGTTAAGATCGATCCCAAATCAATAGGCGTAGGCTTATATCAGCACGATGTCGATCAGAAACTGCTCTCACATAAACTGGATAATGTCGTTGAAAGCTGCGTTAACTATGTGGGTGTTGATCTGAATACTGCATCGGGCTCGCTGCTTAATTATGTGTCTGGGTTAAATAAAAGAATTGCAGACAGCATTATAAAATACCGTGAGAAGAAAGGGAAGTTTTCCAACCGGGGGGAACTTAAAGAAGTTTCCGGGCTGGGCGACAAGGTATTTGAACAGTCGGCGGGATTTCTTAAAATCCCCGGAAGCGCTAATCCATTCGATAATACTTTCATTCATCCCGAATCATACCAGGCTGCCGAAAAGCTGCTTAAAATGTTTAACATTCCCTTAAACAAGGTAGTCGAATCAGGCTCTCTTATCGATCTTTTCGTAAAGCAGAAAGGACTAAAGCAGCTTGCTGAGGAAATCGGTGTGGGCGAACCTACGCTTCAGGATATTATCGAAAACCTGAAAAAGCCCGGGCGCGATCCCCGTGAAGAACTTCCAAAACCCATGCTCCGCAGCGATGTATTAAAAATGGAGGATCTCCAGCAGGGTATGAGACTTAAGGGAACGGTTCGAAATATAGTCGATTTCGGAGCATTTGTTGATATCGGGGTTAAACAGGACGGACTGCTTCATATCTCAGAAATTGCAAACAAATATGTTAAAAATCCTCTTGAAGAACTAAGCGTGGGGGATGTTATCAACGTAAAGGTTATTGCCGTTGATGCCGAACGAGGCAGAATTTCCCTTAGTATGAAAGATTGAGGTTGATACATTTCATCGCAATCTTTTTTCTCTTGGGCAAAATTCATATATTCAAACACGCATTTCAGCATATTCTAAATGAAAACTTACGATTACCTGTTAAATACTATTAAGCAGAAAGGTGCTGCTTACCTCATACTGATTGATCCTGATAGTTTTGATGAGGAAAAGCTTTCGAGGTTTGTTAAGCACTGCAGCAGTTCGGGAGCCGATGGATTCCTCGTTGGTGGAAGTCTGCTGCTGAACGGAGATATTGAAAATTGTATCAGGATAGTCAAAGATAATACTTCACTGCCGATTATTATCTTTCCGGGGGATGTTAACCAGGTGTATAAACCTGCGGATGCTATACTCTTCCTATCGGTTATCAGCGGCAGAAATCCCGAACATCTTATTGGCAAGCATGTTCTTGCTGCTCCGCTGGTAAAAAGGACAGGCATTGAACCGATATCAACCGGATATATGCTTATTGAATCAGGCGTATCCACAACAGCTCAGTATATGAGCGGCAGTCTCCCCCTTCCGAGAAATAAACCTGAAATAGCCGCTGCTACGGCGCTGGCTGCAGAATACCTTGGAATGAAGCTTATCTATCTGGAGGCTGGTTCCGGAGCTGGAAATTCCGTTCCTGACGAAATGATCAAAGCAGTATCGGAAAACTGCAGCATACCCGTTATAGCGGGAGGGGGAATTCGTAGCCCCGAAGCAGCAAGAGGAAAAGTAAAAAGTGGGGCTAAGATTATAGTCACGGGAAATTTCTTCGAAACGGAAAACAACTGGGACCATATAAAAGAATTTGCGGAAGCTGTGCATATTAATCTTCCGGTCGTTGTATAGTTAAAATATTATTTCAGAAAGAAAATATTGGATAAAAAGAAATTTATAATCGACTCCCTTAACGAGAGTTCTGATACAAAAAAAGCAATGGGAGAAAAATGTCTTGACGACATTATGAAAGCCGCGGAACTCCTTGCCGATTCATTCCGTTCGGGAAATAAGCTCCTGCTGTGCGGCAACGGGGGAAGTGCAGCCGATTGCCAGCATATCGCTGCTGAATTTGTGATAAGACTTAGTCACGATCTTCAAAGACCCGCCCTTCCGGCCATAGCACTTACAACCGATACTTCGAACCTCACTGCCGGAGGAAATGATATCGGTTTTGAGAACGTATTTGCCCGTTCTGTTGAAGGTCTGGGAAATAAAGGTGATGTACTGCTTGCTATTTCAACCAGCGGTAATTCACCTAACGTTGTTAAAGCTGTGGCAGCTGCAAAACAAAAAGGTATGAAAACCATTTCGTTTCTTGGGGGGAATGGGGGTAAATTAAAATCTGAAGCTGACCTTTCGGTTATCATTCCTTCTTCAAACACACAGAGAATACAGGAAGGACATATAACAGCAGGACATATAATCTGCGAACTGGTCGAAAGAGAATTATTCGGATAGGATCACTGAGTTTTTGTCCAGGCAACTTTGTCGCCGCTTGAAATATTATGCCTGTCGGCGAATCCGCCTTTCACTTCAAGTACGTATTTGGCAGGTCCCGAAGAAGAATAGGAGATATCAGAATATGGGGTTGTATTCTTCGCAATATTCAGGATCGTTTTATTTACATCTATAAAAATCATATCCAGGGGGATTTCGGTATTTCTCATCCAGAAACTTCTAACCTGAACATCGGGGAAAATAAAAAGCATACCCCGGTTCTCATCCATACTCTTCCTGTGCATTAATCCTAGCTGTCTGTCGAATTCAGTATTTGCAATCTGGATATCAATTTTAACCCGGGAACCGGAATCAGAAGAAATTACAAGTTCTCCGTTTTTCTTAAACATATACTCCTCGTCGGGGTTCGCCCCCTTATTTCCTGTATAAACGAAAACAAAATATACTGCAGCGACCGCAATAATCAGAATCGCGGTAATTTTATAGATTAAAGGTATATCTTTTTTAACCGGCTTTTGTTCAGGTTTTTTGTTTTTAGACATTAGGTTGATTCAGCTTTTATGAGAACTATCAAAGAATTATTAAGTTGTATAAAACTAAAAATGAGAATAATAAATTACTATGAGCTCAAATATAATTCATCGGGAACAAATAACTTTAAATGAAACCCAGTCGAAGATGGCTGTCAGCGGATGGGGGAAGGAAATAATTGGTTCCTCGGTAGTTGAGAGGATTACTTATATTTCTGACGGACTAAAAGTAAAAGGATACCTTGCCTATCCTTCGGAAATACCCGCAGGAAAAAAAATTCCCCTGATCATCTGGAACCGCGGCGGCTATGGCGATAAAGGTGCAATCGACAGGTTTACTGCAAGAGGAATGTTCGGACAGCTGGCAGGCTGGGGCTATGCCGTACTTGCATCGCAATACAGGGGAAACGACGGCGGTGAAGGTAAAGAAGAACTTGGCGGGAGTGAGGTAAATGATATTAAGAACCTGTTTCCTCTGGCAGAAGAATTAAAATTTATTGATACAGCGAATGCTGCTGTTGAAGGATGGAGCAGGGGAGGAATGATGACGTTTATACTATTAAAAGAAAAGTTTGATTTTAAATGTGCGGTGCTGAGCGGCGCCATAAGTAACCTTAAAGCACTGGCAGATCCGGATTCGAAGGAGTATTATAGAAAAAATATCAGTAATGGAAATTTCGAAGCAGAACTTAAAAAAAGATCGGCAATAACATTCACGAATAAACTGCCTGACATTCCATACCTGATAATGCATGGTGGAGCAGATGATACCGTTCCTGTGCAGCAGTCTATTGAACTTGCCCGGAAGTTTTCAGAGGAAGGGAAGCCTTACAGGTTTGTAATTTTCGAAGGCGGTGATCACTTCCTGAAATTCCATAGAAAGGAAGTTGATGAGCTAAGAAAGTTATGGTTCGGGAAATATCTTATCGAAGGGTAATATCATATATGAACAGTAGATCTTCTTCTAAAATCTTGAGATAGACAGCTGAGAGTTGCAAATCTTCAATTCCTACGGAATTGGGGCAGATGGTAGTTAAGACGTTGTTACAAAGGTGGATTCCCTACGGGAATCTGAAAAAGGTTAGAGATCGCAGTTACAAAGATGGATTCCCTATGGGAATAAAAAAAGGCCGTCTGTTGGGACGGCCTTTTAATTGGAAATGAGCGCAACTACTTAATTCGTTTGAACTCGATCCTTCTGTTATCCTGTCTTCCTTCAGGAGTAGAGTTGGTTGCTACAGGATTGGATTCGCCGTAACCAACTGCCTTGATTCTATCGGGATCGATTCCCTCGCGAACCAGCCAGTCTCTTACAGAGTTTGCTCTTCTTTCAGAGAGTTTCTGGTTGGAAGATTCGCTGCCTACATTATCAGTATAACCGGCTATTTCAACCGTAATATCAGGATACGACTGCAGTGTCTTCAGGGTCTTTCTTAAGGTGTTCTCTGATTCAGGAGTAATATCAGCTTTTCCTGTTGCGAAAGTTATACCTTTTAAGATCATTGGAACACCTACTTTAACCACGTCATCTTCAGCATCAAGGGGATTGGTTCCGCGGTTAACTTCAGTTCCGTCATCAATACTTCCACCGTCAGTATCTTTAACAAGCGGATTCGTCTTGTAGGTTGTAACCTCATCATAATCCGACAATCCATCTCCGTCTGTATCTTTACTCAAAGGGTTGGTTGAGAAAGTTTTAACTTCTTCACCGTCGTAAAGACCATCACCGTCTGTATCGGGATTAGTTGGATCTGTTCTCCATTTTATAACTTCGTCACCGTCATTCAGGCCGTCATTATCAGTATCGGCTTTTAATGGGTCTGTTTTGTACTTATTAACTTCTTCACCGTCATTGAGACCATCTTTATCGGTGTCAGGATTCAGAGGATCCGTCTTGTATTTCTTCACTTCGTCAAAATCATTCAGACCGTCAAGATCGGTATCAGATAACAAGGGTTTGGTTTTGTAAATCTGTACTTCTTCTCCATCTGTCAAACCATCGCCATCAGTATCAGGATTACGAGGACTAGTACCAAGCCTTTCTTCTTCACATTTACCCAATCCGTCCATATCCCTGTCAGAGCTGCAGCTCTCACCGGTTATAGTCAGTCCCAGCGAAACATTGTAGTATGCATCAACAATATTATTTCCGCTATCGTAATTATTAAGATCAAAACCTGAGGAGTATGCTCCGCCGATAGAAAAATCGGCAAGCACCATATCGCTCAAAGCAAATTCAGCTCCGATACCAATAGGAAATAACCCTGTCCATCCTTCTGAATTTACATCATTCGGTGAAGGGTAAAGGTTCTGTTCAGGGTACTTGTTGCTGTAGTGCATTATGCCGCCGCCAAGATACAGGTATGGGTTCCATCCTGTAAGATCAAAAGGAGCGATCCTGAATCTTAAACCAACTGGTATTATTTCTGATTTATAATATCCTTCATAATTAAATTGAAAACCTGCGTATGAACCATAACCTGCATTTATATCAAGTTCAAGTGCCGGGGCCAGTTCAAAACCGACGAACCCTTCCAGCAGGTATGACATAGTGTAATTATCAAACGAAAAATCGTCATTTCCCCCGAAGCCCACATTCGGGAATTCATTTTGAGGTAAAAGAAGACTGTATCTTGCTCCGAATTTAGTCCCCCATTCCTTAAACTGGGCATTTGTAGTGATACTGACTCCAAATAGTATCAGTATTAGAAACAGGTATAATTGTTTCATGTTAGATCCTTTAGTTGTTGATATTTTTTCTTTCTAAACAAGGTCGAAGCAGTTCTGCATTACTAATGTAATGATTTTTTGTCAAAAATAGTTCCAAAAAAATGACCTTCATTTAAAAATTATTTGATTCCGATCTAAAAAAAGGTTGAGCATTAGCTAATTCTGCCTTTTTACTTTGTAAAATGCCTGCTAATAATCTATTTTTACAGGAAATTAAAATAAGAATGGAATGTATATACTCGGAATATCAGCTTTCTATCATGACAGTGCTGCAGCGCTGGTTAAGGATGGAGAGGTAATTGCTGCCGCACAGGAGGAAAGATTTACCCGTAAAAAGCATGATCATAATTTCCCTTCCATGGCCATAGGATATTGTCTGGATTATGCCGGCATTAAGAGCACTGATCTTGATATTGCAGCATTTTACGATAAGCCCTTCCTGAAATTCGAAAGATTGCTTGAAACCTATCTTGCTTACGCGCCTGTCGGGATTAAGTCATTCATTAAGGCAATGCCTCTATGGATAAAAGAGAAACTCTGGATGAAGGAGATGATAAAGGATAAACTCGCATATGATGGAAAAGTTATTTTTCCTGAGCACCACGAATCTCACGCTGCTTCTGCTTTTTTCCCGTCGCCGTTTAAAGAAGCTGCTATAATGACTATGGACGGGGTGGGCGAGTGGACGACCTCAAGCTATGGAACCGGACAGAATAATCACATAGAGCTTATTGCCGATATTACTTTCCCGCATTCATTGGGTTTACTTTATTCTGCTTTCACCTATTATACTGGTTTTAAGGTTAACTCGGGTGAGTATAAGGTTATGGGACTTGCCCCTTACGGCGAACCCAGGTATAAAGACCTTATCCTTAAGGAACTGATCGACGTTAAAGAAGATGGTTCTTTCAGGATGAATATGGATTACTTTAATTACTGTGCGGGACTAACGATGACTAACAACAGGTTCCATAGGCTGTTCGGGGGTCCCCCCAGAGAACCTGAATCAAAACTTACCCAAAAGGAAATGGATCTCGCACGTTCTGTGCAGGATGTTACAGAAGAGATTGTATTGAAAATGGGAAGGCATGTTCATAAAGAAACAGGGATGAAAAACATTTGTCTTGCCGGAGGCGTTGCCCTTAACTGTGTAGCCAATGGAAAGCTGTTGCGCGAAGGTCCTTTCGATAATATATGGATTCAGCCTGCTGCAGGCGATGCTGGCGGTGCGCTTGGTGCCGCGCTGCTCGGCTGGTACCACTACCTGGGAGATGAACGGATTCTAGATGAAGGAAAAGATTCGCAAAAGGGTTCTTACCTGGGTCCCGAATACAAGGATGACGATATTCTTGAATTTCTTAACGAGAATAATATTAAATATAAAAAGTTTGAAAACGGGGAGCTCCCTGACAAAGTGGCAGCAATACTTGCAGATGAGAAAGTTGTGGGATGGTTTGAAGGAAGAATGGAATTCGGACCGAGAGCTCTGGGTGCCAGGTCGATACTTGGTGATGCCCGGTCTTCAAAAATGCAGTCGGTTATGAACCTTAAAATAAAGTTCCGCGAGAGTTTTCGTCCTTTTGCGCCTGCTGTGCTGGGAGAAAAAGTTTCTGAGTACTTCGAGATAGACAGAGAATCCCCTTATATGCTGCTGGTTGCGGATGTGAAGAAAGAACGGAGAAAAGAAATGACTGATGAAGAGAAGAACCTGTTCGGTATAGAGAAACTGAATATTCTAAGATCCGATATTCCTGCCATCACTCATATTGATTATTCAGCCAGACTTCAGACCGTGCACAAGGAAACCAACCCTCTCTTCCATAAACTTATTTCGAAGTTTGAGGAAAACTACGGAAGTGCGGTACTTATAAATACCTCTTTTAATGTAAGGGGCGAACCAATTGTCTCCTCACCGGCCGATGCTTATAAATGTTTTATGCGCACTAATATGGATTACCTTGTTATGGGAAATTTCCTGCTGGATAAGAGTGAACAGGAGGAACTGGTGGAAGACACCGACTGGAAGAAAGAATTTGAACTGGACTAACTATGAAAGAGATATTAAGCGAAATAAAAAATATTAAAGAATCACCTGCTGATCTGAGAAAGTTCGGGTTAACAATAGGGATTATTCTGCTAGTAATTGCGGCTATTTTGCTGTGGACGGGTAAATCAACATATCCTGTATGGGGAATTATCGGCGCAGCTTTTATTCTGGCAGGATTACTATTACCGACGATACTAAAACCTTTCAATAAAGTATGGATGGCATTCGCAATAATCCTCGGCTGGGTAATGACGCGTGTAATTCTTTCGATCCTTTTTTATGTTGGTCTCACCGGAGTAAGATTTATTGCGATGATTTTTAATAAAAAATTTCTGAATTTAAACATCGATCGTTCAGCGGATTCCTACTGGGAGAAAAGAGAACAGAAACCGTTCGATCCCACAACTTATGAAAGACAATTTTAATGAGCAAATTATCCATATTATCAGAATTATGGCAGTTCCTTCGTGTAAGAAAAAAATGGTGGCTCGCTCCTATTATCATATTCCTGCTGCTGCTGGGCGGACTGATCATCTTAACACAGGGTTCCGCGCTGGCGCCGTTCATCTATGCGATCTTCTGATTTGTTTTTATATTAATGAACTATGGCTGAAAAAATAAAAATAGAGAAAGAGAAGAAGAGGATACCTGTTCCGAAAAAGCCTCCCAAGGTAGAGAAAGACAAAAATGCATACGACAGGAAAAAAGAGAAGGATAAATTACGCAAAAATAAAAATGCGGGTAAATAATCTGAATGTTCCATACATCTGTCATCATCTCGGTTTATAACAGGTTCGATTTTCTCGAGCTTGTACTGGCGGGACTCGAGCGCCAGAGTATGTGGGATTTTGAAGTTGTTATTTCCGATGACGGTTCGAACGATCAATTTGTAAAAAGATTGAAGAAAATCAGTCCCGGACTTCCCTTCCCTTTAATACACGTCAGTCACGAAGACAAAGGCTTTAGAAAAAATAAAATATTGAACAAAGCTATCGAGGCTGCCAATTCCGATTATCTTACCTTTATGGACGGTGACTGTATTCCGCATAGCAAATTTCTTGATGAACATTCGAAATACCGGAACAAGTACGTTTGTCTTACCGGCAGGAGAGTAAACCTTTCTGAAAAGATAAGTGATCAGCTTACCCCTGAAATGGTTAAGTCAGGCTGGCTTGAAAATAATACAATGAAACTTGTAAAAGACGGGTTGTTCGGAAAATCTGACTACGTGGAAAAGGGTTTTTACGTGAAGAACAAAACCCTTCGCGGCATTCTTAACGATAAACCAAGGGGACTTCTCGGCTGCAACTTCTCAATAAATAAAGAGGACCTCCTCCATATAAACGGTTTTGATGAAAGATATGAAGCCCCCTCTATAGGAGAAGACTCTGATATACAGTACCGTCTGGAGCTCGCAGGTATGAGGATCAGATCTCTTAACAACATTGCAGTGCAGTACCATCTTTACCACCCCCTCCAGGAAAGACCCCAGCAGAACCTCGACCTCTTCAACAAAGTAAAAGCCGAAGGCAAGGCCTTCACTCCTTTCGGCATAAAGAAAAGCGTTAGTTAATGCGCTGCAGGGAAGGGTACTCCCCCCATTGGGGTGCAACGTCAATAAAACCTGAACGTTTAAATTCATTCCGGTTCCTTTAGGCGTCGAATATTCGCAGCCGTATGGCTGCAGGGAAGGACACCCCCTTTGTTCGGGAGGAACCCTGACCAGCCCGAACTTAAAAAAATTCGCAAGCTTGAATTAAAAACATTTGCATAATTAATCTCTTCACCTTATATTTCCAGCCATATTTTTAATATTAGCTAAATTATTAAGGTAATACGTGATAGATGCTTTAGATATTAAGATTCTGGATATTCTTCAGAAGCAGGGGAGGACTAAAAGAAACCAGGTGGCTGAGGAGGTCGGATTATCAATTCCTTCGGTAAGCGAGAGATTAAAAAAACTCGAGGAGAACGGAGTAATTGAAGGATATTATGCAAAGCTTGATAAAAAAGCATTCGGTTATGATATTATGGCTTACATACTTGTTGTGATGGAATCTTCCAAGCATTACAAGACACTTCTGAATAAAGTTGACCATATCCCTGAAATACTTGAATGTCATTCCGTGCTCGGAGAAGGTTCGCATCTATTGAAAGCAATTACAAAGAATACCGGATCTCTGGAGAAACTGCTTGGTGAGATTCAGTCGTGGCCGGGTGTAACCGCTACAAAGACCACATTTGTATTATCGACGATAAAAGAAACAACAGTTTTAGATATAAATAAATAAAAACAAAAGGAGCATTATGGCTAAACAAACCACCCCTGTTGATGATGTATTGAAATACATAAAAGACAAGAAGATCTCATTTGTGGATATGAAGTTTATGGATTTTCCCGGCCAGTGGCAGCATTTCACGGTACCTTCTTCACAGCTGGATAAAGGTTCATTCGATGATGGTTTTGGATTCGATGGTTCATCAATAAGGGGATGGAAGGCGATAAATGAATCGGATATGCTTATCATTCCCGATCCGAATACGATGTTCCTTGATCCTTTTATTGAAGCTCCTACTATCAGTTTGATCTGTGATGTTTATGAACCTGCTACAAAAGAAAAATACTCACGCTGTCCACGCAACATTGCCCAGAAAGCTACAGCTTACCTGAACTCAACCGGGATAGCAGACACTGTTTACTACGGACCCGAAGCAGAGTTTTTTGTTTTTGATGATGTAAAGTTCGACTCACAGCCGAACGGCAGTTTTTATATGGTCGACTCGGTTGAAGGACGCTGGAATAGCGGCAGGGAGGAAAATCCAAATCTTGGCTACAAGCCCAGGTACAAGGAAGGTTATTTTCCTGTTCCTCCGACCGATGCATTAATGGATCTGCGGAATGAGATGGTTTTGAACCTTATTAATTGCGGTGTTGATGTCGAAGCTCAGCATCACGAGGTGGCAAGCGGCGGACAGTGTGAAATAGATCTTCGTTTCCAGCCTCTTGTAAAGGCTGCTGATCAATTACTGATGTTCAAGTACATTGTTAAGAACACAGCAAAGATGAACAACAGGACGGTTACCTATATGCCTAAGCCTGTGTTCGGCGATAATGGAAGCGGAATGCATGTTCATTCAAGTTTGTGGAAAAAGGGGAAACCCTTATTTGCAGGTACAGGGTATGCCGGTTTGAGTGAAACAGGATTGTATTTTATAGGGGGACTCCTGAAGCATGCTGCTTCTCTTCTTGCTTTTACAAATCCTACAACGAATTCCTATAAAAGGCTGGTGCCCGGATTTGAAGCACCTGTTAATCTTGCTTATTCGCAGCGCAACAGAAGTGCGTCGATAAGGATACCGATGTATTCTACGAGTCCCAAAGCAAAGAGAGTTGAGTTCCGCTGTCCCGATCCATCCTGTAACCCATACCTCGCTTTTTCGGCTATGCTGATGGCGGGACTTGACGGCATAATTAATAGGATAGACCCGGGTGAACCGCTGGATAAAGATATTTACGATATGCCTCCGGAAGAACTTGCTAACGTTCCCTCAACCCCCGGGAGCTTAGGCGAAGCATTAAAAGCACTTGCGAATGATCATGAATACCTGATGAAGGGCGATGTGTTTACAGAGGATGTGATAGAAACCTGGATAAAGTATAAAGTTGAAAAGGAAATAAGACCGATGGCGCTTCAGCCTCATCCGTATGAGTTTGCGTTGTATTATGATGTGTGATGGGCGGAGTGTAGAGAGCTCAGAGCTAGGGCACTGTAAAGAGATGAGTGTCGAACCTTATGCTCAAAAATGGGGCTAGAGTCCGGAAGATTCTGACTAATTTTATCAGTCAGTTAAAACTGACTGTAATTTATAGCAGTTCACTTGTGTAAGCTAGAGGTTAAAGCCCAACAAATTCAGACTAGTTTTCAGTCAGTTAAAACTGAACGGTAATAGCGCTTGTTTATTTTATTGAAATATTAAGTTAAAACTGATAAAAATACTTGTTTTATATTGCAATTCATTGTAAAGAGATAATAGTGAGAATAGGAAAATGTAACCTTTTATTGCAGTTCACTTTAGTGAACTGATAGAAGATGCAATTGTAAAAGGGGCTTTAGCCACATTTCAACTTGCAATCCGTTTAAAACTCTTTTATTATTTCCTGGGTGCGGCGGGATCGCGGGAAGCGGCTTTTAATACCGGCCTGTGAGATTATTGCTGACCCAAGTAAAAGGTCATTATATTTCACAATATACTGACCGTAATTACCTGTATCCTTCTTAATGGTGGCGCCTTCGAGGTAGATCTTCAGTTCACCCTGGTTTTCAAGCTGGTAAATACTTTTTGTTATCGAATCTCCGAATACCTGGGCCGCATTAGTATGAAGGACAATCTCATTATTACGGTCGAGAGTTCCGAGCTTTACGCCGATCCTTTCAAAGAGTCCCGGATTCTCATCCTCCCATTCAGCAGATATAAAATAAATATCGTTCTTCCTGAAATAGTAGCTGTATTTTCCAAACACTTCCTTATCAATTCCGAAAATTGACGAAAGTTTATCCAGCCTGCCGGCAAGTTCTTTTGATCCCTGGTTAAGCAGTTTAAAATCTCTTTGCCGGGGACGAACCTGTTCGGGGGGTTCTGTCTCACCTGTCTTCTTAAGTTTTATTATAAAAAAACCTTCGGAACCGGATTGCCAGGGGAGTATGCGTTTCGCTTTTTTAAGCTCAGGGTTAAGTATCGTGTCTCCGTAATAGATGATTCCATCCTCAGCATTAAACGGAAGTGTTATATCCAGTACTTCAACGGGATATTTCCTGAGAACTGTATCAAGCACCATTTCATTTTCTTCAACCGTGAGAGTGCAAGTAGAATAAACAATCTCTCCGCCGGGACAGGCCATCTTAACGGCAGCTATCAGAAGTTTCAGCTGAAGCCCCCCAAGTCTCTCAGCCCGTTCCTTCGACCACCAGTCGCCTACCTCTCCCTTTTTCTGAACAATTCCAAGTCCGCTGCATGGTGCATCAACAAGCACCTTGTCGAAATGATCGGCGTACACCTTGCTGAGAAGCTCTCCTTTTGAATGGATCACTCCCGTGTTTATGAGGTTCATTCTTTCAATATTATAAACAAGCATTCTCAGCCTGTCATTCTGAATTTCATTTGAGATAAGCGTACCACGGTTGTTCATCAACTCACCCAGTTCGGTTGTTTTAGAACCGGGAGCCGCGCACAAATCAAGTACCACATCAGCTTCAGAAGGATCAAGGACAAGAGGAGGGAGCATGGAAGAGAGGCTCTGTATATAATAGAGGCCGGTAATATGTTCAATAGTCTTGCCCAGCAGCCCGCCATTGTCTTCAGTTATAAGCAGGGCATCAGGCACCGTAGGAATAATTTCGGAAATTATCCCGTAATTATCTTCAAGTAGAGTTTTCAGGATGCCGCGAGTTGACTTCAGGCGGTTAACACGAATATATTTTTTTGGTTCTTCGCCGGCGAATTCATCATAAAGGTCCGCAGCCTCTTTGCCATACAGGCTGCTCAGATAATTATAGATATTTTCGCTAAGGTTCGTCATAATCTTTTCAGGTTGAGAAGTCTGAACGCTTCGTTTATTACATGATTCGGATTTTTACCTTCAGGTAGAAGGGATCTGTATTCTTTTTCAACCCTTTTCATTATAGTATCCAGGTACTTTTCATAATTCTTCACCGTAGTCTCAATATTATTATCCTCCACAGGAATATTTATCTCCCTGGCCTTTTTACCTGCCGCATAAACCAGGTACTTAGCCATGGAAAAGGATTCGGTGTGACAGAACAGGCTGCCGTCAACGGTCAGTACTTCCCTGGATCCGAAGAAATCATTTCCTAGAATGAGAGTCTGGCCAGACATTTTAAAAAGTCTCGTTTCACAAGGAGGAAGGAAGCCATCCGGAAAAAGCGGAACGCCTTCATCTGAAATTTTCTGAACAGTTGTTGTTATAAATTCTTTTGAAGTCAAAATCAGGTCTGCTGTTTAAGGAAATTTTTTATAATTTCCTCAAGCTCTACTTTACTGTGGTATTGTTTTACATAAAGGAGTTCTGAATCACCGCCCGTTATCATTGCAGATATTTTCTCAACCTCCGAATCAAAAAGGGCAAGAACAGGAATCTCACGCATATACAGAGCATAGGCGATTTCAAACCCTACACCGAGACTTGGACCTGATATCTCTGCTATCATCAGAGTACTTTTCTCAATCCATTTTATATCACGCTGAAAAATCTGGTTCTCATTAAGCGGGAAGGCTGATTTAAATTCAGGATTCAGTTCAGAAAGAGCGGAATGACCTTCCTTCTTTACAATATTTATAACCTCGAGGTAACTCTCCTTATAGGAGGAATCTCCCTTAATAGCTCCTGCGCAGTATACTATCATTTGCTTAAAAACTTTTTATAATATTCTTCATACTGGGGAATTACAATTTTTTTATCGAACAAAGAAACCGTCCTTTCTCGTGCGTTTTTAGAAAATAGTTTGTACTTCCTTTCGTTCGTCAAAAGATCGATTGTATACTTTGCCATCCTGTCGATATCACCGATTTCGGCGATATAACCTGTTTCATTATGCCTTACAAGCTCGGGCAGTCCTCCCACACTTGAACTTATTACCGGGAGTCCACATGCCATCGCCTCCAGGGCCGCGAGACCGAAGCTTTCCGATTGCGAAGGGATGAGGAAGATATCAGACGCATTAAGAATCTCCACCAGTCCGTCCTGTTTACCAAGAAACTTCACGTTATCGCAAATGCCCAACTGACGACACAATCTCTCGCATTCAGAGCGATCGGGACCATCACCCACAAGCACAAGCTTGGCAGGTACCTCCTCTATTACCTTAGCAAATATCTTTAGAGTATCAGGCACGCGTTTAACCTGCCTAAAATTGGAAGTATGAATGAGTACCTTCTCGTTATTGGGAGCTATGTGCTTTCTGAATCCGCAGCAGTCAGATGGTTTAAATAATTCGGTATCAACAAAATTCGGAATTACTTCAATATTCTTTTCTATTTCATAGTTGGTTATTGTTTTCTCTTTAAGGAACCTTGAGACCGCGGTAACACCGTCGCTTTCTTCAATAGAAAATTTTACAAGAGGAAGAAAAGAGGGTTCTAGTCCTACCAGCGTTATATCCGTTCCGTGCAATGTTGTTACTATTTTAAGGTCGACTTTATCCTTCAGCATTTGTTTTGCCAGGTAGGCACTGCTGGCATGGGGAATAGCATAGTGTACGTGCAGCAGGTCAAGCTGCTCATATTGTGCGACCTCAACCATTTTACTGGCAAGCGCAAGACTGTAAAGAGGAAATTCAAACAAAGGATAGCTGCTCATCTCAACTTCGTGGAACACAACGTTTTCAACAAATTGCGTTAGCCGGAAGGGCAGAGCATAGCTTATAAAATGTATCTGGTGGCCTCTCAAGGCCAATTCTTTACCGAGTTCAGTAGCAATTACCCCGCTTCCTCCATAGGTTGGATAACAGGTTATTCCGATTTTCATGCTTTTATCAGTCTCTGTATTTGATTTATATACCGTAATTTAGCTCGATTTAGCAAGTAAATATATAACAAATTTCAGGAAGATAGAATTCAATTATACTGCTCCTGTCACCATTCGTCTCTTGTAGTGAGAGAATTAACAATCAGAATAAATTCCAAAGCAGAAACTTTAAGCTTTTTCATAAGGAAAAAATTAGGGATTTTAGGGTAATGAAATTCGGGAAATTCTGTTGATATGAAGTTGCTTCTAATCGGGCAGTCGGTTGAGGATCACATTTTTTATAAAGGCGGCCAGGAAGTAAAACCGGGCGGAATTTATTATTCCGTTAGTGCGATGCAGAATATTAAGGATGTTAATGATGAAATATACCTGTGTACAGCATACAGGGAAGGCGATCCGCTGTTCAGTAACCTTTATAATATGGTGAATACTTCATTCCTTAACTACACGGATATCATTCCCACAGTAAGATTGAACATTTATGATGACAGGGAACGCGAAGAGATATATGAGAATATCACCGGCAGGCTGGATGTGAAAGCCGCAGATCTCAATATGTTTGACGGCATACTGATAAATATGATTACAGGGTTCGATATATCTCTGGAACAGCTTGAGTCAATAAGGAATACTTATGATGGTCCGGTTTACTTTGATGTCCATACCTTTTCGCGGGGACTCAACGACAAAATGGAAAGGAAATTCAGACTGATTCCCGGCTTCGATAATTGGCTTCGGAACATAGACATCCTGCAAGTTAATACAAGAGAGCTTTTTACTGTTGCAGATTCTGATAATAAAGAAGAAATAATAAGATATGTTCTCGGAACAAATGTGAAGTACCTGCTTGAAACACAGGGAGAAAAAGGAGCTGTGTGTTACAGCATTACAGATGGGAACATTATTGTTAAAGAAATGCGCGCGCTCAAGACAAATGTGAAGAACCAGGTGGGACTTGGCGACGTTTTTGGGGCAGTCTTTTTTTATACTTATATTAAAAACAGGTCGGTTGATTCGGCATTAAAGTATGCTGTAACAGCTTCAGGTTATGCAGCTTCTTACGGCAATATGAAAGATTTTAACAAATTGAAGAACGATGTTTTCTCACGAAATAATTAAAAAAAGAATGCTACTCTTCGGAGCAAACGGTATGCTCGGTCAACGGCTTGTTGAGTTTTACAGCAAGCAGCAGGGGATACAGCTGCTGTCATGCTCGATGGAGGAGGTACCTGTTTTTGAAGGAGTAGAGTACAGGCAAATCGATTTAACGAAACGGGAGGATGTGAAAGACCTGGTGTACGATTTTTATCCTGATGTGATCATAAATGCGGCGGCATATACGAATGTTGATCTTAGCGAGACAGAACGGGAACAGACATGGAAGACAAACGTTAAGGGCGTTGAATATATTGCCGAAGTATCAAGGGTTATTGATTCGCATATAATTCATATTTCAACTGATTATATTTTTAACGGAACAAAGGGACCCTATTCTGAAAAGGATAAACCAAATCCTTTAGGATATTATGCACGAACCAAACTTGCGAGCGAAAATGTACTGAGGATAAGCGGGACATTTTATACTATTTTACGGACAAATGTTTTATACGGCATCGCCCATAATAGTCGTCCCGACTTTGTGCGCTGGGTGGTTAATTCAATAAGAAGCGGCAAGCATATAAAAATTGTTACAGACCAGGTGAATAATCCAACTTTCATTGATGATATGGTTCAGGCAATAAGTAAAGTGATTGAATACAAAAAATTCGGGGTGTATAATATTGGGGGTAAAGAATTCCTGAGCCGGTATGATTTCACTATGAAGATTGCCGATTTCTTTCAGCTTGATAAAAGCCTTATTTCTCCTATCACAACTCCGGAGCTTAACCAGGCAGCACCTCGACCATTGAAATCAGGACTTTTAATTCTCAAGGCACAAACCGAACTGGGCTATAAGCCTCATTCTATTGATGAATCCCTCGCCAAAATGAAAAAAGAACTCTCCCTGTGAGAAAATATTCTGAACTTTGGTGACCGCCGTTCCTCCTTATAGATTAAAGCTTCACATTAAGATTCCTTCCGGGTAAATTCTTCATCCACACAATCTATCCGTGCCCGTATACGTGTTCTTCAATCTGCGATCTTCAATATTAAATTCCTTTCCGGTTATCCCTAATAAATCACACTCATCAAATGAATTTCCCCTTTCCTCTTATAATTGGGTAATTTTCAGCGTTGTATACCAACCTTTTATGAAAACAGTAGTCTAATGAAACAGATACGGATAATTAAATGACTCAACAGGAAACAGAATTAATCATAAGAGCACAGAATGGAAATGCTTCGGCTTTTGAGGAGCTTATATATAACTACGATAAAAAAGTATTGGCGCTGGCAATGAAATATGTTAAAAACGAGGATGATGCAAAAGATATTTACCAGGATGTTTTTATCCGTGTATACAAGGGATTGAAGAAGTTTCAGTTTAACAGCGAATTCTCAACCTGGCTCTACAGGATTGTCGTTAATGTTTGCCTGACTCATAAAACCAGACGCAGCAGAAGGGAATTTGTTTCTATTCATCCGGATAATGAAGATGAGAGTGCGAACAGCGGACTTGAGATAGAAGATAGTGAGCCTGCTCCTGAAAGGGCGGTAACAAGCATGGAGATTTCAGAACATATAAACAAGGCCCTGGAAACATTACCGCCAAGACAGAAAATGATTTTTATTCTTAAACATTATGAAGGCTACAAGCTGAAGGAAATTGCTGAAATGCTCCGCTGCGGTGAGGGCACTATTAAGAAGTACCTGTTTGAGGCAGTGCGAAAATTGCGAACGCAGCTGGCAGATTTGTATTACGCCTGATTGGAGAAAATTATGGAACATAAAAAATATAAAAACCTTATAGATGAATATTTCTTCGGAGAAATAAACAGTCGTGAGAAGATTGAGCTCGAAGAGCATCTGAAGAATTGCGATCTCTGCCGTGGTGAGTTTTACTCTGCTAAGCTTCTTAAGGAATCGCTTCAGCAGAATGAACTGGCCGAGCCTGATACAAAATTGCTGACTGACGCAAGGAGCGAGCTCAGGTCGAAATTAAGGATAGAAAGGCAAAGAACAGGCTTGTGGGAAAATCTTACAGGCAGGTTAACTTCTTCTTTCTTTTTTACTCCCCAGCTGGCAGCCGCAGCCTTCTCCTTTCTTATTGTAGGGATGATAGCAGGATACTTTATTTTTAATTCGGCGGGATCAATTCATTATACGATGGAAACTCCAAAGATGGGGAATCAGAATGAGCAGGTTATGCTTTCCGGCGATACCAGGATTAGCGATGTACAGTTTATAAGTAAAAATGCTGAGGATGGAACAATTGAATTTACCTTTGATGCTGTTAAGCCTATGCATATGAAGGGAAAGATCAGTGATCCTCGGGTGCAGAACATTTTAACTTATTCAATGCTTAATGGCGATAATCCCGGAACCAGGCTGAACACAATTAACCTTATAAATTCCAGCAGTAAACCGCAGCCTGATCCTGAAATAAAGAATGCCCTGCTGTCGGTGGTGAAATTTGATAATAATCAGGGAGTCAGACTTGAAGCAATGAAACTGCTTAAGAAGTTCAGCTTCGACGATGACGTTAAAGGTGCCATGCTCTATGTTCTGCAGAATGATTCGTCTTCCGGAATGCGGATCGACGCAATGAATATGCTGGTTCAGGCTAATAAGAAAGGGAGTACATTCAACAATGAAGATCTTACTGTCTTCAGACAGAAAATGCAGCAGGACGATAACAATTATATTCGCTACCAGGCGAAAACAGTTCTAAAGGAGTATAAATAAAATGAAATCATACAGAAAAAAACTATTGATAATAATATTAATCATACTGGCGGGAATCCTTACAGCCCACGCACAGCAAAAAGAAAAAACATTCAACCTGGGTAAAAACGGCAAGATTGAGGTGAACATTGACTATGGTGATGTACAGGTGGATACCCGCGGAAGTGACGAGGTGACCGTTAAATATGAAGAGGATGATGATTTCGATATGTCATCATTCAAACTGGTTCAGAATGGTAATACATTATCGATCACATCCGGAAATTATTCCAGCGAAGATCTTGTAATCATGGTTCCTTCTTCGATTAACCTTGATCTGAATACCAACGGCGGAGAGATCACGATTACCGGCGATATTACCGGAAAGGTTGAATGCACCACTGCAGGCGGTGACATTGAAACGAAGAATATTACCGGCAATGCGGAGCTTAATACTGCAGGCGGAGAAGTAATAACAGGCAAAGTTGATGGAAATGTGACTGTGAGCAGCGGTGGAGGCGACCTTCAGATTGGAACAATAACCGGTATTGCAGTTTTGAATACGGGCGGCGGTAATGTTCAGGTGTTCAGTGTAAGCAGAGACCTTAAAGTAAGTACCGGCGGTGGTAATGTGAAATCAGGTAATGTGGGCGGAGTTTTCAGTGTAACTACAGGCGGTGGAAATGTAGATGTGCAGACAGTCTCCTCATCAGCAAAAGTAACCACTGGCGGCGGTAATGTGTCAGTGGCAGGCTCATCTGGTAAAACAAGCGCTACAACCGGCGGAGGCAATCTGTCATTTAAGAATATCAAAGGCGGAATAGATTGCTATACAGGAAGCGGTGATGTATATGTGGAGCTAAACCCCGATCCTAAAATGAACAGTGAAATAAAATCAGGTTCCGGAAGTATTACGCTCTATCTTCCCGGAAATGCCAAAGCTACTGTTGTTGCTAAAGTAAGAGGATGGGATACGTGGGGGGGCGATGAAAAAAGTCCTATCATATCCGATTTCGAGAAGGCAACTATAAATAGGACCCACAGTACAGTGAGATCGACATATGTAATAAACGGCGGCGGAAGCACTATTGAAGTGCAGACAACATCAGGCGAAATCTATATTAAAAAACAGAAATAATTTTAGGATAGACAATCGGATCAATTATGAGGAACATGTTAAAACTGCTTGTATGTTTGTTAGTTATGATAACAGGGTTTTGTTACGGTGAAAGCAAACCTGAAGAAAGAATTACCGCAGTTAAGATAAATACAAATATAACCATTGACGGTCTGCTTGATGAATCGATATGGAAGAACACAGACTTTGTGACGGGATTTACCCAGCTTGATCCTGATGAAGGCAAAACCCCTAGTGAAAAGACAAAGGTTTACATACTCTATGACGATGAAGCTCTGTATATAGGCGCCAGGATGTTTGATTCTTCGCCAGATTCAATTTACGCAAATCTTGTCAGAAGGGATGAAGATGCCAACTCCGATCAGTTTACAGTTTATCTCGATCCGTATAATGATAAAAGATCAGGTAACTATTTCGGTCTTACCGCTGCAGGTACTTTGAAAGACGGCGTTCTGTACAACGATGAATGGGATGATTATACCTGGGATGGCGTCTGGGAAGGAAAGGTTCATATCGATAAAGAAGGATGGACCGCTGAAATGAAGATCCCGTTTTCCCAGCTTAAGTTTGAGTCGGAAGATATCCAGACCTGGGGAATTGATTTCAAACGTGATATTGCCAGAAGACATGAGCGAGATTACCTGATATACATTCCTAAAAATGAAAGCGGTTTCGTATCACGCTTTGCAACCCTTAATGGAATAAGGGATGTTAAGCCTGCTAATAAACTGGAATTACTTCCCTACATAACTACCAAAGCCGCGTATACAGGCCATTCACCCAATGATCCTTTTAATGACGGGTCACAATATACTGCAGGACTGGGCGCCGATCTGAAATACGGAATCGGATCTAACCTGACTCTTAATGCGACGATAAATCCCGACTTTGGTCAGGTCGAAATCGACCCGGCGGTAATTAACCTGAGCGATGTTGAAACTTTCTTTGATGAGAAAAGACCTTTCTTCATTGAAGGGTCGAATATTTTTAACTTCGGATATGGAGGCTCGAGGAGTAACTGGAGCTTCAACTGGGGGAATCCCGACTTCTTCTACAGCAGAAGAATTGGACGAACTCCGCAAGGAAGTGTTCCGGATGCCGATTTTACAAGCGTACCTGATGGTACACATATTATTGGAGCTGCCAAACTTACCGGGAAGGTGGACGGCGATATAAATATGGGGGTAATTCAGGCTGTTACGCAGAGAGAATATGCCGATTTGTCAACGAGCGGAATGAGATCGTCTGCTGAAATAGAACCCCTTACTTATTACGGTATATTCCGTGCACAGAAGGATATAAATGAAGGTGTACAGGGACTCGGATTCATCTCAACAATAACGAAGCGTTTCTTTAAAGATAACAGACTAAAAGATGAACTTAATGGCGAGGCTTACACAGGCGGAATTGATGGGTGGACATTCCTTGACGGCAATAAGGACTGGGTACTGAGTGGATGGGGAGGAATGAGCTATGTTGGCGGAACGCAGGAGCGTATCCTTGATCTGCAGCAGAACTCTCAGCATTATTTTCAGAGACCTGATTCAAAAGTTTTACAGCTTGACAGTACTGCCACATCTATGGCAGGTTACGGAGGACGCCTTGCCATTAACAAGCAGAAAGGCAATGTTTTCCTTAATACAGCGCTCGGTGTTATCTCTCCCGGCTTCGATGTAAACGACCTTGGATTTTTATGGAGAACAAATCTTGTCAATTTTCATTTTGTAAGCGGGTATACCTGGCGTGAACCGACAAGCTGGTTCCGCAGTCTGCAGCTCGGAGGCGCAGTATTCAGGAGTTATAATTTTGACGGTCAGATTAACTGGCAGGGATTTTTTGCACTGGCCAATATGACCACCTTGAATTACTTCGATATCAGTATGGACGGTGCTTATAATCCAAAAACGATAAATGACCGCAGTACACGTGGCGGACCCCTAATGCTGAACCTTCCCGGGTACCAGTTTGACTTATTTGCTAATACCGATACAAGGAATAACATAATCTTCAATGCCGGGTATAATTCTTACATACAGGAAGGAAATTCGAAGAACTGGGGAGTAAGCGTAGGTGTTGATTACAGGCCCGCAGCAAATGTTCTTATCAGTATTAGTCCCTCCTATAGCAAAAACCTTGACAATTCACAGTACATTGATACATTTACCGACCCGCTCGCCCGGGAGACTTATGGAAAAAGATATGTGTTTGGAGAACTTGACCAGAACACACTCTCGGCAGGTATAAGACTTAACTGGACATTCACCCCAAATATCAGCCTTCAGTTATATGCCCAGCCTCTGATCTCAACGGGTAGATATGCCCGCTATAAAGAGCTGAGAGAGCCAGGGACTTATACTTTTAACGTTTATGGTGAAGACGGCTCATCGTATAATCCCGATACTCATACGGCCGATCCTGACGGAAACGGACCTGCACAATCTGTTGACCTTGGAGAAAATGATTTCAAGTTTGTTTCCTTAAGAGGCAACGCTGTGCTGAGGTGGGAATATCTTCCCGGTTCTGTAGTATATTTTGTATGGACACAGACAAGAAGTGAAAGTTATTCCGATCCTGAATTTCAGTTTAGCAGAACGATAACAAACCTAACCGATCTTCATCCCGACAACATCTTCCTTATCAAAATGACCTACTGGCTTAATATGTAAACCCTCCTGTTGGTAAACTGGGATGCGGACATCTCGCCTGTAACTGTTTAGAGAATAAATAAACCGGGAAACTGAGTTCCCGGTTTTAATTCAATTCATATTGAGAATTACTGGGCATATGCCAGACCGAAAGGGTTCAGTTCCACTGTAATTTCTCCCAAAAACATTGGGGCAGGATGTCTCTCGGAAATCTCATAAACTGTTACTTTGTCAGAGGCTGCTCCGGAATGTGTCAGGTACAGTTTCTTCGAATTGGTTGGTAATGCAATATTATGGGGAACCGGATATGGCGTATCTGAAGATCCTGTTACCTGGTTATTCCCGGTATCGATTACATATAAGCCGTTAGTTCCTCCACCAGCAATATTCGTTGTATAGAAATATTTGCCGTTGGTTAACATCCCGGCACCATGAGCTGCCGGAACTGAGATGGTTTCAATTAAATCCATACTGAAGCGGTTAAGTACATACACAGCATCATTGTTCTGGCAGGGAACATACAACTCACGATTCCTTGAGGTGAGCGATAAATGTGCGTCTTTGCCTACTGCTGCTCTTCCTGTTTCTTCGAAAGTCTGCGTGTTGAACTGTACTACATAATCGTTATCACCCGACACACCGATGACAGATACATAAGCTAATTTCCCGGCAGGACCCAGAATGACGTCGTGAGGTTTACCTCCCATCGCCACCAGATCAGCCGGTGTAGGAACCGTCATGATTACCTGGAGCGTGTGCAGATCAATCACTGATGAAGTTTTATCAGCATCGTTATTTACCCATAGCTGACTACCCTGGGGGTCTGCCCACATGTGAAAAACTCCCTGACCCACAGGAATCATGGTCTCTACACTAAAATCTGAAGCTCTGAAAACAACAACCTGGTTGTTTGCACGGTCACCTACGAAAACTCGCTGCCCCTGTCTTACAAAAACAACATACATGGGCTCAGCCGTGTTGGTTCCGGGGAGAATATATGTTCCGGTGACCTGATCCGTATTCGTATTTATTACAGAGATGGTTCCTGAACCTCTGTTTGCGATTACGATATTTCCGGAATTACCGGGTGGATTACCTGGTCTTTCTAGCTGCTGATCGGCTGAAACCGGACTATCAAAAGATGTTCTCGTTTCAGTACAGCCGGCCATCAGCATGAACAGAGGAAGTGAAAATAGGAGCAGGGCAAAAAATCTTTTCATTTTATGCCTCCTTCTTTTGTTTATGACTAAAAAATTATGATTACCCTTTCAAGATAGGTTCCAGTTATAACCAAACTATAACGAAATCATTGAGAAAAAATTGAAGAGAGGAATTGTGATATTTTACCAGAAGCATGGCTGCCCCTAAAAGATACATTGGCTTATTATTCCATGTAAGCCGGGATATCTGTTCCTGCACAAGTCTTAACTTACTATATTAGCAATTCAAATTTTAATCTGGTGAAGAGATGAACGAAAAGCATTCATTGAGACAGGCATTTATCGACTATACCGCTATAACGATTGGAGCGGCCCTGATGTCCATAGGAATCGGAGTCTTCCTGGTTGACGCAAAGGTAGTGCCGGGTGGGGTAAGCGGACTTGCGATGGCAGTTTATTATTTATCGAATAACACTATCCCTATCGGGTTGACGATTTGGGTATTTAACATACCTCTTTTTATCTGGGGGATAATTTCTCTCGGTAAGAGTTTCGGTATTCGAACTTTTGTCGGTTTTACGCTGAGTTCATTCTTTATAGATTTTTTCAGAGGAGATATACCCGGGTTTGGATATATAAGGCTTCAGGATACTCAGACAATAAGAGACCTGCTTCACAATGATTTCCTTTTCCTTGTACTGGTGGGAGGAGCATTATTAGGGATAGGACTCGGGATTATATTCAAATTTAAAGGAACAACGGCCGGTTCAGATATTGTAGCTGCGATAATGCAGAAGAAGTTCGGAGTTAAACCAGGTATGGCGATTATGATCATTGATTTTGTGGTTATCACTATCGCCGGGTTCATAATTGAATTTAAGCACCTTTCTCCCGATCGCCCGGCATTTGCACTTACCCTTTATGCCTTCTTCCTTCTTTTTATTGCCTCAAGGATTATAGATGCAATTATTGACGGCTTCGATTACGCAAGAGCTGTGTATGTTATCTCTGATAAATATCTGGAAGTAGCTAAAGGATTGATGGAGAAAACGAGCCGGGGAGCAACTGCGATTAAGTCGAGGGGATTATATAAAAATGTTGAACGTGAAGTTATCGTTACGATTGTTACCCTAAAGGAATTAGGAACGGTTACGAATGTTGTTAAAGAAATAGACCCCGATGCTTTTATGATAATCAGCAACGTCCACGAAGTGAGGGGAGAGGGATTTCGAAGAAGGATATGAACTATCTCCGCTTTAGGAGTTATTTAATTCCCAACGAAATTTTGGATCCCATTCAGGCAGGCGGGATTCCTTCTCCAGCCTGCCCATGGGTTGATACGATAAAATTTATAGCCAGGTGCAATCCTAATTAACTGTAACTTTCAGTATTTCTCCGAATCCGGGTACTGGAGGTCCAAACCCTTTATTTGAAACATAAAGAGCACCATCAGGACCCATCGTCATACCAGTTGGGAAAAACAACGTATCAACAAGTGTTTCCTGCTGACCCGAAGGCTGTATGCGCACTATCCGGCCAGTGCCAGGAGTAGGATCACCAGGTGCGGTCGACATTTCGAGAGCATACATGCGATCCTGGCTATCGAAGACGAGTCCCACAACGGTTGTAAGTCCGGACTCCCTTTCCTGTATTTGTCCGTTTGGAGTAACTTTAAATATTTTCGAACTGCCGGGTTCTATAGGAAACGTATTCAGATTGCCAAAATAGAAGTTTCCGTGGTAGGCCAGGGCTGTGGGCACAATATGTCCCTGCGAAGCAGATACATCAATTACCCTGCTGATAGATCCATTTGTAGTGACTTTCACAATTTCACCATGGTTCGGTTCAACAGCGTAAAGATTGCCGCGAACATTCAGCATACTATACCAGGTGCCGTCCGGTTCAAAATCATCTTCTTCGGGATTTGCCACCGGGTGATTATGCTGCCAGTCGCTCAGGTCGGCTATCAGGTCCCAGGTACCATCATTGTTGACCTTAATAATTCCGTTGGGATCACTTTCAAAACCATGTGAGCAGCCTCCACCTGCAAGCAGAGCATAAAGAGTATTACCAACAAATGCAACATCCGCTACTCCGCTTACCAGCGAACCGGTTGCCGCTGCTGTTTGATCGGAAGGAAGGTTATCGGCAACGATTGTGATATCACCTGCGGGACTGATCTTAGAAATGCTGGCCGTATAGTCTCCTGTATATGGACCAATCGGCGGTATTACCTGATCGCATAATCCGGAAGTTGAATTTGTTCCTCCCAATCCTCCCTCGGCTACATAAAGGTAACCATCAGGTCCGAACTTAAGTCCGCGGGGGTTATTTAACCCTGCAGCAAATACAGACACAGATACATCAGTTGGCTGCATAACAGGAGATTTCTTTTGAAGAGAATCTGTTATACTATCCGTTTTTTCAGAACAGGAATAGAGACCAGTAAGGAAAAACAAAACCAGTATATAAAGACTTATATATTTTTTTTTCATTTCACCACCTCATAATAATTTTATAAAATCGTTTCATTGCCCACTCATTCAGAGATAAAAATGATTAACTGCTATTCATAATTTCCTCCTGAAAATTAATTAGACAAATAACATAGCTGCATTAGAAAAAATGGAGAACGAAAAGGCAAGCATATAGCAGATTGCCATCCTGGTAGAAGTCAAATTTGTTTAAGAAACGCAAAGACAATAAACCCGGCCGGGAGTTAATGGAACATTTAAGCTAAGTTTATTGGGGGTGATATTCCTTAATTGTGAACTTAAGTTTTTCGGGACTAAAAACAAGGAGCGGGTTTGAAATAATTTTAAGAAGGTAAAATTAATTGCTATAGATCACAACCATTGAAACAGAAGTAATGGGGAGACTCGAGGGTCTCCCGTTTTTTATTTCTTCTCTATTTCTACCAAAGTTATATCATCATTCTGTTCAGCTGTGCCGACAAATGATTTAAGGTCATTATAAATTGTGCATAAGCCGGCTGAGTTTTTCTGGAGACTGGTATATATCATTTTTTCATCGAAGAACTGTTCCTGCCGGTTGACGGCTTCTGATACTCCGTCGGAATAAAGGATGAGCTTTTCCCCGGATTCAATTTTAATTTCGTATTCTTTATAATCTTCTTTTTGTATCCCGAGTGGGAAACCGGCTTCATGATTTAGCTGATTTACAGATCCTCCCGATTTGTGAATCGGCCACATATGCCCTGCATTGGCCATGGTTATTATTCCTGATTCAGGATCGATAACAAGGTAAATCATTGTAATAAACCTTGTTGGGGGAAGATCTCCTATCAGGTATTCATTAACCTTACTAAGAACTTTTGAGGGTGAATCTTCACTTGAAGCTATTACCCTGAAGATTGTTCTTGCTGATGACATAAGGAAGGCTGCCGGAAGACCTTTACCTGATACATCGGCCAGGACGACTCCTGTTTTTCCTGACGGAAGCTGGATATAATCGTACCAGTCACCCCCAACTTCGAAACAAGGCTCGCACATGCCTGCTATTCTGAAGTCTGATAACATCGGGGATTTTTTGGGGAACAAACCTGTCTGTATGTATTTTGCTTCCTTAAGCTCAGACTGCATTGCCTCTTTTTCTTTTCTTTCAAGCTCAAAAAGTCTGGAGTTTTCTATTGCTATTGAAATGTGAGAAGCAAGGGTACGAAGAAGCCTGAGGTCATGTTTGCTGAATGCATTTACTTTCATATTCTGAGCATTGATAATCCCGACGAATTTGTTGTGATGGTATAAAGGAATATCGAGATGCGACCTGCTGGTGAAAGCGCAGGGAAGTTCATCTGGAAAATCGAGTACATCCGGAATGTACACAATCCTCTGTTCGCGTACAGATTTCCAGACGATACCTTCATTTCTGTTTAGTCGCTTTCCGGGATAGAAATTTTCATCATCCCAGCCCGTAAGGGCTGCAATCTCCAGCTGATCAGAGTCGTCATGATACAGCAGTACGGCGCATCTTGTAAATCCAAGTGTGCTGGATATATCCTGAACTATCTGTTTCAGCAGTTCGCTTTTATCAAGTATTGAATTTACCTTTCTTACTACTCTTTGAAGAAGCATGAAATCTTTTGCTGCCATAAGATCATCGGGCTTCAGATTGTTCAATCCTAAAGGACGACCTGTTTTCAAAGCAATACCGTCTCTGCCATTTGCATCATTCTTATGGTTGATAACTTCCGTGTTCATTTTTGCTATACCTTTTCTTTTAAGTTAAATAATATTCCGTGCTGCCAGGTAGGGTATCAAAATGTATAAGATCGTATCACGTACAACATAATATCCTACTACAACTGCGAAAACCTTCCATCCTCTTTTTTTTAGGAGGGACCTAAAACCTTCTTTCTTCACGATTACTATACTGTCAATTATGTAATACTTGTAGATTCGAATAATTATATTTTTTGAAGCAAGCTTATTTATTACGGTCATAGTCGGGTTCATCTTAACAACTCCGTTTGAATATTTGATTTTATAATTCATTACCGGATGCGGGACTGTCACAAAAGTTCTGCTGTCATTCCACCCGAGATACTCCATAATTTTTGGGCGGGAGGAATACTCAGTTACGGCAGATTAGGGTATTTAGACAGTCCCATAATATCTTTTCTAAGCAGCTTTATCATAGTTAGACACTGTAGACTTCTGCTTTTTGCCGAAGGGTAACATCATAGGGACTTTCTTCCTGTATTCGGCATAATCCCTTCCGTGTATGGTAACAAGATCCTTTTCCTCAAGTCTGATCGCAAAGAATATATAAGCGGTAGTCATTACTGCAAAAACCAGGTGTGCTACCGACATAACAGGAGTCGACCAGAATACACAAAGCCAGCCGAGGTATAATGGATGCCTTATCATCTTGTAAGGTCCGGGTGTAACAAATCCCAGGTTGGTATATTTTTTACCGATAAGGTAGAGCCACACCTGCCTTAAACCGAACAGATCAAAATGATTTATAAGAAATGTTGTTACCAGAACAAGCACCCATCCGAATGCATACATTCCGTACATAACATAACCTAAAGCCGAGCCTGAGAAATTCCATATTTCTCCGCCCATTGGCTGCCACTGCCAGAACAGGAAAATCAATGCCAGACTGGAGAAAAGAACGTACGTTGATCTCTCAAGCGGTTCTGCTATGAATTTAGTAAGCCATTTTTTGAATCCTTTCCTTGCCATAATACTGTGCTGCAAAGCGAACACAGTTAAAAGGGAAAGATTTATCAATAGTGCTTCACCCAGGGGAAGAGTGACAGCTGAATCAATTGTCTTTGGAACCAGGAAATTACCCAGGAATCCTGCTGCATATAAGAATGTTCCGAAAAAAACAAGATAGCAGAGTGTGCCGTACAGGAAAAAAAGTGTGCGTTTCATAATATCTCCTTTGAATAGTTATTAAGTTTTATGATGAAGACCGGCAGACAGTTAAAGTCGTCATCGTTTCCACCAGCAAACTTAATTTTCGGGGCAGGGGATATATTTCAGAATGGTTGCAGAGTTTATAGATCCTGTTGCACAGAATTTCTTTGATTTTTACACCATAACAGCATTTTTAACAATTGTTGCATTTCTTATAACAATGGTTGCAAACTGATGATTTCGTGAAAGATACAGGGAATGATCAGACTGGTTTGTCTGGTTGGATCTGCCTGCGGTATTCACCCGGGGGAAGGCCGAAAAATTCGGTAAAGCTCTTTGTAAAATATGCCTGGGAGCTGAATCCGACAGTATAAGCAACTTCTGCCATATTTCCGGAACCCTGTTTTATAAGATTTGCCGCCCTTTGGAGACGGAAATTCCGGATAAATTCAGTGGTTGACTGATCAGTAATTGCTTTTAATTTTCGATGGAGCTGGGAGCGGCTTACTCCCATCTCAGAGCTTAGTACATCAACGCCGAATTTTTCACTACTCATGTTCCGATTAATTATTTCGGTTAATTTTTCGATGAATATCTTTTCAGTTGATGGCACAGTTATTTCGTTCGGTTTGAAGAGCATCTCTGTCCGGCATTTTTCTTTCATTTGGTCTCTTATCCTGATCAGGTTTTTGACCCTTACTAAAAGCTCTTTTCGGTCGAAGGGTTTAAGCAGGTAATCGTCAGCACCCGTTTCAAGACCCTCAATTTTATCGTCCTGCCCGGCTTTTGCAGTCAGCATTATTATCGGGATATGACTGGTTTTAAAATTCTTCCTTACTCTTTTACACAATTCATAGCCATCCATAACTGGCATCATTATATCGCTTATAATCAGATCTGGTATAATCTCATCGGCAATCTGCAAACCTTTTTCTCCATTCTCAGCTTCAACAACTGTATAAATATCTTCAAGCTGTTCTACAAGGTAATTTCTAAGGTCAAGGTTATCTTCAACCACAAGTACAATTTTGGAACCTGAATTTGCGGATATGGTCTTCTCCCGTCCGTTATCCGTTTCTTCATGAATGAACTCATATGATTCCACCTGGCTATTGGCATTATCGTACGGCACGGAAGTGCCATCAATTATAAATCTTGGATTGTAATGTGCCCTGCCTACGGGCATCATTATGGTGAACGTTACCTCTTTATCTTCAATGCTCATGACATTTATTTCGCCGTCGTGTAGTTCTATCAGCTCTTTTACAAGAGCAAGTCCTATTCCGGTGCCTTCGTAACCACGACTGCTGGTTTCATCCGTCTGGTAGAACCTGTTGAAAATGAAAGGGAGGTTTTCCTCTTTTATCCCGGTACCTGTATTGGTGATCCTTATTTCAACATTATGAATATGAGGTACTACCTCGATTTCTATTTTTTCACTTTCAGGTGAGAACTTAACCGCATTGCCTATAAGATTATAAAAAATTGTTTCAAATTTTTCCGGGTCAAAGTAAAGGAAAATCTCTTCCTGTTCCGGCAGATCATTTAAAGGATGGTCATTAAAATATAAATGAAGATCTCTGCTTTCGGCAAGTGAAACAAAAGAAGAGAGAACCCTTCTCAAAAATAAGTTGATATCATATTTGGAGACCTTAAGCTCAACGGTTCCCGCTTCGAGTTTTGAAAGTTCCAGAAGCTGATTTATCAGCTGGAGCAGGCGGTATGCATTTTTTCTTATTATTCCGAAATCCTTTTTTGAAGAGCTGCCTGCCTCTGAAGATAATTTGTCAACCAGGCCCAGAACTAAGGTAAGCGGTGTTCTGAATTCGTGAGAGATATTCGCGAAGAACCTCGATTTCATTTTATCGATTTCCTGCAGTTTTTTGGCCTCAACATGTTTTAGCTGCAGTTCATTTCTTAGCTCAACTCTTTTCAGTTCAAACTGTCTTACGAAAAACAGTACAGATAAAAATGCTGCCGAATAGAGTATATATGCCCACCAGGTCTGCCACCATGGAGGCAGAAGAATCACTCGCATTGCAATACCTCTCTCATTCCATACTCCGCTGCTGTTTGATGCTTTCACTCGAAAAACGTATTCTCCTGGATCGAGGTTTGTGAATGTGGCGTATCTCTGGTTGCCAGAGTAAATCCAGTCCTTATTGAATCCCTCCATCTTGTATGCATACCTGTTTTTTTCAGGATTGTTATAATCGAGGGAGGCAAACTCAAAAGTTATAAAGTTCTGATCGTATGATAAGGTTACTGCATCCGAATATAATATATTCATATTAAGAACTGATTCTTCACCCGGTGATATTGATTTGTTGAAAATCTTAAAATCGGTGAATATAAGATCAGATATCATATTGGTATGAAGTTCATCCGGCTTGAAGAAGTTAAGCCCTTTATTGCTTCCGAAATAAATGAACCCGCTTAGCCTGCTTGCCCAGCCTGAATTCTGAAGAAAAGTATTCGATCTGAGTCCGTCTTTTACATCGTAGTTCCTGAATTCATTTGAAGAAGGGTTGAACTCCGAGAGTCCTTTATCCGTACTTATCCAGAGATTCCCGGTAGAATCTTCCACAATGGAATTAATTATGTTGCTCGGCAGACCGTCATCAGTACTAAAATGTATAAATGAGTTAAGTTCTCTTTGCCATTTATTAAGGCCTCCTCCGAAAGTACCAATCCACAAGTTTGAATTACGATCCATATAAAGGCATATAACCCGGTTGCTGCTTAAAGAATTTATATCGTCGGTATTGTGTTTGTAATGTGCAATTTCACCGGTATTCGGGTTAAGTCTGTTCAGCCCGCCTATTGATGTGCCGCTCCAGATATAACCCTCATTATCCTCACGCACCGCGGTTATTTCGTTGGCTGAAAGAGATTTTTCGTCCTCCGGGTTATGCCTGAAATTAGTAAATGAATTTGTGCGCGGGTTGAATTTATCGAGTCCTCCTGCTCCTGTCCCTATCCAGACGTTTCCATCCTTTGAGACACAGATGGAATGTATGAAATCATTTGATATTGTATTATCTGCGCCAGCAAGGTTGTTGATCCTTTTAATTTTACCTGATTCAGGATTTATGATATAAATCCCGTTCCCGAACGAACCCGCCCAAATGTTTCCCGACTTATCTTCAGCTAAGGCCCTGATCTCAACTGGTCTTAAATAATATTCCGGACCTTCTTCAGAGCCAAAATATTTAAAGGTAGATTTTGAAGACAGATGTCCGGATGCCTTAACTATCTCTCCCGTAGATGTTCCGATCCAGAGATTGGAATTCCGGTCTTCTATTATAGCACTGACTTCAGGATGTTTCCAGGGAAAATTTTTCGGGAAATTCAATGTCCGGAATCTTTCCGATAACAAATTGAACTTATTTAACCCTGATGTTGAGGTCCCTGCCCACAGTACGCCATCCTCTCCTTCGAATAAAGAGGCAATGTAGTCATCACTCATGCTCCCGGCTTCTGTGGATTTATTGAACCTTGAAATTATTCCCGACGCAGGATTATACCGGATAAGCCCGTACCCCATGGTCCCCACCCACAGACAACCATCGCCGGATGGAAATAAACTTCTCACAGGTGGATTTAAATCTAAAAGATGTTTTGTGAAGGAAACTTCATTATTACCCTGAATCCCCGTTTGAACCGAATATAATCCGGAATAAGCCCCTACCCATAGAATACCGTTAACAAAATACAGGCTGGTAATCCCGTTAAGCTTGATACTTTCAGGACTCTGCGGATCGATCTTATAATTATAGAACTTATCCGTTTTAAGATCATAACGATCAAGACCGCCCCTGCCTCCCACCCATATATTTTTACTATCATCTTCAACGATGGCAAAAACGAAATTGTTGCTTATGGTATTTGTGCCGGCAGGAATGAATTTATAATTAGTAAATCTATTATTTTCAGGATCAAATCTGCTCAACCCCCCTTTGGTAGCAATCCACAATTTCGATTCACTATCCTTTTTGATAAGCCAGACGTTATTATCGACAAGGGAGTTCGGCGAGTCAGGTTTGTGTACGTAATGGATAAACTTTTCCTGCTTCAGATCAAGTCTGCTCATTCCTTCGCGTGTTCCTATCCAGAATATTCCTGTATCTGTTTCACAAATGGTATTGACTGCGTAGTCAGGTATGCTGTTTTTATTCCCCGGCTGATGACGGAAAACCCGGAAAGAATAACCGTCATACATATTAAGCCCTTCCTGCGTGCCGAACCACAGTAATCCCTTTGTGTCTGAATAAATACAGAAAACCTGATTTTGCGACAGCCCGTCATTTACATCCAGATGTGAAAAATTTAACTCCTCGTTCTGGGAAAATATCAGGGAGTATGGAGCGAGTATAAATATCAGGCAAAGGATGACATTTGATTTTATTAAAATCATTCTTTTTTGATATTAAAGTTATAAGCACAGGATAAGCCGGATAGTGACCTCAAGATAGGATTTCTTTTTAAATATCACAATCAATAAGTGATCTTTTTAACGGAGTGAAAATTAGAAGGGTAACGTAATCGAAAAAAAGGCAGAATAAATTACGCGGGTTTCATCGTAATTTTTCAGCTGCTTCCAGAGCCTCCCGGTATGTTTTGTAATATCCTATCCTTACCTGGAACCAGTACTGATACATTTTATCAATATATATTCCTTTTACGAAAACATTATAACCAAGGTCTTTCAATTCCTTAACATGATCCGCGGCTTTACTGACTGTTCTCCACGAGGATATCTGAGCCGTAAAAAGATGCCCGTCAGTAAAAATCATATTTTTCACCAGGTACTCTTTTTCAGTATTATACACTGGGTCTTGCGGAACAGGCGGAGCAGGAATTTCCTTTGAATATCTTTCAGTTGATTTTTCAGTTGCCGGAATTTCACTGCAGCCATTAGCATCTACTCTATTACCCGGTGGTGTATCAGGACAGTCATCCTGGTAGTCCGGAATACCATCATTATCACTATCCTTTGGACAGCCCGACTTAGTGACCGAAACACCGATGGGTGTCTCATTGCATTCATCAAGATAATCCGGTATTCCATCAAGATCCTTGTCTGTGGGGCAACCCATAAAGTCAACTGTCACTCCTTCCGGTGTATCGGGACAGGCATCCTCAGAGTCAAGAACTCCGTCATCGTCAGAGTCAACTTCTCCGAAGAATGTAACTGAGAACCCAACCATTCCATAAAAAACTAAATCCCTGGGGGTTCCCATAACAACCCCATCCAGGTTATCGCCAAAACTTACGAATTCCCCCCCGCTTATGTTTAATGTATAAGTCTTGCTTATGAATATCTTAAATCCGACTTCATAATTATAGGCTGGTTTAGAAATATCTTCCGAAGCAGGTTTCCCGGTTATCATTGGATTATCATTAATATCTTTAGGATTATACCACATATTTGAAATACCGGAAGATATGTAGGGAACAACTATATCACTAAAGGCATATGCATAAGTTAATCTGCCTCCGAAAAAGTATATTCGGTCAGAGTAATCCACAGAAAGACGCCTGTTATCCGAACCTTCAAGCATACCCACTCCGCCTAAAAGATGAATTCCCAAAGTACTTTTAGATCGGATTCCAAAATAATACTCTATCACACCCATACCCATCGGGGCAGGAACAGGAGTAATATAATCGGTTTTGGGGAAGGTGACAGCACCATTAAATGAAAGCAATAGCCTTCCCTGCAGAGGAGAAATATCACTAGTTTGTGCGAAGGCAGAATAAAAAGTAATAAATATAAAAATGATTAAAAAGTACAGTTTTGCCATATATTAAGAAAATAGGCCTTTAAAATTAGAAGAAATGGAAGCTTTAGAAAAATAACAATTTAGTGAGTTAATAAAAATATTATATCTAAAGTGTCAGGCTTGGTGAGTTTGCAAAATCTTCCTCGCAGAAGGAAGCGGAATCAGGGCTGCTCTCGCAGGCAGCGGTAGATGTCCAGGTTAAAGGTGCTGAATCATCATCCTTAATCAGAGTAAAGTACATTATCCATTTTTTGTAATTACTAATCCAATTTAAAGTTAAGGGGTAAGGATTGAAAACCAGATTAAACTTTTCACTTTCGTCGCAGCCGGTGACTTGTGTTGTGATGTTATAAAAACGATAATTTTTGTTTTCTCCTACCGGACTATAGGCATAGATTATCAAAAGAGCCTGGAAAGGGGGAGGAATTAAACCGCCGATAATTTCAAACTGAGCTTTGAGGGTACCGCCGGAAATGATCACTTCCGAAACTTTCAGTGATTTTCCCGGAGGAGAGATTATATTTTTAATAGTAAGGTGCCCGGTAGACGATGCATTCGTATTTGATCGCATCAGGCTGTGAAATGCGCTAAATGAACTGCTGCCCGCAACCTGCCAGAGCTTTTGAAGAGCCGGGATCTTATTCACATAGCTTGCCAACGGGGATGTATGTCCGAACCTTTTCTTTGGAGCAGCACAGTTGGGGTGATCATTTTTATCCCGTTTCGGAAGGGATGCTACTACGATCTTATCCCGGAAGTCCCTGTAACTTTTATCCCCCACTTTTCCACTTACTCTTAGGAGAAAATTGCCTTTAATTACGCCCATTTAAGAGACTCATTTACCCGTTTATAAACTGACGAAGGTTATAAAAAAACATAAATATTTATTACAATTATACTTACCGCATAGATATTATTCAACTCTGTCTAAACTTATTTTCAATTCTATTTACATCCAGCAGTCAAGGAATTTGAGGAGAGTTTGGGGGTGTTTGGTTGTTATCTCGCGGGGTAAACGGTTCAAAGACGGTTCAAGGCCTGTTTAGGGTGTTATTTTGTTGAAATATTAAGCAGTATTGATGAAGGTCTCTACAATCAGTTAAAAGAATAATAAGTGATTTTTAGAGAATATATTATTTTTTGTACCCCGCTCACGACGAAAGTTCGAACTCTGTTTTAATCAAATTTCCAGTAAAATACTGTTTAAATCAAGAGCTCAGGAATATTTTAACTATCAATTTTAATGAGATATCAACGAGTCTTAAGTTAAATCAATGTACAACATTAGGGCTTCAGAAAGCCTTCGGATTGATAGATAGAACAATCCATAAAGATATTCAAAAAAAGGAAATTCTTTCTATGATAAAGAGAGGTGAATATAAAACGAAAGCTGCTGTTGCTCTGGAGGTAGGATTAAGTGACTCATATGTGTCTAGAATTTTGAAATATAGAAAATGAATTATTTAAGAGGTTTTTTACCGCTCTTTTTGGATTTCTTCTTCTTTGTTTTTGCTGACTTTTTTTCTTCTAATAGTTCTCGTAGATCATCTTCGATTAGCTTAGCGAATTCATCCCTGATTTCCTGTGGAGACATATCAGCATACAGAGCATTCTTAATTTGCTGAACACGATGAGTCACTTTCGTTTCCTGTACATCTTGGGCAACGTACTTTATCCTATAATCAATCCTTCTGAATAAAAGTTCAGTTGGTTTAATTATCTCCCGATGTTCAGGATAATTCAAATTATGAAAATCTATAATTGGTGAAATAGCATCCTTGAACTGCACCAAATCGTTTTTCGAAAATTCTTCAGCATTCTCAGAAAAAAATTTAAGAGCTGAATTAACAAAGGAACTAAAGAAATTGCCGACGCTTAAATCTCTAATTCTCGCTTTATTAAAAAATATGACTGCTTTGTAATAATTATCTCGTGATCTGAAATATTCACCAATCATTTTAGCTGCTTTTTTTAATAGTCCCTTTGAAATTTCAAATTCCTCGGCAACGGGGAAGGCAGCAATCAGACTTTTCCACTCTTCATTATCAATATTATTCTTAATCCGAAGGGTGAGCATCTTTTTCTTTTCTATCAGGTGCGGGTCATTCATAAAAACAGCAGGTAAATTTTGATTCAAATATAATAAAAAGAAATGGTGAAAGCTCAATAAGAGGTGAGTCAAGGGAGGTTATTAAAGTACACCTGATCTGTTTGCAAGTTTAGAAGGTTCAAATCAGACTATAGTATTAAAACCCCATTTTTGAATAAAAAAATATTTAAAAATTAGTAATTATACGGATGCGGAGAAAAAACATTTTTTTACATTTCAAAATATTGGTATTCTTGAGTAACTCCTTGCTATTGGATAATTTTATACAAAAATTGCGAAAAGATTAGTTGAATGTGTAATTTTTAAATAAATGTCTTACAATCCGGTTAATTATTTCTCATTTATAATATATGTAGAATCAATTATTTGGAACTAAAACCACTCAAACGCAAAAACCATCGGAGATAGAGTGAAAATCTTATTCCGTGTATCTTCTATTTTTATTTTGCTTTTGGCATTAATTAACCCCGCTTATTCTCAAGCCCCTTCCAAAAGCCACAAAAGTCTTCTTCAAAACAGACCCGATTTACGCAACAACTTTCCCCGGGATATCGAGAGTAAAGGTAGTTCAATGAAAAAATATGCAGGTGAATCGGGACCTTGGTCAGAATTAAATCCAAAAGTTCCACGAGTAGATTATTATGGTGTATATTTTAAAGATGAGCTTTACGGATTTGCTGTAGGAGAATTCGGGGCAATTATAAAAACCACTGATGGGGGAAATTCCTGGTTGGATAAATCGTACCCAACGGACAAGACACTATTAAGGATCAGCGGCAGTGATAATTTAATTGTTATTGTTGGGACCTCCGGAACCATCATCAAATCTACAGATTTTGGTGAAAATTGGGTTAGCGTTAATTTGGTAAATAACACTGATATATGGGGAACATTTACTTTTAATGATACAAAAAGTTTCGTTTGCACAAAAGACGGACGACTGCTAAAAACCAGTAATGCGGGGGAAACCTGGGATATCGATACTCTTGGATATCCGCCAAATTACTGGGATATGAAGTTTATGGATACGGACACAGGATTCATAAGTCTTAGTGCGGGAAGGATATTAAAAACGACAGATTCAGGAAATAACTGGATAATGAAAAACACAGGGGATTTATACAGCTTATATTCAGTTGAAATTTTACCTAACGGTAATTTAGTAACCGCCGGGCAAAGCGGAGAAATTTATTACTCAACTGATTTTGGCAACACATTTACGCAGGCAAATGTCCCTATCACTTTTATTATCGAAGATCTGGCATTTGCAAATAATAATACAGGCATTGCAATTGGTCAGGCAACTGTAACCAACGCCATTTTAAAAACTTCCGATGGAGGCATCACCTGGGATTTAATAAATCAACCGATGGGCCACCTGAATGTAGATTTTATTTCAGACTCGATTGGTTATAATGTCGGAATTGATTTAAAGGTCTACAAAACTTCAGATGAAGGTGATAGTTGGGAACAACAGATTTTAAATGAAAATTTAACCTCACTATCGGTTACTAATAATAACGAAGCTTATTTTTTAGGGTGGGAAAATTTATATAAATTTTCATCAGGTCAATTTTATAAAATTAAAACACTTAACAGCGGAAGCTACGGATTAATAAATTTTATAACCGACCAAAAAGGATTTGTTACTTCAACTAATGGTGATATACTTAAAACGGAGGACGCTGGTCTTAATTGGACTAAAGTTGACAGTAATTCTTCAACTTCCCAAATCGTTACACTTATGTTCTCAGATTCAGCAATTGGTTGGTATTTATCACGAACTTACCTAAAAAAATCAATCGATGGGGGAAATTCTTGGCACCAAATATATACTGGAACAAATTTTAACAATTTATACTTTGTTGATTCTCTGAATGGCTGGATTTCAGGCAACGGAGTTCAAAGGACTACTGATGGAGGACTAAGCTGGGATATGATTAACCCGTCAGCATCTTTCTATCAAATACATTTTATTGACCAGGATACAGGTTATGCCGTTTCCGGAGCGCTTTATAAAACCACCGACGGTGGTATTAACTGGTCAATTGTACCAGGAGCAACGGGTACAGAACTCGGGGTGGTTGAAGATTCTATGATAATTACAATGGATGATCAGGGAAATAATTTTATAACCAGGGATAGGGGTAATACCTGGATATCTTATACCCTGCCTGTCGGAAGATCATTAAAGTTCTACGATCAAAGCTTGGGTTATTTTGTAGGGAATACGGGGCTCATATATAGATATTATGATTCTACCTATGTGCCTGTAGAGCTAACTAATTTTGGATTTAATATACAGGATGATCAGGTGATTCTAACCTGGGAAACTGCCAGTGAATTAAATAATAAAGGATTTGAAATTCAAAAAAGGGTAACTGGTGAGAATTGGAGAGAGATTGGGTTTGTTGCGGGAAATGGGACTACAACTATCCCGCACGAATATACCTTCTCGGACTATTCTCTTGTAGATGGGAGCAATTATTACAAATTAAAACAAATTGACTACGATGGCACAATTACATATTCCAATATCCTCTCGGTCATTTTTAATAAGAATTACACATTTAAATTTTATCCAAATCATCCCAATCCTTTCAATTCTGAGACAACCATTAATTTCAGTCTGCCCATCAGGTCGGATGTTACATTAGAGATTTATAATATCCTTGGGCAAAAAGTGGATAAGGTACATTTGAATAATCTAAAGTCTGGAAATAATAGCATAAATTATTCGGCAGACAATCTTACAAGCGGGATATATTTTTATACAATTGAAAATAGGGGTCTCAAAATTACGGGCAAAATGCTTCTACTCAAATAAATTATTTTTAATTAATAAAAGGAGGTTCTATGAAGGTTCTATTCTTCATTTTAGCATTCGCCGTCTTAGCGTTCCCGCAGGTAACATTAAACCCTAGTCCAACTGATCCTGTAAATATATTTGATCCCACAAATGAGAATATAGCCCAACCATCGTAGGTTCTTGTTGTGTACAGGGATTCTAGTGCGGCTTTCGATACTCTTTCTCTTTATATTAAAAATCATTATGTATCTAAGAGAAATATTCCTTCAGTTAACACGCTAGGTTTGGATCTTCCAAGCTCAGTAACGATAGATAATCATTTAATTCAATTACTTTTTGAAGGAGAAGTAATTTATGATCAAAACTGGGAATTGCCTAATACAAATCATGCCTGGAGATATTATAAAACTTATATAATGGATCCGGTTCAGAATTACCTGGATTCAACTTTTGCAAATGGTCAGCCATTAAAATCTAAGATTAAATATATTGTTGTCTGTAAAGGTATGCCTTTAAAAATAAATCCTTACGTTGAGTTTTCAGGTAATGGTGAATATTATGATAAAATGGTTTGTGCCGATGGTTTACTATGTTTTTTATCTCAGACAAATACTAATTTTTCTATTCTGAATGATGTTTTCGGAGCTTACTTTGAGGATATTACTAATCCGTATTTTTATGTCGATAAAAATTTCGCAGGAACGTATCGATTTAAGTCGAATTACTTCGGTGACTCCAATTATAAAATCAATTACTTGGTTTCTCGACTTGACGGACTATCTTACAACGATGTAATCAATTTAATTGACAGAAACTCTAACCCCGATATGAGTGGAGATAATTTATTTTTATTAGATGCCCATCAGTCTTCCGGATTAGGAGTGTATGCACTCAGAAATGATGTGAGTTCAACAGCAAATCACTTGAATTCATTTAATTATAATTTTTCATTGGATCTTACAGATTCACTCATATACAACTCATCCACACCGGTGATTGGATATACATCTTCCGGCAGGCATGCTGGGATGCCCTATTACTATAATTATCTCTTTACCTTCGATAAGCCTAATGGATCAGTGTACAATACTTATGAGAGCTACAATGGTTTTTATATAGACACTTTAAATGTATGGAATAGGTGTATTGGTTCAGCGCAAAATGGAATTTCGTGTTAATTAAATAAGGTAGATTTTCAGTTAACATTTCTAACCTCAAATCTGTTTTCTTTAGCTTCCTTAAGTTTCCTTTCCCTGATTTTAAGTTTTTCATCAACTCTTCCTAAAAGAAAATCTTCCGGTGTTAAAAAATATAAGGAACTATGAAGTCTTTTGGTATTATAATAATCAACGAAACCCTGGATTTGTTTTCTTGCATCCTCCAGGTTGATGAAAGACTTTTTCTTTAAGCATTCCTGCTCCAGTGTTCTGTGGTATCTCTCGATCTTCCCATTGCTCTGAGGATACGCAATCGAAGTTCTGACGTGCTGAAGTCCCAGCTGCTTAAGATATTCGGCAAAATCCTTAGATATAAACTGACTCCCGTTATCTGAGATTATCCTTGGTTTGTAACCCGGATATTTCTCCAGGGCTCTCTGCAATGTAATCTGGACATCATATTCCTGCATACTAAGCCTGAGTTCGTGATGGACCATATACCGGCAATATCCGTCTATTACCGAAATGAAGAACAGAAAAGTACCGTTAAAATTAACATACTTAATATCTGTATGCCAGTGCTGATGAAGAGCTGTCGGCTGATCAAATCCAAGGCCTTTGGATGTCTTTTTAACATTGTTAAACCTGTTAAGCAACCCTGCCTGTTTAAGCACTCTGTAGGTTGTAGAAGGGCTTACGGCAGCTATATTATCATCAAGCATCATATAGGTAAGCCCCCTGTAACCTTCTCCGGGATGATTTTCGGCATACCTGATAATAGCTTCTCTTTCCCAGTCCAGGATCCAGTGTCCTCTGGGAATGTCACCGTTATGCTGATTGGGCAGTCCTTCCCTATCTAACCAGGAATAATACCTGCTGCTTTTCACACCCAGCCTTCCCAGAAACCATTTTACCGGTAATTCTGTTTTGGGTCTGTAGGTCCTGATTAGGCCGATTACCTGCTCTCTTACATCCAGTTCAACCCACTGCTGGTTCATATCTCCCCATCGATACTTTTTTTTATTTCTATGTTTTCCTTCAGAAGCATTGCTATTGCCTCATCCCGATCTCTTAACTTTGATTCCAGCTTTTCTATCCTTTTCTGTTCGGCTGTCTTTTGCTTCTGGTTGACCGGAGTACTCCTGAACAGATCCTTTGCTCCCTCGAAGAGCTTTTTCTTCCAGTTGTAGATATCATTGGGATGTACCTGGTATTTTTCGGCCAGCTGACTGATAGGGACATTATTTTCGAGTAACTCCCTTACTATTATGACCTTCTGTTCTGGACTGTAGATCTTTCTTTCTCTTTTTCCTTCTGCCATAACTAGAACCTCCTGTCTTTTACATTACGTAAATTTAGGAAATTCCATTTTCATCTGAAGCGGTACAGATAAGTTTAATTCCTACAGACTGACCTTGATAAGGAAGGTGGTTTACGCTAGGACCATTTGGCACCTGGTAATTTTACTGTTTAGTTTTTGCACCAGGATTTAGATCGTGATACTTCGTCCATCCCTTTTTTTTCAATGGCTTTACCTGAATATAGTGTTTAAGTAATCGTGCTCTGGTGCTGTTTCTTCCACATGCCAATCTGGTTGGGATGTACTTTATACTCTTTAGCTAAATCGTTTATGCTGCTATAATCTTGATGGCTTCCAAGGCTATTTTCGCTTTTAGTTCACTGCTATAGATTTTCTTTTTTCCAGACATTTTTAAGCTCCTTTTGCTTTATATAATTTAAGGTTTTTCCACCTTAAATTATTGTCCAGTTTTTGGGGTACACCATAGATTTACAGAGAGACGTATTTTCAACATTCTTTGAAAGAATCACCTCAAATATTAGAGCCGGGGAAGAGAGCGGACATATCACAATAAAACTCCATGCAGATGGAGAGATCATGGAAAAATAGGCGAATAATGGGCGAAAAATTAACTTTGGACGAAGTCTCGAAACTTTGTAAGGTTTTGTACCCCGGAGAGGATTCGAACCTCCGACCTGCGGTTTAGGAAACCGACGCTCTATCCTACTGAGCTACCGGGGCAAAAAGTAATAGCCTTGCAAAGATAAGAAAAACCGGTATTTCATTAAAATGTTAGATTGGCTTCTTAAAAATATTGTCTATAGCCACCATCATAATACCATGACATTAATCTCAGCGTGATTGCAAGCATTTTATATCCGACATATGCTGGGTATTATGTATTGCAAAAATCCGGATATTGAAATGAAAAGAGCCGTTAAGAAAATTTTTGAAAATAACGAGTATTACGATGATTTACTGGGGATGACGGTAACCCAAAATAAATTCAAGATTTGGACTTTGAGGATTGGGTTATTACTTGTTCCTATTCTTGTGTTGGTACTTATTTTTAAGAGCCTTTTTTAACCCCGGAGTTTATCCAGAAGCTTATTCAGTATCTCCACCTCGGCATCGTTCAGGGTGGAGAATTTTTTATTAATCTCTTTCAAATCTTTGTCGAGTAGTTTAAGTAGTTCGAGGCCTTTTGGGGTGATACAGATATCCATATGACGTCGATCGGATTCACAGGTCTTCCTGTCTACAAGCTCTTTTTCTCTCAAACGTTCGATCAGCCGGGATACATCCGACATCTTATCTAACATCCGCTCTTTAATAAGTTTCAGGTTAACAACACCCGGGTACTGCCCCCTTAAAATTCTTAATATATTAAACTGCTGCATTGTAAGGTTGTGTTGTTTGAATACGTCTGAGTGAATGTTTGCCAGCCAGTTTGAGGTATAAAAAATATTAACCGCAGCTTTGTGGTAATCACTCTCAAATTTTTGTTGAAGGATTTCTTCTTCTAATTTCATTTTAATTCATTGGTATTTCTATAAGTATAAATTCGCTATCCTTCACGGCCCTGATGGAAAATTTATCAGTATCAGAGATCCCGACAGCATCACGTTTGTCTAAAGTTGCATCATCCAGGGTAATCGTACCTTCTAAAATAAACAAATATAGGCCATCACCCTTTTTATTGAAAGTGAAGTTGAATTCTTTATCCTTGCCTAATTTACCCCGGTATATCGAAGCATCCTGATTTATAAATAACCCGTTTCCATCTTTTTCGCCTGAGGCAACCTTAACAACATCGTTTTCCTCAATGAGGAATCTCTTCTGATCATATCGTGGTTTGATGTCTCGTTCTTTGGGGAAAATCCATAGTTGAAGGAAATTAACCTTATCAATGTCGGAAGGATTAAATTCAGAATGAGTAATGCCCGATCCTGCAGACATTACCTGGACATCTCCTTCATTGATTACTGAGCCGTTATCCATGCTGTCCCGATGTTCGAGCTGACCTTCAAGAACAATGGATATAATCTCCATATTGTCATGGGGATGGGTTCCAAATCCTTCTCCCGGTTCAACAATATCATCGTTTAAAACCCTCAAGAGTCCAAAGTTCATTTTATCGGGATTATGATAATGTCCGAAGCTGAAACTATGCCGGCTGTGAAGCCATCCTTGTTCAGCAATCCCTCTTTCAATAGATCGGTGTATTATTTTTTTCATAATTTTCCCGGGGCGTTAATAGCTTCTTTTTTCATGAATTTTCCAGAGGTGAATTAAATATATTCGAAAATAGGTTTTCTTGCAATAGGGGACTGATTAACATAGTTAAACAGTCCCCGGTATAATGGCTATTCAGCCTTAATTAATTCAACATGACAGACCAGTTTGATGATCTTTCCCACAACAGCTCCCCCCGTTTCCATGAAACTATTCCACTTGAGGTCATAGTCAAAACGGTTTAACTTCCCTTCAACCTGGAAACCGACTCTCTCGTTTCCCCATGGATCTTTCACTTTCCCTCCAAAAGTCACGTCAAGATCAACCTGTTTTGTAATTCCACGTATTGTTAGATCTCCTTTAAGCTTGAACTCTTCATCGTTGAGCTTTTCAATTGAGGAGCTTATAAATTTGATTTCAGGGTGGTTTACAGTATCAAAGAAATCGGGACTTTTAAGGTGATTGTCCCTGTCGGAATTTCCTGTGTCCACGCTGGCTGTCTTGATCGTTACCTCAACTTCACTATCGGTGAAATCTTCTCCGGCATCAACACTGATGTCGAACTCTTTGAACTGACCTTCTACTTCTGAAATAACCATATGCCTGGCTGAAAAACCAATTTTAGAATGCGTTGTATCAACTTTCCAATTCGATTTAACCAGGTTCTCAACATTTGTATGTTCCATTGCTATTTTCCTTTAATTTCTACTTATTGAATTATACAATACTAATATATGGCATAACAATTAAAGTTACAACATACGTTAAAGGTTAAATGATTGTTGTCACATATAATATTGAAGCTTGATAGAAAAATGAACAAGCCAGCTTAAGTTTTTGAGATACTAATGAGATGATTTGTTTTTAAGGAGAGTCTTCCAGGATACCCGAAGTTACCAATTTCCCCCAAATTGCTGACATTTAGATTAAAATTCTCAGCAATTACTTTCAGAGAATCGGTAGTGTGCAAAAACCAGTTATGCTCCCTGGTCTTAAATTCATAATGCTTGGGACCGATAACATCCCCCAGAAATTTACCGTCCTTCTTGAGACAGATTGACAGCCAATCCATTAAAAAGGATAGTTTGCTATCGTCAAAATAGTAAAGTATTTGTGAAGCCCAGACAAAATCATATTTTATTCCGCTAAATTCTTCTTTGCCAAAATCATCCGTTAAAAGCAAAACCGGTTTCTTATTTTCAAGCCGGTGTTTTTTTATCAGCTTCATTCCGGCGTTAATACTGGCTTCTCTTATATCGACTCCGTAATAATTATTTATATCCAGGTATTTGATAAAAGCGATTCCACCCTGAAGTGGACCGCACCCAATATCCAATAATTTATGTTCGGGCTTGAGTCCGTTCCTCACCAGAGTATTGAGTTGGTAGTTTTGAAGCTCCTTCCAGTATCCCAGCGGTCCGACCATAGATTCCAGTTCATGCCTTTCCCGCAATCCAGGTATATAACGTCTCAATCCATATAGATCCCTTCTGATTCCTTTTACTCTTCTGATAATTCTGTGCCTGCTGATCATATAAATCCTATAATTTTAAGGCTCTTAACACTCAAGGGCAGGTTTAATCCCTACGGATTAGGTGCTCAATCGAGATGCGGATTACAAATGTTCATTCCCTAACTGAATTTTAATTTATTCATCCATTTAAAAATATACAAGGAACATATGATTTATTAATAACTTCCAGGTAGTTATGACTTTAATCAAAAAAAACAGGGCTCTTTCGAAGATATTCTGTGGTTCTTACCTTATTCCTGATATCATTTATAACAGCGTTTACATATGCGGTATCTAGATTTAATGCACAGGCTATTTCGGTTGAGGGAATATCCATTTCCATTCCCAGCCAAATGGGATCAAGTGTTTTGAAAGGTACTTTAAAGAAAAATTCCTCCTGGGTTTGTTCGGCGCTGTAAGTATCAGAAGTAGGTGTTCTTTTATAAATTTCCTCCGGTATTCCGAGGTACTCCGCAAGCTGGTAAACCTGCGACTTAAACAGATGTCCTATAGGCATAATATCCGCTCCGCCATCCCCATGCTTCACAAAAAATCCCTGCTGATATTCATTCTTATTGCCGGTTCCCGCAACACAATAGTTATTTGATTCAGCGTAATAATAAAGCATACTCATTCTGCCTCTCTGCTTAAGATTCGAGGCAGCAACGATCTGTAAATATGCATTCACGGGTAGTCTTTTTATCTTTTCCTCACCTTTGGGAGTGATGATTGTAAGGTTGAAAAGATTTAATGATCCTTTTCCCTCTTTATCTTTGGAAACAGTGATCTTCATTTTGCATGAATCATCGTAATCAGGAAATACCTTCTTTACTGCCTCATCTCTCCGTCTATAGCAGCCCAGGGCATTTAATGAATCAGTGATGTCTTCAATATGATAGCTGACCCCGAGCTTTTCGGTGAGCATTTTTGCCAGTCTAAGACTATCAGGACTTGAGTCCTTTTCAGGAAGCATCAAAGCAGTCACCCGTTTACTTCCCAGTGCTTTAACGCAGAGTGCTAAAACAACGGAAGAGTCAACTCCGCCGCTAACTCCTATTACTGTACCTTTCTTTCTTATCCCCTGAATTAATTCCGATTTGATTCGTGAAATAATACGGTCTGTTTCAGAAGCAGGGTCTATTCTTATTAAATCTTTTGAAAATTTCATCTGTTTGTACTGTCCATTAATTTTAATGATTTTTTATCTACCTTACCATTAGGACTTTTCGGTAGAATCTCTAAAAATTCAACTTCTTTAGGAATCATAAAAGTTTCCATATTTTTTGAGCAAAAGGAAAGTATTTCATTCTGTGACAAGTCGGAATCAGGTTTTTGTATTATAAATGCTTTAATTGATTGCCCCAGTATCTCATCCGGGACCCCAATGACAGCAGCCTCACTAATTCCCTCGAGACCGCATAATATATTTTCAATTTCCTTCGGGCTCACCCTCTCTCCTTTTGATTTAATCATATCATCTTTTCTTCCTACGAAGTAAAGAAAACCTTCTTCATCTTCATAGAAAAGATCACCTGTATACAAAACTTTCTCACCTCCATATTTCCAGTTCCGATACACTTTAGCTGTCAGATCCTCAGCATTCCAGTAACCCCGCATTACATTGGATCCTCGTACAACAAGTTCCCCGATTTCACCGGGCTTAACTTTACTGTCCATTTCATCAACTATGAAAGTTTCACAATTTGGTATGGCTTTGCCCACTGATCCTGGCTTTATATCAATCAGATCAGGATGGAGGTAACTTATTCTTTTACACTCGGTAAGTCCAAACATAGAAAAAAATTTCACATCGGGGAAAAGGTTTCTAAATTTTTTAATGTGTTCTACCGGTAATGCTGCGCCTGTATTTGTAATATAACGAAGAGAATTAAGATCATATCCGGCCAGGTTTTTAAGTTTTAGCAGCATTGCCAGTATAGTGGGAACGATAGGAAACCCTGTTATTCTTTCCTTCTGCAATACTTTAAGGATATCCATTGGAAAATTAAATGATTTCTCCAGAATTATAGTACCGCCGAACATGATGGTCATAATTACCTGGTATAGACCGTAATCGAACGAAAGAGGCAGTACTACAAGGATCCTGTCATCTCTTTCGTTATTTATATACTGAATAATGCTCCTTGCAGCAGTAACCATGTTATAGTGTGCCGACATTACCCCTTTAGGCTCTCCGGTTGAACCCGAAGTATAAATCAATGTTGCCAGGTCGTAGTCGATTATTTCTGATCTTCTCTTTTTCGACGAATTGGATTCTGCTTTAATCGTTTCTGATAAATCGTTCCAGAGAAAATCTTTCTCCTGTGCTTTAATTTTATCTTCACCAAACCATATTACCGGTAGATCAATATCAGAATTACGACAGGCTTCCTGTGTTACTTCCCATTTAGTTGCTTGTGAGATGATCAATTTTGACCCGGAATCCCGGATGATGTACTGGAGCTTAGCCGATTTCATTGTGCCATTCAGAATAATGAAGACGGCGCCTGCTTTTAAGATTCCGTATATGCTGACAATTGTCTCCAGCGAGTTATCACCAAACACAACAACCCGGTCATGCTTTTCAATGCCAAAGGCAGCAAGTGAACTGGCAAGAGAATCTGATTGTTTATCCAACTCTTCATAAGTCAGCCTCGATTTGCCAAAGACAACTGCTTCTTTATCAGGAAACTTTACGGCAGACGAAGTTAAAAAATCATGGATCAGTACAGGATTGAAGAGTTCCGATAAAAAGTCGGGATTTACGCCCGGTTTGTTTAACATCAAATACTTTCTTTGTTAGAAGTTACCCTGGTCCTGGCATCAAAAACTAAACCAAAGGCTTGTTTCTTAGATGAGTCCGGAGTATAAGACGAAATAAATTTATCGAATACTATCTGCGTTGAAAGTAGTCCTGAAAGAGTCATAGCATCTATTTCACTTATAATCTCGGATCTATGTATCTTTTTAAGGAATAAATCAACTTTCCGGGGATTGAATAGCCCTGCTTCGGTCACTGCTTTCCCGGACAAATAATTTTCTTCAAGTCCCTTGTTGGCATTCAGCAATCCGGATTTAATCGGGGCACGGTAAGGGTTCTTAGGTCTTTTTGTAATTGTTTCCGGAAGTCTTTTCTTTAGTACTTCCTTCAGGATGAACTTTTCATTTAACAGATTCATTTTGAATTCAGGATTTATTCTGCTCATCAATTCGATTAACCTGTGGTCAAGGAAGGGGAGTCGGGTTTCGACCGAATTCGCCATAGCCATCCTATCCCCCTGAGAGGACAGGAGATAATTACTCATAAAGATAACTATTTCAAGGTATTGTGCCTTACCGAAATAATCCCACTTATGAAAATCCTCCGGAAGCATTTCCAAAACATCAGAATATGTATTAAAACTATTGGAACTATTTATTAAATCATCCGAAAAGAAATTTTTTATTTTAGACGTATTTTTCCATCTAACCATATGCGAGAAGAGGGGATTTTCAGGCGAATCAATACCCGAACGGAAGAACTCAACAATAGTATTCGCCAGTCTTTTATCTTTGAATATATAAGGATATAGCTTACCCAGAAGAAGAGGCCTTATTTTAGAATCCGGGTAGCGTGACCAGAACTTTCGGATTTTAGTTTCTTTGAATATATTATACCCGCCGAAAATTTCATCAGAACCTTCCCCGGTCAGAACCACTTTATAACCTTTTTGATTTACCAGCGAGGAAAGAAGGAAAAGCGGAACAGGTGAGGTTCGTAGAACGGGTTTCTCGCTATGCCAGAGAATCGACTCAAAATTATCGCCAATATCTTCATTATGTATCATTAACTCAGAATGGTTTACCTCAAGGTATTTTACCATCTGCAGCTGAAAATCTCCTTCATCAAAGTCCTTATCCTGAAACCTGATCCCGAAAGTATTTAACCTGTTGTTGAAATTTTTTTTAATAATTGATGTAATGCCTGAAGAATCCAATCCGCCGCTTAAATAACTGCCCACCGGCACATCTGATCTGAGTCTTATTTTTACTGCATCCAGCAGGAGCTCTTCAACCTGTTCAGTAAGATCTTTCCTCTTTAAAGAGGTATAATTATTTGCTTCGGAAAAATTAAGCTCCCAGTATTTTTTTACCGTAAAACTATTATCCGAAATAACCAGGTAGTGAGCCGGCGGTAATTCACTGACTCCCTTAAAAAACGTCCTTTCCTGCAAGGTTGTCCAGAATGTAAAGATCTGTTCCAGCGACTTATTATCAACCGCTCTTTCAATGGACTCATCAGAAAAGAGAGCCTTTATTTCTGAAGCAAACGAAAAACTATTTTTTCTTTTTGAATAGAACAAGGGGACTATTCCCATACGATCCCTTGCTAAGAACAGATTCCGGGTATTTGAATTCCAGATAGCAAACGCGAACTGACCGTTTAATCTTTTAAGGCAATCAGTCCCATACTCCTCATAAAGATGTATAATAACCTCTGTATCAGTATGGGTATAAAAGGTGTGACCGGATTTGATTAATTCCTCTCGAAGATCCGGGTAATTAAAAATTTCCCCGTTAAAAATTATCCAGAGAGTTTTATTCTCATTGTGTATTGGCTGAGCGCCCTGAGGAAGATCGATAATACTCAATCTTGCATGTGCCAAAGCAATATGATCGTCAATATACAATCCGGTTTCTTCAGGTCCTCTGTGCCTGAGTAAATGGACCATATCGCCTATTAAAACAGAATCCAGATCGTTAATATTTTTAAAGATCCCGGCAATACCGCACATACAGGTCAGGAACTTTTAAATGCAGTTTTCAATTGCAGGTACCGGGTAATGTGAGATAAACTTGAAAAATTATCGGTGATAAGTTCCTCATCGTCGATTGTAATGTTAAAGGTCTGCTCGATAAAACCCACTAATTCAATTATACCTGTGGAATCAAGAATCCCCTTTTCAAATAAATCCGTACTCTCGTCAAAGTGATTTGATTCTCCGAACAAAAAATTATCTATAATAAATTCTTTAATTATTTCAGCAATATCCATGTAAGTTCCCAAAAAGAAATTGGTTCGTATTCTATTTTGTTATTTCTTCTGTGCGTCTTTTTTTTCGAATAGGTCTGAGTCCTCTCAGAAACTCATCATATGAGGTTTCCGGTGTAAGCGGAACATTAACATCTGCTATTGGCTCCGCATTCGGAATGCCCCACATTACATGTGGTGGAACATTGCGGGAAACAACAGTACCACCTTTGATAACGGCACCATCACCGATTGTTACGTTTGGAAGGATCAAACAATGAGGCCCTATATACACATCTTTTCCGATAGTTACTTTCTGAGGATTATTTTCACGGGGAACCCCGAAATATGTATGGGAAATTATCGAAGTACGTAATCCAACTGTTGAATTATCACCGATAGTAATACATTCGGGATGGATCTCATCAAGATATACATATTGACTAATCCATACATTTTTTCCGATTTTTACACCCCGAAGTTTGTGAATGAATGGCCTCAAGGTACTTCCAAACGGTGCCACAAATGCGATTACATGCAAAAAACGACCCAACACCCTTCTAATCATATTTCAGCGTCCTTTATGACTCAATGTTATACGTATAATAGAAATCCGCTTTTCGCAGATAAGAAAAAGTAATAAAAAAAAGCTAATGAGTAAACCGTAAAATGATTATCTATATAAAATAATGTGTTTTTTCCTGCAGTTCAACTTAATTCGTAATAGTTAATCATTCTCAATTTTCAGGTTGAAATTTCTATATATGAAAGAACATTAAGTTCCCATTCTTGATTTTTGGAATAACCCCTGAAAATTTAACAATTAATAAGTGATAATTACTGGTCCGATTTTTTATGTTATAAATTGACCGCAGAAAATTTCTAAAGAACAGTTTTCTTTCTGCCCGGATAAAAAATATTTTTTGAGGTCAGAAATATCGCTCTTAAATTTTTTGAATTTTCAGTTAAAACGCTGGCTGGCAATAATTTAGAAATATGACTATCAATTTTGAGTCACGCAAGTTATGTTTTTATATAAATTCATGTGTTGACGGATACATCATATTTATTTAGCTTTGTTCTCAAGAATTCAGGAATAGATCTGAATTTGAATAGTTCTTTTTAACGGGTTATTGAAAGAGTGTTGTGCATCACCTTTCACATTATTCTGATCCATTTTTTCATTGAATCAGAAAAATCCATCAAAATATATTAGAAATAAATTCTAATACTGCTTAGTTGTCCTTATTTGAAGAAGGCTTTTGTTGAAGGAATATTCCAGAGGTGGAACAAAAGTTAATTAAGGAAATCCGTTTTTCAACGGATAATTTAAAGTCTTCTGAGACTAAGGAGCGGGCATCTGGATATTTACTGAAGAAGTAACCTTTAGTACTTTCCAGAACTCCAATTGAATTACTTTATAAGATTCCAGAAAAATTTTTCTGGTGCTGCAGGATAATAGTGTCAGTCGTTTAAGGCATTATAAATTCCTGATGATAATTCAATCCAGCCCAAATAAAACCTCTTTAATCAGAAGTCAATTTTTCATTAAGAATGGTCAATTGATTTTACGATCTATAAATGAATATGCTTTAACAGGACACCCGGTTTCGGAATTAAAACTGCATCTGAGGGGATGCTTTATCCGGATTACTCTATTGTTAGCATTTTAGATTTAGCGTCATATCAGCAAGTCATATACCAGGGAACAGAATAAGTGCAATGAAAATAATTTGTTAGGCCTTTGTCGGGATTTGTGCAACGAGTTTAACCGATAAATAAAAGTACCGGTTATAAAGTAAGGATGGATATGGATGATTCTGTTTTATGTGAATCTTTCCGGAATATCCTCATAAAAAGTGCCTGTTTGACCCACCGGAATTTTAATTCCTGAAGGATCGCAAGCAGGAAATGTTAATAGTATTCTAAAGGATAAACAGAAGAGAAGGAGTGAGTTATGCTGAAGAAAATGCGGGCATTTATTGTTTTGTTCGTTATGGCTGGAATTTCTATCCCGGTGTATGGAGCCAACCATTATATTGACAAAAATGCAAACGGTAGCAACAATGGAACGAATTGGACAAATGCCTGGGAAAGTTTCGCATCAATAAACTGGAATACTATCCAGCCTGGAGATTTTATTTACATTTCAGGAGGAACCAATTCCATAGTCTATAATGAGACCTTAACAATAGGAGCATCCGGAACAAATAATAATCCTATCACAATAGCCAGAAGTACAGAGAGTGGCCATAATGGGAAGGTAATAATAGATGGCCAATCCACACGCAGCTACGGGATTGTAAACGAGCAATCCAATAATTACATATTAATAGACGGAGTTGATAAGACAAAATTTATTATCAGGAAATTTACGCGACAGGGAATACGGCTGAGATATAACAGCTACAATACTGTTAAGAATTTTACGGTTGAATTGAATGCCCCTGATGCATTCAGCGGAGTGTTCCTGTTTGGCGGAGAATGGCAGTCACCGCCGACTTTTGCAGGACCATACACCATTGAGGATTTTACCATCATACAGGATTCCGGGAGTTACTCTGGTGGTGGAAACTCAGATGGTATCCATGCAGGCGGCATTGATGGGCTGACAATAAAAAACGGATTTATTCGTTTATGGAATGCAAACCCTACTCCTCATTCAGATTGTACTCAGTTATATCACTGTAAAAATATTACAATAGATAATAATACCTTTTATCATTTTGATGCCGGTGCGACTTCGAATAAGCAAGGAATATATATGACCAATTCGGGTGGAAAGATTAAAATCAGGAATAATTATCTTTCCATAAGTTCCCATGCATTTGGAAGTTCAATTGGTATTGAAGAATATGATAATAACTGGTGGACTACATATACTCCGCCTGATAGTTTCATTGTAACAAATAATACTATTGTCTGTAAATATGATAATCCGAATGCCATAAGATTGGTACAGTCAATAAGCGCAACAACCTTTTCTGCTAATACATTTTTAATGAATAATATTTTAGTAAAGGGAAGTTTTGCTATAGACAGGAAGTTCTTTTCATCAGGAAACCATTGCGATTATAATAATTATTATGATGAAGGAACAACTGTAACCATTTATGATGAATCAACTAACAATTCCGGCACTCCACGTAGCTGGTCGGAATGGCAGAATTTTGGATTTGATACTCATTCGTATACATCTGACCCTGAGTTAACAGGTTATATGCCGAATGGAAATAGTAACGCCATAGATCACGGTAAAATCCTTAATTCGATGGGGTATAATAAAGATATAACAGGATTATCAAGACCTCAGGGTAACGGATGGGATATTGGGGCAGCAGAATTACCGGAAGGTAATGGAAACAATCCCCCGACTCAACCATCAAATCCCAATCCTGAAGATGGTGCAACTGCCCAGGCAGTAAATGTAACGTTAAACTGGAATTGTTCGGATCCAAATGGGGATCCCCTGACTTATGATGTATACTTCGGAACAACGAATAATCCGCCGATTGCGGCAGCTGATCAGTCAAACTCAAGTTTTGATCCGGGACAATTAAATAGCAACACCACATACTACTGGAAGATTGTTGCTAAAGATGACCAGGGTACTTCTACCCAGGGACCCGTCTGGAATTTTTCTACAGGTGATCAGAATGATATCACCCCGCCTGAATTAATTGGTACAGCATTGTCAGGAACCAATACAGTGCTTGTAACATTTTCAGAGGAAATGGATTCTTTAACCATATTCAATAAGAATAATTATTCGATAAATAATGGTATTACAGTCAATGAAGTTTTTGTTTTATGCGGGGGCCGCAGGGCTATTTTAAGCACATCCGATCATCAAATTGGATCATGGTATAATTAACAGTTAATAATGTAAAAGACATCTCCGGAAATCTGATTAATCAGAACGGTAACTCATTAGATTATCATGCAACAGAAAAGATAAAATTCGATATTCTGCAAGCTAGAGGACAATGGTATCAGAATTTAATCCCGCAGAAGGCTATTGATGGAAATCCCGATACCACTACTGATTCAAGATGGGGAGGAGTAGTGAGCCTGCCTGATTCGATAGTATTGGACCTTGGCAGTGTGAAAACCATCGAAGAAACACGTTTTTCATTTTACCGGTGGAATGATGGAAGAATCTACAAGTACTCCATCCAGGTATCAAAAGACGGAAATAAATGGATTGAGGTGGTTAGCAATTCTACTTCTGCATCACGCGAATGGTCAATGGATGTATTTTCTCCCGTTAACGGAAGATATGTAAAACTGGAGGTACTAAGCTGTAATGATAGCCAGTTTGCAGGATTATGGGAAACGGAAATCTTAGGACCCTCCAATTTAACAGGCATTGAGAGCGGAACTGAGATACCTTCAGAATTCAAACTTGAACAAAACTATCCTAACCCATTCAATCCGACTACTAAGATTAACTTCAATCTTCCTTCGGATCAGCAGGTAAAAATAAATATATATAATGCTCTTGGGGAGCTGATTAGGTCACTGGTTAATGAGTACTACACTTCGGGGAGCCATAGCATAACTTTTAATGCATCAAACCTTCCTTCAGGTGTTTACATATACCGCCTGGAATCTAAATCATTTAATGATTCAAAAAAGATGATCCTGATGAAGTAAGCTGGTGTTTTCTGCAATGAGAAGCAGATCATTCTGATCTGTTTCTCATTCATTTTCACCTGTAGATTTTACTTAAAAGCGATAAAAATCACCAATACAAGGACTTAATTTTGACAAAAATCAAACGATATCAAGAGGTATACATTTTGATATAATCATTCCAAGATTGTTCTTATGCTTAAACTTAGTGAATTAGAGGAGCCACCTTGAAAATTCACAATTACTTCATACATTTTTTGTTAGTTCAACTTTTAACTGTCCTCAATAGCAAATACCGGACAGTTGAGAAAAAAAAATATTCTGATGGAAGAAGTCGTCTCGCTACTCCAGCTTCCATAGCTGCAAATATCGGGATGGGGAATATCTTACATCTTTCTGGTGGTTCAGCCTCACAAAGCATTTTCATTTTGAAACAGCATCGCAATCTATTCCTGGTAACGAACTAATAACCTGATACGGATAAAAACCAGAGGTCGAAATGAAAAGACGAAATTTTCTTATAATTATCTTTATTGCTTCATCATTTTTAATTACTACACTGGCCACTCAACTCAATGGCAGGCTTAGGGTTTTAGTTAACGATGGAAGCAGTTATCAGGTACTTCTTCAGATAAATACTGATGTGGAAACGCAGAAACTGGGTGGAGCTACTATGGTCATTGAACTGGATACGGCATCATTATATTTTCCGGATAATCCGGTTGCCGGAACTGATTTTTCTTTTTCGAATTTTAATCTCGGATTTTACGATACAGCTAAAGTGACCTTGGTAAATAATACTCAGCTATGGATTAATATTGATCTCACATCTGATGATCATGGCACTGAAGTTCAGAAGGAACCTGATTCATGGACGGACCTGGTTCTAATAAATTTTACCACTGAACATATTATCACGGGAGATGTCGTTTCCTGGAATACTAACAGCGGATACTGGAACGTATATGATTCCGATAATTCAACTTTATGGAGTAAAGGTACATTCGACAACGTTACAGACATCGAAGGTGATGGAAATAAAACAAATGAATTTTCTTATCAACTTAATCAAAATTACCCCAACCCTTTTAATCCCACAACAAAAATTGAATACCGCATCCCGGAAAGAAGCACTGTAAGTCTTGTAATATATAATACAATCGGACAGCAGGTTTCGGTTCTTGTTGACGGGGAAAAGGAAGCCGGATCGTATACTATAGAATATAACGCTGCAAAAATGCCGAGTGGAATTTATATTTACAGAATCCAGGCTGGTAAATTCGTTCAGACAAAGAAAATGGTACTACTGAAATAGACCGAAAGACGTATCATGATCACAGAATTTTCACAGACTGCATACTATAATATTCTAATCTATTAGATAAACTATTAATGGGAGAAAAGATTTTGAAATTGAAGCAAAACCGTTTTTTACAGTCATTTATTCGTTTGGAGCTAATTGTATGTGGATTTATCCTCTCCGGTTTTTTATACTCTGCATACGGAGCTAACCATTATATTGACAAAAATGCAAACGGAAGCAACGATGGAACGAACTGGACAAATGCCTGGGAAGGCTTCGCATCTATAGATTGGAGTACAATCCAGCCGGGAGATTTTATATATATTTCAGGTGGAACTGATTCTACTGTTTATGATGAGACACTTACGATCGGTGCATCAGGAACGGCTGGCAATCCTATAATAATAGCAAGAAGCACGGAAAATGGGCATGATGGTAAGGTGATTATTGACGGTCAATCCACAAGGAGTTATGGTATTTTAAATGAAACATCTAAAAATCATACTACCATAGACGGAGTTGATAAAACTAAATTTATTATCAGGAAATTTACAGGGGTGGGAATAAGACTGAGATACAACAGCTATAATACTGTAAAAAATTTTACAATTGAATTAAATGAACCCGATGCATTCAGCGGAGTGTTTTTATTCGGCGGAGAATGGCAATCACCACCAACCTTTGCTGGACCGTATACCATCGAGAATTTTACCATTATACAGGATTCCGGTAGTTATCCTGGCAGCGGAAACTCAGATGGTATCCAGGCAGGGGGAGTGGATGGATTAACTGTAAGAAATGGCTATATAAGGTTATGGAATTCTAACGCATCTCCTCACTCAGACGGAATACAGTTATATCATAGTAAAAATGTACTGATTGAGAAGAATGAAATATACCATTATGATGCCGGCCCAACATCGAATAAACAGGGTATCTATTTTACAAATTCAGGCGGAACCATTAAGATCAGAAATAATTATATATCACTTGGTTCAAATTCTTTCGGTAGTTCAATAGCAATTGAAGAGTATGACAATAACTGGTGGACCGTTTATGCGCCGCCTGATAGTTTCATTATTTCAAATAATACGGTGGTATGTAAATATGACGCCCCTAATGCTATTAGGCTGGTACAATCTATAAGTGCAACAAATTTCTCAGCTAATACATTTATGTTAAACAACATTTTTGTAAAAGGATCATTTGCAATAGATCGAAAATTCTTCGGTTCAGGGAATCAGTGTGATTATAATAATTATTATGATGATGGAGCAAATATAATTATTTATGATCAAACCACGAATAGTACAGGTACCAGCAGAGATTGGACTACATGGCAGGGTTTTGGATTTGATGCACATTCTATAACAACAGACCCTCAACTAACAGGTTATATGCCGACTGAAACCAGTAATGCTGTGGATCACGGTAATATGCTGAACTTTATGGGATATAATGATGATATAACCGGATTATCAAGACCTCAAGGCAATGAATGGGATATAGGAGCAGCAGAATTACCGGAAGGTAACGGAAATAATCCTCCGACTCAACCCTCAAATCCGAATCCGGCAAATGGAACAAATGCTCAACCAACAGTTGTAACGCTAAGTTGGAGTTGTTCAGATCCGAATGGCGATCCCCTGACTTATGACGTCTACTTCGGAACAGCAAATAATCCACCGCTTGCAGCTGGCGATCATTCAAACACAAGTTACGATCCAGGAACGTTAAATAATAACACCACATATTACTGGAAGGTAGTCGCAAAAGACAACCAGGGAGCAATCACTGAAGGCCCTGTATGGAATTTCGCTACTGAACCAGTTGGAAGCGGAGGCGATATAACCCCTCCGGAGGTAGTGAGTGCTGAATTATTGGATTCTGTTTCTATAAGAATAGTATTTTCTGAGCCGCTTGATCAGGCGACCGCACAGAATATAAATAATTATTCAATAACAAATGGTATAAATGTACTTTCAGCTTCTTTGTCAGGATCAGATGTAATATTAACAACAACGCCGCATTCCCAGGGATCTTACACTGTAACTGTGATAAATGTTGAAGACCTTGCCGGCAACCCGATAATACCTCCCAACAATACGGCTGACTATGAATATATTATGAATACTTTTTCGGTAAGAGCTAAAATTAAAGTTTACCTTGAAGGTCCGTATACTGATAGTTCAATGTCAACTACCCTCTGCGAAAATGCACTGGTTCCTTTAATACAGCCGTATTCCGGTCAACCTTGGACTTATAATGGTAATGAAGTAGTGAGTGTAATACCCTCAAATATTGTTGATTGGATTTTATTGGAACTAAGAACCGGAACCGGAGCAACCACTGCAATCAGCAGAAGGGCGGTACTCCTAAGAAATGACGGGATAGCTGTTGATCTTAACGGGGATCCATGGATTAATTTTAACAATATCCAAAGCGGTGAATTTTACATCGTTGTTTTTCACCGTAATCACCTCGCAATAATGACAAAAAATCCGATCCTTTTAACAGATTCAACCAATTTATATGATTTTACATTGTCTGAGGATCAGTCATACGGGTCTGAACCAATGAAGTCACTTGGCAACGGAAAATATGGATTGTACGCGGCCGACGGAAATTCCAACGGAAGTATTAATAATGCAGATTATAATAGTGTATGGAAAAAGGAAAATGGTTCTGCCGGTTATGAAAACGGAGATTTTGATTTAAATGGAGGCGTTACCATAGCGGATAGAAATTCAAAATGGAAACCAAATAACGGTCATGTTACCCGCGTTCCAATGAATTAGAATATAATTGCTTTTAACACGAAAAGCCGTCTACATTGAAAAACATAGACGGCTTTTTTATGTAGTAAAATAATAAAATTATTTTAAGAGCAGCATCTTTTTAGTTTCGATATATTTTTTCCCTGAAGGGGAATCAGCCTGTATCCTGTAAAAATAAACACCCGAGCTGAGTGCTGAAGCATTGAACTGAAGCTTATGGTAACCAACATTTTTATAACCATCAAAAATCACTTTTACCTGCTGACCAACAGCATTAAACAATACAATTCTAACCTGTCCGGAATGGGGAAGTCCGTATACTATCGATGTGGATGGATTAAAAGGGTTAGGATAATTCTGCATCAGCGTATAAGTCTGAGGTGTCTGATTTAGAATTTCTTCAATGCCGTTAGGGTTGGTAATAGTAAAATTACCGTTGGAGAAATCATAATCATTATTACTGCCCAGACTTGTGATCTTTATTTTGTAATCGGTGCCGTTTGAAACACCATTATCAATAGTCCATAAATAAAAGCCGTTGCTTGGTGTTGTATCTACTATAGTAGTATAAAACAGCCCCCCTTTGTATAATTCAATCTTAACAGGTGCAAAAATAGAATCTGTCCAGACGATCGAGTTTTCAGTTCCCGCCTGAAGCATCTCCCCTCCGTTGGGTCTTGAAATTGTGATGACATTTTTAGCAATACTAAAATCAGCGTCGGACATATCAAAATCATTATTGCTGCCGAGACTTGTTATTTTAACCCTGTAATCATTGCCTGATTCAGCTGCATTAACTGACCACAGATAATATCCGTCACTCTGAGTTGTATCAACTATAGTAGAATAAAAAACGCCTCCCTTATACAATTCAATCTTTACAGGTGTTAAAATATCATCAGTCCAGACAATACCATAAGAAGTGGAGGTTTCCCAGTTTTCTCCTCCATTTGGAGTAGTCACAGTGATTTCACTTTTGGTAATGGTGAAATCTGCATCGGAATAATCGAAAACATTACTATTTGACAGATCCGTAATTTTTACTTTGTAATCGCTGCCTGCCTCAGCTGCATTAACTGTCCAAAGATAGTATCCGTCACTTTGAGTGGTATCTGCTATAGTGGAATAGTAAATTCCTCCTTTATAGAGCTCTATCTTAACAGATCCCAGAATGTCATCAGACCAAACTATTCCGTAATCGGTAGAAGTTTTCCAGTTTTCACCTCCATTTGGAGTAACAACTGTTATTGTCTGTGCAAAGTTGGAAGAACTTATAATTATGGTCATATAGAATAAAAAGTAAATTATTTTTTTCATGTAATTCTCCTGATATTGATAAAATGATTAAAATTCAAATAAGTATATGATTTATGTGAAATATAATAAATTTATACAATTCTCAATTGCTCCGAATAACAGGCGGATGAGGGACGAAGGCTTGCTGTAGCTCACAAGTTAAACAGGAGTTCGAAATGTCAGGTTTTCTCAAAATTCATAGCATGATTATTATAATTAACAAAAGCCGTCTACATTGAAAAACATAGACGGCTTTTTTATGTAGTAAAATAATAAAATTATTTTAAGAGCAGCATCTTTTTAGTTTCGATATATTTTTTCGCTGAAGGGGAATCAGCCTGTATCCTGTAAAAATAAACACCCGAGCTGAGTGCTGAAGCATTGAACTGAAGCTTATGGTAACCAACATTTTTATAACCATCAAAAATCACTTTTACCTGCTGACCAACAGCATTAAACAATACAATTCTAACCTGTCCGGAATGGGGAAGTCCGTATACTATCGATGTGGATGGATTAAAAGGGTTAGGATAATTCTGCATCAGCGTATAAGTCTGAGGTGTCTGATTTAGAATTTCTTCAATGCCGTTAGGGTTGGTAATAGTAAAATTACCGTTGGAGAAATCATAATCATTATTACTGCCCAGACTTGTGATCTTTATTTTGTAATCGGTGCCGTTTGAAACACCATTATCAATAGTCCATAAATAAAAGCCGTTGCTTGGTGTTGTATCTACTATAGTAGTATAAAACAGCCCCCCTTTGTATAATTCAATCTTAACAGGTGCAAAAATAGAATCTGTCCAGACGATCGAGTTTTCAGTTCCCGCCTGAAGCATCTCCCCTCCGTTGGGTCTTGAAATTGTGATGACATTTTTAGCAATACTAAAATCAGCGTCGGACATATCAAAATCATTATTGCTGCCGAGACTTGTTATTTTAACCCTGTAATCATTGCCTGATTCAGCTGCATTAACTGACCACAGATAATATCCGTCACTCTGAGTTGTATCAACTATAGTAGAATAAAAAACGCCTCCCTTATACAATTCAATCTTTACAGGTGTTAAAATATCATCAGTCCAGACAATACCATAAGAAGTGGAGGTTTCCCAGTTTTCTCCTCCATTTGGGGTAGTCACAGTGATTTCACTTTTGGTAATGGTGAAATCTGCATCGGAAAAATCGAAATCATTAATGCTTCCAAGACTCGTTATTTTTACTTTGTAATCGTTGCCTGCCTCAGCTGCATTAACTGACCAGAGATAGTATCCGTCGCTCTGAGTGGTATCTGCTATAGTGGAATAGTAAATTCCTCCTTTATAGAGCTCAATCCTGACGGGGGTGAATATGTTATCCGTCCAGACAATGCCATAGGAGGTAGAAGTCTTCCAGTTTTCGACCCCATTTGGAGAGGAAATAGTGATTTGGCTTTTAGTAATACTGAAATCAGTATCAGAGGTATCAAAATCATTAATACTTGCCAAACTCGTTATTTTAACCCTATAATTGTTACCGGAATCTGCCGCATCCACCGTCCAGGCATAGTATCCATCACTGGGGGTAGTATCTGCAATCGTTGAACAGAACACCCCCTCTCTGTAAAGTTCCAGTTTAACTGGTCCGGAAATATTATCCTCCCATACGATTCCGTAAATATTTGAAGTTATCCAGTTTTCCCCGCCATTAGGTGAGATTAATGTAATAGTACTTTTTGTGATATTGAAATAAGTATCGGAAAAATCAAAATCATTACTGCTTGCCAGGCTGATTATTTTAATTTGATAATCATTACCCGATTCGGCGGCATTTACAGACCATAGATAATAACCGTCGCTTTGGGTAGTATCCACAATTGTTGAATAAAATACGCCACCTTTGTACAGTTCCAGTCTCACTGGTCCTAAAATATTGTCAACCCAAACGATACCGTAATCAGTTGAGGTTTGTAGGTTTTCTCCCCCATTTGGACTGGTAATAGTTAGTTGACTTTTATTTACCTCAAAATTTCCATCTGAAAAGTCAAAGACGCTGGTATTTGCAACACTAGAGATTTTAATGGTATAATCATTTCCGGATTCGATTACATTCGGTGTCCATAAATAATAACCATCACTTTCAGTAGAAGCGGATATAATTGAATATAGAGAACCGCTTTTAAATAATTCTATTTTAACAGATCCGATTATATCATCAGTCCATATTATTCCATATGAAGTAGAATTTTGCCATACTTCACCACCATTGGGAGTTAAAACCTCAATTTGCTGTGCAAAAATGGGTGTGAATGAATAAAAAAATATGATTTGAAGAAAAAATAAATGTTTTAACATATCAATTTATTGAGACTATATATAAGTTGAATAATTTAAACTAAGAGATCAAGAATGAAGCCAGCATTAAATTAAATGAAATACGGGATTTTATGTTCCAGTATCTGAAAGGAGGGGTCTCATTATGAGATTGATCTTATAAAAATATGTAATTCAGATTATGTCATAAATTATATCTAATACCATTTTTTCAAATGATCTTGTCAATATACTTCCGAAAAATGATTTCCAGATTCCATAAACGACTCTTTAAATTTCTTGCAATTCTTAATCCTAAAACTCGACGGATTATCCGAAATTTTCTGGATTCCTCTCTTATAGGAATTTTACCACCCAATTCTGTAATCCGGTCCTTTATTTGATTAATATTTTCAAGTTCATCTTCTTCATAATAAACATTCGAAATAAATTTTTGTAAAAAAATAAGGCTTGCCTCTCTAGTAAAAGCACTATTCTCAAGTTTTAATAAATGATCCACACATAAACTATTGGCTTGGATTAGTGATTCCAGATTTTTTTTCGATCTTTTATTACTGGTACTTGTAATATTTCCAATGCGATAATAGCATTTTGCTTCAGGCACAAATTTCACAAAATCACTTGCCGCGACTATTCTGCAAAAATATTCTCCATCCTGATTTACCAGAAGTCTTTCATCCCATTTGCCAGCTATATCACTAATTTTACGGCTTACTAACCACGCATGTTGATAGATTACGGTTTCTTGCCTAAATCGTATATTCAACCAATCTCTTGGAGCTAAATTTTGCCAGAGCGAATTGGAAATAAATTCGGCTTTATCAGGATGTAGGTAGAATTTGGCACATGATGAGGAAAGTAAGATCCTGGTATTAATATCATAATTAATCGCCTTAAGCTGGTTTTCGATTTTATGGGGAGACAACAGATCATCCGAATCCAACCATTGAATAAAGTCACCGTTAGCAAGGGACAAGGCAAAATTTCTAGCGGCGCATGCCCCTTTATTTTCTTGTGTGACGACCTTAAGAAAATCACATTTAAACTTTCTTAAGGTAATTAAAGTATTATCCGTTGATCCGTCATCCACAACTATTATCTCCTTATTTCCCCATGTTTGGTCAATAGCAGATTGGATCGTTTCTTCTATCCATCTTTCTGAATTATAGGATGGTATACATATAGAAACTAGGGGTAAAGTGGTTTTCATCAGAATTAATGCTTTTTCGGATTAATGGTATTTATAAAATATTTAAGCTCTTTTGTTTGATTAAGTACGATTATGAAAATCAATCCAGAGAACAATAATTTTAACGAGAGAGAAGCAATTAAATTTTGGATATCGGTCACAAATTCAAAGAGCAGATTAAATATAATAAAAGCCGCACCGCAGTATAGCCCGGTACGAAATAATATTAGCACATCAAAAAGATTTCTGCCCAACAATTTTATAATCAACAAATAGAAAGCTACGCAGATTGTTATTATATATGCAATTAATAGGAAAACAACTATCATGTGAATACTGTTAAATAAGAATATTCCTGTAAGTATACCGGAAACTATAAATAGAGTGGAAAGCAATCCATAAATAAATAAATAATTAGTTTTTCCCAATGCCTGAAATATTGTGACGATGCTTGGCAGTAAAATCTGGATCCAGATGCCCATAGACAATAACTTAAATATGGGGACGCTCTTTGTCCACTGATTGCCATACATTATTAGAATTATTTCTTTTGCATTAAAAAAAATAAATATTGAAATCGGAATTCCGATCATAGATAAGAATTTGATGCTTTCCTTAAAAACTCTATATATCAAATCGTGATCATTCTGATGGCTGGATAAGATGGGGTGAAGCACAGGTGTGATGATATTAGAAATACTATTAACCGGTAAAAAAACTAACCTATAAGCACGGTCATAGTAGCCAAGTATATTGTTGCCAAAATATTTACCTACTAAAATAGTATCTAAGGACTTCGAGATATAGTTCAAAATATTATACAATAACTGAAAAAATGAATAAGTAAAAAGTTCCCTTACAATATGGAAGTTTAGTTTCCCATATAACTTTAGCTTAATTGTGATGGAATCTATTGAAAAAGCCAATATTGCATTAAATATACTTTTAATAATTAGGGCATAATAACCAAAACCCATAAGTGCTGTGATTATGGCAATTGTGGTAGTAATTATTTCAATTACCAAATAAATAATGCCTATAGTTTTAAACCATTTGTTTTTCATTATTAGTGCATAGGGAACGATATTGGCAGTATGAAAGAATAGAACTACTGAGAGTATTATTGAGATTTTTTTGTATTCATTATTATGATAGAAATGTGCAATAAGAGGTCCTATTAAGGAAAAAATTCCTGATAGCACAATGCCAATAATGATAGTAAAAAGAAACAAAGAAAAAATATTATCTTCTGTCAAGTTTTGTTTTTGAATAATTGCAGTTCCCAAACCAAAGTTGCTGATTAATTGAAAGAAAGCGACTATTACCATGATTACTGCTACAATACCGTATTCATCAGGGGTAAGTATGCGGGCAAGAACTGCGGCACCGATCATTTGCACAAACATATTTGCATACTTTAGTACAAATGTGAAAAACACTCCTTCCTTTATTTCCTGTCGCAATTTCATAATTTAAGTTTCAGTTTCCCTGAATTTATGAAAATAGATTGCCGATGTAAGTAAATAGAAAAAGATGAAGACTAATGTTGAGGGACTTCTTTCCTTAAAAACAAAACTTTCGGAAAAATTTACAATTGAAATTGCAAGAAGAGCGATCAGAGCATAAATGAAATCGGTTTTAATAATTCTACGAATAAATGAAAACATAACCGAAATAAATATAGTAAACCCAATAATTCCTGTTTGCAACCAAATTTCCAGGAAGCCATTGTGTGCCTCATTTACCCTATTACCGATTGAAGCTTGAAATAAATCAATCACAGATGTACCCATAATCCAATATGAACCAAAGCCATAACCAAACCAGAATTTCTTCTGAATTTCACTCCAAACATTGGCCCATATTACTGTCCTCCCTGTAAAAGACAAATCTTTACCAAAAAGTTCAGGGATAAAGGCTAATATTTCGTTGGAAAATGCTATTAATATGAATGAAGAAAGAATGATCATTACGATTGTTAAATTTGTAAAGAGGCTTCTTACCCCTATTGGTCTAAAATACTTATCAAGGTATGTTATGAGTATTACAAGTACTACAACCAAAAGCCCAATCAGATTGGTTGAGCTGCCAGATAAAATTATTGCAAGTGCACTAAAAACTAGTAATAAAACACTGCTGTATTTTGAAAACCTATTGTTTGATTCAAAAATGAAGTAAATGCTCAAAGCAAAAATCATTAAGGAAGAATGCCCCAATAAATTTTTTTGTAATTCTATACCTCGCCAGGTCCCAAATTCAGGATCTATTGCTCCGGGGATGAATAAACCTGATATAAAAGTTACCATTATATACAAATATGAAACAACTTTAAGGATTAAGAGTAAATTTTTCAATCGAATATAGAGTATTGCATTAATAATAGTAATGAAGGTTACATATAATTGAAAAGATCGTTTAAATGATATTAGACTATAGTCAGACCACAAAAAACTTATAACACAGAATAATACAAAGGCAGTTAAATATTTCTCTTTCCTGATAAATGAAAACGTTTTTTTGGGGTTTTGAATAATTAAAAGCGTAGATGAAAAGAATAAAAAAATAAAAACTATTTGATTAACAACATTTGTAGTTTCTGCTGCATATGCATCTATAATTCTTTCCTGGAAAGGCAGGCTTGTACCCATAAAAGTGAAAAAAGTTAAAACAAAGAAATTGAATATTGCCCCAGACTCTAGATCGGTAAATAATCTTAAAGGTTTTGACTCTAGAATTTGATTTATCATTATATAATATGAAATAATTTATTAATAGATGTTTTTGAATTTAAACAGCATAGCACGGGATTTCCCAACGGCGTCTCCCAGTTTAAGTATTCCCCAAACTGATTTTTTCGCTGAAAATGGATAAAAGGATATTAAAACTAAACTGTATAAGAGTGTCAAAAATATTTTTACAGTAATAATAACTTTAAAGGACAATGTTTTCTTAAGTTCAAGGGTTCTTCGAAGATAAGCTTGTCCGCCTCTTAAAGCCCGGTTAAAAAGATATTTATAACTCCCCCGATTTTTAGGAATAAACTCATAAGTTACGGCTTCTCTGCTGCTGATAAATACGGCCCCTTTATTAGCAAGTTTTTCGAACAAATGAGCATCTTCACCACCCGTCAGACCATAATTTGGGTCAAAGGGCGGATTCTCTGATTTTATCAAACCTGATTTAATTATACAATTTGTGGTATAATAATAATTAGCTGGATCGCCGGTATTGGCAACGGGGGTAAAATAAAATTCTCTGAGTTTAAATTTATCATCAATTTCAGGGTCGAAAACTGGTTCAACATAACCAAATACAGCATCTGCACTGAATTCCCGGATACAACTCATTAAATTATTTATCCAATTATTGTCGGCAGTCTCATCGTCATCTATAAAACAAATAAATTCCCCCTGGGAGTTTGCAACACAAACGTTTCTGGTTAGACTAATATTTTGTTCAGACTGCTTATAATATTTTATTACCAAAGGAGAGGATTCCCTGATGGACTGAATTACGGGCAGGGCACTGCATTTGGGATCATTATCTGTAATTATAATTTCAATATCAATGTCTTTGTTCAAAATTAGATGTGATAAGCTTATTAGCAAATTATATAATAGTTCTTTCCTATTATATGTCGCAATACATATTGATATTAAGGTTTTTGTGTCTTTTGTTATCATTCTATTAAGATAGGTAAGCCATCATTAAAGGGAGTCAAGTTGTCGTAAAAGGTTTTGAAATTGCTTCTCCCATTGTGCCTTTTGATAGATTTTAATCTCCGTTATATTTTTATCCAACTCGTTTTTGTTTTTAATAAATCTATTTAGGCCTTCCGATACATCCAATACGGTATTATCTATAAATATCATCTTTTGTTCAAATAAATCTAAATTTGTTTTATTTTTATTTGAGATAAAAGGAACCTCTGCACCTACCGCTTCCATTAGAGCAAACTGTTGAACATCATCCCTAGTTGATAAAGAGATTATGCCGAAAGCATTAACTAACAGAAAATCATAAGTCTTGTCGTCCACAAACCCTAAAAACTGAATATTTTGGTAATTATGATATTTTTCATATACCAAGATATTTTTTTTGTAATTACCTGTAATCTTAAACTTATATTCAGTTTCCTTCTCGGTAAATAATCCAACACCCTCAAGCAAAATATCCATTGGTTCATCATCAGAAAAGGAGGAAATTACGATGAAATATTTCTCCTGGGATCCTTCTTTCTGTTCAAGGGGGAACTCGGATAACCTGGAATTTAATATTGTGAAATTGATGTTTGCAAATCTTTTATCTGAGGTTAATTGATTAAATAAAATCTGGTTGTGAATGGTGACAACATCTGCTTTTCTTAATGCCCATATATGGAAAGGAACGCTTATCCATGGTTTTTCAAAAGCTCCATTATGGGAATCAATAACAGATTTAACTCTAAATATTTTCGAGATCGCTACAATCACCACAACTGCGATAGATGGAGGGTTTTGAACAAAAACAATTCTGGGGTTAGTTCTCAACAAAATCAAGGTTGATTTTATTGATTTAAATATATAATCGATTGGGAATAATAGTTTCCATAAAATCCCTTTAAACTTGATAAACTTGTTAATGAAGAATATTTCCGCATTTAATGCCTTTCCAAGCAGTTCTGTATGTCTTCCAAAGGGTGTCCAGCTAATAAAAATAATTTTCAATTTTATTTATCCCGCAAAAGTCTTTTCGTAATTTTTCTTTCTCCAATTATTGTGCTTTATCTCATCTTCAACTAATTTTTCAATTAATTCATCAAATGTTAAACTGTATCTCCAATTGAGTTCTCGTTTGGCTTTATCCGAATCGCCATAAATTATCTCAAGGTCTACCGGACGTAGGAGTGAGGTATCTATTTCAACATATTCAGAGGCATCCAGGTCAAGTTTATTGAAAGTTTTTTCGATAAATTCCTGTAATGTATGGGCTTCGCCGGTGCAAATAATATAGTCATCCGGCCTATCTACATTCAACATTGTCCACATAGCTTCGATATAGTTCGGAGCATAGCCCCAATCACGTAATATTGAAGTATTTCCCACTTTTAGCTTTTGAAGCTGTCCACTTTTAATTTTAAGAGCTCCGGATATGATTTTTTTAGTGACAAAATTAGGCCTTCGCAATACTGATTCATGGTTAAATAATATGCCACTTGAAATAAATAAGTTGTAAGCTTCCCTGTAATTAACACAGATCCAATGCGAAGAAGCTTTTGATATCGCATATGGACTGGCAGGATGTATGATGAAATTTTCATTCACAGGTAAGGATTCTTTTGGCACATTGCCAAACATTTCGCTGCTTGAAGATTGATAAAACCTTATATCTTTATTAACAATTCTTATGGCTTCGAGTATATTAGCGACAGAGATAATGTTAAACTCTAGAGTCCCAATCGGCTGCTCAAAAGATAATCCTACGGAACTCTGTGCTGCAAGATTATAAAACTCATCGGGTTTAAATTTTTCAAGAAGCCGGACAATATTGGACAGATCGAAAACATTTGCTTCTACTAACTCAACTTCGTTTTCAATTTCGAGGAAGTTCAGTCCATCAAGTTTTCCCTGCTGCAGACTCCTTGTAATTCCAATAACTTTATAACCCTTACTTAAAAGGAATTTACTAAGGTAAGATCCGTCCTGTCCTGTGATGCCTGTGATTATTGCTTTTTTCATAAGTAAATATTTCTCTTAAATTATCGGTTATTAAAATTATTCTTAATCTTTTAAGGATTCCGGATTCACAAAACTATATTCATCTGTAAATCCTTAGTCAATAGGGTATCAAAACTTATAAAAAAACATGATTCAAGTATTTATACATATCACAGTTATTTAGATAATTACAAATCTATATTAAGAAATATTGACAAATTCATCCTGAGTGTTTTTTTCTGGCAATTTTATTTTTCAGAGCATAAGGATTAATGAGAATAAAATATTTATTCTTCATAATTTCCCAGGTTATTCTTTGCACGTCTTTATATGCATTGTAGGCCAACATTTTTCTATACCCGGGATCAGTGTACAGGCTAATTATACTTTTCGACAAAGCTTCGGTATCCTCAGGATTAATATAAACCACACTATCTGATGTAAATATGTTCTTAACAGATATCAGGTCAGAAATAATAAAAGGAAGACCTGTAAGTGCATATTCACCCGCTTTGGTTGGGAATGCAAGGTTCATGTCTTCTGATTTTTCATAGGTCACCATTCCTAGGTCGAAAGATTTAAGAAGCTCGTTGATCTTCTGATATGGGATCAAAGGGTGAAAAAATATTTTGTCGCTGAGGTTTAAGTTTTTTGATAATTCCCGCAACTCTCTGGTATGGTGATTTTCAATATTACCGTAAATATGAAACTCGATGGCGGGAATTGAGCTAACAACATTTTTCATTGCTTTGATCGTATAGTGTAACCCGAACCTTTTTGCAATAGTCCCATTATATAATATTTTAAATTTAGCTGTCTCATGCTTTAAAAAACGTTCCGTATCGAATGAAAAACTTTTATCATCTGGAGAATTCATTATCAGTGAGATCTTACTTTCTTTGATTCCACGACTTACCAGCTTATCAACGCACTCTTTTGTAACCGTGATAATCTTGTCAGCGAAAGTACAAGATATCCTTTCGGAGAATTTTAAAAATGATTTATACCGGGCAAACTTTTTCTCTGACCATTTATCCTTAAATAATTCCATTGTGAGATCATGGATATCCAGTAGTACAGGTACTCCTCTAAGCTTAAGAGGAATTGCCGAGAAGACGAGATAGTCAGGCATATTGTGAATATGAGCAACGGAATATTCATGCTTTGTCATCAAAACAATAGTTTTGAACAATGATTTAATTAAAAATATTAAGGAGAAAAATATGTATGAAATAATAATATCTTGATTAAATGATTTCATAACTCTGAATAACTTGATTCCATCGATTTCCTCGGTTTTATTTTGCTTGCCGTAATTTAGACAAATAACATGGATTTCCGCCCCAACCTCCCTTAACGCCTTACAATATCGAACTATTCTTGCATCGTAATTATAACTTGACTGAGCTATCATTAAAACCCGCACTAGATACCTTCTAATATATTTGAAGCAGGAAAAAGAATCGATTTAATTAGTTTTTAGTTCTTTATTTAATTAAGCTATTAATTACATCCAGATATCTATCTTGCATAGCCTGACCTGAAATTTTACTAATATCTTCTAAGGCTGATCTGACCTGAGTTTCCTGTAAATCCGGGTTTTTTGCCAGAAAGATTATTTTATCAGATACTTCCCTTAAATTATTTGGATCAAAATAGCTAATGCTGCATTCTCTGAATATTGTATTTGTAGCTTCTAGCCTGGAAGCACAAATAGGGAGACCGCTAGAGATATATTCAAAGGCCTTGGTCGAAAGAGCTAGGTTCATATAAGATGTGTCGAGGTAGGGGACAATCCCGATATCCATATCCTTTTAAATACTCATTAACCTTATCATAGGGAATGGTTCCAGGCACTAGTATGTTTTCTTCAAGGTTAAGTCTCTTAACTAATTGATTTATGTAAGCTAGATAATCACTATCCCCGCTGCCGTATAAATATAATCGACTGCCGGGTAACTGAGATAACACTTCCGGCATAGCTTCAATAACCAGATGCAATCCGAATCTTTTGGCGATCGTCCCATGATAAAAGATTTTTACATCGCCCTCATGTTTCTTAAAAATTCTATCTTTATAAAACGGAAAACGGGTCTGATCAGCAGCATTAAGAATCAGGGTTAATTTTTCTTTTGGTACTCCTCTCTTATTCAATATATCAACACACTGCTGGGTAACTGTTAAAATATGAGTTGAAAATTTACAGGAGATATATTCAAACAACCTTAGAAATGGGAATGTGATATTGAATAATAATTTTGACCATTTTTCACGGAAAAGTTCTAAAGTCAGATCATGAATGTCAAGGAGCACAGGAATTCCGAAAACCCTTTGGAAAAAAGCCACAAAAACAAGATGATCCGGCATATTATGGATTTGGATGAGTGAGTATCTTTTTTTAAATGATAGCCGCAATAAAGTGAAGAAGGTTTTTATGAAGTAAATGGTTGAATATAATAGATATATTGAGACTGATTTCTTAGGAAATACTTTCATGATTCTTCTTACAACAATTCCATTCACGATATCCGTCTTGGCCTGATCAGCAGCTCCCAGGCATAAAATATCCACGCTGAAGCCTGCATCTATCAGAGCTCTGGCCTGTCTCCGTACTCTTGGATCCAGGTTAAAATTACTTTGTACGACCATACATACTTTTTTTTGAGGAGCCAAATTTTGAATTTCAAGTATATTAAAACTATCGCATAGTTTTGAATTTACAACCATATTCGGAAGGACATTCCAGCATATTTCCCAGTACTTATCCTTTATATATTGCAAAAATTCAATGTAATGCGACAATGGAAATTCTTCATATCCGCTTTTTCTCTCATCAAAATTAATGTAATCAGGATGAACGTTAAGAAGTGCCATCCCCCCATTATCAACAATCCAATCAAGCTTTTTCTTCCAAACCCTGATATCTTTTTCTTTTAATATGATAAATAAAGTACTATCCTGTGGCAAAGTATAAGGCATTTCGACATATTGCCTGCCATTTTTCCCTTTAACAAGGAAAGGGAATATGGTTTCTGTTCCGTCAGATTGCGGCTCAAAAGGGTCAGTATCAAAGGTCGACAAATCATAATTGATGTTTAGATCTAGCAGCCATTCCAGGTTATGATGCATCGCAGGAGAACGAAATCCGGTTGCCCCCCAATCCTTCAGATAATGATTTATTTTTTCAGCCCTCCTGAGAAATTCTTTTCTTGATGAATATAGTTTCCCATCATGATAAAGTCCCTGAACCCCAGTCTCAAACCCATTAGTCTTTAATGTCTCCATCAGGGATTTCTCTACTATATAATCCCTTTCCGGAACAAAGTTAAAGGAACTTTTAAACCCCATATCTTTCTCAAGCTGCATCAGATCTAAAACACGGTCATATCCATGTTGATGCTCTACATCATGAGTTAAAATGAGTGCGAATTTTTTCTTATCCGGCCAACCTTTCCAATTTATAGGTTTTTTGTCAGAGGTCTTGACTATAGGCCATACTTCTTTATGTTTTTTTTCTATCTTTTTTGCAAAAAAACTTCTTAATAAGATTTGTATTTTCCTTGGGATTGAAGGTTTGATAAAATAAAATATTCTGTACATAAGTAAACGTAATTAAAGCTGATTAAATGTTCTTGAAAAAGAGATTACTAAGGTTAATGTAAAAGTTTCTCACTAGCCTAAGTGCCTGTACATTTTATTACCTACAAATTTTAGGACAGAAATAGGTAGCAATCGGAAGAGATTATTGTGAAATCCCCTTGATGAATCCTGATTGGGGACAAATTTTTCTTTTAAGAGATCATATTTATAAGTAAATATCCGTTCCTCACTCGATCCCCAGCCTAGTTTGAACCGTCTCAATCCGGAATTATTCGGTTCGGTTTTACCAAAACTTAATTGTTTGAATCCGCTGGTGATTAAATGATTTATAGTTTCCCACATTATGATATTATTAGGCCGCAAATGTAAAAACTTAGTTTCTGAAGCACCGAACTTATATAAGGCTTTTCTGCCAAAGTGGAAAAACACAGCACCCGCAATAGGTGTATTCTTATAAAAAGCTAGGGTAATAAATCCGAGACCTCTTGAAATGATATGCTGTTGAATATTTTTAAAAAAACTGTAGGGTTGCGGAGGTAGTCCATGCTTCTTTCTTGTTATACAATTTAATTTGTAAAAAGAATCCATTGCTTCAGGATTACTCAAGATATTGACTTTAATACTTTCTCTAACAGCTCTCTTAATATTTCTCCTGGTTGTGTCACAGAACCCAGAATAGATTTGATCCTTACCTTTAGTTAAATCCAAAGTATGATGATAATAAAAAGAAGATGGAGGAATTCCATTAAAAAATCTATCACCCCCTCGGAATTCCATAAACTTCCAATCTTTCATATTTGCAAAATCAATTAATTCATCAAATACCTGGTCGTAATTTAAATTGCTTATAAGGCTACAGAAGTCTGTGAATGGCAATGAAACCCCCCGCTTTCCCGTTAGATGACTTTTTATTTCCATAAAAGGGATAACTGTAGATAAATTGTTAGATGCATCAATTGCAACCAGATAATTTGGAGAATAATTATAAGTATCAATCAAAACTTGTGTCCAGTTGGAAGTATGGAATATTGAATATTCTGAATGATCCAATATTAAGTTATTCCAATTTTTTTCTTCTGCGGGATTTACAGGCTTCATTTGATGTTGAGTTTAAGGTGGACAGTTATTTTTAACTGCTTTGAAAATCCTTAAATAAAGATATTATTTTGTTGTTGTTTCTGCAACTTTGCCGGGTGCATTACCATTAGTTTTATGGTGCTGGCTGTCAGATTTTCCATTTCCATAGCCGTATCCGTATCCATATCCATATCCATATCTATAACGATACGAGGATTCCTTTATTTCTGCGGCATTAATAACCAGGCCATGAATTTTGATATTCGCCTGGTTTAATTCATCGATTCCCCACTTAACGCCTTCCTTAAATGAATGATTCGGTCTGACGACCAGGATGGCGTTCTGAACTGACTTTCCCAGGATAAGTGTATCAACCACTCTTGTTACCGGGGGAGTATCCATTATAATAAAATCATAGTAAGAAGTGTCAATCACCTTAAATAATGAAAGCATCTTTTCTGAATTGAGGAGCTCACTTGAATCTTCTCTTGTTCCTCCGGCTGTCAGGATATCAACTCTTCCTATTACATTTGTATGAATAAAAGGTTTGGCATCCTTTCCGATAAGATAATCAATCAAACCCGGAGCTTTTAATGAGATGCCGAATTGATTTGAGATGGTTCCCTTTTTGAGATCACAATCCATAATTAAAACCCGTTTCTTCTCCTGGGCTATAGATAATGCAAGGTTAGAGACGATGGTTGTCTTTCCTGTATTTTCTTCGCAGCTTGTTACCATAAATATTTTTTCTTTTCCCTCAAATTGGAATAGCAATTTTGTTTTAAGGAGCCGAAAAGTTTCTTTGAAACCATCCTGGGTATCCATCAATGTGACAAACTGATCCTGCTTATTATTGTGATCATTTATTTTTTCTTTAACATTCTTAGGATAATCGGGTATAATAGTGAATATTGGTAAATCAAAATCGCTTTCGATATCATCCAGACTAACAAGTTTTTTATTTTTAACTTCTGTAATAAAAATCCCTATTAATCCTATAAAGAGACCTGCTAATAACCCGGCCATCATATTAAAAGTTTTCTTTGGAAAAATAGGATCTACAGGTTCGTGAGCAGGATCTACAACGACTATATCCTGCAATTTAGACAACTCGGCCATGCGCATTTCTTCTCGCTTATCAAGAAGCATTGTGAATATCTTTTCATATACTTCCTTCTGTCGCATTAATCCTGCTAATTTGTTTTCCTGGCCTGGAAGTCTTTCCATTTTTACTTCATATTTTGACATCATATTTGTAATCTGAAGCAATTTTTTATCGAGTGAATTTATCATAATCTGATATGCAGTCAAAGTATTCTGATTGTAAGATGCAAGTTTTTGTTTTACCATTTTTATCTGTTCATCGACTGCCTGAACATCCGGGTGATTTTCAGTTCTTTTTTGTAGAAGCTGCAGGCGCTGGAGTTCCAGATCAGATAATTGCTTCATTAAAGAAGCAAATGGAGATCCGCTTACATCGTTTCTCTCAGGGGTGAGGAGGCTCTGATCAAAATATCCACTCGATTGAAGCTGTCCTTTCATATCTGAAAGTTTATTTTTATAATCTGTAAGTTGGAGTTCTGTACTCATCTTTTCTGCTTCCAGGTTACTCAAATATTTTACCAGTTCATTCGAACTTGCATCAATAGTCATAATCTGTCCGCTCGCTTTAAATTCGCTCAGGTTTTTTTCAGCTTCTTTTAATTTTTCCTGCATTTCTTCAAGCTGTTTATCAACGAAATCAAATGAGTATTTTATAGTCTGTTTTTGCTGATCTATTCTTGAATCTCTGAATTTTTCGGTTATAGTATTGGCAATTAAAGCAGCGGCATATGGAGAATTATTTTTAACCGATATAGAAAATACATTAGTCTTAATTTTATGATCCAGAGAAACCATACTTTTGAGCTTCTCCATTGTTTTGTAGTAATTGTCGATCGTAAAATAAACTTTACTCCCGGGGACTGCATCCGGCCAGTATAAGACCATATTTAATTTATCCAGATGAAATACCCCAGCATTCGTGTCGAAAGTTGATTTTATGAGACTATCATTCTCTGTATTGTAGATGCGATAAGTTTTATCTTTGGTAATTTCAATATACAAACTTGAAGCTGCATTGAGATCTTTTAATTTGACCTCTACAAATTGCGGGAGTGAAATATTTCCCGGGGGGTTGTTAAAATAATCTGGATTATAATAATTAATAAGGGACTTATTTATATTGATATGATCTCCTGAAGGTAATTCTATCCGGTCTACGTGCAGAAAAAGATTGAGATTATCTATCACTTTACTATAAACACTCCAGGTTTCGACCAACTCCATTTCAGTTTCTATTTCATCTGAAGACTGCAGATTCACGATGCTCATTAAATCCGTGGGAGATTTAGAGTCCTGGGTTTTATCTTTTTTTAGAACCACAGTTGATTCATAGACAGGCTTGGACAAAAATGAATACATTCCTGCTAAAATAAGGGTTATAACAATAGATAAAATCAATATTGACTTTCTCCTGTTAATTATCTGCAGGATCTCACCCAATGTTTTCTCAGGGTGTTTTTCATTTAACCTTTTATTGGGAGTTGTATTATTATTATTATCATTCATATCTATCAATTTCCTCTGTCATTTTAAATTTCCTAAGTTCGCTCTCATAATCGATATTTTTTTATCGAAGAAATAGTACTGCAATAGTTACTAACGCCGAAACTACCGAAAGAATAATCGTCACACTTCTGGCATTTGCCCACCAGGTCTTAGGAACAAAAATCCTATCACCGGATTGTAAACCTATATCACCCATTGTACTGCCGCTCTCAATTAAATTTTGAGCGTCAAGGTCTATTTCCTTCTCATTCCTGATTATATAGACATTATCAAGATCGGCATCTCCGGTAACTCCACCTGCGAGAGCAAAAATACCGGTTAATTTCTCAACGTCAGTAACGTTGTAATATCCCGGCGATCTTACCTCACCGAGTATGTTAATTTTGTATAAGGGTTGTACTGTTAGTTCAGGGTTTCTATATAGGGAATCATATTTGAATGTAATTTCATTCTTTATTTCTGGATATGGTTTTTGCGCTGTAGAAATCAACCCCACATATGGGAGCTGGATTTTTCCATCCTGCTGTATATAATAATCACCGGAAATTTTATCCGATATATTAAAAAAAGTTATCCTCACACCATCACCGGGATTTAAAAACTGAGCCTCAACTGCTGTGGTAAAAAATGGCAATATAGAAAGAACAAAAATGGCAAATGTTTTAAGATTTCTCATTCCTATTTTATAACTCCTTGCTCCTTAGACTTCAGTTAAATAATGTTTCAATTTATAAAATTAAGCCTCTTTACTCTGTGATAGCAGTTAATTGAGCACAGACACAAAGCTTCCAATTCTTGTATGAAAACAAAAATAGATTTTGTATAATATCCACCGATCATTTTCAATATATATGCCACCGAAAGCGATGCATTCTTTGTTGAATGCTGGTACCTGGTCAGGCCAAAATATTAAATTGAGAATTAACCAGTAAATATTCCTAAAATGACGCATTCAAATGTATGATCTTGAGGGTGAACCGCTTAAAAGATATGAATATGCACGCCTCAACCAGAAAAACTAATAGTAAATTTAACAAGCTTTTAATAAAAAGAAACTAGATTTAATCATAATTTAATCCAATAAATGAGATTATTTTATAAATTTAGAGTAGAGTTTTAATCTATTTTGTTCATTATTAAGAAAATTCAGAAAAAGAGGTTTATTCTATGCAAGTTCCTTTTCTCGATTTGAAAATACAATATAAATCTATAAAAAAAGACATAGATCCCGCAATTCAAAATGTAATCGATAATACTGCCTTCATTCTGGGCAAAGCCGTCACAGATTTTGAAGAGAAATTCGCGAAAGAACATAGCGTTAAATACTGCCTTGGCACAAGTTCCGGGACTGACGCTAATCATATAGCCTTATGGTCGCTGGGAATTAAGACAGGAGATGAGGTCATTATACCGGCAAATACATTCATCGCAACCGCATGGGGTGCAACATTATGCGGCGCTACCCCGGTTTTTGTCGATTGTCATCCTGAAAGTTATAATATTGATCCTCAAAAAGTTGAGGAGGCAATAACAGATAAAACAAGGGCTATTGTAGCTGTTCATTTATATGGCCAGCCTTCAGATCTTGACCCCCTGAGAGAGATAGCCAAACGTTATAACTTATTTTTAGTCGAAGACGCTGCGCAAGCTCACCTGGCCGAATATAAAGGAAATAGAGTCGGGGGACTATCAGATGCCTGCTCTTTCAGCTTTTATCCGGGGAAGAACCTGGGAGCGTTTGGAGAGGGAGGAGCTGTAACTACGAATAATGATGATGTTTTCAACTATATGAAAAAAATTAGAGAACACGGGCAGTCGCAAAAATATTATCATGCCACGTTTGGTCATAATTACCGGATGGAAGGAATTCAGGGCGCCGTCCTGGGAGTGAAGTTGAACTATCTGCCCGGGTGGACAGAAGGAAGACGAAAAGTGGCGGAAAAATACAGGAATTTATTAGGAGATCTGGAAAAAATTGTTCTTCCCAAAGAAATGCCCTGGGCAAAACATGTGTACCATCTCTATGTAATAAGAGTTAGCTCTGAAAACAAAGGGAATAGGAGCGAAATAAGAGACAATTTGCAAAAATTTCTTAATGAGCAGGGCATATCTACCGGACTCCATTACCCCGTTCCGCTTCATAAACAGGAGTGCTTCTCCTCCTTAGGTTATCAGGAAAAAAAATATCCTGTAACCGAAGACCTGGCAGAGACAGGGTTATCTCTACCGATGTTTCCGGAGCTGAGTGATGAACAGATAAGTTACGTTGCGGAAAAAATCAGAAGTTTTTTTAAGTAGCGTCCTTAAAAAAAAACTGCTATATTTAAGCATAAATTTTTCTGAGGGAACTTAGGGCTTATTGCCTCTGAATGTGATTTATTTACCCTAAAATAGTGTTTTTGTTGAAAATCATTCAATCCTGTGTCTCAATATATTATGTTATTTTTTAATTGTATCTCATTTTGAAAAGGATATTTTCATTACTATTAAGTATTTAAGCTGCTATCAGGAAATAAGTTGGTGGCACACTATTGGGATAGTATTTTTACCAACTATTGAGGGCATTTTAATTTGAGCACTTTAGGTTTACGGAAAATTCCAAAACATAAGATTGTTTTCGCAATTGCCGATATAACAACGATTTTTATTTGTTTTTTGGTTTCATTTTATATCCACAGAAAAGAATCTCATTTAGATTTTGTTCAGTTTTTCACACTGAATGAGTCATTGATTTATATCCTGGTAGGGATATCCTTGATCTTAACAATTATTTTCCAGTATAACGGTTTATATAGAATTAATGTTATACTGGATCGTGCCTCTCATTTTGCTAACATCATTAAATCCCAGTATTACGGTGCCTTAAACATTGTTCTTGTATCCCTGTTAATTCAGCCATATAATATAGTGGATGCAAGGCTGGTCATTTTTACATATTTAATCATTGCCGTCCCTACCCTGTATTTAATAAGGGTGGAACTCCTCCGGGAGTTATTTATCCAGTTGCGCCATTATTCATTCAGACGGAATGTTATAATTGTCGGTGACGGAAAATCCGGCAAACTTCTGGCTGCAAAACTGATCCTGGAAAATAATTATGGTATAGAAATAGCAGGTTTTGTAGATGATGACAGGGAAATAAATAAAGAAGTTATAAATGGTAAACGTATATTAGGCCGGCTGCATGATCTTAGCCGACTTATTACCGAATATAATATTGATGAAATTATTGTAGCTATTGATGGTGAAAATCATGAAAAACTTTTTGAAGTACTCGATTTTTGTAAATCGCATAATATTAATGTCAGACTCACATCAGAACTATTTGAAATAGTTACCAGGAAAGTTGACACTGAAAAATATATTGATATTCCTATTATAGATGTGTCCGCACATTATAATAACAGGATCACATTGGGTATTAAAAGACTGATAGACATGCTCATCTCAACGGTTGCTATTCTGGTGCTTTCACCGGTGATGCTCATTATCGCTTTGCTTGTTAAACTCTCATCAAACGGACCAGTTTTATTTACCCAGGTGAGGATAGGACGATATGGCAAACCATTTAAATTTTATAAATTTCGATCAATGAGGGTGCTCACAGGTGAAGACGAGGAACGTAAGGAGAAGATGATAGAATTTATGAGGAATAATGTTACCAGCGGCTCGGATACAAAAATCATTAACGATAACCGCGTAACATGGATTGGTAAAATTATCCGGAAGACATCCATAGATGAGCTGCCCCAGTTATTTAATGTGCTTAAAGGTGAAATGAGTCTTGTAGGACCACGACCATGTCTTCCTTATGAATACGATAATTATGATGAGTGGCAGAAACGGAGATTATCGGCAATTCCAGGATGTACAGGAGTATGGCAGATTTGCGGGCGCAGTTCTGTTTCATTTAAAGATTCAATTATACTGGATCTCTATTATATAAATAATATGTCTCCCTGGTTTGATCTTCAGCTTATTTTTAAAACGATACCTACAATGCTTTTCTTAAGAGGCGGAAAATAAAATTAATTCAGATAAAATATGGTAAATACAGATAGTTCCGGAGGAAAAATGAAAGTTGGAGTGATTGGTTTGGGTTACTGGGGTCCGAACCTGGTTAGAAATTTTATGGCACAGCCGGATGTTGAAAAAGTTACGGCTTGCGACAAGAGAACAGATAGATTACAATTTATAAAAAATAAATTTCCTTCTGCATACCTTAGTGAGAATCCCGGCGAAGTGATAAATGGAGATTCTGATATCATTGTTATCGCTACACCTGTGTATACTCACTTTGATCTGGCAAAACAAAGCCTTGAAGCAGGCAAGCACATATGGGTTGAAAAACCATTTACAGCAACGACTGCTGAGGGGGAGGCATTAATTGAAATTGCTGATAAAAAAGGACTTAAAATTTTTGTTGATCATACTTTTATATATACCGGTGCTGTTAGGAAAATGAAAGAACTTGTCAGCCGCGGTGAACTCGGTAAAATTCTATATTTTGATTCCGAAAGGATAAATCTCGGTTTGTTCCAGAGAGATGTCAATGTGGTCTGGGACCTGGCTCCTCATGATCTCTCCATAATGAATTATGTGCTGGGTGATAATAAAATTGAAGCGGTCAGTTCTAACGGCATCGCTAACTTTAACGGTAAAGAGAACATTGCACACCTATCAATATATTTCGAAGATAATTGCTTTGCACATTTTCATGTGAACTGGACATCTCCGGTTAAAATAAGAAGGATGATAGTCGGAGGTGACAGGAAGATGCTGGTTTTTGATGATATGGAGAATTTTGAGAAGATTAAGGTTTATGACAGCGGTGTTGATTTCAAAACTCAGGAAAGTATCCACGAAGCTCTGGTTCAATACAGGATTGGGGATATGTTTTCGCCAAAGGTAAACCAGACTGAAGCCCTTGCACTAGGTGCCCGCGAATTTATTGACGCTATTAATGAAAATCGCAATCCTTTGACTGATGGAATTGATGGATTAAAAGTAGTAAAGATCCTTGAAGCAAGTTCAGAATCACTTAAAAACCGGGGTAAAATGATTTATTTCTCCAATTCTCCTATCGAGGTTTAATATCAAACCATATGGAAAAAAAGAATATTAATAATGTTAAAATGGGAAAAGATGTTAAAATATTTGATTTTGTGAATTTATATGGCTGCTCAATTGATGATAATACTAAAGTCGGAACCTTTGTTGAAATACAGAAAAATGCTTCCATCGGAAAGAATTGTAAAATATCTACCCATACCTTTATTTGTGAAGGTGTCCATATAGAAGACAATGTTTTTATAGGGCATAATGTTACTTTCATAAATGATAAGCATCCCAGGTCCGTGAATCCGGATGGTTCGATGCAGACTGAAGAGGATTGGAAAGTTGTCGAAACTATCGTGAGAAAAGGGGCTTCAATCGGTTCTTCTGCCACTATTTTATGTGGAGTAACCATAGGTGAAAATGCCATTGTAGGAGCGGGAGCCGTGGTCACCAAAGATGTTCCCTCAAACGCAGTTGTGGCAGGTGTACCTGCGAAAATTATCAAAAAATGATCTGTGGTTGGGTCGATTATCTGGAAATTAAATTGGTCATTCCACAGAGACTAAGGCTGAATTCCCATAATTTATTAGCTGCCTCCTTATTATAGGATTCCGGAGAGGATTTAATTATTTGTTTCTTATAAAAATATTTGCCTGAAATTCCTTCTATTTCAGAAGAATCAGCAAGGAAAATAATTGTTTCTGCTCCTTTTGAAGGCATTATTAAACTTCGTTTTGAAGCATAATAAAGTACATGTTTAACCCAGGGAATAATACCGTTATTTTTTCCCAGGTTGGTTAAAACTCCTCCGGGGTCAACCGCGTTCACGCATATTTTCTCCTCTTTCAATCTTTCGGTAAGTTCGTATGTAAAAAGCAGAGCAGCAAGTTTCGATTTGCCGTAGGCTGATTTGCGATCATAATTAACGGGGTTGGCTAACTGACTGAAGTCAATTTTCTGATTACCATGGGCCTGAGGATGCAACATTGATTATTCTGCCCGAAGGTGATTTTTTTAAAAGGTTTAGAAGAAGAATGGTCAGCAGGAAATGGCCCAAATGATTAGTAGCAAAGGTCAGTTCTATTCCATCCGCACTCTCTTTATATTTATCATATCTTGCACCCGCATTATTAATAAGAATATCGATTTGCTCATATTTTGATTTTACTTTTTCTGCTAACTGCTTAACTTCTTCAATAGAAGAAATATCGGCAGAAATGAACTCAACATTTTGATTTTTGATTTTTCGTTTAATAGTGTTTATTACCACCCCGCCTTTTTTCATGTTCCTGCCGGTTAAGATCAGGGTGCAGCCAGATTCAGCTAATCCCAGAGCAGCTGCTTTTCCAATACCTGAAGTAGCTCCGGTTATGAGACAAGTTTTGTTTCTCATTTTAACTTAATAAGTTATTGACAGAAAAATATATAGATAATATATTAAAGAATTATGGATTATTATCAGGATTCTTCGAAGATAACCTTATAGAGCATGATCCATATAACTACTGTGAATAGTACTAATTACATTTTTATTTAATACCTCCCCTAATTTTTCAGCAAGCAATTTTACGAAAGGTTCGTTCAAAGATCCCCTAGGGTAGCAGGGCATATTAATGATATTAAAATTCTTTCCGGCCAGATTTTCCCATCCAAAATAAACATTGTTGTAACCCGCAAAGTAGCGGACAGGTTTAAATAAAATGACCTCTCCATCAAATAATTTTTGGGAATGTGAATTTTGTGCCCCGTCGTTTATCTTATTAATCAGCAAGTGCTGGTAACTTAAATTGTTCTCGATCTTTAACAGAGAAAATAACTTTGACTTTACTATTTTTAGTTTAACTTTTAGTCTATTGATTTCAACGTTAAATTTTTCACTAAAATATTGCAGCCTGCTTTCTTTCGACGTTATGTATAAGTTCATTACCTGAAAAAATAGATTTTCAAACTTATGAAAGGTTCTAAGCACGAACGGCGGCGTATTATTCTGAATATTATATGTCTCAAACATTGCTACCAAAACAACTTCATTTCCGGATTCTTTTAATTGTCGTGCGATTTCGTATGCTATAGTTCCGCCCAGACAATATCCTCCTAAAATATACGGTCCATCCGGGAGAACGTCTTTTATTTCCATAATATATTTTTGGGCCATTTCACTAACATTGTCCAAAATAGGACTTTGACCGTCTAATCCTTGCGACTGAAGCCCGTAAACAGGATAATCTGCATCAAGATGGTTAATAAGGTTTTTATATAACAATATATTTCCTTCGGCACCATGGACTAGGAAAATCGGGGGTTTATTTCCTGTTGTTCTAAGCGGAACGATTGAGCGCCACAACGGTTTCCAATTTTTCCCCCTGATGATATCTGCGAGACCTGAAATGGTTGAAGTTTGAAATAATGCAGCTAACGGAAGGTTTTTACCAAGATATTTATGAATCCGGGAAAATATGTGAGCTGCCAGTAAAGAATGTCCTCCAAGATCAAAAAAATCATCATTTATACCAATATTTTTAATCCCGAATGCATTCTCCCAGATCAGAATAAGCTGCAGATCCAGATCATCTCTCGGGGGAACATACTGCCTTTCGGATTCAAGTTCTGTACTATCAGGAAATGGCAATTTTTTTCGATCTAATTTTCCATTCTGCGTTAAAGGAAATTGTTCCATCTTTACAAAAAACGAGGGGATCATATAAGCCGGCAAAGTTCTATTGAGTTTTTTCTTTAGATCTTCGATGGAAAAATTATTAAATGATACAGGAATAAAATATGCTGCCAATCTTATATCGGTGGGTGCGACCTCTACAGCTTTGACAACACACTGCTGGATATTAACATCCTTGCTAATTACACTCTCAACTTCTCCGCATTCAATTCTGTGACCTCTTATTTTAACCTGGTAATCAAGTCTCCCTAAAAAATGCATCCTTCCATCCGCATCAGATTTTACCTTGTCGCCTGTTCTATAGAGCCTGCTTCCATCTTCCTTAATATGATTTGGAATAAACTTTTCGGATGTTAATTTGTCATTCCCAAGATATCCTCTTGCAAGTCCTGCCCCGCTTATAAGTAGTTCGCCTGCAGCTCCGATGGGAACGAGGTTCAAATTTTTATCAACGATAAAAAACTCTGTGTTTGCGATTGGTTTCCCAATGGTGACTTCTTTATCTCCCTTTTCAATATTATTTACTGAAGACCAGATTGTGGTTTCTGTAGGGCCGTACATATTCCAAAGCTCTCCTCCTCTTTCCAATAAAGAATTCGCAAGTGTTTTAGGAAAAGCTTCACCGCCGCACAACATTTTCAGATCGGGAGTTTTGTTCCAGCCGGCATCTATCATCAATTTCCAGGTTGAAGGAGTAGCCTGCATCATAGTTACTTCATTATCAAGAATTAATTGGATCAATAACTTGCCATCGGAAATTTCGGATTTATTCGCAAGAATTATCCCTGCCCCGCTTATAAGCGGTAAAAATATTTCAAGCCCGGCAATATCGAACGAAATCGTGGTTACAGCTAATAAAACATCATCCGGTGAAATTCCCGGATTTTGTTTCATGGATAAAAGAAAATTAACGACGGATTTTTGCTCGATTATCACACCTTTGGGATTACCGGTCGACCCGGAGGTATAAATGATATAAGCCGCATTATTTAGCGGGAACTGATGGTTCATATTTTGGGAATCGAAGCGGGAGATTCTGTCCCGGTCAGAATCCAGGAGTAATAAATTATTTTTTCTATTAAATATCCCATCATTTTTTTTAAGAGTGAGAATTAACTTTACACAGGCATCTTCCAATATATAATGAATTCGTTCTGCCGGCTGATCCGGATCAACGGGAAGATAAGCTCCGCCTGCCTTTAATATCCCCAGGATTCCTATTACCATTTCGAATGATCGGTCCAGACAAACTCCGACAATGCTGCCCGGACCTATACCAATACTTTTAAGGTATTTTCCTAGCTGGTTTGCTTTTCGATTCAGTTCATTGTAGGTAATCTTCCTATCTCCGAATTTAATGGCGAACTTATCCGGAGTTTGTGCAGCTTGCTGCTCAAATAATTGAGTTAAAGTAATATCCTGAGGGTAATTGATTTGAGTATTGTTCCATTCATTTATTACCCTGCTTTTCTCTTTTGGATTTATGACAGAAATTTCACGTAACTTTATTTCAGGATTTTTTACCAGCTCGTTTAGAAAATAATGGAAATTGATTATCATTCTTTTAATGGTATTCCTATCGAATAAGTCCGTGTCATATTCAAGCCGGCAATTATATCCATCGTCTGTCTGATATAAATGAAGCGAGAGATCAAGCTGAGAATATCCCAGGTCAAAGTTTAGGTGGGTCACCTCCAAATCTTTCAGATTGAATGATATTTTGGGCAGAATCTGCAGCATTACCTGAAAAACGGGATTCCTGCTGAGGTCTCTTTTGATTTTAAGAGCATTTACCAGTTTCTCAAAAGATAAATCCCGGTATTTTAAAGTGTTCAGAACAACCTGCCTTGTATTTAGCAATAGAGAGGGGAAATCAGCATATTCAGAAATGTTATTCAGCAAAGCAGTGACATTTAAAAAATTGCCGATCAGATTTTTAGCAATATCAGGTCTGTTTGAGAGGGGACTTCCCACAATAATGTCGTCATTATCTGAATACTTACTTAAAAATATCTGGAACGCGGCAAGGAAGGTCATATAAAAGGTACATCCCTTGCTGATGCCGATAGAATTCAGTTTATCAATAAGAGTTTTAGGTAAGACAAAAAATTCATTCGACCCCGCAGGAGATTGAATAGAAGGCCTCGTCTTATCCAGAGGTAAACCCAGGTTACCCGATTGATCATTAAACTGGTTTATCCAGTAATTTAATTGTTCATCGTAGGGCGGAGACAAGTTCTTTTCGTTCTCTAGTTTAACGTAATCTGTGTATTGATATTCTAACTTTGGTAAAGCATTCCCGGGGTTATTTGAGCTGCAGTTGTATAACCTTGATAGCTCTTCAAAAAGAATCATTAAAGAAAAGCCATCTGATATAATGTGATGCATACTGAGAAGAAGTATGTTTTCAGTAGAGGATAATTTTATAGTTGTCACTCTGATTAAAGGCAGCTTTGAGATGTCAAAAGGACGTGTAACTTCTCTCCTCAGAAGATCATTTAAACCGGTTTTCCCATCTCCGGAGTTAGTACAGTTCATTTTCTTGATTTTCAATACATTATTCCGATGGATGTATTGTAAGGGATGATCGTTCGCTGAACTGAAAGTAGTCCTTAATATTTCATGGCGCTGTATTATATTATTGAAGCTATGTTCCAGTAATTTAACATTTAGATCTCCTGTTAACCGGTAAGCTATTGATAAATTATAGGCATAATTACCCGGCTGCATCTGATCGATTATCCACATCTCCTTCTGTGAAGAGGAAAGGGGTGCTGTCTTAACTATATCCTCTTCTACAAAGGATTTAGAATGTCTGTTAGAATGATTTTTATTTTTAGTTTTTAAAATATTTCTTGTTACTGTTTGCATACTCACTCTGTCTGTTAATTCTTTTTCGTATTCCCGATTAAAAGCAAGTCGTTTATTTTCTTTTCAAGTTTAGAAAATGTCATTGCATTTAATATGTCCTCAAGATTCAATTCAACCTTAATGGTTTTTCGTATGGCTGATATTAATTGTATAGCTAGAAGCGAATGACCGCCAAGCTCAAAAAAATTATCCTCCTTTTTGACTTCCTTGACACCTAAAATATCGGTCCATATAATGGACAGATCTTCTCCTGTTCTATTTGAGAATTCACCGTTAATGTCGGTAGTAATCTCGTCGTTATTTGTATGAATTTTGTTCGATACCTCATTTGGATATTCGGGATAACTTTGAGGGATATCAAGCGGTTCAGGACTGACAATGATCTGAGATTGTCCGGAATTAATTGCAAGTTTAAAAGCCTCCAACCCCTCCCGGGGGAATATAGCTTTTTGTAGAGCTTCCGCTTTCCAGGATTCAGTTCCTTTTTTGGTTTCGAGATTTGCCAGTTGTCCGGTTTCTTTCCATCCCGGCCAATTGATACTCAATGTTGGAAAATCATTTATCGAATTTGCGTAGTGTGAGAAAACATCAAGAAATGAATTGGCGGCACTATAATCTATCTCAGCAAATGGAGATGTAATGGCAGTGATTGATGAGCAAAGTATAAAAAAATCGGGGGACATATCTTTTATCAGGTCGTATAGAATCAGGGTTCCATTTACTTTGGGAGCAAGTACACTTTCAACATCTGTTATTTCCTTTGCTCTGATTATTCCAGCCCGGACTATTCCTGCACAATGTATAACCCCGTCTATTCTGCCGAAAGAATTTTCTGTTTTCGAGATGACTTCACGCATACTTTGCCTGTCAGTCACCCCGGCTTTGATCACCATTAATTCTGAACCCAGATCCTCCAGCTCTCTAAATTTTCTAAGTTTTTGACTCATTGAGCTATCTCCAGAACTTCCATCTAAGATCTCCGTCCACTGTGATTTATCAGGAATTTCAGAACGTTGGGTTAGTACCAGTTTAGCATTGTATTCTTTGGCGAGGTATCTGGCAAGAGTCAATCCTATTCCGCCGGTGCCTCCGGTAATCAGGTAAACTCCATTTTTCTTTATCCGGCCGGCAGAGGGTGACGGGATATCATTATCATTAGTAAGTCTGATTTTGTCATATCTTTTAACCCACCTGAATTTCCCTCTGTATGCGATCACTTTTTCACTGTTTGCTTCATCAAATTCACTTATGAGGTTTTCTAAGGTTTCTTCATTGGCCGGGGACCCTGTTTCTTCAATAGCCAGATCCACATTAAAACACATAATGTTTGAGAATTCTTTGGGAATCACCCCGCAGGGGCCGAGAATTAAAGCCTTCAGAGGGTGCAGCGTCTCATTGCCTGTTACCTGGTGAATATTATTGGAAACCGCCTCTATATTTACAGTTCTTAAATAATTAAGCCTTGCCAGTGCTTTAATAATAAATATCAGACTATAAAATTCTTTAAATCGGAGTGATGCATCAGTAGAAGAAGGCAGGGTAATGTTCTGCTCTGAATAGCATCCAAGGTGAATAATATTTAAAATTTCAGAATTTGCCTTCAATTCCTCCAGCAGGCGGTAATAATGTTCTGGTTCATGTGCATCGATGAGGAAATAACTAGCGTTCTCCTTCGAAAAATAATTTGTGAACTTTACAGCTATAACATCCTGTTTGCTTTTTTCAAGGCACTCTTTTAATTGCAGCCCAAGTCCATTCTCGTCTAAAAAAATGAGCCATAACTTTTTCTTATTTACGGAAATGCTTTTTTCAAAGTTCAAAGTGAAGCCGGTTCTTTTCCAGCCAGGTATATAGAACCATTTATTAATATCTCTGTTGTTACTTCCTACATCTGTTTTTTCTCCGGTATCACAGACGCTGGAGCTTTTGGCTTTCAGCCAATAATTTTTTTCCTGAAATGGGTAGGTTGGAAGAGGAATACGCTTGGGAAGACTAGCTTCTTCGTATAAATTTTCCCATTTTATACTTTCACCATTCAACCATAACTTCCCAATATTAGTTAAGAGAAAGCTCAGATCAGATTGGTTATCATATCCGGGACGCAGAGATGAAATGCTTACGGGGTTCTGATTTCTTAACCTGCCGGGGTTCTGCATAGCAAGAACACTTAAAGTATTACCGGGACCTGCTTCGAGCATAATGCAATCCTCAATCTGCCAGACTTTATCCAGTGCCTCACTGAACCTTGATGTACTTGTTGTATGTTTAGCCCAATAATATGGATTTACAGCTTCCTCCTTTGTAATCCAATCTCCCGTAACGTTGGAAAGATATGGTATTTGCGGAGGATGTAAACGAATCTTCTTAAATTCTTCAGCCAGTTCATTAAATATTGGATTCATCATTTTTGAGTGGAACGCATGACTATTTTGTACCCTTCTGTAGATTATGTCCCGGCTTTCTAATACTTTTTCAAATTCATTCACGCTTTCTTCAGATCCGGCAATAACACATAAATCCGGGGAGTTCATAAGGGAAATTGATAGTTTCTCATCCAACAGAGGTAATAATTCTTTTTCAGGCAATGTAACTGCAAGCATCCCTCCCATAGGTAATTCCTTAACGAGCTTTGCACGTTCAGAGATTATTTTTAATGCATCTTCCAGAGAAAGAACCCCTGATAAACAAGCTGCGACATACTCTCCCATGCTATGCCCCGCGATTGCATCGGGGACTATTCCTAAATGCATCCAAAGTTTCGCAAGTGCATATTCTATGGTAAATAATATTGGTTGTGCGTACAGAGTCTGGTTGAGTTTCTTTCGTTTGTAATCATCATTACCGGCACCATACCCTTTAAGCATTTTTTTCAGATCTATGCTGCTGCTTTCTGAGGGAGTTCCTATTTCATAGTCATCCGGGTAAAGGATATCTTTAATATTGCACCCTAGGCAGCTTTTCAGGATTTCCGCACATTTATCCACCTCATCCCTAAATACTTTAACCTCTTGATATAGGTTGTATCCCATTCCCACATATTGATCGCCAACTCCGGGAAATAAAAATATAATGGGTCTTTTTGATGATCTCCGGATTTTTCCGAAAAATATTTTTTTAGAATCTTTCTGTTTGAGGATTTCGATTGCCCGGTTTTTATCCCCGGCTACAAAAAACTTTCTATAATCAAATTCTTTTCGTCCTGCCTGAAGTGTATAGGCAGTATCTTTGATTTTTACATTATCATTCTCTAGTAGATAGTCTAGAAGCTGCCTTGTCTTAGCTTCTAAGGCCAGCTCGTCTTTTGCCGATAATAAAATCAGGGCAGGGGAGTATGGCTGAGCCCGTTCCGAAGATACCGGAGCTTCCTGAATTATAATATGCGCATTTGTTCCTCCCATTCCTGTAGACATAACACCGGCAATTCTTCGCTCATTGCTTTTCCACTCACTCAAATGAGAATTTACATAGAAAGGGGAATTTAGAAAATCTATTTCTGGATTAGGCTCTTTATAATTTAGACTTGCAGGGATCATTCTATTGTTTAATGCCAGGACGGTTTTAATTATCCCCGCGATCCCGGCAGCTGCATCCAGATGTCCTATATTTGTTTTTACAGAGCCCAATGCACAAAAATTCGTTTTATTTGTAAATTTTCGGAATGCTTTGGTTAAGGCAGAAATTTCGATCGGATCTCCCACCGGGGTTCCTGAACCATGTGTTTCTATATAGCTTATACGTTCGGGGTTAATACCGGCATTGGAAATTGCCTCAATTACTACATCAGCCTGACTTTTTATACCTGGAGCTGTATAACCGGCTTTTTCACCGCCGTCATTATTTATTGCAGATCCTTTTATCACTGCTAAAATGTTATCACGGTCCTTTATCGCATCATTTAATCTTCGGAGTACTATTATGCCGGCGCCGCTCCCGAAAACTGTTCCGTTGGCTTTAGAATCGAAACTGCGAACATGTCCTTCGGGTGATACAATGCCGCCGCCGTCATAGATGTAACCCGCATCATGAGGCACTTTTACAGAAATCGCTCCGGTGATGGCCATATCGCATTCTTCTGTTAATAGACTCTGACAGGCGAGATGGACTGCGACCAATGAAGTGGAACATGCGGTCTGAACATTGAGGCTTGGCCCTTTGAGATTAAGTTTATAAGAAATTTTTGTACTTAAAAAGTCCTTGTCGTTTCCAATAAGCGTAGGTATATATTCGTTTATGAATTTTTCATTTAAATGTGTATTTAACAGGTAGGTATTCATAGCTGAGCCGGTATAAACACCGATTCTCCCTTGAAATTTATCGGGATCGTGACCCGCATTTTCAAGAGCCTCGTATGCACAGGTGAGAAGAATTCTTTGCTGAGGGTCCATTGTCAGTGCTTCATTCGAAGTAAATCCAAAAAAAGAAGCATCGAACATTCCGGGCTGATCTAAAACGGGGGAAGCTTTTACGTAAGAAGGATTATTTAAATAGGATGGATCTACCCCGGAATCAAGGATTTCCCGATCAGTCAGTCTTTTTATAGATTCGATTCCTTTTAAAAGGTTACCCCAGAATTCTGTTACATTCTTAGCTCCCGGAAATCTACAGGACATCCCGATGATAGCAATATCAAGGTCATAATTTTCTTCTAACATGTTTATTTTCTGCATATCTAAAAAATCTCGGCTCTTTCACAATCAACTCTTATCAACTTTTAAAGGCTCAGGTAATGCGTTTATATCGGTCTTACCTATTGGTGTCAGGGGAATTTCATCCAGTTCGATGAAATTTCCTGGGATCATATATTCCGGCAGTAAACCTCTGAGATAATCCTTCAATTCAAAGATTTTAATTTCGGAAGAAAGTACTAAATAAGCGGTGATTAATATTATCGATTCGGAATATTTTTTCACGTGTACAATACAGTCTTTAATTCCCGGAAAACTTCTTATTACCGATTCTATTTCTCCAAGTTCAATTCTTAATCCGCGAATTTTAACCTGGAAATCTTCTCTGCCCAGAAACTCAATATCTCCATCCGGAAGCTGCCTGGCAATGTCCCCGGTTTTATACATTTTTTCTCCGGGTATAAAAGGGCATTCAACGAACCGTTCTTCCGTTAAATTTCTATTGTTTATATATCCGCGTGACAATCCTGCTCCGCTGATGCAAAGTTCTCCCGACTCACCGGGAGGCTGGAGATTTTTACCTCTCATGATAAATAACTGGATGTTGTCAATGGGCTTTCCTATCGGAACCCTTTCAATGGAGGAGTTTGAAGGACACTCAAAATAACTTACGTCTATTGTTGCCTCTGTTGGTCCGTATAAATTAATTAACTTTGTACCTAACCTGCGTTTTATGAGTTTATTAAATCTTTGAACGTGATGAGGTAATAGTGCCTCGCCGCTGGCAAAAACGTACTTTATAGAACGTAATTTTTCGATCTCACTTTCATTTTTAGTTCCCAGGTATTCCAGAAAAACATTAAGCATAGACGGTACAAAATGTATAATGGAGATCTGGTACTTTTTTATAGAGTCAATAATGATCGAAGGAATTTTTTCACAATGCGGAGCCAAAAAAGACACGGCAGCTCCATGTAATGACGACCAGAAGAGTTCCCAGACAGAAACATCAAAATAAAAAGGCGTTTTCTGAAGAATAACATCACCGCTTCCTATAGGGAACTTTTTCTGCATCCAGTTCAACCTGTTTATTAAAGCACGATGTTCGATCATAACACCTTTAGGTCTCCCTGTAGAACCTGATGTATAAATTACATAGACAAGATCATCTGGTTTATTAACCAATGCTGGATCCTCATCAGGACTGTCATAGATTTCCGGGTTTTCAAGATGAATTACCTGTCCATTAAAATTAGTACCAAAGCCATTTTTATTTTGGACAAGCAGGAGCTTTGCTTTGCTATCGGAAAGGATATAGTTGACACGTTCGACAGGACCGTCAGGATCAATCGGCAGATATGCACAACCTGCTTTTATGATCCCCCAGATACCAATAAGCATTGCAAATGAACGTTCCGCTGATATACCGATTACATCGTCCGGGGAGACCTTATATCGCCTTAGGTAGTATGCCAGTTGATTAGCTCTACTATTTAGTTCTTTATAGGTGAGTATTTTTTTATGCCATAATGTGTCTTCATTATCGCATATGACCGCTGAAGCATCGGGGTATATCCCGACTTGTTTCTCAAAAACTTCCTGCAAAGTCCGAATATCAGGATATTCTACCTTGGTCTTCAAAAAATCATATGTTATCCGGGTGTAATCCATTTTAGGCTCAATATTCTATGCTATTACAGGATCTGTATTTTTTATCTTATTCAGGAATGATTTGCCGAGAATTTTTTCATGTATCTGTGTTGTTCCTTCTATTATCTCCAGGATCTTTGCATCTCTGTAATATCTCGCTACAGGACTAAGTTCGTTACAGCCTGATGCACCTCTTATTTGTACCGCATCAGAGGCGGCACTTACTGCTGCCCGAGAAGTAAAATACTTCGCGATTACTGCGTCTTCAAAAGCTTCAGGGAGATGATCATCTTCGGCTTTGCAGGCAGAATAACACAGAAGTGAAGCTGCTCTTAAATTGGTTCCCATTCCTGCAATTAGTGATTGAAGCATTCCGCGACTTCCGATAGGTTTACCTAATACCTGTCTTTGGGAAGCATATGAAATACTGTCTTCAAAACAGGCTCTAAGCAGTCCCAAGGCTGAACAAGCTGTACTGATCCTGCCGTAATGCAGTCCAATTGGAGCAATCATGGAAAAAGCGAACCCGGGTTTACCGATAATATTTTCGGAGGGCACTTCAACATTATTAAAAGTTAACTGTGCCATTTTTGCAGCTTTAAAGCCCAACATATTTCTAATCGGCTTAACTTCAAGTCCCGCTGAATCTTTAGGAAGTATACAGGCAACCGGTTCTTCACCAAGTTTTCCAAATACTAAAAACATATCAGCGATTTGACCATAAGAAATCCATTTTTTCTCCCCGTTCAGCCTATAATTATTGGAGTCTTTTGTAAATTGAGCACTAATTGCCTGAATGTTACTTCCGGTCTCCGGTTCTGTCAGAGCGAAAGCTCCTATAATTTTGCCGCTTGCCAGTAAACTCAACCAGGTCGATTTTTGCTCTTCAGTACCCCATTTTAATAATATAATAGAAACCATTCCTTGAATTGTGAGTAAATCTGTTAGAGCGGAAGTACCACGACCTATTGCTTCATTAAGAAGCCCAAAAGTTAATATATCCCAGCCCTGACCCCCGTATTTCCGTGGAATGAAACTTCCGAGGTACCCGATATTTCCAATTTCATTTATGAATCCTGCTGGAATTTCTTCATTTTGATCCCATTCGGATGCATAGGGAATTATCCCTTTATCTACATAGTCTTTAAAATCATTATAAAGCTCATTATGTTTTTCAGTAATAAACGATATCATAATCATAATCCGTTATTGGGATTTCTTTTTTTGCAGAACAAATGAGGTTGCAGAATCAACTGATTGAAAATTTTCCATAAGAAGATCATCAGTGGTAACCTGGATATCAAATGCCTTTTCCAGAAAAGTCATCATCTGAATAGCAAACAAAGAATTCACGATTCCACTTTCAAAAAGGTTATCGTCACTCCTTAAATCACGAATTTTTATCGAATTCGTAATGAAATTTCTGATTTTCTCATTTATCACTTCAGCGTTTATGTTCGTCATCGTAACTCTTTTTATCTAAATTCTTTAAATTCAAACATCCGGATATTCATAAAAACCTTTGCCGGTTTTTCTACCGAGATATCCTGCATGCACTAATTTTTTAAGCAGGGGGCAGCATCTGAATTTGGGATCCTTATAACTATCATAAAGCACTTCAAGAGAATTTACAACTGTGTCTAATCCGATGAGATCTGCTGTCTCAAGCGGACCCATGGCATGCCCAAAACATTTTTTAAAAATTTCATCAATATCCCTTGCAGCAGCAACTTGATCCTGAAGAACGAATGCAGCCTCATTCATGAAAAGATGTGAGATTCTATTAGAAACAAATCCTGGCATATCGTTAACCACGATTGAAGTTTTATCAAGCTGTTTAAATAATTGTCCTACTATATTTAAAGTATCATCAGACGTATGAACTCCTTTAATTACTTCAACCGTTGATTTTAGATAAACCGGATTCATAAAATGAATTCCCACTACTTTATCAGGTTTCTCAGTTATGCTTCCAATCCGGGTAATGGAGATACAGGAAGTATTTACTCCATAGCAGACTTCTGTCCCAGTTACGCTATTTAATTGTGTATAAACTTTTTGTTTAACGTCCCAGTCTTCTGTAACGTTTTCAATTATAAACTCACAATCACCTACAGATTTTATCTCTGTAGATAGACAAATCTTTTCATCCACATTATCCACTTCCGGCTGCATTTTAGATTTATTAAAAAGGTGTGTATATCTAATATTTTTTTTAATCTCATCTTTAGCTTTATTCAACCGGGATTCTGATATATCCACTAACACCGTGTGAATACCGTGGAGGATCAAATCAGCAGCAACACCGATTCCTATGTTTCCAGCACCTATTACAGCTATTTTATTAAGTATCATGTGCTTTATATCCGGCATCAATTAGTGTATAAAGATCAATAGGGTATGATTTGCTTTTGAATTTTCTGATTAAACCCTGTATAAGCATAACTCTTGCACTGCCAACGATTTTGAGAATTTTAATCATATTTTTTATTCCAAAATAATCCCGGAAGAGGAAAATCAAGTTTGTTCCAATCAGACCACGGCGATCAAATCTATATAATTGTCCACCTGGGTACTCATTTTGTCTTTCATTTTTAATAATATTAAACGCGGCTCTAGCCAACATATCCGTATTTTTTGAAATACCTTTCGAACAGACCCGATGACCTACTGTAGGTGGAGAGAGAATCTGGACCAGAGGACTTTCTGTTCCGAGTCTGAATGCAAGACATCGGTCGTCGAAGTTGAAACTTTCCGGTTCATAACCGCCTGCTTTAACCAGAACCTCTCTCTTTATGATCATATTACTGTTAGAAATACCTATAGTAGTTTGTTTCTTGAAAAAATTTAAGTGTTTTAAGCATCTAATCTTATTAGAAAGATCACTTTGCAGCTGTGTTGTTGCATATTCAGTGAAGTAGAGCATCTTTGAAAAGATAAAGGGAGGTTCCTTAAAGTAATCTATCACTTTTTTATATACGCTGAGAGCGTTGGGAAATAAAATATCGTCCGAATCGAATGATACAATATATCTGCCCTTTGCATATTGGATTCCAAGGTTTCTTGCAGAAGCAGGCCCCTGGTTTGACTGTCTTACATAAGTAATCTCTGATCTGTATTTACCGGCTATCTCTTTAGTAACATCGGTTGAGCCATCATCAACAAAAATTATTTCAAAGTCTTTGAAAGTCTGATTAATCAATGAAAGGATTGTCTGCTCAATGTATAGGGCTGCATTATATGCCGGTATCACAATACTAAATAATGGTTTTTCTCTATACATTTTATCATCCCCTTTTTCGTTTATACATTATTTTTTTCCGCTTTGCCCCTCTCTCAATTACATCTATAGGATTAGTACCTGATTCTAAACCCGGTGCAGTCAAATTATTTGCAAGTGAGCTGATCGTGGGGTATTCAAACAAGCTGATAATTGATAGATCGAGATTCATTTCTTTTTTTACTGCAGCAATTACTTGAATTGCTTTTAGAGAAGAGCCTCCTGTTTCAAAAAAATTGTCATCTATACTTACTTGCCGTTTTCCCAATATCTTTTTCCAGATTTCTGCAAGTTTTATTTCAATTTCAGTTGCCGGAGATATTATACTTTTCTTCTCTGCATCAGATGCATCCTGATTGAATTCGTCTACTTCAGCAGTTAATCGATTAATATCGCATAATTCATCAGCTATTTTCTGAAAGTATTCATAACCGAAGCGTTCGTTTACAGTCTGGCGGAATTTGTTACCCGGATTATGATCCGGATTTAATTTATCTCGTTCATTATCAGCAGGTTTATATTTTAGGTTTAAAAGATATTCCGGATGAAATGAAAAAGTTATTATTCCATTTTTTTCAGTTCTGAAAAGAAAATGCAGGGTATTAATAAATTCAAATGCCGGTTTATTTTTCTGATCGGGGATATATCTTACTTCAATTTCTTTGATATTTTTTCTCAATGCAGTTCTGCCAAGTTCAGACAACATTTTATGTTCAACTCCCTTTCCCAAGACCCGGCAGCTTAATAAGAAGGTGTCAACTTTTAATTTACCTGTTGCAATTTGATATATTAAAACACCCACGATTCCATAATCTCCAAACCTGTCATTTACTTCTGTAATAGCACACTTATAATTAGGATTATTCAGCAGTGAGTTTATTTCGGCTTCATTACGTCTGATAGACGTGAAATTAAACTGATTTGTCCGGAAAGTCAGCTGCGATACCCGGTTTAGCTGTTCGATACGCGGTTCGTAGGTTGAAATATTAAGTTCTAAACCGTCGATGAAATCTTTTAAAGAAGGAAAATTATTATAATATCTGCTGCGAAGGATATTTTCTTTGTACATTCTCGTACGTTTTTTATCCTCTTCAGTTACTTTACCCTTGTCAAATGCCCATACATTGCTTAAGAAGGCCGGAATATTATCTTCTTCTTGCGGAAGCTGAAGTGTCAGTACTGAGGGGCAGTTATATCTTACTTCGGCGCACTCGACCGGGTTATCATCAATAAAGATAAAACTTTCTAATCCAAGATTGAGCTCGGAAGACATAGATACAATGTTTTCCGATTTAGGTTTCCAGTTAAGTTTGGAAGATACAATATGATCCCGTTTAATGAGCATATCATCTCTGTGCTCAAATATATTCCAAACATCTTCTTCATTATTTTTACTGCAGAGACAAATCAGTTTCCCTGAACGCATTTGATCAAGCATAAAGTTTTGAAGCTGACTGAAATTATGTGTTATAGTAATACCATCATACCCAATTTCTCCGCAAATGCCTTTCCAGAGTGTATTATCGCAATCAAGTACAATAACCTTATAGCTGTTATGTGATAAAGAAATTATCTTCCGGATGATTGTAGTTCCCAGGGATGTGTAAAAATCTCTACTATAAGGAATATGACCCAGTTTAAAACTGTATTTATCAGAATAACCTTTTACACGATAACTATTAAGGAATTCGTCAGTTTGAATAAGATGGACATTGGATAAACCACTTAATTTTGAGACTATTTTGGTCTCTGCATCTTTTAATGACCGGTTTATGCTGCTATCGGAGAGCGATTCGTCAGAAGGTGGTGTAAGTCCAATGATTAACTGTCCTCTAAAATTATTTGCAAAGGCTGTAACCGCATCCGAAAAAAACTCGATTTTATTCTCAAGGTCTGCCTTATATTCGCCCGGTATCTGATTTTTCGAGTTATCATTTCCTTTTATTGCATATAAGTTAAATAAGCCGGATTTCCTTAAAGAATTTTCTTCAATGACACTAACCCGGAAGTTCATTTCCTTCAATAACTCTTTAGCTTTCTCAAGTTTATTACCTTTTTTATCATGAATTTCTATCACTATTTGTCTTATTTTGTCCCAGTCAGAGCGTTTAATACCTTTGAGGATTTCCAGTTCACTTTTTTCAGCATCTATCTTTAATAGATCAACTTTTTGAATTTTATTTTCTTCGATTATATCAGAGACCGATATAACCTCGCATTGATATAATTCCTTCTTAAGCCTCCCTCCCGAGATTTCATCTGCATACTGAATCAGACTGGAATCATCAATCTGGATATCATCCCCGAGAATATTTTTGATTACCTGCTGCAGCGCTTCTTTATCTTCAGCTTCATCAGCAGCAAATCCCGAGAAGACAGTTGAATTCGGATAGAAAGTAAAAGTGATATTCCTTCTTTTATCAGATACTCCTTTATTATAAACTTTCGTATTCCTGCCGTAGATCCTGCTGTTTATCTTCAATGATTCAAAAACCCCGGGGGATGGTTCAAATGAATACACTTGGGGGTCCCTGCATTGCTGATTAACAAATAAAGTAAAGAGTCCTATATTAGCTCCGATGTCAATTATTGTATCTCCATCGTTGATTGTAATGCCCTCCCTGAGGTAGATATTGTCTATAAAGATTTCTTTATAGAGGTAGTCAGTTTCATATTTATTTAAATGAACTACTTCACAATCGTTGGGTAGCGTATAAACGCGTTCATTTTTAAGTAAAGAAGAAGATTCATCTGCTGATACTATTGGCTTCAATTTTTCGGTTTTTTTGTTTAGCCAGTCCTCAAGGTTCAGCAAGATTACATTTATACCCTCATTATTTATTTTGAATACACCTGAAGAATCCAGCATTTGTTGAAAAATCTGGTTATAAGAGGCAAACGCAAATTCAAAAGGGTACTTGAAATAGTGGTTCCAAAATCTTAGTGAATCCTTAATCGGATCAATTGTGAACGATCCCGCAAGCGATATCTTCTTTCGTATTTTTAGGTCATCCGAAAATTGTTCCGGATATTTAAAACTGACACCTGACAACCTGACATACAATTCTCCCGAAGAATTAACGATATCAACATTTCCTTCGAAACCATCAAATTTTGTCGGAGCCGATTTTAATTCAGCTAAACACCAGACGTCCTCTTTCAAGTCGTTCTTATAAAAAATTATTTCTTTGATCGAATCAAGGACAAAGGTTTTTTCATAGCTGTGCGTTAGAGCAGAGGTTAAATGTAATGCTGAATCGAGTAAAGCCGGATGCAGGATATGCTTTTCACTTCCGGTGTTTGGGAAAATATTTTTAAGATGTGCAATTGCTTTGTTCCCCTTTATCTTTATGTTCTGCAAATTCCTGAAATTGGATCCGTATTGATTCCCATTTTCACTGAGTTTTGAATAAAATACTTCCGGATCCAGATCATCTGCAGCCTTTTTAAATTCTGAAAGATCATAAACGTGAGAACTATTTGTTTTTATATCCGGCGAATTAGATATTTCAAGTTCTGCACTAGGTTTATCTGATGGTTTTTTAATTACGAAGGGATGATTTTCGATGAATTGAAATTTATTATTTTCTGAAGTTTCGCTATAAACAGCCAAATCGATATTAATTTGATTTTTTCCCAGGATAACCGGCTGTAGGAACTTTAAATTTCGCATTACACCCGGATACTTACTATACATTTTATAATATTCGGAAAGTGCCAGATCAATATAGAAAGTCCCGGGAAGAACAGGAACATTCTGAAAAACGTGATCAGTTAAATAATAATACTGATCTAGATCTATCAGGATATCTCTATGGGAAGCATGATCAGATTTATCCTTTAGTAATGGATCAATGTTATTTGATTGAGTAGACGATATCATTCAGGCTCCTGGTCAAGAATAACGGGATTAGTAACAACCTTGAAACCCCGAATTGTTAAGTTTTTGATTTATTTCTGTCATTATCGTTATCAAATGTCTGATCTTCATCCCGGCTCAATATTGTATTCTGCGTTTCCCGGCTATAATTAACAATCGTCATTTATATAATTAATTCAGGATTCAAAACTTGTGATCTTGTATAAGTTAATTCTGCCAGTGAGATTATTCTCACGCTGGTGAATAAATGATCTTTAGATGGACTTCCATTTATTATCCAGCTCTGCAGAAAATATTTCGTATATCGGGAAGGCATATTCAGACTGTGATTGGTTTCTGCCGAGATCAGAGATCTAACGAATCGGGCGTCAGAAATTTAAGAATGACGATGTGGTTATATTGGATGGCTTAAGATGTTCCGGTATTGATCATAATAGCTGCAAAAAAGCCTGCACCTTTTTCTGGAAAGAAACCTGGTTAAGTCTGGTCGTGGTGAAAATCCCATTGCTGCTGCTTAACAAACCGGTTAAAAAGTAAATTTCTTTATTCTATATTTTTCGGAAGTAAGCAGAAGTATAATTTCCGGCTATTAAAATGTTCAGTTGTTCTGGTTTATCAGCCAAGAATTCATCACAGGCTTTTTTAACACCTGGCGACTTATACTTTACGTCGGTAGTCATTTCAACTTTGGTATTTGGATCCCAGTAAACTCCGAAAAGACAAATTGCTCCCGGGCTTAATCTTGAATAAACATTCTCTAATGCCGACAGAGTTGATTTATAGAGATCGGCATCAATCAATGCAAAGGCGACTTTCCCTGGCAATGAACTATTAAGAGTTTCTTCGAACCAACCGGGAATAGTTATTGGTTTATCTAATCCAACTTCTTCAAAATGCCTGTTAAACTTTTCCAAAGAAACACTCATATCGCCTTTCTTATAAACACCTTCATCATCTTTTCCTGAATCGGGTACACCGCGAAAACTATCGAAAGCATATAATTTCCTGCCAGGATCTTTCTCCTGGAGAATCTTCTTAAGGATGACTGTAGATTCTCCCGCATTACAGCCGATTTCAACAAATTCACCTTCAACTTTCATCAATAATACCTGGGTTGCTAAATGAAATAAATTCATTCTTGATTCGATACTTGCCATATCTCCTCTCCAGTAAGATCCGATTCTAATCCAGGGCAAAACTTTACGGAATATTCTGTCAACCTGGTCAATTATCCAGGCGTGACGGGGGGAGGTTCCTAAATACTCGCACAAAAAAAGATTATCCATTTTGATAACTCCGGATGGAATTTTATTGATTCGTTAACAAGATAATTAAACTATCGGATGATAATATCCGAAAAACTTGAGAATATAAATCAGCTTGTTGGATTATGCCGGATTAAAATTTCTTAAACGATTTTTTAGCTCTTTTGCTAATTGTTCAACGTATGGCTCTACAAGCATCGCATGGGGATTAATGGGTAATTCGATTATGTCAAGATCTTTAGCCAGATCTCCCCAACCCATCTTAAGGTCGGAATAGAATGAGTAATTTTTTTGTGGTTTGAACAATGTTAATCTGCCATCATAGGGTTTGGGGATATAGATATCTCCGGCATGATCATTAATTGTCTGTACAGATAACTCTATTCCGGATTCAGCTCTGCCGAAGCTGTCATCAAGTGTGGTCCCGGGCATTTCAGTCCGGATATGAGCCCAGCCTCCATCCCCGGCGAGTCTTTTTTTCTCTTTTAAATAGCTGAACATTTCTGATAGTTTCAATTGTGTGAAATTTTTCATATGAAAGCGGAATTTTTCAAAGAGAAACCTGGAGAAAGATGTTTTCTCAACAAGGGCAAAATTATATGTATCCAGCATTGCAAGAAGCCCTACCTTTTCCCCATTCTTCACCAGTCGCTGAGCCATTTCATATGCTATGGTTCCCCCTAAACAATATCCTCCAAGGAAATACGGTCCCGCAGGCTGTACTTTTCGGATTTCTTGCAGATAACACTCGGCCATTTCCTCTACTGATTTTAGCGGCTTACTAAATCCGTCAAGTCCCCGTGACTGTAATCCATACAAAGGATAATCAGGCTCAAGATATCTTGATAAAGTCCGGTATAACAATACATTTCCGCCTGCCCCATGTATCAGGTATAATGGTTTCTGCGAACCTTTTGTCTGGATAGGGATGAGAGACTGCCACTCTGTTGCAACTATATTGTTTTTATTTGAAAGCCTTTTTGCTAATTCCTCAATAGTAGGGGCCTGAAACAAAGTAGAGAGGGGGAGTCTCTTTCCAAACTCCTCTTCAATCCGACTGAATAATCTAACTGCCATCAGTGATTGTCCTCCCAGGTCAAAGAAACTATCACGGACGCTCACCTTATCAACCTTTAGCAGTTCCTGCCATATGTCTGCAAGAATTTGCTCAGCTTTATTTCCCGGAGCGGTATAATCATCTTGTTCATTCTCATTTTTATCAGGAAGAGGTAATGTCTCAAAACCAATTCTTCCTTTATGATCGAGGGGAATAACTTTCAGAATTACAAACTTCTCAGGGATCATGTAATCCGGAATTTTGCTTTTTAAATAACGCCGAATAATTTTTATTATTTCCTTTGGATCATAATTACCATCATTATGTTCCAGTACGAGGTAAGCAATATAAAAATTATCTTTTAACACCAGAAAGGCGTTTTCAATCATAGGGTTATCGAGGAGTATTTTCTCAATATCTGAGGTTTCAAAATTAAAACTCCCGAGAGTAAATTTTGTTTCTATAGGGGAAAGATATTCTAAACTGCCATCAGCGCTATATCTGGCAAGGTCATTTGTCCTTATAAATGGTACTCCCATCGACTTCCCATTTGTTGGCTGACCCTGTGGATGAATATTCTCCAGGCCAGGTCCTGCTATCAAAATCTCTCCCGGTTTACCAGCAGGTACAGGCATCTGATATTTATCGGCTAAAATAACCTTCATATTGCAGAGTGCTTGACCTAAAGAATTTTCGGAACCCGGGATGATTTTATTTATCATCGAAAAAATTCCGGTTTCAACTGTACCATATAAATTCCAGACATCCTTGAAGGTCTCGGTTAATTTCTTAGCAGTAACCGGACTTAAATATTCTCCGGAACTTAATGCTTTGATACTATTAGCTAACTTAATGTCGGACTTGAGAATTTCACTCCAGATTGAGGGTGTCAAGAGTATTGTAGTTAGCCCCCGATCTTTAATAAGTGATGCAATTTCTACGGGATCAGACGTCAGGCTATCCCTGGAAATGTAAATTCCAGCACCCGCCATAAGTGGAAGAAGTAATTCAATGATCTCATATCCTGTAGAGTAGTGGCTGTTAAATAGAAAGACATCATTATTACCCGGCTGAAGTTCTTCCTGTAAAGAAAATAAAGTATTTATTAAAGATGCGGCGGTTAATTCAACAAAATCTTCTTCATTCTTTGGAACCATACAGAGATATTTTCCAGAGATTTTAGTAATGGAAGGGGGAAGGTCCTTTTGCTCAACGCCTGTAATTATATTCTCGATCTTTATTATCTGATTAAGCTTCCCTTCAATTTTTGAAGAAAACTCTTCATCAGTAAGAATATAATCTATTCCCGCTTTTTCAGTCAGGTGCAGAAGTTTTGAGTCAGGCATATCCGGATCGAGAAGCACATAAATTCCGCCGGCTTTAATAACGCCCAATATAGCTTCGGCAAGGTGAATGCTTCTATTTAAATAAATTCCTATTATAGTTTTCGGCCCCGTGTCAATAGAAGCAAGGAAATTGTTTAACTGATCCGAATGATTATCAAGTTGAGCATAGGTGAGAGATTCAGTCTCTGTTTGAATTGATATTTTATCCGGCCGGGCTTCAACCTGTTTTTTGAATAAGTACAAAAAATCATTAGTACTTCCCGGATTTGGTATACCAGGATCGGGTAATATAGCGTCTGAATTATGTTTAGCTTTTTTATCCAGAAGAGATAATTTGTTTATTGAAGAATAGGGATCACTAGTAATCGATTCCAGGATAGCTATATATCCTTCAGCCCATTCTTTAATTATTTCGCCGTCGAATATGTCAGGATTAAAATCACATTCAACATTGACTGTCTTTTCATCTTCTACCAGGTTAAACCCCAAATCATACTGGAAGTAATACCGCGGACCTGTAACAAACTTGTGTTTTATTTTATTGAACCTCACCTTATCCATGGGTGGATCTATATTAAATAATACAGAAACGAGAGGAATCCTGCTGGAATCAGGAGGAATGTTGAGTCTGGATACCAGTCTGCTGAAAGAAAAATTCCAGTTTTCCTGTGCATCGAGGACTGAGCTCCAGGTTTTCTTGATCACCTCAAAAAAAGGCTCATCCGGATTGAGTTTTATCCGCAGCGGGAGAGTATTAGCACATTGACCGATTAGACGATCCATTCCCAGGGGGCTTTGAGCTGCGAACGGAACCCCAACGACTAAATCATAATTTTCACTCAGTCGTGACAGCCAGACATAATAAGCGGCAAACAGGATTGCAAATGAAGAACTCTTTTGTTCAACTCCCAACCTTTTAATTTTTGTATAGAGTTCCTCCTTTATCGATACTGTTCTTCTATCGCCATTATATGTTCGTGTAGCAGGACGCAGTCGGGATGAAGGGAGATCGATAGGTGCTGGTATTGAGTTAAAATGGGAGAGCCAGAAGTCTTCGCATTCCTTTTCTTCTTTAGAACCTTTGTTAATCTGTTCCCAATCTGAATATTCTTTCATCGACACTGCGGGTTCCAGTAAAGGTTCATTATTGCTGCTGTAGGCACTGTACAGTGAAGACAGATCTTCAAACAGAACATAATGTGACCAGCCGTCGCAGATGATCATCTGAGCCGTCAGAATGAGCATATGTTTCAGGGGTGAGAGTTTTAAGATCCGAAACTCAATTAATGGTCCGTTGTTCAAATCAAGAATTCGTTTCGCTTCTTTATGCAGGATTTCATTACACTCATTTTCCCTTATATCTTCCGGAAGGCCGCTCAGGTCAACTAAAGGAATATCAACTTCGAAAGAAGAATTTACGATGGCTGCAGATCCGTCTTCAGAAATAGTACATTGCAGTCCAACATGTTTTTTAACCACTTCACGGATTGCCTTATTGAGTGCTTCCAGATTAAGCTGGCCTTCAAGGTAAACTCCCGTACAGGCATGGTGGGGCCCTGCTGCTTCCGGTCTCATTTGAGACCCGATCCACATTTCTCTCTGAGCCTCAGAAAGAGGGAATCGGTTTGTAGATTCTTTTGATTTTATGGTAACGCTTTTATCATCATTTAAAATAGGCGCAGGAAAGAATCCATTATCCTGCAGTTCAATTACACTTTCCTTGAAGGCATTAATTATATTCCTGATATCTATTTCGCTGTGTGCTTCTGACATAAACATCGGGAAACCTTCGAGTATATGGATACCTTTATGTCTCAATACATAAAACAGCAGGCTGAAAAAACTGAGATCTTTAGGATAACTATAATAAATTACCGAACTGAAATTCATTATCTTAACAGGGACATTTCTCTGTTTTAAGAAGTCATTCAGTTCTTCACTTAAATGTTTTGCCTTCTGATTAAGTTCTTGCTGAAGAGAGCCTCCTTTTGATTTAAGATAGTTCAAAACAGCATAGCAGGCTGTAAGCGAAAGAGGATGCCTAGCGAAAGTTCCGGCAAAAAATGTCACCCCTGCTTCCGGAATCGAATCATCTCCGTACTGCCAGTATCCACCGTCAAAAGAATCCATGTATAATTTAGTGCCGGCTATAACGCCTATCGGAAATCCTCCGCCTATAACTTTACCGAATGTCCCGATGTCAGCCTTTATCCCGAACCATTCCTGTGCACCGCCCTGAGAAGTCCGGAAGCCCGTTATTACCTCATCAAAAATAAGCGGTATACCTGCATCTTTTGTTATTTTACGTAATTTCTGAAGGAATTCCTGCGGCTGAAAATCAGGTCTTCTTGCCTGCACAGGTTCAACCATTATCCCGCCGATTTCGGGTAAAAGTTTTTCAATTATTTTTAATGATTCTTCAGTTCCATACTCAAGAGCAATCGTGTTCTGTACATTTTCTCTTGGGATACCCGGAGCTATCGGCATCGTTCTTACCTCGTCACCATTTACTATTGTTTTTATCAAAACTTCGTCGATAATGCCATGGTAATCCCCTGCAAAGAAAACAATTTTATCCTTTCCTGTTACTGTCCTTGCAGCCCTGATTGCGCCAAGTACAGCTTCCGAACCGGTCACACAAAATGCTGCTCTGTCAAAACCCGTAAATTCACATATTAACTTTGCAACTTCACCTGCAATAGGTGATTGCGGTCCGATTTCAAAACCAAGTTTCAGCTGTTTCTCGATCTCTTCTCTTACAAATGAAGGATTGTGCCCGAATAAATATTGACCGAATCCCATAATTACATCGATGTATTCATTTTCATCGAGATCCCAGAGTTTTGAGCCATCCGACTTTTTAGTAATTACCTGGTAGGTCATTTCCTTCCAGATCGGAAGAAAACCGGAAACTGTCCGTGGATCGGAATAATGGGCCCTGTGCTGCTGAGTTAAATTTTTCGAACTTTTTGTCTTCGCAGTATATTCTTTTATTAGTTTATCAAGATATGCCTGCTGATTCCCGGTAAGTGATCCATCTTTATTGGTTTTGATCGGATTATATGGCCCGAATCTTTCAAAAACTTTTTTGTCACCCGGGTGTAGTTTCTTTTCTTCCACCGGGGTTATTACGCTATGTATCACTTCCTGTTTATTAAAGATCTCTGATTTAGAGGATGGCTGAACTGTACCGTTTCTGCCAAGTACTTCAAGCTGTTTCCTCATTATATCCAGCTGTTCACGAATCAGATTTTCAACCGGAGAATTTCCGCCGGAGTTCTGCTGATCTGCTTTAACTCCTTCACCCGGTATCGTATCTTCTTCATATTCTTCCACAAATTCTTCACCTTCCTCTTCAATAATAATCTCTTGCATAGGGGGGACAAATTTATTTTCGGGCAATTTGCCTTCAATATACTCTGCAATTGCAGAAATCGTCGGTGCAGTATCGAGTAGTTGTCTTAAGGTAATTTTTACTTCGAATTTCTTTTGAAAAGCCAGACTAACCTGTGTCATAAATAAGCTGTCGAAACCTAATTCAAAAAAGCTTTTAGTTTCGTCGAGGTCGGCCTTTTTGATACCCGATAATTCTTCCAGAACTTCTTTAAGTATACTTATAATATAATCTTTCCTTGTCATTTCGCTTTCTTGTACCACCTTTTTTATTCTTGGTCGTTTTACCGCCTTTTGTATTCTCTGTGGAATTTTCGCCTGCATCTCCGCCGGGGGGATTGTTTTCCGATCGGGAGGTTCGATCCAGTAACTTTTTCTGTCAAACTGGTAGGAAGGGAGATGAAGTCTCCTTCTTTTCTTTTCTTTGTAAAGAGAATTCCAGTCAATTTCAATTCCTGTCAACCAGATCTTACCAATTGCATTCAGCAGGTTAATTTTATCATCTTCCTTTTCAATCGGTTTTATTAGCGTGGTAATCGTTGTTTGCTTAATCTCAGAATTCCTATGCTGACTTACCATTGTGGATAATGCACGTCCCGGGCCTAGTTCAATCATAACGAGATGATTTTTTTTCTGGAGCTCTAGTATTCCATTTGAAAATCTAACGGCATTCCGAAGCTGCATTGCCCAAAATCCCGGATCTGTGGCCTGTTCATCCGTAATCCAGGTTCCGGTTAGACTTGAAATGAAGGGCGCCGAAGGCTTGTTTAGTTCTATTTTTGAAAATTCAGAAGTGAAGGGCTCTAATGCCGGTTCCATCATTTTTGAATGATATGCATGAGAGGTGAACAGAACACGATTTTCTATCTTTAACTCAGATAGTTTCCCGGATAATTGCCCGATTTTATCAGTAGGCCCTGATAATACAACCAGGTTTGGAGAATTAATTGCCGCCAGAGATATATCTTCATTCAAATAAGGTGTTACTTCAGATTCATTTAACCTTACAGAAAGCATACTGCCGTGTTCCTGCTGCTGCATTATCCGCGCACGCATGGCTATAATATATAGTGCGTCTTCAAGACTAAATACTCCGGCAAGACATGCCGCAGTATAATCTCCGATACTGTGTCCGATCATCGAGGCAGGCTTTATTCCCAGGTTCAGTAAAAGCTGTGCAAGTGAATATTCAACTATAAAAAGTGCGGGCTGGGTATAGACAGTTTGCTCCAGTTTCCTGGCGGGATCCTCGCTTTCGTTTTGGGGGTAGAGCAATTCTCTGATATCCAGTTCCAGTATTGGTTTCAGATATTCAGCACATTGGTCAACTGTTTCTCTAAAAACCTTCTCGCGGATATAAAGACCTTTTCCCATGTTTACGTACTGTGCTCCCTGGCCCGGGAACATAAAAACAACATGTGGGCGGTCGTTAGAATTTATTTTGCTCTTGTTTGTCTCTGATTTTATCAGGTCTCCTATAATTCCGGCAGCGTTTGTACAGCTGTCTGCTGTAAGATACCTACGGTGCTCAAATTCTTTCCTGCCTACCTGTAAAGTATATGCAACATCATTGATTGCCTCTTCAGGATTATTTTTCAGATAATCCCTCAGCGCTTTCAAATTATTATTTAACGAGTTCTCAGTCTTTGCGGAGACTATAATCAAATACTTATCTCTGTCTTCCTCACAGGAGAATGATACATAGGGAAACTCTTCGAGTATGGCATGTGCGTTTGTACCTCCTACACCGAATGCACTTACTGCCGCTCTTAATGGTCTTTTACTACTGCTTAGATCGGTAAGTTTATCGACAACATAAAAAGGTGAGTTTGCAAAATCTATACGGGGATTGGGTTTGGTGTAATGCAAAGTAGGGGGGATTACCCTGTTATAAAGTGAAAGGGCAGTTTTAATCAATCCTGTAACTCCGGCAGCAGCGTCAGTATGTCCTAGATTGCTCTTAACAGAACCAATTCCGCAGAAATTCCTTTCTTTGGTATCACCAAAGGCTTTTTCCAGACTTGCAACTTCGATAGGATCGCCTACAGGGGTTCCTGTACCATGCGTTTCTACGTACCTGATCGTAGAAGGATCAACTCCAGCTGCCTGCTGTGCTTTTTTAATGACATCTGCCTGACCTTCTACACTCGGGGTCATATATCCGGCTTTGTCAGAGCCGTCATTGTTTATGGCGACTGATTTAATTACGGCATAAATAGAATCACCATCGCGGATTGCATCCTTAAGGCGTTTCATGACTACTATTCCTGCGCCGTGACTGAATACAGTTCCGGTTGCATCTGCATCAAACGGTTTACAATGTCCGTCCTCAGATCCAATGCTACCGTCTACAAAGAAGTATCCTCTCTTTTGCGGAAATGTTATGGAAACACCCCCAGCTATCGCCATATCGCTCTGACCTGAAACAAGACTCTGATATGCCTGTCCGACCGCAACAAGAGAAGTGGAACAGGCAGTCTGAAGATTAACTGCCGGGCCTCTTAATCCTAATTTATATGCAATTTTGGTGGTTAGAAATGCATTATCATTACCTGTTAAGGTTGTATAATCTGCTATTTGATATGAATTGGCCATCTCTTCGGCAGTTTCACGGTCCTTAAGTACATTAAATATCAGGTAGGTATTTAAACTGGATCCTGCAAATACTCCTATTGAACCATTATATTTTTCACCACAATAGCCAGCATCTTCCAGTGCCGCCCAGGCACATTCTAGAAAGAGACGATGCTGAGGGTCCATCACAGCTGCCTCACGGGGATTGAAGCCGAAAAATTCAGCATCGAACTTATCGGCATCTTTTAAATATCCTCTTGCCCTTATAAATTTTATCTCGGAATCCAGATTTCCTTTAGGAATAAATTCAAGCTCTTCATTAGAGAAAAATGTAATCGACTCTACGCCGTTGACAAGGTTCTGCCAAAATTCATTGATGCTATCCGCTCCGGGATATTTTCCCGCCATACCTATTATCGCGATATCAGTTTCAATGGGAATCTTTTTGTCCTGTATAGAAATACTGCTGCTTAATGGTGACTCCGATTTATTCGTAATAAATCTTGCAAGAGAGGTTATCGAGGGATAGCGGAACAAATCAACTATTGATACATTTTCATTAAATGCCTGGTTGATTTTTAACTGCAGCCTGCCCATAAGAAGGGAGTTACCTCCGGCATCGAAGAAATTGTCATTTATTCCGATATTTTCATAACCGAGAAGATTTATCCAGATATCCCTTATCAAGCTTTCAACTTCTGTGAATTCTTTACGGCCATTCCCCGAATTATTACTGCCGGTACTCATCTCAGGGATCGGCAGCGCATTAAAATCTGTTTTTCCGTTCGGTGTAAGTGGTATTTTATCCAGTTTAACGAACGTGTTAGGCATCATGTATTCCGGAAGAAATTGTCTAAGGTATTTCTTTAAATCCTCAAAGTGAACGATACCATCCGCAACGAAGTATGCTATAATCAAAATAACGTCTTTTGAATAATTATGCACCTTAACCGTACAGTCTTTAATTCCTTTATAGTTTCTTATTGAGCTTTCAATTTCACCGGGTTCGATTCTAAATCCCCTGATCTTTACCTGATGGTCAATCCTGCCGAGATATTCAATGTCATTTCCTTTAAGGAGACGCCCAAGGTCCCCGGTTTTATAAAGTCTTCCATTATTAACATCTGAAAAAGGATTCTTAATGAAACGCTCCATAGTCAACGCGGGACGATTCAAATATCCTTTTGATAATCCGGCACCCCCCACATATATTTCACCGGATTCACCGGTTTTTACGGGTTCTAATTTTTCATTAAGAATGTATACATGCAGGTCCGGAATGGGTACGCCAATTACACTTCCTGAATTAATATCTTTAGAAGTTACAGGCCTATAGGTAACATGAACTGTAGTTTCAGTGATCCCATACATGTTTATGAGCTGCGGATCAGAATCTCCGTGTCTTTCGAACCATGGTTTTAATGCTGCCAGGTTAAGAGCTTCACCACCGAAGATGACATAACGCAATGCTAATTTATCTTTATAACCTCTGACTTCCTCTGCCTGCATCAACTGATAAAATGCAGAAGGAGTCTGATTCAATACTGTTACTTTTTCGTTTATTAACAGTTCATAGAAAGATTCAGGAGAACGGCTTAATAAATAGGGAACTATTATAAGTTTACCGGCATGTAGTAGAGCGCCCCAGATTTCCCAGACAGAAAAGTCAAAAGCATATGAGTGGAAAAATGTCCATATATCATTCTCATTAAAATTAAACCATTCTCTGGTAGATTCGAAAAGTCTGATGACGTTGTTATGGGTCACCATAACGCCATTAGGCTTCCCGGTAGACCCGGAAGTATATATTACATATGCGAGATTTGAATTTCTCATTTCAGTTGTTGGATTCGCTTTGTCTTCACTATTAAATTCAAATTCATCAATAAGAATAATATCAGCCTTGGTCTGAGGAATTCGGTTTATCAGATCTTTTTGAGTTAATAACAAAGCTGCATTTGAATCCTTCAACATAAAGGATAGTCTATCCGGGGGATAGCTTAAATCTATCGGTAAATAAGCGCCCCCTGCCTTTAGTATAGCCAGAAGTCCAACCACCAGATCGGCAGATCGTTCCATTGAGATTGCCACAAGCATATCCGGCTTTACACCTCTGGATATTAAATAATGTGCTAATTGGTTGGCCCTGATATTCAGCTCACCGTAAGATAGTGTCTGCCTTTCCGAAGAATCGCGGTGTCGGCTGATCAATGCAGTCGACTGGGGGTAAAGAGCTGCCTGGGTCTCGAATAATTCCGTAATAGTAGGATTATTGGATGAAAAAGCTTCAGTCCTGTCTAAACCAAGTAATTGTTTATCATGCATCGGGGTTTCAGTTTACCTTTTTATAATTCGGTATCTCAAAATATATTATGATCTTACAGAGTCAGGATGAACGATCAATCAATTAAAAATATTCGGGCTTAAACAATAATGTACAGGAATGATTGACCAGAAAAACCAATCTTTACTTCTATTGATTTTGAAATTTTGCAGATTAAGACCCTCGGGATTTATTTGATATTTGATCAAAATATATGCCTCTTATGAGTAATCGAAAAAAACGAATTTGAGAAACTATTTTCTCATGATAAGAGATATTAAACATATATGTACTGTATTAATACAAAAATTTTGATTTTACGATCTTAAACTTACACATTTATAAAAATTAGAAAGAAACAAAGGTAGTACCCCAAAGACCAATTTTATTATGAGATTTGAAATTTAATAACTGAATAACCGGCTCACAACAGGAAACATATGTATATCTTTAAGGTAAAACAGCATCCTAAATATCACCTTTCCAATTATAAATTTCAATGTCTTTTTTTCCTTCATAAACAAGGGAGAGAACGTAATCAGGCAACAATTTAATAGTTTTGACCTGAAAGTTGCCTGCGAACTCTGGTTTATTTATTTTTTTTATTTGTATCAGGTCTTCTGATTCTTTCTTGAGTTCTATGTCTTTCGGTGAAAACGAAAACCCTTTTCCTATAGCTTTTATAAAAGCCTCTTTAATTGTCCAGATTTTATAGAAGGTTTCAGGTAATGAAACCGTTTTGTGCATCCAGTTATTTTCGTACTTGGTAAAGCAAATATCTGCTACACCAGCCATATCTTCTATGTTCTTAATTCTTTCAATATCCACACCTATACTGTAACCTGAAGTAAAAGCAAAAACGATGACATCGTCGCTATGTGAAAGGTTAAATTGCAGATCCTCCTGAGTATCAGCAAGAAAGGGTTTACCGAAATCATTAAATGAGAATTTTAATTCGGATGGATGCTTTCCCAGATACCCGGCTATCAGAGCTCTTAATAAGCCTTTCGATATCACGGCGCGGTTGCGGAGCCATTCAAATTTTAGTTTTGAAATTGCTTCTTTCTCTGATTTGTCGAGATAACCGCTCAGCGTTTCTATAGTATCAGATGGTAGGTTGAGCTCGGTCCACCAGAGCTCTATCTTAAAAGCTAAATTTGAAACCAACATAAACCTAATGTTTTATAGATTTAATTATCAGTCTCGTAATTATAAAAAGATTGGCCGTCAATCTCCAATTAAGGTATATTTTCTCGAAGCCTTTTCCATTCTCATTTTTAAAACAAAAAAGCTGTCCTTTTGAGACAGCTTTTTTAAAAATCTTTAATCTTTGGATTTTTCAGGCAAGGAGTTTAACCAGGAAATATGCCAGAACGAAGAAATAAGTTATACTCAGAGAGAGTTTCAATAAACCTTTATGGTTGTTTTGCCGTGTAATGCTGACGGTACTAAGATCTACCCTTACAGGTTTAATCTTTTCTGCTATTTCAAAATTCTGATCAGCTGCTCTAAAATGAATATTTACGGCCATAACTTCTCCGCTTTAAAATAGATTATCAACACACTTTCCTTGATAGTGACAATAATCATACCTTCAATTCAGCCATTGATTTTTAACGATATAAGAAGGATAGAATTCCCTCTGGTAAGAATTACCGGAAATATTTTTACGAGGTGCGAAAAAATTTATATAACTAAATAGAGAGCAGTGTGAAGTAAATCACCTACTGCTCTTTTACAATTACTATTCTACGATTTTTTGCTCTTCCTTCCTCGGTGGTGTTGTTAGCAACCGGGAATTTGTCTCCGAGTCCGTAAATCGTAAATTTTGAAGCGTCAAGTCCGTGGGAGATGAAATAATAATATACAGCTTCAGCTCGCTTTGAGGACATAGTTCTTATCCATTGTTCGGGACCCTGGCTGTCCATATGACCCTCAATTCGCCAGAATGCATCGGGACTTTTCTTTATCTGTGAAACAATTTCATCCAGTTTTTTGTATGAATTGGGCCTTATTTCAGCACGGTTTGTATAAAAAAGATCATCCGCCTGTAGAGTGAAGGTATCTGTAGATTTGCTTACTGATTCTTTTGGAATTTCTGTCTTCTGAGAATTTGGTGCAACATCAGGACATCCGTCATCATCCTGATATCCATTTACTGTTTCAGCTTCATTTGGACATTTGTCATCTTTGTCGGGTATACCGTCGCTGTCATTGTCGAAGTCGGGACATCCGTCTTCATCCTGGAAGCCATCAAAATCTTCTGCTTCATTCGGGCATTTGTCGTTTTTATCCAGTATGCCGTCGCCATCATTATCCAGATCCGGGCAGCCGTCATTATCCTGGAACCCGTCAATATCCTCAGCTTCATCAGGACACTGGTCTTTTATGTCTGGAATTCCGTCTTCATCATTATCATAATCAGGACATCCGTCACTGTCCTGGAATCCATCATAATCTTCCGGTTCCTGCGGACATTTATCATCCCCGTCAATAATACCATCACCATCAGAATCCCTGTTGCTTAAAAATGCATACGAAATTCCTAGTGAAACTGTTGAAAAGAAATCTTTATTTTTCCCGAGAGCTACATCATCCAGATAATCACTGAATACAAAATGAAGTGCGGAGTTTACCTGTATACTTATCTGCTGGTTCACCGGGATATTTATTCCTGCTTCCGCATTGAACCCGAACGTGCTTTTGTCATATACGCTTTCCCGGTTATTTAAAAGAAGCTGCCCATTGTCATCTTTGGGACTAAAAGAAATAAACGATAAACCCACGCCTGCATAAGGCAGGAAATCCTGAGTAACTGCATACGAATACAGCAGAGAACCGCTGAGTAATAAAATATCTGTACTGAAGGCTTCCGGTGCTTTGGCTGCGTCTTTTCCCTTAACCGTTACCAGGCCGCCTTGAAGCCGCAATCCGAGTATGTTTTCATCCATTGCCGGGAAGTAGTAGGTTGCAGAGAGCGTGCCGTTCACGCCCAGCTTTACGTCTTTGTAATCTGTCTTGCCGATCGTTATTCCTCCGGCTGCCGTACCTAAAAGGGATTGAGAGAAAGGATGAACATCATTTTTAATAAAGGACTGAGGATAGTTTATAAAAGTTATAAACAGAATTAACCCCGCTAACAGTTTTAGTCTGCCCATTTTGCACCATAATATTTTATACAATAACTCAACTAGATTTACTTCCCCTTGAAATCACGCAATTCGTATTTGCAATATTCCATTTTTTTATGAATAAATAAAGTATTTAATCCACTATCTTAAACTCCACTCTCCTATTGAATGCACGGTTTAAAGGTGAATCATTTTCACGTACAGGCTGCTTCTCACCGAAAGCCTCCTTCGTAATGCGGTCCTCGCTAATACCATGTTTTACCAGGTAGTCATATACCGAATTAACTCTTCTCTTGGAAAGTTTAACATTATAGTCGTCAGACCCGAAACTGTCTGTATGTCCTGATATAATAACTTTCATTTCAGGGAATTCTTTTAATACATCCAGTGCGTGCTCCAGTATCGGGTATGATTCTACCCGTATATCTGATTTATCAAAATCGAAATTGACGTTGAATAGCATCGGTTTTGTTCTGTATAAAGTATCCTTTTCTATTTTTACAACAGGAACTTCCTTAAAGACAGTGTCTGTTTTGAAAACTTCTTTTATTCCCTCGGGACATTCCTCGCAGATAGTTGAAGGTTCACCCTGTGAGAACTGCCATATAAAACCTAATTCAAACGTCATATATGTATCTCCGTTTCCTCCGAAGATACCTTTATCCTGTTCATTCACGCTGTAATTACCGTCCAGCTTGTTGTGTGAAAGTGTATGATAATTCATTTCTGCTTTAAGCTTCCAGTCATCAGACATATTCCAGAAAGCCCCCAGACCAAGGTTTACTTCATATCCGGCAACAAAGTCATCCAGTTCAGGGTTAAAGGAATTCTGAGACTTTGAGCCTATAAATCCTCCGCCAGCCAATACAAAAGGAGTTAAGTCTTCACATGGCAGAATGGTGTATAGCAGGTCAATGTCGCCTGTAAATGCATTCACCTTCTGAAGATTGGTTATATTTCCTCTGAAATAATACGATTCCATATGATAGACACCGCCTTTTAACCTCAAAGCAATGTACTCTGAAAAGTCTCTTTCGAAGGAAAGGTATCCTCCGAAGTTTGTATTACCGGAATATCCATCACCCGATACGCTGATAAACCTTGGATAAGTGGCCCCGAATCCAATACTCCAGCCGTTACTCGCCGGCTGGGCATAACTTTCATTAATCGATAAAAACATAAATGATATTATGAGGAGGAATAAAGAGAATTTCATTGAAGTTACCTTATATAAAGAGGGATTACGATACTTATAGTTCCTTTTTGTGAAGATATTTCACAAGTTATGTGCCATAACGAAACAATGTGGAATCGACACAAATATTTGATATTTGCTCGTTAATCGAGGATAAATATGCTCGCTTAAAAGATTTAACCAGGATAATATTCTCAAATTGAAACTTTTACCTGAATGCTAGACATTTCTACAATAGGGCTATTCTTCGGATATAGTCTGAAGAAAAGTTTTCATACCTTTGTTACAGGTCGGTGAATGACCGACAGATGGCCGGCAAGGCATACTATTTCACCAGAAGCATTTTACGAATCTGAGAATAGCTTCCGGAAGTAAGTCTGTAAAAATATATCCCGCTCGACAGTGAAGCACCATTAAAAGTTATTTCATACTCACCTGCATCCATCTCTCTGTCTAACAGCACACTGATCTCTTTGCCCAGCACATCATAAACAATTAGAGATGTATTCCCGGTATTGGGAAGATTAAACCTTATCTTTGTAGCAGGATTGAACGGATTGGGGTAATTCTGTGCCAGTGAGAAATCTAAACTGGAAATTTTCCGATCCCTCATACCGGTGATGTTAATGTGAATTTCCCCGCTCTTCATTATAACGGGATTTTTATCTGAGGCTTCATACATCCGGTTAAACCTGTTTATGTCGGCTGAATTCATCCCAGCCAGGTAATCGGCAACTTCCGGCTTCAGCGTCTGATAACATACCTCTGCGGTAATGTTCATCTCAGTCAGGCCGCTAACAGATATCCTGTACTTAACGGCATCAGTACCCGTTCCTTCATTCCCGTTAGTTTTATTAAAATCCGGATCATCCACTGCATAGCCATATACAGCGGTGGTATCATAGCTTATATGCGATGATTTAAATCCGAGAGGAGGTATTCTGTTATCCTTTATAAAAGTTGACGCGCGAAGCAGGGTGTAGGTAACGTTCCCGTTTATATCCACCGGTACTGCTTCATATACCTGAACCTCATCCTCACGGTTTATTAAATCATAATGCTTCTCAAAAGGAAGATCCATTCCATATATTCTTCCCTCACTGTCCCAGCTCCCCGATTCAAAAATTTTAGTACTATCCCCGTTGGCTGCCCAGAGATGAATCCACATCCTTCTTAATGGAATTCCTGTGGGTAGTTTATGTCCTGTAATATTCTGTACTTTAACGCTTACCGTCAGAGAATCATTTTCCTGGTAAGCTTCCAGGTAAAGGTTCAGAGAAAGATCTTTAAGATTCTTTTCTGCCAACGCCAGAGTAGTATCGAAATGGCTGCTTTCTGCAGTTACCTGAAGCGTATCAGGGTAGTCACGCAGCATCTTCAGGATGAAGGTGTTGCCGCCGACGAATGTTTCTTTCCAAAAGGGAGTTCGGTGTGTTGTGTCTGATTCGGGGATTGTCGCAATATCAATAGGGTCGAAGATTTTTGGTGAATGACAACTCTGGCAGCTTATCTGCTGCGCCGGGTAAATGCTGTTCTTCCATTCAAGGTAAGGAGTCTGTTCGGGAAAATCTCCAACAACATTTCCCTGTTCATCCAGTGTGGGAGTGAACAGTGTGTGGCACGTGGCGCATAAATCCGAGGTTATTGATTTTGGTTCATAGGTTGGAGTGTAGCCGATGAACTGCTGCATAAAAAATGTATCAGGATACTCGTAGGGGCCATAAACAAGACTGTCATCGGTGATGATATAATTTCCGGAATAAGATGACTGCTCTCCAAAGTTTACAGGATTTACCTGGTGACAGACTGTGCAGCTAACACCGTCATTCGCAAGGGGATCCAACCGTAGTTCCGCCATAGTATATTTCGTATGCCCGTCGTAAATAGCCTGTGTATAACCCATCGGGGCATGGCACTTAGTGCAGAGGGTCTCAATAGTGTCCTGTAACGCAGGGAATTCATTTACTTCTCCTGAAACCATTGCTCTCCAGAGAGGATCCTTGCTGGAATTTGCCATCATAGTTGACCGCCAGTAAGTGGGAGGAGAAATATCTACCCCGTTCAATGATAGCACATCTCCGTTGCCTGTATGGCAGTCGGCGCAATTTCCCGAACCTGAAAACAAAATTGAATTCTCAGTAGGAAGGGAATACTGACCGAAGGCGGTACTAAGAATAAATTGAAAAAGGATCAGAAAGTAAAATTTTGTCATCAGCAGGACAGTTTTTGTTTAATTACCGGTAAAATATTTAAGTCCGATCAAAGATAACAGACAAATTTACATCAATTTGAATAATTGTATAAAAAATACCAACTGTTTCATTTTAATTACGGCCGTTTTTTAATAAGACACGCCATTTATTTATCGGCATATTAATTGTGTCTCAATACCTGCAATTATTTAGTTTTCCGGCATAGGACGCCTGCCTGAAGAGAATGACGTCAAAAATGTCGGACAGTTTTTGTGTATACGATTAATACAGTGTTAAACAAATAGTTAATAATTAATAAAGAGAGGCAGCAGCAATGTCAATAGGAAAAATTGGTTTCCTTGAAACCTACGCACCTGATGATAATGGCGGTGTTATGGGCGCAATTCTTGTCACTGATTCCGATACAAAACCGCTGGAATTCAGGGTAACAGCGCCGATAAAAACTACCAACTTCCAGAAAACTTTATACGGCGACGTTCTCCTTGAGCATATCCTGGTAGAACTTATATCGGTTCCCCTGATAAATGCTCTTAATGAAGAGATTGATATCATACTGGTAAAGGATAATCTCTTCCTTGGAGCCAACAATAAACAGGGTGTCAGAGTTGTCAGAGTATACGGGGATGAAGATTCCTCCCCCAAAGGCAGCAAAAGTGCCCAGGAGCTTAAGGGTTACAACGGCAGCGGTAAAATGTTCGTTGAAACTTCTAAAAAATATGAGTCGGAGCTGGGACAAATAAAAGACCTGTTAAATGAAGTTTCGGAAAACAGGAACCTCCTTGAGCCCTTTGATCGTCTGAAACAGGCTTGTGAACAGGTTCATCTTCAGAAGACAAGCGACTGATGTACAAAATAGTAAGGAAGAAGGTAGCAGAATCAGTCAGTAAGCTTGAGTTTCCTGAGCATTACGACTGGAATAAGTGGCTGAGAGAACCCGATGCTGATGAGTATTATATAGAGAACATCTATACATCGGTTCTTGATACGGATGCCCTTAATGTCTGGCCAGAACTTCCTTCATCCAGGGGTTACACTTTCGATCTTCCTAAAGTCAAATATTCAAAAGCCTTCAAGCAGCTGTATGTCCAGAAACAAAAAACCAGCAAGATCTTCTTCAGCTTTCCTAAAACGTCTTTAACAGAGATTAAGGAAATTCTGAACGAAGCAGATATTGCCTACTCGTTATCGGTTTCTGATTCAGGTAAAGGCGGCATTTTCCGTTTAAGTGAAGGTAAATCGAAAAAGGCTTCCGAACCTGCGTCTGAAATACTTATCCGTGAGTTTTACCTGCTTGCCCCCCGGCTTTTCAACTTCCCCATGCTGGTACCGGGTGAGAAGGTATATTCGATTACCATAGGCCTGCTGGATAAGGTTAAGGTTCTGGATCTGCTTTCGAACCTTAAAACAGAAGTTATGAATGTTGAGCTCCTTAACTCCGATAGCTTCGTAAATCCTTTAAATACGGCCGAAAACAGAAAAATTGAATTCCAGCCTCTTCCGAAATCTTCTTCTGTAAAGAAGGTTGAGGTGATGCAGCTGGAGAAACTACTGGGTTCCATTAAAGATCAGAAGAAACTTGTTCAAGAGGTGAGTTTTGATCTGATCCCTGCAGGCGATAAACCTTCAGAAATAAAGATACCGTCAACAATAAAAAATAAACTGAAAATACTTTCTGTTAAGAATGTTAGAATTTCAGCCCCTAAAGTTAAACAGGGTATAAAAATTACTGATAAAATTCTATCTGAAATAAATAGCTTCACGTTCAGTGCTAAACATGATGTTGTTGATGAGAATAAGGATGTTCTTTCCAGAGATCTGGAGGTAATTCTTCAACCGGCAATAAATTTCAGCAGGGAGGAGAAGGCAAAAATATACGATTTTCTTTACGACTATCAGAAACCTGCAGCAGATTTCCTGTCGGATAAGGAAGTTGTTCTTCTGAATGATGAACTCGGCACAGGAAAAACACTTGAGGTCATCGGCGCACTGAAAATCCTTTTCAGAAGGAAGGATATTTCAAATGCTGTAATCGTTTGCCGTAAAGAGGATAAAGGCTGGTCTAAACGCAGTAAGTTATTAAGCAGTGAAAAACTGAGTGGATGGTACGATCACCTGCAGAAATTCTCCCCTTCTATAACAGCAAGCATCATTTACGATAATACCGAACATGAATGGAAGAATTCTTCAGCTGTTAAAATTATTGATCACCAGCTTTTCACCGAAGCAATTGAGAAAAAGTTAATCTCACCGGATGAGTTGAACCGCAGAAGCTGTCTCGTAATTGATAGCGCAGAGGACTTTCCTGAAAATACGCTTAAACCGCTGCCGAAGTACCTCTGGATGCTGAGCGGATTACCGACTGAAGCATTAAAGGATAAAATTGCGCAGATTACAGGGCAGGAAGACCCGGTTGAAAGTTTTGGCAGAACACGGGAAGATATTTCAAAATCAATTCCGAAAAAAATAAAGCAGGATTACTGGGTTGAAATGGACTCTGCTCAGAGACTTGAATATGAAAAAGCTCTTGAATCTGGCAGAGAAAAGATATACGACCTGGTACAGGCCGGCAACCCGTTCCTCGTTCAGTCGAATGTTTTCACATTAATTCATCAACTTACCCAGATTGGCAACTTTCATGGAAAGAAAGAATCTAGCGTTAAGTCTGAGCTCCTGCTTCACCACGTGAAAAGCATTAAGCAGAGCGGTAAGAAAGTTGTGGTCTATTCACAATACGACCGTCAGGGTACACAAAGACTCGAAAAACTTTTTGCTAAAAACGGTATAAAATATGTTCTTTATCAGACAGGCATTTCCTTAAAGGAAATGGAAGATGCTGTGAAGAAATTTAGCAAAGACAAATCTGTTACCGTTTTCCTTGCAGGTATGAAGGCTTTGAATGCTAAATTTAACCTTGATAACGTACCTTACCTGATACACTTTGACCAATGGTGGAGTCCTGTAACAGCCTGGCAGTCTGAAGAAAAATTGAACTCTTCTGAGAACAGTGCCGCTGGCGGCTTAAATGTTTATAACTACTTTGTAAAAAATAGTATCGATGAAAAAATTCAGACGAAGCTGATCGAAAAGGGACTTGATAACAAGAACATGTTCGACCTACTCAGTTCAGAAGGTATGTATGCTCTGTTTTCCAATGAAGACTGGCTTGAAGTACTCGAACTTGTGGAACCTAAAGATCCGGCTTCAATAGAAACAATGAAAAAAGAACATCTTGACTATATAGTTGGCCTGAATACAGACGATTTTTCGCATAAGGTTAAAGCCCTTCTTGGAAGAATCGGCTACCGGAATGTAAGTTTTAAAACTGCTTTCAATCCTGATGAAGTCAGGTTATATGCCTCTTCCGTAAAAAACTCCGTTGAAATAAAAGCAGCCATCCAATGCGTGAATATGAAGGTTGTAACAAGAAAAGCTGTAAAGGATTTTATTGATTCTCTCGTTACTAACACTGAAAAGATATTTATTTTCACCACGGGCGATTTTGATCCGAATCTGGTCAAAAATCCCGGCGATGATAGAATTGTACTGATCAATAAAAATCAGGCTGCCGGATATTTTTATATGTTTAACCTCATCTGAGGTTATCAGTCCTCACCTTTTTCCCTCTCTGTAATTTACTGTCATTCTAATCACAAACACTTATCCTTTTCTTTATTTATTGTTAATAAAGGATTGAATGATGAACTTATTTAAAGACATGTACAATGCCGGAAGAATGCTTTCTTCAGAGCTGATAAAGTTTATAAAAGCAGTTCTCATACTTATGAGGGTTTCCGGTGGTGATGTTCCCCTAACATACAAATCAGCCACGAGTTTGTGTGTTCCTCGGGATATATTTATTGAAAGAAAAATCGGCGTTCCCGGAAGGGAGGAACCAATTAGGCGGGGCGGCGTAAATGTACTTAATGATAATGTTATAAATCTTCTGGAAGAAGCACATAGTCTCAAAAATCCCGGGAGATAAAATGTCAACGATAAAAATAAATGATGATACACTGATTAACATACCAATAGGACAGGTTGTTCTTGAGGGCAATATTCATATATCCGAAGACGATATAGGAATAATATTGTTTGCTCATGGAAGCGGAAGCAACCGGCATAGCTCAAGGAATAAAAAGGTAGCTGAGATCCTGCAGAGAAATAAGTATGCAACTATGCTTGTTGACCTTCTCACTGAAGAAGAGGAGAGGGTAGATATTCATAACCATCAATACAGATTTGATATGGAGATGCTTGCGCTTCGTTTAACAGAGATTACTGACTGGCTTAACAGAAATGAAAATACACGAAAACTTCAGATAGGATATTTCGGCTCAAGTACCGGGGCTGCGGCTGCATTAATCGCTGCTTCGCGAAGACAAAACCTTATCAGTGCTGTGGTTTCAAGGGGAGGAAGACTTGATCTTGCTGAAAAATACCTGGAGCAGGTCAAAGCTCCAACTCTGCTCTTAGTGGGCGGAAACGACCTGCCAGTAATAGGTATGAATGAACAGGTTCTTAAAAAAATGAGGGGAAATAATAAAATGGAGATTGTTAAAGGGGCGTCTCATTTTTTTGAAGAGCCAGGCAAACTTCATGAAACTGTGGTGCTGGCAGCAGGCTGGTTCGATGAACATATGGGTAAAAATAAATAAGGAAAAAATGAAATGAGTCGGTTAGAATTAAAAGAAAATAACCCGGATAATATTATAAGATATGTTGATAATTTATCGACAGAGTTGAATAGTTATGACGACCTTGAGCCTTTGCTTGAAAGAGTAGGTAATGCTCATTACGTGTTGATGGGTGAGGCTTCCCATGGAACGCATGAGTATTATACCTGGAGAACGAAAATTTCGAAAAGACTGATTAATGAGAAAGGTTTTAATTTTATTGCGGTTGAAGGAGACTGGCCTGAGTGTTATACGATGAATCGCCATATAAAGAATTATGCCCTTCATCCGCTGGAGGAAACCCCCGGCGAGACACTTCACACACCGGATACATATCCTTGGGGTATTTAAATTATTGTATAAAATCAGGAGGTTAAAAATGTTAGTATTTCAGGATGAAGAAATATCGAAGGGCGAAAAAAAGATAGCAGAATGGCGATCAAAATTTGTTGGACTGCAGAGCCGGCTTAATAATTCTTCGGATAATATTTCCGACCAATTTGAAGATATGCTGTTGAAACTGGATGAAATGAAAATAAAGGTTGAGGAATTAAAGAATCCGGGAAAAGAAAATTTTGAAACAATAAGAACAGAGATAAAGAAAATCGATAGCCAGATAGGGGAGGAATTCAAAAGAATTCAGAGAAAATTATATTCATAATGAAAGTTATCAAATATGGAAGATGGCAGTAAATTTATTCGCTGGTTCAACAACCTGAATAAAGAGGATGTGAAACTGGTCGGCGGTAAGAATGCTTCCCTTGGCGAGATGATATCCTCGCTTAAACCGGAGGGAATAAAAGTACCTGAAGGCTTTGCTACAACCGCTGAAGCTTATCGTGAATTCCTGAAGCAGAATGATCTGGAAGAAGAGATCAGGACCCTCGTCGAAAAACTGAAGGGAGATAATTCCAATCTTGCTCATACAGGAAAAGAAATAAGAAAATTATTTCATAAGAAAGAATTCCCCGGTGAAATAAAACAGGCAGTGTCAAAAGCCTACAGAGATTTAAGTGATTTGTATGAAACAAAAAATGTCGATGTTGCTGTAAGAAGCAGCGCAACAGCTGAAGATCTGCCTGATGCAAGTTTTGCGGGTCAGCAGGAAACTTACTTAAATATTTCAGGTGAAGATGATCTCCTGGAAGCGTGCAGAAACTGCTATGCTTCATTGTTCACAGACCGTGCAATTAGCTATAGGAATGAAAAAGGATTCGACCATATGAAAATAGCACTCTCAGTCGGGGTTCAGAAAATGGTCAGGTCTGATAAAGCTGGGTCAGGAGTAATGTTTACTCTTGATACTGAAACAGGATTCCGGGATGTGGTGGTTATAAACGCTGCATGGGGACTGGGGGAAAATGTAGTTCAGGGGACTGTTAATCCTGATGAATACCAGGTCTATAAAAAACTTCTTGATGATAAAAATGCTGTCCCCATAATAGAAAAGAAACTGGGTGAAAAGGAAAAGAAGATGGTCTATTCCAGGGGGGATTCAGATAATATAAAAAATGTGGAGACATCAAAGCCAGAACAGAGAAGCTTTGTTCTTACCGATGAAGAAATTATTAAGCTTGCCCGCTGGGCAGCAATTATAGAAAAGCATTATAAAACTCCCATGGATATTGAATGGGCTAAGGATAGCCGGTTAAAGGAATTATTTATTGTCCAGGCACGCCCCGAAACTGTGCAGTCGCAGAAAACAGGCCAGTCCATGAAAGCTTATAGATTGAATGAGAGAAAAGACCCGGTTGTAAAGGGCCGCAGCATTGGCGGTGCAATCGCTGCCGGAAAGGTTCTTGTCCTGCAAAGCGCCGATGAGATAGACAGGTTTGAGGATGATGCGATACTGGTTACAGGTATGACTGATCCGGATTGGGTTCCTGTAATGAAAAGGGCCTCAGGAATTATTACGGATTACGGCGGCAGAACTTCACACGCGGCAATCGTAAGTCGTGAGCTTGGCATACCTGCAATCGTGGGTTCAGGTGATGCAACTGAAACTCTTAAAGATGGACAGCAGGTAACCATGTCATGCGCGGAAGGCGAAAACGGTTTTGTTTACGACGGAATACTTGATTTCGAAGTTGAAGACATTAAGCTGGAAGAGATACCGCAGACAAAGACCAGCATCCAGATGAATATTGCTAGTCCTTCAGCATCTTTCAGATGGTGGAGACTTCCGAACGAGGGTATAGGACTGGCCAGGATGGAGTTCATTATCAATAACATCATTAAGATTCATCCTATGGCTCTTGTCCATTATAATGAGCTTGAGGATAAAGATGCTAAGAAAAAAATCCGTGAACTGACGAAAGGATTTGAAAATAAGGAAGACTACTTCGTAGAGCATCTCTCAAGAGGAATCGCAAAGATAGCGGCTCCGCAATATCCGTATGATGTTGTTGTAAGGATGAGCGACTTTAAAACAAATGAATATGCAGAACTGATCGGGGGGAAACAGTTTGAACCGGATGAAGAAAATCCGATGCTCGGGTTCAGAGGAGCATCAAGATACTACAGCGAGAATTACAGGGAAGGATTTGAGCTGGAATGCATGGCTATCAAAAAGGCACGCGATCAGATAGGTCTGAAAAACATTGTTATTATGATTCCATTCTGCCGTACCCTTGCCGAAGCTGATAAAGTACTGGAAGCTCTGGCGGATAATGGTTTGGTGAGAGGACAGGATGGACTTAAAATATTTGTGATGGCCGAGGTTCCTTCCAATATCGTTCTTGCTGATAAATTTGCAAAACGGTTTGACGGATTCTCTATTGGCAGCAACGATCTGACGCAGCTTACTCTCGGAGTCGACAGGGATTCTTCAATTCTTTCGGGCTTATTTGATGAACGCGAGGAGGCTGTTAAGCTGATGATTGAAATGCTTATTCAAAAGGCTCATAAGAATAATACCAAAGTAAGTATATGCGGTCAGGCTCCCAGCGACTATCCCGAAGTTGTGGATTTCCTTGTCAAAACAGGAATTGATTCGATCTCGCTTAATCCCGACAGCGTTCTGGATATGAAAAAACGTGTCGCAGAACTTGAAGATAAAATGGAAATGCACGAAGAAGAGATTGTTCATTAGGGGAGGTGTTTATTCCTTTGAACCCGGAACCGGCTTATGTTTTATGGTGATAGTTGTGTACAGGATGTATATAACGATCAGATTAATAATAATAAATACAACCGGCAGAATACCTGGGTGCCGTGCAAGGTCGTATATTTCATATGGCAGGTAAATAAGTGATGATATTAATCCTATCCATTTAGCCCAGTTTGCCTGGTGCCATAACCCGTAACCCTCTGCGAACCTTAAAGATGAATAAAGTATCGCAAATGAAGCTATGATGATCAGCAGGGAATCCTGCGGATTGGTGATTGCCCCATATATGCTGCTGGTTATTTTACCATGGGGACTATAATTGAACTGACTGACAAAATCCTCAAATCTCTTCTGGATATTATTGTTTAACAAACTAAGCACGCCAAAACCTGCAAGCAGTACAAGAATTCCTTTGGAAAATTCAAAGACTGCAATTGTCTTCAGTGACTTTTCTGTTTTAAATATATTTATCAATGGATTAAACGGGTTGTGGATGTTTAGTCAAAAGTTACAAAAAAGGACAGGTAATCTAAGTGATTCAGCCGGAAGCAATCCGGGGATGTCCCTGCTTAAAGGCCTCCCCGGAATAAAAATACTACTTTGAAAGGATCATTTTTTTAGTTGAAGTATAAGTACCGGCTGTAAGTTTATAAATATAAATTCCGCTTGCCAGTTTACTACCGTCGAACGAGATAGAATAATCTCCGGGCTCTTTAACTTCGTTTATTAAGGAAGAGGTTTCACTTCCCAGCACATCATAAACTTTCAGCGTCACAAGTTCAGTCTTACCTACACTGAAGTTAATTCTTGTTTCAGGATTGAAAGGATTCGGATAGTTCTGCGCCAGCGAGAAGCTGAAAACAGGGGTGAAACTCACTTCAACAGCGTCATATAATTTGTATGAGCCGTCAAAATCCACCTGTTTCAATCGATAAAACGATTTTCCCGGTAATGGTTTGCTATCTGTAAAGGAATAAACAGCCGTTTCCGTGGAAGTTCCATTCCCGTTAACAAATCCCAGTACTGTCCACTCACCTGTGCCCTCAGATTTTCTCTGGATTTCAAAACCCTTATTATTCAGTTCAGAGGCGGTTTGCCATCTAAGGTTTACTCCTGCTTCAGTTGTCGATGCATCAAAGGATGCAAGTTCAACAGGAACAGCACTGAATACCTTAACCGTAATATTATCAACATAAAAGCCATCGGCAGTTATGGAGCCATCAGAGATAAGGTGAAAGCGCAATTTTATCTGGCTGACTGAATAATCGCTGATATCTATTATTTCATGAACCCAGGTAAGCTGCGTACCGTCATACAGCGGTTCGCCATTTGGCTGAAATGAACCTGTCCCGGGGTTTGTGTACTGTCCCTGCAGAGGAATCCAGTCGGCCCCGTTGTTTGTTGAAATCAATACCTGGGCATAATCCCAATCGGTTTCAATCGCCCATTGAGCATCAAACTCCAGGGTAGCTCCCAGAGAACCTGTAAGGTCCATTGAATTAACAGATGTGATTCCTGAATTAGAATTGCTAACGTATTCACCTGACGGCGAATCTGTTATGGAGTAGGGCGCAGATACATATTTTGATCCTGTCGTACCCCAAGTGCCTGCTGCTGTCCAGCTGTTCATATTCATAACAGTATCTTGAAAAGCAACGGTTTGAGGCGCTACAAAGAACCGGAAGAATTCTGATGGAGGAATATTTCCGGGGGGATTAAATCCACCGCCGCCTGCCGGTAGTGTTGTTACGATGGAAGCGTCCTCGTCCTGGGCAGCAATATAATATTGTACTATGGTGCCAAGCTGCTGTCCGGGGATGGTAAATGTATATGTGTAATCCCCGCGCACAGGGTCTCCCGGAACTTCAGTGAAACTGCCGAAGCCTCCGCCTGTACTGGTTCTGTAATATAACCTGGGACCCGAAGTCCCTGTTGCTAAATCAAGACCGGTACTGAATATTGCTGTTAAAACCAGGTCGCCTGTATAGTCAACCGAAGCAAATGGCGTGTGTACTATCTGCAGGTTCAGGTTCAAAGCATAAGAAGCGATCGCGGCAACCGCAAGCTGTGCGGATTTTTTAAAGTAGGGTATATTATAATGTATCAAAAGATCATTTGTGGAATGATAGTATGTATTAAAATCATTATCGTCTTCAATAAGCAGCACCGCGGAATATCCATTCTCTATGAAAGAGGCATGATCGCTATAGGGCTCCTGCGGATAAACCTCCACTATATCCAGTCCGACATTGTACACTGTATTAAGCTCAACCATTTTATCATAGATTTCGTGAGTGATGCCCACATCGGCTGTATGAATATTACAGATGTTATCGTTGTCTGAATCCCATGCAATCATATCCATATTTACTACACCAATAATAGAATCTCCTGCCAGAGCAGCCTGTGTAGCGTAGTAATCGCTGCCGACTAATCCCTGCTCCTCCTCGTCCCAAACTGCAAAAATAAGAGTGTATGGAAATGAATACTGCGACAGAACCCTTGCAGCCTCTATAACCGCAGCTGTTCCGCTTCCGTTATCATCCGCTCCGGGAGCCGTTGTTCCGGAGGGCATATCATCATAATGGGCACAAATAATAAACTCCTTGTTCGGATATTCAGTGCCGGAGATACTGGCAAGAACATTCCTGCCGGTTGAACTGAACTGCTGATCGTAAGCTGTTAACCCATAGCCCTGAAATTTCTGCTTAACGAAGTCTGCAGCTATATTGTTACCTGGCTGATATTTATTCCTGGAAACAATAGTCTGTGTAGTCCCGTTAACTATCACAGGAACTTCACCCGAGAGCTGGGCAACAAAATGGGTTAGTGAATCACTGTTGATATCATTAATTATCTGTTGAATAACAGAAGATTGAGAGAACAGTAAAGACTGAAAAGAAAATAGAATGGCGCACAAAAAAAGTAACTTTGTTTTCATATAACTCCCCAGAATTATTCAATGAATAGATTATGTATCCGCTAACTTAAGAAAAAAAATCTCCAGATATAAAATTGCAAACATTGTTACTGCCCCGAAAGTAAAAATTTCATTTCGACCGAGTCAACCAGTGCCGTTGTTTAACCACTATTACTTAATTAATCAGCTGCTTAATTCCTCATCCTGGTAAATAATATTATATTTATTGATCAGCCTGTGAATCGACCTACGATCAAGCCCGCACACCTCTGCAGTTCTGGAGATATTTCCTTTATTTTTTTTCAGGTGATAGGTCAGGTATTCGATTTCGAATTTCTCTAAAGTTTTCTCTTTCGCTTCCTTATAAGGCGGATTGAGAATGGAGCTGTCGGCTTCACTCTCCTCAAAGGATGCAGGTATCGGAAGGTCATTCCTTTCAACTATTCCGTTTGAACTGAGGAAATATGCCCGTCCTATCAGGTTTTGTACTTCCCGGACGTTCCCTGGCCAGTAATAATTCTGCAAGGCTGTTTCGGCTTCCCTGGAAAAAACAGGCACAGGCTTATCTTCCCTTGAGCATAGATCAGCAAGAAAATGTTTGGCAAGCAGTATAACATCGTCCTTCCTTTCTCTTAGAGGAGGAACATCGATCCTGATTGTATTCAGCCGGTAATACAGATCTTCCCTGAATCTCTTTTCAGCTACCTCTTTCTCAAGGTTTTTGTTCGTAGCAGCTATTATACGTACATCAATCTCGATTTCATTACTTGCTCCTATTCTGCGGATCTTTCTCTCCTCAAGCATTCTAAGAAGTTTAATCTGAAGTGACAAACTCATATCGCCGATCTCGTCAAAGAAAAACGTACCCTGATTTGCAAATTCAAGGAGACCTGGCTTGGTCTTAACAGCTCCGGTGAAGGCTCCTCTTTCGTGTCCGAACAATTCACTCTCAAACAGATGCTCAGGCAGAGCACCGCAGTTTACCGGCACAAAGGGATTCTTATTCCTCCTGCTCAATGTGTGGATTGCTCTTGCAATGAGTTCTTTCCCGGTACCGCTTTCTCCGGTAACAAGCACATTCATGTTTCCCGGGGCTATTTTTGTGAGATAACCTATAACCGACTTCATTTTGCCGCTTTTGTATAGAAGTCCCGGAATCTCTGCAGACAAATCACTTTCCCTCGAATCCTCACCAGAATATCCGTTTAATAAAGCCCGTTCAACAGAATCAAATAACTTCCTTGAAGTAAAAGGTTTTTCAAGAAAATCAAAAGCCCCGTTCCGCATAGCATCTACACTTGTCTCAATTGTTCCGTAACCCGAAATCATTATGATTTTTGACTCAGGAAAATTTTCAAGAGCTGCTTTGAGAATATCGATGCCTGAATACTCTTTCATTTTGAGATCTGTTATAATCAGGTTGAAACTTTCCTTAGTCACAACACTAAGTGCAGTATGGTAATCACCGATCAACCTTATGTCATATTCCTGGTTTCTTGAAAGAAGTTTATTGAGACTGGTAAGCATCTCTTGTTCATCGTCAATTATTAATATCTTTTTCATTTTAATGACTCTTTCCATTAAACGTAATTTTAAATGCAGTCCCTTTTCCTTCAGCGCTAACCACAGTTATATCAGCATTATGATTTTTACAGATATTCTTGACAATATATAATCCCAGTCCCGAGCCTTTTCCACCTGACTTTGTGGTAAAGAAGGGAGAAAAAATCTGATCTTTAATTGTTTCTTCTATACCGCTGCCGTCATCTTCAACCGAAAGAATATAACACGAGTGTTCAGAAGACAGTGAGATCTTAAGGCTGCCGTCTTTATCCATCGCATCAAGTGAATTTATCACAAGATTTGTAAGCGCCTGTTCAAGCTGAAGGGCGTCACCTTTTATTACTGCTTTCCCGGGTAATACTGATTTCGATAATTCAATATTTCTTTTCTTCAGCATCGGATGCAGAGTAGTTAAAGTGTTTTCAACAACTTCAGAAAGATCTACTTCACCGAAATTCTTTTCAGTCTTTTTACTGTGTTTTAATACGTTGCGTGTTATCTCCGATATTTTTTCTGTCTGGCTCAGGATGACCTTGATATCACCTGTGTATCCGGAAATATTATTATTCTGCTCGGCCTCAAATGACAGATAATCAGCACGCGACATAATTATGGCTGTATGATTATTGATTTCGTGAGCAGTTTCCGAGGTCAGTTCTCCAAGGGTAATCAGCCTGTCGGCATGCTGAAGCTGTTCAAAATGCAGCTTGCTTATCTCCTCCTGGGAATCATGAAGCCTGTTAACCATCAGGTTGAAATTTCGGTTAACTGTACCGAACTCATCGTCTCTCTCTACCGCAAGGTGAGCAGATAAATCACCGCCTTTAACCTCTCTCATTGCATTGATCAGTTTCTGAAGCGGTTTGTTTATAAATGACTGAAAAATAAAATAAAATCCTGTAGTGATTATCAGCAGAACTGCAATTCCAAGGAAAATCATATGCCTCGTTCCGGTATAGAACTTAGTTTCTGCCGGTGTAAGGTCGGCCCCCACATCCAGGTAGGCAATTACATCCGGATTATGACAGCCGCGGCATTCAGACTTATTTAATATAGGTGAAAATGTATGATATTCATTATTATTAATCAGACTGATTCTCCCTGATGAAAGCGAATCGGGATTTATATCCGGGTGGATAGACTGCAGTCCTTTCCCAATATCATTCCTGGAAGATGCAAAATCAATTTTACCATCAGGACTAATAATTCTGATATGGTCTATGCCTCTTCTTTTTCCCAGATCATCTACCATTGACTGAATATTTTTCTGATTTCCCCTCAGCATTGCATTATCCAGTGTGTAGTTCATAAGATCCAGAGTTGCCTCCAGCATCATTACAGAACGCTGATTAAAATTTTCGCGGAACTGTGATATGAGAAAATATCCGGGGATTACCAGGCTTAGAATAATTAAAACAAGGGCAAAGAAAATGAATTTGGTTTTTATGGATTTCATATTCTACATATCCAGTGCAGGCGGCTTAAGACTAAGAATTTGGTTTTAGAGACTATTGAAAAATTAAACAATCCGGATCAGTGAGTTTATTAAAATATTATACAGCAATAGTTGAATAAAACACATGAAGATAAACTGTGCCAAAAATTGAAAGTGCATTTTTGATAGAATTTATAGGGACATTGATGTCACAGTGGGATATTTTTTTCTCAGTAAAGAGAAGTCATTCGCATATTATATAATTCGTTTTGTTTAAAAATATAATAAATACAGCGAATTCTTCGAAATTCAGAAGGTGTCACTAAAGGATCTCTTCATTGTAGAAATGGCATACACATTGATATTGGCGGGGTGATGAAAATCGTTACAATTAGCAGTGATACCAGTCTTATTAAGTTGATTGACAAACCTGAAGTCAAGGCACAAAATCAACTTATCATTTACAATAAAGGCAATGACCTGCTTGATGTTGTTTCATTTATTCATACAAATCACCCCTCAATACTTATAGTTGACGATGATTTTCTTAAACCAGACACTGCTCATCTGTTAAAAAATGTAAAGCAATTAAATCCCGACCTGGCCGTAGTATTTATAACCTCCGATCCCGGAATCGAACTGGGCAAGCAGGTAAGTCAGGTTGGAATACACTTCTACGGCTTAAAGCCTCTGAGTGAAAACGAATTAGAAGATTCGATTCGATCGATAACTAAACTAAAAACAACCTTAACTCAATATTAATCTAATGGGAGAAAAGTGATGAAAAAGACGTTGATACTGTTTATGATAGCTTTCAGCACAGTATTGCTCTATTCACAGTCTGCCAAAGTTGTGACTTACGGTCTATCTCCGCGTCAGGTTGCTGCTGATTCTAGTGATATATTTGACAGAGCTTACAATGGTTTAACCAATGTTGGCGAACAAACTCAAATGTATCTGGAAGCGGTATTAACAGATGCTACGATTACAAGTCCAACCTGGACTGTGGTTGAGAAACCCAGTGACTCTGACCCTGAATTTGGTGAAAGTGTAAACTTAACCGATCAGGAACAGGTTATTAAATTTACACCTGATAAATCAGGAACTTACAAAATTGTATTTTCGGATGGTTCTGTAGCCTCTGACCCGATTGTAATTAAAGTCGGATTATACCTTGGCTACCAGTATTCATATCCTGTTCTACCAGATCATGCATGCCAGGACTGTCACGCTGAGAAAACAGCTCAGTGGGAACAGACCGGACATTATATGATCTTCGAAGAAGGATTAAACGGTACCTTAAGCAACCACTACGGTCCAAGCTGTATCGGCTGCCATACAACCGGTTATGACGAAAACGCTGATAATAACGGTTTTGATGATTTCGGATTCGTATTCCCCGATACCTTATTCCCCGGCCAATACAATAATATGGTTGCTCAGTATCCTGACGCTATGATGCGTGCACGTATTCAGTGCGAAAGCTGCCATGGCCCTGGAAGCATGCACGTGGGTGCTGCTAATGTAATGTCAACTACACTTGCAGTCGAAAACTGCGCAATCTGTCACGACGGCGGACACCATGTCATTTCCGGATCAATGGAGGGTTTCAAACCATGCCACAATGGCATCAGTACAGACACGCGCCGGCTGTGTTCAGTGCCATAATGGTGCCGGATTTGTTAATTATATAAAGAGCGGTAAAACTCCTGCTACCCAGGACCTTACAGAAAAAATTTCTATCACCTGTGCTACCTGCCACGATCCTCACAGCGCTCAGAATCCTCATCAGTTAAGAACGATGGACGTTACCCTGGCTAACGGTGAAGAAGTTACAGGTGCAGGAAATGGTGCAATTTGTATGAACTGTCATCATGCCAGACAGAATGCCGTTGAATACACCGATAACTATCTAAAGAACCTTAGTACCCATTACGGTCCTCACCATGGTCCTCAGGGTGATATCCTTGCAGGAAAAAATGCTGTAACTTTTGGACAGAATATTACAAGTTCAGCACATTTCGCAATTACCGGAGATGCATGCGTTACCTGTCATATGTTTCCTGGTACAACTGATCCTGATGGTAACGTAATATTAGTTGGTTCACATAGTTTCAGTATGACTAGAGATGGTGTAGACAACGTGGCTGCCTGCCAGACCTGTCACGGTGAAATCGGAACAAAATTCTCTGATAAAAAATGCTATATAAATGGTACTTTTGACCTTGATGGTGACCATACTGATGAAGGGCTTCCTTTTGAAATCGAAGGATTACTTGATCAGTTAAAAACTATGCTTCCACAGGATGCCGACGGCAACGTTTCGATTACAGATTCTTCTGTAACCTTAACCCAGGCACAAGCTGCTTACAACTACTTTATGGTTGAAGATGACGGAAGTAAGGGAATTCACAATCCTCGTTTCGTCTTTGGAATCCTTAAAGCTTCAATTGAAGCCTTAGGCGGAACGGTTGCTGTTGATTATGCAAAAGATAATATGCCTCAGGATTTTGTACTGTCACAGAACTATCCAAATCCGTTTAACCCTACAACTACTATCCAGTACCAGTTACCGGAAGGTTCAAATGTAAAAGTTGTAGTATATGACGCACTTGGAAAACAGGTGGCTGTCCTGGTTAATGGATACCAGAATGCCGGAACATATAATACAAACTTTAATGCTTCTAACCTTGCATCAGGAATCTATTTCTGCAGAATGGAAGCAGGAAAATATGTTAAAGTAAACAAGATGCTTTTACTCAAGTAAAATTCTTGAAACAACCTCTGAACTAAGCATATAAGGCTGCTCATCCGGGCAGCCTTTTTTTATTGATATTTTTTATGCTCCGGTAACTTTAATCACACTAACTTCCTTTATTTTTACTGACCTTTATAAAGGTGTTCACAAATCTTGTTTGATTATTTTTCCCGGAAATCCGAGATTAATGCAGGACTACTTAAGCAATTTGAATATTTAGGAGAAGCGATGAAAAAAAGTTTGTTACTTCTTATCTATACTGTATGTTCTCTTCTTGTCTACCCCCAAACTGCTAATCTTGATACTTACGGCCGTTCCCCTATCCAGGTGGATTATGATTCGACAGATATATTTAACATTCCTTATAACGGATTAACAAATGTCGGCATCCAGACGCAAATGTACCTGGAGGTTAGCCTGGATGGCGCTCATTTATCCAGTCCCATGTGGAATGTAATTCAAAAACCTGCAGGATCAAATCCACAGTTCGGTGCATCAGTAAACCTGACTGATTCGAACCAGGTGATAATATTTATTCCTGATTCCACCGGAATGTATAAAATAAATTTTACGGACGGCTCAGTCGTGTCTGATACACTCACAATTCACGCCGGCCTATACCTGGGATATACAGGGGGACAGATAGCCTGCGGAACTTGCCATGGTGATAAGGTGGATGAATGGCAGCAGACCGGCCACTATATGATTTTTGAGGAAGGCCTTAACGGCACCCTGAGCAATCACTATGGTCCGAGCTGCATAAAGTGCCATACAACAGGATATGATGAGAATGCTGACAATAACGGTTTTGATGATTTTCCTTTTGTTTTTCCGGATACACTCTACCCGGGTGTATACAATCAAATGGTTGCCCAGTATCCGCTGGCAATGCAGCGCGGCAGAATTCAGTGTGAAAGCTGTCATGGTCCCGGCAGTGAGCACTACGGCGCTGCTAACGTAATGTCTGTTACTCTTGCCGCTGAAAACTGCGCATGGTGTCACGACGGCGGTCATCATGTTTTTCCTTCTCAGTGGCGTATCTCAAAACATGCAACGTTTGAACATGGAATGACAAGAGCTGCCTGTGCGCAGTGTCATAATGGCGCCGGGTTTGTCGAATATATTAAATCAGGCAAGCAGCCTATAGCCCAGAATCTCTCAAAGGTTGTGTCTATTACTTGTGCGGTCTGCCATGATCCCCATAGTGTTCAGAATCCTCATCAGCTGAGAACGATGGATGTGACCCTAACTGATGGCGAAACTGTTGAAGGAGGCGGCAACGGAACAATATGTATGAACTGCCATAAAGCACGCGAGGATGCCGTTGAATATACGAATGACTATCTGAATAATTTAAGCACGCATTATGGTCCTCATCATGGTCCCCAGGCTGATATTCTTTCAGGAAAGAATGCAGTGACTTTCGGACAGAATATAGAATCGAGCGGCCACCTTGCTGCAACCGGAGATGCCTGCGTGACTTGCCATATGTACCCCGGCACGCTGGATCCTTATGGGGATATAATCCTTGTAGGTTCGCATACTTTCAGTATGTCGCACGACAGCGTAGATAATGTTGCGGCCTGTTCACCCTGCCATGGGAATATCGGTACGCATTTTTCAGATAAAAAAGCTTTCATAAATAATACTTTTGATTTAGATGGTGATGGGGTTGCAAACGGGTTGCAGATTGAAGTTCAGGGACTGCTTAACCAGCTTAAGTTAATGCTTCCGCAGGATGCTAACGGCAATGTAACTATTAATGATTCTTCCGTTACTCTTGCACAGGCTCAAGCGGCTTATGATTATCTGATGGTTGAGGAAGATGGAAGTTATGGTGTCCATAATCCACGCTTTGTGTATGGGCTCCTGAAAGCTTCTATTGAAGCTCTCGGTGGTACGGTTGCTGTAGGAAATGATAACAACCTGCTTCCGCATGAGTTTGAATTGTCGCAGAACTATCCGAACCCGTTTAACCCGACTACAACAATTGAGTATAAATTGCCTGAAGCCTCTAATGTTAAGATCACAATTTATGATGCCCTTGGCAATCAGGTGAAGGTTCTTAAAGATGGATTTCAAAACGCAGGAACCTACACTTTGAATTTCGATGGCTCAAATCTTGCTTCCGGAATTTACCTTTACCGGATGGAAGCCAAAAGCTTTGTTAAGGTTAATAAGATGTTATTGCTAAAGTAGTTAGCGGCTTTCTCAGAAGTCGACCAACTTTGCCACCGGAGGGAGAAATCTTACCGAATTCTAAGATTTCTCCACCCTGACTTGTCTCTCACCTTACATTTAATTTTCCTTAAGAACAAATCCTACCGGGTAGTTTAAGGTTCAACCAAAGGGCGAAAGTGATGGCATAACAATTGGACTTTAGCTATTGAATCCCTTCGTTAACTTACCACCTATTGAAATGTACGCGCTCCGCCTTATACCTAACCGGCTGCTCGTGAGATTCTGCAGGATACCCGATCACAGCCATTGAAACCGGTATTATATTCTCCGGTAGTTTAAAGAGTTCCTTTATGCCTGCCCCAATTTCCTCGAAAGGATAAATCCCTACCCATACAGCTCCTAATCCAAATGAATGAGCCGCAAGCAGTAAATTTTCTGTCGCCGCTGAGATATCCTGAATCAATAATCCTATATTTTCCTCAAGCTCCCTGTCGCCGCATAATATCACTGCATGAGATGCTTCTTTTATCATCTCCGCGTGCGAGGCAGCTTTAAGTATATCTTCAAATATTTCTTTTTTATCTGCGACAATAAAATGCCATGGCTGGTAATCGAATGCTGAAGGTGAGTACATTGCGCAATTTATAATTTCTTTAATCATCTCCCCGGATATTTTTTTATCCTGGTACTTTCTGATACTTCTACGTGTTTTAATTGCTTCCAAAGATTCCATATTTCTCCCCGGTTCTATTATAATTATTCTTACCCTTTAAATATAACAATCATTACTCATTGATTTTTAATCCGGAACAGAATAAATTCTTAGTACAAGCAAATATCATTTTCTTCCATTGATGTTATTATCCATTTAATTTACCGGGGAGGTATCATGGATAAAAGACAAATCATATTTGAAGATCTGCTCAAACAGTTGGCTGAGTGGAATGAAAAATTCTGTGACCTCGAAACAAGACTGTCGGCCATACATTCTTCGATTAAAACAAATTACAGTGAAAGTATCGAAGTTCTTCATCCTGAAATAAAGCTCGTGGAAACAAGAATGTCCGCACTGAGGGAATCCCGGGAGGACGTCCGTGAAGAACTCATTCACGGACTCAATAAAGCTATTAAGGATCTGAAGGAAGCTTACATTAAAGCTTCTCTCTACAGCAGACAGAAAGTGAATGTCCTGACGTGACGAAATCAGTAAATGACATCTCCGACGGCTTTTTTCAGCTGGTAAGCGCTTAAAATGCTTTTGTACAGATCCTGCAGGTAAAAGAACCTTGCTTCAGCAAGTGATGTTTCTGCATCCAGAAGATCAAGGTTGGTGCCGACTCCGCTGTTATAGCGGCTTTCCGCCCTGCGTACTGTCTGCTCCGCAAACCTTACCTGGGTCAATGTAGTATTAAGCTGCTGCAGGTTTGAGTTCAGTCCCGCAGCTGCTTGCTGAACACTGCTGATAATATTCCTCTTGATCGTAGATATGTTCAGCTCGGAAACATTGCTGTTAACTTTGGCTTCATTCTCTTTGTACCTTGTCATAAACCCGTTGAAAATAGGAACACGTACCGAAAAGGAGGCTGCCCAGTTTCCTCTCAGAGCATCTAGATTCGGTTCATACCCGTTTTTAATCCCATAACTGACAGTTGCATTTAGACTGGGCATATCTCCGAGTCCCGCCAGGCTTTCCTGAAGGTGTGAAGTATTTAACTCATCTTCGGCAAGTTTCAATTCCTGCCTTTTCTGAAATGCAACGTTTATTAATGAATCTGTGCTGTTTACCGCCGGTGGTGCTGAGAAATCTCCTGATAAGGTAAGGGATGTATCCTGATCTTCTCCGAGAAGCTGCTTCAGGTTGATCTTCTGCTGCTTCAATTGATTCCGTAATTCAATTTTTTCACTTTGTGCCCTGGAAATCCTTACCTGGGTGCTGAGTGCATCATAATCGGTTGCTGAACCGCTCTCAACTCTTTTATTGGTAACACCGAGATGGGCGTTCAATGCTGCAATTTGCGTGTCTTTTACAGCGATACTTTTTTCTAAAAATAATATCGAGTAAAACGTCTGCAGCGTCTGGTAGGAAAGGTTGGATTTAATAAGTTCCAGGTTATCTGAAGCCGACTTTTTATACGAAGAGGCAATATCAACTGAAGCGCTGCGTCTACCGAAATCGTATAACTGTTCATTCAAAACAATATTCAGATCATAGTTATTAGCGGGGGCCAGAACTAGTGCTTCTCCTCCGAAATTAAAAGAGGGGAGAGGACCGATCCTGGTATATGAAGCCCGTCCCTGAACATCAGGGTAGAAGGCACTTTTCTGCTGTTCGATCCTGTAATCGACAACTTTTAATCTTTCCTGCTGCTGTTTTATAAGTGGATAATTATTTACCGTCAGCTGAATTGCGTCATTCAGCGTTAGCAGCTTTTGTGACTGGGCATACCCTGCAGTTGTTAATAATAGAATGGCTGCCATTATGGCAGGAAGTATTTTAAAATATTTCTTATGCATTTAATATCCTGTATTCGTAGTTATTCAGTTATCTCAATTTTCGGCCCTTTTTTCTTTTTATTGTATTTAAGAAAGAATAGGGGAAGTAAAATTAATAGTGTAATAAGGGCTCCTATCAGGAAGTCATCGTCGATTCCCTGTACAAATGCCTGCGCAGAAATATTCTGGAGTATAAGTCCTTTTGCCTTTGCCATCAGCTGGGTTCCGGAACTTCCTGTTGACTGCTGTACAAAACTTCTTAGTCCGTAAAGTGTCTGTTGAAAAGCGGTCGAAGTTTGGTCAGCTGCCTGGCTGAACATAGCAGAATGAAAAATCACTCTTCTTGTGAGAAGTGTTCCGAGTATTGCAACACCAAAACTTCCGCCGACCTGCCTGATTGTATTAAAAAGACCTGTTGCCTGCGCCATTTTATCCCGTGATATATCGTTTATTGCAATGGTACTGAGAGGTATAAACATAAATCCTAATCCAAACCCTCTGATTATCAGGGGAAGCATAAGCGTCCAGTTTTCAGTATCAAGCGAAAGATCTTTATATAGGTACATACTTAAAAATGTTAATATTATTCCAATGAAAATCGGAATTTTTGGATTGAGTCTATCCGTCATCCATCCGGCAATCGGCGACATAACCATCATTATAAGTCCAACTGGCAGAAACATAACTCCAGTCTGGAATGCTGTGTAACCGAGTGAATTCTGAAGATAGAGGGGAAGCAAAAATGAATTTCCGAAGAAAGCTAATCCGAAAATAAAAAGCATGATGTTCGCGAGTCCGAAGTTCCTGTTTTTAAGTATCCTCAGGTCAACAATCGGATGCTTAACAGTAAGCTCGTTGGTAATGAAAACCACAAAACTTACAAACGCAATTCCGAAACAGGTAAGTATAAAGTTTGAAGTCCATCCGCCTGTATTCCAGGATGCATTGCCGTCTGACAATGCTAGCAGAAGGAACACAAGAAAAGAAGTCATCGATACAAACCCAAGAAAGTCAAATGACCTGGCACTCTCTGTTTTATATTCTCTCAGAATTACGAACGTTGCGATCATAGCGAAAATTCCGATAGGCACATTAACATCAAAGATGGCATGCCAGCTGAAAGTATCTATCAGGTAGCCTCCGAGCAGGGGACCCAGCGAAACTGATGAAGACGAAGCAATTCCCCAGAAGCCCAGAGCCATTCCTCTTTTCTCAGGAGGAAATTCATGTGTTATTATCGACATTCCCACGGGCATAATGAATCCCGCTCCTGCTCCCTGCACAATCCTGAAAATAATGAGTATATTTTCATTCGAGGACAGCGAGCAGAATAGCGAACCTGCCGTAAAGAGAAACAAACCCAGCAGATACGATCTTTTATGACCCCAGTGATCGGCAATCCATCCCGACGATGGCAGCACAACCGCAAATACCAGCAGGTAGGCTGTAAGCACCCATTCAATTTTATCAACGCTGGTGCCGAAAGCCGACATCATTTTAGTTAATCCTACGTTCACAATGGTTGCATCAAGCACAGCCATAAACGTTCCGAGCATAATATTGGCAAGTACGAACCAGCGGTAGGATGGGTGATCCTGCAGACCAAAACCTCCGGAATTGTTTCTGAATCCACCAGCCATTATTTAGCTGCCTTAATTTTTACTTCCACAGACATCCCCGGAAGAAGTTTAAATTCCTCCTTAGAAACATTCTCCGGATGTATCGAAATTTTAATAGGTATACGCTGTGTGATCTTCGTAAAGTTTCCTGCCGCATTTGATGGCGGAATTAGAGCAAACTGCGACGCAGTATTCGTCCCTATCTGAAGCACATTGCCTGAGAACCTGTGATCGGGGTAGGAATCGACATCTATTTCAACGTCTGCACCATCTTTAATCGAACCGAGGTCGGTTTCCTGGAAGTCGGCAGTTACCCAGATACTGTCGAGATTGTAAATCGAGAAAATCGGCTGTCCCGGCTGAACTACATCACCCTGCAGCACCCATCTTCTAGCCACAACACCGCTCATCGGGGAGGTAATCTCTGTATTATTAAGCTGAGTATTAATTACGTTCAACTGTGCTTTTGCTGTCCCGATTTTGGTATTAGCAATATTGAATTCTGCCCTGGCGGCTTCCAGTGCGCTCTGTGAATGTTCATACTGTTCCTTCGGGATAATATTGCCTTCAAACTGCTGCGTTGCTCTCTGAAAATCCTGCTCAGCTGTATTCAGGTTAACTTTTGCCAGCTGGATGTTGTCATTGGCAAGTTTCAGTGCATTAACCGACTGTTCACGCTGTGCTATAAGATCCGTAGAATCAAGCTGTACAAGGAGCTCACCTTTCTGAACATTATCACCCTCGTCAGCGTAAAGCATGGTTACCCTGCCAAGTATTTTGGAAGCCAGTGAAAGTTTATTGCCGTCAATAAATGCATCGTCGGTTGATACAAATCCGAGTTGTCCCTTATACCAGAACCAGAAAATAACTCCGGCAATTATTATTATAAAAAATGGTATCCATATCCTTTTCTGTTTTAATATAGAACCGGATTTTACTTTTTCTACGTTGAGATTCCTGCCATCTGCAGGCGTTTTTCCGGCTCCTGTTTTTACCTGCTCTGTTTCATTGTTTGCCATTAAGAATATTCTCCTGTTTTAATTCCTCTTAAGCTTTTATGCCTTTGATAAAAATTTCTACGAAGACCGTCATTTCAACACGGAGCTCGTCGTAATTTCCTTTTTCCATTCTATTATCTTTTATAAATTTTATCATCCTCAGCCTTAGTCCCTGCAGCAGGTGAAGAAAAGTTAAAGTCGTCTCATGTCTCAGCCGGTTGTCGAATTCACCATTCATTTTTCCTTCATCAAGAATTCTCTGCAGCAACTGAAGTTCCTTCTTTTCAAAATCTTCGAACAGTTCTTTGAAAAGGAGCTTAAGATCAACGAAGGTGTTCACATTTAGAGTACTGAGGTTCACCAGCTCTTGGAAAAACTCCAGTCTCTTTTTTACATACTTTTTCAGCTTATTTTCGGCTGAGATTTTGCGGCAGACCAGCTTCTCGATTTCCTCCGCAAATAAATTCTGCTCTTTGTTAATAACTGATTTAAATAGATCCTCCTTGGTAGGGAAGTAATAATAAAGGGAAGCCTTTCCCATACCGACATCGGAAGCTATTTCCTCCATTGTAACTTTTGAAAACCCATAATGAGCAAACCGGTTTCTGGCAGCTTCGAGGATTTCCTTTTCCTTCGGACTGTTGTCATTCATATTTCGACCATTTTACTTGAATAGTCGAAAAACTTAACGAAATATTTTATAATCGGCAAGTAATTAATATGAGCATTGTGCCCCCGAACAACCCTTTCTGTTTTATCTTAAATATTGCAATCTTGCAATCTTGCAATCTTGCAATCTTCAAATCTATTTCACAATTTGTTGACGTCACATTTATTCTAGGTTAGAAATAATCCGGGTTAAAAATGAAATCCAATTGCCTTAGCTGTGATGTACCCGAACCGGTACTTCTGAATTGCTGGAAACATCATGCAGGTTTTATCCGCTCAAAAATAATTGAGTTTAAAAGGATCCCGAAACTTTCGGCGGGGAGCTGCAAAAAGAGATCCTCTTGATCGGGAATTCTTTAATGGACTTATACCTCGGGGATTTTACACCTGCGGAAATCGCCGCTTCTATATCAAAGTACCTGAACCTGGAAATGGTTTCGGGAATGGAAAGCTACAAAAGATGGCTCAATGAAGATGGAAACGCTTACAGGGTGATTGTGATTGCGGATCGATCCAGGTGGACCCTCCGCCTGGGAGAGAAGCAGGAAAGATATATACACATTCATCCCTCACGGTATTCCCCGAATACAATAAGAGTAAGATCATCATCTTTGAAATCTGCCATACTATTTTGTGTCCTTAAAGGCGAAGTAACCTCGGATATGCTGTCGCAAGTCAACCGAACCCGGAAAGAATATCTGGATCTTCCGCCACTCAAGAATATCGGCAAGGCATCTGCTATAGTTAACCTCGTTGGAATTCTAAGTTAACTCTTAATTCTATATCATTTCATAAAATAATATTCCCAAATTTGAAAAATCACGAATACAGGCGACCTCAATTTATTTGAAATATGTAGTTTTTAGCGAACTTCGAAGGGCACAATCATTGATAAAGCCTGTTTGCTGAACATCTTAGATAGTTCAGTCAAGGACTGTTGAAAAGTACAACAGTTCCAGGATCCGCTTTAAAGCATCATTTTATAAAAATTAAAGACAAATCCCGGAGGCAAATACTTAAATGGATGCAGTTCTGCTTGCGCGTCTGCAGTTTGCACTTACTGTGGGGTTCCACTTCTTCTTTCCGCCGATCAGAATCGGATTAGCGTGGGTTCTTGTAATTGTTGAAACGATAGGATGGAAACGAAAGAACGAGATTTATCAACAAATAGGGAAATTTTTTGCTAAGCTCCTTGCTATAACGTTTGCTGTCGGTGTGCCGACGGGTATTGTGATGGAGTCTACACAATCTCCATCTACAGGGCATTTAAAGGTAAAGTTCAGTTGGGAGAGCACAGTTACTAAAATGATCATAATATTTTAATAGAAAAAAGAGAGAAAGATGTACAAAATAATTTCTGCCGGATTTATAGCTCCGGAAATCAAGAGATTCGAAATTGAAGCTCCGAAGATCGCCGTTAAAAGAAAAGCGGGACAGTTTGTTATCATCAGGGTTAAGGACGGCGGCGAGAGAATTCCTCTCACAATAGCTGATTCTGATCCTGTGAAAGGAACTATAACAATCATCGTCCAGGGTATAGGTAAAACAACAAAGCTGCTCAATTCGCTTGAAGCCGGAGAGTTTATCCGGGATGTAGTTGGTCCTCTCGGCAAACCCTCGCATATAGAGAACTTCGGTACAGCCGTAAGCATCGGGGGAGGCGTCGGAACTGCAATCGCCTATCCTACGGCAGTTGCATTAAAGAACGCCGGCAACCGTACGATATCAATTATCGGCGGCCGCTCAAAAGAATTCGTGATCCTTGAAGATGAAATGAATAAGGTGTGCGACGAGGTTTATCCAACAACTGATGACGGCAGCTACGGATTCCACGGTTTTGTGACTCAGAAGCTGAAAGAACTAATTGATTCCGGTCAGAAGATTGATTTTGTATTGGCGATCGGTCCTATACCTATGATGAAAGCAGTTGCTGAAACAACAAGGCCTTATGGTATTAAAACAGTTATAAGCCTGAACCCCATTATGGTGGATGGTACAGGTATGTGCGGTGGATGCAGGGCTACAGTAGATAATAAAACGGTATTTGTATGTGTAGACGGACCTGAGTTCGATGCTCACCTGGTTGATTTCGAAACGCTTACCAGGAGGAACAGAACTTACGCTGATGATGAGAAGGCAGCTCTGGATCACCTATGTAACTATGATAAAGCCTTTAATGAAGGATTAAAAAAAGCTGAACTGGCAGAAAGCAGAACGGAGATATAATATGCAGGAAATATCAAGAAAAGACAGAATGAAGATACAGAGGCAGGCAATGCCGGAACAGGATCCTACTCAGAGAAGTAAGAATTTTGAAGAAGTAAACCTCGGTTTTACAGAAGAACTTGCAAAGATGGAAGCCCTGCGCTGTCTGCAATGTCCCAAGCCGGTCTGCGTCGACGGCTGTCCTGTTAGTGTAAAGATTGGCGACTTCATTGCCCTTGTTGCAGAAGGAGATATGCAGGGAGCCGCGGCTAAATTAAAAGAAGATAATCTTCTTCCTGCAGTGTGCGGAAGGGTATGTCCCCAGGAGGAACAGTGCGAAGCTAAATGTGTTGTCGGCAAAAAGAATGAGCCGGTTGCAATAGGAAGACTTGAAAGGTTCGTTGCGGATTATGAAAGAAATAATCTCGGAATAAAGACCCCCGAACTGAAGCCTAAAACCGGAAAGAAAGTGGCCATTATCGGAAGCGGCCCCGCTGGCTTAAGCTGTGCCGGTGACCTGGTGCAGATGGGGCACGACGTTACTGTTTTCGAAGCTCTCCATGAATTAGGAGGAGTTCTTGTATATGGTATTCCACAGTTCCGTCTTCCCAAGGAAATAGTTAAGGCTGAAGTTAATGCTCTAAAAAATCTGGGAGTAGACTTCCAGCCTAATACAGTAATCGGTTTCAGCGATACAATCGATGAACTTTTATCGGATGGGTATGATGCCTGCTTTGTTGCAGTTGGGGCTGGACTGCCGTACTTCCTCAACATCCCCGGTGAAAACCTTAACGGAGTTTATTCCGCTAACGAATTCCTAACGCGCGTAAACCTGATGAAAGCATATCGCTTCCCTGAATATGATACTCCGGTATTCCACGTAAAAGATAAGAATGTGGCTGTATTCGGCGGAGGCAATACTGCGATGGATGCTGTAAGGACGAGTAAACGTCTCGGTGCCAAGAATGCATATATAATCTACCGCCGTTCCGATGCTGAAATGCCTGCCAGGAAAGAAGAAATTCATCATGCACAGGAAGAGGGAATTGAGTTCGTCTACCTTTCCAATCCACTTGAATTTATCGGCGATGAAAAAGGGTGGCTGAAAGCAGTGAAACTCCAGAGAATGGAACTTGGCGAACCCGATGCATCAGGAAGAAGAAGACCTGTTCCGGTCAAAGGATCCGAATATACACTTGCGATAGATATGACAGTTGTTGCTATCGGCAACGGCTCAAACCCTATTATTCAGAAAACCACTCCAGATATAGGTTACAACAAATGGGGAAATATTCTTGTTGATGAAAATACGATGAAGACTTCCAAGAAAGGCGTCTTTGCCGGCGGCGATATTGTTACGGGTGGTGCGACGGTAATTTTAGCTATGGGTGCAGGCCGTACCGCTGCAAAAGCAATAGACAATTACCTTAATTCAGGTGTCTGGGAAACTAACGAACCTCTTCAGAACTAATTTGATCTGATCTAAAATAAAGGGCAAGCAAATAAAAGCTTGCCCTTTTATTCAATTTTTAATTTCGGCTACTTCAGGAGAGTCATCTTATTATTCTTTACAAAGACATTTACCCTTAAGGAGTAGATGTAAACTCCTGAAGGCAGTTTAGCCGCATTAAATGTAATTGAATATTGCCCTGCATCCTGATTTTCATTTACAAGGTTAGCAACTTCTCTTCCAAGCATATCATAAACTTTTAGCGAAACAAAACCTTTATCTTTTACCTGGTAATTTATGTTGCTAATGTGCGCGGTGCTAATCGAAGTAAAGAAATTCCAGAGCAGGTTACTCAAATTAAACCTCAGCAATATCAATTAAGCCTGAATTATCCAAACCCTTTTAAGCCCACTACAAATAACTGAGTCGCTCTTCACAGATTCTTTTGGTGTATAGTCTATAGCTGCAACTCTGTAATAAATATTACGTGAGTTAGTACATTCTGTTCCGGGTTGAGAAGAACAATATGTTTGAGTTAGATCAGTATAATAATTATGATGTGCAGAAGTCCCAATCTAAGTCTTACCTTTTCCGGGGAATTAACTTAAATTCCATTTAAACAGATCCGATAACTGGGATATCGTGTTACTTTAATCACCTTATTGTAGCCCGATACAGAAATAGGATTGTTTTTTCACTATTCTCTTGTTGAAACATATGTACCATATGTGAAGGAGAATGATATGAGAGCAGTAGGGATAATCCTGGCAGTATTGGGTGCTATAGCGCTTATAGTTACCGGGATAAATTACGCTAATCAAACAGATAAACTAAATTTTCTCGGACTAAATGTTACTGTTAGCCAGGGGAATATAGCTCCCATAATTGTAGCGGGCGTTGTATTCCTTATTGGAATAATATTCACAGCTACTGCAAAACGTGCCTAAATTAAAGAGGCTGCTTCCGGGCAGCCTTTTTATCTTATCCTGTTAATTACTTCCCGTACTAAGGCTGCTGTTAACCCCCATAAAACACCCTCTTTAAGTTTATAAACATATATCTTTCTTTTACCCGCACGCCAGGGCTGATTATATTTTTCCGGCAATTCAAGTTCTTTTGAAGGGAGCAGATGTACCGTTTCCCCCTTCTCATCAGTATAATGAGGATGAACTACAAGCTGAACAAAGTATTCTTCGGGAGGATTATTTTCAAACCATGAAACCGGAACAAGAAACACACTCTCAACTTCAGATTTGTCAATATCCAGTTCATCAATACTATTTATATCCAGGATGACTATACACGAGTCAACTGTCACTCCCATCGGTCCTATTAAAGTATCAAGAATTCCACACACCTTTATTTTATCGATAGGAATTCCAAGCTCTTCAACGGTTTCTCTCACTGCTGTTTCCGAAAAATTTTTATCAAGCCTGGGATCGTACTCACCGCCTGGGAAACAGATTTCACCACCCTGCCGGATATTGGCAGCGCGTTTCTCAAACAACAAAGAGTATTCCCCGTCAATTAAAATAAAAGGAATGATCACCGCAGAATTAAAAAATTCATCTTTACGAAGAATACCCGGAACTTCCGGTAAATTCTCTACAATTTTATCCAGATCTTCTTTATTCATTGCCAGCCCGATTATAATCCGCAAACTTAAGAAAATTCCTGATAGTATAGATAGGAAAGTCTGTCCTAAAACAACGTAATCGTAAGTACGGACGTACTAACCGGAGGTTGGGCAATCTTAAACACGGTATTACTCATTCATCCTGTTGTTCGTGATCCGTTCTTGAAGCTGGATTGGGGTGCCAATATTAATCACTGTGTGGAAGGAGATCTTTTGCGATTAATTATATGAATTTGATTTACTATCTTTGTCAATAATAAAATTTCATATGCCTCAACAAATACCTGATACAAATACACTCCGGGAAATTCCTATGTTTTCCGAATTGTCCGAAGCGCAATTGAGTGAACTTACCTCGGAAAGTTCCCGTGTTGCAGTTAAAAAATACCAGCTGCTTTTTATGGAAGGTGAACCATACCGGGGATTTTATATCCTCATAGAAGGAAGTATAAAAGTTTTCAAAGTATCAAAAGATGGAAGGGAGACGATAATTCACCTGGTGCGCCCTATGCAGACTTTCGCCGATATTCCGCTTTTTGAAGGCACAGCCTACCCTGTTTCGGCCGAAGCGCTGGAAGATTCGACCCTGCTCTTTTTTAATGATGCCAATTTTATCGGTCTTCTTGAGAGGAATCCTAAGATTAGCTTTCAAATGCTTGCAGGATTTGCGAAACGTATGAAGACGCTAACTCAGAAGATTGAGGAACTTTCTTCAAAGGAGGTTTCCTCACGGCTGGCTAAATATCTGATACAGGAAATAAAATCAAGCGGCACCGGGAAGCTGCCAGAGCCGTTTGTAAAGCTATCAGTTTCGAGGAACGCTATTGCCGGGTACCTCGGCACTATCACTGAAACTCTCAGCCGCTCGCTAAAAAAACTTCAGGATGATGAAATCATCAGAGTGCAGGGGAAAAAGATTTTTGTCAGGAATCTTAAAAAATTAAAAGAATTATCCTCATAAATACCTCTAAATATAAATCCGTATAAAACTGACTTAAGTCAAGGAATTCCCATCAGTTCTCCTCTAAATTATCCACAGTAATTTTTGAATTTATCCGGAGAATAGTTATGGAAAGCACTGTAAAAACACTTGATGCAAGGCCGATTATTCCAAGGGAAAAGCATCCCTTAATTTTTTCAACGTTCGATTCGCTGCTGATAGGTGAAACGCTTCACCTGATAAATGATCATGATCCTAAGCCTCTGTTTTATGAAATGTCGGCTGAAAGAAGCGGACAGTTTTTCTGGGAGTATGTTGAATCAGGACCCGAAGTATGGAAAGTAAACATTAAGAAAATTGTTTAACCCGCTGTTTTATGTTTAGCACAGTAAGATACTTTATTAAAACTAGTATAATATTCCTTATATTCGGAATACTGACAGGTGTTTATATGTCCCTTGCGCAAAACGTTTTCCATTCGGTTTATGGTACCGAATTGAGATCAGCGCATACTCATATCATTCTCGTCGGTTCGATAATGATGATGATTATGGGTGTCGCCTTGTGGTTCTTTCCAAGGCCTCAGAAAGATGATGTAAAATATGACCCTGATAAGATACTTATTGCCTACTGGCTGATGACATCTTCAACTGCACTTCGCTTTGTTTTCCAGGTGATTGCAGCTTTTGTATTTGCTGAATGGACAGGCTGGTTGATTACTGTATTTTCATTGTTCCAGGTTGCTGCAATTATTTATTTCTTCTATGCAATATGGGGAAGAATAAGGCCTTTAGGCAGCCATATAAGAGAGGCTAAAGGAGAAAAATTTTGAACTTACAGGCAGATGGGATATAGATCACCAGATTAAGTGGGAGATGTTTTATTTTACCGGGCTGTAACCCTGAAATCGAGCAAAATAATTTTTAGCGGAAAATTCCTTTAATGAATAAAATGCAGGAAATCATATGAATTATAATAAACTGTGGATTGGATTAGGACTGGTTATTGTACTATCCTTCGCGGTATTGGGCTACTTCGGGACTGAAATATACCGCAAAGCCCCGCCGATTCCTGAGAAGGTTGTTACTTCCGGCGGTGAGGTGATCTATACAAAGGATGATATACAGAATGGGCAGAATGTGTGGCAGTCGATGGGAGGACAGGAGATGGGCACGGTATGGGGACATGGTGCTTATATTGCTCCCGACTGGACAGCCGACTGGATTCACCGTGAGGCAGTATGGATCTTAAATGACCGGGCTCAGAAGAAGTACGGGGAAAAATATGATGACCTTGAACCATCCCGGCAGGCTGAACTGAAAGAAAGTCTTAAAGATGAGCTTAGAAAAAATACGTATGATGCTTCTTCGGGTACTATTACGATCTCTACTGAAAGAGCAGAAGCTGTACAGAACGTGGGTAAACATTATACGGGGTTGTTTTCAGGTGAACCTTCGCTTGATCATTTAAGAGAAATTTATGCAATCCCGAAATATGCCGTTAAAGATCCGGAAAGACTCGCAGAACTGAACGCATTTTTCTGGTGGGCTTCATGGGCCTGCATTACAAACCGTCCCGGTTCTGATGTCACTTATACCAGCAACTGGCCGGCCGAAGAACTTGTCGGAAATAAACCCGCCGGTATGGTGGTTGTATGGTCAGTTATAAGTTTTGTTCTACTCCTTGCAGGTATTGGTGCTCTTGCATGGTACTATGCCGCTTCAAGAAGAAAACAGGAGGAGGAGCATCACGAAGCCCCAGAATGGGATCCGCTTCTTGCACTTCAGCCTACGCCATCAATGAAGGCAACTTTAAAATATTTCTGGGTAGTGGGTGCGCTGGTGGTCGCACAGGTTCTGTTCGGAGCTATTACGGCTCACTATGGCGTTGAAGGCGCTGGATTCTATGGTATTAAAATCTCTGAGATTATCCCTTATTCCCTTACCCGTACCTGGCACCAGCAGCTTGGCATTTTCTGGATAGCCACAGCCTGGCTTGCAACAGGGATTTTTATTGCACCGGCCGTATCGGGTCATGAACCCAAATACCAGAAAGGCCTGGTGAACTTTTTATTTATTGCTTTAATAGTAATTGTCGGCGGCTCAATGGTTGGCGAATATCTTGGCGTGCACCAGATGCTGAGCTTTAAAACAAACTTCTGGTTCGGACACCAGGGATATGAGTACGTCGACCTTGGCAGATTTTGGCAGTCGTTTTTGTTGGTAGGACTATTCCTCTGGCTCTTTATTATGATACGCGCAATGAAACCAGCGTTTCAAAAGAAAGATGAGAATAAACATCTGCTGGGACTCTTTCTCATATCTTCAATAGCGATTGCAGTATTCTATGCAGCCGGCCTGATGTGGGGACAGCATACTAACCTTGCAATAGCCGAATACTGGAGATGGTGGGTTGTTCACCTCTGGGTGGAAGGATTCTTCGAGGTATTCGCTACTGTCGCAATTGCATTCCTTTTTACAAGGATGGGATTACTTGGCGTAAGATCGGCAACAACTGCAGTTCTTTTCTCCACTTCAATTTTCCTTTCCGGTGGTATTATCGGAACCTTCCATCATCTGTATTTTACAGGCACTCCGACTTCGGTTATGGCTCTTGGGGCAACCTTCAGTGCGCTTGAAGTTGTGCCTCTTGTCCTTATTGGATTTGAAGCATATGAGAATCTTACTCTCAGCCGTGCGCGTAAATGGGTGGCCTCATATAAATGGCCTATATATTTCTTTATTGCCGTGGCTTTCTGGAATCTGGTAGGTGCAGGACTGTTCGGCTTCCTCATCAATCCTCCGATAGCTCTCTATTATATGCAGGGACTTGAAACAACTCCTGTTCATGGCCACGCTGCTCTTTTCGGAGTATATGGAATGCTGGGACTCGGGTTCATGCTTTTCTGCCTCCGCGGTCTTACACAGCGCTTCGTCTGGAAGACGAAAATAATCGGACTCGCATTCTGGTCTATTAACATCGGACTCGCTTTAATGATACTCATCAGTATCCTTCCTGTAGGTTTGATGCAGACCTGGGCAAGTGTTGAAAAAGGATACTGGTATGCACGTTCGGCAGAATTTAATCAGACACCTGTAGTAGATACGCTCAGATGGTTAAGAGTAATCGGCGATACGATCTTCGCTTTCGGTATACTCGTAATGGGATATTTTGTAGTGGGATTGAAAACAGGCTGGTCTATTACCAAAGAAAGAGATGTTGTAGGAGAGGAATTTCCCGAAGCAGCAAAAGAGAGTTAAATAACTTCCCAAATGGTATCCCCGGCTGATTAAAATTGGCTGGGGATGCTTTTTCTGATAGGATGAAACAACGTTTCATCAGAGCATCATCCTTCGTTTAATATTCTTATAACTTCCTGATGAAGTTTCTCCGTAGAAGCAATAATGCTGGTCCCTGTTACAGGATCATCCCCGTTCATATCTGTAATCACCCCTCCGGCACCTTTTATCACGGGTATCAAAGCCATTCTATCCCACGCAGACATAACAGGATCTATCATAATGTCGGCAAATCCGGATGCAGCAAGATAATAACCGTAGCAGTCGCCCCATCCGCGCATCATTTTAACTTTCGAAGCAAGGGCCTGCATCCCTTTAATTGAACCCTCACTGAATAATTTCAAATCTGTTGTTAATAAAAGTGCTTCTGCTATACTGCTGCATTCACGAAACCTGACAGGTTTATCGTTCAGGGTGGTCAAAGTGGCGTCGCCAATCATAAGTTCATTGAGTATCGGGAGATTTATTGCGCCCAGTATTGGCCTGCCATTATGCAGAAGCGCGATCAGTGTTCCGAATAGGGGAGTGCCGCTGATAAAACTTTTAGTGCCGTCAATAGGATCCAGTATCCACTTATATACCGCGCCTGGGTTCACCTCCCCGAATTCTTCACCAAGCAGTCCATGTTCGGGAAATTCTTTAAGTATAGCGTCACGAAGAAATTCCTCCGTCTTTTTGTCTGCTATTGTTACAGGAGAGCGGTCGGCTTTTGTTTCGATGTCTAACGGCATACGGTAATACTTTTTTATTATGCCTGCCGATTCCTGCGCTAAATATTTAATAAAAGGTACAAGTTCCTGAAGTAACTGCATTAGTCTCCAAATATTATTCCGGTAAAAATATAAAACGGAAATTTAATCTTAAAATTAAAGCAAAGGGGCTCATTGTTAAATACCCGTCAAGAAGGAATCCGGGCCTGTTAGAATGCTGCAAAGTTGATTTATAATCGAAGCGCATTTGGAGCGTAGTTGAACCGTAGCAAATATATATGTGATTGCAAATTACTTTCCTCTGGTATGAAAAAAGTCTTTCATGGGTCCAGTCTTCGCACCCTCATCTTCAGTACAGCCTTCGAGATGATGACTATACCTTTCTTTTTTTAACAATTTAATAATCGATTAATTGCTTAAATCAGCGCTAAAAGTTGTATTTTAAACGTTCACAATTTTAGGAATATATGAACTTTATTGATGAAAGAAATGAGATATTAAACTTTCAGAAAATTGCTAAGAACATTAAACCAGAGCCCGGGGAGATCCCGGAAATCAGCGGACTAGATATATATGGTGAAACAATTCCATTATCAGGCGAGGTATGCGGCGACCATATTATATATGTTGATTTCACGAAAAGGTTTAATCTCACTGAAAGAATAAAGCGTGCTGAATCCGCAGGCCGTATCGATATTGTAAATAAGTTAAAAGGGTTAAAAAACAAGGCTGGCATAATGCTGTCGGATGTGTCGGGCCACAGCATAACAGATCATCTTCTCAACGCTATGCTGCACCAGGCGTTTCTTGTTGGTGCCAGTTATGAACTTACAATGTTCGGCGAAATAACAATTGACCTGTTTGAAACAATTAACCAGAGGTTTTACCAATCCTCCAGCATCGACAAATTTTTAACCCTCATTTATGGTGAAATCCAGAACGACGGTGAGTTCAGGTTCATATCTGCTGCACATCCACTGCCAATGGTATTTTCAAATGAATTTAACAGAATTGTAAACATTGACGATCAGAATTTCATAAATTTTGTACCAATAGGAACACTGCCGTCCGAAGCTGATATAGATAGCGTACAGACAATAAGCTTCATCGGATACAAGACAAAATATTCTCTTAACAGTATTAATGTTATGGGAAAAGGAGATATCCTGCTGTTATTCAGCGACGGCTTTACCGAACAGAACAACGGTGAACAGAATTATACAAAAGACAGACTTGAGCATCAGCTGATAAAAACAAAACACCTTTCATCCAGGGAAATATTTGATACGATCAGAGAGGATTTTAGAAGCTACTGTCCTACCCGCGACGATGATGCAACCCTGATCCTTATCAAAAAAACTTAAATCTCTTTTTGCTTGCACGTTTTGATTTTGAAATCAACCGAAAATTGTTGTGTACCGCGCTGACAGAGTTGAATGGAATTACCCGGGATGATCAGATGAGTATGGGTTTCCCTGCCGGTAATAATTAAATTGAAATTGAACCCCCGATTAATTAAAATACACTTAAACACAAAACTAATTTTCCCCGGTACTTCTATGAAAACATTTTTGGTATTTTTCACATTCCTTAATTTGCTTTTGCTCAACCCGACAAACGCGAAGATAATTTCAATTGATAATGAACGGTTTCAATCGCCTGACACAACAACAGGTAAATATAAGTCAGATATCATTGACAGTACCGATTATTCTATTGAGTTCAGGGCTTCTGACGGGTCAAAAGTAAGTCTGGGAAACTGGAGGGGGAAAAATTTATTATTAATTTACGCGCATTCGGATTGTTCTTATTGCATGGATCTTGTAAATAAATATGAGGCCGAACTGCAGGATACAACTTTGCCCGTCATCGTTTTGTTTTCGGGGAGTGATACAACTGAAATAAAAGAATTTATTGCAGAAACTTCCTTAAAGTATCCTTATTATATCGATTATGCATTCCAATTCAGAAGAAAATACGCGGCACCCGTTGTACCTGTAACTTTTTTTATAAATGCAGACGGAACCGCCGAACGAATACCGGGCCTGAAGGAACAACCAATAGAGAGCCTGATCAGGAAGATCAACAAAAATTAACAATGTCACGAGCCAAAACCTGGAAATACATAATCTACTGAAGTACCCGGAGTGTGTCCGGAGGCCGTTTTTTAATTTCCTTTATCCAGTTATAAATTGCGGCTCTCTGATCCTGATCGAGTTTAGCCTTGTCCTGCATGGGAACCAGGATTGAATCCCATGCAGTTTCGCTGAACCTGTAGGGACTATACAGCTGATGACAGGCATTACACTTCGATACAAACAAGCTTCTCCCTTCAGGATACTCTGTTTCTGCATTCATATTAACAATGTAGCCCTGACTGCAGGCTGCCACAAACGCGAGTGCCGAAAGAAGTAAGACGACGGAGAACCTGATCATAATTCAATACCCAGGATCGTTCTGAACTCATACTTTTCATGATGAACCAGGTCAAGGTTTCCTCCCGATGAAGGCGAGCCCGCAACCTGGGTTAAAAAGTTAAACGTAAGGTAGAAACTTTTTGTCTGGATATTTACCGTAGGTCCGATGTAAGTAGCCTGAGCCTCTTCCTCCTCATAAATGCCTTCATACCCCCGGGTATTCCGGAACTCCAGTCCAAGTGCGATATTCGGATTAAGATCGTACATCAATCCGCCAGTAATCTCAAACTCAGATTCATTAACAGCTTCGGTAACTTCACGTTCAATCTCGCTGCTGATATTAACAGCCGTAATAAGATTTCCGAACCTTCTTGAAAGAATAATTTTAGATTCATATGCGAGCTCATCCCCGCCGTAGGCAAATTCAAAATAGAGAGCCGGATCAACAAAGATTTCGTTTGGGTTAGTAAGCCGGTATCTTAATTCAAGGGCTGTTGAAGAAAATCCGAAAGCGCTGGAGCTGAACTCATTACCCTCGGCAGTTACCTGGTTGAAATTAAAATACATGGAGGCTGATAGTCTATCGGTTACTCCATACTCAAATTCAAATCTGGGCTGAAAACGGTAGAAGTAGCCTGACTCTTTTCCTATTCTCCCTGTATTCCAGAGCTCAAACTCAAGAGCTCCCATAGGAAGAGTGTACGCCAGATAAGACCTGCCGAAGTACCGCCGGTCGGCATAAGAATCGTTAAAAATTGCGAAAAAGAGTACAGGCAGAATAATGTAGATAGTTTTCCTCATACAGATGTTCCTTAGTTTGTTTTATGCGAATAAGCTCTAAAAAGTCATATATTATTTATACGAAATCTAAATAAATATAACGGACTTACCAAAAAGGGCATGGATTTATGACCAAACCTCCTGCTATTTAGAGAACTGTTTTTTTTGTTTAGATGAAGAATCGGTTAGATTTGCGTGGCTCGATTTAGAGTAAAAGTACTCAGATAAATTTCCTGAAAATTGTACTAAGTTCCTTACTTTTGGGGAAGAATAAATATCAACTAAAAAATAAAAGTTAAGGATGCTGAACGAAAACTTTGTAATTGCGGGAGCTTTAATAGGTGCACTGGGCGCGCTGGCCTACCTTATTGAAACCGTTAAAGGAAAAGTAAAACCAAACAGGGTAACTTTTTTGCTCTGGTCCATCATCCCGTTTATCGCTTTCAGCGCACAGATAGAACAAGGTGTTGGACTGGAATCGTTAATGACTTTCAGTGCCGGGTTTTTACCGCTAACTACATTTGTTGCCTCTTTCGTAAACAAGAAAGCTGTATGGAAATTAACCAGGTTCGATTTAATCTGCGGGGTGTTATCTGTTTTGGGATTAATTTTATGGTTAATTACAAAGGTAGGGAATGTAGCAATTGCCTTCAGCATCATAGCAGACGGAATTGCTGCAGTACCCACGGTTGTGAAGGCCTATAAATATCCGGATTCAGAGATTGCATGGCCGTGGATAGCAACATCATTCGGTGTGATACTCACACTGCTGACCCTCAGCCAGTTGACCTTTGCCAATTCCGGGTTTATAATTTACATTCTTATAGTTAACACACTGATCTTTTGTCTGGTGCAATTCAGAATAGGAGAGAAAATCAGAATTGATAAATCAGAAATCAGGTAGGAAATTATCACCCATTCAAAATATTTATTATCTCCTTGCAGTGGCGATTAACCCACTGCAGAGGAAAATTCATCTATAGAGGTACTAAGCTTACAGGTACTTTTTCTCTATTAAATACCAAACTCTTCTTTGGCTTCCTTGAATTTGGAAATTGCAAAGTCCAGATCTTCTTTGGAATGGGCTGCTGAAATCTGAACTCTTATCCTTGCAGTTCCTTTCGGAACGACAGGAAAGAAAAATCCGATTACATAGACACCTTTCTCAAGCATACTGGCAGCCATCTTCTGTGCCAGCACCGCATCCCCCAGCATAATAGGAACAATTGGATGGGTACCCGGTTTTATATTTAGTCCTGCCTTCGATATTCCCTCACGGAAATACTTAGTATTCTCCTCAAGCTTATCTCTTAAATGAGTATTTGCACTGAGCATATCGAGAACCTTTATTGAGGCAGAAACTATCGAAGGTGCAACGGTATTAGAGAATAAATAAGGACGGCTTCTTTGTCTCAGCATATCAACTATCTCTTTTCTTGCGCTTGTATAACCTCCGCTCGCACCGCCCAGGGCCTTGCCGAGGGTTCCGGTAATAATATCTACTCTTCCCATCACACCGTTATATTCATGGGTTCCTTTTCCATGTTTACCCATAAAACCCACTGCGTGAGAATCATCCACCATTACCATTGCTTCATATTTATCAGCCAGATCACATATTCCTTTAAGGTTGGCGATGGTACCATCCATTGAGAAAACACCATCAGTTGCAATCAGTATATTTCTTATCTTAGCCTCACGCGCCTCCTTCAGTCTCGCTTCAAGGTCATTCATATCGTTGTTCTTATAGCGGTAACGCTGTGCTTTGCATAACCTCACACCGTCGATGATACTAGCGTGGTTAAGTTCGTCGCTTATGACTGAGTCTTCCTCGGAAAGTATCGTCTCAAACAAGCCTCCGTTCGCATCGAAGCAGGAAGTATAGAGGATAGTCTCTTCCATTTCCAGGAACTGCGATATCTTTTGCTCAAGCTCCTTATGGATCTCCTGGGTTCCACAAATAAAGCGGACAGATGATAACCCGTATCCCCATTTATCGAAGCTTTCCTTCGCAGCCTGGATAATCGTGGGATTGTCTGCCAGGCCCAGGTAATTATTCGCGCACATATTAAGGACCTCTTTACCGCCTTTAACCTCAATAGTAGCTTTCTGAGGACTAATAATCACCCGTTCCTTCTTATACAAACCTTCTTCTTCTATTCTACTAAGAATATCCTGGTAATATTGTCTTGTACTGTCAGTCATTTTAATTCCCTCCGGTTTTTGATGGAATACTATTCCATCCAGTTCAAAATTATTTTTCCTGAATTTCCTGATCTCATTATTTCAAATCCCTGTTCAAAATCTTTGTATGAAAAATGGTGAGTAATAACGGGAGTAATATCCAGTCCACTCTGGACCATTGCCTGCATCTTATACCATGTCTCAAACATTTCTCGTCCATAGATGCCCTTAAGATGAAGTCCGTTAAAAATCACCTTTTCCCAGTTGATTGCAGTCTTATCGGGCAGCAGACCGAGTAGTGCAATTTTTCCTCCGTGGAACATAACATCTATCATATCATTTAACGCACGGGGACTTCCTGACATCTCGAGTCCCACATCAAAACCTTCTCTCATTCCGAGTTCGTTAACCACATCGGGCAGTTTTTCTTTTGAAATATCGACAGCCCGCGTTACCCCGACTTTCCTTGCCAGATCGAGCCGGTAAGGATTCATATCTGTTATAATAACGTTCCTTGCTGCTGCATGTTTTGCAATAGCAGCTGCCATAATGCCGATTGGACCTGCACCTGTTATAAGCACATCCTCACCTAGTAAATCGAATGAAAGTGCAGTGTGGGTAGCATTACCGAACGGGTCAAAGATTGAAAATATTTCTTCCGGTATACGTGGATCGCAGTGCCATACATTTGTAACAGGAATTGAGAGATATTCAGCAAAACAGCCGGGACGATTAACACCTACGCCTTTAGTATTTGGACAAAGATGCCTTCTTCCCGCGCGGCAATTACGGCAGTGGCCGCATACGATATGACCCTCTCCGCTCACAAGCTCTCCAACCTTCACATCCTGAACATTTGAACCCATACCGACGATCTCACCAACGTATTCGTGTCCTGTTACCATCGGGACCGGAATAGTTTTCTGAGCCCACTCATCCCAGTTGTAAATATGGATATCGGTGCCGCATATCGACGTTTGATGAATTTTGATTAACACATCGTTAACTCCAACCTCTGGAACCGGAACTTCATCCATCCAGATGCCCGGTTTAGCATATTTCTTAACAAGAGCTTTCATTTTTTGAGGCATAAATAATTCCTTCGCAAGTATTTACTGAGTTGATATAAAAGTAAATAATTAAAAATATATTTTCAGATTTTATGACATTAAAATTAGATATTAGCAGGACAAAGGACAAGAAAAGGATTTAATATTGGAAATTTTAGATTGAAACTGAAGGTTGGAACAAAGAAAAAAATGAATGACGAACTAATATGTAAGAGCAATATTCAGCCATTCATTCGTCATTCAAAAATCGAAATTAAATCAAATTATAGAGTAGAGGGCGAAGTCGGAGTTCATTAAGAGTCCCGGCGAACTCTTATGAATACTCATCTTCTCTTCAAACCATTTTTTTTCAATGCCATTTACATCGGCAGTTGTCCTCAGCCAGTTGATTTCATTATCAGTTACCCTGTTATCTGAAAAGGCCAGTCTCAGTCCGTCGTCAATAAAAGATTCCGCGATTTTCTTATCGGAGAACTTTATCGGTTCATCGGTTATATATTTATTATTAAGAAGACTTTTTATGACATCCTCATAAAAATCACTTGCGAACCCCAGTTTTACAGATATGTCCTTTATAATTTTTTTTTCAGATTCTGCTAACTGATTGTCTTTCCTGGCGGTAATTAATAAACCTTTTAAGTAGTTACTCTTATCAATAATTGTTATTTCCATCAAATTCCCTGAATTACTTTACGGAAGCTAAACTAAGAAAAAAAAGAACTTATACAAATTCATTAATTTGTCTTTACAAATCTAACGCTTTCAAACATAAAAAACCCCGCAATAAAATTGCGGGGCTATGCTCACAAATATAAGGCAAAAATTACTTCAAAAGCATCATCTTACGGGTTTGAACAAAATTGCCAGCCTGCAGCTTGTAGAAGTAGATTCCACTAGCTAAACCTGAAGCGTTAAAGCTCACAGAATAGCTGTTAGCCTGCTGGAAACCGTTAACCAGTGTTGCAACTTCCCGTCCCAGAACGTCGTAAATCTTCAAGGTAACCAATCCGGCTTTTTGAACGGAATAAGAGATCCTTGTAGAAGGGTTGAAAGGATTTGGATAGTTCTGATCCAGGCTAAATGTCTCTGCAATTGCAGTACCGGTTTGATCTTCTTTTATGCCCGTTGGCATTACACCTGTCATCCAGTTATCGATTATATAGTTATAATCTGCAGCTGAAGCAGCATTATCTAACCTGTACGGTCTTCCGGCAATATAAACAAACACCCCGCTGCTGTCTTTATCTGTACGGAACCCGGCAACATATGCTGTCGCTTTATTGTCATCAAAAATAACCTTTGCTTCGGATGTGGAATCGAGAGTTGCAAAGTGCGCCAGGGTGTTAGTCCCTGTCCCTGTGGAAGCAATATCCACCAGGTTCGGATCTTCTGCGTGAAGTGTATCAAGATTCAAGTCGCCCGTAAAGCTAGTTACTCCGCAATAAGTTTTTAGTCCGGCATCAAAGAAATGCGAACCGTAGCGTCCTGCTAAAAGGAAGTTTCCACCCATCTCAACATATTCAAGCACCTGCACAGGATCGTAGAAAGCGATATCTCCACCGTAATCATTGCCTATCCAGATTACCTTCTGATACTGATGTAAAAGCGAATTAGGTATTGTATGGTTGAACAGGTCAACTTTCTGGATATTCGTGTTCGACATATAGTCAAAACCCTGGTCGCCGAAAAGATCCCATACATCTACCTGGTGATCTCCGAAGCAGGCTGAGCTGCTGTAGAAGCTTTCCATCTCGGCAGGATATGTAGCATATTCAATTCCATTCACAACAAGTATATCGGAACTCCTACCAATTGCATGGATATAAGCGGCACGGGTTCGTGTATACTGATTTATCCCGTCGCTTACAGTAAGGGTAACTGTATAATCACCTTCTGTAGTATATGCCCAGGAAGGGTTTTCATCCTGCGAATCAATGGTACCGTCATTATCAAAATCCCAGGCCCAGGATACTAGTGAAGTCGTATCCGTTGGAGTTGAAAAATCAGTAAAGTTCACAGTGAAGGGAAGACCTCCCATTGTCTCATCCGACTGGAAGGCAGCATTCAGATTATTAGAATATTCAGCATCTGTCATTTCTGACTGAAAAACCTCTTTAGTATCATCATCCTGAATAAATGCAACTATTCTCAGGCTGTCCATATTTACCAGGTTAAGAAATTCGGTTGTCGGTATGTAGCTGAGGTCCATTTCAACTGTTTCACCCGGAGCCGGGATTGTAAGCAGCGTACCGTGTCCGTCAGGCAGCATTTTTCTTGTTATGCTGAAGAAACTGGATTCACCGTTTGGCTGGGGACTTGCGTAGGCTACCGTCTTTTCAGTGATACCAACCTGCAGCTTGACGTTATCTCCGAAGACTGTAACATCACCGGCATCCCTGTTGATTGTCACGTGTACATTGATAACGTTATTCGGGAAAATCTCAGGAGTTAAAACTATGCTGAAGGGTGCAAATTCCGCATTACCATTATTAACAGCGCTAACAAAGGCGGCCGAGCCTGAACCCGTATTAAAATCGGTTCCATTGATATCTATCCAGGGAACAGCATTAACACCATAATAGCCACGGCGAAGATTATCATCAGCACTATTTAAGAGATACATCGGGTCATTCGCAAAAGGCCAGTCGACGTTATAAACAATATGAGTCATTGCGCCGGAACCAATCAGCTGACTAGTTGTAGCATTATACCATGCATTATTTAGCGTTGCGCAGGGGCCGCAGCCTGAATTTGTGAACCTTTCAACAAGTGTTTTTTTATCGTGTGCGTATGAAGGGATTAGCAATGCACAGATAAAGATGATCAGTAAAATTTTTTTCATCGAGGTCTCCTTTTTAGTATTTATACTTAAAACCTGATTGAATTTACGAAATAATTTGGTCGGGGAGAATACATTTTTTTAGAATTTGATTTGTTCACCTTATCAGCGAAGGGAAATATGATTTATTTACAACGTTGTTCCCATTTATTATTAAATTTGTCTATAACTTTTTAATGAATAAACTCTTAGATAAAGGGAGAAGAAAAATGGATTACAGAACAGAAACCGACAGTATGGGGGAAATTAAAGTGCCGACGGACAAATATTATGGTGCACAGACAGCAAGATCTCTTATGAACTTTAAGATAGGAGGGGATAGGTTTCCCCGCGAGCTTATAAGAGCACTTGGAATACTGAAAAAAGCCGCCGCACTCACCAACAAAGATCTTGGTATCCTTGCCGCAGAAAAAGCGGATCTGATTGTAAAAGCAGCTGATGAAGTTATCGAAGGAAAACTTGACGAGCATTTTCCACTTGTTGTTTGGCAGACCGGAAGCGGTACACAGACAAATATGAACGCGAACGAGGTGATCTCGAACCGTGCTATTGAACTCTCAGGCGGAGTTATGGGAAGCAAAAAACCAATCCACCCCAATGACGATGTGAATAAAGCACAGTCATCCAATGATACTTTCCCTACTGCAATGCACATCGCAGCTGTTGAGGAAATCCACCGCAGACTTATTCCGATGGTAACGAAATTGCGTGATGCACTTGCTGCAAAATCAGAAGAGTTTAAGGATATCATAAAGATAGGACGCACTCACCTGATGGATGCTACTCCTCTTACGTTGGGACAGGAATTCAGCGGCTATGCTCAGCAGCTTACCAACGGTCTGGAAAGAATAAACGGCGCGCTTCCTCACCTTTATGAACTGGCTCTCGGCGGAACGGCAGTAGGAACAGGATTAAACACCCACCCTGAATTTGCAGTAAAAGCTGCATCTAAAATTGCTGATCTTACCGGTAAACCTTTTAAGTCGGCTAGGAATAAATTTGAATCGCTCGCCGCGCACGACGCCCTTGTTGAATTTCACGGGGTACTAAAAACCCTTGCAGCCTCACTTATGAAAATTGCTAATGATGTCAGATGGCTTGGTTCAGGACCCAGGTGCGGCATTGGAGAACTTCAGCTTCCCGAAAATGAACCAGGGAGTTCCATTATGCCGGGTAAGGTAAATCCGACACAATCTGAGGCAATGACTATGGTATGCACCCAGGTATTCGGCAATGACGTTGCCGTTAATTTCGGCGGAGCAAGCGGCAACTTCGAACTCAACGTATTTAAACCTGTTATAATTTTTAATGTTCTGAATTCCACAAGACTAATTTCGGATGCCTGCGAAAGCTTTACGGACAACTGTGTAGTTGGTATTGAAGCTAACAAAAATAATATTCAGAAGAACCTTGAAAATTCCCTGATGCTGGTAACTGCTCTGAATCCTCACATCGGATACGACAATGCAGCTAAGGTTGCAAAGAAAGCACATAAGGAACACACAACATTGAAAGAAGCTGCTGTTGCACTTAATCTTCTAACAGCAGAAAAATTCGATGAGGTAGTCAGGCCAGAAAATATGATCGGGCCGAAGAAATAGATTTATAGGTCGGTATATCGAATGACATTAAAAAAGGCGGCCTGATGGGGGCCGCCTTTATGTTTTTAATTTAAGGGAATTACATTACTTCAAATCGAACCTGTCAAGATTCATTACCTTGTTCCACACCGAAATAAAATCATTGACAAACTTCTCTTTTGAATCCTCGCAGGCATAAGCTTCTGCAAGAGCCCGCAGTTCTGAATTAGAACCGAAGATAAGATCGACACGGGTGCCGGTCCATTTTACTTCGTTATTCGCACGGTCACGGCCTTCAAATACATCCTGAGCTTCCGAAACTGCTTCCCACCTCGTATCCAGGTCGAGCAGATTTACAAAAAAGTCATTGGTTAATTTACCAGGCCGTTTGGTGAAGACACCGTGTTTTGATCCATCATAATTTGTATTAAGCACACGCATTCCACCCAGCAGTACTGTCATCTCCGGAGGAGTAAGCGTTAACAACTGTGCACGATCAACCAGTCTTTCCTCAGCGGATGCGGTATAATTAGGTTTGTGCCTGACATAGTTGCGAAAACCGTCACCGAATGGTTCAAGAGGACCGAAGGCATCTATTTCTGTCTGTTCCTGAGAAGCATCTGCACGTCCAGGAGTAAACGGAACTTTAACATCGTGACCGGCATCAACGGCAGCCTTCTCAATAGCAGCGCATCCACCCAAAACGATCAAATCGGCCAGCGAAACCTTCTTATCGTCTGAAGCCTTGTTAAAGTCCTTCTGTATTCCCTCAAGGGTTTTAAGTACCTTTCCAAGTTGAGTAGGGTTGTTTACCTCCCAATCCTTTTGCGGTGCAAGTCGTACCCTCGCACCGTTCGCCCCGCCCCGTTTATCCGAACCGCGGAAAGTTGAAGCAGATGCCCATGCTACTGATACCAACTCAGAAACCGACAGGTCCGAAGCAAGAATCTTTTTCTTCAGATCAGCAATATCATTGTCGTCAATTAGCTTATGTGTAACATCTGGAATCGGATCCTGCCATATCAGGTCCTCTTCTGGAACTTCTGGACCAAGATAACGAGCTTTAGGGCCCATGTCACGGTGGGTCAGTTTGAACCATGCCCGTGCGAATGCATCAGCAAATTCATCAGGATTCTCATAGAAACGTCTTGAAATCTTTTCATAGGCAGGATCGAATCTAAGTGCCAGGTCAGTCGTTAACATAAACGGTGCATGTTTCCTTGAAGGATCGTGAGCATCGGGTACCAGTCCTTCACCCGCCCCGCCCTTGGGTTTCCATTGGTGTGCGCCGGCAGGACTCTTGGTCAGTTCCCATTCATATCCAAATAAGTTCTCGAAAAAGTTATTGCTCCATTTTGTCGGTGTAGTTGTCCATGCTCCTTCAAGTCCGCTTGTAATTGTATTATCACCAAAACCTGTTCCTAGCTTATTCTTCCACCCGAGACCCTGATCCTCAATAGAAGCGCCTGCGGGTTCAGGACCAACATATTCATTGGGGTTTCCAGCACCATGGGTTTTTCCAAAAGAATGTCCTCCAGCAATGAGGGCCACAGTTTCCTCATCATTCATAGCCATACGACCGAATGTCTCACGGATATCGTGTGCTGCAGCTACAGGATCAGGATTACCGTTGGGTCCTTCAGGGTTCACATAAATAAGTCCCATCTGCACAGCGGCAAGCGGATTTTCCAGCTCGCGTTCTCCTTCATAACGGTTATCACCAAGCCATTCACCTTCCGAACCCCAGTAAATATCTTCCGGCGACTGCCATACGTCCTCGCGTCCGCCGCCGAATCCAAAAGTTTTAAAGCCCATCGACTCAAGAGCACAATTGCCCGCAAGAATAATAAGATCGGCCCAGGAAATCTTCCTTCCGTATTTCTGTTTTATCGGCCAGAGCAGCAATCGTGCCTTGTCAAGGTTCGCATTGTCAGGCCAGCTGTTAAGCGGTGCAAAGCGCTGAGCACCCGTCCCGCCTCCGCCACGCCCGTCCGAAATACGATACGTACCGGCACTGTGCCACGACATACGAATGAAGAACGGTCCATAGTGACCGTAATCTGCCGGCCACCAGTCCTGCGATGTTGTCATCAGTTCGAATATATCTTTTTTAACTGCTTTAAGATCGAGAGTCTTGAATTCCTCTGCATAGTTAAAATCGTCTCCCAGAGGGTTAGATTCAGAAGAATGCTGCCGAAGGATGTTCAGATTTAATTGGTTAGGCCACCAGTCGCGGTTGCGTGTTCCGCCTCCCGCACCATGTTTTAGTGCACCAGTTGTAAAAGGGCACTGGGCCTCACCTTTATTTAAAGTATCTACTACTTTTCCAGGTATTTTATCTTCTTTTTTTCCCATTAGTTCTCCTCTTCATTAAATGATTAATATAAAATGAATAAATAAAAATTAAACTTGTAAAAGCTTAAGTAAAAATCTTTTTTGGGGTTTTAGCTCAACAGGTCAAAATTTAAATAATTAATGATAGTATAACAAGGCAATCAATGTCGGCTTCAATTTGATTTCACTTTTCGACGGTTTTGTAATTGCATCTGTATTTGACTTAAAGTTTCCGGTTTGGGTAAGGCGGGATATCATCATTTGTTGCCAATACAGATTTCAATACGGTTGATGAGCAGTATTGTATTACTGTTCTTAAACAGGCCGAAGTACTTGCGGAGGAACGGTGAACATTTAAAATAGAATGGGAGTTAATCCAAAATATTATATAGCCGTTTATCCTTTTATCCTTAATAATTTTTAATGTAGAAGGTTATATTTGTGAGTCTTTTGTTCAAAAAAACCGGGAGTGTGTTATGTTGAGGTATCTAACCTTTTTTGCCAGTCTTATTTTAATTTCTAATTTTTCTTTTCCGCAGAGTCAGCCGCTTCTGCTGTATCCGTCTATCAATAACGACGGGTCGAGGATTGCTTTTTCATACGAGGGGGATATATGGACGGTTTCTTCTTCGGGCGGCAGGGCGGATAGACTTACCGAACATGAGGGGATTGAAACATACAGCGTATGGAGTCCCGACGGCTATAGGCTTGCATTCAACAGTGAGCGGTTCGGGAATTCTGATCTCTATATGGTCGATGCATTCGGAGGAAGACCTGCACGACTCACGTATCACTCTGCCGGCGATGAGGTTAGCAGCTGGTCGAAAAGCGGGAAGATATATTTTACAACCAGGAGAAATTATAATTCGGTTGAATGGTCGCCGGAAATTTATACGGCTTTGCCCGCAGGCGGAACACCAGAGCGGGCTCTTGATGCTTTTGGATATGATCCTGCCGAATCACCTGATGGAAGGTTTATTGCTTTTACTAAAGGCGACTGCCGTATTCCGCGTGAGGAATACCGAGGTTCAGCTAACCGCGATATCTGGCTTTATGATACTCAGAACAAAAAGTATATCCAGCTGACTGATTTTTTGGGGAATGATTATTCGCCTCAGTGGGGCGGAGATGGAACGATCTTCTATATCAGTTCTGCCAGCGGGAAGTATAATGTGCGTAAGTTATCGATAGGTGCTGAAGGTGAGAAACTGGATGACAATGCTGTTACCAATTTTAACAATGACGGTGTTCGCAATTTCAGTGTGAGCAGCGACGGAAGCTGGCTGGTTCTGGAAAAGGATATGAATCTCTACACAATTAGTCCTGATGGTTCAAATCTGAACAAGCTCACCATCGATGTATCGTCTGATTATAAGCTCGATCCATACGAATGGAAAACCTTCACTTCAAAAGCATCTGAGTTTTCTCTTTCGCCTGACGGAAAGTACATCGCCATTGCTGTGCGCGGAGATATTTTTGTTACTGAGAATGATAAGGATAAGAGCCTTACAGTAAACCTAACACAGAGTTCTGCCCGCGAAGAGAATCCTCAATGGGTTAATGATTCTACTATTGTGTTTCTTTCGGATGAGGCCGGACAATTTGATATCTATGCTGTTTCTTCTTCAGATAAGAATGAGACAAATATTTTCAGAAGTCTAAAGCGTACGATTGAGAGGATAACTAATACCGATAAGGATGAATCTGCTTTGGCAATGTCACCCGACGGCACAATGATTGCGTATGTCCGCGGTAACGGACAGCTCGTGACTGCTAAAATAGATAAGAGCGGGAAACTGACTGGCGAGAAGGTATTGTCGGATGATTGGTCAACACCCGAGGATCTGGCATGGAGTCCTGATTCTAAATGGCTTGCCTACTCAAAGGCCGATCTTTATTACAATAATGAAATTTTCATACAGGCGGCAGATAATTCTCACGAGGCTGTGAACGTAAGCATGCATCCCAGAATGGACGCGCAGCCCTTCTGGAGTCCTGATGGTTCAAAGCTTGGTTTTGTCTCAGAGAGGAATAACCGGAGCGCGGATATATGGTTTGTGTGGCTGAAGAAAGCGGACTGGGAGAAAACACAGCAGGACTGGGACTATGAAGAGCCGGCAAAGAAAGAAGATAAGAAAAAAGATAAGGACTCTGCTAAAGTAAAGCAGGTAGAGGTTGATTTTCCGGATATTTATAAGAGACTGGTACAGGTTACTTCGATGCCGGGTGATGAGAGGAATGTTGTTATCTCAGCCGATGGCGAGACATTCTACTTCACCGCACCTTATTCTTCGGGTAAGGCTAAGAAGCTTGACTACTCACTCTACAGCATCAAGTGGGATGGCAAGGATTTCGAATCGATTATTAAAGGAAGTGATGCTTATTCTTCCTTGGAACCCGATAAGGATGGGAAGAATTTGTACCTGTTCAAAGGAGATGGCAAGCTTGTGAAAGTTGATCTTGATAAGAAAAAGGAGGAAGGACTCTCATATTCGGCGAAGATGCAGGTCAATTATACTGCCGAGAAAGAACAGATATTTGAAGAATCCTGGAGGATGATAAGGGACGGTTTTTATGATCCCGGGTATAATGGACATGACTGGGATTCGATTAAGACGAAGTATAAACCATGGGTGATGGCTGCTTCCACAAGCCGCGACTTCAGGTATATGTTTAATTTTATGCTTGGACAGATAAATGCCAGCCATATGGGTATGTACGGAGGCGATAGAGAGGAGACGCAGAAGGAAGTGACCGGCCTGCTTGGTATTGAGATCTCGAATGCTGACCATGGAATCCTTGTTGAACGGGTGGTGCCTGAAAGTCCTGCCGATAAAATCGAAAGTAAACTTTTTGCCGGTGAAGTTATTACTAAATTTAATGGCGAGCCTGTAGGCGGGGATGTCAATTTTTATTCTAAGTTTGTGAATACCGCTGATGAGAGAGTATTGCTTGCTGTAGAAGGGAAGGATGGAAAGACGAGGGAAGTGATTATTCGTCCTGTTAGTGATATTAAAGATCTTCTGTATAATGAATGGGTACAGGACAGGAAGAAACTAACGGAGGAATATTCCGGCGGCAGGATAGGGTATATTCATATTAAGGCCATGGGATGGGACAGCTTTGAGGAGTTTGAGCGTGAACTTGCAGCAACCGGGTACGGAAAGGACGCGATTGTTGTGGACGTACGTTACAACGGCGGTGGCTGGACTACAGACTACCTGATGATGGTTCTGAATTATAAGCAGCACGCTTATACAATCCCAAGAGGAGCGGCTGATTCCCTTGCTGTAAACCACCAAAAGTTTGCTAACTATTATCCTCTCGGTGAGAGACTCCCTTATTCGGCGTGGATAAAACCCAGCATAGCTCTCTGCAATGAGAACAGCTACTCGAATGCGGAGATATTCTCACACGCTTACCAGACTCTTGGAATAGGAAAACTGGTTGGACAACCGACATTCGGTGCAGTAATTTCAACCGGCGGAAGAAGCATGGTTGACGGTACATTTGTTCGACTGCCCGGCAGAGGCTGGTATGTGAAGAAGACCAATAACGATATGGAAGACGAACCTGCAACTCCTGACTTTGTAGTTGAGAATGCGCCCGACTACCGCGCCAAAGGCACCGACGCTCAGCTGAAAAAATCAGTTGAAGAACTGATGAAACAGCTGAAGTAATATTGTCATCGTGAACTTATTTCAGGATCTTCTCAACTTAAACTGTTTAACAGTATTGCGGAGGAAATAGGAAATAGAGGCAACCCGAAAATCTTCTTGAATTGATGATGGAGATCATACTCGTCAGATAAAGAGAACTGGTCTCTCAAATTTTACTTTAATAGAATCATTTTATTCACTTTTACGAAATGAAAAGTGCATAGGATGCCTTAAGATCTGTTTCTTTATCCTGCATTTTCCAGGGTTAAAACCAGAGGTTAATCTGTAATTACTTATATTTACTCATAATTTTGACAACAGCCTGAAGAAATCCTTGGATAACCTCGACGGAATCGTTTCTCTTTTAATAGCGTGTATTGAAATTGTGCTGCTGGTGAACCTGGTGATTTTTACCGATAAGAACAAAATGAACTTCCTGGTCTTCTCTATCGTTCTGCTGCTTGCCGGATATCAGGTGGTAGAGTATTTTATATGTGGACTGGAAATTAAATCGGCGCGAATGGCTTATACTGCATTCGCGGTGATATCTTCGCTGCCTCCGTTGAGTTTTCTTCTCGCGCTGACTTACCTAAAAATAAGATTTAAACTTGCTCCGCTTATTTTCCTTCCTGCAATTTTCTTTGTTCTTTACTATTCCTCGGTGATTAACGAATTTGCAGTGGTCAAGTGTTCAGTGCTGTATGCCTCATACAACTATCCAATTGGAACTTTATATGGTGCATTTTATTACCTTCCTATTCTTCTCTCATTTTACTTATTATATAAAAATCTTAAGAACAGGGATTTTCCGGTTAAACAAACAAAACTATTAATAGTTGGTCATTATTTTATTATTATCCCGGCTATAGCATCTTTCATCCTTCTTATATTAAATTTGCCAGGTTTGCTGAACAGCATTGAGAGCATGCTATGCAAATTTGCATTCGGATACGCCGTGGTGCTGGGTTTCTTTGCATTGAATAATAGGCACAAAATGGAAACCAGAGAACCTGAAAAGGGTTTGTGATGACAAACGAGATTCCGAAAATCAAATCCTGATATCTTTTCGGGATTGTAATTTGAAATACTAAACGAATACGTAATGAATGAAATTATTCTGAATATCTACCTGATTATTAATAATAATTTTGTGGAGGAGTTCCGCGCGGTGGCTTATGAGCGTGAAGGCGGCGATGATAATAAGATTAAGTTTCTCAAAAGCAAAGCAAAAGAGGATTTTGATTCGGCTTACCGCTTCGATGCTCCGAAAGATAAGCATGACCGCTTTATGAGCTATAACCGTTTTGCCAAGCTCGAGAAAAGAGGTATGCAGTTCCAGCTTTTCGAAGAAATCTTCTCTAATTTTAATTTACCTGAAAGTCCTCTTATTTGCGTTACTCCCGTTGTGGACGGTAAAATACTCGCCGGGGATTAAATCACTTACAATCGATTAAGTAAATGAAATTTTATACGATCATAGGCTACGTTCTTTTGACGGTTTTAATTTGCAACAAAATTACAGGTGCAGAATTGTTTGTCACTGACAAAAAATTAAAAAGAAGTAAGACACAGATTGAGTTCCTTCAGCATCTGCAGGAACTTGATAAGGTTTATTCGGATAAAAAGCTCGGTTCGTTTGTGGAAAAAGGGAAGACTTTCTTTCGCCTTTTCTCAACATCAGCAGAGAAGGTTTCAGTGATGCTGTTTGATGAGCCTTCCGAGGAGAAGGGAATGGAGTATGAAATGACAAAGGATGAGAACTGTGTATGGGAGACCGCGGTCGACGGCGTACTTTATGGAAAGTATTACAACTTTCTGGTTCAACAGTCCGGAAAAGCGCCGGTTCTGTGTATTGATCCTTATTCTCTTGCTGTTGCTTCATATAACACTTACTATACACCGAGACATTCGATTGTTGTCAAGGAGAATGAATACGATTGGGAAGAGGATGAGTGGATAGGGCGCGATTGGCGTGACCTTGTAATCTACGAAATGCATGTACGAGATATGACTATTGATAAAAGTTCGGGTGTAGAAGATCGTGGTACATACCTGGGCCTGACAGAAAAAGATAAGACCGGCGGACTCAGCTATATAAAATCGCTGGGTGTCAATACAATAGAGCTTCTGCCTTCACAGGAGTTTGCGAATATCGAGAGTCCTTTTAAAGATTCGCTTAACGGTAGATTGAATTCCTGGAATCCTTACGAACGCAATCACTGGGGTTATATGACTGCGGCATTTTTCGCTCCTGAAAGCTATTATAGTGAGAAAACCGATGAGATAAAATGGAATACATGGAGCGGCACTACAACAAAACCTATAACCGATTTTAAGAATATGGTAAAAGCCTTCCATAAAGAAAAGATTGCCGTGATGATGGATGTGGTTTATAATCATATTTCAGAATATGAAGCCGGGAATCTTAAGGAGATCGACAAAGACTACTATTTCAGGCTTGATGAGAACGGAAATTTCATTTCACAGAGCGGGACCGGGAATGATATTAAAACTGAACGGCCGATGATGCGCAGGATGATTGTGGAAAGCGTTCTTTACTGGATGAAAGAGTATCATATTGACGGCTTCCGATTCGATCTTGGAAAGCTGATCGACTGGGAAACGGTTGAGAAGGTGATACATGAGGCTCAAAAGATAAATCCTGATGTTGTAATTGTCTGCGAACCATGGGGCGGCGGATATGATCCGGAGGGATTTTCGCAAAGAGGCTGGGGTTCGTGGAACGACCAGATACGAAACGGTGTAAAGGGAGAGAACCCGGTAAACGGACAGGGGTGGATTTTCGGGAAATGGTATGGGAATAATAATCCCGCCCGTATAAGAAGCTATGTAAAAGGGACGCTGATGAGAGACACGCTGGGATTGTTCCAGAAGAAAGAGCATTCGGTAAATTATCTTGAATCGCACGACGGTTATACACTGGGAGATTTCATCAGGATAGGACTCGGAAATGTGAAGCCGAATGAAATAATAGCTGATGTCTATAAAAATTCAAACCTTACTTCCGAACAGCTGAAGCTGAATAAGCTGGGAGCTTTATTCCTGCTTACTTCGCAGGGAATGACTATGATGCATGCGGGACAGGAATTTGCGCGAAGCAAGGTGATCCCAAAAGATATAAATGTGAAGGATGAAGAGAAAGGCCGGATCGATCATAACAGTTACAATAAGGATAATAAAACTAACTACATTAACTATGAATACGCCGATATGAATGCGGATCTGGTGAATTATTATAAAGGATTGATCGCATTAAGGAATAAGTATGATGCGTTCAGAAGAGCCGGGTATGAGGATATTACGTTTTATGACATAAGAGATAATCAGTTTGCGCTTGGGTATGATCTGAAATATGACGGGGATGAGTTTATTATTTTGATGAATGCCCATCCTGACAGCGAAGAGGAATTCCATCTCCCCAAAGGCGAGTGGGAAGTATTGGTATCTCCTGAAAAAGCCGGAACAGAATCTCAGGGCAGTGTAGTTTCAGAGATAGAAGTACAGCCCTCCGCCGGATATGTTCTTAAGAGGATTTCATCTTAGTGATGCAGCTTTTAGACACTCCTTTATGTATGACATTTTGTCAGTTTCACGAAATGTTCCACGGGACCTACAAATACGGCACTAATACGGAAAAACTACTGGTAAAATACGACTTAAAAAGTGTGACAATTCTGTCAGTTTCACGGAAATGTTTCACGTTCAGTTCTGTGATCTAAAAAAGGTAACTAGTTGCTTTAACCGGCATTTTTTTTATTTTGCGATAAAGAATTCCAAAACAACAAAAGAACGGTGCCGTATGAAAAACATTTCATTAGTTTTGCTTGCACTTGTATTAGCATTAACATTTACTGCATCAGACATAGTTGTTGAGAAGGGGAAAAAACTCGAGAGCGCGAAAAAATGTCCTTACCTAGAAAACCTTCAGCAAAACCATTCACAGCTTCAGTGTCCGTATCTTAACGGAAGGGATGGAAATTCAGCCTGTCCCTATGCAGAGGAAAACAGCGAATCAGCATCAGGAGACTGCCCTTATCTGGAGGGGAAAGCAGGAGATTGTCCTTATCTGAACGGCAAGACAAGCGAATGTCCTTACCTGAAAGAGCCTGGTGAAAAGGTAATTAAGGCGATTGAAACGCATCCGCTCCCTGAAGGAAAAAATTCCTAAAATTGATCATCTACGATGCTCTTACAACATTTGCGCATTGTTTCAAATAATTAGAGATCTGCAATTGAGTCTCGACGATTTAGTCGGGTGTATGACTCTTAAGGTCGTCTTTTCCATATAAATTCCTTCCTATCGTACATTTACTGAACCCTATTAATGGCACTCTCTTTGTTTGCTTCCTTACGGAGGTAAATATGAAGACACTTATATCAGCCGTAATATTGTTCATCCTTTTCTCTGTTCCTGTTCTTTCACAGGAAAGCGACAGTACCCGTACCCGGAAAAAGGAAGTCGTTAAAACAGAGCAAAAAGTAAAAGAAACAGTGACCGCAAGGAAACGAAATAAAGATGTATTCATTGATAAAGATGGTGATGGTATTTGCGATCAGCGTGTAAAAGGTCTGCTGTTTGAAAAGCTGCGGAAGCGGCAAAGGGCAGGACAAAACGGTGGTAACGGACACCAGAGCGGACGGGGGCGGAAATGAAAATACTTTCAGCTGCCTCCCTCTGCATTCTTATGTTAGTAATTCTGTCACGATCAGCTTTTCCCCAGCTTTCACTGAGCACACGCTTCGAGAATTACTATGATGATAACATCTACAATAACTTTGAAAAAACATCCGATGTTGTTCATAGCGGCTCACTTGAAGCAGGCTATAATTTCGAGTCGGACGCAAACAACTTTCAGCTCTATTATACAGGCAACGTTACTTACTTCAGGGAGAATAATTTTAAATCATCTAACTCTCATAAGTTCGGACTTGTAAACACTTTGTTTATTTCCGGTGATGAAAATCCATTGAACGCAGGGATCAATTTCGCTGTCCGAAATAACCGTGATGAGTTATCGGTATATGATCTATCGCAGATTTCGTCTTACGCTAACTACAGACACTTCTTAAGTGTAACGGATTATCTCCTCGGCGGCTATACTTTCTTCTATAACGATTATAAAAATTTCGATTCATTCACTCATTTCGAGCATCGTGTATTCCTTAAGTACAGCAGTACTTTCTCCACGAAGACGACGCTTTCGCTGGGGACTGAGGCAGACTTCAAGCTGTACAAACTGAGGTATAACTCTCCCGATATAGCGGATAATATCTCGCAGTGGAAGAGCTACTTTCAGGCTGCACAGAACATAACCGAAACAACAGGGCTAAGCGGGCACATCCTCTACCGCAAAAACCTCACAACAGGCAACAGGTATATTACATACACGGATTATATCTATTATGAAGAAGAGATTTTTAATGATGCCTATTCGAATGACGGGTTGGAAGCAGGAGCGGCACTAACGCAGATGCTTTCGAATAACATTGTTCTGCAGGGAGAGTTCATCTATACTCAAAGAAATTTCAATAACCTTCCGATTGCACTTCCTGATGGCACCGAAACTGATATTCTGAGGAAAGACAACTACTATGCATTCGGTGCGGAGCTGCTGTTTGATCTGCATAGTATAACGGAGGGACTGGGATTATCTTTAAGCTACAATTATCTCGTCAATCAATCGAATGATTACTTTTACGATTATAATAATCATCTTTCAGCCATCACCCTGGAATGGGGCTTCTGATTACTTCTGAAACTTAATATCATACTTTTTCATTTTATAGCGGAGGTTGCGCTCGGTAATGCCGAGCAGCTTCCCCGCCCGGGTCTGGTTGCCGTTCATCCTGGCCAAAGCATCATAAATCATTGATTTCTCTAAAGATTCAATTTTGTAGTTGAGCGTCTCCTGTCCTGTTTGTCGTGCCGATGCTTCCTCTCTGAATCCCCGCACATTCATAGGCAGATCATTAAGTGTAATAAGAGTACCGCGTGAAAGAACCATGGAGCGCTCTACGATATTCTCGAGCTCTCTTACGTTGCCGGGGAAGTTATATTTAAGAAGACTGTCAACCGCCTCCTTCGAGATCTCCATACCGGTTTTATTATTTAAACCGGCGAATTTCTTGATGAAGAAATCTATTAGCGGGAGGATATCTTCTCTTCGGTCGCGGAGCGGAGGGATGCAGATTGTAACTATGTTTAATCTATAGAACAGATCTTCTCTGAACGTACCTTCCTTAATTTTTAGTTCCAGATTCCGATTCGTAGCAGAGATGATTCTTACATCAACAGGAATTTTTTCTGTTCCTCCTACCCGTTCTATCTCACGTTCCTGAAGTACACGGAGGAGTTTCACCTGCATCGAAGGCGGAATATCACCTATTTCATCCAGAAATATCGTACCGCCGGAAGCAATTTCAAACCGGCCTTTTCTCATTCTGTCGGCTCCCGTGAAAGATCCTTTTTCATGACCGAACAGCTCGCTCTCCAGCAGATTCTCTGAAAGAGCGGGAATGTTAACTGCAATAAAAGCTCCGTCCTTCCTCTGACTAATGAAATGGACTGCCTTTGCAAGCACTTCTTTGCCCGTTCCGTTCTCCCCGGTGATAAGTATAGAAGCGTTGCTTTCCGCCGCACGGGAAGCCATGCTTAATACTTCCTCCATACGAGGCGACTGTGAGATGATAGAGGCTAACTTATGCTTTTCCTGCAGCTGCGACTTCAGGTTCCGGTTCTCCGATTTAAGGTTCCGGTTCTCTACTATTTTTTCTATCAGCAGGTCAAGTTCATCCAGATCCACCGGCTTTGAGATATAATCGTAAGCCCCCATACGCATTGCCTTAACCGCGGTTTCAACAGTGCTGTAGGCCGTAATGATAACAAAGCTGATCTCGGGGTTTATCTTTTTGACCTGTTCAAGGACCTCCAGTCCTGTTTTATCCGGCATCTTAAAATCAGAAAGAATTATATCAATCGCGTTCTGCTTTACTATTCTTATTCCTTCTTCGCCAGAATCAGCGAAAAGGATATGATAACCTTTCTTTTTGAGGTAGCCCGTTAATACCTCACGCTGGGCCTGCTCATCGTCTATAATTAAAATGTTGTATTCTTTCATTGTGGTAGCACTACCTTAAATTTTGTTCCCTCATTCACGACGCTCTCGAGTGAAATGGTACCGCCGTGCTGTTCAATTATTTTTTGAGTGATACTGAGCCCAATTCCCGTTCCGTCTTTCCTTGATGTATAGTAAAGATCAAAGATCTTCTCTATATCCTCTTCGAGAATACCTTTGCCGTTATCGGAAACGAGAATCTCAAGTTTATTATCCCCGCACTTATATTCAACTCTTAGGTATCCTTCCTCACCGACTGCATCGAATGCATTCTGTACCATGTTCATTAAAGCTTGCTTCATAAGTTCAGGATCAATTTTAATGCTGCCTGGATTAATGCCATATATTGTGAAATTTATCCTGCGCTTATCAGCCTGCCCCTGGAACAGCTGGTAGATCTCCTTAAAATACTCATCCGCATCTACCTGCTCAGATTTAATTTCAAGGGGTTTTGCATAGTCAAGGAACTGCTTAATAATTTTGTTTATGCGGGTTACCTCCGAACGGAGTAAGTTAGTGATGGAATTGAACTCATCATTACCTCTATTGGGAGAGAATTCCTTCTGCAGCCGCTGGGCGATCATACCTATTGCATTAATGGGATTCCTTATTTCGTGAGCAACACCCGATGCAAGCTCACCCATTGCAGAAAGTTTTTCCTTCCTGCGGGCATTTTCTTCCAGCGCTTTCTTTTCCGTGATATCGTTAAGAACTACGGTGTAGCTTTCAGTTTCGTTATGTTCATTATGATTTACAGTTGAACTAATCAAAAGATACAGGGCCTTGCCGTTTATGGTAATGAGCTTTTCCGTGCTTTGTTCTGATTTGAGTATATCTGCAAGAAATTGAAAATTTTCCAGGTCACTTAAGTTTCTACCGGTCACTTCCGATTCTTTGATCTTAAAAAGTTTCTGTGCGGAACGGTTAAATAATGAAACAACAAAATCTTTATTAACAACGATCACTGCTTCATCCATGTTCTTCAGGATGGACCCGGTGAAGGTTTTAAAATTACTGAATTCTTCAGAAATTGATTTAAGGTTCTGAGAGGTGAAAATAATGCTCAGTGATATGATGGAGACCGCAGTAAGGATGAGCGTGATTATGAGAATTCTCTTATAGGCCCGTGCTTCAATACTTCTTAATTCATCAAGGGTAAGGCCTATCCTGAAAATCCCAACAACAGCGTTATCATAAGTCAGACGCTTTACCACCTCATAGACATCATTTCCAGCGAAGGCTGTTGTTCTGTAATATACCGAATCATTCTGCATTGCTTTCTGCAGGAAACTATCATCCGGTACGGCATCCAGGGAATCAATATTAGTGCTCGCCGCAAGTATACCGCCGGTATCCTGCAGCGCAATATATCTAATACCGGAGTTCTTGGAGATATCCTGGATTATTTTCCCGATGCCGATTCGCTTCCTAAAGTCTAGCAGCTCCTTTGCATCAAGGTTGACAACAATAGCTCCCCTATGAACTGAGCGAGTCACTGCAACGGCGTACCTCTGACCCTCATTGAATTCAGCTTCCTTTAATCCTATAATGAGTTCGGTGCTGCTTCCGTTCAGCAGGGGCGCAATCTCAGAGTACCGGTTGATATTTTCCTCACCATGGTTATGATCCGGCTCGGGGACACGGTTGCTTAGTACCCTGTCTCCCTTCGCATTAAAGATGTTTATCCTGTAGAGATCATTGGATCTGCCTATTTCGATCAGCTTCTCTCGGGTGAGAATTCCCGAAGCATCAAGGGTCTTTATCAGTCTGGCGTTATCAAGCAGTCTTTCAGTGATGAGATCTTCAATTTCAAATCCCGAATTAATAGTATTAACTGAACTTTCGGTTATCGTTTCGATTAGGGCGAACGACTGTTCATTAAGAATATGATATAATTCCTCTTTTCCCTGCTGGAGTTCCAGGTAGGCAGAGGTTATCATCACTATTCCGATGACCACAGTGATTGCAATGACGGCAGAAGAACGGAGTTTAAATTTCCATTTCACGATATTACCCGTACAATTCTCATTCCTCAAATAAACATATGATTCGCTGGATTGAACCAGGGTTCAGATATATAATTCGCCGGGATGGTCGCAGGGAAACGCCTATATAGTCGAAGTGGTATTATCCGCATCTAAAATCTCCCCAAACCGAATAATTTAACAATGGCACACACGTTGAGTATTAAACTCCAACGGACGTCCCTTAAAATAATAAATTGAAAAGGAGATAGAAATGAAAAATGTAGTGAAAATTCTGATGACTTCAGGGATGGTTTTGATACTTGGATTATACCTGAACAGTTCTGAATTAAACGCACAAAACAAAGTAAATAAGACCGGCAAAGGCTATATAGATCTGAACAACGACGGAATAAATGACAACGCAATCGATTCAGACGGAGATGGAGTTCCTAATTGTGTGGATCCGGATTTTGTAAGGGCACAAAAAAGGAGTTCGAACCATTACAGCTTTTGGTACAGGTACAATTATAAGTACAATAATGCGCACGGTAACGGAAGCGGCTTCGGTCCCGGCGATGGAACAGGACACAGCGGTATTGGTCCGCGCGACGGCACGGGATACGGCCCCGGAGCAGGGACAGGTGTTTGCGACGGCTCAGGTCCCAAAGGCAAGCAAAGGGGCGGAAGAAGATAACACACTCTCTCGATCAAGCGGCAGAAATTCTCTGCCGCTTTTTTTTTGTTCTCATCAAATTTCCATGATCCCTTCGGATCCGCTACGAGTCATAGGTTTTTTGGAAATACTTATGCTGCGGTTATAAAATCTCTCCCGGTTGTAAGCTCAAAGCATTCACCTTGAGTCAACTCTTCAGCATTACAGACTTAAAAGGTATATCGCGGAAATGCCGAACCCCATAGCCCACCATCCAAACGTATTCAACTTCTCCTTCCAGATAAGGAATGCAGTAAACGAAGTTAACACAATTATACCAATATTGATGACCGGGTAAACAATTACTGCAGGCAGACTGTTCAATGCATCCAGCATAAAATATGAACTGAAAACATTGGGAATACCGAGCAGCAGTCCTGTTGAAACTGTCTGATAATCCAATCTGATCCTCTTAAGTATCACATATGATAGTGAGTATAAAAAAGCAAAAGAAAATATAATGAATATGAAAAAGTTCTTCTCCCCGGGAGGCCGCCAGTTCTGAAAGATCTTAAAGCAGAAATCGTTTATGCCTATCGCGGCGAGAAGCAGAATGAGGTAGAGATAATCAGTTTTATTAAAGCTTCCTGATGAGAACCTTCTGATCGAAAAATAAAAAAGGAGAATGGTGATGAGGGCAAGGATAATTCCGGCAGACTGAAACACTGACGGTCTTTCATTATAGACGATGACTGAGAGTCCCACAGGAATAATTACCGATAACCTTGAGCTTACGGCAGACAATGAAGCTCCTGCTTTACTGACGGCTATGGCGAAAACAAAAAAGCCAATGAAGAATAGTAATCCTAGTCCTGCACCAAAAAGAAATGTGCCTGATGAATACGCAAAATCTTTTTCTGAAACAATCAGGATCAGACTAATAACCGACGCAGTAAAATAGTTGCCGCACAGAAGCAGTACCGGGTTGCCCTTTTTTGTATCGCTGTATTTCAGGATTAGGGCAATCGAGGTCGAGCAAAGTATTGTGAGTAGAAGAGGAAACATATCAAATCATCAGCAGGGGATCAGGATGAATAAATTCATAACCCAGGAGCTCTTTAAGCTTATCAGATTTAACAATCTTATAACCATCGTCTGAGTCAATAAACCCTGGCGCAGGAAGGTGAAGCTTTTCAGCTGCAGCGGTGTAAAATTCTTTCTTTGCAGGATGATGATCAGAACAGGCATTGAAGATTTCATTCCATGCATTCCGGGTTATGACCTGGTATATGATACCTATGCAATCCTCTCTATGAATAAGGTTGACGGGAATATTACCACCGGAGATGCTGTTTCTTCCCACAAAGAATCTTACGGGATTACGGTCTTTGTCTATTAGTCCTGCGAAGCGAATCACTGTCTTCTTAAAAGAACCCGCAGCGAAGAGCATCTCTTCGACAATTTTTAACGCTTTACCGGATTCCTTTTCAGGATGAAGCTCATCATCTTCTGTAACCTCACGGTTTTCATTTCCATAGACCGAAGTTGAGCTGATAAAAATAACCTTGGTGACGGAAGACTTTTCTATCTCTTTGATAATTGATTCAACCTGTTTTGGATGGTAATTGATTTTATCATCTTTGCCTCCGGGAGGGATATCGATGATCAAGATTTCTGAATTGAAGAAGTCATTTATTCTGTTTCCAGTTATTGCGGGATTTAAGTCAAGCAGGAAAGGATCAATATTTTTTGAGGAAAGCACATTTAGTTTGTCCCGGCTGGTGGTCGAACCTTTTACTGAAAATCCTTTTGAGATGAGGAATTCTGCCAGGGGTAAACCCAGCCAGCCGCAACCGAGTATAGATACCTTAATATTCATAGAATTAAATTATAGTTCAAGGTTAAGTTAGGATAATTTCATCATAATTTCCGGCAAGGAGTTGACCCCCTGGGGATAATGGATGAGCGGGCGGAAGTGAAGGTTACAAATATGAACCTCGCCGATGAGCCGGTGAACCTGGTACCAGCCTGTATGCGGATTCACTATAAGGACGATAGGGGAGAAGGTGAGCAGTATAAGTGAACAAAAATCGAACAGCTGCAACGCTCCCGGTGAAGCAGATTTTCCCGGGTGAAATGAATTGATCATTAAAATCCAAAATGATACATTTAATCCTGTGAAGATTCATTTTTAGATAAATTTCGTTATATCAGTTAACCCTGATAACTTATTGTAATAGAACCACTTACCAAAGCTTAAACTCTGCTTCTATATTGATTATCCGGTAGCATGATAATTGATATCAAGGGGGAGTAGCTTTTTGATTAAAAATAATAAATAATGCAAAATACGTCCGGAAAAACAGGATTTACTAACAGGGAAGATTATCTCCTTAAAGTTATCGAAAACGCTCCCATCGGCATTTTAACTTTTAGTGCGGATTGGGAGATCGATTTTATCAACGAAAATTACTCCAGGTACGGTGTACTTTATGGTATAGACACCTTCTCGCTGCGGGGCCTTAATATCCTTGATCAGGACCTCTTCCCGGGAATTAGTATAAAAGAGGAACTTCTCGAACTGCAGGAAGGCTTTTCTTTTGAAAAAGAGATAAAGCATTTGCCTGCTTCTGCACAGGGAGTAATCTCACTTTTTATAAAAGCCTCCCCTGTCTTTATTGATGGGCAGTTCAGCGGTGGTATTCTGATCATCGAAGATATAAAAACTTTAAAGCAGTCGGATGAAGATGATCTTCAGCTGGCCGGAACAATCAATAACATCGCAGACAGATTCTATGATCTTTTTCTGATTATCGATACCGAAAGAAAGCTAAAATATTTATCCGGAAAAGATTACGATAAATTTATTTCTCCCGAACAATTCACAAGCAACAAACCTCTTGCTGAAATCTTTTCTAAGGAAGTTCTTAATAAACTGGAGCCCGCAATCAGCAACTCAATTGAAAATCGGATCCCTGAAGAACTCTCCCTCGAAATAATAGCAAACGAAGAGAGGTTTTTATACAACTGCCGTATATTTCCATACCAGACAAAACACCGGCAGATTAAATTTATTTATTTGTTTTTTGAAAACGCCACGCATCTGCAGAAGGAAGTTGCATGGCTCCGCGATGAATCAATAAAGCTTGAAGCATATACCACCGCCATAAAAAATATTCCTCAGCCTGTTCTGACTACAGGACAGGACGGAAGCATAAAATTCTTTAACGATGCTGCACGGAAATGTTTCAATGCCTCACAAGAATCATATGGAGAATTTGTCGGCGAAATAATCGGACAATTCGATAAATCATATTTCAATAAAATAAAAGATGAACTGGATAAGTCGGGGAACTGGAAGACTACTCTATCTGTCTTCAAAGAGAATAAACAAAAAGAAACCTATGAAGTTAAGTTTGCATTAACACAAAACTCTGCTCATCCTATAATTGTAAGCTGCACAGATATTACAGACCAGACTCTTTTCGAATCGAGATTAAAATCATCCGAGGAAACCTTCAGGACGATAATCAACCAGGCCGGTGAACTCATTTGTTCTATGGATATCAGCGGGGATATATTTTATGCCAATAATACCTTTTGTGAAAAACTCGGTTATACGATTGAAGAAGTGCTTAAACAGAACATAGCCAGGTTTATCTCACCTGAATATCTTTCATCCAATGTTTTTGAGTTAAGTCTCTTCGATCAGAAGAAGACAAAAGTGGAACTGCCTCTAACGGATAGCAGAGGAAACAGAATTCCCACCCTTGCCTGGTTTACTTCATCAGTTAACGAAAAGACAGGGAAGAAATTTTATACAACTTATCTCCTTGATATTTCAGATAAATACCAGGTTGATAAAAAACTTGAGTTATATAATGCACTTTTTGAATCCGCCAGCGACGGTATTGCCCTCGCAAGTCAGGGTAAAATAATTTTGTGCAACGATTCTTTTACAGAAATATTCGGTTACAATAACAGCATAGAAATGACAGGACAGCAGATGCTGGATCTTGTCTCCAATGATGATATCCTTAAAGTAGCCGAATACCTGCAGCTTCTGGAAATGAATAAGTATGCACCAGGCAGATTCGAGTTCCTGGGAAGGAAGAAAGACAACACAAGATTTTACACAGAGATTACTTCATCCCGGTTTGTGCAGGACCAAAAAACCTACCTGGTATTTGTTACCAGGGACGTGACTGAAAGGAAACGTGCTCAACAGGCAATAAGGGAATCGGAGGAGAAATACAGGAATATAACCGAGAACATTGACGACTTCCTTTATACCTTCGAGAGAACTGGCAGAATACTTCGTCCCGTATTTTATACCTCTTCAGTTGAAAGGATTACAGGCTATTCTCAGGCTGAATTTTTAACGGATTCCAGGCTGATACTAAAGATTGTTCATCCCGATGATTTTGAAGAAACAAAAAAACAGCTTAAGAAACTGTTAAAGAGCAGGATACAGAATTCCGCGGAATTTGAGCTGAGGATAATAAATAAGCTGGGCAATATTGTATGGATAAGGAACAAGATAAACCTTGTGCGGTCGGCTGAAGGTTTGATAATAAAAGTCTATGGTCTGATAAGCGATATAACCCTCAGGAAGATGGCGCAGGATGAATTAAAGAAATCCACAGACAATCTTATCAAGCTTAATGAAACCAAGGACCGTTTTATTTCAATTATCTCTCACGATCTGAGAACTCCTTTCAGCTCCATACTCGGGTTTACCGATCTCCTGCTTCATGACCATGGGTTGAACGAAGAAGAGAAAAGGCAGTATATTGAGTTTATACGTGAGTCGTCGCAGTCGATGCTTCTTTTAGTTAATTCGCTGCTCGACTGGACGCGTATACAGACAGGGCGGATTAAATTCGAACCGGAAAAATCAGAGGCAAATAAAGTTATTGAGAACTCGATCAATACTCTCATCGGAACTGCAATACAGAAAAACATTACTATTAATTCCGAAGTGGAAGAGGATCTTTACATTTTTGCAGATAAGGGACTTCTGCTGCAGGCATTCAACAATTTAATTTCGAATGCCATCAAGTTTACGAGGAGCGGCGGAACGATAACAATCTCAGGAAGACAGGCAGATCAGATGAGATTCTACGAATTCAGGGTGAAGGATACCGGTACAGGAATTAAGAAAGAAAACCTGGATAAATTATTTAATGTTGATACGAAATTTTCTTCTGAAGGAACAGCAGGCGAAAAGGGCACAGGGCTGGGTTTATCCCTGGTGAAAGAAATAGTTGAAAAACATGGAGGAGCTATTCATGTTGAAAGTGTATTTGGGGCAGGTACGGAATTCGTTTTCACAATTCCGGTTGCATCTTCAGTTATTCTGCTTGTAGACGACAGCAAAACAGACCGCCTGCTTTATTCGAAGATACTGAAGAGCATAACACCTGACTATAATGTTGACATAGCGTCTAACGGCAAAGAAGCTCTCGAAAAAATACTCGATTACCCGCCGGCAGTAGTTATAACAGACCATAAGATGCCGGTAATGGACGGGTACGAGTTCGTTAAGGAGCTTAAGAAACTTGAAATGAAGGGCAAACCGCCGGTAATGGTACTGAGCAGCGATATAGATAGGCAGATAATAATTGATTATAATGAGATGGGCATCGAGTTTGTTTTTTCCAAACCAGTAAACCTCACTAATTTCAAACAGGCCGTTGAGAAGACAATACGTAAAGGGATCTCCGCACCTTAAATCAGCAATATTCAATCCTTACAAGGTTTGTTGGCTCATCAGACGAACAATGATCCTACAAATGTTCGACCTATCCAAAAAGTGAATTATCATTTAGACCGGGGATGGAGATCTTATAATGAAAAAATTTCCCGGTCGAAGAATCCCAATTACAGACTTTTTTAACGGGTGCTTTTAGAACCTTCATGAGGTTCTTGCTGACGGTCTGGTTATATCAGGATTCAGATAATCTTGATTCGAGGTTATCCAGTTCCTCCTTAAGTTCTTTTGGAAGCCGGTCGCCGAACTGCTTATAATATTCTTCCATCTCTTTTGCTTCTTCACACCATTCATCCTCATCGATGGAGAGGATCCGCTCCAGATTTTTATCCGGGACATTAAGTCCTGATAGATCGAGAGACTGTTTTGTGGGAAGATAACCGACTGCAGTTTTCTTCGCATCGGCCGTACCGTCGCAGCGTCCGAATATCCATTTCATTACCCTGATATTATCACCGAATCCCGGCCACAGGAACTTTCCGTTCTCGTCTTTCCTGAACCAGTTCACATAGAATATTTTCGGAAGCTTTTCGCTATCAGATCTCTTCCCCATCTCCAGCCAGTGATTAAAGTAATCGCCCATATTATAGCCACAGAAAGGAAGCATTGCAAAAGAGTCATGTCTAATTTTCCCAACTACTCCAACAGCTGCCGCAGTCATTTCAGAAGAAACCGCCGAGCCTATGAATGTTCCATGCTGCCAGTTGAAAGCCTGATATACAAGTGGAATTGTAGTTGATCTTCTGCCGCCGAAAATTATTGCCGATATCGGAACACCTTTCTGGTTCTCCCAGTCGGGATCTACAACAGGGCACTGGGATGTTGGTGCTGTGAACCTTGAATTAGGATGAGCAGCATTTTCTTCTGAACCGGGCGTCCATTGATGACCCAGCCAGTTGAGCAATTTCGAAGGTTTCTGTTTTGTCATTCCCTCCCACCATACATCCTTATCGGGAGTAAGCGCCGTATTAGTGAAGATAGAATTCTTCCCCATTGTCAGCATTGCGTTAGGATTCGTATCCATTGAGGTACCTGGAGCAACGCCAAAGAATCCTGCCTCAGGATTTATGGCATAGAGTTGACCGTCTTCGCCAAACTTCATCCATGCAATATCATCTCCTACCGTTTCAACCTTCCAACCGGGCAGTGTAGGAGTAAGCATTGCGAGATTTGTTTTTCCGCAGGCACTAGGAAAAGCTCCGGCTATATATTTTTTTTCTCCTTCGGGATTTGTAATACCCACGATGAGCATATGCTCGGCTAGCCAGCCCTGTTTCTGTGCCATAAAAGAAGCGATCCTTAAAGCAAAACATTTTTTACCGAGGAGGGCATTGCCTCCGTAACCGCTACCATATGACCAGATTGTTTTTTCCTCAGGAAAATGAACAATGTACTTTGTGTTATTGCATGGCCATGGAACATCCTTGACTCCATCAGTCAAAGGCATACCCACAGAATGCAGGCAGTTTACAAAACTGCCGTCTCCGAGTATATCGAGCACTTTATCTCCGATCCTGGTCATTATTTTCATATTACATACTACGTATGGGGAATCGGTAAGCTGTACACCTATATGAGATATATCTGATCCGAGCGGCCCCATACTGAATGGAATAACATACATTGTTCTACCTTTCATACATCCGTCGAACAATCTCTTAAGTGTTTCCTTCATCTTTGAAGGTTCCTCCCAGTTGTTAGTTGGACCAGCATCAATTTCTTTTTCAGTGCAGATAAAAGTACGGTCCTCAACGCGTGCTACATCCGATGGATCGGAATGACAGAAATAGCTGTTTGGCCTGATACTCTCATCCAGTTTAGTAAAGGTTCCGCTCTCAATAAGTTTTTGAGCCATCTCCTTGTATTCCTCATCCGAACCATTACACCAGCGGACATTATCGGGCTGACACAGGTCTACCATCTTATTAACCCATTCGTTTAATTTTTTATTCTGAACCATAAAATTCCTTTCCTAAAATTTCTCAGGACAAAAAACAGGTATTCCTTTTCGGGAAACCTGTTGTCCGTAAGTCTTTATATTATTTGATCCTCTTGAATATTTAAAGATAATATTTCAGCCTCTGGCAACAAAATTTTATTCAGATGATTAGCTTCAAACACCCTGAATGTAAAAATTTATTAAATTTGCTCCACTATTAATATGAGCAAAAGCAAAATGCTCCTTTTTCTGCGTTATATCGGAAATAAAGCCATAAAGTTATTTAGAGAAATCGGACAAGTTTCCCGGCTTCTATGGGGTATAATAAAAAGCTTCCCTTCAATTCCGAAAAGCAGGAAGATTATCTTCTACCAGATGGAGCATATCGGCGTTAACTCACTTCCCCTGGTACTCATTATAGCAATTTTTACAGGGGCTGTGGCAGCCTGGCAGGCAGCCTACCAGCTGAAAGGAGTTGCCCCCATGTCCTTTCTCGGTGCCGCAACCAGCAGGGCCATAGTTACCGAACTGGGTCCTGTACTGACAGGGATAGTGATCGCCGGTCGGGTAGGAGCCTCAATCGCGGCCGAGTTGGGTACAATGAAAGTAACAGAACAGATTGACGCGCTGGAAACAATGGCAATAAATCCGGTAAGGTACCTGGCAATGCCCCGTTTTCTTGCCGCCATTCTGATGATGCCGCTGTTGGTGACCTTTGCGAATGTAATAGCGGTGCTGGGCGCGTACATTGTTTCAAATTATTTCCTTGACGTTTCTTATGCAGTTTTTTTTACATCAGTAAAAAGGTTCTTTATCATACCTGATTTCGTAGCAGGGCTGATAAAAACAATAGTGTTTGGGGGAGTCACCTCATTACTCGGTTGTCATATCGGGTTCAGAACTGAGGGCGGTGCTGAGGGAGTTGGATTATCGACAATCAGATCGTTTGTGTTGTCGGCAGCCCTCATTCTTATCCTGGATTACATTCTCTGGATGCTGATCTTTTAACATTCAATTTCCCTGAGTTCTGCATCATATCCCCTTTTATTATTTACACTTATATTCATTCTGAGGTTTACCATATTCCTGATTCGCCGGCGCTCCCGGCATGAATCAATTCAAAAATGCCCGGTAGCCCTCCACCGGGCATTTCTGTTTAATGTTTGGATTAATTTATGTATAATTGGTTCAATTCTTTTTATTAATTAGGTGCCTGGTATGGATAAAATTAGTTATCAAATAAAAGAAAGGGCTGAGAAAGTTGTTCTGCCCGATAACCCAGGTTTTGGAGTTATATTTACTGATCATATCTTCGAAATGGACTACAATCCAAAGCAGGGCTGGCACAATCCTGTAATAAAACCTCTTGAAGATCTTTCCATTCATCCAGCTACGATGTTCATTCACTACGGACAGGCTGTATTTGAAGGACTAAAAGTCTATAAGACTGAGAGTGGCGATGTTGCTATATTCAGACCCGATGAACATTTTAAGAGACTGAACAGGTCATCTAAAAGAGTATGTATTCCTGAAGTAGATGAGGAGTTCGTGCTCCACGCTCTAAAGGAACTGGTTGCAATTGAGCAGAACTGGATCCCCACCAAGCGCGGTGAGTCCCTCTATATAAGACCCTTCATATTCGGTACCGATGAGGTACTGGGTGTGCGGCCTTCTACCACATATAAACTGGTTATCTTACTTTCACCGGTGGGAGCTTATTATCCCGAAGGTTTTAAACCAGTGAGGATACTTGTGCAGGAAGATTACGTGAGAGCTGCAAGAAAAGGACTTGGTGAATGTAAAACTCCCGCCAATTATGCGGCAAGTCTCCTTGCAGCACAACAAGCGAGGGATCAGGGCTTTACTCAGGTATTGTGGCTTGATGGTGTTGAACAGAAGTATATCGAAGAAGTTGGCACGATGAATATATTCGTAAGGTTTAAGCATGAGATTGCAACACCAAAACTCACGGGAAGCATACTCCCCGGTATAACAAGAAAATCTGTTCTACAGATACTTAACGACTGGGAGATGAAAGTGACCGAAAGATTGATCCCGATGCAGGAAGTTGTTGATGAATACAAAAAAGGAAATGTTCTTGGAGTTTTCGGAACAGGAACAGCAGCGGTTATCTCAATGGTTGGATTGGTTAAATACAAAGATATTGAAATGAATTTCACCGACGACGAATTTGCATTGAAACTTTTTAATGAGATTACAGCCATCCAATATGGATCAAAACCTGACCGTTACAACTGGCTGACCTACCTGGAAAAAAAACAGGTTGAAGTATAATCTAAATTAGATTCCTTTCTTTTATTATAAAGGCTGCCACTAAAAGCAGCCTTTTCTTGTCTGTTCCCCTATAATCCTTAAAAATTCTTAAAATAATTTCGGCATTACTTGACAAGTGTACAAATGTGCACTATATTAGCAGTGAACAATTGAGCACTATTATGAAAAATGAACTAACAGAACGTCAACAGGAAATCCTGAATTTCATACATGAGTTTAGAGATGAGAACGGATATCCTCCAACACTTCGCGAAATCGGCCGCAGGTTTTCAATTTCTTCCACATTCGGTGTAAAGCGACATCTTGATGCCTTAGTTAAGAAGGGTTTTTTGAATATAGAAAGTAACGCCAGTCGGGGTATTTCTATAATTAAAGAAGAGCAGTCGGGTTTTGAAGAAGTCAGGAACGACATTTACCGGAAAATTCCCATTATCGGCCGTGTTGCTGCCGGTTCTCCAATACTTGCTGTGGAAAATATTGAGGGCAGTGTTGTAATTGACTCAGCCTTTATGAAGAAATCGCAGGATTGTTTTGCGCTAAAAGTTAAAGGCGACAGTATGGTTAATGCGGGTATATTCGAAAATGATCTTGTGATCGTCACCCCGCGTAATGATGCTGCCAATGGGGATATTGTAGTAGCAATGCTGGAGGATGAGGTTACTGTTAAGACATTTGAAAAGAAAAATGGTCAGGTACGGCTGCTTCCACAGAATGATAATTATCAGCCGATTGAAGTAGATAAATCAAAAGAATTTAAAATAGTAGGCAAAGTCACCGGTGTTGTCCGGTGGTTAAATTAAAATGGAGTCAAAATGAAATCGCAGCTTTTCAAGTCAGCTATTCTGAACAGGAACCGCGTAAGATTCCTCTACCAGTTAAATGAAGTTGTACTCGATCCTTACTATATAACCCGCGAGAAAAACGGCAAAATGGTTATTTACGGAAGGACTAACAATTCAAAAGAAGTGAGAAAATTTGAATATGAAAGGATTGCAAATATCAGGATCCTGAAAAACATCAGGTTTTCTCCCATAATTCCTTTAATGCAGAGAGCAGTTTAAGGAGGTTAACAAGATGAATACTATAAAGCGAAAAAACATAGACTATCTAATCGAACAATTCTGGAAAAACGGTTATATGACAGTAAGCAGAAAATTCGGAACCTATCTGCCTGAACCCGGCCAAATAGGCGGATTTGATGTCGACATAATTGCAAGGCAGGTAAAGGACTATGCCCTTGGAATCACCCTGTCTGAGGAAGATTTCAAGGATTCGAAGCTGCTTGACAGAATTTCTTTTCTCGCAACACGCCGCACAAAATTCACACAGAAAAAAGTTGTGTTATATATAGGTGTTCCGGAAGAACATCTTCTGCTTACGAAAGGCTTAATAAATTCACTCTCAAATGATATCAAAAGCAATATAATGCTGTTCAGTATAATTGATAAGTCCCTGCAGCAGATCAACCACTCACGCAGAACCCGTAAAATACCTATATCCTGAAGTTTTATTTTAGACGGATAACTGGTTTAAGAACTAATCTTTTTTACCCTTTTATTATCGTTTAAGCGCGGTATATTTGCAGCTATAACTCCCGGATAAGACTGAGTGTCTACCTTGACATTCAGAGGGCTTAGGGTTAATTTTACACGCTTAATCAATTTTTAGGACAGAATTTGGTCAGACATACTGAACAGGATGAAAAGCTTCAGCAGGGTCTAAAAAAATCAGGCGTGATTCCGGTTCACATTGCCATAATAATGGACGGGAACGGGAGATGGGCCCGGGGGAAAGGACTGCCAAGGGCTGCAGGCCATAAAAAAGGTGTCGATACCGTTCGGGATATCGTTGAAGCGTGTGCACAAATAGGGGTTAAATTCCTTACACTTTATACATTCTCAACAGAAAACTGGAAAAGACCTAAGGATGAAGTGTCTACCCTTATGCGTCTGCTGCTTAAAAGTCTTAAAGACCGCACCGATGAACTGATGGAGAACGATATTAAACTTACCACTATCGGGAATATTGAATCACTTCCCAATGAAGTCCGTAACCGGCTGAAAGAGGATATGAAAAGGACTTCCAGGAACAAGAAAATGACTTTGAATCTCGCACTGAGCTACAGCGGAAGATGGGAGATTCTTGAAGGAATTAAAAAAGTTGCCGAGAAAGTTTCGAAGAATGAATTATCAACAGAAGATATTAATGAGGCCGCTTTTTCAGGTTTCCTTACGACACATAATATGCCTGATCCCGACCTGCTTATAAGGACAAGCGGAGAATTCAGGGTCAGCAACTTTCTTCTATGGCAGATCGCCTATACCGAATTTTATATTACTGATGTGTACTGGCCGAATTTTAAAAGGGTCCATCTCTATGAGGCGATTAAAAGCTTCCAAAAAAGAGAGCGGAGATTTGGTAAAGTAAGTGAACAAATAAAAAAGAATGAAAAAGGCTTAAAGAATGTCTCAACCCTCCCTAAAGAAACTGTTTAATTATTCATATATTGTATTCATTTTCCTGCTGGGATGCGGTTTTCTGCAAGCTCAGAATCAGCAGCAGCAGCCTAAGATTTACAAAGTGCTTGGTATCTCTGTTGAAGGGAACCAATCGGCCGACGCAAATACGATTATAGCCAACAGCGGACTGAAAGTAGGAGACGAGATCCAGGTGCCCGGAGATCAGACAATGAATGCAATAAAGCAGCTCTGGTCACTCAATATCTTTTCAAATGTTGAAATTGAAATAGAGAAGCAGCTCGACAACGGGATCTTCCTGTTAGTTAGGGTGAGGGAGTACCCCCGCTTTGAAAAACTGGTTATTGAAGGCAACGATGAGCTCGATGCAGATGATATCGAGAAGAAATCTAATTTTATAAGGGGACAAATATTAAAACCCCAAGAAATTACAAACTTCGAACAGCGTGTTCTTAAGCTTTACGCAGACGATGGATACCTCAATGCAAAAGTAAACACCGAAAGGTTTGATTACTTCGCAGCTGATACAACAGAAGATGATATAGTTGTAACCTGGCGTAATGAGAAGGATCTTCCAGATGAATACCGGGTTGAATATCCTAAAAGTGAGATTACCTATTCCGACCTGATATCGAGGATAAAAGAAAGAATACTTCTCAAACTTGTTGTGAATGAAGGTGAAGAAGTAACCGTCAGAAAAATAGAATTTACAGGGAATCACGCTTTCGATGCTTCAGACCTCCGTGGGGCAATGGATGAAACTGAAGAATCAAAATGGTGGAAGTTCTGGAGCAGTGCCCAATTCCATCCTGATAAATATAAGGAAGACAAAGAGCTTGTTGTAAAGTTCTACCAGAAGCACGGCTACAGGGATGCAGAGATACTATCCGATTCGCTCATTTATTATAATGACAATAAAGATCTTGAGATACTCATAAACGTTTATGAGGGTCCTCAGTATAAAGTTAGAAATATTACCTTTACCGGAAATACAGTATTTCCGGATGCTGTTTTAAGGCAGAGACTCGATTTTGCAAAAGGCGACATATATGATTACGAGAAATTCGAGAGGAACCTGCACGGAAATGAGAAGCAATCCGACCTTTCTTCACTTTACCTCGACAACGGTTACCTGACTTACAATGTGCAGGCAACAGAAAATAAAGTCCCCCCGGATTCTATGGATATTGCCATACGCATTGAAGAAAGAAACCAGTTCAGGGTTGGTAAAGTTGATATAACCGGAAATGATAAGACTAAGGATAAAGTAATAAGAAGGGAACTTTACACAATTCCCGGTGATTATTTTAACCGCGGGTTATTACTTAGGAGTGTTCAGCAGCTGGCAAACCTTCAGTACTTCAATGTAGAAAAACTGTACGGTCCCCAGGCGATCGATTATTCTCTTACAAATGACAGTACTGTTAACGTAGTATTTAATGTTGAAGAAAAATCAAGTGACTACCTGAACGCATCTGTCGGATACAGCGGAAGTTTCGGTTTCAGCGGCTCTGTGGGAATAACTCTAACTAACTTTTCGATTGCCGAACCGTTCCAGCTCGGAGGCGGACAGATATTAAGCTTTAACTGGCAGTTCGGAGTCGGAAGTCTCTACCGCACATTTACCCTTGGCTTCACAGAACCCTGGTTTATGGATACTCCTACACTCGTCGGAGCAGAAGTTTTCGATACCCGGCAGGCTTATATTTACGACTTACGCCAATCCGGTGGAACATTAAAACTGGGAAGAAGGTTAAAATGGCCGGATGATTTCTTCTACGTACAAGGACTCTTCAAGTTCCAGTATAACAATGTAATAAACGGAGGAAATTATTATGCGGAAGGTCAATCGCGTCAGTATACTGTAGGCGCCACAATATCCAGGAAAGATATAGATAATCCGATATTTCCTTCAACCGGTTCCAATATTTCCCTTAACGGTGAACTTTCCGGGGGACCGCTGCTTCCGGGAGATGTAGATTATTATAAACTTGGTTTTAAAGCTGAGTGGTACAAAAGGTTGTTTAATTCAAACAGACTGGTATTCTATACATCAGCAGATATGGGCTATATAGAAGAAATAGTTAAAGGAACCCAGATACAGCCTTTCGAGTTCTTTTACATGGGCGGCAACGGACTCATCATAGCCACAGCTCCTTTGAGAGGATATGATGACCGTACAGTAGGACCAAGGAATTCAATTGGTAATGTTATCGGCGGACGCGTGATGACGCGGTACACGTCTGAATTAAGGTTTGCTGTTACTCTCGATCCGATTCCGCTTTACCTTATCGCTTTCGCTGAAGCAGGAAATGTGTGGGAGGATCTGAATAAAACCGATCCGTTCAACCTGAGGAGGTCTGTAGGTTTTGGAGCAAGAATCATGATCAATCCTATAGGACTAATAGGATTTGACCTGGGTTATGGTTTTGATCGTAAAATTGTTGACGGAAAGGATCCTTCATGGCTTTTCCATTTTCAATTTGGAAGAGGATTTTAAAACGTAAAATCAAATTTTATTGTAAATTAGATAACTATTGTTAGCAATTTTCGCATAAAGCTAATATTATATTAAAAAACTGAGGTATACGTAGTGAAAAAGTATCTTTTTATTCTTTCAATCTTATTCATAAGTGCCGGATTTACCGCAGCACAGACAAACCAGAAAATCGGCTATGTCGATTCACAGGTTATCCTGACACAATGGTCCGAAGCAATCAAAGCGCAAGGCGATCTGGATGCTATTACCAACAAATGGTCTTCACAGCTTGATAGTATGACACAGGCCTACCAGCAGAAAGCAAACGACTATCAGAAACAGGTTAACACAATGCCTGAAGATAAAAAGCTTACTGCCCAGCAGGATCTTGTCCAGATGGAGCAGACAATTATGAATTTCAGGAAAGATAAATTTGCACAGGGCACCGGTGAGATCTATAAGAAGAACGACGCAATTTTTGCTCCTATTAAAGACAAAATCTACAACGCTATCGGCCAGGTTGCAAAAGAAGAAGGTATGAACTTCATTTTTGACAAATCCGGCGATATCATCCTTCTTTATGCTGATTCAGCTTTTGATGTCACATATAAAGTGCTTGATAAGTTAAAAAGAGGAAGTTAATTTTCTTTCAAATATCGGGATGAAAACAGTTCTATATAACAAAGAACTGTTTTTCATTTCCCGGCACACTTAACCAGTTCGGAGTTTTTATGAAAAGCTTTGGGATTCTTCTCTCAGCATTCGTTTTAATAGTATTTTCTATCCCTTCTTTCGCCCAGTTGAAAATCGGATATGTCGATTCAAATACAATTATGGATAACCTTCCGGATGCACAGGATGCACGCCAGAAGCTCGATGCCCTGGTTAAAGAGTGGCAGGATGAGCTTAATAAAAAGGAAGCTGCCTGGAAAGCTAAGTATGATGATTATGAGAAAAGAAAACTCATTATGACCGACCAGACCCGCTCTGAAATGGAAACTGAGCTTATGAACATGGAAAAAGATATATCCGACTACAGAGAAAAGAAATTCGGAACCAACGGAGAGCTTTTCCAGAAGCAGGATGATCTGATGAAACCAGTGCAGAATAAAATCTTTAATGCTATTCAGGATATAGCACAGGAGGAGGACCTCGACTTTGTTTTAGACAGGAGCGGAGACGTAATGCTGTTATATGCAAAGGAGGAATATGATATAACTAATAAAGTCCTTGATAAACTGAAACTTGAATAATGAAGATTACTCTGGCTGATATAGCCGCCTTCATCGGCGGAGAAATTACAGGGGATGGTAATCTTGAAATAAAAAACCTTGCTAAAATTGAAGAAGCCGTTCACGGCGATCTTACTTTCCTTTATCTATCACACTACGAAAAGTATTTTAATTCAACACAGGCTTCAGCAGTTCTTGTTAAGCCGGGATTTGAAATGACCCGCAGTGATATTTCATATATAGAAGTTCCCGATCCCAACAAAGCGTTTTTCAAACTTGTACGAAAATTCTTCCCTCCGGTTTTTACTCTTGAAGGAATCGATGAGACAGCTTTTATCCACCCGGAAGCGAAGCTCGGGGAGAATACAGCTGTGGGGAAGAACGTGGTTATATCCCGCGGATGTAAGATAGGAAATAACGTTAAGATATTTCATAATACTGTTTTACTTGAGGATGTAGAGATAGGGGATGACTGCATAATATTTCAAAACATAAGCATACGTGAAAAATGTAAGATAGGGAACCGAGCTATTATTCATCCGGGAACAGTTATAGGGTCAGACGGCTTTGGATTTGAACCTGACAAAGAAGGCCGGTTCCAGAAGATACCTCAGATCGGCAATGTAATTATCGAAGATGATGTAGAACTGGGTTCAAATGTTTCTATTGACCGTGCCTCTATCGGATCTACCATAATTAAGAGAGGCGTAAAGGTAGATAACCTGGTTCAGATTGCTCATAATGTTTACATAGGAGAAGACACAGTTATTTCTGCCCAGGCCGGCATATCAGGCAGCACAAGGGTTGGAAAAAACTGCTTTATCCTTGGACAGGTAGGATTAACAGGGCACATAGAAATTGCGGATAATGTTATCCTCATTGCACAGTCCGGTGTTTCCAAGGGTATCTCAAAAGCCGGCACCTATTTCGGCTCACCCGCAAAAGAAATTAAGACAGCCTTTAAACTTGAATCTCATATAAGAAATCTTCCAGAATACGTTAAGAAAATTACTGAGCTTGAAAAAGAAATAAAGATGCTTAAAGAACAGATTGAAGATAAATCCGCCAATGCATAAGACCTGAACACCCTTTCTTTTATTGGATTTCAAAACTCAGAATGCTATTTTATCACACGATTTTAAAAACAAAAATCCGGATTTTAAATGCTAGAACAACAAAGAACAATTGCTAAAGATGTTTCGATCTCGGGAATAGGCCTACATACGGGAACAGAATGTACAATGACTTTCAAACCAGCACCGGAAAACTACGGAGTAAAGTTTGTAAGAGTCGACCTTAACGGTAACCCCGAAATTCCTGCTAATGCCGATTATGTTATAGATATATCCCGCGGAACCACACTGGGAATCGGTGAAGCAAAAGTTCATACAGTAGAACATGTTCTGGCTGCTGTTTACGGTCTGCAAATCGATAACCTCGTAGTTGAAATTGACGGAATTGAACCTCCTGTCGGAGACGGCAGCGCCCTTCCTTATGTTAATGAGCTGCTGAGTGCAGGATTTGTACAACAGGATGCCCCGAAAGATTACCTAATTATCGATGAAACTGTTATATATCATAATGATGAGAAACAGATAGATATAGTTGCACTTCCGCTTGACGGCTACAGGATAACGGTGATGGTTGATTACCAGAACCCGGCCCTCGGGAGTCAGCATACAGGTCTCTTCGATCTTGAAAAGGAATTTGTTGAAGAGTTCGCGCCGGCAAGAACCTTCTGTTTCTTAAGTGAAGTTGAGGAGCTTGCAAACCAGGGGCTGATAAAAGGAGGCGATATTGACAACGCTGTTGTAATCGTTGACCGCGATCTTGATGAAGGCGGATTGAAGAAAATACAGCAGAAAGTCGGAATCAAACAGAAGATATCCCTCGGTTCAAACGGTATTCTCAATAATAAGGAGCTGCGTTTCAGAAATGAACCGGTAAGACACAAACTGCTCGATCTGATAGGCGACCTTGCGCTGATAGGAGCCCCGGTAAAAGCACAGATCCTGGCCGCACGCCCTGGACATAAAGCAAACGTTGAGTTTGCGAAGCAGGTAAGGAAGCTTTACCAGCAGAGAAAGCTTGTTAAGAAATATCAGTTCGTGAAGAAAGAAGGAATTGTCTTCGATGCGAATGCAATTCAAAGAATACTTCCCCACAGGTATCCCTTCCTTCTGGTAGACAAGATCATCGAACTTCAGATAGATAAAAAAGTAATTGGTGTTAAATCAGTTACGGTTAATGAACCCTTCTTTCAGGGACATTTTCCCGGGCAGCCAATAATGCCCGGTGTTCTAATAATTGAATCAATGGCACAAACTGGCGGAATACTCCTTCTTAATTCATTTCCTGATCCTGAAAAGAAGCTTGTCCTGTTTATGCAGATAAATAACGCAAAATTCAGAAAGCCGGTATTCCCCGGTGATCAATTATACCTGGAAATTGTGCTTACGAATAAGAAGAGCAAAGTTGTTATGATGCAGGGTAAAGCATTCGTGAATGAAGTACTCGTAGCCGAAGCTGATTTTATGGCAGGTATAGTTGATCGTGAAGCAAACTTAAATACCCAGGCCTGAATGGAAAAATCATGGTTAACATACATCCTACCGCAATTGTCAGCAGCAAAGCAAAACTTGGAAACAATGTAAATGTTTTGCCTTTCACTATTATTGAAGATGATGTCGAAATAGGTAATGACTGTACTATCGGTCCTTCTGCCGTTCTATATAACGGGGCAAGGCTCGGTAACAATATTGTCATTCACCAGGGAGCTTCAATAGCTCATATTCCCCAGGATTTTGGATTTGCCGGAGAAGAAACTTTCTTTTACATAGGTGATAACACAGTTATTCACGAGTTTGTCACTCTTCATCGCGGAACAAAATCAACCGGTTTCTCCCGCGTCGGAAAGAACTGTTTCCTTATGGCATATTCACACGTCGCACATGACTGTGTGGTCGGCGATAACTGCGTTCTTGCGAACGGTGTTCAAATTGCAGGACACTGCACGCTTGAGGATTATGTTATTATTGGGGGACTTACTCCCGTACACCAGTTCTGCAAGGTCGGGCAGCACTCTATGACCGGCGGCGGTTTCAGAATAGTGCAGGATGTTCCACCCTTCATTCTTGCCGGTAATGAACCTCTTAGATACTCCGGGCTCAATGTTATAGGTTTACGAAGAAGAGGGTTCCAGACAGACGATATAATTACCCTGAAGAAAGCATATGCAATTCTTTATGATAAAGCTTATAATGTGTCGCAGGCAAGAGAAAAGATTTCTACCGAACTTGGCGATAACAAATATGTACAGACAGTACTTGAATTTCTGAAGGACGGCAAAAGGGGGATAATAGGTAAATGAGGTGGCAGTATCTAAATACCGGTGAGAATACGGGTTCATTCAATATGGATTTTGATCTCCGCCTGGTAAATGAAGCTTCTCCGGATTACATTACTCTGCGTCTCTATAGATGGAAGCCATACTGTATCTCTCTAGGTGCAAACCAGGATATTTCAGAAATCAATAATGAAAAAGCCTTGTCTGATGAAATTGATATTGTAAAGAGACCTACAGGAGGACGCGCGATACTTCATTCAGAAGAACTTACTTATTCTGTAGTTATGCCATTAAACTCTGAAATCTCTCCACGCGGCGTTTACCGGCAGATTAATTCTGCACTTATTGAAGGTCTGAAAATCTATGATGATGGATTAGCGGAATTAGAGCTTGAGGGAGTTCAACCCGACCTGCTCTCATTTTACAAACAGAATCTGAGTGCAGCCTGCTTCGGAGTTCCGGCTAAAAGCGAAATAAAGTACCACGGGAAAAAGACCGCAGGCAGTGCCCAAAGAAAAATAGGAAAAGTACTTTTACAGCATGGTTCTATTATGTGTGGTAATTATCATGTAAATTTAGCCGGCTATCTGAACCTTCCTGAGGATGAGCAGCTTTCGATCAAGCAGGAATTATTAAATAAGACAACTGAACTTGAATCCATCGTGGGTTATGAGACAGATTATTTAAAACTTGCGGAAGCTATTGTCTCCGGCTTTGAGAAGTTTTATGCAGTTAACATGGTTAAAGAAGAATTACTATCAAAATAACGTCTGATTAAAATGAGTACAGAAAAAACCATTAAGAGGATTACCACAAAATCTTTATCGCTCCTGAAGCAGAAGGGAGTCAGGATAACCGCATTAACCGCATACGATTTTATTACTGCTAAACTACTGGATGAAGCCGGTATCGATCTGATCCTTGTGGGTGATTCACTTGGTAATGTGTTTCAGGGGAATGAGACGACGCTGCCGGTGACCATGGATGAGATGATCTATCATACCAAGGCAGTCTCTAAAGGCATAAACAGGGCAATGCTCGTTGTTGATATGCCTTTTATGTCTTATCAGCTGAGTAAAGACGAAGCTTTCCGTAACGCCGGAAGAATAATGAAAGAAACGTCAGCAGGAGGCGTGAAGCTTGAAGGAGGCAAAAGAGTTGTTAAAGCTATCCGGAAAATTACTCTTGCCGGGATCCCGGTTATGGGACATATAGGACTTACTCCACAGAGCATCCATCAATTCGGCAGCTACAGGGAACGCGGACGGGATGAAGAAGAAGCCGTAGAACTGCTTGAGGATGCAAAGGCTGTTGAAGAAGCAGGTGCATTTGCACTTGTCCTTGAGAAGATTCCTTCGGGACTCGCAATAAGAATTACAGAATCGGTAAGTATTCCAACTATTGGTATAGGTGCAGGTCCTCATTGCGACGGGCAGATCCTTGTTACTCCTGATATGCTCGGACTAAATGTCGACTTCCACCCGAGGTTTGTAAGGCATTATGCGCACCTCGCAGATGAACTTTCGTCTGCTGTTAAGAACTATATTAAAGATATAAAAGCTAAAAATTTCCCTTCGGAAGAAGAAAGTTATTAAGTAATTAATGACTTTACATACTAACTTGGATTTGATTAACATTCGGCATATGATATTACGATTATTTCTATTTACATTGATTCTATATTTATCCGCACCCTCCTCATTTTCCCAGGATGAAATAAAAAATTACCTCGACGGAGCCAACATAACCGCCATCAAAAGTGAACCGGGTTATATCTGGGTAGCAACTTACGGGCAGGGAATCTACCGTTATTCTGAGAAAGATGATGACTGGGAAAACTTCTCAACCCGTGAAGGAAACCTTACAAATGATCTCTTCTTTAATATTGCTGTTAGTAAAGATTATGTGTGGGCCGGTGCTGCAGAAGGATTGTTCATATACAACAAAAAGAAAGACGTGTGGATAAATAAAAAATTTGCATTCGGCGGCGAAATGGGAAACTGGATCCGTTCTCTTTGTTTCGATCCTCAGCAGAACATACTCTGGATCGGCAGGTTTAAGAACCTGACACGGCTGGATGTAAGAAGGCAGAAGTTTACCGATTACGACAAAACTATAAAAGGTGATACCAAAACAAATAACTTTACCTCGATTGCGCTTGATGGAGACAGTCTTATTTGGTTCGGAACCGAAGGCGGCATACATAAATATTATAAGCAAAGGGATGTAAAAAGTAATTCTGCCTGGGATTTTTATAACAATAAGAACGGTAAATTTCTTGAAGAAGGTTCATTTGTTTCAGTTAGCGACTTTTTGTTCGATAATAAATATGTGTGGATTGCAACCGACGAGTTTATAACCAGGGAGCAGCCTGAATTTAATCTCGGCGGAATATATGTTTTTGACAGGAACCGAAGGTGGCTGAGAATATCTAAAAAAGACGGACTTCCGGCAAACGGAGTTTATTGCCTTGAACGAACCGGAAATACAATCTGGGCATCTGTCTACCAGTTCTCAAAGGAAGACCGAGCTGAATTCGGGCATGGTATAGCCCTCATTAACAGAATAACCGGTAATGTTAAAGCCCTGGATCTGGACATGGCTAAAATTAAAACTTCCACAATATTATCTCTGTTCTTTGACGGAACAGATCTGTGGATAGGCACGGATATGGGATTATTCCGGGTTAAAGTAGATAACCCTCTTGCTCACTTTAGCGGGAAAAGGAAACCTCAAAAAGAAGAAAAACCATCTGTAAGAAAAAGGAAGTAAACCCTTACGTAATCTTCATTTATACCCCCGATTCTTTTTGAAGAATCAATTTATACTTATTTTTACCTCTGTAATTCAATTTAAGGATAATTATGATATCTCTTTCAGTCCGCAGAATGAACGAACTCAAAAAGAAATTTAAAGGATTAAAAGTCGCTGTCATCGGAGATATGATGCTTGATGGATATTTCCAGGGAGATGTAAAGAGAATTTCCCCTGAAGCACCCGTCCCTGTTGTTGAAGTAGGGAATGAATTCTTTCGTTTCGGTGGAGCAGCCAATGTTGCTTTAAATATCCTGAAACTTGAAGGTGTACCGCTGCCGATCGGAGTAATTGGATACGACAATGACGGGACCATCTTTACTTCGCTGATAAATGAACTAAAAATACAACCGGACGGAATATTTGTTGATGACACTCGTCCAACAACTTCGAAAACAAGAGTAATAGCTCAAACCCAGCATGTTGTAAGAATAGATAAAGAAAGTAAAGAATATCTCAACAGGAAAATGCAGACTGAAATTTATAATTATCTTGAGAAGCACAGCGGGGTGCTGGATGCAATTATTCTGGAGGATTATAATAAGGGAGTACTTTCTGCATCGCTTATCGAAAAAATAATCTCGTTGGCAAAGTTGAGAGGAATCATCATAACCGTCGATCCCAAATTCAATAACTTCTACTCATATAAAGATGTAACGGTATTCAAGCCGAACAGAAAAGAAGCTGAAGACGTACTCGGAATGAAAATAAGAACAGATGAAGATATAGCCGCCGCGGGAAGCAGGATTCTAGAAAAATTAAATTCGAAATATGTGCTGCTTACACTTGGCGAGGGAGGTATAGCTGTTTTTGAAAGAGGAAAAAAAGAAAGAAGAATGCCTACCAGGGCAAGGAGAGTTGCCGATGTTTCCGGCGCTGGCGATACCGTGATCTCCACATTAACGATGGCACTTGCCGCCGGTGCTGATATTATTGAAGCTTCATTTCTTGCCAATTATGCCGGCGGAATTGTATGTGAAGAAGTAGGTATCGTTCCTATTGAGCTGGATAAGCTTTTTCGTACTGTGAGAGAGGAAAGCTGATGAACAATATTTTAAGTTTTGAAGGTGCCCTGAAGGTTAGGGAGGCATTCAGGCAGGAAAACAAAAAAGTTGTATTTACAAACGGCGTGTTTGATATTATTCACGCGGGGCACGTTGACTATCTTAGAAAAGCAAAGCAGGCAGGGGATGTGCTTTTTGTGGGTATGAATAGTGATGCTTCCGTGAGACGCATAAAAGGTGAATACAGACCGGTTGTGCCTGAAGAACAGAGAGCATTCGTACTTTCGAACTTAAAACCGGTAGATTTTGTTGTGATATTCGGGGAGGATACTCCACTTGAACTGATTGGAAAATTAATTCCTGATGTTTTGATAAAAGGAGCCGACTGGTCATTAGACAATATTGTCGGTAAAGATGTGGTGTTGAAAAACGGGGGTGAAGTAAAAACAATAGAATTTGTGAACTTTCAGTCAACCTCGGGTATTATTCAGACAATACTTGAGAGATACAGCAGTTAGGGCAGGATTCATCATTTGATGTTAGCTAAAATTTCTTTATTTAATTATAAAACGGTTTTATAAGTTTATCCCTTTACGACGTGGCAGAAGAACAGAAAAAAAACAATAATAGTGAAGAAAAGAAAAAAAGGACGCTGCTGCAGAAGATAGTAAATGTCTTTCTGTATATAGGTCTTGGTATATTTCTTTTGTTAGTTATTGCTTTTGCAGTAAGTCAAACCTCATTTTTCCGAAACTGGCTTCGTGAAAAAGCAATGAGTGCGGCAAATGACGCGCTGAATGGTGAAGTGTATATCGGTCAGCTTGACGGAACAATTTTCACCTCACTCATTATGCGTGATACCTATATAACGATGGATTCAGATACCCTGCTTAATGCTTCAAGGATTGAAGTGAAAACCAGTCCTCTTCAGCTTCTCTTCAAAAAGATTTACGTAAGGAAACTTGAGCTGGATAGTATCCGCATAAACCTCATAAGAGACAGAGACGGAACCCTGAACCTTTCTAAACTTGTTCCACCTTCTGATACCACTGACACCACTTCATCATCTTTTCCGTTTAAGATTCTTGTTGCTGAAATGAAAATCAGTAATTCGGCGTTCTCCTTGAGAGATTATGATATAGATACAAAAACATCTTACGACAGTCTAAACCTGCACAACCTCTTCGTTAAAGATTTAAATCTTAAGCTAAGTGCATTTGCCGACATTAATAAAAAAGATTTTGAAGCCGGGATACACTCACTCTCATTTAACCCGAACGTCACAGGATTAAGCGTGAAGAACCTGTCGGGTGAGTTATATGTAAACAACGATTCTTTGAATGTAAACGACTTAACGCTAAAAACGGATTCGTCTGACTTCACAATAAACGCTCTTATAAAAAACTTCTCGATTTTTGACAGCTCAAAAAACAATGATTTTACTAAAGCAGATTTGAGTCTTAGACTGGATGCAGACAAATTTGCTTTTTCTGATTTATCTGTATTTGTACCGTCCACCAATATGCTTAAGGGGACAATTTCAGCAAATATTAAAACTTCAGGGTCCTTTAAGCTTCTCCACATAGGACAGCTGGAAGCAGGTTTTCAAAATACCCATCTTGCTGCAGAAGGACAGATAGAGAATCTGGATGCAGGTCAGAATATGCAGATTGCGGTTAATTTTCAGAATACATACATAAAGCAGAAGGATATCAATGATTTGCTTCCATCTCTTGGCCTACCGGTTTATGAACAATACGGTATACTGAAGTTTGATACCCTCACATACAAGGGAAAACCGCTTGATTTTTATACGCACATCAAAGTTAATACTGATAAAGGAACCTTCGCTGTTAACGGGAACCTTAATTTCGATAATAAACCTATGACCTACGATCTGAATTTCAGCACCGGAAGTCTGGACATTGCTCCCCTCGCAGGGGTATCTTCAAACCTTACTTCAAGGGGCTCGGTAACAGGTAAAGGGATTAAACCCGACAGCATGAATGCCGCAGTTAAATTTTATGCAGGCGGATCTGTTGTTGACGGAAACAAGATGGATACACTGAGGTTGACCGCTGATGCCGAAAATAAAAATATTAAGTATAAACTTACTGCGGTATCTGATACATTAGCGGCTTCACTTCAAGGCTCATTTGATTTCACAAACAGCAAACTTCCAGGATATGAACTTGACGGTGAAATTCAGAACCTTAACCTTGCCCGGGTAACAAATGACAGCCTGCAGACTGATCTGAATTTTAGTCTTGAGGCAAGCGGAGAAGGATTCAATCCTGATAGTATGAATCTATTCCTCAGTACGAAACTATATAATTCATCCATCCAGGGAATAAACATAGACAGTACGAGGGCAATTGTTGATCTGAGGAAAAATGACGGAGGCGAAAGAGTTGTAAATATAATCAGTGACCTTGCTGATATCACTCTTACCGGGAATTTTACAGTAACAGATGCTGCGTCACTGATAACAACAGAGATGAAAATTGTAACCAATGCAGTTAAAAATAAGCTGAACAATCTAATTCCCACTGACGTCGGGGTCGATTCCGTCGGAATTGCGGTGTCCGATATTCCAACAGTAGAAAACCCGAGCGGAAGGACACATATGGATTATGTTATAGAGTTTAAAGATTTTCAGCTTCTTTCTCTATTCCTTGGAGGTATGCAGCTTGAGCTTGACGGTGACGTTCAGGGAAAACTGGAAGAGACGGCCGACTCGCTGAATTTTACATTTAACACGAACCTCGACTATTTCAAATACTGGGGTAAGAATGATGTTTTTTTCTTATCTAAATTAAAGCTTGATCTCGCACTTCATAATAACCTGCAGCAGATAAGTCTTTCTCAGCTGAATGCTGATGTAAATCTAAACATAGAGAGAATATTTACCGGCAATGACATTAAGGATCTTAAACTAGGGTTGAATATCAGGGCTGATTCTGCCGAAGTTAATTTTTCTGCAAACATGGAGAATTATCTATCCGGAAATATCGACTCGAGAATGCATTTTGTTGACGGGGGAGTAGAAATTACTTTCGATACCTTGTCCGCGATTTATAATCAATTCGACATCAAAAATAAAAATCCGATAATAATACTATATTCACCGGATTCGGTCCGTTTCAGGAATTTTGAACTGTTCCATAAAAAAGGAAGTGTTGCCATAGATGGAATGCTTCAGCGGAACGGCAGGCAGGATCTGAAAATAACAATGCAGGGAATTACGGGTAAACAAATAAGTGAAACGCTGCTGGGTATGCGACCGGAAAATTCCATTCAGAGCTATCTGAAATTTACTGCAGATATTAAAGGAGAATTGAGTTCCCCAATAATGAAAATAAACCTTGCTGCTGACAGCGTTAAATTTAAAAACCAGAATTTTGGTTCACTCGTAGCTCAGCTTGACTATAAAGATAAAAAACTCAATTCAGATATCAGATTTATTGACAGCGTGCGGAATATGGATCATCCGATGCTGAAGATTACAGGCGATGTTCCGTTGAACCTGGCATTCTCAGGAGCTGATAAACGTATCCTTGAAAACGAGCCTCTTAAGATCGATGTAGAGGCGGACAGCTTCAGGCTGGGAGCGCTTGGGAACCTTCTTCCTGAAATTAACAGAATACGGGGTGAATTAACCGCTCAACTGCATATAGGCGGTACGTTTGAAAATTTTGAACCCACAGGCCATATAGTGCTCGATCATGCTGATTTTGTGGTGGCAAAGAATAACTTGGAATATAATGCCGGACTTAAACTTTCATTAACTCCTGACGTGCTAAAGATTGACAGCTTGCTGATTAAAAACGCTCCAAATACTAAAAACGGGGGACAGATGACGGGAAGCGGCCAGGCAACGATTAAGAATCTCCAGATTTTATCTTCAAACTTTAGCATAAGCGGACAACTTAAAGTCCTTAGCGAAGCCAGCAAATCTGCAAGTCCCTCCGTTTATGGCGATCTTGTAATTTCAACCAGGGGTAATATTGAATTCAAATTGGACAGCAGCGGAGCTTACATAGCTGTACCTATCGTTGTAAAGGATGCGAACCTGACCTTTCCTCCGACAGAGAGTTCGTACCAGAATAGTTCAAACGATTTTATTTATGTATATGCAGCTGATACCGCGGCTGCCTCGATGGGCGGGGAAGCTGATTTTCAGCGTTTAGTGGATCTGTCTCACAGACATAACGATTCACAGCAGAATAAAAACGGTTCCGGACTGTCATTTGATTATAAGGTAGACGTTCATGTTGAAAAGGAGGCGAAGATTAATTTTGTCCTTTCCAAAGAACTAAATCAGAACCTTACGGCTATTCTTCAAGGCGACTTTCACTATGAAAAGATTAATGGTAAACCAGATGCAAACGGTGAGCTTAGCCTGCTGAACGGATCAACACTTGAATTCCTTAAAACATTTGAGGCAGATGGATCAATAAGGTTTGAAAACCAGCTTGATAATCCTTACCTTGATATAACAGCTACTTATAGTGACTATTACTATCCTGCAGGTGATTCTGTTTCTAATAATGAGGTAAAGGTAGCCGTGAAGATCACTATAAAGGGTTTTCTTAAAGATCTTGGAAAAAACCTGGTGCAGAATCAAAATAATATTGCTGTATATTATGGTGCTAACAATATTGAGAATAATAATCCAGACCCAACTAAGACAGCCTCGGATGCAGTACTTTTTATACTGGCCGGGAAATTCACAGAAGGCGCTACTCAACAGGATAGAAACGCTGCGGCATCAACGGCTGCTTCTCTTGCGGGTTCAGTTGTTGGAGGATTTTTGAATAGACAGTTTGGGGATATAGTGAGGAGGGTTGAACTGAGGCAGGTCGGGACTCAAACTAAATTTAACCTCGTAGGCAAAGCCGGTGATATAAATTATTCAGTAGGCGGTTCCACAAATGTATTCCAGGATATCTCCCAGGCTAATATTAAGCTTGAATACCCTATAACTAACCAGCTGCTGATAAGGCTTGAACGAAAACAGTCAGTTACAGAAACCACTGCGAATATTAATGAAATGATTAATGAACTTGCACTTAAATACAAATTCGAGTTTTAATGAAGAAAAAAATAATTGCGTTCTTTAAAAGAAATGCGGGTAAAGGCTTTAAGAATAAAGAGATTGCCAAAAAGCTGAATATCAACGATGATCATGAATACAGCTCATTGAAAGCTGCTGTTTATAAACTATATGAAGAAAATTTTCTCACCAGATCGGGAAAAAAATATTACCTCAATCAAACCCCCACATCAAATACCGTAACCGGCGTACTGGAGTTAAACCAGGCAGGTTATGGGTTTGTCATATCAAAGAACTCCAGTCTTGGCGACATTTTCATTGCTGCAAGAAACATGGGCACCGCTTTTCATGGTGATACTGTGGAAGCAGCATTATTTGCCAGTAAGAAGAGAAAAAATATAGAAGGGCAGATAATCAGCGTAGTTAAAAGAAGGCGCGATGAAATAGTAGGTACGCTGAAGAAATCTCACTCTTTTTATTTTATTAAACCTGATGATTCCAAAATTCACAGAGATATATATATCAATCCTGACAAAATCGGAAAGGCTAAAATTGGTGATAAAGTTACAGTGGGGAAAATTGTTTGGGATAGATCTATGATTAATCCCGAAGGTGAGATCGTTCAAAGACTCGGCAAATCAGGCTCATTTGATACTGACATTGCTTCAATTGCAAAAGAATTTAATCTTCCCTACCAATTCCCGAAGGAGGTGTTGGATGAAGCCGAAGGGATTCCTATAAAGATATCAGATGGTGATACCAATAAAAGGATGGACTACAGGAAGAAAGTAGTATTCACAATCGATCCTGTAGACGCGAAGGATTTTGATGATGCTTTATCAATTGAAAAACTGGTGAATGGGAATTATGAAGTTGGGATACACATTGCAGATGTAAGTAATTACGTACCCTCAGGAACTGCTCTTGACAAGGAAGCCTTAAGGAGAGGAAATAGTGTCTATCTGGTCGGCAGGGTAATACCCATGCTGCCCGAAAGGCTGTCAAATAATGTCTGTTCCCTTGTCCCGGATGAAGACCGTCTCACATACTCTCTGGTTGCAGAACTGACAACCAGAGGAAAGCTGGTTGATTATAAGGTAGGGAAGAGTGTTATAAACAGTAAGCGGCGCTTTACATACGAAGAAGTTCAGGAAATTATTGATAAAGGCGAAGGAGATTTCAGTGATGAATTGTACCTGTTAAATAGTCTGGCCCAGACCCTGAGGAAGAAAAGGATGAGAACAGGAAGTATTGATTTCTTCACACCGGAAATACGATTCGAGCTTGATGAAAGCGGAAACCCGGTAAGCATTCAGAGGAAAGAAATTAAGCAGAGCAATATGCTCGTAGAAGAATTTATGTTGCTCGCAAACAAGGTAGTTTCATCAAGAATCGCCTCTCCCCCCAAAGGAGAGATCCATCCCTTTATTTACAGGGTACATGATCTTCCGGACAATGAAAAACTGCAGGAATTTGCACGTTTTGTGAAATCGCTGGGTTATTCCTTCAATCCCAACGCCGCATCAAAATCGAAGGAATTTCAGATGTTGATGCAGATGGTAAAAGGAACCGAGGAAGAGGGGGTAATAAACGAGCTTGCTATCCGCTCAATGGCGAAAGCAGTGTATTCGGCAAATAATATAGGTCACTATGGACTGGGGTTCAAATACTATACTCACTTTACGTCTCCCATTAGAAGATATGCTGACCTGCTTGTACACAGGATGCTGTTTAATTACCTCGAAAAGAAAGGAAAAGAAAGGTATTCTTACAATGCGCTGGAAGATATAAGTGATCATATCTCCATTACAGAAAGGAACGCTGTTGATGCTGAAAGGCTGTCGGTTAAGATGAAGCAGATAGAATATCTCAAAGCCCATCTTGGAGAGGAATTTCATGCGATTATTTCCGGCATAACGCACTTCGGAATTTTCGTAAAGATTACGGATATTCTAGCTGAAGGATTAATCAGAGTCAGAGATTTGGAGGGAGATTTTTACGTTTACGATGAGAAAAAATATTCATTAATTGGCAGGAGAACCAAAAAACAGTTCCGTCTGGGCGATAAAGTGCAAGTTAAACTGGTTCGTGCAGATCTCGAAAAATCCGAATTAGATTTTATTATATGCGAATAAAACGTACTTTAAGGCCAAATCCATGTTAAATAAAACAAAATTACTTCTTGGTATAATACTATTACTGCCTTCTCTTGTATTTGCCCAGTTTGGAAAAAATAAGGTCCAGTATAAGGACTTTACATGGTACTATATCCAGACTGATCATTTTGATATCTACTTTACAGACGGGGGGGATAATCTTGCCGAGTTCACCTCGAAGGAGGCTGAAGCATCCCTGACGTCGATACAAAATAGTTTTGATTACCGAATTAACAACAGGGTATCGATAATAGTATATAATTCGCAGAATGATTTCCAGGAAACGAATATAACCGACCAGTATCTCAGTGAAGGTATTGAGGGGTTTACCGAGTTATTCAAGAACAGGGTGGTTATACAGTTTATGGGTTCCTATAAGGAACTTCGTCACCTCATCCATCACGAACTCACCCATGCCGTAATAAACGATATGTTTTACGGGGGATCAATTCAGAATATTATCTCGAATAACATTACTGTAAGTCTTCCGCAGTGGTTTAACGAAGGTATGGCCGAATACCAATCACTCGGCTGGGATATTAACACAGATATGTTCATACGTGATGCAGCAATAAGCGAATACCTGCCCGATATACAAAACCTCGGAGGCTATTTTGCCTACAGAGGAGGACAGGCTGTATTCTATTATATAGCCAAGAAATACGGTAAGGAAAAGATCGGTGAGCTAATAAACAAGGTTAAAGGCTCCGGAAGTGTTGACGAAGGTATGAGAGCTTCTATAGGATTATCGATTGAAGAGTTAAATGAAAGATGGAAGAAAGATATAAAGAAGACATACTGGCCGGATATAGCCTTAAGGAACGATCCGGATGAGTTTGCAAAAAGGCTGACCGATAATAGAAAGACGGGAGGATTTTATAATACAAGTCCTGCCCTTTCTCCTCAGGGAGATAAGATTGCGTTTATCACCGACCGGAACTATTATTTCGATGTATACCTTATGGATGCAATTGACGGCAAGATAATAAAGAAGCTTGTGGCTGGCAACAGGACTCCCGATTTTGAAGAACTGAATATTATTACTCCGAGCCTGACGTGGTCACCTGACGGTGAAAAGATAGCGCTCTCGGTAAAGAGCGGCGGATATGATGTAATTTATCTTATAAATGTAGAGAGCGAGGATAAAGAAGTACTTCCTGTTCAGCTGGACGGGATACAGAGCGTGAACTGGTCGCCTGACGGTAAGAAACTTGCTTTTGTGGGGCATACTGCCCGGCAGTCGGATATTTATGTTTATGATCTTGAAGGTGAAAAACTTGAAAATCTGACGAATGATATTTTCTCAGATAAGGATCCTTCATGGTCACCTGACAGCAAAAAAATATTTTTTATATCAGATCGCGAAAATGACCTTGAGGCTTCTGAACTGCCGAAATCTTTTAAGATTTACAATTTCGATTACGGGCAGAATGATATATATAATATCGATTTAAGTGACAACAAAATTTCCCGGATAACGGATACACAGGATGACAATGAATCATTTCCTGTCGTTGGTCCGGAAGGCGAACATATCTTATTCGTCTCCGATCATAATGGGATAAACAATATATATAAGCTTGACCTGACAAAGGATGAGCCTGCTTTGCCTGTAACCAATTCTCTCGACGGTCTTTTTCAGCTTTCAATATCGAAGGATGGAAAGAAGCTGGCGTTTTCATCATTATACGAAGCAGGTTTTAATATCTTTCTGCTGAATAATCCTTTCGATATAAACCTTGACGAGAAAGAACTGCCGCCTACAAAATACGTAGCAGGTTTAAGAAAAGTTAATAATGATGCGAGCGAGGATACGCTGGTTTTTGAAAAAGCAAGCAGGGAAGATGATGATTCAGATAAACTTTCATTCTATACCGGTAAATATGTTGATACAACAAATGTCTACGGAGATTCGGTAAAAATAGATTTTAACAATTATGTTTTCGGGTCGAATTCCTCATTTAACATAGATTCAACAGATTCAGTTAACCAGAAATTTAACCTGACTGATAACCTGGATTCTCACGGTAACTATAAAGTCAACAGGTATAAAATCACTTTCTCACCTGACATAATATATGCGAATGCAGGCTATAGTTCATTATACGGACTGCTCGGCACAACGGTATTATCGTTCAGCGATGTGCTTGGTAACCACAGGCTCATAGGTGTAACCAGTCTACAGATCGATTTAAAAAACAGTGATTACGGTTTAACCTACCAATATCTTGGTAACCGGCTTAACTATGGAATAGAAGGATTCCATACAGCACGGTTTCTGTTTTTGTCGCGTGGTATTGGTACTAATCTTTACAGGTTCAGGAATTTCGGTTTTGTAGGATCTATGAGCTACCCCTTAAATAAATTTTACAGAATTGAAGGTGCATTAAGCTATTTGCATGTATCAAGTGAAAACCTTGATGATCCAGCTGAACCAACTGAGAAAGTATCTTACCTGCTGCCCACAGTTAGTTTTGTTCATGATAACGTACTTTGGGGTTATACGTCTCCAATAGACGGAACAAGGTACAGGTTCGATGCATTCGGCTATCCAGGGTTTTTCGATGGCCGGAAAAGCTTCTTCTCTTTTCTTGGAGACTACAGGACGTACTTCAAGATGGGTGACTTTTACTCATTTGCTTTCAGGCTGTCGGGCGGCTATTCGGGAGGTAGAAATCCTCAAAGGTTTTTTATTGGTGGTATTGATAACTGGATAAACCGGAGTTTTGCTACAACTGAAATACCGATTAATTCGGCATCCGACTTTGCATTCCTTACTGCGGGACTGCCGTTAAGGGGATACGATTATGCTGAAAGGATAGGTACAAAATATGCTTTAATGAACCTTGAATTCAGATTTCCATTAATAAGATATCTGGTTACGGGTCCGCTGCCGATATTATTCAGCAATATACTTGGAGTTGCATTCATTGATGCAGGTGCAGCATGGAATAAAAATAATGATCTAAGATTGTTCACGAAAGATACATACAATAATACCTTCAGTCAGGACCTCCTGATGGGTACGGGTGTAGGTGCGCGTTTATATTTCCTTTATTTCCTGTTAAGGTTTGATGTAGGCTGGCCTTACAACGTAAATTCCTTCGGTCAACCTAAATTCTATATATCGCTGGGGGCAGATTTTTAGAAGTATAATGCCGCCTGGAATTTCGCTTTCAGGCGGATGTTATTTTCTTTTATTTAAAAACCCTCACATCTGTTTTCTTTGGTCCAGGCAGGTCATTTTATTTTCGATTTAGCCCCGGGGGGTTTGTTTCCGTAAATAATCAAAGAATCCTTTTCAATTCTTCTTTTTCTCTGGAGGCTTACTTTCAGTAGTGCTTTTGCCTGCAGGTTTAGCATTTTTATAATCAGTCTGGTAAAATCCCGTTCCTTTAAAAATAGGACCGGCACCCGGGCCAATCAGTCTTTTCACCTCGCCTTTACATTTGGGACAGGTTTTTACTGGTTCAGAACTCATTGTCTGAAACATTTCAAACGCATAACCGCACTTTTTACACTTATATTCGTACGTCGGCATTTATTTATCTCCACATAAATTAAACGGGAAAACTTAATGAAAATATTAAATATTTTCTATAATTTATTTCAATTACTTTTTTAGATATTTGTTGCAGCACTTTTGTTCCAATTTAAATGAAAAAACTTTTACTCATAATTTTCCCGTTGTTCATCCTCTTCCAGGGATGTCTTAATTATATTCAGGATATAAACCTTTATGCTGACGGATCAGGCAAAATGAGGATTACGTACTGGATGAAGATGCATGATAATGAAAATCTTCAAATACTGGATAAAATCGGTCTTTTTAATGCAGATTCCATAAGGAACCAGTTTTCTTCGCCTTATAACAAGATTACCGATGTAGAGGCCTACACTGATACCACCGATAGCACCATTCATGCTAAAATGGAAATGACCTTTAATCATATCGATTCGCTTAATTACACTAAAGCCTTCTCAGATGCACATTTCTCGCTTGAAGACGGTGCAGCTGGTCAGAAGGTCTTTACACAGTTTATTCCCCCTATTGCCACAGGCTTTGGATTTGACGGTACAGATTTCAGAGTTACCTATAAATATACCTTTGGGGGAGACATAATCACCCATAACGCAAATAAGACAGACGGCCGGGTACTTATATGGGAATACAACCTCTCCGAAATAGGGAGCGGAAAAACCATTTCTGTAACCTTCAAACCTTATAAACTAAAGGAAACCCCTTACTGGATCTATGTACTCTCCGGGGTAGTCCTTCTTATTGTAATAATCTTCCTTTTTAAGAAAAAGAAGGATTAAGATCGTCATTCTCCGATTTTCTTTCGGCCATCTCTTGGCCATCTTTCGGCCAAGTTTTGGCCTATCCCAGGCATGAATTAGCGGGGTTGCCGCCTGCTTGATTCTGATGAAGTGAACAGAAAACTATCCCTATGAATATAAACATTTTATTGACATGCCAGAGGCTTTTAGTTATATTTACCGTCTATATTTTAAACAGAAAGCCGGTTTATGGCTGCCAGTGATTACAAAATCTTTTCAGGTAGTTCTAACAGACCCTTAGCTGAAAGCATAGCCCATAAATTAGATAAACCGCTTGGTTCTTTGGAATTAAAAAGATTCAGCGATGGTGAAATCTGGGCTAAATACGGAGAGAATATTCGCGGATGCGATATATTTATAATACAGTCAACTACTCCGCCTGCTGAAAATCTGCTTGAACTTCTTATAGTGATAGATGCTGCAAAGAGAGCATCAGCAAAAAGAATTACGGCTGTTATACCGTATTTTGGATATGCCCGGCAGGACAGGAAAGATCAGCCGAGAGTTTCAATAACCGCCAAGCTGGTCGGAAACCTGATAACAGTAGCTGGAGCGGACCGTATAATGACTATGGATTTGCATGCACCGCAGATCCAGGGATTTTTTGACATCCCATTTGACCATTTATACGGATCGACAATTTTCATAAACAAATTTGAAGAGATAAAAGACAACCTTGTTGTTGTTTCTCCCGACGTTGGCGGAATTAAGATGGCAAGATCATATGCAAAAAGACTGCATGCAAACCTGGTAGTCATCGATAAAAGAAGACCGGTACAGAACCAGGCAGAGGTAGTAAATATAATAGGCTCGGTAGAAGACAAAAACGTTCTTATAGTTGATGATCTGATTGATACTGCGGGCACTTTCGTCGGTGCAATTGATGCATTGAAACAGAAAGGTGCAAAAGAAATATACGGCGCGATCACTCATCCACTGCTTTCGGGTAAGGCAATAGAAAGAATTGAAGCTTCCGGGCTGGACAAATTGTTTGTATCCGACACAATTCCGCTTACAGTAAAATCGGACAAAATAGAAGTTATGACGGCTTCAGATATTTTTTCTGAAGCGATCAGAAGAACATTTAATAATGAATCAATTAGTTCACTTTTTGATGTAGATAAAAGTTAAAATTTAGTTCTGGAGTTTATAAATGGAAAAATCGATATTAGAAGCAGAAGTAAGAGAAACAGGCAGCAAACGGGCAAGCAAACTCGTAAGGAATACCGGTAAAGTGCCAGGAGTATATTATTCAAAGCATGATACTCCAATACACCTCGCAGTTACAGAAAAAGCAATTAAACCCCTGGTTTATACGGCTGAAACACACCTCGTATCTTTGAAAGTTGACGGAAAAGAGCTTGATTGTGTGATAAAAGATGTTCAGTTTGATCCTATAACAGATAGAGTTGTTCATTTTGATCTTATCGGTCTTACCTCCGGTGAAACCTTTCAGCTGGAAGTTCCTGTTCAGCTCCAGGGAACCCCGGTCGGCATAAAAGAGGGCGGTATTGTTCAGCATCTCATACACAAACTTGAAATAGAATGTCTACCAAAAGATATCCCCCAGCGTATCGATATAAATATTTCAGAACTTAATATCGGGGACTCCATTCACGTTAAAGACCTAAATATTGAGAATATAACATTCCTTAATCCCGAAGAATCAGTAATTGTATTAGTTGCGCATCCTAAAGTTGAGAAAGAACCTGTTGAAGGTGAAGAAGCAGTTGAAGGAGAAAGCGCAGAACCTGAAGTTATTGGCAAGGGTAAAGAGGAAGAGGAAGAATAATCAATTTAGCTTAAATTGCGGCTGATATTAGGCATAGGCAATCCTGGAAGCAAATATAACAATAACAGGCATAATGTCGGGTTTATTATATTGGATCATCTGGCTTCATTAAATTCCATTTCCTTTACGGCAGCCAGAGGCGATTATTACTCTGCTACAGGCAGTCTTGGAGGGAATGATTATCAGCTCATCAAACCTACTACTTTCGTTAATAACAGCGGCCTGGCAGCAAAGCAGGCTCTTGGAAAATATAACCTGGATGTAAAAGATCTACTCGTGATTCACGACGATGTCCATCTTCCGCATTCAGATATACGAGTAAAAGCAAAAGGCGGAGACGGCGGACATAACGGATTGAATTCATTAATATATCATTTGATGTCGGATGAGTTTCCCAGGATAAGAATAGGTGTAGGGAATGATTTTGAGAGAGGTGAAATGGCCGATTATGTACTTTCAGATTTCAGAAAAGAGGAAATAAAAGCACTGGACGAAAACCTTGATACTATTAAGAGACTCATGGAGGAGTTCATTACAGGGGGCATTAGCAAATTATTAGACGCAAACAGCAGGATATCTAATCCCGATAAAAATTCTGACAATAATCAAAAGAGCACTTAGGAGAAATCATGGATAATCTCATCCTCATCATACCCTTTTTCGGTGTCCTTGGCCTTATTTACACTTACTGGAAATCAACCTGGGTAAAGAAACAAGATGCCGGTACTGATAAAATGAAAAAGATTTCAGGTCATATTGCAGAAGGTGCAATGGCTTTTCTCAGATCTGAATACAAGGTATTAATAATATTTGTTATTTGTATAGCAATATTATTGGGTATTTCTGCCGATCCGGTGGAATCATCTCCTTTCATAGCAGTTTCCTTCCTGGTCGGGGCACTTTGCTCTGCTCTTGCAGGTTTTATAGGAATGCGGGTTGCCACAAAGGCAAATGTAAGGACAACGAATGCTGCAAGAACCAGCTTAGGTAAAGCGCTGGAAATAGCTTTCGCAGGCGGTTCTGTAATGGGACTTGGTGTGGTTGGACTCGGTGTTCTGGGTCTTGGTTCCTTATTTCTTATTTACGGCGACATGTTCGGATTAGGACCGGAAGGACTGCCGCGTGTTATTACAGTAATTACCGGATTCTCTTTCGGTGCTTCTTCGATAGCGCTATTTGCCCGTGTCGGAGGAGGAATTTATACAAAGGCTGCCGATGTAGGTGCAGACCTTGTAGGTAAAGTGGAAGCAGGAATTCCCGAAGATCACCCTCTGAATCCCGCAACCATTGCAGATAACGTTGGCGATAATGTCGGTGACGTTGCAGGAATGGGTGCCGATCTTTTTGAATCATATGTCGGTTCTATCGTAGGAACGATGGTTCTGGGAGCTGAGTTCTTACTTTATCCTGAATTTGCAGGAAAGTTTAATGGTCTCGGTGCGGTTCTCTTGCCGCTGGTTATCGCCGGTGTTGGAATTATAATGTCAATCATCGGTACCTTCTTCGTAAAGGTTAAAGAGGGAGGAAATCCTCAGAAAGCCCTTAATAATGGCGAGTTCGGTTCATCAATCGTAATGATCGCAGCTCTATACTTCATAATTAAATGGATGCTGCCGGAAAGCTGGACCCACGAAGATCCACTTTACGGAATGACTTATACAATCACTTCTCTCGGAATTTTCTGGGCTACCGTTATTGGACTTGTAGCCGGTGTTCTTATAGGTGTTATCACCGAGTATTATACAGGAACCGGTAAGGGGCCTGTGCTTGGAATAGTACGGCAGTCGCTTACAGGTACAGCCACAAACATTATTGCCGGAATCGGAAACGGAATGATCTCAACTGCCATCCCAATAATAATTATTGCCCTTGCTATAATGGGTGCTTTCTACTTCGGCGGACTTTACGGGATCGCTATAGCGGCTGTAGGTATGCTGTCAAATACAGGTATTCAGCTTGCTGTGGATGCTTACGGTCCTATTTCAGATAATGCCGGCGGTATAGCTGAGATGTCAGATCTTCCGAAAGAGGTAAGGCAGAGAACAGACAAACTTGACGCAGTAGGAAATACAACAGCTGCAATAGGTAAAGGATTTGCTATCGGATCTGCTGCTCTTACCGCACTGGCATTGTTTGGTGCTTTTATGACAGCGGCTCATATCAGGACAATTGATATCTCAAAAGCTAATGTTATGGCGGGATTATTCCTTGGCGGTATGCTTCCATTCCTTTTCTCGGCGCTTGCGATGAAGGCTGTAGGAAGAGCAGCAATGTCGATGATCGAGGAGGTAAGGCGTCAATTCAGGTCAATTCCTGCTCTAACAAACGCCCTCAGGGTGATGAAGAAAAACGAAGGCAGGGAGTTCTCCGAATGGAACAATGAGGATAAGCAAATTTTTGATAAAGCTGACGGTGCTGCCGAGTACGGAAAATGTGTGGAAATTTCTACTAAAGCTGCGATAAGAGAGATGGTGATCCCCGGCCTGCTTGCCGTTGCAGCTCCTGTATTCATCGGTTTTGCAGGCGGTGCGGAAATGCTAGGCGGACTGCTTGCAGGCGTGACAGTCACCGGAGTTCTGATGGCTGTATTTCAATCAAATGCCGGCGGTGCCTGGGACAATGCCAAAAAAATGTTTGAAGAAGGCATCGAGGTCAACGGTCAGAAATATTATAAAGGCTCGGACCCGCATAAAGCGGCCGTAGTAGGCGACACAGTCGGTGATCCCTTTAAGGATACTTCGGGTCCTTCGCTGAATATCCTGTTAAAACTAATGGCCGTGGTTGCACTTGTAATTGCACCTTTAATTAAATAAATTATTAGGTAGTAAAAATAAAATTATGTATAACCCTGCTCTCATTATGAATGAGGGCCTAAAGTCCATAGGGAGGTAGAGTACGCATGAGAGCGAATACGTATGAAAGTGCTGTTATCATCAATGCAGCCCTCGATGATGAACAAATCGAAAGCATTATAACCCGCATCAAAGATTTCATAACAAATAATGGTGGAAATATAAGGGAAATTGAGAATTGGGGAAGAAAAAGATTAGCATACATGATCAACAAGAGCAAGATAGGCTATTATGCTATCTTCAGATTTGACGCCCCTACCAATATTATTTCCAAGCTGGAAAGAAATTACACTCTGGATGAACACATCTTAAGATATCTCACCATATCGCTTGATAAAGATGCTGTGGAATCCCTGGAGAAAAAAAGGAGCGATTCTCAGTCAGAAAGTCAGCCTGAAGTTGAAAAAGGCAACGAAAAGGAGAACGTTACCCCAGAAACCGTTTCAAAAGAGCAATGAATCACTAATTAACTAATGTATTGATAAAGTATGGAGGAAAACCATGGCTGAATTGAAGATGCCTGAAATTAACTACGTTATTGTTGCCGGTAATTTAACAAAGGATCCAATATTCCGGCAGACAACTAATAACACTCCTGTCGTAAATTTTTCTATTGCTTCAAATAGGAAGTATAAGGACAGTTCAAACCAGTGGCAGGAGGATGTATGTTATGTCGGCATTGTAGCATGGAATAAATTGGCTGAGAGCTGCCGGGACAGGCTAAAGAAAGGATCAGCAGTGCTGGTGGACGGGGAGCTTCAGAGCAGAACCTGGAAGTCAGAGGATGGCCATAACAGAAGTATAGTTGAAATAAAAGCAAGAAGAATCCAGTTCCTCAATAAACGAGGAAGGTTGAATGATAATGGTGCAGGTGAAGAGGAAGATGCAGCAATTGCGGATGAAGAGTCACTGGATTATACCGAAGATTCGTTCGATAAATTTTTATCAAGTGAAGAATCAGATCTTATAAAGTAAAATAAGGTAGAGAATGAAAAAGGAAATAAAAGCTAAAAAAGTCTGCAGGTTTACACAGAATCATGTAAAGTATATAGATTACAAAGATGTAAAACTTCTTCAAAGATATGTAACCGAGCAGGGTAAAATTATTCCCAAGAGAATTACCGGTACAAGTTCCGGTTACCAGAGAGAATTAGCTCTGGCGATAAAAAGAGCAAGACATATGGCATTACTTCCATATGTGGCTGACACTGTAAAATAGAATCAGATTAGGAGAAGAAATGAAAGTAATTCTAAGAGAGAATTTTGAATCACTCGGCCAGATAGGGGATGTTGTTGATGTTAAGGACGGTTTCGCCAGGAATTTTCTGCTTCCCAGGAAAATAGCTTACGCAGCTATTAAAGGTAATATCCGTTCCCTGGAAGAAGAAAAGAAAAACCTTGCAAAGAAGAAAGAACAGGAAATACGTGCTGCAGAGACCTTGTCTTCAGAACTCGAAAAAGTTTCTGTTACAATTCCGGTTCAGGTAGGTGAGGAAGATAAAATTTTCGGTTCAGTTACCTCCCAGATGATAAGTGATGCTCTTAAGGAAAAAGGTTATGATATAGACAAACGCAAAATTGAAATTGATGAAACGATTAAATCCCTTGGAATTTACAGCATTACTGTGAAACTGCATGCAAGTGTAAATGCAAAGATTAAAGTCTGGGTGGTGAGAGAGTAATAAACCAGGCAGGTATTAAATAAAAAAAGGAAAGCTAAGCTTTCCTTTTTTTATTTTAAATGGGGTAAAGTAACAGTCAGTGTACTTTTATCTGCTTTTCACGGATCATTTTAGCAATCCCTGAGGTTCCGCTTTTTGAGATATTCTTAATAGCTTTTGCACTTAGTTTTAAGGTTACAAATCTGTTCAATTCCTGGACCCAGATTCTCTTCTTTTGAAGGTTAGGCAGGAATCTTCTTCTTGATCTGTTATGGGCATGGGATACGTTATTTCCCGAAATAGGACCAATGCCTGTAACCTGACATCTTCTTGACATAATATCTCCTGAGAACTTTCTGTATTTTTAAATTAGAACAACAAATATAGAAAAATAATCATTAAAAAATACACCTCTTCCCAAAAAATATTATATATGTTAATTCCCTAATAATAAAACTGATTTGAGTTGACAAAGTGAAATTACCTGTTATTTTTGAATATAAATCCAATAAAAATCTGTAGATGAATAATACCTTTATCTTCAAGCATACCTTAATATTCACTTAAAATAACCTTTTTTGAGCAAAGGAGAAGTATATGGAATATTATGAATTACACCCTGAAACCCCCCAGTTACGTTATATAAATAAGGCAGTTTCTGTTCTGAAGGAGGGAGGAGTAATTATCTATCCCACCGATACAGTTTATGGTATAGGCTGTGACATATTCAATAAAGAAGCGCTTGAGAGGATATTCTCAATAAAAAATGACAGCAGTTCTAAGTTGTTTAGTTTTGTATGTTCTGATTTAAAAGATATTTCCAAGTACGCTCGTGTATCCGACTATGCATACAGAACTATGAAACATCTTTTACCCGGTCCTTATACCTTTATTCTTCCTGCAGCTAAACTGGTACCCAAAAAACTATGGAGTAAAAGGAAAACCGTCGGCATCAGAATACCGAACAATAATATTACGATGAAACTTGTGGAAGAACTCGGGAACCCGATAATAAGCACCAGCACCACCAGCAGGAAAGGTGAAGTAATATACGATCCATTCGAAATTAAAAACATATTCAATACACAGGTTGATCTGATGTTGTCTATGGGTTCCCTGATGGGCGAACCTTCAACAGTTGTCGATCTGAGTGATGAAGAACCTGAAGTACTGAGAGAAGGTGCAGGCGATGTAAGCTTATTTGTGTATTAATTTGACAGTTTCGTTTGTAAGCTTTGGATGGTTCAGCCTGAGTCTGCCTCCTGTTTGACTGACAGTATTCAGTTTCAGTAGAAAAACATCCTGCCTTATTTTTCAGGCTGCCTCAAAAGGACTCGATTGTCGTTTTGAAAAGTAATTCCCGATAGGGAAATCCTTTTCTATCTAAACATTTTTCCTTTTGCTGAACGACATTAATCCGTTTGAGGCAGGCTTTTATTATTTCCTTATAACCTGGGTAGAGGATGCCTGTGCTAATGGAGTTAAGATAATCTCATTGATATTAACGTATGCAGGCCTGGTGGCACAGTAAACAACTGCATCTGCAATGTCTCCTGCAGTAAGCGGGTCCAGACCTTCGTAAACTTTAGCTGCCCTTTCTTCATTCCCTGAGAATCTTACGACGCTGAATTCCGTTTCAACCATCCCAGGATCGACTGTACTTACTTTTATACCATGCTCGAGGCAATCCATCCTTATTCCTTTGGTTAAGGCATTTACCGCGAACTTGGTAGCGCAGTAAACATTTCCGTTAGGGTAGACTTCGTGACCTGCCGTTGACCCGATATTTATTACATGTCCCTTTTTACGTTCAACCATATTCGGAAGCACATTACGGGTTACGTATAGAAGACCCTTCAGGTTTGTATCAATCATTTCTTCCCAGCTGGTCAGGTCACCTTCATATATTTTGTCAAATCCGCGTGCAAGTCCTGCATTATTAACCAGCACATCAACATTTTTCCATTCATCTTCAAGTTCATCGTATGCTTTCTTTACTCCTTCGAAATTCCTGACATCAAGCTCTATTACTTTTGTTTTGATTCCGTACTTATCAACCAGTTTTTCAGCATATTCTTTAAGTTTTTCATAACGCCTTGCAGCAAGGATGAGGTCAGCTTTTTCTGCTGCAAACACTTCGGCGCAAGCTTTGCCAATTCCTGAACTTGCCCCGGTAATGAAAACAACTTTGTCTTTTAATCTGTCCATCTTCTGTTCCTGAAATTTATTTTCAAAAAAATAAATTTAGTGAATGCGGCAGAGAATTAAAAAGTTGGAGGGAGATTAATTTGAGGATCAGAAGCGGCCGGGTATGAGTGTGCCGCATTTGGGACAAGAGCCGTTGCTGATGACATTCTTTGTTACGTCATGCCAGTCCCTTTTAAGCAAAGGGTGATGACAGGAGGGACAGAAAGTTGTCTGGCCTTCAGGGTCATGTACGTTACCGGTATAAACAAATTTCAATCCCGTACTCAACGCTGTTGTCCTGGCCATCTTTAAAGTTTCGGCAGGCGTCCGGTTCTTATCCCGCATCCTGAAATCAGGATGGAAAGCTGTGAAGTGAACAGGGACAGAGTTGCCCAGGTTCTGCAATATCCAATCGCACTCAGCCTGTATTTCCTCTCTAGAATCATTCTCGCCGGGAATAAGGAGTGTTGTAATCTCAAACCATATATCAGTATCGTTTTTCAGCCAGACAAGAGTATCCAGTACATCTTTGAGGCTCGAAAAAGTTAACTTGTTATAAAAGCGTTCTGTGAACCCTTTAAGGTCGACATTGGCAGCATCTATATACTTATAAACATCCTTCCGTGCTTCCTTATCTATATAACCGGCTGTGACCATGACCGAGTTTATACCCTCATCACTTCCAAGCCGTGATATATCTATTACATACTCACCGAAGATTGTAGGATCGTTATAGGTATAAGCTATTGAAGGAACACCGTATTGTTTTGCGAGACTGATAACGTCCTCAGGGGAAGCCGTAAGAGCGTTCAGTTCATCGAGCTTTGCTTTACTCATTGACCAATTCTGACAGAACTTACAGCCCAGGTTGCAGCCTGCCGTACCGAAACTTAAAACTCCTGTACCTGGATAAAAATGATTTAAGGGTTTCTTCTCTATCGGGTCTATTGCAAATCCGGTAGGTCTTCCATACCCCGTAGTATAAAGTTTTCCTCCAACATTTTGTCTTATGTAGCAGAAACCTGCCTGTCCTTCCCCTATTTTACAGTAGCGGGGACAAAGAGTACAGAGCAGCTTATTTTTTTCTGCCGGTTCCCACCATTTCGCCAGTTTCATATCCATACTTTCTATTTCCATCGTACCAATCAATTGATTTTATATAAATTCTTCAAGACATTAAATAATCTCAAACCTTAACCAGTTTGCCCTGCTTTTCTCGGAATAAGGGGCCCCTGCTGCAAAAATAACAACTTCACCTTCCTTAACATACCCTTCTTCAATTATTAACTTTTTCGCTTTATCCACTGCAATATGCTCTTTGTCGATTTCATCCATATGAACCGGAATAATTCCCCATCTTAGACAGAGTTTATTCATAGTTTCAAAGCTGTTTGAGAAAGCTATAATCTTAGCATCGGGACGAAATTTAGAAAGATTGATGGCAGTTCTTCCTTTAAAGGTAAAAGCAGCAATGGCCGAAGCATTTATCTGCCTGCTGATAGACACTACTGCCTTTCCAACCGAATCGAAGAGATTTTCTTCAACCTTTTCCGGTATTTTGAATTTTACTGCCTGATTAAATAAATGTTTCTCTGCATTCCTAATAATATCATTCATAATATTCACTGTACGGACAGGGTATTTACCCACGGAAGTTTCTCCGCTGAGCATTACCACATCAGTGCCGTCCCATACTGCATTTGCCACATCAGAGGCCTCTGCCCTGGTTGGGACGGGATTATGGATCATCGAGTCAAGCATCTGCGTTGCGGTAATCACCAGCTTTCCGACCGAATTGCACTTACGTATAATTTCTTTCTGGATCACGGGGACTTCAGCAGTAGGAAGTTCAACGCCAAGGTCGCCGCGGGCAACCATAATTCCATCAGACATTTCAAGTATTGCATCAAAGCTGTCCACAGCCTCGCGTTTTTCGATTTTAGCAATAACGGGAATTTCAGAATTTCGTTCCTTAAGCCATGCCTTAAGGATAGTAATATCTTCGGGCTTTCTTACGAAAGAAAGAGCTATATAATCAATTCTGTGCTTGAGTATGAATTCAAGGTCCCTGAAATCCTTTTCGGTAATACTCGGAGTGGAAAGCTTCATTCCTGGCAGGTTCATACCTTTCCTTGGTTTTAATGTGCCTCCATTCTCGATTTGACAAATTACCGAATCATCCGTTTTACGCAATATCCTCAGACGTATGAGTCCATCATCAATCAACACAGGGTCTCCAACTACAGCGTCGCTTACCAGTTCCTTATATGAAGTTGAGATAAGTTTTTCAGTTCCTTCAACATCGCGAATAGTGATCTCAATTTCACTACCGGATACCAGATCAATCTCAGGCTGAGATAAAGCACCGACCCTGATCTTTGGTCCTTGCAGATCCACCAGAACAGCAAGGGGAGTTTTCTCTTCTATGCAGGTTTCATGAATATTATCCAGAACATTCTCAAAGAACTCATAAGAACCATGAGAAAAGTTTAATCTGATCCCATCTGCTCCCGCGAGCACCAGTTTTCGAATCATGTCTGCAGAATCCGAAGCGGGACCTACGGTACAAAGGATTTTTGTCTTTGCAAAGACCTCATTTATACTGGATTTCATTTCTTCTTTCTTCGGCTTGTCTGTTTGTTCTCACCATTGGGTCTAAGTGCTCTCGATCTTGCATATAGATATTTTATCTTCTTTTCGACCAGGTCGAATACCGTCCCTGCGGCGTAACCTTTGGCTGTTTTCTTTCCTGCACGGACGCCGGTTATTATCTCAATGCCTTCCTCAACTTTGGATATAGGATAGATGTGAAATTCACCATTCCTAACCGATTCAATTACTTCTTCTTTAAGCATCAGTTCCTTCACATTCTGAATCGGAATAACGACGCCCTGTTTCTTATTGAAGCCTCTTGATTTACATAGATCATAAAATCCCTCGATCTTTTCATTAACGCCTCCGATAGGCTGAACATCACCTTTTTGATTAAGTGAACCCGTTACTGCCAGATACTGTTTAATCGGAAGATCGGCAAGGGTTGATAGAAGAGCAAAGATCTCGGCGCAGGATGCACTGTCGCCGTCGACGGTTCCATACGACTGTTCAAACACAAGGTTAGCATTGAAGGATAAAGGCAGATCCTGTCCGAATGTTTCCCTGAAATAACCGGAGATAATGAGGACACCCTTATTATAATGCCTTCCGCTCATCCCGGCCTCGCGTTCAACGTTTATTATGCTGCCGCCGCCAAGAGAAACGGTTGCAGTAATCCTTGTAGGACGACCGAAGGAATAATAATCAGTAGAATAAACAGCAAGCCCGTTTATTTGTCCAATTCTCTCGCCTTCCGTATCAAGCAGTATCATCTGATCGTTAAGCATATCGTCAATTTTGGACTCAAGTAAACCGTGTCTTTCCTTCCCCAGCTCAAAAGCTTTTTTAACATGAGCTTCACTGATTACATTAAAGCCGTCATCAAGAGCCCAGAAGTTGGCCTCGCGGGCGATATCTGCTATTTTGGAAAACCTTGTAGTTAACTTAGTCTTTTGTCCTGCAATTCTCGCACTTATCTCAATCAGCTTGGAGATAGCTGATTTATCAAACTCACAAAGTCCTTCCTCTCTAATAAGCTTTTTAATAACCTGGGCATATTCTACGATCACCTTCTCTGATCTCTTTATCTCATAATCAAAATCGGCTTTAACTTTAAACATTTTCTTAAAATCATACTCCCGTTCTGCAAGAAGCGAATAGATCCAGTCACTTCCCAGGAGTATAATTTTGGTATTTATATCAATAGATTCAGGTTTAAGAATAGAAGAAGTGAACTGAAATACTGAAGGGGATTCCTGAATTTCAAGCTTATTATAGGTTAACACTCTTTTCAATGTACGCCATACTCCGGGTTCTTCGAAGAGATGCACTACATTCAGAACAAGATAGCCGCCGTTTGCTTTCAGGATAGAGCCGGCTTTTATTTTTGTAAAATCGCTGTACCATCCGCCTCTACCGTCGCTAACCTTTTCTATTGTTCCGAAAAGGTTAATAAAATTGGGAGAGGTTTCAATTATAACGGGACAATCTTTTGTTTCACTATTATCAAGGATTATATTAACATCATATTCCTTAAAATAGTCTATTTCAAAACCCTCTGCGGTCATCTGACCCTCAGGCTTTATTCCCTTAAAGACCTGAACATTGTCCATTATATTATTTTCAACCTGGTCAATAAAATCAACAACCTTAGGATCATCATACCTGTCGCGGATATTATCTATTACACTCTTTACCACTATCTCAACAGCTGCTTTCTCGACATCGAGCATCTTCTTCTCAAAGTTCTGACTTATTTTTAGGCCTTCTTTGAACACCACCTTTAGATCCTGCTGAAGTTCATTATATTTATTTAGTATTTCCTTAGCGCCGCTTTTAGTAAGGCTGCCTTCTTTTATCTTGTCATCCAATTGATATATAGGGACAGGCTTCTCATCTATTATCGGGTATATATCGGGCCGTGCCCCACCTCCGTCAACCTTAACCTGTACGAGTGTAAAATTATCCTCCTTCAGCCTCTGATCGAAATCATTCATCAGCGACTGTTCCTGCTTATTGTATTCCTGTACCAACTGCTTCCTTCTTTCTGTAAACATATCGCTGTCAAGCGTCTGCGGAATCCTGTTCTTTAATATTCCTATTGCTGAACCCAGGTCCTGCCTGAACTGTTTCGCTTTACCAATCGGGAAAGTCAGAAGGAGAGGTGAATCGGGGTTCTTAAAATTATTCACATAAGCATAATCGCAGAGAGGGGGACAATTTGAACTGATTTTTTCCAGCATCTTCTTTACAGTAGTAGCTTTACCTGATCCTGAAAGACCGGCAATAAAGATATTATAACCGGGAGCGCGCAAATCGACACCGAGTCTAATTGCTTTTAAGGCTCTTTCCTGCCCGATAATGCCCTCCATTGGTTCAAGGTCACTCGTAGAATCGAATTCAAAGACATCAGGGTTACAATGCCATCGTAAATCTTCGGGTTTTAACTGTTCGTGTTTTGTTGGTTTAGGATGTGTCATAATTTATACCTGCTTTCGATGAGAGTTTCAATATTCTTATAAACTTGAGTTAAAAATCTAAATATTATTGATTCTAATTTCAAAGAAAAATGCATACTAAAGTGATTCCCGTAAAATAATATATCATAATAATTGTTATTATTGGCACGTAAAAAAATCAATTTATTATGAATAAAGACGATGCAAGAAAACTTTTTCCCCATATAAAGAAGGGGATAACTTATTTAAAACCATGCAGCAACGGGCCCTTTCTCCACACGCCTGCTTGATGAAATGAATGAGTATTTCAGAACGAGGAGTGAGGAGAACATAGACGACTACCCGACTTTTGTGAAGATCACTGATGAGACAAAGGACCTTCTGGCTTCCTATATGAATACAGACAGCAGCAGAATAGCATTCATGGATAATACTACCAATGGATTTAACCTGCTGGCACAGGGACTTCATTGGGAGAAGGGGGATGAGATAATCCTTAACGAGCTTGAATTCCCTGCCAATATTTATCCCTTTATGAACCTTGAAAAAAAGGGAGTTAAAACGGTCATCGTTAAATCACAGGATGGAATTGTAAGTGCAGAGGATATTATTCAAAAAATTACATCAAAGACGAAGCTGGTTTCAGTTAGTATGGTTCAGTTTCTTTCAGGGTATAGGATTGATCTTAAAAAGCTCGGTTCTGAATGTAAAAAGAAGGGAGTTATCTTGAGCGTAGATGCGATACAAGGGATGGGCGCTTTCAGATTTAATGTTCAGGACGGAAATATTGATTTCGTTTCCTGCGGCACACAGAAGTGGATGCTGGGACTACAGGGACTTTCGTTTATATATGTATCAGAAGATCTTCAACACAAGATTGATCCGGTATATGCAGGCTGGCTTGGGGTAAATGACGGCTGGAACCTTCTCGATTATAACCTTTCTCTTAAGGAATCAGCTGAAAGATTTCAGCCGGGTTCTCTTAATTCTGCGGGAATTTATGCTCTTAATGCCTCACTTAAATTATTCAGGGATTTCGGAATCGATAAAGTTGAAGAGAATGTTCTGTCCAATACTAAACTTCTAAGTTCCGAACTGAAAAGAATAGGAATAGAGCCGCTTTTGTCGGGTTCCGGCGAACAATATCTATCAGGAATCATCTCATTCCCCCACAAAAACGCATATTCGATTCTTGAGGTTTTGCAGGAGAAGAAAATTGAAGCTGCTGTAAGGGAGGGTTTGATCCGATTTTCGCCTCATTTTTACAATAATGCTGATGATATTGGGAGACTGATAGAAGGTCTTAAATTTTTAGTCTAATCTGCTATTGGCGAAATACCGGCATTTTTATAAATTATAATAAACTTTCCGCCTTTTATATAAGAATATCAGGAGTCACTAAATGTTTTCAATGATTCGTGTATCTGCTTATCTCATTTCAGCAATGATTATAGCGGCATTTTTATCCAGTACTTATTCACAGCAGAAAGAAGAAAAAGTTAGGATTAGTCCTAAAGCTTCTATATCCCAGACTGTTGGGTTCACTGACGTCACTATTTCATACAGCCGTCCAGGCGTTAAGGATAGAAAAATCTGGGGAGGACTTGTGCCTTATGATAAAGTATGGCGTGCAGGAGCCAATGAAGCCACAAAAATTACATTCAGCACAGATGTAACAATTGAAGGAAAGAAGCTCGCCAAAGGTTCTTATGGTTTCTTTGCTATCCCCGGTAAAAATGAATGGACACTAATATTTAACAAAGTGGCCGATCAGTGGGGCGCATTTGAATACAACGAAGCCGAAGATGCATTAAGAATAAATGTAAAACCAGGGAAAAGCAATTTCACCGAATGGCTCAGATACGAAATTACAAGAACAAGCGACACCACAGCTGAAGTCAGTCTTCTGTGGGAAAAGTTGAAAGTACCATTTAAAATCGAGGTAAAAATCCAGTAACATTTAATGATGAATGGCGAATGATGAGTACTATACAATTATCATTCACCATTCAACACATTTTATTTCTCACGGATTATTTTTAGCAGCTCTTCTGTTTTCTCTTCCATCAGTTGTCTATCGCCGCGGCTTTCAACATTAAGCCTTATAATAGGTTCGGTGTTTGACATCCTGAGATTGAACCTCCAGTAATCATATTCAACGCTCAAACCATCCAGGTGATCGATCTCTCCATCCGAATATTTCTTCTCTACCTCCTCGAGCTTTGCTTTTGGATCTTCTATCTCTGAATTTATCTCCCCCGAGCATGGATATGCGGCTATCATTTCCTCCACAAGAGTTGACAGTGGTTTATTCTCTTCCGACATCAACTGCATAACCAGCAGGAAAGGAATCATACCGCTGTCTGAATATGCATTTTCCCTGAAGTAATGATGAGCTGACATCTCACCGCCATATATTGCATTAACCTCTCTCATCTTCTGTTTGATAAACGCGTGTCCGCTCTTTGATACAACAGGCTCGCCGCCGTTTTGCTTAACAATGTCTATTGTATTCCATACAAGGCGGGGGTCGTGAACGATCTTTTGCCCGGGGTTAGTTTTGAGTATGGATTTGGCGAGTAATCCCACAATATAATATCCTTCAATAAAGCTACCCTTTTCATCAAAAAAGAAGCATCTGTCAAAATCACCATCCCATGCAACGCCGAGATCTGCATGGTTTTGAATTACAGCATCTATAGTAGGTTTACGGTTTTCAGTCAGCAGAGGATTGGGTACACCATTTGGAAACTCCGAGTCAGGCTCATTAAAAAGTTTTATCATTTTAACAGGAAGTCCGGGTTCTAAGGCATCTATAACTAGTCCTGCACACCCATTACCCGCGTTCACCACAACTTTTAAGGGCTTAATCTTCTTTACATCATAAAATTTTTCGAGGTGATTTATAAAGCCGCTCATAACATTATCGTGGTCAACATCTCCGGGCTCAAGGTTATGGATCTGAAGGTTGTCCTTTAATATCATTTCCTCTATTTCATTAAGGCCTGTATCATAGCCTATCGGTACAGATCCTTTCCCGACAAACTTCATTCCGTTGTATTCCGGCGGATTATGACTTGCAGTTATCATTATTCCCCCGTCGGCTTCATAAACAGGGGTTGCATAATAGATCATCTCGGTACCGCACAGACCGATATCCACAACGTCCACACCGTGATCATTCAATCCTTTTTTAATTGCATCCGAGATAGCCTCGGAAGATTTCCGGATATCATGTCCGATTACCACCTTTTCTGCATCCGTCAATTTGGCAAAACCAATGGCAATGTCATATGCAAGATCCGCATTCAATTCCGAAGGAACCTTACCTCTGATATCATAGGCCTTAAAAGATTTGATATTGTCCATTTACTCTCCTTATTAAGGGGAAGTTGAAAAATAATTCGTAGAATTTAAAATAGGTTTTTTCTTAATTATCTGAGAACAATTTTAGATGCCTCAATTTATGAAATTTATCCGACGTTTCAAGTGAGAGAAATTTTTCTAAGAGAATATTTTTGCAATGGACTTTTTATTTATTACTGCTTATGTTTATGCCAATTAAAAATTCTAGGGAGCTAGTTATCGATACAAAGGATACTGTTAAGTGGCACTTCGCTAAATGCAACCACTCCAAATGCAATGCAATATTCCTGGTTAACCCTGAAGAAACACCAGGTGAGCTTGGTTTTATTTGTCCCGAATGCAGCAAGAAAACCACCACTTCACACATTGTGCAGTGTTCCAGCTGCAGGACGATACTCAACTTTGTCAGGGCTAATCCCAATGAGGAGAAAGTTGTTTTTAATGTTCCCAAGTGCTCGCACTGTGTTGGAACAGTAGAAGATGAATGGGAAATTGAGCCGCTGTATCAGCCGGACTCGTACATTTAACCAGATTCATCACTCCTATTACCGGTAATCATTTTTGATTACCAGATCATTTTAGCTGAGGGAAACAGGTATACAATCTGTTTCCCTTTTTTTGTTTAAAGATGTGCGTCATAGCGCTTCATTAAAGCCACAAATAGTTCTAAATTTGAATGTATGTTCGTAAAAAATTATAAGGGAAGAAAGATGAATAAATTATTCGGACAGAGCATATATGCTCTAATACTCGCAACGGTATTTATAATTATGCCGGGATGTTCTTCATCACAGCAGACTACTGGATCCGGCCAGAATATTAACCAGGGCGGCGTATATTCCTGGTTAAATCTTGACACGATAAAAGCAGGCAAATTTGATATGGGTAAGATGTGGACATTTGAATATCCACCAATCGATTACTTTCAAAAGGAATATAATTTCAAACCTACACAAGAATGGCTCGATCATGTACAGAAATCTGCCCTTCGCTTTGCAAATTACTGTTCGGCTTCGTTTGTTTCCGCAGACGGTCTTGTAATGACAAACGATCATTGCGGAAGAGAAAGCGTCTCAGATGTTACGAAAGAAGGTGAAGATTTGATGAAGAACGGATTTTATGCTGAAACCCTTGCTGACGAACGTCCTGTTCCCGGTCTTTATGTCGATCAGCTGGTTCTTATCAGGGATGTTACTGACGAGGTTCAGAATGCAATGGATGAAGGCAATACTGACGAAGAGAAATCGGCAATTGAGGATAGTGTAATCAGCGAGATTAAGACTCGTGAAAAGGAGAGTACAGGGCTAAGGATTCAGATAACTCCTCTCTACAACGGGGGAAAGTATTCAGAATACGGCTACAAAAGATATAATGATGTCAGGCTTGTATTTGCTCCAGAGACAGAACTTGGATTCTTCGGCGGCGATCCGGATAACTTCACCTATCCCCGCTATGATCTGGACTGTACTTTCTTCAGGGTATATGATGATAATGGCGACCCTCTTAAAACAGATGATTACTTTAAATGGAGCGACAGCGGAGCGATAGCAGGAGAACCAGTTTTTGTTGTAGGCAATCCCGGTTCAACTGACAGGCTCAATACTGTAGCACAGCTTGAGTATGAGAGGGATATAACCTATCCGCATACCCTTGAAATGCTTAATAATATGGTGGAAATGTATTCAAGGATGATCCAGGAAAATCCTGAACAAAAGAGTAAGATGCAGAACCGGCTGTTTATGTTTTCAAATTCACAAAAGGCCTATAAAGGAATGCTTGAGGGACTGCGCAACCCTGTTCTAATGCAGAAGAAGCGCGACTTCGAGAAGAAATTTAAGACTGCCGTTGATGCAAATCCCGATCTGAAATCAAAATACGGTGACTTATGGGATAAAATTGCTGCAACACGGCAGCAGTTGAGAGATGTTTCCAATAAACTCTTTGCACTTTCATTAAATCCGTTAACCACATCTGAATTATTTTTTGTTGCCGGAGATGTCGTTGATCTTGCAAATGAACTTAAACTTCCGGAAGATCAGAGAGATGAGGGGTATTCAGGTGAAGCGCTTGATACCACGATCGCCGATATATTTCCTGACAGCATCGATATGGAAACACAGCGTGCTATGCTGAAGAACCAGGTAAAGTTATTTAACGAGTACCTTGGCGAAGATAATTCTCTGGTTCAGAAATTAACCGGTGGAAGAAGAGGAGAAGAGGCAGTTGAATTTATGCTTAATAATACCGTGCTGACAGATTCTGTTAAACTTAAGGCGCTTATAGATATGGGTCCTGATGCCATATTGAACTCTAATGATCCCTTCATATACTTTATCGTGCATACGGAAGATACCAGGGCAGATCTCAGAAGCGAAGTAAGCAAAATACTTCAAAAAGAAGGAATATATTCACAAGAACTGGGAAAGGCACTGTTTGCAGTGTATGGAACTTCAATTCCCCCTGATGCTACATTTACACTTCGTATATCGGACGGAATAGTAAAAGGATTTCCTTACAACGGAACCATTGCACCTCCTTATACAACATTTTACGGATTATATGACAGGTACTATTCTTTCGGGAAGAAAGAGCCGTGGAGTCTTCCGCAAAGGTGGGTTAATCCTCCTGCAGATTTTCAGCTTGAAACGCCCTTTGACTTTGTTGCTACTAATGATATTATCGGGGGTAATTCCGGAAGTCCTGTTATAAATGAAAAAGCAGAGATAGTAGGACTGGCATTCGACGGAAACATCCAGAGTCTCCCCGGCAATTTCATCTATACACCTGAGGAGAACAGGATGGTTTCTGTACATTCAGCCGGACTTATGGAAGCCATAAAGGATATGTACAAGGCAACAAGGCTGAGTGATGAGCTGAAAAACGGAAAATTGACCGAAGAAAAATCAGTCGCTGTAGACTCCACCAAAATAAACTGAACAGGAATATCTTCAGAGTTTTCAGACAAAGAAATGCCGGGTAATGTTAACCCGGCATTTACTTTCAGAAGTAATACTGGCCTTGCAGGTGGACAGAAATATATTTCGCGAAGGTATTGCCGAAGGTAATTGAATATTCGACACCTGCACCGATTTTGAATCCTGAAGCTTTATACTCTCTGAGATCCATTCCCGCAGCAATGGAAAATGCTGTACCATAATTCCATTCATCAACATCACTGAAAGTTCTGTCTTCAATTGCGGCCGGACCGAATCCTTCCTCAAGGAAAAATGGTCTGCTCAGAGGCTGTGTAAAAATTGCTTTAAGAGTGAATGCTTTTATAAAAGGATAATATTTATTGGTGCTGCCGGGAAGCAGGAAATTAAAATCCTGTCCGTATATAAAACTCAATCTTGTATTAAATCCAAAGTAGGGAGTGCTAAGCTCAGCAAAAAGCGAGGAGGTAAAGGCGCCGGTAGCTGCGGAGAAACCTTCGACTGATCCTCCACCTATGAAACCGCCCACGCTGATATTTTGTGCTTCGGCTTTAGGCAGGAAGAGGGAAGCTCCGAGTATAATTGCCAGCCAGAATTTCTTAATCATAGACATCCTCTGCTCTTTTGAAACCTGTTTCAGAAATTTAGACTCCATAAATAAAATTAACTTCCGGATCAGAATAATCTAAATTATACCTACATTTCCAGAAAAGCAAAGTATCAGGAGGGTACAAGCAGCGGACCAAATCCTCATCGGACAGCATCGAAGCACCGTTAACAGAAAATGATTATTTTTGAGTAGAACATTAATAATTCAAATCAGGATAGTATAATGAATAAAAAATCAGAAATAATTTTAACTGTGGAGCTTGACGAGAAGAAAGTCCCTGTGAAAATTGAATGGAGTGCAACAGATTCAGGTTTTGAAGGGAAGAGAGAGAGTAAATCGATGATGCTTTCCTTATGGGATAGAGGAGAAAATGCCACGATGGGAATCGACCTGTGGACGAAAGAGATGATGGTGGAGGATATGAATGTCTATTTTCATCAAACATTTCTGAAGATGGCAGATACATACAGAAGAGCAACAAAGAACGAAGAGGTTGCAGGAATAATAGAAAATTTTAGTGCTGATTTTGCAGAAAAACTGGAGCTGAGCAAGAAGGTGAAGAAAGAATAAGGATTATGAATGAAGAAGGTTCTATTATTTCTCTAATTTGAACACTTTGAACAGGTAGAAGAGTGTAGGGAATATTAAGAAAGAACCCACTATAAGCGCCCAGCCCAACTGCGTAAGCGTTGCATCAGGTGCAGCTGCGTTAAATAAAGTGATGTCATTTCCATTTTTTTCAATGATTACCACAGGGAAATAACTAAGGTAGAATGCCGTGAGTATAAAAAATAACTGGACGCCAGTAAGTATTCTTGACGGCCAGATTAGTCCCTTTTCAATTATCTTCCATAGTACAGGCAGTGCCAGGGTAGCCAGCACAATTATAATAATGCTTATTGGATGATCAAGGAATCTTTCTGCAAATCCAATTCCTTCAACATAAGAAAATATAAATACCATAGCACCGCTTACTACCATTACCAGTGTAGCAAGCTTCGTTTTGCTGATGATCAATTCCCGTAATTCTTTTTCGGTGGTCTCACTTATCAGGTAAACCGAAGCGGTAAAGACAAAAAGACTGCAGATAAAAATTCCTGTGGAGAAACTGAAAAGATTTATCCATGGGTGGAGGTATCCCTCGTAAAAGCTGGCCGGGGAAGCAGTGATTTTTCCGGAAACGAGTGCTCCGATAATTAGTCCAAAAAAGAAACTTACAAGAAGACTGGAGACAGCAAAAATACGTGAGTATACTTCCTGAGAACCATCCTGAACAGCGTCATAATGGCGGAAAGTAAAGGCTGTACCACGCAGCACCACTCCGATCAGCAGTAAAATTAAGGGAATGTAGAGCGAGATAGAAACTTGTGTATAGACAGAAGGAAACCCCATAAATAAAATAACCACAGTTATAACGACCCACATATGATTCGCTTCCCAGATCGGAGCCATAGCATTGCTAACAAGGTCCTTTATCTTATCCTTGTTCTTTCCGGCGAATAACTCGATTATGCCGGCACCAAAATCAGCTCCGCCAAGCAGGCAGTAAAGATACACTGCAACTAAAAGAAATATGATGACTACATACAGCATTTATCTTCCTGTATTCTCCGGTGTTTGTGAAGCGTGCAAAGCCCTGACCTGTCTTTTCATCAGCCAGACAGCGACGACGGTCAGAATAAGATAAATAACAACAAAGACTGATAGATGGACAACCTGTCCCGGTACCGGTGTAACCGCATCGGCAGTTCTCATTATATTATAAATGATCCAGGGCTGTCTGCCGACCTCAGTAACCGTCCATCCTGCCTCAACCGCAAGGAATCCCAGCGGGGTTGAAACTGCAGTCAGCCACAGAAATTTTTTATTGAAGAGGTAATCCTTCCACTTCCACCTGAGAAGCCAGAACACAACTCCTACAGCAGCGAGGAAAAATCCGCAGGCAACCATTAGCTGAAAGGCCATATGAACGGGTACAACCGGGGGCCAGTTTTCGCGGGGGAATTCGTGAAGACCTTTCACTTCAGCGTTGAAATCGCCATAAGCAAGGAAGCTCAAGAGTCCCGGTATTTTAACTCCTAGCTTCATTTCCTCATTCTGCATATCGGGGATGCCGCCTATTGTCAGTCCCGCACTTTTCTCCGTATGAAAAAGCCCTTCCATAGCGGCCAGCTTTTCGGGCTGTCGGTCAGCAACATCCTTAGCGCTGTGGTCGCCGCTAATCGGCTGAAGCACCGCAAAAATGCTTCCGAAGCTTAGTGCGATAATAATTGCTTTTTTATGAATCTCGTAATTATGCTTTCTCAGCAAAAGGATGGCGTGAATGCCCGCAACTCCAAAAGCTGTAGCTTCAAAGGCAGCAATCGTCATATGAAGAGTTTCGCTTACCCAGGCAGCATTAAACATGGCTTCGAAAGGCCGGATATTAACTGCCTGTCCGTTAACCAATTCAAAGCCCGCGGGAGCATTCATCCAGGCATTAGCTGTAACGACGAAAATACCGGAAAGCACACCTGATATCCCGACTATTAGGCCCGAAGCCCAATGTACATAAGGATTAAGACGGTTCCATCCATAGAGGAAAAGTCCTAGGCAGATAGCCTCGATAAAGAATGCAGTTCCCTCCCAGCTGAAAGGCATACCAATAACAGGACCGGCGTGCTTCATAAATCCCGGCCAGAGGAGTCCAAGTTCAAAGGAGAGAGCCGTTCCCGACACCGCACCGATAGCAAAAAAGATCGCTACGCCCTTCGACCAGGTTTTAGTAAGATCGAGATAAACCTTATTTTTCTTCTTAATCCATATCCAGTGTGAAACGACCATCAGGAAAGGCATTGTCATCCCGATGCAGGCAAGAACAATATGGAACCCCAATGTGATAGACATCGTTAAACGGGCTGCAAGAAGATTATCCAATGCAAATTACCTTTTTTTAATAAAAGCTCATTTGAAACTTATGAAAAGTTAAATTAAACTTCAGCATGCAAAGCTTTCATATGAAATTACTAACAGAATTACCGGCTGCTGTGCTACTGTTATTTGTCGTTACAGGCTCTTCATATCCGCTGAACATAGACGACACCGGAACTCCGGTTCGACCTCCGAAAGGAATTCCAACTATAACTTACATGGAGCAGAGGAGCGGTGCCCTCTTAATATCGAAGGATCAGCCCGGCGGCCGAGATCTGCCGTCGGTTGGGAGTATCCATGCGCTTTTTATTTTCGCACAATTCCCCGATGATAACCTCCTTCGTGACGACAAAAGATGGCCGGCGGGGGGCATGCCTGAGCGGATGAAAGAACATACCTGGGTGGATTCGGCATGGACAGAAAACCCTACTCCAGGATCAATGACCGATTATTTTAATCAGATGTCGTTCAACAAATTAAAATTTACGGGCGAATGCGATACTATTACTGTCCCTCATACAAGAGAATGGTATTTCCTGAATAAGAAAAATTACGGTGCAATCAACAGAGAGATTGTTAAACAACTTGATACAAGGCTCGATTTCTCACGGTTCGATAAGATCCGAAAAATCAGGAATTATGAATTCGCAGATACAGTTGATGCCAGGGTGGATATTGTTTTTATTATATACAGAAACTTCATTCTTGATTATCCCGACTCCACATCGGCAAAGTATAATAAAGTCTTTGGTTCAGGCTGGGTCGGCTCCCTTAATACCGGAAGTATTCCCGTTGATGACTCTTCGCGTTTTATTTATACCGGCGCAACTCTGCGCGATATCTTTCATAAAGATCCTTTCCGGTTTTCTATTCATGAGTTTGCTCATTTCCTTATAGGCGGGAACCAGTATCACAATGGACGCGGATTCTGGGCAATGCTTTCCGGCTATGCAGTCAGATCCTTTATGATCAACGCTTACGAAAGGAACCGGCTGGGCTGGATAAAAATAAGAACAATTAAAAATGATTCTCTCACTCTTAAGGACGTCCCGCTAAAGGATTTTATTACTACAGGCGACGCGATAAGAATAGAGATTGATTCAGCATCATCGCAGTATTTTTACCTGGAAAACCATCAGGGGATTTCGCGGTGGGATAACAACTCGAAGGTAAAAGGTGAAAAAGGAATTTATGTAATGCGTCAGGACGCTGAAGTAGGAGATGCCACATTCATGCAGATGATCCCGGCCGATGGAAGGTACAACTGGGAGGTAAAGAGCTATACTTACCCCGACTGGTTTCCGAAGGGACTGCCCGTATATAACAGATTAGATGAGAATAAAGAGAAAGGGTATCACGATCTTCAGTTCATTCCATATACATTCGAAGGAAAGAATTATCCTGCAAATGAAATCATCTATTATGCCGATTCACTGACAGGAAAACCTGTGCAGGATCCGTTAAGGGCAGGTGATGGCAGGGATGCTTTTCGTCCCGGTTATAAAACAGTTTTTTCCCCAAACACCAATCCCGATTCACAGGATAAAAACCGTCAGCCGACAGGATTTGCCTTCGAAATAAAGGACGTTAAAGATGGAGTGTACTACCTGAAAATTTATCAACATACATATCCGCGGAAATAAGAAATTGCATAAGGAAATGAGCCAAGGACAAAGAGTTCAGGGTATAGACGATAGAAAGTGAGTTTTAGACTACAGCAGCTTGTAATTTCTAACCTTCAATATTCAATTTTCAATAGTCAGTCGCCATAGCTTATCCTGTAAATCATTCCTGCGTAGTCATCGCTGACTAACAGTGAGCCGTCACTCATCTGTTCTACATCGACAGGCCGGCCTGAAACCGATTCACCCTGCAGCCATCCTTCCGCAAAAGGTTCTTTGCTTACAGGATCATTGCCGTTAAGTTTAACAAACATTACACGATAACCGATCTTTTCACTGCGGTTCCAGGAACCGTGTTCTGCGATGAAGATCGAGTTTTTATAGTTTTCAGGGAACATATTTCCTGTATAAAATTCCATTCCCAGTGCAGCCACGTGGGGACCAAGTTCCAGCATGGGTTTAATAAACTTAGATAGATCAACACCTTCACCGAATTCCGGATCGCGTATATCCTTCCCATGCATATAGGGATAACCAAAGTTCATCCCTGCCTCAGGCGCCCGGTTAAGTTCATCGGGGGGAACGTTATCACCCAGCATATCTCTTCCGTTATCGGTAAACCAGAGAGCGCCGTCAATCGGCGACCACTCAAATCCCACGGTGTTTCTGATACCGTGAGCATAAACTTCAAGCTGGCTGCCGTCAGGATTCATCCTCATTATTGAAGCGAAGCGTTCATCATCACTTTTACAGATATTGCAGGGTGCTCCCACAGGTACATAGAGTTTTCCATCAGGACCGAATTTTATGAACTTCCAGCCGTGCTGCCTTGCATCAGGAAAACTATTATTTACTACAACAGGTGGGGGGGGATTTTCAAGATGATTTTCTATATCAGAAAATTTTATTACACGGCTGACTTCCGCCACATAAAGATCACCGTCTTTTAAAGCCACGCCGTTCGGTGTATCGAGTCCACTGGCAATTGTAATTACCTTATCAGCTTTTTTATCCTTATTTGTATCGAGGATCGCATAAACCTTTCCCTCTGCACGGGTTCCCACAAACAGCACGCCTGATTCACTCATTGCCATTGATCTGGCACCCGGCACGTCTGCATATACATCTATCTTAAATCCCTGAGGAAGCTTAATATCACCCTCCTGTCCTGATATGAGGTCATCCTTCGAATTACAGAAAACAGCCAGAACCAGGAGCGGAAGCACCGCCATTAACCTTATAGAGTTACTGAAATTAAAAATATTCATAATATCCTCCTTGTTTAAGGGACATCCGGCGGGGGCATTACAATCCACAAAATTATGTACACAAGAATACCCGGGAATGCCGCACTAAGTACAGATAATAACACGTAACCTACCCGTACAACCGTAGGATCCCATCCAAGCCATTCCGCAAGCCCGGCGCACACGCCGGCGATCATTTTATCGTAGGATCTTTTGAGAGCCATAAACTTTCCATTTTGTTTCTATTAAAATAATAAAATGGGTAATCGAATGTTAACCAGTGTGATAAGACAGTTTTGATTAAAACATTCCTCCGTCTAGATTTAGGAAATATAATCCGAGGTAAATTATGTTTGATAAACTCGTAAATATGGCAAAGAATACTATAAAAACCGGCATAAAAGGTACCGGAGAAACTGCTGATGTTACTATAAATGTAATTAAAGATCTTACGACTACTACAATAAAAGAATCAGGAGGACTGGTAAAAGAAGGGGTTAAATTTACATCCTCGCTGGTTAAAGGAACTATACTGGGTATCTCGGAAATTGGTGCCTCAGTTATCAAAGTAGTAAAAGATGTGGTAAAAGTAACCATTGAAGGCGTGATGGAAACGGGAGTGGGACAGAGTGAGGCTGTTAAGGGTGCTGTTTCACAAGCCATCAGAAGTGCCAAAGAAAAAGGCGTTAATGTAGGACAGGCATCGCTTGAAGCAGTGAAAGGTGCAGTCAGTGCTGTGAGAAGCAAGGGCGGGAATGTGAATGAGGCCAGGAGAACAGCTGTTGCCGCAGCGCTGGATTCTGCAAAAGAGATAAGTGCCGATACAAAAGAAGAGGTGAAAAAAGTATTATCCTCCGGAATAGAAGGTGCTCAAAAGATTATTGATTCATTGAAAGGCTAGAGACGTTATCTATTCTTATGGCTAATTATTATCAACCTACCCAGTCTTTAAGGAATTGCTGATAGTGTACCGGTTCAAATTCTATGAACTGGTACTCTGCAGCTTTTTCTTTCTGGTACGGATCATTGCTGAAAAAAGCTTTTACTTCTTCGGATGTTTTACCGCGTGCGGCTATCAATCCTCCTATTCTCGGTACCTGGGGTCCGGAGTACAGCACAATACCGTCTTTGTATCCTTTCTCAACGAATTCCCTGTGGCGGGGACGGATTTCATTTACTCTTTCAACTGAATCAATGTAGTGTATAATTATTATAAAGTGTTTCATGTTTAGGTAACCTGCTGGTGGTCGTGTTCTATGATATGTTTATTACAGACTAAAGCACGAATGTTATATTATTATTTTTAATCGCTGGTCAAACCGACGGCAAATCCTCGGTCGAAAAGACAACTTCATTGGCAACAGTGTAAGACGTGACCACGAGAAAATATCTACCGGAGAAAGTTGCCTATTGCGACGCCTATAAAAGTTGCAATCGCATAACCGAGAGTTCCGCAAAGTACTGCCGGTATCACCAGGTCTTTCCACTTGCGGGCTACAGCCATAGCGGCGGCCGTTGTTGGTCCTCCCATATTCGCGTTAGAGGCAATCACAATTTCAGCAAGATCAAGTTTAAATAGTTTTCCCGCAGTTAGAATAAACAAAAGGTGAACCAGCAATATTACAGCGGCAAATAAAAACAAAACGGGACCTACCTTTAGCACGACATATAAATTTGCACTTGCTCCTATAACGACAAAGAACACCTGCATCAGTAGCGCACCGATCTGATCGGCGCCTTCTATTCCACCTACCTGCTTTGGAAATATTGTGGCAACAAGAACTACTATAGCGGTTATTATAAGTATACCGCTTCCCTGTATATTAACCAGATCAGATAAACCAAATCCAACGGCACAGATGCTGAGTCCGAGTGCCAGTGCTTTAGCCATATTAAAAAGATCGGGTTTTTTCTGTTCCTCTGTATTAATATCAGCTTCAATCAGTTCGGCTTTTGTATCATGTTCGGTTGAGTACAATTTTTTAAGAATTGCAGCTGAGGGAAGAGCGAACAAGACAATGAAATAAGCTGCCATTACAAGGTTATCTGCTGCCACTCCTGCAGTGAGAAGATCTCCTGCATTCAGCTGCAGCGCGGCAGCAGTAGCCACATAATTCATCGAACCGCCTATGTAGGTGGAACAGAAAATGCCGGCAAGCTTCCAACCTTCAGGACCAAGAGAGAAAATCCCAAAAGAAATAAAAGTACCTATAATAGTGCCGACTGCGCCGAAGACAAATGCGATCAAAGTTGGTCCCGCTTCCTTTATTATCCTTCTCAGATTTGCCCTGAAGAGCAGCAGTGGAATTGCAAGAGGAACCAGATACGACCAAACCATATCATAAGCAGGGGCTTCCGTTGGAATTATTGAGAGGTTTGATAGGATGAACGCAGCGATAATAGCAATAACCACAGCTGATAGCCTGGAGCCGATCTTAGATTTTTCAGCCCAGAGGCTGAAAGCTGCGATGATGAAAAGAATTGCCCACAATGCCCAGTGATTGTCTGCGCTGATCAATGTGCCTTCAAACAATAGATCCTCCGGAATAAGTTAAGTATTATGTTGTGTTTCTAATTACTTTATTCATATAGTTTAATACAAATGATCTTTTTTTCGTTCATCCTCTACGAGGATGTGAGGTTTGTAGGAAGTAAACTTTTTTACAAATATTAAACTTCTACGAAGTTTTTCCAAACTTCTGCTAGCAGAGTGAGCAGAGTCAAAACTGATGATAATGCGGCTAAAGCCGGATGTTATGTTATTACTTTTACCCGTCAGTTAAAACTGACGGCAATATAACGAAGCCAGTTAACACTAACGGCAATCCTTTGACGCTAATGAAAACTGACGGCAATATAACGAAGCCAGTTAACACTAACGGCAATCCTTTGACGCTAATGAAAACTGACGGCAATATAACGAAGCCAGTTAACACTAACGGCAATCCTTTGACGCTAATAAAAACTGACGGCAATGCTTGACGTTAGTCCATAGCCCAGCTTGTACTCCGTATTCGGGATCGATATCGGAAGCTTCCCGGAGGTACCGATCCTTCCTATCATTGCATCGAAAGCGGCCTTTTGAGAAACTTCGGGATACCCATATGAACATAAATAAACTTTCGCAGAAGGCAAAACTGAAAGCAGGTAAGGGTCATCCAGGCTAACCATTATGACCGGCTTTCTGCTTTTTAGAATACCCTTTATGAATTTTTCATGATAGGCAAGTGTAAGCGTATCATTATCAGACCTGAGCCTCATAAATACAGGCAAAATTATAAGGTCAGAACCACTTACCATTCTCAGCGCCTTACTATAATCCCTGCCAGTGCTTTTCCTGTCGATAAAAAATGATTTTGTTTTGGTGAATGAACCAATCACCAGGTTTTCATAAATCTGCTTTTTACCGGTCTTCAATCCGTCTGTGATTGAGATGCAGGCAACCTTGAGAGAATTCGATGTATCAACAGGTATAAGATCATTCTCATTCTTTACAAGTGTTATTGAATGTTCTGCTATTTTACGTGCGAGATTATGATTGCTTTCATGGAGGGATTCAATCCCGGCTGGCTGAGCATCTTCAGTAAGACTGCCAGCACGGTTCAGCCACACCTTTGCAGCAAGAATTTTTCTTACGCTATGATTGATCCTTTCTGTACTTATGACACCATCACTAACTGCCGTTTCCAGAACATCAATCGTAATTTTATCATCGGGAGGCATTAAGAGGATATCATTACCTGCCTGCACAGCCATTATTGCAGCATCTCCGACAGAAAAATATTTTGTCACCGCATTCATATTGAGTGCGTCAGTTATAATCAGTCCATCGAATTGCAGTTCGTTCTGAAGCAGATCTGTGACGATTGCTTTGGAAAGACTGGAGGGAACTTTGTCATCACCCTGAAGTGCCGGAACATAAAGATGACCAACCATAATCGACTGAACGCCTGCTTTAATAGACTGTATAAACGGAACGAGCTCATTTTGAATAAGGGAAGAACGGGTGCCCGTAATTACGGGAAGATCGAGATGAGAATCGGTCTGTGTGTTTCCATGTCCCGGAAAATGCTTTGCTGTAGTAATCACCTTTTCGTTTTTTGATCCCGAAATAAATGCAATGGTATAGCTTGAGACAATTTCCTCATCTTCAGAGAACGACCGATTGTTTATAATGGGATTTAAAGGATTGTTATTGACATCGGCAACGGGAGCCAGATTTTGCCTCACTCCAAGCGCTTTGCTTGATGATGCGATCGAACGACCCATATCATATGCATAAAAAATATTACCTGTAGCGGCTACAGCCATGTTATATGGAAACTCTACAGCATCCTCAAGCCTTGATCCCGGACCTCTTTCAAAATCTGAGGAAATAAGCAGAGGGATTTGTGTTTGCTTCTGGAGCTTATCGATCATCTGCTGCTCGGCAGCGACCTCTCCCTGGAAGAAGATAATTCCCCCGATATGCGAATTTGTTACCAGGCGGCTGATTCGTTTGAATTCAGCAGAGCTAGTGTCGGAACTAAAACCTTTGCTCCAGCCCATTACCATCTGTGCACATTTATCCCTTAGACTCATCGTCTTTAGCCGGGATTCGATGGAATCCTTGTCAGCATTCTCTAATTTGAATACACGGGGATACTCCGGATAAATTATATCGGGCACACTGCTTGAAAAGATTTTATCGATATTAATTAGCGTCGGATTTATAGAGGGCGGATAAAGCGCAAAGATAAGCAGCGTTACAAAGGTAAAAGCGAAATTATTTCTGTGTGCCCGTTTCTTCATTTAGTCATCCGTTCCAAATTTGTAAATCGCAGAGGGCAAGGAGCTGAGGACAGACAAAACGTTTAAGGTTTCTCTCTACGGTCGAAAGGACAATAGTTCTGGCAACGGTTTCACTTATTTGACATTCATCAATCATCATTTAACAATCTTTATGATATCATCATGGAGCGCCGGTCTTATCTTTATAAGTTTGTTATTCTCGCGTGTCGGGTACACACGATTAGTAAGGAATATGACGAATAGCTTCCTCAATGGATCAGTCCACACCGATGTACCTGTAAAACCCGTATGTCCATAGGACTCACTGCTGAACAAATGACCGGCTGATGAACCTTCGGGCGACTTCATATCCCAGCCCAATGCTCTACCATTCAGCTGTTTGGTTAGAAATATTTTTACCGTGGAGGAATCAATAATATTCTTTCCTTCAAACATACCCTTCTGTAAAAGCATCTGAAGCACTCTGGAAATATCGCCAGCAGTAGAGAATAACCCTGCATGTCCCGATACACCCTTTAAAAGCGATGCTGTTTCATCGTGCACCTCTCCAATCAGAAGTCTGTTTCTCCAGTAATGGTCGAACTCTGTTGGAGCTATTCTGTACCTCAAAGCTTTCGGGGGATTGTAATAAGTATCGCTCATTCTCAGTGGTTTGAATATCTCATTATTACAGAAAACATCAAGTGATTTCCCGGTTACTTTTTCAATCACCTTTCCCAGTGTGATCATCCCGAGATCAGAATAAATAGTTTTTGTCCCGGGCGGATATGCCGGCTTCGTAGAATAAATATCATCCAGCACCTGCTGTGGATCAGAGTATAAGGCATAAAACTTTTTGTATGCGGGAAGTCCACTGTTGTGCATCAGCAGGTTTTTTATAGTAATATTTTCTTTCCCGTTCTGCGCAAACGCGGGAATATATTTTGCTACTAAATCGTCTATACTAAATAGTTTCCTGTCAACACAAATCATAGCTGCGGTTGTAGTTGCTATAACTTTAGTTAGCGAGGCAAGGTCGAAAATAGTGTTTGTAGAAATTTCTGCCGAGCTGTCGTCATAAGTAAGGTGTCCGAACGGTTTCTCGAAAATTATCCTGCCATCCTTCCATACCAGCAGCACTGCTCCGGGAAAGGCTCTATATTTTATAGAATTGCTGATTAGTCTTTCAACCGGAGAAAAAGCAGGCTTGCTGATAGTATCGTTTCGCGGATCTCCTTTGACCTTAAGGTTTGAAGTAAGAGTCGAGGTATCACTTCTGTTCATTTTATTATCGTCGGCTGCTGAAGTATCTTTAACCTTATCAAGTTGATTATTGTTTTCCGGTTTGCTGCAGGAAATCCAGAGCATTCCCGTCGTCATTATAATAATAAGGAGGAGACTATTTTTCATTTGTTTTTTTACCGAAGTCGGGGTCTACCTTTAAGAAATAAGTTATCACAAAAGCCGGGATGGTTGAAATCGTTACCCACACGAAAAAATATTTATAACCAAGCACCGATTGCATCCATCCGCTGATCATTCCGGGCAGCATCATTCCCAGTGCCATTAGTCCCGTTGCAATTGCATAATGTGCTGTTTTGTGATTTCCCTCTGAAATATAAATAAGCACAAGGAGGAATGCAGTGAACCCGAAGCCGTAACCGAACTGCTCAAGTGCAACCATAACGTTAACCATAAGCAGACTGGAGTTCTGTGTAAACGAAAGGTATACATACACAAGATCGGGAAGGTTGATGGCAATGAGCATCCACCACAGCCATGACTTCAAGCCGTTTTTCGCGGCAAGGAAACCTCCGAGGAGTCCGCCTAGAGTTAGAGCAATTACACCCACAGTACCGTATATGAACCCGACGCTTTCGGTGGAAAGTGCAAGTCCCCCGGCATCTTTAGGATCAAGAAGGAAAGGAGAAGTAAGCTTTACGAGCTGGGCTTCGCCAAACCGATAGAATAAAATGAAAAGAAGAATAACAACGATCTGGTCTTTTTTGAAAAAAGTAACAAACGTTTTCAGGAACTCGGCCAGAATAGACTTTGCGTCCGCAGAAGCAGTCGGGCGGTCGGATGCGGGGAAAGGGAGCATCACGTTATGGTATATGAAGAGCAGGAAGAAAAGAATACCGATCGCTGTAATGGATATCATCCATGCCATGGGGATATCGTTCATACTAACTTCAAGGTATCCTGCAAAGATCACAAGTAATCCCTGTCCCGCAATCATCGCAAATCTGTAGAAGGTGCTGCGGAATCCAACAAACCACACCTGATCATGCTTTGTTAATCCCAGCATATAAAAACCGTCAGCAGCAATATCGTGAGTAGCTGAACTGAACGCTATAAGCCAGAAACAGAGAAGGGTGAATATAAAAAAAGAAGGAAGCGTAACAGTGAATGCAATGCCTCCTATTCCCAGTGCAATAACCAGCTGCATTGTTATTATCCAGAAACGCTTTGTCCTGAATATATCAACGAATGGGCTCCACAATGGCTTTACAACCCATGGCAGATAGAGTAGGCTAGTGTACACGGCGATGTCGGTGTTCGATATTCCAAGACGCTTATACATAATGACAGAAACAGTCATTACCATCACATAAGGCAGGCCTTCTGCAAAGTACAGTGAGGGTACCCAGGTCCAGCCATTCCTGTATTCCTTTTGGGTTTTGCTCATTTGGATTTAGCTTTGAGGGACAATAAACTCTTTGCCATTATTACCGCTCCCATTTCCGGGGGATGCTTTCTAATGGTAAATTCAAATCCTTTAAGTGCGAATATTTTTTCTTTGATAAGCTGCGAATAAAAGTTATCGTTCTCAACCAGCGAGCCGATCATTGTAAGCTTCAGTGGATCCACCTCCATTTTTGTTTTAAGTGCCTTTACCTGCTTAATAAGTTCATCAGCTTCATCATTAAGTATATTTTTTGCTCCATTTATATTTTCTTCAGCGCACTTTATTGTAAACAGGGCAATCGATGCCGCATCGAAACCGGGATTATGAATAAGACTGATAAGATCATCTTCAGTATTTATGTGAAAAATTGTTTTGAACCGCTCGAACATTTCATCCGGTTGATCACGACCATCGAGCATACCGGCTATCGTTTTGAGAGTCTTTACACCTATTGAATAGCCGCTCCCCTCATCACCAATAACTCTTCCGAATCCGCCTGCACGGTGTATACGTCCCGATTTATCCTTTCCAAAAACAACCGAACCTGTTCCGGCGATAAGAACCGCACCCGGTTCACCACCAATTGCACCTTCAAGGGCTATGCGTGCATCGCTCTCAATAAAAATATTAGTAAATCTCTCAGGGAGTTTTTTGAGGAGAGATTCCTTCAGCATATCAGCGTGGAGTTTACGACCTGCACCAGAAATGCCTGCCATCATTATGAGGATATCATCAAAAGAAGAATCGAGTTTCGTTAGTCCCGATTTAATAAGCGAAACAATATTTGACGCCGCTTTATCATTCCCGATCGAAAGGAAATTAGCCGGACCTCCTGATAATTCAAGCACCGGTTTGCCCGATTCATCCGTGAATACACATTTGGTTTTTGTACCGCCTCCGTCAAGGCCTAGAATAAATTTCATGCTGAATTGCTGAAGTTGTTAATTGCTTTAAAAATAAGAAAAAGTGATTGAACTTCAGTTTAAAAAACCATATAATATTTTTTAAAATATATCATTTATCGGCGCCCATAAATTTTTAACACTCTGCAGGTCTACTGTTTAATATTTCATCAATATCCTTTAAAAAATTGCTTTGAACCGTTCTTGAACCGTCTCTAATACGGGATAAATAGTTCATTACCAAAGGTAAAATTCTACGATTGTTTCATCAAAAGGTACTGTAATCCTGAAGATCACTTTATCCCTGCTAATGAGTGGGAAATTCCGTATATTTTATTAAATAAAAAAAGATGTGCCGGAGTAAAGAATGAACAGTCACGAAGAATATTTCAGAAAATTTCGTGAAAATACAATAGGATACGATAAAACTTTCAACTCACCTTACGGAGAGCAGAAAATAGTTTATGCCGACTGGATTGCAAGCGGCCGTCTTTATTTTCCGATAGAGCATAAAATGTGCGAAGACTTTGCCCCACTTGTAGGGAATACCCATTCGGAAGCAAGCATAACCGGCACCACAATGACCTTTGCCTATCACGCTGCCCACGATATCATTAAAAAACACTGTAATGCGGCCAAAGATGATGTGATCATTACAGCCGGTTCGGGAATGACAGCTCTTATTAATAAGTTCCAAAGGATGCTTGGACTAAGGGTACCCGAGCAGCTGAAGGATTACCTGAAGCTTCCCGAAGAACTCCGTCCCGTTGTTTTCATAACACATATGGAGCATCATTCCAACCAGACGTCCTGGCTGGAGACAATTGCCGACGTCGTAGTAATCGCACCAAACGACGAAGGGCTTGTAGATTTTAACGATTTTGAAAAGAAACTTGAAGAATACAATGACCGAAAACTGAAAATAGGCTCATTTACTGCCTGTTCCAATGTTACCGGTATTGAAACCCCTTACTTTAAACTTGCCAAAATGATGCATAAGAACGGTGGATATTGTTTTGTTGATTTCGCCTGTTCTGCTCCATACGCAGATATTAATATGCATCCTGAGGATCCGCTTGAAAAACTGGATGCAATTTTCTTTTCGCCTCATAAATTCCTGGGAGGACCAGGCACATCAGGAGTGATGATCTTCGATTCGAAACTTTACAAGAATAAAATCCCTGATAACCCGGGCGGCGGTACGGTCGACTGGACGAATCCATGGGGGCTGCATAAGTTCGTAAATAATATTGAAGCGAGGGAAGACGGCGGAACGCCTGCATTCCTTCAGACAATCCGCGCTGCGTTGTGCATCAGGTTAAAAGAAGAGATGGGAGTTAATAATATCAGGGAACGCGAAGAAGAACTTGTGAGTATAGCTTTTCGCGAGTTAAGAAAAGTGACGTCACTTCATATACTTGCAGATAATATTGAGCACAGGCTTGGCGCCATATCATTTTACATGGACGGCATTCATTACAACCTGATAGTTAAGCTGCTTAACGACCGTTTCGGTGTACAGGTAAGAGGAGGGTGTTCTTGTGCGGGGACGTACGGACATTACCTTCTGCATGTTAGTCCCGACCAGTCGCGCCTCATCACCGAAAAAATAAATACGGGAGATTTCTCCGACAAACCCGGCTGGGTAAGGATGTCGATTCATCCAACAATGACAGACGAGGAAATTTATTATATCACCGGCGCAATTAAACAGATTGCCGCGAACATCGACGAATGGAAGGAAGACTATACCTATTCATCGAGCAACAATGAGTTTTACCATATCTCTAAAAATGGTAGAGAAGAAGATGAGATAAGGACGTGGTTCAAGATGGAAAGTAAGATTGAGGAGAGTCAAAAGTAACCTGATAGAGGAACCTTCAATTCCTCTGCAACAAGAAGGAGGGATTAAAATGAGAGTAGCAGGCGTATATGAGAAATGCCGCATCTATATCGAATCACACAGCACTCCGTCACCGTACAGACCAAAACATCCCTGCATAACAATATCGCGCCAGACAGGCACCCGTGCCGATATCATCGGGCATAAGCTTGTTGATATTCTGAATCGTTATTCCGGTGAAGAAACTACCGAGTGGACCTATTTCGACAAAAACCTTATAGAGAAAGTTATTGAGGATCATCATCTTCCTTCAATACTCGCGAAATATTTGGACGAAGACAAGGTTTTCAATATGAAGAATATGGTTAGCGAGATTCTTGGAAATCCTTCAGGATATACTTTTGTAAAACAGATATCGGAGACGATCCTGCAGATAGCACGGCTTGGGAAGGCTGTTGTAATCGGCAGGGGTGGAAATATAATTACAGCTAAGCTGCAGAATGCATTTCACGTCCGGCTGGTTGCACCGCTGGAGCTGCGGGCAAAGCAGGCTCAGGAAGCGTATGAGCTTAATAATTTTCACGATGCACTCGACTTTGTGAAGCGGGAGGACGCATCACGAAGGAATTATCTTAAGACATACTTCCTGAAGGACATCGAGGATCCATTGCTGTATCATCTTGTAGTAAATACTTCAGCACTCAGCTATGACGAAGCAGCCGAACTGATTGCAGGCTCTGTGGTACGCAGGTTCCGGGAGCTTTATCATAATTCTCCTGCATGAGGCGGGGCCTGAAATAAAACAGGTGCAGAACGGGACGGCCGGTAGTAATACTAATGAATGCTGTATTGCTTATTCCGGCATTTTTCGTTTAATTTGGTGTAAACGAATGTAAAAATACGGGGAATATATGGGAGCTTTCAATAAATATTATAATCAGAACCATCCTTCTCAGAATTTATTAATCGGGTTTCTCTTTACCTGTTTTACTATTACACTCTTTGTTGGCGACACACTTTATGCAACTATCAATTTTGACCCCGTATCAGAAGAGATTCATTTCGGAGGACAATCCAGGCCTTTTGGTTACAGGTAAATTAAGTAGGGAAAGGTATGCTTCGTATAATCTTAAAATTGCTCACTCTGATAATCTTTGCGGCTGGCGTAATGTATCCGCAATCCTCAGATGCTTACAAATCTTTGTATAAGCTCGGATCAACCCCATTCATTAACAAATCGAGAATGAACGCCGGACTTTCCTTCGGAGTTAATTACGGATCTCCCTCAAAAATTATTCAGCAATGGCAGCTGCCGGATTTTAATAAGGATATTTTATTCAAAGAAGTTGGGGGTTATCTCTCATTCGGCTCGAAAGCAGAAGTACATCTAAAGTATACGGAGGGCTATATGATTGCCTATAACTTTTCTTACCTTGGTAAGGAACAAAGCCTTAAACGATATGACTATGGTGTTAAGTATAAGTTTATTGAATCAGAAGGGTATGTGCCTGATGCAGCGGTAGATTTAAGTTCTGAATACCCTGTATCGCTCTCTGCGGGCTCATCTGATGAAAGCTTAAAGTATTATGCCAGCATAGATTTTGTATTCTTTTACATACTGTTACCCCTGAGATATTCTGCGGGAGCCGCCTATTCCTTCAATGATTATATCAGTGTGTTTTTAGAAGGGAACCTTACTTCAGCCGGGGATAATCCTTTTTCTGAATCCTTTAGATTCGGTACCGACTTTTCACTGCTCAATTATGTCCATCTTGATATAGCTCTCTTCTATTTCGATTTCAGGTTCAGAGATGCAAACCCAGGGCGTACGGGTTTTACCTGGCAGGACCCGGATCATATAATGACAATGCCGGAGAAGAATAAGTACTACCTCTTAAGCAGCAGTATTTTTGTTAATCTTGATATACTTAAGTAGTGATTTCAGGAAAGATATATCCCATTGGGGAAAAGTAGAACGGAGGGAACACTACAGCAGGCTAATATTTTTGAAATTCTTCTTGTATATTATTAGATAGGCTAATAAAATGAAATTATCTTATTTATCGTTATACCTTTTCATGATACTTCCCGGAGCCCGAGGTACTTTTGGGCAATGGGTTCATCAAAGTCCTTTACCAACAGGATCTCATCTTTCTGCAGCCTGCTTTATTAATAATGAAACAGGCTGGGCGGCCGGGTCAAATGGTGTTATCGTCAAAACTACAAATTCGGGAGAATCCTGGCTCATCCAAAGAAAAAACAAGCCTGAACAAATAAACTCAATTTGTTTTACTGATCAGAACAACGGGTGGGCGGCAGGTTATTCCTACCATAATACCGAAGGGTTATGTTTACGTACGACCAACGGCGGCGAGGAATGGTTTGATGCTGGACTTGTAACTTCCCGCTCGTTGTGTTCTGTTTATTTTATTAATCCTGAAGTGGGCTGGATCATTGGTGACAGCGGCATAATATTAAAAACGACTGACAGCGGTGAAAGCTGGGTGAATCAGATTAGCGGGTGTTCAGTGGCATTATATTCTGTACAATTCCTTAATGATAGTTTAGGCTGGGCGGTAGGTGACCAAAAAACAATCCTGAAGACGACCAATGGTGGAACAAACTGGATAATAAAGGTTTCCTCAAACTGGAATAAATTATCGTCTGTCTGCTTCGTTGATAATAATACAGGCTGGACAGTGGGGTTTGACGGGACTATCTTTAAATCAACAGACGGCGGTGATTCCTGGGAACAGAAACCATGTCCTTCCTTTAATAACCTCAACTGTGTTTTCTTTACTGATGCATCAAGTGGTTATATAGCAGGATATGACGGAACAATACTGAAAACTTCCGATGGAGGCGATAAGCGGAACGAATGATCCACTGTTATCTGTATATTTTATAAATGAGAATGTAGGATTTATTGCGGGCTATTACGGTACATTATTAAAAACAGTCGATGGTGGACAATTATGGAGTAGCTATCCAACGACATATTCATTCGATGAAGTCCGGTTCGTAAATGACAGCACAGGTTGGGCTGTTGGACCTGGCAGAAATATTATTAAAACTACAGATTGTGGTGAAACCTGGATAACTCAAAGTATTGGCGGTGGACCGGAATTTCTGTATTCATGTCATTTTACAGATGAAAATAACGGGTGGGCTGTTGGAGAAGATGGTCTGATTCTTAAGACTTCCGATGGAGGAACATCCTGGGGAGTACAGAACAGCGGTACCATAGAAGATTTAACTTCAGTGTTTTTTACAAACAATAAACAGGGTTGGATAGCCGGATTATACGGCACAATACTTAATACTACTAATGGCGGCGGCATAACTGGAAATAAGAATGATGATTTCAGTTCTTCACACAGTTTTGCTCTTCTTCAGAATTATCCCAATCCATTTAATCCTTCAACAACTATCAGATACGAGATACCTGAGAAGAGATTCGTATCATTAAAGATTTTTGATATCCTTGGAAGGGAAGTATCTTCTTTAGTTGACCAAGAAAAACCTGCAGGGATATATGAGATCACATTTAACGGAAGTACACTTCCAAGCGGTGTTTATATCTATAGATTAACAGCGGGGAAATATTCTGCGGTAAGGAAGCTGCTGCTGCTCAAGTGATCAGGAATATTCAATCTAATATTTAAAGTCACGGAGTATCTTGTCGACGTTTTCTCTGGAAATGCCTTCACCTAGTTTAGCCGGAGGTTTGGGTTCTTCCTTTTTCTGAGATGAAAGAATCCTTTCAGGTTTCGGCTGAACAACCTGCTTTCCTTCGAAACTCGGATTGCCTGCCCTTGCTCTTAATCTCTCTTCAATCTCCATCATGAAACTGCTTTTACCGCCCATCTCCATCTGCGTTTTAAATGATGTGACGGACCGACCGGGATTCACAGGGCTGGTTTCAAATGCAAGAGCTTTAATGTTCATCAGATGTTTTGCAGTTATATTGTCGGATATTATTGATCCGCCGATCGTGCCGGGGCCTAGTGTCATAGAAGGGTTCAATGCGGTAGTGTATCCCACTGCACCTACCGAGGCAACTGTATTCACAAGGATTCTGAATGCCGGTTTTTCGAGTGCGAATTTCATTATTACCGGTTCATCGTTGGAGTGAATTGCCATCGTATGACCTATCCCCCCGAAGTTTAACAGATCAATACAGCGGTGACATCCTTCAAGCCATCCATCAACACTGTAAAATGCAAGTATAGGCGAAAGTTTCTCCATCGAAAGGGGTTCACTTTTCCCTACCTCAAAACATTCAGCCATAAGCACCCTGGTACCTTCGGGTACCTTAAATCCGGCATTGTTTGCAATGAACTCTGCCGACTGTCCGACTATAGCGGGGTTTATCCTGAAATCCTTTTGAATAGCCTTTGCCAGCTTCTCTTTTTCCTCTGCATTGACAAAATACCCGCCATTACTTTTTACTTCTTCAATTACTTTATCCCGTAACGGAAGATCAACAATCATTGCCTGTTCGGATGAGCAGAGAGTTCCATTATCGAAAGTGGTACCGTACATGATATCCGCAACTGCCTTTCTATAATCAGCTGATCTTTCAATAAAAGCAGGCACATTTCCCGAACCAACACCGTAAGCAGGCTTACCTGCACTATATGCTGCCTTAACCATAGGTGTACTGCCGGTAGCAAGGATCACTGCTATATTTTTATCGTGCATAAGTGCTTCGGTGCCTTCAATGGTTGGTTCCGACAAACACTGTATCAATCCCTCAGGTGCGCCCGCTGAAACAGCAGCATCCGAAAGTATTTTTAATGCTTCCGCTGTACACTTTGCGGTACGTGGATGAGGACTTACCACGATAGCATTTCTGCATTTGAGCGAAATCAATGCTTTGAACATAGCAGTAGAAGTTGGATTGGTGGAAGGTACCAGCGCACAAACCACCCCCATCGGCACGCCTATCTTCAGGATCTTTCCATTGGCTTCAATATCGATGATACCTGCGGTCTTCAGATCCTTAATGGATTCATAAACATTTTTCGTCGCGAAGCGGTTCTTTATTATTTTATCTTCGTACTTTCCGAACCCGCTCTCATCAACAGCCATCCTGGCCAATCGTTCTGCGGCAGCATAACCTGCCTCTGCCATGGCTTTTACGATTGCATCGACCTGCTGCTGCGGGAAGTGACTGAATTCAAGCTGCGCTTCCTTTGCTTTTGCTGCCAGGTGTCGTGCTTCCTGGATCGATTTAAGATCACTGTCGAATGTCATTGAACCCTCATTATAATTGAAGCAAATATATTTAATGATTGTTAGATATTCAATTTAAAATAGAAAAGGCCGCAGAATAATACGGCCTTTCTTTTATGAAGAATAATATACTTTAAGCTCTTATTTCAGGAAATCCCTAACAGCATTATTGAAAACATCAGACTTTTCAAATTGCACAAAATGTCCGCAGGAAGGAACTACAATCAGTTTGGAATCAGGAATTCGTTCTGTTGCGGTTTTGCCGATGTCTGCCGTAAAGCCCGGGTTCAGATAGGGATTCGGGATAAGATTGTCATTTTCACCGAATAGAATAAGGGTTTTCTGCTTAATCTCCGGAAGAAAATCATACACCGGCTGGTCGATCATGCCTTTAACCGACTGAACAACTGTATAGCAATAATTATCAAAATATTCTGCATCTCTCATAGCAATTCTATCGGTAATCATAAATTCAGCATCATCGTGAAGGTTGTAGAAATTGGCAGTCAGGTTTGCCCTTATCTGCTGAACCGAAGTATTCTTAACTCCGGCAACAGTCATTACATTTCTGAACCATTCCTTCTGTCCTTCAGTAAATGTCTCAATACCTGCAGGGGAAACGAGTACCAGCTTATCAACATAATCAGGATATTTCAGTGCCATGACCATGGCGATTTGTCCTCCCATAGAGTGCCCGGCTATCACAGCCTTCCGCAGTCCCAGCTTATCTATAAAGGATTTAATAACGTCAGCGTAAAACTCCATCGTGCCGCTATGTACAGCCTTTGAAGATTTTCCATAGCCCGGCAGATCAATTGCAATGCACCTGTAATTTTGTTTCAACCCGTCGATATTTTTCTCCCACGCCGGCAGGTAGCTGCCCAAACCGTGCACAAAAATTATGGTCTGGTCTCCTGTGCCTTCATCCACGTAAGCAAGGGTTATATCATCCGAAAGCACAGCTTTCTTAACGGGGTAGGGATAGTTCAGTTCATCAAAGTTCATTATGCTTAAATTCCCGTATGGTGAGCATCCTGATGCAATTAAAAGAGCAGAGGCAAATAAAATAATAAGTAGTCTTTTCATTGTTATCTCACATTATTTTTATTTTCAGAACATCAACCATTTAAAGAGAAGGAAAAACGTATATGCATTTTCCGGTCTCACGGTTTTATTTCCATTCATTTTGGGACTATCGTAAAAATCACCCAGCCACAAATAGGCTCCGTGAAGTTCGATATTCATAAATACTGCAGGCAGATAGGCAATCTTAATATTTGCTTCTGTTCCGATTGTTTTACCGCCGTCTTCCGGTTCATATAGGCTCTGTGCGGCTGCAAAACCCACTTTCGCATAGAATTTATTGGGTATGATCGATTTTGAGAAATTTATCGTACCGCCTATTTGCCCCAGTCCGGTATTAGAAAGATCCGCAACAGCTGCAATATAACGGTTCACAACATTGCCATGGGGATAAAGAATATAAGATCCGGTTGAGATATTTAATCCACCGGGGGATCCCCAGGTATTGCCTGTAATAACGCCGTTGTATGTATCGTCTTTTAGTCCGTTCTCATCTCCGGTGGTAAAAAGAACATCAAGAGTGACTGCGTCCTCTACAGTTTGTCCGTATTTGTATCCAGCTCTTAAGTTTGACCCGAGCCCCAGAACATCAACAGCCTTTTTGTACTCGTTAGTCTGGAAAGTACTTACAGTACCGAAGTTCGCTACTGCGAATGCGTTAATACTCCAGCGGCCGAGAGTAAATTCAGGATTAACATTTCCATATGTTCCAAGCCAGAAGAGATCGGCCCGATACGGTAATCCACCGAGGTTGAATTTGAAAGTACCATTATAGTCGTTAAGCAGACTAGTGAGTCCTTCGCCAAGCACTGACACTCCGCCTTCGCCATTAGCCCTGTCATACACATACCAGAATGATAATCCCTGCCGCCATACAGGGGTGATATCCTGCTCGTAAATAGCTTCCGAAAGTGTAACATCATCAATTTGATGAACATTATTCTCATAGAGCTGATAGAATCCTGCCTTAAAGCGTGAATAGTCACCATCGTGCCTTAAAGAAATCCCAACTCCATCACTTCCCCAGTACATCAGCCGATAGGCTGTACTAGTCATTGTACCGACTGTTGTTCTATATGGGTTGTAAGGAGTGTCGAACAATCTCTGAAGTCCAAGATTTATTGCCCAGTCCTTTGCAGGGATGAGTTCAAGTTCAACATTTTGAGTCTGAATATTTACCTGGTCTGCGCTGAATGCCGATCCGAAATTTCCACCGACACCATAAGAAGCATCACCCCATGTCCAGTCGATCTCAAACGATGCCCGAAGGATTGCCCTATTGTTTAGAAGTTTCGGCTGGTATATGAAGAACGGGACCAATCTTTGTTCAAAATATGATGCCCCGCCGCCGGTTATGGTTGTATTGCTGCTGAATAAGCGTCCCACGATCTGGCCCTTCAGCAAGTCATTTTCGGCATAAAAATTCTGGTTTACCATATGAGTATAGAAATAAGCGAGTGCCTGGAATTCATTAACGGGGTCAGCGGGAACTTTGTAATCGTCAAAATTCCATTTATTCTGGGCAGAAATAGGCAGACTAAGTAAGAGACTAAGTATAGTTATATAAATGATTTTCATCTTCTTACCTTTTAGAATATACAGAGTAGGCTGTTTCAAACATCGGTAACTGTCATTTCGAGTGAGTCTTCAAACTAGAAATCTTTATAAGGATTTCTCTCTTCGGTCGAAATGACAATACGCATTGTCAGGACAGCCTCTTCTGCTGTTTCAATTATTGAATCCTGATATATTTTTGAACGTTTGTATTGCCGAATGCACCTCCGTTTGTGCTGCCGAAACCGTCTTCAGGCGTTGGAGCAACGTTTTGTGTTCCTGAAGTAAGCACTACTTCGTACTGCAAAAAATGAGGGGACTGAGATCTATCGACTTCATATATACCTTCAGATGTTGCAACTGATGGTGATGTCTGGTCAGCAACTATCTTATAAATATTACCTACAGTTGATTTTGAATTTGAATAGGTTCCTGCATAGTTGATAACTGTTGCATCGCCGTTAACCTGGCGAACTGTGTAAGTATTATCCGAGTTGAATGTGGCATAAATTGTATCCACTCCACCTACGCCCTGGAAAATTGCATTAAGAAGAGGGGCAACATTTGCACCTGCTGACAGCCATACGCCTACAATGCCGTCTTTTGCAGTAAAATCAACTGTTTCATCCTGGCTCAAACCGGTAATATTCATGCTTTCAGTCTCAAAATCATAATCCGGTGAGGACACTGTAACTGTAAAGTCTGATCCCGAATTAAGAGCTTCGAATGTATAAGCACCCGATGCGTCTGTTGTTGTTGTTTCCTGGGCATCTCCGGTTAAGTTTACCGTAATATCGGCGAGGAAGTTACCCTCTGCATCTGCAACTGTTCCGCTGATCTTATAGGTCGGTGCGGGGGGAGTTACGGTGTTGTCATCTTTGCTGCATGATACAAGCAGCAGTGAAAAGCTCATTAAAAGTGATAGAACAAAAAGCTTTTTCATATTTTCTCCTGGTACTGTTGTTATTGAATTATTTAGTTATTTATTGAATCAGAATTAAGCTGTAATAATTTTTTTCTGTCTATTTTGCCCGCATCATTTTGGGGTAGTTCTTCGATCAATTGAACGAATTTGGGTATTTTATATTTAGCAAGGTTTCCTCTGCAGAATTCTAAGATTCCTTCCGGGGTAAGTTCAGAGTCGGTTTTCAATACTATATATGCTTTGCCGACTTCCCCCCACTTTTCATCCGGAATTCCGATGACCGCAGCCTCTTTGATATTTACGTTCGTCAGTAAAAAAGATTCTATCTCTGCAGGATAGACATTTTCACCTCCGCTGATGAACATATTCTTTTTACGGTCAACAACGAAATAATAACCGTCGCTGTCTTTTCTCATCATATCTCCGGTGTGGAACCATCCGTCTGTTATTGCTTCGGCCGTCTCTTTCGCTTGCCCCCAGTAGCCGGGTGTCACTACGGGCGATTTCATCCAGAGTTCACCTACTTCATCCGTGCCTGCATCTTCTCCTTTAGCATCCACAATCTTTGCATCGATATAGAAATTAGGGAAACCTATGGATCCTTTTTTCCTTTTTGCATCATCCTGGTGGAGTGAGAAGGTATTAGGACCAACTTCTGTTAATCCGTATCCCTGTCTTATAAACACACCCTTTTCATGCCATTTATTAATGAGAGGTATCGGCATTGGAGCACCTCCAACAATTGCGTATCTCACTGATGAAAGATCCGTATTTTCAAACAGGGGTGAATCTGACATCATCTGAAGCATTGTCGGTACACCGAAAAGTATTGTTGCTTTCTCCTTATCCATAAGCTGAAGGATCAGGTCAGCATCAAAATGTGTTAGAAGTGTGTGTGAAGCTCCATGACGCATAAATGGGGTAAATAAAACATTCCACCCGCCGGTATGGAAGAAAGGTGCAAAGCTTTGAGTGTGATCGGATGAATTCAGATCAAGCCGCAAACCTGTGTTTATAGAATTCCAGAAGAGCATTTTGTGAGTAATGATAACACCCTTTGATAACCCTGTGGTTCCGGCAGTATAAAGGACCATTACCGGATCGTTCTCATCGAATGCTCTTTGGATTCCCCGCCTTACTTCATTCACATATATTAAACAGGAACTCGGTAACCTCAGACAATTTTGATTTAATGGTATCGGCAGGAAACTCCAGTTGTTCTGAAGCTGATTTGAATTCATTTTCGTAATAGAATAACAAAGGTCCGGCGTCGGCAATCAGTGTATTAATTTCTCTTGGGGTAAGACGGAAATTAAGAGGAACTAATATTGCACCCGTCTTCACGCAGGCACTAAAAAGAAGGACGTGTTCTGAGCTGTTTTTGGAATAGACGGCAATCCGGTCCCCTTTTTTTATTTTATATTTTTCTGTAAGGAAATCTGCAAATGACTCAGCTCTTCGGTTAAAGTCTGCATAAGTCCAGCTTATATCTCTGTTATGTTCCCTGATGAACATACGGGTGGGAGTATACACTGCCCATTTTGCGAGCCAGTCAGCCTGGAAATTATGCATTACTTTTCCTCCCCATGATCAGATACAAAACTAATCCGGTTAAAACAGAAAGTAAAATTGCAACTGCAGCAGCTACACCGGGATTTTCACCCGTCGCGACGGTAAACGGAACTCCTAACTTTCCGTAATAAAAAGAAAAGTGAACAATAATTGCGACGACTGAAGCTGCTATTACTACAACTTTAGAAACTGATTTGAAGAACATCCCGAAAAGGATCGGAACAAACGCAGCAGAGAAGTATGCATAGACTCCATTCTGTGCGAATATACCCACACTAAGTTTTGGATTTACAAGCTGGTCGTAAGATATCAGGATAGATACTATCCCGATAATTACAATTACTATTTTGTTCAGGTTAATCTCAAACCTGTTTTTCTTTGCATCATCTTTTGGAAAATATTTGCCGAATAAAGGCTTTATAATATCAGCAGTGATGGTAGTTGAAATCGACTGGATCAATCCTTCAAGGGTTGAGATGCCGGCAGAGATTAATCCCATTACAACTATCACCCCAATAATAACCGGGAACCTAGCGACAACATAAGCCGACATAATTCCATCAAGCTTTAAGGGAGTACCGCCGATCGTCAGATCGGGAAAAGTAATTCTCGCATACAGTCCGGTAACTACTACAAAGAAAAACAGAAGCTCTGCTAATACTCCGGCAACTAAATATTTATTTACGTCCGAATCTGATTTCAGCAGCAGCGATTTGGTTATTATATGAGGCTGGCATACGATAGCAACACCTATTACAACCTGAGCTATAAAAATCTCGAAGAAATCCCTGAAGAGAAAGCTGCCGTCATTAGTCAATCCTGTCAGTTTCGGATCAATCGAGTTTAACTTATCAAGGAAACCGTTGATGCCATTGCTGAAATGTTCATATCCTGAACCCAGCAGGATAAAAGCAACAACAATCATTATGATTGCCTGCACAGTATTCGTATAAACCATAGAATTAGCGCCGCCGAACATCATATATCCGAATATGAAAACTACTAATCCTATAAGGATAGTTAATTCACTAATATCAAGCGTTTTTGAGAGTACTTTGGTAAGACCGACGCAGATAAGCACGATAAAAGTTATAAGAAGGAGGGCAAGGAAGCCGAAGAAGAGTGCATAACCTTTGCTGTTATACCGTGTGCCCATCCACTGCGAAAGGGTAAGAGCCTTAACAGAACTCCCGTGCTTACGGAAACTTTTTGTAAGGATAACCAGTGAGCTAACCGCAGCGATCGGAAGGATAACAGCATAGGATATAACGGCGCTGATTCCGTAATACGCGATGAAGCCGGGATTTATAATAAATGTTGCTGCACTTGTCATCGAGGCAGCCAGGGCAAGTCCTACAGCATAAGGAGAAAAACTGATATTACCCACAGCATAATCCCCGATGCTTTTGGTTTTAACTGCTCCCTTTACAACGAAAAAAATCACAACAGCAGAATAAAGAGTAACAAGTATCCATCCCGCTGTAATCATATCAGCTGAAGCAGTGCTATTCATTAAATGCTCCTATATTCTGAAAACCGAACTTGCAAATGCCAGTCCTCCTCCTGAACCCACAAAACAGACAAGTTCACCTTTTTTAATTCTGCCTTTACTGAAAGCGTCATCGAATGCCATAGGTATACAGGCGGAACCGGTGTAGGCATATCTGTCCATTATTGTATGAGCTCTCGAGCGGTCAACACCGAGGTTATCCATTGTTTCCCATATGCTGTTTATGTTTATCTGGGTGAGGAAATAATGATTAATATCCTGCGGTTTAATATTTAATTCTTCACACGAACTTTTTATCATTCGTGTCCATGTAGAAGGGTTGATTTCCTTAGGAAATTTTTTTACAAACTTCAGGAGGTGATCTTTATTCTCAATTATTTCTTTTGTCACCGGCAGATGAGTCCCCCCGGCGTATATTCCCATCCAGTCGCAGTATTTCCCTTCTGTGTACAAACTACTTGTGAGAAAACCGCTGTTTTCATCATCGTTCGCCGAGAGAAGCACACCTGCAGCGCCATCGGCGAAAAGGGTAACAGTTTTCTTGTCACTCATATCAAGGTACCTGCTCATTGCATATGCTCCGATAACCAGCACCTTATTATATTTTTTATCAGCGCGGATATATTTTGAACCGATATCCAGTGCGGTAACAAAACCCGCACAGGCAGTATTGACATCGAAAGTCCCAGCATTTGATGCTCCGAGTCTGTGCTGAACGACCGAGGCTGTGGAAGGGGAGATGAACTCGGGAGTATCCGTTGCGATGATAAGAAGGTCGATCTTATCCGGGGAGATACCGGCATCACTCATTATCCTTGATGCCGCATTAACGCAAAGATCTGCCGTCGATTCATCAGGCCCGCACCATCTTCTTTCACGAATAGTCAGATTTTCAACAAGCCACGTATCCACATCTTCACCCAGCAGTTCATTAAAATAACTGTTAGGCAGAGTTCTTCCGGGAACATACATACCGGACGATATTATCTCAGCATTTCTCATCCAGTCATCCTTATAAGACCAATCCGCCGTCTACACTAAGCACGGCTCCGTTGATGTATTTTGCTTCATCGGATGATAGAAAGAAATAGGCATCTGCAATATCTTCGGGATTGCCTAATCGTCCCAGGGGTGTTTTATCCTTTAGCATTTCAATTACTTTTTCGGGAACAGTCTCAACCATTTCGGTGGCAATAAAACCCGGAGCAACAGCATTCACGTTGATTCCTTTGCGTCCCAGTTCTCGGGCCCAGACCTTAGTCATGCCTATTATTCCTGATTTAGTCGCCACATAGTTTGTTTGTCCGAAGTTTCCATAAAGTCCTACTATAGAGGATGTGTTGACTATTCTTCCGTATTTATTCTCAATCATGTAAGGAATAACAGATTTAGTGCAGTTGAAAACCCCGGTAAGGTTAACATTTATAACCTGCTGCCATTGCTCAGGGGTCATTTTGGCTAAAGTTGAATCCTTTGTGATTCCCGCATTATTTATAAGTATATCAATATGATTAAATTTATCATAGATGTTTTTTGCCGCATTTTGAACAGACTCATAAGAAGTTATATCGAGATGACTGAACTCAACCCTGCCCGCTTTACTCAATTCGGTGACTGTCTTTTCAGCAGCCTGATCGTTAACATCCCATATTATCACAACGGCGCCCTCTGATGAAAACTTCTTTGCTGCAGCCTTTCCAATTCCACGCGCTCCCCCTGTTATTATGGCTACTTTGTCTTTAAGGCGATCCATGTATTATTCTTTCTTGTTTTTAACGTTTGAAAAATTCCAAACGATAGTTTAGTAAAAAAAATCGTGTCGTACAGGTAAACCGGTATTTATCTGTATAATATCTTCAGCCTATTGACCGGTTAAAAGGTCATCAAAAGTCTATACCTTCAATTTCGGCTTTTTCTTTGACCATTCGTTAAGAAAATTCTGAAAATGTTTTTCCATCAGGATATAGAACTGTTCCATCTCGTGCATCCGGTCATTTATCGTTTTCAATGAACCTCTGTTAGCCGACTTGATTCCGGCTTTCAGATGTCTGGCAATTCGCGTATTACTTTTAATTAATTCTAGGTTATTCCTGAAAGCGTGTTCAAAAAGGTCGGGATCAACCTCATAGAAATCTTTTCTGTTATTTTCTGGGGTCCATACTTTTCTTATCAGGTTTCGGTCGCGGAGTCTTCTTACAATCTGGCTGACGGGACCTTTGCTTCTGCCCAGCTGCTCGGTAATCTCACCCAATGACAGGGGGTTAGAGGAAAATAAAAGAAGAGCGATAATGTGCCCCATTAGTTTGCTTAGTCCGAATGCTTTATATCCGTCTCCGAATCTCTGGATTAGTTCTTTCTTTATTTTTTCTTCGGAGGTCATATTTAAGTTCTTAACATTTGAAAAATTTCAAACACTAAAAACATAGAACTATTAATATTTAAAGTCAATATCGGTACAAACGAAATCTTTATGACTGTTAGGTCACAGATTTTCAATTCCTATGGAATTGTAACCGCAATAAAGAAAGTTAAGTTAATGATGTTCATTCCCATGGAATTGTAGCCGCAAAGAGTTTAGGTAACAGATATTTTTTCTCTTCGGGAATTAGTCGTGATGCTATAGACTACAATCGCATCGGTATGGGGCAAACTCATAACAGGGGAATTAAAGGAGGCTTCTGAGCTTTTCGTAACCGGATCTGCTTACAGGAAGTTTGGTTCCGTCTTCGAGTAGAAGGCGGTAGGACTCCTTCTCGACAAGTTCAATTTTTTTGATGCGGGAAATAGCGATGATATAAGATCTGTGTATCCTTAAAAAATCATCAGGCGGAAGGTGTTCCTCAAAGTATTTCATTGTTTTTTGTTTCAGCAGACTACCTTCTGAGGAATGGATCATCACATAATCATCCTGTGCTTCTATATAGCTGATCGTATCAGCGGGTATAATGTGAATCCTGGAGCCGTCCTTTATCACTATGCGTTCAAGGTATTCGGTTGTTTCCTGGGTATGCGTTATCAATCCGCTTATAATTTCATCACCGCGTGATTTATTTTTCAGCAGAAGCTTCGCCTTTCCCAGTGCTTCTTCAAATCTCTCTGCAGAAAAAGGTTTCAACAGGTAATCGGCAGCATTCACCTCGAAGGCTTTAATTGCGTACTGGTCGTATGCAGTAGTGAAAATTATTACCGGAGGATTATCAAGCAGTTCAAGCATTTCAAAGCCAGTGAGCTTGGGCATCTGGATATCAAGAAAAACGATATCAGGTTTCAGTTCGTTAATTTTCTTTACTCCCTCAAAACCGTTAGAACATTCGGCTGCAATCTCGAAATCATCGCGGGAATCAAGAAATTTGCTAACGATCTGGCGGCCCAGTGATTCGTCATCAATTATTACCACTGAAATTTTCTTTTCCATAAGCCAAAACCGGTTAAATCAGGGTATAAATATAAGAATTTTTAAGATTGAAGGTGTTTTGATTGTTGTTATTACTCCGGTTCACCTACTATATGAAAACGTTCTGAATACGTTCTGAAAACGTTCTGAATACGTTCTGAATACGTTGGACAAACTGAAAGGGATAGAAAAAGAAGAGGAAAGGAGAGAATTTTAAGCAAAAAAGGAAAGTAAAGTTCCCTCCTGACATAGGGATGACCCTACCTGGAGATAACTACAGAGAAAGGTTCCTTATGGTGTAAAGAAAACAGTGAAAATTTGGAATGAGATATTACCTGAGTCTGTGGAAAATGAGGCTCCTCCGGGGAGGCTGGGTGACGTTTACTGAGGGACGAAAAGGATAACTCTGAATATTCCATCATCTTTAACAACCTGCATCAGGTTTTCCTGATGATAGATAAGTTTCAGACGATCCTGTATATTCTTTAATCCCACTCCCGTCCCCTTTTTTGATTTTGTTTCGGGGTCGTATGTATTTTCAATCTCTATTTTCAGATAGCCGTTTTCGCTTCCGCATTTCAGTCTGACCTTCACCATATCCAGTGATTCATATACGGCATGTTTTATAGCATTCTCAAAGAGAGGCTGAAGCAGCATATTCGGTACTTCAGCTTCAAGGCATTCGGCTGATACTTCTTCTGTATAATCAAATTTATCCTCGAATCTTATCTTTTCGATTTCGAGGTATAGCTTAATGTTCTTGAGCTCTTCTTTCAGCTTGTTCTTCTGCTGGTCATTATTTGCAAGAGTATACCTTAAGAACTCGGCCAGCTTTAATATCATCCCGCGTGCTTTCTCAGGATCGATAGTTGTAAGTGCGCTCATGGAGTTAAGACTATTAAAAACGAAATGAGGATTTATCTGGAACTTAAGCGACTTCAGCTCGGCCTGAGTTACAAGGTTCTTTAATTCAGCTTCGTGCAGTTTCCTTTCCTGAAAACCGGAGTAATAAATTATAAGATAATAAAATGATGTAATGACAAAATATATTAAAATACCTATAAGGAAACGCCAGGGGAGGGTAGTCATAAAAAAAGTACGGTAATCGACGCCGAAGCCAAGAACTACTGTCATCACCAGGTAACCTGCAGCCAGCCACAATGCAGAGACGAATACCGCGCCGATAAAGTGGTTAAACAGTATCATGTAAAAGCTGGTATCCTCAAAAGAAATGTAGCGGGTTGAGTACCAGAAACTCAGTCCCAGCCCGCATAGGATCAAATTAAAGACGAAACTATCAGTCACTGCTGTTACTGTTTCAGTATTTAGTGCAAGGTTGAGCAGCAGAAAACTGATTAAAGTAATTATCAACCAGAAGAGCAGGTAAAAGTAAAAATTTCTTGTATTTCCTATTATGGGGTTAGTTTCCATCCTTCTTCATCAATACGTTTTTATCTCGCCGCCGCCCATAATAACCACACCCTTTATAATGAGGGTGCTCTCAGGGTTTATAACCACATTAGGACCCCTCATACCTTTGTGCGAAAAGCCTCCGAATAATGGGATTACGTTAATAACCACATTCCACTCCTTCGGAACGATAAGAGTTGTTCCTCCGAAGATAGCAGTCACTTCGAGCACGTTTTGTCCTGGTGCCAGTTTGCACCGGGTCAGATCTATTTCGGATCCTCCGAATATCGCGGTAATATTTCCACCCTGGAAATTATCTGATGAAATAAACTTATGGCCGCCGCCGAATATTGCAACATCATCAATTTTGTCGGTATCCTGTGTAAATTCACCGGAAGGATTTGAAGTTCCTGATTGTTCGGAAACTCCGCTCTTATTTATATTATAATGATTTCCGGAATACCCTCTTCTCTTTGAGAGGATATAAATGCCAAGAGCAATTATCAATACTGAGAAGATTATTCCACCATTTATTGCAATAAACGGGAATATCCTGGGAAGCAGCCACAGGCCGCCGATAACTACAAAGATGATTCCCAAACCCTTTTTCTCCGAGTTAACCAATATCAGAATGCCGACAAGTATCAGGATAGTCGGGAAAGAAAAAATTACATGCGGAATATCAAAGTACAGGTAATTCAGGTTGTCGAGTAAAAACAATGCGCCGATTATGACGAGGATGAACCCCATAACGTATCTACTATTTGATTTACTTCTGTTCTCTACCATTTTATTTTCCTCTGCAAAAAAGTTTTAGTTCTCTGTATTAACATATAATGGGAAGGTTCGATAGTAAATAATAAATCGGCGAAAGGCCGAAATCTGCCGGTGAATGAAGAAAAGTGTTTCAAACTTGAACGCTTTTCTAAAAATTTGACACATTCCGGTCCCGGCCAAACCGGTCCGTAAAACAAAAACCGAAATCCAGGTACGCTTAAGTCTCAGGTTCGGGCGGGGGAGGCAGGTTTATTAAGATTAAGTATGAGTTTGATGTCACTAAAAGGATGCTGGCACAACTATTGAATTGTTAATAACAAATATTCGAGCTGTTGTTTGGCGACTACCTGAAGCTTCTTTAATGAAGACGAAATTTTTGAATTTCCGGGTTAATTTCTCTACAGACAACAGCTCACCAATTTTAAAGTGTACAATAAAGTTTTCACCAATCTTCATAATCTACCTCACAAAGTGTGAACCTGAGATAATTCAAAATCACTTCATCCGGCTTTTAAAACCTATTCCTTAAATCAATTTTTTTACAAATCCATGACATTTTGGGTACCGTAACTTATTAAGATTCGGGAGCGATATTCAGGAAAACTTTTAAACGGGCATAAATTGAATGTGGGAAAAAGATGAAAACACAAATAAAAAAGTTCTTAGTTTACCTGCTTATTTCCACCGTTCTGAATCTGGTAAGCTGTACTTCCCGGACGTCTGTCAATAAAGAAGCTCTTTATTCCAGATGCGACAGGGGTGCAGTCGGATCTCTTACTATTGCTACTCAAAATGGCGCCATTACAATCGATGAAGCAACCTGCCGGATCAAAAGTGATACACTAATTGTAGCAGGAATTAACCGGACAAATTCAGATTCAGTAAACAAGGTTATTAAGTATACTGCGGCAATGGCTGACATAGAATATGTCGAGATTGAAGAATACGATTCAGGCAAAACCCTGGGTTGTATAATCGGAGGCAGCGTAGTTGCACTCGGTATCTTTATACTGCTTGCTGCACACAGTGTTGGCGGAGATATTAAAGAAGCCTACAGCTGTAAGGATATGAGCAGATAATTTTTGTTACCAATATCACCGAATCTTATAATTATCGATTACCCCCGTGATAGAAATTTTGTATAAGTAACCGGACCTTTTCATATAGCACGAGCGATCAGGTTTACATATCCTGGCCGGACAATCATTTCGAATTCACAAAATTATATTCTGCCTGCAAACAAGAGAAAATCCGTTTGATTCGTTTAACCCATTTGGCGAACATTATGAAAAAATTACATTTCCCATATTGACTTTAAAATATTTCAGCTGTAAGTTTCTGTACCCCTTATAGGAGAGGTACAGTATGGAAAAGTTATTAAATAAATTACAGAACAGCGGGTTAACTAAACGGGAGGCGCACATATATCTTGCCCTCCTGCAGAAAAAGGAGTTCGCTGCTTCTGAGCTTGCTTCAATAATTCCAGTCGGAAGAACCAAAGTCTATGAAATCATTCCAAACCTTATAGCAAAAGGATTGTGTTCTGAGGTGCAGAAGGACGGTAAAAAGATGTACCGCGCTGTAGATCCCAAAACTGCACTACAGAGTCTGCTTTCTTTTTTCAGTCAGCAGGTGGAAGAGGAAATCGCGAGGAAGAAAGAAGAAATCCTTAAAAAGCAAGCGATGTTCAGCAAGCTGGAGGATGAGCTTGAGACGATTTATACCAACAACCAGGAGAAATCAGCAAGCCTTGATTATATAGAAGTGTTGAAGGATGTAAACCAGATAAGAAACAGGTGGATCGAACTTCAGAAAAACACCAGGAAAGAAATCCTTGGGTTCAACAAGCCTCCATACAGCGTTCCACCGCCGGAGAATATGAAATACCAGCAGAAACTGTTGAAAAAGAAAACTATCAAGGGCAAAGGAATTTATGAATACAAAGATCTTTATCAAGATGGGATACCGACTGATTTTTTCCCGGTATTCGAATATTACGAAAGCCTGGGCGAGCAATGCCGTGTTATTGAATCACTCCCGATGAAACTCATGATTATGGATGAGAAAATTACAATGCTTGCATTGAACGATCCGGTTTCGATGAAACCGAGCATTACAACAATAATAATAAAACATCCTGACTATGCACTTGCACAGAAAGAGGTATTTGAAAGTTATTGGCGTAAAGCAGTTTCTTTCAAAGAATTCAAGAAGAAATAATTAACTAATAAGTATGTCACGCGAAAAGCGGTACTCATTTTTTTTAAGTCATATAGCACAAAGGAGAGGTAAATGAAAAAAATCTCTAATACTTTTCTGATAATTTTCGTTGCATTTCTATTAACCATACCCCTCAAGGCACAATGGACTCAAACGAACGGAGGTTTCGGAGGAACCATTCTGGATATTCTTGATAACGCTGCCGGTGTCTTCGCTGCCACTAGGGGAAATGGTGTTTACCTAACAACAGATAATGGTTCAACCTGGGCACGGCGCGCTAACGGGATGCTGAATCCCTATGTAGTGTGCCTGGCAGGATCGGGGAGCAACTTATTTGCAGGAACAACGCTGACGTACGGCGGTAGCGGCGGCGGGGTTTACAGATCGACGGACGGAGGACAGAACTGGACAGAAGCAAGCTCAGGTTTGACTTCCATACGTTTGTACTGTCTAGCCTATGATGGCTCAAATCTTTTCGCTGGTACCGAGTATGAAAGCGGTGCGGGCGGTGTATTTCTCTCAACCAATAACGGGGGAAGCTGGACGAAAGTAAGTACGGGACTTCCGGCTGATCATGTGACAGCTCTTTTAGTTAACGGAAGTAATGTCTTCGCCGGTACGGCAGCAAATGGTGTTTATTTATCAACCAACAACGGAACATCCTGGAGCCCGATGATTTCTGGACTCGGAAATCTTAATATAAATTCGTTTGCTGTTTCAGGGTCCAATCTTTTTGTAGGTACAGGAGGCGGAGCATTTCTATCTACAGATAATGGCACAAGTTGGAATTCTGTCAGCTTAGGATTAACTAATTCTACAATCTACTCCCTGGCAGTTACCGGAAGCAATGTTTATGCAGGGACTGGCGATGGAGTATTCTATTCATCTAACAGTGGCACTTTATGGACCCAGGTAAGTAACGGGCTCATAAACCGATATATTTATACTGTGGAGATTAGTGCTAATAATCTGTTCGCAGGTACCTTTGGAGCGGGGGTATATTTTTCATCGGATAGTGGTGCAAACTGGACCTGGGCAAGCAGCGGTCTTACAGCGGGTGATATCAGATCATATGCATTCAATGGATCCAATTTTTTTATGGGTACCGGCGGGGGCGGTGTATTTCTATCTACAGATGATGGTGTTACCTGGAACTACAAAGGACTCGCAAACCACTGGATATATTCCATGACGGCCGGCCCTGACGGTTCAGGAGGATACAACATATACGCCGGAACAATGGGCGAAGGTGTTTTCCGATCTACAGATAACGGAGCTACATGGACTTCGGCGAGTAACGGAATTACTGTTCCATTGCTATGGTTTATGCTTTCGGTTGACAACGGTACGGGCGGAACAACTCTTTATGCAGGCAGTTACGGCGGTGGATTGTTCATATCCACAAATAACGGTGATAATTGGACAGCCGCAAGTCCTGTTCCCGGTGCGCCTTTAATCACTTCAATAATAGTTGAAGGTTCAAATATTTTCGCTGCGAGCTGGTCAAGCGGTGTCTTCTTTTCATCCGATGGGGGAAGCAGCTGGATGCCAGTGACTAACGGTCTCACCAATACCTTTGTAAATACACTTTTCAGGGATGGTTCGAATCTCTATGCCGGAACACTCGGAGGAGTGTTCTTTTCAACAGACAACGGATCAAGCTGGTCGCCAAGAAACAACGGGATGTCAAATACCGGTTCAGTGTATGCCTTTACGCGGCTTAATGATGTTTTGGTTGCCGGTCTCGGAAGCAGTTCCCTCGATCCCGGCGGTATTTATAAATCAACCAATGGCGGTCAGAACTGGGAAGTGATAAATGAAGGTCTAACAAACACCAACATCCGTGATTTTACAACCTTCAATGGTTACGTTTATACGGGAACCTATGGCGGTGGAATGTGGAGAAGGCCCGTTTCCGAAGTACCTGTTGAATTTGTGACGTTCACTGGTGAAGCTGCCGGCAATGATATTGTTCTGAACTGGACTACTGCCACGGAAACCAATAACCGGGGATTCAGTATTGAAAGAACTTCAGAACAGGGAACCGGCGACTGGAAGGAACTCGGATTCGTAAATGGATCCGGAACAACTACTGAGCGAAGAACATATACTTTCTCAGATAATGATTTAGCAATCGGTAAATACATATATCGCTTAAAACAGGTTGATTTCGATGGTTCGTTCACTTTTTCAAATGTGGTTGAAGTTATAATGAATCAGCCTGCAAAATTCTCTCTGGATCAGAACTATCCTAACCCGTTCAACCCGACTACCAACATAACGTACAGTCTGGATAAGGACGGCTTTGTTTCTCTAAAAGTTTACAATTCTCTCGGTCAACAGGTAACAAAACTCGTAAACGAAAATGAAAAATCCGGTATGCACAATGTAACTTTTAATGGATCAGGACTTTCAAGCGGAATCTATTATTACAGGATAGAAACCGGCGACAATGTATCTGTTAAAAAAATGATGCTGGTCAAATAACTCTCTGCATCTGCAGTTCGACCGCATGAATAGTTTTGTCTTTAGAAATCAGGCCGGCTGACGTTTTATCAGCCGGCCTGTTTATTTAATTCGATATTCTAATTTGCCGACCTTCGCACTTTTCCCTAGCCTTTTATAAAGAATCCGAATTATATTTTCATTATTAAAATGAACAAAAAAGAAAAACATATAAGGACTGCAGGTCGACTGCTTCTTGTAATCTATTTGTTCCTGCTGGGATTAAATACCCTCCATTACCATCATTATAGCCTTGATGCAGACAGTCAGCTTAATGCATCACCTTCACGCTCACTGGCAGCAACCGATATCATACAGGATTTTACGGGAAGCTGTTTCATACATCATTTTGCAAATTCGATTTTAAATTACTCTCATTCCACCTCAGAGATCTCAAAAATCAAACCACACCTCACTGATTATTTTCATCCTCGCAGAGGCTCACCGCTGCCATAAACCTCATAATAAATCCGCACCCCATTCAGAACGGCATAATTGCCCGCTTCGGTATTATTCCCATAAGGTACTGCAGCATTTCCTGAAGATTCCATCTCAAGCTCCTATCTTTTTGCTCAGGGGAAAAATATAAAAAAATTTATTACCGATTTGGCGTTTTGAGAGTCAGAAAACCCTTAAAAGCCAATAATGCGACATAGTTTATAGAAAATGTTACATCATTACTATGCACCTTCGGACTTGATTTATTTAATTGTGCCCTGTTTACGAGAAGTCAGGCGGAGAACATATAGCTTTTATTCTAAAGGGAAAATTGAGGATAAGGATGGAGGGTCCCTTAAAACAGGAGGAAATTGCACATCCACAAAATATAATGGGAGGTTCTATGTTATTTGGGAAAAATGCACTTCAATCACACTTAAACCATTTGATAAGACTAATCATTTTCTTCCTGATTCCGGCGTTTTGCGAGATGCCTGCCCAGGAATTTGGGCTGGCAAAATTGACTCGCATAACTAATCCTGCACAAAAAGTCATCAAAACAATCACGGATCCAATCGCAGCTGGAACATATACCATTGGAATAGACGGAGATTTTCCGACAATAGATTCTGCTTTTGGCAGGTTATCCTCTGATGGAATTCTGGGACCTGTAACTTTCGAACTTATAGATGAATCCTATACATCTACATCTGCTCTTTTCTTAAACGGACCAATTGCCGGTGCCAGTAAGGATAACCGTGTGACAATCCGACCTGCCGAAAATAAAAATATCCTCATAGAAGGAAACCTGCTTATTTTAAACACCAGCTTTCTTACCATTGACGGAACATCATCGTCAGGTTCATCTTCTGTTACTATCAACTCCAGTTATTATGCACTACAACTTGGGGGTAACTCAGATCATAATATCCTTCTAAATCTCACCGCATTTTGTGAAAATCTAGGTGGGGCAGGTATCTATTTATTTGTAAGTACGAATGAAGCGCCTGATAGTAATGTTATTCAGAACAATGTAATCAGAAAAGCCGGAATAGGGATCTATGTTTCTGGGATTGTTTCAGGCACTAAAACAGACTATAATATTATACGGAACAATTTTGTCGGTTCTGAAACTGACAGTCTTATTGTTTGGGGTATACAGGTAGAATGCAGCGACAATGCAATTATCGAGAATAATATCGTACAAAATATTACTGGTTACAGCACGGCGTTGAATTACAACATTGGAATTAATTCGTGGGGAGGTACGAGCAATATCATCAGGAACAATATTGTTCATGGTGTTAAGATGGAAACCGGGAATTCAAGTATTGGTATACTTCTGTCGGGAGGATCCAATTATGGTATAGAGAATTCAGTATATAATAATATGGTATATGACATTCAAAGTAGTTCCAATGTAAGTGGAAGCAGGAATACCGGAATTCAGCTATGGTATCAAGATAATCCTAAGATTTATTATAATTCAGTATACCTTAGCGGGCAGGGGTTGGGGGCAAACCCTGATGGATCAGCAGCAGTATATGTCAGAAATAATAGTGAGGGAATTGATTTAAGAAATAATATTCTAGTAAACACCAGAGATGAATCGCCGTACTGTGCTTCAGCTATATATAACTATTCAAATTCAAATTTAACTTCAGATAATAATGATTTACACTATGTACAAAACGGGAGTAACTGTATTGTCAAATCTCAAGGAAATGATTACTATACTCTCGAAGAATGGCAGGCTACAGGACACGATATAAACAGCATAAGTGAAATGCCGAACTTTATCGAACCTGATCTACATATAGATGAAACAATAGGTACTGGTTTGGAGTCGCGGGGAATTTCTATCACAGGAATAGAAACCGATTTTGAGGGGGATACAAGAAATGATACAAGTCCGGATATAGGTGCAGATGAATTTGAGGGCTTCTCACCAGTTCAGGAATGGTACCAGATTGCAGGACCTTTCCCCGGAATGACTTACGGAAGGATTAGTGTAGTTGATGCCAATATTGTATGGATTGCGGGCGGATTTTTTTCGGGACCACCAAAAGTCTTCAGGACGGTGGATGGTGGATTAAATTGGTTAGAAATCCCCACAAACGGTTTACCGCATCCATTAATGGCAATACAGGGAAAAGATTCTTTAACTGCATTTGTTGGAGATGCCGGAAGTACATATGGAGGGGGGAATGCTAAGTTATTTAAAACCACTGATGCTGGTTTGCATTGGATTCTAGTAGATTCTACAGGAGGAAATGCAGGATTTTTCGATGATCTTCAATTCTCAAAAAGTAATCCTCAATTTGGAATTGCAACAAGTGATCCTCCGAATGGACCTGGAAACGATTATTTAGTGGAGAAAACAACTGATGGAGGAATAACGTGGGATAGAACTATGGTTCCGGGACAAGCAAATAGCTTTGGAACATATTATACTGCCTATCCAATCGATGCCGACTTTTATGGCTTTGCTTCATATAACGTATCCAATTATGAGATGAAATCCTATACTACTTCCGATGGCGGAGCAAACTGGTACCTTGGTAATCAGGGAGTAAGAGTTACAGATTTAGGGGCAACTGAAATAGTATTTAATGATGATAAGCAGCACGGGATTATGTTTGGCGTCACCATCCCTAGTATAATGGTGACTTCGGATGGAGGACATGATTGGACCGAGGTAAATACAAATATGCCTATATCCGGTTTTTCCACAGCTTCATGGGTTTACGGAACTGACATTGTTTTCATTTGCTCCAGTAGCAGCAGCACACATAATACAATCATTAGAAGTAACGATAACGGACTAACATGGCATGATCAACTTACACCAGATCTTTCAATTGTTGAAATAGATTATGTGAAAACCAATAGCGAGATTATTGCGTATGCTGTTACATCCGGGGGTATGGTTCTCAAATGTAATCAGCCTGTTAACCTTCTTGTTGATCTAGATTCATACACCCCGACCATAAGCTCTGAATTCACTTTAGAACAGAATTATCCAAATCCGTTCAATCCGGCTACAACTATAAGATGGCAATCTCCCGAAAGCTGCGTTCAGAAAATAAAAATCTATGACATACTGGGAAACGAAGTAAAGACTCTTGTCGATGAGTTCAGGCCGGCAGGCACTTATGAGATCCAATTCGATGCCTCAGCACTTGCCAGCGGAATATATTTCTACAGGATGACAGCAGGCAATTATTCTTCTGTAAAGAAGATGATTTTGCTGAAATAATCAGGGTGATGTGGATTGTTAAGGTTAATAATCTTCAATGGGGTGGGATTGAAGTCCCATCCCGCTTATACAAGGAAATGTAAATGAAAAATTTTCTATTTTATTTGGATCTTAAAATGAGGGAGGGATTACTACTGAAACAGAATTTTCAGGGTAAAAAGCAACTCGTAAAAATTCTGTTATTTATCAGTACGTTTCTTATTTTACTTTCAGGCTGCTGCAGTGACGAAGTTTTGAAAAGGTTTACCATTATTCTCGACAATGAAACAATGGTAGGATTAAGTCATCATGAATTCCAGGCTGATTCCTGTTTTAAGATCGGCAATAAATTCATTGCTTTTAGTAATAGAGATTCTATTGTTTATAACCTGGCAGAACTTTATGGCGAGATAAAGGTTAAGTGCAATGCAGAAAGTTATGAAGTAAATAACGAAATGGTTAAAGATGCATCATTGTCAACTGTAAAGAAATAAGCCAGGGTTGCCAGGTTTCTCATCACCAAGTTATTCCTTTGAGCGGAATTGTAAGGATCTGTAACGTACAACCACAGTGTTGCTTATGGGAAGTGATTGTGTTTAAACAAACAAATTAATTATGTGTGATTATATAATAATTATATATGTAGGAGATATTGGCATTTGACTTCGATTTGGTTAATTTATTTTTACACATTTTATCAATTAGAAGCGGAATTATATGTTAGGAATATTAATTGCTAAAAGAGGGAAGAAAAAAACTTTATTGGTCTTGTTGTCTTTGTCGGCTGTACTCCTCGCCGCTGGTGTGGCCATATTGTAAGTTAAAAATGACACTGAACTCAGATACTCACACCAAATTAAATGTCGCCAATTCAGACAGGATATGAAGAGCTAACCCTGATCAATTTAAAAGAACTTAAGGATTCTGAAGAAAGATTAAGGATACATTTTTCACATGCTCTTGAATTCTGCAGCCTTTTCCTGATGCCCATGAATCAATCGGATCCGGAATCAATCTCTTCTAGCGAAACATTAATTAATAAACTCTCATCATCACTGGCTTTCAGAAGGGAAGTAAACGCTTTCCCCGACATTTTTTCATCCATTCTAAAATCGAACGATTGTCTGCTTTATTCGCTGATATTTGAAAATATAGAACCTTCTTATATCAAGTTGGTTCTCCACGATAAAATTCAGGAAATATCAGGCATAAATCACCGCAGCATCAGGTACAACAAGTATGGATTATTTATTCCCCGCGAAGGCAGAATCATTTGTTTTGCATTTGCACATAGCGGAAGTATGTACTACAGATATAGACTCGCTGAGTTTAAACTTAAGAATGTACCCTTTGACTTGAATAATTATCTCGTGTCACTGCTCAGTTATTGTCCCAACGAATATTTCTTCAGCGGTTCAAGAGCATCCGGCTATATCCTGAAAATGAAAATTAATATGCAGCACACCCATTCTCACAGATTAAGTTCACTTACCGCTTCCGCACTGGTATCCGGGAAATTAAGAAGCGGTCATGAGAATGTGGAGAAATATCTACTTGAAAGCGACCCCGGGACAATTGCCTGTGAAGTTCCAGTGTGGTACGAGCAATCTCAAAACGGCAGGTTAAGCATAGAGGGTGTATTAACAGGGCATATAGATATACTCAGGTATGAAAAGAACTGTATGATAGAAATATGGGATTATAAACCCCGCGCAAGATACGAGAAGAAAGCTCATATGCAGGTTTACTTGTATACTGTTATGCTGTCACAGCGAACCGGCATACCTCTAAATAATTTTTTGTGCGGCTATTTTGATCAAACTGATGCATATTTTTTTAACGCCAAGGATGTAACCTGGTGATCAAACAGTAATTATATTTTTGTTTTGAAACAGTTGAAGAGCATGCTTACAGAAATTAAGATTTTAAAGATACCCCTGCTGAATACCGCAGGGGTATTGCGCAATTATCCCCGGTCTATTTTCGCCAGCGAATTCTAATCTGATCTTAATTGTGGATCCTCTGAATTATTCCCTTATTAACCCATAATTACAAAAATAAAATACTCTTATGTTTCGCTAAATGCAAGACTTCGGATGAGTGGATAGGCAGGGTATCATCGGGAAAGTTATAAAACTCAGTTTCATCAAATAGCTGAAAGGAGGATAAAAAAAGAGATTGATCGCAAACTTTTTTAATAGAAAATAAATTTCCCATTAATTTTTGTTTACAACCAATCTCAATTACAAATCTAAAAATTATTTCTTCGGAGTCAATACCTGTTTCAATGGCTGTTAGGATAATCACGCAAACATGAGGTAATAAACAATCTAGATTTTTAGATTCCTGTTGATCATATTTTTTACTGTGTTTTCAAATTCAGAGGATTCGAATGGCTTGGTGATTACAACACAGTTTTGCATAAGATCGCTTTTACTGTTATGTGCTGTTGAAGAGCCAGTGAGATATATTATAGGTACTTTGTATTTGAGCACTACTTTTTCTGTGAAGTCGGAAGCGGATTCGTGCATAGTATAATCAGAGATCACCAGATCAAGATTGCCCTTTTTAAGATGTTTTTCAACCTCGGCAGGATAAGCATCTATTCCCATCACTTCATATCCCATTCTCTTTAAGGTGTTCTGGATATCCAGTGCAATGACGCCCTGTTTTTCAACAATTAATACTTTTTTCTTGGCCATCTTTATATAATAGTTTTTTAACGCAGGCGAATTTAAAAAAATATTTTTAATTTTTAATGCAATGAATAAGTGACTAAAGTCACGGAAAGTTAAAGAATTTTGTTTTCCGAAGGTTTGCCCTGATCCTCAGGTATAAGCCGGGTGAATTTTCTTCCGGTATACGCTACCTTGGACCAGAGCAAACCATAAATAATCGCCAGGATAGAAATAATTATTCCCAGCCAGGATGATTTTGAGGAGAATGTCCAAAGAGCAATACCTCCTGCAATTATCCATACAAAAGCCAGGGCTGCGGCAAAATAACGTTCTTTTGTTGTAAGTTTATTATGGTCAGTTTTTTTTCTTGACATGGTTTAAGCTTTAGTTGATTTTATTCCAAATGCAAAAATGCAGGAATTTTATGGATAACTAGTATATATATTTAACAATTTAACACGATCGGGACCGGTACACAGAACATAATTAATGATGTTCCTACTGTATATACTTTTCCTTATATTTATCATTCGTATTCAAAGTAAATGGACTTAGATTGGTAAAAGAGAAAATACTTGTAACTTCAGCCCTCCCTTACTCAAACGGACTAATCCATCTGGGACATTTAAGCGGTGCCTACCTGCCTGCGGATATTTATGTCCGCTACAACAGGATGAAAGGTAACGATGTTCTGTATATATGCGGATCGGATGAACATGGTGTTCCTATTACTATCAGTGCCGACAAGGAAAAGGTTAGTCCCCAGGTTATCATTGACCGTTATCATGAAATTAACAAAAAGGCATTTGAACAGTTCGGCATGAGCTTCGATATTTATTCGAGAACATCCCTGCCTATCCACCACGAGACCGCAAAGGAATTCTTTCTTGAATACCACAAGCGTGGTATGCTGAACGAAAAAAAATCGAAGCAGTTTTTCGATGAAGAAGTCAAGATGTTTCTGCCCGACCGATATGTTGAGGGAACTTGCCCCAACTGCGGATACGAGGAGGCACGAAGTGATGAGTGTGAAAACTGCGGTGCTTTTTACGAACCTTCGGAACTGAAAAATCCAAAGAGTAAAATAAGCGGAAAAACTCCCGTCCTCAAAGAAACTACCCATTGGTATTTTCCTCTGGGGGATTACCAGCCGCGCCTTGAAGAATACATTGGGGTAAGCAGCGAAAATTACGGCTGGAAGGATAATGTACTCCAGTATTGCCGAGGATGGTTTAAGGCAGGACTTAAAGACAGGGCTTATACACGCGATCTTGACTGGGGTGTATCCGTACCGCTTGATTCCGCCAAAGGTAAAGTTTTATATGTCTGGTTTGAAGCTGTTCTTGGTTATATTTCCGCAACAAAGGAATTATCCAGGCAGCGCGGCAATGAGAATCTATGGCGTGAGTACTGGCAGGGGGAGAACACTAAGTATATTGCCTTTATCGGTAAGGATAACGTCGTATTCCATTGTATTATTTTCCCTGCAATGCTTATGGCATGGAATGACGGGGATAGAGATAAGTACATACTCCCTCAGAATGTTCCCGCAAACGAATTCCTTAATTTTGAAGGGAAGAAATTCTCCAAAAGCCGTAACTGGGGCATCGATGTGATCGATTTCCTTAAGATATTTCCGCCTGATCCACTCAGGTATACACTGGCTGCCAACCTGCCGGAGACAAGGGATACAGATTTTTATTGGAAAGAATTCCAGCTAAGGAACAACAGTGAACTTGCAGATATACTGGGAAATTTTATAAACAGGACGTTCACTTTCGTGCACAAACATTTTAATGCAAGGGTGCCAGAGAGAGGCCTGACAGAGAAGATCGATAACGAAATGCTGAAGCTGCTGGCCGGCTACCCCGGGAAAGTTTCGGAGTTGATCGACTGCTATAAAATAAAGGATGCCGTTACTGAAATGATGAACCTTGCCCGCGCAGGCAATAAATATTTCAACGATTCAGAGCCCTGGGTTACGGTGAAAAGTGATAAAACCCGGTGCGGCACGACCCTTAATATTTGCCTTCAGACAATTTATACGCTGGCAGGACTCTTTTCTCCTGTGATCCCTTTTTCATCTGAGAAGATATTTAAAATTCTGAATTCATCTCCTTCCGGCTGGGATGAGCTCGGGAATGAACATCTTAAAGCCGGCCATACTCTCAACACAACAGAAATTATTTTTCCGAAAATAGAGGACGATATAATCGAACAGCAAATAGAAAAACTCAGTTCCAAAAAAGATGAGGATACAAATAATAACCTTATTTCTATTGACGATTTTGACAAAATTAACCTGAAAGTAGCTGAAATTATTGAAGCCGTAAATGTGCCTAAAAGCAGCAAACTCATTAAATTGAAGGTGAGACTCGATGACGGTGACCGCCAGGTAATTGCCGGAATCGCTAAAAGTTATAAGCCTGAAGAACTTATTGGAAAGAAAATCATTCTTGTTGCCAACCTTAAGCCTGCTAAGCTAATGGGACTTGAATCCCAGGGCATGGTTCTGGCTGTTGAAAATGAAAACGGAGAATTGAATGTTCTAACCGCTGCTCCAAATGTTAAAAACGGAACACGGGCTAAGTAATTAATTATATTATTCTAAACATATCCGGAGAGTTATGATGAGAAAAATCTTTTTACCAATGTTTTTATTTTGTTTGGCTGCAGGCGTGTATGCGCAGCAGGGGCCAATCAGCAAAATATCCGCTGCCCTTCAATCGCAGATGGCTAACCATTCTGCAGAGGAGCAGCTTCTGGTATGGGTTTATTTTACCGACAAAGGTCAGAATACTGATGCTTATTTCAATAATCCACTCAGTGTTGTAAGTGAAAAATCACTCAAAAGGAGAGCGAAAGTTCTTGGTGAGGATGCATCACTTACAATTAAGGATATTCCTGTTAATCCTGCTTATCTGGAACAGGTTAAATCCCTTGGATTAAAAATCAAATGGCCCTCAAAGTGGCTTAATGCCGTCAGCGGTACCTTAGCCAAATCTCAGCTTGAAGAACTGGAAGCATTACCGTTTGTCAAGAAGCTTGATGTTGTTTATAAGCTTAAAAAGGGATACCAGCCTGAGACTGATCAGAATGCAGTAAAGCAAATTCTCAGCAAGATGACCCAGCCTGGAGGAATTCATTCATTCGATTACGGCGAATCATACGCACAACTACAGCAGATAAATGTTCCTGCTGTTCATGATATGGGCTATACAGGACAGGGCGTTACGGTTTGCCTAATGGATGCAGGTTTCAGCAGACTTTCGCACACCGCATTTGATTCGATGGATATTATTGCTGCATGGGACTTTGTTAACAATGATCCGAATGTGGGCAACCAGTCTGATTCAGGAGACGGCTCTCATGGAACCGAAACCCTTTCCACAATCGGAGGTTACGCACCGGGACATCTTATTGGACCCGCTTTTAACGCGTCCTATATTCTTGCGAAAACAGAAAATACCGAAAGCGAAACACCCCTTGAAGAAGACAACTGGATTGCTGCAATGGAATGGGCTGACAGTATCGGAGTTGATGTTACTTCTACTTCACTTGGTTACATTGATTTTGATCCGGGCTGGCAGAGCTATTCCTGGATGGATATGGACGGAAATACAACTATAATTACAAACGGTGCCGACTATGCAACCCACCTGGGTATTGTTGTAGTTAACTCAGCAGGAAATGAAGGTTCTAATTCTTCTCATAATACACTCGGAGCTCCTGCAGATGGTGATAGTGTAATTGCCGCAGGTGCTGTTGATTTTTCGGGATCAAGAGTTTCGTTCAGCAGTGTTGGTCCAACTGTAGACGGCAGACACAAGCCTGATATTATGGCGCTTGGTTCAGGCGATGTAGTAGCCTCCCCTTACAGTGATAATTCATATACATCGGCCAGCGGTACTTCCTTCAGCTGTCCTCTTTCCGCGGGAGTTGCCGCGTTGATTTTATGTGTAAATCCGGAACTAACACCTATGGAAGTTCGCGATGCAATGAGAGAAACTGCTTCACAAAGCAATAACCCTGATAACCTTATGGGCTGGGGAATACTTAATGCTCTCGATGCAGTTAATCACTTCCCGACCCCCGTTGAGCTTTCATCTTTTTCTGCGACTGTAGTTGACGGCCGGGTAAATCTCATATGGACGACGGCTACCGAAAAGAATAACCGCGGGTTCGAGATTGAAAGGAAATCAGCCGGATCAGATTATTCGATGATCGCTTTTGTTAACGGTAACGGAACCGTTACTACTCCGAATCACTACAGTTATATTGATAACAATGATATTCGCGGAATAAATACATACAGACTGAAACAGGTCGATTTCGACGGAAAATTCACTTATAGTAATGAAATTTCAATAGATGTACCTGCAGCTACGGATTTTGTGCTTCAACAGAATTATCCCAATCCTTTTAATCCTTCTACAATGATTAAATACTCCGTCCCCAATGCGTCGAATGTTAAACTCATTCTTTATGATGCACTAGGACAGCAGGTTAAAGTGCTGACAAATGAATTTAAAAGAAGCAGGCAATTATTCTTATACACTTAATGCAAGCAGACTCTCAAGCGGTGTGTATATTGTGAGGTTAAATGCCGGTATTTCAAATAAGGTTATCAAGATAACGCTGGCGAAATAGGTTTCACGGTCTGGAATGATAGCTAATCCATACCGGTTTACCTTGATTTTCAGGCCTTCTATAGATAAAATTGCTGGCTAAATTGTAAAAAACTTAAAATAAGGAGAATAACTCAATGTTCCGTAGGGTCGTATTACCTTTTATTGTTTTGGCTTCCCTCCTTCTCAGTTCCTGTACACCAAAACATGCTGATATCATCGTAGCAAAATTCGACGATGAGCAGATTAAGATGAATGAATTTGAGAAAATGTATGCTAAAAATTCTGGCAGTTATGAAGAAGCTAAGGATGACAGTCTTTCCCAGCTGAAAAACTTCCTCGATCTCTATGTTAATTTCAAGATGAAGCTGAGAGATGCATATGTTCGTGGTTTTGATTCAAACCAGGAATTAAACCAGGAACTTAAGGATTATGAGAAGAAAGTTGGCGTTTCATATATCCTTGAAAAGAAGATACTTGAGCCGGGATTAAAGAACCTTTATGATAAAAGAAAATATGAGCTCCGGGTAAGTCACCTGATGATCAGACCAGATTCAACCGGTGACCAGGCCGCGAAAGAACTTGCGCTTGCTATTCTCGACAGTATTCGGCACGGTGCAAACTTCTCAGATATGGTGAAGAAATATTCGGATGATAGCTATTCTAAAAATATAGGAGGCGATATTTATTATGTGACTGCAGGTCTTCTGCCTCCGGAATTCGAAGATGCCGCTTATGCTACTCCTGTTGGCAGTGTTTACCCATCGGTTGTTCACACACGCTATGGTTATCATCTTATAAAAGTTACGGATAGAAGAGAACGCATCCCGCAGATCAAAGCAAGTCATATTCTCGTTAATTTTAATGGTCCCGATGGACAGGTTGATACAGCTTACGCAAGAGCAAAAATAGATACAGTAATGCAGAAGTTGAAAGCCGGGGCAGACTTTGCAGAACTGGCAAAGGAATATTCCGATGATCCGGGTTCCGCGAAAAACGGCGGCGATCTCGGGTTCTTCGGAAGACGAATGATGGTTAAGGAATTTGATGAGGCCGCATTCAACCTTAAACCCGGGGAAATATCAGACATTGTAAAGACAAATTTCGGCTACCACATAATAAAATTGACCGATCAGAAACCTTATCCTTCCTTTGATGAGGATAAAGAAGAACTGGAAAAGGTTTTCAAGCAGACAAGGTACCAGACTGAGTACGATTCACTTATAGATAAGCTGAAAGATAATTACGGATTCCATTTGAATGAACAGGTACTTTCAGAGGTATTAAAAAATGCCGATTCATTGAGAGTAGGCAGTCAGATAAGAAACTATGATGAACTGAAAAATCAGCCGTTAGTTACTTATAACAAGGTTGATACGATCAGGGTTCAGGCAGCAATCGAAAGAATGAATTCTGAACGACAGAACATGAACAGGCTGATTGATTCCGAAATTCTTAACTCAACCATAAATAAGCTCGTAGGCGATAGTCTTCTTTCTCTCGCAGCCCTTGACCTTGATAAAACAGATCCTGAATTTGCATCTTTGATGGACGACTACCGCAACGGCATATACGTATTCAAGCTGCAGGATGATGAAGTATGGAGCCAGATTAACGCTGACAGCTCAAAACTGAACGATTATTATGAGAAGACAAAGGATGATTATGTATGGCCTGACAGGATTAACTTCAGCGAAATATTTTCAAAGAGTGATTCTTTGATTCACACATATTATACGGAACTCCAGAATGGTGCCGACTTCGATTCACTTGCTGCTAAATACACTGAGCGTAACAATATGAAACCGAAAGCAGGCAATTATGGACTGGTTGCGGTTGATTATTCACCTCTCGCTTCCAAAACTGACGAGCTTTTGTCACAACCCGGAACATATTCAGAACCATTCCCATTTTCAGGTGGTTACGTGATTGTAAAGCTTATTGCCAAAGATCCTTCGCATCAAAAAACATTTGAGGAAGCAAAAGCAGAAGTATCCGGCGCATACCAGGAGGCTGAATCGAAGAGACTCGAGCAGGCATACCTTGAAAGCCTGAAGAAGAGGTACGATCCTCAATTTTATTACGATACACTTGAAGAAGCTTTTAAAGACGCGGAATAATTTATTTCTATTGATTCTTGCCGCGGCCGTAATAAACGGCTGCGGTAAAGAACCGACTGAAAAAGAATACATAGCCAGAGTCAACAATTCATACTTTACGAAAGATGACCTGGCTTCTGTTGTAGATTCCGGATACGGCAAAAAAGAGTACAGGAATGAAATAGTAAGGAACTGGATAGATAAGGAACTTCTTTATCAGGAGGCAAAAAACTCGGGCATATTAAAAGATGATGATTTTCTCAGGACGAAAAATGAGTCCGAAAAGAGGCTTGCTATAACGTTCCTTATAAATAAACTCTTTAAGGATGAACAGCTGACAATCGAACCCTCTGAAGTAAAAGACTATTTTGATAAACACCAGGATAACTTTAAACTCTTTCATAATGCTTTTCTTGTTAACCTCGTTCAGTTTGATGACGAGGATAAGGCAATCAGTTTCCGGGATGAAGCTTTCACTAATGAATGGAAAAAATCTGCCGAATCGTTCGATAATGATTCGAACGTTGTTTTTATTGAGAATTCAAAACTTGTGTACGAATATGAACTTCAACCTGCTGACCTTGTCCGAATAATAAGGGAGCTTCTGCCCGGAGAGATAAGCATTGTAATAAATGATGGAGCTGGTAATTATTTTATTGTTCAGCTGCTGGAAAAATTTGAACGAGGCAGTATTCCTCCGTATGAAATAATTAATGATCTTGTCCGGGACCGGTATATAGCCTCTAAGAAGGAACAGTTTATTAAAAATTATGTTAAAGATTTATATTCTAAAAACGATATAGAAGTAAGATAGGTGCTAAATGAAATTTAAGATCCTGACAGTATTGATTTTCGCAGCCGGCATTATGCATGCTCAGCAGGTACTGGATAGAGTGGTTGCTGTCGTTGATAATGAAATAATCACTGAGAGCGAGCTGGATTTTCAGACAAATCTACTTGCATCCCGGTATGGTGTTTCACCTGATTCGCCGCAGCTGAAAAAACAGACTCTCAACTCGATGATAGAGGAAAAGTTAGCTTATGCACAGGCTAATCTGGATTCTATTGAAGTTACCGATGAGGAAGTAGATAAACGGATTGATTACCAGATTCAGCTTTTTATTCAGCAGTATGGCTCGAAGGAGCGAGTTGAGCAGATCTATGGTATGAGTATAGAAAAAATAAAAAGAGAGCTGCGTGATGATGTAAGGAAGAACCTGATGGTTCAGAAGCTGCGGGAAAAGAATTTTGGTACTGTTGAAGCCACCAGGCGTGATGTAGAAGATTTTTTTGATAAGTATAAAGATAGTCTTGGTGTAATCCCTGAAAAAGTTCAGATTGCTCATATTTTCAGGTTTCCCAAAACTTCCTCAGAGGCTAAGAGAAAGGCACGGAATTTTGCGCAATCTATTCTGGATTCAATTAAGAACGGGTCAGACTTTGCCGAGATGGCAAAGAAATATTCGGAGGATCCCGGCAGCGCCAAAGAAGGCGGTGATCTCGGGTTTGTAAAAAAAGGAGTATTCTACCCTGAGTTTGAATCTGCTGCTTATGCTCTGCAGCCCGGGGAATTATCGGGAGTAATTGAATCGCCTGTCGGGTTTCATATCATCCAGCTGATTGAAAAAAGAGGTGAATCAATTCACGCAAGACATATACTTATTAAAATTAAAGCTGATGAGAACGCCGATCTTAAAACTATTGATTTCCTTACAACACTAAGAGACAGTATTGTTAAAGGTGACAGCACTTTTTCTTATTATGCAAAGAAGTACAGTGAGGATAAGGATACTGCTCCATTCGGCGGCGAGCTCGGGACTTTCTATATCAACCAGCTCGATAAAAGTGTACTTGATGCTGTATCAAAGCTTAAAACCGGGGATATCAGTTTCCCCAAAAGGTATGAGTACTCATCAGGGAATTACGGATATCATATAATCTATCTTGAGGACAGAACCCTGCAGCACGCTCCCGATCTGAACAGGGATTACGCTGACATAAAGAAACTTGCAGATGAGTATAAACGGCAGCAGAAGTACCAGGCATGGATCGAAAGTCTTAAAAGCAAGATTTATTATGATATAAGATTGTAAAAAATAATGAGGAACTGGATTTGAAAGAAACCGGCGAGGGCGATGTTCAGCTGGTAGAAAAGCTGAACGAAAAAGTTACAAAGACAAAGCAGGAAATTGCAAAAATAATAATAGGGCAGGAAGAGATTATTGATCAGCTGATCATATCCCTATTTTCGCGCGGGCATTGTCTGTTGGTGGGTGTGCCGGGATTGGCCAAGACACTCCTGATAAAAACGCTTGCCGAAGTTATGGACCTGAAGTTCAGCCGTATTCAGTTTACTCCCGACCTGATGCCGGGTGATATAACCGGTACGGAACTGGTAGAAGAAGATCCGGTTTCAAGGAAAAGAAATTTCCGTTTTGTTGAAGGTCCCATTTTTGCCAACGTCATCCTTGCCGATGAGATTAATAGAACTCCTCCCAAGACCCAGGCTGCATTGCTTGAAGCGATGCAGGAGCACAGAGTAACCACTGCCGGTGTAACCAAAGTTTTATCAGAACCCTTTTTCGTGCTTGCCACGCAAAACCCGATCGAACAAGAGGGCACATACCCTCTGCCTGAAGCACAGCTCGACAGGTTTATGTTTAATCTGTGGCTGGATTATCCTTCATTTGAAGAAGAAAAGAAAATAGTTCAGACAACAACGAGCGAGTACCAGGCAGAACTTTCAAAAGTAGTATCTGCTGATGAGATTATACAATTTCAGAATCTTATTAGAAGGGTACCTGTTTCAGATAACGTTACAGAATTTGCGGTGAAAGCTGCAAATCTTACACGTCCTACTAACAGTTCGTCCCCTCAGTTTATAAAAGACTGGATCACATGGGGAGCCGGACCAAGAGCCTCACAGTATCTGATTATGGCAGCGAAAACACGATCGGTTATGAACGGTAGATACACACCTAGCATTGAGGATGTCAAATTTGCAATGACACCCGTTCTGCGCCACCGTATAATAACGAATTTCAGCGCAGAAGCCGACGGCATCAGTTCCACCGATGTTATACAAAAACTCGTCAAAGAACTGGATTAATTCTTTATTACCTTTTGTCTGCACCTCCATCAGTTAGCAGAAGTTCGGAAAGACAATTCTTGCCTGTTATTATTATTTAAACTAGTTTGCGGATGATATCAGGGCAGGTAATATTTCAAGGGCTGAGAAATGGTGTTAAACCGGAAGGTAATAAAGGATTTTGAATCTGTTGACCGTTTGAGAGAAATCCTATACTATGAGTTCCGTATTTCTAATACTTCCTATGCTATATTTCTCTTTGTCGGTCTACTTCTCCCAAGACTTGGATACGGAGTTCATCTCATCAAAATTATTCTGCTGATATTCATTATAGCAGCCATCATTCTCACACCGTATATGTTTTACGTCCTGGTAAAAGAAGAGCGGTACGGTTGGATTTTAACTTACTTTATGATGATCCCTTTACCGCTAACTGCCGGATATTTTATCTTCAGAGAAACACTCGCATTTGAGGCGGCCCTGCTGCTCCCATTGCTCTCTTTTTATCTTTACTGTTACTTAATAAAATATGCTGTGGATGACTGGATCAGGCAGTACAATTGGACGCAGCAGCTTATGCAGCAGAAAGCGGACAAAATAAAGCGAATGGAAGATGAAAGACCCTGGTTCTAAAGGCGGGCTATTTTGTAGTTTTTAAGCGCGAAATAGATTTCCTTGACGGCTGTTTTTATTACTGTAGCAGTAGGTACAGCCAGCAGCATTCCAAGAACACCAAACAACTGGCTTCCAGCAATGATCAGCAGGATTATGATGACGGGGTGCATATCGACACTTTTGCTGAATACGAATGGCTGAACGAACCCGTTATCAAGTATATACGTTATTAAGATCAGGAGTATGATAAAGGGTGCCATCGAAAGGTCACCTGTTTGTATTACCGATACTATTATAGCCGGCACACCTCCTATAACAGGTCCGAAGTAGGGAACCAGGTGTCCCATTCCGGCTATTACACCAAGAGGCAGGGCATTGTTCACGCCGATAAAATACAATCCAAGTCCCATTACCGTACCCACAAAAGAAGCGTCGAAGATCCACGCACGAACGAACCTTCCCAGCTGGAGACTTACTTTCTTAAGGATCCAGTACGACATTTCAAAGTAATTATTAGGAATCAAATGGAGAATATTTTTCATAATCTTCCTGCTGTCTTTTACCAGGAAGAATGTTATAAATGGGATAATTACCATTATGAGTATTACCGAAACGATCCCCGAAACAAGTTCGGATATGGTATCAAATGAATTTACAAACTGGCTGTTGACGAATTCTTCGAACTTTTTCGAAAGCTGGCCGGGACTAAAAAACGGGAACAGCCTGTAAAGCTCGGCTTCGATCTGCACCAGCTGATCATGAAGAGAAAAAGATTCGAGGGTTCTCATCAGCTGATCCATCTGAATTACAAATTTGGGAATTATAAAAGAGAGAAGAACATAAAGCAGAAGACTTGTTGTGCCGAATACAATGAGCGTTGCGGTCAGCCTGCTCATTCCTTCTTTTTCAAGGGTGCTGACGAACGGATTGAAGATGAAAGCAAGAAGGACCGAGAAGATCATCAAAAGGAGAATGTCAGAAAGAAGAAAAACAGATACCAGTATTAAAGCTATAACCAGAATCCACATTGAGATCCGGGTGATCCGCTTTGTACTTCTTTCAATCATATTTTTCCAGAATCATTTATGGGCTTTATTAAAATTTAGCTCATTCGACGGAGGAGATCAAATATCACTGACTGATTCAACTCTCCTTATTCCCGGAACTTCACGCATTAATGACCTCTCAATACCGGCCCTGAGGGTCATTACGGACATAGGACAGGTTTTACAGGCCCCGGTAAGTTTAACCTTAACAATTCCATCATCGCTGACCTCAATAAGTTCCACATCACCGCTGTCGGCCTGTAAATAAGGTCTCATTTGTTCCAGCGCTTTGAGTACTTCTTCTTTCATTGAGATCCTGCGATAAATGATTAATCATCATTGTCGAGAATTATTTCAACCTTTGAATCTGCCTGCGAGTTCCTTTTATTTACCTGCTCTTCAAGCTGCCGTGCGATTTCGAGAATTGAGTCGGACTGCTCTGAATCAGGCATATCATAAACAATAGGGATCCCTTTATCGCCGCCGATCCTTATGCGGGGATCAATCGGGATGCCGCCTAAGAAAGGTACTTCTGTATCATTAGCAAGGGCTGAACCTCCGCCGCTTCCGAAAATATCGTATTTTTTACCTGTATCGGGAGCAATAAAGTAACTCATATTTTCCACTATACCAAGGATCGGAACATTTACTCTGCCGAACATTTTTACCGCTTTGCGTGCATCTACCAGTGAGACTTCCTGAGGTGTTGTAACGATTACAGCACCGGTTAAGGGAATGGTTTGAACAAGCGTTAGTTGTATATCGCCGGTACCCGGAGGCATATCGAATACGAGGTAATCGAGCTCTTCCCAATCAACATCGGTCATAAATTGTTTTACCGCACCGCTTGCCATGGGACCTCTCCAGATTACAGGTGCATTATCATCAATAAGGAAACCAATTGAAATTATCTTGATACCATAATTTACCAGAGGGATCATTTTCATTGTTTCGCGGCTCTGGAAGATCTGCGGCTTCTTGTTGATGCCCAGCATGAGGGGAATACTTGGTCCGTATATATCTGCGTCAATTATACCGACCTTAGCACCGTTCTTTGCGAGTGCAACTGCAAGATTTACAGCTACTGTACTTTTACCAACACCGCCCTTACCACTGGCGACTGCTATTGTATTTTTTACACCGGGTAAAATTGTCTCCTGTTTTGGTTCTTTATGCGGGGTTCCTTTTGATTCGAGGTTAACTTCAACCTCTTTAAGTTCTTTAAATTCCTTTTTTATTGCCGTTGTAAATGCGGCTTTCATTTTATTTACCTCGACACCTGCAGGAACAGAAATGCCTAGGTTAAGTTTATTCCCTTTGTTGTTAAATTCTTTTATTGAATTCAGGATAAGAAAATCAGTATTGATCTCTTTATCTTTTATTTGTTTTAAGGTACTTAATATTTCACTTTTTGTAATATCCGCCATCAAAACACCATTTTTTGTCTTTATTAATCAAAAACAAACTTAGCAAAAAAATGGTTCAGTTTGAATGGGATTTCGTGTGGATAATCAGACTTTAGTCTTAGAGAATTTTCCTGAAGCTTTAATGGTATGATTCATAAGCCATTCCTGGGAGTCGACAAGCTTCTCTCCGGGTTCAGGTACAACTTTGTGGTAGTTCATATCACTGCAGAGTATTCTGACCTTAACATTATCCTTCAAAGATGCTTTAATAAGTGTGCGGTTAATCTCATCTTTCAATTTTTGATCTTCGACTGGGAAAGCGATCTCTACCCTGCGGTCGAGGTTTCGCTGCATAAAGTCGGCACTGCTCAGATAAATTTCATCCTCGCCATTATTATAAAAATAGTAAACCCTGCTGTGTTCAAGATAGCGGCCGACAATACTTCTAACTTCGATGTTTTCACTGAGACCTTTAAGTCCCGGTACCAGGCAGCATATACCGCGCACAATAAGGTCTATATGCACGCCGGCAGCGGAAGCTTCATACATCGCGCTGATAAGTGCCGGATCAACTATCGAGTTCAGTTTGAAAATTAATTTACCTTCACCGCCTGCTTTAACATTTTCAATCTCACGGTTTATTTTTTCCAGGAACTTCTGCCTCATATCAATAGGGGCTACAATAAGCTTCTTGAAATCGGTTTGTTTGCTGTAGCCTGTGAGGTAGTTAAAGATATCAGCTACGTCAGTGCAGATATCCTCATCATCTGTAAAATACCCTAGGTCAGTATAGATCTTTGCAGTTACAGCATTATAGTTGCCTGTTGAAAGGTGAACGTATCTTTTTACACCTTCTGTTTCCTTTCTCACTACCAGAGTCATCTTGGCATGAGTCTTTAAACCCACCAGGCCGTAAACGACATGTACTCCAACCTTCTCAAGCTCGCGGGCCCAGAAAATATTATTCTCTTCGTCGAACCTTGCCTTAAGCTCAACCAGAACGGCAACCTGCTTGCCTCTTTCGGCAGCTTCGATGAGATATTTTATAATGGGAGAATTGGGACCAACCCTGTAAAGCGTCTGTTTAATAGCCAGTACATCGGGATCAACAGAAGCTTCCTTTATAAAATCAATTACAGGTGTAAATGAATGATACGGGTGATGAAGCAGTATATCTCTCTGTTTTAGTGTTGTAAATATATCCTCGTCTTCATCGAAAGCTTTTGGGATGACGGGGTAGTAGGGTTTGAACTTATGCTGATGAAGAGGGAGATCGTAGAGCGTCATTATATCACTTAGTCCTAAAGGACCTTCCATCACGTGGACATCCTCGGAGGTTATCTGCAAATTCTCCATCAGAGTATCAAGCATGAACTCGGGCATCTTATCGGCTACCTCGAGCCTAACTACCTTTCCAAAACGGCGAAGGCGGATATTTTCCTCGATTACGCTTAAGAGGTCGTCTGCTTCGTCCTCCTGAAGTTCAATATCAGTATCTCTGGTTATCCTGAAGCGGTGAGCTTCAATAATTTCCATCCCTGGAAACAGCTGGTGAAGATTTGCGCGAATCAGGTCGCCCAGCCAGAGGAATCTTGCGCTGTAGTTTCCATTGGTCTGGATTTTCTTTTCCGGATATAAAATCGTGTCAATTCTTAAAAGCCTTGGCAGGATACTCGGTACTTTTACACGGGCGAAATGATTTTCGCCATTCGGCTTACGTACAAGGATAGCGAGACTAAGGCTCAGGTTGGAAATATACGGAAATGGTCTTCCCGGATCGAACGCAAGAGGAGTCAATACCGGATAAATTTCCTTCCTGAAGTATTCAGTTAAACGTAATTTTTCCTCGTCAGGGATATCTTCATATTCGCAGATGTTAATCTGGTTTTTTCTCAGTTCGGGCACAACCTGGTTCAGCCATAGGTCAAATACCTGGTCGAGCATAGGCTTAAGGCATTTTTCAATTTTCCTCAGCTGTTCTCTCGGCGTCAGGCCGTCAATTGAAGGTTCAAGTACATTAGCAGCAATCTGCTCTTTGAGACCGCTTATCCTTATCATGTAAAATTCATCCAGGTTTGTATGGAAAATGGAGATGAACTTTACTTTCTCAAGCAGGGGGAGAGAAGGATCGAGAGCTTCTTCAAGCACACGCCGGTTAAATTCCACCCAGCTTAAATCGCGGTTGAAGAAATAATTCGGATCTTTATATTTTTTTAATAGCTCTTTAGCGGTCATTTTCGATCAATTACAGTCATTTTTTAACAAACGGAGCGTAATATAGCTGATTATCAGGATAAATTCGCTGGAAAAAGGAATCAAAAAACATTCCCGGCCTCAGGCTTTAATTTATAAAAACCTTTACGGCCGGGATGTAGAAATTTCTGAAGGTAGTGGTCAAAAAGTCATTAACCTGTTCAGGCGCCGACTTTATCTTCCTGGAAAATTTTTGTGAATTCTCTGGGATTTCTGTCTTTCCAGCTTCCCTTGTGATATGCATAGCCTGTAACAAGGGGCATTGCAATTGTGGCTTCCGAATAAACCATCTGCTCGGAAGAAGTTGAAACCTTGCCCCAGGAGCTTGCTTCCTTCAAAGTAGAGCTTGAAAGTGCTCCGTCTCTTACATCGGCAACAGTTATCTGAATTGCATATTTGTGCATCGGAGCATCCTCTTTAAGGATGTCAGCCGCAACAACTATATCCTGGGTGAAGTTTTTAGGAACTCCGCCGCCGATCATAAAGATGCCGGTTTCTTTTGAAGCCAGTTTGATTTTAGTGAGTTCAAGGAAATCCTTTGCTGAATCCAATGATACGTGTTTACCTGGATTTTCGGTCTGATGAATTATAAAACCGAAACCTGCAGAACAATCGGAAAAAGCCGGAACAAATATCGGGACATTCTTTTTATAGCATGCCCATATTACAGAATCTTCTACTTTTGGACCGCCGTTATTTTCTAGGTACTTACCGAATTCCCACAGAAGCTCGCGGGAGGAGTAAGGCCGAGGTTCGAGACTATTGAGAATCTTTGCGCAGGTTTCATCGCATACACGCAGCTCATCTTCATCAATGTAAGTGTCATAAATTCTGTCGATATGAAGGTCTCTTAACTGGTTATCGTCGCTGAAAGGGGTCCCAATGTAATGTTTAAATCCAAGTGCCTCAAAAAAATCCTGGTCGACCATAACCGCACCCGTAGACACAATAGCATCGACCATGTTATTCATTACGAGGTCATACACCACCTTTTTTAATCCTGCGCTGAAAATGCTGCCGGCAAGAGTAAGTATAACCGAACAGTCCTTATCCTTCAGCATTGTATCATAAATTTGGGCTGCACGATTCAGATCCCTGGATGAAAACGCCATATGTTCAAAAGCTTCAACCACCGGTACAATGTTATGTTTCTTGATATCAATATGCTGAATTACATCTTTCAAAAAATCTTTTTTGCCTGGCATAATTATCTCCTTCGCTGGTTATAATTTATTAAAATAATAATTATCGTATGAAAAGAAACTGTCGGAATTCAAATATGAAATAATTCCGATTGAAAAGGACACTAAAAAAATATCTTGGCCACCCGAAGAATCCCCTGCTTCCAGGGAACCCGGTGCGAAACGCCGCTCTGATCCTTGAATTCATCAAAATGTTCAAGATACCATTCATAATTGCGTACCAGGGCATCTTTATTGGAATACTTCGGTTTGTATCCGAGTTTAGCTTCTGCTTTCTCAATAGAGACAAAAGAATCTTTGGAGGCTGTCTCATAAACCCATTTATATAGCGGAGAAAGATTGAGAGCTTCAAGTATTCTAAGTGTCCATATTATAGGTTTTTCAGGGAGTCCAACAATCTTTTTACCATGGGCTGCGGCATCGAGCACCGCCTGATAATCTTCCCTCATCGTAGTAAATTCTTTTGCGCCTATATTAAATGTATCATTTGCCTGTTCTTCCGGAAGAGTTGCACAGAGATATATGGCATCGCAGAGATCTTCCACATCAAGAAGCTGGTAACGGTTTTTGCCATTGCCGATCATGGGGAAGCCTTTGCCGTCTTTTGCCCAATCGTATAGAAGATCGAAAACTCCAAGCCGTTCAGGACCAATAAATGATTTCGGTCTTAGTATAGATACGCACATCCCCCCTTTTCTGTATTTAAGACATTCCTCTTCTGCTTTTATCTTTGCCTTGCCATAGGGGCCCACGCCATCAAGCTTATCATCTTCATTTAGCGGATGATGATCCGGTATCCCGTAGACAGCCGTAGAAGAAATGTGAATGAACCTTTTAACTTTTTGAGCGGAAGCCTCCTCAAGCAGGTTCCGTGTGCCTTCTATATCGGTAGAGTAAATATCTTCAGGCTTATAGAGTGGCAAAGCTGCAGCTGTATGGATAACCACGTCAACTCCTTCCATTGCCTTTTTCACATCGCTCTTATTCCTGATATCGCCCTTAATTTTTAATATTTTATCGTTCATGTCGGGATAATCAAATTCTACAATATCCAGAGAAACAATCTGCTCTCCCCGTGAGTGTAAGTGGCGTACTAAGTTAATACCTAAAAACCCGGCTCCGCCTGTAACAAGAAATTTCATGTGTGTGTCCGAATAATTGAAAATAACCACCAAAACTAACAAAAATGGTAGAACACTCCAATAGAAAAGGCGATGGGCAAAGTGAATAGATTCGAAGGCATAGAAATATCTTTACTGACAATATGTCAGCCTGGGTGGTATATCCAAATGATAGCGTTTTTAAATTCCGTGCTCTGTGCCAAGCGTCGGTCCGTATATCTTGAAAAGATATAACCATTAACTTAAGTTTCATTATGGATGTGAAATTGAAAACAGGAAAGCAGGATTACCCGGTATTCGGGTTTTCTATATCACTGCTACTTCATGCAATCATAATCACTGCTGCAGCTCTTATTTTGAACTCAACTATCGATGAGTCGCAGACAGGGGCTGCATATGTACAAATAAGAACCATAGAATCACAGCCGCAGCAGCTTGAATCCGAACCGAAAAAATCAGAAGAACAAAAAGTTACAGAAAAGGAAACAGAAGAAAAGAAAACCTCCGAAGAGAAAGTAAAAGAAGTTCCTGAAAAAGAAACGAAACCCGCTGGAAACGAAGCAGTATTTTATGATTTTTCAAATACCGCTGCCGATACTACCGGACTGGTTCAGGTATATAAAGAAAATACGCTGGATGTCTCGCTGAAATACCCTGCAGGCTGGACTTACCTTGATCAGAATGTTAAAAACACGCTTGACGGCGTAACCTTCTGGACGACATCGACAAAATTTGATCCACCTCCCTATGTGCATATCGAGGTAAAAGATAAGGACTTATTTAATCCAAGGCGCTTTAAGCACAGCTACAGAACAAGAAATTACACTGCTTATTACAATGAGCCGGAAGAGCTGGCAGGACAAATCACTCAAATTATTTATATTAGAACAAACACCGAAAATGATTTTAGTCTGAAACTAATTATGAAGGGCGAGGACGCGTTCAAAAGTTTCCAGCCTGTCTTCTTCGGTATGGTAAAATCTTTTAAATACGGAAATCAATTCTTTTAACAACTTATATTTGGAGGAATCATGAAGTTCAGCAGGTTTTCAGTATTCTTTTTGCTGTTCGCAGCCTTTCTGGTATTTCCCGGCAAAACTTATTCTCAGGATCAGTTTGAAGGTAAAGTTACATTCAATATCTTCGATAACGGTGAGAGCCATACAATGCAGTATTACGTGAAAGGCAGTAAACTCCGTTTTGATGCTAACGAGCAAGGGCACCAGGGTCAGATAATAATGGACCCTGCAGCAAAACAGTTTATGATAATTATGCCGCAGCAGAAAATGTATATGGTGATGCCAATACCGGATATGAAGGACAACAATACGGGCTCAGAGAGCACAGGTGATAAATCTGATTTTGTTAAGACCGGTGAAACAAAGGATATCCTGGGGTATACCGCTGAAAAATGGACATACAAAAATGGTGAGGACCAGGGTGAGGCATGGATGACAAAAGATATCGGAGGGTTTCAGCTTTTCGATAACCCTATGCAGCAGGATCAGCCACAGTGGCAGAAAGACCTCCAGGCTGAGGGATATTTCCCGCTGCTTGTTTATGAAAACGGCGATAAGGTATTTGAAGTGACTAACATTGATAAAAAATCGCTCGAGGCGTCGATGTTCGAGCCACCGGCAGGGTTCCAGAAGATGGATATGCCTGCAATGCCCCAAAAATAAAATAGAATTTAATTATTTTTGATCTGCTCTTTAAAATTTCTCCTCCCTGGCAGCCGACAGGGAGGAGCATTTAAAGTATGACAGAACTGTCAGTTTCACGGCAGGTTTCACGGTTGTGCTGCTACGGGACAAATACGGCATGTTCCCAAGATAAAACCGAGATTCAAAGTATGTCATTTCTGTCAGTTTCACAGATATGTTCCACACGCTCATTCTCATTTGCGATGAGAATTCTATCCATTCAAAAAAGGTCAATGTCTTTTATCGCTGTCCTCAATTTTGACTCAAATTTGAGGATTGAAAAAAGATAACCGAATATTATAGGTTCACGTCGATAAATCTTGACTTTTTTTCTTATTAAGGTTAAATTTCCCATCTTTATTAGAAATGATTTCAGGTTTCGGAGGAAAATAACGTGAAACAGGAAAAAATGACGCGTTTTATCAGTACAGAGGACGCCGATCGAAAATGGTACATTGTGGATGCTACCGACCAGGTACTTGGAAGACTGGCTACCCGGGTAGCAAGAATAATTCGTGGTAAGAACAAACCTATCTTCACCCCTAATGCCGATACTGGCGACTTCGTTGTTGTTATCAATGCCGACAAAGTTAAAGTAACCGGTAAGAGAGAATTCCTTAAAACTTATTCTCATCACTCAGGTTATCCCGGCGGGTTAAAGACAAGGACATTTGAAGAGCAGATGGCAAAAAAACCTGAATTTGTTATTGAGACTGCTGTAAAAGGTATGCTTCCCAAAAACAGACTGGGAAGAAAGCTTATCAAGAAATTAAAAGTTTATGCCGGAGAGTCCCATCCCCACCAGGCTCAAAAACCTGAAACAATTAGTTTAACGGAGAAATAATGGCTGATACTATTTATATAGGAAGAAGAAAAACCTCGGTTGCCAGAGTAATCCTGAGAAACGGAAATGGCAATATAACCGTTAACGGGAAAGAATTTGAACATGCTTTTCCCCAGCTTCTCAGCAGGGAGGATATTCTCAACCCGTTCAAGGTTACTGAAACAGTTGGAAACTATGATGTACTCGTAAACGTTCAAGGTGGTGGAACCACAGGTCAGGCTCAAGCCATAAGACTTGGAATTGCAAGAGCGTTGATAGAACTGAATCCTGATTTCCGTCCAGCCCTCAAGAAGGAAGGATTCTTAACCAGAGATCCAAGGATGGTTGAACGTAAGAAATATGGCAGACCGAAAGCAAGAAAAAGATTCCAATTCTCCAAGAGATAATTTTTGGATAGAATTTATACTTCTCTTAGAAGTATAAACAATTAAATAAATCAATAATCATACATACTTTCCGATTTACCTCCTGTGTCCCGTTTGCAGGGATGAAGGGTAAAGTTGACGAAAGTAGAAGATCCCGGGAACGGGATAAAAACAGGAGACAATATGCAAAAGCTGGATCTTACACAGCTCATAGAAGCTGGTGCACACTTCGGACACTTAACACGCCGCTGGAATCCCAAAATGAAGCCCTATATCTTCATGGAGAAGAACGGGATTCATATCATCGATCTGAAAAAAACTCAGAGTATGCTTACATCGGCAGCCGAAAACCTCTCACACCTTGTGGGCGATGGGAAGAAAGTGCTCTTTGTAGGTACAAAGAAACAGGCCAAAAATGTAATTGAGAGTGAAGCTAAACGATGCGATATGAACTGGGTAAGTGAGAGATGGCTTGGCGGAATGCTCACGAATTTCTCTACCATCAGAAAGAGCGTTAAGAGACTTAACAATATAGAGAAACAGGAAACAGACGGAACTTTTGATAAGATTACGAAAAAAGAGAGACTATTCTTAACCCGCGAGAAAGATAAACTGAAAAAAGTACTTGAAGGTGTTGAATCGATGAATAGGCTGCCAGGAGCGCTTTTCATTGTTGATATTAAAAAGGAATCGATTGCAGTGAAAGAGGCCCTTCGCCTTAATATCCCGGTGTTTGCTATAGTTGATACTAACTGCGATCCTGACCCGATAAACTATATAGTACCTGCTAACGATGACGCTGTCAATACTATTGAACTAGTTGTGAAATTTATGGCCGATGCCGTGATCGAAGGTGTTGCGAAGGCCAAAGAACAGAAAGCTGAAGAAGCTGCTGAAAGAGAAAGAATTAAAAAAGAAAGAGAACAGGAAGCTTCCGTTCCAAAGGAAGAACCTGCTTCTAAATAATTTAAGTGAAAGGGAATTTAGAAATGACGGTTACTGCTCAACAGGTAAATGAATTAAGACAAAAAACCGGCTCCGGTATGATGGACTGCAAAAAAGCCCTGATTGAAGCTGAAGGTGATATGGAGAAGGCTATCGAAATCCTCAGAAAAAAAGGACAGGCCGTAGCTTCAAAAAGAGCTGAGAAGACTGCCGGCGAGGGATTAGTATTAACCAGGATAACCGATGATAAAAAATCAGGAGTTATTCTTGAGGTTAACTGTGAAACAGACTTCGTAGCCAACAGTGAGGACTTTGTAAATTTTGCCAATCTTGCAGCTGATAAAGCTGCCGACACAATGCCTGCTTCTTCTGAAGAACTGGTTGAAAAAAATCCTGATATTAAAAATGGCCTTAATGACGTTATGGGAAAGGTCGGAGAGAAGATCGAAGTTTCACGTCTTGCAACCGAGAAAACTGATAACGGCGTTGTAGTTGACTACATTCACCCCGGTTCTAAGCTGGGTGTGGTGGTCGTTTTCAATAATGCAGCTGATCATGCTGATGCACTTGCAGGACTTGGCAAAGATATTGCAATGCAGGTAGCCGCAATGAGACCTATCTGTGTATACAGGGAGGAAGTTCCGAAGGACCTGATTGAAAAAGAAATAGAAATTTACAAGGAAGTTGCCCGCAAAGAAGGCAAGCCGGATCAGATACTCGAAAAGATAGCCCAGGGCAAGATGAATAAATATTACCAGGAGAATTGTCTTGTTGAACAGGCATACATTAAGGACAACTCCAAATCTGTAAGTGACTTACTGAAGGAATTCAATTCAAAGAATAGTTCCGAAGTTAAGATTGATCACTTCCGCAGATTTCATCTGGGAGATGAAAACAAATAAAATCAGCTTAAAACTGAAAAGGTCTTAAATAATTTAAGACCTTTTTTTATATTTAAACCGGTATTAACAGGCAATTCTCCAATATAATCAGAAAGTAAGAACTGTGGCTAACAAATTGAGATACAAGAGGATACTGCTCAAGCTAAGCGGTGAATCGTTAATGGGTGGAAAAGGTTTCGGAATCGATCATAATGTACTGGAGTTTTTTTCCGAAGAAGTTAAGAAAGTACATGAAAGAGGTGTGCAGCTCGGCATTGTGATAGGCGGCGGAAATATATACCGCGGTCTCAGCGCCATCGACCAGGGAATAGACAGGGTAACAGGTGATCAGATGGGAATGCTTGCAACCATGATAAATTCACTTGCCCTGCAGAACGCGGTGGAAAAGGCAGGAATTCAGACAAGGCTGATGAGTGCTATTAAAATGGAAGAGATTGCTGAACCATATATAAGGAGAAGGGCGATAAGGCACCTTGAAAAGGGAAGAGTTGTAATTTTTGGTGCCGGCACCGGCCATCCGTATTTTTCTACTGATACAGCTGCGTCACTGCGTGCAGTTGAAATTGAAGCTGATGTAATCGTGAAAGGAACAAGAGTGGACGGAGTGTTCAATGCCGATCCGGAAAAACATCCCGATGCGGTGAAATATGAAAACATTTCTTATCTTGATATATTGAAAAAAAACCTTCGTGTTATGGATTTGACTGCTGTTAGTCTTTGCCAGGAGAATGATCTTCCAATGGTAGTATTTAATATGGATGTTTCTGGCAACCTGCTTAAACTTGCTGAAGGAATGCCGGTAGGCACTAAAATCGATAACAATCAAAAAGCTGCAGAAAAATAAACTAAGAGGATACTATGGAAGAAATATTAAAAGATGCGAAATCCAGAATGGATAAATCCATAGACGCCCTGAGAGGGGAGCTCTCAAAGATCAGGTCCGGCAAAGCCACTACTGCACTGCTGGACGGAATTAAAGTCGATTATTACGGTAATATGACTCCGGTCAGCCAGGTGGGCAACCTGAATGTTCTGGATGCACACACACTCTCCTTCACACCATGGGATAAATCGGTTTTGAATGCTGTTGACAGGGCGATTCTTGAAGCAAACATCGGTTTAAACCCGGTAAGCGACGGAACCAACCTTAAAATACCTATCCCCCCATTAAATGAGGAAAGACGAAGGGAACTGGTGAAACTAGTGAAGAAATTTGGAGAGGATATGAAGATTGCTATAAGGAATGTAAGACGTGATGCGAATGATCATCTGAAAAGGGAACAGAAAGATAAAAAGATCTCGGAAGATCAACTGAAAGATGCCGAGGATAGAACGCAAAAACTCACGGATGAACACACCAAATTGATTGACGATATCTTAAAGCATAAAGAACTGGAAATAATGGAAGTCTGACAAATTTTATAAACATAGTAAAAACCCGGCAGAGTCCGGGTTTTTTATTATTAAATCCACCGAAACAATTCCTTTTACCTGCGGTTCGGTCATTATCCTTTAATTATATAAATATTATTCTTTTTTTAACTAAATTTTAACAACTGATAGTTCAAGATATTGAAGAACAGCCTGTAATTGATGAAATCTAATATCCCTGAAAATTTAAATAAGCTGGTATCACTCCTCAAAAGATTATTCAATCCCAAAATTCTGAAAAGCGCACTTTTTTTCAGTGGAGGAATAATCCTTTTTATTATCGGTGTGATCGTATACGGAATAATCCTGAACCTTAGGGAAGTACCGTTACAGGAAGCTATAACAGAAAAAGGGTTTACGAAGCTTCATAATCCCAACATATTAGTAAAAAGAAATGACTATACGCTCAATCTTTACGAGGACACAGTACTTATAAAGATTTATCATGCAAGCTTCGGCAAAAACGTTCATAATCCTAAAACGCGGGCAGACGATTTTGCTACGCCCGTCGGTTCGTACCAGATATGCACAATTGACAAAGACCATAAATATTATATCAAATTAAAGTTAAATTATCCCAATATAAATGATATAACTGAGGCTTTAAGGAAAAACCTGATAACTCAGCAGGAGTTCGACCAGCTGAAATTTGAATTCTATTACGAAGATTGTCCCAGGCTTGAAACCCCTTTGGGGAATGATGTCAGTATCCATGGGATAGGTGAATATAATCTCTTTTTCAAAAACCTGCCTTTTGTTTTTAACTGGACAGATGGATCAATAGCGGTCAGCAACGAAGATATTTACGAACTTTATTCAGTCGTATCGAAAGGAACAAAAGTTGTCATCCAATAAAACATATTTCCTCGCGGTTATTATTTTATCGCTCATCCTTTTTTCGTGTAATGAAAAAGAAAGCGGAATACCCGAGAATAAAATCGATCTTAATTCCCCTGAAACAATTTTGAAAGAGGCTAAGAAAGTTCTTGGGAACGATGTCCAGGTTACTGTTACAGGTCATTTCGACCAGGATACAACGAAGGAGTTCACAGCAGGAACTGAAATAAACAAACCGGATGAATGGGGAATCAGATTTTATCTGCTAAAGCAGGGTAGTTCGGGACTTACAGTAATTGACAGCACAAATCTGCTTGAAGGTTCATTCACTGATGCACTTGTGAGGAAAGAAAAGCTGCCTTCACGGGATTATGATTTGATATATTATAATTCACTTGATTATTATCTTGGGAGCGGAGGCGGGGAAGTATTCGCCTACCTTGTTGATTTCAGGGAAAGCCAGACCTACTATGCACACCTTTTCACCGGTAAAGGAAGCAGGATATCACTTTTTATGTCTGACAATACAGCACCAGAGATAAAAAACTATTTCCTTAGTGCCTTCAAAAGGGATTACCCTAATCTAAAAGTTGAAGATAAAGATATCGACCTGGATGAATAGTTCATTAATTATTTACATCAGAACAATACACGATGACCAAATTTATCTCCATAATATTACTTTTCGCTGCTGTGACGGTATTTGCTCAGGAGAATGGCCGATATGAACTGGAGCAGATAAATTTTAAGGGGAATAATGTCATCTCCTCTTCACAGCTAAGCGACGCAATTCTCTCAAAGGAAACACCGTGGTGGTTCTGGAAATTCCTGAATTCGTTCTCCAGTCTGGGCAGTGAACCCGTATACTTTGATTCTTCAAACATACCTATTGATCTAAAGTCTCTTAAGTCATACTATAACGCAAACGGATTCTTTGAGGCAACAATAAAATATAATTATGATGTTGATACTACTGACAAAGAAGTTACGCTAACTTATACTATTAACGAGGGACAGGCTGATAATTATGGCACATTAAACCTTAAGGGACTTTCGCAGGTGCCCGATATTACAATGAAGAAGTTCCGGGACGAAGTTAAATTTGACTCGTCGGACAGGTATATTCAGAATATTGTGCAGCAGAAAGTTCAGGCGGGCGTTTCAACATTATTGAATCATGGTTTTATGTTTGCCCAATTCGACAGTACTATCGTTGTAACCGATACTGTGGAGAACAGGGCTAATATGAGTATCTTTTTTACGACGGGGAAAGAATATCATATAGACACGGTAACGGTCACAACCTCAGGAGACGGTGCACCCTATGTAAAGGAAAGTATGCTGAGGGATATAAGCGATATTAAAAGAGGGGAGCTGTACAACCTTGACAAACTTAGGCAGAGCCAGCAGCGTCTGTTCAGAACTGGCCTGTTTAATTCGATTGTCCTAACCGGTGTTGAGGAGGATACAACAGATTCAAAGGTTCCGATTAAACTAGAGGCAAACATTGGAAAGCTAAATGAGCTTTCGCCTGAAATCATCGTCAACAATCAGCAGAGCGCCCTGAACGCAGGTCTTGGTTTATCCTATATCAGAAGAAATTTTTTCGGCAACGCACGGAAATTAACGGTGGGCACTTCTTTTGGTGTACAGGATATATTCAATGTCGATTACGGGTCTCTTCTTAAGAAGTTCTCTTTCCGCGACACAACACTTCTTGGCTATCTCGATGCAAGGATAACACTCGAGCAGCCCTATCTGTTCAGCAAACCCATTTTCGGAACATGGGAGAACTATGCTACGATCAATAAGCAGACGAGGTACAATAATACAGTTTACGGCTCGAGGATCACCTTCGACTTTGAGCTGCCGCGATTTACCGCAATAAATTTTCTCAGTACATATTACAATGTTGAACAAAGCAATGAAGTTTACCGTACAAATAATGACAGTCTTTCCAGAAAACTACTCTCAATTATCGGCGCCGATTTCGGAAGAACGACAACTAACGACATCCTATTCCCCACAGAAGGTTATATAATCTCAGTACTATTCGAGCAGGCTAATGCTCTTCCTTATCTGATCGGCAAATTAGGTCACGATGAATTCAACGGATCTCTTTTTTATAAAGTCTCACTTAATTCTACCTACTATCTTTCGCTTAACCAGAGGAGAATGTCAGTTTTTGCGGCGAAATTTAAGGTTGGAAGAATACAGATCTATCATGGTGATTACGCAGGACTTCCGTTGAACCGGACATTTTATGCGGGTGGCAGCAACTCCGTGAGAGGCTGGCGTTCCAATGAACTTGTGCCTCAGAATGCAACTACGGTATTCGGAATAAACGGTGTAAACGTTAAGGGAGGAACTTTTCTACTAGAAGGCTCTTTTGAATGGAGGTATAAATTAGTACAGAGCTTTGGAACAGCCGTGTTTTTCGATTACGGTAATACCTGGATTGGATATGATAAGTTCAGGTACGATCAGCTGGCTCTGTCGCCCGGACTTGGATTCAGGTATTATTCTTCAGTAGCTCCTTTCCGCCTTGATTTTGCTTTTAAACTCTACAATCCCGCCGATAAAACCTGGATATATAGTAAGAATTTCTGGGATAATATGGTATTTCACTTCGGCATCGGCGAAGCTTTTTAACTATTATTATTGCAAATTGAGGATTGAAGAGTCCTTACGGGAATGACGATCCTCATACAAAATAGTTTTGATTACCGACCTGAAAATCACTATTTTTAATATTCTTTTTTAAGGTATTCTGAATGATTTCAAGTATGACTGGCTACGGAAAGGGTGTAGCCGAAAATAGTAATTTCACAGTAGATCTGGAAGTCAAAAGCGTCAACAATCGTTTCCTCGATATCTACCTGAAACTCCCCAATTCTCTCATGAACCGCGAATATGAAATAAGGGAGATAATTAAAGGTAAAATCAGCCGGGGTAAGTTATCGGTTATACTGACATTAAAGAATATTGCTTCCGCCAATGGTTTTCCCGCAATAGATAAGGATAAGCTGAAAGCCTACCTGGCTGTGCTCAAAGAAGTTAAGAAGGTTTCGAAGATAACCGAGAAACTGAAGCTTGAGCATCTGTTATACAACAGGGAACTTTTCCTTCAGAATGATAAAGAGTATGATGAAGAAGTTTTCAAGCTGATAAAAAAAGCTCTTGAGGCAGCGTTGGATCAGCTGAAGAAGATGAGACGAAACGAAGGTAAAGAGCTGGCGAAGGATTTGAAAAGAAGAATTGAAACAATTGAAAAAAAGGTAACCGAGATTCAAAACGAATCCGGTCACAGTGTAAACGAATATTTTGATAAGCTGAAGGAACGAATGAAAACCCTGGTTGAGGATATAACTTCATACTCCGACAGGCTTGAGCTGGAGCTAGCCCTGATTGCTGATAAATCGGAAATAACCGAGGAGTGCGTCAGGCTGAGAAGCCATCTCAAATTCTTTCTTGAGAGCATGGAGAAAGACGAAGAACCAGGCAGGAAGCTGAATTTTCTTTGCCAGGAAATGAACCGCGAAGCTAACACTATTTCAGCAAAAACTATCTCAACATCAATTACCCACAACTCTGTTCTTGTAAAAGAAGAAATTGAAAAGATTCGCGAACAGATTCAAAACATCGAGTGATATTTGGATTCAAAAGGTATTTTATTTATTGTTGCTGCACCCAGCGGCACCGGAAAAACAACCATTGTAAGACGAATTCTCAAGGAATTTCCGGAAATTGTATTCTCAGTATCTGCCACTACCAGGAAAAAACGGGAAAATGAAACCGACGGAAAAGACTACTTTTTCCTTACGGAGGATGAGTTTTCGAAAAAGATTAAAAATAATGAGTTCGCTGAATGGGAAAAATTTTATGATTATTACTACGGTACGCTGAGGCGGTATTTAGACGATAATCTTGAAAAAGGGTCAAGTGTTCTGCTTGAAATTGATGTAAAAGGCGCTCTGAAGATCAAAGAAACGTATCCTGAGGCAGTTTTGATTTATATCCTTCCGCCTAGCTTCGAAGAACTGGCAAACAGACTGAAAAACCGGCAGACAGAGGATGAAATTGACCTTAAGAAGAGGATTGAGAGAGCAGAAATGGAATTGAGACTTAAGGATAATTTTGATTATTTTATACATAATGTCGAGATCGAACAAGCAGTTTCGGATATAAAGAGTTTAATAGAAAATATAATCAAGGAGAAAAAATAAATGTTCATAGAACCCGTTGACTTAAGACAGATTGACAGGGAAGCTGCAAATATATACGAAGCGGCAATTGTTGCAGCTCGAAGAGCCCGTCAGATAAATGATGAAAACAAGATTGAGTATAATGCACTTGTGAGTACTATTCCTACTGCAGCAGGAGACGAAGAAGGCGAAGAATTTGATAACCCTGCTCAGCTGAAAATCGCACTCGATTTTGAAAAAAGAGAGAAGCCTCATGTGCAGGCTCTGCATGAACTACTCGAAGGCGAAGTTGATTTTGATTATAAGAACAAATCTGAAATTGAATAGTTAATAAAAAAGTTATATAATGTCTGATGATGTTCTTTCAGGAAAGAAAATAATCGTAGGGGTAACAGGCGGCATCGCTGCATATAAAGCCTGTTACCTTGTGAGAGAACTGAATCAGAGAGGTGCGGAAGTGAGAGTTGTAATGACTCCTTCCGCTCTTGAGTTTATTGCTCCCCTTACATTTTCATCTCTTACTCGTAATAAAGTAATAGTTAATACTTTTCCAGCTTCACAATCAGAAGGATGCGAGGTAAATACCTGGCATATCGACTATGGTATGTGGGCCGACCTTATGATTATTGCCCCCGCAACTATCAACACTGTGGCTAAGATAGCTTATGGATTTGCGGATAATGCTTTGACAACACTTACGACTGCTCTCCGCTGCCCTTTAATTATTGCTCCTGCTGCAGACGTTGACATGTATATGAACCGTATAACGCAGGAGAATATAAACAAGCTTAGAGAATACGAATATTTCATAGTCGAAGCCGAAGAAGGTGAGCTTGCAAGCGGACTAAAAGGCAAGGGCAGACTTGCGGAAACCGGTAAAATTATTGAAGCTGCGGAATTGCTCTTATCAGGCTATAGGCAGGATCTTAAAGGAAAGAAAGTTCTGGTTACGGCCGGACCAACTTATGAGGATATTGATCCTGTAAGGTATATAGGAAACCGTTCTTCAGGAAAGATGGGTTATGCAGTTGCAAAAGCTGCCTTTCTGCGCGGGGCAGAAGTTACCCTTATAACAGGTCCTTCAACCGAACCGGCTTACCCGGAAATAAATATTATAAGGATCCGGTCGGCTGAGCAGATGAAAAAACAAGTAACTAAAGAATTTGCTTCGGTCGATGTTCTTGTGATGGCTGCTGCTGTAGCTGATTATACACCTGAAAAAGTTTCTACTTCGAAGATTAAGAAGGAATCTTCAGCTCTGACTTCTCTTAAATTAAAGGAAACGATTGACATTTTAGGTTCATTAAATAAGGAAAATCAGGTTGTTGCGGGATTTGCTTTAGAGACCGATAACGAAACTGCAAACGCCAAAAAGAAATTAAAGAGCAAGAACCTTGATCTCATAGTATTGAATTCCTTAAATGATACAAAGAGCGGGTTCGAATTCGAAACCAATAAGATTACAATTATTCATAAAAATGGAAAGACTGCCAGGTTCAAACTTATGTCTAAATTTCAGGCAGCAAATAAAATTCTTAGCGAAATTCTCAAAGCCATCGGCTGATCATTTATCTTCCTTCAGACAAATAACCTGAGACTATGAACAAAAACATGAAAGACGAATTAATTAAGATATTGATTGATCAGAAAGAAATCTTCGGTGATTATCTGTTTGAAACTACCGGTGAAATCCAAAATCATTTATCAAAACAAAGAAAAACAGAATTGGTAAATAATACGAGGAAAGGAGAGGATGAAATCCCTGAGTTGGAAGATCCTAAAGAGGATTGGAAGAAAACACGATCACTTGAGGAATTAAATAATTTAATAAAGAACTGTCAAAAATGTCCTCTCCATAAATCAAGGAATAAGTTTGTGTTCGGAATAGGGAATCCGGATGCTGATGTACTCATTGTGGGTGAGGGTCCCGGAGCCGAAGAGGATAAACAGGGTGAACCGTTTGTAGGTAGAGCGGGGAAACTGCTGAATGATATACTTAAGGCAATAAATTTTGAAAGAAGCGAAGTATACATAGCGAACATAGTAAAGTGCCGTCCTCCGGGCAACCGTACACCAGTCACAGAAGAAATGGATTCGTGCTTTCCGTACCTCAACAAACAGATAGAGCTCATCAAACCAAAACTCATACTTGCGCTTGGACTGACTGCTGCCCAGGCACTTCTCAAAAAAAGAGATTCACTTACAAGCATGAGAGGAAAGTTGTTTGATTATAAAGGAATTAAAACGATGGTTACATATCACCCTGCTGCCCTTCTCCGCAATCCTAACTGGAAGCGCGGCTGCTGGGAGGACGTGCAGCAATTCCGGAAACTTTATGATGAAATGCAGTGACCTTCTGTTGTTTTTACATTTAACTAAATTTTAACTTGATAATGCTTCTGCCAGTACCTATTTTTTCGTAAATATACCGCGTCAAATCTATGTTGATAAGTTGTTCATAAAATTAAGCCTTTGAGTAAATAAATGGCCAGATCAAGAAATTATAACGAAGACATTTCCAAACTCATTCCCGCAGATGTAAAACCCCCGGCAGCCACAGATATAGAAGCCTCTGTATTAGGTGCTATGATGATTGAGCGCGAAGCCGTTCCGAAAGCAATAGAGCTTCTGAGTTCCGAAAGTTTCTACCTGAAACAGCATAAGCTTATCTTCGATGCAATGATCTCGCTTTTTGAAGCAGGTGAACCTATAGATACGGTCACTCTTTATGAGGAACTTAAAAAAAGAGAACAGTCTGAAGCCGCAGGAGGTGCCGTATATTTAAGTAAACTTTCCCAGAATATTTCTTCAGCAGCCAATATTGAATATCACGCAAAGATTATTCTTGAGAAGGAGATACTACGGGGATTAATAACCAGTTCACACCAGATTGCAAAAGCAGCTTATGAAGGGACTGAGGATGCATTTGATATACTAGACCAGGCAGAGCGTAAGATATTTGAAATTACTGAGGCTCACCTTAAAAAAAGTTTTACCGGGATGGACAGGGCGGTAAGGGATGCTCTTGAGTATATCGAAGCAATCCATTCTAATACGAAACAAAAGTTTTCGGTACCTACCGGCTTTTATGAGCTTGATGAAATGCTTGGCGGTTTTCAGAAATCAGATCTTATAATAATTGCTGCCCGTCCCTCGATGGGTAAGACAGCATTGGCTCTTAGTATTTCACGTAATGCAGCGTTAGATCATAAAGTTCCTGTTGGGATATTCAGTCTTGAAATGGCTACGATGCAGCTTGTTATCCGAATGCTTTGTGCCGAAGGAAGACTTAATGCTCACCTGGTAAGGACAGGCAAGCTTCCATCCGAAGAAGGAATAAAATTAAGTAAGAATGCACACAAGCTGATTGAAAGCCCGCTTTACATTGATGATACACCAGCCCAGACAGTGCTTGAAATAAGGGCAAAGGCGCGAAGATTGAAGGCGGAAAAGAACATCGGGATGATAGTAATAGATTATCTTCAGCTTATGCAGGGACCAACAAATTCTGAAAGCCGTGAAAGGGAAATTTCGCATATTTCGCGGTCACTTAAGTCGCTGGCGAAAGAACTCAATATTCCTGTTGTAGCGCTTGCCCAGTTGAACCGTGCGGTTGAGACACGGAACGATAAACGTCCACAGCTTTCGGATCTTCGCGAATCAGGCTCAATTGAACAGGATGCCGACGTAGTGGTTTTCCTGAACCGTCCTGAGTACTACGGGATCAAAAACTTTATGGACGACGGGACTTCAACAGAAGGTGTTGCCGAAGTTATTGTGGGGAAACAAAGAAACGGTCCTACCGGGGATGTGCGTTTAGCATTTATAAAAGAATACGCACGGTTTGAGAACCTGGCTCATGCGAGGCAGATAGAGGAATACTCTATCATTCCGACAAATGAAGATATTATTTGATGAGAATTATTAAACAGAAGTTAATATGAAAACATTCATTAAGATATTCGCGCTGATTATTTTATATGCAGGAACAATTTTCCCGCAGGTATTCTCTGACAGTGATCTGACGATCTGCAGGCAGAAGTTTTCATATGCTGTTTCTGCTGAGCTTGCACAGGAATCGATTACGGATATCGTTGCCGATATAGGGAAGACTTTCCTCGGGACTGACTATGAGTCCCACGGCATTGAGAAAAAAGGGGAGGAAGAGCTGGTTATAAATTTAACGGGACTCGACTGCACTACCTTCGTTGAGAATGCTCTTGTCTTTGCAAGACTTATTAAGCTTGGCAAGAACAGCTTTAAAGATTACGAGAATGAACTTCAGAAAATAAGATACAGGAACGGGGTCATCGATAAATATCCGAGCAGACTTCATTACTTTACTGACTGGATCTATGATAACCAAAAGAAAGGAATTATTGATGACGTTTCTGAACTTGTAGGCGGCAAACCTACACAGTTTCATGTTAATTTCATGTCATCTCACCCGGAGAGCTATCCTCAACTGAAAAGGCATCCTGAATTCCTTAAAGACATAAGGAGGCAGGAGGCTGAAATAAACCGCCGGAATTATTTCTTTGTCCCAAAAGAACGGGTTGGTTTTGTTGAAAACCAGATAGGCAATGGGGATATTATTGCTTTTACTACAAGCATTCCCGGGCTGGATGTCAGTCATATTGGAATTGCTGTTCGAATGGAGGATAACCGGATACATCTTCTACATGCCCCTCACCCGGGAACCTCTGTCCAGATAACCGAAGAGCCACTTTCTACCTACATAAACAAAGTGAAAAAAGATACCGGTATTCTGGTTTTGAAGCCTCTTGATCCTACAGAGAAAAATCTTTCGGAGTATTAACTTTCCTTCTAAATAAGGCTGATTAAGATTTTCAGGTTCTTATATCCTCAAGCTGTTCATTCCCTTCTGGCAGCTTAAGAATTTTAGAAGTGCGTCATATTCATTTAAATACCCTAATAAGTGACTAAAAATAAGGTTTTTGTTTACTTATCTTTTAATTTTGATTCTTTGTTTTTCAGTCAGCTTTCTGATAAATTTATGAATTAATACTTTAGATTTATGAAAAAAATATACCTGATACTGATAACGAGTTTATTTATTACGACATCACTATTGGCACAGGAGTCGAAATATTTTGATGCCCCTTTCGGCGGTGGCGGCGGCTTTACGCCGGGATTCATCTTCCCAAATATGGATCCTCTTAATAATGTGCTCCCGTCTGATTTTCCCAGACTATCGAATAAGGCAATATTCACAACCGGGGGAGCGGGTTTCTTTTATATCGGCCTCATCAAGTTTCTAAGAATAGGCGGCGGGGGATTCGGAGGCTCTGCTTCCGAAATGTCATCTTCAGACAATTTCAGAAGGGAAGTTGATTATTCAATAGGAGGCGGAGGACTGACCATAGAATATACTATTCCGTTTATAAGAGATTTCGGAATTTCGGTGGGCGCTATGATTGGCGGAGGCAGCATAAATGCAGAGATTTATAAAAACAAAGGCAGCTTCTCCTGGAACGACCTTACAGGGGAATTCGGTTCTTCAGGATCGCAGTCTGATGATATTAGCAGAAAGATCTCGGGAACCTACTGGCTGATTTCACCTATTCTTAATATTGATATACCGATATACAGGTTTGTTTCAATCAGGGTCGGCGGCGGCTACCAGATGTCGCTTGGTGAGAGCTGGACAATTGAAAACGACCAGGATCTCGCTGACGTTCCTGCTGAGTTTAATGGTAATAGTTTTTTTATTCAAACAGGAATATTCCTGGGATTTTTTGCTTTCTAATATGAAAAATATTTTAGTTACAGGCGGAGCTGGATTCATCGGGAGTAATTTTATCAACTACGTGCTCAACGAGCACGATGATTACAATATCATCAATATTGATAAGCTTACATATGCCGGGAATCTTGAGAACCTTGTTCAATGTGAAGATAATCCTAATTTTTATTTTGTAAAAGGCGATATAACTAATTCTGAACTTGTGAGCTATCTATTTAAAAAGTTCGGGATCAGTTATGTAATAAATTTTGCTGCGGAATCTCACGTTGACCGGAGTATACTGGGTTCGGAGATATTCTACAGGACCAATGTTTTGGGAACGAATGTTCTGCTCGAGGTATCACGGAGGTATGGTATAGAAAAATTCGTTCAGGTTTCAACGGATGAGGTATACGGAAGTTTAGACGAAGAAGGGTTATTCTCTGAAAGAACCCCCCTTTCACCTAATAGTCCTTATTCTTCGAGTAAAGCAGCTGCGGATATGATGGCACTAGCGTTTCATCATACGTATGGAATGCCTGTAGTTGTAACAAGATGCTCCAACAATTACGGACCATATCAATTTCCCGAAAAGCTTATCCCGCTAATGATACTAAACTCAATGAACAGCAAAAAGCTCCCGGTATATGGTGATGGTATGAATGTACGCGATTGGATTTTTGTGGACGACCATAACCTGGCGATCGACCTTGTTTTTCAAAAGGGAAAGTCCGGCGAAGTTTATAATATAGGTGCCTCCAATGAAATGCCCAATATCGAAATAATAAGGCTGATATTAAACTATCTGAATAAGCCCGAGAGTCTGATTGAGTATGTGAAAGACCGTCCCGGCCACGACAGAAGGTATGCTATAGACTCTACCAAAATTCAGAATGAGCTGGGATGGAAACCGCTCTTCACATTTGAAGATGCTATAGAAAAAACAATTGACTGGTATCTTCAGAACGAAACCTGGTGGTCGAGGATAATCTCAGGTGAATATCAGGACTATTATAAATTACAATATCAACTCTGAAAAATTCTAATAAACAAAAGAAGATCTCTTAAATGAAAAAACTTTTTGGTGCGCTGTTTCTTACAGTTTTAGTAATGAACACCTATGCACAAATTGACACTAAACTTAATCTCAACAGCAATGACCTTATGCAGATGGGGGCTATAAGTGTCACCATCGGAGGACAGTTTGTAATTACGGGAACTTTTCCTGCGTTAATTACAGAGCGGGCAGATGCATTCATTACAAGAATGTATAACCAGGTAAAAGGCGACATGGTCAAGACTACTAACGATCCGCAGATTCTTGAACAGTTCAACAAAAGTCTTAACAACTACGTACTGCGTAATATTACACTGAAGAGAGCCTCAGGGGAAGTGCTGCACCTTGATCTTCAGAAATTCAGGTTAAACGGGGATTTTGCTAATAACCCTTATCTTAAGAATGATGACGTCATAATTTTTCCCCAGCCCGATTTAGAGCATAATTCATTTACGGTTTCAGGTGCCGTAAACAATCCCGGCAAGTTTTTCTTTGTTGAAGGAGATCACCTTCAAGATGCTCTTGAACTGGCACAGGGAATAAATGATGCCTATGAAAATATAGATGGAATTGAAATACACAGACTTAATTATGACGGGGATGAGATCCGTGTTATAAAGTCGGATATGAACAGCAATCCGGCACTTGAGAGAGGCGACGGAATAATTGTTATCGCGAGGGAAACCCAGAAAAAGGGCTTCAGTGTAATTGTTGCAGGCGAGGTAAATAATCCAGGCAGAATACCGGTAACTAAGAACAATACAACTATTAAGCAAGTAATCGAAAAAGCCGGGGGAGTGAAGCAGGATGCCTCATTAAGGAGATCGAAACTGTTTACGGGGAACAGCCTGCCCCTACTGCTTGAAAACTATTACGGCGTAGACTTGAATAAAATGCCGAATATACTGGATGAAAAACTGACGGAATTTCTGTTAAAGTTCCAGAATATGATGATGATAAGAATGTCAAATGTCGATGAAATGGATTCATCATATTTTCTAATGGAGAATGATCTGAGACTCCTCCTGGAAAGCGGCCCTGTAGACTTTACAAAGATCGCCGATACCTCTTCAAATGTCTCAGATTATATAGTAAGTGACGGAGATGTAATAATTATTCCTCCAAAAGAAAAGACAGTTTACGTCTTTGGTCAGGTAGCTGAACCGGGAAAAGTAAATTACGTAGCCGGTAGAGACTTTGAGTATTATATAAAGGAAGCAGGCGGAAAAGGCGAGTATGCACGGGATGATATAATGCTGATAAAATCGGTGACTAAAGAGTGGATTCCGGCTGATGAGGAAAATGCTGTAATTGAGGAAGGTGATTACATCTATGTACCAAGGTCTCTTTCCAGATCATTTAATTATTACGTTAAGAACACGAGTATTTTTCTGAGTATTGTAGGGAGTCTTGCAACCATCGCCCTGCTGGTAGTCAATCTCACCAAATAAAATTGAAAAATACCGAATAAAAATCCGGAAAGGTGATTAATTAGTCACCTTTCCTTCATAGCCACCGTGTATATTGATTGAGTATTTCCAATTTCGTTTTTATTAAATTATATTTGTATTGACACCAAATCAATTCTGATTATATGGATGTTCTTTGATTGTATTTCGATGATACCTGATCCCAAAACTTTCCAGGCTTATTTATAAGATTTCTATTTTTCTTTCGGCCATCTCTCGACCTCAACCAAGCTGATAACAAGCGCATACCCAGCAATGGATTAGATTAACAATAGAGAACGAAACCAAACTCATCCTGGACATAGCAGTCGTTTAAGACTAAGTGTAATAAAGCCGAATAAAAGCAGGATTAACGAGGACGAAGCAGGGCGAATAATAATAAGAAGCACAGTCTGGAAAAGCATAACAACTTTTAATGAGTGAAGGCTGGGTAGAAAAGTAATT
>CAVVGK010000010.1:0-7591 GCA_963747755.1 uncultured Ignavibacteria bacterium | reverse complement strand
GGTGGAGAGATATAACAACAAACAACTATTTAGGTCAATCATACCCCGACGTTAACTGGTTAATGTATAAACTATTTTCTACGACCACATTTGATAATATAAATCAAACAGTATATTATTATACGCAGTATGCAAAGGATATTCCGATCGCAGCTATTTGGAGATCTAAATCCGAAAATGGATACTGGGATGATGTAGTTTATGAATATTCAAGCATCCCCCATAATTTGGACTACTTGAATTTGTCATCTGCGGGGGAACGAAGTTCACGTTATCTGGAAAGATGAGTTCGGGAATAATAATGGTAATAACCTCCGTTACCGGTGGGACAATCAGAATCCCATTGCTCCTCAAAACTTAACCTTAATAAATAACTCCGGTCATCCGAGACTACAATGGCCAAAGAATCCCGAACCTGATATTTATGAATATATGATTTACAGAGATCTAAGTAATGGTTTGGGGTTTCAATACTTAGCTTCAACTAGTAATACACAATATGATGATCCTACCGTTACAATTAATCCTCCCGGTGGTCCTGCGGGACACGAAGTTTATTATAAAATCACTGCTGCGGATATTACTAATCACGAGTCAGGCTATTCCGATGTCGTCAGCTGTAATGTCCCGGGAAATGACCCTTATAAATCTGTTTCTGGTGAATCACCCCTAAGTAATTTTGACTACAAGTTGTCTCAGAATTATCCTAATCCTTTCAATCCTTCTACCCTCATAACTTATCAGTTGAAGGAGAAAGGCTTTGTTTCACTTAAAATGTATAATATGCTTGGTAAAGAAGTCGCTGTCCTCGTTAAAGAAAATCAGGATAAGGGAGCTTATTCGGTAAACTTTAATGGATCAAATCTGCCATCAGGTGTTTATATATACTCACTCAGGGTAAATGATTTTGTACAGAATAACAAAATGACTTTGATGAAGTAGTTATTCCATCTTTTGAAGGGGTAAGCTTTGGGGCTTACCCCTTAATTATTCAAATACCTTTCAAATCTTCAGTCGGCCGGCGGATTCTACGCGGTGCTTGCGGCCGCACTTGGGACAGGTGATCTCGGGCTTGTTCGTTCCGAAGCCCGGAGGCATCTTTATCTTTAATCCGCACTCACAGGTTATTGATGAATAATCGTTAACCGCCATCATAATATTCCCCAGTTTACGCTTCTCTTCAACAGCCGACTGTGGCTCTGCCGGTTGTTCTCCCGCCGCCCTTAAGGGAATAACTACGCCGTCGCTTAAGCCTGAGGTTGGGATTATTGAAGTAGATGATCGTTTCAATGCGGAGTAAGATTTCTGGTAATCGCTGAACCCCGCACCGTACATCATTCCTCTTAATATCCTGATCCTTTCTGTAATAGGCGGATGCGTGCTTGTAAGATCTGACAACTTCATCCCTTTCTTCTTAAGTGGATTTGCAATATACATTGCGGCAGTAACTTTATTAGCGGAAGGAAGATCGTCGCGGCAGTCGGAAATCTTTTCGAGCGCTGAAGCAAGTCCTTCAGGGTACCGTGTGAGTCTTGCCGCAGATGCATCCGCAAGGTACTCACGTTTTCGTGATAGAGCAAAATAAAGCAGTCTTGCCATTATAGGAGCTAGAATTGCAAAGATCACCGCAATGGCAAGAATGATAATCTGCGCCTGTCCCGCCGGTATTTTTTGATCTCGACCCGTATCTTCTGCCTGCGCCTGAAAAAAACATTCCCTTAACAAAAATCTCAGAGATGATGACGATTGTTCCAAGCATAACAGCTGCATACGTTATAAATTTGGTATCGCGATTCATTATATGCGATATCTCGTGACCAATTACTCCCTGGAGTTCATCCCGGTTCAGTTTTGACAGCAGACCAGCCGTCACTGCAACTGCACTATGCACAGGGTCTTTACCTGTTGCAAAAGCATTAAGGGCAGGAGTATCAATTATATATACCTTGGGCATTGCCGGGAGTCCTGCTGCTATTTTCATCTCCTCTACTACATTAAAAAGCTGCTGGTGCACCGCAGGAGTAACTTCCTTAGCCTCGCTTATTGATAGAACCAATGAACTTCCGGATGTGACGCTGATGATGGATAAGACTGTCCATATAATAATGGCAATTGCAATACCGAATACCCCTCCGCCATCAGGGTACAAACGTACTCCCGATCAGATAACCAAGGAGCATGAGCGTAACGGCCATCCCCATAAAAGAGAAAAACTGACTTTCTCTGGTTGGATCTGATTAATTCCCACATTTAGGTATTCGTATTTATGAAAAACTGACCTTCGGGACTTCTTTCTCTGCTTTATCTTCAACCTCAAAGAAGTCTTCCAATTTGAAATTGAACATTCCGGCTACGATATTAGACGGAAACATCTGGATCTTATTATTAAAAAACAGAACCTGATCATTATAACTCTGGCGGGAAAACGAGATCTTGTTTTCAGTTGAAGTTAACTCTTCCTGGAGAGCAAGGAAGTTCTGGTTTGCTTTAAGGTCGGGATAATTCTCAACCACGAGGTTAAACTTTCCCATTGCTTCCGTAAGGCGGGCTTCTGCTTTTGCTTTCTCTGAAACACCTTGTGCGCTGACAGCCTGACTCCTTGCATTGGTAATATTTTCCAGCGTGGCACGTTCGTGGTTCATATATCCTTTGACAGTTTCAATAAGATTCGGGATAAGATCGTGCCGGCGTTTAAGCTGAACATCTATCTGAGCCCACGCATTCTTAACCTGGTTCCTCAATCCTATCAGCGAGTTATAATTCGCTATAAAAAACAGTACAGCCAGAACCAGCAGTACAACTACAATTATTCCTATAACCATTTTAACCTCATTAATTATTTAATTTATGAGCAAACATTTCCTTCAGCAGATTTATGATCTTATCCTGCTTATCAAGTCCCCCCATTTCCACTACCAGCTCAAGCTCGCCTTCATTAAACCAGATACCATGATCCTTTTTACATCTATCCAGGGTTACTTTGTTCCCGGTGCCGCAGACTATTTTATCCATTTTCTTAAGACAAATAGGACACCTAATGGCTTTTTCACCCGATTTTTTATCCACGGTAAAAGAATCCAGAAGCTTTATCTTTGCCTCAGAATCCTGAAGCAGCAATTCCAGTTCTCCGTTATCGAGCCAGATACCATGACAGTTGGTGCAATAGTCAATCTCAACCTGGTTTAATTCGAGGATAACCAGCGGGTTATTACAAAAAGGACAGTTCAATCGCTAAGCTCCTTTAATATAGAACAAACTTAGTAAAAAAGTTTTTTGAATTCAGAATTATTTTACTGAATGTATAGAGACGGGGTTTACCCCTTTTCGTTAGTCGCAATGTTTTCTTCAGGTTCGGGGGGCTGCTGTTTAAATAAATCCATTACTTCCCTGCTGAAATTGATGAGGAAGTCAAGGAGCTTTTCGGATGATTCGAAATTGTTGGGGATGGAGAATTTTAATACTTCCTTCTGCTGGTTGAATTTTATCCTGTCCTTGTAATTATCCATAATGAAACGCATCAGCTCGACAAACCTATACTGATAGTAATCTTCCTTATCTCCTTTGGGCAGGATTATAAAAATATTCTTTCTCTGGATTATTATTCTTTCAAACAATGCATAAGAGGCATACAATTTTAAAGTAGCTGCGGCTAACAGTCTTTTAACCAGCAGCGGCAGGGGTCCGAAACGGTCTTTCATTTCCTCGGTCAGTTCTTCAAGTTCTGAACTCTGACTAATAGAGTAGAGCGATGTATAGAAATTCAGTCTGTCCATCTGCTCAGGCATATAATCTTTGGGAATACCAATATCGAAATAAGCATCAATAGTAGGTTCCGTGCGTTCTTCCTGTTTAGGGAGACTTTTGAAAATCTCCTTGAATTCCTGGTACTTCAGTTCTTCTACAGCTTCATTGATCATCTTTACATAAAGGTCGAAACCAACCTCATTTATAAATCCGGTTTGTTCCGTCCCCAGAAGATTTCCGGCACCCCTTATTTCGAGGTCACGCATAGAAATATTAAAGCCGGCTCCCACATCTGTAAACTCTTCGATCGCCTGCAGTCTTCGAAGTGCTTTTTTATTTATGCCGTTAAGAGATGGCACTATGAAATACGCATAAGCCTGACGGCTTGACCTTCCTACCCTTCCGCGAAGCTGGTGAAGCTCTGCAAGTCCGAAGCGATCTGCCCGGTTTACGATTATGGTATTTACATTCGGTATGTCTATGCCTGATTCAATGATCTTTGTTGAAAGCAGAACGTCGTACTCCCTGTTGAGGAAACCATGGATTACATTTTCCAATTGGGACGCTTTCATCTGACCATGGGCGATTGCGATCTTTATATCAGGTATATATTTGTGTATGTATCCAGCCAGCTTTTCGATCGACTGTACCCTGTCGTGTACGAAATATACCTGTCCGCTCCTCCGCAGTTCTGTCATTATCCATTCTTTTATTTTATGGATATCGAAGACAGCTACATGGGTGTATATCGGCTGCCGGTTGGGAGGAGGCGTTGCAATAATTGAGAGATCGCGCGCACCCAGCAACGAGAGATTAAGTGTGCGGGGAATTGGAGTTGCCGTAAGCGTCAGAGTATCAACGTTAACCTTGTAAGAACGAAGCTTCTCTTTCGCTTTAACACCGAACCGATGTTCTTCATCTATTATTAGTAATCCGAGATCCTTAAATGCAATATCCTTTGAAAGAAGGCGGTGTGTACCGATTACTACATCAACCTTTCCTTCCTTCAAATTTCCGGCTATTTCAGTCAGCTTTCTTTTTGTCTGGAACCTCGACATTACCTCCACAGAAACCGGAAATTGTGTAAGCCTGTCTTTAAATGTATTATAGTGCTGTTCGGCAAGAATGGTAGTAGGGACAAGCACAGCTGCCTGCTTGCCGTCCTGCACGGCCTTAAATGCTGCACGGACAGCGACTTCCGTTTTGCCGAAACCAACATCACCGCAGACCAGCCTGTCCATCGGGTTCTCCGCTTCCATATCCGATTTAACCTCATCGGTCACCTTCTCCTGGTCGGGTGTATCTTCATAAAGAAAAGATGCTTCAAGCTCTTTCTGCCACACCGTATCGGATCCGAATGAATAACCCTGTGCTGCTTTTCGTTTAGCATAGAGTTCAATCAGCTCGCGGGCGGCCTCTTTAATTTTCTTCTTTGTTTTGGTTTTGGTGTTTACCCAATCGGCAGTACCAAGTGTAGAAAGAGTGGGACTAAGATTATCATTCGACGAATATTTTTTTACAAGGGTGAGGTAGTTGAGATTAACATAAACTATCCCTCCCTCGGCAAACTGGAGTTTCATCGATTCCTGTTCTGCTTCACCGATTCGTATTGTTTCCAATCCAGCATACCTGCCGATGCCGTAATCTTCATGAACCACATAATCCCCTCTTTTTATCGAAGCGAATGCCTTCGACTTTGATTTTTTGTATTTGCGGGCAGTAGGGACCTTCGTTCTGTACGGTTTATTAAATATCTCATAATCGGTTAGGATCAGCAGCTTTTCTTCTTTAAGAAGGAATCCTTTCTTAATCGCAAGGGTTTCAATTTTAACTTTACCTGATTCTATTAATACGGCGAGTTCCTTTTTGAACTCGCTTAGAAGATCACGGAGACGCGAAGTCTGCAGCTCATTTTCTGAAGTGATTATGACCCTGAAGCTTTTTTCCGAATAATCCTTCAGAGTATTAAATAATATCTCATAGTTAGAGTTTATAGAGGGCGAATCGGATATTCCTGTATCGAGTCGCTTCTCATTCCCTCCCAGCTCTTCTTCAATCACCCATCTTGTTTCCGGCACAGCCAGGTACTTTCGGTAATCCCCGGAATGGTTAGCTTCAGCAGGAATCAGTTCCTGTTCTTCCTCCTGCTCATCGGGAAAATCATCAACATAGGTTGTTTCATCGGGCTGCTCCGATACTGTTATTTCAGGATTAACAGGTTTCAGTTCATTAAAACAGTTGAATCTATCTGATCTGAAATTCTTTAGCTCAAAGGAGGAAGCAAGTATTAATGGATGATCCAAATAAGAAAATATATCTGTAAATCCCCCCACATCGCTGCTGCTTAATGAAGCTGCCAATGTAACTTCCGGGATCTGTTCGATTGAGCGTTGACTTTCAGGATCGAAGTAGCGGATTGATTCAAGAAAGTCTCCATCAAACTCAAGCCGTACGGGATTTTTCTCACTATATGACCAGAAATCGATGATAGCTCCTCTCTGGGAATAGTCGCCCGGAGCCTCTACAAATTTATCCTTCTGGTAGTTGAGCAGATTCAGATATTCGATTACATCGTTATATGAGAGATTTCCGCCGACCTGTATATGCGTAGTTTGTTCACTCACCCGTTCCCTGGTGGGAAGATCACAATTTAAAATATTATATGTTGACAGGAGAATAAACTTATCGCGCTTTGTTATTTCAGTGAGCGTTTCCTGTAGAGGTTCAGATCGGAATTCATTTATAACAAGAAGCTTATCGGAAATGCCCAGTATGGTAAGCTCCACTTTAAGTTCATCAACAGCTTTTGAATCGGGCAGGAGTACAATCAGCTGATTTTCTTTGAGTGAAAGTCCGTTTACCAGGAAGCTTTTTGAGGAACCATAGAGAGGAGAGGTAAAAAATGATTCATTATCTTGCGGTTTGGATGTAAGAATCCCCTGGATATTCTTAATAACCTTCGTGTCGAGGAATTCTTTAACTATATAATTCATATCTCCGTAAATACCGGAACCGTGATCCTGGAATATCAGATCAATACTTTTGCTTCTGCATCTATAATTTAAAATACAAAATGGGCTCAAATCTGAACCCGGTCAAAGATAATTAAATTTATCGATATTTTATACTTAGTAAGTATTGATTGGTTTCAAACGTATGTGTTTATTTATACAGACTCAATGATCGGAATCAGAAGTTAAAATTCCCTTACTCCATAAGACTTTTACGGAAATCCGATACTTCTCTGTTCTGCTCATCAGTGAACCTCCATTCGGGCAGCCTTGAATCCATTTCGTTTAGTATAAATCCGGCATGTTTTTTATTTCCCTTTTCAACATAATACTGAGTCAGGGTTAAAAATAAATGCCTGTAGTTATTGAACAGCAGGTTGGTTGTTCTGTCTGAGTAAACATCAGGATTATTAAAGTTGTTGTACCAGAATTTATCTACTAAATTAACCTCAAGCTGATGGAAATTTCCTGAATCGTTGTTTGCAGGGAGAAGCATGCGGTTAAATCCTGTAAGGTATAAGTGTTCAGTCATTCCCAGGATATTGTCCTCTGCAATCGTAGTTGAAAAATATACAGGCCGGTTCCATCCGTTCTTTTCAAGGAGAGCAATCAATGCTTTGTCCTGTGAAATAAGGCCTTTTTTCTTTCCAAAATTCCTTCCCTCATATTCTACAATCAGCCGGTTGGTTTTTGTATTTTTCTCTAATCCGTTCTCTGTCAGTTCAATCGATACTGAGGAGTCAATATATGAAGGCCGGAATTTGTCGGGGTTAAATATCTCAGAATGATCCGGAAACAATTTATATTTCCTCTGGAGCTGCCTAATATAAAAATCG
>CAVVGK010000009.1:0-101231 GCA_963747755.1 uncultured Ignavibacteria bacterium | reverse complement strand
TAAAGCCCTTGATTTCGTTCAGAATATAACGGTAAACGATGCATCCAAACTCAATCCAGGCCGTGTACAATATTCTGCGATGTGTTATGAAGACGGAGGAATTGTTGATGATCTTCTTGTATACCGGCTGGCTGACGACGAATTTATGCTGGTTATAAATGCCTCTAACATTGATAAAGATTTCGAATGGATGAATAAAAATAACCCGGGAGCCGAACTTCAGAACCAGAGCGATGAATACTCACTGCTCGCCGTACAGGGTCCGAACTCGAGGAATGTCCTTCAAAAACTTACTTCTGATTCTCTGGATATGGAATACTATCATTTCATAAAGACTAGAGTTAACGGAATGGATATGATTGTTTCCAGAACCGGTTATACCGGTGAGCTCGGTTTCGAACTTTACTTTAAGGGTGATGAAAAAACCGCTGAAGATCTCTGGAATGCAGTAATGGAGGCTGGTAAAGAATTTGACATTAAACCAACAGGTTTGGGGTGCAGAGATTCGCTCAGACTTGAAATGGGATTCTGTTTATATGGAAATGATATTGATCAGACTACAAATCCACTTGAAGCCGGACTTGGCTGGATAACAAAACTTAAAAAAGATAACTTCATTGGAAAAGATGCCTTACTTAAGGTAAAAGAAGCAGGATTAAAGAGAAAACTTGTGCCGGTAACTACGGATGAAAAAGCATTTCCGAGACATGGATATGATTTTACTATAGACGGAAAGAAGATAGGCACAGTCACCAGTGGTACAGTAAGTCCTGTCTTAGACAAACCTATCGCCCTGGGTTATGTTGAAACAGCTTATGCTGCGGAAGGATCAAAAATTAATTTTTCAATCCGGGGTAAGGAAATACCTGCTGTTGTAGGTAAATTACCTTTTATAAAAAAGGAAAATTAGAAGACTTATGAGGGTTAATGTTCTGTTTTCTCCGGTAATTGCTGACGAACTATATTATACCGCGAAGACTGTTATTGTTATTGATGTTCTGCGCGCCTCCACCACCATTGTAACGGCGCTGCAAAACGGTGCAAAGGAAATTGTCCCAGTTGCTACCGTTGAATTTGGTGTTAAGATATCGGGGGGAATGTTCGGGGGTCAGACTCTGCTGGGAGGAGAAAGGAACACGAAGAAGGTAGAAGGTTTTGCTCTCGGAAATTCTCCGCTTGAGTATACCCGTGAGATTGTTTCCGGTAAAACGATAATTCTGTACACAACAAACGGTTCCAAGGCGGTAGTAAAAGCTAAGTTCGCTGAGAACCTTTATATCTGTTCATATCTGAACCTCGAGGCAATTGCAGAACAGCTGGTTAAGCTGGGGAATGATTTTGAGATTCTGTGTGCCGGTAAATCAAATACTTTTTCACTTGAAGATTCTGTCTGCGCGGGGAGACTTATACGAAGGGTAATGGATAAAAATAACGAGCTTATCCTTACTGATACTGCCAGAGTAACCGTATCACTTGATGATTCATTCGGAAAAGATCCGCTTGAAATGTTAAAAGAGACCGAGCATGGAAAACTTCTGCTGCAGAACGGTTTTGAAGAAGATTTGAAATATGCTGCCGGTCTAGATACTTCGGATGTTATTCCTTATTTTTCCACGAATGTTTTAAAGTCGCTGCCCCGCAGTAACGATTCTAAATAAGAGATAATTCGAATGAAGAAGAAACCCGGAAACGGAAAGGTAAAACCTGCCGAAGATGAACCTGTATTAGTGAAGAATAAAAAAAAGCTGCTCGGACTATTTCTAATTATATTTTCCATTTTTCTGCTTTTAAGTCTCCTCTCCTATTCAAGGTATGACCAGTCCGTACTCAATTATAAATTTTCTGATCTCTTCAGAGTATTTAATCCCGAAGCCAATTTCAGAGGGACAAACAACCTTGTTGGTATAACAGGAGCCTACCTCGCTGACTTCTTTATAAACAACACCCTAGGTATCTTTTCTGCAATATTTCCGGTGATAATCTTTGTTTGGGGGTTCTCCTACTTTAAGAGGATCTCTTTTAAGACGATGATCAGATCCTTCAACTTTCTTCTGATAGCAGGCCTAATATTATCCACTTTCTTCGGCGTACTCCGGGCAAGATTTGATCTTTTTTCAAATACATATGAAATCTCGGGAGCAATTGGTGATTTCCTCGGTGAAGGGACAGGCCGGCTGCTCGGCGGCGCGGGCAGTATTATTTTTTTGTTTGCTGCTTTCCTCGTTCTTATTGTACTGGCATTCAACATTGACCTGGAAAAAGTCACGGCATTCCTGAAAGAGTTCATTTTGCAAAGGACGAACCAGGCTGGTAAGATAAAGATAAACCGGCCCGAAGCGGAAGAAAAAAACCTGCAGAAAATAAAGGATCTAAGAGAAGATAAAAAGAAGAAGCGGAAAAAAAGTAAAGAAGACAATATCAGTGCTGAAGATCTGATGTCGGACGAGGAGCAGGAACAGACGAGGATAAGGATAATCAGGAATGATGCAGGACGGGAAGTCATTACAGAAGAGAAGAAGCGGAAGACTGAAGTAAAAGATGACGATGTAATGCAGAAGAGCGAAACAAAGAAAGTAGACCTTGAAAAAACCGGTGAGCTGCCTGAACGGGATCCAGGTCATGACCAGGATGCAAAGCTGCCCGATCCGTGGGATGAAAAATTAACCTTTAAAAAGGCCGGACTTGATCTTCTTGACCCCGCTCCCGCAGAGGACTTCAAAGTTGCCGAAGAGGAACTTACAAGAAATGCCGAACTGCTGAAAGAAAAGCTGAAGCTTTTTGATATTGAAATTCAGGCTATTTCCGTAACACCCGGACCTGTAGTTACCCTTTATGAGATTGTACCGGCGCCGGGAGTTAAAATCAGCAAAATCGTCTCACTTGAAAACGACATTGCACTTGCTCTCGCCGCAAGAGGAATAAGGATAATTGCTCCGATACCCGGTAAGAGCGCTATCGGAGTTGAAATACCAAATGCCGAAGCATCCCTGGTAAATGCAAGATCGGTGCTGCATAAGGTTACCGATAACAAAATGGAACTTCCAATGGCATTCGGTAAAACCATCAGCGGGGAAGTATACATTACGGATTTGTCGAAGATGCCTCATCTGCTGATTGCCGGTTCTACAGGATCAGGCAAGAGCGTCGGTATAAATATGATTATCAGCAGTCTGCTTTATACTAAAGAGCCTGCTGAAGTTAAGCTGATTATGATCGATCCCAAGAAGATTGAGCTGTCATTTTACAATAAACTGCGCCGTCATTACCTCGCTGTTTCACCCGATCTTGAGGAGGAAATCATAACCAATCCTCAAAACGCCGTACTGCTTCTGAAGAGTGTAGAGATCGAGATGGAAAAGAGATACGACAGACTCGCCAAGGCAGGTGTAAGGAACATCGTTGATTACAATAAAAAAGTTTCCGATCCGAAGAAAAGACCTCACGACACAGATGAAATAAAACATCACTACCTGCCGTACCTCATAGTAATAATAGATGAGCTTGCAGACCTTATGATTACGGCGGGCAAGGAAGTTGAAGAACCGATAGCAAGACTCGCACAGCTTGCCCGTGCCGTAGGCATACACCTGGTGCTTGCTACACAGAGGCCGTCAGTTAACGTAATCACCGGTGTAATAAAAGCCAACTTCTCGGCAAGAGTTGCATACCAGGTTGCAACCAAAATCGACTCGAGGACGATCCTTGATATGAACGGTGCAGAACAGCTGCTGGGTAAAGGCGATATGCTATTCCTTCCTACAGGGCAGCCTAAACCAATCCGTATTCAAAATGCATTTATCTCAACTGATGAAGTTGAACGAATTACAAATTATATCTATTCCCAGCCGGGATATTCAAAACCATATTTTCTTCCTTCTATTTATGACAAGAAAAAGGACAGCAGCGGGTTCTTAACAGATATGGATCCTATGTTTGAGGATGCTGCGAGAGTCATCGTAAGACATCAGCAGGGATCTGTTTCTCTTCTACAAAGGAGATTAAAGCTCGGATATTCCCGTGCTGCAAGGATTGTGGATCAACTTGAAGAAGCAGGAATTGTAGGACCTAATGACGGCAGCAAAGCCCGTACTGTCCTGGTTGAAAACGAAGAACAGCTGGAAACAATTCTCAGATCTCTATAGTAAACCTCCGGAAACGGCCCCAAACTATGCCAAATTCGATTTTTTATAATTTCATTTATGCTTAAATTCTAAATCGAAATTTGGAGAATATGAAAGGATTAAAAATGAAAAGTACTGTTTTTATAATACTGGCGATGATTTTGAGTGTTTCTGTATTTGGTCAGGATAACGGAAATGAACTGCTTAAAGCAATTCAATCGAAATATAATTCCATAAATTCCCTTTCGGTAAATTTCACGAAATCTTCAGGAAATAAAGAGGATTTTTCAGGTAAGTTATACCTGAAGAAAGAGAATAAGTTAAGGATAGAGCTGAAAAACAATACAATAATAACCGATGGTGAAACCTTCTGGAATTACAATAAGAAGGAGAATAAAGTAATCATCAACAATTACGATGCAGAAGAACCTACAGAGCTGTCGCTTAACAACTTTATCCAGGTTTATCCATCTAAGAGCAATGTAACTTCGGGGGAAGATGGGAAATATAAAACTCTCACCCTAGAACCAAAATCAGCAGCAGAACTGAATTTTAACAGGGCTAAATTATACATTAATGATGATGACCTGGTAGAAAAAGTTCTGATTGAAAATAATAACGGAGAATCAATCGTTACGCTTTCGGGATACAAGTTAAACCAGGATATTCCAGAATCCGAATTTACATATTCACCCGCAAAAGGAATAAAGGTCATTGACCTCAGGTAATACAGAAAGGCATATTGCGAAGAGGGATGTAATTAACTTTCTCCTCTCACTCATTCTAACCGCGGTTTTCCTCTACATCGCTTTTTATGATGTGAATTTCGGTGAAGTGCTTGAAACTGCCTCCAGGGCTTCTTTGTTGTGGATAATCATTTTTATTGTCATTCTCCTTGCATCCCACTATCTTCGTGCAATCAGGTGGAAAGTTATTATCAGTTCCGTTAAACCCGATGCTTCCTTGAAGAATCTTTTTGGTTCTCTTATGGTTGGTTATGGTGTGAACTGTGTAATTCCCCGGCTTGGTGAAATCACACGTGCAGTGCTTCTTGGTAAGTGGGAAAGGATCTCCAGGTCGTCTATGTTCGGGACAGTTATAGTAGAGAGGGTGATTGATATAATCTTTCTCGGACTTTCGGTTATAGTAGCAGCGTTAATATATAACGGCAACCTTTACCTCAGCTTTCCCTGGCTTAAAACAACGCTTTACATAACATCCGCTTTGATAGCAGTATTTCTTGTGTTTATCCTGTTGATTGTAAGATTTAAGGAAAAATTTTACGGAGTTATTGTTAATCTGCTGGGAAGAGTATCGGAAAAACTAGCTCATAAAGCAGGATATGTTTTTAAGATGCTTACAGAAGGATTTGCGAGTCTTAAGGGTACACGTAACTATATTCTCACATTCTTTCTCAGCGTATTGATAATGCTTTTTTACGCCCTGAATGCTTATGTGGGAATGATTATGATAGGGCTGCCTCATGTTACTTATAGTATGGCCTGGATATTAATGAGCATCAGTGCAATAGGAGTTGTTATCCCCACGCCGGGAGGAACAGGCTCGTATCATGCACTTGCAAAATCGACCCTTGTTCTGCTTTTCGGATACGGGGAAATTATAAGTCTGGCCTATGCTTTTTTAACGCATATCATATCATATTTAATGTTCATCATATTATCCTTGATAATTTTCTTTGTACTGAACAGGCAGCATGACAACCTTATAAATGTAGTTGAAACGGAAATGGAAGAATTATGAAATACTTACTAACGATTTTAGCAGCTTTATTGATTATAACGCAGACCTCTGCACAGAACGAAGTACGACTTGGTATGGGTATAAACTTCGGAAGCACTCCTTCTCTCAAGGATTATATCAATCAGGTCGCCGGCTATGAAGAAATGGCAAGTTTTAATTCTGCAGTTATTTTCTCCGTGGAATATGATCATGCATTTAGCAACACCTACGACCTTGGACTAGAGGTAGCATATTTGCTCAGTTCTGCAACTTTTAACATAGGTACAGGACAATATGATTTTTCATATCATATTATAATGCCCACCATAACCTCTTATTACGTTATAAGAGGGGAAGGATACAATTTTAAATTCGGAGGAGGGATTGGCGTACGGCTGGCAAGCGCTGATGAATCATTCCCTTCATCCCCATCAGCAATTAATTTTACCTCAACGGGAATCGGTTTCCTGTTAAGAGCCGCAGGAAATACAAAACTAAGTGATGATTTTTATGTATACATATCAGGCGATCTTCGGTACGATCTAAACGGTGATCTTAATGGCTGGGAACAACATCATAGTACAATTTATAACCAGGTTGACCTCAATACGTTTTCTGCAGGTGTCAATCTGGGAATCACATATATGTTTTAGGAGACATTATTGAATATACTTGACGCTATCATTCTTGGTCTAATACAGGGTCTGACAGAATTCTTACCGATCAGCAGCACAGGACATTTAACCGTAGCCGGTAAACTGATGAATCTCATATCACCCGATCATCCTCAGGAATGGACAGCATTTATTGCTGTAATACAGCTGGGTACAATGCTGGCGATACTTATATATTTCTGGAACGATCTTATTCACATACTGATTTCCTTCTGGAAAGAGAATGTGAACAGGCGGGTAGGATTTGCAGAGCAGTCATTTCAGTCGAGAACAGGCTGGTTCATAATTGTAGGCACGCTCCCGGTAGTTTTTATAGGACTTCTTTTTAAGGATGCGATTGAGGGAGCCTTCACGAAAGATCTCTATGTGATTGCTGTAAACCTCATCATATTTGCTATTATTCTTGCAATTGCCGAGAAGGCAGGCAAAAGAGTAAAAACCGAAAAAGAGATATCGTTGTTCGACTCTCTCTTTATTGGGATTGCCCAGGCATTTGCTCTTATCCCTGGTGCCTCCAGATCAGGGACAACCATCACCGGGGGTTTATTCAGAGGACTAAAGAGAGAAGATGCCGCAAGATTTTCATTCCTGTTAAGTGTTCCGGCTGTGCTGGCAAGCGGACTTCTGGAACTTTATCAATCACTTGATATCTTAAGCGGTACTATGTGGGTGAACCTGATAGTAGCAACCATCGCGGCTGCTGTCAGCGGATACCTTGCAATTGATTTCCTGTTAAAATACCTTAGGAAACATTCGACGTTTCTTTTCATTTACTACAGGATTATCGCCGGTATAGTTATTCTGGTTCTAATAGGATTAAATATAATTCAACCTTAGGAGGCGTAATGAGAAAAATAATAGTCTTTGCCGTACTGGCATTTTTGATCGGATGCAATCAGAAAAGTATGGATGAAACAAACAACCAAACAACAACAAATAATGAGAATACAAAAGTGGAGACAAAAAACGACACAATGACTGTAGCAGTATTTAATACAAATATGGGAAAATTTGAAGCCGAACTTTACCCTGATAAAACTCCCAAAACTGTGGAGAACTTTACAGGTCTGGCAGAGAAAGGTTATTACAAGGGTGTTATCTTCCACCGTGTAATACCAAATTTTATGATACAGGGCGGTGATCCGACAGGATCCGGTCGAGGCGGCGAGAGCATCTGGGGAAAACCCTTTGAAGATGAGGTAAACACAGGACTCGAATTCGATTCACCCGGCATACTCGCAATGGCCAATGCAGGTCCCAACACCAACGGCAGCCAGTTTTTTATAACCGTTGCCGCCACACCCTGGCTCAACGGTCATCATACAATATTCGGGAAGATCATCAGCGGTATGGATGTAGTTAATTCAATATCCCAGGTTAAAAGAAACGCACAGGATAAACCGCTTACTGATGTAGTAATCGAAAACATCACAATCGAAAAACGCACCCAGCAATAAATATTTTTAAGAGGCTGCCAATAGGCAGCCTCTTTTTTTAATCTCCAATTACAACATTTGTTTCGCAAACATGGTTATTCAAGTTGAATTTCAGGTTGAAATAATTATATTATCTTTCTTAGAAATGAAATTACTTCAGGCAGCTCTGAATTTAATTGAGCATGAGACCGTATTACCTACAATAGAAAATATCAACAGTTTTGTTTAACATTTCAACAAATTGTCCCACAGAATCCTAATTGAACCGTTGTTGAACCGTCTATATTATGAGTAAACAACTGCATAAATACTGGCGTAATCTGAGACTGATAGAAGTAAACAACGGCTAAAGCTGGGAACCCGGCGAATAATGAGTAAGGATCTGACCCGTTGGCTAAAAGCCAACAGCAATGCAGTGGAATTTAACTGCAATAACCCGCAATGACGGGTAAGTGTGGCTTTTCATATTTGAGTTTATTATAATTGATTCGATGAAACAGGAAGAATTTTTTTCCTCCCGGTGGGCTCTTATAATCGCGACTATAGGCATTGCGGTCGGCACCGGGAATATCTGGCGCTTCTCAAGGATAGTTGCGCAGAACGGCGGCGGATCCTTCCTTATCCCCTGGACGATATTCCTTCTTATCTGGTCAGTCCCATTAATCATAGCAGAATTTGCTCTCGGTAAATCAACGCAGTTTCGGTCCTATCGGTGCGATAGCAAAAACAGCAGGGCAAAAATTTGGCTGGATGGGAGCCTTTATTGTTTTCGTATCCACAGCTATTATGTTTTACTATTCGGTAGTTACCGGATGGTGCCTGAAATATTTTTTGTCCTCAGTCTCCGGAAATCTCTTTGATACAGCTAACCATCTTCAGTACTGGGAGAACTTTTCCACAGGATACCAACCTCTTGTCTTCCATTTCATTGCTATGGCATTTGTTGCGGTTGTGGTATATAGGGGGATAACCAAAGGAATAGAAAAAGTAACTAAGTTTATGGTACCCGCATTACTCGGGATACTTGTAATCTTATTCGTCAGAGCTGTTACACTGCCGAATGCAATTGAAGGAATTAAATATTTTTTTACACCAAAACTTGATATCATTCTTGATTATAAAGTCTGGCTGAATGCACTGACCCAGAATGCATGGGATACGGGGGCAGGGTGGGGGTTGATCTTAACATATGCTGTTTATATGAGGAAAAGAGAGGATATCTCACTGAATGCGGCATTGATAGGCTTCGGCAACAATACAGTTTCTCTTCTTGCGGGCATTACGATTTTCTCTACCGTATTCTCACTGAGTTCCGTGGATGCAATGACCCAGGTATCGCAGTCGGGACCCGCAAATACAGGCTTAACCTTTATCTTCCTGCCGCTTCTGTTTCTCGAAGATGTCATCCAGTTACTTTGTTAATATTTTCTTTGCATCGATCTTCTTTATTGCACTTTTCTTTGCTGCGGTAACTTCGCTTATTTCCATGGTTGAACTGGCAACGAGAACATTTATCGATTTTGGCTTTAAGCGGAGGAGAGCGATAATTATTGTTGCTATCGCTGGGTTTCTGTTCGGTATTCCGTCTGCACTTGACCTGGATTTCTTTACAAACCAGGACTGGGTATGGGGTGTAGGTCTTATCTTAAGCGGCGCCTTCATTTCATTTTCCATAATTAAATACGGAGTGGATAAATTCAGGACGGAAATTATTAACGGATACGGCAGCGATGTAAAAATCGGGAAATGGTACAATTTTGTGATAGGAATTCTTATACCAATTCAGGTTATTGTGTTAATTTTGTGGTGGCTGATTTCATCGGCCGGGTGGGACCCTGAGTGGTGGAATCCATTTCATATCGAAAATGCAGGAACGGCGATTTTTCAGTGGACTGTTATTCTGGTTCTGTTCATTTCCTTCAATAAGCTGATGGTTAGATATACGTTACAAAGGAGTTCTGAAACCTGATGGAAGCTTCAGCTGTAATTACAATTATAGCGGTACTGGGACTTGTATGGGGAGGACTTGCATTTTTCCTTACACGCGCAATGAAATACGAAAAGATTAAAAGAACTAATGGCGAAAAGTAGATTAAAAGCACCGACAATACTTAATGCTTCTAAAGATATAGCAGCAGGAAAACTGCAGCCGGTATATTATTTCTTCGGAGAGGACTCATACAGTCTGGATAAAGTAATAAAGCAGGTAGAAAAAGCGGTAGAACCCTTCATCACTTCTGATTTCGATAAGGAAGTAATTTATGCTGAAGATAAAAACCTTATTGATATGCTTTCCCTGGCATCTTCTTTTCCATTCGGTTCAGAAAAGAAATTTATTTTGATTAAAGAATTTGAGAAGGTGAGCAATAAGAAAAATCTTGTAAATTATATTAATTCACCTGCCGACTTCACTTACCTTGTATTGGTCCATCATGGTGGAATTTCCAATCTTGCATCTGAACCGTTTAAGTCGCTCCTGGCAAATAACTTCATTTTTGAGGCCGTTGAATTAAAAGGCACGGCACTTGTCGAATGGATAACCAGGTATTCAGCCGAGAATGGAAAGCATATTTCGCAGGAAGTTGCATCCATCTTTGCCGACATGGTGGGCGATAACCGGAGTCTTATTGAGACCCAGCTTGAAAAAGTTTTCATATTTCTGGGTGATAAAAAAGAAATAGACATCGAGAGTATTGAATCATTGTCTGCCAGGTTCAAGGAGTACAGCATTTTCGATCTGCAGGATGCTCTTGGTGAGAAAAATAAAAGCTCCTCCTTTAAGATTGCATTTAACCTGCTGGAAAAAGGCGCCGAGCCTGTTTACATTATTCATATGTTAACAAGGTTTTTTACCGGGATTCTTAGGATAAATGAGCTCAGAGGCTCAAATATGCCGGAGGCACAGGCGGCAAGGATTGTGGGCACACACCCCTTTTATCTCAAGAAATTTTATAATGCCAGGAGATTATACTCTGATGATGAACTGGTTAATATATCGAGGGCCCTGCTTAATGCCGATGTTTCGGTGAAAACGACTTCAGACGACAATAAAAATATTATAAGCATTCTGCTTACAGAGATCCTGGTGGCGGGAGGGAAAACAGCGCTGCATAATAAAGTAGACACTCAGGCTGATCCGGATGTGCAGAATCTCATTCGTTTTCTGTATTAAAAGTTTTTTACTTAATTTATTGTATAATTCTGGAAACAATTCAAACCGCAGAAAGTATAAGGCGCATTGACCGATAAGAATCTGAGCGAACTTACGGATGAAGAATTAATTCTTGAGTTTCAACAGAACAATACTGTTCGGGCTTATGAGATTCTTGTGGAGAGATATAAAAATCCTCTTACAAATTATGTGTTCAGGTTTTTAGGCGATTATGAATCCTGTATGGATGTTGTACAGGAAGCTTTTATAAAGGTTTACCGGTATAAAGATTCGTACAGTTCGATTGCAAAGTTTTCAACATGGATCTACACAATAGCCGGAAACCTGGCAAGGACGGAGTACCAGAGACGCAGGAGAAGAAAGTTCTTTTCTATAAATGCTTACGGCGAAGAAAAGGATGAAACCTATGATATACCCGATGAAAGCTATCGTCCCGATGAGATGACCGACAGCGGAATAAAGGACGAAATTATTCAGAAGGCTATTCAGAAGGTTTCGCCGGCTTACAGGGAAATGGTTATTTTGAGAGATATACAGCAGTTATCATACGAAGAGATTTCTGAAATAACAGGGATAACAGTGGGAACTGTAAAATCCCGTATTAACCGTGGAAGAGCACAACTACAGGAATTACTGAAGGATATATATAAAGAGTGAAAGGTGATGATGTGAATCCGAATGATGATATGAAATACGAGGATGTTGCTAGTACACTAAGGCAGCTTCAGCAGGTAAAGGCTCCTGCTGGTTTTGAAGCTGATCTTATGAGACGAATTAATTCCGAATCACTTTCGGAAGAAAGATCATTCTGGCAGAACATATTCATACCTTCACGATTGGTACCGGCTGCTGCTCTTGCAGTAACGGCTCTTTTATTAATTTTTGTACTTAATAATAACGGGGTAACACCGGATAATCCATTGCTAACCGCACCAAGGGAACGCGGAGACGTTGCGCTTTCGGCTAATGCTGATAATCTTTCCAAATCATCTACCTCATCCAGTTTATCTACCTCCGGAAGACCTGCAGACAGGGACGAAGCGATATCCCCCGGACAAAGTTCAAGCCTTCAGAAAGATAAAGGAAGCACGGATCAGCCCGTTCAAAAATCTACCGCGAAAAGAGAAGGCTTCAGTCCTTCTGCAGTAGCAGCTCCTGGGGGCAGATCTGTAAATAATGACATGTTCATTACCGCGAATTTCACCCCTGGTAGGATAACCGACTATCCGGTCAACAAGGCAGGGTTGAATTTCCGGCAGGTAAACCTCTCAAATGAGCAGAAAATACAGCTTAATCGACTAAAACAGAAGCTCGAATCGATGTTCAATGCGAGAGCCCGGCAATAATCAGCCATTTTATTATTGTAAATTTCTGATATCTTTTCTATCTTTATTGTTCAAATTTTTAGAAATTAAATAATTAGGATATTGGTATGAAAAAGGGAATTCACCCGGATTATAGACCCGTTGTTTTCCAGGATGCATCAGCAGATTATTCTATTTTAACACGTTCTACGATCCAGACGAACGAAACGATTGAATGGGAAGACGGTAATACATATCCCCTCGTAAAACTTGAAATTTCCAGTGCCTCTCATCCTTTCTTCACAGGAAAACAGAAACTTCTGGATACTGCCGGAAGAGTTGAGAAATTCAAGAAAAAATACGCGAAAAAAGACACAAAGTAATAGTTTCAGAAGTTCAGCAGTTTTAAGAAAAGCCAGTTATTTGCTGGCTTTTTTTATTGGCTGTGAGCGGCAGGAAGTCATTTTTTTTATGTTGTATAAACACACACGTTTTAATTAAGTTGCAAAAGTTTAACAGAAATTTCAAATGAAAAAGAACTTAAAAACCTTCAGTATTATTGGGATAGTGATTGTGGTGCTGATAATTCTGGCTATTCCCAAATTTAAATCCTCAGAAAGCAAACCGGGGGGACAGGGCCCCGGAGCCCCAGGAGGTTCTCTTCCTGTAAAAGCTCATATAACAAAGTATCAGACACTTGATAACAAGGTGCTGACAACAGGAACGGTACTGGCAAATGAGGAAGTGGACCTTAAGAGTGAAGTTCCGGGAAAGATTACAAAAATACTCTTTAAGGAGGGGAGTTTTGTTAAAGCGGGCGACCTTCTTGTAAAGATAAACGATGCTGATCTCCAGGCGCAGCTTCAGAGTGCAAAGTCGAGAATGGAACTTCAGAAGGACACAGAGTACAGACAGAAACAACTTCTCGAAAAGGAGGCTATCAGCCAGGAAGATTATGATATGACAGCCAACCAGCTTCAGGTAAACCAGGCTGAAGTGGAGCTTATTAAAGCCCAGATTGACAAGACAGAGATACGCGCACCCTTCAGCGGAATCATAGGTCTTAAGAATGTAAGTGAAGGAAGTTTTGTTACTAACTCAATGATTATTGCCAGCCTTCAGAATATAAATCCTATTAAAATAGATTTCTCTATCCCCGAGAGATATTCAACGATGGTGAACGTAGGCGATGAAATAAATTTCTCAATAACCGGAAATGATAAACAGTATGTCGGGAAGGTGTATGCAATTGAACCGAAGATTGATCCCGTTACAAGGACTCTTCAGCTTAGAGCGCTCTGCTCTAATACCGGACGTGAAATTCTTCCCGGCTCCTTTGCCAACATCCAGCTTGTGCTTAAGAAAATTGAAGATGCAATAATGATCCCATCCGAGGCTTTGATACCCGACATAAAGGGACAAAAAGTTTTTATATACCGGAGCGGGAAAGCAGCGCCTCAACAGGTGGGCACAGGAATCAGAAACGATGTAGATGTTCAGCTTACTTCAGGAATTACTGAAGGAGATACGATAATTACATCCGGGATGCTTCAGCTTCGTCCCGGTGCGCCGGTAACTATTTCAGAGTTTGAAAAATGAGTCTATCATCTTTAAGTATAAGAAGGCCTGTGCTTGCGATCGTGATGTCGATTGCAATAGTTGTACTGGGACTTTTGGGATATACCTACCTTGGCGTGCGGGAATATCCTTCCGTTGATCCTCCAATCATTACAGTGAGTACAACGTATACCGGAGCAAATGCGGATGTAATCGAATCTCAGATTACTGAGCCTCTTGAAGAATCTATAAACGGTATTGCCGGGATACGTTCCTTAACCTCTGTCAGCCGCGACGGGCGGAGTACGGTAACGGTGGAATTTGATATAGATGTTGATCTTGAGACCGCAGCTAATGATGTGAGAGATAAGGTATCGCGTGCAGTCAGCAGTCTGCCTCCTGACGTAGAGAACCCGATTGTTTCAAAAGCCGATGCTGATGCCTCTCCGATAGTTTTCCTGAATATCCAGAGCGATACAAGGAATCTTCTTCAGCTTACCGAACTTGCCAATAATGTCTTTAAGGAAAGATTCCAGACTATACCGGGCGTTAGTGCAGTGCAGGTATGGGGTGAAAAGAAATATTCGATGAGGCTCTGGCTCGATCCCGCTAAACTTGCTGCTTATCATTTGACGCCCCTGGATATAAAGAGTGCTGTTACCCGTGAAAATGTTGAACTCCCATCTGGACTGATTGAAGGTAATAAAACTGAATTGTCAATCAGAACCATCGGCCGTCTGCATGATGCATCAGAATTCAATGATCTTATTGTTAAAGAAGATGGCGGGAATATTGTACGACTTAAGGATGTAGGTTATGCGACTTTAGGTGCGGAGAATGAACGGTCCATTCTGAAGAGAGATGGAACTCCCATGGTGGGTGTTGTACTTATTGCTCAACCGGGAGCAAATAATATTTCCATAGCCGATGAATTTTATAAGAGACTTGCGCAGATTAAAAGGGATCTGCCTTCAGATGTAAAAACAGGGATCGGATTTGATGTTACCGAATACATACGCGATTCTATATCTGAGGTTGAGCAGACGATCTTCATTGCATTCGGACTCGTTGTGCTTATAATTTTCCTTTTCTTAAGAGACTGGCGTACGACCATTATCCCCGTCATAGCCATTCCAATTTCTCTGATCGGCGCTTTCTTTATAATGTATGCGGCGAATTTTTCTATAAATGTTCTGACTTTGCTTGGAATTGTTCTGGCTATTGGTATTGTGGTGGATGATGCCATAGTTGTGCTGGAGAATATATATACAAAAATTGAAGCGGGAGATCATCCTGATGAAGCAGCCCGGAAGGGTTCTGCGGAGATATTCTTTGCTATCCTTTCAACTACAATTGCTTTGGCTTCGGTATTCCTTCCCATCATATTCCTGCAGGGGTTAACCGGTAGGCTATTCCGTGAATTCGGAATTGTGATTGCTGGTTCGGTGCTTATCTCTGCTTTTGTTGCATTGACGTTAACTCCCATGCTTAGTTCCAGGATCCTCAAAAGAAGAGAAAAGCATAACTGGTTCTATAACAAGACCGAGCCCTTCTTTGTAAAAATGAATAATACATACCGGAATTCATTGGACGCATTTTTATCACAGAGATGGACCGCCTTCCTGATAATGGGAGTTTCCCTGGCACTCATTTATCTTTTCTTCAGCTTCATTCCTGCCGAACTGGCTCCTCTTGAAGACAGGAGCGGATTGAGGTTATTTGCTACTGCTCCTGAGGGTTCATCATTTGAGTATATGGATAACTTTATGGATAAGCTCGTGCAGACCCTTAAAGACAGCATTCCCGAAAGAGAAGCCATTATTTCAGTTACATCACCGGGTTTCGGCGCATCCAGCTCTGTGAACTCAGGATTCGCATTTGTTATTCTTACTGATCCCGATCAACGTGACAGATCACAGCAGCAGATTGCGGATGACATCTCGCCTGTAATGTCGCAGATGTCTGAAGCCAGGGCATTTGTTACGCAGCAGCAGTCAATAGGACAGAGAAGAGGCGGATTGCCGGTAGAGTATGTAATCCAGGCCCCGAACTTTGAAAAGCTGCGCGAGTATCTACCTAAGTTTATGGATGCCGCCCAGAAGGATCCAGTATTTACAATTGTCGATGCCAATCTGAAATTCAACAAACCGGAGATCAAGCTTGTTATTGACAGGCAGCGTGCAAGGAACCTTGGTGTGTCCACTATTGATATTGCGCAAACAATCCAGTCAGCTTTCAGCGGCCAGCGTTTCGGTTATTTTATCAAAGACGGAAAACAATACCAGGTGATCGGACAGCTTTTACGCGATAAGCGGAATGCCCCGATAGACCTGAAGTCGTTATACGTAAAGAACACAAAAGGCGATCTGATTCAGCTTGATAATGTCGTTCAGCTAACCGAACAGAGCGCACCTCCTCAGCTTTACAGGTTTAACAGGTATGTTTCGGCTACCGTATCTGCAGGTCTTGCTCCCGGTAAAACCATTGATGATGGTATCAAGGAAATGGATAAAATTTCCTCACAGGTTCTGGATGAAACTTTTTCAACCGCCCTTAGCGGAGCGTCGAAGGATTATGCTGAGAGTTCATCGAGTCTTTTATTCGCATTCCTGCTTGCTATCGGGTTTATTTACTTAGTGCTTGCAGCCCAATTCGAAAGTTTCAGAGATCCGTTTATAATATTATTTACTGTTCCTCTCGCTATATTCGGCGCTCTTTTATCGCTATGGTATTTCAATCAGACCCTGAACATATTCAGCGAAATTGGTATCATTATGCTGATTGGTATTGTAACTAAAAACGGTATTCTTATTGTAGAGTTTGCCAATCAAAGGAAGGCCGCCGGGTTATCCAAACTTGAGGCCATTAAAGATGCGGCAGCTGCAAGACTTCGTCCAATTCTTATGACAAGTTTATCAACTGTGCTTGGGATTTTACCTATTGCACTTGCACTTGGTGCAGGCTCTGAAAGCAGGGTTTCTATGGGAATAGCAGTTATCGGAGGATTAATTTTCTCAACATTCCTAACGCTTCTCATAGTTCCTGCGGTTTATTCATACCTTTCCCGCAGTACAGCGACGGTATCAAATGTTACAGAGGCAGCCGAACCCGGAGAAGAAGCTGCCCTGGTGAGTAAATAAAATTTAATGAGGCATATGAGAGTTCTTAATATCTTATTCTTTCTTTTCTTAATTACTAACGGCAGTGTTTTTCCGCAGGAAACTCTTTCGCTTGAAGAAGCAGTTAAAATCGCCCTCAAAAATAATTATTCAATAAATATTGCACGGAATGAGTCGAAGATTGCTGATAATAATTCAAATATAGGGAATGCGGGTTTTCTTCCCTCGATTGATGCCTCGGGCTCTTATATTAAAAGCAATAACGATACTAAGCAGGAATATTTTGACGGCAGGACAATTGACCGGAAGGGGGCGAAATCAACAAACCTTACCGCCGGGGTTGATCTGAACTGGACAATATTCGACGGCCTGGCAATGTTTGCGAATATTGATATGCTTAAAGAGCTGAACAGGATAGGAGAGGACAACTTCAGAGCTGAGGTGGAAACAAGTCTTGCCGATGTTATAGAGACTTACTATAACCTGATAAGAGAAAAACAGGTACTCGTGGTTCTGAACCAGGCTATAGGCACCAGTCAGGAAAGAGTGAGAATAGCAGAATCGAAAAAAGATGTTGGTACCGGTTCAAAGTTTGATCTGCGCCAGGCACAGGTGGATCTGAATGAAGACCGTTCAAATCTGTTAAAAGAGGAATTAACCTATGAACAGCTGAAGGTCAACCTGAATCAGCTTATGGGGAGAGATGTAAGCAGTGACTTCAATGTGGCTGATACGATATTGATTGATAAGAGCCTCAACCTGAATGATTTGAAAAGCCGCACCCTTGAAAAAAATACCACTCTGCAAATAGCAAAGAAAAATCAAAATCTTTCACAAATTAATCTTAGACTTGCAAAAGCTGATCTTTTTCCGAAAATTTCGCTCATTGGAGGTTACGATTATACAAAGTCGGAAGCTGAAGCAGGTTTTATAAAATCCAATAAGAATTACAGTCTGAGCTACGGTGTTTCCGCAAACCTCAATTTGTTTAACGGACTAAATACCCGAAGAAAAATTGAGAACGCAGAGATAGGAATTGAGAACAGCAGGTACAGCTATGACCAGGTAAAAACGGGTGTTGAAGCTAATCTGCTTAACACCTATAAAAAGTATCTTAATAGTCTCCAGCTTGTTGAGCTTGAGGAAGAGAACTTAAAAGTGGCACTGGAGAGTGTTGATATTGCACTGGAAAAACTAAAACTCGGGAATATAACTCCCCTCGAGTTCAGAGAAACCCAGCGTAAACTTATCGATGCAAAAAGCAGGCTGGTTTCGGCACAATATGATGCTAAATCAGCTGAAACAGAATTGCTCAGAATCAGCGGCCAACTTATTACAAAGGATTGATTTTTTTTACTGTTTGCGGTTGAGAATTCACCTCAGAATTTCCTCCCGGCCTCAAAACGAAGTATGACAAAATTGTCATACTGTTGAGATTTCCAACAGCCGAAAACAGCGTATTTTCGAACCCTGCTACTTTCTCCAACCAGGGTATAACTACGGCATGCCTACGGGTAAACTACTGCCATAACAAGAGATTAAAGATCTGTCTGCCATTTTGTCATACTGTTGAAAATTAAAACACCCGGAAAGTCTCCAAAATTATTACTAATTTTTACTTTAGAGCTCTTTGATTAAAGTACACAGCTTTTATGTGAATATTATCTCACGAGAATCTTACCCTAAAAAATATTAAATTATTGAACATTCTTTAAGAAAAAGAACCCAATGCATATTTGTATTTTCGAAGATAAACAGACCGATAATTTTTATCCTCTTACACTCTCTCATCCTGTTTATGATCTATTATGCGGGATGAAGACGCTAAAGGAGAAAATATTACGATATTTCCCTGAGGCGCCTTACACTCTTTTCTGCAGAGAATACATTGCAGAGACAGTGAGGGTCAACAATCCGCGAGTCCAGGTAAATCAACTGGAAGATGACAATTATCTGTTCATTAACGGCAGAGTTCTGCTTAATGAGGATTTTTATAATGTTCTGCACAAAAACACAAATGAAAAAATCTTCATTCAGGATGATATGCTGGCTGCTGCAAGGATCAGTTCCGAGACCATCCGTAAAATTAAATCGGGAATCAAAAACACAATTGATATCTCAACCTTCGAAGGGATTTCAACTGAAAAAGTTGAGGCTGATACAATTAATTACATCTGGGATTTAATCGGGTTGAATGGACGTCAGCTGAAGCAGGATTTCAATTATCTGACCGATCCCGGAATTTCGGAAGAGGCCAGGCTCTTTAGAGGGGTACACCTTATAAACAAAGATGATATTTTTATCGGGGCGGATACAATTGTTAAGCCGGGTGTTGTTCTTGATGCTTCAGATGGACCGGTTTATATCGGTAAGCAAGTTAAGATAGATGCAAACAGTGTAATTGAAGGACCTGTTTCCATCGGCGATAAATCATATGTTAAAAGCTGTGCAATAATAAAGGAAAATGTATCTATAGGGAAGGTCTGTAAGGCCGGAGGAGAGATAGAGGATTCCATAATAATGTCATACTCCAACAAGCAGCATTCTGGCTTCCTGGGACATGCATACCTTGGCAGCTGGGTCAACATCGGCGCGGATACAAACTGCAGTGATTTAAAAAATAATTATGGTGCAATAAAGGTCAATCAGAACGGGAAGCACATTGATACCGGCTTACAGTTTCTGGGACTCATAATGGGTGATCACTCAAAAACAGCCATTAATACTATGTTTAATACCGGAACAATTGCCGGTTTCTCCTGTAATATTTTCGGAAGCGGATTTCCCGATAAATTTATTCCCTCATTTACCTGGGGCGGTGCCGAAAAAACAGAAACCTACGATGTAGGTAAGAGTATTGAAACAGCAAGAATAGTTATGAAGAGAAGGGATATAAATATGACAGCCGAAGATGTGAAATTGTTTAATACCATTTTTAACCTTACGAATGAACCTGCGGACGTGCAGAAGTAAATAGAAAGAAGAATTCTGAATAATGACAGAGCAATTTGAAGAACATAAAGTAAGAGATTTATACTCGGGAGTAAGAGGACTGGCAGTAAAGATACTGAACAGGGTGGAGAGAACGGACTCATACCTTGAAAGGCTGCTGGATAATGAAATGCGCAACAGTGATCTTAGCGGGCCCGACAAAGCCCTTCTGTATGAGATTGTACATGGGGTGGTAAGATGGATGGGAAGACTCGACTGGGTACTGAACGGTTTCTATAAAGGACAGTTCTCTAAAGCTATTCCCAATCTAAAAAACGGACTGCGGGTAGCTTTATACCAGATAATGTTCCTGGACCGTGTGCCTGACTTTGCGGTAGTAAATGAAGCTGTTGAATTTGTAAAAAAACTTCAGGGTCAGAAGCCTGCCGATCTTACAAATGCTATACTGCGAAACATTATCAGAAGCAAGAATGGTATCCGGTATCCTGATCCCGAAGAAGACCTGCCTGGCTACCTTGCCGCATACTATTCACATCCATCGTGGATGGTGAAAAGATACCTTGCAAGGTTCGGGAGGGAAGCTACTGAAAAACTCCTTGCGGCGAATAATGAAAAGCCATTTTTAACTTTAAAGATTAATGCGCTGAAAACAAATCCTGAAGAGTTCAAGAAACTCCTGAACAAAGTAAACCTCCGCTATAAAGCCGGGCAGTATCTTCCTGAGTTCTTTAAGCTGCAGAACCTGACTAATATAACGGCATGGGAATATTACGCTAACGGTTACTTCAATATACAGGATGAAAGCGCAGGACTCGCCTGCCGGCTTCTTGATGCGAGGCCCGGAATGAGAGTTCTTGATATGTGTGCAGCTCCCGGTGGTAAGACGGCCTATATAGCTGGCCTCATGCATGATGAAGGAGAAATCATTGCAATCGACAGGTTCGAAGCGAGATTGAAAATTATGGAGCGGAATACGCAACGGCTGGGGATAAATTCTATAAAACTTATAGAACAGGATGCGTTGGAATATAATGACGCAGGTTTCGACAGGGTTCTTGCGGATGTTCCTTGTTCCGGTACCGGCACAATGTGTAAAAAACCCGATATTAAATGGAAGAAAGATCTCCTTGATATACGAAGAATGACGGAGCTGCAGTATATGCTACTGGAGAAAGCTGCCTCTCTGGTCAAACCCGGCGGAGTAGTGGTTTACAGTACATGTTCAATTGAACCTGAAGAAAACGGCGACATAGTTAATAAATTTCTTTCCGAACATCCCGAGTTTAGTCTTGAAAATGCTTCAGGCTCATTCCCAATGGAAATTGTTGATGCTAATGGATGTATTCAGACATTGCCTCATGCGCATCAGCTGGACGGAGCCTTTGCGGCCAAGTTAGTTCGTAATTAGTTTCTAAAAAAACGGTCAACAAAAATGTTCGATAAATTAGCTGAAGAACTAAAAGAAGCGCGGATAAAAAGCAATCTGACCCTAAAGCAGCTGTCAGTAAGGACCAGGATAGATCTGAAGTTCCTTGAAGCCATTGAAGAGGGCAACCTCAGTTTTCTCCCTGATCTTTATGTGAAGGCTTTTATTAAAGAATATGCTGATGTAGTGGGATTAGATCCGGAAATTATGCTGAAGAAATATGAAGCGGCTAAAGAAGGTCTGCCGTTTGAAGAACCATCTGAAGAACAGGGAAACACAGAACAGGAAACGTACAAAGAGGAGGATAAGCCCGAAGAAACTGCAGGCCAGACACCACCGCAGAAACCTGATGAGAAGACGGAGGCGAAGCCAGACAGCAGCGAGCAGCCGGAAAAGTTTCGCGAGGTAAAACATTCAGCTCATCAGTCTGATGCAGTTTATTCCAAACCGCCTGCGACATTTGATTCAATAAGTCCTAAACGAAGTGAACCCGCACCTGCCAATAAGAGTGCAATAATGGCAGCTGCATCTATTGGCGGAGCAATTATCCTTATCGGGTTAATCTATCTATTGTTCTTTAATGAGAGTAATGAAATTGTTGTCCCTGAAAAACCTTACGATGAAGTTGTTACAGAATCACAACAGCGTTACCAGGAAACCCCTGCTCAGGCTGAAGATTCTACACAGAATAATATTGTATCAGGTGATAGCCTTAATCTACTGATTCAGGCAAGTGATACTTCCTGGATTAAACTAATTCTTGACAACAAGAAAGAAGAAGAGTTTATTTTATTTCCCAATTCTCAGAAATCACTTAAGGCAGAAGATGGTTTCAAGATTACATTCGGAAGATCTTCAGCCATAAAACTGCAGCTGAATAATAAACCGCTTGATTTCAAACCTGAATCCAAATCTGTCTCACATGTTAAAATAACTTCAAGTGGTATAGAATATCTTCACAATCCGCCGCAAACAGGCCTGGAACAATGACGTCAAACGCACAGAAAAGAATAGAAGAATTACGTGAAGAAATAAGAAGGCATGATTACAGCTATTATGTTCTCGCTGAACCGGCGATAAGTGACCAGGAATATGATGCCTTAATGAAAGAGCTTGAAAAACTTGAGACTGAGAATCCTGATCTTGTAACTCCTAACTCGCCGACCCAGAGAGTCGGTACAGACCTCACAAAGGAATTCAAACCTGTAACTCACCTGATCCCTATGCTTAGTCTTGCCAACACATACAACGAAGAAGAGCTGTTTGATTTCGATAGGAGGGTAAAGGAGGCTTTACCTGCGGGAGAATCAGTGGAATATGTGGTAGAACCTAAAATAGACGGTGCTTCTGTAAGTCTGCATTATACAGACGGCTACCTCACTACAGCGGCAACCAGAGGTGACGGTGTAGTAGGTGAGGAGATAACGACCAATGTGAAAACTATCCGTTCTCTTCCGCTCAGACTGCATAAGACTACATCCTTTCCATATTCATTTAATGAGATTGAAGTAAGGGGTGAAATTTTTATGAAGGTGCAGGACTTCATAAACCTGAACAAGGAGCGGGAAGAGAAGGGAGAAAAATTATTTGCAAATCCGCGCAATTCGTCAGCCGGAACGCTCAAACTTCAGGATCCCCGGATAGTTGCAAAAAGACCTCTGAACATTTTTGCATACACATTGATAAGTCTTGATGAAAATTATGAATCCCAGCATGAGAATCTTCAGATGCTAAGCAAGCTTGGGTTCAATGTTAATTCCGAATTCAGGCTCTGCAAAAACATTGATGCCGTTGTTGAGGTCTGCCGAAAGCTCGAAGAAAAAAGGAATTCACTTGAATACGAAGTTGACGGTGCAGTCATCAAAGTCAATTCTTTACGGCAGCAGAGAATACTGGGAAATATCGCCAAATCCCCGCGCTGGGCTGTAGCCTTCAAGTTTAAAGCAAAGCAGGCTATCACAAGGCTGAATAAAATAACCTGGCAGGTAGGTAGAATAGGAACAGTAACCCCCGTAGCCGAGATGGAACCTGTTTTTCTTGCAGGATCAACAATTAGCAGGGCTACGCTTCACAACATTGATGAGATCAGAAGAAAAGACATAAGGGAAGGCGATAAAGTAGTAATCGAAAAAGGGGGAGACGTTATTCCCAAAGTCGTTTCAGTAGTAGCGGAAGAACGGCCTGCAGGTTCGAAACCGGTCCGGCCTCCGAAAAAATGTCCCGTCTGCAAGACTCCCCTGTTTCAGCCCGATGGGGAGGTGGCGTATTACTGTGAGAACACCGAGTGTCCTGCCCAGATTAAGGGTAGACTCGAGCATTTTTCTGCACGCGGAGCAATGGATATAGAAGGACTGGGCACTGCTCTAATCAATCTTTTTGTGGATGAAGGGTTCCTACACACATATGCTGATATTTATGATCTGAAAAACAGGCGGGGTGACCTGATTGCTATTGAACGTCTGGGCGAGAAAAGTGTCGATAATTTATTAAGTGCCATCGAAGACAGTAAAAAGCAGCCATTTGCAAAGGCACTTTTTGCAATCGGCATAAGGTATGTAGGTTCCGGTGCCGCAAAGAAGCTTGCTGATCACTTCAACAACATCGATGAAATAATGAATGCCGATGAGGAGAAGATTGAAGCAATTCACGATATAGGGCCAAGTATCAGTCAGAGTGTGGTTAAATTTTTCAAAGATCCCCACAACAGCAAAATAATAGAACGACTCAAAAAACATGATCTGAATTTTATTTCAGAAAAGAAAATTGAAAAAGACACTTTCTTCACAGGAAAAACTTTCGTAATTACCGGAACCCTGAGCAGCTTTTCACGTGAAGAAGCCAGCGATAAAATTGTTATGTTTGGGGGTAAGGTTACTTCATCGGTAAGCAAGAACACCGATTACCTTGTAAGCGGCGAAAATGCAGGTTCGAAACTGGTAAAAGCTGAGAAACTCGGAGTCGCAGTGTTGAATGAGAAGGACTTTCTTAAAAAACTTGATGAATCAGAGAAGAAATGATAGGACAACTAAAAGATAAGATTGCAGGAATCTTAGTAAAAAACAAGCTGAGAGAATTTGAAGTTACCGAACATAATTTCCGGGATTTCTTCAAGCGATCATTTGATTTTTTTGTTGTTATGCCTGAGAATGATTCGGATTTCAGTCAGGCCCTCAGGGTATTAAATTATCTTGAAGAAAACAGGAAGAGCGTAACAACATTTACACATGATTACAAAGTAAACCTGCTTCCCACCAAGTTCCGTCAGAAGGCGATCGGTTATACCGTTGATGATGTAAGCCGGCTGAATCTTCCTTCAAAAAAAATAAACGACAAACTTGATCAGCTGAGGTTCCAGACGGTGATAGACCTCAACAGGCAGGAAAATATGTTCTGCTGCTATATCGTTAACAGAATTAAAGCGCCTTATAAACTGGGCTTTGTAAAAGGAGATCCTGATAAATTTTATAATATCCAGGTTATAAATAGAAGTTCCGACGCTGAAAATTCATACAAAAATTTATTAAATTGCTTAAAAATGTTTTAAGGAAATTATATGAATTTCGAGATCAAAAGGATCGACGAGATAACAATATTTAAATTGAATGAGAAAAGATTAGATACAAATATTTCAGGACTTGTTAAGGGTGAATTTACAATGCTTCTTAAGGTTGAGGGAGTAACCAAGCTTATCCTTGATATGAGCGAGGTCGAAACCTGCGACAGCTCAGGACTAAGCGCAATACTTGTGGCAAACCGAATCCTCAACACAAACGGCGGCGCTATGAGAATTGCCGCTCCATCTGAAAAAGTTTACTCTCTTATTAAAATTACACAGCTTGACCGTGTCCTCCCAGTATGCGAAACAGTTGATGAAGCTTTCAATGAGTTAAAAAAGGAATAGCTTATTGGAAGGAAGATCGCTCGATTATTTTATCATTGCGGTGTATTTAATCGGCATAGCGGTCTTCGGTGTAATATCAGGGGGCAGACAAAAATCCATTAAAGACTATTTCCTTGGTTCAACTTCGGTTCCCTGGTGGGCGGTATGTTTTTCAATAGTGGCTGCCGAGACAAGCACTCTCACTTTTATTTCTATTCCCGGTTTATCATACCTTACCAATTTAAACTTTCTGCAGGTTACATTCGGCTATCTCCTTGGAAGAATAATCGTTGCTTCCGTTTTTCTGCCGGCATATTATAAAGGTGAACTGAAAACAGCCTATACTTACCTTGAAACAAGGTTCGGGGGGAAAACACGCAACTATGCTTCCGTCGTTTTTTTATTTACCAGGACTGCAGCCGACGGGGTAAGACTGTTCGCAACGGCAATACCCTTAAAGCTTCTGCTCGGTATCGACTATCCTTATGCAATCATGATAATAGCACTTGTTTCACTCATTTACACCTACACCGGCGGAGTAAAGGGTATAATCTGGGTGGATGTTATTCAGATGTTCATTTATATAGCGGGAGCAATTCTGGCAGGTTACTTCATATTAAATTATCTTCCTGACGGCTGGAACTCTGTCTTATTTGCGGCCTCTGAAGGAAACAAATTCCAGGTTATTAATCCAGGTTTTGCAGGCACCATAAAAGATTTTTTTTCTGAGCCATATACTCTTATCGGTGGTATTCTGGGAGGAGCATTCCTGTCTATGGCATCGCACGGAACAGATCAGCTGATTGTGCAGAGGCTGCTTGCAGCAAAGGACCTGAAGGAAAGCCGGAAGGCAATTATAGGCAGCGGAATAATAATCGTTGTACAATTTGCCTTTTTCCTTATTCTGGGGGTTATGCTCTATGCTTATTACGGGAAAATAGATATGAAACCTGATGAGATCTTTCCTGATTTTATAATTCATGTACTCCCGCCGGGAGTTTCGGGAATAATAATAGCGGGACTTTTTGCAGCAGCGATGTCGACGCTTGCGGGATCAATTAGTTCTCTCTCATCTTCAACGATGATGGATCTGTTCCAGCCGATATTCGGGAAAAGGGGAAACGAATTATTTATCTCCAGGCTGATTACAATCTTCTGGGCTGTTATGTTAGTTGTGTCGGCGGTATTTTTTATGAACACCTCTTCAGCAGTTGTTGAACTTGCTCTGAGCATCGCTTCCTTCACTTACGGAGGGCTGCTCGGTACCTTTTTGCTTGGATTCTTTTTCAAACAGGCTGACCAGCGAGGCGCCTTAACAGGGTTTACGCTTGCTATTATAGTTATGGTCTTTGTAATAACATTCCATTTAGTTGCATGGACATGGTTTACAATCATCGGGGTGGCAGTAACCTTATTAGCCGGCTACCTGGTTTCCTTATTCAGAAATGAAAAAGTCCGGGAGGGAATGTGAGTTTAACGGATTACCTGATAATCCTGGTATACTTCATCCTTTCACTGAGCATTGCTCTATACTATACCCGCAGGGCAGGAAAAAGCACAGAGGAATTTTTCCTTTCAGGCAGAAATCTCCCCTGGTATTTAGCAGGAATATCAATGGTCGCAACAACCTTTGCTGCCGATACGCCTCTGGCCGTAACCGAGCTGGTTGCTAAAAACGGGATTGCGGGCAACTGGGTATGGTGGAATTTTGCTTTCGGCGGTCTTCTTACTGTTTTCTTTTTCGCCCGGCTATGGAGACGTGCAGGAATTATGACAGAAGTTGAGTTTGCCGAGCTGCGTTATTCCGGCAAGCCGGCAAAATTTTTAAGAGGATTCAGGGCGGTCTACCTGGGATTGTTTATGAACATTATTATAATGGGGTGGGTGAATAAGGCAATGGCTTCAATCCTAACCGGAATGTTTAATATTCCTGAATCGGAAGTAATATTTTATGTTTTTGGATGTATGCTGATAGTTGCAATATATTCAGCATTATCTGGTTTATGGGGAGTTGTTATTACAGATGCTTTCCAGTTTTTAATTGCGATGACCGGCTGTATAATACTGGCGGTTATTGTGGTGAACTCGCCGCAGGTCGGGGGAATTTCAGGTTTACAGGAAAAGCTTCCCGAATATACTTTCAGATTTTTCCCGGTTTTTTCTGACATCGGGGATGTGGGAATGGCTTTCTCTCTTTCCGTAGTCTCTTTTCTGGCGTATGTAGGAATAATATGGTGGGCTTCTTGGTATCCGGGAGCAGAGCCCGGGGGAGGAGGATATGTTGCACAAAGAATGATGTCTGCTAAAGACGAGAAACACTCGCTATTTGCCACCCTGTTTTTCCAGATAGCTCATTACGGAATTCGTCCCTGGCCATGGATACTGGTAGGTTTATGTTCACTAGTACTTTATCCGGACCTTGCAGCAGCGGACAAAGGTATGGGGTACATCTATGCAATGAATAATTTTCTACCGTCAGGATTAAAAGGACTGCTTGTGGCTGCGTTTTTCGCCGCATATATGAGTACCATTGCTACCCAGCTGAACTGGGGGACATCATACCTTATAAATGATTTTTACAGAAGGTTCCTTAATAATAATAAAGATGAAAAACACTACGTGGGGGCATCGAGGCTTGCGACGATTTTATTGATGATAACCTCTGCAATCGTCACCTTATTTATAAGCACGATTTCCGGAGCGTGGGTTTTTATAATGGAATGCGGAGCGGGACTTGGTCTTGTTCTGATAATGCGCTGGTACTGGTGGCGGATAAATGCATGGTCCGAAATATCTGCTATGATAACCCCTTTCATTATTTATCCCGTTTTAAAGATTTACGGAGTTGAGTTTCCATACACTTTATTTTTACTCGTTTCATGTACAACGATAGTCTGGCTGACAGTAACATATCTAACCAAACCCACAGAAAAATCTAAATTATTTGAATTTTATAGGAAAATTCATCCGGGCGGGGTATTATGGAAAAAAATATCGGTTGAGCTTCCTGAAGTAAATAGCGACGGTGAATTCGGAATTATGTTCATTAACTGGTTTGCAGGCGTGATACTTGTATACTCATTTTTATTCGGGACAGGGAGTATTCTGCTGGGCGACACATTTAGATCGGTAATCTTCGGCATTGCTGCAATTATTTCCATAGTCATCATTTACAGGAACCTGAGTGCAGCAGGTTGGAAAACATTAGCTAAATAATCCTTATTTTTAAGTTTCATAATCATTCATTTTTCAGCTTTTTATGAGACGAACCGAGATACTGAAAAATATACAGGTTGTAGTTTCAGATATTGACGGAACATTATTAACTGATGAGGGATTTGTAGATAAAGAATCTCAAAAACTCATATCGGAATTACCTAAACACGGTGTCCATTTTACCGTAGCAACAGGGAGATTGCATTCGGCGATAACCGCCCTTGCCACTGACCTTGGAATTGATATACCATTAATTTCAATGGACGGTGCATTAATAAAAAATCACCCCGAGGGTGAAATATTGTTTGAATCTTTCGTGAAGGAAAAGTATGTTAGAAAAGCCGTAGCCCTGGCAGATACTTTTTTACTTAATGTGGCTTTATGCCATGATGATGCAATTTATTATACAGAAAGGAATTCGGTAATTCCACAGATAATGGATAAATTCGGTGCCAGGTATGAAGAAACGAAGTCTTATGATGAATTTTATGACCGGACACTTGAGGTAGTTTTCGCATCGGATTACAAGCACAACCTGAGATACGTATATAACCGTCTTGGATTCCCTTATACGTTCGGACTTGAAAGGTCATATTTCAGGTCGCAAAGGCGCGATAATATTTATTATCTTGAGATAAGGAATAAGGGAACATCCAAGGGAATGGGTTTTAAAAGGCTCCTGAAAGATATGAAGGTAAAGGAAGCAAACGCTGCGGTTATAGGCGACTGGTACAATGATTTAAGTCTTTTTAAAGTAGGGGGCTTTAAGGTCGCAATAGCTAATGCAGTGGCCGAAGTAAAACGGCATGCTGATTTTATAACAACAAGGGATAATAATAGCGGCGGAGTTGGTGAATTTATTGAAATGATATTACAGGCGAAAACAAGCAGGAAATGAAAACTGAAGAACACAAAAAAGACAGTCTACGGCTGAAGTTCCTAATCGGACTGAGTGCCGTAATTCTCATTGTCTTTATGTTTCCAAAAGGAGAATCAATTGAATCCGAGGTTACAGTCGGCTCGATATGGATTCATGACGATCTCATCGCCCAATTCAGCTTTCCCGTTTTAAAAGATCAGAAAACTTACCAGGCAGAGTTAAAGGAAGCAGAAAATACTGTTTACGCCGTCTACATAAAACAACCCGAAACCATAGATGAAGTACTGGATACAGTAAAGAGCTACGATTCCTTTCTTATCAGGATGATTGACAGCACCCTGTCTACAGAGGGGCAGGAGAATCTTAATCCTACTTTTCTAAGTACACCGTCCTATAATACCTTTTTGAACCTTCGGCGGCAGGAAAGAAATATGCTTCAGCGGAGAAACCTGAAAGAGGTTCTTAACAGCATAAACGGTATACTCGCTGAGGTTTACAGGACAGGAATAATAAATCAATTTCCTTCCGGAAAAGATAGTATCGCAGTCAGGACAGGGAATATTGACAGGATTGAAGCCTCAGATAAATTCATCGATGTAAAGGCAGCTGAAAAGATTGTGAAGAATGGTATCGAGCAGATGAGGCTTTCTGATGATATGAAGAGTGCACTGGAGGAATATACGGTCCACTTTATTAATCCTAACATCATATATAATCAGCAGGCTACAAAGGAAGAGATTGAACAAGCGAAAAATAACGTATCAAGGTACATCGGGATAGTTAATGAGAATGAGAGAATAATAGCAAAACACGACAGGGTGACTAAGGAAGCCAAGCTTAAAATCGATTCATACCGGGCAGCCAAGGGAGAAAAAATCGGAGAAAGCGGATACTGGCTGCAGTTTGTAGGAAAGTTCTTCCATATTTCCCTTCTTCTTACATTACTTACAATCTATCTTTTCCTTTTCAGAAAGAAAATATTTTTTGACAACCAGAAGCTGATACTTATAACAATAATATTAGTCTTTGTCTGTTTTGTGACCTTCTTAATCAACCAGATAAGCGTTAATGTACCCCTTCAGTTTTTGATTTTTATACCGGCAGCCACCATGCTGCTGACGATAATATTCGATTCAAGGGTAGGGTTTTATACTACCGTTATAATATCACTGATAGCAGGGGCTTTAAGAGGTAATGATTATACCTTTGCCGCTATGAACATATTTGCGGGTGCTCTGGCTGTCTACACTGTAAGGGATATAAAGAACCGATCACAGATATTCAGATCATTTCTATTCATTCTGCTTGGCTACCTGGTATCTGTATTTGCATTCGGACTTGAAAGATTTGCACCATTTGAGACATTGATGATTGAGACAGCTTTCGCATCGACCAATGCTTTGATTAGTCCTGTTCTTACATACGGACTCCTTATCTTTTTCGAGAAGTTCTTCAGAATAACTACTGACCTTACACTGCTTGAGCTTTCAAATTTCGACAGGCCGCTGCTTAAAGAGCTTGCCAGGAAAGCTCCCGGAACCTTTAATCATTCTATGACTATGGGAACACTTGCCGAGACGGCGGCAGAAAAAATCGGTGCCAATCCCTTGCTTGCCCGTGTAGGTGCATATTATCATGATGTAGGGAAGATCATTACCCCTCAGAATTTTGTTGAAAACCAGCTGAACAATCAGAATGTGCATGAAAACCTTACACCCGAAGAAAGCGTTGAACTTATAAGCCGGCATGTAAAGGAAGGGATAGAACTGGCCCGTGAATACAATGTTCCGCAGGAAGTTGTTGATTTTATCCCTATGCATCATGGCACAATGGTGATATCCTTCTTTTTTGAAAAGGCCAAAAAGCTTTATGGTGAAGAGAAAGTGAACATTGATGATTACCGGTACCCGGGACCAATACCGAATAGTAAGGAGACGGCGATCATTATGCTTGCCGACGGCAGCGAGTCGGCGGTTAGATCTATTGAAGATCCCGATCCAACCAAGGTTGAGAACGTAATCGACAAAATCATCAAGGGAAGGATTGATGACGGTCAGCTCGATAATTCACCTATTACGTTCAGCGACATCGATAAAATTAAGGAGGCTTTTATCAGCATTCTGCTGGGACAGCATCACCGCAGGATCAGGTATCCCAAACAGGAAGAAATGGAAAAAGGGGAGCCGGAGAAGAATGAAGAGAAATGAAAGTTTTCCTTGATGAATATCTTGCTGTATTGAAGTTAGAAAGAAACCTGGCACAAAATACAATTGAATCATACAGGAATGATATGACCAACCTGTTCCAGTTTCTTGAAAGGTATAATATCGATGATCCTCAAAAAATTACTTATAATCACATAGCGGACTTTTTCAAATTCCTTAAAGAAGCGGGTCTGTCGAGCTCATCAGCCTCCAGGTATCATTCCTCTCTCAAGGGCTTTTTCATGTTTTTATTTCAAAGCAGCTATATAACCGAAAATCCTGTTGAAAAGATTCCTTCCCCAAAGCTGACACATAAACTTCCCGCGGTGCTTACTATAAATGAAATTGACAAAATTCTTTCACAGCCTGATACATCAAATAAGTTCGGGATAAGGGATAAGGCCTTACTGGAATTATTTTATGCTTGCGGATTGAGGGTAAGCGAGCTTATAAACCTGAAAATATCGGGCCTCTATTTCAGGGAGGAAGTTATCCGCGTTTTCGGGAAAGGATCTAAAGAAAGGCTGGTTCCGATCGGGAGCAGTGCAGTGAACTGGATAACAGAATATTTGAAAACAAGCCGGCCTCTGCTGGAGAAGAAAAGCAAAAGTGAAAATTACCTTTTCTTGAACACGAGAGGAACAAAACTATCCAGGATGGGTGTATGGAAAATAGTCGACCGATATGTAAAGGCAGCCGGGATAGATAAAGAGGTTCATCCTCATACATTTCGTCATTCCTTTGCAACGCATCTGCTTGAAGGAGGAGCCGACCTCCGTGCTGTCCAGGAAATGCTGGGTCATTCTGATATCTCCACCACGCAGATCTATACCCATATCGACAGAGACTTTATAAAGCAGGTTCACAAAGATTATCATCCCAGAGGTTAGTTTGTCAGGTATTGCAGTAAGTGATAGAATTATTTCCTTTTTAACATTTCTTCCCATGTTCCTGGTTTCAATTACGATACATGAATTCGCACACGCGGTTATCGCAAAGCGAATGGGCGACGACACTGCTCAAAAGATGGGGAGGCTGACTCTAAATCCCTTCAAGCATGCTGACATTATAGGAACCCTGGTTATGCCCCTGGCTTCTTTTGCTTCCGGATTTGCCCTGATAGGCTGGGCTAAGCCCGTTCCGATTGACAGGAGAAAATTTAAAAATCATATGAGGGACGATGCACTTGTTTCATTTGCAGGACCCGCTTCCAATTTCCTGCTGGCCGTCGTATTTTTCATTATCTTTTTTATAACGTACCATAGCTCTGCTTCACATTACATAATTAACCTGTTCTGGTACGGCGTATTTTTTAATGTATTTTTATTTGCTTTTAATCTGCTGCCGTTTCCGCCCCTTGATGGATCACATATCCTATTCGACATATTCCCTAATAAGATCACGGCCAAACTCCTTAGTTTGGGACTCTATGGCTCTATTTTTCTTTTGATTTTCATTTATTCTCCGCTCTGGGGTTATTTTATGGATTTGGTTAACTTTATCCTGGGACTGTTTCTTAAAAGTGTCGGACTTAAATGAAGAAAGCGTTCATTTTAATAATTCTTCCTTTTTTACTCCTTTCCTGTGAAAAGAGCGAGAAAGAAATATCGGCTAATATTGTTAGTCGTAACTTTCACTCTTTCATTTTCACCGGGATGCAAGGAAGGAAACCTGTTCTATACAAATACAATGTAACAAAGAACTCTTTTTCGCTATTCTGGAAAGGGGACAGTGAGGAAATTGTTGATCTTTCCTATTCACCCGCACACACCTCTGCTTTTTTTCTGACGGCGTCAAGCCAGGGAAAAGAAGGAATTTTCCCATTCGTAAAAAACGCCAGGCTATATGTTATGCCTGATTCTGCTTCAGAGCCAAAATTTGTAAGTGATATAGGAAGCGGAATACAAATATTTTCGAGGTGGGAGTCTGAGACCGTGTTCAGGATAATCCTTAACTCCTGGGACAAAAAAGTATCCACATACATAGATCAGAAGACAATTATTTTCAATATCTTCGGCAGGACCCTGCAGGAAGTAAACCAGGTTTACGATATAACTTCGGATGGTTACCCAAGGCTGCCGGCTGCCAGGCCTGACTCACTTTCACCTTCAGGCAAATTCCAGGTTTCATATAAGGAAAATAAACCGGATTCTGTCTTTCTTATTCAAAGGAAGACAAAAAAGGCTAATTTTATGATGTCGGTCAATAAACCCATAGAACATATTACATGGAGCGACAACAGAGAAATGATATTCGTTTCAACCCTGGATGTAACTCCCGCTAACACCAGCATATTTTCAGGAAAACCCAACACTTCCTCATTGTATGCATACTCGCTTGACAGGCAAAAAGTAGTTAAAGAATGGACAGGCGGAGGGTTTAAGAACTTTTTTACTATTAATGATTTTCTGATATTTGATGATGGTTTCGGCCGGAACTCATCTATATATATTTACAATTTCAAGGAAGATAAAGTTATTAAACGGATAAAGATTAAAGGCGGATGCGGACTAAGAGGGATTCCTGAAATTCCGCGATTCGGAGCTTAATTTAACCGATGATAAAGTTTTACAAATGAATACATACTTTAGAATTGTTAGTTATGTAAGGCCATACTGGAGGCAGCTTATTGCCTCAATCCTTTTTACATTTTTCTTCGCAGTATTTAACGGACTCTCCGTATACCTTACAATACCGCTGCTGGATACACTTTTCCAGGAATCAACAAGGACTGAGCAGGTTCAGGAAGTTCAGCCGATTACTCCCTCAACCAGCATTCTTCCCGACTGGATTGTGGATATTAAAGAAGAAGTCACTAAGGCATTCGATGATTTGGTGCTGTCAGGAACAAAAATACAAGCATTAATGAGAATATGCTTTCTTGTATTGCTTACCTTTTTGCTTAAGAATATTACAGGGTACACCCAGGCATATTTTATGGCCCACGTTGAATACGGGGCGATGAAGGATCTGAGAGATGAAGCTTACTCCCATCTTCATCAGCTTCCGATGAGCTACTTCAAAAAAGAAAGGGTGGGGAATTTAATTTCCAGGTTCACAAATGATGTAAACATTGTGCAGGCAAGCATCACCGCTGCATTTTCAAATCTTATCAAAGAACCATTAACCATTATTGTCTTTCTCGGCATTGCCCTGAGTATCAGCTGGCAGTTAACGCTTATGGCTTTCATAGTTCTTCCTTTTTCAATGCTCATAATCGGCTGGATAGGATTGAAATTAAGAAAGCAGAGCACCGTTGTTCAGGCTAAGATTGCCGACATCACGAGCATACTGCAGGAGACCATCTCTGCAGTGAAGATCGTAAAAGCATTCGGAATGGAAAAATATGAAAACCGTAAGTTTACAAAGGAGACGCACAGCTATTTCAGAATGATGCTGAAGATAGTGAGGATCAGAAACACTGCTTCCCCCATAACCGAATTTCTGAGTGTATTGGTCGGAGTTTTTATCATTTATTACGGCGGTGTGATGGTACTCCAGCAGGAATCTCTTAAGGCCAGTGAATTCCTCGGCTTCCTGTTTGCGATTTTTCAGATGATGCCCCCGATAAAAGAACTAACCAGCGTTAATAACAGGATACAGGAGGCAAGTGCAGCAGGTGAGAGAATATTTGAAATACTTGATACCAGTCCCTCCATACGCAATAAACCTGACGCTACTGAAATATCAAAATTCCAGGATAAGCTCGAACTTGAAAATGTATTCTTCAGCTATGAAGACAGTACCGAGCCTGTATTGAAGAACATTTCATTCACTGCACAGAGAGGACAGGTTATAGCTTTCGTTGGTCCCAGCGGAGGAGGCAAATCTACTCTCGTTGATCTTCTCCCCCGGTTTCATGATCCCGACTCAGGCAGGGTCTGTATAGATGGTATGGACATTAAGGATGCGAAGATTGAGGATCTCAGGAGCCTGATGGGAATTGTTACCCAGGAAACATACCTCTTTAATGAAACTATCAGGAAAAACATCGCCTACGGTATGGACGATTACCCGACAGAGAAGATTATAGAGGCAGCCAAAACAGCCAATGCACATAACTTTATAATGGAACTTCCGCGAGGGTATGATACCATTATTGGAGAAAGAGGTACGAAGCTTTCTGGGGGACAAAGGCAGAGGATTTCTATTGCAAGGGCCCTGGTTAAGAATCCAGAGATTATGATTTTTGATGAAGCAACTTCTGCTCTGGATAATGAATCCGAACTATTAGTACAGGAAGCTATTGAAAGAATGATGCAGAACCGCACAACGTTTGTTATTGCACACCGTCTAAGTACAATAAGACACGCCACCAAAATCATTGTGATTGATTATGGAGAGATTGTGCAGCAGGGAAGACATGATGAACTACTGAGAGATGAAAAAGGGTTATACAGAAAACTATACGAAATGCAGTTCAGGGATTAAATATGCCTAAAAAAAGAAACCTTATTATAATTGACCGGGTCATCCTTTTTTTCATGGTTCTTTTCCTTGCTACCATAACCAATTCGATATTTCTGAACCAGATTGGCTATTATGGGGCATTCCTTACCCTGATTGCAAGGTATATTATAACAAAATCAAACCCTTTTGAGAAAACAGGAATTGAACCTGCCTTGTTTTGGTTTATTGCTGCAGAAATTCTTTCCCTCATTTTTTCTCTCAACCATTCGCAGGCAATACAGTTTACCCTGCGCAGAATTTTACTGATGCCGCTGATCTATGTTACTATTGCAGGTACGCCGGACATAAAGAGAGCAAAACTTTATTTCAATATATACATAACTGCAGCCATATTAACAGCACTTGTATACATCGTATTTTCATATCAGTTCTTTATAGCAAACCTTTATGATATCACACAGTCGGGACCATCGTTATTCCAATATCCAATAACCTCAAGCGAGATACTCAGCATAACTTCCGTTTTCCTGTTCGCTTTTTTGATTAATGAAAAAGGAAATCTGAGAAACAAACTGTTGACCACAGGGGCGCTACTTATAACTTTAATTGCACTTGTGGCGACGTATAAAAGAACAGGATGGCTCGGGACAGGATTTGGTTTCTTTATTATCATCTTACTTAAGAAGGAATGGAAGTACCTCATTCCGCTTGTAATAATCGCTGTTGTGCTTCTGGTCGTTCAAAAAAATGAGAGCATAGTACAAATATTCAGAGTTGAAAGCGACAGGTTGATAGATTTAACCAGCTTCAATACAGACGGCCGGGCGTTTGATATAACTGCACTTGATGGTGAATATTACGTTTCGGATTATGAGAACGGACTTGAAGAATACAGAGGTTCGCAGTCAATAAAAAAAATCGAAACAGCGTCACCTATAGTTTCACTCGAGAAATGGAACGGATTCCTCCTTGGGTACTTTATTGATACCAGGTTTATTAGTTATAGAAGGGATAACAATGGAAAGCTCAATCAGGAGGCGGAATGCCTTCCTCCGGGCCTTACAATAAATCATACAATATCAGGCGAATACCTATATACGATGGATAGGGACAGCGGACTAACAATATTTAAGAGTCCCTCGAGGCTGGAAAAGATTTACAGGAATGAGGAGTTTAATAAGTTTAATCAAGTCTTTGCAGATTCCGGTCTTTTACTGCTGTTCTCGCGAGACAGCGGTTTGCATGTATTTGATGCAATAGATGGGATGCCGCGAAATGAATTATATTCTTTTCGTCCGGACAATGTATCATCAGTTTTTTATTCCGGTCATAAATTCTTCTGTTCAAATGACGGCGGAGTAAAAATTTACAACATAGGAAAAGACTCCATTCATTTCGAGAGGGAGTTAAGAGGACCTGAAACCATCTACCTCTGGAAAGAAATTCAGGATGGCTTTCTCGCTGCAGACAGGAGCGGCAGCATTTATGAAATTAACATTGATGCTGATACGGCCGTGAGGCGGCTGGGAAACCTTGGGTACGTGCCTGTATCTCTCTCTTTGCATAAAGACACACTAATGACATCGTTTGTTCACAGGAGCAGACTTTTGAGCATGTGGGATCCCTATATTCCTTCTAATTATGTACGGTTATCATTATGGAAAGCAGGGTGGAAGATATTCCTTGATCATCCTGTTTTTGGTGTAGGAGATATTGACCTGGCGGTTCTTTACAAGCAATATAAATCAAAATATGAAAAGGAAATCCAGGGGCATATGCATAATAACTTTGTGCATATCCTGGTAACGATGGGATTTTTCGGTCTGCTGGCATTTTGCTACCTGCTTTACCGTCTTTTCATGATAGATTATAATATTTACAGGAAGATGAAAAATGTCCCTTTTGCTTCATCTTATGCCCTTGGTACAATCGCAGCACTAACTACAATAGTGATTGCCGGACTTACCGAAATGAATTTTTTTGATCATGAAATTATTACTCTGCTGTGGTTCACATTCGGACTTAATGTGGCCATTTTTAAACGCTATAATGACGGGAATAGCTAAGTTTGCATAGTCATAAACAAAGAGGATTAAATGGAAAACAAGCTGAATACAGATATCCGAAACACAGTTAAGAAATTATCATCGGAATTAAATTATGACTATAAAGAAATTGCAGTGATACTGGCTGCAGGGCACGGAAAAAGGATAAAATCACAAACCTCAAAAATGCTGCACAAAATATGGGAGTCACCCACCGTTGAACGCGTTTATGATGCCTGTGTTGATGGAATAAAGGAGATAAATGTAATTATCGTAGTCGGTATAAAGGCCGTTGATGTTATGGATGTAATAGGTAGTAGAGAGAATACCGCTTTTGCATACCAGGAAAGGCAGAAAGGTACAGGTCATGCTGTACAAGTTGCACTGGAAAAAGTGGACGACAAATTGTTTGATGGAATTGTTTATGTGCTTCCCGGTGATATGGGATTGATTGATGAAGAAACGCTACAGTCTTTCAGAAAAAGCTTCCTTGATTCTGAAACCGACATGATGGTATTAACCGGTATCTTCGACGGTGATCCGTTAAAAAATTCATATGGAAGAATTATCCGTGTTAAGTCGGAAGACCGTAAAGGAGAATCATCCAACAGCGATAAAGACAAAGTAATCCGGATAATGGAATACAAAGACATTATGGCCCTGGATGAGAACAAACCCTGTATATTAAAGTATAGCAACCGGGAATATTCATTTACCAGAAAAGAATTGATAGAAAACAACGAGTTTAATTCGGGGGTCTATGCTTTCAGGTATAAACATCTTATAAAGCTCATAGGGAACCTCTCAAGCGACAATGCTCAAAATGAAATATACATTACAGATCTGATCTCTCTTTTTAACAATGAAGGATTAATGGTTTCTGCCACTACTCCCGATAAAAAATATGTTGTAATGGGCTTCAACAATAAGTCGGTTTTGAAGGAGATGGACGCTATTGCCCGTTCGCAGGTATATGAGAAATTAAAAGATATAATCGAAATAGCTGATCCTGATGATTTCTTTATACATGATTCAGTGGTTAATGATATACTGGAAATGGATAAGATCGGGACACCTTTGGATATAAACATAGGAAAAGGCGTATACATTGGAAAGGGAGTAAAACTGAATTATAATGTTTCTTTTAAAAGCGATTGTTATGTAAACGGGAATGTTCAGTTTGGACAGAATGTAACTGTGTTGCAGAATGTTCACCTTTCCTGTTTCGCGGGACAAACCCTTAAAATCGGGAATCATGTTCAAATATTGTGGGGGGATATAATTAAAGGAAATATAGTAATAGGTGACGGGTCAACCATTGAATCAAGCGTTAATATGACCGGCAGCGACGAATTTCCGCTCAGGATAGGAAAGAATGTTCTTATTAAAGGCACGAGTTACATCTATGGATCAACAATAGAAGATTTTGTTCATATAGAGCATAGTGTGATCATCAGGAAGAAAGTTAAAGCTATTTCTATGGACGACCACTCAATAAAACCGGTCAGGTTTTACCTGCCGCCTCCTGAAGGCATTGAATCAATTGAAGAGATTTGACCTGATTTCATTCCTCCATACACATCAAAAAACTGCCGAAATCGACGCTCATAATTTTTATGGTATAATCATTTCCTGGTATTATAGTGCCGCGAACTGACCGGACGAAATGTTAGTTTTCTATCAACGATAATCTCCTCCATTCGAAGTAACAAACCTGATCTGCTGAGGAAAAAGGACTTGTGTTTTAATTTCGTTTTGTACCCTGCTCTATATAATGCAGCTACCATACAACAACGATCTGAATACGTTCTGAAAACGATCTGAATACGTTCTGAATACGTTCGAATCGTTCAACAGAGAATATCCGAATAAAAGTATAAAAAGTAATAAAGCTACCACGATCAGTTTCTGACACGGATTTCGATGATATGCAGATTAACACCGGGGTTTGACTGGTATATTCCTGCGTTAGACATATGTTGAAAACGGTATCCGGCTACTAAAGATTTTAGCGGAGAAAAATAGATCCCTGCATATGAAGTAAAGTTAAAAAGTCCTCCCAATTCGTTAGTACGGAACGAATGTCTGGTAATAAAAGTAGGACTAATTCCCGCCTCAATAAAAGAATATTCTCTTATAAAATTAAATTCGAGTCCGGGTCCAGCCGAAAAGACCATGCCGTTTTCTGAAAAATCCTGCAGGACTCCGCCAGTTAATTCAAGTTTTGACTGAATAGAAATTCCCCGGGTTATAGTTTTTTGATAAGGTAAGTCTGTATCGACAAAAATTTCAAACTGCCTGAACCGGTTGTTATGGCGGAAGGTGTTCACTCCCGTTCTGAAACCGAATGAGGTAATTTGTGCCTGAACAGGCTCAATAAGTACAACAGAGATAAGTAAAAGAAAGTATTTTATTTTACACTCCTGTCTATTTTGGATTAAGCTGATATTAAGGAGAAAGGGAAAAAATGTATGTGATGTGGAAAAATTAAGCGGAGGATTTGATGTAAGGCATTTCAGCCGCCGGGAAGTGAGATCCCTTTTATTTTCCGGAAGAGCGAAACGGCATAAGAATCCGTCATTCCCGACACAAAATCGGTAATCTTCAGCAGCCTCATATACAGGTTATCATCCGGATTGTTGTTAGCGCCAAGAAACTGTCCGGGAAGAAGTTTCATCAGGTTCTTGCTTTTCCAGGATGGCTTGCCGGTGTAGGTTTCATTCACAGAATTTATAAATGCATCAAGAAGTCCCCCGAGCACCTCATAACCTGCAGCTTCTCTTTCAACAACACTTCTGTAGGAATAAATTTCCTTTTTTGAAATCGTTTTGATTTCCTCGAGGTAGTGAGATGAACTAATAAGGGAAATAAGATCCTGTTCAAGCTCTCCGTTCAGAATTTTCTGCTCATAGTCCATAAAGATTTCCGCGAGTTGGGTTACGGTATCATTTATAGCTTTTGCTCTCAGGTAACCGATTTTATCATTATAACTTCGACCCGAATAAGATGTAAGGCTGGAAGTTACGAGAGGTCGCAAGAGTTTTTCGGTATATTCGAATGTGAGAAGTCCAAGTCTGAACCCATCCTCCAGGTCCATAATTCTATAACAAATATCATCAGCCGCCTCCACCAGGAAAGAGAGGGGATGCCTGCTCCAGCAGTAATCTTTCCTGGATCCTTTTGCAATTAACCCAGTTTCATCTGCCACCTCTGCAAAAAGATCCTTTTCTGTCTGAAAAAAGCCGAACTTTTTATAAAACTTGCCGCCGGCTTCCTGATCACCTTTTAAGGGTGTTTGACTGAGGGCCGACTCTTTAGGGTACTTGGTAAACGCTGCAAGGGAAGCACAGGTTAATTTTAATCCACCTCCGGAATTAGGATTCTGAAGCCTGGTTATAATCCTGAAACCCTGGGCATTACCTTCAAACTTAGTAAAGTCGGTCCATTTCTTATTATCATTTATTTTCTGTTCGAAGGCTTCTCCCCTGCCGTTCCTGAAGTATTCAGCAATTGAATCTTCTCCCGAATGTCCGAATGGAGGATTGCCGATATCGTGAGCAAGGCATGCAGCTGCAACAATTTCGCCAAAATGCACAGATGAATATTTTTGAGCAAGTGCCGTATTGTTTTTTAATATCTTATCACCCACGAGCGTTCCGAGGGATCTGCCGACGCAGGAAACTTCCAGGCTGTGAGTGAGGCGTGTATGTACAAAGTCATTCTCAGGAAGAGGAAACACCTGTGTTTTATCCTGAAGTCTTCTGAAAGCCGAACTAAAAACGATCCGGTCGAAATCCCTCTGGAACTGGCTTCGGCCGTCGCTAAGTTTTATTTCAGAAGATTCAGCATCACCGAGTAATTTGTTAGACAGTAATTTGTTCCAATCCATAGCATTTTCTTTGTTTAAGACTTTGCAAATATAAAAATTATGTCAGAGTGAATGATTAATCTGAATTATTTATTTTAATTGATATGATTTCAGAAAAAGAAAATATCCTGGAGCAGTCTGTACAATACATTAAATCTGTGGGACCTCGCCGGGCTGAGGCCTTTAAGAAGATAGGTATCACATCCATCAGGAAACTGTTGTTTTATTTTCCATCGAGGCACCTTGACAGAACAACAACTCTTACAGCAGCTAAAGCTTACGGGTACACAATTAATGGATACGAAGGCGAGTTGACGGTTATCGCGAAGGTGGAAGACAAGGAGAAGAGAAGGTTTAACAGGAGGGAGATCTTTAAGGTTCAGTTCAGGGATGCGACAGGATTTTTTGAATGTATCTGGTTCCAGGGGGCAAAATACTTCTATGATGTTTTTAAGGAGGGTGATTATTTTGCCGTTTCCGGAAAACCTTCCATAACAAATCACGGAAACCTGCAGTTTACTCATCCTGATTTTGACAGGCTGAGTGAAGATGAATCTAAAATGCTTAATACGGGAAAAATTATTCCTTTCTACAAGATACCGAAAGAACTGAAAGCAACCGCTATCGGTGACTTTAGTCTGAGAAAGATAATCGATTCCGCAGTAGAAAAATATGCTGGGCACCTTGAGGAGACCTTACCGGATTATATTATCGCAGAAGAAAAGCTGATGAACATAGTCGACGCAGTAAAAAATTATCATTTCCCGGAATCAAAAGTGAAATTCGAGTCCTCACTCCACCGGTTCAAATATGAAGAAATATTTTACCTCCAGGTACTTATAGCCCTGAGAAAACATAATTACAGAACAAAACAGAAGGGACATTCATTCACCGTGAAAACAAGCATGGTGAAGGATTTTCTTTCAACGCTTCCGTTTAAGCTTACAAATTCCCAGTTAAAGGTACTTAGTGAAATAAAAAGTGACATGAAATCACAATTTCCGATGAACAGACTTTTGCAGGGAGATGTAGGAAGCGGGAAGACCATTGTGGCTTTAATCTCTATGCTAATAGCTGTAGACAACGGTTTTCAGGCGATCCTGATGGCTCCTACAGAAATACTTGCCGATCAGCATGCTAAAAATATATCGGCAATGATGAAAAAGCTTGGTGAGCTACATAACCAAAGAGACGTGAAAGTGACACTTGTTCTGGGCGGGCAGAGAAGATCAGCAAAGGAAAAGAAGCTGCAGTCAGAAACTCTTAAAGAGGCAGATATTATTATCGGGACACATGCCCTATTTGAAGAGGATATTGAATTCAAGAATCCTGGTCTTGTTATTGTTGACGAACAGCACCGTTTTGGTGTTGCGCAGAGGGGGCGGCTGCTAAGCAAGGGAATAACACCTGACGTTATCGTTATGAGTGCGACGCCTATACCAAGAACTCTTTCGATGACATTATACGGTGATCTGGACATTTCTTCGATCAATGAGATGCCAAGGAACCGGAAACTCATAAAAACGATTTTGCGTGGTGAGAGGAAGCTGCCTGATATCTACAAATTTATAGTTGATAAAAATAAAAAAGAGGGGTACCAGTCATTTATAGTCTATCCCCTGGTTGAGGAATCAGAAAAACTTGAACTTAAGGCAGCCGAAACACATTTCAATGAATTACAATCCTCATATTTAAAGGCACTGAATGTTGGAATGATACATGGGCGGATGTCGTGGAGAGACAAGGAAGCAGTCATGACGGAATTTCTGCACAAAAAATACGATGTACTGATTGCCACCACAGTAATCGAAGTGGGGATTGATATACCTGATGCAAATATAATTTTAATTAATGATGCTGAAAGATTCGGACTATCACAGCTTCACCAGCTGAGGGGGAGGGTAGGGAGAGGAACGAAGCAGGCCTATTGTATACTGGTAACGAAGGATAAATATGCGGCCTCTGCTGAGCGTTTGCCCGAGGATCATGAATATCTATCATCCTCGCAACAGGAGAAATTCAAGTCGGGTATTCGTTTGAATACAATGGTTGAGTATCTGGACGGGTTTAAGGTTGCCGAAGTGGATATGAAACTAAGGGGTCCCGGTGATATCTTCGGCACAAGACAAAGCGGCTTTCCTGATTTCAGGTTTGTTAACCTGATAGAAGACTCAGAACTACTTATCTCTGCAAAAGAATCTGCGTTCAAAATCATTGGAGATGATCCTCACCTCGGAAAAGCACAAAACAAACTTATTAGGAAAATTCTTTCCTCAGATTATTCCGGTCAGCTGGAGTATATAAAGATCGCCTGAAAAAATATCCGCCGGAGACAAGACAAAATAAAAAAGTTGATTAATAAATTATTTTGTTTGAAATTTGTTCGAGCGAAATAAAAAAATTATTTATTGTTCTTTAAAAAGTTTTCAGGATCAAAAAAATATTTTTGATGAAAATCAAAACCAGTTGACTTCGAGCTATTAATAGTTATATTTGCTAAAAAAATTTACGAGGAGAAAATATTTTATCTTCTTCTTTCTTTAATGTGAAGTTGAACGTTGCATTAACCTTTAACGTCAAACCAGAAAGTGAATCTTTCCAAGAAATAGTATCCCCAAATTCAAACAATCAAAAAGACCTGCAGAAAAAGTCTGTAGATACATTTGCTGAATGGGACACATGGGATACTATAAATGCGGTTAAAGGAGCTATTGAATGTTTTCACGATGTGAAGATGATCGAAGCGGATCAGAATGCTTATATCAAATTCACTGAAATCAAACCTGATATTGTATTTAATATTGCCGAGGGTTTTAACGGAGTTAGCCGTGAAGCCCAGATCCCCGCTATACTGGATATGCTGGGAATACCATATACGGGCTCCGATCCTCTTACACTGGCTACCTGTCTGGATAAAGCCCGCACCAAAGAAATTTTATCATATTATCAAATTCCCAATGCAAGGTTTGTAATTGCCGGGAGTCCTGCTGAGATAACATCGCTTAATCTAAAGTACCCATTAATAGTTAAGCCCGTATCCGAGGGGTCGGGTAAGGGAATTTTTTCAACCTCCTTTGTTGAAAACAAAAATGAACTGACCAGGGAAGTTGAAAGAATAACCTCAGAGTACAGGCAGTCTGCTCTAATTGAAGAATTTCTCCCGGGAAGAGAATTCACGGCAGCCGTTCTGGGAAATGGTTCAGATGCGGTAGTTCTCCCAATTGTTGAAATAAACTACAAAGATTTCCCTGACGATTTCATCCCGATATATTCCTACGAAGCAAAATGGATTCTTGATACGAAGGAAAATCCTCTTGACGTTTTTCATTGCCCTGCCAGTATTTCTCATGAACTTGAGAAAGCAATAAAGGAAAATGTATTGAGAACATATAATACTCTTCGCTGCAGAGACTGGAGCAGAATAGATATAAGGCTGGATTATCGCGGTATTCCGAATATCATTGAAGTAAATCCTCTCCCTGGAATTTTACCTGACCCTGAAGAAAATTCCTGTTATCCCAAGGCCGCGCGGACTGCCGGGATAAATTATAATGATATGATAAATAAAGTTCTTTTTGCAGCTGCCACAAGATATAACTTAGTATGATATCAGATACTAAAATTTTAATTTGCTATAACGCACCTGTTAGTATCTTTTCCGTTTATAATGGAAAACCGTCCGGGGATAAAACCCCCCTTAACGATCTTTCCGAAAAAGGTTTTAAAAAAGAAATTACAAAAGTAAGAAACAGTTTAAAAAAATATTATTCGAAAGTACGCGCGCTTGCAATTGACCGGGATGTTCAGAAGACTCTTAAGAAAATAACAGCTTATAAACCCGATGCCATATTCAACTTTGTTGAATCTGTTGAGGGAATCGCCTCATATGAATATTGTATGGCAGGATTATTTGAGCTTTTAGGCTTCCAGTATACCGGAAATGTGCCTTCCTGCCTCGGAAACTGCCTCAACAAGTCGCGTACGAAAAATATCCTTCGATCATTCGATATAAGCACGCCTGCTTCTATTACAGTAAAAAAATCGGAAAAAGTTACTGCAAAGGATATAAAACTTACTTATCCTCTCATCCTCAAATTGTTAAACGAAGATGCGAGTATTGGTATATCAGAATTTTCGGTAGTAAGAGATTTCAGGTCGCTGAATAAACATTTGCTTTTCCTTCAGAAAACCTACAAGCAGGATGTCCTTATAGAAGAATTTATTGACGGCAGAGAGCTTAATGTTGCCGTGCTGGGAAGGACCATTCTGCCTGTTTCTGAAATTATTTTTAGAGGATTGCCTGATAAACTACCCAAAATAGTTACTTATGACGGGAAATGGATGCAGGAGAGTTTATACTTTAAGTATACTAACCCTGAATGCCCCGCCCGACTGAATAACCGCCTGCTCAAAAAAGTTGAAGAGATTTCATTAGCAGCTTTCGATGCGATGAATTGCAGGGATTACGCACGTGTTGACTTAAGGCTTAATAAAAACAACGAACCTTTTGTGATTGAGGTAAACCCCAATCCCGATATCTCAACGGATTCAGGATTTGCCCGTGCCGCGAAAGCAGCAGGTATTGAATACCCCGAACTTTTATTACGTATTTCTCAATTAGCATTATCAAGGAAAAAAAGTGATACGCAGGTTAAAGCAGGGTGATTCGAAAAAACTGGAAGAAATTTTGAAAAGGATATCAAATTTTAATCCTCAGGAAGTTGATGTGGCGATGGAGTTGGTGAATATAGCCGATCAAAACCCGGAACAAAATGATTATAATATCTATGTCTACGAAAAGGATGGCAGGGTTTTTGGTTATCATTGTACCGGAAAACGCCCTTTGACGGATGCTGTATTTGATATGTACTGGATAGTTGCCGATCCTGAAGCCACAGAGAGAGGAATCGGAAAAATACTGCTGGAACATGCAGAAGAGTTTGTTAGACAGCGTAAGGGAAGATGGCTGCTCGCTGAAACATCTTCCAAGGAAAGTTATACGCGGACTAGAAATTTTTATCTCAGAAATAATTATACAATTGTAGCTGAGATAAATGATTTTTATTCTATCGGAGATAACCTTATTGTCTTCGGGAAATTTTTTAGTCAACCATAAACAAACCGAGGGTTAGTCATGGAACTGTGGCAGCGTATGATTAGAGACAGTGTACACACTGTCGATCAGCTTGTAGAAAAATTCGGTATAGACAGGAAAGTTGCGGAAGACCTAGACGAGTTTTTCCAGGCGAGAATAAATCCCTACTATCTGAGCCTGATAAGGTATCCGGGAGATCCTATCTGGCAGCAGTGTGTACCGGATAAAGCTGAGCTGGAGGACTTCGACGCAGAGGAAGATCCTTTGATGGAAGATGCGATGAGCCCTGTTCCGAACATCACCCACCGCTATCCCGACAGAGCTTTATTTCTTGTAACAAGTCAGTGCGGTCTTTACTGCCGTTTCTGTACGCGGAAACGGAAAGTGGGCGACTACGAAAAGATCTCGATGAAGGGACTTGAAAGTGCCTTCAAATACCTTGAGGAACACACAGAGATAAGGGACGTTATTCTTTCGGGCGGCGACCCACTTATGCTTACCGATATAATGCTCGAAAAAATCCTAATGAGGCTGCGCCAAATTCCTCATATTGAGATTATTAGACTTGGTTCGAAGATGCCCTGCGTTCTTCCTCATAGGATAACCCCCGAGCTCTGCGACATGCTTAAAAAATATCATCCAATTTATCTTAATACTCATTTTAATCATCCATGGGAAATTACCCCTGAGAGCGCAAAAGCCTGCGGAATGCTGGCAGATGCGGGTGTACCAGTCGGTAACCAGCTGGTTCTTATGAAGGGTGTAAATGATGATCCGGCAGTTGTGAAAGAGCTTATGCAGAAGCTTCTGAAGATAAGGGTCCGGCCTTATTACATGTATATGGCTGATGAAACCAAAGGTGCTAACCATTTCAGAACTTCGATAGAAACCGGAATAAATATTATAGAAAATTTAAGAGGTCATACCAGCGGTCTGGCAATTCCTCACTTTGTTATTGATGCACCCGGCGGGGGAGGAAAGATACCTCTGCTGCCCGGCTACGTGCTGCATCAGGATGAGGACAGGATAATTCTTAGAAATTATAAAAATAAAGTGTACGTTTATAAAAATTATAAGGATAAGAATAACCCGGCTAAGAAAAATACTGTAAGCAGAAAGCTGCCTGCTATGGTAAGGAAAAATACCGGAAGGACCACGCGTAACAAAGTAAAAGAGATCGATTTTACAAAGATTGAACTGCCGGTTCTTGAGGAAGTGGAGGTATAAATAGGCCTAATTGCCCTGATAAAATGCTTCTGATCTTAACTACTTCTGCATTGAGTTGAGACACTGCCAATTTGTCATACTATAGCCGGTTCAGCAACTCACCGGAAAAATGGTCAGCTTACATGCCGCCGGTTAAGATCTCGAAGATATCTTCTTCCATGGTCTGTGTTGGAGTCTCTACAATTCTGCCGAGTTCATTTCCGTCCTTATAAAAAATGAATGTAGGCACCAGTTCAATGTTCAGACCATTCACCATTCCGGAAGAATCTTTCCTTTCCCGGTCGACGCAAATAATTGTTACGTTACTTGCCGGATAAGCAGCCTCATCCATTACTTTAAAAGAAACGGGGAACTTGTTCATGACTGTCACTGCACCATGTACCCATCACGATCGTAGTTTTTACATCAACAAAATTATATTCAATTTCTTTTACCGTTGTAGAATCAGGATTATATTGTTCATATTCCGGGTTAAACCACCAGACAAAGCTAGTATCAGAGAAAGTCTCCCTGGAGCAGGGACCTATCAGCATAGGATTACCTGTTTCTTCATCACGGACAACCTTAACGCTATCCTGTGCTGCTGCAAACGTTACAGATGAAGAAACAAAAAGGATAAAAAGAAAAAGACGCATAAGATCAACCTACTTATTTAGATTAGAATTCCGTAAATCAATTCCCCACATCAGTTTATTTCTTAATGTTTCGAAATAACTTGTAACTGAGGTATGAGCTAACTTTAAAGATCGCTCACTCTTTGAAATTTTAATTTCAAATGGTGGAGGAAGCGCAAAAACCCTTTGCCCGTCGCAGTTAACGAGAATCTCTTTGTGAAAGGAAGTAGCTTTAATGACTATTTCCCTGTCACTTGGGAGAACAAGCGGTCTTATTGAAAGACTATGAGCAGATATAGGACTAAGGGTAATGACATCAGCGAGAGGACTTACAATAGGCCCTCCAACAGAAATAGAATAACCTGTAGATCCTGTGGGAGTAGCAATAATAATCCCATCAGCACCAAATGTAGTGACATATTCTCCGCCGACCCTTACGGTCAGTTCTATCATTTTAGGCCAGCCCCCTTTCTCTATAACTATATCATTTATTGCGTATAAAGTTTCAACCTTGTGTCCTTTGCATTCCCCGCAAATAATCATTCTCCTATCTACCTTAATCCTGTTATTCTTAATATCATCTATAAATCTGTCCAGCTGATTCAGGCTGGCTTCTGCAAGAAAACCCAGTTTACCCATGTTCACACCGAGTACCGGCTTATCATAAAACTGAGCCTGGTATGATGTGGCCAGCATGGTACCGTCGCCCCCTACGGAGATGATTATGTCGCTTCTTTTATAAATATTTTTATCTTTCAAAAAATATTTCTTATTAATCCTTTCCGATAAGACTGCCCTTTTTGAGATTATAGTATCGGTAATTAAAAAATCTAATTCATTTTCCTTCAGCTTTTTTACCAGGAGTGAGACAACGTCATATACTTTTTCTTTTGTGGAATTTGCAATAATACCAATCGTCATTTTATTACCCATTTATTATTTATCATTTTCTTCAGCGTAAATGAGTTCTATTTCTCTGATTACTTCGGATAGAAATTGATTTTCATATTCTGATAAGTTCCCTCTGGTTTTATCTTTCAGCATATTGAGTGTATCAATCGCAATCTTCGCATACTCAAGATTTTTTTCGGCTTTATTCGTTATGGGATTTTTCATTTTTCCAAGCGCCATTATCGCAATCTGCTGATTCTGCATTACAAGCTGCATAAATAAAAATTCGTTACTGTTTACCTGGTCCATCGTCTCACTTATTCTGTTTTTCGTATTCCCATAACTTACAATATTTTGTAAAAACATAAGAGGCGGAAAACACCGAGAGGATAAAACCATGTAGACCGTCAAGGAACCCTGCTCGTATTACGTACATCTTCAGGAAAATCACACCCGGTCTGAGCAGGATGTCGAGTACTGAGAATTTTTTACCATTATTATAAAGTTCGACAGCAGCCAGAGAAGTATAACTGTTGTATTTCTCAAAATAATGGTGAATATCTGGATCGGTGAAGTGTTCAAGATCATGTAAAAGCTTCCCAGTTGTTCCCTGTACATCAAGCTGCTCATGAACCGAATTATCATTAAAGTTTACTTCGTTCTTATCAAAAAGACGAATTACCCTTCCGGGATACCATCCGCAATGGCGTATCCATTTTCCCAGGAAGTATGCTTTACGCGGAATCGAGTAAGCGGTAAAAGAAGGGACAGACTTCTTAAATTCTTTGAGTTCTTCACAAAGTTCGGGGGAAACAGCCTCATCTGCATCTATCCATAATATCCAGCTATTTGATGCAAGAGATACGCCATATTTTTTGGTTTGGGCATAACCTGCCCATTTTACCTTTTTAGTACTAACTGAATGGTAGGAGGAAGCAATTTCGAAGGTATCATCTGTGGATGAATCATCCACAAGTACAATAATTTCATCAATACATGCATCCTGGCTTTCAATACACCGCCGTATATTCTTTTCTTCATTCTTCGCTATAACTACAGAAGATAATTTCAAATTCACGGATCCGAATTATTTAAAACAGATAAAACTTCAGAGCTAACATATATTAATCTGGTTTATTTTTCTACAAAAAAGCAAATTATTAAAGAAACCTGATGTAGGTTATGAACTATAAAATCATTGCAATATTATCTATATTTACAATAAAACATATCATCTTATTAATCTTCCCCTCTGAATGAAGGAATTCAGCAATATTTTTCAAATAATTAAAAGCAAAATAAATTTCAGCTCTGCTTCTGAGATGGGGTGGGTGATTTTGGGCCAGAGTATAAATGTAATCCTTGGATTCTTTATAATTAAGCTGGTTTCACGAATTGGTCCTGAACAATACGGCGTTTATGCACTTATTATTACTATTGCGGCTGTGCTCGGTCTGTTTTACGGAGCATTTCTGCAGGGATTTCTGAGATACTATTATCATTATGAAGCTTTAAACCTCAGGGATGAATTAATAAAACTTATGTTCAGGTTTTTAGGACTCACTCTCCTGATTTTTTTAATCCTCACTATACTGATCTCGATACTTTTCCCGGTTTTTCAAACTGGATATTCAACCGCGTTTTTACTTGGTGCAGGTTTATTCGTAATTGGATCAAAGCTCTCTGAATTTTTCAATTCTATATTAAATCTTATCAGAAAAAGGAGAGAGAATGCCCTTCTGCAGGCTCTCGAAAAAACGTTGATGGTAGGATTATTGTTTTTATTGATACGGCAGCATAATCTGGTTCTTTTATATATTTTATTTGCCTTCAGCTTGATTGCGTTTCTGCTTGCACTCACCAAAATTTTTGTTTTTAGAAAAAATGTACCCTCAGCGCGGAAAACAGTATTACTTCATGAAAATAAAAAGGAGATAATTCATACCGTTATGGTTTATATTTCTCCTTTCCTTATATGGGGAATAGCTGGCTGGTTGCAGACGAACGGAGAGAAATGGATCATCAACGGTGTGCTTTCAGTCGGTGATGTAGGCATTTATGCTATAATGATGGCCGTAGTTAATGCACTGGTCATAATTCCGAATAATATTATTACCGAGTTTACAACGCCTATTATCTTTAAGCAATTCGCTGATCTGAAAAACAAGGAAAATATAGTAACCGGGCATACGTATATTAAAATTAATATGATGATCATTCTTATTATAACTATTACAGCAACTGTTATTACGTTTTTTTGGGGGAAAGAAATAATAATTCTTATTAGCTCAGCGAAATATGCTGTCTATTGGTATGTGCTTCCGTTTTTGATATTGGGTACCGGCCTGTTTTATACAGGACAGGCGCAGACGCTGCTTGGGCTTGGATTGAGTCAGCCTCAAAAGTATATAGCGCCCAAAATAATAATAGGTGTGGGTTCCCTCGGAATAAATTACGTTTTTATATCAGGCTTTGGACTTCAAGGCATATCATATTCCATTTTACTCATAGGATTAATGTATGTTCTATATATTACGCTTATTAACAGAAGAATATTAAAAGTGGGATAAATATTATGATTAAAGCGTTTATTACAGTCCTTAAATATGATTATGGGGTTAAGTCGAGAGGTTATTCATACGAATATTATAATATTTATCTGCCCCTGTGTGAATTACTTGGGAAAGAAAATGTCATCCTTTTTGATTTCTATTCAGAATATAAATCTTCCGGAAAGCAGGGTATGAATAAAAAGCTTAGGGAAATTGTCGCTTCTGAAAAACCGGACATTGCTCTGTTCTCCCTGTTCGAAAATGAATTTGAGGAACAGAGTATATCATCTTTGCGGGATTATACAAAAACGGTATCATACTTTATTGACGATCCATGGCGGATTGATTTTGCACGTCATTGGAGAATGTATTTTGATTATTTCTCCACTCCGGATTATTATACGTACCAAAAATATTTGCTGGATGGTATCCCTAATGTTATCTATTCACCATTCGGATTTAATCCGGAGGTTTATAGAAAGACGAAAACTGAGAAAAAATATGATGTTTCATTTGTTGGGAATTATAGTCCTTACAGGAGATGGATTATCGATCACCTTAAGTCAAATGGGATAGATGTGAACATATTCGGCCGAAATTGGGGGAAATACGGGAACTGGATTTCACAGGAGGAAGTGACGAATGTTTTTAACCAGAGTAAAATAAATCTGAATCTCTCAAATGCGGGGAGCCATGACCTTTCATTTTTGACGCACTCCTTCTTTTCAATAAGGGACTGGAAAGAGTTGGTTTTGTTAAAAAAGAATAAGGAACAGGTAAAAGGCAGGCATTATGAAATTAACGGCTGCGGTGGTTTTCAGCTGAGCTTTTTCGTGCCGGGACTGAATCTCGTCTACGAAATAGATAAAGAGATAGCTGTGTATGAAAATGTAAGGAACCTGCCGGATGAAATAAAATTCTTTCTAAAGAATGAGGAATTAAGAAAAAATATTGCAGAGAACGGATATAATAGATCTCAGAAGGATCATAAAGCTTCAGGTTATCTCAGTAATTTAATTGATAAGGTCCTGAACAATTGAATAAATTCTTTTCAAAAGCAGGTCACCTCGTAAGGACTTTTGGATTTTCACCGGGCAGCATTATCCCCGCTGTCAAAGGAATTCCCTATTATTTTCGAAATAAGAAAGAGCTGAAAAAGCAATTGTCAATAACCAATACGGGTTTCGGCATAACTTCCTATTATCCATGCTTTGGGGATAGGTTTGAAGAGTCTGGGTCTGTACCACTACATTACTTTTACCAGGACCTTTATGTTGCCCGTAAACTATTCACAAATAATCCTCTTAAGCATGTTGATATCGGATCAAGGATCGATGGGTTTGTTGCTCACACTGCGGTGTTTAGAGAAATAGAGGTAATTGATATCAGGGATATAAAGGATGAAATACCTAATGTTAAATTCATCCATGCAGATCTCGTGTCTGATCATTTCAACTTTGTTGATTACTGTGATTCGATCAGCTGCCTTCATACCATTGAGCATTTCGGACTGGGAAGGTACGGCGACCCCGTCGATGTAAACGGACATATCAGAGGATTACGGAATATCACCAGGATGCTAAGCCGGGGTGGAAGATTATATCTTTCTACTGTAATTGGTCCTCAAAGAATTGAGTTTGATGCTCACCGCGTATTCTCAATCGGATATCTTATCGGACTGCTTGAAAAAGATTATAGAATAGAATGTTTTTCCTATATCGATGATAGAAATAATTTCCATCCATCCGCTGAATTAACGGATGATAATATTAATCAAAACTTTCTCTGTAATTACGGATGCGGAATCTTTGAATTGATTAAGAAGTAAATGGATAAGAAATCAGATAAATTGCCGCTTGTATCGGTCATTATCCCCTGCTTTAACTCAGGGAAATACGTTGAAAGTACTCTGAACTCGGTGCTGAATCAGAGCTATGATAATTTTGAAATAATCGCCGTTGACGATGATTCATCGGATGATACGTATAAAATCCTGCAGGCCGCTGCGATCAACGATCCCAGGATTAAGCCTTTCAGTATCAGGCATTCAGGTAGACCTTCAGTGCCCCGCAATTACGGAATTAACAAAGCTTCGGGCAGCCTGATTGCCCTTCTGGATTCGGACGATATATGGACTAAACATAAATTAAAATACCAGGTCAATTATCTCTTAAGTCACAGGAAAGCTGCTTTTGTGTATTCAATGAGTTTTACTTTTGGCGATGTAAGTTTTTTATCTGAACATTACGAACTTCTGCCACTGCCGTTTCGGGCTGCAAAAAATGAAAGAGAACTGAAGGAGAGAGGAAACACAATAACCCTTTCGTCCGTCCTTATATGGAAAGAAACATTAAATGATGCAGAGGGATTTGATGAGGACCCTGAATTGAAGGCCGTCGAGGACTATGATTTATGGCTGAGATTAAGCCGGAAGTATAAGTTCTGTTTTATCCCCAGAATCCAGGTTTATTACAGGATACACGGAACTCAATCCTCGGCTGACTGGGATACCCGTGAAAAAAGACTGCGGTTGCTTGCAGAGAAGCGAGGCTTTAATCTTCCTCGCTATAAAAATATGAGGAGAAGAGGAATCCTGCTTCTTTTGGTCCGAAATACAATTCATCTTAAGTTCTATCTGCTGATTAAACTTGTAGGCTGGCTTGAAAACGGAGATCATCGATGATGAAAACAGAACATGAATCTCCTAGAAAAATCCTTTGTATTTCCGTGATGCAGACCTGGGGCGGCGGCGAGGAATTCCTTTTGAAACTTCATGATAGTATAAGAAGCTTTGAATTTACTGTCGTCACTCCGGATGGAAAAGCCGCACAGAAATTCAGAAGCAGAGGGGTCAGGACGATCATAAACAACTATCAAAACAAAGTGTACCGTAACTCCGGCTGGGGGCTAATGGATTACCTTAAAATATTTTTCGGCATTAACCTCTCTACTTTAAAACTCATAAGTATTTTCAAAAAAGAACGTCCGTCAATTGTCCTGGCAAACGGGCTATTTGCTGCTCTTTACGTGTTACCGGCGGTTATTCTAACGGGAAAGAAACAAATAACCGTTCAGCATCTTATCTTTCAAAATGATTCAATTGAAAAGAAAGTTGTAAAACTTGTTCTGAGGATTACGAATAAAATTATCTGCGTCTCAAATGCTGTCAAAGAAAATATTTATTCTATGCTGCAAAAGCCTTATCCTGACAAATTATCGGTGATACCTAACGGGATCAGAATGAATAACACTCCGGTTTCACTTTACAAACAAGGGAATATTATAAATATCGGAATGGCCGGAAGCATTACAAGGATTAAAGGCATTCACCTGGTACTAGAAACTCTGGAAGGGATTCTTAAAAACAGGAATGCGGTTCTGCATATTTATGGAGAAGCGGGAAGTGATGAGGATTCACTCAAGTACGAATCCGAGTTAAAAAATATGGTCTCTCATTATGCGATAGAAGATAAAGTCCTTTTTGAAGGCCACATTGATTCAAAAGATAAATTATATTCATCCATAGACATCTTTATAAATTTTTCAATTATTCCCGAAGCATTTCCTTTCTCAGTTCTTGAAGCTATGGCGTATAAGAAAATAGTTATCGCAACTAACTCAGGCGGTCCTAAAGAATTAATAAAGGATGGAGAGAATGGATTTCTTGCTGAAATAAAGAATATTGCCGCTCTTAAAAATAAAATATTGTATTGCTTAGACAACCTGGGAACAGACGAGTTTTATCAAATAAGAAACAGAGCCTTTGAAACAATAAAAAATGATTATTCAATTGAAAGGTTCGTTAATGGTTATACGGAGTTGTTTGATAATTTGATTAGTAAGACAAATTAAAGGAATTATTTCATGGCCGGGATTTTAGAAGGGCTGCATAGCTATATAATATGGCAGAGAATTAAAAAGGATAGCAGAGATGAAAACAGGAGAAAATATTTAAATGAATGGGTCCGTTCAGGTAAACAAGTTCCTCCCCCGCATGTGGTAAAACAGGAGGTCATCAGGAAATACCAAAATGATTATTCTATTAAAACTCTGGTAGAAACCGGAACATATCGGGGCGAGATGGTGTATGTGCAAAGGAATCATTTTGATAGGATAATCTCGATAGAACTTTCGGAACAACTTTACCGGATAGCTGTGAGAAGATTGAAAAATCTTAAAAATGTATCCCTGATCAATGGAGATAGTGCGGAAGTTCTTGAGAAAACAATAATAGAACTAGACGAACCCGCAATATTCTGGCTTGATGGACACTATTCAGGGTTCGAAACCGCAAAAGGAGAACTTGAAACTCCTGTTAGCAGGGAACTGGATATAATTCTCGGATCAGAACAGAACCACATCCTGCTTATTGATGATGCCAGACTGTTTACAGGTGAGGATGATTACCCCATGATTCAGGAAATACAGGAGAAATTAAATTCTGTGAAGAATAACTATAATTTCAAAATTGAAGATGATATTATCCGGATTTATCCTGATTTTAAGAACGTATAATTTTAATAACCTGGTTGAATTATTAAGTATTCAGAGAAGTATTTGCATATAAGAAAACAGCATGCATACCCGGATATAAACTCTTTTAGAATATAATCATAAACTATTAATAAAAAATATATTGAAAATCGCTATTGTACATGACTGGATTGCAAGTTACACGGGCGCTGAAAAATGCCTGGAATCATTTCTTAATATCTGGCCCGAGGCTGATTTATTCTTATTGGTCAATCTCTACGAAAATGATGAGAAGTTTAAAATCTTTAATGAGAGAAATCCTCAAACTTCCTTTCTTCAAAGAAGTAATCTAATGAGGAAAAACTATAGAAAATTGCTGTTTTTATTTCCTTATGCAGTAGAATCGTTTGACCTTTCCAAATACGATCTGGTAATATCCAGTTCCTGGGCGGTTGCCAAAGGAGCACTTACAAGTTCCAGGCAGCTCCATATTTGCTACTGTCATACGCCCATCAGGTATGCATGGGATTTGTCCTTTCAATATCTTAAAGAAGCCGGTTTGACAAAAGGGCTTATAGGGATTGTAACAAAGAGCATTCTTCATTATATCCGTTTGTGGGATGTGAGTACTTCTAATCGGGTTGACTATTTTATCTCCAATTCAAATAATATTTCGGCAAGAATAAAAAAGATATACAGAAGAGAATCTGAAGTTATATATCCTCCGGTTGAAACTTCATTCTACACAACCGATAAAGATAAGGGTGATTACTTCATTACAGTTTCCCGTTTTGTTCCCTATAAGAAAATTGACATTATTATTGAAGCCTTTGCAGAGATGCCCGAAAAAAAGCTTATTGTTATTGGAGAAGGTCCGGATGAGAGCAAGCTTAAAGCCCGGTTAAGTAAAAATATAAAAATATTAAATTTTCAGTCTCGGGATAATCTCAGGACCTATCTTCAAAAAGCAAAGGCATTTGTTTTTGCCGCAGAAGAAGATTTTGGAATAATTCTTATTGAAGCTCTTTCCTGCGGCACCCCTGTTATTGCATACAATCGCGGAGGTGCAGCGGAGACTATTGAACATGGAAGAACAGGAATATTGTTTGAAAAACAGGATAAAGAATCAATCATAAATGCAGTAAACCTGTTCCAATCGGGTAAATTTAATTTTGATCCTGCTGATCTGAACAATGAAGCACGCAAGTATAGCAGAGAAATTTTTGAAGAAAAAATAAAATATTTTGTTGAAGATAAGTTGAATAGAAGGTAAGTAAAATAAATAATCTTATTAAATGCTGTTAAACAGAAAATCAAACTACTATCTGAGGTTATTCCTAGACCTGGTGCTTCTTAACATTTCCTTTATTATTGCGGCATCGGCAGCAATATCATTCAGCGTTTTGCTGGAACGTAACTACATGTTCATTCTGATGCTGGTAATGAACCTTATATGGTATATTGGTTCAAATATTCTCAAATTTTATGAAGATTTTGAGATCAGGAACCTAGCATATCAATTTATAAACATTCTCAAAAATATTTTTATTCAGACCGCAACAATCATAATATTTGTATTTGCAACAAAAGAAGACCTCTTTAACAGAAATTTTGCTCTGATCTATACCATTCTTCTCATCCTTCTGGTAAGTCTTCGCACAGAATTATTGAAACAAATATTAACTAAAGTTAAAGGGAATAAGTATGCTAAAAACCTTGTGATTATCGGAAACACAGAACCGGGAAATAAATTATTTCGCATCATTAAAGAACACTCTGAATTCGGATATAATTTTGTTGGCTTTGTAGATGGTAATCCTGAATATAATGGGCCTGCACAGTTGGGTACTGTAATGGATCTTGAAGAAATAATATTGCATAATAATGTTGAAGAAGTTATAATTGCACTTGATATAAAATCTGCCGATAAGATAAACGATATTTTGAGGATTTGTAATATTCATTCGGTAAGAACTCATATCGTTCCTGATTATTTTAAATTCTTATCTTCAAAGTTCCAGATCGGAGTAATCGGGAATATTCCTATTATCTCAGTTCGAAGTGAACCACTTGCAGAGTCGCATTGGAAATTCGTAAAACGTACATTTGATGTTTCCTTTTCTTTCCTGGTAATTGTTTTAATTTTTGTTTGGATTTATCCTTTAATAGCTCTGATAATCAAATTGACATCTAAGGGACCTGTAATATTTAAACAGGAAAGGTGGGGTATAAATAACAGAAAATTTACCGCATTTAAATTCAGGTCAATGATCGTAGAAAGTCTGGATACCGATAAAACGGGAAAATATCAGCAGGCGTATTTAAATGATCCCAGAATAACGAAATTCGGTAAATTTCTTAGAAAATCCAGCCTTGATGAATTACCTCAATTCATAAATGTGTTAAAGGGAGAGATGAGTGTCGTTGGTCCCCGCCCGCACCCTACTCCTTTAAATTTGGAGTATAAAGAAAAATTAGAATTATATATGCTTCGGCATTTTGTAAAGCCAGGAATAACAGGCTGGGCACAGGTGAACGGCTTCAGAGGTGAAACCAGGGAAGAATACCTGATGGAAAAGAGAATTGAGTATGATCTCTGGTATATTGAGAACTGGAGTTTCTGGCTGGACATTCAGATAATTCTTTTAACCATATGGCAGATGATCAGGGGAAAAACACAAGGAATCTGACTCACATTCGGCTAAAACGGATTTCAAAATTTTCTTTCGATTAATTAGCTGGAAAATGTGGCAATTATCATCCGTGATTTCTTCTCACAGCCAATCCAGATTTATATCCAGATATTTCAAATAAAAAGATTATGAAAATAGCGATAGTGTTAGGAATAATAATGATAGTTTTGGGAATATATGGGCTCCTGTATGATACGATGAAAAATGATAAAGAAGTTAAGATAACAAAAAAACAAGTTGAGTCCACCGCCATTCCTGTTCCGGCGATTTTCGGAGGCTTGTCTGTGGCAGGTGGAATCGGATTCGTTATTATAGGCATCAGATCAGAAAAAAATGTAGTTTGAATGAGAAGCCGCCAGGTTCATAACTGCCGCAGTTTGTTTAACCAGAGGCTCTGCAATCCAAAACTTCTAACTATTATCTGAGTTGATGCGCTGCAGACTGTGCTTCTTCAAACGAACTGAAGTACCCGACACGCACTCTATACCAGGTTTCATTGCGATCTTCGAAGTATATGTGTGTTACGAAAGCATTATAACCTTTTTGAGTAAATTTTTCTGCTTCCTTTTCAGCTTTAGCTCTGGTTTTCCAGGCCGATATCTGGGCCGTATATATCTTCCCATCACTGAATATCATATCTGTTACCATATGCTCATTCTGTAAATCATACTGCGGTGCTTCCGGTTTAGGTTCGGGTTCAGGTTCCTTCTTTTCGAGATAGTCAGGGATTCCATTCTTGTTTAGATCCTCAGGACATCCTTTCGCATCGACCTTGAGTCCTGCCGGTGTATCGGGACAATCGTCCTTGTAATCAGGTATTCCATCTTTGTCAGAATCTTTAACACAACCCATATTGTCTACTGAAACTCCGCGGGGTGAATCAGGACAGTTATCCATATAATCCGGAACTCCGTCTTTATCAGAATCCAGAGGGCAGCCCGATTCATCTACTTCTATACCCGCCGGCGATCCGGCACAATTGTCGAGATAGTCAGGTACACCATCGCTGTCCGTATCAAGCGGACATCCCATCTGATCAACCTGAACCCCGGACGGCGTATGCGCGCAGGCATCATCCCAATCTAATACTCCGTCTCCGTCGGAATCAGTATTACCGAAAAATGAAACTGAAACCCCGACCGTACCATAAAGAAAAACATCATTATGTTTTCCTGCAGTTATTCCGTCAAGTTCATCACCGGGACACAGAAACTCACCAAGACTGAAATTTAAAGCAAATCTTCTGCTCAGCGTTATTTTCAGTCCGACTTCACCATTATAATTTACTTTAGATAAACTTTCTGATGCAGGTTTACTGGTTAAAATCGGCGATCCCTGCTGGTCCTCGGGATTATACCAGACATTTGCAGCTCCCAGAAATATATAAGGCAAAAAAGTTTCATCAATAGCGTAACTGTAAACAATTCCTCCTCCAACAAAGAAAATATTATCTGAAAATTCGAAAGGAGGGTGTGTATCATCGCTCCCTTTCAAAGTTCCCAGGCCTCCCTGCAGCCTCAGTCCTAACGCATGCTTTGATTTGATCGAAAAAAAATATTCGAGGTTTCCAGTACCAAAAGGACCCAGGTTAATTCCCTTAAAATCTGTTCTGGGTATAGTTACTCCAACGTTTACAGTAAGCAGAAGTTTTCCCTGCAGGGGTGAACTTCCGGAACTCTGGGAGAATGTTAACACTGTTGAGAAACTTACGAAAACGAGAATAGTAAAAATTCTTTTCATATTTTACCTATTGATGAATATGTATCAGAAGTAATAAGTAAAATCCCCCCCTAGATAATTGAGAGAATTTTATAGAATATTAATTTAGCCAATTCAAACTAACGTTCCAATATATTCATGGTTTTTTAGGTGGGTACTGAAGCCAGGGAAAGAGGGAAGAATTAGATTATAAAATAAAACTCAGCCGGTAATTTGAATTTTACCGGCTGACTATTAACTTTATTTTATCCTTCTCTTGGTATCATTCGACACTATTTCATTAAAATCATTTTTTTCGTGCTGCTGAATGATCCGGCAGTAATCGTATAATAATAAATGCCGCTTGCTAAATCAGATGCATTAAAATAGACAGCGTAATTTCCGGCAGATTTATTCTGGTTCAGCAAAGTCGCAACTTCGCCGCCGTTAGCATCGTAAACTTTCAGTATGACGTGAGAAGTCTGCGGAACCGAAAAATTAATCTGCGTGGTAGGATTGAATGGGTTCGGGAAGTTCTGCATTAGACTAAAATCTGAAGGAGCCATCTTATTAATCTGCACTTCCGTACTGTACTCATATGTGCCGTTGAAATCAATCTGTTTCAGTCTGTAAGAAATTACATCATTTTGAAGTTTGCTGACATCATCCCGGAAATTATAGGTGTTTTCAGAAGTTGTGGTGCCGTTTCCCTCTAAAAAACCAATTTTTTCCCAGCCGGAAGCAGAATTTCTCTCTACTTCGAACCCCTTGTTATTACTTTCAGTTGCAGTCTTCCATTGAAGCTCTGCAAACCCATCGTTTAGGTATACTGAAAAAGAAACAAGTTCTACCGGAAGTGGAGTTGCCATAATCATCCCGATCATACTGGGATGAAACAAGCATACAAAATTATAATCTCCGTCAACATCTATTACGTAAGAGAAGGTAGTAGCAGAACTGTTGATTGGGGCATCCCATGGAGTTGCACCGGGCGGAAGGGAAGTCCCGGCAGTACCGTCGCAGGTTGTTGTATGAGTACCGCTAACCCAATTCCAGGTAATTGTATCCCCAACTATCGCATTTATCGAAGATGGAGAAAAGGAAAAATTAGCTACATCAACCATATGGTTGGTGCAGAAAGAGTTAGAAGAAAACAAGAGTAGGCCGAGGAATAAGAGCGGCAGCCGAATAGTGACTTTTTTGATCATAACACTATCCTTTCTATATATTTTTTGGGGTTGGTAAAAAAGATATCAGAAAGATAGTGCTTTAGATCAGGTTATAGGGACATTATAATCTGAATTATTTAATCCTTAACCTGTTGTTCAGAACCCTTTTATAGAACTTCAGTCCCAAATAAATTAAAATGAAAACTTGTACCAGGATCAATAATGCTTCAATGTTCATAAAAACCTCCACTCAACTAGTTACCCTATAACAAGCAAAACTTTTGCCATGTGGATTTGTACGATTATAAACGATAAAAGAGCATATGCGGGAAGTTTTGTGACAATTTTGTCGTCAATACGGGTAAACTTTCCCCATTCCGGTTAAATCTGACAGGGCCTAAGCTAGATTAGCAATTAGCAATCCGTACTCCGTCCTGTCAAAGAAATTTTGAGGTTGGGCAGACCCTGAAGATGGATAATTTTCTGATTCACCGATGAGGCAGTATGACAATTCTGTCATACTTTTTTCTTTGCAAGTTTGAACCTTAACCGTCTCGAATTGATACTGGGGTTATCTCGGAGTTATGCCGTAGTTGCTCTCAAAATGAAACACATTAAAAGCGGTTAAAAAACCCAAATTTTGAGCCAAAATTTATCACGGGTACTGACAAAAGTGTCACACTTTTTTTTTGATCCGGCTCCCGGATTTTAGCAGAATTTTTCTGTCAAAAATTCTGCTTCCAACACCTCCCGGTTCTAAAATTTAGCAAACAATTCAGCAGAATCTATTGCGCGGGTCCCGCGGCGGTATCCCTGCCTTTACTTCTTTCAATTGATTGAAGAGCCAGGTAATTGGGACCGAATTTCTTCATATTGTCCAATTCGGTATCATACTGATCAAAATGAGTCTCTTCTTCCACCACAAGTCCTTCAAACAGCTGCTTGGAAACCGAATCTGCATTTCCTGCACATTCATTAGCCCACTGGTTATATTCCCGCGCACTGTCTTCTTCCATCTTTGCGGCAAGCTTCAGCATCTCCTCTACTTCATGTAAATTCTCAACCTCAGAGGCCGCCTTCATTTCAACTTCACCTTTAAGAAATAATATTCTTTCAGCCAGTCTCTCTATATGAAGCATCTCCGCGATAGCAGTTCTTCTAAATAAATTAGCTAGTAAATCATAACCCTGGTCATCGCAGTGGAAATGAAAATACATATACTGATGGACGGCACTTAGTTCATCAGCAACGGCTTTATTCAATAATACAATACTTTTTTCGTGCATTTTTATTCTCCGGATAATTTATATTGTCAAATATTTCCAGTACAAATTTAATGATATATTTTGAATATTAAATCCATATAATAAAAAAGGCTCTCCAGTGAGAGCCTCTTTAAAACCTTAAAATAAACCTGGATTTATTTTTCTGCTTCTGGCTGGCTTAGCGAATTCACATGTTTGGTTAAAGTAGCTTTTTTACGGGATGCATTGTTGCTGTGTATAATCCCCTTGCTTGCACCTTTATCGATTACTGCAATAGCTTCTTTATATAATTTTTCAGCTTCGTCTTTGTTTTCGGCCTCCAGTACTCTCTTGTAATGGGTCTTTAACATAGATTCATAACTTTTATTTGCAGCTCTTTTTCTTTCATTAGTGCGTATTCTTTTCTTTGCCGATTTATGACTTGCCATTTTTCAGTAAATCCTTGGTTTTTAATAAAAAAATAGACTTCTAATATAGATAATTGGGCATTTTTTGTCAATGTATTCTTTACTAAATTAATCCCCGACGAATATTAAAATGTTGCGAAATTATGCTGAAAATAAACGAAATCTATTTTTCGATACAGGGAGAAAGCAGCTATGCTGGTTTACCCTGCGTTTTTATACGATTAACGGGCTGTAATCTCCGGTGTACATATTGCGATACTGAATACGCTTTCTATGATGGGAAAGACTATTCGATAAAGGATGTAATCACACGGGTCGGAGAATATGACTGTGAACTTGTCGAAATAACAGGCGGGGAACCACTCGTCCAGGATAAGGAATGCAGAGAGCTTATGACCGCGCTTTGTAATCTCGGCTACGAGGTTATGCTGGAAACGGGGGGGAGCCTCCCGATTAATGAAATTGACAGACGCGTAAAGATAGTAATGGACCTTAAATGTCCTTCCAGCGGAATGATGAAAAAGAACTTGTATGATAATATAAATTTTCTAAAAAAGAATGATGAACTGAAATTTGTAATGGGAAGCAGGGATGACTATGAATGGACAAAAGAGATAATTACGAATTACCATCTTGAAGAAAAATGCGAATTACTTTTTTCAGTTGTATTTGGAAAGCTGGAACCCCTGACTCTTGTTGAATGGATGCTGCAGGACAAAGTCAAAGCTCGCTTTCAGCTGCAAATGCATAAATTCATATGGCAGCCGGATAAGAAAGGTGTGTAATGAAAATTGCTAAAGAATTTCATTGGGAGATGGGACACCGTCTGCCTGAACATTTCGGCAAATGTAAAAACATACATGGCCATTCCTACAGGATGATTGTTGAACTTCAGGGTGAAGTAAATGACGGCGGAATGGTTATGGATTATTACGATCTTAAAAAAATAGTTAAACCTATTGTTGATCAGCTGGATCATGTCTTTCATGGTCTTTGAGGAGGATCAGGAAATCGTCAGGTTCCTTGAATCAGTTAATTCAAAAAAAGTCATTGTTAACTTTCAGTCAACGGTGGAAAATATCTGCCGATATATATTAACAGAATTAAAGAAACAGAGTATACCTTCCAATGTCAAAAAAGTAAAAGTCAGAATTTTCGAATCAATCGACGACTACGCTGAAGAAGAAAGTTCACTTTAATCATGGCACGCTTCAAATTATTTATAGAATACGACGGTACACGCTATTCCGGATGGCAGAAGCAGCCGGGACAGACATCTACTAAAACCGTCCAGGGGGTTCTGTTCAGGGCAGCCGACGAAATATTTAAAAACGAGAAAGCCGATATTCAGGGTTCCGGTAGGACCGATAGCGGGGTTCATGCGCTCAGTCAGATTGCACACCTGGATGTCAGAACCATGCTTGCACCCGAAATAATAAGACTTAAAATGAATGACAGCCTTCCCTACGATATCAATATCCTCGAAGTTGAAAAAGTTAGTCCTAACTTTCACGCCCGCCACGATGCTGTTAAGCGAAGCTATGTTTACCAGGTGGCTACCAGGAGAACTGCTTTCGGAAAAAATTATGTCTGGTGGATAAAAGATAAGCTTGACTTCCGTGCTATGGAATCAGCAGGTAAGCAATTTATTGGTATGCATGACTTCGCTTCGTTTTCCGACCAGGATCCGAACGAAAAATCTACAAAGGTCCTGATTGAAAATATGCAGTTTAAGAAAGAAGGCGACGTCATTCTTATCAGGTTGACCGGTTCTCATTTCCTCTGGAAGATGGTGAGAAGAATGGTCGGGGTTCTCGTGGAAGTAGGAAGAGGGAGGTTGACGGAAGCGGATGTAAAGATATTCCTCATAACAAAATCAAAGGAACCCGCAAAGTATACTGCGCCTCCATCGGGATTATTCTTAGAGCAGGTTCTATATAGAGGAGATAAATTTAATGAGGGACTGCACCCCATAATTCTCATCTGATACGCTAAGCGCGGAACGATTCCAATCTTACCTATTTAACCATCTTTTTCAATCGCTGAATTTCATCTCTCAGGTGTGCTGCTTTCTCAAACTCAAGATCTTTTGCCGCCTGGTGCATTTGTACTGATAATTCCTCTATCAGATCCTGCTTTTGGTCATTATTCATATACTTAAGTACCGGCTCGGCCACCTTCGAAAAAGAAAACGCCTCCTGCTCATCCTTCTTCCTGATATCCGCTATGGAAGTAGACGACATTATCTCTTCCATACTCTTGAAAATTGTCTTTGGCTCAATCCCGTGCTCATCATTATATTCCTTTTGAAGCTTGCGCCGTCTGTTCGTTTCGTCAATCGTTTTTCTCATGGATTCGGTGATTTTATTCGCGTACATAATTACTTTACCATTAACGTTACGGGCTGTACGGCCTGCTGTCTGCATAAGTGATCTTTCGCTTCTCAGGAAACCTTCTTTGTCAGCATCAATTATTGCAACAAGAGAAACCTCCGGAAGGTCAAGCCCCTCTCTGAGAAGGTTAACACCAACAAGTACATCGAACTCGCCTATTCGCAGGTCTCTCAGTATTTCAACACGCTCAAGTGCGTCAATATCGCTGTGAATATACCTTACAAGGATACCAATCTTGTCCAGGTAATCAGAAAGATCCTCTGCCATTTTCTTCGTCAGGGTGGTAACGAGTATTTTTTCCTTCTTCTCCACTCTTATTCTTACCTCTCCGATCAAATCATCTATCTGACCTTTGATCGGACGAACTTCGATTTCAGGATCAAGAAGACCGGTGGGACGAATTATCTGCTCAACAACAACCCCTCCGCTCTTTTCCAGCTCAAAGTCTGCAGGAGTAGCACTCACAAAAATCACCTGGTCAAGCATTCCCTCGAATTCCTGGAACTTCATGGGGCGGTTATCAAGCGCCGAAGGAAGCCTGAACCCGTATTCAACCAGGGTTTCCTTCCTCGACCTGTCGCCGTTGTACATCCCCCTTATCTGGGGTACGGTCACATGCGATTCATCAATAACGCAAAGAAAATCTTTGGGAAAGTAATCCATTAAGTTGTAGGGACGTGTACCCGGCGCTCTTCCGTCAAGGTGCCTTGAATAATTCTCAATACCGGAGCAATACCCTATCTCCTTCATCATTTCAATATCGAACTTCGTCCTCTGCTCAATCCTCTGGGCCTCAAGGTATTTTTCTTCTGAGCGGAAGTACCGCAGCCTGTCTTCCAGTTCCTGCTCTATGTTATAAATAGCTTTTTGAACCTGGTCACGATTTGAAACGAAATACTTCGCAGGATAAATCGGATTTGACTCAATCTCTCTTAGCACATCCCCCGTAACAGAGTCAATAATACTCAGCTTCTCAATTTCATCATCCCAGAACTCTATCCTTACTGCCTCTTCATACTGGTAGGCAGGAATAATTTCAACTACATCACCGCGTGCCCTGAACGTACCGCGGCTGAACTCCGTATCATTTCTTACATAATGAATATCTATCAGGTCTCTCAGTAATTTTTTCCTCGGTATCTGCATACCCTGCCGTAAAAATATTATCTGGTCCGCATAATCCTGAGGCGCACCGATACCGTATATACAACTCACGGATGCAACAACAATAACATCCCTTCTTCCCTCTACCAGGGCAGTGGTCGCTTTCAGCCGTAAACGATCAATCTCTTCATTTATAGAAAAGTCTTTTTCTATGTATACGTCGCTTGATACAACGTAGGCTTCCGGCTGATAATAGTCGTAATAACTTATAAAGAATTCAACGGCGTTTTTTGGAAAGAAGGACTTAAACTCGGAGTACAGCTGCGCTGCAAGCGTTTTGTTGTGCGATATTATTAGGGTCGGTCTATTCAGCTCAGCAATGACATTTGATATTGTAAAAGTTTTACCACTTCCCGTCACACCCAGCAGTGTCTGGAATTTATCGCCGGACATAATACCCGCAGTCAGCTGCTTAATGGCTTCCGGCTGATCGCCCGAAGGTTTGTAACTTGATGCTAATTCGAACTTATCTTTCATAGATCCTATGGTAATTTAATATCAACTGCGTGAAAATGATCGTCGTGTAAATGACCCGTCATAATAATGAATTCCGCTTCTTCTATTCCTTGAGGAAGTGGGAATGGTGCCTGCACCAGGTTCTGTACCCCGGCTCCGTCAGACGCATAAAACGTAGCTGATTGATTTACAAGATCAGATTGAATCCCTTTCTCTTTCACAAAATATACCCGGATTTCCTTGTTAGCATTATTATTCGTATCGAAATTTGAATAAAGACCCGCTTCTCCCGAAGGGGCAAAATAGATAAAGTATGTGAGCATAATTGCCGCCAGCAGCAGAGCCGGCAGAATCATTTTTTGCAGTGCTTTCATTTTTAAAGTTTGGTTAATTTTTATAAGTCAGCTAATTTAGCAATTTTACGTCCTATTTTACAATGTAATTTGAAATGGTTCACATAGAAACGGAGCTAAGAATGTCTAAAAAATGGCTCATTATTGCAGGTATATCGGGTTTCCTTGCAGTTGCCCTTGGAGCATTCGGCGCACATGGGTTAAGGAATCTCCTTTCTGTTGAAATGATAGAAATATATAAGACAGGCGTCCTTTATCAGTTAATCCATAGCGTGGTTCTCCTTGCCCTCGCCCTGACTGCAGGAAGCTCTTTTGAATTGTCAAAATGGTTCTTCCTTGCGGGAATAGTTTTGTTTTCTTTTTCACTGTATTTATATGCGGTTACGGGGACCCTCCTGTTCGCTATGATAACGCCTTTCGGCGGTGTTTGCTTCCTTGTAGGCTGGCTGTCGCTGGTTGTTTTTGCTGTAAAGAAAAAAACCTAAGAAGGCTGCATTCCTAAACGCGGATCCCGCGAAATATGTAGCAGGCGTAAGGCTATAATCGTTATAATTTATGTCTTTATTTCACTACCCGTAGTTTGAAATAGACTTCCTCGGGTGAGAAAATTCCTGCAAAGAATCTCTCATACATTACGGGTTCAATGTTAAGTATCGCGTCCATCCATTTCAGAGCGGCAAAGTGGGAAGTAATAAATCTCTTCTCCAGAATTTCAAACTGGGCTTTGCCTTCATAGTTTGTTCTGTGATTCAGTTTCCATTTCTCATAAAATTTAAGTTTCCGGTTCCCTATAAATTCGTAGTTGTCGAAGGTTCTGATCGAGAAGGGAATTTTATGATCCGGTTCACCGAAATATTTTGTGTTCAGGAAAAAAGGTGCGTACACAATTATAACTCCGTCAGGTTTTGATATCCTGTAAAGTTCTGTTACAGTCTTGTGAAAGCTGTCGAGATGCTCGAGAATGTGACTGGCAAAGATCTCATCAAATGTGTTTTCTTCAAACGGGTAGGGAAAGGTGTTGATATCGTGAATCATATTTCCCCCGTAATCCACAACGTCAAGATTTATATACCCTTCTTTAATGTCTTTACCGCAGCCGAGATTTAATTTCTTTTTTTCTGCCATTCTCTGTTATTTTTTCTTTAATGATTATCTGCAATTTAATAATTAACTGCTTATAAAATAAAAAACCCGGCGTATATGCCGGGTTTTAACTTTATATTTTATAGATATTGGCTGTCAGTTCAGGGTGATAACGGGGAAGTTTATCCCTTTAAGGCTCAGCTCATCAACTTTCACCTTAATAACTCCGCGCTTCATCATACCAAGCTGCTCTGCTGCTGCTTTTGATAGATCAAGCTGCCGCCCTCCAATGTAGGGTCCGCGGTCATTAATTCTCACAATTACGAATTGGTCGTTTCTCGGGTTTGTTATTTTTAACAGTGTCCCGAACCTTAATCCTTTGTGAGCCGCGGTGAAAGCCATCTGATCATAAATTTCACCGTTAGCTGTTTGCCTTCCGTGGAAACGGGGACCGTACCAGGAAGCTGTCATATAACCTTTATCTATGTAGGATATTGCTGATGTTTCAACAAGACTCTCTCCTTCTGTGACCGTACTGTTATCCATTACTGGTTTTGCTGTCTCACTCATGTCTGTCTTTATGATAGTAAATCCAACCAGTAAAGCTAAGATGCCCACGATCGATATTCTTGTTAGTAACTTCAATATCACCTCGTTCTTTGTTGATTGATTGTGTATTACAAAATTAGACTACCTCATTAGCACTTACAATAATGATTTCATGAATAGTGCCTGTCTGACAGGTGTCTAAAATAATCGACTATTTCAGTGTTTAAGTCGGTAATATTTCTATACCTTAACATATTGAGTCCTCAGGCCAGTCGAAAGCTATACTATCACATATATGACAAATGAGACGCCGCTCAAACCCCTCATTAAAATTGCCTCATGATGAAACCGCTGCTCATACTAAAACATTCTTATATATATCCGATGAACAATGAGGCTGTTATCTCCACCGGAATAAATTTAATTTAGGCATATCTGAAAAAATATTTCCATGGCCGGCACTTTTTCAGATTACTTACGTATAATCCGGAAACATTCGAGGAGCCAGAATGAACCAGTCTATTTCTACAGGGAAACGCTTGTTATTGCTTATAACTTTTCTTTTGCCTCTGCTGCTGGGGAGCTCAAATCAGAGTAACTTAAATGACGATGATAATTTTTATCTTTCAAACTATACAACCTTCTCACCCGGAAGTCGAGTATCCGTTAATCTTTATAATTACAGCAGGAGCGGAGGCACATACAATTTTCGCCTGATGATTATCGAAGATCCCGTTGGTTTCTTCTCCTCTATAGATAAAAATAATATGAGGTATGCTTTCGATATCTTCGGAAGCCGGAAAGAAGTCCTGTTAAAATACACATCGCTTATTAAGGAATGGAAAGACTACATACCTTCCAATTATTATGGAAGCAATAACAACCTGTCGCTGGGTAAGATAGATAAACCTGGAATTTATTTGCTGCAGGCAATAAGAGGTGACCGCGTAGCTTACTGCGGTATAGTTGTATCCGACCTCTCCCTGGTGTATAAAAACAGCGGACACCAGATCCTCGCATATGTTGCCAATGCACAGACAAGCGCATTCATGCTTAAGAGTAGAATTTCAGTTTACAGTGAAGGAAAACTCGTAACCAGCCAGACAGCAGATAACGATGGTCTCGTTCTTATAGATATGGATAAACTGAATTCCGGAAAAGTTACTTCTCCTATTCTTATAGCACAGGCCGGTGAGGAAACTATTTTAAGTGATCCGTATTATTATTTCAGGAACGGTGCTAATAAATACTACACGGCTTACATATACACTAATCAGCCTGTGTACCGGCCCGGACAGCAGGTTTTCTTCAAAGCTGTCATCAGAGAAAAAGGCGGTAATGAGATTAAGAACGTACCATATGAAAAGTTCACAGTTACCGTTAAATCTCCTAAGAACAAAGAAGTATTTTCTTCTGATCTTACAACCAATGAATTCGGTTCGCTTAGTTCAAACGTGACGCTTGATGAGGAAGCCGACCTGGGCGACTATTCAATACTGATTTCAAACGGACAAAATACTTATTACGGCTCCTTCAGCGTTGAGGAATATAAAAAACCCGAATACAAAGTCGAAGTTGAAACAGGCTCTAAGAACTACGCGGCTAAAGATATTATTGATGGAACTGTTTCGGCTGATTATTACTTCGGCTCGCCTGTTACTAACGGTGAAGTAACACTCAGTATTTATAAAGAGCAGTACTGGCGTCCCTGGTGGTACTGGTCGGATTACAGCTGGTTTTATCGCTCTTATACCAAGCCGATGTATTACGGTAACCGGCAGCTGGTTTCACAGGAGACCGGGTCACTTGACGACGATGGTCAATACAAGTTCAGCTACAAGATCGATGATGATGTTCAGTATGACTATGTCTACGTCATAACTGCAGAGGTTAAAGATGCATCCCGAAGAGTTATCCCCGGATCATCGGAAGTTTATGTAACCAGGGGAGCTTTTTCAATCTTTACTTCACCCGACCGCTATTTCGTTGAAAGAGGTAAAACGGTAAACCTCAGGGTTAATGCAAATGATTTTTCTGATAATCCTGTGCAGACGGATTTTGATATCATAATAAATTATTCCAATCCGCGAATGCATTATAACCAGGATAAGCTGGAAGTCCTCCATGGCAGCACCGATAGTCACGGTAAAGCTTCCGTCCCTTACCCGACATCCCGGTTGAATGAAGGCTACTATACCTATGTTGTAAAAGCATACGATGGCAAAAACAGGGAGATAACGGCATCCTCATCTTTCTATGTGGGTGATATAAATAATTATTACTATAGCAGAACAGGATCTGGACTTGAAATCGTAACCGATAAAGACGCGTACGATAAAGGCGACAGCCTGATTGCTTATATTTTCATCCCTACTGCCAATACGGAACTTCTTCTTACTTATGAGTCGGATATTTTTATTAAGTATAAGAAATATAACGTTGAAGGCAATAGCCTTACTATCCGTGAAAAGTTGACGGATAAGTTTTCGCCCAGTTTTAACATTGCAGTCTGCTACCTGAAAGAAAGGCAGTTCTATAATACAAGTAAACTTGTGGGAGTTCTTGCAAAGGATAAGTTTCTTGATATCAGCCTCAAGCCTTCAAAAGAAATCTATAAGCCTGGTGAAAACGCTGATTACATTGTTATCGTAAAAGATTACAGGGGAAATCCTGTCCCTAACACAGATTTGTCCTTCGGTATAATAGATGAAAGCATCTATGCTATTAAAGAAGATCAGACACAGGATATACAGTCGTTCTTCTATGCTCCAACCTATTCTTATATCCCGACCTACAGCTCATTGCAGTACAGCAATTTCAGCAGTCACAGCAGAGACATTACCTACGTAGATAAAAATTTCTTCAAAGATGAGAACAGGAATGAAGCTAACCTTAAGAAAGGTTCGCTGTACGGGAAAATAAAGATTAAAGACAGCGAAGAGACTGCAAAGAATATCTATGTAATATTAACAAGCGAGAAGTATTATTATACAGCCGAAACAGATACAAATGGTAATTATAACATAGGTAATGTCGTACAGGGAGAATATGATCTTTATATATCCGGAAACGGACATAACCTCACACTGGTTAAAAAAGTTAATGTCACCAAAAAGTCAACCGCGTACAATTTTGAAATAGAGAAACCCGTGGTTATAACCGGTGCCCCTGAAGGTCAGTTTTTCGCTGACGGAGACAGACCCGCGCAGGCTGCTGAACTATCAGTGAATACAATCCGCGGAGGCCGTGCTGACGTCATGATGATGAAATCAGAGATGAAAGATAAGGGTACGGCTTATGTGAAAGCTGAAGTACGCTCAAACTTTGTTGATGCTCTTATCTGGAAGGCTGATATCATAACTGACAAAAGCGGCACAGCAAAAGTGAGCTTTAAAATTCCTGATAACCTCACTACCTGGCGTACTACCGTAAGAGGAATAACAAAAGGCACCGACGTCGGTCAGCAGCAGGATAAAATGATCTCACGTAAAGACCTCCTGGTGAGAATGGAAACCCCGCGCTTCTTCCGTGAAGGCGATGAGATGACCGTCTCCACCATTGTGCATAACTATCTCGATGAAAAGAAGAAAACAAAAATCACCTTTACTTCTGATAACGTTAAACTGGTAAGCTCTAAAGTAAACAGCAAAGGTTATGATCCTGAAATCAATAAGGGCAGAAACGGCGTGTATGAAGTTGTTATTGAAAAGAACGGTGAGTTAAGGATCGACTGGACGGTTAAGGTAGATAATCCCATCGGAGAAGCTAAGTTATCGGCTGAGGCGCTTACTAATGAAGAGTCCGATGCGCTTGAGCTTAAAGTTCCGGTTCTGCCGCGCGGGATACGGATAACAAATCCTCTCGTCTCCGATTTTAATGATTTTAGCAAATCTGAAGAACTAAGTTTCAAAATCCCGGGCGATGTTGATCTAAGAACAGCAAAGCTTGAGTTTAACCTTAGTCCCTCCTTAGCCGGAACAATTATCAAAGCTCTTGATGACCTTGTAGGTTATCCTTACGGCTGCGTTGAACAGACGATGAGCAGGTTCCTTCCAACTATTATTGTGGCAAATACTTTCAAAGATATTAATGCCCCGCTTAAGTCCTCTACAATAGAAGAACTTCCGAAGATGGCAGAAGCAGGATTAAAAAGACTGTACAACTTCCAGCACGATGACGGAGGCTGGGGGTGGTGGACGAATGATAAAACTCATCCTTATATGACGGCTTATGTTGTCTATGGAATGACGCTTGCTAAAAATGCAGGTTATCCGGTCGATGGCAATGTGTATTCCAGAGGCGTAGAAAATCTTAAACAGCAGATAGAAAAATCAGAATCATCAGACGAAACAACTATTTCGTTTATGCTCTATTCAATGGCAACCGCACTGAAATATAATTCAGCTGATTACAATGACTTAAACAGGCGGATAGAAAAACTTCTCAAAGATGATTTAAATGCATATTCAATTGCTCTGCTTACTATCGCACTGAAAGACATAAACAATAATTCCCTTGCAGAAGCAGCTTCGGAAAAACTTGTGAAAATGGTTCACAGTGAAGAACGGTTCGCCTACTGGGGCGGAAAAGAATGGCACTACAGCTGGCAGGACGATAAGGTGCAGACAACTGCCTTTGTACTTAAGGCTCTGCTTAAGACAAATTCGAATAATGAACTGATTGGAAAAACGGTCAGGTGGCTACTTCAGCAGAAACAGGGATTCAGCTGGAGATCAACACAGGAAACTGCGGCCGTGATTTTTGCATTGGCCGACTATCTGAAAACTACGAATGAATTAAATCCCGACTATAACGTAACCATTTACCTGAACGGCGAGCAGGTTGCTAACCAGCACTTCACAAAAGAAGATATATACCGTGAAAATAAAACGTTTAGTTTCTCGGGACTAAAAAACAATATTCTTCTTAAAGGTGAAAACGAAATCAAAATAGTGAAAAACGGAAATGGGAAACTTTATTTTTCAGGTATTAACCAGTATTATACAAAAGATGAAAATGCTTCAGCCCGGGTTAACGGCTTTAAGGTTAAAAGGGAATACTATATCCTTAAATCCGAACAAATGAAGGACAGAATAATTTATACGAAAGAACGTTTCGATGGAACCGCTGTCTCGGGAGAAAATATTCTGGTTAAAACATATGTCGATACCAAAGATAACGGCCTTCAGTACTTAATCCTTGAAGATATGCTCCCCTCGGGATTCGAGGTTGTAAAAGACGAACAGAATTTTGAAATAGAGGGCGAGAATAATTATAAGTATTATGATTACTGGGATTATCGTCCATGGCGCTGGTTCTATGCTGACAAGGAATACCGTGACGAAAAAGTTGCCTTCTTTGTTACTAATGTTAATGACAGAATGGAGTTCTCGTATATAATCAAAGCCCAGATGCCGGGCGAGTACGAAGTGCCGGCCGCACAGGCTTACCTGATGTATTATCCTGAAGTCGGCGGAAATAGTTCGGTTATTGAAATAAATGTAAAAGATTCTCCTTCGAAGAAACAAGGATAATTGCTGAAGGCGGAAACCTAGATAATGGCTGAAGCCTGAAAGTTGATTTTAATATTTTTGCCGTCGGTTAAAACACGACGGCAAATACCTGTGAAACTGCATCCAGGCAAAGCAGATCAAAGTATTGCCGTCAGTTTTCAACTGACGGACCCTGACAAACTCACACAGCCCCCAGGCTTTAGCCATTGAACACATATACCTGGGAAACTACATCCCCAGGCAAAGCAGATCAAAGTATTGCCGTCAGTTTTCAACTGACGGACCCTGACAAACTCACACAGCCCCCGGCTTTAGCCATTGAACACATATACCTGGGAAACTACATCCCCAGGCAAAGCAGATCAAAGTATTGCCGTCAGTTTTTCAACTGACGGACCCTGACAAACTCACACAGCCCCCAGGCTTTAGCCATTGAACACATATACCTGGGAAACTACATCCCCAGGCAAAGCAGATCAAAGTATTGCCGTCAGTTTTCAACTGACGGACCCTGACAAACTCACACAGCCCCCAGGCTTTAGCCATTGAACACATATACCTGGGAAACTACATCCCCAGGCAAAGCAGATCAAAGTATTGCCGTCAGTTTTCAACTGACGGACCCTGACAAACTCACACAGCCCCCAGGCTTTAGCCATTGAACACATATACCTGGGAAACTACATCCCCAGGCAAAGCAGATCAAAGTATTGCCGTCAGTTTTCAACTGACGGACCCTGACAAACTCACACAGCCCCCAGGCTTTAGCCATTGAACACTAACAATTAGTCAATATCCTCTTGCTCTGTACTATCCCCCCCGCCCTCATCCAATTTCATTTTTCAATGAATTCTGCTGAATTATTCAACATTTATCACCAAACCACCTTCCCATAAATAAAAATATAATTCAACAGCTCTTCTTAAATCTGAAAATATTCTGTTGAATTAACGTGTTTAAGTGCCTAAAAAGACACTTTAAAAAAATGCCTTAGCTGGCATATATGTTGTCTCTTACCGGCAAAGTCTGATATAGAAATTGGAGAAAAAATGATCAAAGGAACGGTAATAATTGACGGGGTTGTATGCAAAGGATGCGAACTGTGTATCGTAGCATGCCCCCAGGAAAGCCTCGGATTATCATCCCACATAAACAAAGCCGGATACCGTTATGTAGAATTGATGCAGGATAACTGTACAGGATGCGTCAATTGTGCACTCGTATGTCCCGAAGCGGCGATAACAGTTTACCGCCAGCCCAAATCAGCACTAAAGAAATCCCAAAAGACTGCTGAAGTTATAGGTTAATTGATTAAAAAAGGTTTGAAATGAACAATACAGAAAATACAAATAACGACGATGTTCGTTTAATGAAAGGCAACGAAGCTCTGGCTGAAGCCGCAATAAGAGCAGGTATGGATGGATATTTCGGGTATCCTATTACTCCTCAATCAGAAGTACTCGAGTATTTTGCGCAGGAATGTCCTAAGAGAGGGGGGGTAGTACTCCAGGCCGAAAGCGAAGTAGCCTCAATAAATATGATTTATGGTGCTGCAGGCACTGGCGCAAGGGTGATGACCTCATCTTCAAGTCCCGGCATAAGCCTGATGCAGGAAGGTCTTTCATATATCGCATCAGCACAGCTGCCCTGCCTGGTTGCTAACGTAGTGCGCGGAGGTCCCGGACTAGGAACCATTCAGCCTTCACAGGGAGATTACTTCCAGGCTGTTAAAGGCGGCGGTCATGGAGATTATCACTTAATCGTACTTGCTCCCGCATCAGTTCAGGAGATGGCTGATTTCGTGTTCGAAGGTTTCAGACTCGCAGAAAAATACCGCAACCCCGCAATGATTCTTACCGATGGTGCGCTTGGACAGATGATGGAAAAAGTTGTTCTTCCTCCTGCCGGTTCACTGCCGAAAGAAAGTAAAGACTGGACGACCGTGGGTAAAAAAACGAACCGTGAGAGAAACATTATCACATCTCTCTTTATTCAGCCCGAAAAAATGGAACAGATTAACGTCGGCCTTCAGGCTAAGTATGAAGAACTTAAAAAAGAAGTGAAGTTTGAAAATTTTAACACTGACGATGCAGAGATAATGCTGGTTGCATTCGGTTTGTCTTCGAGGATCTGCCAGAAAGCAGTAGATCTCGCAAGAGAAAAAGGAATTAAACTTGGACTCCTGAGACCTATCACATTATATCCTTTCCCATATGACAGGTTAAGAGAATTAGCCGCACAGGTAGATTTCTTCCTTGTTGTGGAAATGAATGCAGGTCAGATGGTAGAAGATGTTCGTCTCGCCGTTGAAGGCAGAAAACCCGTTCACTTCAAAGGAAGAATGGGCGGAATGATTCCTTCCCCGGAAGATATCTTCGCGGAAGTTGAGGCGATACTTGAAAAACAATCAATCAGTCAGGAGTAGGAGACACTATGGAAACTTTAGAAGCAATTGATGGAATGGAACTGGTTTATAAGAAACCATCCACATTAACAGATACAGTATTTCACTATTGCCCGGGATGCGGTCACAGTGTCGTACACAGACTCCTAATGGAAGTTGTTGAAGAATTAGGAATACAAGACAGAACGATCGGAGTCGCTCCTGTAGGATGCTCAGTTTTCGCATATCATTATCTCGATATCGACATGCAGGAAGCTGCTCACGGACGCGCCAGTGCGGTTGCAACCGGTATTAAAAGAATGCTGCCCGATAAATATGTGTTTTCATACCAGGGAGATGGGGATCTCGCGGCGATCGGCACAGCAGAAACAATTCATACTGTTAACCGCGGCGAAAATCTTATGATGATCTTCATCAACAACGCAATCTATGGAATGACAGGCGGTCAGATGGCGCCTACATCCCTCCTGGGTATGATGACATCAACCACTCCATATGGAAGGGACAAAGATCTGATAGGTTATCCTTTAAGAATAACCGAAATGATATCAAGTCTTCCCGGAGCATATTATGTCACAAGGCAGGCGGTACATACTCCCAACGCTGTGAGGAAGCTGAAGAAGGCCATCACCAAAGGATTCCAGAACCAGGATCTGAATAAAGGAACAAGCTTTATCGAAGTTGTTTCGAACTGTCCTTCAGGTTGGAAAATGACACCCGTTGAATCAATCAAGTTCCTGGAAAACGATATGTTTCCCCAATACCCGCTTGGTGATATCAAAGTACCGCAGGACGGGAAATAATTAAGAATTTTATATGATGAATATTAAAGGTTATTAAAATGCAGAAAGCTCAGGAAATAATTTTTGCAGGTTTCGGAGGACAGGGAATCCTTTCGATGGGACAAATTATCGCTTACTCCGCTATGATTGAAAATAAAGAGGTAAGCTGGATGCCCTCCTATGGCCCTGAAATGAGAGGCGGAACCGCAAACTGTACCGTAATTGTAAGTGATACAAGAATCAGCTCACCCATTTTATCGAAATTTGATTCGGCTGTTGTATTAAATCAGCCCTCTCTTGATAAATTTGAGGAAACCCTGAAACCTGGCGGTTTCCTGCTGTATGAACAGTCGGGTATTATAAATCCCCCAACAAGAGACGATATTGAAATATTGTGTCTTCCTGCCATCGAAGAAGCTACAAATAAGCTCAATAAAAGGCAGGTCGCTAATATGATACTCGTCGGCGCCTTCCTTGAAAGACGTCCTATCGTTAAGATGGAAAACATCCTGAAAGCACTTAAGAAAGTCCTGCCCGAAAGGCATCATCACTTAATTCCGCTGAACGAACAGGCTTTGATGCTTGGGAAGAAATTTGCTCAGGAAGCAGAGAATATAACAGTTTAACAACTATCCGGGATGAGGTAATAATATGGTAGATAATGAATTGAAATGCGGACACGCCTGCAGAAATACTTGTGCTATGCTAAATGAAGCACTTCGTAAGGAAACCTCAATTGTTCGATTTTATGAGGGGATTCTGGATGAATGTAATATGCCGGAAGTCAGAAGCTTTGTAACTGACCTGGTCGAAGAAAAACGTGAAGCGGTTCTGAGAATAATTCAGAAGCTGAATGAAATTCACGTAAGAGCCCAGGCAATGGACGGAGTGACTTCAAGTTTTAATAATATTGACGGGTAAATCCAGAAATTAAATTTCAGGCTTCCTGCTTGCACGATAGGGATTTCATATATGCAATCAGGAGGCCGAGCTTTTCTTCAAGGCTGGTTAAATCATACTCTGACTTCACCTTCGAATCAAAGATCTTCCCCACGGCTTCAGAAAACAGCTGCTTGTAATAGGCAATCCCGTTAGAAATGTTGCTTATGAATGTTGTAAAATACTTGCTCTGGTTGTTGGTCAGCGGCAGTTCAGCATCTGAAATCTTCTCTTCGAGATAATTCAGATAAAGTTTAAGTTCCTTCATAAAGAAGTTTGGACGGTCGTTCCTTTTTATCAGGTTGAACCTTCCGTAAATGTGATTTACCATTTCGCTCAACGCTGCTATCGATGAAAAGTAGGCCAGGTTTGGTCCGGGACATACAGCAGTGCCTACTCCGTCAACTTTTTCAACTGCATTGTTCATCTCCAGCGCCGGCAGGGCAAGTCCCAGACATAAACAGGTTTTTTCTGTTATCCTGTCGTACTCTTTGTCTTTTATCGCCGTGCTGAATGAAGAATCGTTCACCTGCTTTATCTTCTGCGTCTGGTACTTTATCGATGCAGTACAAATCGGACTTTCACTGAATTCTCTGTCTGAAATTAAAAGCTTTTTGGGACAGGCGCTTCCGGGTTTCCCCCTGGCTGCCTTCTCGTCCTTCTCAACGATCTTTTGTATTCCCGCGTACACTGTTAAATGGTACACCCAGGGGAGATGTATTACTCAGGTATAAATCATCTTCATCTGCCGCACTTAAAAGTGCAAGCGTTCTCTCATCCACGTTGGTCACTTCAGGTACCAGCAGGAAGGGGGTTCCCCAGCCTACAGAATCTACCCGGTAATAATCCAGGAGAAAATTATTTTCTTCGGATGTGCCTACACCTCCCTGCGCAGTAATTCTGAGCTCGGGAGCTATTTGATTAAAGGGGAGATTCTTACTGGTTAGTGCATCAGCGAATATCTCAAAAAGAGTATCTACTAAAAAGCTGCGGCGTGTTTTAAATTCCTCCAGAATGGGTCCTATCAGGTAGCCGTCGGTGGCAAATGCATGCCCGCCGCAATTGAGGCCTGATTCAATCCGGTATTCCGAAACCCACAATCCCTTCTTTGCCAGGAATTTGCCCTGGATAAGAGCAGAACGGAAGTCGCTTACTTTTAGAATAATTTTCTTTTTCAGTTCTCCGTTCGCATCAGGAAAGAAATCAGGGAATTTTTCAAAATAACTATACAGCCTCGGATTCATACCTGCGGAAAGCACCACCGATGAACTCAGCCCGCTTTGGGCAAAACCCCTCAGCGATGCATGAGCATCATTAAACTCAACCGGCAGAGGACCCGAAGAATCAGAATTAGCCTTATCCACCTTCGTCATTATGTTTACGTCAATACTGCCTGGGTGCATAAGACTGTCAAGCTTAGCTTTCATTTCATCCCTTGTGTCCTCACCTGAGATATAATTCTGCAGATGCAGCTTTAATTCCGAACTATCGGGCAGAAGAGAATAATATTTCTCAAGCTCAGGACTTTTATCAAGGATCTCGTTTTTTAATAAGATGAAATTCTTCATCACGAGGTCACTGATAAGGTCAAGGTAGAGGGTTATTCTTTTAGCCCGGAAATCGGGCTCCTGTACAGAAACGGGAACGAAGGGAATACCATTCAGTCGTGAATGTATCCTCCTCATTTTTTCAATCAGGTCGTCATCCACAATGGAGATTACCGAATTTATTCCGTAGTGAGCGATTTTTAACGGGGCATCAATGGTGAAGGCTAGTCCCATCACCGGGATGTGAAAATTATGAATGCTTTTAATCATTACAGGGTACTAAGCCCTTATTACCATTTACCCGAACGGCCGTTTCCTGACCCGCTGAAAGCACCACGACCTCTGCCGCCGCCGGTACCGTTAGTTTTAGGACGGGCTTCGTTAACAACGATGTTCTTGCCCTTTAAGTCTTTTGAGTTCAATTCTTTAATTGCTTTTTCAGCTTCGCCTGTCATTTCAACAAACCCGAAGCCTTTAGATACACCGGTATACATATCTTTTATAACTTTTACACTGGTAATATTACCGTAACCGGAGAATATGTTCCTTAAATCTTCTTCACTAACAGAAGTTGAAAGGTTTCCTACATAGATGTTCATACATTGTTCCTTATGATTAGTTTGTTTCCATCATCAAATCGAATTATTCTTAATGAGCGGACGGAAAATTGTTATTAAATTGGATTAAAACTGAAGAAATACCGTTATTGTCATTTCGAGGGAGTCTTCGACCGAGAAATCTTTGCTTTCGGATGGAAGGTTTCCATTATTTACTTATACCAAAATACTGACAATAAGTTTCTAATCCAAGAGAAAAATGATACCGTCCCCTTGTCAATGCTTTGTCCCCGGGCGAAGCAATTCACCATTTCTGTCAGTTTTTGAACACATTGCCTTCAGTTTCGTCAGAAGGGCGATCACAGATCCTATCATTGCCCGTCAGTTTCATCATTGCTTTATCTGCGGGCAAACATTAATTTCATGTATGGTCATTGGCTAAAGCCTGAAATGTTATATCAATATTATTCCCTGCAATTGAAACTGACAATACAAGAAACTGATGGTAAAGACGATCTTGGAGGACAGTCCGGCATATATTGCACACTGGATCAGCCAGGCATTTCATCGGCATCGGAGGTTGTTATCTCGACCAGGTATTGCCGGACATTTAAGAAATATTCGTATGAATCCTAAAATTACATATGCTCTCCTTGTTCTTCTGTTTACTTGCAGCTCCTCTTTCGGGCAGGCGGCCAAAGGGTCCGCAACAGCTCACCATAACCTTGCCTTAAAAGAACTAAATGAAGGTGATAAAGCTTCGGCCGAAAAATCTTTTTTTTATTCCGCAAAAGAATATGACTTCGCTCCCTCCTGGTTCGAGCTGGCAAAAATTGAATTCGATAAAAACACAGTCTACAGCAGGGAGAAGGCAAGGAATTACATCGAAAAAGCCATATGGATAGATCCGAAGGACATCGAGTACAGGATGCTTAAAGCAAAACTGATGGAGTATTTCAGCGGCAGTATGGCGTATGATATTTACGAGGATATTGTAAAGATAGATCCTGATAACACAGAAGCCCTCTTTAATCTGGGACGCATAAAAGAAGAGGATTTTTACGAATACCATAATTCTTTTATGAGATATGAGGAGGCGTCTCTTAGTTATAATGATTATGCCTATGATGATTTTATCAAGGCCGAAGGTTTCTTCAAAAAAGCAATAAGATCTGATTCGGGCAGAACGGATTCATATATGCATCTTAGCTATATGTATTCAGAAGCCGGAAGCTATGAACCCGGTATACCGCTTCTTAAGAAAGTAGTTCAGATTGATTCGCTGAACAAAAATGCTTACCAGTTTTTGGGATACCTCTATTATAAAACACTGAGTTTCGACTCATCCCAGTCGGCATATGAAAAGGCCTTAAACCTGATGACTGAGGATGAAAGAAAAGAGTTTCAGGATAGCACCTCATTTATTCTGATGGGTTCTGATGAACCCGAAGATGCAAATCCCGATAGTTCTGTAGATCAATTCTGGAATAATAAGGACCCTCTTTACCTTACAAAATATAATGAGCGCCTGCTGGAACATTATTCAAGAGTTGCTTACTCAAACCTCATGTTCTCTGTCGCAAAGCAGAATGTAACCGGATGGAAATCAGACAGGGGAGAGATAATGTTGAGGTACGGCGAACCTGAAAGCCGTGTCAGGTTCAGACCCTATATCAACGCAGGCGGAAGAACTCAGATGATGATGAAAACCGATGTGTGGGTATATAAAAATAAATCATTCGGATTTACTGATGATTACTGGACCAAAAACTTCCGCTTCAGTACTCCTACGATTAACGGCCGCTATTACTCTCAGTACGGACCCGATACATATTCGGATGTCCAATCACTAAGGCGCACCGATCCCGAAGAATACGAACCCAAGTTCAAGGGCCCCGTATTCACAATCCCTTATGATGTTGCGCAATTTAAGAATTTAAATAACGATGATGATCCCAATACACAGCTTTACATAAACTATGCTCTCGATATCTCAAAGGATTATGAGTACCTTGATAGATACAAGGTTCAGCATCAGTCGGGTTTATTTCTTTTCGATTCTAAGAACAACATTATCGGACAGAAAGTTGAAGAATTAACTTACCTTGGCAAAGAACGGGTGATTAGGTTCAATCCCGGCGAAAAATACTGGATCAATTCAATGGAAACCAAAACCCGTCCCGACTCTTTATCGCTTGCCTTTGAAGTCGTCAGGAAAAGGGACGGCGGTGTATCAACCAACCATTTCAAATTGCTGGTAAAAGATTATAACGGCAAAAACCTTGAGCTAAGCGATGTGGTTCTTGCTTCCGCAATCGAAAAGGATACTCCCGCTGAATTCGCTTTCGTTAGAAACAACCTGGGAATTCTGCCGAATCCCTCAGGAACATTTACACACACCACCCCGGTATTCTTATATTATGAAGTATACAACCTGAAGCAGGATGCAAATCATAAAGCAGATTTCGAACAAAGGATAACACTTAAGAAAGTAACCGAAAATTCATTTATTGAAAATATATTTTCTTCCATCGCACATTTATTCAGCGCATCAAACGAAGATGAAGTAACCTTAACCACCGGCTATCAGTCCTTTCAAAAGAACACACCGGTTTACCTTCAACTTGATATGAGCGGCCGCCGTTCAGGTGATTATATCATCACAGTAACCATTGAAGATAAACTTGCCGGCAGGGAGGCATCTTCTGAAACGCTGTTGAAATGGAGATGATAACATGCTGAAATACGAAAGAACATATTACAAACGAAATATACTTTTAGCCATTATTATAAGTGAGATACTTGTGATATCAGCTTTTGTTTTTTCACCAAAACCAGATTTGTTAAACCGGAAATTTATAATTGATGAGCCGGTATTCCTCTTAAGTGATATTCCTCAGACAAGACAAAGTTCAGCGAAAAAAGCTCCGCCTCCCAAACTCCCTCCTATAAATATCATTGACGAGATTGACGCCTACGAAACACTTGAAGATGTAACCATAGCACAGGGTACTTCGAACCAGTCAGATGAATCCACTGAAGATTATAATGGTGAGAGCCGTATACAATATGTCAGCTCAGCTCCGCGATTATTATATGAAGTAGTTCCCGCGGGAGGAGAGGATGATTATCATGGAAGACTTCAGGTATCACTAAAAATAAACGGTTATGGGGAAGTTATAGAACATCGTATTTTATTTAACTCACTCGACTGTACCGACTGCCTCAATAAATTAATAAAAGCAGCCTACAAATCCCGCTGGCAGCCCGCCTCCGTCAACGGACAAAAAAAACCCTACTGGGTCGTCAAATCCTACTCCTTCAATTAAATTAAAATTTAGCTGACAAGTTGATATATCATCCAGGTTTGAGCCCCGGGACGAGGTTGAATCAAAAATCATTTTTCTCAGGATATTTGAGATTCATCTTAAAACGAAATTGCGGCCCCGATATTAAAAAACCTCTTCGAATAGATATTTGCTATTGGTATGGGCTGTTTTGCCTCATATGTTGACTCATTAAGAATATTATCCATCTTAGAAATTTTCCTTTTCACGCCGCCCTGTATCGTGTGATCTTTTAATGTATACGCTGCGCCGGCTTTCATTTCATAAGAATCCCCCGAATCGTTTATTCAAAGTTAATCCTGTCTTTAACAGATCAACGTTGAAATTTCCATTTAAAGTTGAATCAAAATCATTTTTATAATTTATCTCGAGCACAGAGGACATTTTATCATCAAAGTTTACAGGAAAAGCCCCGTTATAAAACCTGATATCTCTTACTATATTCTGATTAACAACCGATTGACTTTCTTCAATTCCCTGCTGAAGCAGAAAAGGGCGGTATATTTCATAACCGTTTAGATAAATAAGGTTCTCATCAAAATTTCCACCGCGCACATTATAAGCGCTTGTTAACTCATTATTTGGAGTCACTCCAGGAAGAATTTTTACTCCCCGTATAACATCCGAATAAAGATTCGGCATAGTTACAAGATCTTTCTCTTTTATTTCCTGAACAGAAATTGGTTTTGATATTTTATTTCCCTTCACGCTTACTTCATTTATCTCGTATACTTTTGGAGTAAGAGTAACATCCAGTTCAATTATATTTGTTGAAGAAGATATTTTAACCAGGTGTCTATGGTTTTGGAAACCTATACAGCTGAAGGTCAGGAGATAACTTCCGGGTTTTATTTTGACTGAATAAAAACCGGTGCTGTCCGTTGTAGCGCCAATAGATGTATCCTCAACCTTAATATTAACATCTTTGATTGGCAGTGAAGTTTTTGAAGAAGTCACACTTCCGGTGAGAAGAGCCGTATTTTCCTGCGGAAATATTTGAAAAGAAATAAGGAATAAAATTATTACTGTGTACCTCATATAATTTCTGAAGAATTATGAAATTAAAATTTTCACAGTATTAATTATTTATAAGCCTCTCCTAATATTTTTTAATCGTTGCCCAATCTATTGAAATTAACTATATGAGAAAATGGATACTTAAGTGCATTATTTTCCCCCCGAATAACGACTTTAAGTTAAGTTAACTAGGTTATTTCTTAGTAAATGAATCTGCAAATGAGTAAATTAATACCATATTGTTAGTTAAATCAGGCGTTAATAAACGAGGTAATAAATAATATGGAGCACAAAGGGGGTTGAAGCATCTTACTTCAATTTATAATTATTATTTTTTAAGTTTCTTATAATACCGGGGATTATAAAATGAAATTATTTTATCTGCTTCTTCTTTTTTGTCTGACTTCAGTTACTCCAGGCCAGGACGTATGGCAGTGGCAAAATCCAAAACCCACAAATAATGTATTAATTAATGTAAAATATTTTAACGATAGTACTGTTTTTTGTCTGGGTTATGCAGGATTATTAATGAAATCTACGGATGCCGGTCTTAACTGGGAATATATAAATACCGGGACTTCTGCAAATCTTTATAATATTTATTTCTTAAATGAAAGTGAATTCCTGATTTCCGGAAAAGGAACAATTATTAAATCTTTTGATGGAGGAGTATCCTGGCAGGTGGTGTATACTCCACCTGTTTCATATTCCGTTTTTTACGATATATTTTTTGTAAATCAGGATATCGGCTGGGCCAGCGGGAACGGGATGAGTGGGCATGGCCTGATATTGAAAACTACGGACAGAGGGAATACCTGGCAAGAAATTATTTCAGGTGCCTACAACAATATTCCTTCTCTTTATTTCTTTGATGAATTTAACGGCTTTTTTGTAGACTGGTCTTCTCTTCACAAATCCACCGATGGAGGAGCTTCCTGGTCTACAGTGAGTACGGGTTTTAGCGGATTTAGCAAAATGGTATTCTTTTCATCCTCTGTCGGATTTATAATCGGAGCTGATGGATTGATAATTAAAACTACAGATGGTGGAAATACCTGGGAACAGAAAACTTCCAATACAGATAAGACACTGAGAGCATTAGATTTAACGAATACATCCAATGGAACAGCTGTTGGGCTGGATGGAACCATACTGGTTACGACAGACTCAGGCGAGTCGTGGTCGAATAACTCAAATCAATACGGAGGATCAGAGACTTTCTATTCAACTACAATTAATAATGCAGGCATCGCTTTAACTGCCGGCACTAGCGGGGAATTAATCAGATCCACAGATGATGGATTTACCTGGAGCAGAATAAGACAAGGTAATATGAATACTCTTAATTCAATATCTATGATTGATTCTTATAAAGGCTGGGTGGTTGGTAATAATGGAACAATCCTCCATACTACTAACAGCGGAACCGATTGGATCAGGTCGGACAGCCTTACAGGGGTAAACCTGCATAAAGTCTTATTTACTTCAGAAAATTATGGCTGGATCCTGGGAGATTCAGGTTTTGTTTATAAAACCGGAGATGGGGGAGTGAGTTGGGAATCAGTAAATCAATTTGGGAATAATAATTTATACTGTATGTACTTTGCAAATCAGGATAAGGGCTGGATCACTGGAAGTAATGGATCGATATTCGTTACATCAGACGGCGGCGGTAATTGGACTTCTCAAAATTCAAATGTATCAGGTGACCTGACATCAATCTCTTCTCACAAATGAAGATACCGGTTTTGTTATTCGAGTCATCACCATTTGGTTCCCTTTAAAAACTTCAGATGGCGGAAATTTATGGGAGTATACTTCTGGGGCTTATGCGAATTTTGACGTCGGTATATTTTTCCGACGCTTTACATGGCCGGATAACCGGATACAGCTCCGAATATCCGAATTGATATTATGCCGGACTTTATAAGAGAAACCATGGCGGTTCAAGCTGGCAAACATATCTGTATGGATACGGTCACGATTGGGGTTATTATTTTTATGATGCTTATTTTATTGACCAATATAAAGGCTGGATCTTTGGGAGGAATAATGATTTGGGGCTGGTTGCTTATACAACCAGCGGTGGAGCAAATTTGGATTACCAACGAACATCTGCCCAGTATACTTTGCGATCAGCAGCGATCAAGGGAGATACAGAAGTCTGGGTTGTTGGGGAAAAGGGTACAATACTATATAACGGTCATTCGATTGTACCTGTAGAATTAATCACTTTTGATTGTTACCTCCAGGAGGACAATGTATTCCTGAAATGGTCAACAGCATCTGAAACGAATAATCAAAGATTTGAAATAGAGAGAAAAATTATTAAAAATGACTCTAAATCAGATTGGATACTTATAGCATATAAAAAAGCCGTGGGAACTTCGACGGAAACAGAATGTATATTCATTCGTAGATAATATCAGCAAAATTGATGCTGATACTATTAAATATAGATTAAAACAAATTGATTATAATGGCGAGTATACTTATTCTCAAATTATGCAAATTCAACCATTGCCATTTCTTTTCCCTTTCTCAAAACTATCCTAATCCGTTTAATCCCTCAACAAAGATCAGATATCAGATACCTGAACAGAGTATAGTGCGGCTGACCGTGTATGACGTGCTGGGAAGGGAAATAAAAACACTTATTACGTAATAGGAGCTGGAAATGATGAGTAAATTGGAATGCTGTGAACCTGCCGAGCGGAGTGTATTTCTTTCAAATAAAAGCGGGAGATTTTATTAACACCAAGAAAATGATCCATCTCAAATGACCTGCGGGGAGAGAAATCTCTTCTAGTCTGATTGATCAAGAGCATTACGCAAACCATCACTTCTCAGGTGTGTATGATCTGCATAAGAATTTGTAACGAAGATAAAAACAATAGATTCTCGATATCAAATTTAAATCCCCTCCCAACCGAGATGGTAATACCGTTTATTTCAATAGGTGCCCTTAGGCCAGTTTTTTATTAATTGGTTTATTTTGCTCATTGATAATAGGGTTATTATCTATTTATAAAAATTATTTTAAACAATAATATTTTATGGGTTTAATATAATAGATAAGAATAGATCCTAATTTAAATTATTTCTTTCTCCTAGTCAGAAATTTCGATAATGGGCAGGCACCCTTTAACGTAAAAAAAATCCTGACTGACCGTAAGTCCATGTACGGTAAATTTTGTATTTACCAGAATATTGCATATTAGGTTCTATATTGGGTGTCCAGAATACTTTTTTATGCCAGTTTCCAGACGATAGTCCTTTAGTAACCCATACTCTCTGCGGAGGGGAATCATTCTGGCGTCAACTTTAGCTAACGCGATTATTGCCTCCCGTCCATTCCTTGAACGGGTTCTTTTTATGTGTCTGAGCAAATTTGCTTTCTTGTCTTTATCAGAGATATATTTCAGTTTCAAATCAAGATTGACATCAATTTTATCTAAAGCCTTACTCATTACTCCTTCTTTATCTTCATCCCATATCTTATCATTCCAGTATACCCAAATCCCTGAGTCATTATTATATCTTAATATATTTCTATTTAAATGGATAAATCTATCCCTATTGCCCTTATCTGTACAGGAATAATCAATGTTATCGGTATACCCGTAAGATTTTGCTACATAAAATAGTGTTGCAATCGTAACACGCTTCTCAATTCCCTTGTCATAATAGTGGATAAGTTTATCATATTTTGTATTCAGTGTAAGATCCGTATCCTCTGGATAGTTTGGATTTCGGGAGAGTGTTAAAAAATATTTCCGACCTTCCTCTCCTAGGCTTGCGCTGGCCAGCCCGCATAGAAGCCAATCCTCATAGTTGTTAATCTTCTGAGATAGGAATCGACAAGCATCCTTAATATTGTTACTGTAATTCAGATCCTGAGTTTCGTCATATTCAACTGCGGCAGCCCCCATCAAAGTAACCCTGTGATTTAAAACAAGCATATATAAAAGGCATACAAAGATCAGGCTTACATCTCCTGCATCATACTATAAAATCGGCCGCCACCCTATAGAATAGATACAGGAGCGCCGTTTCCTAGAATCTTGTATCAGCGCCTGTGTTGTTATAATTATTTATCCGGGCAGGAAAGAAGAATTTTGTATACTTAAGTTAGTCCAGGACGGATTCCAGGTATTACTAATAATTGAATTTGAATCAACTTGAGAGCATGAGAATTACAATAGAGGAATCAGTCAATAGCTATTATGGAAAAGAGTCCGGCAAGGGGGATTCGGTTAAGGGTAAATAGAGAAGATTATACCATCATGATATTTATATAGTATGTTTTGATAAATTATTTTAATTTTGCAGCCAATGAAGTCAAATTATCAAATAATAATTAATAATTATGCAGCAGCAGCTGCGGTAAAGAAAACAATTATAAATTTGTTTGTACTCTGTCTGTTTCTCTTGCACGTTGTATTACAAAATTATATTATCTGTATTGAAAAAGATGGATGGATTGTATTAGAAAATGCTGCTGACAAGCAGTATTGCTGCGATGCTTCGGAATTATCCACTGATTCTGACGCATTAATAGAAGTTAATACTTCATGAAGATTGTGATTTATGTGAGGATATTTCAATTGCTGAAAATTGCGATGAAGAATATTCAATCACTGTAAAGAAATTGCAAACTGAAATACAATGTTTGCCATATATTTTTGCTAATCCCGGTATTATTCACAAAAGCATCAATCCCTATTCATCCGCCCTTTACTTAATCAGTACTTCACCTCACCTGGATTCATATAAAACTGTCCTTCTTCTTATTTAATACTACCCCTTTTTTAATTCCTGTAAAAAATAAGTAACAATTTATCATCATAAACGGAGACGCTATGCGCTTTTTAAGTGTATTGATTTTCTTGTTGTGTAGTGCCGTTATTCCGGCGGGGGCTCAGCAAGAAAATGATTCATTAGAAAATGACAAGGAAAATATAACATTAGCAGAGGCAGTTGAAACTGCGTTAAAGAACAACCCCAATTTAACAGTATATGAATATGAGATCGCATCGATAGAGAAGCAAAAGATTCAGGCAGGATTAATTCCGAACCCTGAAGCAGAATTTGAAGCTGAAGACTTTCTGGGCGGAAAAGAATTAAACGGATTTAAAAGCAGCCAGTACACTCTTACAGCAACCCAATTGTTTGAACTTGGCGGTAAAAGAAACAGCCGTGTTAATCTTTCAGATAAGACAATTAATTCTGCTCGGGGCGATTATGAATTATTTAAACTTGATTTAATTGCGCAGGTAAAATCTGCCTTCTTTTATTTATACCAAATTCATCATCGGATAACCCTTCAGGAAAAATTCATTCAAATTAATGAAAATATATTGAAGACAATTTCAGAAAGAGTGACAGCAGGACGAACCTCCCCGGCTGAAGAATCAAAGGTTAAGGTTGCTTTGATTAACAGCAGAATAGAATTACAGCGGCTGCAAAGAGATTATGCATCTGCTAATGCGAAATTAAATTCGCTGCTCGGTACAATTGGAAAAAATCTCGTACCCACTACAGATTTGTTTGAAGAACTTTTCCCTCCGCCGGATAAACAAGATCTTCTACAGGATCTGGAAAATATACCTTCAATAAAAAATCTTAATAACGAAACGAATTTTAGAAGAGCACAGCTTCAACTGGAAGAATCACAAGCTGTTCCGGATTTAACGGCGCGTTTTGGTGTAAGGTATATGAATGAGCTTAAAACTAATTCCTTTGTTGCAGGACTTTCAATCCCGCTTCCAATTTTTAACAGAAACCAGGGCAGCATCCAATCTGCCGAGGTAAGAATTCAGCAAATGGATGAGATTATAAAGGCACAAAAACTTTCCGTTATTTCATCTATTAATACATCATTTAATAATCTTTCAAGCGCTTATAACAATACGACTCAGCTGCGAGGAAATATTTTACCGGAATCTGAAAAAGCTTATGAGATAACAAGACAGGGTTATTTGCAGGGAAGATTTGCATTTATTGATTTGCTGGATGCTCAAAGGACATTGTTCGAAACACAAATCCAATATTTGCTTGAGCTGAGTGATTACTATAATTCATTGGTCGAAATAGAAAATATAACCGGAAAAAATTTTAAAAAGTAAAATAATATCACAGAAATTATGGAGAAGATCAGAATGAAATTAACGTCATTAATAGCAATTGTATTAGTGCAATTCTTTTTTATTGCAGGCTGCTCCGGAGATGAACAAAATGATCAGCTGAATGAAAATAATAATCTGAATGAAAATATGGAACATGGTACTGTTATAAAACTTACAGCAGATGAGCTGAAAGAATTAGGGATTGAAATAAGAGAAGCTGCCGCCGGGGTGATAACTAATCACATCGATCTAACCGGCGAAGTTAAAGCCGAACCTTCGCGACTATCTCACATCATACCCAGGTTTCCCGGTATAGTAAAGGATGTTTACAAAACTGTTGGTGAAAAAGTTAAACAGGGGGAAGCCCTTGCGTTAATTGAAAGTAATGAAAGCCTTACAGAATATGAAGCTAAATCTCTTGTTGATGGAACTATCATCGAACTGCATATGGCTAAGGGTGATTTGGTAGGCGGAGAGGAACTTGTTCTCACTGTTGCAAACCTTGATAAAGTATGGGCAATCCTTACCATTTACCAAAGAGATATCAATAAGATAAAAGTTGGTCAACGGGTTTTGATTTCGTTTGGCACGGATGATAAAGCTGAAGATGGTGTAATATCCTATGTCAGCCCGGTTGTCGATGAAAATACCAGGACAGCTTCAGCAAGGGTTATTCTGGATAACTATTCTTCCAGATGGCGGCCTGGAATATTTATTTCTGCTAAAGTGTTTGTGAGTGAAGAGAATGTTCCAATTGTGATTGATAAATCTGCTCTTCAAACTCTCGAAGAAGAAACGGTAGTGTTTGTTAAAGATGGTGAAAAATTTATGCCACAGACGGTGCAGACAGGGTTGGTAAATGATACAAAAGTTGAAATTACTTCGGGTCTAAAGTTGGGGCAGCAATATGTATCAAATGGTTCATTCACACTCAAAGCCGAAATTCTGAAAGAATCATTCGGCGGCGATGAACATTAATTGGAGGAAGATAAGAGATGAATAGAATTATAGATTTTGTATTACGCAACAGGCTCCTTGTTGTAGTCTTTACAGTTTTAGTAATGGCCGCCGGTTATATGAGTTACAGGCAGCTTCCAATTGATGCATTCCCGGATGTTTCACCGGTGCTTGTACAGGTTTTTACACAGACCGAAGGATTAGCTCCGGAGGAAATTGAAAAATATGTCACCTATCCTGTTGAAACAGCTATGAATGGTCTGCCGAATCTTCAATTAATACGTTCAGTTTCAAACTTTGGCTTATCAGTGGTAAATATTTATTTCGAAGATGGAACTGATATATACTTTGCCAGGCAGCTTGTTAATGAAAGGTTGACCGAAGCCAGGGAACAAATTCCGGCAGGCTTTGGCGAGCCCGCAATGGGACCTATTTCCACAGGAATGGGACTAATACTTTTTTATTACCTGGAAGATGAAACGGGTAAATATAGTCTTGAAGAATTGAGAACTATACAGGATTGGCTGATAAAATATCAATTGCAAACTGTACCGGGAGTTACCGAAATACTTGGAATAGGTGGGTACGAAAAACAGTACCATGTAGTCGTTAACCCTAACTCTCTGCTTCGGTATAAGGTAACTATAAATGATGTAGTTGATAAAATCAAATCAAACAATTTGAATGTAGGAGCGCAATTTATTGAAAAAAACGCGGAGGAATTTATTGTCCGCTCTACCGGACTTACCTCTAATATTGAAGATTTGAATAATATAGTTTTAGTTGCTGAAGATGGAGTCCCGGTATACTTAAGCGAAGTTGCCACTGTAAAATCTGGCGGGGCTATCAGGCGTGGAGTTCAAACAAGTAATGGCGAGGGCGAGGTGATAGCAGGTATGGTTGTCAAGCTGTTCGGATCAAATTCTTCCACTGTTATTCAGAATGTTGAAACAAAGCTGGCTGAAATAAATAAAGCTTTGCCCGAAGGCATAAAAATAATTCCATACTACCAGCAGAAAACCCTTGTTGAGGCAGCGGTTAAAACTGTAACGGACGCCTTGCTTGAAGGAATTATATTGGTTGCTATTATTCTGATGATATTCCTCGGAGCTATAAGACCGAGTGTAGTTGTTGCAATTGCAATTCCATTCTCAGTTTTATTCGCAATGATCGGTATGAAGTTTTTCGGAATCTCCGCAAACTTAATGTCATTTGGCGGTCTGGCTATAGCAATAGGTATGATGGTTGACGGTGCGGTAGTTATCGTGGAAAACACTGACCGGCTTTTACGTTTAAGCACCGGTGGTGAATCAAAAATTCATATAATATCAAAAGCGAGCAAAGAAGTTATAAAGCCAATTACTTTTTCGGTTTTGATAATCATAATCGTTTTCCTTCCTTTATTCACTTTGCAGGGAGTTGAAGGTAAAACATTTAAACCGCTTGCATATACAATCGCTCTTGCAATGTTTGGCTCACTATTGTTCGGGGTTTTTGTTGCACCCGTTCTGGCTTCCTTCTTTATGCGTATTTCTCCCGGCGGAAAACATAGGTTAAAAACCATATCAGTGAAAGAACAAAGTTCAGACAAAAAACAGGAAGAACACCAAATACGGATACTTAAATTATTAATAAAAATTTATAAGCCTGTTGTAACTTTCTTTGTTAAGAAAAGAATAGCCGCTATAGCGCTTGCAGTAGTTTTATTACTCATAGGTGCATTAATATATCCTCGCTTAGGTTCTGAATTTACGCCCACACTGCAGGAGGGAACTTTGGTTCTGAGAATGACAATGGCTCCTTCGATTGCACTTAGGGAAAGCACCCGGCTTACTCTTATTGCAGAAAGAAGATTAATGAAAATCCCGGAGGTTACGGGAGTGGTAACAAGGATAGGCAGGGGTGAATTAGGAGCTCATACAGATCCGGTAAACAGCGCGGAAATGTTTGTGTTGCTAAAGCCAAAAGACCAATGGAGAAATAATGCGACACAACAGGAGCTTGAAGAACATATAAGAAATGATTTCGGTGAGATACCGGGGGTTCTTACAAATTTCACACAGCCAATTCAGATGTCGGTAGATGAACTACTGGAAGGCGTAAGAGCCGAATTGGCAATTAAGCTTTTCGGTGATGACCTTGAAATACTAAAAAACAAAGCTGACGAAATTGCCGCACAAATAAAAAAGGTTAAAGGTGCCGCGGATGTGCAGGTTGACCAGGTATCAGGTGCACCGCAATTAAGCATAGTAATTAATCGTCACGCAATTGCCCGTTACGGTATAAACGTTGAAGAAGTTCAGCAAACAATAAAGACTGCAATTGGGGGTGAGTCTGCGGGACAAATATTTGAGGATGTAAAACGATTTGATATTTATGTGCGCTTTGATGAAGAATACCGGAATAATATGAGGGCTGTCAGCGGTTTGTTAATTGAATCGCCGGCAGGTATAAAAGTACCATTAAGCCAATTGGCAGAAATCAAAGAAGTTGTTGGTCCCCGCCAGATTACCCGCGAAAGTAATCAGAGATTTATAACTATTCAGTCTAACGTAGTTGGGCGGGATATAGGCTCCTTTGTAGAAGAGGGACAACAGGTTATTGACAGCAAGGTAAAGATGCCCACGGGATATTTTGTAACGTGGGGCGGTCAGTTCAAGCTGCAGCAGGAAGCTAATGCAAGGTTAGCGGTGGTAGTCCCCATAACTTTGTTAATAATTTTTATAATGCTTTACTCAAGCTTTAACTCCATGAAAAATTCTATGCTGATTTTCTTAAATATACCTTTGGCATTAGTAGGGGGAATTGCTGCTCTGTGGATAACAGGGCAGAATCTTTCTGTACCGGCATCTGTCGGCTTTATTGCGTTATTTGGTATTGCGCTGCTTAACGGAATCGTGCTGGTAACGTATTTAAATCAATTACGAATGGAGGGATTAAGCATTGATGAGGCTTCAATAAATGGTGCCTGCTTAAGGGTAAGACCGGTTTTAATGACCGCGCTTGCTGCCGGATTAGGAATGATACCGCTTCTGTTCGCATCCGGTATCGGAAGTGAAGTACAGCGTCCTTTGGCAACAGTGGTTGTTGGCGGACTTGTTACGTCGACCATTTTGACGCTCCTTGTTGTACCAGCACTTTATAAGTGGTTTTCTATGAAAGCAAGCGAAGGTGAACTGTAAATTTAATTCTTTAAGATGACAACTTTTTCAAGGTGTCATCTCATGTGTTCAAAGGTCAGTTGACTGAACTACACAGGTACGGATTCTGTCATAAGGTTTAGGTGCCCCTCATGTTTCGGCGGGCGCTATTTCGTGATAGTATAGATAAAGCGATTGCTAACTATTTAGATAATTATTTTGACAATACAACAAGATGACTTGGAAGGGGCTGGTCTTTTATTCAGCAATTAATTTTAAACCGGCTGTCGAAACCAGTAATTTAATTCCCCCGTTTGCCATATAATTTTTATAATTATTATAATGATTTCTTTCCTTTATTATCAAGGCCGCTGCACCTTTTGTTGAAATCACATTACCCGGTTAAATTGAACTGGGTCTTTGGGCACGGGATATAAACTGAGGGCCCTAACCCAAATTATTTAAAGTTTAGGTCATATGACCACAGGAGACTATCTTTACATAACAGATTAGGAGGTCTCCTATGGATAAAATTCAAGATAATGATGCCTACGGGCTTAAGCGTCTTGAGTCTAAAAACGCTCGCAACGCAATCATTCAAAAACTTTCTCAGGATTTTAACCTCACTCCAATCATTGCTGAAGCTTTTTATAAGCAGGTCTCTATTTACTTCCAGGAATATTCCAATATCTCTTTTTCCTCCGGAGAGGTTTCCTATGAAGCTGTTAGTTCAACTGAGCCGGCCGGTAAACATATAAGGCTTACCTAAGCTGATGGACATAAGCTCTGACTTCGAAGTTCTTGCTGATTACGGTCTTGCCGGGATGAGACGACACCGCATTTGAACGCATGACCCGTCAGGCCTATGATCAGGGTGCTCTGCTTACCTATGAGGATCTTGCTCTTCTGCTTACTACCTCTCCTGCCACCGTTAAGCGTGATGTCTTCTTCCTGGGTAAAGACGGGAAGTTCATTATGACAAGAGGGACGAAGCTTGATATGGGACCGGGTCTTTCTCATAAATCCATTATTCTGGATCTTTATTTTAAAGGCTACTCCTTCACCGATATAGAGCTTAAGACAAATCACTCTGAGACTTCCGTTAAGCGCTACCTTTCTGATTTTATCCAGGTTGCTACCCTCGATAGACAAAATTTCTCCCCCCAGCAGATCAGGCTTGATTGCCCAAAAATCAGATCGCCTTGTAAGGGAGTATATCCAGATCTATGAGATCTATGATAAGCTTGATAATCAAAGGCTCCTTGAGCTTATCTCTCCTCAGCCTGCCGATGATCAGGCTAAAAAAAATCCCATATTCGAAAAGGCAGAGGAGGCAAAACAAATGAATAAAGCACTAACTAAAGAGCAGATCCAGCTTAAGAAGTTCAGACGCCTCTCTGATAAATCCCTCGAGCAGCACCTGCTCTACAGGTTTATGAACAACTATGGCTATGACAGAGGCGAGATTACCGCCAGAGCTATTATCAGTGATATCCTCCAGCTTATTGATCATTACTTCCTTGTCTCCTCCATTGATGATGACCTTCACCATATTAACTATGGTCAGCTTGTCTGGATGGCTGTTCCGGTCGATGAGTTCCCGAAAAGAGGTAAGTCTATAGCAACAACCAGACTTAAGCCTGTTGTCCTCTCCTTCATAAATGATCAGGATATTGCCCATATCTCTCAGGGTTTTGACTCCAGGACACTTCGGAAGAACAGGCTTAAGAGATGGACTGACCAGGCCTTCGACCAGGGAGCACTGCTTACTCAGCTTGACCTTGCTATTCTCCTCGGTGTCTGTGATGCAGTGGTAAGCCAGTATGTCCAGGAGATTCAGACTGAAGGTCATCTTCTGCCTACACGCGGTAATGTTCACGATCTCTCGGGAGCTATTACGCATAAAAGGGAGATTATTACCCTTTATCTTCAGGGTTATCTTACTCCCGATATAGCTCTTAAGACTAACCACTCGAAAGAGGGAAACGATGCAAGCATCGTTTCCCTTAGAAGATTTGTTCTTATTTAACTTATTTATTTATAACTACTTAACTTCTCCTCTGGTCATTTGATACTATTTGAGAAGGATCATTTTCTGTATTGAAGTATAGCTGCCGGCATTCATCTGGTAGAAATATATGCCGCTTGGTATATTTTTGGCTTGCCAGGTCAGCTCATAAGTGCCGGCCTGTTTATCTGCGTTAACCAGTGTTTCTATTTCATTTCCTAAAACATCATAGATTTTTATTACCACGTTTGATGCCTGTGCAACAGAATATTTTATTTTTGTACTCGGGTTGAATGGATTCGGATAATTTCCGAACAGTGAATTTTCTACCGGCATATTGCCTGAGTTTCCATCAATATCTTTTTTAGGGTTTTTAGATAAAATGATGACACAATCGCTTCCCTCGAAAGACGTACCGTCTGTCATACTGCCTGTTAATGTTAATTCCAGCTCATCACCATCATTAACCTCTCCGAGTGCAGCAGCTAATTCAAGTCCATCAAATTTCAAATTGAGATCCTTATAACCATCCGGTCCGGCCGTAGTGCATCCGCATGGCTCTCCTCCTATGTAAGGAGCAGTAACATCCTTAAAAGACCAGCGGGTAGGACTAACGCCTTCAAGCAGCAATGTGGAAGGATCGATGTTCTGAACATCAAGGTCATCCGTACCTAATATAGCTGCCGAAATATCCCCCTTTTTACTCACATTAAAAGCATTTGGACAACTCTCAGGTTTGATATCTACATTAACAACAGCAGCATCGGAGGCACAGGGACCACCGGCAATTATTGGTTCAATCGGTCCGGGCGGGTAGGGAAAAAGAACGCCATTTGAATAGATATAAATATAATTGTAAGTCCCTTCTGATAAGAGCCGATACAACCCGCAGAAACCCGTCAGCAAAGGATTCATTTGAATATATACATCTCCGCCGACGGATGAAAGGTTTCTCAGGCCATCAAGATTTGTCAGGGAATCACAGAACATGAGCTTTAAGGCTCCACCAAGGGTTGTAAGATTTTGCAGTCCATCAAGGTTTTTCAGCGATTTGCTATGCTGAATATTAACCTCTCCGGTAATTAATGAAAGACTATTCAATCCATCAAGATTTGTCAGTATATGATTGTTATTGATTCGAAGATCATTACCGATGGATGTAAGTTTTTCCAATCCAATCAGACTTGTGAGTGCATCATTCTGTGAGATAACAAGGAAACTACCAATGGATGTAAGGCCTGTCAGTCCGGTAAGGTTCGTCATAGCATTATTTGTTGAAATCTCAACTCCACCGCCAACCCATGTAATGTTTTGAAGTCCACTAAGATTTGTAAGAACATCATTACTTACGATAGCTAAGTTATAATTAAGGGATGTAATGCCTTGAAGTCCGTTAAGGTTTGACAGCACCGGATTATACCCCACATAAAGGTCTCCTCCGAGGGAAGTAATGTTCTGAAGTGCATCAATATTTGTCAGCGCCGTATTATTATAAATTTCAATTATTCCTCCGACGGAAGTAATGTTTTCCGATCCATGAAGGTTTGTCATCTGAGTTTGCGTAATCATCAGGTCTCCGGTAACGGCTGTAATGCCACTAAGCGGGGTGAGGTCTAAATTGCCGCCGTTGATCATAATAGCACTAACAATTGTGTCGCCCAGGGAACCGTAATAATCAATACATGCCTGGGTATTGCAAGAAATCTGCACCTGGGCGCTGCTGTTTGTAAAGAATACCAGGCTGAACATCAGCCCGAAGAAAAGAGTGATTAAATGTCGCTTGTGTTTCATAGTAGTTCTCCAAATGTGTTAATGAAATAAGTTGTTTATAGAACAAAAATTCAGGGCCAGGCGGGAAGATCATTCTTCCCGATATTTACCTTATCATAAAATTCATACAGTAATCCTTTCGGAATAACAGTTTTCACTCCTATACTCTTTGCTGTTGAGAGCATCAGTTCGTCTTCAAAATCGGTTATGAATACAATTTCCGCATCCGGAAACTCATGCAGCAGTTCTCTGGCCGCATTGAATCCGCCGATGTTCTTCATTTGAAGATCGATTAAAACCAAATCAGGCTGACGGTTTTTGTAATCCTCATTCAGACTTATCCCTCTTCATGATCAATAAATTCATCACCGCGGTTATTGATCATCTCTTTTAAGTATTCTCTAAAATCTTTATTCTCTTCTACTATCAGGAATTTCATTATCTTTTTTCTTTTGAGGTTATTATGAATAACTGCGGTAAAAATAAATTGCCTGCAGGACGGAAGAATGAGTATATACGCACTATTTACAGTGCGTAGACGCATTATTTTTATAAGGGGAAATAATTAACAGGAAAGAGGCAGGGGGGAGTATTTATATAAGTTTATCTTTATTCCGCAGGGCAAACTTCAGCAGATCTTTTGAACCCTCCAGTTGAAGCTTATGTGAAATGCTTACTTTGTGGTTCTCCACAGTTCTTTTCGATCAAAAGAGCTCTTCCGCAATCTCGTTATTCGTTTTAAGTCGGCAATCAGAAAAAGTAACTTCTTTTCGGAGGCAGTAAGACAGTTAAGATCTGTTTAATCTGTTAAGTAATGTAAATAATGGATCGTGAGTAGAATACCCGCAGAAAAGTGCTATTATAACTTCATCATAGGTAGAAAACTCAGTTTTTTTCTTATGAACTTAAAATCATATATAGAAACAAGAAATATTGGACTCAATGGATCTTTTTAAAACCCCTACCAAAATAAATATTACCAAATATTTTCTCATAAATCATAAAAAAAATCCTGACTGAACAAGTCAATCAGGAT
>CAVVGK010000008.1:0-228513 GCA_963747755.1 uncultured Ignavibacteria bacterium | reverse complement strand
ATATATCTGGTGTGCCGGGCATGTAGTATAACTAAAAGGTGAGTGTGAAGGGTAATTACATGGAATTAAAGAAAATGGTTTTGGTGAGATAAGCAGAAGAACATTTTAAAAAACAGGGGACTAATTTTAAGAACGGATTTTTTAAGATGATCCTGAACTTGCTTCAGGATCTCTATTTTTACTCGTTACTGAATCATCATTAGCTTTGCTTCTTTTCATTAATTGATTTTTTACACAAACTGAATTAAATTTGTTACGGGTTATAATAATAGGGAGACTTAGAGTACTTGTTAACTTTGACCAGGCTTGAATGAGCAATATCCCATATGATTTTTTCACTTGACAAACATCTCAATATGAGATATATTCTTTATGCATATTATTACAAGAAAAAGGCTGCACGATTTTAGTAAAAGATATCAGGATTCCATAGAACCTCTCGATCGATGGTATCGCATAGTAAAACAAAGTAATTATAATTCGTTTGCTGAATTAAAAAAGACATTTCCTTCGGCTGATCAGGTTGGAAAGTTTACGGTCTTTAATATTGGAGGAAACAAGTACCGTCTGATTGCTTATATAGTATATTCTGCAAAACGCATTTATATAAGACACATTTTAACTCATTCCGGATATGATAAAGGAAGCTGGAAATAATAAAATGATTAAAGAAAAAGAAGAAATAAAAAGAACAGTCAAAGTCTGGCCCGCTGTTTCGAATATAGTGGCTACAATCCATACAGAGCGTCACTACAATAGGGTCGTAAAAATTGTTGACCAGTTGATTGATGATGTTAATAAAAAAACTGATCCGGTAAAAGAATCATTAATTGATACACTTGGCACTTTAATCAAAGATTATGAAGATCGAAATATTGCAGAACCGGAGGGAGAACCAATCGGGAATCTCAAGTTTTTATTAGAAGAACACGGGATGACACAAAGTGATCTTGATGAAATTGGTAGTCAGGGCGTTGTATCAGAGATATTAAACCGTAAACGGAAGCTTAACTTAAGGCAGATAGTTGCACTTAGTAAAATATTTTCGGTTTCTCCTTCAGTCTTTATTGAAAATACATGATTATCCTTCAAAATTGAGTCTAGCCTGACCGGCTGACACATGCTGCTTATAACGAAGCAGCATACTGAACGACTTTTCCAGGAAACAAGCTGATGAGGGTTTACCACAAGACCTGAAAATTGAGAAGGATAAAAACTCCTAGTCACAAAATAGACAAAATAGACACTACCCTATTAAATCCTGCGAATTTAAACAATAAACGTATAGTGCGGAGATTCCCTGTCTCTCCCCAAAACGATTAAATCCAGGCTTTTTTGAGTCTGGATATTTTGTTGATACGAACTGAATAATCAAATCATTAATCACTCCTATTATTCTATATCAACCCAACGATCATTTTATCTATCATCTACTTGACTTTATTAATTCTAAGTGGTAATATAATGGCGAAAATGTTAGCGCTAACATTTTTAGCTGGATTTTCCCCCCTGTTTTGCTCTTTGAAATTATCAAGAAGAAGTTTTCATCCTAAATGCTGAATAAAAATGAGTAGGTAAATATTTAATTAACCGGATCATTAAACATAAAAGGAGATGTACATGAAATATTGTATACGTTTTAGACTTCTTGTTCTTTTTTCAATTTTTTGCTTGCTGAGTGTATTTAATTTATACGCTCAAGAACCGATTGGCGGTCCTTACACTCCTGATAGCCACACGATGATGCTACTGCACTTCGACGGTAATTTAACAAATGCGTCTTCATTCTCTGCGGATGCAATGGGACATACAAATGCAGCAAACGGTTTATTCTATCTGAACAATCCATTTGATTCCAACCTGGGACAAATACTTGGTCTGAAAAATGACGCACAGTCGGATTCTTCCTTCGTAACGGTTGCCGATACTTCATATCTTGATCTTACGGGAGACTGGACTATCGAAGGATGGATTAACATTTTTACATTCGGGCAGACCTCAGGAGATTGGCGATGGGTACCCCGTCTGGTAATAAAAACCGGTGATAATGATTTCTGGCGTCCGAACTATTTCGTAGAAATGTGGGGATCGACAAGGTTTTTTTCTACCGGTTACAATGTTGCCGGAGCTGACAGGTGGCCGCAGGTTAACTCTCCGAACAATATTCTGCAGGTAGGACAATGGTATCATCTAACCTTCATTAGAGACACAAACCGAAACATACTGATTCAGATGGTTCACAATGCGCAGAGGCAGCTTGTATCTTTCACAACTTTCGCTTTTGATCCTGTACTCGATGATCCTCCAATTACAACAAATCAACCTGTTCACATAGGTTTTGCTGGAGGCGGCGAAGATTCATTTCTTGATGGTTTTGTCGACGAAATAAGGATCAGCGATAATATACGCGATTTCCCTGTTCCTCCAATAATCACAAACGTTACCGAGTTACAGAACCAGACTTCCGGTCAGTCACAGTATCAAATCGATGCCAACATTATGGCTTTTTCATCAACCGGCTCAATTACCTCAGCCAGCATCAAATACAGCGTTGATGGTGGAAACACATGGCAGACAGAGCCGTTGGCTGATATGGGTAATAATGATTTCACCGGTTATATACCGCAGCAAAGTCTTGGTTCAATAATTAATTATTATATTGAAGCAACGGACGATCAAAGCAGAACGGCCCAATACCCGGCTGAAGGAAACGGATATCTGACTTTCGCTATTTATCAGCCGATGGCACTGGTGCTTGATCTTGATTTCGAAGGAGGGACCGGCACACCTGTAGATCATTCATTCTTCCATAATCCGGTAAGTTCACCGAGACCTTTTGTTTATTCAGACGATGCCGCAGAAGGCAGTTTTTCAATTCTGCAGGCACCCGACCCGGATGGTATGGACTCCAGTTTCATCAGGGTTGATTCACCGTTCCTGACATCCCCGGATTTCAATGTAAGTTTATGGTTTAAAGCTGATTCTCTCCAGGAATATATAAGGATAATAAACAGGCCGATAACAGAAGGTAACTGGTATCAGAATAATTATGAAATCAGAACCGAGCCAGGAAACCTGTTGAGGGCAAGGTATTATGCCGATCCTTCTATTATTCAACCGGATGCCTATGTTGAACTGACAACCACGCAGACGATTGATCCCGCGACCTGGTACCGTGTGGTATTCAAGCGTGACTCAACGCAGGCAGTATTCCAGTTATTTGATTCAGACAATAATATGATCGATGAAGTTGTGAATGATACAACGGTAGCCGCAAATCCCCCCGTAAATGCTACAGCTCCTCTAATAATAGGGAACGGAGGAAACATTAACGGCACCAGAGGATTTTCCGGTAAAATTGATAAGGTTCTCATTTACAATAACTTCGAAGCCGAGAATACTACCGGTGTAAAAGAGCAGACCGCTGAAATTCCTAAAAAATTCGAACTTCTCCAGAATTATCCCAATCCATTTAATCCTACAACAACCATTAAATTCGGTGTTGCTAAAGCCGGGCAGGTTTCAGTAGTAGTGTACGATCTGCTGGGCAGAAAAGTAAAAACACTGTTCAATGAAAATACTCATGTCGGATTCCATACAGTTGAATGGGACGGCACGAATGAGTATGGTATTAAGGCTGCTACAGGATTATATTTCTATCAGCTTAAGGCAGAATCAATACAGCTGACACACAAGATGATCCTGCTTAAGTAAGTATTGCAATCTTTCGCGGGAACCGGGTTAAAAAGGTTCCCGCAATATGATAATTTTTCATCAGGAATGGGTAAAATGAGAAGCAAGAAACCAATCGTATACTTATCGGTTTTGGTAATCCTCACCGGACTAATAATAAACGGCTGTTCTACAGGAGTAGAGGATTCGCCGCAGCATGGAGTCGTTAGAGTAATGTTCAGCTCCGACCCGGCAGATACATTACTGATAGAAAAGAGTGATACTTTTTCAGTCTCTACCAGATATGACGCATTTTTTGTGTTAAAAGTATTTCAGGGAAGAATCTACCAGGATTCAAATTTTGCTGTTTTATATCCGCGCATCGACAGCTATCGCCAGGAGGATGAATTTGTTAATATTATTGCTCTTGACAGCACCGGCGGTTACAAAAACTACAAAGTGTTTGAATCTTACGTTCCTCCGGGTGAATATAACAGTATAGAATTTGGCGTGACACCAGCCAGCGGTGTACCTCTCAGGATAGTTGCAAATTCAGGAAAGACTTTTGAGAATCCTGTTGAACTGCCTCCGGGGGAGAATTTACTTTATCATTTCGACCAGGATTTTACGGTCAGTGAAAATAAGGTGACCGAAATCGAGGTTGAGATAAGTCCTTTCGAATCAGTTAAGAGGTACAGGGACGTATACAGACTGTACAGGGTTATGAAAATAACCAATGTAAATTTTTATTAAGCGGCAGGTATTATGAAGAAAAAATTATACCGATTAAAGATTTCATTTTTCGCAAAAATAATTCTTGCAGTTTTATTAGTTGTATTATGGAATTCCTGCGAAAAGCCGACCGATCCTAATCTAAACGATCCGCCAAACACCACTGTTGCAAATATACCCGGTGATGGTGACACTTTGTTTGCGCTTCAATCATTGTACTGGGACGGTGAAGATAACGACGGTTATGTTAAAGGCTATGAATACCGTTATATCACTCACCGGTTGGTACAGGGCGATTCCGTGGTGCAGGAATGGAAGTATACCGAACAGACCAGTCTGACGATTGCTTTTCTCTCAGACGATGATCTGAACAGGCAGGAATTTGAGGTAAGGGCGGTTGATAATACAGGGTCTGTTGATCCGACACCTGCTGTTAAGGAATTTTATACTGAAAGAACTTATTTCCCTATCACTACGATTGAAACCCCGTCTAATAATGAAAAGTATTTTGCCGAGGATCAGACCAGCGACTGGTGGGAAGGTATAAAACTAATATACTCCGCACGCGATCCTGATGAAGAAGGAGGGATTGTGGAATATGCATGGTCGGTTGATAACGGCCAGTGGCACTGGACCGGGGATACACTTATTTTTATTCTGCCATCCGAATTCAGTCAGCCTCTTACCGGGCAGCATGTTATAAGGGCAATTTCAAGAGACAATACAAACCTTGTGGATCCGACAGGCGATTCGGTTACAATTACTCTTGTGAAACCAACTTTTTCCAGAGATATACTAATAATTGATGAGACAGATGAAAGTAATTTTCCGTTCGGTACAATTCATCCATCTGACCAGCAGGTAGACCAGTTTTACTCACAGATATTCGGCACGCCCTACCAGTGGGATTTTAAAACAAGAGGAATGCCCCCGAAAGACACTCTTGGACAGTACAAGCTGATAGTGTGGCATGCCGATGATTATCCATCTTCACTACCCCACAAAATTGTGAATTATACGGATATCCTGGAGGATTACCTGGATGTGGGCGGAAAGTTTTTTATGAGCGGATGGAGGATCCTGAAGTCATTCGCCTGGGATAAACCCTTCCCGCTAAATTTTGAGGAGGGAACCTTTGTACACGATTATCTTCATATCATCAGTGTTGATGAAACATTCGGATATACAGGCGATTGTATAGGTTTTATAGGTGTAGGGAACTCTTTCGATGATATAAAGATTGATTCAACGAAACTGGTTGATTTTCCTTTTATCGTCCCGGGTTCCTCTTGGGGACTCACAAATATTAATCTGATCACTCAGCCTGCGGGATTTACAGATGTGATTTATTCGTATAACAACGATATAAACAGTCAATTCCCTCAATACCGGGGGATGGCCTGCGGACTGCGGTATTACGGAAGTTCTTTTGATGCGGTAATACTCGGCTTCCCGGTTTTCTTTCTGGTTGAAGATGATGCGCAGCTCATGGTTAACCAGATACTTCAAAATCTTAATTTAAGGTAAAGCACTATGGATTATGATAGTAAAAGAAAAAAACTGATTGAATTATTATTCTCTGTAGCAGTGTTTTTTTTCATATTAAGCAGTACTGTCTTTGCCGGCGAAACCGGAAAGATTGCAGGAGTCGTTAAAGATAAGCAGTCCGGTGAACCCTTACTGGGCGTGAATGTTGTTATTCTTGGTTCAACAATGGGAGCGGCCACCGATGAAGACGGAAAATATTACATAATAAATGTGCCCCCCGGAACTTATACTCTCCAGGCTTCTGCAATAGGCTATCATAAAATCACAATACAATCAGTTGTTGTCCATATTGACCTGACGACAGAAATCAATATTGAACTTGAATCATCTATAATTGAAACACCCACCGTTGTTGTTACGGCAGAACAAAAAATGGTTCAGAAAGATATTACTTCAACAAGACGTACGGTATCCCGGGAAAAGATGAAGAACACTCCGGGCATGGAATCCACTGCTGATATTTTCAAGCTGCAGGGAGGAACTGTTTTAACGAATGTTCCGCAAACACTTCAACTGAATTCAGGAGAGCAGCTCCAGCTCAGGGATGAAAGTGTTAAAGATGTCCATATAAGGGGAGGCAGAGGCGGCGAAATATTGTTCCTCATTGATGGTGTCCCTGTTACGCACCCAATATACGGGGGAAGAAGCGCCTTCGATCTGGACGTCAATTCGGTCGACCAGGTTGAGCTTCTGACCGGTGCATTCAGTGCTGAGTACGGACAGGCACAATCGGGTGTAGTGAATATAACTACCCGCTCGGGAACCGAAGAATTCAAAGGGGGACTGGAATATAAAACCGATCAGTTTAAATTTTTAGGGACATCATACGATACCGATTACGGTACTTTATTCCTTGGGGGACCTGAACCGTTTACAAGGTATCTTTTACCGATGGCCGGTTTGAATATTCCCGGTAAGCTTTATTACTTTTTATCTCTCAACACGGAACTTACCAATACCCCTTACAATAACTACAGAAGCCGAAACAAAATTGATATGTTCGGGTTCGATGTGACCGAAAGGGAAAACAATTTACGTAACATTACCAGCAAACTTACTTATGAAATAACCAGCAGTTTCAAAACAACTTTAAGTTATATCGGATCTTTTAATGACTGGAGCGATTTTGACTGGCTCTGGATAAGAAATTCAGATCATCTCCCTGCTTACTTCCGCAAAAATAAAAATGTTTCCCTGGCTTTCAACCATGTACTTTCAAATTCGACTTATTATAATGTAAATCTCGGTTACCTGGGAGTGCAGTATCATGGTGACTGGAACGGATATAATCCAGCTGATTACTGGAGATTCTTTAGCGATGGTCAGTCATTTAATTATAACAGCTGGAAAGCTTACTCACATAATTACAGCGCAGTGCCGGACTCATTTACTTCGATCACTGCAGTTCCGCAGCCTGACCCGCTTACCGGATTTTATGATAACGCCGGTATCCAAAATATCTGGAGAGATGATAACACCGGCACGTGGACACTAAAAGCTGATTTGACCTCACAGATAAATTCAGAACATTTGGCCAAGATTGGATTCGAATATCAGTATAATGATATCCGCTACGTAGATATTCAGTTTGGAGGGGTTCAGCTTTCGAACTATGGTGAATGGGCTTTCAACAGAGACACCACAGTTCCTGCACCTCTCCAACCCCCGGGACCTTTTCCTGAATTCAGCCAGAACAGATGGGTCTTTCACGTATATCCAATGATCGGAAGCGGTTATATCCAGGATAAATTCGAAAAGGAATTTTTAATTATTAACGCCGGGTTAAGGTTCGACTGGGCTTATCTGGGCAAGACGGTAAACAGCAGGGAGTGGAAATCTCAATGGGAAGCTGCAACAGGATTAAAATCAGACTGGGATTTATTCAAATATAAATTCAGTCCACGATTCGGTATTTCATTTCCTATTACGGAAAGAACTGTTGTTTTCTTTTCTTATGGACATTTTTATCAGCTGCCCGAACTTCAGTATTTCTATCGTGATCCGTACAGCGGGGGAACGACTGGTAATCCGCATCTCGATTATGAAAGAACTATCCTATACGAATTCGGCCTGACTCATCAGTTCTTTGATGACCTCGCCGTGGATATTAAGAGTTACACGAAGGATATCTCGCAGCAGGTGGGAACAACGCAGCTTAAAACAAATCTTGGAATTCCTGTTCAGTTATTTGATAATAAAAGTTATGGAAGGGCACGCGGTATAGAAGTGGAGCTGGATAAACAGTACTCTAATTTCACTTCAGGCCAGCTAACCTATACACTGCAGTGGGCTGACGCCTATTCATCTTCAGCATTCGAGGACTATATCCGTTCTCTTAATGATTTTCCATATCCTATAAGAGAGAGGAGAGCAGACTGGGATGTAAGGCACCAGGTAATCTTTCAGGGAAGTTTTATCATTCCCAGGGACGGGGAACTGGATGTATTCGGAGTATCGCTTCCGGATAACCTGACATTCACAGTATTGTCAAGATTTCAGTCGGGACAGCCCTATACTCCGTTTACACTCGATCCTGCTGAAGCCCAGAAATTAGATAATACTGCAACGGGCCCCTGGATTTCATCAACAGATCTAAAGTTGAGCAAAGGATTCGATATTGGTGCAATTAAACTTACTGCAGAAATGGACATATATAATATTTTTGACCAGAATAACGTTCAAATAAATTACGGCTTTAACAGTGCAACCGGTAAACCATATGAATATGGTGACCTGCAGGAAGCTACGAACCAGTATTATGACTGGTACACAATGTACAGGCTTAGGGATCCCCGTCAATTCTCGACGGGAAGGTACATAAAATTAGGATTAAGAGTTGATTGGTAATGGACTACTAAATGAAACACCAAATATGTTATCTGAAATTGATTTTAATTCTTTTTCTAATCGGTTCTGATAGTGCCTTAACGCAACAGGTTACACTTGACTGGAAATTAACAAATATAGGAAAAGTGAGACAAGTAATAACTAACACAGGCTGGTTAAATGCAGACGCTACGTTTGACTACCCGAGGTTGACCAATTGTGAATTTCCTCCGGGCACTGGGGAGGAACACATTACCGAAGCAGGTCCTTGGATAGGGGCAATAGTAAATGGTCAGCAGCTTGTTTCGGTAATCAGGGGAGAAGAAGGCGAGTTTTATGCTACTGATCAGCCGTGGGATACAATATGGGTGGTGAGCAGGGATGATTCGGTTGATATAGGAGACCCGGTGAACCCCTACTGGCCCGGCTATATCGGTACATCCGATGAAGATTTTGTATGCAGATATAATGATTACGGACCGGCAAGTCTCAGAAAAGCTGATCATGTACCGTTATATCTTGATGTTATTCAAACTGTGTATTCATGGGAATCGCCGCCGCTGGATCAGATTATCGTTGTTAACTATAAAGTGATCTCAACAAGGTACGATCTTCAGCAGGTTTACCTTACGAACTGGATGAACGGAAATATTGGTTATGTGCTGGCCGGGGGATATGGTTTGGATGATGAAACGTATTTTGAGCGCACCAGAACAATGGCAATATGCCGTGATCTGTCTGGAGGATCTGACGGCACTGCTTTGGGTATGATCGGTCAGAAAAGTTATTTCCCTAAATTGAATTCCGGTGACAGTGTACTTACTTTTATATGGTATAACGGACAGCAGCAGGGAATTCCCCACACCAATAACGAAAGATATGCGGATATGTCGCGGGGTCTGGTTATGGAAAACCAGATCAGCACCGGAGACGGCACAAAGCATATTGTATCGCTTGGCCCGTACACTCTGGTTAAAAATGATACTCTCGAGTTCAGCGTTGCCCTGATACTTGGCGAAAGTATTGAGGATCTGAATCAGAAAGAGAATATTTTAAACATAGTGAAGGAGAAAGATTTCAAAGTTCCTTCTGCTCCTCCTTCTCCGCCTCTCAGAATCACAGCGGAAAATAAAAAAATTATTCTCAAATGGGATGCACACCCGGGTGATATTAATCCTGAAGAATTTACTGATCCTTACAGAGCCGATTCAATCTCAAAACCATTTGAAGGGTACAGGGTATATAAAAGCACGCAGAGTAATGATGGACCATGGAGTCTCTTAGCTGAATTCGATCTGCCGGGAGACAATTACGGGTCGAATACCGGACTTCAATATGAATTTACAGATTATGGCTTATTGAATAACCTGGATTACTATTATGCGGTAACTTCATTTTCAAAACCAGATAAAGTAATCAAGTTCCCACCGCTTGAATCAAGTGTTTCAAAGAACGCACTGGTTGCTGTTCCCGGTACAGCACCTCCGGCAACTGTAGGCGAAGTTGCCGTAGTTCCTAATCCCTATAGAGGTGATCTTGCATATCAGTCTTACAATCCTCCATGGGAGAAACCGAAAGGTTCGAGGTCCCAATGGATGGAGCAGGACCGCAGAATTCAATTTATCAACCTTCCTGAAAGGTGTGAAATCACTATTTACACCCTTGCCGGGGATGTTATAGAAAAACTCGATCATAATGATCGTGACAAAGGGTATGCCGATTGGAATTTAACCTCGCACATCGGTCAGGCAGTATCAAGCGGAATTTATCTTTTTACATGTGAAGATAAAATTGACGGTAAAGTTCAGGTTGGAAAATTTGTTATTATAAAGTAAAAGGTAAGATGAAAATTATGTTACACGGTAAATTTTATAAAACCTTTTTGCTAATCTTATTTGTATTAGTACCTGCAGTGTCAGGCCAGAGGGCCACATTAGATTGGAGACTCCATGATGTCGGAGAAGTCCGTCAGCTTGTAACCAATATAGGAGCCTTGTGGACAGGGATAACAGACTATCCGGGATTAATTTACTGTGAATTTCCCAGGCAGAGTCATGAGGAACATGTCGGTGAAGGCGGCATCTGGGTTGGAGCAATACTTGGAAGTGATACGCTTGTATCAGTAGCTTCCGGCTGGAATTCAAATTTTGAATTTTATCCTACCGATGCACCGTGGGATACCATATGGGCCGTAAAAAAAGGTGATACTGTAAATATACCTTACTGGCAGAACTATATAGGGGTTTCAGATCAGGATCTTGTCTGCAGATACAGTGATTATAACGTAAAAACAATAGCAGAGCATACTCCTCTTTACCTGGATGTTATTCAGAACAGTTATGCCTGGGGTTCCCCCCCTCTCGATCAGGAAATAGTTTATAATTTTAAGGTAATATCCACAAAATATAATCTCAGGAAAGTTTATATAGCCTACTGGCTGGATGGAAATGTCGGTTACAGGGGAAGCGGATGGGACTTTGCACTGGATGACTATTCAGTTTATTATCCTGATAAACATTTCGGACTTTCTGTTGATGAACCCGGAGGAGTGGATGGTACCGCATATAGTCCTATAGGAATAAAAGTTTACCCCGCTAAAAACATTCCGGAGGATTCCATCAAATGGACGTTCAACTGGTATCCCGGGCAGGGATTGGGTGCCCCTCCTCCACAGGATGCTCTCAGGTACAAACAGATGGCAGCCAACCTGATAATGGAAGATCAGCAGGATCCGATAGGATCACAATTTATAATCAGTTTTGGTCCCTTCGATATTAATGTAGGGGATACACTTTCCTTTACAATAGGAGAAGTGCTTGGAGAGGGAATGGAGGGAACATTACAAAATCTCGACAGACTTGACTGGCTGATCGGCCAGAATTTTAAGGTTCCTTCTCCTCCTCCAAAACCACCGCTGAGGATGGTTATGAAGAACCACCAGGTGGTTTTGAACTGGGAATCTCAGCCGGGTGATTTAAATCCCGAAACATATGTTGATCCTTACAGAGCAGACAGCAGTCAACAGCCTTTTGAAGGTTATAAAGTTTATAAAAGTACCAGGAGTGCGGCCGGTCCATGGACTTTACTGGCCGAGTTTGATCTTCAAGGTGATGAGTACGGATATAACACTGGTCTTCAGCGGACCTACACTGACCAGGGTCTGTTGAATAATTTTGATTATTACTACTCGGTTACGGCGTTCTCGAAGGAGGATACAATAGCTGATTTTCCGGCACAGGAGTCGAGTATTTATTCCAATGCCCGGCAGGCTGTGCCCGGTACTCAGCCTCCTGCCAGCGTCGGTGAAGTGGCAGTAGTCCCTAATCCCTATAGGGGTGACTTGGCTTATCAGAACTACGATCCCCCCTGGGAGAAACCAGCCGGAACAAGAGAGAACTGGATGGAACAGGACAGAAGGATCCAGTTTATAAATCTCCCTGCTTCCTGCCAGATTAAAATATATACTCTTGCCGGTGATCTGGTTTATACATTGGATCATAATAATCCTTCAAAGGGCTATGAGGACTGGAATCTGACCAGTTACGTAGGTCAGGCGGTGTCCAGTGGAATTTATCTTTTTACCTGCGAGGATAAGACAAACAACAAAGTACAGGTTGGCAAGTTTGTAATTATAAAATAATAATTTATTAAGAAGCGGAAACCAAAATAGGTTTGATATATGATAAGGAAATTATTAATAGCAGTTTTAATATTGTCCCCGGCGCTTTTCGCTCAGTTTCAACGGCCCGGAAGCACTGATGCACAATTCCTGAAAATTGGAATTAGTCCACGCGGTACAGCCTTGGGTGATGCATATATCTCTGTCGTTGATGGAGCAGAGGGAGCTTTCTACAATTCTGCATCGCTAGCATGGATAGAGGGAACGGATATCGTATTTAATCATAACTTCTGGTTTGCCGGAATAAATCATGATTACATCGCGGCAGGACAAACTTTCGGTGACATAGGTACTTTCGCGGCCGCGGTTACCGCCCTTTATACAGACATGATGAAAGTAAGAACTCCGCTTCAGCCCGATGGTACGGGAGAAACATTTTCGGCGGGCAATTATAAATTCGGGCTTTCATATTCAAGATTCTTTACCGAACAGGTAACCGTAGGGCTCACTGTAAATTATATAAATATGACTTTATACAAAGAATTTTCGGCAGATGCTTTTTCGGTTGATATCGCTACAATGTATAAGTCAGACTTCCGGGGTTTCAAATTTGCTATGCAGATCTCAAATTTTGGTTCCCAGGTTAAATATGTAAATGAAAGTTACCCTCTGCCAACGGCATTTACTTTCGGCGCAAGTATTAATGCTATTGAGAGTGATAATCAGAAAGTTATGATCAGCTTTGCCGCCACAAAACCGAATGACGGTCAGCCGCTTACCCAGGTGGGAGGTGAATACAGTTTTCAGGATATATTCTTTGCCCGCGGAGGATATAAGATAAATTATGATGTTGCAACATTTTCATTCGGTGCAGGAGTAAAACTTGATGTCAGCGGAGTGAATACCAGGGTAGACTATTCATTCAGTAAATTCGGACTGCTTGGAAATGCTCACAGGGTCGGAATAGGTATAAATATAAAATAGACTTCAGGAAGGATTTAAATGAAAAAACTTATTACCGAATTGCTGGTCTTTCTCTTTCTTTCTACAGCGGCTGCCCAGAACGGCGAGTCTGTTTACTTTAGAAATTTTGTATTTCATCAGAACGGAGGGATATGTACGCATGTTCCTCCGATAACCTCCTTCACTGCCTATCTTAATGAAGATCAGACACAGATCCTAATAGAAAATGCCCCCAGGTGGGACGTCGGCGGGATTCCGAATATTAACGGCCAGGGCACTTTCGGTGTGGAACTTGGTAACTTCACGAACCCCGGGTTACAGTCCGGTGATAAGGTGTACATCAGATTTACCTGTAACCAGACCATACAGCAGGGAACAGTAGAAGACTCTGTGACAGCAATACCCTGGATAAGATTTCCTCTTAGCCTGAATTTATCATCGGTTGAAGTTCCCCAGGCTCCGGATAATGTATCACTGGAAGTTGACAGCATAACCGGTTACAGGACAATTTCCTGGGACCTGGTGAGCGGAATGACTTATACAGTTTACAGAAGAAATTTTAATGAGGTGCTGCCTGACGGCAGAAAGAGGATGCTCTATCACCGGATCGCCACAGACATCACTACCGGATCTTTTACAGATCAGACCGGTGTTTTAGCTGAGCATTACGGGTATATCGTATATGCTAAGTCCACAGCAGGAATAATGAGTTCACACTCGGTTGATGTAAACGAAGACGCTCCCCCCGGATTTGATCTTACCATAGGATATATTATGAGACTCCCGAAAATTGATTATGTATGGGGGAGTCCTCATCCCGAAACGGAAGGCTGGCCGGCTGAGGGTCAGAATATCATCTGGGAAGCAAAAGTTAAAAACTGGAGCAATCAGGATCTTAACGTACAATACCGTTGGCTGATGGACAGCGTAGTAGTCGATACCGGAACTGTTTATATTCCTTCCGACAGTATCATAAGTATTGATTATCCCTGGAACTGGACATTCCAGAGACACAAGCTTCTGATCGATATTGATCCCTATAATCTGATAAATGAAGAGGAAGAAGGGAACAATTCACTGATGATCTACACCAACGCCATTGGTGCGGGTTTTTATGTAGAACAGAGTGTTTATAACTATTTCCATCAGTATCAGAAAGAACTGGGCGTTCATTCGAACTGCTGGGAGGACTGGGCTAACCGGCATGTGAGAAGATGGAACCTGATGCTTGATACAGCATATTACCCGGAATCTCCTCAGGGAGTATATGACAGGATAAGGATTGATGAAATTGTTGTAGTTCCCGACAGCGCTCTTCCATTAGCAGGCGGCCTGGCTACCAATACACCAAACCTGAATGACAGAACGGTGGATCTTCAATGGGGATTTCCCATTGCTCTTCTCGAAGGCACATTTTATTCAAATCATAATTCCACCTCGGATAGTAATCCGTTTTATTTTGAAGGTTCTTTATTTTCATGAGCTGGGACATGCCCGTTATCTTATAGATGTCTACGGTTTTGATGTTAATGAAGACGGAACAGGAGGTACGGTTGCTATTACGGAAAACGGGAGTCTTGTTGCAGGGACTCCAATGATGCCTATCATCGGATCCGGGGTATATTCAACTCCCGTTCATGGCCTGATGAATGGTCAGTATACATATATTGATCATTATAGTTCTCCTGCACTGAACTTAATCGCGGGTCACAGGGCCACGTATGGAAATTATAATGCCCCAAATAACATTGGGGTTTTTATGGAGGATCTGCCTGAAAATAATATCATAACATTTAAAGATAACCAGGGAAATATTCTGCCGGATGCGGATATTAAAATTTTTCAGGCAGGACCTAAGTCGGGAGTCTGGTATGGTAAGTATTACGATAACACACCGGATCTTCAATTTACAACCGACTCACTGGGCAGTGTGAATGTAGGGAGATGTCCTTTCAGTCAGAACGGAACGATAACACACGATTACGGATTTTCAAATTCTATTGCTATAGTAAGAGTTGCATTCGGAGGACTTGTGGGGTATTCTTTTCTCGCCGTCTCTTCCTTCAATTTAAAATACTGGGCGGGTGATACTCTTACGGCTGCTTATGATCTGAATGTAAACCTTGTAAATCCTTCTGGTTTAGATGACCAGCAGAATCTACTGGATAGATTTGCACTTGAGCAGAACTATCCCAATCCATTTAATCCTGACACAAGAATCGGATATCAGATCGCAACACGCAGTAATGTAACACTAATTGTCTATGATCTGCTCGGTAGGGAAATAAAAACCCTTGTGAACAAAAATGAACTGCCCGGACTGTATTCTGTTAAATGGGATGGGACAAATAACAACAATCTGCCAGTCTCTTCAGGAATCTATTTTTATAGAATGGAGGCGGGCAACATTGTTCTGAACAGAAAGATGATCCTTTTAAAGTAAAGAGTTAAACTCTTATAAAGATTACCAGGTAATGAAAACTTCATTTGTTAAATATTTGATTCCGATTCTTGTTTTTTATGCTGAAGCCGCTAAACCATTTCAGGTTGAAGATGATTCACTTTATTTCAAGAATTTTGTATTACATTCTGATGGAACTTACTGTACACACATTCCGCCATCCGCATTATTTACGGTACTCCTTAACAATGATGATTCCAGAATTCTGACGGAAAAGGCACCCAGATGGAATCCTACCGGAGTTCCTAATATTCCCGGGAATGGAACCTTCGGTGTGGAACTTGGAAATTTTAAGGACCCCTCACCGCATACCGGGGATAGTGTTTTTATAAGGTTTACCTGTAACAGTGCAGGTGAGCAGGCTGTACTCTCTGATATTATTGATGCAATTCCCTGGATAAGGTCCCCTAAGTTTCTTAACCTTTCTCAGACGGGTCTGCCTCTTCCTCCACAGAATCTTTTCCTGAGCACAAGTCAGAATTATATACGGCATCTGACCTGGAACGAAATCACGGGTGAATCATATAAAATCTACCGGAGGAATCTTTCAGATACGCTGACAGACGGCAGGGAAAGAATGCTGTATACAAGAATTGCACAGAATGTAACAGGCGGAAGTTATTCAGATTCTTCAGGCGACCCCGGTCTGAAGTATGGGTACATAATTTACGCCGTAAATGCCCAGGGAATTATGAGCGCACATTCGGATGAAGTGAACGAGTTATCGGGTATAATAGAGAATCTTACTTTAATTCCAACATCTTCAAATATTAGCATTGACTGGGATGCATACTCTGATACCTCGAATACAGCGGGATATAATATTTACAGAAGAAAGACTGGAGAAATATTTGGTGCTCCGGTAGGGTATACCGGTACAGATCCAGGTTTTATTGATACGAGACTGGAACCGGGAACCCAATACTACTACAAGGTTAAAGCCAGAAAAGATTCACAAACAGAGATTGCCGCGTCCTCTGAAGAAGAGACTATAACAGTTGGCAGCATGAACGGTTATTATACATACGCAAACCTTAAGGTTGCGGTCGTTATATATAAAAATACGAACAGTGGATCCATTCCTGATTCTGATATTCCTAAGATCAAAAATTCACTACAGTTGTCGCAGCTGTTTTACTGGCGTAATTCAAACCTGAAATTAAATGTACAGCTGTTCTATTATGTCATACCCGATTACGAAATATTTCCGGATCCTAATGACAGCTGGGGAAGCATGATTAAAACCGCCTCAGACCTGGCCGCTATGGGTGTTATGAATACTCAGTATGATATTATATTCCGGATTACCACTGCGGTTAACGGTTACTGGTCTTATGGAGTACAAAACCTTCCGCTGCCGGGGCCTGCAAGGAAGACAGGATTTTCACATGTGCAATGGCCGGTAGGAAGCGGCGTTATTTATCCGGGTAATAGCGATAATATCTATTATGGTCTTACCTGGGTATTTGTACATGAAGTTCAGCACGCGTTAGATGCTCTCTATAATGCCAACGGGCATCCTGAGATGTACCATGGTGATGTGCCATGGGAGTTTCCGGAGGCGTGCGGTGAGCAATATGATTTCCAGGCAAAAATGTTCAGGACATTTACCGCATACGAAGATCTGCTTCCGGACTGGGGTGATATTTATGAGGATACTGATGCCGATACTGATGGTTTTCCGGATAATGATTCCCTGACTGCTTTGGACGAATTCAGGTTTGGCAGTAATTCCGGTACTTCGGATACAGATAATGATGGATTGAGTGACAAAGATGAGGCAGTAAACGGAGCGTACAGTAGTTCCAATCCCGGTACCCGGGATACTGACGGTGATAGTATTGTAGATGGTGAAGATCGATATCCCAGGTATCCATCGGCAGATGCGATCACTTATTTTCATCCGGTAATTGATGGAATTGTTGAGGAAGAATGGCCTCTCCTCGATGATACAGTTTCTTATTCAAGCCTTGAATATGCTCCCAAACTTTATATGAGTTATACCGAAGATTCTCTTTACCTTGCTTTATATCTGTCGAACATTGGTATTCCTAAAATTTCCTTTGACTTTCAAAATGATGGCTGGTGGTGGGGTGCAGGAAACACCGAGATGGAGATAAATATTTCCACCGGGACTTTCACATCTTTTCATTCGTGGGATGCAAGTCCTGAAGTAAAAGCGTGGAGTCTTCAGCATGGAGGGCCCGGCGGAATGTGGGATGATGACCCTGATTATCAGAGCCAGTTTCAGAGGAAAGTGATTTATCCTTCAAGCGTAAAACTTAAAACAACAATGAATTTTCCTGTTGTACAGATAGAAATGTCGATTGCAAAAAGGAATTATGCAGGACTATATCTCGAACCGGGGGATACCATAGGATTGAATGTATATTACAATAAAGTAAATAATATTCCCTATCAGTATGCAACAACTTTTGATCAGTATAGTTTTGCTTATTTCGTACTAGGCGAATCCTTAGCGATGAAAGGTGAAGAGCCGGATAGGATTACTGAATTTGAACTTCTTCAGAATTATCCTAATCCTTTCAATCCATCTACGATGATCAGATATAACATTCCTAAAAGCTGTTTTGTAAATCTTACAATCTATGACATACTGGGAAATGAAATAAAGACATTGTTTAATGGAACCCGGAAGTCAGGTACATATGGAGTAAAATTTGACGGAACGGGATTAAGCAGCGGAATATATTTTTATACACTTAAAACATCTACAGGTATTTTGTTTTCAAAAAAGATGATCCTTATTAAATAACGAACAAATCATTTATGAGAAAATTGTCGCATCAAATAATTTATCAGGTTCTTGTAGCAGTTTCTGTTTCTGCTCTGTGTTATTCACAATCAAGTCCGGGGATATTACCCTCACCTTCGGATATATTCAATCTGAGGCACAGCCGGATGATCCAGGTTTCGAGCTATGATACCACAGGCGGTAATAATGACAGAATTAATATAGAAGATGGTAAGACAGCCGTACTTGCAAACCTGAAAGGTCCTGGAATAATAACCAGAATTTGGGTGACCATCGATTCGCGGGACCCCTATTTCCTGAGAAGAATAGTTCTCCGTATGTACTGGGACGGCGAGGAAAATCCTTCTGTTGAAGTTCCCGTAGGTGATTTTTTCGGGACCGGTTTTCAGTATAAGCAATACTTATCGCAGTTCACAGGGATGTCGTCCGGAGGATACTACTGTTATTTTCCTATGCCCTTTAATAAATCAGCACGGATCGAAGTGGAAAATCAGACGGAACAGGAAGTATATGCCTTCTACTATCAGATCGATTATCAACAGCTGGAAGATCCCCTGAAAGATGATACAGGTTATTTCCATGCATTCTGGAAGCGCAATATAAGAACTAATAGTAAAGATAATTATGTTGTACTGGATGCATCCGGGGAGGGTCAGTTTGTAGGAGTAAACATGAGCATGCAGGGGTATAACGGAAACCTCTGGTATCTTGAAGGGGATGAAATGGTCTATGTTGATAATGAAGATACCCCTTCTGTACATGGTACAGGAACAGAAGATTATTTTACAAGCGGATGGTATTTTAATAGTGGAGAATTCTCAGCCCCATTCCATGGACTGATCTTAAAGGATGATTCTTCTGCGCGGATAGCAGTTTACCGATTTCAGGTGGGTGATGCAATTCCATTCAAAAATTCAATCCTATTTACCATAGAACATGGACATGCTAACGAAGAAACGGCCGATTACAGCAGTACTGCTTACTGGTATCAGAAAGAACCGCATAAAAAATTCACGCCCATGCTCAAAGCATCTTTACGAATTCCATTAAGAGTGACAGTGCCGGAAGGAGTTATTGAAGCCGAAAATCAAACTGATGGAAGTTCGGGGATCAAAACTGAAGTAGTAGATATGTCGGATTATGGGCCTGACTGGAGCGGTAACGCACAGCTCCAGGTGGATTTAACTCAGGGGGAAGACTACGAATTAAACCTCCCTGCGATAATGGAAGACAGGTATAACGTAGATATATATTATACAAAGGCTTCCGGCTACGGAAACATTGATATAGTGCATGATGGAAAGAAGGCAGGCGAAATTGACGGGTATAACGCCGATGTTTTTCCCGGAGGGAAAATTAGCATCAGAAATCTGAAATCTGAAAATGGAAAAATCAAACTTCGATTTACTGTTTCAGGAAAAGATTCTAAATCCAATGGATATGCATTGGGTCTTGATGCTTTCAAAATTGAACCAGACAGGGTTTATATACCCGAGTGGTATGTAATAGGACCATTCCCCAATCCCCGCGACTCGGAAACTGATAGAAAAGGTCTTGATATAGTGTATCCGCCGGAGGAAGAGTTTGATACGACAAAAACATATTATGGTGTTGATAGTCAAAAAGTAAACTGGAGACTAATGAACATTTCAAAAAACGGATACTTTAGTCTCTGGAATAAATTTGATCCATATGAACTGATCGTTGTATATGCGCAGACTTTTATTTATTCACCCAAAGATCAAAAGGTGGAGCTGCTGGCAGGCACCGACGATGGTTCGAAGGTATTTCTTAACGGAAAAGAGGTCTACAGATTCCTGGAAGTAAGAATAGCAGAACCAGATCAGGACATAATTAATCTTCACCTTAAAAAAGGATGGAACTCTCTGCAAATAAAAATTGAGAATAATTTTGGCGGATACGGTTTTTATGCACGTGTTCGTAACCTTAACAACGACCTTATAGTCAGTCCTTTTAAAAAGCAGCAATAGGAATTAATTGAATATACCTTTAAGTTCTAAATCTCACAGAAGATATAACCCGCTGACAGGAGAATGGGTGCTCGTCTCACCACAGAGAACGGATAGACCGTGGCAGGGTAGAGTTGAACAGAGTTCAGAGGTGAAAAAAACTGCATATGATCCTCAGTGTTATTTATGTCCGGGGAATGAGAGAGCCGGCGGAAAAAAGAATCCTGTCTATAAAAACACATTTGTTTTCGATAATGATTTTAGTGCTTTAAGTCGGGAACGTGAAAATAATAAAACAAATATTAAGGACTTAATTATATCGGAAAGTGAATCGGGAATATGCAGAGTCGTCTGTTTTTCACCTCGCCACGATCTCACACTCGCAGAAATGGATTTTGATGATGTAAAGACCGTAGTTGATACATGGGTACAGGAATTTAAAATACTGGGTGATCGGGAGGAGATAAATTATGTACAGTTCTTTGAGAACAAAGGAGAGATAATGGGATGCAGCAATCCTCATCCGCATTCACAAATATGGGCAACCTCTGCTATCCCTGTTGAACCTTTGAAAGAAACCATTCACCAGAAGGATTTTCTGGAGAAAAAGAACAAGTGTCTGCTATGTGAATATATTACTCTTGAGATGGAATCGAACGAAAGGGTTATTACCGGGAATGATGATTTTATTGTGCTGGTTCCTTTCTGGGCAGTATGGCCTTTTGAGACTTTAATAATAAGCAAAAGACACATAAAAAATATCTCAGAATTTTCCGAAAAAGAAAAAAAATCATTCGCCGGTATACTAAAGGAAATTACTTCGATATACGATAAGGTATTTGATGTTTCTTTTCCTTACTCCGCAGGTATTCATCAGTCCCCAACAGATGGTGCAGAACATCCCGAATGGCATTTCCATTATCATTTTTATCCCCCGCTCCTGCGGTCTGCCGAAATAAAAAAGTTTATGGTAGGATTTGAAATGCTTGCAAATCCGCAGAAAGACTTCACCGCTGAAACGGGTACAGTTATATTAAAGCAAATTGTAAAAAATTATTTTACGAAAGAGGGAAGTAATGAATTGCATGTACAGAAAGGAAAATAAAATATGAACAAGATCTTCACTCTATTAATGTTGACTTTTGCGGTGGTTGCAGTTTTTTCAAGCGCTACCCTCGGCCAGATAGAAATAGACAGACCCATTGACATTCTCTCGGCATTAAATGATTCAACTGCATATGCTGTAACGGATCCATCACTGGGCTTCGGAACCGTTGAAAAAATATTCGACGGAAATCCGTATACGGATGCCGGGGTAAACCAGGAAATCTTGCTTTCTGTTACGCTTGAATTCGATTCACTTGTTGAGGTATCGAAGAGCAAAGTATTTTTCTGGACCGCCGGTAAATGGACTCTTGAGTCGGCAGATAATCTGCCTGACCTTAACAGTCACAGTGGTTCCTACAGGCTTCTTGCAGATTCCCGGGACTATTCTGCTTTCCAATGGGATTCTGTTACTACCGAACAATTTACAGCCAGCGTGTTCAGGTTAACGGCGGAGAATATTGCTGACAGCACAATCTATCTTGGTGAATGGACACTGTCACGAAACATTACCCTCACCTCATTTTTTATAACACCGAATCCACCTAAAGTTCTTCCGGGTACTACGTTAAAGCTCAAGGCAAAACCTGTTGACGAATACAACAACATAGTCGATTACGATTTTAATGAACCATTGGTATGGTACACAGGCAATAATGCCGTTGCCACGGTAGACGGCGGCGGCAACTTAACGGGTGTAAGTATCGGGAATACAGAAGTAACCGTATCCACAGAGAGCGGTTCACTTTCCGGAACAGCCCCCGTACAAGTCCTGGACGATTTTCAGTCGCATAATGCCCCTGCCAAAATTGTTAAAGTTGCCCTGATAATTCAGGACCCTATCATTCCGCAATTCGGCAACCAAAGAATTCATGAAAAATGGAATTGGGGCGATCCGAATATTATGACAACGCAGGTTCAGCAGGAATTTAAAAATGTAAGTGACAGTACTGTAATTTTTCAGATAGCAGAGTACCACCAGGATCAGAATATTTTTACAATGATAGACAGTACCTATATGACTATCGATACGATCGCCTATTATTTTCAAAACTCTTATACACTATATACTGAATTAAAAAACATAGCGGAATCACAGGGAAGGATTCATTATGATTATAACGGAATGATTGATTTCTATGATCTGGATACTAAAAGAAATAACGGGGACATCGATGAAGTCTGGGTTTACGCTTTTCCCTTTGGCGGGATGTATGAGTCCATCCTCGCAGGTCCCGGCGCTTTCTGGTGGAATGCGCCGCCCTTACCTCATCCGGGACTGGAACAAACGCTTTCTATAATGGGCTGGAATTATGAAAGGGGTGTTGCTGAAGCAATGCATAGTGTTGGACACCGGTTTGAGAGCGCGCTCTGGCACGCATTCGGACGATGGGAAAATCAGTCAGTTGATCCGAACAACTGGGAAATATTCACAAGGATTAATCGAGATAATCTCGGAAAAGCAAATGTGGGTAATATTCATTTTCCCCCAAATGGAACATCTGACTATGATTACTCAAATTCTACGAATGTTATTACTTATGCAGATAACTGGAAGCGTTTTCCATACCTCTTAAACCAGACCAGGACAATAAACTGCAGTGAATGGGGGTGCGGCCAGCTTGGATATATGAGATGGTGGTTCAGCCACCTTCCGAGATTTACAGGTGTTACAGACAGCATACTGAACGACTGGTGGTATTATGCTCTTGATTATTACAAAGCAGTTGAGCTCGCTCATGAAATACAGGCTGTAGGTGTAAGGCAGAATTTAATTAATAGTCTTCCCGGTGACTATCAGCTGTACCAGAATTTTCCAAACCCTTTTAATCCTTCAACCAATATCCGGTTCACCATACCAGTTATATCAAAGGTTAAACTAAAAGTTTACGATATACTCGGGAGACTGGTTGCAAAACTTTTGGATGAGGTAAAACCCCCCGGTACCTATGATATCAACTGGAACGGAAAAAATATGCATGATCAGAGACTGGCAAGCGGGATTTATTTCTATCAGCTCGAATCCGACAAATTTGTTGAGACAAAAAAGCTTGTTTTACTTAAATAGAAATGTTCATACTCAGGAAAATATTGTTAATTGAGCTAATACTGATTGCAGATGCTTTTGCTCAGAATTTTCTTTCCGATCTTTCTGCCGTTAAAGACGATCCAGTATATACCACTTATGCAGCAGCAGCCGAAAGATCATCCTATATTATAGACGAGGGATACCGGTTTTCCTGGTTTAAAGATAACGAAGGTGTGAATTTTGAAACTGACAACGGCGGAAATTTGTGTCTTGCTTTCAAATACGGGGAAGAGATAAAATATTTTAACGGGGATTTTTTTCAGCAGCCGGTAATAACCACTTCCTACAGTGACCTTGTAAAGTATAATTTCTTCCCTTTCCACGATATCCGTGTTTCAGTGTTTTTTTTGGTTTATTCGTCAGGTATTGCCGTTCAGGATATTCAGATTTCTAATGAAGGAGATTCAACAATATCAATAAGTGTTTACCCTTTCTTTTTTCATAAAACAGGAATAATTACTGATATTTTACTTCATCCTGATGGAGACGCTTTTGTTTTCAATCACCAGGAACCGCCTGACAGCTGGACCATCGAACATAACATTCCATACCTGGAGAACCTCAGGGATGTTTATCTGATTAATTCATCTCCGGATTCCTTTGGTGCTTACAACAATCTGACCTGGGAAATTCAAAGTAAACGAAGCCCGGGCCTCGCAAATTATTGCGTAGAGTGGGGAACAGTAAAACATGGTGACGGTACTCCTTGTTTTCATATTCCTCCTTCAGCTCAACAGGTAATTCTTCATAACGGCAGTGAGAATGAAATACTTACTGAGGAGACCCCAAAGTGGGGTGATCCGGATCCGAATATTCCCGGAAATGGATACCAGGGATGCGAATTGGGAAACTTTCAGAATCCACCTGTAGCCCAGGGTGATTCATTTAAAGTTATATTCACCTGTACAGCCTTAAATGAACAGGGAATAAATTCGAATATTATACAGAATCTGCCGGAACCTTTGGGAATCAGAACAGATGTTCAACTTGCTGACACTTCTTTTCCCCCCGTTCCAGGTGATCCATACGTGAATTTTTCATCCGGAAATACATCTGCGGTTATTACATGGACACAAACTCCCGGATATCTTTATAATGTTTACAGGAGAACCGTCTCCACGCCCGGCAGATATGATTTAATTCAATCAGACATAAATGGTAATGCCTGTCTGGATCAAAACCTGGATCCCGACAGCACGTATGGGTATGTAATCCTGTCAAAAGATTTATCCGGTAATCTAAGCGGACATACAACCGAGAAAGGTAATATACAGCAATCTTCAGCTTTTTTGTTCTCTGATATGATGAACCAGAACTTGAGTCAGGCAATTCCTCCCGGCAGTCTGAAGATTACGGCTTTTCAAAAGAACTATGTGATTTATTCCGGACAAAGTTCGGAGTTAAGGATTATGAGGGGAGTAGCGGCAGATACCTCCGATATCGAATCCCTCGTAGATGAATGCAGAAATTTAAGCCAGATCAGCCTGGATCAGTTTGTTAATACCGATGAAACCGAGTGCGGGAGTATTCCCCAGCCTGATTTCACGAATCAGGATTACAGGATGCTTTACTGGAATTGTTTTAGTCTTTTGAAACAATGTATGATGCCTCCGGAGGGAGAATGCTCTTACAACTACTACGTTTTCTCCCGCGAGCCCCAATGGGGCTGGGGACACGGAGGGCAGGTATTCCATGAAAGCATCTCGATGTTGGCGTATGTAGTTATGAATCCTGAAAGTGCTATGAATTCGCAGCGAGTTTATATGGAAAGACAGCAATCCGATGGATATATAAATTATAGGACCGGTCCTTATCTGGATGAAACAATTCCATATAACGGGCAGCTTACTTCATCAGCTCCATGGTTTAACTGGGAGAACAGTGAAATTTATAAGATAAGTAATGATGCAGATTTTTTAACACAGGCTTATAGTTCAGGGAAACAGTTTTATAATTTCTGGCTTCAGAACAGGGATGCAGACGATGATGGATTATGCGAATGGGGCGGACACGCGGTTCTCGAATCAGTGAGGGACGGACAGGCTGCTGTCTGGGATCAGGTGGGATGGCCTTCAGATTTTGAATGTCTTGATCTTAACTGCATGCTTGTTAGTGAGGCTAAATCCCTTGCTTTTATGGCTGAAGCGCTTGGCTATCAGCAGGAAAGCACATACTGGAATGAGGAGGCAGAGAATAGAAAAGATTCAATTAATAAATACATGTGGGATGAGCAGACCGGATTTTATTATAATATAGACAAAGCTGATAATGATTTTACTTACTCTATGCCAAATGATCTTAAGAGAAAAGAAATTATTGGCTTCCTGCCTTTGTGGGCAGGCGTGGCTGATAGCCAGGTGGCGGCGATCCTGGTTAGTCACCTAAAAAATCCTGATGAATTTGATAGAACGTATGGTGTTCCTGCGCTATCTGCAGATGACCCTTATTATAATGACCGGGGATACTGGAACGGACCCGTATGGGTTCAATGGAATTACCTGATATTCAGAGGCCTTCTGAAATATGGATATTTTGAAGAAGCCGGGGGAGTAATGAATAAGGTGCTGGCAAACATGATAAACAGATTGAAAGAGGATCACTGGTTCTGGGAGTTATACAGTCCCGATCAGAACTGGAGCGGCTGGAATAAAACGTATATCTGGGCAGGTATAGCTGCCAGAATGCTGATTGACTACAATCATGTTACTGATATAAAGGACTTCTATAACAGCCCGGCATATCCCGCGAAACCAGAGATTTTTCAAAATTATCCGAATCCTTTCAATCCTTCGACAAATATTGTTTTTCGGATACCACAGAGGCAGAATGTTGAAGTGACGATATATGATATTCTTGGACGAAAGGTAGAGACTTTATTAGATGAGATTCTGGAAGCAGGACAGCACAATTTAATTTTCAATGCGGAAAACCTTTCTTCCGGAAATGGAGATCTATCGAGCGGAGTGTATTTATATGTTATTGATACCGGAGGTACAAGAGTGGCAAAAAGTATGGTCTTTTTGAAATAGAATTAAAAAATAAAGAGGACATCACGAAAATTTTATGAACTTAAGAAAAGCAGGCATATTACTTTTTATTTCTTTTACAGTCGCTTGTGCGCAGGAAGTTAAGGACGTTGTATTTGATGCTTCGGAGGGATTGAAAATCACCGGAATAGCAAGCGGAGAGACAAGGTATTCATTTGATAAGCCGCTTCCTTTGCTGTCTGTCGAGATAAACGATCAGCTTATGAATACAGGTTCAGTTGAAGTTGATTTGAATAAAGATTCTGTCTCATTCAAGTTTCCATCAGGTATTTCAGGATCACTAAAAGCAGAAGGTAACTTTAAACCCGGCTGGAAAGCTCATTTAATCTTGAAAAATAACTCCGATTCCAGTCTAAAGTTCTTAAATCTTGTTCCTTTCGGGCAGTCGGAGGATCATATCTACATTACTGCTTCTGCACCGTGGAATTTAGCCAGTTCAAAGATTTTCAGGCCGGGGCTGGGATCAATCGGAGTTGTGCTGCCGGATAATGCCTGGTCTCTGGGTTATTCTGCTGTGCGGATAAACGATTCTCTTTCCGTCTTTGCTTTGGCAAGAAGAAAAGGCGGAAAAGATACTGAATTCAGGAGATACTCTGCCTTAGTAAAACCAGGGGGAAATATTGAATATGATATTTATTTCGATTTCTATAAGGGTACCTGGCAGGATGGACTTCGTACCCTTTTCCAGGACAGGTATCTATATGATCTAAAAAGTTTTGATAACAAACTTTTTGAACGGAAGGATCTTGAATGGGTAAGACACTCATATCTGATAGCTCTTCTTTACGGCTGGGACCATAAATTTTATGACAGGAGCGATGGAAGATATCAGCTTAAGCAATTCCTTAATAGCTCAACGGAGCTTTACGGAAAATATGACATTTTCTGTTTATGGCCCACCTGGCCAACCCTCGGAATGGATTCGAGGAACCAGTGGGACCTGTATTCCGATCTGCCGGGAGGATTAAACAAACTGAAGGAACTGTCTGACTATTCCAAAAGCATGGGGACAAGGTTTTTTATCTCTTTTAATCCCTGGGATCAGAGTACCAGGAAGGAGGATTTTTATGAAGGGATTTCGAGACTGATCCGGGCTACTAACGCTGACGGCATTGTCCTCGATACATACGGCAGTTCTAGTGATGATCTTCAAAACGCTGCCGATAGTATAAGGACAGGAGTTGTAATGTACAGCGAAGGAATGGCCGTTCCCAAAGACATGCCTGGCATTGTTTCAGGCCGTGTACATAATGCTATCTTTATGCCTCCGCCTTTAAATCTTAATAAATTCATCAAACCGGAATTCGCGATTTTCAGAGTTCTGACTCTGAATGAAGGAAGGCTGCACAGGGAAACAGCCGTTTCATTTTTTAACGGCTATGGTGTTGAAATAAATATGATGGCTCCGGCCAGACCGCAATGGATGGAAGAGGAATTTACATATCTCGGTAAGGCAACGATGATCCTTAGGGAAAACACTTCCGCATTTACAAATAAAGAATGGATACCTCTAATAAAAACACTGAGGGATAGTATCTGGGTTAATGAATGGAAAGACGGAGATAAAACAGTATATACACTATTCAGTCTTGTTCCGGATGGATATGACGGACCCTTATTTAAAATAGATGACAGAAAGGGTTACCATTATGTCGATCTTTGGAACCATGAGGAAGTAAAACCGGATACAATGGCTGACGGTACGTTTATCCCCGTCAAAGCTGATGCATTCAACCGCTCATATCTGGGGACAAGGATGGAAGGAAATGCGGGGTGTATAGCAAAATTTTTCGGGCTCTTAAAAGTGAGCCTGACCGGTGATCAAATGTCAATTTCCGCGGCAACCGGTGACAGCATTCTTGTCTGGGCCGGAATTCCCTCATACAGCAACAAATCGCTGAAATTTGAAACCGGAAATAACCTGATAAAATTACGGGAACGATTCGGATACCCGGAAGACAAATATGTCGTGCAGCTATTGCAAAACAATGAACTTATAGATGAAAGAATAGTAAAAATTAATTCTGCAACTCCGGTGCTGATAAGCAAAATTACCCCTACTCTAAAATCATCGGAGGCACCGGCGGGTATGGTAGAAATTCCGTCCGGTGATTTCAGGTATATAGTAAATACTCCTGATGGATTTATTCCATATCCGGAGTATGCTGATTCAGAGTTTACTTCAGTGCATAGATTCTTTATGGATAAATATCCGGTCACAAATAAAGAGTTCAAAGAGTTTCTTCAGGCGACCGGTTATGTTCCGGATGACACAGCCAACTTCCTGAAAAACTGGAATAAAGGGGACTACCCTGGAGGTGGTGGAGATCTTCCGGTAGTATATGTAGCGATTGATGATGCCAGAGCTTACGCCGATTGGGCAGGAAAAAGGCTTCCCTCAGAATTAGAATGGCAGTATGCCGCACAATGCGGTGATACTTTAACCTGGCCATGGGGAAGCAGTTTTGATTCGACCAAATGCAATTATTCATCCAATAATCTGACTGAGGTTACTGCTTTTCCCGAGGGAATCAATAAATGGGGAGCAGCAGATCTTACCGGTAATGTAAGGCAACTGACCAATGATGTATATGATAACGGAAGCTATAGTTTTATAATTATCAGGGGGGGAAGTTATTATAATCCAACGTCAAGCTGGTGGTATGTTAAAGGGGGCCCGCGACCCCTGAATTATTCTCAGATGCTGCTGCAGGTCTCACCGGGTTTTGAAAGAAATTCCACTATCGGATTCAGATGCGTAAAGGATGCATTTCAGAAGGAGGTAAATTAATGGTCATCCGTATTAAGTTCGTATGTCTAATTATTCTTATCTCTACTTTGTCTGCATCGTTACTTGCAAGCAGCAACCGAAGCGACAAAAGTACAATAGGGTTTCTTTCAAACGGCCGGGAATTAATTGAAACTGAGGCTGCATATAGTTTTTTGAAGTCCGATAATAATTTCAGCGTCATTAAATTCACAATTGAAGAGGTGATAAAAAATCCTGAGATACTGAAATCAGTTAAAGTTGTCTGGTACCATAGGGCGGATTCGTCCGCTCTTTCCAGGGAAGAGATCAATCCTGCTTTCCTCAAGGCGATAATGAAGTATCTGCAGAATGGCGGGTCATTATTACTGTCGCTTGATGCTGTAAGATTAGCAGTTCCTATGGGACTGGAAAACAAAGAACCCGGAATCGAATATATACAGGCCGTTGATGAAGGTTACGGAAGGAAGCTAGGTCTTCATGCTTTCAGGACCCACCCTGTCTTCGAAGGGTTAAACGGAGGAGCTTATATCTGGGCTCCTCTTAAAGACGGCATTGTCCGCCAGACAGGATATTTCGGAGATGTTATACCCGAAGGTAAAGTTTTAGCAGTGGACTGGGCATATATAACCCTCAAGGAAAGTTCAAAGCTGATGCTTGAATACAATCCGGGCAAAGGCAAAGTGCTGAGTATAGGCACATATACTTATTTTGCACCCGAAAATCAAAACAGGCTTCAACTCGAATTATTCGTTAATAATTGTCTGAACTACTTAGCCGGGGTTAAAAGCAATATTAAACCGCGATACTGGAATTACAACAAGTTGACTGTAGCCGAATTTAGAAGTACATCGGAAAAAGTTAAAATTGATTCGGCGAAAAAATGGATGATGGATAATGACCCGCTTCAGCTTAGTGCAAGATTTGCTTCGGATAATGAATGGGATACTGGCGGAGAACGGATGCTGCTTATGGGCAAAGAAAAAGGCGGGATTGAAGAGATCTGGACTCACCCTTTTATGGCCATCAGGGATTATGAAGCAGGCATACAATTTTCCTACAAGGACACTATTTATTGGTTCGGTGATCAGAGACCGCAAGTTGAAAACAGATCCGGGTCCTTTACCCGTGTTTATAAATTTCCGCGTGCATACATCACCGAAATTATAACTTCTGATATCGAAGATCCTTCAGGTATAATACATTACGAATACAGAGGAGTTTATCCTGCAAAACTCGTCATAAGATTCAAGAGCAACCTGAGATTTATGTGGCCATATTCCCATAAAGCCCTTGGGTCAATATTTTACAGTTGGGATGAGGGTTTGAATGCATACGTAATAAAGAATGAAAGCAATGAATTTTATACCATAGTGGGTTCCGGTAAAACTCCGGTTTACAAGCTTTCCGGTCAGTTTGACGGTTTCAGTCATGTTGGTAATGAAATTATAGGGAACGAATCAGATAAGCTGCAGGCTTCTTTCCTGATGGAGTTTGAACTGAAAATGAATGATAATCTGGATATGTTCGTCATCGGTACGGATGAGGGATTAAATTCTGCCGCAGGATATTATAAAAAGGCTGCGGGATCTTCCGGAGCGATTTATGAAAATACTACCGAATATTATAAAGATTTTCTCTCAAACGCACTTATGATTTCCTCCCCGGACGAAAATTTCAATGAAGGATATCGGTGGGCACTGACAGGTACGGACAGATTTTTTATAAACACCCCGGGTATTGGGAAATCACTTGCCGCAGGTTTTTCAACCACCGCCCATGGATGGGGAGGCAATCAGGAGGTCAGCGGCCGGCCGGGATATGCATGGTATTTCGGACGTGACGGTGAGTGGAGTGGAATGGCAATATTAGATTACGGCAGCCCGGTGAAAATTAAAAATGTTCTCCAAACCTACCAGAAATACCAGGATTTAAACGGCAAGATCTTTCATGAACTAACAACCAGCGGAGTTGTTCACTATGATGCAGCGGATGCCACTCCTCTTTATGTCATACTCGCGGGAAGGTATTTAAAGTGGACCGGAGACCTTAATTTTATAAGAGAAAGCTGGCCTCATATTAAAAAAGCAATAGATTTCCTCTATTCCACAGATACTGACGGAGATCATTTAATTGAAAATACGAACGTTGGTCATGGCTGGGTAGAAGGCGGGGAGTTGTTTGGTTCTAAAACAACTTATTATCTTGCCGGATGCTGGGCAGAGACACTCAGAGAAGCCAGGTATATTGCTGCGGCTCTGGGAGATACGAAAGCATCTGAAAGATATAATAAAGATTTTGAAATTGTCAGCAAGATTGTGAATGAAGATTTCTGGAATAAAGATGAGGAATTCTATAATTACGGACTCCTGTCTGATAATACATATAATACTCAAAAAACAGCACTTCCTTCGGTCCCGATGTATTTCGGATTAGTCGACCATAAAAAGGCTTATCCGGTACTGGATACATATGCCAGCAATGGCTTTACTACCGACTGGGGTGTGAGGATCATAAGCGAATTCAACCCCATGTTCAATCCGCGAGGCTATCACTATGGAAGTATATGGCCATTATTTACAGGATGGACATCGCTTGCGGAATATGAATACGGTAATTATCTGCAGGGATTTTCACATTTTATGGGAAGTCTCAATGTATATAAAAACTGGGGACCCGGATATGTGGAGGAGGTACTTAATGGTGAAAAATATCTACCGTCCGGGGTTTGTCCCCATCAATGCTGGTCAGAGACGATGGTGCTTCAGCCCATCCTTGAAGGAATGCTGGGACTGAAAGCCGATGCGCTCAAAAACGAACTATTGTTATCCCCAAGGCTGCCAGCTGAATGGAATTATATTAAAGTCAGGAATATCAAATGCGGTGAACATAAACTTGATTTCAGGATGACCAGAACATCTGATAAATCTGATTTTTTCTTTAATCATACAGGTTCCGGGAACCTAAGCATAAAATTTAAACCTTACTTTCCTTCAGGTACAAATATCACAAGAGTTCTGGTTGACGGTGAAGAGGTGAAATATGAAAAGACAACCGGAAGGCAGCAGGATTACATATCGCTGAACATAAACGTAAAGGAAAATTTACAAGTTGAAGTTTATTCGGGGAATGGGATATGTGCTATCCCGGTGCTCCCTAATCCCAGAGTTGGTGAATTCTCGGAGGGATTTAGAATTTTATCGGCGGGTCTTAGCGGAAAAGAATACAATGTCAGATTAGAAGGGAAACCGGAGAGTGAAGAATTATTGAAAGTTTTCGCTCCTGCTGAAAACATAGAATCGGTTGAAAACGGAGTCATAGAAAATTTCGCTGAAAGTATATACAGGATCCGTGTTGTTTTTGAGAAAGGGGAGAACAAATACTTAGAAAAAGAAGTAAAAATTAAATTGAAATAATTATGGTGAAAATTTATCAAATAGTTTTAGCTATTATAGCGGGGAGCATATGCTCTTTCGGACAGAATTTTTTGTCGAATCTTTCTGCAACAGAAGACGCTCCAATATATACTACTTATAATGCATCTCTGAGCAGATCAGAGTATATAGTAAATGAGGGATACCAGTTTGATTGGTTTGATCCGCAGAAAGGACTGAATTTCATTACACAGCAGGCTGGCAATATCGGATTAATTTTCAGAAAAGATGATCTCGTAAGAGACAAGCTTCAACAATATTTTAGCAAACCAGTACTTACTGTTTCTTACAGTGACCTCGTGAAATTTTACTATTATCCTTTTAAAGACATTAAAGTTGAAGAATATTTTCTGGTGTATAGTTCGGGGATTGCCGTCAGGCAAGTGAGAATCACTAATGAAAGTCCGTTTACTGTTCAACTAGATGTTTATCCATATATCCAGAATGAGCATAGATCTTTTAAAGACATACGGATGACGGATGACAATACAGGAGTTGAGTTCACACACACAGAATTTCCAGACGGCTGGATGAAGGGACATAACATTCCATTTAAATCTGATCTGCAGAACGTTTTTATGCTTGATAAGAAAACAATAAGCGCAGGAACCTATAACCAGTATGAAGTAAAGGGAGATACAGGAAGCGGAAATTTTATTAATTCTGTCAGGCAAAGAAAGCTTAACGGAACATTACTTTCAGAAGAAGCCAGAATTATAACACTCAGTAGTGAACTTGATATTCCAGCGGGTCAGTCAGCGGAAATTAAAATCGCCCGTGCAGTCATAGAAAAAGGTAAAGGAACAAAGGAACTTGAATCTCACTGTCGAAAATTAATGAATGAAAATCTTAACCAATATGTAAATGAAGATGAAAATATATATTCTCATATCCCACCGGTCAGCTATAACGATGATGAATCGCAGCTTCTTTACTGGAATGCATTTTCATTAATCAGACAATGTATGCTTCCACCGGAGGGTGAGTGCAGCTACAATTATTATGTTTTTTCACGCGAGCCGAGGTGGGGCTGGGGTTACGGGGGGCAAGTCTTTCATGAGAGTCTGACTATGCTTGCTTATGCATATATGGATCCTTTGAGCGCTATGAATTCACAAAGAGTTTACTTTGAACGGCAGCATCCCGACGGTTATATAAACTACAGGACCGGTCCTTATCTGAATGAAACAATTCCTGAAAACGGTCAGCTTACAACTTCAGCTCCCTGGTTTAACTGGGAGAACCTGGAAATCTATAAAGTAACGAAAGATAAAGAATTCCTGAGGCAGGCTTACGAATCAGGCAAGAAATTTTACAACTATTATACAGTAAACCGTGATTCGGATAACGACGGTTTATGTGAATGGGGAGCTAATGCCGTACTTGAATGCGTACGGGATGCCAGAGTTGCAGTATGGGATGAGGTTGGCGATCCAACAAATTTTGAAGCGGTTGACTGCAACATAATGTTGGTTAGTGAAGCCAAATCTCTTTCGACGATGGCTGAAGAACTCGGCATGAGTACCGAAGCCGAAAAATGGATGAAGGATGCGGAAAACAGAACCGAGCTTATAAATAAATTTATGTGGGATCCGGAAACGGGTTTTTACTACAATGTTAATAAAAAGGATCACACGTTTACTTATAAGACAAAGGATGACCTGAAAAGGAAGGAGATCATAGCATTTCTTGCATTATGGGCAGGAGTTGCAAATGAAGATCAGGCCGGGATTTTAATTAAACATCTGACCAATCCTTCTGAATTCTGGCGGAATTACGGAGTTCCGACTTTATCGGCTGACGATAGTTATTATAACCCGATTGGTTACTGGAATGGTCCCGTATGGGTTCAATGGGATTACCTGGTTTTCAGAGGGCTTATGAATTATGGATATAAGAAGGAGGCAAAGGAACTTGCCGAAAGAATTATGCAGAATATGATAAATCAGCTCAAAACCGATCACTGGTTCTGGGAGTTTTATAGTCCCGATGATCATCAAGCCGGATGGAATAAGACTTACATCTGGGCCGGTATAATAGCAAGATTTATGATCGACCTGGAGAAAATTAATTAATTGAAACAAGAATTAAAAGGAATGAAATAAACAGGAAGAGTGAAATGAAGTTTGCAATTACTTTTTTTCTGATGGTTGCAGCAAATATGTTTTCCCAGTCTCTGCAGGTAAACAATGATTATTTTAAGATCCATGCAGCAGCTGATGATCCACTCTATACAACTTATACCGCCGCCATGGAGAGATCACGGCTGTATGGTGATAAAGGATATAAGATGGATTACTACTCAGACTGCTACCCTGTAAGTTACTCGGGAGACCAGGCAGGTAAATTCTACTGTATCTGGAAAATAAACCAGGTTGTGGTAACTAAAATTGAAAATTATCATAAAAAGCCTGTGGTTACTGCATCATTTCCCGATATGGCTATACTTGAGTATGAGCCTTTCAAAGGTATCCAGGTACAGGAAACTTTTTTTGTTTACAGTTCATCCGTAGCTATTATCAGCATGCAGATTAAAAACACGGATGATCAAGCTCAGGAGGTAGAGATTTACCCGGTTCTGGAACTCGGAAATGATTCACTGCTTATAAAAAAATATGACAGTTCTAATTATGCATATATTACTAATCATCATGAATCCAAATATAGATTGATAAGCAGTCTTTATAAGAATGCACCCTATCCAACTGAAACACGGGACTTTTTCTGCGGCAACTTTAAACCTTACTCATACGGAGGATATTCCGGAGATATGGATCAGTTTTATATAAAGATTAAAACCGATTATTACTCGGATAACCGTAGTGATTCTTTGAATCTTAAAGACAGCGGATATGTCAATTTTATAGCTCTGCACAGCAAATTTATACTGAAACCCGGAGAGGAAGTGAACAGGCGATATTTCAGGGGATGGCAGGATCAGAAAGAGGGCATAGAAGTGCTTACCGATCAGATAAACAAGCTGAAACAGCCCTCACTTCAGCCTTTTGCAGATGAGGATGTCGAACTATACTCGAAGATACCTATCATAAATTTTGATAATGAAGATGAGAAACTGGTTTACTTTGGTGCCTTTAACCTTGTGAGAGGATGTATGCTTCCTCCCACAGAATCAGCAAAGCACAACTTCTATGTTTTTTCGCGGGAGCCTTTATGGGGATGGGGGCATGGGCATCAGGTTCTACATGAATCATTAAGTATGCTGGCTTATGCTTATATGGATCCCAAATCTGCCGAAGGTTCACAAAGAGTATACATTGATCAGCAGAGGAAAGACGGGTTAATCGCATACCGTCATGGACCGAGAGGGCTGCAAGATTACCCACATTACAGTAAAGAACTTGGAAAAGATATGTCGACTACTTCAGCCCCCTTCTTTTCCTGGGAGAACTGGGAAATCTATAAAGTAAGCAAGGACAAAGAATTTCTTCAGGATGCTTATAAATCAGGAGAGAAATATGTTAAATGGCTTGAAGAGAACAGGGACACAGACAATGACGGGCTCTATGAATGGGGACCTTACGGAATAATCGAAAACGTCAGGGACTGGTACAACGTAGTTTTCCAGGTCTCAAAAGAGCGTCACCTCGATGTTGACAAAGAAGATATCTCCGATGAACTTGAAGACCTTGATCTCTCTTTAATGGTCGTTAAGGAAATGAAGTCGCTCGCCCTGATGGCCGACGCGATGGGTGACAAGTCCGGGAAAGAAAAATGGTCTGATAAGGCAGAAAAAATTTCCCGGCTCATCAACAAATATATGTGGGATGATTCAACAGGTTTTTATTACCACATTGATAAAAAAAATCACTCTTTTAAATTTTTGACGAGGGATCTCAAACATAAAGAGATAATAGGACTTCTTGCCTTATGGGCAGGTGCGGCACCCGATGACAGAGCTGAAAGACTTGTAGAACACCTTACGAATCCTGATGAGTTCTGGCGTAAGTACGGTGTTCCTACTTTATCCGCAGATGATCAGTTCTACAGTCCTTATGTTGACTACTGCTGCAAATGGAACGGCCCGGTGTGGCTTCTGTGGGATTACTTAATAATAGACGGACTGCACCAATACGGTTATAAAAAAATAGCAGATAAATTATCTGATAAGATGACACTTGCTGTAGTTACTCAGTTAAGAAAGAACCACAATTACTGGGAATCCTACAGTCCTGATAATGATATAATGAACAGCCCATCTAATTATATCTGGGATTCAATAATGGCAAGAGTATTAATTGATAAATACGGAAAATCAAGGTGACGGAAGCATGAAAAAAGTAAAATTTATCCAGATAATCATCGCGATTCTGCTGCCGGTGTCTTTTTTAATCGCACAGAGGGGTAACGAAGGTTTTATATCAAAATTTGAATTAAGAAGTAATGATATCGGTATAACGAGGACTGTACAGCCTTCACAGTATTTCGATAGGATAGGACGAAAAGCTGCACTAATGGGATTTGAAGACGGTTCTTTCGAGATGTGGGGCTGGCCCTGGAAACCTCTCAGAAACTTTCAATTTCAGTTTTTCCTTGGTTCGACTACCACTCCAATCCAGCCAAGGGATATTGCTAAAACGATTTCGATCACTCCCGAAGCCGCAATTATCACGCTTTCGTACGAATCATTTACGGTCAGGGAAATAATAATGGTCCCGGTACAAGAGAATGCTGCCATCATATTGCTAGATATAAATACAACAACTCCATTGAAAATAATCGCCGGATTTCTTCCGGTTATGCAGCCTCAATGGCCTGCGGGGATAGGAGGACAATACAGCTACTGGGATGATGAAGTTAAAGGATATATTATTTCTGAAAGCCGTCAGAGAGCGCTTTTTATCTGTGGATCACCGCTCGGAGAACAGATGACAGCCCCCCCTGCACATATGTTCGCTGATAGTCCTTTACAGTTTAAAATAGAAGTGAATCCGGAAGACCTCAACGACTCATTTATCCCTATTGTAATAGCGGGAGGAATAAACGCAAAATACCAGGAAGTTAAAGATCTTTTTTTTGATCTATCTAAGAACGCCGAAAAATATTATCTGAAGAATTATGAATATTATAAAAATCTTAAAGACTCCACCGTTCATATCATTACCCCGGTAAAAAAACTTAACCTTGCATACGAGTGGAGCAAAACGGCTCTTCACAACTTAATGGTTGAGAATCCAGAACTGGGATATGGAATGGTTGCAGGGTACGGATTATCAGGAAACGGCGGACGTCCTGGCTTTTCATGGTTTTTCGGTGGTGACTGCTTCATCAACTCTTTGTCATTCAACAGCTTTCAGGATTTTGAAACTGAAAAAGATGCTCTTGAATTTACCCAAAAATGGCAGAGACAGGATAACTTTCCCATCAGGAAAAAAGCTCCCGATGAAGAAAATAAAGATATAGGAAAAATGGCACATGAACTTTCTCAGAGTGAAGGATTAATCGACTGGTGGAATGATTATCACTATGGTTATAACCACGCAGATACGACTCCCTGGTATCTTGTAGCGATAGGGGATTATTATCGACAAAGCGGCGATCTTAATTTTATTAAGAAAAGTTGGGAATCCATAAAGGAAGCTTACAACTGGTGTCTAAGTAAGGATAGTGACAAAGATGGGCTAATGGATCTGAAAGGCGCGGGGCTCGGTGCGCTTGAATTCGGGAAATATGTACATATATATGCCGATTTCTATACCTCTGCGATATGGACAAAAGGTATTGAAGCAGTTATAAATATGGCTGATGCAATGAATGATCAAGAATTGAAGTCACGGGCTGAGGAACAGCATAATAAAGCTTTATCAGCGATGGAAAAAAAGTTCTGGATAAGAGAAAAAGGCATGTACAGTTACGGAGCTACGGAAGAAGGAGAGCAGGTTGACGAGAACACTCCCTGGCCCGCGACGGGTATGAAGTTCAAGGTACTGAGTTACGATCATGCTGTTGAAAGCCTTAAAAAAATGAATTCCTCCGAATTGATTACTGATTGGGGAGTAAGAACGCTTTCAAATAAATCGACACTTTTTGATCCGGTTAATTATAACTATGGAGCAATATGGCCTTTTCTGTCAACGCTGATGGTGAGAGGTCAATATAATTATGACTTTAATCTTTCCGCCTACAGAGAAATACAGGCCAATGCCGAACACTTCTTTGATGATGGAGCTGGAGAATCAGCTGAAGTATTTTCAGGAAAATACAATACTAAACTTTCCGAAGCCTATCATAACCAGGGTTTTTCGGCGTCAGGATTTGCTGAACCTTTTTTAAGAGGTTTGGTAGGTCTTGATGTTGATGCTCCCGAGAAAAAAATTTATTTTGCTCCGCGTCTTCCGGCTGACTGGGACAGTCTTTGTGTTGGAAATATAAAAGTGGGAAAATCTATTGTAGAGCTCAAAGTATTAAGAACAGACAATGAATTAAACCTGACCGCATCGAAAACAGGTAATGAGAAGATAAAGATCATCTTTATGCCTTCATTCGGATTGGGTACCACAACAACTGCCGTAAAGCTTAACGGTGCCGATATTGATTTCAGTTCAGGTAAAAGTGACCAGGCATATGTGCTGAAAACAGAGTTTGATCCCGAGAATCGTTCCAGGCTGAAAGTCATTTTGAATCCTGCTCCTGAGCTCTACCTTCTTCCTCTACAAACAGCCGCGGGGGAAACCGATTATTCAGTAAAAGTACTTTATCAGGAACTGGACGGCAAAAATCTGGATACCTACCTGGAGGGACGCGGAGGGGAAGAATATCTGCTGGGGGTCAGGAATCCTGGTTTGATCGGGGCAATAGACGGCGGAGAACTTAATAACGGGTATATAAAATTTCGTTTCAATAAAGGAAACGGTGAATTCGAAAAAAAGAAAATAAGGATTGTAATAAAGCAATAATGACCAAAAAAGTAACATTAAAAAATATTGCAGAAACGCTGAACATCTCTATGATGACGGTTTCAAGAGCACTGAACAATAATCCCAATGTTGATGAGACCACGAGGAAAACAGTACTGAAAACCGCACGCAAGCTTGGTTATCTCCCTAACCATATAGCAAAGAGCCTTGCATTAGCAAAAACTCAAACAATAGGAGTGGTTGTACCCGAAATAACTCACTCTTTCTTTCCCGATGCCATTAAAGGTATCGAAGAAGTAGTTTACAAATCGGGATACAATATAATGTTGACTCATTCAGCCGAAGATACTGACAGAGAAATATCCGCAATAGAAACACTTGCTTCACGGCGGGTTGATGGTATACTCGCGTCAGTTGCGGAATCCGATACAGATTATGAGATATACAGAAAAGTGATCGATATGGGTCTTCATATTGTATTTTTTGACCGGTGTGTATATGACATCGGGGCAAGCTGCGTGAGTATTAATGATGAGGAGAGTGCATTCAGGATTACTGAACATATCATAAAGCATGGATACAAAAAAATTGCTCATCTCCAGGGCCCTCTCTCTATATCGATCGCAAAAGAAAGGCTGAAAGGTTACAGAAAAGCATTATTAAAATATAAAATCAAGTATAATAAAGAACTTATTGTTGAATCGGGGTTTCATGAAGAGGGAGGCTATAATGCAATGTTAAAACTCCTGGCTCTTCCAAAGCGGGAGCGACCCCGCGCAGTTGTCGCAGTTAATGATCCGGCTGCATTCGGTGCTATGAAAGCCATTAAAGAAAAGAAGTATAGAATACCTCAGGATATTGCAATCGTCGGGTTTTCCGATGACATACGAGCCGATCTGATGCCTGCTCCTCTGACAACGGTAAGACAACCGGGTTATGAAGTAGGGAAAGCCGCAGCACAAAAGCTGATTGGTCATATTGAGAACAAGGAAGAACCCGTTGAGAACCTGATAATTAAAACAGAACTTGTTATAAGAAAATCATGCGGTTGTAAAAGACCATTAAACAGGAAGAAATAACTATTGAACTTTAAACTAATTAGGAGTACTGAAGTGAAAAGTATTTTCGTCTTACTAATTACAGTAATAACGGTCTCATTCATCTCCTGCCAGGATTCAGATAAAAACGGCAAGGAAGAAATAAGTAATTTAATCTGGAAGGGTTATCCTTTCCAGATACTTAACGATGAGCAGGTAAATCAGGAAATAAATACTAAAGTTGATACGCTTAAAAAATGGATGAAAGATAACAATCTCGGCGGGATGCTTTTTTCCCAGGTAAGGAATGTAAACTGGATAACAGCCGGGAGGGCAAACACTCAGATTGTGTTAAATAAAGATGTAGGAGCTGTCTCACTGCTAATAATAGAGAACGGAGAGAAATACCTGATAGCCAATGGCAGCGAAGCTCCCAGGATGATGGATGAGAGTCTGAAGGGTCTTGGCTATCAGTTAAAATTTTATCCCTGGTATGAGGCTAATCCGGTAAAAGATGTAAGAGGAAAGATAATTACAGAAATTGCAGGAAACCGCAGGATCGGAAGCGACACTCCGTATCCGGAGACCGTATTAATGGATGAACAATTTCAGCCTGTAAGATATCAGCTGCTGCCGACCGAAATCACCAGGTACAGGTGGATATGTGAGCAGACAACAGAAGCAGTAGCGAACGTATGCAGGAGATTGATGCCGGGTATGAATGAATTTGAAATAGAAGCAATGACCGCGGATGAGATCAGGTCGCGCGGTATTATGCCTACGGTTCTGCTGATAGGAGTTGACCAGCGGATCTACAATTATCGTCATGCAATACCATTCGGAGATACCCTGAAGGATTATGCAATGGTAAATGTGGTTGCCGAGAAATGGGGAATGCCGGTTGCGGTTACACGGTTTGTCCATTTTGGTCCCTTGCCGGGAGAACTAAAAAATAAACTTAAAAAAACGGCTATCGTAAATGCCCAATATGAAAAAGCCACCAGACCCGGGATTCAGTGTTCAACGATCTGGAATGAAATGAAGCAATGGTATGCAGATGCAGGTTTCGAAGGAGAATGGGAAAAACATCACCAGGGCGGAGCGATCGGATATAACGATCGAGAGTATGTTATATATCCCGGAGTCGATAAAGTAGTACATAATAACCAGGCTTTTGCCTGGAACCCTACAATTACGGGCGCCAAGGTTGAAGAAACTATCCTGGTCCATCCTGACAGCACCGAGGTGTTAACAAAAGCAAAAAGCTGGCCGATGATAAATGTTGAACTGGACGGCAAAATATATCCGCAGCCGGGAATACTAATAAAGGATCCTGATTCAGGTGATATTGTTAAACAGGAAACCGAAACAATAAAACCGTAAAATATTATTATGATCAGAGAATTTACAACAAACGGCCTAAAGCATTTATTGATCGGAAACGACAAGGTTGAAGCTATCTTCCTTCCTCAGATCGGCAGCAAAATGATTAGTCTAATCAATAAAATCACCGGAACTGAATTTTTGCTTGAGAACCAAGATAAAGATAAAGTTTACAGAAAAGCATTTCACGGAGCAGATTACTCTTTATATGATGCAAGCGGTTTCGATGAATGTTTCCCGACGATTGAAGCAACTGAAATCACGGTACGGGATGGAGGAACTGAATCAAAAAAAATTAAGTACCCTGATCATGGCGAGTTGTGGTCGAAAGAATGGAATTATGAACTTTCGGATAATTCAATATTATTTTCAGCGACAGGAGTGAATGCCGATTACAGGATCAGGAAAAACATTACATACAACGGAAACAGGATAATAATAGAATACAGTCTGATTAACAAATCCGACTTTCCTCTGAATTATATATGGTCGGCGCATCCTCTACTGGCTATAGATGAAGGTGATAGAATATTTATGCCTCCCGGTATAAATAAATTGTTACTAAACTGGGTCTCAGATGTTAAGCTGGGCGAATATGGACAATATATGCCATGGTCGGGAGAGAAAGGCAACTTTCAAAGCTTCTACGAGATCAAGGCCAGGGATACAGGAACAGCAATTAAAGGATTTACTGATTCTCTGCATCGCGGTTTCGCGGGGTTATACCGACCTAAGAAGAATGAGTCAATTATGATATCCTTTGATAAAGAAAAACTTCCATACTTGGGCGTCTGGCTTTGCTTTGGCGGCTGGCCTGTCGATGCCGAGAGAAAACATTACACAATCGCTCTGGAACCTACTACAGGAAGACCCGACTCACTCGGCGAATCGGTTAAAAGAAATGAATGTCCTGTACTTGAAGTAAACGAAGAAAGGAACTGGCAGATTGAATTTAGTTTATGGGAGGGTATACCTGATATCAGAACTTAAATACCAAACACATTTTTCCAATAATAAAGGTAAACCGTATGTCTGAAAATGCTATCGGACTATCGTTCGCTGACTGGCTTATCATAGCGGTCTATTTTGTTTTCGTAATCGGTATTGGATTTTATCTTAAAAAATTCACTAAAAACGAAAATGATTTTTTCCTTGCCGGCAGAAGAAACAGTTCCTGGGTAGCGGGACTGGCTTTCCTCTCTGCGAACCTCGGGGCTCTCGAACTAATGGGGATGACAGGTAATACTTTTAAATATGGAATGTACGTCGCTCACTTTTACTGGATAGGGGCAATTCCGGCAATGATATTCCTTGGCATTTATATGATGCCATTTTATTACAGCAGCAGAATTAAGTCAGTACCCGGATATCTGAAGCTTCGTTTTGACGAAAAGACCAGAGTTCTCAATGGAATTGCTTTTGCGGTAATGACGCTCCTTGTGTCGGGAATAAATCTTTATGCTATGGCCCTGGTACTTCACACCTTTCTGGGATGGAACTGGGACGTTAGTATGTGGATGGCTGCAATTACCGTAGCGGTATATGTTACAATGAGTGGTCTTCTGTCGGCTATTTTCACAGAGATTATTCAGTTCTTCCTCATCTGGTTCGGATTATTCCTTGTTTCAATACTCGGTGTAATTGAGATAGGCAGTGTTCAGGAAATATTTGCCCGGGTCCCGGACTCATTTAATCATCTATGGGCTAATTCAGCAGATCCTTCTGCGAACGGAATGATGGTATCGTGGGGCGGAATTGTCCTTGGTCTTGGTTTCGTACTTTCTTTCGGGTACTGGACCACAGACTTCCTTGTAGTACAGAGAGCATTTTCCGCAAAGGATCTGAGGGCAGCAAGGATGACACCGATTCTGGCTTCATTTTTTAAGATGATGATCCCTTTTATTGTTATACTGGCGGGATTGATTGCCATCGTTCTTGCTAACGATCCAAACAGCGGTTTCGCTTTAATTAAAGACGGAGGGCAGGTAAATTATGATTCAGCATTACCGCTCCTAATTGCCAGATATTATCCGTCGGGATTAACAGGCCTGGGTGTCACCGCACTTCTTGCAGGATTTATGGCAGGGCAGGCAGGTAATGTAAGCGCATTCAATACTGTCTGGACGTACGATATTTACAAATCTGTATTAAACAGAAATGCTTCTGACACACATTTGCTATGGATGGGAAGGGCGGCAACCATAGTTGGTGTAGCTATAAGCCTTGTGACCGCATACTGGGCAAAAAGTTTTCCAAGCATTATGGATTATATGCAGGCAATATTCTCATGGGTAAATGCCCCCCTTTTCGCAACTATGCTTCTGGGCATGTTTATAGTCTGGATCACCCCTAATGGCGCCTTCTGGGGACTAATTGCGGGCATGGGTTCATCTTTCACACTATACCTCGCTGTTAAATTCAACTGGATAAACCAAAGCATTATTACTATGTCGGATACTTCCAGTGTTATGGCGGCAAATTTCTGGCGTGCATGGTGGGCATGGCTCATATGCTTTGGTGTAACGATTATAATAAGCATTTTTACCAAAAAGAAACCTAAAGAAGAACTGGTTGGCCTGGTAAAAGGTTTAACCGAGGAGACGGTAACCAAAGACGCTGCTGTCTACAAGAAACCGGAGTTCTATGCAATTATATCATTCATTATTTTGATAATATTGAATTTAATTTATTGGTAGAAGGAGTTTAATTATGAAACCTATTTGGTATTTCGTCGGACTGATATTAACTATCATGGGAGGAATCATTATTCTATCCGGAATATACAACCTGATATATCCGCCCGAAAGTAATGTTGTATTATCTGAAAAGCATCCTGATCTCTGGTGGGGTGCAATTATGGTAGTTGCAGGCGTTATTTATATAATAAAGAACAGGAAGCTCACCATTGAATAACATTGAAGTCAGCGATGAAATGGAGATAGGGAAAGTTAAAAAAATATTTGAGAGTCATTACGGGAAGGATCCTCTTATAATCAGGTCTCCGGGAAGAGTAAATCTTATCGGCGAGCATACGGATTATAACGATGGTTTTGTACTGCCAGCGGCTATAAATAAATCTATCTATCTGGCTATCAAATCCCGAAGGGACAGCAAATGCCGTTTATACGCAGCTGACCTGGAAGAGGAGCACGAGTTTGAGAAAGGGGACTTTGCGAAATCAGACAAGAGCTGGGCGAATTACCTTATAGGAGTTCTGGACCAGTTAAAAAAATCGGACAAGATAATCGAAGGGTTTGACTGTGCCTTTGGTGGAGATATCCCTATAGGAGCAGGACTTTCCTCATCAGCCGCCATTGAGGCTGGACTTGCCTTCGCATTGAATGAACTATTCGATCTCGGCATCGATCAGATCGATCTTGTCAGGCTGTCCCAGAGAGCTGAGAACGAATTTGTAGGAGTACAATGCGGAATAATGGATCAGTTCATTAATATATACGGAAAGGAAAGTAAAGTAGTTAAGCTCGACTGTAGGTCACTGCATTACCGATATATTCCCTTCGCGAATGATGAGTTAAAAATAGTATTATGTGACACACGGGTAAAACATTCGCTGGCCGGTTCCAAATATAATCTCAGAAGGAAACAATGCGAAGAAGGAGTATCAGAACTGCAGAGGTATAATTCGTCCATCGATAGTCTGAGAGATGTGGAACTTGATTTCCTCTACCTGCATAAGGATGATCTGGATCCTGTAATATTTAAGAGATGCGAATATGTAGTGATGGAAAACATAAGAGTGGAATTAGCCTGCGACGAACTCAACAGAAATAACTTTACTGCTTTTGGTGAATTGATGTATCAGTCTCACGAAGGATTGAAATACCAATTTGAAGTCAGCTGCGGTGAGCTTGATCTGCTGGTTGATATCGCCTCGGAATTCGAAGGAGTCATAGGCTCCAGAATGATGGGCGGAGGGTTCGGCGGATGCACTATAAACTTTATATATGATACAGAAATCAGTGCTTTTAAAAAGTATGCATCAGATACGTATAGAAAAAAATTCGGCATTGAACCACAATTTTACTTCAGCAAAATATCCGGGGGAACAGGTATAGTCTCAGTGTAAGTTATATGTTAAAAAGGAACTTCTAAAATAATCCAAGGAATCGTGCAGTGCGGCGCATCTTTGCGAGTATAAACCGAAAGATTCTCCATATTATTCAACAAATAATTATAGTTAATAAAATACGGATTTTATGAAATTACTTGAAGAATTAGGTGTTTGTATTGAGAGAGGAAAATCAGATAAAAACACCTCCTACCCCCCTGATATGAAGGGGAAAGACGGGGCAGTGGAATTAACCCAGAAAGCTCTGGATGAAGGTATCCCCGCCCAGCAGATCTTAAATGATGGTATGATGCCGGGAATGAACCGGATCGGCATAAAATTCCGTGAAGGTGAGGTTTTTGTTCCTGATGTATTGATCGCCGCTAAAGCTATGAACTCGGCTATGGCCCTGCTGAAACCTTTTTTTATTTCAGGGCAGATAAAGCATAAAGGAACAATAGTCATCGGTACCGTTTCAGGGGACCTTCATGATATCGGTAAAAACATTGTTAAAATGGTAATTGAGGGAGGGGGGTGGAAAGTTATCGATATAGGGGTAAACTCGAGCGCCGAAAAATTTCTGGATGCAGTAAGGCAGAATAAAGCCGGTGCTGTTGGATTGAGCGCATTGCTGACAACCACGATGGAAAATATGAAAAACACAGTTGCAAGAATAAAGTCAGAGCTTCCAGGAGTAAAGGTACTTATTGGAGGGGCACCGGTAACCAAAACTTTTGCAGAATCAATCGGAGCAGATCATTACTCACGCGATCCCCAGGGCGCGCTTGATTTTCTAAACAGAGAATGTATGACAGCTTAATCAAAAAAGGATGAAAATGACTTCAAGGGAAAGGTTTATTACAGCGCTCGAACGAAAGATTCCCGACCGGCTTCCGGTTACAACTCATCATGTACAACCATATTTCCTTCAAAAATATCTCAACGGCATCACTAATGATGAATTCTTCGACAAATTCGGACTCGATCCCATATTGTGGATAAACGCCTACAAACCTGATGAAGCTAAAGGTGAATACCACGATCCCGAGCATAATCCTGGCTATCTTGAGGCAAAGAGAATCTCTTCTGATGACTGGCGGGTTTCTTCCGAGGAAATTCCAGGAAGAGAATACAAGTCAATCAGATATAATTTTAATAACCCGGGGAAGACTCTATCTATGGTACTGGAGAGCAATGAATACACATCCTGGGTTTCGGAACGATTAATAAAGAGAAAAAAGACATTGAATTAATTGTCAAATATGCGACCGTTCCCAAATGTGATGTTGAGGAGATAAACCGGGTATCCGGAGAATACGGCAACAGAGGACTGGTAAGAGGATTAATAAGTTTCTTTGATGTATATGGACAGTCGGGCTGCTGGCAGGATGCGGCTGTACTTTACGGCATTGAAAATCTCATTATGGCAACCTTTGAAGATCCTTCATGGGTACATGAATTTTTGAAAATACTTTTTGACAGAAAGGAGATTTTCCTGAAATCGTGTAAAGGTGCAGATTACGATATCTTGGAGCATGGCGGAGGAGACGCATCAAGCACCGTTATCTCGCCGCAGATATTTGAGGAATTTGTTGCGCCTTATGACGCCCCGCTAATTGATGCGGCCCATTCGGCCGGTCAGAGGGTAGTTTATCATACCTGCGGAGGAATGATGGCATTTCTAGAAATGATCGCCGATATGCATCCCGATGCCATGGAAACCTTTACCCCTGCAAGTATGGGCGGAGATACAGTACTGGCCGAAGCCAAGAAGAGAATAGGCAGCAGAGTATGTCTTATCGGGGGATTTGATCAGTTTCATTATTTCCAGGATACAGCTGCTGATAAGACACGTGAGGAAGTCCGACGCTGCTTTAACGATGCCGGAATCGACGGCGGTTACATTCTATCACCTTCGGATCATTTTTTTGACGCGGACCTTGAGCTGATCGAGGCATTCGCGGATGAAGCACGGAGATGCACCTACAAAGATTAAAAGGGGTGGTTATTTTCAAATAAGAGGATAACCTGCTTAAGTAAAGTTATGAGATCACTTTTGATTTAAGGCTTCATCAGCCATTGCTGCAATGTTCCGCGGAGGAACGTTAGGGAGAATAGCTTCATGACTGGGACTTATTATTAAATCCGGTCCCAATATTTTTTTTATTCTTCTAACCTCCTTTTTAACATCATCCGGATTTCCCTTAACAAGAAGATCCTGTGTATCTATACCCCCCATAAATGCAATCCTGCCCTTAAAATTTCTGCCAAGTGTTTCCGCATCCATGTCCGCAGCGCGGGCCTGGAGCGGGTGGAGGCAGTCGACTCCGGCACTAATATACTTATCGATTACTTTATAGACCGAACCACAGGAATGCTTTATTACCTGAAGATTATATGACTTAGCCTGGTTTACGAACTTTTTTATCCAGGGATAAAAAAATTCACCGAACTGTGCCGGGCTTATAAGCAGATCGAACTGCGTACCGAAGTCATTTCCAAAAAACAATGCATCCACCAGACCTGTTGTCTTATTAAAAAAGAGCTCATTGGCTTGAAAATAAAAACCGCACACCCTATCCACCGCCCGATGGACCACTTCCGGGTTTGTATACATATTGAGCATCAGGTTTTCCATACCGAAGAGATCTGCAACATCGTGGAAGAAAGGCATCCAGAATCCCCCGGCCCTGTATACATCCCCGGTTACCTGGAGAACAGAAATGCACTCATTAAAATTAAGATAATCAGTTGAAGGCCAGTCGTAACTATCTACAACTTCAGGAGTATCTGCATCCGAAAGCGGACCAGCTTCAGAGAGTGAACTTTTGGTTTTATAGATATCAAACAATCCTTTTCCTTCAGGATGCCGGTATGTGGTATCCATATACTGGGGAGTGATCCATCTGAAATCATCGCCGAGCTTAACCCGAAGTTCCTCCTCTGATGCGGTTCCAAAGTAATTATGTAATGCTTCCCATGAATCGGAGTGGGGATTACCAAGCCAGAAACCAAATCTCTCTGTTTTTTTCCTGGCAATAATGTTTTTTATGATCTCCCTGGAGGACATCGTTTTCAATAGTCAAAATCTTTTATTTCAAAATCCTTTTGAGGACGGGGTACATTGCCCCAAAATTCTGACGGATCACTTCCGCTTACGATTATGGATTGTTTTTCCCAGCTCCAGTATGCGCGCACATCTACGGGCGCATATCTTAGAGTCAATCCGCATCTTCGTTTGTCAGATCTGTTAGGAGGGGAGCTGTGCAGAAGCAGGTCGGAATGCATAGAAAACTCCCCTGCCTTCAATTCTATATTCACCGGCGGCTCACCGTAACCGAGTGCATTTTCGATTGTCTGAGACAAAATATTCTTCTCGTCAGGACCACTCTTTCTGGATTTTATCTGACCAAATTTATGAGACCCCGGGATCACCTTCATACATCCATTCTCAACATCAGCGTCATCAACCGCCAGCCATACTGTAACAGTTTTTGAAGGTGTGAGAGGCCAGTAAGACGCATCCTGATGCCAGGATACACTTTTGTCATCTCCGGGCAATTTACAGAAATAATGCGTAGCCCAGCACACGAAATTAGTACCAAGCAAATCCCTAACATAAACGATTATACTCTCATTTCGCGCAATGTCCCAGATTTCCGGAATCGTGTCCTGATACCGATCAATTGCATAACTGCTTCTGCTCGCTTCCTGGAATTTTTTAAGTAACCGGTCGAAATTTCTCCTGTTCAGCTCAGTATTTGTTTCATCGAATGCTTTAAACGGAAAGAGGAATCCATTTTCATTATAAAAATCGATCTGCTCTCGTGAAAGCTTATGGGGAGAAGCGTTTTTCACAGGAAAAAACTTCAGTACCCGATCAAGTTTGGAAACATCATCATCCCAGCCCATTTCATTCCTTTACCTTTATTAGAGTAAGACTTCCTTATTTACAATTCCGTTTCCGCCAGGAAAGGAGCGATCTCAACAACTTTACCTGTACGGGATGACTCACGTACGGCTTCCATAACAAGAAAAGTTTCAACCCCTTCCTCCAGACCGGGAGAATAAGGTTTATCATTTATCAATGCGTCTGCAAAATAATCGGCATAATTAGCAAATTCGCCATAATGCATACCATGGATTTCGCTATTAAAATAATAATGGCGCAGTTCATAAAGAGGATCCTCAAGCACTTCGGTTCCGTCCGCTCGGGTATACCTGTATTTCATATCATGATACTGAGCGTGGCTTGTATTTTTATTTCCGAAAAGCATCAGTTCAATAGCATTCCTGGCGGAAGGAAGTTCATGATAACCATAATTGCCCATCGCCCTTCCGATTCTATCGTCCTCAGATTTAAAATTTACTGTATATATATCAAAATAGGGATAGCCATAATCTCTCGCAAGCCTTGAAGTATAGCCGAACGCCTGAACTTCTTTAATCCTTCCAAGGTACCACCGGATAAGATCGATAGGATGACTCATTCCCATATAAATCCAATCACTTTCCAGAATTGCCCAGGGACTTTTTTCATAGAACCAGTCCATTCGATGCATATAGTGAGCATCAACGAACTCAAGGCTTCCCAGGTACCCTTCTTCAAATGCCTTACGTTGTCTAATGAAGGGTTCAAAGAACCTGGTACTCTGACCCACAAAGAGTTTCCTTCCTGTTTCTCTACCCGCCTTCAAGATCCTTTTTGCATCATCCATAGAATTTACGAGCGGCTTCGAACATATAACATCCTTTCCTGCCAGGAAAGCTTTTTCAATATGCTCACCATGCATAGAATCGGGTGTATAGATAGCGACTATATTCACATCCTCTCTTTTAAGCATCTCTTCATAATTATCAGTATAAAAGAGACGAGGTCTTTCTTTTTTTGCTTCTTCAATTTTTTCTCTTCGGAGGTCGCAGCCTGCAGCAGCATAAGCACAGGAAGTCCTCTCAAGTCCGGTCAGAAGTGTCCTTCCTTCATGAAGACCGATAACGCCGATACCTTTTTTCTTTTCAGCGGGAAACTGATGCTTATTTTTTTCTAATTTTTTATCGAGAAAATCTTTCATTATCTAATAACTTAATTTTTTAATAAATAGTGTAAAGAATTGGATAATAATCTTCGCAGAACCACCGGCTGAATTCCCGAAGACTCATCCAGCAGGCCTGAGAGCATACCGGGGAGGGTAAAAAATAATATTTTACCTTTACCGTACTGCACAGTAAAACCTGCCGAACCAACATTTCTGTCGTGATCACGACCATAGCCTATAAACACATCGACATTATCTCCGTCAAGCAGTATACCGTCTGTGTTCCTTACGGGCACCTGATAATAGCTTTTCATAGCCTGGTTAACCGGAAGTCCTTCCAGTACAGGATGCTGCCTGTTAAAAAACCATGAACCCATCCAGGAAGCCCTTGTCTTGCCCGTATGTCCGATATGTCTATAAACCCCTGCTTTTCCGAGTATTTTACTATATGCAAGAATTGCATCCTCACCTTCAGGGACAGCCAGGAGATTCATTCCATCGCGCACCTTTTCAAGAATACTACTGTCGATATTAACAGGAGCCGAATATAGTTCCCATTTCAGTCCTTCTGTGTCCGTATAAGGTTTCAACCCACCTGCATTTATAGCTATAACCGTATCGCCGGCCTCGATTTTGATCGAACTGAACTTTGCATAATTAACAGTAAGTTTAGGTACAGTAATCTTAACTACACCATCGGGTGCATCAACATTGAATACCGTATCGATGGCTACATTTTTCCCGCCGGCGGTTTTGAATACATCAAAATCCTCCAGAACATTTTTACCATTTATTGCAACATTCATTACCCTGTCACCCTCGTTACTTAAAGTTATCTCTGAAAATCCCAGGGTGACTTTTACTTTTCCGGGCGAAAGGTCAGTGAACAAGTATTCAAGATTTCCAGAATAACCCCAACTTTCAGTAAGGTAGAGTTCATCCCGGTTGGTGCCTTCAATCTCAGTTGTGGAATCAACGATAGACCGCCACCCATACATCAATCGTGAGCTTGCAACCAGAATATCATAGTCTTTATCCGGATCATAGCTTTCGATATCAGCGGAAGGAAAGAGATTTCTGAAGGCATCGGTATATGCAGAATTTCCTGTACGTATTGCAATCTTTGCCTGTGTACGGATCTCAGGAGCAGGATCGATCACCAATATTTTTTCCGCAGAACTCACTCCTGTTCCATCAAGCTGAGCAGTTATAATATAATAACCCTCCCGGTCAAGTGTGACAGCAGCAAGTGAATCTTCGATCAAATAACTGAATTTATCTTTCTGATATTCGGGCACTTTAATTTTTTTCTGGAATATTTCGGCGCCGGCCGGCGAAGTTACAGATAAATTCAGAATATGCGAATGAGGTGAATTAGTTTCATTTATAAGGAAAAGATCGAGGCGGAGAGTATCTCTTTCAGAGTAGACAAGTTTACCGGTTCTGATAACCGGATCAAGGGATTTAAAACGACTACATATAAGAGAAGGATCGCCTTTAAAATTTCTGAGGTTATCAAGGAGTCCCGAATGGTTCTCTATAGAAGTCGATTCCCATCCGCTAATAACGAGAAAATCATTTTCATCAGAGAGCTTCGCAGTTTCTATTACACGGCCCCAGAAATCATAGCACTTATCTCCGATATCGCGGAAAAGTATTTCTGCGGTTGGAAAAGCATTTCTGAAATTCCATTTACCGAGGAAATTATCATATGCCTCTTCAATTTCGAGATGATCTTTAAGGTCATAACTTATGCCATGTTTTCTGATCTGTTCGATCATTTGGGTATGGTTATCGGGAACGGCTGCACCGAGCATCTCACCCCAGGCCGCAATTTCCCTTTTATTTTGGGAGCGGTGAGTAAAATGTTCAGGATCAGAATACATTTTATCCTGCCATATTCCCGGCCCTCCCACCGTATGTTCATCATGCCATCCCGAATATCCCTCTCCGTTGTCATAATAAAAAGTTGTATCATAAGGCTTCATCCAGACCTGATTTACAGGGGGGATACCAGATTTCAGAGTAATAATCCTTGACGGATCCTCATTACGCATCTTACGGAACAAATTAAAGATACGCGGATTGCGGAGATCGGGGTTGATTTCATTCTGAATATTATATATCACCAATGAAGGATGACTACGAAAATCTCTGATCATCCTGAGGATTTTTATGTCCATATACTTTTCAGCAAAAGTTTCAGGTCCTCCATTTTTTCCGGATACATCGATACTTTCCGTTGGGGAGTCGGCGTAGAGGTTATATTTTTCACCAAGGGCGGTCTGTCCTCCTCCCGGCTCCATATATCGAAGCAGACCTGACCGATCCATAACATCAAAAACTTCTTCCTTCCCGATATTTCTATGAAACTGGATTGCATTCATGCCGAAGGTCTTAGCAGCGTCAACTTCCTTCTCAGCCAGTTCAGGTGTAGGAAAAAGACCATTAAAGCCCCAGAATCCCCAGGAGATCGCTGAAACCAACCTGATTCTTTTTCCATTAAGACGGAATATTGCATTATTACCGACGCTGTCAGCTTCAAACCAGCGAAAACCGAAATCTCTGGTAGCAGTATCAGCCAGGCTATTATATTCAAGTGAGGCTCTGATTGTATAAAGTTCGGGATGATCCGGGTCCCATAAGCGTGCTTCAGGATAGCTTAGTTCTGTATTGAGTTCCGCATTACTGCCAAAAGCAGAGATAAAATCTTTCTCCACAGTTTTCAGAATTTTCTGTTCACCTTTTTTCAGCAAATCAAGTTTCAGATGAATGAGGACATCTTCCTGAAGCTTATTATTAACAAAAGTATGAACGATAACGCTTCTGATATCCTTTTTATTTGCAACCCACAAATCGCTTACATAGACAGGGTTATGAGCTGTTATTGTGATGCCGCGATCGAGCCCCCCGAAAGCGTGACCCATATGGAAAGTCTTATCTCTCCATGAGAACATTTTGGTGTCAGCCCAGTCGAGTCTGCCTCCGGGATTAGTTATCCTCACAGCAAGGAGATTTTCCTCACCCGGTTTAATATATCGGGAAATATCAGAAATAAAGGAAGTTTCCGTAATAATATTATAGCCTGCAAGCTTACCATTTATATAAACTTCTGCTCTCAATCTGGCAGCCCTTATATGCAGAAGGACGATCTTCCCTTTATAGCCGGCAGGTATTTTGATATTTTTCCACCACCAGGAAACACCCAGATAATTTCCATTCACCACCTGATCATCCTCGCCTCCGAACCAGTAATTATCCTGTGTATAGGGGCGAAAGCCGAACTTTCCCCAGAGATGCTCTTCAACAGTTGAAGGAAGGTTAACTGAAACACCGTGATCCGAATTCAGAACCTTCCATCCTCCCGTAGGAGGAAAGACAGTCAGACTATCAATCTCATATTCACCAGGTAAATAAATTGTGTCAGATTTCCATTCTGCTGCAGTATCCGGCCACATCCTCCAGTCATTATCCGGAACAAGGAAGGTTTCCTGTGCTGACGCAGCCACAAATGAAAGTAAAAAAAACAAAAAAATGAGGCGCATTATTTTTACTTCTCCCATATCATATCAACCTCCTTCCATTTACCCGTTCCTGTAATCCTCAAGGTTTTTATCTCAAGGGGTCTTAGTGATATTTTAATTTTTATACCGTTAAAAATAATTTTCCCATCTAATTTATTCCCCGTAACTTCTTGTAACCTAAGAATAATCGCTTTCCCGTCAGATGACTGTTTCAACGCCAGCATTCTTAATCCCGGAGGCAGCGACAGAAGACCGCTATCTTTATCGATTTTACCAAAGCCCAGGTGTGCAAATACGACCGGGGGAGCCGATACAAAATCGGCAAGAGCGGTCACTTTCTTTAAGAGTTCTTTTTTTAAGCCGGTCATTACCAAAAGCTTTATATCATGAATTCCGATATCACTGAATTTATACATTTGATCTTCCCTTAACCTGAAACCTTGTTCGTGGCAGTAAGCGGAACTTCTCAATACAGATAATCTAATCTCGCCATCTTTAAAATCCAGACCGTACTGGCCATTATTTATAACCGCAAGAGCGTTATCTTCATTACCGACAATAAACCATCGTCTATGTATATGTTCCTGACCATCAGCGGGTCTCTCGATAAATCCGCCGGGAACTTCACACAGCAGGCTGTCATTATCAAAGATTGTCGGAATAGAAAGCTTTAACCTGGTTTGTTCCTCATTCCAATAAACACGTATTCTTGTTTCCAGGATATCCCAACCGGGGTATGAAATTATCTGATAAACGATCCTGCATGACCTGCAGAGGTGAACCGATTCAGTTATTGTTCTGATGGGACCCGTTTCTTTTTTATTCAAGCTTCCCGGCGACATGTTAAATTTATCCAGAACATTTCTGTATTCTCCGAAATCAGTACCCCAGCTATCGCCCTTATCCTCAACAAGAAGTGCTTGAAAAAGATCACCCCTGAGAAGATTTCTGCCTTCAGTGTGGAGACTATTCACCAGCCCGCTCTGTTTATCAATACTATAGTTCAAAGGAGTCGGAAGATTTGAATAATTTTTTTCTCCCTCCTCGGTTATAACATTATAATGATCAACCCCTACAGACGTGAGTTCCGCCATGAAAGTAATTTTTCTGCGCCATCCGTTAAAAGGAAGGAGGGATTCAGGCTGTTCCTCCTGACACACAAGCTCCCTGCCTGTTTTGTCAAATAACCTGAGATGCCATTTACCCTGCCATTTCGGCCGGTGTGAAATCATACATTCAGCCTCAACCGGCACGTTATGTAAAGAAGGAATAGAATTCATTACAGTCAACGGAATATAAGAAGCTGTCCGGATCCCCCGATTGAATATTATGGCCGTTTCCATTTTAAGATTTCTCAATTCAGTGTCTGTTTTACCATAAAGGTTGAGCGCATCTAATTCAGCAGGCTCAATACAACTACCCGGAAGGATATCGTGAAAGTCATTAAACAGATGATCCCTCCATGCCGATTCAAGTTTTTCCGCAGGATAGGGAGCTTTATATTTTATAAAAGCTGCCGCTGCGAGGGATTCTGTCTGTATCAATGAACCAAGATTTTTCTGACATGCTCTTTTTACCCGGGAATGGGAAGTATAGCATCCAGTAAAGACCCTCTGAAGATCTCCGTTGAATACAGGGGCATTCGCCAGATTTTTTTTAAGAGACTTATAAAGCAGGTCAGGTGTTGAATGAACGATCTTCACTCTTTTCTCATTTGCAATTATCTCATCAATCAGCCTAAGATCTTCTCTTGTAGCTCCGCCTCCATGATCACCTATCCCCCAGAAAACGGGAACATCCCTATTAAGTTTAATAGCGAGATTTATTCCTTCATCAATTCGCTGTTCAATATTATCGTACTCAGTATGATATAATCCGGTCACAATCCTTAAGGTCCCAATAACGCTGCCGTCAACTCCCTGCCATCTATAAACATCCGAAGGCAATTCAAGATCATGCTTCTGCGGACGCATATGAATATAAAATTTATAACCGGCTCTGACAAGCAATTGAGGGAGTCCTCCGCAGTGACCGAAAGAATCGAAGTTATAAGCGACGACCGGTTCAGCATTAAAATACTTTCTAAAGAATTTTCTGCCCTCATATATCTGTCTTATCAAAGACTCAGTGCCCGGTATATTTACATCCGGCTGAAGCCACCATCCTCCGCTTATAAACCAGCGTCCTCTTTTTACGAGCTTTTGAATCTCTCTAAAAAGGGGGGGATCATATCTTCTTACCCAGTCATACAACACGGCTTCATTATGGTTAAAGACGAGGCCGTTATGCTCCTTCAAAAGTTTGACAGCATTTTCAAAAGTAGAAAGTGCTTCAGCCGCACCCTCCTCCCATTGCCACTGCCATACAGGATCGAGGTGTGCATTACAAATCAGATGGATATGCGGCTTCATATCTCATCCCTGGCAGGAAGGGTTTTATACCATGTGAAATAAAGAACTACCGTAAGCCCGGCGAGCACCACGCTCCAGATATATACATTTGTCCATCTCCTTAGGAACACATAAAAGGGGATTATAGCAAGGCTCATCTGGAATGCTGCCGAAATGAATCCATTAAGAATATCAATGCGCGGCATTTTATCATTAACGGGAACCTGTTTTCTCTGCTCAGCCTGCTCTCTTACAGGTTTCCAGAAACCGAAGGGACGCACCCGCGAATAAAAGCTGACAAGCACATCCATATCAGTATGTTCGAAATAAAATCCGCAGCTTAGTGTAACGATAAAAGAGCCGATAACATCGACCATCAAAGCCGTTGTCGCCGCCCAGGTATCAAAGAATAATTTCTGAATAATTATTATCAACGCCGAATATATCATCCCCCAAACAAAAGCTTTAGCGGAGAAGCGCCACCAGTGCCACCGGAAAGTAGCCGGAACCAGAATCATGGTAACGACCACGAAAATCATAGTTTCCCAGGCAGAGATAACCGAATCAAACGACAAGCTGAAGACAAATCCAAGGGCAATCGCAAAAACCGAGGCAATCCTTGCCCAGTTAACCAGAGCTTTTTGAGAAAGATTCCTGGCAAAATATCTTTTAAGAAAATCGTTAGTAATAACCGAGCTGGTAACATTTATCATTGCGCTGAGGGTTGACATCAGGGCGGCGAGTAGGACTGCCAGAAAGATCCCCTGCATACCTGCCGGTAGTTTTTTAAGGACGAGCGGCATTATTTTCTCCGCATCGAAAGAGGCCTGACTGCCAAGGTAATAAATTCCAAGGACCATGAAAAGAGCATCCAATAATCCACCGTAGGGCATAACCGACCGTCCATGTACCGGCAGCAAGCTGAGCCTCACGCGGCGAGCGTGTTGTGAGGAAGAACTGGAAGTCCCACACATTAGGACCTGCAAGGATTCTGAATATGACCCACATAAAGCCCGCAATCATTATTGTACCAAAGAAATAAAAATGCTGATATCCGGCGGGTGTATTTTTAAGGTAACCGTCCCAGAGCGTCCAGTTAACAGCAAGAGAACTCCATTCAGTTGGTTTATTAGACACAAAATCCGCACCTCCGGGTAATTGGAAAGCCATGACGGCTAGGATCACGGCACCTACAGCGATCAAAACCGTCTGGATCAAATCAGTTATTATAACCCCGAAAAACCCTCCCAAGGTGACATAAACTCCCACCACTGCAAACACTATCAGAGCGGACTGCCATCTGGCGAGTGGGATAAACTCCTCAGCGAATTTTCCCGTACCTACGGCTATATACATCAGGTTAGTTATCATGAGAATAAGCAGGAAAGCCGCGGCAGCAATGCGGGCATACTCAGCAGAGCGATCTTCACCGAAGCGGGTTTTATTCCACTCAGCGAAAGTCATCACCCCCGATCTTCTGATATACTTCGCCTGAAAGGCCATGTAAAAACAAATAATAAACCATCCCCAGAATATGTGCGTCATCCAGATAGATTTGAGTCCAAGGTAGAACAACGCTCCGACCATAGCCATAGTTCCGCCAATGTCGATATAGCTTGAGCAGCCGGAAAGACCAAGCATCCACCATGGAACCTTCCTATCTGCCAGAAAATAAGAATCAAGCTGTGCAGAGGCTTTTTTTTGTATTATTATACCGATGAGAGCTATCACCAAAAGGTAGGCTGCAATAATAATTAAATCAGTAGTATGAAGATTCATTCGCATACCCGTTGTTATTTAATAGAGGACAAAATAACTGAAGAAAGATAAAATGTTTTTAATAAAGAGGGAAATAAATATTAAAATATTTTTACGCGCCCGGCAAATATTAGGTTTCGCAGAAGCTTCGGCTGTGTACTAAGAAAAATACCCTCTTATTTAAAATCATGTGTAGGCGCTGAAACTGAGTTGATGACGTGATTGTGATGGGGGAAGCAGTTTATGGTTTATGTGTATCACAAATGTGCCGGCCGTGATCCTTTCGTGACAAAATTTTTCCTTGATTTTTTTATGCTCTATGGTGTAACACATGTTTAACAAATAATTGAGGAGACGTTATGAAATTTTACACTGCAATTTTGCTGCCCCTTGTGATGATGCTGGTGTTCTCCGTTTCGGCTGTCAGCCAGACTTTGACGCTTGATATAAACGGACTGCAGGATCTTGGATCCGATTTTCAATATGAAGGATGGGTAATTGTCGATGGTTCCCCGGTGTCGACGGGAACGTTCACTGTGGATGGGAGCGGTCAGTTGAGCCAGACTGTGTTTAATGTTGATCATACCGCCCTGATAAATGCTGCCGCGTTCGTTCTTACTATTGAACCGAACCCCGATCCCGATCCGATGCCGAGCAGTACTCACCTTATGGGAGGGAATTTTAATGATTATGATGCTGTGCTTTCAGTTGGACACCCGGCCGCCCTGGGTGATAATTTCGCCGACATCGACGGTAGTTATATTCTCGCTACTCCTACTAATGGAGAGATGACAAATGAATTGAGCGGTATCTGGTTCATCGACCTGAGTTCGGGCATGCCCGCCCAGGGACTTACGCTGCCGGATCTTCCTTCCGGATGGAAGTATGAAGGCTGGGCGGTGATTGACGGTATGCCTGTTACAACGGGAAAGTTTACCGCGCTCGATATGGCCGATGAGTCGGCTCCTTATAGCGGAACGGAACCGGGACCACCTTTTCCTGGAGAGGATTTTCTGAATAATGCGCCTCCGGGACTAACTTTTCCAACCGATCTTTCTGGTATGATGGGCGTGATTACAATTGAACCTGATCCGGATAATAGTGCTTCTCCATTCCTGCTGAAACCGCTCGCTGCTCAGATTCCCACCCTGGCTGTGGATCATACTACTTATATGATGAACAGTAATGTGCTTAATTCGTTTCCGACGGGTCTGGCAACACGGTCAGAGATACTCCCTGTTGAGCTTGTAAGTTTTTCGGCTTCGATCTCCGGTGAAGGCGTTCTGCTTGCATGGAAAACTTCCACTGAAACAAATAACAGGGGATTTGAGGTTGAGCGTTCGGGAAGTAATGACGGAGAGGGAACATGGACGACGATCGGCTTCGTTAAAGGCCACGGTACTGTTACTGAAGCTCAGAGTTATTCGTTTACCGATCAGAATGTAACACGGGGAGAGGATTACAGCTATAGATTGAAACAGCTGGATTTTGACGGAAGTTCCTCGTTCAGTAATACGGTTGAGGTCGGTTATGAAGGTCCCGCCGTGTTCTCCCTGATGCAGAATTATCCGAATCCTTTTAACCCTACAACATCAATTAGTTATTCTATTCCCGAAGACAGGAGCGTCAGCCTTATTGTTTATGATGTTACGGGAAGAGAGGTAAAGAGGCTTGTTAATGAGAACCAGAAGGCTGGTACTCATACGGTGAGTTTTTCGGCTGAGAACCTGGCGACGGGTGTGTACGTGTACAGGCTGAGAACAAATAACCAGGTTACATCAATGAAGATGATGGTGCTGAAGTAATTTACGTGCAGACCACCAACTCCCCGGGCGGTACAGGTTCCCTTTCGGGGGAACTGACCCCCGGCTTGTTAGGGCCCGACTTAGGATGCGATAAAAATAGAAAGGAGCTAAGTAATAATGAAGATATTGAAGGATCTGCAATGTACTTTTCTTATTCTGCTGGCCGCGGTTTTTTTTGCGGTGCCTTCGGTGAACGCGCAGAGTAAGGATAAGGATAAGAGCAATGATAATGAGATGATTAAGAAGTTACAGGAAATGGCTCCTGCCAGGGGATATCTGAAAGCGCACCGTGGACTCGATAGTCCCCGCGATATCCTGGGAGGCGCTCTTAATATTGATCTCACACAGGACGGCGGTCCTGTTTTTGTTATCCTTCCGGGTGAAAGGGATCTTGATCCTGTTGTGTTCGGAACACCTGAGCACCCGATGAAGTTTGCGGGCTCTCCGGGAATGACGGGAGTTCCGCCGATGGCGAGGAATGTATCAGGCGGCAAGTTTACTTCCACAAAGGAGAAGACTCCTTTCAGTAATAAGTATGTCACTATGAAGGATGCAAAGTTGACTGTTCACGCTGTTGACAGAACTGCAACTGATGCGGCCGCGACGAAGGACGAACTCGGGTTTGAAGCAAGCTGGAAGGATGACAGCGGAAATACGTATTCTGTAAAATGTGATAAGCTGATCAGCGCAGGATTGGAGTACCCGACTTTCGGCGGCGTGGTTACTAATGTTATTATGCACGGGTTTACGGGAATCGGAACACCGCTGATGCCGAGTGAATATGCCTTCTTTGCTTTCTGGGGCATGGGAAGTGTTAGTAAGAATGGAAAGGTCCTCGATGATAAAAGGATAGTCCATGGTATGCTGACAGAGTACGTCCGTAAGAATGGATATAAGCTCGCGTTCGATGATGAGGTTAAACCCGATGCAATGCAGTTTCACCTCATGGTTCCGCCGGCCGTGCCCGATAAGGATAAGGGAGTTTATGAAAAGAAAGCGGTGAAAACGGGATTTGAAATGGAGGGAGGAAAAGAGCTGCCGTTCTGGCACGTAATGTTTGAGAATGTGAAAGTAGAAGCCGCCAGGAAGTAACAGATTTAAAGCCTTGAGTAATCAGGCATATAGATTATCAGGCCATCGTCCTTAGCTGTGATGTGGTAGCCTGCTGTCAGTTGTTCGAAGTAATATGAATCTTTTTTATCAAAAACCGGATAGTTCTCTTTTCCGGAGGCAATCAACTCTCCTCTGAGCTTTTTGATCTGAAGGATGATACTGGAATCGATGCGGTAATTTACATTTTCCATTTGTGCCTGTACGACGCCCTGTCCCGGTCCCGGCTGAATAACAACCGTATCGGCTGTCCGGACATTCTTCCCCGAAGCGTTCACTTTATCTCTGCCATCCTGTAAAAGAAGAAGAATAATTAATACGATTACGCCGAAAACCACCGCTGCTAATATTATTCTGTTAAGCCTCATTAATTTAATATAGATCAAAATATTGAATTTGCATATGCCCGGGGTAATGTCCTCTTTTAATAGTTATAACAACTATTGTATAAAAGGAAAAAACACAAAATGAAAAAAATCTGGATCATATTATCGATATTATCAGCTTTGACAATTTACCAGGGATGCGGCGGCGATAACCCCGCAGAACCTTCGCCGTCTCCCGTAAATAGCTCAGGCTTAAGCAAGTTTAGTCAGATACAAAATCAAATATTCAGTCAAAATTGTACATCATCAGGTTGTCACGGCACTGCAAATAATCAGGCTAATCTGCTGCTCACTGAAGGAAATTCTTTTTCAAATCTTGTAAATGTACAGAGCGTACTTTTCCCGCAATATAAGAGAGTTGTTCCCGGGAATAGTTCACAGAGTCTGTTGATCAAAATACTGAAAGGTGAGGTCTCACCCCAAATGCCTTTAAACAGGACTCCTCTGCCTGCGGAAATAATTGATTCAATTGCCGCGTGGATAGATGATGGTGCTTTAAATAATTAGAGATTTAATAATAACTTATAATCCCTTTGGGAGGTTAAAATGAAAGCTTATAGTCACAGTATATACAGATTTCTGGTAGTCATCTTTTTAATGCTTTTTAGCGCTGCTGCTGCGTACCCCAATCCTGCATCCGATTTAACAATTCATTTCACAGGAATGTCACCGCATCTGAATCAGAACCTTTATCTGAGAGTAGTTGATAAAGGAACATTGAAAGAAACGGGAAGGACAATGATGCAGATTACTAACGCTGATTTTGATGTGGTTATTGATGCAGTGACGCTCAAAGTTTGAAGATCAGACCCTCTCGTTACAGTTCATGGTCATCTATGACCTGCTGAGATGGTAATGCAATCATCTCGCCCCGCCACGCTGTCGAACCTGTTTATAAATCAACCCCGTTTAGAGAGATGCTGACACAACCAGCGGTTGATTCCCTCAGTTAAGTTCACCCATATCAGAATCACTTTTCTGTCAGCTGCCTCTGTAAATGAGGCAAACTTTTTACAATTTTATGACAAAACTGGTTTTTGAAGGGATTATGTTTTGATCGTAAACCTGGAAGGCAGGTAGTGCATTATTAGACGGCGGTGAAGATACTGTTAAGCCAAACCCGGAGAGAGCATTCCGTTAATAATTTCAGGATTTCCAGCCAGGGAAGAAGTTAAAATCCTAAAGGAGGATGGTATGAAATCAAAAGTTATTTTTTTGTCATTCATCATTTTTTCATTCTCAATTCTTTATGCCCACAACAGAACCAATTCAGTCGCTTCGGAGATCGATCTCTCAGCCGCCCAGATTACAGTTCTGTCACCCAATGGCGGTGAGGTTTTGATACCGAATAGTGTATACCAGGTACTATGGAGCAGCTCGGAAGTCGAGAATGTTAAAATTGAATGTTCCACAGACAGCGGCACCTCGTGGAATACAATTATTGAAAGCATTTCAAGCATCGGGAGCTATTATTGGTCAGTACCATATATGCCCTCAGATTTTTGCAAATTGAAGATTAGTGATATCCAGGACACTGCTGTTTATGATGTCAGCGATAACTACTTTTCTATTAGCGGGTTATTGATGGAGACAGAACCCAATAATACTCTGGCAGAGGCTGATTTAATTGAAATAGGAGATTCATTAGACGGGTCAATTTATCCCGAAGGAGATATCGATTTCTTTAAATTCAATGCCACCACGGACGATACTCTTGAGATTAGTCTTAGCGCCAGGAACAGCAGCACTTTATATGGATCTCTGCAGGTTATGGATGAGTACGGGAATGCATGGTTCCAGGGTTATTATTATTATTGGGAAATACTAAAGCTGCCTTTTGTTGTTCCTTATAACGGTGTGTGGTATATCCGGTTTGCAACCTCATTCGCCGACTCTTTCGATAATACCGGACAAGGACTTTTTCAACGAAAAGTTAATTCACAAAAAGATATAAGCCGGAGAAACCGTGATAAATTGAAAGATAAAGATAATCTATTGGATCAAACCGGTGACTACAGAATAGCATTGCGTGAATATTCTGTATCTCCACCCTACATTTATTCCATATATACCTTTGATACTTATTATAATTCTACAAGGGTTGAAATTGATCTCTTTACTTATGGACAAACTACCAATATTTTATTCGAATATGGAACAACTGCGAGCTATGGAGATTCGATTATTATTCCTCCCTGTCCGCCTGGATTTGGGGAAAGCTTTTTAACAACCCAATTGACTGAATTGCAATCAAACACTTTTTATTACTGCAGGGCAACTGCTGAAAACGGCGCAGGGACATTTTCTTATGAAAGCACTTTTCAGACACCACAGAAACCTGATAATTGGGTAGTAAAATCAATTGATTCATTATGGAATTACTATTTAGGAAGTATTTCATTTTCAAATGAAAATATCGGTTTTGTATCGTCTGATTATTTTATCCTGGGAACGACAAACGGCGGAGATACCTGGACAACCTCGTTTAATGATTTAAATTATTACATCCTCAGTGTTTTTTGCATCGATAGCTCTACTACTGTAGCGGCCGGCATTAACGTCAATACTTACCAGTCTACGTTTTTAAAGACCACAAACAACGGATTGTCATGGACTTCTATGGACATAAACCCTTATGATTGGCCCTCGGATATATTTTTTACGGATGAAAATAATGGTTTCCTTGTAAGTAGTAGCGGTAATATTCTCAGAACTACTAACGGGGGCATAAGCTGGGCAATGAAATTTTCGGGACCAGGTGTTAACCTGTCTTCAATCTGTTTTAGTGATAAATATAATGGATGGGTCATTGGTTATGATAACAACAATTACAACGGAGTGGTCTTGAGAACAACCAATAGCGGATCAACCTGGGAATACTTGAGTACGGGAGTAATGCAGCAATTGCTCGATATATGCTTTGTTGATTCGGTAAATGGTTTTTTACTTGACGCAAATGGTTCAATCCTGAAAACAACTGATGGTGGAAGTAACTGGAATAACTACAGCACAGGGGCTTATCTGCAGCGTATTTCTTTTATTGATAAAAATAATGGGATAGCGATAGGCTGGAACGGTGTAGTTATTCTGACGACCGATGCAGGTGAAACCTGGAATCCTGAAATAAGCGGAACTTATAATTATTTATTCGAGCTTTCAAAAGCCGGGGCTAACTGGGTTGTACTGGGTGAATGCGGGACAGTTTTAAAGTCTACCTACGACATAGTTGCAGTTCTGGATGAAACCCAGGTTCCAAACTCGTTTATTCTAAATCAGAATTATCCAAATCCGTTTAATCCATCAACTAAAATAAGCTATTCAATCCCTCTTCTGTCAAAAGTTCAGATAAAAGTTTACGATATTCTGGGAAATGAGGTTGAAACTCTTGTTAACGAAGAAAAATCCGTCGGCTCGTATGATGTAATATGGAACGCAAAAGATCTGGCCAGCGGAATTTATTTCTACAGAATTAATGCTGGAGATTTTATTCAGACGAAGAAAATGATCCTGCTGAAATAGTATCAAATGACCAGAGGAGAAGTTAAGTAGTTATAAATAAATAAGTTAAATAAGAACAAATCTTCTAAGGGAAATCTCTTAAGCTTGTTCTTACGACCAGTGGATGAGTTCCCGAGGAGTGGTAAGATTTGTTGCTACAACAAGACTTCTTCGGCTACTCTTCCTGTTATGACTTAATCAGGCGACAAATTTCGTTATTTGAGCAGAATCATTTTCTTTACTGATGTAAAGTTACTGCCGTCATGCCCTGCTGCCGATAGCCTATAGAGGTAAACGCCGCTAGAGAGCATTGACCCGTTAAATTCAATTCTTTGAGCTCCCGCTTCAATATCTCCGTTTATCAGCTCTGCTACTTGCTGCCCTAAACTATTGTACACTATTAGAATTACTTTCGATTTTGCCGCCAGGCTGAAATTTATGGTTGTTGCAGGGTTGAACGGATTGGGAAAATTCTGGCTCAGAGCAAAGTCCCGGAATGAGTTCACATTGACCTCAATAACCTTTGAATACCCAAAACTACCGTCAAAATCTATCTGTTTTAATCTGTAGGAATAAGTCCCGGATAAACTTTCATTATCCTTAAATGTATAAATATGCTGTTCGGTTGAAGTCCCGTATCCATCAACAAAACCTATCTTCCTCCAATCTGTGCTTTCAATCTCTCCTTCACCTCGCGCTGGATGTCGTTCAATCTGAAATCCCCGATTATTCGTTTCCGTAGCTGTTTTCCATCTGAGTTCCACCTTACCGTTAGCCTGCGTAGCTTTAAAGGAAAGAAGCTCAACGGGAATCGCGGAAGGATCATAATATCCGATTAGTAATCCGTAATTACCTGCAAACCATGCGTGTCCGGCATCCGCCATTGCAACATCATCAAATGTATTGATGGTGTACCGCGGCTGATCCATCCATGTAATTCCGCCGTCAGTTGATTTATAAGCATAGCCGCTCGCACATGCTGCAAATGCAACTAAGCCGTTCGGTGAATCTTTCATCTCAATACCCCAGACAGATTGACCGGGTGGAACAGCAGCGTTGTTCCAGGCAGCACCACCGTTGGTAGTATAATAAGTATTTCCACTGGTACCGCCTGCAATACCGCGGGAGTGATCTACAAAAGAAACCCCGTATGTTCCAAGTCCACCGCCGGAAAACTGTTGAATCCAGGTAATTCCTCCGTCCGTGGTTGCATAGATTCGTTCACCGGTGCAGACAATCCATCCGTAAAGATCATCTACGAAATCCATATCCCATGGATTTCCGGAAGGGATGGTTGAAATATTAGTCCAGGATGCACCTCCGTCTGTTGACTTTGCGACTATACCATTATACCCCGCAGCCCACCCTGTAGAATTATTTATGAAATCTATGGCAAGGATGTCACCGCTGGTTCCGAACCCGGTATTTACTTCGGTCCAGCTGCCTCCGCCGTCGGAAGTCCATAAAATAATTCCATCATCACATCCGGCAACGGCTACATCCGGTGACGGAGATATCACTTCATTTATCTCATTTGTAAAAGTGGATGATTGAACGGCAAATGTATTTCCTCCATCTGTTGATCTTGCAATAAATCCGTTTATGCCCACAACATATCCGTTTAGCGAATCGGAAAAAGAGACATCATTTAAACTTGTGGTGGTAAATCGGTAACCGAGTGGATTCCAGGTGATCCCGGCATCAGTTGATTTGTAGATATAACCGTTTTGTCCATTCAGGTAAACAACGTCGGCTGAAGCGAACTTTACCGAATAAAAAATTGCATCAGGAAATCCAGGAATTATGTTCCAGGTGTCACCGCCATCTGTGGTTCTTACTACCATTCCTCCGGCACCGCAAGCGATTCCGACTGTATTTATATTGTTAAATCCTATTGACCAAAGTTGTTCAGCCCCTCCGTCATAAACGGGAGCCCAGGTGTCACCGCCGTCTGTGGTTCTTGCTATTCTTTCACTTGAACCGACAAGAAATCCAAGAAAGCCTGTTGCAGTAGGCGGAAAACAAACATCTTTGTAATCTGTACTCGAGGTAAAAATTTGCGGATATAATGACCAGGAACTTCCTCCGTCAGTAGATTTTACAAGTGAGTTGCTGCTTCCTGCAACAAAGACATTATTTATGTCCGTTGCATACACTCCATATAAAGTGGAACTCGTGATAGAAGTATTTGACTGAGAATACCAGTTATCACCGCCATCGGTTGTTTTAATGATAAAACCATTATAACCAACAGACCATCCAGTATTTTGATCAATAAAAAAAACATTATACTTTGTTGTATCCGGGGCATTCGGCAGATGGAACCACGTCAATCCTCCGTCGGTTGTTTTGTGAAGTCTTTCAACAAAAGAACCCACGGCCCATCCTACATTATCATCGATAAAAAAAGCAGCGCGATAAATACCGTTGCCGCCTATTTGGACCACATCCCAGGTATTACCGCCGTCCTGAGTCATTATAGCCTCATCCTGCCCGGTTACTGTAATAAATTTATCGGCTGAAGGCGCTGAGCTGACATATGTATGGTTGGCAGTAGGATGTGGATTTAAACTCTTCCATTGAGCATTTGAAAATGTTGAGAAGAAAAGGAAAGCAAATATTAATGGTAGTAAGTTCATTACGAATCCCTTTGAAAATTTAACATGCCCGGAATAAAAGATGAACGTAACGTAAATTAAGAAATTATGTTCTCAAAAAACATCAATAGTTTTTACGAGCATTAGTTCATTTATTCCGTCTTGTTTCATTAGCCCTGACTGCTGCCGTTACTCACTTTGTCCATTCCTATTGCCATTTTGTAGGCAGCGGCGGACTCAGTAAGCGGAGATAAGGCATCAGATAAAATATTGTAGGTGCCTTTTTCCGAGAGTTCGTCCGCAACTTTTTTTATTAACATCAGGGTTGCTTTCATCAAGCTGGAGCCAAGACTTACACGCGCAACGCCCAGATCCTGCAGTTCGATTATAGATGGAGAAACTCCACCCCCGATAGTCGGATTGGAAAGTATGTTTATTGGCGCGTTGATCTCCTTAACCAGGGTGGCAATTGTTTCTCTGTCCCACACCGGCTGCACGAATATGCAGTCGGCGCCAGCCTCCCGGTATTTATTTCCTCGCCTGATTGATTCGGATAATTTTTCTGCCGGTGAAGCAGTAGAAGTGTAAAACGAATCTGTTCTTGCATTAATTACCAGATGAAAACCCAGAGAGTCTGATAACGAGCGAATGGCTGATATTCTCTCACAGAATTCAGTTTCGTCTATTAACACCGGACTTAAATCGATGCTGTCTTCAATGTTTATTCCCACAATTCCCGTCGCGATTATCTTTTTAACAGATTTAATCACTTCCTCTGTATTGTTTCCGTATCCTGCTTCGATATCTACACTAACCGGAACCCGGACTCCGTTTACAACCAGCTTAATAACTTCAAGCATCTCAGATAATTTTATCACCTGGGAATCAGGGTAACCGAATGACGCAGCTACTCCCATACTGGTCGTGGCGATTGCTTTATATCCACAGGCTTCAATTAATTTAGAGCTTCCGGTATCCCATGAATTTAACAGAACCAGTATTTCATCATCGCGATGATATTTCAGGAACAGTTCGGCCTTTTCTTTTTGAATTCTCGAAACCATAATATGGTCCTTAATTTTAAGTTATGAATGATTGTATCTGATTTTTCCTGATATCCGGATAAAAGAAAACAGGATAAAGTAAATATGATTAATTACTGGACTTGATCAAATATTTAAATTAAGGACCATGAGCGGCCGTCATTATTTGGTAACAGCAGGAGTGAAAACGAACACATCCTAACTTATTCGCGCAAACTTTACAATTTTGTGATGATTCTTTTGCTGATTGTGCTTAAGCTTATTTATATTATCAAAAAATCCTTCATACAACTAACGGCGGTGAATCATGGGGACTGCAGAATACGCCCGCTCAGGGTTAACGGGTTTACCGCCTCGAAGAAAATGAGCGTACTCAAATGAGAAAGTGAAATCTAATTCCCATTAGATATTTCAACCGCGGTTTTGTATGCCAGGTTAATGATTTTTTCGAATAATGGACCGTTGAGGGTTTCGACTTTATCAGACGGCTGATGAAGGTGATCGTAGCTGTTTGTTGTAACAAAGTATAAGCACGGGATTCCCTTCTCGTAGAAGGGGGTAGCATCTGCTCCGCCGCCGCTCCAGGTGTCACTTACCATCGAGTTTGTGTTTGCTTCATCGATCTGCTTCGCGATCTGCCAAAGAACGGGGGCGCTTTTACCGTTGCCCACTTTAATGCTGTCGCCGTATCCTACGCAGTCGAGGTTCAGCATTGCGGTTATTTTCCCGTAGCCGTCCTTCCAGCTTTCAACAAAGTGCTTCGCACCGTTTAGTCCCTGTTCTTCGCCTGCAAAAAGGACAAATATAACTGAACGCTTCGGCTTTATACTGTTCTGTGTAAATGCTTTGGCGATCTCTAAGACACCCGATGAGCCCGAGGCATTGTCGTTTGCACCGGGGAATAATAATCCGGCCTGGGTACCTACGTGATCAAGATGCGCACCGATCACTACGTATTCGTTTTTAAGTTCGGGATCGCTGCCTTCTATCATACCTGTAACGTTCATTGTACCGGCGTCTTTTTCATAATGGGCATTAACTTCTACTGCTGCCTTTGCCGTAAGGTTCATTGAAAACGGTTTCTTTTCCTTATCAATCTTTGTCTGACAGCCTTTTATTGTGAACCCGTTTCCGCTTAACAGCGTGTCTGCCGCGCTCAGCGAGATATGAAGCTGCGGAAAGTCAACCGGCTGTTCTCCCTCTCCGTGCAGTACGCTGCCGATTAACGGCTGGGGCTCTTTGTCGTTTGGAAGGGAGACAAACAGAATTCCTTTTGCGCCGTGCTTCTTTGCGGTTAGTGATTTTTCACGCGGGTAGCCCTCACCCCAGGCGCTGTCTTTGGCTTTCCACCCCGGATTATATTTGAATACCATTACTATTTTGTTCTTAACGTTCACTCCTGCGTAATCGTCGTAATCTAAATCGGGACGGGAGATTCCGTATCCGCAGAAAACAACCGGGAGCGTGAATTTGTTTGATCCTGTAAATCCGCGAAGAACAAAGTCATTGCCCAATTCGTAATTGACAGTATCTGATGCCGTTATCACCTTAAAGACTGCGGGGGTGTCGATTCTGTTGTATTCGATATTAAAGAATTGAAAGTAATTTTTATCGCCTGCAGGCTTTAGTCCGAACTCCTCAAACTGACCGGCGGCAAACTGCGCAGCTTTGTTATAGCCCTCACTTCCGGGGAGTCTTCCCCCGAATTCTTCCGATGAAAGTGTCTTATCATAATCCAGCAGATCTTCTTTGTTTATCCGGTAGGTTTCGTTTGTGTTCTGTGCACTGATAAATGTTGATGCGAATAAAAGAGGTAAGGGTAAGTAGTATTGTTTTCATATCCGGATGTATTTTGTATAAAATGTTTAAGCAAAAAAGATTTCCGGTTCTAAAATTACAAAATTGCGGGATTGGATATTACAAAATTATAAAATTAGAGGACTAAGAGCAGGGAGCGAGTGGAGGGCAATCATTCATTTGGCGTGGTGCAATAACTTTTGAATTTATTGAGGATGTAGGGCCAGCCTTGCTGCGACTTCATCGCCTTAAGGTATTCATGCCATCCTTCGCCGTGCCTTGAAAAATTTCTGTGTTCGAAATCTATAAGTGTACTGGAGTTGTGACCTTTCCTGAACTGAATACATACTTCACTGGCTTTTTCCGGATCGGGTTCGGGAGTTCGGGCGGGACTTATCTGCCAGGTGAATATTAATTTGCCTGAGGGCTTAAAAGTGATTACGCGCCCCCAATCGCACCTGAAGTTATATGGACCGGTTTCGTAACATTTGCCGTTGGCTTTTGGTTCTATCTTTATTGCTTCAAGTGCTTCGCCCGACCATGTGTACTCCTTCGGCCACCATCTTTCCAGCTGGTTCACAAATGTACTGAACGCTTCTTCTTTCGGAAGTTTGACTTCAAATTCAATTTTCAGATTTTCATTTTTATCGTTGGGCAATTCTATTCATTCAGTTTGTTCATATTTTACAGGTAACGCACTGACGATTTTTCATTTTCTAATATAAAATAGGAGAACTGTGGATGGTTGATCTGGAACACCCCTGGATATTGAGTATTGAAAATTGAAAATTAAGGATTGATAGGTCCGTCGTTCATCATATATTGTCTCCATTCATAATTTCTGCTTTTTAATTGGGGTTAAAGTTTGTTAAAATTGCAGGAATAATTTTTTGCCATTCAATTTATTGGAAGAATAATGACTAAACCTGCTCTGTTTTTGTTAAGCGTATTTGCCGCTGCAATCCTTTCTGCCGCAATGATTTATCCCCAGGAAAAAGGTGACTTTTTAACTAATGCAATGGATACTACCGTTCACCCCGGCACCGATTTCTTTAAGTATGCTACGGGTACATGGATGGAGGCGAATCCTATCCCTGCTTCGGAACGCAGATGGGGACTTGCGAACCTGGTTAACGAGGAAACTTATTCTCGCCTTAAGGGAATTCTGCAGCAGGCCGCTTCTACTCAATCGCCTGAGGGAACCGCTAAACAGAAAATTGGTGATTATTACTTTACCGGTATGGATACTGTTTCTATTGAGAAGGAAGGACTCGATCCTCTTAAACCGGAATTGGATAAAATTGCTTCTATAAATTCTGAGAAGGATTTGTTTGAAACTGTCGCTCTTCTTCAGCGTGAGGGTGTGAATGTTATGTTCGGAATCTTTGTTGACCAGGATATGAAGAATAGTGAACAGTATTCTTTGTATTTATGGCAGGCAGGACTGGGGTTACCGAACCGCGAGTATTATTTCCGCGACGATGCCCGTACTCAGAATATCCGCAAGGAGTATAATGTATACATCGCTAAGGCACTGGGACTTCTGGGTGAGGATCAGGTTCATTCGGATGCGGATGAAAATGCAATTTATAAAATTGAAAGTTTCCTCGCAGATTCGTCGAGGAAGCTGGAGGACCTTCGTGATCCTTATGCGAACTATAATAAGATGTCTGTATCAGAGCTTGAGAAATCCGCTCCGAATATCGAATGGGCTGTACTGCTTAAGGATATGGGCGCAGAGCAGGTTGATTCGATCATCGTAGGCCAACCTGAATTCGTTAATGCGCTTAATGCCGCTGTTAAAAAGTTCAGTATCGATGACTGGAAGTCGTACCTCAGGTTCCACTTCCTGAATGAATTTGCAACCCGCCTGGGAAGCAGATACGATAACGAAAGGTTTCACTTTTACGGTACGGTAATGTCGGGTGTGACTGAACAGAAGCCACGCTGGAAGAGGATACAGGATGCTACGGAAGGCGCGATGGGCGAGCTGCTGGGACAGATATATGTTGAGAAGTATTATTCTCCTAAAACAAAGAAGCGCTACGAGAAGATTGTGGATGCATGTATTGATGCTTTTGCAAACAGGATTAAGAACCTCGACTGGATGAGCGATTCAACGAAACAGAAGGCGCTTGTAAAACTTTATGCGATTACTAAGAAGGTGGGCTACCCTGATAAGTGGAAAGACTTTTCTTCTTTGAAAATTGACAGGAGTTCCTTCGCCCGGAATACGATTCGGGCTAATGTATTCTGGTCGGACCGGAATATGGACAAGCTAGGCAAGCCTGTCGACCGCCTTGAATGGAATATGACTCCCCAAACCTGGAACGCGTACTACAATCCTTCTAATAATGAGATCGTTCTTCCTGCTGCAGCTTTTATTGTTCCCGGAGTTCCTGATTCACTTGTTGACGATGCCGTGGCTTATGCTTATGCCGGAGCCTCTACGATTAGTCATGAGCTCACTCATGGTTTTGATGACGAGGGACGGCTCTTTGATGAAAAGGGAAATCTTAAGAACTGGTGGACTAAAGAGGATGAGGAGAAGTTCAAAGCGAAAACTCAGATGCTGGTTGACCAGTTTAATGAATATGTAGTGTTGGATAGTATGCACATAAACGGCGAGGCTACTCTTGGCGAGAACCTTGCAGACCTCGGCGGTGATGTGATTGGATGGGATGCTTTTGTGAAGACTAAGCAGTATAAGGAAGGGAAGAAGATAGCAGGACTAACGCCGGCACAGAGATTCTGGATTGGGTATGCTTATTCGTGGCTTGGTCATACACGTCCCGAGGCTCTTGCTCAGCAGGTGTTAACGGATGTGCATTCACCTAACTTTCTGCGTGTTAACGGTCCTTTTACTGATGTAGATGCATGGTATGAGGCGTTTAATATTAAGCCGGGTGCCCCGATGTACAGAGCACCGGACGAACGTGTGAAGATCTGGTGATCCATTTAATATTTAAGATTGCAGATTGAATATTTAATCTGCAATCTGCAATCTGCATTTCAATATTCAATCTTCCGAGCGTGCTTTGAGGGTGATCTCGTAGCCTTCGCTTTTCAACCTTACACGGTTCTTGTGAAGGAATTCTTTTATTTCTTCAACGGGGATTATCTTTGTAATCCCGTACTTGATATTTTTATGAATTCTGGGATAGTCTTCACCGTCATAAGGAATCAAAGTATTATACTTTTTGCCGCCGCCAAGTTTCCGGGGCGCAAGGAAAACTTCCTCTTCTTCGGGAACCCACTGTACCATTCCTACCATCTCGAAATGCGGTACGCCGTCTCTTATTGCGAGGACAAGTCCCCCGCTGAATCCCGGGTTAACAACCGCATCAACAAGGAACGCACCCTGACTATCGCGGTTAGGACTGCTTACTATGGCCTTTGTAACCATTTGGTAGTTTATCGGGTATCCGAACAGGTAAACAAACGTGCCCCATTCAAGCTGCTTTGAGAAGCCTGCAGGGTAAGGGAACACCGGTATTCTGAACCCTGTCTGTGCGCTGTATTTCCGTCCCAGTAAAGCGATATCTGCAAGGTCGTCTTTTAACACCAGCTCGACATCACTCCCTTCGGGAAATCCCGCTACATAAATATTCTCTTTTTCTTTTATGGAAATGGTTTCAATGAACGGTGTGGTCATTCCATTCTTGTCTGTACCATAAGCCAGGATAGTATCCGGAAAACTTACAATGTGAGCACAGGTAATTAACGCAATGGCCCCGTTCTCTGATGATACTGTAAAGGCTGTACCGGCCAGAGAATTATTTCCGTATTCAACAGAATCAGCCTTTTCACGAAGGATATCATCATTCAGCATCGAATACCTGATTTTATCCTCCTGCCTAAACTTATAGATCCTATAAAATACCGTGCAGTTTATGCGTTGAACGCATTCACTTATTTTTTCGAGTTCAGGTGATGATGATTTGTAAGGGAATTCGCTGTCGTATTTGCCGTCGTTTAGTGTGGGGTAGACAGACTCAAGGGCGGGGGAGCAGGAGTTAAAAAGCAGTGCAAGCATTATAAGGGGAAAATATTTTTTCATCATTTCCTTCCGGGTTTTGCCTGCTTAAATGTAAAGAGATTGAGATTGCTAATCAACCCGGAGGTACAATTCCCATATGGAATAAACATTTGTAACTCTCGTATTCCTCCATCCTCCACCCATTCGCATAGGGAATGAACTACCGCCGGAATGAGATTGCGTCTTCTTACTTCAGGAGGATCATCTTCCGGCTGGAGATGAAGCTCTTTGAGCGCAGCTGATATATGTAAATTCCGCTGGCAACTTTCTCACCGTGTGAATTCATTCCGTCCCAAGAAAGGGAGTGGGTGCCGGGGCTTTGTACTGTGTTATTAACCAGACTATTGATCCTCCTGCCGAGTATATCGAATACTTCGAGGGTTACAGCACCTTTTTCTTTCAGCTGGTATGAAATGGTTGTAGATGGATTAAACGGATTGGGATAGTTTTGATACAAGGCATATTCATTCGGGATAAGGGAGATGTTCTCAGAATGAATTTTTGCATAATCTTCTGTTCCTATAATTATCCTGAGGCTGCTTATACCGTTCTCAGGCGTAGTTATTTCGACGATACCGTTATCGACATCAAGCGGAATCTCTCTATCGCGGTCGAGCATCCATATATTAAAATTGTCGGGAACAGCAGAGATCCTGTTTATTGCAAGGCTGAATGCCTTTCCCGGATTATGAGTACTAACTTTGAAATCCCAGAAAGCTCCGTCCTTAGAAACGGGCACAACATTCCGTGCGTAATAATTTCTATTTGACTCGATCAGAAGTTCTATGTCGTCCGTAATAGCAGGAGGTTTCATTACATCGAATTTATCAAGATCTTCCTTTGCACCTTCCATCATACCGACAAAGTTCTGCTGATCCTGCCTTCCCGATGATCCCAGGAGCGCTTTGAGCTGAACCATAAACTCGTCGTTCTTATAAGCGGCAAAAAGATTAGGGGACTGACTCTTACCAAGCATAGTGTTAGGACTTACGTCAAGATTTATTATTGTTGAAAGGGGATTATAAATCCAGTATCCTTCCCATGGCTGGAGAACCAGCTGATCCATTTCATATTCCTGCGTATCAGGATTCCAACGCAGCGGAGCTTGCAGCAGCAGGCCTGCATTCCCGATTGAGAGCCAGTCGACCGGGAAAGCGAACGGATCACCGATCTGGTTATAGCCCGGCTGTACCGTAATTGTATAGTTGTTGAAAGAGGATACGCTGGATGCATTATCGACATCGAACGTTCTGCCTTCTTTGTTAATAAGCCAGAAGGAATTTCCAGGGGAAACATTTCCAACGATGGAGTTATACTCTGCATAGTCATTTAGTTCCGGCTGCCATTTGAAGATGCGCCAGTTCTTAGGGTCATATGAACCATAGTCGTCAAGGAATACAGAATCGATCTCCGGCGCGTTGATAGAAAGAGGTACAGATACCATCTGGTATTCACCTGTCCTTATTGGATTGGGATATGGAAGCCGGGGAATACTGACATCGATCGAGGCAGGATTTAGCTCGGGATTAAGAGTTGGATAGGTTACCGTAGTCGACCCGTCGCTGAACATAAGATAATATTGTATTCCCGATATAGTTGAGTATTCAGGAGGAATATCATAAGTGTAGTTCGACCCCAGGCTGGAGAGTGTATCCTGTTGAAATACAATATCCCCTGTTCTCCTGTAAAAGATATCTTTTATGGTGTAAAGAGCAGAAACAGGAGGAGTAATAGTAAGTATTGCTGGCTGTCCGATGCCCGGATTAGAGGGAACCTGAACCTGTATAGCCGAAAGCCCGGTTCCGTTTAATAATATCGAATCAGGACTTCCTGAAGCAGTACTGTACAGTACAAGGTATGCTGATTTTAGTCCTGAAGTATCAGGCGAAAAACTTACATTCAGATTAAGAAAATTGAGAAAGTAGACTGTATCTCCGTCAACCTGCGGAGAAAATGAATAACTTGAGGCATCGAGTCCCTGTATTCTTGCGCTGTCAATGACTATATTACTTATTCCAGGGTTTATGACGGATACTATGAGATTAGATATGAGTCCCACATCAACGGAGCCAAAATTCAGTACTGAATCAGACAGCATCAGCTGAGCCCTGATACCCGTACCTGAGATGAATACAGTATCAGGGGAAGTGCTTGCATCACTTTCTATCTCCATGTAGGCGGTCTTTAAGCCTTCATAGAGCGGGACAAACATAAACTGCATATTTGCTGTCTGTAGTGCCGTAACGCTATCGAGAGGGAAACCCGAATAGATTCCAAACGAATCGCTTGTATCATTCACCAGGGTAAAATTAAATATATGCAGGTTAGCGTTACTGGTATTATTTATTGATAATGAAGCTGAATCGGCAGAGAACACCTGTACATTGCCAAAGTCGAGTGGATCAGGAGAAGCATTGAATTTGGGAGAAGGTAGTTTTCCAACGAAAGCTTCCTGGCTTACGCCTGTAAGCGTTATAGTGCCGAAGGTGCCGGTATCTGAAAAATCACCGCAGCCGTACATATCACCTCGTGAATCATTAGCTATGCCGCCAATATGACTACTGCTGGACAATCCTGCCCGCTGACCCCATAATTTTTGTCCTGCCCCTGAATATCTGGCGAAGTAAACATCGTCGGTTTCACCGAATTGATCACTTGCAGCGGTTGCAATCATGCAAATATTGCCCGCTGCATCAACATCAATTTCACCCCCGCCATTATAGAAGATGCTTGGAGCATCCTGCACAGCCCACAGGGCGTTGCCGGATTGATCATACTTTGCAACAAAAATATCGGCATTCGAAATACTGTTAAGTGCAATTCCTTCAAAATTTGCCATCACAGAAAAAGTACCCGTGAACAGGATATTATTATCCTTATCAATCCGTATATCGGTACCGTGAGAATATGAGCCGCTGGAATCACTGTATACCTGTCGCACCCATACAAAATTTCCCAGTGCGTCATATTTCGCCAGGTAGATATCCTGATCAGTTCCATCGTAGCTGCTTACGAGGGTGCTGTCCCCGAAAGTAATAACATTCGAAAATGACCCGGTAATGAAGACGTTATCATTCTGATCAGTTCTAACTCCGTATGCATAATTATAAAAGCTCGTTCCACCGGTTGCGTTAAGGGCGGCTTCCACCCATTGTTCATTTCCCAGCAGATCATATTTTACTACAAAGATATCTCCGTACAGATTAGCCGACTCCACGGTGAACTGACCGAATGTTGCAAACTGAGTAAAAGTTCCGGTAACAACTACGCTGCCCTGACTATCGGTTGTAACTTCATACCCATAATCGCTATTTTGCCCTCCGCCTTGTTTTGCCCACTGGGAGTTACCATCGGTATCGTACTTTGCAACGAAAATATCTGTGCCGCCGGATGAATTGAGTGTTGTGGTTCCGAAAATTGCGGTACTGCTGAAATACCCGGTAACAATTATATTTCCGGCGTCGTCTGAGATAACACTATACGCATAATCATAACCTATTCCGCCGGCGCTGACTGCCCAGAGAACTGTGCCGGTGCTTGAATATTTTACGATGTAAACATCACTTCCTCCTGCGGAATTCAATATGAATCCTCCAAAGTCGGCAGTGCCTTCGTAAAAACCTGTTACTATAACATTGCCGGCGACATCCACAGTCAGGTCAACTGCCCCGTCATAGCCGTCGCCTCCGTCGGATTCGGCCCAGAGGAAATCGGGTGCAGCTCCTGGGAGGGTCTGTGCAGAGGTACTCTGCAGTACCGGCGACGCTAAGATTAATATCAGGGTTAGGAATCCGCTTAAATAGTAATGTAGTTGTTTCTTCATTTTAATTTACTCCATCCGAAAAATTTCAGACATTACAAATGCAGTGTTATTGTATTGCCGTTGGATTTTAGTCAAAGGCATGCTTAAAGATATAATTTTCATTCCCTACGGAAATGTTTAGTAGATATATGTTTCTGGTGTTACAAATATTTATTCCCTACGGGAATAGGCAATGTAACTGTATTGCCGTTGTACTTAGCCAACGGATAAAATTTAAGGATATAAAATTGCCGTTGACTTCAGTCAACGGATAAAATTTAAGGATATAAAATTGCCGTTGACTTCAGTCAACGGACATAATCAAGGAGATAACATTCCGGCTTTAGCCGCATTAAAGATATTCCCTGGCCTTCAGCAGATCTTTAGATGTTATAAATTGAATTTGATGCCTCCGCCGATCACGAAGTTGCTCAGGTCCGATTTACCGTCAGCACTTCCGACAGCATACTTCAGCACCAGCGGTACAGTCACTGAAGGCGATATCAGGAACTGCGGAGTTAACTGCAGACCATACAAGGTATATCCTGAAAAATAACCGGCTGTCTTCTCATAAAAACTGGAGAAGATTCCATAGCCAAGTGTAAATGACGAATTGAAACGCTGATTATATGACACGCCGATATAAAACTGGTTGGGAGTGATCTTTTCGTTATCAAATACCGCATACTGTCCTTTTAATTCGTCGAGAGCAACGTTTCTATATAACAGATTTATTGTAAGGAAATCATATGCAAAAAACTGTTTATACATCGAGTTAAAGATGATCCTGCCGCCCGTTGAGAAGATTTCATTTCCGTTGAGTTTATCACTTCCATAAAAGATACCAATAATATCACCGGAGATCGTTTGGGTTTCACTTAATTTGAGATCCAGGCCTGCCGTAAGCGAAACCTCATTAGAAGGTGTATATTTATCACTTACATCATTGAGCGGCTGGTACTCTGATTTCAGCTGGTATGAAATTCCTGCACCTATTACAGCCTCATCAGAAAGGGAATGAAGCCATGTTGCTCCAACAAATAAATTTAAGCCCTGTCCGAAATTAGGTGTTCTAAGTCCGAATAACTCCTGGCTAACTACCTGAGATACAGCAAATTCAGTGGGACTCAGCTTGGTTTTTCCGCTTGGAACATTTATTCCGGCATCGAATGACAGGTTCTGATCAGGCAATCTCTGTTTAACAAATAACTGCAGATCAGAAAATCCGCTTAGGTCACTATTTATACTTCCCAGGCTGGTACTTACAGAAGCATACCTTGTAACCAGGCCGAGCGAGGTGTTATCAAAAGGATTATACCCGGCAGAAATGATATTTGTGAACTCGGAAAAATCCGAGCTATCATTTACCGACCAGCTCTCATACACGGGCATTATATTGATTGAGACCGCAGGACGCTGATTATAAATATCCTGCGAATAGGAACGGGCTGCGGTGATCAGGATGAGAAATGAACAAATCCAAAAAATTCTTTTCATAGTATTTTTTCCTGTGCTTAAATACTGATTCACTTTTTACCAGCCGGCGGCGGCAAAGGAGGCGGAGGAGGAGATGGAAGCTCTTCGGTTAATCCTTTCTCAGAAAGCTCCTGCGCCGGGTTTCTACTGTCGATCCCCTGAACAAAATTGGAAAGGATACTGCTCCCAAGATTCTCAAGCCGGCTTGCAGCCAGGTTAATCATTTCGTTCTTTACCACCGGCACTGTCTTCCTTAAAGTGGTAACAAGATTTTCCTTTGTGCCGCCGGTCTTGCCGATACTCTGGGATGACTGCATTTTGCTGCCTGCGTCCCTGAAGTTAGGATCAAGCTGTGAGGCCTGGTTGAAGAACTGACCTGCCTGCTGGAAATTGCCTGCATCCTCCTGAAGCAAACCTTTTGAGTAAGCAAGGAATGATTCGAGATTCTGCGTTGGGATATAAGCTATATTCTCCTTTTCCTCCTGGGTGAGCTGGAAGCCGTTCTGCTCAAGGAAATCGAACACTACCTGTTTCTGCAGAACGAAGAAATCTTTAATGGAGCCCGTTTTGTTAACCCAGGATTTCCTTTGACTGGTCTGAACCGCCCACGATCCGAGATCGATTTTAAAGTCGCCATTGTTGCTTACATCATAATCGCCTGAAACTATCGTTCCGGCCTTCAATATTTTACCGACACGGGGCGCAGTTGACTGGTCCACAACACCGGATTGCGAAAGTTTGAGTTCATCGAGTACAGCCTGTATCCTTACTCTCTCAAGCACCGTAATGGTTTTCAGCTTAGCAAGATCAATGCTTACCATTTCACTGAATCCGCGGCTTAAAGGCGCATAGTCTTTATTAGTGCCTGTATAAATCAGCGGAAAAACAGCAATCGTACTATCGGATACATTCTGAAAAGTCAGGTCTTTTTCATTCTGGATCAACAGCTTAACATCAGAAAAATTCTCCTGTCGTTTTATCCAGAGATATCTTCCTTCCAGCATTTCCCTGAAAGGAGAATCTTCAGGAACATCCTTATACTTAGCGTAATAGGAAGCTGCCTTTCCCTGTTCATTATAGAATTCAAGATTTAATCCTTTATAGAAGATGAGTTCAGGATCGTCGGAATTTATGTCCATTGCCTCACCAAGGTAGTACCTGGCCTTATCATTATCATGTGTCTGCATATAATAAACGCTCAGATTCTTCAGTGCCTCGAAATCCTTCGAGTCGACCAATGTTCTGTCAATCCAGCCCTGAACCTGTTTTTTATACATTTCAGGATTATCCATCAGGGACCCGGAGGAACAGGAATTAAGTCCTGCAAGTGACAGTAATAATGTACCGGCAAGAAATAAGAATTTAAACTTTTTCAAATTTCAACCTCATTTAATTTTTATTAAAGCAGCGGAGCTATGCTCTGAGCTTTAAGTTTAGCTTTCTCATAACCCGGATCAATTTTAAGCGCCTCTTCGAATTTATCATACGCGCTTTTATAATCCTCTTTTTCAAGGTAGCTGAGACCGACAGAGTAAGCCATTATAGCGTCCAGTGACGGAGCCTGTGATATATCCTGGGGAGTTTCCTCCTTTAAAGTAACATTAATATTATCAGCTATTTTTTTCCCCAGCTGATCTACCAGGTCAAAAAACTCATCAAGGTCTCCTTTAACCTCATCGGTTAATAAAATTTCGCTGGACTCAACCTTTACAAGCCGTGCACCCAGCCATATCTGATCACCCATTATGATAAAACTTCCCAGAAGAACTGTTTGAACGCCGAGCTGTTTGCCAAGCCTGACAGCTCCTTCCATATTGTATTGATCCTGCAGTTTGATCTCATCCAGAATCCACTTAATCCTTTCCCTCTCAATCACTTTAAGGTTGGTTGAATTATTCAGCCTGTTTATCATGAGATCTGCAAAGCCCTGCTCCATTGGATCGTACTGGACTTTATGATCGACTGAGCGGTTCTTGAAATCAATTATGGCCATTGTTTTCATTCCAGGGTCAGGACGTTCAACGGCATATGAACCGGAAAACTCTTTCCGCGATTCATAGTAAATTTTCATGAACACAGGCGGTTCATAATCGGGATTGAATGCTATCATCGGGGGTTCCAGCTTGAGCAGCTGGCCAATCGATTCTTTTGCTTTATCATATAATCCTTTTGCGGAATATGCACGCCCAAGGAACCTGAGTGCTTCTTTCCGGATCTCAACATCAACGCTACTATCCGCTGAAAGTTCATTCAGCAGCTCGATTGCATTATCGAACTTTGCTGACTTATAATACTGTTCAGCCTGGTCAAGTTTTTCTTTAGGACCGGTCTGTGCATTTATTGATGGAATAATTAATAGAAAGAAGAGAACTATTATGATTCCGAAAGCAGGAATTTGCGTAACGGATTGTATTTGACTGCACCGCATATGATTATCCTCCTATGCTTTGAATAATAAAAAATCTGAATGTTTAGAATGTCTATCTGAAATGAAAAACCAGGGAGTGAGTTTTAGGTTCAAATGCCGGATTTATAATTAACTGAACATCGGCTTCAACTGTAGTATAGCCTGTTTTCTTTACTGTAATTTTATAGGTTCCGGGACCCAGGGTCAAATCACCGGGGGTTGTCTTATCTGTGCTTTTTCCATTAACATAGATCATACCCCAGATCGGATCGCCGGTGCTGCTTAATGATTGAATGTTTATCTGCTGCTGAAAATAACAGGTTAACTTCTTATCCTGGTTTTTCCCAAGATCTACATAAGTTTCCTTTGCACCGAATTCCGGGTGTACAAATTTAATGGTATGCTTTCCGGCTGTTACAGTATTCCTGAGTACCTCTGATGAATTATCAAGAACTCTTCTGCCGTCTATATATATACTTGATGCAGGAACGGAGTTCAAAGTGAGAGCAGCATTAGCAGGAGCTATTGTCTCCGGCTCCATCCTTACGGTAAATTCATTCTTACCGGAATCCAGCTGGACTCCAGCATTCTCCCAGTCCTGATATCCGTCAAGTTTCAATGAAATGGAATATTTTGCCAGAGGAAGACTGTCGCGAACAAACGGTGTTTTGCCTTCAGCCATTCCGTTTAGATAAACCTGTGCGCCGCCTGGGTCTGAGTTTATCGATAATGTGGCCGGGATAAACTTAACTACTTTAGGAGGTATCGGGTCAACATCCTTGCTGCTTGTCAGGAAGTATGCCGCAATTAGTAATACAGCAACCAGAATACCCGCTCCAATAAGATATATTTTCTTTACGGACGGTTTCACCGCTTTACCGGATTCCTTTTCAGGTTCGTAGCTAGTAATAATCCTGGTTTTTTCAGTCTCGTCATCACCTTCAAACTTTACATTTTTTATAGCAGAAGACATTTCAGCTGCAGTCTGGTATCTTTTCTCCGGATCCTTATCGATAGATTTCATTATTACTTTTACAAGATCCTTAGGGATCAAAGGATTGTATTTTATTGGGGAAGGAATCTTTCCCTCAACGATCTGCTTTTGTATAACGAATTCCGATTCACCTTTTTCAAAGGGAGTCCTGCCGGCGAGCATTTCATAAAGCGTCATTCCGATTGAATATATATCACTTCTTTTATCGACATTTTTCAAACCCTTAACCTGTTCGGGTGACATATAATAAAGCGTACCTGCAGCAGCGTGTGTTACAGTAACCTGGGAACCATGCTCCTGCACAACTTTTGCCAGTCCGAAATCCATCACCTTAATTGTGCCGTCATCGCATAGAAGGATATTATTGGGTTTGATGTCGCGGTGGATAACGCCTACTTTGTGTGCGTGTCCTATTGCATTAATGATTTGAACACCGATCGCTACAGTTTCGTTTGCCCTGAATCTTCCTTTCTCCCGCATCCACTCTGAGATTGTTAGTGCACTGACGTACTCCATAACCATGAATAAACCTAATTCGGTCTCACGCAGAGCGTGTACACCAACGATATTCTGGTTCTCGAGTCGTGCAAGCGCTCTCGCTTCAGTCTTAAATCTCTGCAGGAAATTCTCATCCCTGGCAAGGAACGGATCAATCATCTTTAAGGCGACAATTTTTTCGAGGTTCATGTCCATTGCCTTAAACACAACGCCCATGCCGCCTCTCCCGATCACCTCGAGAATTTTATAATTATCTACTTCTTTTCCTATCAACTGATCCATATTTTCTTAATCCAGACTACTTTTTCCGTTAAGGCTGACACCATTAAACATGGCCGACGAATTTCTATCGATGTAAATGCCGGCTTTACCGAAGATACCCCACACACTCCTATAAGAACTAATCAAGCCGGACTGATCATAAATACTCACAAGGTTATTTGAATAAATTATCCTCATTTTTCTATCCATCGATGGATCTTTCGGGCGAATAACGAGCAGCTTTTCTATATCATTGCCTCTAACTCTCTCCAGGGTATAATTACCTCCGTCGCGGTATTTGAAAATATAATAATCGAGGGGTGAAACATAGCCGATGATCAAACCTACCACCGAATTAGGGCTGCTTATTTCAATATTTACAGCAAGCGTAACATCAAACATATCCTGGTTATAAACGACAAACTTTTCGCTCAGGGTATTTGAGAAGCTTAATTCGTTTCCGTTTATTATGAATTCGTCCTTATTAATACCCGGATAAACCCAGCCTGTAGAATTGAAATTTCCGGCACTGATGACCGGGTGCTGTTCAGGTTCAGCAGGGGAGGAAGTTTCCCCGGAAGATTGTGTTGTTGGAGCTTTATATTCAAGCTGACTGTTGCACAAACGTATCAGATTCTGAACGTCAGCTTCACCCGGCTGTACTTCAGCTGCCTTTTTGAAATACTTTAATGCCTCTTCAAAATTCTGTTCATTCATAAGTTTTTTGCCGATACTTTTATAGGCTGAGGCAATTTCACCTACACCTTTTAACGCAGCCTGGTGCATCGGCTGATTATCAAGTATTGACTTATAGATTGTAAATGCTTTATCATAATTCTTTTCCTTCATCAGACGGCCGGCTGCAGTAAGTTGCTCAGAATCATTTCCTTCCGCATTCTCCTGCGGTTGAACATCCTGCGGTTCAGGAGTCTGCGTTGATACAGGAGAATCGTAAACCGTTTGAACCTTGCCGGAATCAGGACCCGTATCGCTGAATTGCAGATAGAGCAGAATAAGAATTATCACAAGTACAATTACTATACCTATCCAGCCTTTACTTTTTCTGCGCGGTCCCGGCTGCCGGACCCTGGTTTTCTTTTGTTTTCGTGGCTTTACAGGAACTGCCTTTATCTCATCTTCCGGATCAATTTTTACTACAATAACGGTGACATTATCTTTTCCTCCGCGTTCGTTTGCGAGATTAATAAGGATATCGCACGCATCCGAAGGGCTATTTCCCGAAACGATCTTCAGGATTTCTCCCTTGCTTATTTTTGCCAGCCCGTCAGAACACATAACAAAGCTCTGTCCTCTTTTCAGCCTGATGTCCTCGATAATATCAACCTTAACCGTTTCATCGACGCCAAGGGCTCTGGCAAGAACAGACTTTGAGGGGTAGTTACGCGCTTCTTCTGGAGTAAGGATTCCTTCCCTTAACATCTCCTGAACTTTGGTATGATCCCTGGTGATTTGTTCAATTGTATTATTCTCGATCTTATAAATTCTCGAGTCACCTACGTGCCCGGCAATAACGCGGTCAGGCAGCAGTACCAGGGCAGAGCATGTTGTCCCCATCCTCCCGAATTCAGTCTTGTCCCCCGATTTATTATATATCGCATTATTCGCGTTTTCTATCGCAGTTTTCAGTGCAACCGATTCTTCAAATTCTGATTTGAAATATTCACTCTCAACAACCTTTACTGCGATGGAACTGGCTTCTTTCCCGCCTATATGTCCTCCCATTCCGTCAGCAACAATAAAGAGCTGGCCTTTCGGAGAAAGAATGTTCAGGTTACTTTCCGGGAATTTTCCAAAGTTATCCTGGTTCTCAGTTCTGACCAGTCCGATATCAGACTTGGCCGAAAAGAACAGGTTGAAATTTTTATCAGGTAATGCCATTGTTCTTACTATTTATTTCTGGATGCCACTCAATTATTTAGGTTCTGCAGCGCATTCTTCAATGGATTATCGAAATTAAATCCGAATAATGAAGGATTCTCTCCGATAACTGCGGCAGAAAATATATAAAAAACATAGTTGTATGTTTCTTCCGGAATCTTGTCCTTGTATTTTAACAGCAGGTTCCAGAAATTTCTGTCCTTAGGATTAGCCGGCATTTTTCTTATCAAGTCTATGATGTTATACTCTCCCCAGTTATAGGAGGCCATTACCAGCAGTCCTGAAGCCTGCGCATCCGTATTGTAAATATCTTTGATGTACCGGGCAGCTGCACTTGTTGCTTTTGGAAAATTATACCTGTCGTCACCCGGATCGTATACGCTTTCGTTCACAAGTGGACCAATAATCAACCCGTATTTCTTGGCTGTAGCCGGGATGAACTGCCAGATTCCCTTGGCATATCCATATCTTGTCTGAGGTCCTACAATCTGGTCGCGAAAATCACTTTCCTGCAGGGCGAGGTAGAAGAACTGGGGAGGCAGATCCTGCCTGACAAGATAATTAACCACAACCTGTGCGTACCCGTTTTGAGTAGCGCGATCCAGTGCTTTCATCAGTCTTTGGCTCGATTTCCATTTCGCGATATAACTTTTTACCTCATTGATAAAATCTTTAGGCATAGCGAGTTCACATTCACCGAATAATCGTGCGGTTTTTATTATCAGTTTTTCATCCGGTGCGAGATCATAAGTTCCCAGCTGATCAACCAGGTTATCGTAATTCTTTTGTAATTCATGCCTTCGTTCATCAAATTTCTGAAGGGCTTTGATTATTCTTGGGTCGCCCGATTGAGCAAGGTCCTGCTTCAGTGTTTCAATTTCAAGCTCCAAGGATTTCATATCATAGAAGATGTTTTCTGCAAGAGCCTTTTGTTTGTTTTCTTTAATGTTCTGGTATATCGAATAAGCGGCGGCGATAACAGCAAGTAATCCGACAACGGCGATAATCTTAACATATTTAGATGTATGCTTTTTCTTGACCACCTTAAATGCTTCACGCATGAGTCTGGTATGCTCGCCGACCTGGTCATCTGCTTTTGACTCATCGAAATAATGATGTATGTAGCTGGTAACAGAAGCATCTCCGGAAGGCTCAGCTCTTTTCGGCAGGGGAGCGATCGCCTTTTCCTCAAAGGAAAATAAAAGGATAGGACCATTGTCGCCGAGTTCCAGTGTGGTAGTTGTCTTCAGCTCGATACTATCAATTTTTTTTCCGTTCAGAAATGTGCCGTTGCTGCTGTGCTTATCCGACAACCACCATTTATTGCCATCAAAAATAATTTCAAGATGAACCCTGCTTACAACTCCCTCATCTATTTGTATCGAACATTCCTCTGATCTGCCGATGGTAAATGTCTGATCGAAATAAAATTCTTTTTGAGATGAATTCCCTCTTTCCACCTTCACCTTCACAGCCTTATTTGAGAGAGGAGAGGAATTGCTAATTTGAGTACTGTTCATATTCAAAAATAATTCTATTTAGAGTCATTATCAGGGTTAAAGCTTAGCATCATTCTTACGATGGCCGGACCTATCGTTTGCCGGGTTTTTTTTGTGAAGGATGCTGTCAGCTTGTATGCGGTTTGGTCGTGAAAGGTATAAACCTGATGCTGATAAATTCTGTAATCGTCCAGAGGGTACCAGCTGAATATTGCTTCAAATGCCTCGCTGCCGTTCGTAAGCTGCGTCTCCCCCTTCTTTAACAGCGTGCAGCCTTTTAATTCCTCCTCCAGTGTTTTAATCTGCCATTCGGCATAATCGGTCAGGTTCTCAAAGGAGTGTTCCCGATCAACGGTTATTAATATATTATGCTGGATCCCGTCGATCACAGGACCGGTGATTGTGTAAATAGTCTTGTCCTCCCACTCTTCAAGCTGGTTCACGGTGAAACCGTTTCCGCGGAACACAACGGTTTTATCCTGAGAGGCGGCCGGTTTTGTTTCCTGCTTTGACGGCTGCTTTTGTAAGGGTGCTTCAGTTTTCTTTATTTCGGGAGTTTCAGGAGTGCTTTCTTCCTTCTTCTCCTCAGCCGGCTGATTTTGAAACTGCCTGTAATAATCTGGTATTTTCATTGTATAACAGGTACTTTTTAATTAATCAGAAATACGAAGGTAATCCCCTCCGTGAAAAAAATCATACACAGGACGAACGCAGTTTTGAAGCCACTGCGGGTCGTACTGATAAATAGTAAATCCTTCAGCAAAAAATTCCTGCAAAGGCTCTATCCCCGACAGTGTCCCGTTAACGAGATCTCTCAGATATGGAGTAAAGGGAATCTTTGTTTCCCCTCTCCGGGGAAGGATTCTGCCGTAGCCGGAAAGTGCATCAGTTATACTCCAGGAATTAACAGAGTCCTGTGCACTTGTCAGGTCCCGGACATCCTGATTATATTGCTGTCTGTCTGACGTTTCAACCATACCGGGATTATCTGTATTCCATCCGGATGAACTTTCGTGAAAGTGAGATGCCCATCTGGATCTCATTGTACTTAACCTGCTTTCCAGAGTATTTTTTTTGATAGTATAGTCACCCCATGAAATTGCATGACCTATCTCGTGTAAAACTGTGAGTGCAGCAGAAGGCAGTAAAGCCGTACGGTCTGCCCCAACACCTATTATGGTTCCTGACGGCGATCCCCCCAGACCGGCCGAAGTTTGAAAAGCAGTTCTATAAATTTCAATTTTATGTTCATCATTAATATATTCACCTGCTTCCGATCTTCCTGAGTGACTCGCCCTGGGTGAACTTCTATAAGAGATTGTTAGATTGCGGACACGGTTCAGATCACTATCCGCAAGTTTATCCACGCCCATTAACACAGATGCAAGATAATCGGGATTGGATGAAGGCCAGTTTGAGAAAGTGAAACCAAAATTTCTCAACCTGGTTGTTATTGTTGAAATATGAGAAGAATCAGGCAGGGAAGAAGAGGGGGAGCCGACATTGTTAATAGTAATAGCCGATGCCTGAGTATTTATTAATACTTCGGTGATAAATATATCTGCCCCGTTATTAATTTCCATCCGAATTGTTTTTCTCTCGTTGAAAACTGTGGGACTGCTGTTATACATATGCTGATAAATAGCATGTTGAACAGCTTTAGTCAGATCCTGAGTTAAAGATTGTCCGGTATTATTGATAGAGGGGGTAAAAGTGTGCCCCGGTAAACTCTGTATATCTGGGTAGCTAACAACCAGTAAGTCGTAATTTACAACAATAGGATTTACTACTATCCTTGCTCTTCTTCCTGTACTGGCTCTGGTACTTCCGCTTCTGTCGCACATCGATTAATCTTCCCAGTTGAAATCGATTTTGTAGGGACCGGGAGGAGCATCAGGAATTATAATATCGCCGTTCTCATCAGCTGATCCCTTTTTCTCAGTGCCGTCCGAAAAACGAATTGTATATTCAACACCCAGTTTTTGTTCTGTAAAATCAACCACTTCAATTTCAATGAAATCCTTGAATTTTAACAAACCGGAATCAGCAGAAATACCGCCTAAAGTCACCCTGAAAAAGTATTCCGGATTTTTATAACCATTCTCAGCTTCATTATCATCGGGAATATCATCGGTATCTTCAACATACTGAAATTCCCATTCAGCTTTGATCTTCTGACTTTTCACGTTTGCAGAAAAGGTAGCCACTATGTCGTGCGCACCATCGTCATCATGTTCATAGATTTCAATTGATGCCTCAGCTCCGTCATATGCTCCTTTAATATCCGCAGTGAGTTTTAATATGTCACCTCGTTTCGCTTCATCTTTATCCCATTTCAGGTTCGATATTTTAATTGGCGGAAGCAGCGGTATAGTATTGGATTTCTTTTCCAATCCGTGCTTTGAAAGTTTAACGGTAGCCGTCAATTCATCTTTCAGGTTATCGGGGATTTCAATTTCCTTCCAGAAACGGTTGCCGGTAATTTTACCTTTAACCGTTCCACCCGATTTGCCCGACTTATCTTTAATCTCAATTTTAATATCCGAGTTGTTACCCACAAACTTCGTAAATACTTCTATACCTGCCTTTCCACCGGCAGCAGCAATATTCTTCGTCCAGATAACCTGCTCAATAGCAGATTCCAGCTTAATTTCTTTGACTTTATTTGTGTTGGTAGTAATATTCATTCACGTATCTAATTGATTTTTTGTCCTCGCTCAAAGCAGTATAGAAATTTTCCTGTCGAGCAAATCAAATTGTCGTTTCCTGCAAACACGGGATTGGTTATCCACTTATCATCGTCCAGGTGAGTCAGGTAGATAGTTTCACCATTGTCATCGATGCCGAATATCATTTTTCCGGCAGCAAGAACTATTTTGTTATCCGATGAAATCACTGCTCCTCCCAGCGGTTTTTCGAAAGGTACTTCAGTAAAAGAATTTTCTTTTAGATTTATCGAATAAATATGTTTGTCGGAAGTTACGTAGAGTTTTAAACCGTACCCGAGTAGAGGGGGATTAAATGACTCCGCTCCTCCCGGAAGCTCAATGTCTGCAAGCTTACTGCCGCTGCTGTCAATAACCCACAGAGCATTCTTTTTTCCTACGCTGCCAGCGAGAGAAGCTACAATGTATATCCTCCCGCTTTCATCCATACTCATTGCTACAGGTTTAAATTCTCCCTTAATAATCCTTGCAATCTTAAGTTCAGCACCGGTAATTATTATTTGGTCCGGAGCAGCTACTACAGCCAGGTTATCAGAAAATACAGCATTAACCTCTGTACTATTTACCTGGATATCTTTTAATCGGTGAGCTGAAAGAAGGTAGCCATTGTCGTCGATGGTCTCCGGTTCCCCGATATCAACCGCTTCGATGACAGAACTTCTGAGTGTAACGTTTCCATGAGGATTCTCATTCTCTTCAACCGACAAAATATCGAGCAGTCTTTCCTTGCGGAAGAAAGCTGGTCTTGAATAACCTGTGCTGAACATTGGAAAGAATGAATATTTATGGGAACCATCCTGAAGGTTCCTTGCCTGGATGAGTCCGTTATAATCAGCAAAGAAGAAAAGTCCGGTCTGTTTATCTATATATAATTCAGAAAATCCCGCTGCCCCCGAGTTAAGTGTTTTGCCCTGCATGCTGAATAACTGCCACTGTCCGTTTCCGTATACAATAATATAATCATTGCAGAAGAGGATATGCCGGGGAGTAAGGCTCTCATCCAGGGGAACTTTCCATTTCTGACTCCATAAATTCTTAGCAAGCTTAACAGCAGATCTGCCGTTGTGCGCTTCATTGCTGAAACAGCTGACGATTGAAAAATCAGAAGGGGGCTTATCGTCTATACTAAACTGTTGGCTGCTTTCACTGATATTAACCGTATCAGGGACGGAATCATTACCCGGGGTACCTTCAACAGATTCTGGATCCATTTTCGGAGAGTATCCTTTCCAGGAATAAATTGATCCTGCTAGCAGGATAAAAAATAATATTAGCTTACTAAGGGAAAACTTTTGATATCTGTGCATCGGGCATAAGCTTTCGTGCTACCGGTTCATAACTATGCGGATCATCTGCAGTCCCATCACTTATCCCTACCATATTTGCAAAGAAGCGCGGGAACCTGACGCCTATCGTTGCATCCAGTTTAATCCTAAGGTCGTTCTTATCGCCGACAAGTCTTTCCAGCCAGCTCTCATCCCATTCTGAACTACCCGAAGCCCTGGTTTCAACGTCAAAATGCAGCTTGTATGTGTCCGCGATACCATTCATAGCTGATGTATAACCAGCTTCATTATTTACCCCCATATCACCGTTCAGCTCTGCATCTCCGGAATAGTTTTTAACAAGGTAACGAGGAAAGAAATGAAGGAGACACCTTTGAATATTCTTTTGAGTAGATGAAGCATAAAATTTCTGATTAAACTGGCTGAATATTCCGCTGTTTATTCTTCCAAGTCCGCTTTTAATATCATTGTGGGTATTTGTATGAAATTCAAAACGCATTTTAACGATTATTATAAGGATAGCATCAAAAGGAGGCAGAGATGTTTTTCCTTTTACCGGATGATTTCTGAGAATATCCCTGTTGAACTCATCTTCACCTAACTTGTACAGGAACAGATCAAATTTGCCTCTGTCGCCTGCTTCCTGGTTGTCAGCACTGCTGATGGGAAAAGATACGTATGTTTTTTCAGTTTTATGGGGATGCGTAGGGAGACCGAATTTAATTGAATTTCTTTCAAATAAAAATTCAGCATTGTAGAGTTTATTCAGCCACTCAGCTATATGCCAGTAATACCTTGTTCTTATTGTCCGGTTACCATTCATCATAGCAGTGGAATCAAAATCGAATGGTGCTCCCGGCGAATAGCTGTAGAACCCGGGCTGCCTGTAGGAAGCACTTGACCAGCGTTCCACATACTCATCAACCAGACTGTCGCCGTGTCCCGTCTCATGGGGATTAGCGGTGAGGTAAGTTTCATTCAGTTCCCCCTTTCCGAAACGTGTCATAAAAGGACGTCCCGCATTATCGTTGAAGACTCTTAATTCGAAATGAGCAAGATTTTTATCCGGGTTGGATAAAGCCTGGATGAACCAGACCACTTGTCCCTCCGGAAGAGCTAAACCCCCGTCTTTCGGGGCGAACTTTGCACGATAGCCATTGGTACTGTCGTCTCCGTTCCACCTATGCATAATGGCATTGCAGGTATCATTCTTGAAGGTTTGTGCCGGAGGGCCCGATAAGGTAGACGCCACCCTGTGTTTGTTTTGGTCCGATTGTGTAAGTGTGAAATTGAAAGAGAAATGAAAACGGAAATAATGCAGACTAACCGATTTTTCTTTATCACTGTCAATGTCGCAGCATCGCAGGAAAACCATGTCATACCGTCCTATCCTCCCGTGATAATCGTGTACCTGATAGAAGAAAGGCTGTATTATAAATGTATTTTTTGTCCGCGTTATACCGGGCCGGGAGGATGCATCATTTCCCGGGGTGATAAGAGAAGTGCTGTCAATCCATCTTACGGCTGCTCTTGCACCTACGACTCCGGTATTTCCATCGGGAGTTCTAAGATCAAAGGCTTCAAACAAATTCCCTTTTGCAGCAACTATCCGCACCCAATCCGGGTAATCCACAATGTGAGCCAATTTGTCCGTTCTGACCGAGGCAACTTCGGTTTCCGAAGTGTAATCTGCTTTTGTTGCCGGCTTATATAAACCGAAATTTGTCAGGTTAGGGGGACCCGAATTACCGGCTGCATCTTTATTATTGAACGTATTACAGAGTACGGCGATTTCTTTTCCATCCCAATCGTATGGCGCGAAGATTCCACCATGGTTATCGCCTATACACAGAACAATATCATCGAGTGAAATTAAAAGAGGACGGGAATGAGTTGTTGTGTTCACTACAAGCTTCTCAAAAAAGTCTTTATCTGGATCTGCTCCACTGGTCTCTGATGCCTGCCTTGTATAATACGTACGAGATTTCCAGATCTCCGGCAGATCATAATATTTCATTCTTCCGACATCCGGCTGTGTGAAATCAGTGTTGACAGGTTCCCCTGCATTCATACCGGGTTCTGAAACCGTGAATCCTGATTTTGAAACAAGTTTGATATTACTGCCGGATGAATCGACAAATGTCTGCGGGACAGTCCTGAACTGAACCAATACCTTATCATCAGGTTTACTTCCCTCCTGTAATATCCAGGGTAATGCCTGGAATTCTCCTGAGGCATCTCTCCAATTAGATACTGTATCGGCATTACCTCCGGCAGAACCGGCATCATTAAAACCTTCGAGTGTCAGCGGTGGAACAGTTAGTCTTTGTTTTTTGAATCTGTCAAAGTAGGAAAACTTAAGGTGAAGCCATTTTGGATCCAGAAGCATTTTTACCGGAACTCCTTCCGATCCGATATTTTCAACACTCAGGTCATCGAGATGCCTAAACTCCATAGTGGAATTGTCAAAATTTGAATCACGATCTGTCACTTCCCAGGCAGAGTTTTTCAGACGGAATTTCAGAGGCAGACTAAAAACCCTGAACCCGTTCTTAATTTTTTCCAGGGCGCCAGCTTTGTCTGTGATTTCATCTTTCAGGGAACTGTCTGCAGGTGATGAAATGAATGTGGTATCACCAAAGTCAAATTCTACGGTAAACGATTTTTTTTCCCTGAGAACCTGCAAGAAAACCTGGCCGTTTTCCGATTCAATTGTTTTTTCTTCAGAGGTACCATCCTGATACATTAAAATAAACGGAAATCCTTTTGGAAGAGGCCGTTTGTTTTTATCAGGGGTCAGGTACTGAAACATAAGATGTACCCTCACGGCAGTTCCGCTCGGCAGGGGAAGGGGTGCAACAGGGACCGGTTCGTGAGTATAAAAAACGTCCCTGGGGTAGAGATCGCATTTTGATTTGGTACAGTGAAACCTGCTGGAGTGGCATTCGAGAAGTGGTTCCTCGCCTTCATCGAAAAACAAAATCTCTACGCGGCGGTCGACGGAATTCTCATCCTCGGATGTAGCTCCGCTTGCCGGAAAATTTTCACCACAACCGACTGCAGGTGCGGGACAGGAGTGGCCTTTTGTTACAAAATTCAGTTTTGAAATTATTTCATTTAGTCCGTTTTCATTGATCCCCATTATAATGAGCATTTCAAGAATATACATATCAAAGAAAGCGCCCCAGGTTTGAGGACCCATCTTGCCATCTTCGGATATCGAGGTAAATATTCGTGTAAAATTCTTTGCATGAGCCTTCTTTATTACAAAATCATAGTTATAGCGTTTTTGAAAATTAAGAATAGCGCCTGTCGTTTCTGAGTTCAATGAATTGGTAATATCGCCCGGATCACAGTCATACCTGAAATTAAATGAAATCCATTTCAATATTTGTTGTACATCTTCAACCTGGTATTGATCATTAGATGAATTTACCCATTGCGGTCTCTTTGCAGTAAACATATAAAGAACATTTTCGGCTCTCTTTTGCGACAGGGTTAGGTTATACTGTTCGGTACCTTTTTTATCTGTATGGCCTGCAGCAAGTATACTCTGTGCATATTCCATCTTCTCAGCTTGTTTGTAGCAGGCATAAAGCACAGCAAGTCCGGTTATCCTGTTTTGTTCCTGGGTCCCCGGCTGTGGTTCATCCGTTCCATAATCAGGAAGTAGTACGGCACTGTCGAAATGGAAATTTATATCCTCCATTTCTATAACAGTAACCGAAAAGCGGGATCTGACAGTCATTTCGTTTGTCTGTCCGGAGACCAGGTTACCAAACTTGCTATCGGAGTTACGGGGATTTATTTCTATAGTATCGGGCATTCGTCTATATAATTTTCAAAGTGGTTAATCCTGTGCAGGTTTTCTTCTCAGGTTTGGAAACTTAACGGAATACTTTCCGGCCGGAACCTTTTCAATTTTCTTGTACCCGTTTGCATCGAGTTTATCCTGGATGATCTTTCCATCAGGCAGGTAAAGAAAAAACTCCTCGTTTTTTCTTGAAGTACCATCCTCATCTTTAAGGCTGATCTCGATGGTATCTTCGATGTACAGGAGAGAGGATCGGACGCTGATACCGGTTTCGGATAGGGAAATGAAATAGAATGAAGGGCAGGAAAAACCCTTACCGTCTGATTTTTCATTTATTGAGAGCGGACTCCATTCTGTTTTTGCCTTATTTCCCTGAAGCGAAACGTCGGCAGCAAAGACCTGAACATCCGCTGCACCTATATCACGTCTCCATACTGAAAAGTTTATTTTTTCACCGTCATCCAGACCTTCGGATTCAACTTTTAGCTCAACCTTATCACCGGGTTTTACGAGATCCTTCGACCATTTAGCATTAAATAACTTTTTAAGTACCAGTTCAGCGCTGCCTTCTTTTAATGCATCCCTGGTGATTCTTCCATCGGTTTTAACTTTGCTCGATGATTCCTTTTTATCAGTATCGGTTAATTTGTAATCTACGCCGCTCACTGTGTTTCCGGCTTTATCCACTAGCTTATACTCCAGCCAGTTTTTTTCTTTGGTCGATGCTTCAGGACTCCCGCCAACGGCATTCTGAGCACTTGCTTTTGCAGCAGCAGCTCCGCTCGAACCTGCACCGCCTCCGCTTCCGCTCCCGCTTCCTGCCATACCTATCATTACAGTGGCGCTGCCCTTTACTATTGAGTCAGGCGGTCCAACGCAAGTAGCCATATCACCCATCCTTGCGGCAGGCTGTCCTCCGATAAAAACAGTGGGACTCCCGGGCGGCATAATTGGTCCTCCCACATGGGGAATAGGCGGGGTACCGGGGGTTACCATAGGACAAACATGCATGTCGCCTACCCTTGCAGCAGGCATATTCTCAATAAGAACAGTAGGACATCCTGCAACAATGACACCTCCATGTGCGCAGCTGTCACCCATCCTTGCGGCAAAGCTCATAATACAAATTCCTTAGTCATCAGTTTATTTTTACCATTGCCCCTTTTATTGTGTTAATACCCGAGGCTTCTACGGTTGATAATGCTCCTTTAATTTTAATGTCTACACCTGCCTCAACAATCGTATTTAATCCCTTTATTTTATAATCTGTGCTGGCCTCCGATGATATTTTCATTCCTTTTTGTTTCAGGTCGCTTGAAGCTTCGGTAGTTATATTCGCTGCCTTTACCTTATAGTCGGAGTCAGCTTCTGATTTTATATTAGCAGCTTTTAATTCTGTGTCACCTTCAGTTTCCAGTTTAAAGGATTTCGATTTAACATTTATCTCACCTTTCGGCGCAAGTATATCGATGCTTCCGTCTTTAGTTTCAATTATAAGTTTCTGGTTTTTAAGATCCACAATAAAGTTATTGTTTTTTGGTTTATCCGATAACTGGATCTTTTCGGCCCCGTCGGTATCATCAATAAGGAAGAAGTGACCGTTTTTACTGGTAACCATGATCTTAGTATTCTTATCGTCAAGGAGTATTGTATGTCCTTCCTTAGTTGTAATGGTAATATTCTGGTTTTTATCATCCATCGTAATTTTATGCTTATCCTTCGAGGTGACCTCGATCTTATCATCCTTATCATCAAGTAAGATTTTGTGTGAGTCAGACGTTGTCAATGATATTTGAGTCTCATTTGTCTTGTCATCTATCAGTATTTCATTGCCTGCAGCTGTCCTGATAATGTTATGAGATTTGTTCTTTGCCGCCACCGGGGAAGCCTGGGAAGGATTTGGTACCGTTCCGAGTCCTATTGGTCTGTCTACATTACCGTCAACACAAGCCCATAGCAGTTCTGTACCTTTGTGATTTGGAAAATGAACTCCATAACCGGAACCCGAGTAATTCTGAGTTAACCTGATCGGAAGTGAAGCTTCTCCGTTCGATTTATCGCTCAGGTCGAAGAGCATTTTTGCTTTATAGCGTCCGTGGTCATCAAGGAATGCATATTCATCACCCGTTCCCGATTCAAGCTTCGCACTCATAATACCTGATATCTTCGGTACAGGGGTTTTCCTTTCCGGTCTAAACTCCATTTCGAAGGGAATAGCATTGAATTTACATTCAAAAACAGATTCCGTTGTCTGAAGTTTCTGAGGAATAACAAATTGTCCGCGCTGAGATCCGGCTATAGATAATTTTGTAATTATGTATTCTTTATTCCAGTCGTCACGGTAATGTTTGTCAAGTTTAAAGCGGTAACCCGCCCGAAACATTCTGCTATCTGTTTTCCCGTTAAATATCACACTGGCGGCAAGAAATTCCTGGTTCCTGATTTTGGCAAGGAATTCAGCATCCTTTTCAGTTTCAAAATTATCTCCATAATCATAATAGGTACCCGGCAGATTGGAATCTATTTTGCTCTCGGCCATCAGTTGTTTTTCCGGAAAGAGATAGTTATAGTCTTTCAGCATTACTTTGCCGGTAACCAATCTTTCAGTCGAGGAAATATCAAGTATTGATTCTATATCTCCCAGCGACTCCTGGTTTTCGTTGTATCCGATACCATCGGAGTAGCCGGCATCCGGAAGTTTGCTGTTGTCGTCGGTAAAACAAACCACCTCTTTATCTCCGCTCTGATCGAAGTAGTAGTACACTCCAAAATGTTCCAGCCGCCTGTTAAGAAAGTTAAAATCTGTTTCCCTGTACTGAACTACAAATTCACTCTTAGGATATTTACTCTTAAGATCTATCTTATAGTCGCTGCCTGTCAATTCATTCTTTTCCAGTATCTCCTTAATCAGGTCCTTTATTTCCATATTCTGGTAAACTTCATTCTGAAATGTAAGGCATGACTTCCAGAGGCGGGGAACAAGGATGACTTTGTAAAAAACATGATCTCTGGATTGACCAAATTGTTCGATTTGCGAGATGATGCCATGAATTTTACAGGTACTTTGATCAGGCCGGAACAAAGTTAAGGCAGCGGATTTATTCAGGATTTTGTTTGAATCAATTTTGGGATCACCCGATGCGAGGACTATTTTGTATTCAAACAAACCGGATATTTCTTCTTCGCCTTCAAACGATATTACCCCGAAAACATCGTCATCCACCTCAGAGAAATGCATCTGGTAATACGGCTGATTAAATTTTTGGTCTGGCATTAGATACCTGCTTTAAATAATTAACAATGAATAATGAATAATCGGCTGGACTAAACGAACTTATATTTGAAAGTGCCGTCCTTTGATTTTGTAACAGTTGCTTTAGAGGGACTCTTTCCTTCTGCCATAAAACCGAGCAGCTGGGATGATATTTCCGGAGCAAGTTTTTTATCTACAATGGCATCGATATTCCTTGCGCCGGTCTCCGCCCTTGTGCACGATTCAACAATATCGTCGATCACGGCTTTGTTGAATTCAATCGTGAGTCCCTGATTATCCAGTAATCTCTTTTTAATTTTTCCTAACTTCATTTCAACAATAGGTTTTAATACCTCTTTACTTAACGGCAGAAAAACTATCGGTTTCAGTCTGCCTAAAAATTCCGGTCTGAAGTACTGGTTCATATACGGCCGGAGTTCTTCGAGCAGATCATCAGGATTCGTCATTCCCGAGTTATATTTTTCAAAAAGCACTTCCGAAGCAAGGTTCGAAGTCATAAATATCGTTGTATTTGAAAAATCTATATTTCTCCGGTCGGCATCCTGCAGCATTCCCCTGTCAAAGATCTGCATAAAAAGATCAGTAACAGAGGTATTTGCTTTTTCGATTTCATCCAGCAGAACAACACAATAAGGGCGTCTCCTTACAGGCTCACTCAAAGCTCCGCCTTCACCATATCCAACCAGTCCGGGATCTGCACCTATCAACCTGGAAGTATTATATTCATTCTGATACTCTGTCATATTCAATGTAACCATAAATCTTTCGTCGCCGAAAAGTACTTCAGCTACAGCACGGGCAAGTTCTGTTTTTCCAACACCGCTAGGTCCGATAAGTAGAAAAACACCGTTAGGGCCCTCTTCCTTTTTAATACCAACTTTTGCACCTCTTATTACATCCGCTATCTGCTTTATTGCATGGTCCTGTCCTACTACTCTTTTCTTTTAAATCATCCTCCAACTGCAATAGGGTAGTCATCTCATCCCGTGTCATATTCCCGACTTTAATGCCTGTCCACGCTTCAATAACTTCCGCAACAGTATTTGCGGTTACCTCTGCAAAGACCTGGGGATTACTTGCCTGCAGTGAGCTGAGCTCTTTTCGTACTTTTGTTATTTGTTCTACAATCGATGAATCCTCTTTTCCTTTGCCGTTTCCATTCCCATTGCCTGCGAACTTTTTCATTCTCAGTTCCATCAGTTTCCTGGTAAGCTCACTCTCTTTTGTCCACCTATCCTCGTTTGCCTTTATATCAACTTCTAATCTAGACTTTTTATTTTCAAGGTCCTTCAGAACAGCCGTATCAATGATTAGATCCATATCGGAATCTTTTTTCTGTGTCCCGATGGCCATATCAACAGATTTTAACTGACTTATTAAAAGTTCAAGCTTCGGCGGTTTGCTGGTTAACGACATTTTCACACGCGTTGCTGAAGTATCCAGCAGATCTACTGCTTTGTCGGGAAGCTGCCTTCCCGCGATGTATCTTCTTGACAGCTTTACCGCAGCTTCTATTGCAGCATCAGTAATATGTATGCCATGGTAGGTTTCATATTTAGTCTTGATTCCCCTTAACATCAGCGTCGCCTTTTCATCATCCGGCTCACCTACGTGTATAGGCTGAAACCTTCTTTCCAACGCAGCATCTTTTGCAAAATATTTATTATACTCCAGGTAAGTGGTTGCTGCAATCGCTCTGAATGTTCCTCTGGCCAGTGCCGGCTTTAAAAGATTCGCCGCATCTCCGCCTCCTGCAGAAGCTCCTGCACCTATGAGAGTATGTGCTTCATCTATAAAGAGAATTGCCGGCAGGGGAGAGTTGGTTATTTCGTTTATCACGGCTTTCAATCTTTTCTCAAACTCTCCTCTCATTTTTGTTCCTGCCTGCAGTGAACCCATATCAAGTGAATATATCTGGTTATTTTTCAGTATATCGGGTACTTCATCGGCAGCAATCTTTATTGCAAGACCTTCCACGAGAGCTGTTTTACCTACACCAGGCTCTCCAAGCAGAATGGGATTGGATTTTTTTCTTCTGCATAAAACCTCTATTACCTGAATGATCTCTTCATCCCTGCCAAGGATAGGGTCAATTTTTCCATCTTTAGCCTGTGAGACGAGATTGGTAGTATAAAGATCCAGCACTGTGCCGTCGGCCGGGATAGCCTTTGCTTCCTCCTGTGACAGCATTTCCGAAGAGACAGATTCATCTTCTGCAGATCCCCTGACAATATTGTAGAATTCAGATCGAAGCTCCTCCTGTTTTACAGGCGACAGTATATCCATTAACCTTGTACTGATTACCTGTTCTGAAGCGACAAATACCTCAAAGAATGCACCTGATCTTATTTTTGTTTCATGGTGATGAACGGAACTTGTTATCCATGCCTGCTCAAGTAATTCTGTCAGCAGCGGCGATAGTTTTGGTTTTCCCGAATTTCCCTTTTCCATCTCATCAAGGTTTCTGAGACACCGTGCCTGAACATTGCCTGAATCGATTGCGTAATGCCTGAGGATTAAGGGAATATCTCCCTGTCCGTCTTCCAGCAGCGCGTTTAACAAATGATCGAAAGTGATTTCATAGTGCCCCCGGTTGATCCCGAGTCCTGTAGCTGTGTCAAGGTTTCTCACGAGGTAGTTATTTAATTTTAAAAGCAGCGACTTTAGGTCCTTACTTTGCATTTAAATCTCCTGTTAGGTTTTTTACAAATGTTCATTCCCTATGGGAATAGTATTGGTTTTGGAAATTATTTATAATTACAAATGTTCATTAGCTGAGCGAATGAAAAACTCTGTACACCTGAAATCCCGGAGGGATTAAACCTCTGTATCAATTACACTCTATACAAATGTCCATTCCCTATGGGGATACATGATCGGGTAAGATTATCTTAATTAAATTCCGGATTTATTTCTTCATTAGGGATGTTCACATCAAATTCTTCAATGGAGGGTTTACCAAGCCAGGATGTAGTTCCAAGTTTTAACCTGTCATCATTCCAGGAAGTGGTTTCAATTGTATCGGCACGAATCTTAAATCTGATGTCGTATTCTAATCCGTCGTTAAGATAGAGGTTTAAGAGTTCATTCAGTCTTTTAGAATTTTCTGTATGGGGAAGGAAGTTTAGGTAGTCATCAAAGGATACAGGTCCAATCTCAATTCGGATCCTGCTCATATAGTCAACAGTGGTTTTTCCGATGAAACTGTTTTTACCAAGACGGAATTCACTGCTTCCAAGGGGAGGCACATCAATAAGTTCAACCCAGCGCGGTACAAATTCGATGATCTTAAAAGCAAAATGAGGGAAGATATGTGAAAGCAGGATTCTTAAACCTTCCTTACTTCTTACGCGCCGGCTGAAAACCCCGGCATACTTTATCAAGGTGAAATCTGAGAGGTATGATGTCTTTTTCCCGGAAAAAGCACCGCGCCCAATGAAAGAGTTAATCCTTTCCGATACCTTATTTCCGGTATTATTTAAGTACAGATAAAAACGGTACTTTTTCCATGACTGATAATACAGCCAGTAAAACCGGTTATTAAATATATCGAGGAAATTCTGGAGCGGGACATTCCCCTCACCAAGGATCTTTTCCTGGAATACAATCTGTTCATGATAGCACCGTGGCAGGGGTGAATTTATTCCGTATAAACCCAGAAAAGTTAGAACAAAATTTATTTCATCATTCTCAGAAGTAACAGATTTAATATCTGACGGAGGGTATGAGTAATTCTGGTGCGGGCGGAACTTCAGTCCTGCCTGATCAAAAAGATAGTCCTTTCGGCCGGGATTATCTTTTTTCGTGATAATTTCACTTAACAAGACAGCCTGCCAGACCCGGTATTCAGGTCCGTTCCGCAGGATATCTTCGATTATACCGGTAGTATTTCTCCGATTGCCGGGTTCCATGTATAGCTTGCTGATGTTCCTGTTTCGGATATTTTTAAGAAAACATATGAATTAATGGTTACATACTGTGAGAGGAATGAATTTAAAACCATTCCAAGGAGATTTATTTCTCCTTCATCGTTCTCAAACTCTTTAGAATCAACTTCCACGTGAAATTCAATTCCCCTTACCAGACTCTGGTTCATTATTTTATTAACCAGTTTCGGCTTATGTATCTTTTTTATACTTTCGATTCTTTTTTTGTTCGGATGGGTGGGGGACTTTGTCCAGTTATATAAATTCAGGATACTTTTAAATGTATTTAGATCTGCAAGGGTTGAAAAACTAACTGACAAATGGGCGATCAACGACCATAGGTAATTCTGTTTGTCGGGACAATTTTGTATCTCTGTGGGTACTGTGATATTAAAGGCTTCAATGCCCGGAGGGAAATCAATTGGTTCTTTTATTGAACCGGATTCAAGGTATGCTGAAGGAAGAAAACCGTTCGAAAGTGTAGCCTCAAGGCTAAGAGTCTCTTTCGGAAATATCTCTTCTTCCATACTTGGTCCGAACAATCTTATAAAAGTTTCCGACATATCACTCTGAATTGTCTTACGTACAATTGAATAAAATCGTTTGAAATTGTATTCCGGGTTGGTGGTATCGAGAATATCATGCGCAGTTATAGGAATGTATTTATACTGCTCCATCCTGTTTTCGCTAATACCGCTTACACTATCTACGGAATAAATTTCCCGGCTCTTCCTCCTGTAAAGATCAGGAATTATGTAATATTCCGGAAGCCTCTGCGTAACGGAAACTTCTTCTACGGGCCTTGAGAAAAGGTTTACAATAGGGACGCAATTAATATTAATATTATTTTTTCCCGGTTGTCTTTCCCGAAGCATTTTTCTATTGAAGTCAATCTTGATTTCAATAATCGGAGATTCACCTGATGCAATAAACTTATCGAGTCCGAATATATCGATGAAAAAGAATTTCTCAGGGAAAGCAAAATATTCCTGCAGGATCCTGAAGCCCTTAAATGACTGCTTCGCATACGGAAGTATGGAGTAGTCCTCACTTTTATACTCAGTCTCAAGTGAAAGTTCCGGAACCTGGATCTTAAAATCCTCTATTTTCTTAAATTCAGATTTTGCATTTATAAATTCTCTGATCCATACTGAATCAACATACCTGGTTAAAAACAGATGGAGGTAATATTTTATTGAGGAAGCACCCTGAAGGTAAAATCTGAATTTTCCCATCTGAAGTGAATTGTAATCAACATTCCTGTCAAGCTGCAGCTTCAAAATTAAGGATGATTTACCCTGGGCAGATTCCTCAACTGAAACATCTGTCATTTTCATAGGTCTGACAATGAGATCCTGGGTGGTTCTGAATATAAACTCTGCCGGTTCATCCTTCTCAGTAAGTCTGGATCCGCCTCCTGAACCCGATTGAACCTTGTACTTCACTTTATATTTTCCGGTTTGTGTCTGAATCTCACTCCCTCTTTTTATGAGAACCGGATCTGTGAGAGCACCGGATTTAATATTTGTCTGAAGAATTGCACATGACGGAAAAGTTTTTAACAGGTGAGGGAACAGGATCTCCAGGATTCCTCCCGCAATCTCGGGGAATTCATCATCAAGTCTTTCATGAATTCTACCTGCAAGGAATGCGAATCCTTCATACAGCCTTTCAACGAAAGGATCCTTCCGTTCCCGTTCGCTTAGATGGAGCCGGGATCCGAGTGTGGGATGCTTTTTGCTGAATTCTTCTCCTGAAGACTGCAGGAAATTGTATTCCCTTTCAAAATATTTATCCGTACTCATTCGCTATCCTTATCAAAGATGACTTTTGTCCATCCGGTGGTTGAAAACTCTGTCAGTAATATTTCCTGGTTTGAACTATCCTTTACCTTTATAATTATTTTCAGTGATGCACGGAGGGTTTTCTGGTCGAATTCGGAATTCTGAATGCGCACCTCGCTGATCCTCGGTTCGTATTTTAATATTACATCCCTGATCTCGCTTTTTAAAGATTCGATGGGGTTGTCGGAAGCAAGGTAAATCTGTAGAATATCAGATATACCGAAATCGGGGAGATGCAGTACAGATCCTCTGCGGGTTGTAAGGATCATCCGCAGGTTTTCAATTATGCTAAGACTCAGTTTCTGATCTTCGGTAAGGTGCTCAAACTGCTGCGGTCCGATCTCGTCGGGATTAACGGTTTCGGATATAAATTGTCCGAGAAGAATATTATAAAGGCTTAGATTTTTCAATGTTGATATAATTGTTTATTACTGCGCGGCACCTGGCCGGCTTGACGTTAGCTGTTGAATAACCGGTTATCAGGTTGAGGCAACCTGGGCCTACACACTCGCATATTCAAACCCTGGTCTGGGTTGGGTTAACCGATGGTGTGGTTAGTGTAACAAATGTTAATCCTGCCGGGAAGACAGGGTTACAAATGGAAAGGGTGGACTATCCAACACTTGACATCTCTGGAAATGGTAATCCACCCCGCTAAATCAGTTTTCCTAAACGGGGAGTTTAAATGAGAAAAAGCCCTGATCCGAGAAGAGGGTACTGGCTTTTACATGCTCCCATTCTGCGCTCTCTGCAACAAGCTGGATACGTTCCAGGTGTGCAACGGCCAGTTTTGTTGATTCAACAGATGAGGGCATCATATCTTCAACTTCAATAACCCTGGCATTTGTCAAAGTGTATTTGAAATAAACCGTCTCCTTACCCGTAGCCTCAGCTATTTCATAAAGCGAGATGACTACAGATTTAAATACCTGGCCTTCTGCGCAGTACTGGAACATAAACGGAGTCAGTTTATCGATCTCCTTAAGAATCATAAACGGCTCGTACATTCTGCTGCCTGTAACCTGCCCGGTTGAAGAATCTGTCGGCAGTTTAATTTTTTGGGAAAACTCAAGAACAGTACAGGACCCATTTGGACGCGGACCTTCCAGATCATTTCCTTCAGAATCCTTGAATAGTATCTCGCCTTTTACAGCCATGACTTACCTCCGATTTAGTTTTTAGATTTGTTTGTTAATGGTTACTATGATTATGAGATTTATGCTTCTTCTCCGGAGTGATACGCTATCAGCTTAAGATTTACGTCCATCCCTGTTATCGCTACGTGAGGCCTGAATTCTGCACTTATCTGGAAAAATCCAGGTCTTTCCTTGAGTTCCGTTACGTCAAGTTTGTATGACCGCAGCGGCTTTTCTGCTACTATTTTTTCTGCAGGATTAGGCATATCAACAACAAGTGTATCCAGCCAGCCTGACATGTCTTTCTTTATCTCTCCGGCTCCTGCATTCTTACCCACAAATACAAGCTGACGGTATTTAAGGTAATGAGCTATTCTGGTAACTAGCATGGTATACTGAAGCCTGGAACCGACGGAGAAGTTTGCGGTAGCCGCAGGATCATTTTTGATCTGTTTCGGTCTGTTCGCAGAAGGTGTTTCAAAGAAACAGGCATAATCTGTTCTATCCCAATGAGCCAGCGGAATAAATCCGAGATCACAAAGCTCTGCATCTTTTGCCTGGCCAACGGATGCTTCCAGGGGTACTTTCAGCTTTGTCTGACCGTGTTCTTCGTATGTCGGGACCGGAAGGCTCTCAACTTTACCGCCTGATTCTACACCGACGATCTTAACGCTCCATCCCCATTTCTCAAAGCTCTTAACCATATTAGAAGCCAGGGCAAATGAAGTACTGCACCAGAGGCTATTATCGGCCCCGCCTCTCATTACGTTTTCGGAATAGTTAAAGTTTTTGGTGGGTTCAGCTTCAGCATTATAAGGCAAACGTCCCAGGAATCTCGGGAGCGTCAAGCCTATATATTTTGAACGATCATCATCCCTGAATGCCCGCCATGATGCATAAGCTGCACCTTCTTTAAGCTGTTCGGGAAGAAAACGATTATTCATCACATCAGTCATATTTTTTTCGCCGAAGAACTGTGCCGAGGCATTACCTATGATGGGAAGCTGTGCAGATTCTCCGAGAACTGACAAGTGCTGCATGAGTGAAATATCCTGGGGATTGTTTTCAAACTGAAAATCACTTACGATTGCTGTGTATGAATGACCGCCTACTTTGTCATATGCACCCCAGTAGATATGATGCCAAAGTCCTGAATCTTTTTCATATCCTTCACCCAAAGCTGCATCATTAAGATCTTCATACAGTTCTTCCTTTGACACGTCAAGCAGTTCAAATTTTACAGGTTTACTGAACTCAGTGTTCTGTACAAGGAATAATAGTCCCCGCCAAGTCGACTCAAGTTCCTGAAAATCCTGATGATGTAAAATTTCATCCATCTGGGCGCTGAGGACAGTATCGAGGTCAGCGATATATGAATCTACAAGGGCTCCTGTTATTTTGAAGACCTCGGATTCTTTACCGACCTTACCTATAAATTCAGCCACGGCCGACTTCTTGGAGTCGTCCAGCATGGAGATCAACCTATCAACAGAGTTTTGTTCGGTCACCTGACCCTGTTCTGTTGCTTCTGATTTTTCTTTAGCCATTTAATTAAACCTCCGTTTACAAAAGTTAAATTTCAAAATTCATTAATTACTTTTTATCCTGGCTGCCGAGTTTGGCCATCAGGTCTTCAATGCTGGCACCGCCGTCCTTTAAAACTCCTTCAAGGGCTTTTTTCAGGTTGGCGTCCTTTAACACAGCAAGTTTGAGTTCTTTCAATCTCTCCCTTGCCTCAAGCAGTTTCTGCAGAGGTTCAACTTTTTTAACTATCTCATCAGGATGAAAATCCTTGATATCCTGGAAGTCGAGGTTAACTTCCATTTTAGCTTCAGGATCATCTGAAAGTCTGTTCGGAACCGTCACCTTCAATTTAGGGTTCAGGTCCTTCAGCACCCTTTTGTAATCTCCCTTATTCCCTATAGTCCGCAGCCTGCGGTCCTTAACGGGGGGCTGGCTTCCGGGCTCGCTTTTACTAAAGTTCCCGGTTATAAGCATACGGTAATCAAGCTCGACACTTTCCTTGGCATCACTGCTTGGGAGAATGGCGACTTTTACACGTTGAGCGATTTTTGGTGCAACGGGTCTTGCCATGTTCTACTTCCTCCTTTTATGTTTTTGTTGTTCTAAATTAATTGCTAAAATTGCATTGTACTTCGCTATTTTATAGTATAATTCTTCCTGTTGTTTTTCCAGTATACTTTTACCCGCTTCATTGTCGGCAGAAAAAAGCAGTTGAATATTGGTAAGGTATAATGACTGCCAGACGGCAGTACACAAAGCCGGCTCCCAGTCTGCCAGATTCAACCCTTCAATCATCCTGTTCAATTCCTCAAGCTTTACTTTTGCAACATTATACTGCTTTGCTTCATAGCAGAACCTGGCAATATTCAGCCGCCGGAGGAATTTACCCTTCATCCGCTCCTCTGCATTGAGTCCCTGCTGCATAGATTCAAGTTTCTGTTCAAAATTTTTGGGCAGATCTTTTACCGCTTCCTCATATTCCTGATTAATTCCATCGTATGATTGATCTACAATAACCGGAGCTGCAGATGATCCCTGATCCGCGCCTGTGGGGCCCGAAGCTGCAGTTACAGATATCTGGTCCAGCCACTTTAAGGTATCTTTTTCTGCAAAGGGAACTTCACCTCCTGCAAATTTTAGTTTCGGCAGTTCAGGAAGGCGTTTTATCAGACGTGACAGATAATATTTAATATCGCTTGCTGCAGTTGAATAGCTGCCTCCTTTACTTTCCAGGGCATTGACAAGGTACTTTTGTGCATCAAACCAGTAACGGAATTCGCTGTTATCTTTTAAGAATTCAAGTTCTACACGGGGAATCAAAACATCGTTTTTATTTTCATTATGCCAGTTGAGGAGTAGTTTGCGTATAATTTCATTCGGCGGTTCAATATTGGTGATCTTTTCCTCTGAGGACGGCAGAACCAGTGAACTCCAAAGGATCTGTCTTGCAATTCCGAAAGCAAAAAAGGATTCAGGAACCCTTTCAATGGTTTCATTATCGCTTATTACTTCGTAAAAGTATGAAAGCGTTCTTCTAAGCTGAATACTGATCTCATCTTCTGAAGCAGTTCTGACCGCTTTTACAACAGGCTGTTCTTCCCTGACATCCGATACTGAGGCGGTCTTTTTTTCCGACGCCGAAGGGGAGGGAGGAGCAGGCTTATTTTGGGGCGCAGGTTGAGGTTTTGCCGCTTTATCCGCCTCCTTAACATGTTCTGAAATTGTATCCTGCAGACTCTGAAGAACCGGCATATTTTCAGGCATCAATCTTTCACACTCTGATACGATAAGGTTTATTATCTCATTGATCCTGAGAATTTCAGCCGCATTTGATTTATTAACCTCATCCCTTTCCAGAAGTTTGGTAACCCTTGAAGTGCTCAGGAACTGAATAGCTTTGCTTCTGTGAGAAATATTTTTCGGAAACAGGTCATTACCGAATGTCTTCAGCATGTGATAAACAATTTCAAGACCGTTCCTTAAACCTTTGAGCTGCTCTGTTCTGTATAGAGCAAAACACAGCCAGGAAGCAACTTTTATATCTTTGCTTTTTTCCTTTAATATCAGATCGGAGAGTTCAATCCAGTTTTTATAATCAGGAACCGTTTTGGGAAATTCCATATTGAGTTTAAAGTATTCCTCGTCATTTGAAGCATCCTGCCCTGTGGGAGAATCTCCCGGGATAGGATCAAGGAATTCCTTCACAAATTCTGATATGTCAGGTTCTGTGAGTACTTCAGCCATAGAATGCGCCTAAATTATTATCCATTAAAGAAAACTTAAAATACTTTCCGTGGAAGCATCTGACTCTGAGAGTGAACCTTCTTCCCCGGACGGGATATTTATTATTCTGGTATCTTCAGGATTGGGTGAGATCAAATCAATGAAACTAACCATCCCCGGTTTGAGGGGAAAGATCATTACATCGAAATGCGCTTCTCCTTTTTTATTCCAGAAAATCGAAGTATGGCCGGTGGAAAGATTTAATTTGTGATTTAACATTTTTAAGAAAACTGCGATGTCAAAACTGATTTTTGATTCATCCGAGTTAAATGAAATTCTAATGCCCGATGAATCGGAAGGATGAGGGTTTATTGAATTTACATATGAAGCACTTATTCCTGTTCCTCCTGTGAAACTATTCAGAGATGTAGAAGAAAGAAACTCCTGGAAACTCCTGCTGAGGTTATCTTCGTTTATATATTCGGGCTCGAAGTTTTTAAGCGCCAGGTTAAGATCATTAAGATTTTCTTCTTTCCGTGTATAATAATCAAGTGATACAAGAATTTCCTTCAGCATAGCAGGAACGAGGTGTACAGAAGAGAAAATTTTTAATGGCATCACTGAAAAAACCACAAGCGGAAATTCTCTTCCGCTCTTATCGTAGCTGGAATAGATTATACCGGCAGCTGCCCGTCCTGATGAATGAAATGGTATATAAAAACTGGTAGGAGGTAATGCTTCATATTTTTCCTTCCAGGAGGTTTTGAGTTTCAATCGGGCATCTGCAAGGCCGTCCTGGATCCATTTGTCTACGAACAGGATCTCGGGCAATCCCGAGTTGAACTTAATGAAATCGTTAAAAGCAGGGAGTTTTCCGAAATATCCTGCGGCTATATCTTTGTTTTTCTTTACCACCATCCGAATTAATTAATTCTATCGGGCAGATGAAAAGTGTTGAAGAAATCTCTTGAAAAGGGATTTTTTGAGCTTCCGGAATTTAACTGGTAAGAAACAGTTACATCATAGCTTCCGTCTTTTTGAAAGAACCAATTGAAGTTATACTGTGAAGATGAAGCCCCGCGCGATATTGTTGCCTCGTGAAGCAGTCTGAACAGAGCCCATTCACCCTCATACGATTTTGTATCGGAAGTTCCGATATTCCGGATCGAAATATTCATTCTTGCACCCGGAGTTCCTTTTACACCCGGCCAGGAAAAATCAGTCCAGAAGGGAGAACCCATTTTATAATAGTCCTCCTCACCATCGAGATAAAGGTAAACCTGTTCAACAATAGGTTTTCCTGAACCCACTGTTTTCGACTCTGGGAGTTCAGGTTTAAGTCGGAAATTTATTCCGAGGTCGCCGTTTTTAAATAATGTACTGGTTATATCGTCCGCTTTTTTTAAGGCTCCAACGAAGGAATCAGATACACTCAATCCCTCGTTTTCCCACTGGTTTATCTTCCAGCGGTCCTTATTTATGAATTCATTTAATTCATCGTTGTAAAATGACCATAAAACCCCCGTTCCGGGTTTGAAGAAATCTTGAAAATCCTGTATCGGTGCGTCACTCTGCGAATCTTTAAAAGGAAATGATGATGCAAGGGACTTACTAAATGTGTCAGCTACTTTTGATTTCCACTGCTGGTTCACGTATTGACTTGCATCGCTTAGTATTGCCCTCCAGGATAGTTTAACAGGATCAGAGAACAGACTCTGAAATGCGGGTGCACTAAAGGCAGAACCACGTACCACCTGCAGCGCTGCGGGATATTCAGCAGATCTGCGGGCTAATACCTTTACGGCATAATCTTTTGCAAGGTCCTGACTCTCTTTAATCTGGTCGAGGATACCGCCTAGTATTCCATATTGTGCAAGGATTGCATCCAGGTCCGCGGGCGCTGAACCATCACCGGACCCAAGAACGAACTTAATATACCTCCTGGTTTCGTTAAGACCAGCCTGGTTAACATCGAGACCGGCGAACTGGTTATTCTTTTTCAGAGAATCGGGGGGCGACTGAATATCGACTATCATACTAAGCTGCGTTGCAAACAATTTTAAGACGGAAATAAGAGGTGAATTAACAGGATCACTTAAAATTTTCATATTATTGGCTGCCAGCGGGACATTTTCAAAGCCCGTATATCTTATACTTTGAAGAAACTGCAGCCAGTTCTGTTTATAATCATTGAGATAGAGCGTCAACAATCCTTTTTTAATTTCCTCACTATCGAAACTGCCGGAAGCAGGTTTGAGATTTGTTTTTCCCAGTACCCAGTCTTCCTTTCCCGGATTTACACTTTCATCTATAATTGCCTGCTTAATATAATTCATCCATCCGTCTGCAGTAAAAATGTACGGAACTTTCCTATCAGTGGTCATCACGCTCAGGTATCTTCCACCTATTGCCTGTTCAAGCGAGAGCTCATTCGGAAACCGGCTTATCCCGTTCTGTTTTAATCTTGCATAGATGCTTTCGGCATTTGGTCTATACTGGATACGGTCTCTGACCATGCTGATCAGCAGGTTATCTCCTTTCACAGGGAATACATTTTTATCGGGCAGCAGACCAGTATAATAGTTAAGATAATTTCTGAACAGTCCACGAAGTGAATCTTTTTCACTTGCGGAAGCTCTCATATTCGAGGTGATATACTTCGATTCCAGTATTCCTTCAAAAACAGATGCCAGGAATTTCTGCTCTGTTGTATCGAGTTTGGCTCTTTCATTTCCAAGGAGCAAATACGATTTAAGATAGTTATATACCAATTCCCCGGAGAAGTCTTTGCCATTAGCATAGTTATTCAGGTTCTGAGTAAGTTCACTGTAAATATTCTGTTCGAAGAACCCCGAGGTCTTTTTAACAAAAAGATCTTCCAGCCATGGTAGTGTCTTTTCACTCCTGTCCATCCCGAAGCTGATAAAAGCATCATTTCCTCTGCCTTCCCTGATCGTTTCGATCAGGTTTATCATGCTGTCGGTTTTAGAGAAATTGCTTAATAGATTACCGCCCCAGTTAATCTTAGCAAATGAAGCGGCAGCAGAGTTTTCCCTATCGAGGAATTGGCTGTTTCCCTTAAATCCTATGAAGGCAAAAACAGAAAGCAGGATCAGAAGTGAAGCTGATGCAGCCATGGTTATAACCCTGGCTGAACTTTGTTTTTTGACCGTGCCTTTTGTTTGTCCTGTTGAAAAATTCTGATCGCCTATGACTATTTCATTAAGGAGATCCTTTATAAAATAATTTTTCTTTTCAAACGATTCCTCCGATTCATCCGCTGAGGGTTCAGGAAGATTAAATTGTTTTGCGATTTCTCTTATAGCTATATCCAGCGGCATTCCTTCCTGAGTTCCACTAGTGAAATAAAAACCGCGGAACAGGGGATTATCCTGGTAAGGATTGTGCTGAAAAACCTCACCAATGAGGTACGTTAGTTTCTGCTGTAGTTTATTGAACTGGAAAGGAAAAAGAAAAACCTTTCTTCGCTGTTCACGTTTTAAGGGACTGCTTAACCTGATGGTTCTGATTTCGAATAACTTCTTTGCAAGCTTCTTAAATTCACTCTCAAAAATTCCTTTAGGATCCTGAGAAAACATCTGCTGAGAACTGAATGTTGCTCCCCATATTTGCGAACGTTCGGTTTCACTGAAATCACCAAAGTATTCTACGAAGCCCTGAACAAGGTCGCACTTGGTAAACATAAAATAGACCGGGAAATTCACACCCAGTGTTTCGATGAGCTCATCGATCCTCTTCCTCATATTCCGTGCGTGATCAAAAAGCAGATCTTTATCTGAATTGATTACTTCATCTATATTGATAGCAATGACAACCCCGTTAACCGGTTTCTTTTTTCTGTTCTTCTTCAGAACTTCGAGGAATGTAATCCATTCAGGTTTATCTTCGGTTTCTGAAACATACCTTCCTGCAGTATCAAGAAAAATTGCTTTGGTTGAAAAGAACCAGTCGCAGTTCCTGGTTCCGCCCACACCCCGGAATCCTTCCTTTCCGAACGGGAACTCAAGACCCGAATTCTGTATGGCTGTTGTTTTCCCGGCCGCTGAAGGACCGATTATCATATACCATGGAAGTGCATAAAGAGCGGCTTTACCCGATTTCCCATTAGCTATTTTGGAGTTTTTAAGAGAAGCGATTGCTGCTTCCAGCTGCTTTCTGAACTGTTCAATCTCGGCCTTTTTCTCGGGACTAAGATTCTGCATCTGATCATCGGCCTGGTTCCCGATTGAATCCTCAATCTGGTTTGCCTTCTGTGCATCCTTCATTTTCTTATACAGGATGAGAATGGTTACGACAAGAAAAATGAAGACTATAATTGCCAGCTGAACCATGAAAGACATTCCGAAAATGGGACCAAGTACGAGTACCAGCACTATAAGAAGCAGTCCCGCGATGGCCATTATTGAAGATGGATTTTTAATAAAATTTACAAAAGAATTCATAATAACAGTTTGTAATTAAATGAAGGATTTCAGGTTAAAAGCCCTTTTATCGATTCGATGACTTCGTTAGCACTGCTGCTGGCTGAAAGGGACAAAATAACATAGAATATCAAAAACAAAACGACAGCCGAGACCGGGTAAATCCAGACCGGCAGTCCGCCTCCCGAACTCATTACCACTGTATCAGAAGGTTTCGCATTTGGTGATATTGAGTCTATCGACTGATACATCTCCGGATGGAGTTCCATATTCAGATCATCAATCACGCGTCTCAGCAGCTCAGGCGACTGCAGCTGGTACTTACCCTTAAAACCAAGTGCGAGGCATAGATAATAAATTTCCAGAACGTCCCTGTTTGCGCTGCTCCTTTGCCTGAGTTCTTCAAGATAGGTGAAGAATTCCTCGCCGGCATTAAAAGTATCAAACATTTTAATCTGAAGCGGTTCTGCAAGCCATATTTCTTTTTGATTCCAGGAGGAACTAATTATTGTCTCATCAAGGAATGCAACAAGCGCAAACTTTGCTTTGAGAATTTTCTCATTATCAATCCCGGCGCCTCTTGCTTCCCGTTCAAATCGTTCGAATAATTGCGAAAGGTGAGAGGAGAGAGATTCGGGATTTCCGTAGTTATTGGTCGACCTCAGCTGGAGGATAAGCATCAGACATTCCGAGGCAACATCAGCTATCGGTTTATTTCGTTCAGACTTTTGTGTAGGTATATCCATCCGGCATCATCTGTTTTTTTTGTTGAAAAATTTAATCCCCGGGGAGCAGCAGAACAAGTTCCATTTCAAGCGACTTGAACTCTGACGCAATAAAAAAGGCAATGTTATTTTTTGCAATAATCTTCTCCCAGAACCTGCCTTCTTTATTTATCTTAAAGTAATGGGCTTTCTCGTTTACCGAGATCCCGACAGGAGGGCGGGCCGTGTACTCTACCGTTACTCCCTGTATTCCGGCCTGATGGACCGCGAAAATTTCTTCATATGCGGAGACCTTGATATTTTTAGGAAGTTCTGTAATGATTTTCTTCTCCGGGATATCACCTGTTACAGAAATATAGAACTGAGAAGATAGCTGATTAGGCGACAACTGTCCTACATACAGAGTATCTGCCTGCTTCCTCAACGGCACAATAATATCCCTTCGCTCAATAGTTTTCTGAACATTGAGCATCTGGTTTATATCAGCAATTACCTGGCTGAATACTTCCCGTAGATGCTTGTGATCGTATGAAGGGAATTCGGAAGTTTTAATTCCCAGGTTGGAATAAGTAGACAGCTGCCCGGCGAGGTTAAGAAGCAAAATATATAATGATTCCGGATGAGTACTCTGCGACTGATAATAGTAGTTAAGAAGGGGCACAAAAGAATTTATGGTTTGAAGCATTAATAATATCTCAACCTGGGTCAATGATAGTTCGGGCTTCTGAACAGATGACTGTTTCCGGAGTTCCTTGCTTTTTGAAACCAGGGCACCAAGCAGTTTCCTGATCGACTCCTGGAGAGTTTCAGAATTAGAAACTGACAGAAGGGGGGGAATATAATTAATGTCCATAGTATACTTTCCGTCGGAACTCCTCGATATTTCACCGATTTTCAATGAACTGAAATCTTCCAGAGACTCATCACCGAATCTGAATTGAAAATTAGGTTTTGCAAGTCCCACCGACCTGATATTTGAGCCAGTATTATAATCCGTCATTTCTAAGCTGGTCAGACTGTAACGTGAAGTATTTGGAGTTGTTCCGTCAAGCTGGCAGTTATTCCCGGATACTTGTTCAGAAGGCAGCGTTAGAAAAACATCCAGTTTCTCGGCAGTTGCGTCAAACAGATCTTCAAAATTTCTGCTCTTCGGAAGCGGATCATTATCGGGCATATTAAAACCTAAACCATCGGGCATTATTCCTGAACATTGGACGAATCCGAATGAACCTCCCGATAGAGCTGCAGAATCAATAAGCATTTTTTTGATACCCCAGAAACCGGGGTTTATCAGGGCCAGTTTTGAATTCAGGTCGTATTGATTATACCTATCGGACTGTTGAAAATGATGCGGGTCCAGCTTCATTCCCTCGTACCAGACAACTTTTTGGAATTTCATTTATTTTATATTCTCTCCTGGTTAATAAACATTTATTATTCCCCTTCCTGAACTGTCAGAGAATTCGAGTGAATTCTCACGGTTATATCTCCAATATCACCGGTAGGTATTATCTGGCGCCAGCCGTCCGCCGCGGGTGAGTGGAAGTCGCCTACGATGCCGATATATGCAGCATCCTTTTTGATTTCATAATTATTTATACTGAAGGATTCATCCGGTGCCATTAGTTTTTCCGACTTACCGTCAGCTATCAGATCGTCCCCGAGTGTTGCATCGGGATTCCTTAGTAAGGATTCGAAACTGGAGTGACTGAACTTATCTGCATTCCTTAGCTGATAAATTCTTACAACAACTGCATTACTTCCGTTGCAGTCTTCATCGCAGTGAAGAGAAACATTGATTGATTCCGTTGATCCTCCACAGCCGTACGAATATAAAAGAAACGGTAAAAATAGATAGAGTATTACTTTTCTGATTTTCATATTAGTCCCCGTTGTTAATATTCATTATGTGATTTTCCTGAAAGAATTCTTTTCTGATATCCTTTTAAAAACGAAGGACGGAAATATTTCTTTTCTATATGATATGGATCGGAAGCAAATCTCCGGTAATGTTCTTTTAACGCATCCAGTACCTTTGATTTTTTCGCGAAGGGAAGAATTTTAGCAAGATCAGGACCAGATTGTTTGTTTTTACTATCAATCTCTTTTTCGATTGTGTCAGGGTCGAGCGAGTTCAGTAATGTTTTGCTTCCTTCATTTATTGATTCCTGGTAACCTTCAAGCAGTCCTACCTGGTGAGATAATAACTTGGATGTCTCCTCTTTCAGCAGGCCCAGCCGTTTTCTCTCATCTTCTGCTGAAATATCGGGACTAAATAAGAATTCTTTAAACTCTTGTAGCGACCCCGTAGGGATAGTATGATAAATTGTCACTCCGAAGAATTCCTGTCTGAATTGCAGGAATCCATGAATCAGCTTTGAAAAAGTATCAAGTAAAACATCGATAGTTTCGGTAAAGTGCGAACCGAGAGAATAATTTTGCAGAGATGAACCGGTATCAGAGGGTATTTTGTTCTGCTTAACCTGTTTTACGGAAGGACTTTCAACAGAGGCTGCTGCACGTGCCGGAACAGCAACTTTCCTGTCGAGGAAGTGCTCAGCAAAATACTCTGCTATAAAATTATTAGGTTCATTTTTATCCAGGAAATTAAAGCTCTGCATTACTGAAAACTTGAACATTTCCAGTTTCATTGGAGATTCATCCTCCCTGAACTTTTCTGAAATTTTATTCAGGCTTTCAACAATATTGTTCACATCTTCGGCAAAAGGACTTGCGAAGACCATTGTTTTTTGATCATCTTCGTCAGTTTCCTCCTGCTCTTTTACAAGTTCGGTTTCCAGTTCGTATTCTCCAACCCTTATTATGTCTCCTGTTTTTAACGCATTTTCCTCATGCGGTAAAACCGCGCTATCATTAAGATAGGTAAGGTTGGCCGATTCAAGATCAACCAGCTGCAGTATTCCTTCTGTATTAATGATTTTAGCATGCTTTCTTGAGACAACTTTGAAAGGATCCGGCAGGATAACGTCATTTTTTTCATCCCGGCCCACGCTTACAGGAAACCTGTTAAAATCAAGCACCGAAGAAAAAGACGGATCGGATTTTTTCGATATTTTAAATTTAATTTTCATAGTAAAGGATTTTATTTTTTAAAAGAAAGGTATCAGGCACAGCTTCGCCGCATGACTCACAACTTTGAAATTCAATATTGAACCTTTTCATCCTAATCGGACATTTGTCAATTAGCGGAAAAGTTTCAAACAACAAATATTATTTTTATTATTTTATCCTGGTAATGTCACTTTTGGTTAAATAAGGAGTGTCTTTCTGTCTTTACAGTCTTTACCCGCAGGGCTGATCTGGAGGAGGATAATGATTTATCTCTTCCGGTGAGGTTCACCTTTTTGTCCTGAAAAATTGTATAAAAAAGACCCACCCACAAACTCATTTTATTTATGAAAAAGAGTTGTTTAAATTCTGGATTCGGCAGCGTTTTTGATCGAATTCAAAATAAAGTAATATATAGTTATAGTCAATAGAATCAGCAGAAGTTCTGCTGTCTGACCCATAAAAAAATCTTAGAAATTTCCCACTTCAAGGATTAGTAATGTCAGTATAGCAGCTGCAGGCGCCCATATCCTAAACTTTTTAGTATTAAAGATTAGAGCGGTTGCAATTATCCACACAACCAGAAGCAGGATTGAAGAAAGCGGGAACATTTCCGAAAGTGAGATAACCGATTTACCCACTGATCCCAATTTATATGTCATCCTCACGGGATTAAAGACAAATACATTTGAGATGACGGCGATGAGTGTGAATATTTCTATTTTTTTTAGATTACCCGGGAAGCGGAAATATTCAAGTCCTGTTCTTACAGCCAGCAATACCGCCCCAAGCAGAGTTGCCCAGTAGAAAAAATTTATCGTGCTGGGAACCTTTCCGTAGGAGGTCATCGTTACACTCTCTTCTTTTCCGGGAATTATATATTCTTTTCCCCCATGATCAAGTTTCAGGTAGTAAATAATTTTTGAGCCAGGTTCCTGATGAGGTATGCGGCCGGTAATTATCTCTCCTTTTTTGCTCAGAGCTGAACTTTTCCAGGATGATGATCCCTCAGTTTTCCAGTACACAGTTCCGGTAAGAGTGTCGGATTCAGTCCTCAGAAAGAAACTATAGTCATCATTTCCGTAATAAACCCTGTCGAGTTTATACCCTGTTTCTTTCCCGTCAATACCGAAGGAACCCGATACGGGGTACCCGCTGCTTAACCTGCTTTGCAGAAAACCCGCGACAAATGTTATGACAACTGCGGCTGTCCACAAAATTATGCTCTGTTTCATATCTTTATTTCCGGAATATTTACAACTTTAAACTAACAAGGAAAAAGTAAAAAGGAAAAGCGGAAGTCAGAAGTCAGAAGACAGAAGCAGGATTAGCTGTATGTGTTTGTTGGTCCGCCTGTTATCAGCCTTTTTGAGGCCGAAGAGAGGCCGAACAGTGGCCGAACAGTGGCCGAAGAGAATTGAAGAAAGTTGGAAATGATTTTTTTATTTTGATATGGTAAAAGAACAAGTTTTTCTCGTTTAAGTTAAGATTTCTTTTAGGAACAGGCAAATGTAAAAACCCCGCTTAAGCTTCTGGCAGATCTGGAATATGAGGTTTGGTTTCCTCGGGCATCCAGTTCGGCTTCGCGCTGAAGAAGGTAAGGAATGAAAATGGAGATTAAAATATTTATATCGGCTGAAGAGGCCGCTTCGAAGATCGCAGAAGAGATGATGAACATAGTATCTGAAAATTCCGCAGAGGAAAAGGATACTTATATTTCTCTATCCGGCGGAAGCACACCTAAGATATTATTCAATAAAATTTCGGAAGAATATTCAGATAGAATCGATTGGAACAGGGTTCAGCTTTTCTGGGGGGATGAGAGATGCGTGCCTCCCGATGATGAGCAGAGTAATTACGGAATGACAAAGCAGTATCTCCTTGACCATATTAATATTCCCGAAGGGAATGTTCACAGGATGAGGGGTGAGGAAGATCCCGTTACAGAAGCAGCAAGGATTGCGGCCGAGATAAGGAAGGTCGTTCCCGATGCAAATGATCTCCCGCGTTTCGATCTCAATATACTTGGACTCGGAGAAGATGGGCATACTGCTTCATTATTTCCCGGGAAAAAGCTTAAGAACATTGCTGAGGGAATTGCAGGCGTTGCTATGCATCCTGAATCAGGGCAAAAGAGGATATCGCTTACTGCCGAAACATTAAGCAATGCCAATCAGAATATTTTCATGGTAACAGGGGAGAACAAAGCCGAAATTATTTACAAGATAATGAGCAGGAAGGATTCCGGAAAGAAGTTTCCTGCCGGCAGGATCAGAGCTGCTGAAACTCTTAAGTGGTACCTTGATGAAGGAGCCGCATCTAAAATCAAAATGCCTTAAGCCCCGGTTGTGCATGTTCAACCTCTCCGGGGTTGGGGGTATAATATGGGAAGGATTCTTTTACAAATATTGAACCTCTCCGAGGTTCTCTGAAGATGGATTTATCTCTGAATTACGAACGTTCAACCTCTCTGAGGTTGGGGGTATAATATGGGAAGGATTCTTTTACAAACATTGAACCTCTCCGAGGTTCCCTGAAGATGGGTTTATCTCAGAATTATGAACGTTGAACCTCTCCGGGGTTCTAATCCGGGATTGGTTATATGGGATATAGTTGAGTTTGTGAGAAAGCAGGAAGAAATCTAAAATCCTTAGATTTCTTCCTCCTGTCAGGATGATAGGCAAATTGTTATTAGAAAATCTGTAACCTTCAATTTTAAATATTCAATTAAAAGGATGTTCCGACTTTCAGGCGCAAATTTGCAAATACTGAAATAGCGCCAAAGCTGCCGTCAGACAAACGTGAAAGTGTAATAGAGGGTCCTATTGCAAGGGCACTGAATGCCCAGCTTTCCGCAATCTTCTGAACAAGAATTTCAATCAGGTACTGGTCCTGCCTTACATCGCTGTTAAACATTGCATCGAATCTGAAATCAAACGTACTGCCCGCAAGCGAAAGTTCTCTTCCTACGTAACCCGCATGCCATTCATCAAACAATTTAGCAGCATAGAATTTTCCTCTTGTTGATCCGAGGATACTAATAGGGTAGCGGAACTCGAAATTATAATAACTGCCGTCGAGGATTTTTGCATGATACCCGGCAGTATCATCCGCAGTCCATTCTTCCAGCTGAATTTCGGAAGGATCAACCACGGTTTGGGAATATCCGAATTCAAAAAAGTTACCGAATGGTATAACATACGAGATTGTGAAACCGGTCGGTACGTAAAGATTGTTATATTTATTATTGAATCTCAGTTTTGAAAAAGCATCAACATGCCCGAAAACTGCGCCCGTTACACCCAGTATATGAAAACCGGCATCCAGGTAATTTGTTTCTCCCGGGCCTGAGTATTCAGTTCCCAGACCAAAGGATAATCCTATATCATTTTTAATCGGGATACCAAATCTTTCTCCGCCGAAAATCTGGAAGAAAGGGTTAACATAGTGCATCGAGGATGAAATCTGAATCTTGGTGGGGGGATCAACCAGCTTATTCAGTTTTATTTTTTCAATGACCCTTGTGAAAACACTTCCATAGTTAATACTTTCTTCAAGATCTATTTTGAAAGGGTAGGTTACAACCAATGCCCTGGTATCAGGCTTTAAAGCGAGGAAAGGATAAAGGTTACCCTTAATCGAAATTGTCTGGTTGTTCGGATCACGCAAATCGGCGATTATTTCTGCTTTCGGATCGGGAGGATCTATAAATAATTCCGTTTGTATATGAATAAATAGGCTATCGTCGAGAGGTTCCATCTGAAAGTAGCGGATAGGCTCCTCTTCCTGTGCCGGTGTATTACTTATATAAAAGAACGCAAAAAGAGCTGACAGGAGAAGCAGTAGTTTTAATTTGTGCATAAAGTAGTTCCGATGAATTTATTTAGAAAAATCAGTGAAATAGAACGAGTCTCCAACCTGTACCCTATCCTTTGATCTTTCATCAACTACTGTGAAGAAGAAATTTACTTTATATCTTCCGTCTGCTTCCCTCAGGTTTCCAAATTTGTCGAGCCACTCGTCAAATCTGTTTTCGTTAGATGCGACCTTTAATGACACATTATACACTGGATTCCCCTTGGTATCCTTCATCGGTCCCGACACAGAAATAGGACCGGTCCAGGATATCTTAAGTTGTTCGGGACGCTCATCCAGAATAGTAACGGTAAAGACCGTTATCCTCTGAAGGTCCTGAACATAAATATCAGAATTGTTCATCTTGGTAGTAACGCGGGTGATTTTAACTTCAGGAGGTCTGTTTGGAACAACCTTTATCCTGTCTTCCTGGCTGCCGTACTTTGCGATTACTTCAGTCTGGTCGGTAAGGTCGAATGTCTTCTCCTGTCCCGGCGGAATTACAACCAGCGGCTTACTCATATTCTTGGGATCATATAATGAAGTTGGAACACTTCCGGAGTTCGCTGCCTTATTCCAGGTGTACTGGATAAATGTTTGTTTAAGAGATATAGGCGACTGAAGCTTCTCCTGTTCTTTAACCACGGGCTTTTCTTCCGGTTTCTCTTCCGGCGGCTGTTCTCTTACCTTCTGACTAAGATCCTGCATTTTTGAATTAAGAGTTGCCAGCTTCTCTTTCAAAGCGGCATTCTCTTCGAGGGCGTTCTCTTCAACTTTCACATCGAATTTAATTCCCTGTGCGGTGAGAGAATCGAGCAGCACCATCAGAGAGTCGCGAACGCTTTTATCGACTACCTCATCTTTTAATACCACCCTGTGTAAATCGAGATCGGCACCTTTTAATGCCAGCACAGTGATTACGAAAATGTAAAGCACCTGATATATTATAAACTTACTATCCCTGTTTTTCTGAACCATAATTACACACTCACTTTTTTACAACTATTGCTTCTAGGTGTTTAAGGCCGGCCTGAGTTTTTTCATCACCCAGGGTTAATGATGCCTGCTGTATTGAGACTGCAAGGGATTTCAGATGTTCAATTTTTTCTGGACTAATACCCTGGATAGTGTTGATTTTCTCAAGGATCTGGTGGACCGAACTGAAGTTGGTTACAAGTGTTTCACTTAATTCAGAGGTTCTCTCAAGAAGTGTTTTGTAGGCTTCAAGATCTTTAACCGAGATCTCGATACCTTTTCCTCCGGCTCCCGGCTGGCTCAACTGTTTAACAAGGTTTCTGGAATTCTCTACCTGGATACGCGAGAAATATCTTTCTTTCATATCCTGTACGTGTGTAACCACATTCTGAAATTCCACGCCAAGCTGATCCAATACAGGTTCGAACAATTTACCTAAAGCCAGAACAATCAGGGCTTTAATTTCAAAAGGAACCGATAACCCTAAAAATATTTCCTCTCCAAGCTTGATACTTATAAGAAGAATTGCAGCGCCGATAAGAGGCAAAGCAGTTGATATACTATCGATAACACTCTGGTATGAAGTAATGATCCTGTCAATTGTTTCGGAAACAGGACTCCTTAAAACTTCAAGCTTCAGCTTATTGTATGCAAGGTATGCCATGAAAGCAAAAAGTCCATATACGACTACAGGCATCCACCAGAAACTAAACGGTTCAACAATTTCCGGAGCCGGCTGCCAGGTAGGAAACAGTGCTTTTCCGATGTCGATAGAAATATTTCCCAGCAGGGGGACATAAGAGAGATCAAGGAAAAAAGATAAAATCAATGCTACTAAAGATATGATGGCAGGTTTTATCACCACCGAAAATCTTATTTTCCTTAAAGCGGTTTCTTTATAATCATCAAGTTCGGCTTCAAGTCCATTCTTAGCATATAAATCATTATTGCCTGCAGGGATTTTATCGGAAGGCTTTTCGATGGTTTCAGCTTTGAGCATCTACTACCTCTGGTTCTTTAATTCATGAAAATATAATTTAAATCTTACGATTTTTGACATTTTTGTATGTGTCCGTTTTTTTTATGTACTACTTTAAGACAATTATTGTACCAATTTCTTAAAATATAATTACCCTATCCCCTGAATATGGGAAGGCGGAAATATCTATTAATACTGATATCCGCGTTCTTGAAAAAAGAAATAAAACAACTCAACTAGCCGGGAAAGCTTAAAAACTCAACTAAATTGATAAGGTTTCGAAATAGTTCGGGAGAATATAATAATAATTGTGAATTTAATGACAGGAATGGGACAAAAAAATTACGCTAATCTTTTCTGAATCACAATCCTGCTATCGTTTCATTTTTACTTTACCGAAGTAAAATTTACAAATACGGCCCTTGACTTAAAAAACTCAACCCTAAAAAAAGTAAAACATGTACGAAAATTCAAGAGTATAATTAGCCCGCAATTCGTTAAATTTAAAGTTACTTTTGAAAGGAACTAATGCTTATAAATCCCAGACTGCTTGAAGTCAATACCAGAGTGTGGATCAGGAGATTCGGAAACGATGCCGGACTTCGGGATATAGATCAGCGTTTTATCGATGAACTTAATGAGGGGCGTATTGAGATTTTGTGGCTGATGGGTGTCTGGAAAGTGAATAAGGAGCTTGCTGCGAAGTGCTGTTTTGGTATCGACCTTATGCCCGGATATGCAAAGGCACTGAGCGACTGGAAAAAGGAAGACGTAATCGGTTCTCCTTTCGCCATTGATGATTATGTCTTGAACCCGGCGCTGGGAACGGAAGATGATCTGCTTAAATTAAAGGAGCGCCTTAACAAAGCGGGTGTGAAGCTGTTCCTTGATTTTATACCAAACCATTTCGGGGCAAACAGTCCGCTCATCAAATCTCATCCTGAAATTTTTCTGCAGACAGACAAGGATTCTTTTCGGAAAGATCCCTATGCGTTCTTTGAATATGATGCAGGAAAACTGTTATACCTGGTGCACGGCAGGGATCCTTTTTTTCCGCCGTGGACAGATACCGTCCAGCTGAATTATTTTGAGCCTGCGGCTCGTGAGATAATGACAGAAAAGCTTTTATATATTGCTTCGGTTGCCGACGGAGTGCGTTGTGATATGGCGATGCTTCCGCTGAACAATGTTTTTCAGAATACATGGATGGGTGTTCTTAACAAATCAAATTATAAGAAACCCTCCGATGAATTCTGGAAGACAGCGATTGCAAAAACCAAGGAAAAAAATCCGGAGTTTATGTTTATGGCTGAAGCTTACTGGGATCTTGAATGGCAGCTTCAGCAGCTGGGGTTTGACTACACCTACGACAAGCGGCTTTCCGACAGGCTATCCGAAGGCGACCTTCCGGGCATCAAAGCCCACCTGCAGGCAGATAAAGAATACCAGTTGAAAAGCGTACGTTTCATTGAGAACCATGATGAGGACAGAGCAATTTCACGGCTGGGAAGGTTTAAAGCTCTTGCTGCCGCAGTTGTTATAAGCACGATTCAGGGAGTGAGGTTTTATAATGATGGTCAGTTTGAAGGCAAAAAAACAAAGCTGCCGGTGCAGCTCGGGAGAGAGCCTGCTGAGAAACCATCGGTGATGATACGTAAATATTACGATACACTGCTTAATGCTACGAAGGATGAAATTTTCAGGAAAGGGACGTGGCAGATACTTAATCCTATGAATGCCGATCCTGTTAATTATTCCTGTGATAACTTTCTTGCCTGGTACTGGGGTTTAGGCAGTGAGATGAGAATAGTAGTGATAAATTATTCACATTCCACCTCACAGTGCAGGCTGAAGATGGAGCTTCCTTCAGAAAAGAATGAGATCAGCCTTAAAGACCTGCTTACAGGTTCAGTTTATAAGCGTTCAGTTAAAGAGTTCGCCGAACCCGGCTTATTCATTGAGCTCCGCGGCTATCAATCCCACATCTTTTCTTTAACCTTATGATCTGCTAGTCAATTTTAGCCTACAAACTAAATACCTTCAGAGGGATTGCCGTCGTGTTTTAACCGACGGACTCAAGGCATATCCTCTACTCAATTCTCATCTACCGTTCGATTTTAGCCCACAAACTGAATTCCTTCAGAGAAATTGCCGTCGTGTTTTAACCGACGGACCCAAGGCATATCCTCTACTCAATTCTCATCTACCGTTCAATTTTAGCCTACAAACTAAATTCCTTCAGAGGGATTGCCGTCGTGTTTTAACCGACGGACCAAGATAATACTCTATAATATTCTGGCTTTAGCCATTAATTATTGAACTTTGGGGCATATATGCATGTGAGCCTCCCCATAATAAATCTTGACGCAGGTTCAGGTTGGTTTTAGGACAATTTTTTATATCAAACGGATTACAATCTTTTCTTATCTTTACCAGATGAGCAACACAAAGATACGAGGCAGAGGCGCACAATTTAATCCCGGAAACAGGTTTGAAAAATTCTCTCTAGAGGATTTTAAGCCTGATGAAATGGATTACTTCACTGAGCCCGAAGAAGAGAAAAAGATCCCAACACAATTCTTCCGCGACGATTCTAAATCTGTGATAGCAAAAAACGATAGCTACGATGTGGGATTCGAGTATTCTTTTAATCCTTACCGCGGCTGCGAACACGGCTGTGTATACTGCTATGCCCGTCCTTCCCACGAATTCCTGGGCTTCTCGGCAGGTACCGATTTTGAATCGAAGATAATGATTAAGAAGGATGCACCTAAACTCCTGGAAGCTGAATTTAATAAGAAGAACTACAAGCCCGATTTTATAATGTTCAGCGGTAATACCGACTGCTACCAGCCAATTGAAAGGCAGTTGGAAATTACAAGGGAAACCTTGAAAGTCTGCCTTAAGTACCGAAACCCTGTTTCTATAATTACCAAGAACGCTTTAATAGAAAGAGATATCGATATACTGAAGGAAATGGCGGAACTGGAGCTTGTATCAGTCTCCCTTTCGGTTACAACACTCGATAAAGATCTGGCCCGCAAAATGGAGCCCAGAACATCTTCTCCCGAAAGAAGACTGCAGGTTATCGGGAAATTTGCTGATGCAAAAATTCCAATAGGTGTGAATATTGCCCCGGTAATTCCGGGGCTAAACGATGAAGAAATACCTTCAATTCTTAAGGAGGCTTCAGCGAGAGGGGCTGCTTTTGCGGGACATATTATGCTGCGTCTTCCGTATGCAGTTAAGGATCTTTTCCTGCAATGGCTCAAAACTGAGTTCCCCGACAGGGAGAAGAAGGTGATCAATAAGATAAGAGAGATGCGCGGCGGGAAACTTAATGATTCTGAGTTCGGTTCAAGGTTTTCCGGCAAAGGAGAACTGGCGGAAACCATTCATTCGCTGTTTGAATTGAGCTGCAAAAAATACGGTCTGAACAGAGAAAGAGCAGTATTAAGAAAAGATTTATTCAAAAAAGTTAATAACCAGTTAGAAATGTTTTAAATTTGAAACTCTTTTTCAACAATTTCATCTTATATTCACATTATGGCACAGAAAAAAACTAAACCCAAACCAAGGCAGATAGGAAAGACGAAAGTAGATCAGAAAAAACCTCTGATCGATCCAAGGTATAAAAATACAGTATGGACCGTCGTCTTCGTCATCATCCTGGTAATATTTTTTATAGTAAATAATACCCGGAGCGTACCGGAACATGGACCCTATCCTCCCGGATTTAATCCGCAGAAAGCCGAAAAAGTTTTACACGAGAATCAATAATTCAGAAGGAAAAAAGTATGATTAAGGTATTAGCATCAGTTATAATATTATTTTATGCAGTAACAGTAGCGGGCTGTCAAAAAGAGAATGAAGCTAAAGTCAGCCAAACTCCGGAAGCTGGCGCGGTTCAACAGGATAACACCAGCAAAGCTCCCGATTTTACACTGAGCAGTGTTAATGGCGAGGATGTCAGCCTATCCGATTATAAAGGAAAGGTCGTAATAGTTGACTTTTGGGCAACCTGGTGTCCCCCATGCAGAAAGGGAATTCCTGATCTGATTTCATTACAGAATGAATACAAAGACAAGGTTGCGGTTATAGGAATTTCGCTCGACCGTGACAACACGAAAGCAAGCGTCCCTTCTTTTACCGATAAGATGGGCATAAACTATCCGGTGGTGTATTTTAATGACAAAGTGATAAACGACTTCGGGGGCGTGAATGCGATTCCTACAACATTTATAATCGATCAGGACGGCAACATCGTTAAGAAGATTGTCGGTCTGTACCCGAAGAGTGAATATGAAAATAAGATCAAAGAGCTGATCAATAAATCATAAATCTTAAGATTGCTGTTTAAGTAGATCCTCTGCGGGATATATAGCTTCCCGTAGAGGATTTAACACCAAACCCTCCCTCTTACAAAGGTTAGCCAAATCATACTTTCACCTTTTAATCTCAGTAACACAATACCAATACGATACTAATTTCTTGTATCTCGTAGGGATTTAACCTTTGTAACACAATGGACTATATATTAGCCACAACCCTTTTAAGGGTTGAACGCTTCCAATCACTTCCTGAACAAGTAAATAATAAGGCTTATTAGCAAACTCAGCAAAATTGAAGTAACAATAGGAAAGTAGAAGGTGAAGTTCTTTCTCTTTATATAAATATCACCCGGCAGCTTTCCCAGGAAAGGAATCTTATCCCCAAAGAAAAACAACACCCCCAGTACGAGTATAAAAATACCCGCATAAATCATTAACCTGCCTAATTGATGAAATTCCGGATTCATTACTCTTTTCTCTATCTTAACCGTATAAATTTATTTATTTGCAGACAAAATTCAACCGCGGATTTAATCGATATCCGCACCAAATTTGTTGAAAAATATTTTTATCTTAAATTTTCATATTCTTTCTGAGAAAAATATGGCAGATGAAAATAAACCAAGAATACTGATAACCGAAGATGACACCGAAAACCAGCGTTTTCTTCGTATGTTCCTTCGAAAAAACTTTATAACTGATATTTGTGATTCAGATGTAACTTTGTATGAAAATCTTAGAAATAATGCGTATGATGTAATATTAATGGATATTTCGCTTAAAGGTGAGAAAAACGGACTGGAACTTACAAAGGAGTTAAAGGCGGATCCTGAATTTAAAAACATCCCCATTGTATGCCTCACCGCGCATGCATTTAAGGCAGATATTGAGAATGCCATAAATGCGGGAGTAGATATTTTTCTAACAAAACCGGTCGATAATCACGTACTGATGCGTACGCTGCTTGATGCTGCCAAAAAAACTGAAGGTGACAATGAAACTGAAACTTAGAACTTACCCTGACCTGGGACTACTTACTATAAGAGTGATTCTTGGATTAGCATATATATTTGTTTACGGCGGTAAAAAACTATTCGCCGGGCCCGAAACATGGACAAATATTGGTTCCGCAGTATCACATATTGGAGTAACCTTTTCTTACCCGGTATGGGGATTCTTAGCATCCTGCGCAGAGTTTTTCGGAGGTATTCTTATTCTACTCGGATTATTCTTTCGTCCCGCAGCAGCTTTCATAATTATAACAATGCTGGTTGCGGCAAACAGCAGTTATGTTTCCGGCCGTGCACTCAGTTCAATTGCCCACCCCCTTGAACTTGGAATTACTCTATTAGGTTTATTTTTAATGGGCCCCGGAAGGTACAGTCTGGATTATCATCTCTCAGGAAGAAGAAAGGGTTAAGATACAATCAATCCAGGATCATAAAGAAATCCAAAGATTCTTCGGTCGACAAACTTTACAGAATGATGTTTTACGAATTGCCCGTTTTTTACATTCCGTTTCTTAAGAACCGGGGTTCTTCGAGGGTAAGGATTATTGAAATTCTATGAGTGTCGGGAAGCCTGTCGATTTCGGCCATGTTAAACCTTGCAAACGAATAATCGATATTCAGCTTTGGAAGTTTGATGCCGGCGCCTACTGTAAACTGCTTCACGTCGTTGTAACCGCCTCTTATTGCAAACAGGTTATTGTAGTTGAATTCCAATCCAGCGTGCATATCAAAACTTACAGGACCGGCGTGGAAAGTGGAAGCATACTGCCTGTTCTCAAACCTTACATCGAAATCCAGGGCTGGTGTTAGAACACCATTCAAAATGTGAAGTCCGTAAGCCGCACCGATTTTTGCAGTAGGTGAGATAAGTTCATTAAGTCCTGTACTCCAGGAAACCAGAGTTGTAGTTATATCCTGCAGGTTTGCGCCCACAGAAAAATTTTCGAAGGGAAGATAGATCGCTCCGACATCGAAACCGACTCCGTAAGCATTAAATTCAGCTATGTCTTTATAGATGATTTTAATACTTGCGCCGTAATAGAAATTGTCAGAATGGATCTTTGCGAAGCTGAGGTAAAAAGCCCAGTCCTGATCGCTGAACTCAGTTATCTTATCATAATTTAACCTTGCGTACTGATCCGTGATAAAATTAGGATCACTAACAGTTACGCCGGGATTTCTGCCATCTTCAAGAGCCTGCCTGGTATCAGGTATACCATCAATACCGAGACGCATAACACTAAGTGCAAAAGTCATATCTGTATTCCATGGTATCGCAACAGCGGCGTAATCATAATTAACCAGGTTGCCGAACCTTTCATCGTGCATCAAAGATACCTGGGGATAATTTACCTGTGCAAGTCCTGCTGGATTATAATAACCGGCAGTAATATCATTAGCAATGGCGGAAAAAGCTCCTCCCATTGCCAGCGGTCTACCTCCAACCCCTATTGCCATAAACTCCCCCGCATATTTTGCTATAACCGTCTGAGCATTCGCAAAGGGCAGGAAAAGGAGAACAGATAGAATTGCAAAAGTGATTTTTTTAGTCATAAGACAGGTAGAAACCTTTTAGTTGATGTAAAATCGTGGCAAAAGATGGATAATTTGGTTCTGAAAGTCAAGGCTAATTTATGTAGAAAAATCACGAGTCAGGGGTGAGAGGTCAGTATTTAGAAGATTATTTGATAAGATGCGAAGCTTTAAACCCTCCCGCTCAACACAAAATCCCTTAGTACTTTTTACTTTTTCCTTGTTATTTCGCTTTACCCTGATTTGCTACTGCGTTAGTCTTCTTCTGAATCTCTTCCTGGTCGCCGAGATAGTAGTGTTTCAGCGGTTTCAGGTTGTCATCGAGTTCATATACAAGAGGAATACCCGTCGGAATGTTTAATCCAACTATCTCATCCTCAGGTACTTTATCGAGATATTTTACAAGTGCGCGGAGACTATTGCCGTGGGCAGCGATTATTATTTTCTTCCCGGATTTAATAGAAGGAGCGATAGTATCTTTCCAGTAAGGAAGAAATCTTTCAACTGTATCCTTCAGGCACTCAGTCAGAGGGAGTTCTTTTTCGGTTAGGTTCTTGTAACGAGGATCTTTTCCGGGATAACGTTCATCATCCTTTTCTAGGGCCGGAGGCTGAATATCGTAGCTGCGTCTCCAGGTATGGACCTGCTCTTCGCCGAATTTCTTTGCCATTTCAGCTTTATTTAATCCCTGGAGTGCACCGTAATGCCTCTCGTTAAGTCTCCACGATCTTTCAACCGGTATCCACATAAGATCGAGTTTATCCAGCGCTATCCAAAGGGTTCTGATGGCTCTTTTCAGCACCGAAGTGTAAGCCATATCGAAAGTATAGCCTTCTTCTTTAAGGACGTCGCCCGCTTTTTGCGCTTCTGATAATCCCTGGTCTGATAAATCAACATCCGTCCAACCGGTAAAACGGTTCTCCTTATTCCAGGTACTTTCCCCGTGACGTAATAAAACTAATTTACTCATTATTGCTCCCATGATTTCAGAATTAATATTAAGTTCATCTTCTAAAATAATAAATAAGGGAGTCTGATTTTATAGTTCATATCATATCGCATTTTCTTTAGTAACTTTTTTTGTTCCCGAAAACCTGAGCACAAGGTAGCCGGTTATGCCTGATATCAGAGATGCCGTAAGAATACCCACCTTGGCAATGTTCGTCAGATCTTCGGAAGTAAAGGCCAGGTTAGTGATGAACAACGACATTGTGAAACCTATTCCGGCAAGTATGCCGGCTCCGTATATATGTTTCCAATTAACCTTTGAAGGAAGGCTGGCGATGTTCAGTTTAACTGCCAGCCAGGAGAAGATAAATATCCCTACCTGTTTACCGATGAATAAACCGGCTATAATTCCAAGACTGACTTCATTCACGAGCGATTCAAAGAAATCTTCCTGCAGCGGAACCCCCGCATTTGCCAGTGCGAATACAGGCATAATGAAAAAAGATACCCAGGGATTAAGTGAATGCTCAAATCTTTGAAGAGGGGTCAATACTTTTGCGCAGGTGCTTTCAAGCGTCTGAACTATATTCTGCCTTTCTTCATTTGCAAGAACGTTAGGACCCTCTTCTCCCTCGCGGTCAAATTCGTCAAGCAGCTCCTTCCCGTTAACGAGGAAATCCTTTGTATTATACCTTGAGGTTGCAGGAACCACAAATGCCAGAAGAACTCCTGCCACTGTAGCGTGAATGCCTGACAGAAGGAATGCCAGCCATAAAGCGAGGCCAAAGATTATATAAAAAAGCAGGTTTCTTACACCCAGACGGTTTGCAATGAACAGGATAATAAATATACCGGTAGCAAAAGCCAGGGCTGTGATTGACAACCCCGCTGTATAAAAGAACGCTATAACCAGTACTGCGCCGATGTCATCTGCAATTGCAAGCGCTGTAATAAATATTTTTAAGTTTACCGGAACATTTGAACCAAGGAGCGCCATTAAACCAATGACAAATGCGATGTCGGTAGCCATCGGGATTCCCCAGCCATGTTCACCAGTTCCGCCTGCATTAAAGACAATGTAAATCAGGGCCGGAATGACCATCCCGCCCAACGCTGCAGCCACAGGGAGGATTGCCTGGCGGGCTGTTGAGAGTTCGCCCACGAGAAATTCGCGCTTTATTTCGAGTCCAACCACGAAAAAGAACACTGCCATGAGGCCGTCATTTATCCAGTGATGTAGACTGTAATCAAGCTTAAAATTATCAACTCCTACCGAGATTTTAGTGTGCCAAAGATGAAAGTATGATTCCGAAAACCCGGTATTTGCCCATATGAGAGCTATAATTGTACATATTATTAATAATATTCCACTCGATGCTTCGGCCCGCGTGAATTCCTTGAACGGGCGTATGAGTTTTTCAATAGGCGGTTCAGGATTGGTTATTTTCATTTAAATTCCTGGTAAAACTGATAGTATACAACTGTAACATAAAACTTTTTGCGGGAGTTCAAAAATCCTATTGATTGAAACTAATAAGCAGGACGGAAACAAGGTAAATTATTATTATGAGGGTGCTTTCAAAACCTATATTAGCAAATCCCTTCTTTTCCCTCCTTAAAAGTCCCAGGAGAAGCACTGAGGTCATTGTTACTGCTGCTCCTATTATAATAAACTCCTTGCTTGTTGCTGCCCCGTAAATAGATCCTTTACGGTAGGCTATATCTGCAATTGCCGCAAAGAGAGTATCAAAAACATTTCCGCCGAGGACTCCGCCAACGGCCAGGGTAAGAGCACCTCGTCTCACAGCCGCCACAGATGTTACAAGCTCCGGGAGGGAAGTGCTGATGGCGATTAATACAGCACCTACGAAGCTATGATTAAGGCCTGCGTTTTCGGTAATGTCTTCAGCCGATTTCGTCAGGAACCATCCAGCTGCGATAATAAGGGCAGCAGAAATTAAAAAGCTGATCCACATACGAGACAAAGATTTCTCTTTATTGTTCTCATCCGGAATATCCATCCTCGTTTCCTCAGTTTTTCTGGGGAACCACATGGGGTTTTTCCTGCTCTTATATATGAGTCTCATTCCTCCGACGTAGGCCAACAGAAGGATCGGCGTTACAGGGTGTATTCCCCAGAAGCTGATCTGGGGACCCGAGAGTGCAAGAAAGAGAATTCCGAGCAGAGCAATTAATAATGAGCCCTGCATCATATTCTCCACCGATGCAGCGGCGTGTTCAAGGTTGATCTTACGGTAAGCTATATCGGCAATCGCAAGAAAAGCCGTCTGTGCGGCAATTCCTCCGAAAGCATTTGAGAGCGACATTGAAGGAAACCCGTCGATGGCGGAAACTACAGAGGCGGTTATTCCCGGAATAGATGTACTTGCACCAAGGAGTATAGCTCCGACAATGGCTTCACCGAGTCCTGTGCGGTCCGCCAGCTCATCGGCAAAACCAGCCATTTTAGTCCCAACAAACCCTATTACGAGTGCAGATGCGATAAAAATTATTGTGGACATATATGGGGAATATAGGGAATGTTTATAAGGCCGACTGTGAGCTTTCTGAATTTGCCTTCAGCGGTTAGGATTTCTCATGATCTAAAGTTAAATGATCAATGGCTAAAGCCTGGGTATTCTATCATTTATCATTACCGTCGATTGAATTCGACGGCAATCAGGGTCGCCCTCAACCCGCCTTCGCTCAGGCCTCCAACAGGCCTATTGCAGGCCTGCCTGTATAAAATAGACAGTAAAAAAAGTCGAAAGGAACTGACACTTTGTCGTCCGGTTTTAACCGACTGAAGTTCCAACTATATTGCCGTCAGTTTTAACTGACGGGTCATAGTAATACTAAATAACACACCGGCTTTAGCCACATTCAGGCAAGATCGATCGCAACTTCAAAAGGAAATGTGGCTAAAGCCAATATGTTATTTCATTTATCTTTACCCGTCGGTTAAAACCGGACGGCAAAGTATGGTATTTCCTTATTGGGGACTTTTGGTTAAAACCGGACGGCAATAACCAGTATGTTGGATCCCTGAAGTTCCGTGGGTTAAACCAGGATGGCATAACCAGTATGTTGGATCCCCTTTGTCCCGTGGGTTAAAACACGACGGCAAAGTTTGCTATGTCTGGCGGGATTTCAGAGCGTTTACTTTCTCCAGAAATATATCCGGTACGGGAGAAATCTTTTTAGCCTGGTAGTCAAAAAAGGCAATGCCTGTTTTGGCAAGTGCGGTAGTCTTTGAGGTTTTTGCGTTAGTCACCTCGTAGAAGAAATCGCAGCCTGTGGCGGTAATATCATCAACAGAAATTCCGAAAGTGAGTATATCACCATATTGAACCTGTAATTTATACAAGATTACAGAATCTGTCATAATAATTCCGCAGCCTCCCGCATCCAGTTCGGTAAGGCTGATTTCAGCCAGGTATTGAACCCTTGCTTCGTGTATCAAAGAGAGAAGAGCATCGTTTCCAAGGTGGCTGCCGTAGTTGAGATCGGTAATCCGGACAGCGATATTCGTAGAAAATTCAAATTTTTCAGGCATTGCTAATTTTATTCTGCTCATTTTAAACCTTTGGTCTTTCTTTGAACTCAAATATAAAAAACAACAGAACCGGGTTCTAATATTTAAACCAAAGAATGAGTAAATTATAAACTAAATAGAAGGAGAATCTTATGATGAGAATAATGAAAGTACTTTTTATAATCACCGGCATCTGCCTCCCGCTCTTCATAACCGGATGTTCCAACAGTACCTCTCCTAATGATAACCAGCAAACAACAGATCAATTGAATAAATCTTCGGTAGTGGAATCCGATATGGGAATTCTGAATGCCGAAGGCGTGCCGATGCGCGACTGTGACGGTGTGTTTGAACTTGGATGGAACGAGTTATTCGGACCGATCAGGTGGAATGATGAAGTAAACGGACATGCTATGGCTGTAGTGTTCGGTGATACTGTTCATCAGCGTCCGTTTTTAAGAAGCGGCATTGATGTTGGTACTATTTTCATTAACTATAACAGCAACCAGATTCAGCTGGAAAAAAGAACGGGACCTGACGGAGGAGTATTCTATTCTTTATATCCCCGTTTCTTTGATGACGGACATCTTGATTTTGTTCCCGGTGCAGATTATGAATTTGAAATATCCGGATCAGGAAATTTTTCTCCTTTAAACTTTACATTAACAGCCCCTCAGGAACTTATAAAGGTTAACAATCCTGAAGAGGATTCAGTGATCAACCCGGCTAACGACCTTACGCTTGAATGGTCGGGCGGAACAGCTGAAGATCCGGTTGCGATAAGACTAATGCCCTGTCGTCCACCGCAGCCTCCGGAACCCGGTCCGCGTCATGGTGCAGGAATGCATCCGCCGATGCAGCTTCCTCCGATGGGAGATCCCGTCTTCATACTTCTTGATCATAATCCAGGTACATATACAATTGCATCTTCTACGATACAGGAGCTTATAAACAGAACCGGAGCAGAGAAGCTTGTATGCGTGGTTTCACAGGTTGATAAAAACGATGTGCAGCATGAAAACAGGGATCTGAAGTTTGTAATGCATAACGGCGATAGTGTTTTGTTAAATGTTCAGCAGTAACATATAGATAACATCCCCACACTCAATCCGGAGTTTGTTTCCGCAGGCTCCGGATTTTTTTATTCCAGTCTTTTTCTGAACCTTAATGAACTGGCCGCAAGGATGAATATCCCTATTCCAAGGAGTGCGGCGGTTTCAGGAATAAGCTGGAAGAACCCGTCGCCTTTCAGGATAACGCCTCTTAAAATTGTAATATAATATCTTAACGGGATCAGGTATGTAATCGGCTGAATCCATCCGGGCATATTCTCTATCGGAAAAGCAAAACCTGACAGGAAGTTCATCGGCAGAAGTACTCCGAACATCGCCACCATCATAGCCTGCTGCTGGGTTCTTGATACCGTTGAAATGAACAATCCTAATCCAAGTGAAGAAAGCACATAGATAAACGAGGCAAGCATCAGGAAGAAGAAGTCGCCCCTAATAGGAATACCGAACCAGTAGACAATGACGACGGTTACGATAAGTACATCTATGAATCCAAAGACGATGAATGGGATAGTCTTCCCTATTATGAGCTGTGCAGGGTTAATGGGAGTTACAATTATCTGCTCAAGCGTACCGATTTCCCTTTCCTTTACAATTGCCATTGCCATAAGCGAAGTAGTGATAATTGTCAGCAGCAATCCCATTATTCCGGGAAGCATAAATACTCTGGTTTTAAGGTCAGGGTTATACCATACCCTGATTTCGGGATTTATATTAACTGCGGCGAACGATTGTCTGCCGGATTTATTCATCGCCTTCAAAAGGATATTCTGAGAGTAGTTTGATACCACCCCGGTAACATATCCAAAAGCTATTGATGCCTTATTGCCGTCCGAACCATCGAAGAGCGTCTGAACCTCGGCCTGTTCACTGCGCTGCAGTTTCTTTTCAAAGTCTTTTGGAATCACCAAAGCCCATAGTGCATTGCCTTTATTTATATAATTCATTACGTCATCATAGCTGTTAGCTGAATGATCAATGATAAAGTACCCCGAACTTTGAAACTTCTCTATAAAATCCCTGCTTGATACGGTTTTATCCTGGTCATAAACAACCGTATGAACATTATTTATATCAAGGTTGGCAGCGTAACCGAGTAATATAAGCTGAATCACCGGTGCTATGAATATGATACCGAACAATCTCGGATCGCGCCTGAGCTGAAGGAATTCTTTTACGATTATGGTTAATATAATCTTCATATACTGCCTATATGGTCTTACTCTTACGGTTTATAATAGCTGCCAGTCCCAGGAAGAACACCGAAAAAATCACCAGGTATATCAGCTGATCCCAGAAAGCCTCCAGTCCTACTCCCTTCAGCAGGATATCACGCAGCACCACAATGTAGAACTTCACAGGAGTAATGTTCGTAAAGATCTGTATTACGGGCGGCATACTTTCAATAGGGAATACGAAGCCCGATAAAAGGAAAGAAGGGAGAAGCGAGATAAGGGCTGCAATCTGAAACGCCACCTGCTGGGAGTCAGATATAGTTGAAATGAGTATACCAAGGTTGAGTGAAGCGAACAGGAATATAAAAGTTGAAATAAACAGCAGCAGGATGCTTCCTCTTATGGTAACGTCAAACAGGAGGTATCCTGCAAAAAGAATCAGGGAGGCCACGACCAGGGCTATTATTGTATAGGGGATTGTTTTACCCAGGAGTAGTTCAACAGAGGACAGAGGGGAGACATTTATCTGTTCCATTGTTCCTCTTTCTTTCTCTCTGACTATTGAGAGTGCTATTGAGATTACTGCGGTCATTATAAGGATCATTGCTATCAGTCCCGGAACCAGGTATCTCGTAGAGTTAAGTTCGGGGTTGTACAGAAACCTTGGTTCAAGATCAATGGGAATTGAGACCTTCCTTCCCCTTACCCTGAGCAATTCATTATTAAGCTTTTCAGAAAAAGTTGCAGATGCTGCTCTCATATAATTCATAATTACGGAGGCGGTATTGGCATCTACTCCCGCAACCAGGATTTGTAAGTTCACCTGCTTACCGGAGTAAATATTCTGAGTGAAATCCTGGGGGAATACCAATACAACCTGCGCATCGCCGCGGTCAAGCGTGGTTCTTATCTGTTCTTCGGACTGCAGGTGACTAACAAGATCAAAGTAATTTGAGCTGGTAAGTCGGTTAAGGTAATCCCTTGTTAGTTCAGAATTATCCCTGTCGTATACACCCAGCTTAATATGATGGACATCGAAGTTAATAGCATAGCCGAAAAGGATAAGGAGGACAAATGGGAACACAAAAAGAACGTACAGCATTCTCTTATCGCGCATCAGCTGCCGCACTTCTTTTTTTGATATGGCAAGTATTCGTGTCAGCACTTTTTTACTTCTTGCTTTCCAGAAGATGGATGAACACATCTTCCAATGTCGGAACAATCTGATCAATTCGCTTCACATTGATTCCATTCCTGTTAAGAAGCGATGCAACCTGCTCCTTGTTTTCAAACTTGTCATTTACGATGAGGTGGATCTGGTTACCGAAGATCGATGTCTCGCTTACAAAATCCTGTTTCTCCATCAACTCAAGCGCATCGACCACTCTGTCGCATTCAATTTCAAAAATAGGGTTCTTTATGTATTCCGTTTTCAGAACCTTCGAGGTGCCTTCGGCTATCAGTCTGCCGGCATTTATAAGAATAATATTATTGCAGTACTCAGCCTCCTCGAGGTAATGTGTAGTAACAAGCACAGTTGTTCCTTCACCTGAAAGGTCATTTATAAGCTCCCAGAAGTTTCTACGGGAAATTGGATCGACACCGCTGGTAGGTTCATCAAGAAAGACAATACCGGGGCGGTGAATTACTGCTGTACCAAGCGCGAGTCTCTGTTTGATTCCACCCGGCAGCGAGCCTGTTAGAAGTTTCTGCTGACCTTCAAGGTTTGCAATCTGAAGCACCCATCTCTTCCTTTCCTGCAGTGCATTACCCCGCAGGCCATAAACACCACCGAAGAAATTTATGTTCTCTTCCACGGTCAGGTCATTATAAAGGGAGAACCTCTGCGACATATAACCGATGCTTCTTTTTACTTTATCGGGTTCATTCATAACACTATAGCCTGCAACAAGGGCGTCACCTGATGTAGGTTCAAGTATTCCGCAGAGCATTTTAATCGTTGTAGATTTACCTGCACCATTTGCTCCGAGAAATCCGAATACTTCACCCCTCTCCACAGTAAATGATACATGATCTACTGCGGTGAACTTTCCGAACTGTTTCGTCAGCTCTTTAACTTCAATTCTATTTTTCTGATCCTGGTTCATAATCCAATTCAGATGAACCGCCGGTTCATCTTTACTAATTAAATCAATCTTTCACCAAATGAATAAATACATTTTCCAATGATGGAGGAATGCTTCTTGAACTTTCGATCGTTACATCACTTTGCTGCAGAAGCTCTGCTATCCGGGGATAGTCCTTTTCGTAACCATCTGCCACCACATTTATCCTATCGCCGAACAACTGCACCTCATAATCCATATTCTGCTGTACAAGCTTATAAGCCTTTCTGGCCTGCGGCGAAACTATTTCGATAATTTCCTTATTAATTGATGCACGTATCTTCCGGGGTTCATCTATACTTATTATTTCCCCTTTATTCATCAATGCAACACGGTTGCAGCGTTCTGCTTCATCGAGGTAGGGAGTTGACATAAATATTGTAATACCTTCTTTTATAAGGCTCGAAAGGATCTTCCAGAAATCCCTTCTTGAAACAGGATCAACTCCCGTTGTGGGTTCATCGAGAAAAATAATTTCAGGCTTATGGATAAGGCTGCAGGCAAGGGCAAGCTTCTGTTTCATTCCGCCCGAAAGATTATCGGCCAGCCTGGTTCTGAATGGAGTAAGTCGTGTAAACTCAAGCAGTTCATCACGCCTTTCCTTATAGTTTTTAACGCCGTGTATATCGGCGAAGAACTCGATGTTCTCATCAACAGTCAGGTCGCCGTAAAGACTGAACTTCTGCGAAAGATACCCGATTTTCTTCTGTACCTTTCGTTTATTGGTTTTAATATTATCACCAAGGACGGTCACACTACCTTCATCAGGATCGATTAATCCGCAGAGCATCCGGATGGAGGTCGTTTTGCCAGCACCATCGGGACCTACCAGTCCAAACATCTCGCCTTTATTAACTCCAAAAGAAATTCCTTTTACAGCTTCAATTTCGCCGTAGGATTTCTTCAGACCATCTATTCTAATTGTTTCAGACATTTTTGTGTTATCCATAAATATGAACCGATGCGTCCGCCGGCATACCTGGTTTAAGTTCATACTTCGGGTTATCTATTCTTATCTTCACTGCAAAGACGAGTTTGGTCCTTTCATCTTTCGTCTGAATATTTTTGGGAGTAAACTCAGCTTCCGGGGATATATATATTACTTTTCCCGTATAGGTTTTAGCAGGGTAGGCATCCACACCGACCTCCGCATTCTGGCCGAGCTTAACCTTTCCCAGCTCCTCCTCTGAAACATAAATTACAAGATCTACCGTTCTCAAATCGGATACCTTAAAAAGGGACGACATCTGGGTAACTGTTTCCCCCTTTTCGAAAAATTTATCTACTATTACCCCGTTAATAGGCGACTGAACATATGAATCACTTATGCTCTTCTTTAAAAGTTTTGCCGCTGCTGTCTGTCTGTTCAGGTTTGCCTCAGCCTGCTGTATCTCTTCGGGCCGGGCAAAATTCTTCAGCTTGGAGAGATTCTCTTTTGCCGATTTCAGCTGAGCCTGCATCAGTTCAAACTTTGCCGTCGCATTATCATACTGGTTTTGGGAGATAGAATTGGATTTAAAGAGATTTTCCATCCTCTCCTTATCCTTCTGCGCCAGGTTAAAATTTACCTGTGCCTGCTTTACACCCTCTTCAGCCTGGGTTATGTCCTCCTTGCGGGCCCCCTTCCTGAGAAGATTAAGCTGAGCGCGTGCTGCTTCTACAACAGCTTCTGCCTGGTCAAGCTGAAGCTGCAGAGTTTCATGATCTATCATCATCACCGTGTCGCCTTCGTTTACAAACTGTCCCTCATCATATAAAATCTTCTCTATTTCACCGTTTACTTTTGAACTAACGATAACGTTGGTAGCTTCAATATTTCCTGATGCTTCTATATAGTTAGGATTATTATCACCGCCGCAGCCGTAAAGTAAAAATCCAGCTATAAAAATCAGAATTACCTTTTTCATTTTTTAACTCCGGGTTGAAGTTTATTAAAAAGTTTCTTGCCTCTGTCAGTCAGTATTGCATTCATTAGCAGATTGATAGTGGGGTTCATTATTGATTCTGGTCCCAGCTTACGCTGAAGGATAAAGTCGGGATTTACAATTCCCCTTACAGAGGAGATGAAGAATGTTAGAATAATATCCGTAGGGTAGTCGACTATATATCCTTCGGTCTTTCCCTGGTTTATCAGTCCGGAAATATTTGCAAGCATCATTTTGGTTCTGAAATCATCTATCTCCTTCCAGAGACTCTGGTAATTAGTGCGGATATCTTCCATCCATTTGTCGCTGATGCTTATAATAATTTTGCCCAGGTGCTGGAATAGATTAAATGCTTTGGTTACAGCATCCAGATCCGAATCCAATATTTGCTGTATAATACCGCTGTTTTGAAGGAGGAAGTTATGGACGCCTTCTTTTACGAGTATTTCCTTTGAATCGAAATATCTGTAAATAGTCTTCTTGCTCATCCTTAATCGCTTCGCAATCTCGTCCATAGGCGTTTTGCAGAAACCTTCCTGCATAAAGATCTTCGTCGATTCCTCAAGTATTTTTTGTTTCTCTTCGTCCATTTTTCTTGGAAACTAAAATTATCAAATACAGTTTCCAACTTAAGTAATGGAAACCAGAATGTCAAGAAATAGTTTCCATAGATATTCGGTAAATTTTGTATTTTTCGTAATAAGTGGCGGCTATTATTGTGCGGGCTGTAAAAGTTCAACCGCTGCGGGGTTATGGGATTCCTGAGGGTTAACCGGGATTAGGAAAATCGGACCGCTTCGAGGTTCTGTTGATTACCGCCAGTTATAACTGACAGGCAAACAAAATGATCTAACATTCCGGCTTCAGCCTCATTCAAGATTCATTAAATAAACTGGAGGGGATTTCAGATGAAATCATTTTTCTTAATATTATTCCTGGTTCCATTCGCTGTCTATCCGCAGCAGAAAATGGAGAAAAACCTGGACGCAGCATATCAGAATGCCAAAAAGGGAGTATACTGGGCTCTTGCGAACATACCGGAAAAATCACGTCTGCAAAATGACTTAATCGCTGACGAGAAACTATATGCCTCGGTTAAACTGGAGAAAGAATACGAAGGAATCAAAATCGAATCAACCGGGTACTATAATACAACTAAAATTTCGATTACAATCTATAGATCAACTGAGGGTTTGATCAAGGAGGGCTATATAAAACCCATCCCGGCTGACAGTTCTATGAGCGGATAGGGGATGTACTTCATTTTAGCTGACGGGTAAAACTAATAACATAACATCCTGCTTTAGCCAAATTGCCGTCCGTTTCAACTGACGGGTGAGACTAATGATCTGACACCGGCTTTAGCCGCATTTAATCTAAGGCAATGCCATGAGGCCAATTAAAACTGACTGCAAAGGTTATACCTAGCCTTTTCATTAAGTTATAAATGCGCTTGACTTAATGATAAAAAATCCTTAAAATCTGTAACAAATATTACATCATTTAAGAAAAGTGTAATTAATATTACTAATGAATCACCGTTTGATTGATATTTTCCTCCGGGCAGCTTCGGTCAATTCTCTTTCCCAGAACGAGAAACCAGTAGCAGATTTTATTAAAGACTTTCTTTCAGGAACGTCATTTAGCCTATCTGAAGATGAATCTAAAGCAATAACAGGCAGTAACACCGGCAACCTGATTATACAAATTGGCAACGGGGGTGATTTTGTTCTTCTTTCTCATATGGATACCGCCAGACCTACTTTAAAGATGAGACCTGTATTTCAAAATGGCAAGATAACTTCTGCAGGAGATACAGTGCTGGGAGTTGACAACAGGCTTGGAATAGCCATTCTTCTTTATACACTCGAAAAAATACATCACGAAAAAATACCGGTAAAGGATTTTACAGTAGTCTTTACTACCTGCGAGGAAACTACGCTTCTCGGGTCGAAAAATTTGAACCTTAGTACTCAAGTTAACCGGGGCTTTGTATTCGATTCCTCTTTTCGCCCCGGTAACTTTATAAACTCGGCCTGCGGGGCAAAGGGATTTAAGATAAAAATAAAAGGAAGGGCATCGCATTCAGGGATTGCTCCCGAAAAAGGTATAAATGCAATCGCAGGAGCGGTTAATGCACTCTACAAAGTTAAGCAGGGAAGAATAGATGACGAAACAACATTAAATATCGGGAAGATAAAAGGAGGTTCCGCAGTAAATGTTGTTCCGGATGAAGTGCTTCTTGAAGGGGAAGTCCGTTCTTTTAATACCCTGCGGATTTCGGAACTCATTGATGAGGTTAAAAATATATTTGAGGATGAAGCAAAAAGACTGAATGCAGAGATTGAATTTGAAAGCAACTGGGACTTTAAGCCCTATACGGTTGAATCCACTAATCCTGTTTTCCTGGAACTAACGAAGGCCCTTAAAAATGCAGGGCTCACTCCCGAACCCAGAATTTCGCTTGGAGGAAGCGATGCAAATTCTTTTAAATGAATTGGGTATCCCTTCCGTTAATCTGGGTATCGGTGCTCAGAATCCTCATTCAAACGACGAGTTTGTACTAATTGAGGATTTAATTAAAAGTTCTGAAATAGCAATGGAGCTTGTGAAAAAATGAAAAAATTTGCAATGATGTATCATATTCTTCTTTCACTTTCCCTGATACCGCTGAGTGCTCAGACAAAAGGTCACCTGATTATAATTGGCGGAGGTGATAAACCTGCAAGTGTTATCGAAAAATTTATAAGTCTTGCCGGGGGAGAAAACGCCGGTATTATAGTAATTCCCAATGCAAGCTCAGTTCAGGTTGAATCAGCCGAATACCAGGTCGATGAGTTTAAGTCATTCGGAGCAAAGAATGTTAATCCATTATACTTCAGCAAAGCATCGGCAGATGATGATTCTATTGTAAACAGGCTCGATAATGTAAAGGGAGTTTATTTCTGCGGCGGAGATCAAAGTCTGCTTATAGCCGACCTGCTCGGGACGCGTCTCCTTGAGAAAATCAGGGATATATATCAGAACGGGGGGGTCATTGGAGGCACAAGCGCCGGCGCCGCGGTAATGAGTAAGGTAATGATAACTGGCAATGAGTTGGTAAGTCATGACAGCACAGCAGCTTACAATATAATAGAAAAAGGAAATATTGAAACCACAGAGGGATTCGGGTTCGTCACCAAAGCAGTGATAGACCAGCACTTTCTTAAGAGGAAGAGGAACAATAGATTAATAACTGTGATTCTTGAACATCCGGAACTGCTCGGTATAGGAATCGACGAATCGACAGCCATCCTTGTAAATCCTGATGATACCTTCGAAGTATTAGGAGAAAGCCAAGTTATTATTTATAATCCTCTGAATGCTGTTGACATAAAAACCAATGCTGCCGGAAAGTTGTCGGTGAACAATATGGAGATGAATATACTTACGGCGGGACAAAAATTCGATTTGAATAAAGCCAGTATTATTCAATGAATTTAACAAAAATTAAAATACCGAATACTTACGTTATCATCTTCTCGCTTCTTATAATTACGACCATACTGACATGGGTTATACCTGCGGGTGAATACCAGAGGATAATAATTGATGGTAAAAAGGAAGTGGTAAACGGTTCATTTCATTATGAGACTGAGAATCCTCAGGGGATAGGAAGCCTTCTTATGGCCCCTATACGCGGATTTGTTGATGCTTCCCTGATAATAGGACTGGTTTTTATTGTAGGCGGAGCATTTGCAGTATTTCAGAAAACAGAAGCAGTAAATTCACTCATCCTCGGTATCGCAAAGCTGTACAAAGATTCACAGCTCGTGCGTTTACTCCTTATTCCTATTTTTATGATAATCTTTTCTCTTGCCGGGGCAATATTCGGTATGAGCGAAGAAGTAATCCCTTTCATACTTGTTTTTGTTCCTCTTGCTCTTACTCTTGGTTACGATACGATTACCGGTGTTGCAATTCCGTTTGTCGGAGCAGGTGCAGGTTTTGCCGGAGCTTTCCTGAATCCCTTCACTGTGGGTATAGCACAGGAAATAGCGGGACTCCCTTTATTCAGCGGGATACTTTACCGGGGTCTCTGCTGGCTTATAACAACTGCCGTTGCTATTACCTTTGTAATGTTATATGCAAAAAAAATAAAAAAGAACCCTGAAAAAAGTATCACTTATTCGCTCGACAGTGAAAAAAGAAAAAATATTGATCATACGGAGGTAGATAATCATACCGGGATTTCGGCAAGGCATAAACTTGTACTGATTACTTTCCTTGCGGGACTAGCAGTTCTTATCTTCGGTGTACTGAAATATCAATGGTTTATTGAGGAACTTGCCGCTGTTTTTCTTATTACAGGAATAATCGTCGGTCTGGTAGGCGGACTTAATGCAAATGAAATAACCGGTTCATTCATTAAAGGCGCAAAAGACCTGGTCGGTACCGCATTAATAATCGGCCTTGCCCGCGGAATATTAATTTTATCACAGGATGGAAAAATAATCGATTCGATTCTCTTTGCGCTCTCCACGCCGATCTCCTCGTTCCATCCTGTGGTTTCTTCTCAAGCAATGTTTTTTGTTCAGACATTATTAAACTTTTTTGTTCCCTCGGGCAGCGGGCAGGCAGTACTCACTATGCCCATAATGGCCCCTCTCGCCGATCTTGTAAATGTTTCCAGGCAGACTGCCGTACTTGCCTTCCAATTCGGCGATGGCTTCAGCAATATGATTATCCCCACTTCTGCTGTAACAATGGGAGTATTGTCGCTTGCTGAAATTCCATGGGAAAAGTGGGCGCGCTGGATACTACCGTTAGAGTTGATTTTTCTTGCAACAGGAATGATACTTCTCATCCCACCGTTTCTGTTCGGCTGGCATTAAGTAAATATATTTAACCATAAAAGGAGGTTCGTTATGAAAAAGCTTCTACTGTTCAGTTCGTTTCTGTTATCATTTCTGTTCGCGTTTAACGGAACAGGTATAGCTCAGGCCAGTTTTAATACCGGCAATGTTTTGTTCGATATGGATGATTATGGTAGGATAGAGGTGTTGACTTTTTCCGGCCAGGATACACTCTGGCAGATAGATAGAGCTTCTATACTTGTTGCCGGAAATCCGTATGAGGTATATGATTACTATAGTGATCTGGATATAATTGATCCTCTGACACCTGTCGGAAGTCCTGCATTGAGCGATTTTGAAGCTGCAGGAACATTTAATAACGAGTACTCAGGTCTTCCTCCGAATATTATTTTAGGTGAAAATTTATATGGATGGAATGGAGAGGATTGTCTTCTTATCAAGTTTGATGTTACTAACAATGAGTCTTCTGAACTCCCTACAATAGTGGGACTTGATATTATCCAGGATATAGATAATACATATGAGAATGATGTTGTTTACTTTAACCAGGACAATAATATTCTCTATAATTATGAAAATACCTATATAGGATTTAAGTTATTATCTGAACCAACCGCAGCCGCTGCTATATTCCCCTGGTACGATGGGTACAGGGATAATGATTCAGGGTATTACAACTGGCTGACCGGCGGAATAGATACCGATACCCTTGTAACTGATGCCGATGGTGCGGTTGGTATTTTGGGTTCCGGTTCCGTACAGCTTCAGCCGCAGGAAATGCGGACTGTCTACATGGCGATTGCATTGGGCACTGATGAAGCATCCATGTCAGCTAATATGGCGCTGGCTGAAGATCATTACGGACTTATTACAGCCGTAGATGAACCCGTCTCAAAAAGTATGACTTATAAACTTGCCCAGAATTATCCGAATCCTTTCAACCCTTCTACAACGATATCTTTCTCATTGCCTGAGAGGGAGATCGTCACGCTTGATGTTTACAATCTGCTGGGTCAAAAAGTGACATCTATCCTGAACAAGGAAATGGAAGGTGGCAGTTATAATGTCAACTTTGATGCATCGAACCTGTCCGCAGGAATTTATTTCTACACCCTGAGAGCAGGCAGGTTTACCTCTACAAAAAAGATGATGCTGCTGAAATAAGATCTGACTTCTACCCGGGCTGTCTGAAGAGGCAGATGACATACTGTTATCTTTTTAACAGCCCGGATTATTGAGCCGCTAAGACAGGTAAATGTTTGAATAAAATTATTGAGAGTTATGGCCAGATACCAGGAGATTAAAGAAAAAATCCGCAGCAGATACAATGATCTGCCGAAAAACCAGAAAAAGACGGCGGATTATATAATAGATAATTTCGATAGCATACCATTCCTGAGTGTGCAGGAAGTTTCTAAGGAAACAGGAATCAGCGTAGCATCAGTAGTGAGATTTGCCCAGCGCACCGGATTTTCGGGCTACAGTGAACTGAGAGATGCTATAGCGGAATCTCTTCAGACACAGCTGAGCGGAAAGATGATCTTTCCTCTATTCGACAAGCAGAAAGTTGATGAGGACCTGCTGACTGCCGTTGCTAACCAGGATATAAGAAATATCAACGATACTCTCACCTTAATTGAAAGGGAAAATTTCAGGAAAGCTGTGAAGGAAATAGGGAAGGCAAACCGTGTTTTCACCGCCGGTCTTGGTATTTCCTATTTACTTGCTGAAATACTTGCTTACCAGCTTACTCAGGTGGGAATCGACGCCTCAGTTTTCAAGCATGATTATACAATCTTTCATGAACAGATAATGTTTCTGAACAAAAAAGACCTGGTTATTGCATTTTCCTTTCCGCCATATTCGAAGGAAACAATCGAAGCGTGTGAATATGCCGTCAGCAAAGGAATAAAAGTCATATCCATTACAAATAAAGAAGCCTCTCCTGTTACTCATTATTCAAATATAAACCTTGTAGTTCAGAGTGAGAATATGCTTTATACAAATTCATTTGCGGCTATATCTGTTGTTATCAATGCAATAGCCACCGAATGTGCTATAAAGAATAAACAGAGAGCAGAGAAAACACTGCAGGAAAGCAGCAAAGTTACTGAAAATCAAAAATTAACAGTGAGGTAAGGTTTTCCCGATATATAATATTGTCGGGATAAGAAGCCGGAGGGATTATGAAAAAATTTTTACTGCTTATTTTATTATTTCAAATTCATCTAATTGCAGGAACAACCGGAAAGCTCACAGGGAAGGTTACAGACTCGCAAACGGGTGAACCGCTGCCTGGTGCCAATATCCTTTTTAATGGTACAAGTATTGGCGGTGCTTCCGATCCTGACGGTAATTTTATTATTCTGAATATTCCTCCCGGTACTTACGATGTGAGAGTCAGCTACCTTGGTTATGAAACTGTGCTTGTTGAAGGTGTAAAAATAATTGTAGATCAGACTACCAGTCTTCCAGTCGAACTATCTCCAAAGTCGATAGAAGTAGGTGAGGTAGTGGTAACGGCAAAAACACCTATGATCCAGAAAGACCTCACAAGCTCAATATCTGTTTTAACCAGAGAAGAGATTGAGGCACTTCCGGTTTCCACATTTACCGAGCTTCTGAGTCTACAGGCAGGAGTTGTGGGCAGCGGTTCAAATCTTCACATCAGAGGAGGAAGGTCTAACGAAGTAGCCTACCTGGTTGACGGTATGTACGTACAGGATCCTTTGCTTGGAGGACTAGCAACTCAGATAAACAATGATGCCATCCAGGAGATGAGCCTGCTTTCAGGTACATTCAATGCTGAATACGGCAATGCTCTCAGCGGAGTTGTTAATATTGTAACCAGAGATGGTTCCGATCACTTTTCAGGAAAGCTTGAGTACCGTACAAGTGAGTTTGGAGTGGAAAAATATGCTGACCTTCATGAAGCAAGGATAAACGGAAGCCTGAGCGGGCCCATAATATCAAATCAGATTAATTTCTTCATTTCCGGAGAAAGCGACCGCCGCGGAAATTATTTGCCATTCGGATATAACCGGGAAAAAACGGGATTGGCGAAGATTACTGCAACTTTATTCCAGGGAGTGAAAATTTCACTTCTGAACCGGGGAAGTATAGGTGCGAGTCAGGGCTACAGTCACAGCTATAAGTATATCCCAGAGCAATATCTAAGAAGACGATCTGACAGCTGGCAGAGTGCTCTTACTCTTACCCATACAATAACTAACAACTTTTTCTATGATCTGAAGCTCTCATATTTCAACCAGGGATTTTATTCGGGGATCGATAAAGATACGGCTGATTACATACCTTCAACTGAATGGCATTATTTTGATATAGGAACAGGATATGAGTTCTATTCACAGGCAGATCCTGTTGAAGTAAGAGACAGCCGCACGGTTACCGCCGATGCAAAGCTTGATGCTGTATGGCAGATAGGTTCGTTAAATGAAGTAAAATTCGGCGCTGCTTATAAGCAGCACGAGTTAAAATATTTCAATGTATACGACCCGACACGCAACTATCCTTATATTAATGATTATTCTACCGATCCATTTGAGATGGCTGTTTATGCTCAGGATAAGATTGAGTTTCCCTATCTTATAATAAACGTTGGTTTGAGGTATGATTACCTGAATGCAAATGCAAAATTCAGGAATACTCCCCTTGACCCTACCTCTGTGAAAACAGTAAAACCAAGGTCGCAGCTTTCCCCCAGAATCGGAATTGCTCATCCTATTTCCGATAGGACTAAGCTCCATTTTGCCTACGGACATTTCTTTCAGAATCCGGAATACCAGTACCTTTTCGAGAACAAACAGTACGATCTGAACGTAAGGGAACCATTATTCGGGCAGGCGGACCTGGATGCCGAAAGAACGATTGCCTACGAAGTAGGAGTTTCAAATCAGTTCAGCGACAGGATTGCGATAGATATTACGGCATATTATAAAGATATAACGGGACTTATAGGCACACGCTACTTTTTCCCCTATGTCGACGGCAGGTATACAGGCTACACGCTCTATGTGAATGAGGATTACGCAAATGTTAAAGGGTTTGAAATAAATCTTGATATCAGGCCCGACAGATATTTCTCGGGAGGACTTACATACACATATTCTGTTTCAAAGGGAAGTGCCTCATCTGAAACCGAGCAGTATCCCGGCACTCAGGAATCGACCCAGCTCTACTATCTGGACTTCGATAAAACTCATGTATTCAACCTTTCGGGTACTCTAACGATCCCGCCGGATGAAGGACCTTCCTTCTTCGGCAGCCGCCTGATGGAGAGAATGGATATCAGCGTAATAGCGAGAGCAGCTTCCGGTTATCCTTATACCCCCAGCGGCAGGGACATTGGTTTCGTTGAAAGAAACTCGCTTCGTATGCCTGCTACTTATACTATCGATCTGATGATAGGTAAAGAATTTCCGATTGTGAACAGCTATACAATAAGAATATTTGCTGAGATCCTTAACCTGACAGATCACAGGAATGTACTCTATGTATATGGTGATACGGGTGATCCTAACTTCACTTTCGAAGGCAATTATTCACCGGAATATATGCGTGATCCATCAAACTTTGGTCCCCCCAGATCTATCAGACTGGGAGCCACATTTAAATTTTGAACAATAGTAATTCTAAAAAACTATGAAAACATTTCTTAATACTTTACTGGCAGTCATTATTTTATTTTCCTTTATCAAAGCCCAGGAAAAAGAGAAGGATTCATATCGTTCAGCCTTCGATAAAGTACTTGGTATTGATGACAGAGCCGCCGGCACACACAATGCGAGCAATATAGGACTCTTTTTTGAGAACAGGGGGAAGCTTTATCCCAGGCGTATAACAGAAGGTCCTTCCGGCGAGTTTCCCATTAATAGCACGAAGCACTACATCTACAGGATAAATCCGATGGTAGGAATACCCGGAAATGTTATCCAGGGAAGATACACAACAGACGAGGAATGGGAGGCCGTGGGAGGTTATCACAATAAAGAGCTGGCTCAGATAGCATTCAGCGACAACCCGCAAACGTGGGATCCTCAGCTTGGCTGGCCCATTAAAGATGCTGATGGTAATCCGCTTATTATTTCCGACCAGGACAGCTACTGTGTATACAGTGACAGCAACAATACAAAAAGCGTCCTGGGTATCCTGGTAGCCCAAACGGGTTATGCATTCGGCGTAACTTTTGCGAAGAACATCATCTTCTATAAATTCCAGGTAATTAATGTTAGTCAGAATAATTATTCAGGCGTCTATTTTGATCTCTATAGCGACATTGATGTAGGCAATGTGAGCGGCGGTGATCCTGAATATGGGGATGACAAACTCGATTATAATGCTGAGAAAAATGTTGTTTACTTCTTTGATGACGGACTTTCGAACGAATGGCCGGGCGGCAAAACGGGTTACTTCGGCGTTGCATTTTTGAAAACCCCTGAAGTTAACGGTGTTGAACCCGGGATAACTGATATGCATTATAATCTTTATGATGATGACCTTGATATTGATACAGTTCAGTACGGCATTATGTCGAGTGCACAGAGTTTGTACAACTCATCAATCGGGCCCAGGTATTTTCACCCCGGAAATAATACATCCATTCATATCGACGACCCGGGTACAATTCCAGCTTCAGGGATGGATATACTTGGAAACATATCCTCCGGCCCATATAATCTTAATGCGGGCGATACCCTTACATTCATAACGGCACTGGTGGCCGGTGAAACGCTGCAGGAAATTCTCGATGTCACAGACCAGGCACAGAGTACTGTAGACGCAAACTTCGAACTTCCCAAGCCTCCTGCACGTCCTCTACTTTATGGTACAGCGGGTGACTTTAAATCAATACTATTCTGGGATGATGCTGCGGAAAGATCACAGGATAAATTTACGGGAGAATATGATTTTGAAGGATACAGGATTTACCGCAGCCAGGACCAGGGTGCTAACTGGAATAAGATTGCTGACTTCGACATCGTCAATAGCCAGGGACAGAATACGGGACTTCAATACACGTATACAGATACCACAGTTATAAACGGATTTGAATACTGGTATTCAATTACATCGTACGATAGGGGAGATGCAAATATCGAAAGTCTGGAAAGTCCCATCGGTAATACACTAGAGTCACTTAATACCATTTCTCTAACACCTAGATCGGATGCAATAGGCCGCGAGCCGGTATCATCGTACGATATTCAAAAAACTTCCGGCGAATCAAATTATGTTTTTAAAGTTGATCCGATCGATTCAGGAGGGCTGGCTGGAAATTCTTACACAGCAGGTTTCCTTTACACAATCCGAAAAGATAAAGGTGATCTGGAAACTTCCGTTAGTCTGCAGATAACCGATACCGCGATGACAACGCCCTATAAACTGGGTATTCAGTTCACATCACCTTCCGCTTATAATGTTGTGAACCTTACTACAGGTGAAATTATCGGCAGGGAAGGTTATAATTATCCTCCTGGCGGGAGACCGATTGATTTTCCGGGATATGGTGTGAAAGCAATACTCTCAGACGATCCCTCAGCGCCCCCGGAAAAACTGCCGGAATCCGGTGATCTGATTTCAATAAATTATTCTGTGTACATTATCCGTAATAACCAGGATACCGTTGTGTATCCCAGGCCATTCAGTATAGGTCAGGAACAGGCTACGATTGACGGTGTCAGGTTCAGTCTTGTTCAGCCTGATCTCATACAGGAAGTATCCAGGGTCGGCGGGACAGATAATATCGATATGCAGTTTTCAGTATCAGCAGATACTCTAATCACGGATGACCTATATCTTGTATCCATTACCGGGAATGGTATGAACGGAAAGGACGGATTCATTTCCATTCTGGTTAAAAATTCTGCGATGGATACCGTCCTTACAGCCGATTCACTTTACAACCTTGATACCTTTGAATTTGCAGGGGTAGAGGGTAAGGTGACCTTTCCTTCTGATGATCCGCCGGATGCCGGAAATATTTTTTCAGTGAAGACCCTTGCGCCCGTTCTTCCGGACATTCGGGACAAATATAGTTTTAAAATTAAAGATGCAGTAACCCTGCCATCCGTTGTAGCGGAAAAGATAAACAGCATTAAGGTTGTCCCCAATCCTTACCTGGTTTCCAGTCTTTATGAAAGAGAATATGGAGAATTACGGAGAGAGCCGCTGCGGCAGCTGCAGTTTATAAATCTACCTCCCGAATGTACCATTTATATATTCTCGGTGAGCGCAGACCTGGTAAAAACTCTTCATCACAATTCTTCAAATGGAACCGAAGTGTGGGATTTAAGAACCGAGAGCGGTAGAGAGATAGCCGCCGGTGTTTACATTTATGTGGTAAAATCAGCCGGGTCAGAATTCAAAGACCGGTTTGCTGTAATTAAATAAAATACAGCAGGTAATACTATGGGAGTTTATATGAAAAAAATAATTACAGTCTTATCATTAGTTCTGCTGTCAGGAATTACGTTCGCACAGAATGCAAACCTCGGTACATCAGGCGCCCAGTTCCTGCAGATACCCATCGGCGCAAGAGAAACAGCAATGGGCGGGGCCGTTGTCGGATTGACGGGAGATGCCTCATCCGTATTCTGGAATCCTGCAGGAATTGTTAAAGTAAATTCTGTGGAGGCTCAGTTTTCATATATGAACTGGTTTGATCTTTTTGATCTGAATGCAGCGGTGGTTGTTTATAATATGCAGGATGCAGGTGCTGTAGCTTTAAGTCTTATATCCTTTACCACAGGTGAAATGGAGATTACTACGGAAGAAAATCCAAACGGCACAGGCAGATTTTTTGACGCCGGAGATCTTGCCCTTGGATTAAGCTATGCAAAATATCTTACCGACAGATTCGGAGTGGGTGTAACTGTGAAATATGTTTCGCAAAGGATATGGAATGAGACAGCATCAGGATTCGCTTTCGATATTGGTACGCAATACCGCCTGGATTTTCAGAACCTGACGATTGCTATGAGCATGGCTAATTTTGGAGGTGAGCTTCAGTTCGAGGGTCCCGACCTTGACATTGTTTATAACAAAGATGATAACTATCCCAGCAGTCGACTGGCGCCCGCGTCGTTAAAGACAGATACATATCCGCTTCCACTTAATTTCCAGGTGGGAGTAGGGTTCGATATTTACTCAGCTGATTTTATGAAAATAAGAGGCGGCATTGATGCAGTGCATCCCAATGATAACAACGAAAGACTTCATTTCGGAACTGAATTATCCTTCTTTGACAGGCTGTACCTGAGGACAGGTTATAAGTTTAATTACGATGATGAGGATTTTACGTTTGGTGCCGGTGCAAATGTTCCTTTCTCAGGAAGTAGCGTCTATTTTGATTATGCATATGCGCTCTTTGATATCTTACCAAGTGTACATCGAATTACAGTAGGTGTAAGTTTTTAAGCCCGGGGATTTGTTTGTGCAATATACAGGATTGAATCAAAAGGATTTACTTTAACAAAGTGAAAATTGAAAGAATAGAATTACGGCAGATTTTTCTTCCTTACAAAAAACCATTTGAAACCAGCGGATGGGTTGAAGACGGTAATTACGGAATAATTGCCAAAATTTACTCGGGAGGACTAATCGGCTGGGGTGAATCACCGGCAGGGAAAGAACCCTGGTATAATGAAGAAACTACGGATACTGCCTGGTCGATACAGAAAGATTTTCTGATACCGATTCTGTTGGATAAAGAAATAATGCATCCTGAACAGGTTGCCGCTTTATTTGACCCTGTCCGCGGAAATAAAATAGCGAAAACGGCACTGGAATTTGCCGTCTGGGACATAGCGGCCAAAGAAGCAGGTATAAGTTTATCGGCTTTGCTGGGAGGAGATAGAAAATTTATACCTGTCGGCGTCAGTATCGGTATACAGAAAAATCTGTACACGCTCCTTGAGGTCGTTGAAGGTTATCTTAAAGAAGGATATCAAAGAATAAAAATAAAAATAAAACCCGGATATGATATTGATCCTGTTAAAGCCATCAGGAAAAATTTCCCACATATCTTCTTCCAGGTCGATGCGAATAGCATCTACAGTCTGGAGGATTCAGAACAGTTAAAGAAACTTGATGATTATGATCTGCTGCTTATAGAACAGCCGCTTGCACACGACGACATTTACCAGCATTCAAAACTTCAGAAAATAATAAATACTCCGGTCTGTCTTGATGAGAGCATCACCTCACCTCAACATGCAGCTTTTGCACTTGAGATTGATGCCTGCAGAAACATAAACATTAAACCGTCACGTGTGGGTGGATTAACCGAGGCCCGGAAGATTCATGACCTGTGCGTGGCGAATTCGGTGCCTGTTTGGTGCGGTGGAATGCTTGAAACTGGTATAGGGAGGACATTCAACGCGGCGCTGGCGTCACTTCCCGGTTTCACACTTCCCGGTGATATTAGTACAAATGACCGTTACTTTGAAAGAGACATTGTGCTCAATCCATTCAAACTTAATTACGACGGAACCCTTGATGTACCGGAACTTCCGGGGTGCGGAGCAATTGTTGATGAGGACTTTCTTGAAACAATCACTATCAGGAAATATTCAACTGCGGAAAAAGGAATATATCAATGAAATATGTAATTGTGTACTTTATACTCGGGACAGTGTTGATATTCCCACAGAAATTACCTACCCCGATGGAAGAAAATAAATATGACAGTCTGTCATCATACTCTCAAATGATATCCTACCTTGAGGATGCGGCCGGAAAAGATAAAAGAATAAAGCTTGATTATATTGCGGAATCCGTTAAGGGACGGAAAGTGCCTGTGTTATTTATATCATCATCCGGCGAATTCGGAGAAGATTCTCTGAAGACCAGAATTTTAATTTTCGCGCAGCAGCATGGAAATGAACAATCAGGCAAAGAAGGTGCTTTACTGCTGCTGGAAGATATTGTAACGGGAGAATTTGATGGATTCCTCAAAAAAGCTGATTTGCTGCTTTTACCTCAGATGAATCCTGACGGGGCGGCGGTTAATGAGAGAAGAAACGGGAACGGAGCGGACCTGAACAGAAATCATCTCATACTGACTCAACCGGAAGTAACTGGTTTGCACAGACTATTCAACAAATATCTCCCTCAGGCAACCCTTGATGTGCATGAATATTACCCTTACGATGATGAATGGAATCAATACGGGTACGTTAAGAATTTTGATGAGCAGTTCGGGGCAGTAACTAACATAAATGTTTCTGCAAAGATCAGGGAGTATTCAAACAAGGTTTTCTTTCCTTACGCAGCACATTATCTAAATGAGAGGGGATTCACTTTTAATAATTATATACTCGGGGGTCCTCCCGGAGTAAGCCGCTTCAGACACAGCACAGTTGATATAAATGACGGGAGGCAGAGTTTCGGGATATTAAATTCGTTTTCTTTTATACTTGAAGGGCTAAACGGAAAAGATGCTTATCTTGATGATATTAAGCAGAGGGCCGAAGGACAAAAAACCGCAATGGAAGCATTCATCAGTTTTATCGTAGATAACCCATTGGTTGAAAGACTTGTACGAGATGGAAGAAACAAGCTTAGACAGTCAAAGGAGGGGGAAAATACAGCTATCAGAATGGAGCATGTTGGTGCAGACAGCAGCCTTAAGCTGAAATTAAAATCGGTTAATTCAGGAAAAGATACTTTAGTGATTGCCGAAGAATATCATTCTTTTGTAACTCCTGTTTTAACAGTAAAGAAACCGGCGGGATATCTTGTCCCAGAAGATTCTTCTTCACTTATATCGATGTTAAAAGATCATGGCGTTGAGTTCGCACCCTATACCAAAGGAAGGAACGATAAATTTCAGAAATACTATGTGGAGAAAATCGACTCTGTTTATCTTGAAGAGCTAATGCTGCCCGATGCAGTTATAAAAACCGAAGTATCATCTGATATTGACGAGAGTAAGTATTACTATGTACCCATTAATCAGCTTAATAGCAATATGCTTATACTGGGACTTGAGCCGCAGAGTATGATAGGTATAATTGTATACGATGAGTATAAGAGCTGGATTAAGGAAGGGGAGTATTACCCGATCATCAGGGTTATAAAAGCTTATTAATTACCGTTGGGGAGAGGATTTATCTCCTGGGTGAAGCCGGTGACGATTGATGAAACTTCATCTTCATTACCAAGGAGGTCTTTCAGAGTAAGTTTATCCAGAACGCTGTCGAGCAGTGATTGTACTTTGCTCCATAGAGAGCGGATTGAACAATCGATCGAATTCGTACAGATATTCTGAATACCGGAATGAACGTCGCAGAAAGAAGATTCATAGAGTTTTCCGCCGAGTGCCGCAAGTGCCTCACCAATAATAATCTCGTCCGGAGGCCTTGAAAGCTTATAACCGCCAGTTTGCCCCCTGCTGCTTTCAATAAATTCACCCAGCCTGAGAATACGCAGCAGCTTACCTACATGCGCTGTGGATAATCCCTCCAGCTCGCTGATTTCAGGGATAGTTAATCCGTTTGGAGATTTGGATTTAGCTATCCTTATCAAACATCGTAAGCCATATTCTTCCTGGGTACTGAATTTCATTTTATTTCTTTTTCTTTTAATATTGAGGCTGTCTTAGTATCAGCCAAGACAGCCTTTATTATCTAAATATCAGCCTTTATACAACGGAATTTTTGATCCGCACTGAACTGCATAGGTTACCTTTTCAAAAACATCCTTTGGTATTGAAGGACCCTGCTTTGTACAGAGTTCATCGAATGCCTCTCTGAGATCTGATGCGATTTCTTCTGCTGAACGCCCTTCTATATTATATCTCTGCATAAAATACATTAGCTGACCGTTCTTAAATATTGCTATACAGGGAGATGAAGGCGGATATCCTTTTATGTGCTCTCTTATCTTTTCAACCGCTTCTCTCTCCTGTCCCGCAAAACCGGTAACCAGTCTGTCGGGTATAACACTATGTTGAAGCGCGAGAGAGACGCCCGGCCTTGCACTGCCGGCAGCGCATCCGCAGACTGAGTTAACCATTACAAGTACAACCTTGTCATCATTAACGTTGATAGCGTCATCAACATCCTGGGGAGTTATCAATTCTTTGAAGCCTACAGCGATTAGAGCATCTCTCATAGGCTGAACAGCATCCTGATCGTAAAGGGGGGGACGCGACATAATATTAAACATACTTTTCTACTCCTATTATTTGATTTATTTATTATAACATTCCAAGTTCAAGTTTTGCGGCATCAGACATCATATCTTTATCCCATGGCGGAGTCCAGACAAGCTCAACTTTCACATTCCTTACTTCAGGTATAGAATACACCTTTTCCTGAACCTCTCCAGGCAGGGATCCTGCAACAGGGCAGGCAGGTGAAGTCAGCGTCATCTTCACAATAATATTTGCTTCGTTATCGATCTGGATCTCGTAAATTAATCCCAGTTCAAATATGTTGACGGGGATCTCGGGGTCATAGCAGGTCTTAAGCATCGCAATGATCTTTTCTTCAAGCTCCTGCTTATTTAATACTTCCATAGTTTCTTTTTTCATTCTGTCGTTACGGTTTTGTTCTTTTCTTTCAAAGCCGATATTAAAGTATGCCATGCCAGACTCGCACATTTTACTCGTGAAGGAAATTCTCTCACTCCTGCAAACACTGCCAGTTTTCCAACTTCATCAGTGTTAACTTCCTCATCCAACTTTCCGGTGATGAGGTGTTGAAACTTCTTAAATATTTGTTCGGCTTCACCGATGGTTTTACCTTTAACCATTGTGCTCATCAGTGATGCTGAGGCTTTGGATATTGCACATCCTGAACCCACGAATGAAATATCCTCTATCTTATCATCATCCAGTTTTACATATATATCGATCCTGTCGCCGCAGAGGGGGTTATAACCCTCCGCATAGTGATTTGCAGTTTCGAGCTTCTTAAAATTTCTTGGACTCTTATTATGGTCCAGTATTACCTGCTGATAAAGTTCTCTTAATTCGTTATCCATCAGCTGAATGCCTCAATTACTTTTTTGATTCCCTTCGCAAGTATATCTGCTTCTTCAATCGTATTATACATTGCAAAAGATGCGCGCGAAGTTGCCGGAATATTAAACCTGTCCATCAAAGGCTGGGTGCAGTGGTGTCCAGTCCGCACAGCGATCCCTTCATAGTCCAAAAAAGTCCCCACATCGTGGGGATGCACATTATTCAGGACGAAAGAAATGACGCTGCTTTTCTCCGTTGCTGTTCCGATTATCCTTAGTCCCTCAACATTGGATAACACATCTGTAGCATAATTCAGTACATGCTTCTCATATTTTGAAATGGAATCAAGACCGACAGATTTTACATAATCTATCGCGGCACCCAGCCCGATAGCATCTGCAATATTCGATGTTCCTGCTTCAAACTTAAAGGGAAGTTCATTATATGTTGTTTTGGTAAAGGTAACTTTTGAGATCATGTCTCCGCCGCCCATAAACGGGGGCATCTGTTCCAGTAATTTTTCCTTGCCATATAAAATGCCTATGCCGGTAGGACCATAGAGTTTATGCCCCGAAAAAGCGAAGAAATCACAGTCGAGTTTCAGCACATCCACAGGGATATGACTTACGGCCTGGGCCGCATCGAGCAGTACAGGAACTCCGTGCTTATGTGCGATATCGATAATCTTCTCAACCGGGTTGATTGTTCCAAGTGAATTGGAAACATAAACTACTGATATAATTTTTGTACGTTCTGTTATCAGCTTTTCAAATTCATCGAGCCTCAGTTCGCCTGTATCAGTAATAGGAACGACCTTGAGCATAGCATTTTTTTCTGCTGCTATGAGCTGCCACGGAACTATATTCGAATGGTGCTCCATTCCGGTTATAAGGATCTCATCTCCTTCATTTAGGTTGCTCCTCCCGAAGCTGTTTGCAACAAGATTGATAGACTCAGTAGTACCGCGGGTGAAAATAATCTCTCTCTCGCTGGTTGCATTTATAAAATTCTTAACCTTAACGCGTGCTTCCTCAAAAGCAGCCGTGGCTCGTTCGCTTAATGTATGAACTCCCCGGTGAATGTTTGAATTTATGGAAGTATAATAATCGTTAAGTGAATCAATAACCATCTGCGGTTTTTGAGTAGTAGCCGCATTATCAAGGTAGCATAAAGGTTTTCCTCTGACCATTGTTTTTAGGATAGGGAAATCCTCCCTTACCTTCTTTATATCAAATTCAGTTTCTTTCGACAATATATCTGCTCTGCTGTTCACTTTATTGTTCCGGATTAAATTTATTAGTTAAAATCTCTTCGAGATAATTTTTTATTGGTTCTACTTTAATTGAATTGACCACCTCACTTGCAAAGGCATGGATCAGCATACCGCGTGCTGTCTTTTCTCCAATTGCTCTTGACTTGAGATAGAATAACGCATCTTCATCTATTTGTCCTATTGTTGCACCGTGAGAACATTTAACATCATCTGCAAAAATTTCAAGTTGAGGTTTAGTGTTGACGAGAGCTCTGTCTGAAAGGATAACATTATTGTTCTCCTGGAAAGCATTAGTTTTCTGGGCATCGGGGCGAACCATTACTTTGCCGTTAAAAACTCCTCTCGAATTGCCGTCGAGGATACCTTTATAATGCTCATGGCTGTTGCAGTAAGGTTTTGCATGATCAATCATTGTGTGAACATCAAACAACTGATCACCGCCGATCATAAAGAGTCCGTTAAGAGTGCATTCGCCTCCCGCATCATTAAACCTTGTATTAAAATCATTTCTGCTAAGGCCTGCGCCGAAGGATATCATATTTGAACTGAAATTACTGTTACGTTCCTGGTCAACTTCCATCCTGGCGATGTGAAAAGCATTTTTGTTTTCATCCTGAAGCTTAATATGATTTAGTACGGCATTTTCATCTGCGAAAATTTCCGTTACTGCATTTGTGAAATAGATCCCTTCATCAAGCGAGGCATAATGTTCAATGATTGATGCCTGTGAATTTTTGCCTGCAACAAAAAGGTTTCTAGGCTGACTCAGTATTTTTTCATTTCCGGCGATACTGAGATACAAAATATGGATAGGATGCTCAATGATCTTCCCGTCGGGTATATAAACAAAAGCTCCGTCCTTGGTATAAGCTGTACTTAGGGCGGTAAAAATCTGTTCCCGGTAATCAGCATATTTGCTGAAATGTTTTTGAACGATTTCAGAATGATCCTCAATAGCGTCAGCTATACTTCCGGCAACGACACCGTCAGGAAGATCCTTAATATCAGAAAGTTCCTCTGAATAGAAACCGTTGACAAAAACGAGCAGGGAATGTTCAAGTTCATTAAATAAGAACTGCCTTATTACAGATGCGTCTTCGGGTGTTATTTTCTCAGCAGGAACGAATGTATGCTTAAGAAGGGGAGCAATGCTGGTGTACTTCCACTCCTCATTTCTGGTAGTAGGGAATTCAAGCTTTGAAAAATTTGAAATTGCATCTTTCCGTATTTCGTGAATAGGTGCAGACGCGCCTCCATTGAGACTGTTTTCAAACTTACCGAAGTTATCGATGTACCAGCCCTTAATATCTTTTAATTCTAAAGTTTCAGCCATTTTATTTCTTAGTTATTTGGTATTGCTGTATTAGTCTTCTACTAACTGTTTCTTATGATCTTTAATCCAGTCGTATCCTTTTTCCTCAAGCTCAAGGGCGAGATCTTTTCCGCCCGACTTTACAATCTTACCATTGTAGAGTACGTGTACGAAATCAGGAACGATATAATTAAGAAGCCGCTGGTAGTGAGTAACAACGATTGCAGCGTTATCCTTATTTTTTAATTTATTAACACCATTAGCTACAATTCTAAGGGCATCGATATCCAATCCCGAATCTGTCTCATCAAGAATACTGAGCTTCGGTTCAAGCACGGCCATCTGAAAAATTTCATTTCTCTTCTTTTCACCGCCGGAGAAACCTTCATTAACTGCTCTTGACAACAATTTCTGATCAAGTTCGACAAGCTTCATTTTTTCCTTTATAAGGGAAAGAAATTCCATTGCGTCGAGTTCTTCCTCCCCGCGGTATTTCCTGATTTCATTTAATCCGGTTTTGAGGAGATTGGTATTGCTGACTCCGGGTAGTTCAACAGGGTACTGGAATGCGAGGAACAAACCTTCACGGGCACGATCTTCAGGAGAAAGCTCCAGGAGGTTTTTCCCATTATAAATTACTTCACCCTGTGTAATTTCATATTCCTCCTTGCCTGCAAGTACCTGGGCAAGGGTGCTTTTGCCGGAACCATTAGGTCCCATTATAGCATGAATTTCTCCGGCGTTAACCTTCAGGTCAATTCCCTTGAGAATTTCCTTATTTCCAATATTTACGTGGAGATTTTTAATTTCTAACATTATTTTCTTTCTCTAAAAATTGTTCATTAATTGTTCATTGTTCACTGGCCACTGATTTAACCTACGCTGCCTTCAAGACTAATACTCAGAAGCTTTGTAGCCTCAACCGCAAACTCCATCGGCAGTTCTTTAAAAACTTCCTTACAGTATCCGTTAACTATCAACCCGATAGCATCTTCTGTTGAGATACCTCTCTGATTGAGGTAGAATATCTGATCTTCGCCTATCTTCGAAGTAGTTGCTTCGTGCTCTATCTGAGCTGAAGGATTATTTATTTCAAGATAAGGAAAAGTATGAGCTCCGCATTTATCTCCTATAAGCAGCGAATCGCATTGGGAGAAATTTCGGGCATTTTCAGCTTTCCGGTTTATTTTGACAAGTCCCCGGTAACTATTATTACTTCTACCAGCTGAAATTCCTTTAGAGATAATTGTACTCTTTGTATTCTTACCGAGGTGGATCATCTTGGTGCCAGTATCAGCCTGCTGATAATTGTTTGTTACGGCTACAGAATAAAATTCACCTACAGAATTATCACCCTGCAGGATGCATCCCGGGTATTTCCAGGTAATTGCCGAGCCGGTTTCCACCTGCGTCCAGGATATTTTTGAATTAACCCCGCGGCAGGCTCCTCGTTTGGTAACAAAGTTATAAATACCGCCTTTGCCGTTTTTATCGCCTGCATACCAGTTCTGAACAGTTGAATATTTGATCTGTGCATTATCAAGCGCAACAAGTTCTACCACTGCTGCATGGAGCTGGTTCTCATCCCTCATCGGTGCGGTACAACCCTCAAGGTAGCTGACATAGGAACCTTCCTCGGCAATAATAAGGGTTCGCTCAAACTGTCCCGTTTTAGCAGCATTAATTCTGAAATAAGTTGAAAGTTCCATCGGGCAGCGTACGCCTTTAGGCACATAGACAAAAGTACCGTCGCTGAAAACAGCTGAATTAAGAGTGGCATAAAAGTTATCTGTATAAGGCACCACACTTCCCATATATTTCTTTACAAGGTCGGGGTGATTCTGAATTGCTTCAGAAATAGAACAAAATATGATTCCAAGCTCAGCGAGTGTATCCTTAAATGTTGTTGCTACAGAAACGCTGTCAAAAACAGCATCCACTGCAACCCCGCTTAGTCTTTTTTGTTCTTCGAGGGAAATACCGAGCTTTTCAAAGGTTTTGAGCATTTCAGGGTCGACTTCATCCAGACTATTTAATTGAGGTTTCTTTTTGGGAGCAGAATAATAGGTGATATCCTGGTAATCTACCGGGTTATACTTGAGATTAGCCCAGTGAGGCTCCTTCATTGTAAGCCATTGTTTATAAGCTTTTAATCTCCACTCAAGCATCCATTCAGGTTCTTTTTTAATAGCAGAAAGCTGTTTTATCGTATCATCATTTAATCCGGGGGGGAGACTTTCAGCTTCTATATCCGAAACAAAACCGTACTTATACTCTTTATTCGCTAATTCTTCTATTGTTCCTACTTCGGTATTGCTCATTTAAACTCCATAATTTGAAAATTCTGAATTTTGTTTTCAGAATCCTGATTATTTGTAATTCAAAACTACATAATCTATACATTTTTGTCAAGATTTAAGTTCCCTGGCGAAGCCTATATCTATTCATCAGTTAGCCCCGGAGGCTGTTCCTTGTCACACTTACCGAAAATCGTTATATTCGAACCATCCTTCATACCTTCAATCATACATTTTGAGGTGAAGTTAGACCGACCGGGAAGCATTTCAAACAACATTTACCCTTAATCTTTCGGCCATCTCCAGGCCTTAAACGACGTCATAACAATCAGGCAACCAATGTCCCGTAACTATCTACATTCAGTCAATAAATCAATCTGACAGATGGAAAGAACGTCTACCTGAGGTTCTACCGCATCAACAGATGATTATAAAGCTGTCCGCTAAAAGCCGGGCAACTATTGTGAGGTTAATATAAAGATGTGTCGAAGAAGCCCTGGTACGATATCCCCTACTCTTCGCGTTAGATATCTATACTTAAGACTTTTCTGCCGTTGGATCATTTCAATACACATCTTCCTAAATTGTTTTTATGCAATTATTGAATTAACTTTGGCTTAATTTTCACAATAATCTGATAAATTTGGACGAACAGAAAACAAACCAAAATTCACCTGGTGACGGCCAAAATCCGAACAAGGCAGGGGGAAACGAAGACTCAGGCGGTAAAAAAAATCCAAGGTACAACAGGTATTACCGGGGCAGGCGAAAAAGCTACAACAAATACAATCAGCAGCGAGGCGATACCCCCAGGAGCGAATTCAAGAAACTATCTATTATAGTCCCTCTTTATAACGAAGAAGAATCGCTCAATCCGTTGACGAATGAGATTAAGAAAGCTTTGAGAGCAGTAAATATAAGTTACGAAGTTATTTTTATTGACGATGGAAGCGATGATAAATCATTAAAAACTTTGAAGGATATCTGCAAGACTGACAAGAGATTTAAGTTTCTGAGTTTCAGAAAGAACTATGGAAAATCAGCAGCTCTTCAGATCGGTTTCAAAAACGCATCCGGAGATGTGATTGTTACTATGGATGCAGATCTGCAGGACGACCCGAATGAAATCCCCGGTCTCATTAAAAAACTTGAAGAAGGAAACGATCTTGTTTCCGGCTGGAAGAAGGTAAGGCACGATCCGTTCATTAAAAGAACTTCTTCACGCTTCTTTAATTTTGTTACGCGCATAATCAGCGGAATAAAAATTCACGATTTCAACTGCGGACTTAAAGCATACAGAAAAGAAGTAACTGAAAATATAAAGGTTTACGGAGAGCTGCATCGGTACGTACCGGTACTAGCCGACTGGCAGGGTTTTAAGATTGCTGAAGTCCCTGTTAAGCATCATCCCCGCAGGTATGGAAAAACAAAATTCGGGATATCCCGATTCTTCAAAGGATTTATTGATCTTATCACGGTTATATTTGCAACCCGATATATAAAGAGGCCGATGCATTTCTTCGGGTTTCTCGGTGCTCTCTCTTTCCTTATAGGACTTGTGGTGAATGGCTATCTTACTTTTTTATGGATTATAGGCGAACCGCTGAGCAACCGTCCTATGCTGTTTTTGGGTATGCTGCTGATAATTGTAGGAGTCCAATTCTTCTCCGTGGGTCTCTTAGGCGAGATGCTGGTAAACAATTTTATGAGCGAAAGAGAATATATAATTAAAGATAAAGAGCTTTAAGTGTGAAATTATTTATTGTGCATTCGGCTCATTCTGATTTTTCTCCCCAAATAAGTTAGCCTCATGTATTACGATCCTGTAAAAGATGTTTTCGCTTCCTTGATCAGGAAGTACCCGAAACTAAGAGTACTGTTCTACGGTATACTTGACATTATGTTCTTACGTTCGTGGTACGTGCGAAGGGAACTAAAAAACCTGAGGCACATTTTCAATGACAGGGAAATAGAAATTTATGATGCAGGAACAGGGTATGGGCAATACTCATATTTTATGTCGAAGCATCTCAGACCAAATAGAATTTATGCAGTTGATGTGAAAGAAGTATGGATTAAGGACTGCAGACAATTTTTTCAGACGGAAAGAATAAGCAATGTATCTTTCGGTATTGAGGACCTGACAGCAATCAATCATGACAACCGTTTCGATATAATTGTTTGTGTTGATGTAATGGAGCATATAGTGGAGGATGTGAAGGTATTCGAAAACTTCTATAAATCTCTGAAGAGGGGCGGATACCTGCTTATTAATACTCCTTCCATTTACGGCGGCAGCGACGTTCACGATGAATCGGATGAAAGTTTTGTAAGCGAGCACGCGCGTGACGGCTATTCGCATGAAGACCTTGAAGGAAAGCTTACCCCGATTGGCTTTTCCGTGTACAGGTCGCGTTATACATATGGATTCTGGGGTGATAAAGCATGGCGCCTTGGAATTAAGTATCCCATTATGCTCGTGAATATCTCAAAATTCTTCCTGATATTACTTCCGTTTTATTTCCTTATTACTTTGCCGTTTACGCTTATAATGATGTATATGGATTATTCAATTAAGAATAAGGTTGGTTCAGGAATAACTTTCATAGCAAAAAAATAGACAGGTAAATTTTATTCAGCCGGAATTCTAATGACTAAAACCAAAAAGACCATTCAGTCGAAGAAAAGCAAGCCCGAAGGATTTTTTGCAAAGTTCAACATCGAAGAAATTCTTCCGCACAAATTCCATGCTTTAGCCGCGATCCTGGTAATAATAATTTTATTTCTTGCTTTTCTATATCCTCTTTTTTTCGGGGATAAGACATTTCAGTCGAGTGATATAAATCGCAAGTCATAGCATTCATAAATATATCGATCAACATGAAGATGGATTTACTCTTTGGGATCCTTATATTTTCTGCGGAATGCCAGCTTACGCAATTGGTACTGCTCCCAAATGGTTTAACTTGATATTTGTAGGAATAATTTCCTTAGGAGATGTTTTTTCTGCGCCTTTTTCAAACGACTATATAAAGTGGGTATTTTACCTCATCTTAATGGGCATTACCTCATTTTTACTTATGAGATATTTAACCGGCAATTTCATGGTCAGTTTATTTACGGCTTTAACTACCTCATTCAGTACAGGTATAATTGTCTTCCTTTACATAGGTCATGTAACAAAATTAACCTCACTGGCATTTTATCCGCTTGTCTTTCTGCTTTTATTAAGACTGAAAGACAAGATAAGACTAATAGATTTTCTCCTCTTTATAATAACCCTGCAGTTATTTATACAAGGCTTTCACGTGCAGATCATCTATTATACTGTTCTCTCTGTCGGTATCTACTTTCTTTATTATCTGATCAGGGCACTGGTTAAGAAAGATAATCTTCTCAGAAACAGCATACTTAAATCTGCTGGAGTGTTTGCGGGCGCTCTAGTAATAGCACTTCTAATACAATCGGACAACTTTACACAGATTTATGAGTATTCCCAATACTCCACCCGCGGCACTGAAAGTATTGTTGATAAAGCCAGCGGGAAGCAGCAGGAGAACACCTCGGAGTTTTATGATTACCACACAAACTGGTCATTCTCGCCTGGAGAAGTGATAACGTTTGTTATCCCCTCATATTTTGGTTTTGGTAATTCTACATACCAGGGACCGCTGACAAATAATCAGCCTGTGGAGGTAAATTCATATTTCGGCCAAATGCCATTTGTGGATGTCGCAATGTATATGGGAGTACTCGTTTTCTTCCTGGCTTTGTTTGCCATATTTACCCGATGGAAGGAACCATTCGTACAATTTCTAACGATACTTTCCATATTAGCTCTGCTTGTTTCATTCGGAAGAAATTTTCCGATAGTATTCGATTTTTTATTTAAATATCTGCCATTCTTTAATAAGTTCCGCGTTCCGTCGATGATCCTTGTGCTGATACAAATGAGTTTTCCTGTACTGGCCGGTTTGGGTATTATGAAAATAATTTCCCTTAGAACGGAAAAAAATATAGCCCTTGAAAAGCTTATTAAAAACGCTGCCTTTGTATTCACAGGGATTTTTGTTTTAGGAATTCTGCTGAATGGTGCTATAACTCAATGGTTTGCCGGCAGAGTAAATGATTACGCTGCCACTTTAACAGCTTCCAGGCCGCAGATGGCCAAGCAGTTCCAGGCTCTGGCCGATTATACTTCACAGATGTTTCTCAGCGATTTCCTGTTCGCATTCGCTTTTCTTGCCGTCACATTCTGGGCAGCTAATTTTTACATAAAGGAAAAATTAAGCAGAGACACGCTGGTTCTAGTAGTAATCGTTCTTTCACTGATTGACCTATGGAGGATTGATGCAAGAGGTGCTAAATACATCCCTGCACCGAGCTTAGAAGATAACTTTCAGAAACCCGATTATGTGAAAGTAATAGAAGAACAAAATGATAAGGAACCTTTCAGGATACTTAACCTGAAGCAGGACGGAACGCTGGGATCGTTTAATAATAACTCAAATTTCAATGCTTATTTTCTACTTGAAGATTTTTACGGTTACTCGGGCATTAAACCGAGGGCATACCAGGATATCATTGATGTGGTAGGTCCGGTTAACGCTACTCTATGGAGGATGCTCAACGTCAAATACATCATTACAGAAAAACAGGTACAGTTCCCCGGGCTAGCCCCGATTTATACAGGAGATAAAAGTGTAGTATATATAAACCAGTATGCGCTCCCCAGGTTATACTTCGTTGACTCGGTAGAATACAAACCTGCAATGGATATACTGCAATTGATGAAAGCATCTTCATTCGATCCCAGGCACAAAGCCTATCTGACCGAGAAAGGGTTAAAAGTTATGCCTGCTGACTCAACCACCAGCGTCAAGCTGACTGAATACAGAAATGAAGTTGTTTCGGCAGATGTAAATGCTTCCGGCGAAAACTTCCTGTTCTTCGGGGATAGTTATGTCCCCACAGGATGGAAAGCTTATGTGGACAACAACCAAACAGCTATTTACAGGACTAACCATGGATATATGGGAATCATTGTCCCGGCCGGACAGCACAAAGTAGAATTCAGATACACTCCCGACAGCTTTTATATATCAAAATATCTGGCTTTAATACTCAGCTCACTTGTTGTACTGGGATTAATATTTGTTCTTGTGATTGCCAGGAAAAGATCTTCAGAAATGGCTGATTAAAAGAACTTCTTTGATGCTTGAAAAAATAAAATACCTCATAAAGCATTCTTTCATTTACAGCATTAGTAATATTTTTTCTAAAGCTTCGGGTATCATTCTTTTACCCATCTATACCAATTATTTTTCTGTAAGTGAATATGGGAGATTAGGACTCGTATTAATTATCATCGTACTATTTTCTCAATCTCTTATCCTGGGACAAAACCTTTCTATAATACGTTACAACAATTCGATAGAATTCAAATCAAACATCAAATCGATTCTATTTTCTTTAATCATTCTTATTATCTCTATAATAGGTGTTTTTGTACTTGTAACCAATCTATTTTTAATCCAGATTTCGGGATGGTTTGGAGAAATAAACCTTTATAAGAACCTCCTGCATATAGCTATTTATGTTATTGCATTCACAACCTTTAATAACCTGATACTCAGTAAACTCAGAGCAGATGATGATTCTGTGAGATATACTTTGTCCGGAATAATAAAAGTTATAGTACTGATAGGCTTAAGTATCTATTTAATAGTTTATAATGGATTCGGTATCGAAGGAGTTCTTTATTCTCAATTAGCCGCAGAAATTATCCAAACTTTAATAGTAATTCCTAAAATACTCCGGCAGGTTAAAATAAAGCTGGAATATCGGATAATAATCGATGCAATAAAGTTTGGTTTTCCATTGATATTCAGTGCAATGGCGATAAATTTATTAAATGGAAGCGATAGATTTATCATAAAATTTTATTCCGGCGATAAGGAACTGGGATTGTATGAATTGGGATACAGGGTTGCAGGAGTTATAAATATGTTTATTATAATACCATTCGGCCTGACGGTTATGCCCCTGGCTTATAGACTTTACAAGCAGGGAGGTGATAAAGAATATTATAAAAAATTAAAAACTTATGTGGCCTTTTTTTTAGTCTGGGCCGGCCTCGCTTTGTCCATATATGGTAAAGAATTAGTCGAACTATTTGCCCGGCAGGAAACTTATTATCCTGCGGCAACGGTAGTTCCACTCATAGTCCTGGCATATATTATCTATGGCATCAGTATGATCTCTTCTTTTGGGATGTATCTCACCGGCAATAATAAATTTGCGGCATATATTACTTTACTTTCTGCAGGGCTCAACATTGGTTTGAATTTCTGGCTCGTTCCAATTTATGGAATGTTAGGTGCCGCTATCAATACTGTTATAGCGTTTGCAGTACTTGATCTTCTTTCGAATGTTGCCTCAAATAAGTACTATAAAATCGACTATGAATATTTGAAGTTAACAAGATTATTCATAATTGGATTTTTGATCTTTTGGGGTGCTGTTTATACACAGGATCTATCTCTGCTGATGAGGTTATTCCTGAAACTTGTAATTTTATTTTCATTTCCGTTTATCATAATCCTCACCGGGTATTTTAGTAAAAAAGAACTGGTTTCGATTTACGGGGCAGTCAGAAAGTGGAAAAATCCTTTAAGATGGAAATCAAATTTTAATTCAAAAAAATCAAAAATAAATCTGTAAAAAACAATCTGGAAACATTAACTGAAGGAGTTGGACAGTAATAAGATGATCATCAACATAAATGAAATAGAAAAGAATGAGGGACTCAATATCGACCCCGTTGGTTTTCTTTTCAACTATAAAAACAAACTTTTTAGGGCGATAAATAATTCCTACAAGGATGATATACTTTATCTGTTCAGTTCTGGTGTTATGAAGGAACTGAATGATGCGAACCTGATACCCTACACTAAAATTTCAACAATAGAACTTAAGGGTTATGATGTAATACTTGAACATCAAAAAATTGAACCAGTCACGTTTTCTTCTGAATGGTCTTTCGAAATGGTGAAAGCCGCAGCAAAGGCAATTATTGATGTAAATCTGATTCTGTTCAAATATGGATTTGAAACCAAAGACGCGCACAATCATAACATTGTGTTTGATAAATACATTCCAAAATTTGTTGATATCGGAAGTTTTCAAAGAAGAAAAAATGAAAAGTACTGGGAATGTAAGGACGAATTTTACAGAATATTTGTTAATACCTTGAAAATATGGTCATCCGGTAACAGCCAATTAGCAAGAAAATCTATCTCCGATGCGGCCGGCTACCTTCAGCGGTATGAGTATACTCTGTATAGACATCCGGTTATCAGATTAATGCCTATAAATCTTATTACGAAGACATCTTACTTCCTGGAAGTCCTACGCAATTTGTCCAAGTTCAACCTGGATACTATATTCATTGTAAAAAATCCAGAATCAAAACGAAAAATTTTAAAATTACTCAAACGATTATCTCTATCAGGGTTGTTACCAAACAATAATATTAATCTGGAACGTCTTTCTGAAAAAATTGAAAGAATAAGGCGACCTCATTTAGAGACAAAGTGGGGAGAATACCATACCAATGTGAATAAAAACGAACAATTTAAAGAAGGTGGAAGGTTTGATATTATTATCAGACTTCTCAAAGAATATAATATTAAAGAAGTAATTGAAGTCGGTGGAAACCAAGGACTTCTTTCGATTGAATTAAAAAAAATTATGGACCAGGTAATCTGTTCCGATTACGATGAAGTTGCTGTTGATAATATGTATCTAAATATCAAGGAACTAAAAGCTGAAGTAACTCCAATTTTATTGGATATTCTGCACCCAATATATTTGAGCCTGAGTTATTCACATAATTTAAAACCCCAGATCCGCCTCAAATCACAGGCAGTATTGGCTTTAGCCATATCTCATCATTTAATCTTAGGCCAAAAAGTTCCTGCCGATCTAATGTTCCGAATCTTGGCTGAATATACCAAAGAATATTTATTTATTGAATTTATGCCCAATGGCATTGATAAAAGTCCCAATCCGGATTGGTATACTGCTGAATGGTTTAGAGCAAACTTTGAAGAATATTTTAATACGATTCTTGAGAAACCTTCTGTTGAAGATGGTAGCAGGGTTCTGTTCTTCGGTAAATTGAAGTCTAAATGACTTACTCCCTGGAATTTATTACTTTCCTGTAAACATTCAGAAAATTGCTTGAATAATTGATCCCGGCTAACTCAGCAATCCTTTGTTTTGAGTTTTTGATATTCCTCTCAGACAATGTTTTATCTGACAACATCTTTTCTATTAACTGTGCAATAGAATATACCTCCTCCGGATCAAACAGAAATTCATCATCCGCAATTGTATCAGGCAGGGAGGTTACTTTTGAGCAGATTACGGCTGCACCATAGCGCATAGCTTCGTATAATGGTGCACTGCCGGCTTCGTATCTGGTTGGAATTACAACCAGGCTGGTTAATTTATAAAGACTAATAAGGTCACCTTCAGGAATAATTCCTAAAAATTTCACCTGATTATACAGTTTTAATCTGTTTATTTCCTTTTCAAGCACAGCTTCAAAATATTCGGTTTTATTACCAGTGCAAACCAGGTGAACAGTTCGTCCCTCGGACTCTAACTGATATAAGGCTTTAATCAAATTTAAATGATTCTTATGTACCCAGGTAGCAGCAGGATATAATATAAATTCATCCGGTAAAGAGTACTTCTTTTTTACTATTTCAGAATCCGTAAAAGTATTGCCGGTAAACCAGTTCTCTGAGAAAGGTGGGGGACATACTGAAACCTTTTCTTCATTTAAGTTAAAATATTTTATTAGATCTTTCTTAATGTGATCGAAAGAAACTATTACATGTTTCGCCTCATCCAGAGATTTTTTATTATTAATAGCCCGATGGATTCTTTCCTGCGGAGAAAAATATTCAGGGTAATGAAAACCCTGTAGATCATGCATGGTTGTAATAATCGGAACATTGAGTGAGTAAACAGGGGAGTACTGCATAGGGATATGAAGTAAAGAAATATTAGTCCTGTTTATTTTACTCTTATATGGGTTGATGATGAATGAAAGTGATTTTAGGAAGCTTATTTTCTTCGATTCGGGCAGATAGTTTTTGATAATGAGATACATATCATGAAAAAAATAGGATATCATTAGTCGTAATTTTATGCTCCATTGTGATCTGTCTATTTCCAAAGGCTCGATTTTAGGATTGTTTAAAGTCTCAATAATACTTTGACGTATCTCCGGAGAATATATTAGAATTATTTTTTCAATTTCTTTTGTATTCAATAGAAGTTTTAATATACCGATAGAGTAAGTAAAGATACCTCCTGCTTTTATAGTTGAATGATGTAAATAGAAACCTATTCTCATGAGATTAGCCGACCGGCTTTAAAATATCTTTATGTAAAATTAGATTATTATTCTTCGAATCAGTCCCTACCTGTTGAAAACCAAACTCCTCGTAAATTTTTTTTGCAATTATATTTTCGGGATGAACCTTAAGCATTATTTTTTTTATTTGATTTATTTTGCAGTATGAAATTGCATGCTGCAGCGTGAATTTGGACAATCCTTTGTTTGAGTATTCTTTTGAAATCCAAACTCCATAAGAAGGAATATCATAGCCCTCGTCGAATCCTCTAAGCATATAAAATCCTGCTAGTTTATCCGCAATAAAAATCCCCCAAAACGTATCCTTTTTAAGGTTACCCAATGTTTGTCTTATCGTTTCAAAATTAAAAGTAAATGGATTGAAATATTTCGAGTATTCAGGTTCTTCTTTCTGAAGCTGTTGAGAAATTTCGAATGCATAGTTCGAATCAAGTTTTTTAATTATTAAATCTTTCAATTTTATTTCATTCAACGGTAGTATTCTCTGATTTTATTACAGATAAAAATAACGTCGTTTTTTGTAAGAGCAGGGTAACTCGGTAATGTAATTCCCCGCCTTGCAATATCTTCAGCAATCGGAAATTTCTGTCCTCTCTGTTTGTAAATTGGCATTGTATGAATTGGAAAAAATACAGGCCTTGTTTCAATTCCCTGAGCTTTCAGAAAATCTCTGAGTCTGTCTCTATCCTTATATTTATTTACAAGGACATTTACCATCCAATATGAGTGGAAGACATTACTATGTTCATTGTGAAACTGCAAACCCAATCCGCCAAGATTATCATAATACCACTCAGCTAATTTTCTTTTCTTCTTTATTATTTTGTCTGCTCTCTCAAGCTGTGCAAGACCTATTGCTGCACAAATATTTGTCATACGATAATTATATCCAACAATATCATGCCAGTACTCGCGATTTTTAGCAAGTCCCTGTCCTTTTAATCTGATTGCCAGTTCAAATATATTTTTATTGTTAGTAGAAACCATTCCTCCTTCGCCTGTAGTTATGGTTTTATTTCCAAAAAAACTAAAAGCAGAAATATCCCCAAAATTACCAACGTGCTTACCATCTAACAGAGTTCCAAAAGCCTCGGCGCAGTCTTCTATGATTAAAATACCATTTCTTTTAGCTATTGATCTTAGTTCTTTCATATTACTTGGGTAACCATAAAGATGTACCGGCATTATAGCCTTGGTTTTTTTTGTCAACTTTCTTTCTACATCGTCCGGATCAATTTGCCATGTATCGTAAAGAGAATCAACAAAGACCGGCTTTGCCCCTGTATAACGGATCGAATTTGCCGAAGCAACATAGGTCAACGTTGGAACGAGAACTTCATCCCCCGCTCCGATTCCAACAGCCAGCAATGCTAGATGGAGTGCGATGGTGCCATTTGGAACAGCTATTGAGTACTTAATTTTTGTGTATTCAGAAAATTTCGATTCAAATTTGTTTATGAATTTCCCTTTTGAAGAAATCCATGTTGAATCAAGACATTCATTTACATACTTTTTCTCATTTCCGTCTAGAGATGGCTGATAAACAGGATATTTATAAATCATTCATTTTCCTTAAAAACAACCCAGCAACTCCTATACCAGGCAGATCATTAATGGATTTAAAGTAATCAAAATATTTAGATATATAATATGGATCTTTCACAGTTTCTAACAAACCAAATTTAATCCATCGTTTCTGATACGCCTCGTAAAAAGTACCCTTTTTTTCACCAAAAATTTCCATTTTTTCTAGCTTACAATATCTAAGGTTCGAAAATAATCTTTTATTTATCGAATCATTGTCGTAGACTCTTTGAAAGAAATATTTACCTTCAACACTGTTATGATTTAACCCATAAATATCTTCACTTTTATATTCTGTTCTAAATTCTTTTGATACAGGAAATGTAATTGCCAGGAATCCTCCCGGTTTTAATGCTCTCTCCGCCTCTTTCATAAAATCAATATCTCCGTCATTAACTATATGTTCGATTACGCTTATGCAAATGATACCGTCAACGGAGTTATCAGGTACTTTCAGATTTGATGCATCTCCTACTGAAGCCTGAAAATCACCTTTGAAATTTAGTTTATCAGAATATTTGATAACCTGCTTCAAATCTTTTTGATCGGGATTAATATATTTATAAAATACCTTATAATTTGCAGCTGTATAAAATCCAAATAGAAATGGAGAAGATATATCAATTATAGTATTCCCCTGAATAAGGTTGATATTTTTATTGACGAAATCAAATTCAAAATATCTTACAATTGAAACAGGGTTGAGTAGAAGCCTCGGTGAGAGTATGCCCTTTAGCAATAATTTTCTTCCGAATCTTGCACCAACAGTTTGAAAAGTTAGTCCAGGAAGATTTTGTTGATCAGTCAATAGATTATAAATAATTTTTTTGATCAGAGCTAAAGGAAGTGTAAGTAACCCTAAAATTTTTAACATTGAATATACGAGACTAAGTTCTAAACGTTTAGGTTACAAAAAATATAAAGTGAATTTCAACATAAAAATATCCAAAATCATAAGGTGAAGCCGTATTTGATGAAATAAGGTAACCTAAAAATAATAAAAAGTTTATTGCTTCTGAAACAAAAATTCATCATTTTTAGATACGTAATAACTTTCTTACAACAGGCAGATTGGGGCTCAAAATGAAAAAGATCATTCCTTTCGTAATCTTTTCTTTTTTTTCGTTTTCACTATTATTAAATAGCTGCTCATCAGATATACCAATTGTACCGGAAGAAACACAGCAGGGAGGCATATCACTGAATATCGACAGAGTTCATAAACCGGACAATGTAATCAGCGTATCAGCATATCTTACAAGGGAGGGGTTCGACACGTTGAGCGGATCACTTAATTTCATCTCCGATACTACAGCAGATATAACATTCTCTGACATAGCCGCGGGAGGCTGGCATTTGAAAGTTGATGCATCCGATGAAGAAAATATTGTTGTGTACACGGGAGAGACAGACGTCAATATCCTCGCCGGGAGAACAACTGATGTGTTTCTGACTCTCGAACCCACCGGGGCCGGTTACGGAAATATTTATATATATGTTAATTGGGGTGTTCCGGCTAATACAAACTGGATAGATTATCAGAATAATCCCATATTCAGAGTAAATCAAATCCCTTATTCTACTTTAGGTGTTAGCCAGGCGCAGGTTATGTATGATGAAAATAAATATAAAATGTGGTTCATGAACCTGTACTATTCAGGATATGGAGATATTAGCTATGCAGAATCAACTGATGGTTTTTCTTGGGAGATAGCCTCGCCAAATCCTGTGTTAACTGCCGGGGAACCAGGAACATGGGATAGTTATACCGTTGGTATGGGCTATGTTTATAAAGAAGATGGAATATATAATTTATATTATGTTGGCTGCGATGATCACCCGTTGTATGGAATGAGGCAAATCGGATTAGCTACTTCGTCTGATGGGATAAACTGGGTTAAGAACCCTAATCCAGTCTTACTGGCAAATTATTCTGAATATTTCTTAGGTGTTCATGGAATAATTAAGAATAACGGAATTTATTATATGTATTATGACTCCGCCCCTGCTAATAATTATGTATTCGTAATTAACATTGCAACATCTACTGATGGTATAAATTGGACAAGATATCCTAATAACCCGATAATATCCCCAGATCAATACTGGGAGGGGAATAGTGTAAGGTACCCTTCTATAATAGAAGAAAATAATAGTTATAAAATGGTGTATGGGAACGGAGCTCAAAACGCAATAGGGATTGCGTATTCCACGGATGGAATTAATTGGAATAAAGATCAGGAAAACCCAGTTTTTACATTATCAGATGTACATAACGGGTGGACTTCTAAAATAAGTTATCCGTTCTTCGGAAAAATTGATAATCATTATCGCTTGTATTATACAGGAACAGATTATAATTCTCTAATGCATTTAGGCGTAGCCATTCAGTAGAGCCTCCCACGATTTGAAGTTTCAGCCCCGTCAGTTGGCGGGGTTTTTTTATGAAAACCGCTAGGTAACTTGCGGCAATGATTAGCTGGGTTTTAGGTGGCGGTTTAGAAGCAGGGCGAAGGTGGTGGCGATGTTTCTGCGGGCGAATTCTTTTACAATCTGTAAATCGGTATTAAAGGTATATGCCTTATTAAAAAATTCTTCGGGGTCTTCATTGTAGGCGAAAATCATCCCGCTTTTTGTCTTATCTAATATACTCTTAACCTCCGCATTATCGTCACCGAAGGCTAATATTGGTTTGCCTGCTCTCAGGTATTCGAATAATTTTCCCGGAACGTGTCGCTTCTCTGTTGCACATACCAGCAGGTAGTCAGCCTGCATCAGCGAGTTCAGCATTTCTTTGTATGGCAGGAAGCCGGCAAACTCTGTGATGCCGGAAAGTCCGTTGTTCTCGATTTCGTTTTTTATAACAGGACTAACAGTTCCGATAAACTTAATCCTTATCTTCTCCTTATTCTTGATTTCCTTCAGTCTTTTCCACAAATAAGGTGGGTTCTGATAATCAAAAATATTCCCGGCATGTATTAAAAGTTTATAATCCTTACTAACGCTTTCCACCTTAGCCCCTGTAAAATTTTCTTCGTTATAACCCCAGTAAAGAACATTGGATTTATCTTTAATAAAAGGATATTTCCTGATGTAATCTTCGAGCGTCGATTTCGTTACGAAAACTACTGAAGACGCTTGGGACATAACAGATTTTTCCAGGTAATTATCAAGTGCGAGGGTAGGGGAGCTTCTTCTAAAATTCCTGTAATAGATGATATCTACCCAAGGATCTATTAAAACGGGAATGTATGGTATCGAATATACTTTACTGAGCTTCATACCTATAAGATGAGTGCTGTGCGGAGGACCTATAGTGACGATCGCAGAGAAGTTATCTTGTTCAAGTATCTCTTTCCCTTTTTTCACGGCTGACCAATACCAGCCTATCCTTGCATCCGGAACAAAAACATTCATCCTTATCCAGATAGACAATTTATGCGGCAGGCTTTTATTTTCCATAGAAATAGTTTCGGAAGCTACAAGTTGTTCCTCCTTCTCCTTCCCGGTGAATCGTCTGTATATGTCGAAAGGCTCAAGAGCTTTCGATTTATATACTTTAAGACCGGGATCAACCTCTTTCATCAGACTCTCGTCCTTTTGTGTGAACGATTCGTTCTCTACAGTCAGTACTTCGGGCTGCCATCCTGATGAAGGAAGGTATTTAATAATATTAAGAGGCCAGTGAAGAGTTGCCTTACCTGAGGGAGGCCAGAAATATGTTATAAACAGGACTTTTTTCATTATTCCTTAACACCTACATACCTGATTACCACTGCTTCGCCTATATGATATTTACTCTCATTCAGGTGAACATATTCCTTAGATAACTTTGCGGTATTCAATCCTTTAAAGTTTTCTTCTATTTCTTCCGGTGAATAAAGCATATCATAATTCTGCGGACCGCCCGAGTCTTTTCCAAGCTGCTCCTTGGCATAAACTTCCATTATTATTCTTCCCCCTTTTTTCAGGGAGTCGGCAGCTCTTTTATGTACAACTTTTGATAATTCTGCATTCAAATGCATAAATATTATTGAGACAGCATCGTATGTATCAGCAGGCGGCAGGAAATCGCCCAAATTTGCTATAGTATAGTTTATTTGAAGATTCTTCTCAGCAGCCAGTTTCAGGGCTTTCTCTTTTGCCACGGCACTGAAGTCGACTGCGTCAACTCCCCATCCCAGGCCTGCCGCATAAATCCCGTTTCTCCCTTCTCCTTCAGCTAATGCAAGAAGTTTGCCGGGAGTTAGTTTATCTATCTCCGATTTAAAGAACTCATTCGGTTCAACTCCATACACGAATTCATCCGAAGAATACCTAATATCCCAAAATTCATTCATATTATACTATTATTTTTAAACTAGTTTTATATCGTTCAAATTTAAGCAGAAACAAATGTAAATTGAAATATTGCGATAAGGAACAAAATTACTGAATCACTTTGTTCTTATAATTCATACTGAAGATTAATTAAAGAAAGAAATTATGCTGATAGATATTGAAACCGCCTCTCCGCCTTACATCGTAACACAGGAAAAAGCTGCATCTGAACTTAAAAAGCGGATGACAGGAAGTAATGCCGCATCAAGATTAATCGATATAGCCGCCCTGCATTCCGGGATTGACAACCGTGCAATTGTTATTTCTGATGCAGAACAGGATGCAGACGAAAGATTTTATTCATCTAACGGCAGCTATATTTCGCCTGATACAAAGAAGCGAATGGATGAATATGAAAAGTGGGCGAAGATACTCACTAAAAATGCTGTTGAGAAAATTATCAGTAAGACAAACTTCCATTCCGAAGAGCTAAATAAAATGATTACTATCAGCTGTACAGGATTCTTTGCTCCCGGCATAGACTACTACCTGATAAATGAATTTAATTTTCCTTTTGAGATAAAGCGAATGAATATCGGGTTTATGGGCTGTGCAGCTTCACTTATTGGGATGGACTCAGTTCTGCAGCCTATGAGTAACTCAAAGGAAAGCAATATTCTGCTTATTTCAGTTGAGTTATGCAGTCTGCATCTGCAGACAGAACCAAGCCGGGACAACATCCTGGCTAATCTCATCTTTGCCGACGGATGTGCAGCCGCTTTATTCTCTAATTCCTCCAAATACAGCCAGGAGGGGAAGCTAGATTTAATAAGAACTGACTCCATCCTGTTTAAAGATTCTTCTAAGTATATGGGTTGGAAGATCGGGAATTCAGGGTTTGAAATGATGCTATCATCCGACCTTCCCAGAATAATTTTGAACGAAGCAGTTCCTGCACTCAAAAAACAATTTGAGGAGCATGATATTGATATAAATTCAGTGAAGCACTGGGCACTTCATCCTGGCGGTAGAGCAATACTCGACTCTTTGCAGTCGGGTCTGCAGCTCACAGATACCCAGATGGTCCCCTCCCGCAATGTGCTGATGAACTTCGGAAATTTATCCTCTGCGTCCATTTTATTCGTTCTTAAGGAGATAATGAATTCCGGCAAAGTAAAGAAGGATGAGTTGTGCTGTGCAGTTGCTTTCGGTCCCGGACTTACAATGGAAACCGCATTATTCAGGGGACTCTGATGTTCTTAAAAAAAAGTTCAACGCCGGAAATGATGGATGATTTCTCCATTAACGATGAAAGAATCAGGGATGCCATTGGAGAGCTTCATACTATCAACAGGTTCCTTGGGGGTATTGCCGTCACTAAAAAAGGAATAGAATATTTCCTTTATGATGCAGCTTCACAAATTAAAATTCTTGATATAGGCGGAGGGGGATCAGATATATTATACGATTTAGATAACGAATTCAATCTAAATATTTACTCGCTCGATTTAAACAAATATTCGTGTCATTACCAGAAAAGCATGCATCCCGAACACAATATTCTTTGCGCTGATGCACTTAATCTTCCGCTTAAGGCAAGAAGTTTTGATATCATACATGTTTCACTATTTCTGCATCATTTCAGCGAGGAGGAAATTATTCGGATGCTGAAATATTTCCTTGTGATCTCAAGAAAAGGAATAATTATTAACGATCTCAGAAGAAATATTCTGGCATATACGGGGATAAGGTTTCTTACAACGTTATTCTCCCGCAGTACATTTGTTAAGAATGACGGTCCCATATCCGTCCGGAGAGCTTTTACAAGGAGAGAACTTGTCAAATTACTATACCAGGCAGGTATAAATAATTATACAATAAACCGGATGTGGGCTTTCAGGTTTTTGGTCGTAATTCCGGGGGATCAAAATGAGTAAGCCTGATTTTGACGTCATCATAATCGGCGGGGGTCCTGCCGGATCTGCAGCCGGAATTTATCTCTCACGAAACGGATTCAGAACAGCAATCATAGAACGAAAAACCTTTCCAAGAGAAACCTTATGCGGTGAATTCCTTTCGCTTGAGGTTATTGAGCAGATAAGACATTTTAACCTGGAAAAAAAATTCCTTGCACTGGAACCAAATAGAATCAAATCATTTAGATTCATTCCAGGAAACCGTGAGTTCCGTTCAGATCTGCCTTTTGAGAGTTTTGCTCTCAAACGTTCGGTGTTCGATGAATTCCTCCTCAAAGAAGCTGTAAGCTCAGGAGTTTATCTTTTTCAGCCTGGCGAAGCTAAGGAGGTTATAAACGAAGGCGAGCGATTCACTGTCAGGGCAAACACCGAAGGAGAGACGAAAGAAATATCCTCAAGGTTTTTGATCGGAGCTTTCGGAAAATACAATCAGCTGGATAAAAAACTGCAGAGGAAACATGCAGAAAAAAAAACAGGTTATTATGGAATAAAATTCCATGTCTGTAAAAATGAACTCTCCAATATAGATGATTCCAGCGTCTATCTCTTTGTGGGAAATAATATTTATTTGGGCATAAATTCTGTAAACAGGGAAGAGGCTGCTATATGTTTTCTTGTAAAAAAGGACAGTAAGATTTCACCTTCAGATCACCTGTCACAATTGTTTGAAGAAAACAAACAGCTTTCCGGAATATTTAATAATAACGTTCCCGATCTCCGGCAGCACGAAGTTTACGGAGCCGGCAGCATTTATTTCGGCAGAAAAGAACTAATTAAAAATGGAATAATTATGATAGGTGACGCAGCAAAAATAATTGCACCACTGGCGGGAGACGGAATAGGAATGGCTTTTCTGTCGGCCAAAACAGCCTCGGAGATAATAAAGGAAGCAGCTGAAACGCATATTGATACCGGGTACCTTGAGCGAGTTTACAAAGCCAAATGGAATAAACAATTCTCGGGAAGAACGATCACGGCAAGCATAGTGCAAAGCATTATACTGCGTAATTCATATTTAAAAATAATTCCGGATACATTAATCAGCCGTTTTATTCCGATTCTTATAAACGCTACCAGGTAATGATATCATTTCTTTCAAAGGCTTTAATTATCTTTGTGAAAGGAATTGAAATATTTATATGATGGTAATGAAATTGCAGAACATAGATAAATTTATTGTAGTAGGGGACAGGGTGCTGGTCAGGGCTACAGAAGAATCTCAGAGAACAGTTTCCGGTTTGTACCTTCCGCCCGGAGTTTCCGAGAAGGATAAAATTCAGAGCGGTTACATTATTAAAGCTGGCCCCGGTTATCCTACCGGTACTAATCCGGATGACGAACCATGGAAAGAAAAAAGAGATTCGGTAAGGTACATACCGCTGCAGGCTAAGGAGGGAGACCTGGCAATATTTCTCCGTAAGGAAGCCTTTGAAATTGAATTTGAAAAAGAAAAACTTCTGATTGTTCCCCAATCGGCGCTTCTATTACTCATACGAGATGATCTGACTGATTTTTAAATGGGTAAATCTTAATTGATAGTCATGAAGGCAATAACAACAGCCAGGACAATGAAGAGCAATGCGACCCCACCGGCCTTATATCCGGCCAGGACCTTTCTTTCTGTACGGGATTTGGACTGATGACTTTTCCAGTCACCATTTTCAATTGACCACTTATTTCCGTCCCTGTCGAAGTAATCCATATTTAGCAACTTATCTTTTTTCTCCATCATAAAAGTTCGTAAACATACATTCAATTTCTATACCCCTAGAATTTTTAGAGGAATGCAGACATTATTCATTTTTGTGAGGCAAATAAAGAAATAATTACCGCTGTGTAGAGAAAATTAAAAAAAAAAGGGAACTTATAAAGCTCCCTCGAAAAATAATATAGATGAAAAATTTTACTACTCCAGCCAGCTCAATATTTCGAACCGTGAGGATTTCAGTTTCAATTGACCGAGCTGAATTGCCTTCCAGCTGTAGTAAAACTCTGCATTACCCTGTGAAGCAATCGACACATTATCACCGACCAGTATTGTACCGCCATAGATAGAGTTATTTCCGATAGCCTGGCACCTGATTGTTGACTGACCATACACGATAACAACGCCGTAATAATTAAAATTTCCGCTCAGATTTATATCACCGTTTATAATCATAATACCGTACCCGGTAGCATCTGTAAAGTCAACACTGCCGTTACAGTAAGTGATAATCGGACAATCGGCGGTTCCAAATTCTGATCCGCTTGAATATGTACCTGTTGTTAATATTGTATCAGCTGAAAAAATAAAATCTTCAGTTAACCCGAGCCAGTCGGTTGTATCAGGAATAGTCTGGACACTTGGAACACCGCCCTCACCCTTAATAGTTTTGGAAATTTTAGGTTTAACATTGTCAATTACATAGACACTGTCTGCAGCATCATCTACTCCTACACCGGGCAGCGCAGTTTCGGTTCCCGGCGCACCATTCATTTCGTGATCATTACCATCAACATCTACGTTACCATTAAGATTAAGCGAGACCGTGTGTGAGGAAACATACAAAGCCGCACCAACGCCCGGCATCTTAACCGGTTCTCTTTTAGCATTAACTATACTCGTATGAATCTTATCTTCATAATAGCCAACCGACCGGATTGTCAGATCAGAATCAGGCCCTGAGATATATAAATTGTAAGAACCTCCAAGCAGTTCATTATTCTCAAAAGGGCCGGTAAGGTCCTTATCCCTTCGCATTTTTTCGAGGTAAACCTCGATACCTGAGTTTGAGATCAGTCTGGCCTGTGTTGTTTTATACATATCAAGCGTTGTATCCAGACTCCTGTTAGTGTTAGCATTCAGGTTAACGATCAGCAGAGAAATCAATCCTGCCACTCCTACCACAAGTATTAAAATTCCTTTTCCCATATCAAATGTTCCTTGGATTTATTGTCAATTCCCAGTAAGTAAAGGGATATTCTCCGCCTACAGGCAGTACTGTCTCCACCCATATCTCAGCTTTAACGTAACAAACGCTGTCGGGATCAGATGTAGCATTTTCATTGGTATTGAGGTAGGAAAACCGGAGATCAGTTAGTCCAAGCGTAGGTCCGCCTATGGTGTCATTATTGACAACCCTATACAATATCCTATCGTCAGGATTCGGAGTAGCAGCTGCATCGGCTTTTGATCCCAAATAATAGGTTACCTGATCCATGCTGCCGTCATTATTTATATCTCCCTTAAATGAAATTCTCTGCTGATTTGCTTCAGTAATAGCGGTGCCTGTATATTTATACCCGATTTTTCGCAGGTCGTCATTTATTATTTCAGCGAGAGTCTTCGCATCCTGCTGCAGCCGCAGATCTGCATCTGAGGCAAACTTTGTTTCCTGTGAATAAGCATTAAGATTTACAACCAGCAGCATTACAAGGCCTCCGATCAAAGAGGCACCAAGTAGATCCAGTATAATGTTCATAGCTCTGTGATTATTTAAGAGTGAATATAAATGATAGGTTCACGTCCTCACGCATAAAAGGACTGGAAACGGTTACAGTAACCTTCTTATAATAGCTCTGGGTATTTATCTCATTATCGGGGTCTGAGCTATCAACATAATATACCCTGCAGAGAATTCCGTAATTTTCTGCATGAGGCGCATTAACCGTCTTTTTATAGAAGTTATAATCATCGATGTCATTAAAGGTTTGAAATGTTTCGCCGGTTTCATAACCAAGTTCATTGGCAGGCGTCAGATTAGCCAGGCCGGTAGGAAATTTAACCGTTGCTTCATCGAAACTTCTCTGTTTAATAGTCTCTATCATATCATCGGCAAGAGAGAAGGCCGTGAGGTAAATCTTATTCTCAATCTGGGCAGTTGAATTTTCCAGAACAGAATTATTAAACCTGAGTGATGAAAGTGAAAGCAAGACCAGGGCTCCCATGGTCAACATTGATTGTACACTGTTCATAATCTTCCCTGCTGTTTAGTGTTAAATGAATCATGACATGTCAATTATTGTACCTCGGGTTGTATCCTCTTTTCTTATTGAATTTATAATGTCAGATTTGTCGTACGAAGGATTCTGGACATTTCTGACGTCAAACGTAACATTTGACGTCAGAATTTAAGCTACCCCTGAAATTGCTTTTGTCAAAATTTCAAGAATTAAAAAGACAATTTATTATTCATACCAGGATAAAATCTTAAAACCATTAGATTTTAGTCGGGCTCTTACCTTATCAATTGCATCCTGGCTATGGTTAACGTTCATTGTACCATTGAGTTTGAAATTTATTGTTTTACCGGCTATGATAATCCCCCCATTGACAATATTAGTACCGGTCGATTGGAAGGTAAGGTCTGAGTTTTTATAACAAAGTATGATACCCTTATAATCAAAATTACCTGCAAATTTTATATCGCCGTTCACTACAAGGATCCCGGCACCAGCCCCATTATTGATTATAATTGTTTTATTAGCGGCAGCATCGGCATTGACAAGAGTAATCAAGGGTTTATCAAGAGACCCTAGTTCGGTGCCGTTGGGTATATCCTGGATAAATGTCTGGTCAGCTGCATTTGCAAGGAACTGATACATTTTAGCCCAGTCAACACCTAATCCGGTAACTCCGACGCTCGGATAACCAGTTGCCAGAGTATTAGTATCAAGCACTCCTTCTATATTCTCCGGTTTTTTAAGACCTGCTTTTATGTTATTCATCTGTTCCTCAGTATCAACACCAACACCCCAGACCGGCTTACCTGTCGGGTTCAGAGTTCCATCCGCGTTATGATCTAGTCCGCTTACATTCATATCACCCAGTTCACTGGCATTGACTGCTGAATTTGAACTTATATAGATACCACCGGGAGGGTTTGGAAACGATATCGGAGTCAAAAAGGCATCCGCTACAGAAATATGACGCACATTCTGGAAATTTGATTTTGTAGTTACCGTAACGTATGGGAGCGTACCAGTGATGTTTACATCATAAGTGCCGCCAAATAAATTCTGCGTAGGTATAACAGCACCAACCAGTGATTTATCTGCATACAGCTTTTCAAGAAATACCTCCACTCCGGTATTGGCAATCAATCTTGCCTGTGTCTGATCGAACATATCAACGGTTGTGGACAGATTTTCTTTCGAATTTCCGTTCAGTTTTAAAACAAGGAATGATACCAGAAGCATCGTTCCAAGTACAATGATTAATGAGCTCTTACCCATATTATATATTCCTCGGATAAATGGTGAATTCCCAGTATGTAAAAGTGGAATCAGCAATACCGGTTATAAAGTTATTTCTAGCTTCTGTGGGCTGAACCCACATTTCTGTTTTTATATACCTGATTTTCGATAAGTCAGCTGTAACGGTTTTAACGCTGTCGTAATATGTAAACTCTAATTTTACCAGGCCCAGTGAAGGACCATCAATTGTATCCTTTTCATTCAGAACCCTTACCAGTATTATATCATGCAGATTCGTGGTTCCTGATGAATAAGATGAATCTTCCAGAAAATATTCAACGGTGTCAATTGTACCGTAGCCTGCGGTTCCGGGTCTCTCCAGATCGCCAACGAATTTAAACCTATCTAGCTGGGCATTGAGAATAGGTGTTGCACTAACCTTATAACCTATTTTTCTGAAATCCGAGTTCATTATTTCGGCAAGGGTTTTGGTATTCTGCTGCAGCCTCAGCTCTGTATCCGATGAATAGCTGGATTCAGACATAAACAGGTTCAGCTTTAATATCAGCAGGAGGAGCATACCCCCGATGATGGTAGAACCTAAAAGATCCATAATTGTATTCATAGATAACTATTCCTAATTCTTTGAATGAAGTGAAAAAATAAAATACATTTGAAAATTATCTCTCAGGAAGTCGCTTGAAACAGTAATGGTAACTTTTTTATAATAAGTCTGTATGCCGGAAGGTGAACCATCAGCGTTACAATAGGCAACATCACAATGAACAAGGTACCCTTCAGCATGAGGTGCATCGACGGGATCATCATAGTCATTATAATCATCGATATCATCGAAATACGGCCAGGTTTCCCCCTCATAAGTAAGATTGTCCGGGGGAGTCAACTGGGAAGCTTTAATTGCCTGGAAATCGATTGTTTTCTCATCAAAGGCTTTCTCTTTCATTTCCTCAATAAGATCATCAGCGAGAGAAAATGCAGTTAGGTAAACCTTATCTTCAATCTCAATGGTTGAGTTTTGGAGTACACTTGAATTAAAGAGTAGCGATATGATTGAGAAAATTACAAGTGCTCCAAGAGCTAACATAGATTGTATACTTGCCATAGTCCGTAAATCCTTTTTGGAAACTGAATTATAGCTGCAAATCCAATGCCTGTATTATAAAGCTCAATCTTACATAGGGGTTGAGTAAAATGTCTTACCGCAGACAATTTTTGAGTCAATTTTGTCGCTGTAAAGGAAAAATTTACTTATTTATCAGAATTAACTACCGTTTTCCCTGATGCGCTGGAGCCGTCTCTGAAGGGTTCTTTCGCTCACGCCTAGTATTAATGCAGCGCGCTGAACATTGCCGTCAGTGTGCTTTATGATGCTGAGTATATGATTTCGAACCATATCATCAATGGTGACAAGGTTGTTTTCCGGAGGCATAAATTGTATCTCTTTATTATAACCGTCAGGGATATCAATCTCTGTAATTAATTCATTATCTTTTGTTTTAGCGACAGCGTTTAATATCAGGTTTTCAAGTTCTCTGATGTTGCCGGGAAAGGAGTAACTCTTCAGTTTGTTTAGTGCTTTTACGCTGAAACCTTTTGCTTTCTTGTTGTAAGTTTTATTACCCATCTCAAGAAAGTAATTTGAAAGAATAATTATATCCTCTCCGCGTTCCCTTAACGGAGGAAGCTTTATGTAACCACGATTCAAACGGTAATACAAATCAGCTCTGAATTCTTTATTATTTACCGCCTCGAGAAGGTCTTTGTTCGTAGCTGTAATTATCCTGATATCCAGTTTAAGTGGTTTTGTACTGCCAATCCGGTATATCTCACTATACTGTATTGCTCTGAGCAATTTGCCCTGCAGCTCCTTCGGCATTTCACCAATTTCATCCAGAAAGATTGTCCCGCCGTTTGCCGCTTCAAAGTAACCCAGTCTTTCACTTGTTGCACCTGTAAAAGAGCCTTTCTCATGTCCGAAAAGCTCGCTTTCAAAAAGACTTGGGGAGATTGACGCAAGGTTTACCGTAACCAGGGGTTTTGTTTTACGCGGCGAAAGTTGATGGATCTTCCTGGCTATTAAATCCTTTCCTGTGCCGGTTTCTCCGGTGATTAAAACAGTTTCATTAGTGGGGGCAAATATTTCGATTAATTCAAAAACTTTTAATATAGCGGGGGATTCGGTAATTATCTCTCTGAATTTCTCATTGGCCGTCTCTGTTCTGTCTACCCCTTTTCTCAGGGTATCACGTTCCTTTTCAAGGAGTTTCTGTTCCAGAGCTCTTTTAATTGTCAGGGATAACCTGTCAATCTCAGGAGGTTTGGTTATAAATTCATATGCACCAAGTTTAATAGCCTTAAGCGCTATCTGCAGGTCATCTACTCCTGTTATCATTATAAAAGGTATCTGTGGATACTGCGGTATAAGGTTTTCAAGCAGCTCCAGTCCGTTCATCCCTGGCATATAAACATCAAGGAGGATTATATCTACCTGTTCGTTCTTCAGTATATTTTCCACCTTTAGCGGATCCGATACGGTGGTGATATACTCGTATCCCTCTTCCTGGAGAAGGGATTTCATAAGTTCGAGATAATTTATTTCGTCATCAACTATTAAAATCGAAGCGTTTTTCAATTAGGCTCCCATGATTTGGTTCAATAAAAACTATTATTCCTTAAAATATTATTACCAATTTTATGCCACACGTAAGAGTGAGTATATTTTCATCGATTTTTGTATTTTTGTAATCTGTTATAAATAAAATTGAATTAAAGGTTAAATATCATGGCTGCAAATATTGAAATGATCAAGAAAGTTTATTCTGACTACAGGGGCAAGATTGAAGCTGCCCGTAAGGTTTTAAACAGACCGCTGACCTATGCTGAGAAGATCTTATATGCTCATTTATGGGAAACACCAAAGAGTGAATTAAAGAGAGGAAGAGATTACGCCGAGCTTGCACCCGACCGTGTGGCAATGCAGGATGCAACAGCTCAGATGGCTCTTCTCCAGTTTATGTCAGCCGGAAGAAAAACCACGGCAGTTCCTTCAACTGTTCACTGTGATCACCTCATCCAGGCTCAGGTAGGGGCCAAAGATGATCTATTGAGAGCAACCGGGGAGAATAAAGAAGTTTATAATTTCCTCGAAAGTGTATCCAAAAAGTACGGAATCGGTTTCTGGAAACCGGGTGCAGGCATTATCCACCAGGTTATCCTTGAAAATTATGCATTCCCCGGAGGAATGATGATCGGAACGGATTCCCATACCCCGAATGCCGGCGGTTTAGGAATGATTGCAATCGGTGTGGGAGGAGCAGATGCAGTGGATGTTATGGCAGGAATGCCCTGGGAGCTTAAATGGCCGAAACTCATAGGTGTTAAGCTTACAGGTAAAATGAATGGCTGGGTATCTGCTAAAGATATTATCCTTAAATTAGCCGGAATACTTACAGTTAAAGGAGGAACCGGTGCAATTGTGGAATATTTTGGAGAGGGTACAACCAGCATTTCCTGTACCGGGAAAGGCACTATATGTAATATGGGTGCCGAAATCGGAGCTACTACCTCAGTATTTCCATTTGATGAGAAAATGGCAGCTTACCTTCGAATTACTGACCGTGCAGATGTTACCGCACTGGCAGAGGGACTTGCAGATGTTCTTACAGCTGATGAAGAAGTTCTGAAGAATCCTGAAAAATACTATGATGAGGTGATTGAATTAAATCTGAGCGAACTTGAACCATACCTTAACGGACCATTCACACCGGATAAAGCATGGCCGATTTCAAAGATGAAGGAAGCAGTAAAAGAGAACGGCTATCCTGAAAAGATAAGCGTTGCTCTTATAGGCAGCTGCACGAATTCAAGCTATGAAGATATCGACAGGTCGGCAAGTATTGCTCAGCAGGCTATGGATAAAGGATTAAAAACTAAATCTCAGTTCACAATAACTCCCGGTTCGGAGCAGGTAAGATCGACGATTGAAAGAGACGGACAGTTGAAGACGCTGGAAAATTTCGGTGGATTAATTTTAGCGAATGCCTGCGGACCATGTATTGGAATGTGGAAGAGAATGGATATTAAAACCGGCGAGAAAAATACTATTGTTACTTCTTTCAACCGGAACTTTGCAAAAAGGAACGACGGTAATCCTGAAACACTTGCATTTGTTGCAAGTCCTGAACTAACTACAGCACTCGCCATTGCCGGAAAGCTAACCTTTAATCCTTTAACCGACGAACTCGAAAACGAAAAAGGTGAGAAAGTGAAACTTGATCCCCCGGTAGGACAGGAATTACCTCCGAGCGGGTTTAACAAAGGTGAAGACGGGTTTATTGCTCCTTCAAAGGACGGCAGTGATGTACAGGTTAAAGTTGAACCCGACAGCGAGAGACTTCAACTATTAAAGCCATTCGAACCATGGAATGGTAAAGACCTTGAAGATCTTCCATTACTTCTTAAAGCCAAAGGGAAATGTACAACAGACCATATTTCTATGGCTGGTCCCTGGTTAAGGTACAGAGGACACCTTGATAATATTTCCAATAACATGTTCATCGGCGCCATCAACGCTTTTACAGGAGAAGCAGGGAAAGTGAAGAACACCTTTACCGGTGAATATAAATCAATTCCTGAAGTTGCCCGCGAATATAAAGCTAAGGGCGTAAACTGGGTAGTAGTAGGAGATGAAAATTACGGTGAAGGTTCAAGCCGTGAACACGCTGCTATGGAACCCAGGTTTTTAGGCGGGAGGGCAATAATTGTAAAAAGCTTTGCAAGGATCCATGAAACCAATCTTAAGAAGCAGGGAATGCTTCCTCTTACCTTCGCTAATCCTGCTGATTACGATAAGATTCGTGAGGATGATAAAGTCAGCATCATCGGATTAAAAGACCTGGCCCCTGAAAAACAGCTGAAGCTGATTGTTAAGCACAGCGACGGTTCGGCCGATGAGATAATGCTTAACCAGACAATGAACGATGCGCAGATTAAATGGTTCAAAGCAGGAAGTGCTCTGAACCTGATAGCACACTTGAATAAGTAATCTTTGTATGATATAAAAATTATTAGGGAACAGGATTCTGTTCCCTTTTTTTATCCTGTTCTTCAAGGTGAAAGGTATTACGTTTTAATGATGCACTCCGGGCTGTATTGAATTTGTTTATTCACACACCTATTTTTTCACAATGATATTTCTAAACCCTGCCGTTTTATTCGGCTTATTGGCAGCAAGCATTCCGGTTCTGATTCATCTCTTAAATCTTAAAAAACTTAAGAAGATTGAATTCAGCACCCTTTCCTTTTAAAAGAGCTCCAGAAAAACAAAATAAGGAAGCTGAAGCTGAAGCAATGGCTCCTGCTAGCTTTGAGGGTTCTGATCATTCTCCTTGTTGTAACCGCATTTGCCAGGCCGACCATGAAGGGATTGGCTCTGGGTGGAACGACCTCTGCAGCAAAAACAACAGCAGTATTTATTCTTGATAATACTTTCAGTATGTCCACAGTAGGATCCGAAGGTTCCTATTTCAACCAGGCAAAGCAGGCTGTACTTGACCTGTTGAATAATCTTCAGGAAGGCGACGAAGCCGCCCTGGTACTCGTGTCGGATCAGGGAAATGTTGAGATAAAGCCAACCTTAAACCTTTCCGAATTCAGGAAGCAAGTTAAGGATGCATATATTTCGTACTCAAGCGGAACATTGAATCATTCCATTATAAGGGCCGGTGAGATACTGGATGAATCCAGGAATTTTAATAAAGAGATTTATCTTCTGTCAGATTTTCAGAAAGGGAGACTTGAACCTGAAGGTCCTTTGCCCGATTTAAGCCGACTGCTGAATGATAAGATAAAGCTCTATACCTTTAACCTTTCCGGAAAAGATATCTTCAACCTTGGTATAGACAGATTAGATGTTAATACCCAGATATTCGAAAAAGACAAACCGGTAAGTTTCAGGGCAACGGTTACTAATTATTCGGAACGCACGGCAGATAATGCAGTGGTCTCACTATTTATAGATGGACAAAGAAGTGCTCAGCAGAGTATTTCACTTTCCGGCAGTGAATCTAAATCATTTAATATGGAAGCTGCGGCAAAATCTTCGGGGTACACCGATGCATTTATGGAGCTGGAGGCTGATGACATTATGCAGGATAATAAGAGATTTGCGAACTTCTTTATACCAGATAAAATTCCTGCTGCAGTTTTCTATGACAGCGAGGCAGACATAAAGTTCATTGAGACAGCGCTCAATCTTTCAGGTGAAGCAGGCACTATTAAACTAACTGAGAATAACCTAAACAAGCTTTCTTCATTTGATCTTTCCCAGTTCGATGTTGTTATTATTGACGGCAGTGAAAATATAACTGACATTGACAGGCTGAAAGCATTTATTCAAAACGGAGGCGGTCTTTTACTGGTGCCAGGCGGGAATTCATCTGCAAATAATTTTGCGAAGCTTACTTCAGTACTCGGATTACCGGTTCCGGAAGGAGCCGCGGGTAAATTAAATGGACCCGACAACGCGGTTACATTTGAAAAAGTTGAATATGAACATCCGATCTTCAAAAATATTTTTTCTTCTTCAGAAAATAAAAAACTGCAGTCGCCAGACATTTATTACCATTACAAAATATCTACTCAGGGGAAGGGTGTGAATATCATTTCGCTCACAGATGGTACCTCCTTCCTCAGCGATTATAAAATTGGAAAGGGAAGGGTGCTTCTGTTAAATACTTCTCCTGTACTAAGCTGGAGTAACCTGCCGCTAAAGAATATCTTTGCTCCTTTGATGCTTAAGTCTGTTTTTTATCTTGCTTCTAAAGACAAACCCGAAAATGAATACTATGCTGGTCAGCCGGTTACGGTTTCTCTTTCGGGCGCCTCACTGCCGCAGATTAAAGTTGAAAGGCCCGATAAAACTGAGGAACTAATAAACCTTGAGAAATCCGGGAGTCTGAATTATGTTACTTATAATAAAACAGCTATTACAGGGAATTATAAATTTCTGTCAGGACAGAAAGATATTGCGGAGATTTCTGTAAATGCTGATCCTAAAGAATCTGTAACGAAATATCTTTCAGACGGCGATTTTGAAAAATACCTGAATGATATCCGTTTTAAAGGGAAACATATTTCGATATCGGGAGATGAGGATCCTTCTGAGATTGTAATGCAGTCGAGGTTCGGTTCAGAATTATGGCGACTCTTTTTGATTGCTGCTCTGATAACAGCTATGGCAGAAATGGCAATCTCCAGAAGTGCCAAAAAAGACCTAATAAACATTCAATAATCCGTCGGAAGCTGACTGAGATTAAGGACATTGGATATTTAACATTATTTTGTTTATTTATTAACCAGTTGATGAAAAAAATAAGTGAATGATAGATTTACCCGTAAAGACAAACGAAAGAGCCATATTAGCTGCACTTGATACCAGAAAAACCAGCAGGGATCTTGTCGAAGAACACCTTTTAGAACTTGAGGAACTCGCTTTAACAGCCGGCGCGGAAACTATAATGAAGCTGATACAGGACCGTGCTGCAATGGATTCTGCTTATTATGTAGGAAAGGGTAAAGCTGAAGAACTGGCATTTCTTGTAGAACAGAATGAGATCGACCTTGTCATTTTTGACGATGATCTTACACCGGTACAGCTCAGAAACCTCGAAAGGCTGGTTGATAAAAAGATTATTGACAGAAGCGGGTTGATACTTGATATCTTTGCCTCCCGGGCGAAAACTAATGAAGCAAAAACCCAGGTGGAACTTGCGCAGCTTCAATATATGCTGCCGAGACTGACAAGGGCATGGACACACTTATCAAAACAATACGGCGGAATCGGAACAAAGGGTCCCGGTGAAACCCAGATAGAGACTGACAGAAGAATAATCCGCAACAGAATAAGTCACCTCAAGGAAAAACTTATAAAGATAGAAAAGCAAAGAGATACCCAGAGTCAGCAAAGGAAAGATCTCATAAAAATCACCCTTGTAGGTTATACAAATGTCGGAAAATCTACTCTATTCAATTTGCTGACAAACTCTGATGTATTTGCGGAGGACAAATTATTTGCCACTCTCGATTCAACCACGCGCATGCTGGACTTCGGTAAGAAAGAAAAACTTTTACTTTCAGATACCGTCGGGTTTATCCGCAAGCTTCCTCCAAACCTTGTGGCATCATTCAAAAGTACCCTTAATGAGGTAAGAGATGCTGATATCATTCTGCATATCATTGATATAACCCATCCTTATTTTGAAGATCAGATTGCTGTTGTAGAACAGACACTAAAAGATCTGGGAAGCGGCAGCAAAACCCAGATTATGATTTTCAACAAGGTTGATGCCCTGGCCGACAAGAACAGAATTGCATATGTAAAAAATAAATTCCCGGAAAGCATTATTCTTTCAGCGCAGAGAGGAATAAATATTTCGCAGCTGAGGGAAAAGTTGGTTGATATTACCGAATCGACCTACGTTGAAGAAGATATTAATCTGAAATTAACCGAATCCAGGAAAGCAGCTAAAATCCACACTATGGCCGAAGTTTTATCAACCGAGTACGATGATGAAACAATACACATCAAATACAGAACAAACAGAGAGAACTCAGAAAAAATAAAAAAAATGCTCTCCCGGGTATAAGATTCTTTTAATTACCCTGTATTTCTTCCTATTTCTCACGCTTAATTCTTAACTTTGTGAACATCTTATTATACATCTAAGGGAGAAGTGATGTCTATTGTACTAAGTGGTTCCGGACTGACTATTGAAAAACTAGTAAGAATAGCCCGGTATAATGAAAAAGTAGAACTTGATTCCGGCTCACTTGAAAAAATAAAAGTATGCCGTAATATGCTGGAGGAAAAACTTCAGGCGCGTGAGATAATGTATGGAACGAACACCGGTATTGGTGAATTTTCAGAAATTGTATTGAATGATGATCAGGTTAAAGAATTTCAGAAGTTTCTTATTTATAATCATTCAGCCGGGATAGGTGATCCTGCCCCTGAAGAATATGTTCGCGGTGCCATTGCAGGAAGAATAAACGTACATGCTCATGGTAATTCAGCCTGCCGGCCGGAGATTACTCTTACACTTGTTGAAATGCTGAACAAAGGTGTAACACCAGTTGTGTGCCAGAAGGGATCTGTCGGCGCCTGCGGAGACCTTGCACCGATGTCGCAGGTTGCCCTTTTAATGATGGGTGAAGGCGAGGCATACTATAATGGAGAAAGACTTCCCGGCAGAACAGCTTTTGAAAAAGCAGGAATTAAGGTTCCCGGTCTTCAGGCCCGCGACGGACTGGCTGTAATAAATGGTTCAAACCTGCTGACAGCAATGGGAGCTATTCATTTATATGACATTAACCGGTGGCTTAAACAGGCGGAAATAGCTGCTGCTATGTCGCTTGAAGCACTCCATGCAAACCTTAAACCTTATGACGAACGTCTTCATAAACTGCGCGGATTTGCGGGTGCCGTACGAAGCGCGAATGCAATAATGAAATGCATTAATGGAAGCGATCTGCAATCAGGTAAAGTAAAAAGTAAGGTACAGGATGCATACTCAATGCGCTCAACTCCCCAGGTAATAGGAGCGGCACACGACGCTGCTGCATATGCGAAAGTCCAGGTTGAAATAGAGCTTAACGGTGTAGGCGATAATCCTATTTTTATTCCGGAAGATAAGATTACATTAACCGGCGCCAACTTCCAGGGAACGCCCGTATCACTTCCTATGGATTTTGTTGGTGCATCGGTGACAATGATATCGGTACTTTCTGAACGCAGACTTAACAGACTATTAAACCCTGCTCTGAGCGTGGGACTACCATCCTTCCTCACCAAAGGTGCCGGGATGTATTCGGGAATGATGTTAAGTCAGTATACAGCCGACTCTCTTATTGTTGAGCAGAGAATCTTATCAGCACCGGCCGCTATTCAGTCAATTCCGGCTGCAGCCGACCAGGAGGATTTTGTTTCAATGGGAATGAATACCTCAATAAAAAATGCACAGATATATGATAACGCATGCGGAGTGCTTGGTATTGAATTTATGGCAGCTGCACAGGCATTAGATTTCAGGGATCATAAACCAGGTAAGGGTGTAGCAAAAGCAAAAGAAGTTATCAGGAAATATGTTGATCATCTAGATACAGACAGACCCCTTTATCCGGATCATACAAAAATGAAAGAGGTTGTAAGAACCTGTGAAATCCTGGATGAAGTTGAAAAGATAGCCGGAAGTCTGGAATAACTATACTGTTGTAATTTTGTAAATATCCGCCGGGAAGGTTGATTAGTAATGGACGTTGTGTACTTATTTATCGGTTTAATTATTGGTTTTATTATAGGCTGGCTTATAATTAAAGCCCGCTCGGGTGCGATGGTTTCCAGAGAAGAGATGGAGAACACGAAGAATCAGTTAAACCAGATACAATCAGAGAAAACCAGAATTGAAGAGCGTGAAAGTCTGCTTAAGCAATCATTGCAGGAAAATTCCGAAGTGCTGGTGAAAGAAAGGAACAGGATAGTTGAACTGACTGCGGCTGTTTCGAGGTCAGAGGAAACAAACCTCAATCTGAAAGAAAGGCTCAACGAACAGAAAGGTGAAATTGATGAACTGCAGCAGAAATTCACTAAAGAATTTGAAAACCTTGCTAACAGGATTTTTGAAGAAAAGGGGACTAAGTTTTCCGAGCAGAATAAGGAAAAATTGAGTGAAATTCTTAATCCTTTAAAAGAGAAAATTTCGGATTTCGAGAAAAGGGTAGAAGAGAGCAGCCGCGAAAGCATTAAGGGAAATGCTTCACTAAAAGAACAGCTATTAATGCTTAAGGAACTGAATCAGCAGGTAACCCAGGAAGCCAAGAACCTGACCGAAGCCTTAAGGGGGCAAAGCAAAACACAGGGAAACTGGGGAGAGTTTATACTTGAGAGTCTGCTGGAGAAATCAGGACTTGTAAAAGGGCGCGAATACTCCGTACAGGAAAGTATAACATCAGAATCCGGCAGAAGATTTCAGCCTGATGTTATCATTAAACTTCCGGAGAATAAAAGTCTTGTTATCGATTCCAAAGTTTCCCTTGTGGGCTACGAAAAGTTCTGCGGTTGTGAGAACGAACCGGAAAAGCAGCTGGCCTTAAGGGAACATCTTGCGTCAATAAGATCGCACCTTAAAAATCTGAACGGCAAGAATTATCAGAATCTTTACAAGCTCGAGAGTCTTGATTTCGTACTTATGTTTATGCCGATTGAACCGGCGTTCGCGCTTGCTGTACAGAGTGACAATTCTCTTTTCAGCGACGCCTTCGAATTGAATATTGTGATTGTTAGTCCCTCTACGCTGCTTGCAACATTACGTACCATTGCCAGCATATGGCGCCAGGAAAATCAGAACAGGAACGCACAGGAAATAGCGAGACAGAGCGGTGCGTTATATGATAAGTTTGTAGGATTTGTGGAGGACCTTGAGAACCTAGGCAGAAAGATCGATGATTCGAAAGGCTGCTATACGGATGCTATGAAGAAGCTGAAAGATGGGAACGGCAACCTTATAAGGCGGTCAGAAAAGATAAAAGAGCTGGGAGCTAAAACCTCCAAGAGTCTGCCCAGAACAATTCTCGACAATGCTGACGGCGAAGATGACACCCCGCTAATTAACAATTAAGCCCTTGCCGGTTTTTACTTTAATTCCGATTAAATAAGGCACTTTATTTTTGATAAAGTCTTTATATTTTTCTGGCATACTTTTGTGTTATCCTCTTATGTAAACAGTTATGCATGTATTAGCAACTTATTAAATTGAGGGAGGCAGCTATGATTATAACACAACCGGAAACCTCGCAGGATTTTGACCGCTATTACGAATTACGCTGGAGGCTTCTCAGGGAGCCCTGGAAACAGCCCAAGGGATCGGAAAGAGATGAGCTGGAAGAAAGAGCGCTGCATATGATGGTCTGTATTGACGACCGTATTCCTATAGCGGTTGGCAGGGCACATTTTAATACGGATATTGAAGCCCAGATCAGATTTATGGCGGTAGAACCAAGGTTTCAGAAAACGGGACTAGGTACTGTGATCCTTAAAAAGCTCGAAGATGAAGTACGGCAGCTCGGGGCGAAATATGTCATATTACACGCACGAGAGAATGCAGTTCATTTTTATGAAAGACATGGTTACAGAATAATATCTGCATCTCATACTCTTTTTGAATCGGTACCCCATTTTCTTATGAAAAAGGATTTTTACCCGGAGAACAGATTAAACATTAATTGATGAAGTTTTAAATCCCCATTTTTACAACTTCATCAAATTCCTCTTTCTCTATGGGCATGACAGAGAGCCGGCTGCCCTTCTGAACAAGCTTCATATTCTTCAATTTGGGATTTTTCTTTATCTGTTCAAGTGTAACAGGATGTTTAAACTCCTTCACGAATTTTACATCAACCATAAACCATGTAGGATTTTCTTTTTTGGCGGAAGGAAAAAAATGTATATCATCAGGATCGAACTGAGAATGATCGGGATATCCGCCTTTAGCAATTTCACAAGTTCCCACAACAGCGTTAGGATCAGCATTACTGTGATAGAAAAGCACACCGTCTCCTTTTTTCATTTCATCTCTCATAAAATTACGTGCCTGGTAGTTTCGCACACCGTTCCAGTAAGTCGTCTTATCTTTACTATTCTTCAAGTCCCCGATGGAAAATTCTTCAGGATCGGATTTAATCAGCCAATAATTTTTAGCCATCACTCAGATCTCCTTTAATAATACTTTTTATTAAACGAAAATAGAAAGATTCACACATCCTTACAATCAAATCACTCACGCATATATGAGGCTGTTTTCAAAAAGTACTTTTTTGCTATTTCGAGGAAAGTTTCTTGCTCTCTGAGGGGGAAGAAATCTTTTGATTTTCTAAGATTTCTATCTTCAATAGACTCGATATTTTCACATATTTACTTCCATATATGATTCCGATCTAAGTGAGAAATCTTCCATAATGAGGTGGAATCTAGTTTGGAAGATTTCTAAATTTGCTTAACCGGGATTTTTCAGAAATCCCTAGCCCAGTTTTTAACTTGTGATTTACTTATAAATTAATTCAAGCAAAGTAAACCAGGCTGTTGAGAAGAATGTGGTCTTTTCAATAGAAAACTTTATTGAATAACCAGTAAAATGTTAGGACCTGGACACTGCCATTTTGTCATACGTTTAATTTTTCAACAGCGCAAATTTGCGTTTTTTCAGCGTTTTGTCCCTGTCTCATTTTGCGTCCAACTACGGCATGCCTACGGTAAACTCCCAAGAATCTAACGAGATGATTACCAGTCTGCCATTTTGTCACACTGCTGAAATTATCAACAGATCTGAATAAAGAAAAAGGCAGAAGTCATTATTTGTTTTTGCATTCTTTTTATCTGATAATTGCATTAATTTTTTGAACGATTATCCTGAAACATTTTTTTAGTTTATGATAAAAACTCTTTTTTTAACACTCGTATTAGCTGCTATTGCCTTTCCGCAGGAGGGGCGCGCTTTTCAAATAGCCAGGTTGAAATATAACGGAGGAGGCGACTGGTACAATGATCCTTCTGCAGAGGTAAATCTTCTGAATTTTATTAAAGCCAATACGAATATCGAAGTTAAGCCCGGATACACATTTGTTGACCTTTCAACAGACGAAATTTTTAATTATCCTTTTTTATTTATGACTGGTCACGGTAATGTGGTGTTTTCTGAGGATGAAGCTTCAAGGCTCAGAAAATATTTGGAGAGCGGCGGGTTCCTTTATATAGATGATGATTATGGAATCGACAAAGCTATGCGTAGAGAGATGAAGAAAGTCTTTCCCGAGAAGGATTTTGTAGAGCTTCCATTTGATTTTCCGCTTTACGATATTTTTTATAATTTTAGTTCAGGACCTCCAAAGACGCATGAACACAATGGTAAAGCCCCCCAGGGTTTCGGAATTTTCATTGATAAAAGGCTTGCAGTATACTATACCTTTGAATCCAATCCCAGTGACGGATGGGCTGATCCTGAGGTACATCACGATCCCGAAGCAAAAAGGCAGGAAGCATTGAAATTCGGGACTAACTTAGTAGTTTATGCTCTTTCGGAGTAAAGTTTTAGTATGAGTAAAGATTCAACCTATTTCAAAGAGATAATACAGAAGCTGACAAGACTCAGAAAAAAAGAGTATACTTTTTTTGCATCCGTAGGTCTTCAATCGTCTTTACTTATAGGATTGATTCTCTTCATCTGTTTCTCGCTACTTGAACTGGCAGGAAATTTTTCGCCTTCCGTCAGAACATATTTCTTTTTCTTTACAACCATTGTTTTTCTAGCAGCGTTAAGTATACTCTTTGTGATTCCCCTTCTTAAATATTCGGGTATTCTTGGTAAAACTGATTATTACAGCACTGCTAAAAGAGTCGGCAGATATTTTCCTGAGATAAGGGACGAACTTGTCAATGCTATGCAGCTGGCAGCATCTGATTCTTCTGGTAAAATATATTCGGGAACATTAAGTGATGCAGCGTTCCAGCAGGTCTATAACAAGACGCGTGGACTAAAGTTCGAATCAATGGTGAACTTTCAAAAGGCAAAGGAACTGCTTCTTTACCTGGCCGGCGGTATAATAGGAGCGGCCATTCTTTTCATTGCTGTTCCCGGACTCGCTGCTGCATCCGGAAGAGTTGTGAATTTTGATACTGAATATATTCCTCCTGCAAAGTTTTCTTTTGAAATCGATCCCGGCAATGTACAGGTTACCAGGGGCGACAATCTTTCAATAACTATTAAAGTCAGGGGTGAAAAACCAAAGGATGTTTACCTTGAATTAAAGACAGAAGAGCAGACTGATTTTGAAATTCAAAAATTATCAGCTGATTCAAACGGAGTATATAACTATCCTGTGAAATCCATAAGATCTTCCACAAAGTATTTTGCGTCTGCCGAAAATATTTCCAGCGAAGTTTATAACATAGAGGTAATTGATCCGCCCGTAATCAAAACACTTGATGTTAAAATTGTACCGCCTGGGTATTCCAGACTGCCTATTACAGTGCAGAAGGATAACGGCAATGTTACCGGATTGCCCGGAACTACAATAAATATTCAGCTTACATCTACAAAAGATCTCAACAATGCCCGTCTGGTCTTTAATGATTCTACTGAGACTTTGATGAAAATTAATAATAGTGAGGCCGAGGGTAAATTCATTATTAAAAAAAATAACTCGTACAAAATTGTAATTACTGATGAGAGCGAAAATGAAAACCTTTCGCCCATCACGTATACAATAAAAAGTCTTTATGATTCATATCCTTCTATTGACATCATCCAGCCCGGAAAGAATACTTCTCTTGCCAATGACAACAGGCTGCCGCTGCTGTCAAAAATAAGTGATGATTACGGTTTTACCAGGCTGATATTGAATTACAGGCTCTCCTCTTCAAAATACAAGAAGACTGACACCATCTTTTCAAAAATAGAAATTCCCTTTAAGAAGGGAGTGAAGACACAGGAAGTGAATTACATTTGGAACCTTGCAAATCTGGATCTTGCAGCACAAGATGTAGTAACCTATTACCTCGAGATTTTTGATAATGATTATGTAAGCGGACCTAAAGGAACAAAATCATCGACGTTTACCGTCCGGGTTCCGACTCTGGATGAAATTCTTTCGCAGGCTAACAATACGCAGACGGAAGCCTCAAATGATTTAAATGAAACGCTCAAACAGGCCCAGGATCTTCAGAAGAAATTTGAAAGAATAGACCAGGAGTTGAAACAAGACAAAAAGGATCTGACATGGGAGGAAAAGGAAAAGATACAGAAGGCGATGGATGAGTATCAGCAGCTGCAGGATAAGGTAAGCAAGGTAAGTGATAAGTTAAAACAAATGCAGCAGGAATTACAGGATAATAATCTGCTTTCCAAGGAGACGATGGAGAAATATATGGAGCTGCAGAAAATGATGGACGAGATGACCAGTCCTGAACTAAAGCAATTAATGGAAAAGATGCAGGACGCCCTGAAAAACATGAACAGGCAGATGACGCAGGATCAGATGCAGAATATGAAAGTTGACGAGGAGGCGTTTCAAAAAAGTATTGAACGGACAATGAACCTGCTTAAAAGGATCCAGGTTGAGCAGAAAATGGATGAGCTTGTTAAAAGAACCGAAGCATTGCAGAAAAAGCAGGATGAGATCAGCAAAGAAACCGGCGAGAAAAAACAAAACGATCAGCAGAACCAGGAAGCACTAAGTAAAAAGCAGGATGAAGTAACAAAAGACCTGAATAAGCTTTCGGATGAGATGAAAGACCTGCAGCAGAAAATGAGCGAGCTGAAAGATATGCCCTCCGAGGATATGCAGAAACTTTCGGATGAATTTGAAAAGCAGCAGAATCAGCAAATGTCTGAGCAGTCATCCCAGCAGATTCAGCAACAGCAGAATCAGCAGGCTATGCAGAATCAGCAGCAGATCTCCCAAAATATGCAGAAAATGCAGCAGCAGTTGTCACAGATGCAGCAGTCGATGCAGCAGCAGAACCAGATGCAGACGCTGAACGATATGATGAGAATTCTGGATAATCTTTTAACTCTTTCAAAGCAGCAGGAGAATCTGAAGAAAGAATCTGAGCAGCTTGATCCCAATTCAAATCAATTCAGGGAGAATGCTGAGAAACAGCGTAATCTGCAGAGCAGTCTTAACAACATAATGAAGCAGATGTCGGATCTTTCGCAAAAGACATTTGCAATTACCCCTGAAATGGGGAAAAGTCTTGGCGACGCACTTAGGCAGATGAACCAGGCAGTCCAGACAATGCAGAGCCGAAATGGAATGACTTCCAAAAATCTCCAGAGGCAGGCAATGAAATCTATTAACCAGGCTGCTGCAATGATGAAAGGTTCGATGGAATCGATGATGCAGGGAGGGCAGGGAGGCGGAATGATGTCGCTTATGCAGCAGCTCCAGCAAATGTCGGGGCAGCAGATGAATCTCAATAATATGACTCAAATGCTTCAGCAAATGCAGCAGGGCCAGCTTTCGCAGCAGCAGCAGGCACAGATGCAGAGACTTGCACAGCAGCAGGATGTAATAATGAAATCTCTTAATCAGTTAAACAAGGAAGCAAAACAATCGGGAGAATCTAAAAAGATCCCTGCCAACCTTGAAGACATTATGCACAGGATGCAGGAAGTAATAACAGATATGAATTCAGAGAAACTGGATGATGATCTTATCCAGAAACAGGAAAGAATTCTCAGCAAGCTCCTGGATGCCCAGAAGTCAATAAACGAAAGAGATTATGAAAAACAGAGGGAATCAAATACTGGTAAAGAAATCGCCGGCAAGTCTCCGGCAGAACTGAACCTGACTACCGAAGAGGGCAGGGATAAGCTGAGAGATGAGTTAAATAAAGCTGTGCAGGAAGGCTACAGCAAAGATTATGAGGAACTCATCCGGAAATATTACGAGGCCCTTCAGAAAGAAAGCAATAACAATTAAACCGGATCGATGTGAACAAATGCCTGCTGAACTTCATCTATCTCCTGGATAGCGAATTTTACCTGTGTGCCGATGTCATGCGAAATTTCGGTGCTTGAGTTTTTATCTACCTCAATATGAATTTCGATATGAAATTTATTACCTACATAGTGTGATCTGAGGTCATTCATTCCAACAACCCCTTTTACCGCCATTGCCCTGTTAACGATTTCAAGTATGAGCTGCTCGCCTGCGGACCTTCCCATAAGATAGTCGAGATTTTCCTTTGCAATCTCATAGCCGGACTTAAATATAAAAAATGCTATTAATATCCCGGCTATACCATCAACATAAGGAAACCCGAGCTCAACAACGAATACCGCAAGGATAGACAGAGAGGATGCAAGGACGTCATTAAGACTATCGATTGCACTGGCTTTAAGAGCAGGACTTTTGAACTTCCTTCCGATATTGGACTGATATCTTGTAAGGATAATCTTAACCAGTATTGTTATTCCCAGGACGATATAAACAGCGCTGCTTACGTGTATCTTATCAGGGGAAATAATTCTTCTGATTGATTCTTCAATTACATTGATACCGACTACCCCCGTGAAAAGAGCTATGAGAAACACGGCAATCGGCTGTGCCGCATTATGACCAAACTGATGCTCCTCGTCGGGCATTTTCAAAGATACGCTAACACTGTACATTATGACAGCCGATGAAACAATATCAGTAAGCGAATTAATTGCGTCAGATATGACCGCTATCGAATTGGATATCACCCCCACAATAATTTTGATTACAAACAGGAAGATGTTTACGATCAGGGATAGATAAGTAGCTCTCTTTAATATTTTTACCATAAAATGTTACCGATATTGGTCAGAAAGTACTAAATTAAGACACTAACATCCTTGAAATGTATCGAAATCAGCACTTTCTAATTTTGGAACAAGATTTGATTTTAATTGCATTATTTTGAAAAGAGTTTTAACTTCATTCGTATAAAATAGCCTGTAAATGATAGAAATATTAAACCAAAATCTCGAAATCCTGGCAGTCGAAACATCCACGTATGCTGGTTTTATAATTAAACTCGCACCCTCCGGATTTGAGATAATGGCAGCTTATCATGAACAGCAGTTAGATATTAATCCTATCGCTAATGATTTACTTGAACTATACCGAAACAGCCAGTTAGAGAATGAAAAAATCGCCGAAACCGATTCTTATCTTTATCTTTCGCTGGAAAAGGATATAAAATCATTTTTATTTGAAAAAATTTATGATTTACATCTAAAGGAATCTGTTTACCTGCTTCTTTTCTCGAGTTTTAAGGAAAATTACTCTAAACAAAATGCAGCAGCTATCCGAAAATACATAAACGAAATTAACAAGCAAATAAAGGAAACCTTTATTAAGGATAAAACAGTGGGGGGCAGTTCCAGGGATGTCTCAGTTTATAACATTCTTCAGGGGGAATGGTTTTCTCAGAACCATGAACTTATTTTCTCCACCCTCCTGAACTCCTATAACGATCTCCTTTTTGTACTGGATGAGAATGGCTACATTCTGGCAGTAAGTAAAAGCGGTGCACAGGGTCTGGATTTTTCCGAACTGGATATGAGGGGAAAACATCTGCTTGAATTCATAAAGACTGAAGAAAAGTCAGTCCTTATGGAAGAACTTAAAAAGATTATCAGCACTGAAAAAAAGTTCGACCTGGAAGTAACCCTGATCGGCAAATATGAGAACGAAGTACCTTTTCAAATAAGCTGCAATCTGATCAAGCGTGACAAAAAAATTATGGGAATGCTCGGGACAGGCAAAAACCTGAAAGAATTGAAAACGCTCAGGAATAAAAACATTGAACTGGCAAACAGGCTGACAGAAGCTGCCAGACTTGTTGAGATTGAGAAATCCCGGTCGGATTTATATAAAGATGTACTTGCAGATCTGAACAGGCTGAGAAACGACTTTGTATCCAATCTTTCACATGAATTTAGAACCCCGCTTGCATCAATAATTGGCTTTGCTGAAACGCTCCTCTCTGATAAGGAGATGCCCGATGAAATGCGCAGCGAGTTTAATGAAATAATACTGCAGGAGGGGAAGAGACTTGCAAAATTAATCAATGATATCCTTGAACTCTCACGCTATGAACAAGGTAAAATTGAGCTTAATAAAAGTGAATTTGATATTTCTGAGCTTGCAAAAGAAGTTGTAGAGGATATTTCTCCAACCATTGAGAACAAAGGACTTATTCTGACCTGCACTCTGCCTTCTGAGGCTGCAAAGCTAACGGCAGATAAGGAAAAAATAAAACTTGTTTTATACGGAATTTTTAATAATTCAATTAAATACACACCATCAAAGGGTAGAATAACCTGTATGGTAAAAAACTTCAGGGAGGAGATTGAAGTAATAATTTCGGATACAGGCACAGGAATTTCGGGAAAAGAATTCCCTTACATATTTCATAAATTTTATCATTCTTCAAAAGGCAGCAAAGAGTTCGTTGAGAATGATATGGACCTTGTTTTTATGAAACAGATTGTCGATTTACACAGGGGAGTCATCAGGATCCAGAGTGAACCCGGAAAGGGTACTTCGGTACTGATTAAATTACCTAAAAAACTTAAATATAAATAAAACGGAATCTAAAGAGTGGACAAAGTTGTTTTTATAGTTGATGATGAACCTGCAATTTCCAAACTGCTTTCCTACTGGGTAAAGGATAAATGGAAATATGAAGTTGAGGTGTTCGATAACGGCGAGGACGTACTGAAAAAGTTGAGTTCCAAGCCTGACCTTATCCTGCTGGATATTATGCTCCCGGGGCTCGATGGACTTGAAACATTGAAGAGAATCAAGCATTATGACGAGAATCTTCCTGTGATAATACTTTCCGCCCAGGGAAGTATTGAAGTCGCAGTAGAAGCCCTCAGGTACGGTGCATATGATTATTTCCCGAAGCCAATTGATCAGCAGAGACTTGAACCTGCCATAAAGAATGCCATAAAGAACTATGACCTGACAAAAGAACTGCAGAACCTCAGGGAAAATGTTCAGAAGGAATACAGTTTTGACAACATAATTTCTGCTGACGGCAAGATGCAGGATGTTTTCAAACTTGTATCTAAAGTGCTCAATAATGACATCACCGTTCTTATATATGGTGAAAGCGGTACCGGTAAGGAATTGATCGCGCGGGCTATTCATTACAATGGAAAAAGAAAAGAAGGACCTTTTACGGTTGTTAACTGTGCTTCAATACCAAGAGAATTGCTGGAGAGTGAACTTTTTGGTCACGAAAAAGGTTCGTTTACCGGAGCCCACCAGAGAAAACTAGGTAAGTTTGAAATCGCTAACGGAGGAACTCTCTTCCTTGATGAAGTTGGTGAGCTGGAAATGCTGCTGCAGGCTAAGCTGCTGCGTGTTATCCAGGAAAAAGAATTTGAGAGAGTCGGTGGTACCGAATTGATAAAGACTGACGTCAGGATTATCTCAGCTACGAATCGTGATCTTAAACAGGCTGTTGAGGAAAAAGAATTCAGGGAGGATCTTTATTACAGGCTGAATTCGTTCCCAATCTATATCCCGCCTTTGAGACATAGGCGGGGCGACATACTGGTGCTTGCCCAGCATTTTCTCGACACTTTTAACAGGAAGCTGGGGAAGACAACAAAAGGGTTTACAAAGAAATCGCTTAAATTTATGTATGAATACAATTGGCCCGGAAATATCAGGGAGATGGAGAATACAATAGAAAGGTGTATGATTATTTGTGAAGGAGATACCATCGATGTTGAAGATCTCCCGGCTCATTTAAGGACCAATGAAGCTTCGATGAGTGCAGATATTTCAGGGGCATTATTTGTCGACGATACTGTTGTTCCTTTTGAGAAGCTGAAGGAAGAAGCTATAAAACATGCGTTGAAAGTGACGAGTGGAAATATAGTTGAGGCTGCTAAAAAACTACAGCTTGGCAGGGCAACAATATACAGACTGATGGAAAAGTACAATATTGAAAACAGGTAACTTAAAGATAAAGGCAGTTTAAAATGGAATTCACTAAAGAAAAATACAATGATGTACTCGTTGAAGTTGTAAATCTCGAGAGAGCAACGTTAAAGGAAGCTGAGCAATTTAAGAAAGTTCTTACAGCTGATATCGAAGAGGGCAATAAGAATTTAGTTGTTGATCTTAACAGCTGTGAGTTTATTGACTCGACTTTTCTGGGAGCTCTGGTTGTTTCTCTTAAGAAAGCTACTGCCCTCGGTGGTGACCTGAAGCTTGTTGGTTTTCAGCCGGCTGTTCATTCTATGTTTGAATTGACAAGGCTCCACAGGGTTTTTGAGGCGTTCAGAACCCGTGAAGATGCAATAGAGAGTTATAATTAAAGATATAAATAGATTTTGAGTTTACCTTCAGGCTCACCGGTTCATTTCATTTCGGCATCGGGGTATCTGTGCATTTCCCGCAGCCCAGGATATTCCCATGAATAATAATGAAAATGATCTTATCCTTGTTATAGATGACGATGTGGTTATTCGCAAACTTCTTAAACACCATCTTGATCGTAATAATTACAAGGTGATTGAAGCATCCGGACCCGAAGAAGGTATGGAACATCTATCCTCCAATCCCATCGACCTTGTGCTATGTGATGTTACTATGGATGGAATGGATGGGTTTACTTTCTGCAGGAAAGTAAGAGAAAACGAGAACTACCGTGCAATTCCTTTTGTTTTTGTTACTGCCAAGAATTCCAGAGAAGATAAATCGATGGCACTCGAAGCCGGCGGCGACGATATAATCACCAAACCCTTTGATGTTAATGATCTTTTGATAAAAGTTAAAGCATTGATTAAAAGGACAGCCATCTATAAGGTTTACGGAATTAAAAAAAATCTTCAGCAGTCATTTATAAGCACTTCTAATAAAGTCCTGCTGGTAGATGATGATCAGTCACTTATCAGGATCTTCGAGTACAATCTTAATAAAGCAGGGTTTGAATGTGTGATAGCAGATTCGGCTGAAAATGCACTTCAAAAACTGAAATCCTTCATTCCGGATCTCATTATATCTGATATTATGATGCCTGGAACAGACGGATTCCAATTCAGAAAAAAGCTGCTGGATGACGAGATGCTAAGAACGATACCATTTATTTTTCTGACCGCAAAAGGTGAAGAAAGTGATATTCTTGAAGGTTATGAGCTCGGTATAACCGATTATGTTGTGAAAACAGCAGGGCCGAAAGTTGTGGTGGCAAAGGTTAATGCTATACTTAAGAGTCTCGGTAAAGAACGCTCGCGGGTTGTTACGGAGCTGCATGCGGCAGCAGATTCACTTCGTGTAAAAGTAGTGCCTGATACGGCACCTGTGATAAATGACTTCAACATTAAACACTTTCATAAACCCTATCAGGGCATACCGGGCGGAGATTTTATCGATTTCTTCCCCCTTGACAAACATAATCTTGCAATTGTTCTCGGTGATGTAATGGGCAAGAAGTGGGGTGCATGGTTCTTTGCATTTGCTTATGCAGGATATGTACGGACCGCACTTAGAATGGTGTTACAGCGGGCCGAGGAATTTTCTCCCTCCCAGATTCTGACTCAGGTTAATAAATCAGTTTACGATGATGCAAAAATTTCCGAAGTATTTGCAACCTTGTCGGTAATGGTGATAAATGATGAAACCAAAACTATAAAGTATGCAGGGGCCGGTGATTTGCCGATAATGTACAGGAATACAGCGGCCGATAAAATAGAAAAGTTAACATCCGGAGGTTCGCTTCTTGGTTTCAGTTCAAGAGCCGATTTTGAAGAAATCGAAATCAAGCTGCAGCCTGATGATTTTATTCTTATGATTACTGACGGAGTGATTGAATCCCGAAACGTGGAGGGTAAGCAGCTTGGAAGCAGCGGTATAATGGAAATTCTGCAGAGAATTGAATCAAAGGAAAATCCAATATTGGAAATCTTAAATGAAGTGAACGCATTTACCGGGGGAAAATATGAAGATGATATCAGCCTGATATCCATAAAGGCTGAATAAATTATTCCTGAGTGCTTGCCTGAAGTTTTTCTGTCCTGTCAGCCAGTTTTAACTGTTCTATAAGCTCATCAAGATCGCCTTCCATAATATTTGAAAGGTTATATAAGGTTAATCCTATTCTGTGATCGGTGACCCTGTTTTGGGGAAAATTGTAAGTCCTTATCTTGTCGCTTCTATCACCGCTTCTTACCATCAGTTTCCTTTGTGCGGAAATTTCCGCTGATTGTTCCTTGAGTTTCATATCGTAAATCCGTGCACGAAGTACCTTCATCGCCTTCTGCCGGTTTTTAAGCTGTGATCTTTCGTCCTGACATTGAACTACGATTCCGGAAGGGAGATGGGTGATCCTTACAGCCGTCTCAACTTTGTTGACGTTCTGCCCACCGGCACCACCTGATCTGTATATATCGATCTTAAGATCATTAGGATTTATATCGATCTGTACATCTTCTGCTTCGGGCAGGACAGCAACTGAAGCTGCTGATGTATGTACCCTTCCGCTTGCTTCTGTCTCTGGAACTCTCTGAACTCGGTGTACGCCGCTTTCAAATTTAAGATCACCGTAAACACTGTTTCCTCCTATTGAAAAAACAGCTTCTTTAATTCCGCCCAAACCTGTATCATTTATGTCCATTAGTTCAATCCGCCAGCCTTTTATCTCTGCGTACCGGGTGTACATTCTGAAAAGATCTCCCGCAAATAGAGCAGCTTCCTCACCCCCCGTACCGGCTCTTATTTCCATTATAATATCTTTATTGTCATTCGGGTCCTGTGGAAGGAGCAGGTATTTGATTTCCTCTTCAAGCTTTTCCTGTTTTTCTTCAAGCTCTTCGAGTTCAGTTGATGCCATTTCAGTTAATTCCTTATCAGAGCCTGCATTTATTATTTCCTTGTTCCCCCTGATGTTTTTTAACACCTCACTATACTGTTCGTATGCCCTTACGATATCTGTAAGGTCGCTTCTCTCTTTACTGAGGCTGACCACCCTCTCTCGGTCAGACAGAACATCCGGATCTGAGAGCTGCTGGTTAATGTTCTCAAACCTGTCTTTTATCTTTTTTAACTTTTCAATAATTTCCATAACACAAATCTTTGTTTAGAAAGGCAAATATAATAAAGTGGATACCGAATTTCTAAATAATTTATATCACTATCATAACGGTTAAGTATATATGGATACTTTTAAACAGCTGAAAATTATCTTCGTTGCCCTGGCCTTAGGTCAGATTTTGTACTTTGTTGTCACATTATTCCTTATTCAGAACGACACAGTGATTCCGAATAAAGATTTCAGTACAGCAGGAGGATTTATCGTTCCACTGGTGGTGGTACTTATGGTAGTGGCTTCGAAGCTGCTATATAACAGGGACATAAATTCAAAAATTGAAGCTGGTGATGAAGAAAAAATAATTACTTACCGAATATCAAACATTGTGAAGTTTGCTTTACTCGAAGGTGCTAATTTGTTCTCCATCACTTTCTATCTTCTTACCGGAGATTTTCTGTACGTCGGAATGTTTGTTATCGTTATGGGAATCTTCCTCGTCAATTACCCTGGAAAAGAAAAATTTATGACTGACTTTGGACTGTCTTCTTTCAAAGAATAAAAGCAGACTTTTATTTCTGGATATGCTCATCCTTTCAGTCCTGATATAGATTACCAGACCGCCAACTATCGCCTAACTCTCAAAGACTAAATTTCTCCCCATCCTTTTTGATATGTTCGATAAGAAAGGTAAAACCGGAAGTGCTGCAGGCTTGCTAAGGCCTTTTTTAACAAATTACGGATCATATCATAGATTTTCCCCTGATATCCATGAGAGATTTTATTAAATTTGTTTTTTAACCCGATAAAATTAGCTAATGAAGCAATTTGATATCCCGGAATTTTATAAAAGTCCGGTAATATCCAGAATTAAAAATCTACGCAAGGATTCTGATCCCAGGAAGAAGGACTTTACTCCTACTGTGCTGGATTTCGGTCCTGTTAAATTTTACATTGCCAGGCATTTCGGATTTTGTTACGGTGTTGAGAATGCTATCGAAATCTCTTATAAAGCTATCGAAGAGAACCCTGATAAAAGAATTTACCTTCTCAGCGAAATGATTCACAATCCCGGTGTTAATAACGATCTTCAAAGCCGCGGCGTAAAATTCTTGATGGATACTTCGGGTCGGCAGCTGATAGACTGGAACGAGCTGACTCCGGCGGATATTGTAATAATTCCTGCTTTCGGCACTACCATTGAAATTCAGAAAAAACTAAACGAACTCGGTATCGATCCCTACAAGTATAATACAACCTGTCCTTTTGTCGAGAAGGTATGGAACAGATCAAAGCAGCTCGGTGAAAAGGACTATACAATTATTATCCATGGTAGACATAACCACGAGGAAACGAGGGCAACATTTTCACACAGCTCCGATGGCTCCCCCGCACTGATTGTAAAGGATCTGGATGAAACCAGGAAACTCGGTGACTTTATATTGGGTAAGATAACGCTGGATGAATTTCATGATGTTTTCCTGGGCAAATATCCGGAAGACTTTGACCCCCTGACTGACCTTAGCAGGATAGGAGTGGTGAACCAGACAACGATGCTTGCAACGGAAACCCAGGCCATAGCAGATCATCTGAAAAATATAATGATTAAGAAGTACGGTTATGAAAATCTGATTGAGCATTTTGCCGATACGAGAGATACCTTATGCTATGCTACGTATGATAATCAGCAGGCGACGATAGAGCTTGTCAGGCAGCCGGCAGATTTTGCAATAGTGGTAGGGGGATACAACAGCTCCAATACAGGGCACATTGTAGAGTTATGTGAGGAAAGACATAAAACGTATTTTATTTCATCTGCTGATAAACTGCTATCAGTAGAATCAGTAAATCATTATAATCTTCATACAGCTACAGAAAAGATTACAGAGAATTATATACCATCAAAATCACCTGTTTCTGTTATTTTAACAAGCGGCGCATCCTGCCCTGATGCGGTCGTTGACCAGGTATTGCACAGAATATTATCTTTTTTTCAGGAGGTAAAACCGGTTGAAGAAGTACTGAGTGATATAAGGAATTAGACTGAGTGGTTTGTCCCTGTTTTATTTGTTATTCAAAAACGGTTTAGGTAATTTTGTATTCTTAATAGTAATAAACCAAAGACTTTATGAGAGCAGTAATACCCGTTGCTGGTATTGGAACAAGATTAAAACCGCATACATACTCCACCCCAAAAGTCCTTTTGAACGTTGGCGGAAAACCTATACTGGGACACATACTTGATAAGCTTCTAGATGAAGGACTTATAAAGTCAACCTTCATTATCGGCTATCTGGGTGAGATGATTAAAGAATATGTAGAACAGGAATATCCTCAGCTGCAGTCTGATTTCATTGTACAGGAAGAAATGCATGGATTGGGTCATGCTATCTATATGGCTGCCCCGACTTTTGATGAAGATGATATCTTCGTTATCCTTGGAGATACCCTGTTTGATGTAGATCTTTCATATGTTTTTAAGAGTAAACATTCCTCACTCGGGGTAAAGGAGGTTGAAGATCCTCGCAGATTCGGCGTTGCAGTCGTCGAAGATAACTTCATAAAAAAACTTGTAGAGAAACCCCTAGAACCTGTATCAAACCTTGCCCTGGTAGGGTTGTATTACTTTAAAAATTCACAGTCGCTTAAGTCAGCTTTAACCGAACTTGTTGAAAAGAATATCAGGACAAAAGGCGAGCTTCAGCTTACTGACGCCATACAGATAATGATTGATAAAGGTGAGAAGATAACCACCTTTCCCGTGGAGGGATGGTACGATTGCGGTAAACCTGAAACGTTACTCTCTACTAACCAGCATCTTCTCACTAAAACTGATAACGGCAGGGAGATGGAAACCGTGGTGATAAATAAACCCGTTTTCATTGCTCCGGATGCTGTAATCAAGAATTCAGTAATAGGACCCTTCACAACTATTGCTGCTGGTTCAGTAATAGAAGACTCAATAATAAGAAACTCGCTTATTGGTTCACAGGCAAAAGTATCAAAGGCTATGCTTGAGAATTCGATTATAGGTGATAATTCTGTAATACAGGGATCTTTTAAGAGATTGAACTCAGGTAACTCAACCGAAATAGATTTTTATTAACTCATTCAGATAAACTAATTAAGGCAGAAATAAGAATGTCATACTTATTCACATCGGAATCAGTTTCCGAAGGACATCCGGATAAAGTCTGTGATGCAATATCAGATAATATTTTAGATGCAATTTTTGAGAAAGATCCGAATGCGAGAGTCGCTTGTGAATCATTTGTTACAACCGGCCTTGCTTTGGTAGGCGGTGAGATTACCACGAAAGCTTATATTGAAGTTCCCGATGTTGTCCGTGAGACTATAAAAAAAATTGGATATAACAGCGCTGATTACAGATTCGATTCGGAATCCTGCTCGGTATTGAATTCCATTCATTCACAGTCGCCTGATATAGCAATGGGCGTTGACAAAGGCGGCGCCGGCGACCAGGGAATTATGTTCGGGTATGCATGTGATCAGACTCCTGAATTGATGCCTATGCCGATAATGTATGCTCATAAGCTGGTTAAGAAACTTGCGGATATCAGAAAAAAAGGTAATGGATTAATGCCGTATCTGCGTCCAGACGCAAAATCACAGGTTACAATTGAATATGACGATAAAAACAGACCTGTAAGAGTGGATGCCGTTGTAGTTTCAACTCAGCATGATCCTGATGTCAGGCAGAAAAAAATAAAAGAAGATATAATTGAGAACGTTATTAAGAAGGTTATTCCTGAAAAGTTCATAGATAAAAAGACAAAGTATTTTGTTAATCCTACCGGGAGATTTGAAATTGGTGGTCCTCATGGCGACAGCGGGTTAACAGGACGAAAGATAATAGTTGATACTTACGGAGGCTGGGCTCCTCACGGAGGAGGCGCTTTTTCAGGTAAGGATCCTTCCAAGGTTGACAGAAGTGCAACCTATGCTGCAAGACACATTGCCAAAAACGTCGTAGGAGCAAAACTCGCTAAGGAATGTCTCGTTCAGGTAGCGTATGCAATAGGTGTTGTTGATCCTGTTTCGGTATATGTGAACACTCACGGTACCGGCATTATTCCTGATAAAGAAATTTCCCGAATGATTTTTGAAGAGGTTGATCTCACTCCGGGAGGTATAATCAGCAGATTAAAACTAAGAAGGCCTATTTACAAAAAGACGGCTGCTTACGGACACTTCGGACGTAATGATAAAGATTTTACCTGGGAACAATTAGACCTTGTTCCTGTATTTAAAAAATATGCTTAAGTTTATATAATATAGAAAAGGAACAAAAATGAGTGATGTAACAACAAAAAAAGACGCTGAGGTTCTGCCGTATAAGGTGAAGGATATTTCCCTGGCAGAATGGGGAAGAAAAGAGATTAAACTGGCTGAAGCTGAGATGCCGGGACTGATGTCAATAAGGGAAAAATTCGGTAAACAGAAACCACTTAAGGGTGCAAGAATTGCAGGATGTCTTCATATGACAATTCAAACAGCTGTTCTGATTGAAACCCTTATAGAACTCGGTGCTGAAGTGAAGTGGTCATCCTGTAATATTTTCTCTACTCAGGATCATGCTGCTGCTGCTATCGCAGCTGCAGGAATTCCTGTTTATGCGTGGAAAGGCGAAACCCTGGAGGAATATGAATGGTGTATTGAACAGACATTATTCTTTGGAAAAGATCGTAAACCTCTGACCATGATACTTGATGACGGCGGTGATTTAACGAATAAAGTACTTGACGAATATCCCGAACTTGTAAAGGAAGTAAAAGGAATATCAGAAGAAACTACTACAGGCGTTCACCGCTTGTACGATAGAATGAACAAAGGTACATTGCCGGTAGCTGCATTTAACGTTAACGACTCTGTAACAAAATCGAAATTCGATAACAAGTACGGATGCAGAGAATCGCTTGTTGATGCCATCAGAAGGGCAACCGACTTGATGCTCGCCGGTAAGGTTGCTGTTGTATGCGGCTACGGAGACGTTGGCAAAGGGTCTGCCGAATCCCTTGCCAGTGCGGGCGTGAGGGTTATTGTAACAGAGGTAGACCCTATATGTGCCCTCCAGGCTGCAATGAACGGTTTCCAGGTAATGAAGCTTGAGAATGCACTGAAAGCAGCCGATATCGTTGTTACTGCAACAGGAAATCGTGATATTGTTACCGGAAAACATTTCGAGGCGATGAAAGATAAGACTATTGTCTGCAACATCGGGCATTTTGATAATGAAATTGATATCGCCTGGCTGAACAATAAGTATGGAAAAACGAAAGATACTATAAAGCCCCAGGTTGATAAATATAATATTAATGGAAATGATATAATCGTACTTGCTGAGGGAAGACTTGTAAATCTGGGCTGCGCAATGGGACATCCTTCGTTTGTAATGTCTAACTCTTTTACAAACCAGGTTCTTGCCCAGATTGAATTGTGGACAAATAATGATCAGTATGAAAATAAAGTTTATGTTCTCCCAAAACACCTCGATGAAATGGTAGCTATGCTTCATCTTGGAAAACTGGGAGTGGAACTTGAGACTTTAACACCTGAGCAGGCCGAATACATTGGCGTGCCTGTTGAAGGACCTTTTAAACCTGATTACTACCGGTATTAATCATTGTTCTGTATACAGAGCGGAAATTGATTCCGCTCTGTATCGCTATGCTACTTTAAATCTTATCCTTAATACACCGTCTCCGTACCCCGTGGAAATAATCCTGAATTCACCTATTTCGGAAGTATATTTCACATGCTGTCCTATGCAGGGGCAGGCATCATAATCGCCGACTTTGATTATCCTGATAGTTTCCCCTACTGCATCAGGAAGCTTTTCAAGGTCAAATTCCTTCGATGCTTCCATTCTTGGTATGAATTCTTCGGTAACTTCGTTATCACCTTCAATTATTTTGTTTACCTGTTCTTGAATCTGAGTAATCTCCTCATCACTCAGGTTTCTTTCAAAATGATAATCGCATTTTGATTTCCTTTTTTCGATATGATTGCTGAAGGACCGCCCGCACCCGAATATTCTTACCATTGTCTGGTTAAGAATATGTTCTGTGGTATGCATCTCCCGAGGATATTCTTTTGACATAGTCTATTATTTATTATTCCTATTAATATTTTAATATAATTAAAGATTTGAAACTTTGTGCCTCCTATATAATCTAATTATTATAATAATGAGGAGATAACATGGGAATAGATGAAAATAATATTCTGAATAAACTGAATACAGATAAGAAAATATATGTTCCCGTCCAAATGCTTGAAGGTATTCTTTCACAGGCTGAAGTGAAGTATGAACATAATACTCTGATATCTGATTATATAAGGATTATCAGGTTGAAGGATCATATATTTGTGCAGGAAAAAACCGATAAGAATGAAATAGCTTTACGTTTGTTTCCGGATGAAGAAACAGCCGGGAAATTTGTTAGCGAGAGATTGGATATCTACGAAAAAATGTGGGATGGATGCGGATGCAAAGTTAAATATTACGATTGATAACAAACAGGGATAGCTAAAATATCTGGTTTTGGCTGACCAAATATCTTCGCAAATGTTATATTTATAAATAAAAAATGAATTCTTATGCCGCGCTGGTTGAAAATTACATTAGGTATAATACTCTCTTTAATCATCCTGATTTTAATCGGGGGATTCTTCTTTTTCAATATGCTGAATTCTTCTCTGCCTGAATATAATGGACAGATAAAGGCACAGCATATTTCTTCGGATATTGAAATATATCGTGACAGTATGGCTATACCTTATATCCTTGCGAAAAATGATGAAGATGCGGCCTTTGCGCTTGGTTATGTTCACGCTCAGGAAAGATTGTTCACAATGGACATCGCACGTCGTGCTGGCGCCGGAAGATTAAGTGAAATACTGGGCAAGGAAACAATACCATTCGATCTTATGTTCAGAACCGTCGGCATAAAGCGTATGGCTGAAATGATACAAAGCAGGATGGATAGAAATTCTCTCAAAATTCTTCAGTCCTATTCAGAAGGTGTAAATCTCTATATTGACCGGGCAAAAGCACATTTCCCTGTTGAGTTCGATATTCTTAATTACACTCCCTATAAATGGAAACCGTTAGACTGCCTGATCATGGGCCGGATGATGGCGTGGGAATTAAATATCAGCTGGTGGACAGATGTTGTCTTCAGCGGGCTTGTTCAAAAATTCGGTGAGGAAAAGGTAAAAGATATCTTTCCCGACTATCCTGAAAATGCTCCCTATATAATTCCTCCTGATCTTAAGAAGCTTCCTAATATATCAAGCGATTTAATAGATACCGACAGGCGGTTCAGGAAATTCTTTGGCATTGAAGGGACTCATATTGGTTCAAACAACTGGGTTGTAAACAAGAATATGTCAGCTTCGGGAACCCCCATAATTGCTAATGATCCTCACCTTGGCTACAGTGCTCCTGGTAAATGGTACGCCGCGGTAATCAGAAGCGGAGACTGGAATGCCGAAGGTTACACACTTCCCGGTGTCCCTGTTTTTGTTATTGGCAAGAATCAGAATATATCCTGGGTTCTTACAAACATAATGCTGGATGATGCCGATTTTTATTCTGAGAAAATCGATTCTTCAGGCACAAATTATTTTTATGAAAACAAGTGGCATCCTCTTCAGGTTATCCGTGATACAATAAGAGTGAAAGATTCATCTGATGTTCCTTTTAAGATCAGGATTACCGGTCACGGTCCTATTATATCAGATATTCACCCATATAAGGTTTTATACCCCAACACCAAACTTGATACTTCTGCGGTAAGTATGCGGTGGACGGCGCAGGACTTCAGCGACGAGTTCACGGCATTTCTTAATATAAACAAGGCCCGCAGCTGGAAAGAGTTCAAAGCAGCTTTTTCAACCTATGCTGTTCCCGGGCAGAATTTTGTGTATGCTGATAAAGAAGGTAATATCGGCTACGTCTTCGGGGGAAGGCTTCCTCTTCGAGGAAACCAGAACCCTACCTTCATCTTTGACGGTACCACAAATAAGAATGACTGGAAAGGGTATGTTCCTGCTAGTGAAATTCCTGACCTTTTTAATCCTCCTGAAAATTATATTGCCTCAGCCAATAACAAAACTCTGAAGAACTTTAAGTACCATATCTCAAATTTATGGGAACCACCCTCTAGAATAGAAAGGATAACCGAGCTTCTTCATTCCAAACCAAAACATTCGGTGTCTGATTATATGAGATACCAGGTGGATTTTGTATCGCCATACGCTAAGGAACTCACAGGTTATATTCTGAAAGCATTTAATAATGTAAAGATAACCGATGCCAATCTGAAGCTAACACTCGAACTTTTTGAGAATTGGAATTATGAAATGAATCAGTACAGCCAGGTCCCAGCAATCTATGCCGTCTTTTTTAACCATCTGCTTCAGAATATTTATAGGACTAAAATGGGACATGATTTGTATAACGAATTTCTCTTCACCACAAATGTTCCTTACAGAAGTATAATGCAGTTAATGGAAAATCCAGGCTCCTGGTGGTTTGACGATCAATCAACTTCCAGGATTGAAGACCGCGATGAAGTAATCAGAAGAAGTCTTTCCGAAGCTTTATCAGACCTTGAACAGCGTTTTGGTAAGGACGTAAAATTGTGGCAGTGGGGTAAACTGCATCATGTAATATTCAAGCATGCCTTCAGCGGGTTCTCTTCCATAGTCGACAATGTGATTGATATAGGTCCCTTTGAAATTGGGGGCGATGGAACCACAATATTCAATACCGAGTATGCTTTTTATGAAAGTATCGAAAAGTTTCCCAGGTTTAGTCACTCCGAATTTGAGAATGATCTGGGTCCTTCTATGCGTTATATCTATGATTTCTCCAGACCGGATGAATTTTATATGATTCTTACAACAGGAGAGTCAGGCAATATAATGAGTGATCATTATTCGGATATGTCGGAGATGTGGCTTCGCGGCGAATACCTCAGAATTAAAACCGATGACACGTCTATCAGGAATGAAAAATATCATCTTAGCATAACCCCCGAAAGATAACAGCATTTTCTTTGCCTGTCTGCAGCTCTGAAATCTCCTCTGTTCCGGAATATCGCCACAGGGTTACCCGCGATATATATTTCGGAAGTGCTCTGATGAACTTTGTAGGGAAATCAACCGATTTCATTTTGTTTTCTCGCGTGTAAATAAGAAATTCGTAGTAGTTAAACGTAAAGCTGAAAGTTTAAGGTATGACGATTTTCAGTTTATTGGTATGACATGGGTTTTACGATGAGATTTAATAATTATTATAGTAAATTTCGAAACAATTTATAGACAGGCTTAATGAAAGTTATAGAACATTTAGAAAAAGCACAGGAACCTCTAATAAGCTTTGAATTGATTCCTCCTAAACGAGGCGGTGATATCCAGAGTCTTATGGCGGTAATAGAGGACCTGATGAAGTACAGGCCCCCATTCATTGATATTACTAGCCATTCTGCAGAGGTGATGTACGATGAAACCCCATCAGGAATCAGAAAAAAAATAAAAAGAAAACGGCCCGGCACCCTTGGCATATGCGCCCTGATTCAGCACAAATACAATATTGATGCTGTTCCGCATATTTTAACGAAGGGATTTACCAGGGAGGAAACAGAGGATTTTCTTATTGAACTTAATTACCTGGGTATCCAGAACGTGCTGGCAATCCGTGGAGATGACAGCGGTTATGATAAGCCAATTCCTGAAGGAAAAAGCATCAATAAGTACGCGTCAGACCTTGTTAAGCAGATAAATAACATGAATAATGGTCATTACCTTGAAGATAATCTGCTCGATGCTAAACCATCGAATTTCTGCGTAGGAGTCGGTGGTTACCCGGAGAAACACTTCGAAGCTCCGAACCTTAAGACTGATATAGAATATGTTAAGATGAAAGTTGAGTCAGGGGCCGACTATGTGGTTACGCAAATGTTCTATGACAATAAAGTTTATTTTAAATTCGTTGAACAATGCAGGAAAGCCGGTATCACTGTCCCTATTATTCCAGGATTAAAAATTATTACAAACAAATCGCATCTTGTGACGGTTCCCAGAAACTTTTTCATAAATATCCCGGAAGAATTATCCGATGAGATAACAGCTGCTAAGCCGGAACAGGTCCTTGAAATCGGAGCTGAATGGGCAGCTAAACAGGTTGAGGAGCTTTTTGATCACAAAGTGCCCAGCGTGCATTTTTATATTATGCAGAACTCAAAACCTGTACAAAAGTTAATGGAACATCTGAAGTATTACATAAATATAGCTTGAAAAAAGTGACCCTCAATGGAAAAAAGCAGCAAGAGTAAATTAAAATGGGGCATTGCCGGATGCGGACGATATGCAGAGAATACCTTTATACCCACAATGCATATGATGAGAAGAAGTACTGTCCATTCTGTTTTCAGTAACAGCGGCCAGCGGGCAAAGGAGGTTGCCCTTAAAAATGGAATCTCCCTTCACTTTTCAGACTATACCGATTTTTTAAATTCGGATATCGATGCTGTTTATGTTTCAAGCGCCAATGCAGATCATTACAGGCAGGTTATTGAAGCTGCCCGTGCGGGTAAGCATATCCTTTGCGAGAAGCCTCTTGCCCTTAATTCGGGTGAAGCAGAGGAAATGATAAAAGTATGTGAAGAAAATAATGTCAGGCTTGCAGTTAATTATGTGTTCCATTTTCATCCTTTGGTCAGGAAAGCCAGGGAATTAATCGAAAATAGTATGATCGGTAAATTCATTTCTGTTGCAATCAACTTTAATATTGAACTTGCTCCAGGTTCAAATTTCAGGTATTCATCAAGAGGAGGCGGTGGAGCTTTAATGGATGTAGGAACACACGTTATAGATCTGCTCAGGTATTTCGGAGGAGAGATTTCGTCAGTGTGCGGAGTTAAAGACACGGTCGTTTACAAAAGTGAAGTTGATGATTTCGCCTCTGCAATTGTAAAGTTTGCCGGCGGGGGCTACGGTCACTTTAATGTTTCGTTTAACAGTAAAAAGGCATTCAACAGGGTTGAAATACTGGGACATAAAGGCGCTATAAGTATTGAAAAAATGATCGCAAATAAGACTTCGCCCGCTAAATTATCGATTCTGCTTGAAGGAGAAGCGAGAAAATCATTCAGGAAAAGAGCTAATAAACAGCTCCTTCTTCTTAAATCTGTTCAGCAATCATTTATAAAGAATGAACAACCTCTTGTGAGCGGTAACGACGGCCTGCTTAATCTGAAAATTATGGAAGAACTAAAAAAGCAATGTTTTTAAGGGAAGAGTTTGTACGTATTTGTCATAAGGTGTATGAACAAGGGTTCGTCTCTGCATACGATGGAAATATTTCAGCAGTTACTTCCGATAACACATTCCTTATAACACGTTCGGGCGTAAACAAGGGCGATGTTACAGAAAAAGATATTCTTGAGATTGATGCTGCCGGGAAAGTGATTAAAGGTGAAGGTAAGGTATCCACGGAATATAAACTGCACTTCTTTGCATACTCAAGAAGGAAAGAGGTAACTGCAATAGTTCACTGTCATCCTGTATATGCTACTGCCTTTGCAACAGCAGGTGAAGAGTTGCCGCATTATGTTTTTCCGGAAGTCTTATTAACTCTCGGTAAGGTTCCTCTTTGCAGATACGCAACACCTTCTACAGAGGAGCTTCCTAAAAGCCTTATGCCTTATATTGATTTTGCCTGGGCATTTATGCTTCAAAACCACGGCGCGGTAACACTTGGCACATCGCTGGCAGACGCCTACTATAAAATGGAAAAACTGGAGTATAGTGCTAAAACACTTTACCTTGCAAAGATGATCGGTAAGGTTAATCCTTTATCCACAGAACAGATAAATGAATTGCTCTCTATTGCTGAAGAAACCTACGGAATTAAGGTTGGTAATAAAAAGACTTAATAGTCTATTGACGAAAAACTTCTCTTTTATAAGGATATTCTGATGCCTGATAAGCTGAAAACAGCACTGCTGCTTGGGGGAACTTCTCCCGAAAAAACTGTATCCAAGCATTCTTCTGCTTCTGTTTATGGTGCGATTAAATCACTTGGTCATGAATGCAAACTTATCAATCCGGCATATGGCATCTGCCAGCCGGAAAAACCGGAAGATTTTTTTAAGGAGGAAGACGATTTTGAGATATCCGATAGTAATTACCTGGAGGCTGTTAACTCCAAGTTATTCGATGATGTTGACCTTGCATTTATCGGTCTTCATGGAAAGTTCGGTGAGGATGGTATCATCCAATCTCTCCTTGAGTTAAGAGGAATCAAATATACAGGTTCAAAAGTTTTATCGAGTGCAATATGCATGGATAAATCGATGTCGAAGATTTTATTTGATCATTATGGCGTCAAGACGCCTCATTGGTTTTCGATCGATAGGAAATCAGCAAATCCCGAAGCTGTGGCTGAGATGATTAAGAAGGAGTTCAACTTCCCGGCTGTTATAAAACCGAACGATCAGGGCTCAACTGTCGGATTAACCGTTTGCAAAGATTCATCGGCCGTGAAAGAAGCGCTTTCACTTTCATTTCAGTTTTCAAACAGGACAATCATTGAAAAATATATTCCAGGCAGAGAACTGACTGTTGCCGTCCTGGAAAATAAGGCATTGCCTGTGCTTGAGATAAAACCTAAGAACGGTCTATATGACTATGAAAGTAAATATACTTCGGGTATGAGCGAGTACATTGTTCCGGCTGATATCCCCAAGGAAGCTGCCCGGAAGATGCAGGAGCAGTCATTGCTGGCATTCAATGCGCTTGGCTGCGAAACCTACGGCAGAGTAGATTTCAGAATGGATGATAATTATGAATCATGGTGTCTTGAAGTAAACACCCTTCCGGGAATGACATCTTTAAGCTTGGTTCCCAAGATGGCTGCTGCCGTCGGAATTTCATTTGAACAATTAATTGACCGGATTATCCGTTTAAGTTTATAATGGCATTAACAAAAAGCCGGAAGTTTATTTTCGGCATAGTAGGAATAATATTTTTTGCCGGAATACTTTTCATTCTATTTAATGAATATGGTGTAGTGAAATATATCAGGCTGAATAACAAGGTAAATGAATTGAACACCAAAATAAGTGAAGTGGAAAAGGAAAATAAGCAGCTTCAGGCTGAGATTGATTCCCTCGAAAATAAGATCCCGGCAAAAATTGAAAAAGTTGCAAGGGAAAAGTACAATATGCAAAGACCCGGTGAAAGTAAGATAGTTGTAGAGGAAAAATAGTAATTATGGCTAAGATGAAAGTTCCGCAGGTTCCGCTTGCTGAAAGGGTTCGCCCTAAAACAGTTGACGAGTTCAGGGGACAAAGAGAACTTTTGGGTGAAAACAAACCAATCAGACTAATGATTGAGAAGGATACTCTCAGTTCTTTCATTATGTGGGGACCCCCGGGAACCGGCAAAACTACTATTGCAAGAATCATTGCGGAAGAGACCGACGCTGAATTTTTTCAAATAAACGCCGTCTCATCAGGTGTGAAGGACATCCGGAAAGTCATTGATCTGGCAGAATCGAATAAGCAGCTTCAGAAACGGACTATTCTATTCATCGATGAGATACATCGCTTCAATAAAGCCCAGCAGGATGCGCTGTTAAATTCCGTAGAAGCTGGTTTGATTACTTTAATCGGTGCAACTACAGAAAATCCTTCATTCGAAGTCATTCCTGCTCTTCGTTCCAGGGCGAGGGTGTACGTGCTTGAAGAATTAACCAAAGATGATCTGCTTTCAATACTTGATGCAGCAATTGATAAGGATGAATTTCTTTCACAACTCGATTTTGAAACGATTGATAAGGAATTTTTAATTTATTTATCCGGCGGGGATGCCCGGTCCCTTCTCAGCATCTTCGAAGCTGCCGTAATACAGGAAGCAGATTCCAAACCCCTTAAAATCGATAAAGCAGTACTTGAGAACGTAGTTCAGCGTAAAAATATCCTATATGATAAAGGTGGAGAAGAGCACTATAATGTTATATCGGCTTTCATTAAGAGCGTGAGGGGAAGTGATCCCGATGCAGCCGTTTACTGGCTTGCGAGAATGATTGAAGGAGGGGAGGATCCGATTTTTATTGCGAGAAGACTTGTAGTACTTGCTTCGGAAGACATAGGAAATGCCAGTCCCAACGGACTTGTGCTGGCCGAGGCTGCCTTCGAGGCCGTGCATAAGATTGGTATGCCCGAGGCGCGTATTATCCTTGCACAGTGTACTACCTATCTTGCAGCATGTCCTAAAAGCAATGCTGCATACCTTGCCGTTGACGAAGCATTATCTTATGTGAAGAAGAATCCCCTTTATCCTGTGCCTCTGCACTTAAGAAATGCCCCAACAAAACTAATGAAAGACCTTAAATACGGAAAAGAATATAAATACCCTCATAGCTTCGAGAATCATTTTCTTATTGAAGATTACCTACCCGAAGAAATGAAAGGAGTTCAGTTCTATAATCCCACCGAAAACGGCCAGGAGAAAAGTCTCAAGGAGAGGCTTAAATTTTTCTGGAAGAATAAAAAAAAGTACTAAATCTCTGTTTTCCACCCTTCCTTTCAATAACGCTTGATTGGCCGCGAACATCTTACCCGGGAGCTGCTTAACGAGACCCTTAAACTCCAGGGTTAGCAGGTGAACGAGGCATTCCGAAGTATTCATCTGAGTAAGCGAAGCAATTTTATCGATTTGAACAGGCTCAGTAGAAATGACTGAGATTATCCTTTCCTCAAATAAATTCAATCCTGCAGTTTTTTTAGGAACATTTTTTCCAAGGACCGGCTGAAGCTTTAGCTCAAGCTCAAGGAGTACATCTTCGGCAGATCTGAGAAGCGCAGCCTCACCTTTTTGTATCAACAGATTAGTTCCCTCTGACTGGCGCACACCCAGATTCCCCGGCACAGCAAAAACTTCTTTCCCCTGATCGAGGGCAAATGAAGCTGTCTGCATTGCACCACCTTTTACTCCGGTTTCAATCACAATAGTGCCAAGACTGAGTCCCGAAATAATTCTGTTCCTTTTAGGAAAGTTCTGGGCATCAGGTTTTGTCCCCAATGGATATTCTGAGATTACCATCCCATTCTCAGTAATGTCCTGGAACAACTTCCTGTTTTCCGGAGGATAGATAACATCAAGTCCCGAACCTATTATTGCAACCGTTCTGCCGTTATCCCTTAAAGTGCGGGTATGTGCAATGGAGTCAATTCCCCGCGCCATTCCGCTTACAATAGTAATACCCTGGTGAGCAAGGTCGGAAGCAATCCTTTCGGCCTGCACTCTTCCATAATTAGTAGGCTGCCTTGTCCCCACTATAGCGATAGAATAAATATCATTTTCATCCGGCGTGCCCAGGGTATATAAAATAAAAGGGGGGTCGTAAATTTTTTTTAGAGCAGCTGGATAGTCGTGATCCCACATGGTGACAACCGAAGCATTCATCTTGTGAAGGTTTTCGAGTTCGGACTTGACAATATCCTGAAATTCGCAGTATCGTGAGTTTATTCTCTGGATTCTTTTAGCGAGGTTGAGACTTATGCCTTCAACTTCGGTAAGCGATTTGAATTCAGCAGATAAGACTTTGGCAGTAGATCTGAAACACGTAAGAAGATTTCTTAATTTCCCCGGTCCGATCCCCTCCACTTCCAACAGGAGTCTTAACTCAGTTAACTTTTCTAGACTAAGTCCGGTCAAAAAATTTCAATAATTCTCAGGAATTTTTAATATCAATTTTATCAACCACGGCAACCACCATGGTATGAACGGGTGCGTTTCTGTGTCCCAGTATCTGGACTGCAGCGGCACCTTCCTGAACAACCAGCACAGTATCCCCAATACCTGCATCAACGGTATCAAGCGCAACAATATCCTTTTCGCCAATATATTTACCATTAAGATCTATCGGATGGATAGTAAGAAGCTTATGCCCTACAAGGTATGAGTTTTTCTGAGTGGCGACGATATTCCCCTTAACTCTGGCCAGTATCAATCTTTTCTTCCTGGCCTTCCTTTTTCCTGCTCCTGAACATTATAGCAGCAGGAAATACGAAAATATAAGTGATTATTAAAATTATCGGGGAGAAGACAAGAGCGGCAGTACTGTTCCATTTCCCTATGCTCATTATATAATACCCGGCTATTAACAGAACGAAGCCGAGATAAAAAAAGAAATAATTTTTCCTCTCCCAGTAGATTTTAAAGGGAGAAATAAAAGCTTTTTTTGAAGTCTTAACATTTCTTTTTCTAACCGTCTTAGCCATCATTAACTCCGTGCAATAAAAATAAAATAAAGCCCGGTGATGGGGGTACCACCGGGCCGACTCGTTTACCATCAAAGGGCAGGGGAGGACCCTTTGAAAGAGTCATTCAAAATATAAATTTGATTAATCAATTTTTCAAGCAACAAATTATTTACTTATCTGATAAACAATTTTTCTGATAGTATCGAACTGGAGATAGGGATATTCCTCGCGGATAGAATCAATAGCATCTCCCGCACTGACCTTGCTAGCCCTCAATTGTTTAAATTTCTTTCTTATTTGATAATCTCGGACGGATTTTTCATCGATTAAACCCTGAGAACTAAGAAGCTCATAGATATCATCACTAATCAGATCAGACAAGGGATTATCTATTTTTGCTTTAATGGTTTTCATCGCTGCTTTCCTTTCTTTATTGGTGAATGCTTTTTACCTAATAATAGTATCAATCGTAATTATACACTGTCTCCTTATAAAAAAGTTCCACTATTAAAACAAAAAAACCGACCAGAGGCAAGCCCTAAATCGGCATTAATTTGCTACTCTGGTAAATCAAAATTAACTAAATTTTACACTGTAGCAAATCGGTTATATAACAATCCCTAATAATTTTGGTGTAAATATTGAAATAATGCAAATAAATGTCAAGGATTATTTGATGGATAAAAGAT
>CAVVGK010000007.1:0-11173 GCA_963747755.1 uncultured Ignavibacteria bacterium | reverse complement strand
ACTCGTTTCTCTTAATTAAAACTGCCCTCTGATTTCCGTTTTCTTCCTCAATTTTTTACTATTTTCCTCAGTTGTTTAACCAATTCACATACGCTTCACATACGCTTCAGATACGCTCCACATACGCTTGAACTGCCTTGCAGCCCTGGAACCCCTGGAACTCTAAAAGTCAGATCATTTTGATTCCGGATTGATGAAATAGTTATGAAATAATAAGTGCAGCATTTGATCTCAAATTGAGAAATGCAGAAATACGCTAAAAAGGCAATTTTTATTTTGTTTAATTTTTTAACACACGGACAAAATGCCAGACTTTTTTACGACAATTTAAACCGGCAGAGGAAGGGAGTATATTGGAGCAATTTTATGGTGTATTTGTCATTGGGATCGTTTTATGGTATTAACACCGCGGCTTTAGCCCGGTGACCTGTAAAGGATTAGAGATACTTCTAACCGTTTTAACGGTTTCCCGGCCTAAGAATTGGCGACAATATAAAATGGTTTCTGGGAAGGCTGGGCATAAAAAGCAGCAGGTATTATTTCTGGTTAGAAATGGAAGGACTGCCCAATCAGCATAATGGTGACATTCCCAGAGGACACTGGATCCTGGACTGGGGAAAGAGAATCTATTATCAGGTATGCCAGGAATCATCCCGGAGAAGATTACAGAAGGCTTACTGTATAAAATATTCCCGCATATTTAAGAATTAATTGACTTCGGAAATGTTTTTCAATATGTTTGAATTGCGCTCACGGAATGAGGTTATGTAAAAATAGCTTTGAATGCTGATATAAACCGTTCGTATTCTAATTGTTCCATAGCTTTTTATAACTAAGGAGTAAAAATAATGGGAGACAATCATCATCTTACAATCCGGGAACTAGAAATACTTTTATTGATTTCTCAAGGAATGAAGAGTAAGGAGATAGCGCTACAATTATTCATTTCCCCCCGTACCGTAAACACTCATAAAGCTCATCTGTGAAAACAGTTAGATTTGAGTTTTGATTTTTATAACCGGAAGATAAATCTATGAAAATTATATTACTTATAACTATAGTAACTGTACTCCTCCTGGAAATAAACTGCTACGATAATATTTGTGATTATAACGATTTTGAAGATGTAAAATGGTATGGTCAGTTAACAGGGGGGACTTTAATTCAATCTGTACTCAAGCCTGATAGCACCGTTTGGAGTTGGGGCTTTAATGGATTCGGCACCCTTGGAAACGGTACTACACTAAACTCTGCGTATCCTGTAATGGCTAAAAATATTAGAGGTATTATATCTATAGATCAATCATATGGTGCGGAGGTTGCTTTAGATCGAAAGGGGAATATATGGTTCTGGGGAAATTTGTGGATTTATAATGGAGAGCCTGATACTGACACTAATACTGTTCTACCAATTAAATTAGGATACCTTAGCAGAGCTGTTTCGATTAGTATGGTTAATGTATTCATTTTCTTATTAACAGAGGATGGAGACGTCTGGAATATGAAGCTTGATTGGTATACACCCACAATAGTCTCGGGACTAGAAAAACTTGATGGAATATCAAAAATTACCTTTTTAAATAAAAATTATGCTCTGACCAAAGAAGGAAAAATTTATGACTTATTATCAAAAAAATTTATTCAGGATGGTCAGTATAATTTTATTTCCATTTCGGGGATGGACGGACGTCATACTATTGCCTTAAAGGATGATGGAACTGTATGGGCCTGGGGTCATAACGATCTGGGGCAATTAGGCAATGGAACATTTGAGGATAGTTCTATTCCTATGAAAGTTTTAAATCTAACAAACATTATCTCAATCTCTGCAAATTTTGATTATAACTTAGCATTAAGAAATGATGGGACAGTTTGGTTTTGGGGCTTCACCCCAGGTGAAGATAACCTGGATAGTCAAAATATACCAGTTCTAATTTCAAACTTGGAGAATGTAGTACTTATAGATGCATCTAAGAATAATCTTGTAATGAAATCAGATGGGAGCTATTGGACATTTTCTGCAGCAGAAAGAATACCCAGAAGGGTATTGTTCTAGTTTTAAGATCAAATCAGAAGAAGAGATAAGCGGTAAATATGAAATTATCAATCCTAAGTTTATTGCTATTATTTAATTCAAATTTATGGTCTCAATATAGTTCAAATTTAGAAGAGGTTGACCTCTTTATCACCAGGATTGACAGCATTAATAATTTAGCAGAAAATAAATTATCCCCGGGTAATGTTCCAGATCCGGTAAAAATGATTATTCAGGAAATAAACATTAGCAATTTAAAACATATGGCTTCGTTAATGTTCAAAGCAAGTGATTTAGCATATGTATACTTATGGAATCTAGGTATTGAACAATATCGTAAAGTCAAGGATTCTCCAATACCGTGGGGGAGTGGAATAAATCTAGGAGGTACTACTCAAAAATTTCAAAGAATATTTAATGAAAAAATCTCTCCGTTAATCTATGGATTAACACGTATAGCATATTTATTAAAGATAAAAGTTATTGCGGCAGAAACAAATGGACCAAAAGAAGAAGGTTGGTTACCAGGTGTTACCCCCATCATTTATGCTGAAATAGAGACTGTGTTCAAAGGGACAGGAAGATTTAAGTCGGGAGATAGTCTTCAATTCTACTATTATCAAAATTGGCTGAATGGATCATATTCATTTGAAGTTGGAAAAGAATATCTTGTACCACTTGAACCGAGATCAGCATACCCGATGACTAATAACTCCCGCATTGCCCTGGTTACCTATCTTGATGAATCAACTGGTTACTACCCTATTTTCAATGGTAACATTGAGGATATGTATAATTACTTCGGTTTCGGAGAAATATTGACTTATGACCAATTTGAACAAAAATTACAAACAAAAATAGAAGAACTAAAATCATGGTAAAAATAAAGAGCAAAATTGTTTTTTTTCTTTTAATAAATTGCCTCAGCGGCATTCCATTCTATTCTATTCTGTCACAAAACAAGTATAATAAAATTTTAGACGATGAATTTCATTTTTATAAAATCGTTGACGGTAAAGCAACTGCATTTTTATATGATCCCAATAATTTTGCTTCGGATTGGACTAATATTATTGCCTGGGAAGCTTCTCAAGCTTCATCTATTCCGTTTAAATATGAGAATTGGACATGGCCATCCAAAGCAGCTACCAACTGTGCTTTTGATATATTCACATCAATTTGATTATCTGGGAACAATCTATTTTACAACTTAGAGTAATACATTTTCACATCGCCTCTTAAATGTGAGGTCCCTTCATGGTTCACCGCAGCAAACCTATTCTCTGTTGCGAAACATTAACAATCCCATCTGGTTGGGATGGCATATTTAATTTTGATGTTGATAGTAAAGGGGGGTATGGTATAAACCATTGCCGGCGGTGATGTAGAGTTCCCGGCCGGAAGGGGTGAAGGTCAGGTTTGAGGGTACTTCGGGAAGTTTAAGGAAATCGATCAGTTCACCTTCAGGGGAGTAAACTCTTATCTGCGGATTTTCCTCATCCCTTACAGCTATAAAAAGATTTCCATTGCTGTCTGTTTTGATGCCATCGGGGCCGGCATCTTCATTGAAATTAATAAGCACTTTACTAAAGACGGCACTATCATTTGAAGATATTTCGTATTTATAAAGAGCAGCAACTGGTTTATGGTTTTCATCTCCTTCGTAATTACAGCCGACATAAAGTATTTTTTTATCGGGCGAAAGAGCAATACCGTTCGGCATTGGAATATCTGAAATCACCAGTTTAACATTATTATCATTGTCTATTCTATAAACTCCCATTACAGGCTGATCGATACTTTCGTGACCAGCATACCTTGGATCTGTAAAGTATATTCTCCCCTTTTCATCTATTGCCAGATCATTCGGCGAATTGAAAGATTTGCCGTTGTACAGCCCTGCAATTATTTTGCTTTTACCTGTATGCATATCCGTACACGTGATCATTCTGCCGCCGAAGTCTGCCCCTTCACATACCACCATATTCCCGTCTTTATCGAATGCTATTCCGTTAGACATCCCGCTTGGCGACCTGAACACTATCGTCGTATCCCTTGCCGGATCATACTTCCAGATAATTCCTGCTTCCATACCGGTTTCATCGGTGAAAGTCTGATCACTGAAATAAACACTTCCGTCCCAGCCGATAGCAGGGCCTTCAGTGAAAAATCCGCCGTCAAATACTTTCTGAGGTTTTTGGTCTGGCGGGAAGATGGAATTTGACTGAGCCATTACGGTGGAGGTTGAAAAAAGGATTAGGATTGGGATTAACGAATTGAGGATTGGGCGGATTGACGAATTGAGCGGATAAATTGACAGATTTGGGAATCTGTGGATTGAGTTGATTAATTTGGGGATTAATGAATTAACAAGCATATGATCAGCGAATTCTTTTTCCGTTCTTTAGAAATGGTTCGGCCAATCCTTTTAGCGACCCGTCCGCTTCATATATAAGTTCGGGTGAAAACTGAATAGCGTATGCCCTCCGCATTTTGTCTGTTTTGTTAGCACCTGATCTGTGGAAGGTGGTGCTGGAAAAGACAACTATTGAACCGGCCGGACAGTTAGCCGGGACGCCTTTTTCAGGCCCGAAATAACCTTCCCTGTCGTTAGATCCAGACACAGGTTTATGTTCAACTTTATCCTTTGTTCCTGCAAGCGAATAAGGAAGCAGATAAACCGTTCCGTTCTCTTCGTTGACATCATCAAGAGGTACCCATGCATTAACATAGTATTTATGCTGGTTATCCACGTATCCTGAATCCTGGTGCCATGTGAATTCCGCACCTTTCTGATCTGTTCCTTTTACAACAAACTGCTCCCAGAACAGGTATGCTTCATCTCCGATAGTTGCCCTGCATATCTCAGCCATCAGGTCGCTGAAAATAAACTTACCCAGTTCAGGATGATCTTTAAATGCAAGGAACACAAAGTAGCGGCTGTTCCTTCTGCTCAGGTTAAGTACATCGGTACCCAGACTATCCATCTCACGGTTCTGCTGTTCAATCAGCTCGACACATTTGTTCTTTACAGCTTCCAGCTGCTGCTCAGGAATTATATTCTCAAGGATAAAAAATCCGTCTTCCCTGTATTTCTTTTTTTGTTCCTCAGTTATCCTGAAGCCGGTCAGTGTGCTCATATATTACTCCTTGGTTTTGTTTAACCTTTTGATGAGGATATTTTTTTAATGATTTAGCCTGCCCGGACTTTAATTGAAGCTGTGGAATCAGCAGAGGATCTGCAGAACCGGGATAGACAGGAATTTTCTTTCCTGCTATCCTGCATAAAGCACTTGCAAGCATAGCACGTTTAACAGGTTCACCTGTTACTGTGGTTATCCCAAGAAGATCACAATCCGGGTTTGCAAGAAGATACGCAAGACAAACCGCATCCTCTATATCGGTTCCGATATCAGTATCAAATAATATTTTTACAGGCATCTATTGTTTAATTATTTTTGAAATTTCTTTTATAAAACCGGGGTTGGTTCCGCAGCATCCCCCGATAAAATCGGCTCCGGAATCAAGGAGTTCAGTAACGTACTCAGCGAATTCTTCCGCGGTTGTATTGTAAACCGTTTGATTACCCTGAAGTTCGGGCAGCCCGGCATTGGGCTTTATCCAGAGAGGAAGAGTAGTGGATGCTTTAAGTCTTTTACAGATATTTACAAATCCATCAATACCCTGTCCGCAATTCGCTCCAATGGCATCCGCCCCTGCTTTTGTCAATTCTTCGGCTGCCTCTTCAGGCGGGTGTCCCATATATGTAAACTCTTTATTTTTTCCTGAATCGAAGGCCATCGAAACAATGACAGGGAGCCCTGTTTCTTTTGCTGCTCTCAAAGCAATTTTTGCTTCCGCAAGGTCGGACATAGTTTCAATTACAATACCATCGGCACCTGCTTCTTTGATTGCATCAACCTGTTCCTTAAAAACTTCATAAAGCTCATCTTCTGATACATCCTCCGTCATCAGCACTTTACCGGAGGGACCCACAGATGCGAACACATAAGATTTTTCACCAGCAGCACGTTTTGATATTTCTACTCCGGCCTTATTTATTTCCGTTACTCTATCTTCAAGTCCAAAGCCTTCAAGGGCAATCCTGTTGCTTCTGAAGGTATTGGTGAGAATAATTCTGCTGCCGGCGCTGACGTAGGATTGAGCAACTTCCAGAACCTTTTGAGGATGCGTGAGGTTCCATGAGTCGGGACATTCATTCAGTCCAAGTCCCCTTTTCTGAAGCTGTGTTCCCCAGGAACCATCTGTAATAACAGGACCATCCTTCAATAATTCTTCTATAATTTTCTTCATACTTTATCTTCTTTCAAAGTTAATCCCATAATTCCCGAAGTTGATTTTTCGGGAAGCATAATATGCGAATCCGTCAGCTTTACTTCTATGTATTTATCAGGAGTAAGGAGACTGAATATCTTTGTCTGATCCGATGCATTCCAATCGCCATAGCCGGGCGACATTCTCTTATACTCGTAATCCTTCTCTGTATTCTGATCATTCATATACCTGTTCAGATAGTGCTGTCATCAAAAAGGTTTTTATAGAGTAATGATCGTTTACTGAATCGTCTGTAATCCGGATCATCATTAAGTGCCCGTGAAAGGCCTGCTATAGCAAAATCAGAGAAGCAGTACTCCAGCGTAGTCGATACCGGTCCCCATACCCACCAGTCTTCATTCCGATCCTGCTCAGAAGGTATATACCCGTATTGCAGAAGCTCATGATAACCCGCTCTTACAGGCGGAGCTTTCTCCTTGTCTTTTAATTTAGCAGGCTTCATCATATAGAACAACGCCGAATCTGCGTTAAAGTCCGTTACCCCTTTTATATAAGTATCAGCAATTACTATGTCTGCCGGGGCACCAACCATCATATATGTTTCATTTCCTGCAAGTTCCCACTTCGGCAGGTATCCGTTCTCCTTTGCCATATCCAGCATTGTTTTTACTATTTCGGATTCACGTTCAGGATATACTAATGTAAGAAAAGGATGCAGCGTCCTGTAGGTATCCCATAGTGAAAAAACCGAGTACCTGTTCCTGCCTTTATAATTTCCTGTCCCGGTTCTGTTCATAAGCGGGTAATCACCATTGACGTCGCTGATAATATTGGGATGTATAAGTGAGTGATATAATGCAGTATAAAATATTACCTTATTACTGTCGCTCCTGTCACTGATAATTATTCTCGATAAAACATCCTCCCAGGATTTCCGGGCCTCACTTCTGATCTTATTAAAATCCCAGCCGGGTATTTCTGATTCCAGGTTTAGTTTTGCGTTTGCCGTGCCTGTATATGAAATCCCGGTTTTGATAAGAAGCTCTTCCCCCTTGCTGAGACTAATTACCTGCCACGTCCCTATTGAAGAATCAACCGATGTTGTTTCTTTGCTGTTCGAGACCCGGTCGTTTTTCCAGGTTCCGTTCTCCACCGAAGGTTTACTTAATACCGAATAGAAATAAACCTTTTGCCTGTTCTCTTCCCCGCAGAATCCTCCGCTGGTGTTGAATCCCTCCTGGGATGAATCTGTCAGAATTCTTACTTCTCCTCCGCCTGTGATTGCAAGACTCCTGCCTGCATCGGTTAAAATATTGATCTTCTGATCTCTGTTTGAAATGATTTTTATAAAACTGCTCCGCGTAGTTATAGTTCCCTCAAGTACAATGTTTCCGGAATCCAGAGTTACTGAGTAGAAGCCCGGTTCTGCCATTTCGTTTGAATAAGCCTGTCGGTATTGTTCCGGCCCGGTTTTTACAGAACCTGAAGTTATTGTAAAAATAATCCCTCCAAAGTCTGCAAAGCCCGTACCGCTAAGATGTGTATGACCAAGACCATAGAAATATTTTTCACCATAAAGATAACCTGAGGGACATCGGAAACAATTCTGCGGACTTAATGAAACCATTCCCCATGGAAGCACCGCACCGGGAAAAGTATTCCCTCCGTTCGATGTTCCAATAAAAGGATTGACGTAATCGGTAAGCTGCGCGAAAGAACAGTTAACCATGAAAAGCAGGAATAATATTCTGTACATAATTTTAATATTTCTGAAAATAATCGGAATAAAAATAATCATCCTGAACAGACCTGTCCAGATTAATTTTAGAATACCAAAATAATTTAAGTTTTATAAAAAAATAAATGTAATGACCCCTCCATTATTCCGTGACGATAAATGACAACTCTTGGATAGCCTTCGAAGGAATGATGGAGAGGCTGTGTGAAAATGTATTGTCAGTTCAATGTGGAGGCAGCGATTAACATCGAAATCCCGCATATTACCAATGAAGAGCAGCTTGTCCGCCGGTTACTATTCTGTTAACCTAAGATAAAAAAGTTGATAGGCGGAAAATGAACATATTCGGGCCGCACCTCTCTGCGGGAACCTCCGAATGCCGCTCTAATTCCCCATTCCAAATCCCTTTCACATATGTCTCACATACGTCTCACATACGTTCCAGATTCGTCTCACATACGTTTTAAATTCGATATACAACCCTGTCAATAAGGCCGTTGTTCCGGATTAAAAATTTACGTTTTTAGTCTTGCCTGTATTGGGAACACGTGGGGAGAGATACTTTGAAAGGATAAACTGAGGATTCGAAAACAGAATAAATTTTTTATATACAACGGTCTTGCAGCATCCCGGCAGTTAAGAAAAAACGTATTAAAGGCAGCTTTATGATATGAATAAAAAAGGCTGCCCTATTTAGGCAGCCTTTGAGTGAGACTTTTTTCGCTGTACTGGATTGAGCGAAACACCGTTCCTGCCTACAGGCAAGGCCGGTCGCTCTACATATTCACGCTGTCTTTTATTTCATCAATATCATTTTTTTAACTGATGAGAAATTGCTTTTACCGTCAGCCGCCGAAGCTTCTATCTTGCAGAGATAAAGTCCTGAAGGATATTTAGAAGCATTCCATGTAACTGAGTACGAACCGGCAGGCTTCATTCCGTTTACCAGTACTTCAGCTAATTCACCCAGCGCGTTGTATACCGATATTTTAATATGACTGTCAGATGGAAGTGCATAATTTATTGTAGTTGCCGGGTTGAAAGGATTCGGGTAGTTCTGCGATAGATTATAATCGGATGGCGAGCCGGCATTACTGACTTCAATGGTGCTGCTGTATTTGAAGGTTCCATCGAAATCGGTTTGTCTTAACCTGTAGTAATTTTTCCCGGGTAAAGGTTTTGCATCGGTGAAAGCATATGATTCGGGTGATGTTGTACTGCCCGAGCCGCCTACAAAACCAAGCTGCTGCCAGGGGCCATTTGATAAACGCTCAATGTTGAAACCATAGTTATTAGTTTCTGTTGCTGTACTCCACAATAACCGGATACCATCACTATAGACCTCTCCTGTGAATGATACCAGTTCAACAGGAATGGGGGTGTCCCCCAGTTTCAGGATCATCCCGTTATCACCTACTGCATAACCTGTATTGGCATCATTAAGAAAGACGCCTCTTACCATTGCGCCGGTATTGCTTTCCATAGGCTCCCAGTCAGCTCCGCCGTCAGTGGTATGCATTATAACGCCATTCAGACCTCCTGTGATGCCGTTATCTGCATCCGAAAAAGCAACGCTGTTCAGAAACATTATTGTGTTGCTGTTCTGCTGAGTCCAGGTTACTCCGCCATCGGTAGTTTTAAGCACCAGACCCACAATAACAGGATAAGGAGTAGACCCGGCTATATAACCTGTATTTGAATCAATAAAACAGGCACCATAAAGTGAACCGTTGGTACCGGATGTCTGCTGCGTCCAGGTGGTTCCTCCATTCGTTGTCCTGAGTATAGTCCCGGAATTACCTGCTGCAAAACCGGTATTAACATCGGAAAACGCAACCGCCCAGAGTGCTGCAGTGGTTCCGCTTGTTTGAGTTTCCCAGGATATACCGCCGTTAGTTGTTCTCAGGATAACGCCCGACTGACCAACAGCTGTACCATTATTCGCATCGGTGAAAGAAACACTGTTAAGATTTTCGGAAGTACCGCTTACCTGGCTGTCCCAGGTAATTCCTCCATCAGTAGTTCTGAGAATGACGCCCGACATCCCGACTGCCGTTGCTGTGTTTACACCTTTATAAGAAACACCATAAAGTTCCTCAGTAACACCGCTCACCTGGCTGTCCCAGTTCAGTCCTGCATTGGTAGTGGTAAGAATGACCCCGCCTGTACCGACTGCAATACCGTGAGTGTTATCTACAAAGGAAACTGATGTAATTGCCTGATCGGAAACTCCCTGCAGCTGACTTTCCCACGTGGTGCCGCTGTTCGTCGTTTTGTATATCATACCGCTGAACCCTACAGCCACACCGCTGTTGGCCGAGGTCATCGAAACATAGTTGAGTTCGTTCCAGGTACCTATACTGTAAGGTGTCCAGTTAGCGCCGCCGTCGGTAGTAGTGATCATAATAGCTCCGGAAACAGCTGCAGTTCCATGGTTCGCATCAAAGAAGGAAACAGAATAAACATAATCCCAGGGATTTAATCCGCCGTTCTGCGGAGTCCACGTAGTACCGCCGTCAGTTGTTCTAAGAATTACACCTTCCTGGCCAACTGCCGTCCCTGTGTTAACATCAGTAAAACAAACACCGTGAAGAAGACTTGCTACACCGCTGGTTTGTGGGTTCCAGGTAGTACCGCCGTCGCTAGTTCTAAGGATCGTACCATTGCTTCCGACAATTGTACCATTATTTATATCTGTAAAGTCTACTCCCCATAGCTCCTCGGCAGAGCCGCTCGTCTGCGGATTCCAGGTTATGCCGCCATCGGTTGTTCTGAGTACAGCGCCATTGTTTGCTACAATTGTACCATGATCTGCATCTGAAAATGAAACAGAATGCAATTGGTAATTCGTCCCTGTTTCCTGCGGAAACCATGTTTCACCGCCGTCTGTTGTTTTAACTACTTTACTATTTAGTCCCACTGCCGTTCCAATATTTCCACCGATAAATGAAACACCATTAAGCGGAACAGTTAAGCCCGACTGCTGAACCGTCCAGTTTGCGCCCCCGTCCGTTGTTCTTATAATCATTCCGTTATCGCCAACAGCCAGTCCGTTATCCGCATCAGAGAAAGATACACAGCTGAGCGTATTTCCCTGCGGCAGC
>CAVVGK010000006.1:0-10201 GCA_963747755.1 uncultured Ignavibacteria bacterium | reverse complement strand
CGTTTGTCTTAATTAAAACTGCCCTCTGATTTCCGTGTTCTTCCTCAATCTTTTACTATTTTCCTCCGTTATTTCACCAATTCACATACGCTTCACATACGCTCCATATACGCTTCAGATACGCTCCACATACGCTTGAACTGCCTTTCCGTCCCGAGACTCCAAAAGTCAGACCATTTTTATCCCGGATTAATGAAATAGTTATGAAATAATAAGTGCAGCATTTGATCTCAAATTGAGAAATGCAGAAATACGCTAAAAAGGCAATTTTTATTTTGTTTAATTTTTTAACACACGGACAAAATGCCAGACTTTTTTATGACAATTTAAACCGGCAGAGGAAGGGAGTATATTGGAGCAATTTTATGGTGTATTTGTCATTGGGATCGTTTTATGGTATTAACACCGCGGCTTTAGCCCGGTGACCTGTAAAGGATTAGAGATACTTCTAACCGTTTTAACGGTTTCCCGGCCTGAGAAGATATCGAAGCCGCCGAAAATGAATAAATGTTCTATTATTTACAGATCTTCTTAATTATCCCGACCAAAAAAATCGTAGCAAAGTCGAAGATCCGGCGGTAGACGGAGCGAAGATCCCGTCGATAGACGGGGTGAAGATCCCGATTTTAGCGAACAAAAATCTGACTAAGGATAGTATGCAGTCATCCAATCTTCATTTTATCGATAACCGTTTGCCCAACAAGGTTTCAAACATTAATTTGACAATCGTTTTTATTTGTATTTAATTGACTCCTGTGCTCACAGGAGTTACTTTGAAATCGGGTACCTGAACTGCTTCAATTTTGAAACCCAGCAAATATTTACTATAAAGTTCCGGGGTATTTATGAGAGTATTTGTTTTAGTGTCCGTTTTAGCATTATTTTCTTTTGGACTGTTTTCCTGTAAAAAGGACAACCCCGTCCCTCCTGATCAACAGCCGCAAATAAGTTTATCCCTCGAAGATGTAAGCTGCACAGAAGCCTGGATTAAATTAACAACCTCAAATGTTAGCCTCCCGGCAGATGTCGAATTATTGAAAGACGACATTCATTCAGAAACAATAATTTTGACTTCAGCAGATACAATCCTATATGTTGATTCGCTACTTCCAAATAAAACATATAATTTAAGTTCAATCATCCAATCCTCCAATCAGCCAATCAAAAGTAATGACTTGTCCATTACAACTTTGGATACCACCTCCCACAACTTCACCTTCCAGACCTGGACATTCGGCGGAGATGCCGGAAGCTGCACTCTTTATGATGTGGCAATAATTAACGAGAATGATATCTGGGCGGTAGGTGAAATCTATTTACTTGACACACTGGGTCAGCCGGATCCAAATGCTTACAATGCTCTTCACTGGAACGGACTTGGGTGGGATTTAAGAAGGATAAAAACGAATGCGTGCGGTGGTGTAGAATACCCGCCAATTAAGGCGATTTTTGCCTTTGCGGCGAATGATATTTTATTCGCACATATTGACGGCAGCATTTCTCACTATGATGGAATGAAGTTTGTAAATGATTGTACATTAATTACTCAATTAAATGGTTCTTCAAACAAAATATGGGGTGTAGATAGCAATGATTTTTATGTGGTTAGCGGTAATGGATTTATAGCCCATTACCAATACGGTCATTGGAGCAGAATAGAGAGCGGGACAGATGTTGATTTGAAGGATATTTATGGATCATCAAATGGGAATGAACTATGGACTTGCGGATGGAGTAATCAAAATGGACGCGTTGCAGTATTAAAAATTAATGAAGGCGGGGTTGAGAGTATCTGGGATAGTCAAACAAATAGAGAATTCAGCTACTATTATGGGGGTCAATTGTTAAATACTTTATGGGCTAACGAAAATGCAGAATTTGTATTTGCAACGGGTGTAGTTACAAGACACTCTTTATTAAATAAAAAAATATTACGGTATGAATGGGTTCCTTATCTGAATGGTCAGAAGGTGCTTGACCTTGGTAACTATGCCTACAGGATAAGGGGCAGCAATAAAAACAATATTTTTATTGTAGGGGATGAATCAATGATCTGGCACTCTAATGGAACTACTTGGCATAAATTTGAAGAAGTACAGAATTTTGATGACAGGCTATATGGTCTGGCAGTTACTGAGAATATGATGGTGACTGTTGGAATAAGTTATGATAATAGTCTAGGAGGAGCTCTCATTTTAATGGGAAAGAGGTGAATAACATAAAAAAGTATAAGTGAGCAACGGTGAGGCAACACCGTTGCTCCTAAAGCACAAACAAAAACGGCAATGGATTTTTTCACACACTGGAGAAGCCTTTTTTGGTCGGAGCGCAAGTTAGAGTAAGCGAAACATTAACAATCCCATCTGGTTGGGATGGCATATTTAATTTTGATGCTGATAATTGAGGGGGGTATGGTATAAACCATTGCCGGCAGTGATGTAGAGTTCCCGGCCGGAAGGGGTGAAGGTTAGGTTTGAGGGTACTTCGGGAAGTTTAAGAAAATCGATCAGTTCGCCTTCAGGAGAGTAAACCCTTATCTGCGGATTTACTTCATCTCTTACAGCTATAAAAAGATTTCCATTGCTGTCTGTTTTGATTCCATCGGGGCCGGCATCTTCATTGAAATTAATAAGCACTTTACTAAAGACGGCACTATCATTTGAAGATATTTCGTATTTATAAAGAGCAGCAACAGGTTTATGGTTTTCATCCCCTTCATAATTACAGCCGACATATAAAGTTTTTTCATCGGGCGATAGAGCAATCCCGTTCGGCATTGGAATATCTGAAATGACAAGTTTAACATTATTATCATCGTCTATTCTATAAACTCCCATGACAGGCTGATCAATACTTTCGTGACCAGTGTATCTTGGATCCGTAAAGTAAATTCTCCCCTTTTTATCTATTGTTAAATCATTAGGCGAGTTGAAAGATCTGCCGTTGTAAAGTCCGGCTATAATCTTGCTTTTACCTGTATGCATATCCGTACGCGTAATCATTCTGCCGCCGAAGTCCGCTCCTTCGCATACCACCATATTCCCGTCTTTATCGAATGCTATCCCGTTAGACATTCCGCTCGGCGACCTGAACACTATCGTCGTGTCCCTTGCCGGATCATACTTCCAGATAATTCCTGCTTCCATACCGGTTTCATCGGTGAATGTCTGATCGCTGAAATAGATACAGTCGTCCCTCCCGACAGCTGGTCCTTCAGTAAAAAAACCGCCATCAAATAATTTCTGAGGTTTTTGGTTCAGAGGGAATATTTTACCTGTCTGAGGGAGTATAGTGATAGCTGACAAGAGAAAGAGTAATACAAGCAGCTTTTTCATAACTACCTTAGGGATTGTGAATTTAGCGGATTGAGCGGATTAATTTGCGAATTCCGGATTGGTGAATTGGACAGATTATGGATTAGTGAATTAGCGAGCAATGATCAGCGGATTCTTTTTCCGTTTTTTAGAAATGGTTCTGCCAGTCCTTTTAGCGACCCGTCCGCTTCATATATAGGTTCGGGAGAAAACTGGATAGCGTATGCGCGGCGCATTTTGTCGGTTTTGTTAGCACCTGATCTGTGAAAGGTGGTGCTTGAAAAGACAACGATTGAACCGGCCGGACAGTTAGCAGGGACGCCTTTCTCAGGACCGAAATAACCTTCCCTGTCATTTGAACCCGGGACAGGCTTATGTTCAATTTTGTCCTTTGTTCCTGCCAGAGAATAGGGAAGCAGATAAACTGTTCCGTTCTCTTCGTTGACATCATCAAGAGGTACAGCTTCCAGCTGCTGCTCAGGAATTATATTCTCAAGGATAAAAAATCCGTCTTCCCTGTATTTCTTTTTTTGCTCCTCAGTTATCCTGAAGCCGGTCAGTGTGCTCATATATTACTCCTTGGTTTTGTTTAACCTTTTGATGAGGATATTTTTTTAATGATTTAGCCTGCCCGGACTTTAATTGAAGCTGTGGAATCAGCAGAGGATCTGCAGAACCGGGATAGACAGGAATTTTCTTTCCTGCTATCCTGCATAAAGCACTTGCAAGCATAGCACGTTTAACAGGTTCACCTGTTACTGTGGTTATCCCAAGAAGATCACAATCCGGGTTTGCAAGAAGATACGCAAGACAAACCGCATCCTCTATATCGGTTCCGATATCAGTATCAAATAATATTTTTACAGGCATCTATTGTTTAATTATTTTTGAAATTTCTTTTATAAAACCGGGGTTGGTTCCGCAGCATCCCCCGATAAAATCGGCTCCGGAATCAAGGAGTTCAGTAACGTACTCAGCGAATTCTTCCGCGGTTGTATTGTAAACCGTTTGATTACCCTGAAGTTCGGGCAGCCCGGCATTGGGCTTTATCCAGAGAGGAAGAGTAGTGGATGCTTTAAGTCTTTTACAGATATTTACAAATCCATCAATACCCTGTCCGCAATTGGCTCCAATGGCATCTGCCCCTGCTTTTGTCAATACTTCGGCTGCTTCTTCAGGCGGGTGTCCCATATATGTAAACTCTTTATTTTTTCCTGAATCGAAGGCCATCGAAACAATGACAGGGAGCCCTGTTTCTTTTGCTGCTCTCAAAGCAATTTTTGCTTCCGCAAGGTCGGACATAGTTTCAATTACAATACCATCGGCACCTGCTTCTTTGATTGCATCAACCTGTTCCTTAAAAACTTCATAAAGCTCATCTTCTGATACATCCTCCGTCATCAGCACTTTACCGGAGGGACCCACAGATGCGAACACATAAGATTTTTCACCAGCAGCACGTTTTGATATTTCTACTCCGGCCTTATTTATTTCCGTTACTCTATCTTCAAGTCCAAAGCCTTCAAGGGCAATCCTGTTGCTTCTGAAGGTATTGGTGAGAATAATTCTGCTGCCGGCGCTGACGTAGGATTGAGCAACTTCCAGAACCTTTTGAGGATGCGTGAGGTTCCATGAGTCGGGACATTCATTCAGTCCAAGTCCCCTTTTCTGAAGCTGTGTTCCCCAGGAACCATCTGTAATAACAGGACCATCCTTCAATAATTCTTCTATAATTTTCTTCATACTTTATCTTCTTTCAAAGTTAATCCCATAATTCCCGAAGTTGATTTTTCGGGAAGCATAATATGCGAATCCGTCAGCTTTACTTCTATGTATTTATCAGGAGTAAGGAGACTGAATATCTTTGTCTGATCCGATGCATTCCAATCGCCATAGCCGGGCGACATTCTCTTATACTCGTAATCCTTCTCTGTATTCTGATCATTCATATACCTGTTCAGATAGTGCTGTCATCAAAAAGGTTTTTATAGAGTAATGATCGTTTACTGAATCGTCTGTAATCCGGATCATCATTAAGTGCCCGTGAAAGGCCTGCTATAGCAAAATCAGAGAAGCAGTACTCCAGCGTAGTCGATACCGGTCCCCATACCCACCAGTCTTCATTCCGATCCTGCTCAGAAGGTATATACCCGTATTGCAGAAGCTTCATGATAACCCGCTCTTACAGGCGGAGCTTTCTCCTTGTCTTTTAATTTAGCAGGCTTCATCATATAGAACAACGCCGAATCTGCGTTAAAGTCCGTTACCCCTTTTATATAAGTATCAGCAATTACTATGTCTGCCGGGGCACCAACCATCATATATGTTTCATTTCCTGCAAGTTCCCACTTCGGCAGGTATCCGTTCTCCTTTGCCATATCCAGCATTGTTTTTACTATTTCGGATTCACGTTCAGGATATACTAATGTAAGAAAAGGATGCAGCGTCCTGTAGGTATCCCATAGTGAAAAAACCGAGTACCTGTTCCTGCCTTTATAATTTCCTGTCCCGGTTCTGTTCATAAGCGGGTAATCACCATTGACGTCGCTGATAATATTGGGATGTATAAGTGAGTGATATAATGCAGTATAAAATATTACCTTATTACTGTCGCTCCTGTCACTGATAATTATTCTCGATAAAACATCCTCCCAGGATTTCCGGGCCTCACTTCTGATCTTATTAAAATCCCAGCCGGGTATTTCTGATTCCAGGTTTAGTTTTGCGTTTGCCGTGCCTGTATATGAAATCCCGGTTTTGATAAGAAGCTCTTCCCCCTTGCTGAGACTAATTACCTGCCACGTCCCTATTGAAGAATCAACCGATGTTGTTTCTTTGCTGTTCGAGACCCGGTCGTTTTTCCAGGTTCCGTTCTCCACCGAAGGTTTACTTAATACCGAATAGAAATAAACCTTTTGCCTGTTCTCTTCCCCGCAGAATCCTCCGCTGGTGTTGAATCCCTCCTGGGATGAATCTGTCAGAATTCTTACTTCTCCTCCGCCTGTGATTGCAAGACTCCTGCCTGCATCGGTTAAAATATTGATCTTCTGATCTCTGTTTGAAATGATTTTTATAAAACTGCTCCGCGTAGTTATAGTTCCCTCAAGTACAATGTTTCCGGAATCCAGAGTTACTGAGTAGAAGCCCGGTTCTGCCATTTCGTTTGAATAAGCCTGTCGGTATTGTTCCGGCCCGGTTTTTACAGAACCTGAAGTTATTGTAAAAATAATCCCTCCAAAGTCTGCAAAGCCCGTACCGCTAAGATGTGTATGACCAAGACCATAGAAATATTTTTCACCATAAAGATAACCTGAGGGACATCGGAAACAATTCTGCGGACTTAATGAAACCATTCCCCATGGAAGCACCGCACCGGGAAAAGTATTCCCTCCGTTCGATGTTCCAATAAAAGGATTGACGTAATCGGTAAGCTGCGCGAAAGAACAGTTAACCATGAAAAGCAGGAATAATATTCTGTACATAATTTTAATATTTCTGAAAATAATCGGAATAAAAATAATCATCCTGAACAGACCTGTCCAGATTAATTTTAGAATACCAAAATAATTTAAGTTTTATAAAAAAATAAATGTAATGACCCCTCCATTATTCCGTGACGATAAATGACAACTCTTGGATAGCCTTCGAAGGAATGATGGAGAGGCTGTGTGAAAATGTATTGTCAGTTCAATGTGGAGGCAGCGATTAACATCGAAATCCCGCATATTACCAATGAAGAGCAGCTTGTCCGCCGGTTACTATTCTGTTAACCTAAGATAAAAAAGTTGATAGGCGGAAAATGAACATATTCGGGCCGCACCTCTCTGCGGGAACCTCCGAATGCCGCTCTAATTCCCCATTCCAAATCCCTTTCACATATGTCTCACATACGTCTCACATACGTTCCAGATTCGTCTCACATACGTTTTAAATTCGATATACAACCCTGTCAATAAGGCCGTTGTTCCGGATTAAAAATTTACGTTTTTAGTCTTGCCTGTATTGGGAACACGTGGGGAGAGATACTTTGAAAGGATAAACTGAGGATTCGAAAACAGAATAAATTTTTTATATACAACGGTCTTGCAGCATCCCGGCAGTTAAGAAAAAACGTATTAAAGGCAGCTTTATGATATGAATAAAAAAGGCTGCCCTATTTAGGCAGCCTTTGAGTGAGACTTTTTTCGCTGTACTGGATTGAGCGAAACACCGTTCCTGCCTACAGGCAAGGCCGGTCGCTCTACATATTCACGCTGTCTTTTATTTCATCAATATCATTTTTTTAACTGATGAGAAATTGCTTTTACCGTCAGCCGCCGAAGCTTCTATCTTGCAGAGATAAAGTCCTGAAGGATATTTAGAAGCATTCCATGTGACTGAGTAGGAACCGGCAGGCTTCATTCCGTTTACCAGTACTTCAGCTAATTCACCCAGCGCGTTATATACTAATATTTTAATATGACTGTCGGTAGGCAGTGCATAATTTATTGTAGTTGCCGGGTTGAAAGGATTCGGGTAGTTCTGCGATAAATTATAATCTGATGGCAAGCCGGCATTACTGACTTCAATGGTGCTGCTGTATTTGAAGGTTCCATCGAAATCGGTTTGTTTTAACCTGTAGTAATTTTTCCCGGGTAAAGGTTTTGCATCGGTGAAAGAATATGATTCGGGTGATGTTGTACTGCCGGAGCCGCCTACAAAACCAAGCTGCAGCCATGTACCATTTGATAACCGCTCAACATTGAAACCATAGTTATTTGTTTCTGTGGCTGTACTCCACGATAACCGGATGCCGTCACCATCGGCCTGTCCTGTAAATGATACCAGTTCCACAGGAATAGGGGTATCTCCCAGTTTCAGGATCATCCCGTTGTCACCTGCTGCATAGCCGGTATTGGCATCTGTCAGGAATACGCCTCTTACCATTGCGCCGGTATTGCTTTCCATAGGCTCCCAGTCAGCTCCGCCGTCGGTAGTATGCATTATAACACCATTCAGACCTCCTGTGATGCCGTTTTCTGCATCTGAAAAAGCAATGCTGTTCAGAAACATTATTGTGTTGCTGTTCTGCTGAGACCAGGTTACTCCGCCGTCGGTAGTTTTAAGCACGAGCCCAACAACCACCGGGTATGGGGTAGAACCTGCAATGTAAGCAGTATTAGCGTCAGCAAAACAAGCGCCGTAAAGTGAACCATTGGTACCGGATGTCTGTGGTGTCCAGGTGGTTCCTCCATCTGTCGTTCTGAGAATGGTACCTGAATTCCCTGCAGCGAAACCGTTATTCATATCAGAAAATGCGACTGCCCAGAGCGCCACGGTAGTTCCGCTGGTCTGAGTTTCCCAGGAAGTACCGCCGTTCGTGGTTCTTAAGATTACACCCGACTGACCAACGGCTGTACCATTATCTGCATCAGTAAAAGAAACACTGTTAAGATTTTCAGAAGTTCCGCTTGCCTGGCTGTCCCAGGTAATTCCTCCATCAGTAGTCCTGAGAATTACGCCCGACATTCCAACTGCCGTTGCAGTATTAACGCCCTTATATGAAACGCCATAAAGCTCCTCAGTCACACCGCTCGCCTGACTGTCCCAATTTAGACCTGCATTGGTAGTGGTAAGAATGACCCCGCCTGTACCGACTGCAATACCGTGAGTGTTATCTACAAAGGAAACTGAAGTAATTGCCTGATCGGAAACTCCCTGCAGCTGGCTTTCCCACGTGGTGCCGTTGTTCGTCGTTTTGTATATCATACCGCTGAATCCGACAGCAACACCGCTGGCTGCAGTGGTCATCGAAACATAGTTGAGATCGTTCCAGGTGCCTATGCTGTAGGGAGTCCAGTTTGCACCGCCGTCTGTGGTAGTGATTATGACAGCTCCGGAAACAACTGCAGATCCATGGTCGGCATCATAGAAAGAAACTGAATAAACGTAATCCCAGGGATTCAACCCGCCGTCCTGCGGTGTCCAGACAGCACCGCCGTCCGCGGTTCTCAGGATTACGCCATCCTGACCCGCTGCAGTTCCTGTGTTAATATCTGCAAAACAAATACCATGCAGCAGACTTGTAACACCGCTGTTCTGGGGAGTCCAGCCTATACCGCCATTCGTGGTTCTCAGGATCGTGCCATTGCTGCCTACGATGGTACCATTATTTGCATCTACGAAATCTACACCGAAGAGGTCTTCAGTTGTACCGCTTGTCTGAGGGTTCCATGTTGCCCCGCCGTCTGTTGTTCTAAGCACGAGCCCGTTGTTAGCAACGGCTGTACCATGATCCGCATCTGAAAATGAAACGGCATGAAACTGAAAGGTTGTTCCTGATACCTGCGGTAGCCATGTCTCACCGCCGTCTGTTGTGCTCACAATTTTACCATTCTGTCCAACCGCTGTCCCGTTATATCCATCAACGAATGAAACACCGTTAAGATTTATGGTTAAACCAGATAGCTGGTTCACCCATGTTGCTCCTCCGTCAGTTGTCCTTATAATCACGCCATTTTCGCCCACAGCAAGCCCGTTATCAGCATCAGAGAAAGACACACAGTTAAGTGTATTTCCCTGCGGCAGCGGGTTCTGCCAGTGCCATTGCGCATCGGCAGTACCGAGGCTTATTATCATAAAAGCCAGAAAAAAGGCCGCTGATCTTAGTAGTTTGTAAACCATATATATCCTTTGTTTTATATAGTGTGGAGAGATGAATCTATTTATTTATTTTTTGTTTGAATGCTTCCACATTAATGCCGTCTGCCCAGTAACTTTCGAACATTTTCTTTAATGCCGCAGCATAAGCAGGATGATCAACATACATACTTGTTATGTTCGGCTTTAAAAGAAATTCTGTCATTCAGGGCAAACATCACTAATGCTTCGTCGCTTATTACAAGTTT
>CAVVGK010000005.1:0-19520 GCA_963747755.1 uncultured Ignavibacteria bacterium | reverse complement strand
CTTCCAGCTGCTGCTCAGGAATTATATTCTCAAGGATAAAAAATCCGTCTTCCCTGTATTTCTTTTTTTGCTCCTCAGTTATCCTGAAGCCGGTCAGTGTATCATATATTACTCCTTGGTTTTGTTTAACCTTTTGATGAGGATATTTTTTTAATGATTTAGCCTGCCCGGATTTTAATTGGAGCTGTGGAATCAGCAGAGGATCTGCCGAACCGGGATAGACAGGAATTTTCTTTCCTGCTATCCTGCATAAAGCGCTTGCAAGCATAGCACGTTTAACAGGTTCACCTGTTACTGTGGTTATCCCGAGAAGATCACAATCCGGGTTTGCAAGAAGATACGCAAGACAAACCGCATCCTCTATATCGGTTCCGATATCAGTATCAAATAATATTTTTACAGGCATCTATTGTTTAATTATTTTTGAAATTTCTTTTATAAAACCGGGGTTGGTTCCGCAGCATCCCCCGATAAAATCGGCTCCGGAATCAAGGAGTTCAGTAACGTACTCAGCGAATTCTTCCGCGGTTGTATTGTAAACCGTTTGATTACCCTGAAGTTCGGGCAGCCCGGCATTGGGCTTTATCCAGAGAGGAAGAGTAGTGGATGCTTTAAGTCTTTTACAGATATTTACAAATCCATCAATACCCTGTCCGCAATTGGCTCCAATGGCATCTGCCCCTGCTTTTGTCAATACTTCGGCTGCTTCTTCAGGCGGGTGTCCCATATATGTAAACTCTTTATTTTTTCCTGAATCGAAGGCCATCGAAACAATGACAGGGAGCCCTGTTTCTTTTGCTGCTCTCAAAGCAATTTTTGCTTCCGCAAGGTCGGACATAGTTTCAATTACAATACCATCGGCACCTGCTTCTTTGATTGCATCAACCTGTTCCTTAAAAACTTCATAAAGCTCATCTTCTGATACATCCTCCGTCATCAGCACTTTACCGGAGGGACCCACAGATGCGAACACATAAGATTTTTCACCAGCAGCACGTTTTGATATTTCTACTCCGGCCTTATTTATTTCCGTTACTCTATCTTCAAGTCCAAAGCCTTCAAGGGCAATCCTGTTGCTTCTGAAGGTATTGGTGAGAATAATTCTGCTGCCGGCGCTGACGTAGGATTGAGCAACTTCCAGAACCTTTTGAGGATGCGTGAGGTTCCATGAGTCGGGACATTCATTCAGTCCAAGTCCCCTTTCCTGAAGCTGTGTTCCCCAGGAACCATCTGTAATAACAGGACCATCCTTCAATAATTCTTCTATAATTTTCTTCATACTTTATCTTCTTTCAAAGTTAATCCCATAATTCCCGAAGTTGATTTTTCGGGAAGCATAATATGCGAATCCGTCAGCTTTACTTCTATGTATTTATCAGGAGTAAGGAGACTGAATATCTTTGTCTGATCCGATGCATTCCAATCGCCATAGCCGGGCGACATTCTCTTATACTCGTAATCCTTCTCTGTATTCTGATCATTCATATACCTGTTCAGATAGTGCTGTCATCAAAAAGGTTTTTATAGAGTAATGATCGTTTACTGAATCGTCTGTAATCCGGATCATCATTAAGTGCCCGTGAAAGGCCTGCTATAGCAAAATCAGAGAAGCAGTACTCCAGCGTAGTCGATACCGGTCCCCATACCCACCAGTCTTCATTCCGATCCTGCTCAGAAGGTATATACCCGTATTGCAGAAGCTTCATGATAACCCGCTCTTACAGGCGGAGCTTTCTCCTTGTCTTTTAATTTAGCAGGCTTCATCATATAGAACAACGCCGAATCTGCGTTAAAGTCCGTTACCCCTTTTATATAAGTATCAGCAATTACTATGTCTGCCGGGGCACCAACCATCATATATGTTTCATTTCCTGCAAGTTCCCACTTCGGCAGGTATCCGTTCTCCTTTGCCATATCCAGCATTGTTTTTACTATTTCGGATTCACGTTCAGGATATACTAATGTAAGAAAAGGATGCAGCGTCCTGTAGGTATCCCATAGTGAAAAAACCGAGTACCTGTTCCTGCCTTTATAATTTCCTGTCCCGGTTCTGTTCATAAGCGGGTAATCACCATTGACGTCGCTGATAATATTGGGATGTATAAGTGAGTGATATAATGCAGTATAAAATATTACCTTATTACTGTCGCTCCTGTCACTGATAATTATTCTCGATAAAACATCCTCCCAGGATTTCCGGGCCTCACTTCTGATCTTATTAAAATCCCAGCCGGGTATTTCTGATTCCAGGTTTAGTTTTGCGTTTGCCGTGCCTGTATATGAAATCCCGGTTTTGATAAGAAGCTCTTCCCCCTTGCTGAGACTAATTACCTGCCACGTCCCTATTGAAGAATCAACCGATGTTGTTTCTTTGCTGTTCGAGACCCGGTCGTTTTTCCAGGTTCCGTTCTCCACCGAAGGTTTACTTAATACCGAATAGAAATAAACCTTTTGCCTGTTCTCTTCCCCGCAGAATCCTCCGCTGGTGTTGAATCCCTCCTGGGATGAATCTGTCAGAATTCTTACTTCTCCTCCGCCTGTGATTGCAAGACTCCTGCCTGCATCGGTTAAAATATTGATCTTCTGATCTCTGTTTGAAATGATTTTTATAAAACTGCTCCGCGTAGTTATAGTTCCCTCAAGTACAATGTTTCCGGAATCCAGAGTTACTGAGTAGAAGCCCGGTTCTGCCATTTCGTTTGAATAAGCCTGTCGGTATTGTTCCGGCCCGGTTTTTACAGAACCTGAAGTTATTGTAAAAATAATCCCTCCAAAGTCTGCAAAGCCCGTACCGCTAAGATGTGTATGACCAAGACCATAGAAATATTTTTCACCATAAAGATAACCTGAGGGACATCGGAAACAATTCTGCGGACTTAATGAAACCATTCCCCATGGAAGCACCGCACCGGGAAAAGTATTCCCTCCGTTCGATGTTCCAATAAAAGGATTGACGTAATCGGTAAGCTGCGCGAAAGAACAGTTAACCATGAAAAGCAGGAATAATATTCTGTACATAATTTTAATATTTCTGAAAATAATCGGAATAAAAATAATCATCCTGAACAGACCTGTCCAGATTAATTTTAGAATACCAAAATAATTTAAGTTTTATAAAAAAATAAATGTAATGACCCCTCCATTATTCCGTGACGATAAATGACAACTCTTGGATAGCCTTCGAAGGAATGATGGAGAGGCTGTGTGAAAATGTATTGTCAGTTCAATGTGGAGGCAGCGATTAACATCGAAATCCCGCATATTACCAATGAAGAGCAGCTTGTCCGCCGGTTACTATTCTGTTAACCTAAGATAAAAAAGTTGATAGGCGGAAAATGAACATATTCGGGCCGCACCTCTCTGCGGGAACCTCCGAATGCCGCTCTAATTCCCCATTCCAAATCCCTTTCACATATGTCTCACATACGTCTCACATACGTTCCAGATTCGTCTCACATACGTTTTAAATTCGATATACAACCCTGTCAATAAGGCCGTTGTTCCGGATTAAAAATTTACGTTTTTAGTCTTGCCTGTATTGGGAACACGTGGGGAGAGATACTTTGAAAGGATAAACTGAGGATTCGAAAACAGAATAAATTTTTTATATACAACGGTCTTGCAGCATCCCGGCAGTTAAGAAAAAACGTATTAAAGGCAGCTTTATGATATGAATAAAAAAGGCTGCCCTATTTAGGCAGCCTTTGAGTGAGACTTTTTTCGCTGTACTGGATTGAGCGAAACACCGTTCCTGCCTACAGGCAAGGCCGGTCGCTCTACATATTCACGCTGTCTTTTATTTCATCAATATCATTTTTTTAACTGATGAGAAATTGCTTTTACCGTCAGCCGCCGAAGCTTCTATCTTGCAGAGATAAAGTCCTGAAGGATATTTAGAAGCATTCCATGTGACTGAGTAGGAACCGGCAGGCTTCATTCCGTTTACCAGTACTTCAGCTAATTCACCCAGCGCGTTATATACTAATATTTTAATATGACTGTCGGTAGGCAGTGCATAATTTATTGTAGTTGCCGGGTTGAAAGGATTCGGGTAGTTCTGCGATAAATTATAATCTGACGGCGAGCCGGCATTACTGACTTCAATGATGCTGCTGTATTTGAAGGTTCCATCGAAATCGGTTTGTCTTAACCTGTAGTAATTTTTCCCGGATAAAGGTTTTGCATCAGTGAAAGAATATGATTCGGGTGATGTTGTACTGCCCGAGCCGCCTACAAAACCAAGCTGCTGCCATGTACCATTTGATAACCGCTCAACATTGAAACCATAGTTATTTGTTTCTGTGGCTGTACTCCACGATAACCGGATGCCATCACCATCGGCCTGTCCTGTAAATGATACCAGTTCAACAGGAATAGGGGTATCCCCCAGTTTCAGGATCATCCCGTTCTCACCTACTGCATAACCTGTATTGGCATCATTAAGGAAGACGCCTCTTACCATTGCGCCGGTATTGCTTTCCATAGGCTCCCAGTCAGCTCCGCCGTCGGTAGTATGCATTATAACGCCATTCAGACCTCCTGTGATGCCGTTATCTGCATCTGAAAAAGCAATGCTGTTCAGAAACATTATTGTGTTGCTGTTCTGCTGAGACCAGGTTACTCCGCCGTCGGTAGTTTTAAGCACGAGCCCAACAACCACCGGGTATGGGGTAGAACCTGCAATGTAAGCAGTATTAGCGTCAGCAAAACAAGCGCCGTAAAGTGAACCATTGGTACCGGATGTCTGCGGTGTCCAGGTGGTTCCTCCATCTGTTGTCCTGAGAATGGTACCTGAATTCCCTGCAGCGAAACCGTTATTCATATCAGAAAATGCGACTGCCCAGAGCGCCACGGTAGTTCCGCTGGTCTGAGTTTCCCAGGAAGTACCGCCGTTCGTAGTTCTTAAGATTACACCCGACTGGCCAACGGCTGTACCATTATCCGCATCAGTAAAAGAAACACTGTTAAGATTTTCGGAAGTTCCGCTTACCTGGCTGTCCCAGGTAATTCCTCCATCAGTAGTCCTGAGAATTACGCCCGACATTCCAACTGCCGTTGCAGTATTAACACCTTTATATGAAACGCCATAAAGCTCCTCAGTCACACCGCTCGCCTGACTGTCCCAGTTTAGACCTGCATTGGTAGTGGTAAGAATGACCCCGCCTGTACCGACTGCAATACCGTGAGTGTTATCTACAAAGGAAACTGAAGTAATTGCCTGATCGGAAACTCCCTGCAGCTGGCTTTCCCACGTGGTGCCGTTGTTCGTCGTTTTGTATATCATACCGCTGAATCCGACAGCAACACCGCTGGCTGCAGTGGTCATCGAAACATAGTTGAGATCGTTCCAGGTGCCTATGCTGTAGGGAGTCCAGTTTGCACCGCCGTCTGTGGTAGTGATTATGACAGCTCCGGAAACAACTGCAGATCCATGGTCGGCATCATAGAAAGAAACTGAATAAACGTAATCCCAGGGATTCAACCCGCCGTCCTGCGGTGTCCAGACAGCACCGCCGTCCGTGGTTCTCAGGATTACGCCATCCTGACCCGCTGCAGTTCCTGTGTTAATATCTGCAAAACAAATACCATGCAGCAGACTTGTAACACCGCTGTTCTGGGGAGTCCAGCCTATACCGCCATTCGTGGTTCTCAGGATCGTGCCATTGCTGCCTACGATGGTACCATTATTTGCATCTACGAAATCTACACCGAAGAGGTCTTCAGTTGTACCGCTTGTCTGAGGGTTCCATGTTGCACCGCCGTCTGTTGTTCTAAGCACGAGTCCGTTGTTAGCAACGGCTGTACCATGATCCGCATCTGAAAATGAAACAGCATGAAACTGAAAGGTTGTTCCTGATACCTGCGGGAGCCATGTCTCACCGCCGTCTGTTGTGCTCACAATTTTACCATTCTGTCCAACCGCTGTCCCGTTATATCCATCAACGAATGAAACACCGTTAAGATTTATGGTTAAACCAGATAGCTGGTTCACCCATGTTGCTCCTCCGTCAGTTGTCCTTATAATCACGCCATTTTCGCCCACAGCAAGCCCGTTATCAGCATCAGAGAAAGACACACAGTTAAGTGTATTTCCCTGCGGCAGCGGGTTCTGCCAGTGCCATTGCGCATCGGCAGTACCGAGGCTTATTATCATAAAAGCCAGAAAAAAGGCCGCTGATCTTAGTAGTTTGTAAACCATATATATCCTTTGTTTTATATAGTGTGGAGAGATGAATCTATTTATTTATTTTTTGTTTGAATGCTTCCACATTAATGCCGTCTGCCCAGTAACTTTCGAACATTTTCTTTAATGCCGCAGCATAAGCAGGATGATCAACATACATACTTGTTATGTTCGGCTTTAAAGAAATTCTGTCATTCAGGGCAAACATCACTAATGCTTCGTCGCTTATTACAAGTTTCATCGGGAGTTTTTCTATCAGTCTGGCTTCCTCACCGATTTCCCGGTAGATCTCAACAGATCTCACCAGGCCGTCAAGCTCTTCGTTTGTAAGTTCCCCATATTCATAAAGTCCCTTTACAACAATATTCTGTTTCCGGAATATTTCCTTTTCCTGTTCAATATTATCCTCAAGTGCAGGAGTAGTATAAGGAGGTTTGGTAAATACAAGTAATTCTTTTTTTGTATTCTGCTGAATGGTAACCCACCTCTCCCCTATCTGTCGTATGTCGGTCAGCATCTCAATATAATCGAAAGGCTCCAGGTTATCGGCGCTGTCTTCGTGAAGCACAACTAATTCCTGCTCAAGCAGCCCGGCAGCATTTCTCTTCATTTCGATATCAAACTTCTGCTTCTGCTCAAATTCAATTTTCTTCTGTTCTACAGTCTGCTCATAATTTGTTATAATATTCTGCAAAGCTAAATGAGGATCAATACTCCGGTACATTTTATTTCCATCCCTGCTGCTCTCCGTTACGATTCCCTTGTGCACAAGACTTTGAAGTATCTCATAAATTTTGGTCCGCGTAATGGTGGTGATTTTGGTAAGCTCCGGAGCCGTATACTCTTTCCTCTTTAAAATTGCCAGGTAAACTTCGGCCTCCCGCTTGGTGAGTCCTATCTGCTGCAGTTTGGTAATGAGTTCCATAATCCTCTTTTTGGGCTAAATTCAGCATTTTATTGTATCCCTTCTATAAAGGGATACAGAAAGTTAAGAATATACTAAATTATCTGCAAGAGCTGGTTAGCGAATAATTCCTATCATTCTAAAACAATTCAGAACGTGCGTGTCTCTGATAGCATATGCAGTAATAGAAATATTTGCAGCTTCCCTTCTGGCATAGCGTAAACCTTCAACGAGACGAATCCTCCCACTTTTATTATATAATTTGTACTCGGGATGACGGATCAAACGGGGGTGCAGTAAGAAACTGATTATTTACGTACAGGAACAGTTTTAATATCCTGACCAAAAAAATCGTAAGAAGTCGAGGATCCCGTCGATAGACGGGGTGAAGATCCCTATTTTAGCCGGACAAAAATATTACCGGGGATACTTATATACCTGGTTTATAACGCTGAGAACTTCACAGATGACTTTCCGACAATATTGTCGCCTCCTTCATTATTTTAGTCATAGCTATCATTAATTATTGATATTATCAATTAATAATTGCAAATTAATAATGATTATTCGTTCTACTTCGTAAGAGTGGAAAAATGAGCAGGGACAGATATATTGTGGGAAATGACTTTTCGATGACTCTCCGAAGCAGATATAAATTTTAAGAAGAATTAAAGGAGGAAGTTATGTTTACTTTTCGTATCAGATCATTCTTCTGGTTCAATGTACCTATCCTGATTTTACTCCTTGCCGGAGGCTGTAAAGAGGATTCTACAACATCTCCGCAGCAGACAGTCAATCCTACTATTGTTTCGTTCACAGCTGATCCGGTCTCTGTTCCGGCAGGAGGAGATTCCGTAAAATTGAGCTGGATAGTTAACAATGCTGCAAATCTGTCGATAGCACCATCTGTCGGATCGGTATCACCATCTGACACCGGTTCCGTAACAGTTTTCGTTGCAGCTGCTACAACATTTACTCTGACAGCAACAAATTCCACGGGTTCAGCTACGGCTTCCCTGCAGGTTAACGCTTCATTGACAATGGCTGTAAATGGATACGTGAAAGATATCGACGGAGAACCAATCTCAGGAATTACCGTTGTAGTAAAAGGAAAATCCCCTACTACCACCGGTAGTGATGGGTCTTTTACAATACAGAATGTAACTGCCCCATATGAGATAAGAACCATAATGAGCACAGCAAAAACAGCTGTTGTTTACCAGGGCTTAACAACTCCTAACCCCAGTCTGCTGTATCTGGGTTCAACAACCGCAAGCAAGCATGCCGATATCAGCGGAAGCGTCCCGGTTTCAGGAGAAAACACACTTGTATGTTTCAGCAGCGGCACAAGAGGCTGGTGGACAATTGCTAACCAGGGTACAGGAGTTTATTCTATCTTCAGTGGACTGGAAAGGAAATACAACATCTTTTTCAGGGAAACTCCAGGTTTTAAGATGGTCAGTAAATACCGCCGGGCTTCCTGCACAATATGATGCATACGGTTCCCGGCAAATCACCATCAGTGAAGGAGGAACCTTCAGCGGAAACAATTTCCTGGAAACCGATTTTACTGATCCTGCTGAAATGAATATAAATGGTTCAATTACAAAACCCTCATCCAGCTACAATATTACTCAAAAGCAGCTTGAGATAAATTTTGGAGGAGCTTCCATAAGTCTGTGCTATGAATTCGGTGCGTCACTTACAGATAACTTCAGCTATAATGTACCATCAATTACAGGAACCAGCTTCGAAATTCATATTCAGGCTGCGATTTCTGCTTTTCCTACGCAGCGCAGTTCATATTATCATAAAAAAGGCATTACCGGAGGTTCTCATGGTGTGATCATTGAACTTGCTAATGCACCGCAGTTGAATTTACCGGTCCATAACGGAACAGAGATTGATTCCACAACTCAGTTTCTTTGGACGCAGGGAGGAGGAACAGGTATAAATTATATCCAGATTATGCCTTCGAATCCGGGTGACCCGGTTTATTATATTTTCACGGCTGCAAACAGCACCAATATACCAAATCTTGCTCCGCAGGGCCTTGGTCTGCCTGTAAACGCCCCTTATTCCTGGATGGTTATGCGGTTCTTTCCGTTGTCCTCAATTGATGAAGCCGCCTCTGATTCATTTATTTCAATTATAAACGGACATTCAGGCGATAATGGAAATACGTACACAGAGATGTTCAATTTTATGACACGCCAATAAACCACTAAAATCAATCACTATATTTTACTAACCCCCTGATTATCCTCAGGGGGTTATTTTTTACCTGAACGGATTATGCCCTCTATTGGTCACATCCACAACTCAATTAAAAAGATATTTTTAGCAGATTAAATATTAACCTAAAGGCAGTCTCATGAAATACTTTATTTATTTTTATTTGCTTATAACCCTATTCGTCATACCTGTTCAACCTGTCGCTGCTCAGAATAAAAAAGTTCTTGTTGAAGTAACAACGAATCAGAAGACGCCTGATAAAATTAAAACAAGGTTCACAGGATTTGTTAAGGATGAATTAAGAAAAATGAATGATGTATTCCTGGTTGAAAATAATGAGAGTTATAAGATAAAAATTATGATGTTTGAGAACCAAACAAAAGAAGGCGATAAGCTTGGGTACGTATTTTCAACCGTCTTCCTTGCCCCGTCCGATTGTAAAGGCTACAAAACTTATACATACCTGACTTCAATTTTATCAACTGCAAAGGAATCACAACTGGATTCTACAGCCCAAAATATTGTATCCTCCTTTAAAGAGGATGTATTAGAAGCTCCCTAAAAGCATCGGGAATAGTAGAATTTATTTCAGAAAGGAGGAAGGAGAGACTTAGTACTTCATTACATAAATTCGGTGACGTATTATTTTAATTAAGCAGGATGCGATCAGATATTTAAAAGTTTTCAACAAATTGTTGGAATTTAAATATCTCTAATACGGTGTCCTCGATACACCTCGCCAAATAGTAAACAAAGGCGGGACAGTGACACCGCGTAAGTTTAATATTTAGCGGGGTTATCGAGTGTTCCGAATGAAGAGAGATTCGTAAAAATATAGCGAGCGGAATGAGGAACGTATCGAGATATGAAGGCAAAGAGCCGGGACAGGTCGGAGCACCGCGAAAGATTTAATAATTATCGCGGTTATCGAGTGTTCCGAATGAAGCGAGATTCGTAAAAATATAGCGAGCGGAATGAGGAACGTATCGAGATATGAAGGCAACGGGCGGGACAGGTCGGACACCGCGAAAGATTTAATAATTATCGCGGTTATCGAGTGTTCCGAATGAAGCGAGATTCGTAAAAATATAGCGAGCGGAATGAGGAACGTATCGAGATAAAAGTTCCAGCAGGTTAATCGGGAAAACTCTCGACCTGATAAAGGCAAGAGTCGGGACAAGTCGGACACTGCTACAATTTCTCACACAACAAGTTGAAAATTAAATTTTATTGATCCTAAGGTCAAAATTACAACTTATTATACGGAATAATATTTGTGAATATGCCTACTTAGTGACGAAGTAACTGAGAGAAGAAGGGAATATTTAAATGTCACTCCGTTATAATTTAATTGTCACTTCGTGGTCGTTCAAAAGTTCTGAATTTTAATTAGATTTGTAAACGATGAAGATCATATATTTTTTTCCCGGCTTTATCCTGCTCGTAATTCTTCTGAATGGAACTGGTTTCTGTCAAACCTCTGTTAATATCATTCCCAAACCTCATCTAATCGAGATACACCCCGGTAATTTCATATTGAATGAAAATACAGCAATAGTAATTCCTGATAATGACAGCCTGACAAATAAGCTTGCCGTATTTCTTGGCGATGCTTTGAAACACTCAACCGGTTTTGATTTGCGGATCACGACAAATAATGGTCAGACTAATAATAATTTTATTGAATTTAAGTTAACCGGTCATCCTGAGGCAGACTCTGAAGAATATACCCTCGAAGTAAAAGATAATTCGGTTGTAATCAAAGCTAATCATAGAAATGGACTCTTCTACGGCATCCAATCATTACTGCAGCTGCTTCCCCCTGAGATCTTCGGCCGGTCCCCTGCCGCAAATACCGTGTGGAATATCCCCTGTCTCCTGATAAAAGATAAGCCCCGTTTCTCGTACAGGGGTATGCATCTGGATGTGTCGCGTCATTTCTTTCCAAAAGAATTTATTAAAAAATATCTCGACCTGATGGCGATGTATAAAATGAATTACTTTCAATGGCACCTCACTGATGATAACGGCTGGAGAATCGAGATTAAAAAATATCCGCTGCTCACAAAAGTAAGTGCGTGGAGAGCTGACAGGGAAAATCAACCCTGGGGAAAATGGTCACCTGTTAAAAAGGGTGAGAAAGCATCCTACGGAGGTTACTATACTCAGGATGACATTAAAGAAATTGTGAAATATGCCGCAGACCGTTTTATAACTGTGATTCCTGAAATTGAAATGCCTGCACATTCAAGTGAGGTATTTGCCGCCTACCCGCAGTATTCATGTACCGGTGAAACTCTTAATGTTTGTCCCGGCAGCTACTGGCCGAACAAAGATATATTCTGCGCCGGCAGCGACAGTACTTTTACATTCATAGAAAATATTTTGTCGGAAGTAAGTACTTTATTCCCCGGCCCATACATACACATAGGCGGAGATGAAGCAGATAAAACAAACTGGAAAAATTGTCCTAAATGCCAGGCAAGGATCCGCAAGGAAGGGTTAAATGATGTTGAAGATCTTCAAAGTTATTTCACTAAAAAAATAGCTGTGTTCCTTGATTCAATCGGTAAAAAGATGATCGGCTGGGATGAGATAATGGAGGGAGGTCTGGCTCCCGGAGCTACGGTCATGTGCTGGAATGATATGTCTAAAGGCTCTGAAGCTGCTGCTTCCGGTCACGATGTGATTATGACGCCCACAAAGTACTGCTATTTCGATTACTACCAGGATAATCCGCATTATGATACCCTGGGAACCGGAGGAATTATCACGCTTAAGAATGTCTATTCTTTTGATCCGCTTCCCCCGGGATTAAATGAAAAAGAATCGGGACATATACTCGGAGCTCAGGCCAATCTCTGGACGGAATTAATTAAAACCCCCGAACGTGCTGAATATATGATCCTTCCAAGAATGCTCGCCCTCTCGGAGGATGTTTGGTCAGTCCCGGAAAATAAAAACTGGGAAGATTTTCTGGCAAGGGTTCAGCAGCATTATAAATTTTTTGATTATTCGGGATTAAATTACTCCCGCGGTGCTTTTGAGGTAAAAATAAACCCGGTATATAATGATGAAAAAAATGAGTTCACTATTTCTTTAAATTCAGAACAGCCTGATCCTCATATTTATTACACTATGAACGGAATGGATCCCGATACCGGCTCAACATTGTATAAGGCTCCCTTCAATACGGATAAATCTATAACAATAAAAGCTTCAATGATGCAGGGTAATGTCCCGCGCTTTGTAAGTGAAAAGACTCTAACCCGTGGACTCGAAATAGGTAAGAAGGTCTTTTATGCAGACCTCCCGGCAAAAAAATATAAGGGTATAAATGAAAAAAATACTCTTGCAGATGGACTCAGAGGTTCCGTTTATTATAATGACGGAAACTGGCAGGGATTTGCAGAAAAAGATCTGGATGTAATACTGGACCTGGGGAACTCTGTACCTGTTAACCAAATATCAATCGGCTTTTTACAGGACATCTCTGCCTGGATATTCCTTCCGAAGAGTATCAATATTTCGGTATCTGCAGATGGAATAAAATATCTGAGCTATAAATCGGAAATTGATTCTTCCGAATTAAACAGTGATTCACTCTATGTGAAATCTTTTACGGAGAAATGGGATGGTTCCGCAATTCGATTCATTCATGTAATAGCAAAAAATATCGGTCTCTGTCCTCCATGGCACGTTGGAGTTGGAGAACCTGCCTGGCTCTTCTGTGATGAAATCCTCGTCGAATAAACTTGAACTTGAACCTGCCTTGAACCTGCACTTGAGCTTGAACCTGAGCTGACTTGAACTTGAACTTGAGCTAATTCTTCTCCTCATTACTTGAGAATCATCATCTTCCTTACCATCACTCTTCCGCCCGATTCCATCCTGTAATAATATACGCCGCTTGAGAGTTTCATACCGTCGAATACTACATTATAAGTGCCTGCTGATTTATATTCGCTTACCGGAACTGCAGCCAGCTGCCCGAGAGAATTGTAGACTTTTAATGAAACGAATCCATCTTCAGGAATTGAATATTTAATACTGGTTGTTGGATTAAACGGGTTAGGATAATTCTGACTTAAACTATACTCCGAAGGAGAATTCACATCTATCTGGATCTCATTAGAATATGTAAAGCTTCCGTCAAAATCGATCTGCTTCAAACGATAAGAATATTTACCGGAGGTGATATTATTATCAGTAAATAAATATGAATGATTTTCAGAAGTAGTTCCGAAACCCCCTGTAAAACCAATAGCCTGCCATTGTTTACTTTCGGTCTCTGAATCCCTGCTTCTCTCAATTTCAAATCCTTTATTATTGATTTCAGTTGAAGTCTGCCAGCTAAGTAAAACAGATCCATCCTGAACAGCAGCATTAAAAGAAGTGAGTTCAACAGGAACAACGCTGTATCCAATCCTTTTTTTGTACACACCGCTGTGAAATCCTCCTGAACTTGTATAACCAACACTCCAGATATCAATACTATCAGCGCTTATACGCTGCCAGTCGATGCTGCCCATTTCCATTCCGGTAGTTACAGCTTCAGTCCAGTTAGCTCCGCCGTCGGTTGATTCCCATATCCCTCCAATGCCGCTGTTTACTTCACCGCCCTGCGCTATACCGAGCTGGGAATCAAGAAAGTAAACAACACGGATAGGATAAGGTGTGCTGAGTATCCTGCCGCTCCAGGTAGTACCGCCATCTGTTGTACGATGCACCCAGCCTTCTACAGTCGGGGATATTGATCCTCCGCCTGTCCATCCATGTAAATCATCGGGAAAAGAAACTCCCCCGTCAAAAGTATTATCAATTGAGGTTCTGCTGTCCCATGATAGACCGAAATCGGTAGAGCTGCAGAAACTAATCCCGGTAATATAATATTTCCCATCAGGTCTCATTGTAAAATTACCTGCAAACCATCCCTGAGTAGGGTCTGCTACTACGGGGGTCCAGTCTGTTGAATCAGTTCCTCCGTTTTCAGTAATAAATACTTTCCCTGCTGAGAGGATGCTGCCGACTGCCAGACCATGCAGTGAATCCGCGAACCCAAGTCCCTCCAGCCAGTTAAAGGGTGCAGGGGCAACAATTATATCATCTGTCCAGTTCACACCCCCATCATATGTCCAGCGCATTATACCGTCGCCCGTGGTATTATTAAAACCGGCGATCAGCACTTTTTGAGGAGTAAAAGTATGCACACCGTACCAGTAGTAAGGAAAGCCAAGGTTTAAAACGGTCGACCAATCGGCTCCCCCGTTCGTGGTCTTATATACAACGCCAAGTTCCGCCGCCATATAGCCGACATTAGGATTAACAAATGAAATTGCTTTTACAACTCCGCTGACTGTCTGAAGGAGATTCCAGCCGGCAAGCTCAATGTTTTGAGTATTTCCGGCAGAATGATCAGACATTACCTTCGAAGAAGGAGACATAACAGGAACAGAAGATATTGTTCTGTTTCCATTAGTTACTGTCAGCCGGTTGAAATTATTGTTTGTGGTAACCACACCGCTCGTCTGTCCCCAAACCATTCTGAACGAAAGGATAAAAGTGAGACTTAATATCCCGATTACATATCTGAAAACCGTAAAATTATTTCGCATAATTTCTCCTTATAAGAATTGAATAATATATACTACATCAATAAAGACATTCGAATTATCAAACTAATTTTTAATACTTTTTAATGTGACGATAAAACCTGCGTCTACCCGTAAGTTAACTAATTAAAAATAAAATAGGGAAAACTCCGTTATAATTTAATTGTCACGTCGTGGTCGTTCAAAAGTTCTGATTTTTAATTAGATTTGTGTACGATGAAGATCAGATATTTTTTCCCCGGCTTTATCCTGCTCGTAATTCTTCTGAATGGAACTGGTTTCTGTCAAACCTCTGTTAATATCATTCCCAAACCTCAGCTAATCGAGATACACCCCGGCAATTTCATATTGCATGAAAATACAGCAATAGTAATTCCTGATAATGACAGCCTGACAAATAAGCTTGCCGTATTTCTTGGCGATGCTTTGAAACAATCAACCGGTTTTGATTTGCGGACCACGACAAATAATGGTCAGACTAATAATAATTTTATTGAATTTAAGTTAACCGGTCATCCTGAGGCAGACTCTGAAGAATATACCCTCGAAGTAAAAAATAATTCAGTTGTAATCAAAGCTACTCATAGGAATGGACTGTTCTACGGTATCCAATCATTACTCCAGCTGCTTCCGCCTGAGAACTTCGGCCGGTCCCCTGCTGTAAATACCGTATGGAATATCCCCTGCCTACTAATAAAAGATAAGCCCCGTTTCATGTACAGGGGTATGCATCTGGATGTGTCGCGTCATTTCTTCCCAAAAGAATTTATAAAAAAATATCTCGACCTGATGGCGATGTATAAAATGAATTACTTTCAATGGCACCTCACTGATGATAACGGCTGGAGAATCGAGATTAAAAAATATCCGCTGCTCACAAAAGTAAGTGCGTGGAGAGCTGACAGGGAAAATCAACCCTGGGGAAAATGGTCACCTGTTAAGAAAGGTGAGAAAGCATCCTACGGAGGCTTCTATACTCAGGATGACATTAAAGAAATTGTGAAATATGCCGCAGACCGTTTTATAACTGTAATTCCTGAAATTGAAATGCCGGCACACACAAGTGAGGTATTTGCCGCTTACCCGCAATATTCATGTACCGGGGAAACTCTTAATGTTTGTCCCGGCGGCTACTGGCCGAACAAAGATATATTCTGCGCCGGCAGCGACAGTACTTTTACATTCATAGAAAATATTTTGTCGGAAGTAAGTACTTTATTCCCCGGCCCATACATACACATAGGCGGAGATGAAGCGGATAAAACAAACTGGAAAAATTGTCCTAAATGCCAGGCAAGGATCCAGAGCGAAGGGTTAAAAGATGTTGAAGATCTTCAAAGTTATTTCATCAAACGGATAGCAGTGTTCCTCGATTCAATCGGCAAAAAGATGATCGGCTGGGATGAGATAATGGAGGGAGGTCTGGCTCCCGGAGCTACCGTCATGTGCTGGAATGATATGTCTAAAGGTTCTGAAGCTGCTGCTTCCGGTCACGATGTGATTATGACGCCCACAAAGTACTGCTATTTCGATTACTACCAGGATAATCCACATTATGATACCCTGGGAACCGGAGGAATTATCACGCTTAAGAATGTTTATTCCTTTCATCCGCTTCCCCCGGGATTAAATGAAAAAGAATCGGGACATATACTCGGAGCTCAGGCCAATCTCTGGACAGAATTAATTAAAACCCCCGAACGTGCTGAATATATGATCCTTCCAAGAATGCTCGCCCTCTCAGAGGATGTTTGGTCAGTCCCGGAAAATAAAAACTGGGAAGATTTTTTAGCCCGGCTTCAGCTGCATTATAAATTTTTTGATTATGAGGGATTATATTACTCCCGAGGTGCTTTTGAGGTAAAAATAAACCCGGTATATAATGATGAAAAAAATGAGTTCACAATATCTTTGAATTCAGAACAGCCTGATCCTCATATTTATTACACAATGAACGGAATGGATCCCGACACCAGCTCAACACTGTATAAGGGTCCTTTCAATACGGGTAAATCCGTAACAATAAAAGCTTCATTGATGCGCGATAATGCTCTGCACTTTGTAACTGAAAAGACTGTAACCTGTGGTCTCGAAATCGGAAAAAAAACTTTTTATGCTGACCTTCCTGCGAAAAGATATAAGGGTTTAAATGATAATAATACCCTTGCAGATGGACTCAGAGGTTCCGTTTATTATAATGACGGAAACTGGCAGGGATTTGCAGAAAAAGATCTTGATGTAATTCTGGACCTGGGGAACTCTGTGCCTGTTAACCAAATATCGATCGGCTTTTTACAGGATATCTCTGCCTGGATATTCCTTCCGAAGAGTATCAATATTTCGGTATCTGCAGATGGAATAAAATATCTGAGCTATAAATCGGAAATTGATTCTTCCGAATTAAACAGTGATTCACTCTATGTGAAATCTTTTACGGAGAAATGGAATGGTTCCGCAATCCGATTCATTCATATAATAGCAAAAAATATCGGTCTCTGTCCTCCATGGCACGTTGGAGCAGGCGAACCTGCCTGGCTCTTCTGCGATGAAATCCTCGTCGAATAAACTTGAACTTGAACCTGAACTTGAACCTGAACTTGAACTTGAACCTGAACTTGAACTTGAACTTGAACTTGAACTAATTCTTCTCTTCATTACTTGAGAATCATCATCTTCCTTACCATCACTCTTCCGCCCGATTCCATCCTGTAATAATAAACGCCGCTTGAGAGTTTCATACCGTCGAATACAACATTATAAGTGCCTGCTGATTTATATGCGCTTACCGGAACTGCAGCCAGCTGCCCGAGAGAATTGTAGACTTTTAAAGAAACGAATCCATCTTCCGGAATTGAATATTTGATGCTGGTTGTCGGATTAAACGGGTTAGGATAATTCTGACTTAAACTATACTCCGAAGGAGAATTCACATCTATCTGGATCTCATTAGAATATGTAAAGCTTCCGTCAAAATCGATCTGCTTCAGACGATAAGAATATTTACCGGAAGTGATATTATTATCAGTAAATAAATATGAATGATTTTCAGAAGTAGTTCCGAAACCACTTGTAAACCCAATATTCTGCCATTGTTTACTGCCGGTCTCTGAATCCCTGCTTCTCTCAATTTCAAATCCTTTATTATTGATTTCAGTTGAAGTCTGCCAGCTAAGTAAAACAGATCCATCCTGAACAGCAGCATTAAAAGAAGTGAGTTCAACAGGAATAACACTGTATCCAATTCTTTTTTTGTACACACCGCTGTGAAATCCTCCTGAACTTGTATACCCAACACTCCAGATATCAATACTATCAGCGCTTATACGCTGCCAGTCGATGCTGCCCATTTCCATTCCGGTAGTTACTGCTTCAGTCCAGTTAGCTCCGCCGTCAGTCGATTCCCATATCCCTCCAATGCCGCTGTTTACTTCACCGCCCTGTGCGATACCGAGCTGGGAATCAAGAAAGTAAACAACACGGATAGGATATGGCGTACTGAGTATCCTCCCGCTCCAGGTAGTACCGCCATCTGTTGTACGATGCACCCAGCCTTCTACAGTCGGGGATATTGACCCTCCTCCTGTCCATCCATGTAAATCATCGGGAAAAGAAACTCCCCCGTCGAAAGTATTATCAATTGAGGTTCTGCTGTCCCATGATAGACCGAAATCGGTAGAGCTGCAGAAACTAATTCCGGTAATGTAATATTTCCCATCAGGTCTCATTGTAAAATTACCTGCAAACCATCCCTGTGTAGGGTCTGCTACTACGGGGGTCCAGTCTGTTGAATCAGTCCCACCATTTTCAGTAATAAATACTTTCCCTGATGAAAGGATGCTGCCTACCGCCAGGCCATGCAGTGAGTCTGCGAACCCAAGTCCCTCCAGCCAGTTAAAGGGTGCAGGGGCAACAATAATATCATCTGTCCAGGTCGCACCCCCATCATACGTCCATCGCATTATGCCGTCGCCCGTGGTATTATTAAAACCGGCGATCAGCACTTTTTGGGGAGTAAAAGTATGCACACCGTACCAGTAGTAAGGAAAGCCAAGGTTTAAAACGGTTGACCAATCGGCTCCCCCGTTCGTGGTCTTATATACAACGCCAAGTTCCGCCGCCATAAAGCCGACATTAGGGTTAACAAATGAAATAGCTTTTACAACTCCGCTGACTGTCTGAAGGAGATTCCAGCCGGCAAACTCAATGTTTTGAGTATTTCCGGCAGAATGATCAGACATTACCTTCGAAGAAGGAGACATAACAGGAACAGAAGATATTGTTCTGTTTCCATTAGTTACTGTCAGCCGGTTGAAATTATTGTTTGTGGTAACCACACCGCTCGTCTGTCCCCAAACCATTCCAAACGAAAGGATCAAAGTGAGACATAATATCCCGATTACATATTTGAAAACCGTAAAATTATTTCGCATAATTTCTCCTTATAAGAATTGAATAATATATACTACATCAATAAAGACATTCGAATTATCAGACTAATTTTTAATATTTTATAATGTGACGATAAAACCTGCGTCTGCCCGTAAGTTAACTAATTAAAAATAAAATAGGGAAAACATTTTTGTTT
>CAVVGK010000004.1:0-246768 GCA_963747755.1 uncultured Ignavibacteria bacterium | reverse complement strand
GTTTTACTGCTCCGCGAGCAGGACTCGAACCTGCAACCCTCCGGTTAACAGCCGGATGCTCCACCATTGAGCTATCGCGGAATTTCTCCGGTTTCCCGGAATTCTTACAAAATTTGGCGTGCAATTCCTTTGAAAAAGGAATCCAAACATAAAACCAATTCTGCTTTTTGTCAAGACGTTATGCAGGAATCACTTTATTGCCCACAGGAATCTGGTAAAGGCTCCGTGATTGGTTAAGGTAAGTTAAGAAGGTTTCACTTACTCAAAAAGACAATTATAATCTAACCCTCCAATGTTATGGTTGATTCTCCCCGTTATTCTGAAGAATTTAACCCAGCCTTCCAGGTTCACATAAACGCATGGAAGTTATTTTCTCTGTATCCGGAAGTATGTCTCAAATATTTTAATGCAGAATCCTTTGGGCGTTTTCCGAGTAAAGTTTTTTTAATGCTTCATCGGATAAACCAAGACCGTAAAGTGCCCAGTGGTAGCCGAAAAGTTCAATATCATAAAAGTGCTCATCATTGGATTCGAGTATTCTAAATGTGGTTTCATACATACTTTTATCGAATCCCATATCGGTCCCGTAAAACAATCGGTCCTGGTATTTCTCCATAAATTTTTTCGTGTACCTGGGAACAGGAGCATTCTCAGCATATCGTGCACTTATATCAGCGTAGAAGTTCGGGTAAAGGTCAAAAAGTCTTCCCAGTTTCGATAAATCGGTATTCTGGTTTGCAAAGTGACAGGCAATGAATAAAGTTTTGGGATGTTTCTTAACGGCATTTTCCAGCGTTCCAAGTACTTCATCAAGGTTTAGAATGCCTGGCTGGTTATCGAGTCTCCAGCTCCAGGCGTTTATCAATCCGTCATTGGTCGAATCCATCTTCTCATAAAACCATTGCGGTTCTCCCACATGAATATTTATAGGCATTCCCAGTTCAGCGCATTTTTCAAGCAGGGGATCCAACCTTGGATCATCTATGTGCATCCCAGGAGCGTGAGGGGTGCAGTAAAGCAGTCCTTTTCCTTTATCTCCCAGTTCTCCAACGCCTTTAGCTCCTTTATTGAAACACCTCTCGAGTTCTTTTACCGCATCGGGACCATAACCCGGCTTATCATAACCGGTATAATCAAAGCCGCACCATAGTTCAAACCTGTCAGGATATTTTGAATAGAAGTTTACCAGCGAATCAAACTGGCTCCCATGAGCGTATGTTAATAGAATAGTTTTTGTAATACCGGCCTCATCCATATTTTTAACCCATAAGTCAAGTTCTGTTTCACTCATCGCATAAGGATGAGAATGCGCATCATATACGGGAAACTTAGCTTTCTGAATCGTAGTTACAGGGATATTGTAAATGCTCTTTGGACGGTAATTTTTCAGAAGCAAACTGTCGGGACTTGTCTGCGCCGGAAGGTTCAGGCTAAAGATTAAGACTAACAGTATTGCGGGTACTAATATTCCGGATGATTTCATCTTTAATTCCATTTTTAATTTAATGATTAAACCAGTATCACCTTGACACCTTTATTCTGCAGGTTCCTTAATTCATCCTCAGGAAGATTCGAGTCTGTAATAATGATGTCAACTTTATTTATAGGTGCAATGTGCACAAAACTCTTTCTTTTGAATTTGCTTGAGTCGGTAACTATAACCACTTCCTTAGAAGCTTCTATCATCAACCTGTTCAGGGTCGCCTCTTCAAGGTTGGGGGTAAAAATACCAGACTGAGAATCGATTCCGTCCACGCCGAGGAAGCATTTGTCGCAGATGAAATTCCTCATGTTATTTTCCCCTATAGGTCCGATTAAAGAAAGGGAGGAAGTACGAAGAATTCCTCCAAGCAGGATTACTTTGATTTCATCCCGTATTAACTGACCTGCAATGTTCAAAGCATTGGTGATGACGGTAAGGTTGTTTACGCCATTAATATGTTTTGCTATTTCAACGGTCGTTGTCCCTGAATCGAGTATTATAACATCATTATCTTTTATTAGCTCAACAGCTTTTTTTCCAATCGCGACCTTCTCCCTGGAATTTATCTGCGCCTTATCATTAAGCTTCTGATCAATACCCACACTCTGACTTTTTAATCCGCCTCCTCTGGTCTTTATCAAAAGATTCTTTTTCTCGAGATGGGAGAGATCATTCCGGATGGTTACTTCGCTGACATCGAATATTTTACTTAGCTCGCTTACAGAAACCTGGCCTGCTTTATTGATCATATCCAGTATTATCACTCGGCGGTCTATGGTTGACATTTCTCACACCATTTTAATAAATAAAAACAAAAGCTTTCGAAAAATAAGTATTTATTAAAAAAAAGGAAATGAAAGCTTGATTAATATTAATAAAAATATTAAATACGTAATGAAAGGTTTTGCAAATAAATAATAAGGTTTCGTAAGCTCGATGGAAACATATAATAAAAGTTTCGGAACTGTCAGCGATTCGAATACGGAATCAGAGATTGCCAGTCAGCCGGAACTTTGGGTCAAACTCTACAGCGAATTCCAATCAGTCAAATCTCAGCTCAAAAAATATCTTAATGATTTACTTAACGAAAAAGATACCAGGATTATCCTGACCGGTGCAGGTTCAAGTGCATTTATAGGTGAGGTTCTGCATGGCGCGTACAGCAGCAGGTTCAGTAATCCTGTCAGTGCGGTTGCCACTACTGATCTTGTAACTCATCCCGAATTATATTTTAATGAGCGAAGCAGATATTTGTTAATATCATTTGCAAGGTCGGGCAACAGCCCTGAAAGCGCCCAGGCAATCGTAGTAGCTGAAAAATTGTCGCAGAGTGTTGCTCACCTGATCATTACCTGCAATAATGAAAGTGATTTATTGGAATCTGTCAGGTCTAAAAACAAATTTGTCTTTGTACTCCCGCCAGAAGCGAATGATAAAGGTCTGGCTATGACGGCAAGTTTTACTTCTATGCTTCTGGCCGGATTGCTGATATCCAGGATAACCCGCGATGAAGGTGATCTGGATGAACAGGTCGATCTTCTGAATAAATACGGCACTAAAATACTGAATGAATATGCCGAAGATCTGCAGAAGGCAGCAGCGTCTGAATTTAAACGAGCTGTCTTTCTGGGTTCCGGTATGCTTAAAGGCATAGCCCGGGAGTCACAGCTTAAACTGCAGGAATTAACCGACGGCAAGATTATCTGCAAGCATGACTCTTTTATGGGGTTTCGTCATGGCCCCAAAGCCGTGCTCGATGAAAATACTTTAATAGTATATCTCTTCTCCAATAACCCATATGCCGGCCTTTACGAAAAGGACCTGATTGCCGCAATTGAGGGGGCACGTAAGCCTCTCTGCTCAATTGGTGTTATGGAAAAAGATTCGTTTCCGGCAAACCTTGATCTCAAAATTGTATTGTCTGATGACGGCAGACATATCCACGAGGATTTTCTCTCCGTCGCGGCTGTGTTGACGGCACAATTACTAGGATTATATAAATCTTTAAATCTCGGACTTGACCCGGACTTTCCCTCGGAGTCGGGAATGATTCACCGGGTGGTACAGGGAGTAAACATTTATCCATATACAAACGGTAAATAGTGATAGCTCTGGATAATAAAATATCTCAGGTAGTACGGGCTCATAAATCCGGTATGAGTATCGGTATTACTTCAGTATGTTCGGCGAATATTTTTGTAATTAAAGCCGCAATTGAACATGCACGCAAACATAACAGGCCTCTGCTCATCGAAGCTACTTCCAACCAGGTTGATCAGTTCGGCGGATACACCGGTCAGACTCCTGCCCAATTCAAACAACAGGTCATTGACACTGCGGAAAAGATGAACTTTCCTATAGAAAATCTTATTTTGGGCGGCGATCATCTCGGACCCAACCGGTGGCAGAATGAAAATTCAGAATCCGCACTTCAAAAAGCAACGGAGCAGATTTCTGCTTATATTAAAGCAGGATTTTCTAAAATACACCTGGATGCCAGCATGAAGTGTGGGGATGATGGTAACCGAAATAAGCCTCTTGATCCTGCAATAATAGCTGAACGATCAGCGCTCCTCTGCAAAGCCGCTGAGGCTGCTGCCGGAGAACAGAATAACGAAACTCTTCCTGTATATATAATAGGTACTGATGTTCCTCCTCCGGGCGGGGCGAGAGATCGTGACGGGGATATACATATTACTCCTGTTGAGGCTGTCGGGGAAACAATAAGTCTTACCGTAAAAGCATTCCGGAAGCATAATCTCATGGACGCCTGGGAACGTGTAATCGGGGTGGTTGTACAGCCGGGTGTTGAGTTTGGGGACACCGAAGTTCATGAGTATGACAGATCCAAAAGCAAAGAACTCGCATCTTTTATAGAAACTTATCCCGCTTTGGTCTACGAGGCACACTCCACAGATTATCAGCAAAAAGAGCTATTGCGGCAGATGGTTCAGGATCACTTTGCAATTCTTAAAGTCGGACCCTGGCTTACTTACAAATTCCGTGAGGCAATTTTTGCTCTATCACTGATTGAAGAGGAATTATTAGCAGGAAAGAGAGGAGTCACTCTCTCTGATCTGCGTGAAGTTATCGACCACAGGATGACTGAATTCCCTGATTACTGGAATAAATATTACGCTTCGGATAAAAATGAAAACAGGCTTAAAAGAAAATACAGCTACAGCGATAGAATAAGGTATTACTGGTCGGATGAAGCTGTAGAAAATTCATTAAAAAGACTGATAAATAATCTTTCAGAAAATCCTGTCCCATTAACACTGCTGAGTCAGTATTCCCCGCGGGAGTATGATGCAGTAAGGGAAGGAAAGATAACTGAGAATCCTGTCGAAATCATAATGCACAGGATCTCCGGTGTTCTTGATAATTATCACTACGCAACAACTGGAGGTTAACTTGAAAGGTCGTCCATGGCTGCTCTATGCAATCGTCACCACGCTGTTCTGGGGTGTGTGGGGCGCATTAATTGAGATTCCTGAAAAAGCCGGATTCCCCGCAACACTGGGTTATGCTGTATGGGCATTGACAATGATCCCCCCTGCACTTGTTGCATTAAAAATTATTAACTGGAAGCTTGAAACTGATAAAAGGTCCATCTTCCTCGGCTGCGTGATCGGTTTTACCGGTGCAGGTGGACAGCTTGTACTATTCCAGGCTCTCAGAACAGGACCTGCTTACCTTGTTTTTCCGTTTATTTCTCTATCGCCTGTTATAACAATAATCTTATCTTATATATTTCTGAAGGAGAGAGCATCCAGGAAAGGCTGGATCGGTATTGCACTCGCGTTAATTGCAATAATATTCTTATCGTACCAGCCGCCTAATGATATTAACAGTTCAGGGTTCCTCTGGGTTATACTTGCACTGGTAGTCTTTTTTGCATGGGGAATTCAGGCGTATATCATGAGATTTGCAAATCAGACAATGAAAGCCGAGAGCATATTTTTCTATATGATGATCACAGGACTTCTCCTTATTCCGATAGCACTTCTGATGACAGACTTCTCGCGGGAGATTAACTGGGGATTCAAAGGTCCTTATTTAGCCGCTTTGATACAGATCCTTAATTCAATTGGCGCTTTAATGATTGTCTATGCTTTCAGATACGGTAAAGCTATAATTGTTAGTCCGATGACCAATGCGGTCGCACCCGTAATCACGATTATTATTTCTTTAATTATCTACCAGGTCATCCCTCATCCTATTATTATCACCGGTATGGTCCTGGCTCTTATTTCAATCTTTTTAATGGCTATAGAAGATAATCCTGAAGAAACCGAAGCAGAAATCACCCCGGAAAAGGCAAATGAAAAACAAACAGTTTGATGTTCTTGTAGTCGGCGAATTAAACGTTGATTTAATTCTTAATACCATCGATTCTTTTCCCGAAATGGGAAAGGAAAAAATTGCCAGGCAGATGACCCTGACCCTTGGAAGTTCCTCGGCAATTTTCGCCGGCAACCTGAGCAGCCTGGGTGCCAAAGTTGCGTTTGCCGGAAAGATAGGCAATGATGCTTTTGGTACACTTGTAAAGGAAAGTCTTGAAGCAAAAAAGGTCAGTACCGGTTTCATAATTACAAGCAGTAAGCTGAATACGGGAGCCACAATAGTTCTGAACTACTCGGAAGACCGGGCAATGGTTACTTATCCGGGAGCGATGGAAGACCTCTCAATAGATGACATTGAAGAAAATACTATAAAATCGGCGCGTCATCTTCACTTTTCTTCATATTTCCTCCAGCCCGGAATACAAAAAGGATTATTATCACTATTCAGGAAGGCGAAGGAAAACGGATTGACAACCTCGCTTGATATGCAATGGGACCCGGCCGAGAGGTGGGACTTTAATTACAAGGAAATTCTTCCTTTCGTTGATGTGTTTCTCCCGAATGAACAGGAAGCCCTGCTGCTGACAGGAGAGAATGTACTCGAAAATGCGATTAATAAACTCACCTGCGATGCAAATTTTGTGATAGTAAAACTCGGAAGTAAAGGTTCGATAGCGGCAGATAAAAATAACAGCATCTTTAAGCAGTCGTTCTTTAACCATGATGTAGTTGATGCAATCGGGGCGGGCGACAGCTTTAACGCCGGTTTCATCTATAAGTATATAAATGGCTGCAGCGTAGATGAATGCCAGGAATTCGCTAATCTGACCGGCGCTGTTAATACGACCGCTGCCGGCGGTACCACGGCTTTTGAAAATTACGACCAAGTAATACGGACAGGTAAAGAAAAATTCGGATATAAGAATTGAAATTACTCGAAAAATTAAAAGAAGTTCAGGATAATAGAACAGCTTTGCTTGCGGCTAACTTTTATAACATGGAAACATGCAAAGGAATCGCCCGGGCAGCTTCGGAGACTAATAACCCGGTAATACTCCAGTTAACTCCTGCTTCAATAAAATATATGGGATTGAGAACCGCGGTGAAGCTTGCAAGAACAATTTCTGAAGAGGAAAAAATTCAGTCGTGGGTTCACCTGGATCATTGCTCCGATATTGACCTGGTAAGGCAGTGTCTGGATCAGGGATTTGATTCAGTTATGTTCGATGCAAGCGATAGAGATATTAATGAAAATATTGCTTTGACCAGGAAGGTTGTCGAGCTGGCAGAACCATACGGAGTAAATGTTGAAGCAGAACTCGGTTATGTTCCAAAACCGGGTTCGGAAATTGACCGCAGCAGGTATACTGAACCGTCAGAGGCTAAGCACTTCGTGGATGAAACCGGTGTGACTTCTCTCGCCGTCGCAGTCGGTTCACAGCATGGTTTTTATACGGGCAGACCCGAACTTGATATTCAGAGAATTAAAGAAATAAAAAAACTCACTTACGCTCTCCTTGTTCTACATGGCGCCTCAGGCATTCCTGATGAGCAGATTCAGGAGGCTGCGGGCGCCGGTATTACAAAGGTTAACGTCGCAACAGAAACCAAAGACCTTTTTATGAAGTCACTGAAACAGCTCCTTCTGAATACAGATGACATCGATCTCAGAAATGTATTTCCCGTTGCCGTTGAAGGAGTAAAGAACATGATAAAGCATAAAATGGAAATAGTAAGCAATACCAGGAAGAATAGTGTGAGCCTATGAAATTTTTTACTACAAGCATTATTATTACCCTCATGACAGCTGCAGCGGCTTTAAATATTTATGCCCAGCAGGACTGGACGCATAAGGTCAGAATCTGCGGTAACCCTCTTTCCCTGTCAGAAGTCAACAATATAATCCAAAAAGCAAGCGATAGCTTCGTATACGGCATTGAAGTAGACAATGATATTACCGGAAGGTATGAAAGTTTTCTCGATCCGACAGAAAAACTTGAAGCTATCAGAAAGGTCGCCGGGGAGGCTCACAAAATAAATAATTTTGCATTCGTTTATATAGCTGGACTCGAGTGTATAACAGACAACGCCGATAACAAAGAGCATACTTTCTTTTAAAGATCATCCCGATTGGGTTCAAAGGGATATAAACGGAAAGCCTGCGGTATTCGGTGCGGAAGATGCATTCTGGATTGTAGAGGGAGATGAAGATGTCTGGATCAGTCCTTATGCTCCCGAATGGCGAAAAACTTACATGCAGAGGGTACGCGAGATTGCTGCTACGGGAATAGATGGAATTTATGTGGACATACCTTACTGGATGACCCACTTTGAAGGTTGGGAAGATACCTGGGCCAGCTTTGATGATTATACAGTTGCCGAATTCAAAAAACTTACCGGCCTGGATGCCCGAACCGATATAGAATTAGGAAATTATGAGGATCAGGGATTTATAAAATGGATCAACTTCAGAATGAAAACACTTACTGATTTTATGGCCGAGATTGACCGGAATATTAAATCCGTAAATCCTCAATGTAAAACAATCGCTGAGATCTATCCCGGAATCTCTGAAGAGGCTGTCAGGGTTGGGGCAGATGTCTTCCAGATGTATAATGTTGTCGATGTAATAGCTCACGAATACAGTGAAGGTGAATATTATGCATCGGACAGGGAGCCTTACGATTGGTATAATTTTATAATCGGAATGAAGACTTTCAGAGCCTTCGCTGAAGGTGATCCCACCTGGATGCTGACCTATTCATGGTATGACAATAAAAATGTGAACCCTTCTGAGGCAATGAAGAGTCTTTTTGCTTCCCACCTTTTTACGGGAACGAATATGTGGGATGTTAAAGGATACGTTATGTCGTCGACGAATGATATGCAGACAAGAACAGAGGTATACAAATGGGCTTCGCAGTATGATGACATCTTTTATGCCCCGCGGATACCCCCGGAACCAGTCAGCATATACTTTTCAGATATAACAAGAAACTACTTTAGTGAAGAATATATCAGCAGCTACCGCGGCCTTGTTAACTTATTAATTCATTCACACCTTCCGGTACAGATTGTAACATCAAGAACCATTGATAAGCTCTCTCCCAAAATCCTGATACTCCCCGATGTAAAATGTATCAGCGAGGATGAGGCAGGTTCAATTAAAAGGCTAAGTGAAAGCGGCACTAAATTTATCATCACGGGGGATTTTGCGGAATACAATGAAACTCGTGAGAAGCTTGATTCCACCGGTCCCGGCGAAAATACTAACCGGCTGCAAAAGTATTTTGGTGATAACAGAGCAGACAGTTATATAATTTTAAAGAATAATCCTGGTCAGAAATATACTTCGGCAATGAAAGAAGAACTGAATAGTTATTTCAGATCCGGAAGCAAATTGAATAAAATGTCATTCGTCAAAGAAGCATTTCTTTCAGAACTTATCAGGTTTACATCTTACGTTCCCGAAATAAAAATTGAGGCGCCGCTCGATCTTATAGCTTCAGTTTCAGAAAAGGATGAATATACTTACCTGTTCTTAACGAATGTACGGGCATTATGCAGTACATACAATAATCCGGAAAAGACTCCAGGGACTGTGAGAGTAAGTATGCCCGCTTCTTCAGCAGGCAGTGAAGTTTATATGCTTCCTTTCCTTGGTCAGAAAGAAAAAATAGAAACCCATACTGCGGCTAATGAAATTAGTTTTACCGTTCCCGAAATAGACAGGGGAGCGGTGATTATGATTAAAAGAAATGAGATAACAAACTAACAATTGAAGAGCATGATGAAATTTATTCTTAAGATTCTCCTGGTACTTTCACCATTTGTATTTAATCTGTCTGCACAGAGCACTATCAATTACGAAGGATCCGACGATATCATTTTTAATCCCGAAAGAGGATTTTCTGCATACCGCAGCAACCCGGTTACAATAAATTTTATAAATACCTTAAAAGCACAAAACATATCTGTCATCCAGAGGATCTACACAATCCCGCAGTACAATGATATTCCGCTGCCCCAGTCATTCCTTGATATTGTTGAAGCTGATTTAAATACGGCCCGTGAAGGCGGAGTTAAGCTTGTAATGCGTTTTTCTTATACTAACAATCAAAACGGTGAAGATGCCGCTCTTGACACAATCCTTCTTCACATTAACCAGCTTACCCCTCTCTTTCAGCAGAGTTATGATGTAATCAATTACATCGAGGCAGGGTTCATCGGTGCATGGGGGGAATGGTACTACTCATCTCATAATCTGAATAATACAGCAAGCAGGAGGGCAGTAACCTACGCGCTGCTTGATGCACTCCCTGTAAAACGGGATGTTGTTGTCAGAACTCCCGACTATAAGAGAAAGATATTTCAGGACCTGGATCCTCTGGATTCACTGGAGGCTTTTTCAGGTACAAAAAAATCAAGGGTGGGAGCACATAACGACTGCTTTGTTTCTGACGAAACCGACATGGGAACCTACCTGTGGAATGATGTAGAAGGAGATAAGGATTACCTGAATCAGGATAACAGGTATGTCCCGCAGGGAGGTGAGACCTGCTGTGACTGCGGTTATGCGGACTGTGAAAATTCATTAATCGACCTGGCCAGAATGAGATGGTCTGTGATAAATAAAGACTATCACCCTGATGTTATTGCCCGCTGGATCAATGAAGGCTGTATGGATGAGATAAAGAAACGAATGGGCTACAGGTTTGAACTTCAGCAGGCTGTTATCTCCGACAGTATAAAACCTGCAGGAATTTTTAACCTGGATTTCCGGATTGCTAATTATGGCTTTGCCAGTCCTTTTAATCCACGAAACCTCGAGATCATTTTAAGAAATAATGAAAACAATACCAGGTACAGGCTGGTTACGGATGTTGATCCCAGGTTCTGGACAGCCGGAGACACCAATTATGTTACACTGACTGCCGGAATTCCCGCAGATATGGCAGAAGGCAATTACTCAGCGTATATATTTTTAGCAGATCCTGAAAACAGGCTTCACGACAATCCTGATTATGCTGTCAGGCTTGCAAACCAGAATTTATGGGAGGATTCAACCGGATACAACTCGCTTAATCACCAGGTGACTATATCCAGTAATGCCGGTGGTGAAACTTATACAGGAACAGATTACTTTGAATTATTCAGTGGTATTTCCGCCGTAAAGGCAGAGGAACCCGCTGTTCCCGGTGACTACAAAATTGAATCTTATCCAAATCCCTTTAACGGAACGACAACAATAGAATATAATATAAGTCCCCGGGATATTACAGAAGCTAGGGTCTACGATATAATCGGACGCCTCGTAAAAAAATTTGAGCCCTATGAATATACAGGGCAGAAAATTATCTGGAATACCGATCGAAACAATTTCGGTGAACTCAGCAGCGGCGTATATTTTTTTATTCTCCAGACAAAAAAAAACTTGTACTCACAGAAACTCTTATTGCTTAAATAAATAATCAATCATTAATAACCAGGTGATCATCATGAAAAGAATCTTTACCCTGATTTCATTCATCCTTCTCCTCGGCTCGGCATCCGCTCAAATAGTTATTGACGGAGATATGCTGGACTGGGCGGGAATAGATCCGCTGGATACCGGACTACCGTCGGAAAGCTATGGTGTAGTCGCGGATCCGCAGTATTCGGATTTTAACGTACGTCATGTGTATGTAACACATGATTCTATAAATGTTTACTGCAGAATCGATCTTGATCCTACAGCCAACTTCAATAATTTCTACAACTATACTAACCCTCCTGTTTTCGAAATGTATTTTGATACAGAAATAGGAGATACAACAGGATTCGACTGGGGATGGTGGAACAATGCATATAACTACTATATAAATATCGCTCCCACGCTTCATCCTGACTCATTGGAAAAATATGTAGAATTGTATCTTTATACGGGGGGAAGAAATCCTACTTATGTTGAAGGTGAGTTTGTTCTTTTAGCGACTTGTCCTATGGCCATCAACGCCGATAACAATCAGCTTGAATTTTCAGTACCCCGCAATCTTATTAATTTCGGAAGTGAATTCAGACCATGGGTATACTCAGTTGCCGATTTTCAATGGGCTGACGGCGCGTCCCAGCTTCCGCTTGAAGGCGGAGCTTCGATGCTGAAATATGATTTCTGGTACGGAGGTTCCGTTTACCAGCACCAGGGCGACCAGATCATGTCGGATATTACTATCGACGGCGACTTGCTCGACTGGGTAGCTGCAGGTATTCAGCCAGCTGATGTTGGTGAATGTGCCGAGGAACTTGGCGATATGCCTACCGGTCCCGAGTTCGACGTTCAGGATATGTATGTAACAAGCGACTCAACGAATATTTATATCAGGATCGATATTGATCCTTCCGCAACTTTTGCCGGGATGTATAATAATTATGAAAACGGTCCCGCATTCCAGTTATTCTTCGAGGTAAACTGGGGAGATACCACTGGATTAGGTTACGGCGGTTTCTGGAGACTCCCGGTCGATTATATGGTCGACTTAAGTGCTGCTCTGCATCCCGACTCAACAGGCAATGAAGTCCCTGTTTACAAATATATTGCCGACTGGCCGGGCGCTTATGAAGAATTCGCAGAGGTTGAAGGTGCTATCGCAACATTTGCCAAGAACTCAGAAGACAACGTGGTTGAGATTTCTGTTCCCAGATCAGTTATCAATGCAGGAACAGATGTAAGACCCTGGCTCTACGTGGTAGGAGACGAAAACTGGGATAACGAAGAATACGTTCCAAATAATATTATAGAAGATAACTACCCCTACTACGCAATCAATTATAACTTCATTGACGGACCAAGCGTTCACAGGCTGGGAGACAACTCTGTTGTTGGAGTAAAAGAAGACAGGCAAATCCAGAATGTCGAAGGATTCGGACTGGTATCTAATTACCCGAATCCATTTAACCCTACAACAACAATTGAATTTTCTCTGCCTGAAAGGACAATGGTTAAAGTTGAGGTCTTTGATATACTCGGAAGAAAAGTATCGACTTTGATAAATAACCAGCAGCTCGAAGCCGGGCAGCAGCGACTAGTATGGAATGGAAAAAATGATAATGGCGTTCAGATGGTAAGCGGTGCTTATATTTTCAGGATTAGTTCTGATAAATACAGTGTTGCCAGAAAAATGATGTTAATCAAATAACAAATTAACCAGGGAGGCTGACACGAGAGAGTGTCATTTCGGGTTAAAAGGTCCCTTTCTCACTGCGCTGGGAGGGACGGACAAGTCGAAATGATAATGGTTGAATGCTAAAACAATAAAACTTGTGTCAGCCTTCTGAATTTTGAAAATTTATGGTGAATAAAATGACCAGGAACATTATCAAACTATTCCTGATAACCATTGCGGCATTAACTCTTAATTCATGCGTGCCTGACAGGATGCCCCCTGCACCCACTGAAATTGACAGGCCCGAATTTGTTAAGATAGGATTTGATGCTTCAAACCTGGTTTTTCCTCTGGACCACCAGGTAATATTCTACTTTAATGAAGCAATGGATTTGAATAGTTTTCCTTCAAACATTATTGTAGAAAGTGTCAGCGGAAAAATCGACGGTACCTTTTCTTACGGTGCGTCGGATACAATAGTAATCTACACCCCGCTGGATAATTATAACCCGGCAGAATTTTATACTGTCGCTGTTAAAGGCGGGGTTATGGATATACATGGTAATTCGATGATATCTCCTACCGAAGAGGATATTCCCGACAGCGGCTGGTTCTTTACCACGGGGGAATATTCAGATAACGGGTTCCCGCTAGGGTTCATAAGAGATAAGTCGGACAGGAATAAGATATATAAAATTGGTGAACTTGATGAGTTCCTCGATAGTCTCATTCTACCCGCACCGGAAGACTACCAGACTTCGGCGCTGGAAGTCGATAAAAATTCCGATAAACTTTTTATAGTTAGTATTAAGCTTACCGATGGATTGGTCACTGTAGTTAACCCTGCCGATTTTACGATAGAAAAACAGATAACGGTAGGACTGGGACCTACAAACATAGAATTCGGCGGCGATAAAGCCTATGTTACAAACGCTTCCGCGAAATCCTTTTCTGTTATTGATCTGAACTCACTTACAAATGAAGAAACACATGTATTTGCCGATGATTTCAGACCAAAGGATGTTTCTTATAGTTCATTGAATAACAGGCTTTATTTTTACAGCACAACGAATTCTGATCTTAAGATCGTAGATGCGGATAACTTCACAAATTCGCATATCGTACCGTCGGGATTAAGTACAAAGCCGACGGATATAGAGATCAGCGATGACGGACACCATCTTTACCTTCTGGGAACCAACTCCAGTGTTATATCGGTCTTTGATGTGGAATCTGAAACTTCTCAGGTCATTGATCCCGGGTTCCAGTACCTCACTGACGGTACTATGGGTAAAGAATACTATTATGCCGCTTACTACAGAGGCACAGGAGGCGATAATATAGGCGGTATTCTGAAGATCGACGTCAGCTCAAATACCATTACCGATCATATGGAGTGGGAATACCAGGTTGATCAGCTCAGGCTGACATCAGCAGAAGAGCTTTTATATGCCGTTACTCCGATCGATTCAACGGTACAGATTATTGAAACCAAAACTATGAAAAGGATTTCAAGTGCAAAGGTCGGCGGCAGCTTAAAATACCTGGCACTAACGAAAAATAACTATTAATTGCATTTAAACTTTTGGTTATCCTATGAGTAAATACATTTTAATTTTTTGCGCCTTGATTTTATTGTCGTCTTATACAGCGGCACAAGGCGGCGGTAAAATTGTCGGAAAAATAACCGATGCTTCAACCGGGCAGCCTTTAGTCGGGTGCAGTGTATTCATCGAGAACCTGATGCTTGGTGATGCTACTGATGAAGACGGCAATTACCTGATCCTGAATATTCCATCCGGGACACATAACGTGAGAGCTAAGATGCTCGGATATAATACACAGGTTATTGAGGGTGTTAAAGTCTCATCAGGTTTAACTGTTACACTCGACTTTGATCTTCAGCCCGAGTCAATAAAAATGAATGAAGTCACTGTAACTTCCTATAAGATCCCCCCGGTACAGAAAGACCTTACCAGTAAATTGCAGGGAAGGACTGCAGAAGAGATTTCGCAGATCCCTATAACTACCGTTAAGGATGTACTGGTTCAGCAGGCTGGTGTAACAAAGCAGGTTCTGACGCGTGATGTTTCAAGTCTGCCTGCCTTCGGCCAGTTTGCTACTGTTCCCTCGGATGGACTCCATTTCAGGGGCGGCAGAGAGAACGAAGCCGCATATCTTCTGGATGGCATAAACGTTGGTGATGCTCTCTGGGGCGATTTCAATATCGACCAGATGGGTGAACTGGCAATAAGTTCAATGGAGACTTTTACCGGAACTTTTGCACCTCAGTACGGCGAGGCAATGTCGGGAGTTGTTAAAATATCAAGTGCATCAGATATGTCAACCACCCCAAAATTTGCCATTAAATCCTTCACCGATGATTTCGGTATTGATGCAGTTTCGCAAAATACGAAGAGCCTTGAATTCTCTATGTCGGCCGCACTGCCGTTCTACAGCAATCTCGGTTTTATGTATTCGCATCGAACATTCAGTACGGACGGTTATATCTTCGGATATATTTATCCCAACTATGTTAATAGTGAAGGTACCGATAAAAGCGGCACGCCTGAAAGAGTTCCGATGCAGTTCAGCGATACACAGTTCGACTTTGCAAAGATAATCTGGCAGGCTGTTCCTAGCTTCAAGGTGACCATAGGCGGATTTTATTCGAAAGCAAATAAGGGAGTATACAACCATTACTTCAAATACAATCCTTACGGAACGCCTCCGGTCAGGCTGAATGACAATCTTGGATATGTGAAGTTCAACTACCTCATAAATGAAAGAAGCTATGTTGAACTCTCACTTGCGAACTATGAAAGAAAATTCAAGTCGAGCGTATATGATGATCTTTCGCTTTATGGAGTAGTACCGCAGAACGGTACGGCAGAATTCTCAACCATCGGTGAGGACTGGGTTTTCTTCAGTACTTATTTCAGCAGGAAGGAAGCAAAACTCGATTATTCGTGGCAGATCAATAAGATCCACAACCTTTCCTTAGGATCAACCCTTCAGCTTCTTAAAACTGACCTGACACGCCGCAATCCCGACGGCGGTGAAGCTCTTGAACAGTACAACTACAAGCCCTACCAGGTAGATGGATATTTTAATGAGAAGATGGAATTTGAAGATATGGGTATGATCATCAACCTCGGCGCCCGGTTCGATTATATCAATACCAACAGAAAAGTTCTGGTTGATATAAAACAGAACGGTAATCCTAATGCACCGGTTGAAGAAGCAAAGGCTGATTTTTACGTCACCCCCCGATTGGGCATAAGCTTCCCGATTGCCGACAAAGCCGCCATAAGGTTCGGCTATGGTCACTATTACCAGTTCCCGAATTACTACAAAGTCTTCCAGGGAACCTATTATGTAACAGCTTCGGGAGAGTACAGGCCGAATCCCCAGCTGGAGAATACGCCCCTTGCATCAACGACGATTGAGCCCGAAAAAACAGTTAATTATGAATTCGGACTACAGACTATGCTGGGTGACTTTGTATCTCTCGACGTAACTGCTTTCTATAGAAAGACCAATAACCTGATTGGTGTACTTCTCAATGAAACAAGTGAAGGCAAGAGATTCCAGGTAATGGGAAATATTGATTATGCTACTGTAAAGGGATTAGAGTTCTCGCTGAAGAAACAATTCACAAATCATTTTTCGGCATTTTTCAACTATACATTATCGAATACTCTTGTCAGTACATCGATATTGTTTGAGCGGCCGACCGACGAATCAAGAACTTTCCCTGCCAACTGGGATCAGCCCCATGTATTCCAGGGAAACATTCATTTCGAAATGGATAATGGTCTTGGATTTTCACTTTACGGAAGTATTGCCTCAGGTTTTCCTTATACAAGATCTTCATTTGATCCGAACGGCGAGCGCTCACCAGCCGTACATCAGCTGGATCTGAACCTGTTCAAGAATTTTGATTTCTTCAGTTTCAAACAGCAGCTGTTCGTACAGATAACCAACCTGACAAATGACCGGAACGTATGGTGGGTTTATGCAGACTCCGGCGTGGCAGGTCAGGATGCGAATGAAGCCACTTCATATGATTACACAAATAATCCGAGTATGTACGGACCGGGCAGAACGATCCGGTTGGGAATAAAATTATGGAATTAGCCTTATGATTTTTAATAAAAACATAACGTTTATAAATACTGCCATTGTTATGGTCGTTTTGGCGGCAGTATTCACCAGTGCCCAGCAGCAGAATCCAATGGATAAAAAACGTTGGAATAAGCTGGACATAAATAAAGTTGCCACTGTGTTCGACAATGCCGGCATGCTGTGCGACGGCGATAACCAGAACTATAATAACGCAAGGTCTCCTTCGTTTGAATTTCCTCAGGGAAGCGGTAAAGAATATGGTACCTGTGTTGCAGTAGTGGTAGGAGCTCCGTTCCCGCAGGATCCAGCTGTTGTAGGCGGGGTTAACCCTGAAAGTTATCCTTATCTCGACGGAACAATGGATGAAGGTCCCTGCGATTTCTGGAATGAGGAGCATTTCGCACCTTACCCTGAATTTGTCAATCCTGAAAAGGCAAGCATCAGCACTGATCCTGATTCCTGGCCTTCAAACTGGCCTGCCGCGCTGCCTAATTATTACCCTGTTGACGGGATGTCGAATGAAAGCATTACAAATAATGCTCTGCCGACTGTTTCGATACCGCTGGACCCTCAAACGGGCTGGCCCGGTGCGGGTGAAGACGGCAGAACATTGGCGGACCAGGAGTCTTTCAGCTATATGTTCGGCTGGGGCGGTACCGATCAGCTTGGATCGGGCAACAGCCAGACAAGGTGGCTCAGGACCCAGATGATGATGAGAAGTATGGCCTGGGAAGGCTCACTCTACGAAAGCTTCATAGTCTGGGTGTTCATTATCCGCAATCCTACCGACAAGCCGATAGTCGATATGTCGATGGGTATTCATGCGGACTATAGTTTCTTCCCCGCGTTCATTCCGGGCATAGGGCAGGATGCCGACAGGCATTACTATGATCCTAATCTTCAGCTTGCTTACGGATGGGATGATGACGGTTACGAGGAAAACCCGGTAGGCGGCGGTGCACTCAATGCTGAGGATATCGGTTGGGCGGGAGTACTTGTTATGAAAATGCCGGGCGGTGACGGCAAAGTAAGAACTTACGATGCCGCTCATTTCTGGGAAGGTCAAACGTCCAACTCCGGCAGCGGCGGAGATCCTGAAATGTATTACAAGTGGAACCTGATGAATGAAAATGATCCGCAGGACAGTAACGGTGACGGCATTGATGATGACTTTGACGGAAACGGAATTCCTGATATACAGGACGGCGGTCCCAACTACTATGTAGGAAGCGGTGCCGACGGACTCCAGATCATCGGCTCAAATCAATTTACGCTTCAGCCGGGTGAAATGGACACGTTAATTTTTGCTACTATATTCGGTGCGACCGAACAGGAAATCAAAACAAACTCTCAGCGGGCGCTCTCACTATACAGCAATAACTGGCAGCCTTTAAAAGCTCCGGAGGCACCTGTTGTTGAATCATTTATTGATGATAAAAAAGTGACACTGATCTGGGGAAATAAAAGCGAGCACGATCCTAAGTTTGAAGGATACAAGATCTTCAGATCGCAGGACGAAGGCCAGACGTGGGGAACTGAAAGCTTCACCGATTTCCAGGGCGGCATACACTATGTCCCGCTTGCACAATTTGATCTTGAGAACGGAATTAAGGGATATTACCAGTCGCTGCCTGAATATGCCTGGTACTACCTCGGTGATGATAAGTGGAATAATCTTCGTTTTGTTGTAAGCGGCGATTCAATACCCGGGTTCGATCTCGGAAAGCACAGATTGTCTCATTTCCAGGACGGTGATACCGTCAATGTTTACGTTGACAGGACTGTGTTAAACGGAATCAATTACAGGTATTACATCGCGGCCTATGATTCGGGCAACGGAATTGTCGGTCCCCTTGAGAATTCAGCCGCTGCAAAGCCGGAGGAATTCAATAACACCGTCAGCGTTACACCGGAACTTGCTGTTTCCACCGGCAGTCTGGATAAAGTAAGAGTAGTTCCAAATCCTTACATAATAAACGCTATATGGGAAACAGGCTGGAACGAGCACATACTGCAGTTTACAGGCTTAACACAAAAGGCCGTGATTAAGATCTTTAATTCGGCGGGCGAATTGATCAAGACTCTCGACAAGAACAGTAATTCCAGCATTATGGAATGGAATTTAAAGAACGAGTACAATCAGCTCGTTGCCCCCGGCGTCTATTTCTATGTGATAAGTTCACCTGCCGGCACTGTGACAGGCAAATTTTTTGTAATTCTTTAACAGGAACAGGCTATGAAATATTTATACACATGCAAAATGATTCAGAGAATTTTTTTAGCAGCCGTATTAACCCTTTTACTATCCGGAACCGGGTTGTACGCCCAGCAGGATGTGGATTATTCGGGAACATCGGCCGCGAACTTTCTGAAGATAGGCGTCGGCTCAAGACCGATGGCGATGGGCGACGCGGCGATCGCAACCATAGCTTCCCCCGAAGCACTTTTCTGGAACACTGCCGCTCTCACAAGGATAAATGATGATTTTTCTGTTTCTATTTCTACAATGGACTGGCTGGTTGAAACCAGGAATTCTTACGTAGCCGCTGCTTACAAAGTGGAAGGTGTCGGCTCCTTCGGAATGGATCTTCAGTATCTTGATTACGGAAAAATTGAAGAGACTACAGTCTACGATCAGGACGGAACAGGAAGATTCCTCTCAGCCAGCGACCTTGCCGTTGGACTCGGTTATGCAAGAGCGTTAACCGACCGTTTTTCATTCGGTGTGAAGGTTAAGTTCATTAACCAGACTATCGCGAATGCTACAGCCAGCGCTTTCGCGGTTGACCTTGGTGCAGTTTTTCTTACATCTTTCTTCGATAACAACTTCAGGTTTGCCGCCTCACTTTCAAACTTCGGAACGAAAATGCAGTTTAACGGCGAGGATCTATCTATCACCTATTCCGTTCCTGATAACCCGGGCAACAAGCAGATCCCTGCAGAACTATCGTCTATTGAATGGGACCTCCCTTTACTTCTCCGCTTTGGAGTATCCGACTTCATCCTTGATAATGACAAGGTATCGTGGCTTGTAGCATATGATCTGTTTGACAGCAGGGATTTTAAGGTAAGACATAATGTTGGAACCGAAATCGGCCTTTACAGGATGTTCTATCTAAGGGGAGGGTACAAGTTTAATTACGACGAGGTGAACTATACTGCAGGTTTCGGTCTCGATTTTCAGAATATAATCGATTATAAATTTAAACTGGATTACCTTTTCCTCGACTACGGCGACTTTGGTATATTAAATCAGTTTACACTTCAGTTTAATCTATAGTTAATAAGAAGGACGGGTCATGAAAAAATATCTGTTAGCTATAGTGATTCTTTCGGGATTATCCTTCGGTCAGAATAATCCCATGATCAACCAGCGCTGGAATATCTTTGATATAAATAAAGTGCGGACCACCTTTAATAATACGGGACTCCTCTGCAACGGCAACGAACAGAGTACATCTCTTGCAAGAGAACCCTCCTTCGAATACCCGGCGGGAAGCGGAATAAGCTGGGGAACGGGAGTAGGAGTGCTGCTCGGTGCACCGATAGATCAGGATCCGGGAGTTGTTGGAGGATATCCTGATCCGGCCGGCGATTACACCGCCTTTTGTGATGCCACACTGGATGAAGGTCCCGCTGCGTTCTGGGACGAAGAACATTTTTATCCCTACGCGCAGTTCGTTAATTCACCATCTGCCATATTAAGTACTGATTCTTCAACCTGGCCAGATCCATGGCCGGCAAGCTACCCGGTTCTGAATGATCCTATTCAATTTGATTCTGTTACGGGATGGCCGGGTTTTGGTTCCGGCGGAAGACAGTTAGCCAACCAGGAAACATTCTCTGTTGTGGAAGCCTGGGGTGGTACAGATCAGCTGACTTCAAGCAATGCGCATCCCAATTTCCTGAAAACACAGATGATCATTCGCGGCATGGCCTGGGAGGGAACGCTCTACGAAGACTTTATTATGTGGGTGTATGTAATACGCAATATTGGCTCGGCCCCTATTACCGATATGCGGGCGGCCATTCATGCCGACTTCAGTTTTATACCCCAATTCTATTCAGGAATAGGGTTTGACGATGACAGGCACTATTATGATCCCGACCTGCAGCTGGCTTACGGTACAGATGATAACGGCTACGAGGAATCGCCGTTGGGCGGAACCATTCCACCGGATAAAATAGCCTGGGCAGGAGTAGTAGCTTTACAGATGCCGGGTCCCACTAAAAAAGTAGCAACCTATGATGCTTTCCATTTCTGGATGGGCGCCACGACGCCTGCCGGGAACGGCGCAAGAACGGACTGGTATTTTGAATACAACATAAAAAATGTTAATGATCCCGAAGACAGCAACGGCGACGGTATTGACGATGACTTTGATCATAACGGAGTACCCGATGCTGATGAAGGCGGACAGGGTTATTATCTGGGATTGGGTGCGGACGGTCTTCAAACTCTTGGTTCCGAACCGTTCGTTCTTAATCCCGGCGAAAGTGATACTCTTATATTTGCAACGGTTTTCGGAACGAATGAAAAAGATATTAAGGTAAACGCCGAAAGAGCTGTCACACTTTACAAGAACAACTGGCAGATAATCGAAGCTCCGAAAGCTCCTGTTGCGGAAGTATTCAAAGGCAATCGAAGAGTAAAAATTGTGTGGGGCACAAAGAGCGAACACGAGAGTGATTTCGAAGGCTACAAGATCTACAGGTCGGAGGATGATGGAATTACCTGGGGAAATAAAACCTTCAAGGATTTTGAAGGAGGTGTTCATTACCTGCCTCTGGCGCAGTTTGACAAAGAGGATGATATAAAAGGCAACTACAGAACAATACCGCAGTATGCATGGTTCGACCTGGGCAGCGATAACTGGACCCAGTTGAGGCAGGTGGTTGATGTAGATACCTTTAAGAATTTCAACGTCGGGGATACAATCAACATTTTCACCGATAATGATGTGATTAACGGTTTAAGCTACAGATATTACGTGGCAGCTTATGACACCGGGAATAAAATCATCGGTCCCCTTGAAAACGGGTTCAGCAACACTCCTAATAATGGAAACAATACGGTGGAAGTTACTCCCCAGGCACCAGTGGCTACACAGAACCTCGATAAAGTTTCCGTCGTACCCAATCCCTATAAGATCGCGGAGATATGGGAAACAGGACTAAGCGATCATCAGATCCAGTTCATTAACCTGCCGGCTAATGCTACCATAAAGATTTTCAATTCAGCCGGTGAACTGGTAAGAACTCTTGAGCATTCTTCATCGAATAATGATACGCCAAGTTTTGCAAAATGGAATGTTAAAAACGAATACAATCAGCTGGCGGCTCCGGGTGTATACTTCTATGTAGTGACCTCGAAGCTGGGGACGAAGACAGGTAAGTTTTTCGTCATTTTATAATGTTATAACGGATAACTTTTAATTAATATTTATATCAATAATAATATTTACCAGGTAATGAAAAACATATTAACCCTTCTGTTATTAGTACTTGCTTACCCACTGTATGCTTCGGAAGATCCTCATCTTTCGGATGGCACTATTTCAATAAAGTACGATAAAAACATGCACAGTATGATCATCTCGGAAATTACAGATTCCAAACCTGTGATGGAAAAATATTATCCCTCTGAGCAGCTGATGCTGGATGGGAAAACGATTTCCGATTTTGAGCTTACTGACTGGAATGAATTCAATAGGGATGACGTAAAAGTTCTGGATCTGAAGGGGAAATTCACCGAGGGAGGACTTAATATCGTAAAAGAAATTATTGTTAAAGCGGATCCCAGTTACCCGGGATTTCTGATGATGACTGTTACTTATACAAATTCAGGTACAGATCCTCTGACAGTTACCGGATGGATGAATAGTAATTATAATTTTCTGCCTGCTGAGAAAGTTCAGCCTTCATACTGGTCATTCCAGGGAGCTACTTATCCTGACAGACGTGACTGGATACAGCCGGTTAATAAGGGATTTAAGCAGGAAAATTATATGGGGATGAACGCGAGTGATTACGGCGGAGGTACGCCGGTAGTTGACTTATGGAGGCCCGATGCCGGTATGGCTGCAGGTCACCTTGAAATTTCTCCGAAACTTATTTCGATACCGGTTGATTATTCTTCCGGACAGGACGGAGCCAGTTTCGGTGTTGAATATAAGTTCCTTGAACCGCTTAAACTAGCCCCCGGTGAATCGTTTGATACGTATGAGACATTCGTAACTGTACATAAAGGAGATTATTTCAGCACACTGAAAACTTTCAGCAGGGTAATGCAGGATAAAGGCATTTCATTCGCAAAATTTACACCCTCCACTTACCAGGCTGAGTGGTGTGCCTGGGGATATGAAAGGAACTTTACGATTGACGAGGTTCTGGGTACACTTCCGAAGGTTTCTGAGATGGGTTATGGATGGGCCACACTTGATGACGGGTGGCAGACAGCAGAAGGTGACTGGCATCTTAATCCCAAAAGATTTCCGAACGGTGATGCCGATATGAAAAGTTTTGTAGATGAGATCCATAAAAACAACCTGAAAGCGATGTTATGGTGGGCTCCTATTGCTGTTGATCCGGGTACCGATCTGATAAAGGAACATCCGGAATACCTTCTGCTGAATAAAGACGGATCAAAAGTGGATATTTCCTGGTGGGACAGTTATTATATGTGTCCCGCTTACCAGCCTGTAATCGATTACCACGTTAACCTTGTTAAAAAAATTATAGGCGAATGGGGGTATGACGGGTTAAAGATAGACGGTCAGCACCTGAACGGTGCACCTCCGTGCTATAATCCCGCACATCATCATTCATCTCCTGAAGCATCCGCCGAGAAACTTCCACTGTTATTTAAGGTTATAATTGATGCAGCATTAAGCATTAAACCGGATGCGGTGATCCAGATTTGTCCCTGCGGAACAGAATATTCATTTTATAACCTGCCGTATATGAACCAGACAGTTGCCTCAGATCCGGAATCATCCTGGCAGATCAGACTGAAAGGGAGAACGCTTAAGGCGCTAATGGGTTGCAATTCACCTTACTTTGGAGACCATGTTGAATTAAGCGACAGCGGGAATGATTTTGCTTCTGCCGTGGGAGTTGGCGGAATTGTAGGAACAAAATTTACTTATCCTACCGACAGGCTGGAACATAAGAATTTTGTACTTACTCACGAAAAGGAAGCCGTATGGCTGAAATGGCTGAATGTATATAAAGAGAATAAGCTGCCTGAGGGATGCTACAGGGGTGAACTCTATGATATAGGGTATGATAAACCTGAGACTCACGTAATTCAGAAAAGTGATACCATGTACTACGCGTTCTATGCAGATTCTTTTGACGGTGAGGTTGATCTGCGAGGTCTTTCAGGAGGAAAATATAATGTAATTGATTACGTAAAAGACAAAAAGATTGCCTCTGTTGAAGGTTCTAATCCTAAAATTCACTGTTCTTTTGAAAAACACCTATTAATTAAGGCTGTTCCGGCAATTAAATAATAAATAGAAAATCGCTGCATATAGTAATGTCTTTTCGTACAGCAGGATGACTCATAAACTATCATTTCCGGTTCTGCGGATTATTGATATGAGGACCATTGTGTGCGGATTGGTTTCCGGGAAATTCAGGGGAGTAACCGGAGGGGTTTAAATAATTTTTCAGGAGTTATAAAATGAAGACTAACATTACCAGAAGAAATTTCATTACACTGTCAGCGTTAAGCAGTGCTTTTCTCGGCTTATCTCCTCTGTTCCCCAAAGTAAAAAGGGATGAACTTCTTGATAAAATTGAAAAGATATCATTCGTTCCTGTCTCGAAAGGAAAATCTGTAATTGGTTTATCCGTTCCGCCTATCAAGCAGGTAAAGGTCGCCTTTATAGGACTCGGCAACAGGGGAACAGATCATATTACCCTTGTAGATTCATTATCCCCGGATAAAGCTATAATAACAGCTATCTGTGACGTTCAGAAAGTTAAGACCGACGCGGCGCTTGAAGTTCTTAAAAATTCAGGTCACGGGCAGAAGCCTGCTATATATTCAGGCACGCTGGAGAGCTGGAAAGAAATGGTAAAGAGAGATGATATAGATCTCGTAATTATTGCCACACCCTGGGAATATCATACTCAGATGTGTCTAGAATCGATGCTGAACGGTAAACACGCTGCCACTGAAGTCCCTGCCGCGATCACCTTGGAAGATACCTGGAAACTTGTGGATACGGCGGAAGAAACACAGCGTCATTGTATAATGCTGGAGAATGTCTGTTACGGCGATGAGGAGTTATGGGTGCTTAATATGGCCCAGCAGGGATTGTTCGGAACGCTTACTTATGCTGAGTGCTCGTATATCCATAACCTCCGTGAACTCATGTTTAGTCCCGATTACTACTACAATATGTGGCGCATCCGGCATCACGAAGTTAAAGATGGAAATCTTTATCCCACGCATGGGCTTGGACCTGTAGCCCAGTATATGAATATCAACAGGGGGGATGCATTCAATAAAATTGTATCAATGAGCTCACTGCAGGCGTCTCTCGATGAATACTCAAAAGAGATCGAAAGCACGAATGAATTTTACAACCACTCGGGGTATAAGCATGGCGATATGAACAGTTCTTTTATCAGAACCCATAAGGGGAGGATGATACTTGTGAAGCATGATGTTGTTACGCCGAGGCCGTACAACAGAATTAACGCTCTCGCCGGAACGAGAGGATATCACGAGGGCTACCCGAGCAGACTTTCTCTTGTTGACATCGACAAAGGGCATGAATGGATGAATGAGGAAGATTATAATCAGTACAAAGAAAAATACCAGCACCCTCTCTGGATGAAGCTTAAGGACGGAATTGAGAAGTACGGCAGTCATGGCGGAATGGACTTTGTAATGATATACAGACTGATCGACTGCCTTAACAACGGCTGGTTCCTTGATGAAGATGTATATGACGCTGCATCCTGGTCGGTTGTTACTCCTTTGTCTCTTCTGTCTGTTGAACTTGGAAATGTGCCCCTGCAATTTCCTGATTTTACGAGAGGAAGATGGAGCGAGACCCGCGAACTTGGGATCTTGAAAAATTCTTAATCATTAAATATTAAAATTAATAAACCGAGGACTTGATGTATTTCGACTGGATAACATGGTCCATCTGGCTGGTAGGATTTATCATTATGGTGATATGGATCCTTGTGCCCATCAGGGAATTTAAAAAACTTGTTCAGCAGAAAAGGTTGGAGAGAAAAGCCCGGGAAACAATGACGGAGGAGCACATTGATAGCAATTGATTATATCATTGTCTCCGTTTTCCTTGGCGGAATGTTTTATGTCGGTTCGATTTTTTATAGATGGGTTGGAAGTTCTGATGATTTCTACCTTGCCGGCAGACGGTTAACCCCTTTTATCCTTGCCGCTGTACTGGCGGCAACCAACGTTAATCTTTACAGTTTTGTTGGACAGGCAGGAATTGCTTATAAGGAAGGGATCCCGATCATCTGGCAGACGTGGACGGGCAATATGGCGATGGTTTTTTCGGGCCTGTTCGTTATTCCGATTTTCAGAAGGCTAAGGATAAGGACCATACCCGAATTTCTGGAAAAGAGGTATAGCCGGGGAGTAAGAACTTTTGTAGCTATACTCTGGATACTGCGGCTCAGCTTCTGGCTTGGTGTTGTTCTTTACACCGCAGTGATTGCCGCCCAGGCAATATCAGGTTATGATTCCTTCACCGTATGGGTTCTTATTTTTTCTGTAGTTGTAATCCTTTACACAATTTTAGGCGGAATGTGGTCGGTTGCCTTCACGGATGTTATTCAATTTGTCCTGATGCTTGCTAGTGCATTGATCCTTCTTCCACTTGTAATGAGTGCGGTAGGGTGGTGGCCCGGCTTAGTGGAGAAACTTCCGGAAGGAGCTCTGACTCTCATTAAGGACAACGGTACTTATGACTGGAAATTTGTAATAGCGATCTTTCTGCTCGGTATAGAGTGGGCCTGCGTCGATCAGGGTCTGCTGCAGAGAGCATTCGGGGCTGAAAGCACGAGAAGTGTTGCAAAGGGACTTGTTATGGCTGGAATAATAACCACGCCTTTCGCACTGCTATGGATACTGCCGGGACTGGCCGGACGGATCCTGTTCCCGGATCTTGCAAATGCAGATTCTGCTTTTCCTGTGCTGATCACATCGCTGATCCCCAACCTTGTAATGGGTCTTGTCGTTGTTGGTTTGTTATCCTCCCAACTGTCAACTATTTCGGGAAACCTTAATGGAGTTGCGACGATCTTCTCAAGCGATGTATATGAGAATGTCCTTAACAGGAAGGCAACGGATAAGGACGTATTGAGAGTAGCAAGGATCATAACATTAGTTACGGGATTAGGGATGATACTCTTTGCATACCTTGTCCCGATCCTCGGAGGAGCGGTAAACGCTTATTTAACGATCATTGCGATAATGGATATGCCTTTATTCGTTATAGCTGTTATATATGGTTTACTATGGAAACGGATCAACTGGCAGGGCGCAGTGGGCGGGTATATTGCCGGTGCGATTTCAGGTGTTATAGGACAGTTCTTTTACGGATTAAATTTCAACGTCACCACCTTTATTACCGCAGGAACTGCCTTGATCGTAACACCCGTCATCAGTCTTCTTACGAAGGAGGTATCGAATAAAGATATCGATGCGATATGGAGAGCAAAATCGATCAGCGATGAAGAGATAGAAGGCAATAATGTTTACAATATCATCCCGAAAACATTTAAAGGAAAATTAAGCTTGATGGTTCTTGGTTCAGGATTACTTCTCTTCCTGGCGGGGGTATTTATCGGAAGCACGGGGAGTGCTGCGGCATCCTACCTTGCTGTTGCGGGTATGATAATATATTTTGCAGGCGGATTATTCAGAGCATACACAAACTGATGCTCCCGGTAACGTTATGACAGAATTAAAAAATGAACTAGTTGTTTCAACTCCGGGCAGATTGTGCCTTTTCGGAGAGCACCAGGATTACCTCGGTTTGCCGGTGATTGCTTCAGCTATTTCCCTCAGGATTACGATGAGGGGAAAACGCACAAGGGACAGGCAGATAAAAATAGAACTGCCGGATATCGGAGGCAGAGAAGTAATCGATCTGAATAAACCTGCCGCCTACCAAGTGGAAAGGGATTATTTCCGGAGTTCACTAAATATCCTGCTGAGGAAAGGGTATACTTTTGCGTCGGGATTAGACTGTATTGTGAAAGGAAATATTCCTATCAATGCGGGTGCCTCAAGTTCATCTGCCCTTGTTGTCACCTGGATAAATTTTTTAACACGGATGAGTGATCAAGGAGAAAATCTTTCCCCGGAAAAGCTGGCCGTATATGCTCACGAAGCCGAGGTGCTGGAATTTTCCGAGCCGGGGGGAATGATGGATCATCTTTCGACTGCTGTAGGGGGGATCATTTCAATCGATTTTTCCCCTTCACTGATGGTGAGAAAGATTGATGTCCCGCTGGGGACATTCGTTTTGGGAAATTCACTTGAACCCAAGAATACAAAGTTTATCCTGGCTAATGTGAAAGATCAGGTATCTGGAATTGATGCTGTCCTGAAAAAAGTTGATCCCGGTTTTTCGTTATCAGAAATTAAAAGAACCGACCTGCGGGATTATTCGGGACATTTAACCGATGTACAGCTAAGGCTGCTGGAAGGTACGATAGAGAACAGGGACCTGACGACAGCTGCAAGGAATGAGCTGCGGAAACCTTTCCCAGATGACAAAGAGATCGGGCGACTGATGAATCTTCACCAGGAAATTTTAAGAGATGTTCTACGTATCTCCACATCAAAGATCGACAGGATGAACGATGCAGCGATTAAAGCCGGTGCCTTCGGAGCAAAGATAAATGGTTCAGGCGGGGGCGGATGTATGTTTGCCTATGCCCCTGATGATCCCGGCAAAGTGAAGGAAGCTATTGAAGAGGCCGGAGGAGAGGCATTTATTATTACGACGGATTCAGGATCTCGCGAAGAACCTGTTATGCCGCGTGATCGCAGCCAGGTAAGAAGATTTTGAACGGAAAATTAGTCATACTTGCAGGCGGCATCTCCTCAAGGATGAAAAAACCCTTAGCGGAACTCTCCGGCATCCAGGAAAAACTGATCAAAGATGCCGATGAAAAATCAAAAACAATGATTGGTGTCGGGAAAGATTACAGACCATTCCTCGACTATCTGCTATATAATGCCCGGGAAACAGGCTATGATGATATTGTGCTGGTTATCGGAGAAAATGATAATTCAATAAAGGAATATTACGGCACCAAAGAAAAAAATAATGAGTTTAAAGGACTTTTGATTTCATACGCGGTTCAGAAAATTCCTCCGGGAAGAAATAAACCGATGGGGACAGGCGATGCGCTCTTGTGGGGATTAAAATCGAAACCGGAATGGGCTGGTGGAAAGTTCACCGTATGCAACAGCGACAACCTGTATTCGAGAGATGCACTTTTCCTTGTGCAAAATTCCGGATATCCGGGAGCTTTGATCGATTATGACCGGTCTGCTATGCAGTTCGAGACATCAAGAGTAGAAAAATTTGCAGTTACGGTGAAAGACAACAAAGATTTTTTAATAAAGATTCTGGAAAAACCGTCGGCCGAACAAATAATTGAGATTAAAGAAAGGCATGGCTATGTAGGGGTGAGTATGAATCTTTTCTCGCTCGGGTATGATCTCATCCTGCCGATCCTCGAAGAACTTCCTGAACATCCCATACGCAGGGAAAAGGAGCTGCCTGGAGCCGTCACGATCTTAGCTAATCAATACGAATCCGCCGTATTCTGTTATCTTCTCAAAGAGCACGTTCCGGATCTCACCAGCAAATCCGACATTTCCGAAGTGAAAAAATACCTCGAGAAAAATTACCCCGATTTTTCTTTTTGATAAAAATTGTAGCGACTTATTTATTTTTTTATTAAACTCATTCCCACAAGTCTACATTCCGGATATTCATTTTACCTGTTAACGCAAAATACTATTAATCATGTTCATGATAATAAAATGATCGGTAAAAAAATTCTGCATTACGAAATTCTAACAAAGCTCGGTGAGGGGGGCATGGGTGTCGTATATAAAGCGGCAGACACAAAGTTAAAAAGGGAAGTGGCGATCAAATTTTTACCGCATCATATTACGTCAAACGAGCAGGAAAGGAAACGATTTGAGATAGAAGCCCAGGCAGCTGCTTCCCTGAACCATCCCAATATTGCGACCGTCTATGCTATTGAGGAATGGGACGATAATGTATTTATTGTTATGGAGTTTATTGATGGAATTGAATTGAAAGATAAAATTAATGAAGCGCCAATTCCAACTGAGGATACAATAAATATTGCCATTCAGATTTTAGAGGGAATTTCAGCAGCCCACGAAAAAGGAATAATACACCGGGATATAAAATCACAAAATATAATGCTGACTGCAGACGGTAAAGTAAAAATTATGGATTTCGGACTGGCGAAGCTGCCCGGTCAGACACAGCTGACGAAAGAAAATACTCTAATGGGAACTTCTGTATATATGGCCCCTGAACAGATAAAAGGTATTTCGCCTGGTTTTCAGACAGACATATGGTCATTTGGTGTGGTTTTGTATGAAATGGTGACTGGTCAATTGCCGTTCAGGAGTGATTATGAGCAGGCGGTACTTTACTCAATTCTTAACGAGGATCCGGACCCAATTGATAAATATAATAAGACGCTGCCGGAGAAATTATCCCAAATAATATTCAAGGCTCTTAAAAAGGATCCAACAGAGCGTTTTGCTTCCGTAACCGAGATTCTGGAACTTTTTAAGAATATAAAAGAGAAAGACCAATCTGAAGATAAGCGAAGATTCAGTTTGAATTCAGTCCTGAGTAAACCAAATTATCTCATTCCACTTATTTTTGTCCTGGCTCTTGCCGTGATCGCGATTTATTTTTGGTTTAATCACCAGTCAAAAACCCAATGGGTCCAGGATACTGCGCTTCCTGAAATCGAGAGATTAACTGCGGATATAAATGTCTTTGGTGAAGGTCCAAATTCATGGAAGGCATATCAGCTCGCCCTGGAGGCGGACAGCTACAATTCAGAAAGTCGTGTACTCGGTCGTTTGTGGCCAAAGTTCTCAAGGTATGTAAAGTTTCTTTCAGATCCCGGCGGTGCTAGTGTTTATGCAAAGCCTTATTCTGATATTGAGGCGGCCTGGAAATACATTGGGATGACACCGATTGACAGTATCAGATTTCCTGTCGGCTTTTCAAGAATAAAACTGGAAAAAGAAGGATATTCGGCTGTTAATGACATTATAAATAATGTTATTTTCTTTTCTGATAAGTATTCTTATAAAATGCCCGGGATAGCTAGTCTGCCTGACAACATGGTATATGTTGAGGGAGATGAAGTTTCAATGGATCTTATGGGACTAACTTATCTGAATTCACAAAAAATTGACGACTTCTTAATAGACCGGTATGAAGTTACAAATAAAGAATACAAACGATTTATAGATAGTGATGGATATAATAACCAAAGTTACTGGAAAGAACAGATTACTGATAACGGAAAAATCATACCCTGGAATGAGGCTATGGATCGCTTTGTTGATAAGACAGGAAGGCCGGGTCCCGCTACGTGGGAATTAGGAAATTACCCGGAAGGAGAAGATAATTATCCTGTAACCGGGGTAAGCTGGTATGAAGCGGCTGCTTATGCGAGGTATGTAGGAAAAAGTTTACCGACAGTATATCATTGGAACTTTGCAGCTTTTTTCTGGGCTAGTTCCGGGATTATCCCGCTTGGTAATTTTAATGGTAAAAATTCAATACCCGTAGGGGCCAGCCATTCAATGAATCGTTTCGGAACCTATGACCTGGCAGGCAATGCCCGCGAGTGGTGTCTCAATAAATGCGGAGAAAAACTGAGGTACATTCTTGGCGGTGGGTGGGATGATCCGGGCTGGACTTTTAACGATGCTTTAGCTCTTTCTCCATTCGATCGTTCACCAACAAATGGATTCAGATGCATCAGGTACCTTAAGTCGGACGAACAGCGTTCAGCTCATGAACAGGATGTTCAGATATTGACGCGTGATTATTCAAAAGAAATTCCGGTTGGTGATGAGACTTTCAATTTTTTTCTGCACCAATTTGATTACGACAAACGGCCTTTAAAGGCAGCCATTCAATATAGTCGGGAAGAAGATAACTGGAGGCGTGAAAAGATTTCGTTCGATGCTGCTTACGGGCAGGAGAGAATGACGGCATACCTATTCCTGCCTAAGAAGGGGAAACCGCCCTACCAGACGGTAGTTTATTTTCCGGGTTCAACAGCTATTAACACATACTCAAGTGAAACTTCACTGGAGTTCCTTGCTGACTTTCTGCCCAGAGATGGAAGAGCAGTTGTTTATCCGATATATAAAGGTACTTATGAACGAGGAGACGATTTGAGTTCTGATTACCAGGACAGATCAAATTTCTATAAGGAACATGCTATAATGTGGGCAAAAGATCTTAGCCGGACTATTGATTACCTGGAAACGAGGAACGATATCGACACGTCCAGGCTGGCATATTATGGATCGAGCTGGGGTGCGGCAATTAGTCCGATCATGCTTGCAGTAGATAAAAGAATTAAAGCTGCTGTATTGCGGGGAGGAGGACTTACCTCTGAACCGGTTCTACCTGAAGTTGATCCATTCAATTACCTTCCGAGGGTTAAGGTACCGTTACTTATGCTAAACGGGAAATACGATTTTTTCCTGCCGATGGAAAGTTCACAAAAACCTTTCTTCAAATGGCTTGGAACACCAGATAAAAATAAAGTTATACGCCGCTATGAATCGGGTCACGGTGTCCCACGGATTGAACGTATAAAAGAGACTATTGCCTGGCTGGACCGATATTTTGGACCAGTAAAATAATCCGCGGTCTCAACATCTCATAAAATTTCATAATACCAATGTCTTATCGGGGATTAAGCACAGAAATTTACCCCCCGTACTAAAAAAACTGTTTAATTCTGATGAATTCATCAATGTCCCATAAATGTGTTAATTACCCCCAAAATAGCTCTCAACTGCGCTCCACCTGCGCTCCACCTGCGCTTCAACTCCGCTCCACCTGCGCTCCAGCTGCGCTTGATACACATCATAAAAAATGGTATATTTCGAATGTAAAAAGGAGGAAAATCATGGCTTCAAATAAATCTTCAGTTATCGGAATACCCAGCGGTAAGGTTGGGAATGTTATAATCAGAATCCGGAATGGAAAACCCTTTTATTATTCCTTGCCGGCAAACTTTAAGGCGAGTAAGTCAAAGGCAGCTGTTCGGGTAAGGAGAAACTTTGCTGCAACAGTAGTTATTGCCAAAACTGCGAACGATACTCCCGAACTTCAGGAAATCTGGAAAAATGCGAAGGTTCCGGGAACCAATTCATACCAGCGGCTGATTAAGAATAATGTAAAACTGGTAAAAGACGGGTTACTGACAACTTCAAATAAAATTACACCGGAGGGACTTCCTCTGATCCTGAATTCGGCGGCTGTTGAAAACAAGAAACTCAATCTTTCATTCAACTGCCCTTCAAATCCCGATCTTTCATTTCCGGCCACACTATTCGTATTTATTTATTTCGGAAATGAATCGGGCACTATTATACCTTTATTTAAAAAGATATCAGAACCTGCGTCGGGCGGAAATTACACCCAGGAAATAGCATTAGACAGTATGAGCAGGAAACTGCTGACAAAAGATCCCTCACCGGTAGTATTCATTGCACTGGCGGGAGGTATGCAGAATAAGAAAAAAGTGTACTGGACCAGTACTGTGTCAGTAAAACTCTGAGAATTTTGAAATAATCAGGACTGTACTACTGTTTTACACAGCATTAGGATTATTCTGAATTGAAATGAGGCTGTCTCATAAGTGTCTTTCCTAATTTATTCCGGAATCTTATTATTCGATTTCGAATCGGAATTAGAGCCTGAAACCAGTTCAGGCTGACAATATCAGACTTTTGAGACAACCTCAATTTTTTATCTGCATAGTGGATCATTCTGATGCATACCTATCTCCAAAATCATGGGTAACATTTATTTAATATACTTTACAGTGGAAAACTATTGCTTTTTGTAAATATTTCCCCTAATATCACTCCCATCATTTACCCCATTAACCTATTCAACTGAGTTACAGTACTGTGCTCTATCTATTTTCACTCAGTGTGTCGTGAAAAATCCAAAATTTTGCACGAATTGTCCTAACACAGGACGCAAGAATAGTTTTAGATTAGATTATATAATTTAAAAGCTCAGGAGGCGTACTATGAAGTTGAAAGACAACTTTTTTGTCTTTGCGGTAATTTTTGTCCTCTTTATTCAATTCACCGGCTTAGCTCAATCAAATCAGGCTGAGGTAAAAGCTCTCTCCAGAGGAGCTGATGTAATACTTACCGGCAAGGTAACTGAACAACAGTCTCAGTGGACCCAGAATAAAAGCAGGATCATAACCAAAACTACCATACAAGTTGATGAATATTTAAAAGGTAATGGAACAGGCCAGTCAGTCGTGATTAATCATCCCGGCGGAGAGGTCGACGGAGTAGGCGAGTTATACTCTCATATGCCGCAGTTTCAGGATAACGAAGAGGTGCTGCTCTTCCTGAAAAAGGACAATAAGAGTAATGACTACCAGGTGTTCGCCGGTGAAGACGGGAAAATTCCCCTATTGAAAGATCAGTCAGGCGAAATAATGACACCTTCCAGAATATCACTGTCATCTCTTAAAGCTCAGATCAAAAGTTTTACTGAATAAAAATCCCCGGTACGAAGAAGTACAGGCAGCAGAATAAGTTAGGCTAACACATAAAAATTTGAGGGCATTATGAGTTCATTTATATATAAGAAAATTTATTTTATTACAACAGCAGTGGTGCTTCTATGTACTGCAGGGATTTATGCTGATGCAAATAACGGATATGTTTTTAACGGCACTACCAGTTACGCAAGTATTTCAGACGGTCAGCCGTTAACTACGAATGCAAACCAGGCAGGCTACCAGTATTTCGATAACCCCGCTTACTCGAACGACAGTCTCTCCGTTGAGGCCTGGGTCTACCTGATGGGAGATAATCAGGGCGTGAAGATGCCGATAATATCCAGAGGATTCGATGACGGGTATAAAAGTTTCTCCATGTACATTCAGGACAAGGTTGCTTACTTTAAAATTGGTAACGGAATAGGCCAGGTAAGCACTACCGGCCAGGCACCTATTCCTGCTTTCTCCTGGGTTTATATTGCAGTCACATATACAGGACAGACATTAAAGTTATACTTGAACGGATCGCTTGTTCAGACTAAAACCGTGACACTGGGAGCAGGACACAGTTCCGGTTCCGGAGGATTGTATGTCGGGCAGTCGAGCGAAGGTACATTCAGAGGTGTAATTGATGAGATCAGGATATGGAGAATAGCTCTAGGTGATAATAACATAAACGGTTCAGGCGGAAATGGTAATCCCTCTGAACCTTACCCGCAATCGCTTGCACCATATATAAATGGTCAATGGTCATTTAACCAATTCACCTATTACAATGGAGTTAAAGCCCTTAAAGATTATTCCCCTTACAATAATCATCTCAGGGTATATAATATCGATCAGATAGTGGATGATAAACATCTCCCATGGTTTGTTGTAAATTCAACAGGTGACGCACCGGATCTGAACCCCGGAGACAGCAGTGCTGATGCAGGCAACGGAGAGGTGACGCTTCGTTCAGCAATAATGGAATGTGATGCACTGGCAGGCTACCAGTTTATATACTTTTATATTCCAGGCACTGCACCTTACATAATACAGCCAGGAACTCCGCTGCCGGCAGTAACGGAAGCGTTAACCATAGACGGAACCTTTCAGAGCGGTTATGCCGGAAGTCCGATAGTCCAGGTCAACGGAGCCAACGCAAATATCTCTATAACCTCAGGCGGATCAACTGTACAGGGTCTCGCTGTGAACAATCCTGCCGGTTATGGAATGAACCTTTCGACGGTCGGAGGAAACACAATTAAATTAAATAAGATCTCTGGAATATCTGTCAGTTCAACGGGTAATAATATAAACGGTAATGAAATAACAGGAGCCTCGGTTAACGGCATAAATATCACAGCGAATAATAACGCCGTCGGTACTATATCGGCAAATAATATTCATGGGAACACAGGTTTCGGTATTGCACTCACAAATGCAAATAACTGCCGGATTACAAACAATACAGTATCATCAAATACCGCCGGAGGAATATCCCTAACCGGGAGTACCTCCAGCCTGACAGGCAATACAATCAGCCAGAATTCAAATTTCGGTATATCTCTGAACTCTTCTTCAAACGATTCCCTGGTTCAGAATACCATATCATCTAATTCGAATTATGGTGTTTTCATCAACGGAAGCAGTAATAGTTATATTTCGCAGAATACTATCAGCGGCTATCTTACTTCCGGTGTATCGGTTAAATCAGGAACGGGAAACCGCATCCTTGCAAACTCTATTTTCTCTAACACCGGCATCGGGATCGATTTGTGGAGCGGAAATCCGCCGCAGGAAGATGGTATAACTCCTAATGATCTTAACGACGGTGATACGGGCAGCAATAACCTTCAGAATTATCCTGACCTTATGACGGTATATACTTCTGCACAGGGTACAGGTATTTATGGAAATCTGTCAAGTTCGCCTTCTACGGTTCTTACTATACAATTTTATTCGAACCCCTCAGTCACTCCGCGTGAAGGTAAAACATACCTTGGAGAAACACAGGTAACTACCGACATATATGGTGAAGCGGAATTTACGGCTAACATAGCTGACGTATCTGTTAATGCCGCTGACTATATAAGTTCTTTAGTCTATGATGCATCCGGAAATACTTCTGAATTTTCGGCTTCTGTACCTGTCTCAACTGATGAAGGACTTCATTACAAAGTGAATAAAACACTTGCCGGAATTCCTCTGCATTGGGCTGAGGGAAATAGTACCTATTCTATTGCGAATTCAATTGTTAGTCGCAGTTATGATGATGATGTCCAGAATGCATTTAATACATGGAACTCCCTTGAACAGCTGACTTATACAAGAGCCGCTTCTGATATCTCGGAACAGTGGGGAGGGAATCCTGACGGAATAAATAATATAGTGTGGATACCCGATTCACCTGACTGGGTCAGCATAACCGGAGCACCCACAAATATTATTGCCGTAACCAGGGTAAGGTACAATGCCTTCAACGGTGAACTTACAGATGTGGATATGGCGTTCAACGGTGACCCCATTTCGCTTACGGGGCAGGGGCATTACACCTGGGCGACTGACGGTTCAGCAGAAAACCTTGATGTCCAGAATACCGGAACCCATGAGGCCGGACACTACTCCGGACTTGCAGATCTTTATAATCCCGGTGATTTCAGCTGGGTAAGGGAGCTGAAAACCAACAACCAGGATGCAACAATGTACGGCAAGATCGGTAAGGGCGAAACATACAAGAGAACCCTTATGCCCGATTCATATGTGCATCAATCAGATGTTACAACCTATGACGTCGGAGGTATTAACTATATATATAATAATCTCGGACCGATTTATTACGACATCGTACTCGTCTTTGATGGTTCCGAGAATTTCACTTCGTCTGATATTCTGGATGGATTCAGCTATTCTAAGAACGCTTCTGTCGAACTGGTAGGCAACCTCAGGATCGGCGATGAGATAGGAATAGTTAACGGAGTTAACCAGGCATATCCCATCGGGAATGATTTTGCGGCAAAGGCGAATACACTTGCTGCACTGCAGGCAAATCCTGACGGCGGGAACCTTGCTCAGCGAATCAGCAAAGCAGAACAAATGTTTTCGGCTTCCTCAATCCATAAAAAGGTAATAATCCTGTTCAGTGCAGGTGAAATTTCCAATGTATCTTTAATAACCGATTCACTGACCTACAATCCTGCTATCAAGATCTACACAATGGGATATAACAATATTGAAGCCGGACAGGATCTTATGAGCTGGCTGGCAAATAAAACAGGCGGTGAGTATTCTGCTATGGTGACTTCAAGTGAGATTACGGATGTGGTTAATGTAATTTGGCTGCGTCTTCTAGGATTGGAGATATCTTATCACTCCGGTGATATAAGCAGCGATATAATATCAGGAGGTCTCTCCTGGTTAGGCGGACTATCCTGGGAAGGCGGACTCTCGTGGCTCGGTGGTCTCTCCTGGGAAGGCGGACTCTCATGGCTCGGCGGATTATCCTGGGAAGGCGGTCTTTCGTGGCTCGGCGGTCTCTCCTGGCTAGGTGGTCTTTCATGGGAAGGTGCTGCGCTTGATTTGGGTATGACCTGGAAAGGAAGCGAGTATTCTCCTATTCTTCTGCCGCCCGGTGTTATTATGAATTCATCAACAGTGCCTCCGGGAGCTATTACCCAGAGTAACTATCAGAGTTCAACTTATAACGTGAGCTTTGAGAATGGTTATGCTGACCATGGAATTCCCTATAAATCATTCCATGTAAATAATCCGGGACTGGGACAATGGACATATGCACTTGTTGAAGATACCCCTCCGGATTCAACGGAAACCCTCAGGGTTTATTTGGCAAACCACTCTGATTATGTGCTGAATATAAATACTGATAAGGAACGCTATTACGTTACCACTGATCAGAACGGAACGGTAACTCCTGCAACAGTCAATATCACCGCTACTTTGTTCCAGGGTGGTGATTCGCAGGGAGGCGGCGAGCATACCATAACAGTAGGCCAGGCTGTTGATGATGCACTTATTCTGGTTAAGATAACATCACCGGATTATGGTCAAACAATAAGGCAGCTTATCCATTCTTCCAGCGGAACCTATACTGCCTCATTTACAACTGCCGACCTGGGTGGTTACGATCTTGAATTTCTTGCTTCGGATGACAGCAGTGCAAACGGATATAACAATAGTAAATATTTGCTTACAGCTGAACATTCTATTTATGTGGCTCCCGAAGTAGATCCATTCTCGATTTCAGGAAAACTTTATATACAGTGGGCGCTGAATAACCTGCTTGATATAATGGCACAGTACTGTCCTGCAAATAATAACTGCAGTCTGGATAATAATACCAAGAGAGATCTGAATAATGCCATAAGCTTATTGAGTACAGCGCTGGGCTATTTTAAGACAAACGATGATGACAGACTGAAAACCAATAAGGGATTATCATTCTACGATAACCTTACAACTGCTACTAATAAGATCTATTCTTATACAAGCAACACTAATTTCGGAGATAAGATCGACCAGGCAATAGAATGGCTGAAGCTCGGCGGTTACAGGATAGCTGTAATATCAAGAGATGACGCTGCTGCGCCCGGAGCTTGCGTTGTGAGCAACTGTGAGGAAGTGCTTGCCAGCGCGAATTCAGAGCTTGGAAAGGCTCTTGACGAGTTAAAACAGAATAATTATGTGTACGTATTCAATCATCTGACAAATGCCTGGAAGTTCTCACAGAATATGATGGGAGCTAACCTTAAGAAGGGCGGTGGCGAAGAGCAGCTGATTCCGAAAGAATATGGAATGTCGCAGAATTATCCGAATCCATTTAATCCGACAACAACGATAAATTATTCGCTTCCGGTTAAAAACCATGTTTCACTTAAGATATATGATATCCTCGGCGACCTGGTTAAGACACTTGTAGATGATGAGCAGGCTCCAGGTTACTATAATGTTACCTGGAATGCTTCCGGACTTGCAAGCGGTGTATATTTCTACAGAATAATAAGTGGTACGTATGTCTCTACGAAGAAATTGTTATTGTTAAAGTAATTTTGCTGATGTCCCGGGTAGCCGGCTATCCGGGACTTTTTTATTCAAATTTTTATTGATAGTTTTTAACTTATAATTACTATCTGCCAGGTATAAATATATTCCCCCGGAGGATCCGGCTGCGTATGAGGTTCAGATATTTTATATATCTCCTGCCGCTGTTTTTATTAAGTACGATGCAGGCACAGAATCATATTGCCTTCAGCCACCTTACAGTGTTAGACGGTTTATCGCAGAGTTCTGTGACGTGTATATTCCAGGATTCCAAAGGCTTTTTGTGGTTCGGTACCCAGGACGGACTGAATCGTTATGACGGCTATAATATTAAAACCTTTAAAAATGATCCGGCCGATTCAAGCAGTCTTATTAACAATTTTATCTTTTCTATTTATGAAGATACTTCCGGTACGCTCTTCATAGAAAACCAGGGAGGTGGTTTTCAAAAATACAATCCTCTGAAAGAGTCTTTTGTCAGGTATCCCAAAGATAGTCTGAATTTGTACCATATAAGGTTCAGCACCTTCGGAGCTCTTTATATAGACCCGACGGGTACCCAGTGGAGGGGAGGGCAGGGCACTCCCTCGGGCCTGCAAAAAATCGATTCGTCAACGGGTAAAACTACTATATATAAACACGACCCTTCTGATCCTTCAAGTCTGAGTAACGATAATGTTTTTTCAATTTACCGTGACAGGATAGGAAATCTCTGGGTAGGCACAGGAGGAGGATTGGATAAATTTGACGAGGATACCGGAACCTTTGAACATTACCGTAATGAACCCGGGAATCCAAACAGTCTTTCTGATAATAACGTTTGGCCGATATTCCAGGATTCCCACGGCATTTTGTGGATAGGTACTGCCACCGGCGGACTAAATAAATTTAATCCTGCTGACGGAACATTTATAAGCTATAAAACTGATCCCTCCGATCCGACAAGTATAAATGATAATTATATTCTTTCCTTATATGAAGACCGCAGCGGAATGATATGGATCGGTACAAATGCGGGCGGGGTGAATTACTTCAACCCTGCGGCACAGGTATTCAGTCATTTCATCCACGATCCTTCCAATGAGAATAGTCTGAGCGATAACAGGGTCCTTTCTATAGCTGCTTCAGGCAGAGGAATATACTGGATAGGCACGAGGGGAGGACTCAACCGATTCGATTTTAATAAAAATAGTTTTAAGAGATATTTATACGATCCTGCTTTAAAGAACGGAATCTCCAGTAATTCCATACAATCTCTTTATGAAGACAGGTCCGGCAAACTCTGGGTAGGCAACCTTAGAAGCGGACTAGATGCATTTGACCCCTCTACTTCGAAATTCAGAAATTATTCTAATAATCCGGCCAACCCGAATTCGCTTTCAGATAACAGAATTTTTGCAATTACACAGGATAAGCAGGGATTATTATGGATCGGAACATATGAAGGCGGATTGAACAGTCTCGATCCTGTATCAGGAAATGTTGTACGTTACATGCATGATGAAAATGATCCGGGCTCAATAAGCTCTAACAGAGTCTGGTCGCTTGCATTGGATAAATCTGGACAACTATGGCTGGGAACGTTTGGAGGCGGTGTTAATATTTTTGACCCGGTAACTCATAAAAGCATTCACCTGAAGAATGACCCTGACGACCCATCGAGTCTTGTAGAAGATAATGTAATAAGGATATTTATTGACAGGGATGATGTGGTTTGGGTAGGGACGACGAAGGGACTGAGCAGATACGACAGAAAAACAAAAAAGTTCAGAAACTACCGTGAGAAGGACGGTCTTCCAAATGAATTCATCTTTGGAATTATCCAGGCTAATTCAGGAAACCTGTGGCTCAGTACAAACTACGGTCTTTCGAGGTTTAATCCTCAAACAGAAAATTTTACGAATTTCTTTTACGAGGACGGACTTCAGGGGAATGAGTTCAACCAGAGTGCATTTGCCAGGGACAAGGAAACGGGCAGATTATTATTCGGCGGCAACAATGGATTTAATGTATTTAACCCGGCAAACATACAGGGCAATACCTTCATTCCGCCTGTGGTGTTCACAGAATATACCAGGTACAACACCGATGATAAGGAAGGGAAACCGATTTTTGAAAAAGGAATATCTGAGCGGGACAGCCTTTTTCTAACATATAAAGACAATATTATTAATCTGCAGTTTTCTGCGTTAAGCTACTATAACAATTCGCAAAACCGATATAAATATATGCTGGTTGGTTTTAATAAGAACTGGATTCAGCTAGGTAATGAACATACCATCACTTTTACGAATCTGTCGCCGAAAAAATATACACTCAAGGTAATCGGATCTAACAACGATGGGATATGGAATAACATCGGCACTGATTTGTTTATTGAAGTTACTCCTCCGTGGTGGAAGACCAAAACCGCATATGGAATTTATATAGTCATTTTCCTGGGAATCATGTATGGAGCCAGAAGGATAGAATTAAACAGGCGCGAGCAGAAAGCCGAGATACGTGAGAATAAACTGAGGCTTAAAGCATCTGAAGCAGAGAAACGTGCTATCGAAGCCGAAAACGAACGCAAAACCAAAGAGCTGGAAGAAGCACGTCAGATGCAGTTATCTATGCTGCCTAAAAAACTGCCGCAGCTGCCCAATCTGGAGATAGCTGCGTTTATGAGAACAGCCACGGAAGTAGGCGGCGACTATTATGATTTTATTCAGCAGGACGGCGGTCCTTTTAATATCGGTTTCGGTGATGCCACCGGCCACGGTCTGCAGGCGGGAATAATGGTTACATTGATGAAAGGATTTTTTACTTCAGATGCCGCCAAACTTGAGCTTAAGGAGTTTATGAGTCACTGCACCGCGATGATAAAAGAAATCAAACTCGGCCGGATATTAATGTCTTTCAGTCTTCTACGGATATTGGATCACAAAATGACTATCACCAGCGGAGGTATGCCCCCCGTATACTATTACAGCAAGGAAACGAAGCAGGTTGAAGAGATACTTATTCAGGGAATGCCTCTTGGTGCGATGAAGAAGTTTTCGTACCAGGTAGTTGAAAAGGATCTTAAGCCCGGCGACACCCTTCTTCTTCTGACAGACGGTTTTCCCGAACAGATGAATCAGAATGAAGAAATGTTTGATTACCCCAGGGTGAAAGACAAGTTTAACGAAATCGCAGAGTGTCCTCCGGATTCAATTATTGAAACCCTTGTAAAATCTGCTGATGAATGGATGGGAGAGCGTATACAGGCGGATGATATTACATTCATAGTTTTGAGGGTTAAATAGATGCCTGTACCCGACCAAATGAGTCTGAATTTTGATCTTTATTTATTTAAGGAAAATTAATATTATATTCACTAAAATGCAGTTGTAACATCTATGGATGAAAATTTTAACCTGAAGATCAAACTCCCGAATATACCCAATATTGAACTGGTAGCTATTGAAGGACTTGAGAGGATGGGCAAGTATCTCGGCATAAGCAATGAAAAAATCGGTGAAGCAAGGATCATTGTAAATGAAGCTATCATTAACGGATTTGAGCATTCAGGTATGGAGAACGCTTACGTGAATGTGGAATTCGAAATGACGAAAGCGAAATTAACGATACTGGTTTCAGATTTCGGGAAGGGCTTCGTTCCGGATAATGTTCCTGTTCCGGAAATAGCAAAGAAGATAAATGATAATAATAAGCGAGGATGGGGAATAAAACTGATGAAATCACTTTCTGATTATATGACAATAGAATCCGGTACCTCCGGTACAAAAATATCAATCATTAAAAATTTAACTTAGACGGAAATATTATGGACGGCGAATTTAATCTTCAGACAGAAAAACTGGAAAACACTTTCCTGATTAAAACTGAAGGGTATATAAACAATACGGCAGGAGAGAAAATAGCCCAGTTTTTTTCTGAAAATTCCATTAAGAATGCGATCTTCGATCTTGAAAAATCGAAAGTCATTAATTCTATCGGGATCTCTTATCTGCTTGAGGTAATTGAGCAAATAAATGACAGGGAGGGGAAGATAATCTTTCTTAACCTTGATCCATCTATTGAAAAGACATTTAAGATAATGGGCCTGTTCCAGTTTGCTCAGATGGCCGATTCTCTCGATTCTGCTATGAAAGAACTTGTGTAGTTATAACAATTAAGATGGTAAAGTAATTTGGAACAGAACAAAGAAAAAAAGTTCATTTTCGATCTGAACGAAAAGATACTTCAGCTTAATAACCTGATAGAAACAGGTATTGACCTTGCAAAGTTTGAAAATCAGAATGTACTCTATGAGATGGCTCTTGCAAGAATGGTGTCGCTTACAAATTCCTCTTCTGCACTTATAAGCGTAACAAACGGCAGCAGCAACCAGCCTGAAGAGCAGATTACTTTTCCTCCCGGGATCCCCGCAGAAAGTATATTAAGCAAAACTTTTAAAATTGAATCCTCATTTGAATTCAGGAAGAATTTGTACCGGTTTGTTCTATCAGAGAAGGAGACACGGAAGGGGATAATTGAATTCAATGAACTTGACCAGATGCTGCTTGATGCGATTTCCCGTCAGATACGTACAGCCATTGAAAATAATTTCCTTCTAAAAGAATCGTTGGAAAAGGAAAGAATTGAGAAAGAGCTTCTTCTCGCGGCCTCGATTCAGCAGCAGATAATACCGGATAAGCTGCCTGTAATTGAAGGGTATGAACTAGCCGGGGAAAATATCCCTTCACGAGAGGTTGGAGGTGATTATTACGACTGCATCAATCTGGGCGGCGGAAAATACGCTCTGATAATAGCCGATGTTGCAGGCAAGGGTATCGCGGCGGCTCTGCTTGTAAATACTCTGAATGCTTCATTGTATTCATACCTTGAGTTTAACCTCCCCTTAACGGAGATGGCTGACAGGCTTAACAAACTGATCTATAATTCTTCACCTCCTGATAAATTTATTACTTTCTTCATAGCGGTGCTGGATTCAAAATCCGGAGAACTTGATGTGGTTAATGCTGGTCATAATCCTATACTTCTTCTCAGAAAAGACGGCAAGCTTGATAAGATTGATGCTGGAGGAATCGGGCTTGGGATGCTTGATTTCGGTATACCTTACCAAGGAGAAAAGCTTACCATGAATCCCGGTGATAAACTTTTCCTCTACACTGACGGGATTCCGGAAGCTATGAATAAGGATGAGGTAGAATATTCTGATGAAAGAATGATTGAGTTCTTCCGCAACAATGCCGGAAAATCAGCTCCCGATTTTATCAACGGAATAGTAGAAGATGTAAGTAAACATGTAAACGGGGAACCTCAGAGTGATGACATCACTTCAATGCTCCTGAAAAGGGTCCTGCTAAAATAATTTACCATAGCAAGTATTGAAACCCTATATTATACTAATCTACAATAGTGCGCAAAATTTGTACACCGCGCTGATTAGCATTTGTAAAATAAAATATTTTGAGGTGAATTTTAATTCTACAGGGCTAGCTTCGGGAATGTACTTCTGCCGGCTTGAAGCATTTGATACGGGTGTAAGGAAGCTGCTTTTGCTGAAATAGATCATATTTATTAGAAACAGCGTAGAGGGGTAATGTATTACAACATATCAATTTTCATTTTTATATATTTATTTGTGTGTATGATGTACTGGATCTTTTTGTTTGTCTAACAATTTAAGAGGGCACCGTTATGAGGAACGAGAAGTATAGAAGGCTTGTTGAGCAACTGCTGGATATGGCCGGCGTAGGAATAAACGGGAAACGTTCTTTCGACATACAGGTTCATGATGACAGGTTTTATAAAAGAGCCGTCACCGAAGTTGAATTGGGGATGGGGGAATCATATATGGATAACTGGTGGGATGCTGAGAAGCTTGATGAATTAATTTACAGGATTATTCACACCGATCTTCAGAACAAAATTAAGCATAATTATAAAGTGGCATTTCAGCTTGCAGGCTTCTACCTAATTAATATGCAATCGAGACGGCGCGCCTTTCTAATAGGGGAGAAACATTATGATCTTGGTAATGATCTTTTCATGCAGATGCTGGATAAAAGGATGAATTACAGCTGCGGCTACTGGAAAGATGCCTCCACACTGGATGAAGCTCAGGAAAACAAGCTCGATCTGATCTGCAGAAAATTGTATTTGAAACCCGGAATGCATGTGCTTGATATCGGCTGCGGATGGGGTGGCTTCAGTAAATTTGCTGCGGAGAAATATGACGTTCAGGTTACAGGCGTGACTGTATCCAAAGAACAGGCAGCTCTTGGAAAGATTCTGTGCAAGGGTTTGCCTGTAGAAATCAGGCTTCAGGATTACAGGGATGTTCATGAGAAATTCGATAGAATTGTTTCTGTTGGCATGATTGAACATGTAGGTTATAAAAATTACCGGGAATACTTCAGAATCGCCGCTGCGAATTTAACAAATAATGGGATGTTCCTTCTTCATACAATAGGAGATGTCCTCTCCACAAAGAATACAGATGCCTGGACTCATAAGTATATTTTCCCTAATGGAATGCTTCCTTCCGTCTCCCAGCTCGGGAAAGCAATGGAAGGTGTATTTGTGATGGAGGACTGGCATAACTTCGGAGCGGATTACGATAAAACGTTAATGGCGTGGTACAGAAACTTTATTAAAGGCTGGGATGTTCTTAAAAATAAATATAACGAACGGTTCTTCCGAATGTGGACGTACTTTCTGCTTTCAAGTGCCGGTGCCTTCCGTGCACGAAATAAAAACCAGTTATGGCAGCTTGTATTATCTAAAAACGGTGTTCCCGGCGGTTATTGCCCGGTAAGGTGATTAAAACTCTTTTTTGGCTGATGTGATATTTTGCATTGCAGGGTTTTTCCTTCTGTTAATTGACTTCTCATTGTCCGATATTTGTATTCAGAGAGTGAGGAAGTTTTGCCATATTCAGAAAGAATTCTTATAGTTGAGGATGTTGGGCTGATCGCGCTTGACATTAAAACCATGTTGTTTGGTGTGGGTTTTATAAATATTAAAGTAACCTATAACGGCAGAGAAGCAATCAAGTATTCAGAAGAATATAAACCTGACCTGATTCTGATGGATATCATGCTGGGAGACGGAATGAATGGAATTGAAACTGCACACACAATCCAAAAAGACTTACAGGTTCCTCTTATTTATATAACTGGTTCTACCGATATTGAAACCCAGAACGAGGCTCTGGAAACCTCCCCGGTGACTATCATAAATAAGCCTGTGCATCTTCCAGAACTGGAATATGCGGTGAAAACTGCACTGGGATTAAATCTAAATCCGGGATTGACTTTGCAGGGAATTTAAAAGCATCACCTGGTTTTCCCTCCATGTGCTTCAAGTATTCTCCCTGCTTCAATAAGCACGGGAACCGTAAAACCTTCAGTAAATTTTTTATAGACCCTACTTAAAACGGCAATGCTTTCGTTTGCTTTATTTGTATTCTCCAATAGCTTATGAAGACTTAGAGATGCGTTTAATTCAAACATTAACGTATTCTGATTTTCTGATAATTCAATGGCTTTCCGGAATAAGGATTCGGCTTCTGCTTTCATGTTGTCAGAAATCCTAAGAAGAATATCTCCTTTCAGCCTAAAAAATTCTCCTAACAAGGGATGTCCTGAATCCTGTCCGATGATCTCAATTGCTTCATTCAGAAACGACAAACCCTCCTGCGGTTTTCCTGCCCGGAGACAAGAGTCAGCCCTCAGTGAAAGGAGAAGGGGCCAGAACACGGGAGGGGTTTTCAAACCGATATATAAATTAATCCCCATTTCAATTTCTTCCATGCCCTCTTCGGTCTTTTTTAATCCTACCTTGGCCACCCCATTAAGTGCATGCGCCGCAGCTTTCCAAATAGGAAATTCTTGCTTCTCACTTATGTCAAGAACCATCGAAGCGTTTTTTATTGTAATTTCAGGCTCCTGCCTCCATAGGTGAAGAAGACCGCTGTGGAATAGCGCATATGCTTCACTATATGGATAATTCAGATTTCTTGCCAGCTTAACGGATTCTGTTGAATGATAAATAGAACGATCAGGTAAACCCAGCATCCATAAACTCAAGGAAGAGGTAGTATGAGATATTACTCCGGGGTTATTGCCAAACCGGAATTTGAAGAAATTATGCTTTTCAGGTTTGTAAGAAGCGAGAGCTGCTTCAAGCTGAATCATACCGCCTGCAAAATCGCCCAAAAATATAAGACTGTAACCGTACACCAGGTGACCTTCAATTTTTGCACCCATATTATCAGCATCTTTTGCGAGATGCAAAATCTGCTCGCCAAGCTGAGCGCTCTTTGAAAACCTGCCAGTGTATACATAAAAACTGGCAAGTGCCCTCAGTATGGAAAATGACTGCGGTATTTCACCATACTTCTGACAAAGCTCCAGTGCGTGGTTGAAAACCTCTTCAACCTCAAGTGTACAGCCCCTGAGAGCCATCAGAACCCGCCCGAGACTCATCTGCAGCATTATCTCCTGTTCTGCACGTTCATGTGTAGAAGGCACAGATGAAAGTACATTCAGCAGATCATTAGTAAGTTCAAGGCTGTAATAAAGCCATCCGCGTGCATCGTATAAAAGCCACAAACAATCAGTTAATTTCTGAAGCTGCGCGGTATCCTTTTTCTCAAGCCAGTATTTCCATGAAGCCCTGATGTTTTGAATATCATTTCCAAGATCATTCAAAGCTCCATCACGTTCATTTCCTGTAAGCCTTCTCCACTGATCCTGAGCAAAACCGACAAAGTATAAAGCGTGCTCCCGATGTGCAGCATTCAGCAATTCCTGATCTTTTTCCAGCTTTTCCGAAGCATACTCTTTTATAGTTTCAAGCATCTTCAACCGCTGATTTCCGCTTACCTGGCCTGATACCCTGATCAGACTTTTATCTATCAGGGAGGATAGCAAATCAATGATGCTTACTCCCGTATCATCTATAGTCCATGTATTTTCAGCCACGGCTTCAACCTGTTCGAATGTACACTCAGGGAAAACAGAAAGTAATGCAAATAATTTCTGTTCATCGGGGCTGAGCATTTCATAACTCCAGTCGATTGTATCACGAAGAGTTTGCTGTCTGGCAGGAAGATCACGCGCGCCGCCTCTGAGCAGTTTCAGACGCTTATCCATACGTTTCAGTAATGCATCGGGTGAAAATAAATTTATGCGGGCAGCTGCGAGTTCAATTGCTAAAGGGAGTCCGTCAAGCCGATTACAGATTTCAACAATTGCAGAAATGTTCTCTTCAGAAATTTTGAATTCTGGTCTGACTGACTGAGCCCGTTCGGCAAAGAACTGGACAGACTCATTTTTCATTAAATCAGAAACAGCTTCTCTTAAACGGCTCATGTCGGGCAGCTGCAGAGGAGGGACGGGAAAAATTTGTTCTCCCCGAAGCCGCAGGGGTTCTCTGCTGGTTATAATAAATTTAAGCTGGGGACAGCCGAGCAGCAATTTATGTATTTCAGGAGCCGCCATCGTCAACTGTTCAAAATTATCAAGGACAATTAGGACTTTTCGGTTCTGCAGATAATTCCTGATCTCCTCCGGTGTGTTCCTATCGCTGGTCTCTCTGAGACCAATCGTCCGGGCTGCCGCTGCAAAGAGCGAATCAGTGTCCCTTAGATCAGAGAGATCGACAAAATAAACGCCATCACTATAATTATCCATCAGGTGAGAGGCCAGTTGTATTCCTAGACGTGTTTTGCCGGTTCCGCCGGGGCCGGTAAGAGAGAGTAAACGGACATCCTCACGCTGCAGCATATCACTTGTAATCTCCAGTTCTTTCTGGCGTCCGATGAAGGGTGTAATTAATGGAGGCAGATTATTTCTGATACCATTTTTATTTCTGCTGTTATTATTACTTTTTTGAAATGGTTCAGGCTGTAAATTTTCTATGCCGATATTTATAACTTCAGAGGGAAGAGGAATTCCAAACATCGAATGGTAACGTTTTAAGTGGGATGCTGCAAAGATAAATCCTGCAAGCCGTTCCGGTGGGGAAATTATTGACTTATTGCAATAATTTAATCCGGCACTTACAGCCGCAAGCCAGTATTGTCCCCACAAATCGTCAGATAAGCTTGAGTAATATTCTTTAACCCTGTCAGCGAATATTTTTCTTCCGGAATTTATAACAGAGCATATACCTGCAAGTTCAATCGGAACGCTTTGAGGATCTATTATGTCTTCTTTTGCAAAGCGGGTGATGAAGTCTATCCATTTCGTCAACGAAACTCTTGTTAGTTCCCTGACGAGGTATGACATTTCAAGATAACAGTTGTCATACAGAAGAGGCATCCCGGTTTTAAAAAGAGCAAAATCAATAAGGTAATAACCTGTCAGCTCTGAAGCGTTTCCCTCAAATTGGGCGAGTATATTCCCGATATTCAGATCTCCATGTTGAAATCCTGTTAAGATATCTATGGGTCTGGCAGAATTCCAGAGCTCCTGGTTCCGTGCGAAGAGGAATGGGTTGGGAAACACATTACCCTGAATGAGCAAACCGGGAATATCCTCCGGTACCTTAAGGTTTTCATCCAGGAAACGTTCTATATTTCCTCCGGGTTTAAGCCGGTAGCCTAGCCAGGTTGAAAGAATTTTTTGCGGATGGGCTGCCTGCTTAAATATAGAGTCCCTATTCCAAATGGAAAGCAGCATACTGGTGGTCGTCCCGAAAAGCTTTTCAAGTTTATCCTGCTGCTGATAACTTGCAAGCGGACGGTAATTATTAAGCGACTGTCCTGCAATATCATAGAATATCGCGACTGAATCATCAAGTTCAATTCGTTCAAACGCAAGACCCGCAATATGATCGCGGGCGAACTCGCCGGGGGAGAGTTCCATTGCAGTGCGATGTCTTTCGAGTTCATCTTTACCGGTTCTGGTACTTTTATGATCCAGTTTAAGTACGAGATGACGAACTTCGTTTGAATCTAATGTTGAAACACTGACGAGAAAGAGACTTGCCCCGGTCTGGCCTCCTTTAAGTTCCTGAAGCAAAGTAACTTTTATATTGAGAGTGGTTTGTGCGGAGCTAAGGACTTTTTGATATTCAGCGGGCAGCGAGAGAAATTCTTTTGCAAGATCTGTCATTTTGATCTTTTTTTGTTATATAAATTCTTTTTACTTCAGAGGATGTTCAGATTATTTTGATCAGATTGAATTTGTGCTAGTATCTTCTGAAGGTTGAGCGACCTTACAGAATCGACAGCATATTCAATCCGTCCATCTTCACAAAGTCCCTTAATGCCGGCCTCCTCATAGGCACGGATGAATTCCTTTGTACATTCCTCTCTCACTAATTCCGCAGCTCTTTCGATATCATTTTTCATTTTATTTGTCATCCTCAGCTGGTTTTGATTCCTTCGCAGTAAGCTCTTTTCCTATCCTTACAACCGATTCGGCCAGCAGGTCGAAATCCTCTGTTCTACTGCGGTGATTGGCTATTGCGATTCTGAGACAGTAATTACCTTTTAATGTTGTGTATGAAGGTACCGCAATTCCCTGCTCATGCAATTGAAATAATATTTCTTTATTCAATCCGTTTAATTTTTCTGTATCATAATTTCCGGGATTAAAGCGAAAACAGACTATATCCAGTCCTATTGGAGCGATTAACTCCATATCAGGGTCGTTTTCCACCAGACCTCCAAAATATCGGGCTTGGTCAATATTCCGGTCAATCATCCTGCCGAATTTTTCGAGGCCATGTTCTTTAAAAGACATCCATACTTTAAGAGCGCGAAAATTCCGGGATAGCTCAAGCCCATAATCAGAGAACCAGAGGCGGGCGCCGGGTATACCACGGGTTTCGTGCGCAAGATATTCCGGGGTAAGCGAGAAGGCTGCGCGGTGTTCATCCTCATGCTGAACCAGGATGCACCCCGCTTCAAACGGAATGTGAAGCCATTTATGAAGATCAAGCGCAACGGAATCTGCCTTTTCTATTCCTGCAAGAAGGGGTTTAGTGTATTTTGATAATACACCCACAGCCCCGATTGCTCCATCGACATGAAACCAGAGGAGTTCCTCACGGCAAAGTTCTGCCAGCTTTTCAAGGTTGTCTACTGCGCCTGTATTTATAGTTCCGGCATTCCCGATGAGGCATATAGGTTTGAGGCCGGCTTCACGATCCCTTTTTATCTCTGATTTTAGTATATCAAGGTCGATAGTATAATCATCCTTTACAGGGATATAATGGAGGCTTTTATTTCCAAGTCCCAGCATTTCGACGGCTTTCTGATTTGAGCTATGCACCTCAGTAGAGGCATAAACGATGAGATCCTGTGGAGCACTTCTCATTCCTTCTTTCCTGACGTTAAACCCGGCCTTTGCATTCCTAGCGACCGTCAGTCCTACAAAATTCGCCATCGAAGCGCCGCTTACCAGAAGTCCACTTGAGTTCTTTTGAAGCCCGAGCATGTCTTTCATCCAATTGATTACCTGTTCTTCAACCAGCGGAGCTGCATGATGCCCTCCTCCAAGGTTGGAATTCATTACTGAAGCCATTAATTCAGCCAACGCTGCAAGAAAGGTTCCGCTGCCCATATACCAGCCCCAGAACCTCGGATGAATATTACCCATGGGGTAAGGAAAAATAGATTCAAGGAATTCATTGTATACATCTGCAGGGGATGAAGGCTCTTTCGGAGCAGGGGATTTGAATTTATCACTTATCTTTTCAGGCACAGGCTGCCACACGGGTCTTTCCCCAACCTTTTGAATATAATTAACCGCATCATCGACCATGCGGTGAGCCAGTAGACGCAGTTCGTCCCAGCTTTCCGGATCAAGCGTTTCAAAATTCTTCATTTATTCATTTAACTTTTTTGGGAAATATATATATAATACATAATAATTTGTAATTAAGGTAGTGCTTCCTGACTCAAAAGCCCAAATTTATATGTCTCTGGAAAAGGGGTTTTACATCCAGGTCCGGTGAGAATCCTCAACAAATTAAAATTGACTTTAACATAAAAGAGAAGTAGATTTTATCATTCCCATATAAGTGCAAACATTCGTATGCCTGGTATGCGATAATATTCTACCGGCAGTCAGTAGAGATGCAATCCTGTTTCCGGAGTGGTTCTTTAATGAATAAATCAACAGCAACATTTACATTAAGGTGCCGTTATGTTCAATATAAATCTCGAAAATGAAAATGAAGTAGTTATCTCCGGTCGTTTTGATGCGGCGCAGGTGGATAAAGTAAAAAGTGTACTCGATGCACTATCCAACGATTGTACAGTTAACTTTCAAAACCTTGAATATATTTCCAGTGCGGGTCTTGGCTCTTTGCTGCATCTTTATTCAAGGCTTAAAAATTCAGGGCACTCTGTGCAGCTGAAAAATATGAATAAACACGTTCGGGAGGTATTTAAATATTCCAAACTTGACGGTGTTTTTACCATCCTTGAATAAAAGTTTAATTTCCCGCCAACTTTTTTGCTTCTGAGTTGTATTTATTTATGAATGAAGATGATAAAGAATTAGTAAGCGAATGTCTTCAGGGAAGTAAAAAATCCTTCGAAGAAATTGTAAACAAGTATTATAAAACTGTTTACCGCCTGACATACAGGATATTACATAATAATGATAACGCAGAAGAAATCACACAAATTGTTTTTATTAAAGCTTTTGAAAACCTTAAATCCTATAATCCCAGGTTTAAGTTTTTCAGCTGGTTATACCGTATAACCATAAATGAGACTCTTAATTTTACAAAAAAACAAAGTTACCTGGAAAAATTAAATGATGAAGTTAAATCAGTTGGAGAAAACCCGGATGAAATATACGGCAGGAATGAACTTGGTGAAAAAATAGAGGATGCACTTATGGAGGTTGAACTTCTTTACAGGGTTCCACTGGTTCTTAAACATTTTATGGATTATTCATACAAAGAAATAAGTGAAATGCTCTTAATACCCGAAAAGACCGTTAAATCAAGACTTTTTACTGGAAGACAGCTATTAAAAGATGTATTAATTAAAAATAAGGTTCAGGAAAAATGATTGATAAAAAATACATTGAATTGATGAACAGGGAGATTGATGAACTGATTTCTCCGGATGAAAAACAACATCTTCATAACTACTTATCCGAAAACCCGGAAGCCCGGGAATATTACGATGGGCTGCTTTCTGCAACTCAAGCCCTTGACCGATTGCCGGAACCTGTCATCTCTGATAACCTTAACAAGAGGATTGTTAATTTGATAGATTTCACAAGGTATAAAGATAATCCTGACAAGAGAGCTGCTAAGTTTATTCCGAGATTTATTATTAAGTATGCTTTTACTTTTGCAGCGGGACTTCTGGCCGGGATAGTTATTTACGCATTGTTTTCGACTACTTCCATGAACCTGAGCCAGAATGATATTTCAGGAACTATAGGTATTGAAGAGGCAGTGATTTTAAGAGAGGTTCCCATAAACGCAGGAGATATACAGGGTAAGATTGCGCTTAGCGAGAAAAATAACCTTTACTTAATTGAAATCAATCTCAATTCTGTTTCACCGGTAGATCTGCTCATATCCTATCCTGACCAGGTAAAACTGGATAATTTCAAACCCGGTATTCCCGGAATAATCAACCTGATTACGGCAGGAAATTTTATCAAAGCTGAAAACTCCGGACCGCAGCAGTACACCTTTTCCTTTACTAATACCGGCACAAAACACTCTCCTGTCCATATTGAATTAGCCCATTCCGGAAAAAAAGTTTTTGAATACGAATTTGCTTTGAACAGATAAAAAAGTTTGGAATCCTTAGTAAGATCTTCACCAACTTTTTCTTTTTCCAGATGTAATTACTATAAATAGAAGTTAAGTAATCAATAAAATAATTAATGGAGGTCTGTTATGCCAGGAACGAAACAATTTAGTACGAAGAACAAAATGGTTGCAGGAGGCACTGTAATAGTTGTTATAGCTATTATGTATTTTGCCGCATTTTATCCATGGCCATTAATAAACGCTGATATGTCGGGTACAATAGGCGGCGTTGAGAAGGTTAAAAAGTATCAGAAAGAGCAGATAAATTCAGGTGATGTAGCCGTTGAAACCAGCGATATCCAGCAGCTCCTTCAGAATGATAAGATCCAGACTTTAATAAATGATCCGAATTTCCGGACCGCACTGGATAATGAAGCCTTCCGGACCACATTTAACCGGAACCCTGCATTCAGGCAGGCAGTTACCAGAAGTGCTGTTTATAGAACAATTATGTCAAACAGAAACTGGGTTGATGCTTTAAGAAATGAAAGTTTCAGAAAAGTTGTTGAAAGCGGTGCTTTTGCTAAAATTTCCGCTGATGCTTCTCTTCAAATGGCTTTGAGAAATGAAGCGTTAAGAACACAGCTAGCCGGAAAAAACTATAGCCTTGCTCTAAGGAATGAAGCTTTGAGACAGGTTGCAAACGATGCATCGTTTACCGAAGCAATGCGTAATGTTTCATTCAGACAGCTTTTTACAAGCGACGCAATGAGACAATTACTTGATAACCGGCAGTTTACTGATGCCTTCAGAACAGAAGCCGCAAGAAATATTTTCCAGGATGGCGGATTCCAGATGGCTCTCAGGCAGGAAATGTTCAGGAATGCTGCTGCGAGTGATGGTTTTATGAAAGCAGTACAAAGTGATGCTTTAATGAAATACTGGGATAACAGTGCATTCAGAACTGAAGTTTTCAGAACCGAAGCCGATAGAAGCATTGATGCTCAGAGAAATATGGATGCCCAGAGAAGTATTGAATCACAGAGAAATATCGAATCCGGGAGAAGCGTTTCCAAATAACCTTAAAAAAGTCAGACCATTGTTGAGGAGAAGCTGTTTTGAAAAAAACAGTTTCTCCTTTTAATATATTTAAACTCCTCTTAAACCAAAACTATGGGCTTCAAAATAAAGAATTACCTTTCAAAATTTAAATATTTAAATCTTGTTCTATTTCTATTTGTCGTTTTCCAGTCACAGGGAAATGCACAGTTATATGAATACGAAACCCCGAATATGCGATTGATATATACCGGGGAAGCAGGAAAGTATCTCGTAAAATATGCCGGTCAGTGTTACGAAAATGCTTTAAGGTGGAACAGTAAATTATACGATTATCATACTGATGAAAAGGCAACCGTGCTTGTTTATGATCTGAATGATTTCGGAAATGCGGGAACAGGAACGATTCCACGCAATCATATCATTCTTTCAGTTGCCCCGCTCGACTATGAATATGAAACCGCGCCTGCAAATGAACGGTTCAATACAACATTTAACCATGAACTCGTTCATATGGTAACTCTTGATCAGTCAACTACGGGAGACAGGTTCTTCAGAACGATCTTCGGGGGTAAGGTGGGTGAATCATCTGATAATCCTGAGACGATACTTTATGCTTACCTTACAGATCCCAGAAGAAGTACCCCTCGCTGGTGGAAGGAAGGAATAGCTGTTTTTCTTGAAACCTGGATGGCAGGTGGAATAGGACGCGCACTGGGGGGATATGATGAGATGGTTTTCAGGACAAAAGTACTTGAAAAGGAGCCAATCTATGATCTCCTTAGTCTTGAATCTGAGGGTACACAGACAGATTTCCAGGTAGGAGCCAATTCTTATTTATATGGTACTAGGTTTATGAATTACATTGCGCTAAAATATGGTCCAGAAAAGTTGATAGAATGGACATCCAGGCACGATGGGAGTGACGCTTATTTTACCTCCGACTTTAACCGTATATACAACATTACGTTATCAAACGCATGGAACCAATGGATTGAATTTGAGAAAGATTTTCAGCAAAAGAACCTGGAAATATTGCAGAGCAATCCGGTTACAAAATACCGTCCGCTCTCCGCAATTCCACTCGGCGGATTATCCAGAGCATTTTATGATCTGCCCCATAATAAAATTTACTGTGCAATTGATTATCCCGGTCAGGTAGCGCAGATTGTCAGCATCGATATAAAAACAGGAAAAATAAAAAAAATACATGATGTAAAAAGCGAAGCTTTATATTACGTCACTTCCTTAGCATATGATCCTGATAGCGGAACATTGTTTTATACAACCGATAATAACGAGTGGAGAAGCCTTTATTCGCTTTCCATAGAATCAGGCGACGCACAACTTTTATTAAAAGAACAGAGAATTGGAGATCTTGTTTTTAACCGCGCAGATAAGTCACTCTGGGGCATACGGCATTTTAACGGTCAATCGACCATAGTAAAAATCCCTTATCCGTATACCGAATGGAACCAGATCTATTCCTGGCCGTTCGGAAAGGATCTTTATAATATCGACCTTTCTCATGACGGAAGATTCCTTACGGGAGCACTTGCTGAGATAAACGGGCAGCAGCTGCTGGTTAAATTAGACATTGACAGCCTGATGAATGGAAACTTTTCCTACGATACATTATTTAACTTTGAAAATACTATACCAGCAAATTTTACATTTTCAAAGGATGATAAATATTTATACGGGACTTCATACTATTCCGGCGTTTCCAATATCTACAGGTATGATTTTGGTAAGAGAGATATGGATATAATGAGCAATACTGAAACAGGGTTTTTCAGACCATCACAGGTGAGCAACGACTCGCTTCTTGCTTTTATGTATACCACTCAGGGATTCCAACCGGTTATGATAGCAAATAAAACCGTTCCTAATGTAAGTGCTGTGAACCTGTTGGGACAGCAGGTTGTAGATACACATCCAATTGTGAAACAGTGGATCGCTCCGCCTCCTTCATCTGTAGAAATAGATTCGTTAATAACCCGGTGGGATGACTATACAGTTTTTAAGCACTTCGGTGTCGTTTCCTTTTACCCGGTCGTATTGGGTTATAAGGATTACTTTTCTTACGGTCTGAAAGTCAACTTTGCTGATCCCCTCGGTTTTCAGAATATTAACCTTCTTGCTTCATATAGTCCCTACAACCAGCTTAATAAGAATGAAAGATTTCATCTTGATTTCGTTTATTCCTATCTGAACTGGAAATTTGAATCAACTTTGAATCGTGCAAATTTCTATGATCTCGGGGGACCTACAAAAATAAGTATGAAAGGATATTCAGCAGGACTCAGATATCATAGAGACCTCATTTACGATAAACCTTTATTTATGGATTATACCATACACGCAACCTTTTATGGAAATCTTGAACGTCTGCCTTCGTATCAGAATGTTACTGCCTCCTATGATAAGCTGCTCAACCTCGGCGCGGATTTCGGCTATAAGTATGAGGCTGCCTCATTAGGTGCTGTTGATAAGGAAAAGGGTTTCAAATGGGAGATTAGTATCGATAACAATTATGTCAGGACGACTGCATTTCCACATATCCATAATGATTTTGATATTGGTTTTGCTCTGCCTTTAAATCATTCATCAATCTGGCTTCGCAGTTCGGCAGGTTATGCGTACGGAAGGCGTGAAGAACCTTTTGCCAACTTTTATTTCGGAGGTTTCGGAAATAATTATGTCGACTTCAAGGATGAAAAACAGTACAGAGAATATTACAGTTTTCCGGGGGCTGAACTGGATGAAATTGCAGGCACAAACTTCGGCAAACTAATGGCAGAATGGAATCTGCCCCCGCTTCGTTTCAGCAATATCGGATTTACATCTTTTTTCTTAAATTATGCCCGGACTTCTTTATTTTCAACAGCGATAGCCACAAATGTGGATTTAAAGGATTCCAGGAGAACATTGTTTGACTTCGGCACACAAGTCGATTTCAGATTTATCCTCCTATATCACCTTAAGATGACTTTTTCGATAGGATATGCAGCCGCCATTGAGCAACATAGAAATCTTTCTGACGAATGGATGTTTTCACTTAAAATTTTATGATCCTGAATGGTCAGAATAGTAATCAGTCTCCTTCCGGTGCTGGCATTCCTTGCTGCCTTAATCTATTCAGACAGTTTCAAACTTGTTAAAAGATCGCTGGTTGTTCAGTCACTCCTTGCCGGTATCATAGCCGCAGTTATAAGTTATATTATTAAATATTAATCTACTTAACAGTTTACCAATACGAACATCTACATATACCTTATACATATCCCCGGTAATTGAAGAAATTTTAAAAGCTTCCTTTATCATTTATCTAATGGCAAAACAAAAAACAGGATTTATGGTAGATGCAGCTATTTACGGGTTTGCTATTGGAGCGGGATTTGCACTCGTTGAAAATGTTTATTACCTGGGTGCAATTGATCAGCCGAATCTGATCGTCTGGTTTATCAGGGGGTTCGGTACAGCGGTAATGCATGGAGGCACAACAGCGATATTTGCAATAATAACTAAAAATATTTCTGACCGTAGCAAAGAATTCAAACTCTCTAAGATCATACCCGGGTTTTTATTTATAGTCCTGTACCATTTCTTCCCCGGCCTGATTTTCGCCATAGGGATACATTCTTTTTTTAATCATTTCGTTCTGTCGCCTGTTATACTTACCATACTTCAGCTTATTCTTCTTCCGCTAATAATATTGTATGTTTTCTACAGGAGTGAAAATATTCTTAAGAACTGGCTGGAGTCAGGACTTGATACGGATGTACAGCTACTTGAACAGATTAATGAAGGAAAATTATCAGAATCGCATATCGGCCAATATTTAACTTCGCTTCAGAACAATTTTTCGACCGAAGTCATAGTTGATATGATAGCCTATATAAAGAACCACATTGAACTTTCGATTGAAGCCAAAGGTGTACTCCTCTTAAAACAGGCTGGTGTTCCCATCAGCATCGATGAAGATACAAGGGATAAATTCACAGAGTTAAAGTTCCTTGAAAGAAGCATAGGACAGACAGGTAAACTGGCAATTTCCCCGATTCTTCATACGAGCACCCGCGATCTCTGGCAGCTTTATATGCTTGAACAGAGTTGATAAACTCAGGTCGCATCTCATAAGATATACTCAGAGAAGAGGTTGCCACACTAGTCAATACTGAGCAAATGGCAGGGAGGTATAAAGTTGAATGGAATGCAGACCGTTTGGCCAGCGGAATTTATATTTCTAGAATACAGGCAGCTGATTTTGTTGCGGTAAAGAAAATGATACTCGTGAAATAACAGATGGCTGCTGGCCTAATCTGCTCAACTCTTTCAGATTCACGGAAGCCCGGATTTAACCCGGGCTTCTTTTTTATATTTTCAGATTTACGGTGGGGAGGAATTCAGGTTTTTGACGTTTGTGTGAGGCTTGCTCGAAGCCGTATGCTATTTTCAATAATACCGACTCACTCCAGGCTCTGCCGAAAAATGATATTCCAATGGGTAATCCGAAAACAAATCCTGCCGGCACTGTTATATGAGGATAACCGGCAACTGCTGCCAGTGAAGAACATCCTCCGAGGAAATGATCGCCGTCAACAAGATCGGTCATCCAGGCGGGACTATCAGTCGGTGCGACCAGTGCATCCAGTTTATACTTATCCATTACCAGGTCAATTCCCTCATCCCGGGTAAGCCTCTGATCCTTCACCAGCGCTTCAATGTATTCATCATCGGTTAAAGGACCTTTTGCTTCAGCCTGCAGGAAGAGTTCCTGCTTGAAATACGGCATCTCTTCAGATTCGTTTTGCTTGTTGAATTCAATGATATCTTTTAGTGAATGAACGGGGATGTTAGGACCTCTTCTATCAAGATATGCTTTCATATCGGCTTTGAGTTCATACAGAAGTACCGTCAATTCGGAATCATCAAACTTTCCCAAAGATTCTATTTCAACAGGGTCGATTAAAACTGCTCCGTTCTTCTGAAGAATGTTAAGAGAATCTTCTATTATGCTGTCAACCTGCGGGAGGAAACCGAAATACTTGCGAACCACTCCAATCCTTACACCTTGAAGTCCGTTACCAGAGAGAAACTTAGTATAATCAGAATAAGAAACCCGTTCTTTATTTCTGGTGGCTTCGTCCTCAGGATCGATACCTGCCATAACTCCGAGCAGAATTGCTGCATCCGTGACTGTTCTCGCCATAGGTCCTGCCGTATCCTGTGAATGAGAAATCGGGATGATTCCTGTCCGGCTAACAAGTCCTACTGTAGGCTTAATCCCGACAACGCCATTTATAGAGGAAGGGCTGACGACCGAGCCGTCGGTTTCGGTTCCGATTGCGATCGCACACAGGTTAGACGATACTGCTGCTCCCGAACCCGAACTGGAACCGGATGTATTTCTGTCGAGTGCATAAGGATTTTTGGTTAATCCTCCGCGGCCGCTCCATCCGCTGGTAGAATGAGTTGACCGGATATTTGCCCACTCGCTCAGATTTGTTTTTCCCAATATTAAGGCTCCTGCGCTCCGAAGCTGACTAACAACGAAAGAATCTTCAGGAGGGTGCGATCCCATAAGTGCAAGTGAGCCCGCTGTTGTCAGCATCTTATCGGCTGTATCAATATTATCCTTAATAAGAATTGGAATACCATGTAATGGACCGCGGGAACCTTTTTCCTTAAGCTCCTTATCGAGTGAATCTGCAATGCTCAGAGCTTCCGGATTCAGCTCGATAACGGTGTTAAGTGCGGGACCTTTTTTATCGATTTCATTTATCCGGGAGATATAGAGTTCAGCTATAGAACGTATAGTATACCTGCCCGTTTTAAAACCATCAGCCAGTTTATTAACTGTAATTTCATCAAGCTCAAACGGCACCCTGCCGAACAATTTATCCTGTCCCATATCTCCGGCAAAGGAAAGGGAAGGAAGCGAAAAAGCAGCTAAGCTTCCTGTAATTCCTGTTTTTATAAACTCCCTGCGGGTTTTATTTTTCGGATTGTCATTGGTCTCGCTCATATTTCCTCCTGGAATAAATGAAACTGTAATCCCGATCAGACATTCTTCTAAAATATCTGAATCATACCGGATATAATTGCATCCAAATACTGATAAGTGTTACTTTTAACTGCTGTCTTTATTTAGATTTGCAGCTTCAGTACAAAATATAATGTTTCCTGAATAAAGAAAGAACATGGAAATCCTGATAATACTGCTTGGAATTATTGTAAGCGGGTTTGGCACAATTGTCGGCTTCGGGGGAGGAGTATTTATGATTCCGCTGCTGGTAATAGGATTTAATGTTCCTCTTAACATTGCCGTGGGCTCCGTTCTTGTAGCATTATTTCCAAGTGCGCTGATCTCAACCTTCTTCAATTGGAGGAAGAAGCTGATTGACTTTAAGACCGGGCTCCTTCTTGAAGTCCCTACAGCATTCGGTACAGTTCTTGGCTCTTATCTTTCAGTAATCATTCCAATTTTCATTCTTGAGCTGGTCTTCGGTATTTTCGTAGTTTACCTAGGCGTTACGTTTGTTAAGAAATCTTACAATAAAAAACCTAAAAATATCAGGGATACATTTTTTTATAAGATAAATAGAATTGGTCCGTCAGTTATCCGGAAGACCAATTACGGCGCGTACCGGGTTAGTTTTATGATGGCCCTTGTATTTGGAATCATAGCAGGAACGATGGCGGGTTTATTTGGAATCGGGGGAGGTTTTCTCAAAGTTCCCATAATGGTAGGTGTATTTTCAATACCTGCCCAGGTTGCTTCGGCAACAGGTTTATTTATGATTGTTATTACCAGCCTCACTGGCAGTATTAGTCATTATTTTTTGGGTAACATTCATTTCGGTTACGCCATCCCTGTTGTAATCGGCTTTGTTATCGGGGCTTTTTTAGGTAATTCTCTCTCAACCAGAACAAAAGAGCATACCCTGAAAAGATTGATAGGAATAGGCTTATCACTGTCGGGTTTGGTTTTTCTCATCTACTCGCTTTACCGTTAAACTGTTTCCTTTCAAAAAGCATAATGAATGTTAAAAAGGGGCAGCTCCAACCCTGGAGGTACACCGTCTGAGTCTGTTCCCGGCTGCTGAAACTGATCCCGATAATATTTACCTATTGTTGATCCTATAGCATAGCTCATAAATGCCGCTGCAACAGCATCGGAGAACCAATGCATACCCCCACGGTGCAGGGAAGAAACCCCGAACATCATATAAGCCACAACTGAATAGCCGGCTACTTTAAGCCAGGTTTTTTCAGAATAAAATGCAGTAAGGGCAGAAACAACAGCCATAGCTGAAGAAGTATGTCCCGACGGCCATCCCCAGAAAATTCCTCCCCTCATAAAACCAAACCTGAACGTTCTGCTTAATTCCTTCATATCAGACTGATGCTGCCAGTCGGGATTAGGCCGGCCGGTTACAGCTTTTAATAACGAGTTATACAGAAAGGCAACCAGGCTCGACTGCAGGACGGCAAACGATGCTCCCACCGCGCGGTCATCTTTTCCAAGTTTTCCGTAAGCGAAAAGTGATCCACCTGTAACAAATGGTATAAACATTCCCGCACGTATTATCGGCATAGCTGCTTCACCATACTGTTCGTGATCATAAAAATATTTATGTACATAATAATCGGTATTGGTAGTGACGATTAAAATAGTAGAAGCGACACCGGCAAGATGAAGATAAAGGTTATTCCCCTTAAAGCTGTGGATGATATTGTTTCCCAGGTTCCCGAAAAGCATAAGATCCGGATGTGCGCTTCCGGTAAAAGATAAATTATTATCCGCCAGCTTGCTTCCATTCAGGGGTATTCCCGGACGGAACTGAGCTGATGCTGAAGTTAACCCTAATAATAATAGAAGTATTGACAAACGGATTTTCATATCGCCTTATAGTTAACAGGATCAAATTAATAAATAAGCATCATTCCGGCAAAGCAGGGAATGCTGGTTTTCCTGAAATATCGGCAGAAACACTATTTGAAGTTATGAATTAATAATTGAAGGGAATAAAAAAAGGGAGCCGGAGCTCCCTTAAATCACAAGCTGATATTAAAATTATTTCATTAACATCATCTTCTTTGACTGAACAAAATTACCGGACTGTATTCTATAAGTATACATACCGCTTGGAAGGTTTGAAGCATTGAAGTTCACTTTGTATGAACCGGGTTCTTTAACTTCATTTACCAGGGTGGCAACTTCGCGGCCCAGCAGGTCATATACAACAAGGCTTACCTGACTCCGCTCCGAAACAGAATATCCGATTTGAGTTGTGGGGTTAAAAGGATTAGGATAATTCTGAGAGAGTGAAAAGTCTAATGCTTTGTTTACAACAATTATTAATTCACTTGAAGCATGAGATGAACCGTCCAGTTCAACCTGGTTCAACCTGTAAGTATAGGTTCCCGGGGCAAGGTTAGCATCGGTATATGAATATTGCTGCGGACTGGTGGTAGTACCGGAACCATTTATGAAGCCGATCGTCTGCCATTCGCCCGAAGTTTGTCTCTGAACCTGAAAACCGTTGTTATTAGTTTCGGTTGCAGTTTTCCAGTTAAGAGTGACATTATTTCCCTGAACATTAAATGTAAATGAGGTCATTTCAACAGGTACAAGATCGTCAGTTACGATTATCTGGTAATATGCTACTCCGGAACCTTCAAGTCCCGTTGAGGTCTGCGTTGCAGGAGCAGGTACAGCGTAAACAGGAGCCCAATCCCAGCCTACTCCTCCTACCAATTCACCAAATGAACAGGGAATTGGATAAGGGGTAATATTTTGAAGGTTGTAGTAATTAGCTGTTGCATCCCACTGCGGATAAATCAGGTAATACATACCTGCCTGAAGATCGTAGTCCATTGCTCCTGAACTATACCAGCCTTCACCAGGACCACCTGTAACATCAATTGAGCTTACGAGATTATACACTCCTTCAAAAGTTGATCCTTCATAAACAAGGAACTGGAAGTTTGCAGAAGCTGTTGGATTCAGATAGATTCTTCGTTCTACCAGTTTCTTTGCCGTGGTGCAATGGAAAGCATTAACCACGACCCCTGGTTCCCGCAGGTCCGAAAATTGATGAATTTGAACCAAATGTCTCCTCAATAGGTGATTCTATTATAGGATTTGGATTAACCTGAAAAGTTGCATTTTTATCCAGTTGAGTTTCCTAAGATGACTGACTGTAAACAGTCGAAAAGCAGACAAGTAGTAGAAGAGAAAAAAAGAATGTAGCAGTTTTAATGTGCATGAGACCTCCGGTTTGATGAATAAAGATAATTTAATTAGAGCGAACTAATTTCAAATACCTTGAGGATGTTCAAAACAATTTAGAACTGTCTGAAAAAATTGGGTTAAGTCTGTTGTATCCGTGGGTATGATAATAGGGAAAAAAAATAATTAGTGCAAGAAAAATTTTGCTAGAAAGCAAGGAAAAATTTGCCAGAGAGCAAAAATGGCGATAGGACAATAAAAATCCCGGTCAAACCTGTGTCTGCCGGGATTTGTGAAAAAATGTTATTTTCTTATTTGAGAACAATCATCTTTTTTGTTTGAACGAAACTGCCCGACTTAATTTTGTATAAGTACACGCCTGAAGACAGCGAGGTTGCATTGAACTGAACCTCGTATGTGCCTGCTTGTTTTTCCTGATTCACAAGTGAGGCAACCTCATTACCAAGGATATCATATACCTTTAGACTTACCAGTGAAGCTTCAGGAATAGAATATTTAATTTTCGTAGTAGGGTTAAATGGATTCGGATAATTCTGTTGTAGATTAAACGTTGAAATACTGTTTTGATTATCCTTAACACCTACTGCAACACCATCCATAAGCCATCTTACAGACCTTGCAATTAAAGTATCCCTGGCATCCTGATTGCTGATTTGTTCAAATCCAAAACTAAAGTATACTACACGAGTATTACCATCGTCAGATCTTATACCGCTGTAATTTGATGTTGTACCAAAAGTGAAAAGTGCTGTACCATAATTATCGTGCGGGGCAACCTGGTCGGGTGATCTGTCATAAATCCCAGAAAAAGAAACAACTATCTGATCTGATATTGGATCACCGTCAATTCCATTCACCAGATATGAATGTCCCCAGGTATCCACATAATCAGCATGTAAATAATCGTTATAGAAACTCTGTGCAAATTGACTTTGCCCGTTAGGATCAAAAATATCCTCTCCGATATTCTGACCATCAATTAAAAGACGACCGCCGATATCGAGATAACTTTGCAATGCGGTTACTTCAAAATCATTAAATACCGGGTATGCATCACCGGCAGACCAGACAATCAAATTAAAATTACTAAGATCTATTCCATCGTAAAGCGCATCACGGGATACAATTCCTGTGGTATAAGGAAACTCCTGATCTAATACAGGTAGAACCAGATCACTATATCCACGTCCGCTTGCATCAATTACCAATCCGTTTACACCTGTGAGTGTTACCATTCTCATCGTAGCAGTAGAAATCAACTGAGGGTTATTAACAGAAACGAACTGAACGTTAATTTCTGCAAATCCATTATTCCCGGCAGGATCAACGGAGATTGAAATATCTCCCGATGTATTTGATGGAACCTGGATCTCATCAGTTTGATCGAAGTTAAAAGTACCGTTAATTGTTGTATACTCGCCAGTCCATCCGGCTGGTGCATCCATGTCAACATGTACATTATAAGAATCATCAAGAAGTCCAGAATTAAAAACAGATGTAGTGAATTCTCCGGGAGATGTATTTTCACCAATAACGTCTGCACTTGTCTGTTCAACTGAGGAACTATAGTTTTCAGCCATAAATGACTGATAGATATTCTTAGTAGCATCATCCTGCACGAAAGCGACTACTCTGATACTATCCATAATTACCGAGGAAAGAAACTGGGAAGTTGGAACATATTCCAACACTATATCTGTAGATTCTCCTGGTGAAGGAATAGTTAAAAGAGTACCTCCAGCGTCAGGAAGCATTTTTCTGCATACACTGTAAAAAACAGATTCTCCATTTGAACCCGGAGGCGATGAAAAAGCAACCGTTTTTTCGGTTAATCCAAATCGTAACTTCACATTATTCCCGAAAGTTGTAACATCCCCGGGGTCACGGGTTATGGTTACAGTATATTTCAGTAGACTCTGTGAAAACTCATTTACGGCTACCGTGATCTGAAATGGAGAATATGAGGCATTTCCATTATTTACAGCATTTTCCAGAGCAGCCTGTGATGTTGAGATGGTAGTTCCATTAACATCTATCCAGGGTACTGCGTTAACGCCGTAATAATTTATCCTCGTTGTATTATCGGTTTGGTTTAGCAGGTACATAGGATCGCCCGCACCCGGCCACCAGCCATTGTATATGATATGTGAAATCGCACCGGAATTTACCAGTTCATGAGTAACTGCATTGTACCAGGCATTATTTATTGTTGCACAGGGCCCGCAGGAGGCATTTGTAAACCGTTCAACGATTGAAAGTTTATCATAAGAATAGGATTCTACACCATTCATCCAAATTAAAACTGTTAAAAAGAAAATGTAGAGTAACTTTTTCATCATACTACCTCGTTTGATTTTTAGAACACTATTATTTGTAGTCTCTATGTATTACTCTAAATATAAGAAATTAATGATAAATACTCATCAACATTTTATATATGGAAATATATATGTCCCGAAAATCAGGAATAATTGAGATAGAATGGGTCCGTCTGGCTAAACATTTACAGTTTTCATTGCCGTTTCGGGATACCTGAGGCCGCTGGCAGCATCCATCGGGAAAATATCCTCAAGCTGCTGCAGTTCTTCATCAGTAAGCTCAATATCAACAGCCATAATGTTCTCCTGGATATGCTTAATTTTCGTTGTTCCCGGAATAGGTACAATGTCGTCACCCTGGCTAAGCACCCAGGCGAGCGCAAGCTGCGCGGGTGTTACTCCTTTACCCTCCGCAAGCTCTTTTACTTTGTCAACAAGCTGAAGATTTTTTTGAAAATTTTCACCCTGGAAACGGGGTGAGTTTTTTCTGAAATCATTTTCACTGAAATCATCGGGACTCTGGAACCTTCCTGTTAAAAATCCTCTTCCAAGGGGACTATAAGCTACAAATCCTATCCCCAAATCCCTTACTGTTGTTAGTATCTCTGCTTCGGGGTCACGTGTCCATAAAGAGTATTCCGTCTGAAGAGCGGTTACCGGATGTACTTTATTCGCACGTCTGATGGTATTGGCCGATGCCTCCGACATACCGAGGAACCGCACCTTGCCTTCCTTAACAAGATCAGCCATTGCTCCGATTGTATCTTCGATCGGTGTATCTTTATCGACTCTGTGCTGATAATAAAGATCTATATGATCTACTCCCAGTCTTTTTAATGAAGCTTCGCATGCTGACTTCACATACTCCGGTTTCCCGTTTATACTGCGGGACTTATTATCATCACCACGAACAATTCCGAATTTTGTTGCAAGTATAACATCATCCCTGATTCCTTTTAATGCTTTCCCCACAAGTTTTTCATTTTTGTACGGACCGTACATATCGGCCGTATCAAAAAAGTTTATTCCCTGCTCAAATGCTTTGTGGATAGTTTCAATGGATTCAGATTCATCCGCGCTGCCGTAAAATTCCGACATTCCCATACAGCCGAGCCCTATTGCTGAAACCTTCGGTCCGCTTTTTCCTAATTTCCTTTTTTTCATTTAAAAGCCTTTTTATTTCATACTATAAATAAAGGTGAGGTTAGACCAAAACAGAGTTCCCTCACCACAAATTTAATATCAAATATTAAAAAGTTTCAGAACAATTGTATTAATCTTTAACACCTGCCAATTCATCTTTGAGCATATTTATTATTTTGAGCTCAAGTTTCACCGGGGCGGTAAAGGATTCGAGCGCTTTAATGATTTCATATTTGTCATCGTAAAGCCCCCGTACCTCCAAACCTTTAAGAACGTGGTGAACACCTTCTTTCAAATGAATTGAGTCTTTATTCGAGATGAATGCTTTAAGCAGGGGATACACAGAGGAGTGCCCTATATCTATTAGTCCTTCCGCGGCCAGCCATCTAACATCGAACTCTTCATCCTCCAGTGCGTTTATCAGGATAGGAATGGAATCTCTTGTTCCGATTTCACTGATTGCTTTTACTGCTTCCCACCTTGCAAGATGTTTTGCCGCGCCCTGAAGTTCAAGGAGATAATCAAGCGCGGGGTTGCCCATTTTTACCAGTTCGTAGCGGGCTTTCTGCCTTATGATTCCGTTAGGATTTGACAAGGTCTCAATTAATTCTTCAATCGTTGTTGACATTTTATAACCCTCCGTTATTGTTTTCCTATTAGACTATTTAAACTCCGGGAGGGTCCCCGGTAGTGACTCACATCAACAAGAGCAAACAAAATGAAGGTGGAGAAAAATTTTTCGGAGAGTATAAAACGTCATAAGAAATTAAAATAGAGCACTGACATTTTTGTCATACGTTAAAAAATTCAACAGTTGAAAACCGCACGTTTTCGCGGTTTTAGGAGTGTACTTATTAGATTTCAACTCCGAGACAAATACGGCATTCTCCCAAGAATGAATCGAGGTAAAAGAAGTACGACGATTTTGTCATACTGTTGATTAAATAAACAGGAAGAACTCCCTCTACAAACCGGATCGAACAAACAGCACAACTGTCAGGCTGCAGCAACTGAATTACTTGACGGATTAATATAAAAAATATTTCTTGATTCTCTAATTGTATTTTATAAACTTGGTTAAACGATTTCATCTCATTTATATCTCTGGGGAGAATATGAATAAACTCTACTTTTTAAGTGCTATTCTTATTATTTCTTTAACCATTATTTTCACTTCATTTGCTCAAAGCAGCAATGATGGTATTCAATCCAGTGTATTGAGTACCAGCGCTTCCGGTACCACAATTGAATTTACTCTAACTAACTACTCCCAAAAAAATATTGAGATTGAAGGCAGTTCAACCGTACTTTATACGGTGCCCGGAAGTATCTGCCTGATGGATAAAGGCTTTCCTCAGCTGCCTGTTCACAGGGCAAGCATTATTATTCCCGATCTGGCAGGAATGAACTTCAGAATTATCTCACAGGAATTTAGTACAATCCAGACGCTCCCGGTTACTCCTTCAAAAGGTCACATATCCAGGAATATTGATCCTGATGATATACCCTATACGTTTAATAATATATATAACCAGGATACATGGTACCCTGATAATAATATTCTAATTGATAAACCTTATGTAGTGAGAGAATTAAGGGGACAAACAATTCAGTTTAACCCTATGCAGTATAATCCTGCTCAAAGCAAGCTGAGAATCTGTACGAAAATCACTGTGGAAGTCTTTGCAGATCCCTCTGTGGAAGTTGTTAACCCATTTGTAAGAACCAAACCTTTCGCAGGAGTATCACGCGAATTTGTTGATATATACAAAAGCTTATTCGTTAACTACGGTACGCCCGGTTATGATTATGTTTCGCTGGATGAAACAGGGAGGCTCCTGATCATCTACTCATCAGCCTATACCGCCAGTATAACTCCTTTTTATAATTGGAAAGCAGAAAAAGGTCTTGTTACTCTCACGGCAGAATATCCTTCTGAAACAGGATCGGGATCAGGCTCAATAAAAAGTTATATTCAGAATTTATATGACTCACCTGAGGGATTAACGTTCATTATCCTTGTCGGTGAATCGGGAGAGATACCCACACTGAGCGGAATATATGAGGGCGCACCTTCAGATCCGTGTTATGTTAAACTGGCAGGAAGCGATGCATACCCCGATGCTTTTATTTCCCGTATCTCACCGTCATCTTCTGCCAACCTCGACTACATATTTTATAAATTCATTAAGTATGAAAAATATCCAGATACAGGTCCTGATGCAGGCTGGTACCTTAAGGGTACAGGTGTGGCAAGCGATCAGGATGGCGGCACCGGGCTCTATGATTGGGAAAGGGCAAATCTTCTCAGGGACATGCTTATGGAGAATTTATTTTTTACTTCTGTGGATCAGATATACGATCCGGGTGCCTCTGCATCACAGGTTACAACTTCAATCAACGACGGCAGAAGTATAGTAAATTATATAGGGCACGGCTCCGGAACCTCCTGGAGTACTACTGGATTTAACGTTAATAATATTTCCTCACTCTCAAACGAGTACAAGAATCCTTTCGTACTGGATGTTGCCTGTCTTAACGGTGACTTTACCTTGAATGAATGTATGGAAGAAGCCTGGGTGAGAGAAGGCAGTCTGGCAAACCCCAAAGGAGCTATCGGCGCATTCGGTTCCTCTACAAATACAAACTGGGTTCCTCCCTGCGATATGCAGAACCATGCGATGATCCTGCTTACAACAAGAGCAAAGCAAACTGTTGGCGGCGTGTGCTTTAACGGAATAATGTATGCGATGGATCAATGGGGAGGGAGCAGCGGCCAGGGTTTGATGCTTATGGAACAGTATAATATTTTTGGCGATTGCTCAATGATACTTACTCTGGGTATGGAGCCTGATTCAACCGCACCCGAACAGATTACGGACCTTGCAGCGGTGGATGCTGCTTCTAATTCAGTTACTCTTAACTGGACATCGCCATACGATTCTTCCCTTGGAGGAATAATAAGTTATGATTTAAGATTTTCCGCGGATCCAATAGTTACGGAAGAAGATTATGGTAATGCAAGTTCGATTTTGGTTTCCGGCGGCCCTGATTCAGCAGGTGTTGCCAAATATTATACTTTACGTAATCTCGATTTTTCCACCCAGTATTACTTCGCCGTAAAAGCTTCGGACATATGGGGAAACAAATCGACAATGTCTAATGTGACTGTGCAAACCACCTGGGATGCTCCTGAAATTTCAGTCGCCCCCGATTCAATTTATTGTCTGCTCAACCCGGGAACTACCACAAGCGATTCAATAATGATCTCTAATATCGGCATTACAAATTCAACCCTCGATTATACGGTTGAATTCGCAAACAATACATTCCCGGGTGATGTATCGGCAAGGTTTATACCTGTAAGGATGGAATCATTAAATGAGGAAACGAAGAGCAATCCCTCTGAAGTAATGGGAATGAGCATACGAGGCTCCGGCGGTCCAGATTTATTCGGATATGAGTGGATCGACAGCAACGATCCTCAGGGACCAGCATACGAGTGGAATGATATTTCCTCCATGGGTACAGCAGTTTCCGGATGGATTCCTACAGGAACTTACGATCCACTGGATGAAGGAGTTGCAGGACCAATCCCCATCGGTTTCAATTTCAAATTTTACGGCGAGGCTCAAACAGGAGTTTATGTCAGCTCAAACGGGTTCGTTTCGTTTGAAAGCATAACCAGTAACACTTTTACTAATGATGGTATTCCTACTCCCGGAATGCCCGATAATATCATCTCACCTTTCTGGGATGACCTTGACGGCAGCACTCAGGGTACAGTTTACTATCTGCAGACTGCTGATAAACTGATTATTCAGTTCACAAACTGGCAGCGTTATCCCTCTACGGGTTCTCTTACATACCAGGTTGTGCTGAAGTCGAATAATATGATATATTTCTATTATAATAATATGGCTGCAACACTTAACTCCGCCACTGTTGGAATCGAAAATGCAGATGGCTTAGACGGGCTCCAGGTGGCTTACAATGCAGCGTATGTTGAAGACGGGGTTGCTGTCATGTTCTCTGCCGAACCTGAATGGCTTACTGCTAACAATTTTTCGGGAACTATTTACAACGGTAATTCATACGCGCTGGTTCTAGATTTTATTACGGAGGGACTGGAAACCGGTAACTACTCAATGGATGTTATTGTTAGCAGCAATGATCCTGAGACTCCGCAATTAACTGTTCCTGTTACAATGCAGCTGAGTGAAGTTCCTGTGGAACTGATTTCATTCACTGCGGAGAATAATCAGGATGCTGTAATCCTACGGTGGCACACTGCTACAGAAAGTAATAACATGGGATTCGACATTGAGAGGAATTCTGTGAAGTCAAGACGTTCCGGCTCAGGTACCTGGAAGAAAATCGGTTTTATTCAAGGGAGCGGCACAACTACTGAACCGAAGAAATATTCTTTCAAAGATGCCGATGCGGATAACGGTTCCATTCTGTACAGGTTGAAACAAATTGATCTCGATGGAACTTCACGCTACTCAAAACAACTTGAAATAGAAGTCAGCAATCTTCCGGCAGATTTCGCCCTGTCGCAGAATTATCCCAATCCTTTTAATCCTACTACAGAAATAAAGTTCGATGTGCCTGTTCAGTCGCAGGTTTCACTTAATATTTATGATGCACTTGGACGGCTTGTGAGATCACTTGTATCTGAAGTTAAGGAACCGGGTAGATACTCCATCTCCTGGAACGGAAGAAATAACTACAATCAGCAGGTATCCTCGGGATTTTACATTTACAGAATTGAAGCAGGAAATTTCTCAGCAGTCAGAAAAATGCTGATGCTGAAGTAACAAGACACCCTGATTCCCCAAATCCCCATGCCGGCAGTTTCCCCGCTGCCGGCATTTTTTATTAACCGTTTATCCTTTTAATGTAGAATTAGTTGAATTGGTTTGCTAATTTAGTGCCCGGAAGAGGGGAATGTTAAATTCAGTTAAAATACGCATTGACAAGTACTTTCACACAAATATCTAATAAAATTATCCACTCACTAATTCTAATTATATCATGAAGAAATTTATAAATATTTCTATTATGCTCTGCATTCTGTTCTCTGCAGCCTTTGCTGCTCAGGATAAGGATAGCAAAGATTCTACCATGGCAGAAACAGTAGCCGGGTTAAAATGGAGGAACATTGGCCCCGCCTTTACCTCCGGAAGAGTAGCAGATTTTGCGGTTAACCCGCAGAATCATGCTGAATATTACGTTGCCGCGGCCAGTGGACAAATCTGGAAGACCAGCAATGACGGGATTACCTTTGAACCTGTTTTCGATCATTACGGGGCATACTCAATCGGATGTCTCGCTATAGATCCCAATAATCCTTACGTAGTATGGACAGGAACCGGTGAGAATAACCACCAGAGAGCCCTCGGATACGGAGATGGAATTTATAAAACTACTGACGGCGGGAAATCCTGGAAGAATATGGGATTAAAAGATTCGCGCCAGATTGGTGAAATCGCAATCGATCCCCGCAATTCCAACTTCGTATTTGCCGCTGCAGAAGGTTCTGTATGGGGACCAGGAGGCGACCGGGGATTGTACAAAACCGAGGATGCAGGCAAGACCTGGAAGAAAGTGCTTGATATAAGTGAGAATACCGGAATCAATAATGTAATATTCGATCCACGCAGCCCTGATATCATGTACGCGACTTCGGAACAGAGAAGAAGACATGTTTATACAAAGATCGGTGGCGGTCCTGAGTCGGCTGTTTATAAATCAACGGATGCAGGACAGACATGGGACAAAATTATGAAAGGTCTCCCTGGTGTGGACATTGGAGGTATGGATATCGCATATGCGCCTTCCAATCCTGATATTCTCTACCTCATAATGGAAGCTGCCGAAGGTAAGAGTGGTTTCTTCAAATCAACTAACCGCGGAGCCAGCTGGGAAAAGATGAACGACTACGCTTCATCAGGTCAGTATTTTAACGAAATATATGTTGATCCTAAAAACGAGAATAAAGTTTTCTCTACAGAGACCTTCTCAAAGGTAACACTTGATGGAGGCAAAACCTGGAACAACGTGGGCAACAAAGACCGTCACGTTGATGATCATGCCATGTGGATTGATCCCAATTATACTGATCACTTCTTAATCGGAGGCGACGGTGGGGTTTATGAAACATATGATGACGGAAAGACATTCGATTTTAAGGCGAACCTTCCTATCACGCAGTTTTACAGGGTTACCGTTGATAATGCCGAACCATTTTATTTTGTATACGGAGGAACCCAGGATAATAATAGTATGGGCGGACCTTCTGCAACTTTAAGTGCCGATGGAATAGTTAACAGCGACTGGTTTGTTACAAACGGCGGTGACGGATTCTGGAGTGCAACAGATCCTGAAGATCCGAACATAGTTTACGCTGAAGCCCAGTATGGAAATATGGTGCGCTACGATAGAGCCAGCGGTGAAGCAATCTTTATTCGTCCCGAACCTGCAGAAGACGAATTAACTTATAAATGGAACTGGGATACCCCTTTGTTCGTTAGTCCTCATAGCCATACAAGGCTTTATTGTTCAGCTAACAAAGTCTTCAGAAGCGACGATAGGGGAGATACCTGGGAGGTAATAAGTCCTGATCTTACTGCACAACTCGACCGCAACCAGTGGCCTGTGATGGGCAAATACTGGAGCGTTGATGCGGTTGCAAAAGATCAATCGACCTCACTTTTCGGAACCATCATCTCCTTAACTGAATCTCCTGTAAAGGAAAACCTGCTTTATGCAGGAACAGACGACGGGTTAATACAGGTTTCGGAAGATGCTAAAACATGGAGAAAGATAGATGAATTTCCCGGCGTTCCGAAGTACACCTATGTTAGCGATATCTGTCCTTCAAAGTATGATGAAAATGTCGTTTTTGCTTCGTTCAATAATCTTAAAAGAGATGACTTTAAACCCTATCTGCTTAAGAGTACAGATAAAGGCAATTCATGGACGTCAATTGTCGGCAACCTTCCCGAAAACGGAAGCGTTCATACAATCGCACAGGACTATGTAAATCCCGATCTCCTTTTCGCAGGAACTGAATTCGGAATCTTCTTCTCTACAGACGGCGGCCAACAATGGGCTCAGTTAAAATCGGGCATACCAACCATCGCTGTAAGGGACATAGCCTTCCAGAAAAGAGAGAACGATCTGGTTATAGCCACCTTTGGAAGAGGCTTCTATATACTGGATAATTTTACGCCTCTTCGTGAAATAAATAAAACTACACTCGATAAGGATGCATATATCTTTCCGGTTAAGGATGCTTTAATGTTCCACGAGACAGGCGGCAGGTATGGACAGGGAGCCACTTATTTCAAAGCCCCTAATCCTGAATTCGGCGCTGTCTTCACTTATTACATCAAGGATGTTCCTAAAACGCTGAAAGACGAAAGAAAAGAAAAAGAAAAAGAATTGTTTAAGGACGGCAAACCAATTCCCCAGCCCGGCAATGAAAAGCTTAGAGCAGAAAAAGAAGAGATCGATCCCTACCTGGTATTTACCGTTAAAGATGAGGCAGGGAATATTGTAAGGAAGATTACCAAACCAGCTGCGAAAGGAATTAACCGCGCTGCGTGGGATTTGCGTTACGGAAGCACCTCTCCTGTTAAGGCAAAGGATAAATTCAACCCGACGGCAGAAGCCCACGGCAGCACACTGGCACTTCCGGGCAAGTATACCGTAACAATGGGGATGATAAACAGGGACGGCGAGAAGCAGCTCTATGGTCCTGTTGACTTTACAGTTAAACCGCTTGACAATACAACTCTGCCGATAGCCGACCGCTCAGAGCTGGTGAACTTCCAGAAGAAAGCGAATAAGCTTGCGAGGGCTATAAATGGAACGGAGGGATTTCTTGATGATATGATGAAGAGAGTAACCGATATTAAGCAGGCTCTGATCAATACACCCGAAGCTCCTAATGATCTGATGGTAAGAGCCGACAACCTCTGGGAAAAGCTGAAGGACATTTCATTGAAGTTCAGCAGGGAATCAAACTTCCCGAGTACCGAAGAGAATCCTCCTTCACCTGTAACGTTTAATGAAAGACTTGATGTGCTGGCATATACACATTACCGTTCATCTTCAAATATTACCCGGAACGAACGCAATGCCTATAAGGTACTGATGGATAAATTCCCATCGGTACTCGAACAATTAAAAAATCTATATAACCTTGATCTAAAAAACCTGGAGGGTGATATGGAAAAATACGGTGCCCCATGGACACCCGGCAGAATCCCCACGCTTGATGTTGAATAGCTAAATTATCACGCATTTTTTCTCAACCCGAACAGCCTGATGCAGGTCAGGCTGTTCCGGGAAAGAGAAGATTACCTCCGATTGCATCATATCCTGAATATTCCTAAATAAATAAACATCCCGGAAATCGTATTTTTAACTATTTCCCTCATTTTTTATTGACAGGGGAAAAACTCCAACAACGTCCAGAGGTTGAACCCGCAGGATTAAGCAGCTTTGGCCCATGTTATGGCTTTATCCTTTTCAGAAATATCAAAATATTCTACTTTCGCTCTTGTAAATAATTTGGACGCCACGGCTCCCCATCGGTGCCATTTTTTATCTCCCACCATTGCTATTCTTTTAATATCGTCATAATGCTCGATATCAAATTTCAAATCTTCTACTGCAGCATCAAACTCCCAGCCTTTGAAATCAGTAATTTCTATATACCAGTTTGTTTTGCCATACTGCCTGGTCCTTTCTTCAGCCAGGGAGAGTATATCTTCATAATCCTTTATGGTCAGTTTCCCGCTTGCTTTAACAGCTATAAAGTCATTTATTGTTTTATCCATTATTTCAATCATAAAGTCTCCTTTTTCAAAAAAGATATAAATGTTTGGCAAAAAATAAATTGTGTGAAACCACATTTTGACGGAATTCAAATACCGGGAACCCCAAAAGAACCTGAATGATATCTTTAACCTTAATGTTATCTGTTTTAACTTAGCGCTGCAGAAATTTTATTGCAGATAAATAATGAACTTTGTCCCTTCATATATCAACACGCTGCACAACGGCGATTTTGAAAGCCGCTTAAGGGAGGCTGCAAAGATATTGCAGTCTTGCACAAGCTGTCCGCGAAACTGCAACGTCGACCGCACGGGCGGCGAGTATGGAATATGCCAAAGCGGCGAGCTGCCAATTGTATCATCTTACACCCCACATTTCGGAGAGGAGCCGGTTCTCAGCGGAAGCAGGGGAGTAGGGAATATTTTTTTCGGCAACTGTAATCTGCGATGTGTATTCTGTCAGAACTATGTGATAAGTCAGAATTATAAGACGGAAATCAAAAACGAAGTTTCCCACGAGCGTCTTGCGGAAATAATGCTTGAACTACAGGATAAAAATTGTCATAACATAGGACTTGTTTCTCCTACTCATTTTTCGGCATCTATTCTTAAGTCAATTTACCTTGCCGCGGTTAATGGACTAAACCTGCCGATCATATATAATACGAATGGATACGACAGCGTGGAAATGCTGAAACTTTATGATGGGGTAATTGATATTTACCTGCCTGATTTTAAGTATGGTGAAAATTCCGCAGGTAAAACTTATTCAAAAGTCAGTGATTATTTCGATGCGGTTAAGCCTGCTATAGAAGAAATGTACCGGCAGGTTGGAGGCGAGCTTATTTACGAAGACGGTGTTGTTGTAAGAGGTCTGATTATAAGGCATCTTGTAATGCCGAACGGACTTGCGGAGACAGAGAATGTATTCCGTTTTATTGCAGATCTCGATCCCGGAATTAACATTTCATTAATGGCCCAATACTACCCTTCAAATAAAGCAGATAAATATCCTTTGATCAGCAGGAATATTTCTTCAACGGAATATATGAGATCAATCGAGCTGCTGGATAAATTCGGACTGCAAAACGGGTGGGTTCAGGAAATCGAGAGCATGAAATCCTACCGGCCATTCTTTGAAGAAACACGGGAAAATCCTTTCAAAAACAGATTACAAAAAAGGGAGCCTTAAGCTCCCATTGAAGGCTTAGATACTCTGCATTCTTGAATTCTTGCAATCTTTAATACTTTACCCATCTCGTTGTTTGAGGCCGAAAGAAGCATCAGAATAAGGATCATAGACGAGCAGATTCAATTATACTATTGCAGGACCGATTATCCATACTCACGGACTCTTATAGAATATCAGTCTAAAGTATCGTTAAAGGAGTATTTTATCCTTCCATACAATTTAAAGTGACAAGAATCGAACTGCTATTTATCTTCACATCGGTTACTAAAATTAATAATTTATCGGGAGGCTGATATGAAAACATTAGTATCAATACTTCTGCTCTCCTCCTTAATGTTCGCCCCACTTCTGGCTGCCGGGGCTGATCTTGTAACTTCATCCAACAAAGGTGCTATCGTCGAAAACCTCATCGCCGGGATAAATTCTGATAACATAGGTCTGAGGACAAGCTCTGCTGTTGTTATGACAGAGGTAATAGAAAATTTGATTGCTTCACCAGGAGACTTTTCTTCTTCACTTATTCCTCTTCTCAAAATGCTCGATAACGGATCCACAGATATGGAGAGAATTGTGGCTGCCGTTGCTCTTTATAGTTTGCAGGATGGTAGAGGTATCTACAGGCTGAGAGGTTCAGCCAGGTTCGATGCAAGTGAGAAAGTCAGGATTGTAAGCAAAAACCTGTATTATGCATTTCACATGCTTAACCATTCACAATATTTTCTGGACTTCTGAAATGAATAATCCTAAGCAGGCAGTTGGATGAATACAACTGCCTGCGGAATTTCTAACTTGGCTGACGGATTATATTTTAATAAACTCAACCCTGCGATTATTAGCTTTGCCTTCAGAGGTACTGTTATCAGAAACAGGTTCGGTCTCACCTTTACCGTCTGTTTCCATTCTCGCCGCATCAATGCCGAACTCAGAAGTTAATGAATTTTTAACCGAAGCTGCTCTTCTTTTGGATAGATCAAGGTTGGATTCATCAGAACCGTCACCATCAGTGTGACCGATTATCCTGACCTTTACATCAGAATTATCCGAGAGAACTTTGGCAATTTCCTTCAAAGTTCCATATGATTCCGGTTTGATCTTATCAGAATTTACATCAAAGAGAATTCCTCTTGTAACAAGTTTTCCCTCAGTGAGAAGTTTGCTCCTCATATCTGGTGCGCCTACAGCAATTCTGATATTTGAAACTAAGGCCGCGCCGGCTTCAAATCTTATCCGGTCCATCTTAACACTTTCCACAGGAAATGCTTTAGGTAAATCGAACAGTTTAGATTCGTTCTGGTAGATACGCACTCTTGATTTCTGTATCCAGATAGAAATGTGATACTTTTGATTCTCTTTCTGGTATAAGTCTTTATTCTCCTTAATACCGCTGAGCCCAAGCCCATCACCTTCCCTGCCAGTTATATAAGTTCTGTAACCGGGCCTTCCATAATATTCGACAAAAAACGCCAGTCCGGCTTTTCCGGGAACGGAACCATGGTCATAAGCTTTAGCATTTATGCTTTGCATAAGCCGGAATCCATAACCAGCCATACCGCCTTCTTCGCCCTTAATCGGTACCACGTCAAATTCTATTGTATAATTATCAGGCAGATCTAAAAGACCGTCTGTCCATATCGCATTACGGGTTGAAAACTGCAGCCAGTTTCCCTGAAACAAATTTGTATTAACAATTTCACCGGAACCATTTGTATTCCACAGTGCAGGGAAATCACCAATATTATCCTGAGAAAAATCATCAAATAAGATGATCTGTTCACCCGGTACGAAATCAAATTTTGAAAATGACTTAAGTTCATTGCCTTTAGTCTCTGAAGCCGGATTTGCCGCATCGGTTTGAGTTTGAGCTGAGTCAGTTACCGCGGCATTTTGATTATTCGGATCCGCTGCATTGTCTACAGTTTTATCGATTGCTTCATCAACCTTTTGTTCGGTTTTTTTCTCCACTTTATCTTTTACTTTTTTCAGGATATCGAATTGAGGAAAAACTTCGGTTGAGAGAAAAAGAAGTGAAAGGATCAGAATTAGATTTCTCATTTAGAACTCCCCACATAGTTAATAAAATCTTTTGGTAAAATTTAATTTGAATTTTGGCTAATTCAAAGGACTTTAATCCTTCTCTTTTTTCTTGCCTATGCCCCTATGATTAATTAAGTTTTTTATGTCATTTAAATAAAAATTAACCTGCAGGGTATATTATGAAAGATAAAAAAATAAATGTGCATTCTGATGCAGGGGGGATTTTCTGGATAATGGGATGGCTGTTTTCAATCGGCTTCCTGGATCTCACATTCTGGAACGCGGTACTGGGCATTATATTATGGCCATATTATATTGGTCACTACCTGTATATACTCCAGCATAATATGGTATAAATATTTAGAATTCTTTTTTTAGCGGATGAGCCTCGGTATTGAAGATTATTTTATTAAAATCCAGTATGTTCTCATCCGAAAAAAGAAGGTATAAATATTTCAATGTCTCTGCGAGAAAGAAACTGGGCATCTTATCAGCTTTATGCCTGGTAACAATGTTCTGAAGTGAAGTATATCCTTCATCAAGCCTGAAGTTGTCCATTATGCTTTTAAGATATACCTCGCCCATTTCCAGGTAATTGTCGTCTTTGGTGAAGCGGTAGAGGTAATATGCCGATTCGATATTCTCCGGTCTTAAAACATATTGAGGGTACGTAACCTCCATTGTTTTATAATTGAACTCTTCCGGCTCTATTCCGAAATGATTCCACATATAATAACATGATTTCTGCAGCTCCTCTGCCTGTTTCAAATCTCCCCCAAGCGAAAGCACTGCAGGCAGGAAGGCATCCAGTGCACCGAATGTTGTATTTGTTCTTTCTCCTGTGTTCATATCGACCTTTCCGTACCACAACCTGCCATCAACGGTGTCCGGCAGGAAATGGTTGACTGCAGTAATGCTTGTATCATACATAACCTTAAAATCCTTATCTCCGAAAAGCAGCCAGCTCTTCAGCAGGTATTCATAGTACGAATCGATCATTCCGCTGATATGACTTTCAGTATCCTGCCATTCTCCTGTATTGACATTAATTGTTGTGCCTACCAGTCCTATCTTTGATCTTCGCTTATAAACCTGCTTAACGGCGTTCTTTGCTTTGTCATAAAATCGGTTATTTCCCGTAAGTTTACTGAGTGTTCCAAACTCCAGCATTAATGTTCCAATCTCAGCAGGATTATTTACTTCATTTTTTGTTTCACCGGTTCTGAGGTTAATATTTACATAAGGCATGCCTGTTTTGGAATCAAAAACAGGAAGGAGTCTTTCTCCCAGCTCTTCAGCCAGGTAAAGGAATCTTCTGTCACCGTCAAACTCGTAGGCAGAAATAAGACCTCCCAGAAACCGGATAGTAATCTCGAAGTTCTGGACAAAAATGTTCTTGTCAAAATTCAGGCTATCCAATATTAAATCTTTGGCTTCCTTTGCTTCAGCGGTTAATCCCATAAGAAGCATGGTATCGAACGCATCTACAGGGGTCATATCTAAAGACACCCCGTACCAATCGTGACTCGTTTTACTCACCGGTTTCAGTTCATCATGTCCCCATGCGTACTTTTTATATGCATTCCAGGCGTGGAGGAATTCAGCTTTCACAATCCGGGCATATTTTTCTTTCTCGATGGTTGTCTCTTTATCCTGAGGGATAATCACAGGTGCAAGGAATAGGAGAACAGCAAATAAAAGGGAGGATTTTTTCATAATAATTCCATAAAATTTCTACAATAATTTAACCTCTCCGGCGTTATAATGAAAATCGGGATGACCCCGGTTTATGGACTGATTGATCTCGCCATACTCCTTATAAGGCGCGAGGTTACACCTTTTGATTCTGTTATCTTAGATTCCCCGGTTGGAAGAATATCGCAGATTTACTATTATTGCAAACCATTATCAAACAAACAGAAACCGGAGCATTAATAGATGCTCCACAATGCAGAGAATAACTTGAAAGAAAAAACAAGGTGCAGCTGGAGCACCACAGATCCCATTTACATAAAATATCACGACGAAGAATGGGGCGTTCCTATACACGATGACAGGAAGCTCTTTGAGTTTCTCATCCTTGAAGGTTTCCAGGCAGGACTAAGCTGGATCACGATACTGCGGAAAAGAGAAAACTTCAGAAAAGCATTTGATAATTTCGATCCGGAAAAGATTGCCGCCTACGGAAAAAGAAAAATCAATTCCTTATTGAAAGATGAGGGGATAATCAGGAACAAACTAAAGGTTGGGGCAGCAGTAACCAACGCCCGCGCTTTTCTAAAAGTACAGGAGGAATTCGGCAGCTTTGATAAATATATCTGGCAGTTTGTAAACAATAAACCTATCAGGAATAAATTCAAGTCTCTCAAAGAAGTTCCGGCCAGCACCGAAATCTCAGATATGATGAGTAACGATCTGAAGAAAAGAGGTTTCAAGTTTGTGGGGACAACAATTTGCTACGCACATATGCAAGCCACCGGGATGGTCAATGATCATATAATCACGTGCTGGAAATATTAATTTTGATCTAATACTAAATTCTGCTTATCTTCCCTCATACCCTTAAAAAATTGCTATTTAGGTAATATATCCTTCTCTATTCCCCCGGTATATACCGTATTTGCCTGGGTCCTTTGCAGTAATAACCCAATGAAGGAACAAAAATTGAATCCGGTTAAAAACATTGATCAATTAATTGAAGAAAACACCCGCCTTCGCGCCGCCGTAGAAGAGCTTTCAATATTAAATGATATCGCCACAGCGATCAGTTCAACACAGTCTCTTGAAAAGATTGTCGATCTCATAGTTCATAAATGTGTTAAACATCTGCGAGTTGAGCAGGGAGCAGTTATGCTTCTGAATGAGAAGGATTTAAACAATCCTTTCCATACTATGATCAGGAAGCAGGATTCCGTTATCAATTCGATTCCCTACCGACTAGATGCCCAGCTTACAGGCTGGATGCTTAAGAATAAGACCCCGCTTCTTGTAAATGATTTAGAAACTGACAACAGGTTCAAACTTTCCCCCGATGATAAAGTAACAATTAAATCAATGCTCGGTGTTCCCCTGATGCTAAAGGGACATATGACGGGGATTATAAATGTCTTCAACAAACATGATAACTCGGCGTTTACTTCCAATGATCAGAGACTTCTGTCGATTATCGCTGCTCAGTCTGCCCAGATAATAGAAAACGCGAGACTACACCTGGAAGAACAGGCACTTCAGCATATCCAGGAAGAGATGAGGGTTGCAAAAAACATTCAGGAGAATCTTCTTCCCAAGGCACTTCCTGTTAGCGAGGCTTACCAGTTTGCAGGCAAAAGTCTCCCTGCAAAGGAAGTGGGAGGCGACTATTATGACTTCATTTCACTTAAAGACGGCAGGATCGCTTTCTGTCTCGGGGATATCTCCGGCAAAGGAATTCCGGCTGCGCTTCTGATGGCTAACCTTCAGGCCTCCCTGCGGGGACAGGCATTTATCGGTAGCGAGTGCAAAGATTCAGTTTCCTTCGCTAATAATATTTTATACCACAATACTGATTCCACAAGGTTCGCTACTCTTTTCTATGCCATTCTCAACAAAGATGATCACCGGCTTCATTACTGCAATGCAGGACATAATAGTCCTTATATCTTTTCTCCCGATAAAAAACAAAAACGCCTTAGCGAAGGCGGTATTATTGTTGGAATGGTCCCAGATTATAATTATGAAGAGTCAGCTATCGAATTAAATAATGAGGATGTATTCGTTCTGTATTCCGACGGAGTAACCGAAGCTATGAACTTTTCTGATGAAGAATACGGTGAAGAGAGACTCGAAAATGCTGTGAAGAAGAATTTAGATTTGTCGGCCGATGATATGGTCCGTGAAATATTCAAAGACGTTGAGAATTTCACAAAAGGCGCACCTCAATCAGATGACATTACGATGGTAATTATAAAGCGCATAAAATAGTTTATAACCTGGAGCCGTACAAAGCTTCAAAAGGAGTTGATATTTATGTTTATGAGACTTGTACAATTAAATGTCGAAAAACAGGAAATAGATAAATTCCGTGAAACCTACCAGGACGAAGTTATAAACAGACTGCAGAAAACTGCCGGATGCAGATTCGTTGGCTTAATTGAAAGCGGAGCCGAAGAGTGTGAATTTATCTCACTTACATTGTGGGATGAGCAGAAGCAGGCTGAAAGCTACGAGAAAAGCGGGATATATGAAGAACTCCTGGAAAAGGTGAGACCTTTCCTGCAGAACTCATCTGAATGGAAAATTCAGCTTTCGGAAAATCTTGAGCTTGAGTACAAACAGATACAGGAAGAACCTGTTATAAAGAAGTTCTCGGTTCAGGCACAGGGAGACAGAAATGGTAAAGTCGGCATCGATCCCCACCTTTATGTAAGGATTGTTTCTCTCTCTATCCAGGAGGGGAAAGAAGATGAATTCAAAAAAATATTTACAGGTGAAATTATCCCCGAACTGCTTGCAACACGGGGATGCAGATATGCTTACCTCACCCGCAGTACACAGGATTCAAATGCTTTTATATCGGTGACTATATGGGACAGCAGAGACGATGCAGACTTGTATGAGAGCTCGGGTAAGTTCAAAGAACTGGTTGGTAAGGTGTCACATACCTTCTCGCAGTTCTACAGGTGGAAGATGGCCCTTGAAAAAGATTATGATGCCAGTATAAAAACTTCTGAAGATATGAAGGTTGAGAAATATAACGTAGTAACCGGGAAAAACTTCTACTAAAAATAAATTATTTATATGCAGACAGGATTCGAACTCAGTAATCTGACAGAAACAATAGGTGAATTCCCGCAGCTTTATAAGCATAAGCTGGAATACGGCGACCGGATTTACCTGAAGACGGTCAATTCAGTCTATATCATTAAAGTAATTACTGACGGTGAATACATTGTGTCGGGAGGATGGTTCGATAGTCAGAAATTATCACCGCATAAAATAAGAATTCTCGGATGTACCTGGGGAGGAACAGTGATTAAGACAGATATTATTGCAGCCCCGGGACTATGTATTGAGTTTGGTAATAATCTTATTACAAGTAAAATTCATAAAGTTTTCTACTTCCCTTATAAGACGATTAATTAAGAATATTTTCGTATCGACATGAAAGCGAATTTTGTATCGACGAAGGTAGATATCTTATATAATAACACACAAAAATTTAAGATCAGTGAGGATTTAATATGAGTGATCTGACCGGAAAAAAAGTCAATCAATATAAGATACTTGAGAAATCCGGCGGGGGAGGAATGGGCGTCGTCTATAAGGCTATTGATGAAAAACTCGACCGCATCGTTGCCCTTAAGTTCCTACCCCCTCACCTCCTTGCAGATGAGGAGGCAGAGAACCGGTTTATGTCGGAAGCCAAATCGGCATCCTCTCTTGATCATCCAAATATCTGTACAATCTATGATATCAATAAGACAGAAGATGGCCAGCTTTTCATCGCAATGAGTTTTTATGAAGGAGAAACCTTAAAGAAAAAGATCAGCCGGGGAATGCTGTCGCCATATGAAGCTGTTAATATAGCAGTGCAGGCAGCGGCAGGATTGGAACGCTCCCACAGGGGCGGCATTGTTCACAGGGATATAAAGCCTGCTAACATAATGATAACCAAATACGGTGAGGTTAAGATCGTCGATTTTGGTTTAGCCAAATCAAAGGCGTCTGCAGGTGTTACAAAATTCGGTTCAACGGTTGGAACAGCTGCCTATATGTCTCCTGAACAGACCCGCGGAGACGTTGTAGATCAGAGAACAGACATCTGGGCACTGGGAATAATAATCTACGAAATGCTGACAGGAACGAGTCCTTTTAAAGGTGAATATGAGCAGGCTATAATTTATTCAATTTTAAATGATGAACTTCCTGAAATAAATGATATTCCTCAGGAGTTAAAAAATATCATCCGGAAATCTACTGCCAAAAATCCGGCTGACAGGTACAGCACTATAAGCGAAATGTATTCAGATCTGATGATGTTGAAGGGTGATTCCGGATCTCAAATATCAGGATCACGCATATCCGGATCACGCATATCCGGTTCCACCACAACTTCAAACCCCGGGGTAACAAACACCCGGCGTAGGTGGATTTGGGTTTCCGGAGCTGCTGCTGTAATCATTTTAGCATTGGCAGCGTGGTTTTATTTCGGCCGTGATTCTGTTCAGGCTGAACCTGAAGCCGACCGTAAAATGATAGTCGTACTTCCTTTCGAAAATCTGGGCTCAAAGGATGAAAATTATTTTGCTGATGGTGTTACCGAAGAAATTACAAGCAAGCTCGCTTCTATCGGGAACATAGGCGTGATCTCGCGCAGCAGCGCCGAAAAACTTGCAAACTCGAATAAGAGCACCAGGGAGATCGGTAATGAACTTGGAGTAAATTATATATTAAGCGGGACGATAAGGTGGGCAAAAGAAAAGGATAAAATGAGCCGGGTAAGGATAACACCGCAGCTTACAAGAGTATCAGATAATACTATTACCTGGTCGGATTCTTATGATAAGGTATTGGATGATATTTTTAATGTTCAGAATGATATAGCTCAGAAAGTTGTTGATCAGCTAGGCGGATCTCTTTCGACCAATCGGGTTAATAAAAAAGTACCGACCGGTAATATCGAAGCATATGATTATTATTTAAGAGGCTTATCATATGAGTCGAGGGGATCTTATCTGAAATCCGATTTCAGCAGCAGTATAAACCTCTACAAAAAAGCAATAGAGCTTGACCCCGGTTTTGCTCTTGCCTATTCGCAGTTATCGAGAATGCAGGCTTCAAATTATTGGTTTTACTATGACCGATCCTCTGAGAATGTACAGAATGCATTTAAGAATGCCCAAAAGGCTTTTGAACTGGATCCGGATCTCGCCGAGACGCATCTTGCTCTAGGTTATTTCTATTACTGGTGCAGACTGGATTACGGGAATGCAATTGAAGAATTTAAGAAAGCCCGGGAAATTCAACCGAATAATGCCGAGGCAGCTTTTGGTCTGGGTGTAGTATACAGAAGGATGGGTGAGTTTGAAAACGGCATTCAGAACATGTTAAAAGCTGTAAAACTTGATCCTTTGTCTATTGAATATACCCGGAACACAGGTGAAACTTACGCACTTCTGCGTGAGTATGGTAATGCAATAAAATACTATAAGAAAGCTATTGAGCTTAGTCCTGATGTAAGCGCCTTCCGGGTAACCGAGGCCAATTATCTGCTGCTCTGGAAAGATAATACTAAGGCCGCATCACAGGTTTTAAGTGAAGTTAAGGACTATAATTATCTTGATGTTACACCGAATATTCCTGTTTTGGTTGATATCATAAACAGAAATTATGATAAAGCGCTCCGTGATCTCAATGCTTCGGGCAGGGAATACGAGACCGGGCAGTTTAATTTTACACCGCGGACGCTAATTGCAGGGTTAATATATAAATATAGGAATCAGCCAGCTCTTGCTAAAACTTATTTTGATTCCTCCAGAATCCAGCTGGAAAAATTGATAAAGGAGAATCCAGGAGATGAAAGATTCCACAGCTCGCTGGGTATAACATATGCAGGGATGGGTTTAACTGATAAGGCAGTATTGGAAGGCAAAAAAGGAATAGAACTATTACCTCTGGATAAGGAAGCCTACCGCGGTTACTATCGCCAGTGGGATCTTGCAAAAATTTATGTTTTAACCGGTGATTATAATAATGCTTTGAAGCAGATAGACTTTATACTGTCAATTCCCGGTGCATTTTCCGTCAGCCTGCTGAAGCTTGATCCTCTTTATGATTCACTTAGAGAATTACCGGGATACAAAACAATTATACAGAAATATTCTAAAGGGTGATAATCATAGTATGGTAGAAGTGGATTGCCTGTTGGAAGCCTTTTAAAGGCGTGATGAGACCTAACAGTGGCCGGGAAGGATGTAAGATTCAGACTGGTTGAACAATTTGTTGTTTAATTACAGGCATTAAGCATAACTTGCAATAAAAAGGAAAAAGTGCTGCTAAAATTCAAATGCAAAAACTGGGAGGTATGGCAAACAGATGATTGACGGGACGATTTTGCATTATCAGATAATTAAAGAACTCGGTAGAGGCGGAATGGGTGTGGTATATCTGGCAGAGGATACGAAACTGAAGCGCCAGGCGGCAATTAAATTCCTACCTGAGCATATTTCTTCCGACCAAAAACAGAAAAAGAGATTTGAGCTTGAAGCACAGGCAGCAGCATCGTTAAATCATCCGAATATAACCACAATACATGCCATAGAAGAATCCGATAACGATGTTCTCATTGTAATGGAGTATATAGACGGCATTGAGCTGAAAGATAAAATTAAGTCAGGTCCTATTCTGCGTGAAGAAATAATAAAGATTGCAATCCAGATAGCAGAGGGACTGGAAGCTGCGCATAAAAAAGGAATAGTACACAGGGATATCAAATCTCAGAACATAATGATTACCAAGGATGATAAAGTAAAAATAATGGATTTCGGCTTAGCGAAGGTTGGTAAGGGAATAGAACTGACAAAGGCGGGATCAACTCTTGGAACTGCGGCGTATATGTCTCCCGAACAGGCTAGAGGCGATGAGGTGGACAACAGGTCAGATATATGGTCTTTTGGAGTTGTGTTCTATGAAATGTTCACCGGCAGATTACCTTTTCGGGGCGACTATGAGCAGGCAGTGATTTACGCAATTCTGAATGAAGAAGCCGAGAGCATTGCAAATGCCGATAAAAGGTTACAGCATATTATCGACCGGATGCTGAAAAAAGATCCGGATGAAAGATACAATAGCGTTGATGAAGTATTAAAAGACTTAAGCGATCTAAAGTTTGGTAAGGCTGTTATAAGCAGTGGGAAAGTATTTCCTCGCTGGGCAATTGCTCTTCCAATAATAATAATTTTGCTGATTGCAGCCTACCTGTTTATTCCTTGTACAGGGCCTGAGGAAAGTGCAATCAAAACAATCGCAGTTCTCCCGTTTGCTGATATGAGTCCACAAAGAGACCAGGAATATTTCTCAGATGGTTTAACCGAAGAACTGCTCAATGCACTTACACAGAATCCGGGATTACGTGTAACATCCCGGACTTCAGCCTTTTCTTTTAAGAATGCTAAAATAGGGGTGCGCGAGATTGCCTCTAAGCTGCATGTCAATCATATCCTGGAGGGCAGTGTCAGGAAAGCACGGAATCATATCCGAATTACGACGGAGTTGATCGATGTGAATAAAGATGCATTATTGTGGTCTGATACTTACGACGGTGAGCTGAATAATATTTTTTCACTTCAGGATAGTATTGCACATTCTGTAGCCGAAGCTCTTAATGTGCAGCTCCTTGGAACCGGGAAAGTGAATGTAAATCTAAAGACGGATCCGGAAGTTCACAGCTTATACCTGCAAGCAGAACACCTGAGCAGGCAGTATAATAAAGAAAGCTGGTCAAAAGCTGCTGAATACTACAGGCAGGCGCTGGCTATGGATTCAACCTATGTACCAGCCTGGATAGGACTCTGCTGGATTCATATATACCAGGCAAATAATGCTTACATTCCCTTTGATTCAGGCTATAGTAAGGCAAAGCAGGAAGCTGAAACGGCCCTGAAACTTAATCCTGAATGGCCCAGGGTCTATGATGCAATTGGTACTATTAAGAGAAATTATGATTGGGACTGGAAAGCCGCCGATGAAGCTTATCAGAAAGGATTGAAACTTGGCCCAGAAAATATTGATGTTATGTGGGGTGCTGCAGCCATGGCTGCCACCCTCGGACGCTTCGATGAAGCCATAGATCTTAACCGGAAAGTAGTTGAACTCGACCCTGTTAATGCAGTTGGCCGCTATAGCCTTGGATTTAATGCCTTGCGGGCAGGTCTGCTGGATAAATCTTTATCAGCATGTCGTAAAACGCTTGAGCTGAACCCGCAGTTTCAGGGGGCTCATATGCTTGCAGGCCTTGCACTCCTTTTAAAGAAAGAGCCTGACTCTGCAATTGTGGAAATATCAAAAGAAAAATCAGACTTTTGGAGAATGTTCGGTTCAGCCCTGGCATTCTTTGCTCATAACAAAAGAAATGCATCTGATAGTCTATTAAATCAGATAATTAAATCATATTCCGATGATGCCGCATTCCAGCTTTCAGAGATATATGCTTATCGGGATCAACCCGACTCTGTCTTTATATGGCTTGATCGGGCTTTCGATCACAAGGATCCGGGACTAGCCGATATAGCGGGAGATCCTTTTTTAGCAAAAATAAAAGATGACCCCCGTTATGCTGCATTTATGAAAAAAATGAATCTGGCTTTCTGAGATCTTCAATTGTAGAGGAGGCAGGATGAAATTGTTGCGTACAAATGTTAATATTATTTTCTTCTACTGGACTGATGAAATAAAGAGTTTACACAAAAGGTCTAATATGATGGTAAAAATTTCCTCAATGTGAATTCGTCCTGAATCTTGTTGGGGTGGATATCTTCTGTAAAAGCCATCAATATGATAATAGGTGTTATATGATCGGCGAAAATATACTTCACTATAAGATCCTGGAAAAACTCGGTGAGGGCGGGATGGGAGTAGTGTACCTTGCAGAGGATCTGAACCTGGAACGGAAAGTCGCTATAAAATTTCTGCCGCATCATATTAGCGAAGACTCTGATGAAAGAGAAAGATTTAAAGTTGAGGCCAAAGCATCTGCATCATTAAACCATCCTGATATTACAACGATCCATGCTATTGAAGAATCTGAAGGCCGGACTTTTATAGTAATGGAATATATAGATGGTGTTGAGTTAAATCAGAAAATTGGATCCAGCGGTATTTCAAGTGATGAAGCTGTGAACATTTTAATACAGATAGCTGAAGGTTTAGAAGCTGCCCATAAAAAAAATATAATTCACAGGGATATAAAATCACAGAATATAATGATCACGGCTGAAGGTAAAGTGAAGATAATGGATTTCGGACTGGCGAGAATTGGCAAAGATACTCAGGTAACTAAAGTTGGAGTCGCCTCCGGAACTTTGGCATATATGGCACCCGAACAAATCCGTGGAGCCGATGCAGATGCCAGGTCTGATATATTTTCTTTTGGGGTGGTAATGTATGAAATGTTTACCGGACATTTGCCGTTCGAGGGAGAATATGAAGCAGCAATTCTGCATTTAATTCTGCACGAGGAGCCGGAGCCTGTCGGTAAATATAAGTCTGATTTACCGTCAGGACTTTGTGAAATAATAAGCCATGCTCTTGAAAAAAATCCCGATGACCGATACCAGTCGGTTTCGGAGGTTCTGGCAGATCTATACAGACTTCAGGAACATAAAGCAAAGGACTCTGGCTCTGAAGGAAAAGAATTAGATCATTACAAACCGCTTAAAAATAGTAAACTCGTTTTCACCCTGGCAGCTTTTGCTGTGTTCGCACTCATTCTCATAGGATATTTCTTTTTTTTTAGCAGTAATAAGGTTAGTCTTCCCTCACCAGCTAATCATCTTAATTCTCTTGCAGTGATGTATTTTGAAAACCTGTCTGATCCGAAGGATAAACATCATACCGGTGAAATGCTGACAAATCTTTTAATAACATCCTTGTCGCAGACAGATGGATTGGAAGTGATCAGTCGTGAACAATTATATAAAATTCTTGAAGACCTCGATTTATCGGAAAGTAAAATAATAACTAAGAAAACGGCAATAAAGGTTGCTCAGAGTGCAGGAGTATCCATAATATTGGTTGCAAGCATTCTGCAGGATGTGCCATCTCTCTCGGTTACATTTCAACTGATTGATGTGAGTTCAGGACATATACTCGGATCACACAGATTAGCTGGATTTGAATCTGATGAGATATTTTCTTTCGTAGATACGCTGGCGCTTCTTGTTACAAATGATCTGAAGATCAGGGCGGTTAACTACCTGGTTACAAAATCTGTTGCCGATGTAACTACTGATTCCCCTGAAGCATACCGCGCATACGTGGTAGGCCTTAGTCTTGTTGATAAACTTTACATGAAAGAAGCCAGAGTTGCTTTTAAAAAAGCGATTGAGCTCGACAGCAGCTTTGCAATGGCCTATTATTACCTTGCACAGACACAGGATGATCCGGTTCAATTCAAAGAAATCCTTCGAAAAGCGCTTAAACTGGCAGTTAATACAACAGAACGCGAAAGACTTTTAATAACTGCCATTAATTTTTCGATACAGAATAAACGGAATAAAGCCGCAGAAATATATAAACAAATGATAGAAAGATACCCTCACGAAATTGAAGCTTATAATCGTCTGCTTGCTATTTCAGAAGTCGGTATAAACACATTATTGCGCGGCGTACGTGCGAACCCTTCTGAACAAATGCTGTGGAATCAGCTGGCATTATCTTACGCGTTGAATAATCAAAAGCAGGAGGCTTTTGATGCTATAAACGAATGTATCAGGCTGGCTCCCGCTGAACCAAATCCTTATGATTCTAAAGGCGTAATATATGCGATGTTTATGGAATACGATTCAAGCGCAATTTACTATAAGAAAGCTCTTGAATTTCGGAAGGACTTCTGGAATGTGGCTATGAAACTTGGTAATTATGATGTACTTGAAGGAAATTATAAAGAAGCTCAGAAATATTTCGATATGTCCGGAGAATTATCACTCAGGTATCCTTCAATAAATTCTCATCGCGGTCTTCTAAATGCAGAGATTATAAGGTTGGAAAAGGTCCTTAAAACAATTACAAATACCTGGCAGATTTCATGCACCCGATCCATGTTGATAAATTTATTTTATGAAACGGGGAGGTTCAAAAAAATGCTTCAGTTGACCAGGGAAAGCTGTGATGAATGGAAAAAAATATTTCCGGATGATCATTATGGAAGGCCTTTCCTTGTCTGGGCTCTGGCAAAAAACAACAAATTAGATGAAGCACAGAAAATTATTGAGGGTATGCATGATCAGAAAGAAGGAACTCCATGGCTCCCGATATACACTTCATATGCTTCATCTGTACTCTCTTACGAAGAAGGGAATTATGAACTGGCGTTGTATAAGTTCAACCAAACATTCAGTAAAGTCAGCCCTAACCATGAACCAAATTTATTTCAGGCCATATGTATGATTAAAACAGGACGAATCCGTGATGCAGTTATCCAGCTTAAAAGGCTCAAACGCTGGCCGTTAACAAATATATCATATCGGCTGCATTTTGTGCCCGGTGAAATGTTCTACTCGTACATCAACAATGTGAAGGCTCATTACTGGCTTGGCATTGCTTACGAAAAACTTGGTGAAAGTGCTAAAGCTTCAAGTGAGTACAGAACATTTATGGATATCTGGAAGGATGCCGATTTTAATTCTCCTGAATTAAGTGACGCAAAGGTTAGACTGGCAAAATTAGAGCAGTAAAAAATTATGATCGAAAAGTCGATTCTGCATTATAAAATAAATAGAAAGCTCGGGCAGGGCGGTATGGGTGTGGTATACCTTGCAGAGGATACACGCTTGAAGCGGAACGTTGCCATAAAGTTCCTGCCTGATCATATCGCAGCAGATCCTGAACAGAGAAAAAGATTCGAAACGGAGGCACAGGCGGCCGCTTCGTTGAATCATCCTAATATTACTACGATACACGCTATTGAAGACTATGATGAGCATATGTTTATTGCTATGGAGTATATCGATGGGATTGAACTGAAAGATAAAATAAGAGTAGGCTCAATACCTTTAAAAGAGGCGGCTGGTATTGCAGTTCAGATTGCTGAGGGACTAAATGCAGCACATAAAAAGGGAATTATCCACCGCGATATTAAGTCGCAGAATATAATGCTTACAGCTGACGGGATAGTTAAGATAATGGATTTCGGTCTCGCGAAAATTCCCGGCAGCACACATATAACCAAAAGCGGCTCAACAATGGGAACTGCTGCTTATATGTCTCCTGAACAAGCCCAGGGGCAGGATGCCGATGAGCGTTCTGATATTTTTTCATACGGGATTGTCTTTTATGAAATGCTCGCCGGAACACTTCCGTTCAAAGGGGATTATGAGTATGCTTTGATCTATTCGATAATTAATGAAGAACCTGATGAAACAATACTGACAAATAATGCTGTACCTATACAGCTCCGCAGGGTTGTGCTTAAATGCCTTCGTAAGAATAAAGAAGATAGGTATGCTTCATTTGACGAAGTCTTAAAGAATATTTTAAGCTTCAGTCAGGATGAAAGTTACTCTTATCCCGATAAAGACCTTACCGCGGAACTGAGTCCGGTAAAATCCTTCATTCCGCAGATCGGAAGTAATTTTTCAGGCAGAGAACAGGAAATGAATACTCTTACTGCCATGCTGGAGAACTGTAAAAGGAATAAAGGCTATACGGTATTTATCGGCGGTGAACCTGGGATCGGGAAAACACAGCTTGTATCAGGCCTGGTAAAAAATCACGCGTCGGAACGAGTGAACTTCCTTTACGGCCGGTGCCTTTTTAATAATGAGGGAGGACTCCCGTACCATCCTTTCGTCAGCGCTGTGAATAATAGTCTTTTTTCGGGCCACGGACATTTTATTTCGGCCCTTACAGCGATTGCTGAAAAAAATAATATCAATATTTCAAATAAGCTTTCCCAGGTAAAGACCTTTCTTAATTTTTCGGGTGAATATTCAAAAAGTATTATGCACAAGGAGCAGTTGTGGGAAGCTGTACTGACGATGTTCATGACAATTGCCGCAGATAAACCCCTGGTACTGATATTAGATGATATCCAGTGGGCTGATAAAACCTCCGTCGCCTTATTCGCATACCTCGCAAGGAATATAAAGAACCTTCCTGTTCTTTTAATTGGACTTTATCGTCCGCCTGAGATCACGCAGGATGATACCGATCTGATCGGTACAATACGCCAGCTGCGGATAGAAGATGCTGCTTCCAGGATCGATCTGCTCAGGCTGTCGAACAAAGATACCCTGAACGTCATTCAAAAAATACTGGGTGAAAACTCCGTAGATAATAAAATTGTATCAGAAATTTATCGTCAGAGCGAGGGAAACCCGCTTTTTATATATGAGCTGACCAGGCTGATGAGAGATAGAAATGCGATTAAGAAGGGGAAGGATGATTCCTGGATATATAACGAAGAAGCATCGCTCACTGCAGTTAGTGATAAGGTGCAGGATGTAATACGGCAGAGAGTTGACAGGCTTGATGATGATTCGCGGGAAGTTCTTCAGTTTGCTGCATGCCAGGGTGAATATTTTCAGTCATCAGTATTAATCGACTGCCTTAAGCTGGATAAAATATCCTTATTGAAAAAGCTTCAGCTCCTTGAAAAGGAATACAATGTCATCCACTATGAAAATAAAAATTACAGATTCGATCATATCTTAATAAAAGATGTGTTGTACGACTCGATCCTCCCCGAACTCCGCGAGGAATACCATAAACTGATTGCCGGTTCGCTTATAGAATCCTTCGGCTCCAAAGATGAATATGCCTCCGTGATAGCGCACCACCTTATATCGGGCGGCTCTGATGAGCAGTCTGTAAAGTACCTGCTTACTGCTGCTAAGGCCGCCCGTGAGCTTTACGCCGTGGAGGAGGCCATTTCTTTTTATAAGAAGCTCATAAAAATAGATAATGAAACGGGACTCGATAAAAACTGCAGAAAATCGATGGAAGAAGGACTGGGGGATATAAACCTGTTTACAGGAAACCCTGACGAAGCCCTCACTCACTTCAGCAAATTTTCAGAGCTGGCAAATAGCACCGGTGATATTAACGGTAAAATAAGGGGTCTCAGAAAATCGGCCGAATGTTACAGGATTACAGGCAGGCTGAATGAAGCCGAAGATTTGTGTACGAAGGCAGTAAACACGGCTTTCGAAACCGGCAGCATCGATGAAAAAATAGAATCACTTAATACCCTTGCCTCGGTTTACGCAAGCAAGGCCGATTATGAAAAAATGATTAAGGTGTCTAACGAAGCAATGGGTTATTGCAAGGAAATAAAAGACGCTAAGAATTTGTCTGTCTGCCTCGGAAACCTGGGCACAGCCTACTGGCATCTCGGTAATTATCCGCAGGCTTCGGAACAGCTTAAAGAAGCAGCTTCTATACAACGGAATTTAGGAGATACCAGGGGGTTATCCACAACTCTTAATTTCCTTGCACTTGCCCGGTTAAAACAGGGGGATTTCGAAGATGCCCTTAAGGCAGGACTTGAATCGATCGAGATCAAAACGAAGATAGGCGACGGTCAGAAGATACCCGGCGGTTTAAATGCTATCGGAGATATTTACAGGGAGATAGGGGATGTAGATAAGGCAATTCAGTATCACGAAAAATCCCTTTCTCTTGCCAGGGAGTATCATAATAAAGGATCAATGTGCGACAACCTGAGGGACCTTGGTGAGGATTTTTTTCTTAAGGGTGATTTCAACCGGGCTCTGAAATATTATCACGAAGTTCAGGAACTGGCTGCATCATCAGGAATTAAATGGTATGAAACTAGAACTCTTATTTCTTTTTCGGAATTTTACCTGCATACCGGAAGTCTTGAAGAAGCTGAAAAATATATAGATGCAGGCTTAAAATATTCTTATGAAATCGCTGCTAAAGACCTGATAATAGAGGCCCTCTGGAATAAAGCTAAAATTCAGGCAAAGACGAAAGCATCCGGCGATGTAAACCGGATGTTCGATGAGGCAATCAGTATTGCCAGGTCAGTAGGGCATAAAACTTTCCTATGGAAACTGCTGAATGATTACGCCAAATTTTTATCCTCAAATAAATCAAAAGAAGAAACCGGGCTTTCCTTGAAAGAAGTACGTGAGGAAGCACATGAAATTGTGCGCCTGATCAATAGAAATATAAAGGATGAGAATTTGAGAAAAATTTTTCTTAATACACTAGTAGAAAAAGAGATCGTTCCGGAATGATTGTATCACACCAATCCGACTCGGGGTTTAGTTTAATTAATTACAGGAGGGCAAGATGAGTCTCAATCTAACTGAAAACTATAATGCTTCAACTATTCATCTCAAAGGAAAACTGGTCGGGGGTCCTCTCTCGACAGAGTTCAGCCAGACACTTCACAGTCTGATGGATCAGGGTAAGAAAAATGTTATCGTGGATATGAGTCGTGTTGGTTTCATATCAAGTTCGGGACTCGGCATCCTGATAAGCGGACTGACCTCTTTGAGAAAAGCAGGCGGCGATCTTAAACTCGCAGCCATAAGCAATAAAATGGAAGGATTGTTGTCCATCACCAAACTTGATCAGATATTTGATCAGTACAATTCTGTAGAACAGGCTGAAGCAAGTTTTAGTAAACCGGTCACCCGGCCGTAATGACCCGGACAGATCAGGAAGTTAAAGAGCTCGAGGAACAGATATCAAAGTTGAGATCTTCAGTGGAAGAACTGAGGGTGCTTAACGATATTGCTGTCTCATCGGGGAAGGCCGTCAACGTTGATGAAATATTGAACCTGATAGTTCAGAAGTCCATTACCGCCGCAGCGGCTGAGCAGGGATCGATCCTGCTTGTTACAAAGAATAGCAAAAATCCGTTCAGAACAATGGTTCGGCAGGATGATACAAGCAGCCTCAGGCATAATTATCATATAGGTAATGACATAACGGGTTGGGTACTCCATAATAAGAAGCCGTTAATAATCGAAGATCTATCGAATGATGAACGGTTTCATCCCGGAGAGGATGAGAAAAAGGAAATTCGTTCGGTGCTGTGCGTTCCGATATGGTTTGAGGGTGATATTACCGGACTGATGATGCTTGTTAATAAGAAAAATGGTAAACCATTTACCAAAGGTGATATGACATTATTTTCGATAATATCCGTTCAGGCCGGTCAGCTGATTAAGAATCTTGAGCTCCAAAGGAAATCATTCCAGGAACGGAAAGAAGCGGAAAAGCTGCAGGAACTGGATAAGCTTAAGACTCATTTCTTTACCAATATATCTCACGAATTTAGGACTCCGCTTACACTGATCCTGGGTCCGGCCAGGCAGATCCTTGGTCTTAATGAAATAAACAAGGTGCGCGAACTCGCTGATGTAATCCTTAAAAGCGGATTAAAATTAAAAACTCTTACAGACCAGATACTTGACCTTTCCAAAATTGAAGCGGGACAGGTTAAACTTGAAGCTGTTAAGGGTAACATAACAAAAACCGTTGAAGATATTGTCTTGTCATTTCAGTCTTTGGCGGAATCGAAAGAAATCCGTCTTCAATTTAAAGCCGATAAACAAATTACTTTCTGTTTTGACAGGGATAAGATAGATAAAATAATCAGTAACCTTCTTTCAAATGCCATAAAATTTACGCAGCGAAGAGGGAGTGTGAATGTCGGCATCAGGGTTCTTACAGATTCATACAACAGGAGAAATGAGGATAATATTTCAGCCGGACTTCTGGAAATTACAGTGGAAGATAATGGAAAAGGCATCGGCGAGAATCAGCTTAACAGAATTTTCGAAAGGTACTACCAGGCTGATGAAACTTCCGGTAAGTATGAGGGTACCGGTATAGGTCTTGCACTGGTAAAGGAGCTGGTGGAACTTCATAAAGGATCAATAGTGGTTCAGAGCCGTGAAGGAAAGGGTACTAAATTTCGATTAAAATTTCCTATGGGTATAGAGCCTTCACCATGCCCGGCTGAAAAATCTTCTGATATTGAAACTAAGGAGGCGGCTGCGGGAGAGGCGCAGGATGACACATACCGGCTGCTTGACGGATACAAAGTTACTCCGGTGCCAGCTTCGGAAAATCGTATGGATTCCGAATTAAACATAAAAGGAAATCCTGTTTTATTAATTATTGAAGACAATGAAAATCTCAGGAAATATATAGCAGGCATACTTGAAGATTATTATAAAGTAGTACAGGCGGAGAATGGGAAATCCGGTCTGGCTAAATCATTTGAAACTATACCTGACCTGGTAATAAGCGATATTATGATGCCTGAAATGGATGGGATCAGTTTGTTGAGGGAATTAAAATCCGATGTAAGAACCAGTCATATCCCGCTCATTCTTCTTACTGCCAGGTCTGCCGTTTCAGATAAAATCAATGGCCTGGATTCGGGGGCGGATGATTATATCATCAAACCTTTTGAAGCGTGGGAATTAAAAGCCAGGGTAAGAAACTTATTAGGACAAAGAAAACGGATCCATGAACATTTTAGAGCCCAAGGTATTCTATTAGATGACATCCGCCTGACATCAATAGATCAGAAGTTTTTGCAGGATGCGGTAATGATAATCAATAAGCATATTTCGGATTTCAGTTTCAGCGTTCAATCATTAGCGGGTGAATTGGCTGTCAGCAGATCCATACTACACAGGAAACTTGATTCACTGATCGGGGAATCCCCGAGTGATCTGATAAGGAGACTGAGGCTGAACAAAGCTGCAAAGCTGATAGAGCAGAAATGGGGAAACGTAGCCGAAGTATCACTCGAGGTTGGTTTCAACAATCCTTCATACTTCTCAAAATGTTTTCAGAAACAATTCGGTTTTCAACCCTCTCAATACCATCAAAAGAAAATATAGAAGATACAGTGTCTGTGGACGAAATTATCATTTTAAGCTACCAGGATGGTAGAACAGCCTCCCTTAATAACCTATAATTGCATTAAGCAAGGTCATCAAATCTATTGATGATGTTTTTTTAATAAACCCGGGAGGTCGAGATGAAACGGGTAATTTTATATCTGGTGGTTTTCTTAACGGCAGCAGCTGCAGCATTTGCACAGGCTCCTCCGAAAGAATTGTTAGCCAACAGAGAATACCACAAAATTGAGAGTAATTATCTGAAGGGATTGAACTCTGACAATCCCAGTCTGAGTGTAAGCTGTGCTTATTTCCTCGGAGAGCTGAAATCAGAGAAAGCACTCATTCCGCTAATGGACTTATTCCGCAACGCTAAAAATGAGGGTGCTAAGCTGGTTGCAGCCTGGTCGTTGTTGAAAATAGGAAACCCACGAGGTGTGAACCTTGTAAAGAGGGCCATCGATCTGGGAGAATGCAGTACTAATATCAGCTGTATGCTTCAGTACTTGTATAAGGATTACAATTTGAAGACAAATGGGAAAGCAGATAAGAGCTGATGTTTCCTTTTAACCTTAACCTCGCTAATCCCCGGGATTGACCTGTCTGCCCGACACAGGCGGCATCCCGGGGTTTTTAGCAGAAATCCTATCCCGTCATAACTGCCGGAGTTTAACGGTTCTTCAATTCAGTGTCGGGTTCAATGGTCGCTCAAAGTTATTCAGGCGAACCTAATATTTTAACCAGGGATTCAACCGGTAAAGATTTCCCTGTTCCGTGCTGACTGCCGAACAAATTATCTTATTTCCGCCGTTTTTTCACGTCATCTCCGGTATATAAATTCAGGCAGACTTTTTGTGTGCTTTTGGCGTCTGAAATATTTATATCCACTTACGGAGGTCAAGTTGAAAGGTTCATTTACAAAAATTATACTTGCAGGATTTTTAATATTTATGTTTTCGGGAGTTATCCTACCTCAGCATCACGATAGAAATGATGACCGCAAAACCCCGATGGTCTCTGATAAGACTGAAAAGCTGCTTGACCGGATTAAAGATAAACTCGACGACCTTGATGCTTATTACCTTACCCAGCTGCGTTCGCGTGAATATAATAAGGCGAAGAGGGACCTGCATCGAATTTATGATATGCTGGAAGCTATAAGGAATCAGATGGATGTCGAAGTGGAACCTGTTATAATGGCAATGCCCGACCCTGATTACCGTATGCTTGTCAACAGTATAAATAATGAATCGTTCGAGGAGAACAAAGTCTCTGTTCTGCAGGCTTCAGCAAAATATAATTATTACAGCGTCGACCAGATAATCGGTCTTATGGAGCTGTCATCTTTCTCAAGCTGGAAAATTAAAACACTCGAGATGACCTACCCCTTCGTTATAGATAAGAATAACTCATACCGGATCATCAATGCCTTAACCTTTTCTGAAGACAAGCAGAAAGCCCGGGAGATCCTCGATAGAAATTAGATGATTAAACAATTGGCGGATTAGATAATTCTTCAATCCGCCAATCCGCTTAATTCATTAATTCGATAAATTCCACAAATACTTAGCTGCCAACTTGTGCCCCCTCTTATTGAAATGAATGCCGTCACCATAGAGGTAGTAGTCCCGCGAATTCCGGTAATCATCTTTAAAAGCATTCCGCAGATCAATTACCCCGATATTAAATTCCTTCAGTTCCGCCTTCATAAGCTTCTGAGGATAAAAGATAGGTGACCCGCTTTCGTCTGTATCCCTCACCTTTCTAAGCTGATATTCGTAGGGCAGCAGAACAACCTGCATCTCTATTCCCAATGAATCGCAGGCAGACGATATATGTTTAAGATTATTTATTGAACGCAGCAGAAGGGGATTGCTCTTCGTATAGAATTGCCTGTCATATTCATAGTAGGCGCGCGATCGGTCGCTGAAAAGGTTCTTAAGGAAGTGATACGCTTTTGAATTCTTCCTGAATAAATTTATGATATTATTTAAGAAACTCCCGCCTGAAAATTCGGGGGCATTTTCATTCGGATAGTTTGAATAAATATCATTCAGTGTCCAGAACACCACAATAGAAGAGAAACTGAGATTAAACCTGTTCCTTTCCACGAACGCCTTAAATACATTCAGGTAATCCATAGAAGAATACCCGATCAATGATGGGTTGATTACACTCAGACTATCGAGACTATTGTTTATGATCCCCGCATAAGTAGAATCATTCTCCACACTTATTCCCATTGTAACTGAATCACCCAGAAAAAGCAGCTTTCGTGCCGCCCCTGCTGCCGGCTTGAAGTATTTCCATGCGTGGTAATCATTAGTTGTTTTCTCAACACTGCCCGAAGTTCCCGCTGTATCAGACCTGATTCCGGGCGAATCGCTGTAAAGTGAATCGACCACAAGGTTTGCGCTTGTTCCCGATAGAGTAATCTCCCGCACAAATATTCTTACTGCACCCTCAAGAAGAAGAAAGAGGATTGCGATAACGATCATATTATATAGTACAATCAGTAAGTATCTCTTCATGATCAACAATGGTAATTTTCAGTTTCCAAATTCCTGCCGCTCTGCTCCATGTTCCATGCTCTTTGCTCTATACTGTGATCTGTTTGTCGTGTGCTCATTTGTGATTGACAAAATTCAGAATTATTTTGTAAATATATACAAAAAAAGGAGCTATATATGCAGATACCTCTTGAAATATCATACCGGGACATAAGAAAAACTGATAAAATTGAAAATTTAATACGCGCAAAAGTAAATAAATTAGAGAGAATTTGTGATTATATAACGAGCTGCCGTGTGGCAGTTGAAAAACCTCAGAGAGCAATAAATGACGGCAGCCCCTTCCGTATCAGGATCGACATGCGTGTACCGCCGGGACATGAACTGGTTGTAGAACGGAAGCCGGGAGAGGGTGCAATGTCGGATGGACTTGAGAAGGTGATCCGTTATGCCTTCGATGCCGCCAAAAAGCAGCTTGAGAAATTAACCCAAAAACAGAGAGAGAATGTAAAACAGCACCCGCAGCAGGAGGTAGCGGCTATTGTTGACAGGGTCTTCTACGAGGATGGTTACGGGTTTCTCAGAACGGTAAACGGAAGAGAAATTTACTTCCATAAGAACAGCGTGCTGAATAAGGACTTCGAAAAACTTGAAGCCGGGATGGGAGTTAATTTCTTCGAGGAGGAGGGAGACGAAGGCCCCCAGGCCAGCACGGTTCACATAATACAGAATGGATAGAGGCAGATGTTGCATTGCCGTCGTGTTTAAACTGCATTGCCGTCAGTTTCAATTGCATTGCCGTCGTGTTTAAACTGCATTGCCGTCAGTTTCAACTGACGGACAACAATGCTAAATATAACATCCAGGCTTTAGCCACATTCTTGTAAGTGGATTGCCCGTCCGTTTCAATTGCATTGCCGTCGTGTTTAAACTGCATTGCCGTCGTGTTTAAACCGCATTGCCGTCAGTTTCAACTGACGGACAACAATGCTAAATATAACATCCAGGCTTTAGCCACATTCTTGTAAGTGGATTGCCCGTCCGTTTCAATTGCATTGCCGTCGTGTTTAAACTGCATTGCCGTCAGTTTCAACTGACGGACAACAATGCTAAATATAACATCCAGGCTTTAGCCACATTCTTGTAAGTGGATTGCCCGTCCGTTTCAATTGCATTGCCGTCGTGTTTAAACTGCATTGCCGTCAGTTTCAACTGACGGACAACAATGCTAAATATAACATCCAGGCTTTAGCCACATTCCAATCGCAGATGTTCAATATCTGTAATGGAGCTGGTATCAGCTTTGCAGAACATTATTCCATCAGTATTATACACTGATTACAAATGAACCCGGGAAAACTATTTGACCAACCTTATAGACAAACCGACCGGAAGGAAAATCCTCTTTGCATTCCTTTACCTGAGTGAAGGAGCTCCTATCGGTTTCATCTGGTGGGCTCTCCCGACGCTTCTGCGCCTTCAGAAAGTCCCGATAGATAAGATCACCTCACTTACAGCCATTCTTATTTTCCCCTGGGCATTAAAGTTTATCTGGGCGCCGCTGGTAGATTCATTTCACTCGTCGCGGTGGGGTTTTAAGTCGTGGATAATCTCTACGCAGCTGATAATGGGATTAACCTTCATCCCCCTGATGTTTCTCAACCTCACGGAAAATTTCGACCTTATCAGGATCATCCTTATCGTCCATGCCTTCGCCGCTGCAACGCAGGATGTATCCATCGACGCCTTCGCAATAAACACAATCACCGAAAACGAAAGAGGAATCATAAACGGCTATATGAACGCTGGAATGCTCACCGGCAGAAGCTTATTCGGCGGAGGTGCACTGCTGGCAGTAAGCTGGATCGGCTGGAAGTGGATCTTCCCGCTGCTCATAATGTTTATCTGGGCATCGATGTTCCTGTTGTTTTTCGTGAAAGAATCCGGTGAAAAGAAATCTGAAAACAAGGAAAATTTCCAAGACTTCCTTAACCATTTTTTAATTGCTTTCCGTAAGCCTTCAACCTGGTTCGCAATTATGTTTGCTTTTATAGGGGCAGCGGGATTTGAGGCGCTGGGAGCGTTGGCGGGACCTTTTCTCGTCGATAGAAATGTCTCCAGCTATGTCATAGGAATTTTCTTCAGTGTTCCTTCCGTACTTGCGATGCTGGCCGGCGGAATAATAGGAGGGAAATTCTCGGATAAGATTGGCAGGAAGAAGACCGTCGGTTTATCACTGTCTGCTTTCTCGACATTAATAATAATCCTTGCTGCAGGCGATTACCTGCTCCATGGAGTCCCGGAAATTTTTGCCATCACTCTTCTCACTTTAATCTATTTGTTTATAGGAATCTTTACAGCGTCATCGTATGCATTGTTTATGGATCTTACTAATCCGAAACTGGGAGCGACGCAGTTCTCAACTTTTATGGCAGCAACTAACGGATGCGAGGCATGGTCGGCCTGGGCCGGGGGGAATATAACCGCAGGCGCAGGGTATCCCGCAGCGTTTATTGTAATGAGCCTGGTTTCATTTATCTCGCTTGTTTTTCTGAGGATGATTAAGCTGAGAGGTAACTCCGATGAATAGGTTCAATTGCTATGGAATTATGCTACTCTGCTTTCCAGAGGAAGTTGGGGCGAACGAACGCTACCTCGAAACCCATTTTCTGAATATTCTGCAATGACTGTGATCTTTTCTCTTCGCTGTCCTCAGCAGTTTCTACAGTCAGCACTTTGCATCCCAGCTCAGCTGCATCACGAATTCTCCTGGCTATCAAAGCCGTCTGAGCTCCCTTACCCCTGTAGTCGGGTAAAGTGCTAGCAAATGAAAGCCAACCGCAGTCGTCCTTCACGTACATTAATGCCGCCGCAACAGCCTTGTCGCCATCAAACGCCAGGTACGTTTTCCAGCATTTCCTGCCGACAAGATTTTCAAACCACTGCCTCATCTCATCCGGCCAGTCAAAGCTCCGCGTAATTATTTCACCGAACCTGTCCACCTCGTCCTTATTCTGAACCTCCCGGATCTCAAGCTCGGTTTCTGTATCGGGAGGATCCTCAACACCACGGTAAAGCTTTACCCAGTTATTGTAATGAAGAATCTTCCGGGTCTCAAACCAGTCCTTCAGCTGTGGAGGAGCCGCTTCCGGGTGGATCTGTATAAAGAATCTTTTTATACCGGCAGTTTTATATTTCGAAATAATATCATCCACCATCTGCTCTGACGCCGTCTGAAACAACCCGAGTCCGATAACGCGGTTAAACCCGAGAATATCAATATGCTTGGCTAGCGCCACACAGGCAGAACCCATAGAGAACACCTTGATACCGAATTGGTCCGACAGCTCCCATCCCGCTGCATTATACATATCCTGCCAGGCGTTTATCTCACAGGATGCAATCGATCTAAACAAAGTTGTTGTCAACATAAATATTCCGCTTCTATTTTATAAGATTTCAATATTTTAAATTACAAAATTGCGAGTTACTCCTGAAATCCTGCACACCCTCAATCTATGAAATTTTCAATTTTCAATTTTCATTCTTAAATTTTCAATCTTCATTCTTCAATCTTCATTCTTCAATTTTCATTCTTCAATTTTCAATCTTTAATTTTCAATCTTCCCTGTCCCTATGCGCTTCATCGGGAGAAAATGCCGGCAGGCATACCGCAATGTACTCTGCACCCCCGGGATCAGGACTGCTGTACTGAATCCACTCTCCCTTTCGTGTTACTATCGCTTCACCGGCTTTCACATTATAAATAGTATCCTTTGTCTTCACCCGCAGCAATCCCTTCAGCACCACTGTGTACTCGTCGAACCCGGGCGTCTGTCCCGGTTCAACCCAGCCTTCAGGACTCTTCATCTTTGCGATGCTTATCTCGCTCGAATTCGAATTAACTCTTCCAATAAACTCATCAATTATCTTCGGCTTATTTCCCGCCGCTTTTATTACAGATGACGATCTAATATAGTCTGGCAAACTTCCTCCACGTTATATTACAAAATTCGAAATTACAAAATTATACGAATAAATATTTTAATCTGACACCCTTATCTTCATCCCCCAATCTTCAATTTTTAATCGTCAATATTCAATGCTGACGCTTATCACCAAAGCTGTTCGTTTATTCTCATAGATTTAACAAAAAACACAGGTGAAAAATGTCAGGCAGATTAAAAGATAAAGTCGCGATAGTAACAGGCGGCGCAACAGGCATAGGCGAAGCTATCTGTAAGAAGTTTGTGGCCGAAGGGGCGAAGGTAATCGTGTGCGGACTCCCGGCCGACCCCGTCGAACAGGTGGTAAAGGAAATAAGGCAGGATAAAGGTGAGGCCGAAGCATTTGAGGGCGATGTTTCGGAGGCAGGTACGGCAGAAGCCTGCGTAAAGAAAGCCATAGACGCCTTCGGCAGACTGGATGTGCTTGTAAATAATGCGGGCACATTCCAGACGGTCGCCTCTACCGAAAACTTTCCCGTGGATGATTTCGATTATATGATGAAGATGAATACACGATCGGCCTTCCTGATGACCAAATTCGCCCTGCCGCATCTTCAGACAACGAAAGGCAATATAATCAGTACGGGTTCTGAAGCCGGTACTATCGGTCAGCCCGACTGCTCCCCGTACGGCGGCTCCAAAGGCTTTATGATCGCATTTACCAGGGGAGTGGCGCTCGAACAGATAAAGCATGGCGTAAGGGCCAATGTTGTTTGTCCCGGTCCCACCGATACCCAGTGGCACGACACCGACGTTAGTCCTATGACAGTTGAGATGGAGCAGGACATCCTGAAGGGTACCCCGATGGGCCGGCATGGCAATCCCGAGGAAATAGCAAACGTATTCGCGTTCCTTGCCTCTGATGAAGCCAGCTTCGTAACCGGTGCGCTGTACTTCGTTGACGGCGGCATCTCTATCGGCAGAGGTCCGGCGGGCGATTACGTCAAAGAACAATTCAAGATCATTCCCGCACGGAAACTTAAACTCAAACATTCAAAAGAAGGACTTGAAGGCAAGGAAACCCATAGGATAACTTAAAGATGTATGATTACGATGGCAAGCTCCATCAGCCCCCAGCGGGTTGACAAACTCCGTCAGCTCCCGGTCATCCCCGTTAGGGGATGAACATTGATATAAGTGGATAACAGAAGAAAACGATGCACAAACTATTACAAGAACTTCCGGAAGAAGTAAAACGTAAACTAAAAAAGAAAAAGATACCTGAATGGACGGCTCCCATGCTCGCCAAACTTACGCACAAATACTTCTCCGATAAAAACTGGATTTACGAACGCAAGCTCGACGGCGAAAGGATCCTCGTCTTCTGCAGTAACAAAAAGATAAACCTGATGACGCGCAACAAAAAACCGGCAGGGAAACAATATCCTGAAATCATTAAGGCATTTGAAAAATATAACCGTGACGATTTTATTGCCGATGGCGAAATAGTTGCATTCGACGGCAGCGTAACCAGCTTCGCAATGCTCCAGAACCGTATGCATCTCCAAAACGAAAAGGAAATCAAGAACAGTAAAACGAAAGTCTATCTCTACCTGTTTGACCTGGTTTACTTCAGTGAGTACGACATATCATTCCTTCCCCTTATGAGTCGTAAAAAGATACTCCGCAGCGCCTTCAGCTTTAAAGATCCTCTCCGCCACACAACCTACAGAAAAGAGAACGGTGAGGACTACCTTAAAGAAGCCTGCAGCAAAGGATGGGAAGGCTTAATCGCTAAAGATGGCGGTGCCGGCTATAAACATTCGCGGTCGTCAGACTGGCTGAAGTTCAAGTGCGCGAAGCAGCAGGAGTTCGTTATCGGCGGCTACACCGATCCGCAGGGCACCAGAAAAGGCTTCGGCGCTCTTTTAATCGGCTTCTATAAAAATGGTAAATTCCTCTACGCCGGTAAAGTCGGTACCGGCTACGATGACGAAACCCTTCAGCGAATCTCCGAAAAGCTCCGCAAGCTCGAAAGGAAAACCTCCCCCTACGATGAGAAGGTAAAAGAGAAGAACGTTCACTGGGTCTCGCCCGAGCTGGTGGGACAGGTCGGCTTTACCGAATGGACGTCGGGACACAAACTGCGCCACCCGAGGTTTATGGGACTAAGAAGAGACAAGCAACCGAAAGATGTAATAAGAGAAGAGGCAGATTGATGGAGAAAGAATTAAAGTTCGGCAAACACACAGTGGAACTTTCACATACAGACAAAGTGTATTTTCCGAAAGAAAAATACACCAAAGGCGACCTTGTAAACTACTTTAAGAACATTGCCGATCTTATGGTCCCTTACCTTAAAGACAGGCCGCTTGTAATGCTCCGCTACCCCGACGGCATAAAAGGCCAGAGCTTCTTCCACAAAGACGCTCCCGGCTACTTCCCCGGCTGGATTAAAACAAAAGCCATTAAAAAAGAGGGCGGGGGAACAGTAAACCATGTCATCTGCAATAATGCCGCCACCCTCGTTTACATAGCAAACCAGGGATGCATCACGCCCCACATATGGCTCAGCAAAACCAGCAAGCTCGATTACCCCGATACCCTCATCTTCGATCTCGATCCCCCGGGCGATGATTTCGGTGAAGTAATCTTCGCCGCAAAACAGCTCCGCAAGCTCCTCACCGATGAACTCGGCATCAGCACATTCATAAAAACGACCGGCTCAAAAGGCGTCCACATTGAAATCCCGCTTCAGCAGAAAGAAACATTTGATGAAGTAAGAGAATTCGGACAAAACGTTTCAAAGCTACTCGCAGGCAGGCATCCCGATCGGCTCACAACCGAAATAAGAAAGAACAAACGGAAGGGGAGGGTATTCCTCGATGCAGCACGGAACGCATACGCACAAACCGCAGTGGCGCCCTACTCCGTAAGAGCCCTACCCGGTGCTCCCGTAGCTGTCCCTATCGAATGGGACGAACTGAACAGCCGGATGTCGCCCCGGAAATATAATATAAAGAACATCTTCCGCAGGCTCACACAGAAAAAAGATCCCTGGGAGGATTTCGGGAAGCACCCCGTCACCATCGGAAAAGAATCAAAGAAAGTTAAAGAGATACTTAAAGATCAGGAAAACAATAAATAAAGGAGATTAAGATGGACGAACTATTAAGAAAGCTATCTGATAAATTCGGACTCACGCAGGAACAATCATACGAAGCCTTCAGGATCGTATTAGGATTTCTGAAAGACAAACTCCCCGATCCCGCAGGTTCACAGATAAACGAAATACTAATGGTAGGCGATGGTCACGACAACCCGGCAAACGCAATAAAAGATCTCGGCTCCAAATTCACAACCAAATAATTTTATCCTGAATCTTATCCTGAGCCCAGCAATGCCGTTCTTTTCCACATTAATTTTTTTTAATGTAATATTAAGACAATATTAATAGTGAGACGGCATATTTGTAACAGTCATAAGAGATAGTCCTCACATAGAATTATACCTGGTAGAGGCGCACCCGTAAGAAGCAATTCCCGGGGTTTGCGTCTCTCCTGGTTTTAAACCCTCCTGTCCTTCAATCTTCAATCTTCAATAATAATACATCACTTTATTTTCCCTCAATAAATTCTTAGTTTAAACCCTCAAAATTCATTAAAAAAGGAAAAAGATGGCAATCGGAGCAAATAAAGTTGTTACCCTAAACTATAAACTGTCAGACGACCAGGGAAACGTGATACAGACAACAGAAAAAGAACCATTCGTATACCTGAGTGGAAACAACCAGATACTGCCCAAACTTGAAGAACAAGTTAACGGAATGCTCATCGGAGGCAAAAAGAACATCGAACTAAACTCCTCCGAAGCTTACGGCGATTACGATGAAAAAGCTGTCCAGCAGGTAAAGAAAGAAGAATTTCCAGAAGGCTCAGAACTCAAAGAGGGAATGGAATATATGGCTCACACACCCGACGGAAAGCCCATCCCATTCGTAATAAAAGAAGTAAAAGACGAAGAAGTAACAATTGACTTCAACCATCCGCTGGCAGGTAGAAACCTGAACTTCGACGTTGAGCTGGTCGACGTTCGCGACGCCACTCCCGAAGAACTCGAGCACGGCCACGCCCACGGCGGCGACGGACACCATCACCACTAAGCCAACAGCAGTCAGGAGCCGCGGGTCATTCACTCGCATCTATTTTTCTTTTGTCCGGAAAGGCGGAATAACCCCCGTAGGTTTAAATCCTGCAGGATTCAGTACCGGCAGATAATATTTATTAAGAGACGAACCTTCTCTTTTAGCAAAGAGAATTCCCCTGACAGTTGATAATGATATGCTTAAGAGCGTTTGCATAAAATGATCAGGTAGTTTTAACTGAGGAATCTTTTCTCTCCACAACCTTCTCTCTGCTCTTCTCGATGCCTTACCCATCTCGTCAGCAAAGGCCGAAGACAGGCCGAACACTGGCCGAAGACAGGCCGAAGACTTTTGGAAATTTATAAAAGAAGAACCCCTAAAACCGTTTATTTTCGCACGAATTTAGCATATTTTGTTCTCAGTTTCAACCAGCATTGCCCTCAGTTTTAACTAGTATTGCCTGTCAGTTTCAACAGTATACCCTCAGTTTCAACGAATATTGCCGTCAGTTTTATAACTGACGGGAAAAAACAATAAAGTGAAACCCCCAGGCTTTAGCCAATAACCACCGCCTTTTCTCTCCAACATATTTGTGCAAAGGTAACCGTTTCCCCGTGCACTCCAAAAAAAAGCCCACAGTCTTAAAGATCGTGGGCTAAACCTACGCTACGCTGTAAAGAAAAAACATATTAGTCTCGTTCAGAATGAAATACTAATTACTTTGCAGCTTGTTGAGTTTCTAAGATCGCGTTTACATGTTCTTGATCTAATTCATACCAATTTCCAGTTGCAGCATCGATAACTACAGGAAGTAGGCCTCCTAAAATATCTAATACAATCCATCCACCACCTACTGAATTATTCAATAAAACAGTTTTTGGTTCGAATCCATCCTTCTTAAATTCAATAGTATAGGTTTTGTTTGATTTGAGTTCCAATGCAAATGGTGTTGTTCCTAATAAATCGCCGTTTACATAGACTTTTGACCCGGCTGGTTCTGAGGAAAATTTAACGCCATCAGTTGAACCTTTAAACAAGGTTGCACAGCTGCTTAAAGTTAATGTAGCAACAGCTATAAAAGAAAAGAATAGGCCGATTTTGTAGAACCTTTTCATGCAGTACTCCTTAGATATTTATGTGAAATGTGCATTTAATGCAGGACTCCCTGACTAATAGCCTTTTGAATGCTTTGAATTCTTCTTTTTTTTATTCCTGAAGATTCGAGGTCCCTTAAACAAATCCCTGCTTATTCATAACCCCAGGATTCTTATATAATCTATTGCAATTTATCAGAATTTCCGAAGGGGTGCAAATGATTTTACCTTTAAATGCAGTTTAATATTTCAGGCAAAACTAAACCTATCTCGTTCATAAAGTGCAGCGCATTTTGGCCTGCAGCAAAGTTAAGTCCATCCCCTCATAAATTGTGGGCTTTAAGAATTGTGCAAAATTCACAACTAATTTTCACTATTCTCACTTTCATTTGTGAATGTCAAGAACTATTATTTAATTATATTATACTTATTAGGCTGCTTATATATCCTTATGTGGAAGGGCGAATCTTCCTGAGATTCTGATAATATCGATCTGACTACGGATATGATTCCAGCTCTGCAGATTTTATTAAGCTGGCTGCCGAATGATAATACAACGTTTCCAAAGGTACGTGAAGTTAAAGAAGATAAGATGCACAACTATTACAACCTGAATTGCAAAGGAAAATCTTTTTCCTGTCCTGCTCTACCTTATAGGATAGCGTTCGGTTATAATTTAGGCTTTAATATGAATCAAAACGTCAGAAGCCCCGGATCAGTATATGATCCGAAGGCTTATGATGCTTACCTGGATTTGCTGCAAACTGCAGAGTATGCACTTCCTTTAGGAGATGATGATTATAGTTTTCCATTGGATGAAAAATTATGGAGTGATGTTGAAATAGGTGGTAAGTACATAATTGGAATGAATAAAAGACCGACAAATATATTGATTAAACTTTCAGGTGAAGAAAGGGGATATAAGATTGAAAAGTGTTGGATTGCTTCTGATGAAGAGTATAGAAATTTTGAAAGTAGATTATTCAGCTGGCAAAGTGCCCTTAAAGAATATTATGATTTAAGGAAATAATGTTTCTGAGAGGATGTTGGGGATAATTACTTTTATCTTACCGGGTGTAAATAAAAGGAATGGCGGCTATGAATATCCTGGTGACTGGTGCGACCGGCTATGTGGGGGGACGGCTGGTTCCGCGGCTGACAGCCGCAGGCCATCGCGTTGTGTGCCTCGCGCGTGACCCCGATAAGCTCGGCGGACGTAAGTGGGAGGATGTTTCAATACGGAAGGGGGATGTTCTTGATTATTCCAGCCTGCTTCCGGTTCTGCATGGTGTGGATACCGCTTATTATCTGGTGCATTCTATGGCTGAGGGTGCAAAGGGATTTGAAGAGCGCGATGAGATCGCTGCATCTTACTTCAGCAGGGCGGCCCGTGAAAGCGGCGTTCAGCGTATTGTTTATCTGGGGGGACTGGGCGACGCTGAGGCAAATCTTTCGTCTCACCTGGCTTCCCGTCAGCATGTGGGCGATGTGCTGCGGTCTTCGGGCGTGCCTGTTACTGAGTTCCGGGCTGCTGTTGTAATAGGCTCGGGCAGTATTTCTTTTGAGATGATTCGGTATCTCACTGAGCGCCTGCCGGTAATGATTACTCCCCGGTGGCTTACAACCCGGTGTCAGCCGATTGCTATAGAGAATATTCTTGATTATCTCACCGCCTGCCTCACGGAGCCGCAGTCCGTGGGCCGTACGTTTGAAATCGGGGGACCTGATGTGCTGACTTATGGTGAAATGATGCGGCAGTATGCGGCAGCACGAAATCTGAAACGATATCTCATATCGGTGCCCCTGCTTACTCCGCGGTTGTCGTCATACTGGGTCGACCTGGTAACACCGATTCCTGCCTCGTTCTCCCACCCTCTTATCGAAGGGTTGCGCAATGAGGTGATAGTAAACGACCCTGATGTATTGAATGTTTTTAAGTTAAATCTCATTCCTTACGCCGAAGCTGTCCGGCAGGCATTTGATCTTACGCGTTCGGGTGAGGTGGAGACATACTGGGCGGGAGCGCAGGGTAAGCTTCAGCCGGGTGTTTATCTGAAATCTGTCGAGGGCATGATCCTTGAACAGCGCCGTGTTCCATCAAATGCAGGTGCCGAAGCTTTGTTTTCGGTTGTTAATGGGATTGGCGGAAAACGGGGATGGTACTATGCCGACTGGCTCTGGAAATTGCGCGGTCTGATGGATCGGTTTGTGGGAGGAGTGGGAATGCGGCGTGGGCGCCGGAGTCCCGATGATCTCAGGATGGGGGATGCGCTCGACTTCTGGCGGGTGGAGGCTGTGGAGGAGGGTCGCTTGATTCGTCTGCGTGCTGAGATGAAGGTTCCCGGCCAGGCGTGGCTCCAGTTCGAGACAATTCCGCGGGAGGGAAATGGTTCGCTGCTGAGTCAGACTGCTTTCTTCCAGCCCCATGGTCTTTCAGGTCTCGCTTATTGGTATGGTCTCTATCCCATCCATCAATCTATTTTCTCCGGGCATGGCTAAAGCAATTGCCAGGCGTGCTGAGTTGATATCTTAAAGGGTGTGTCTCATCTTCTCTCCACTTTATCAAAGATATCCTTCGTTTTGAATTTCGCTTCGGATTCCTTGATTTCCTGAAGCGTATCATTTCATGATATTATCGGGTGACTGTTGCTTAATCCTGCCTCAAGTATTATTTTTCAACTGATTTTAATCATCGGGGAAGGGTGACATAATGGCTGCACATATCCTTAGTAAATCTTCTTACCTGAAGGGTCTTCAGTGTGAGAAGGGACTCTATCTCTACAAGCATCATTACGATTGGGCTGATGCCGTTACCGAAGGCCGGCAGGCTATTTTTCAAACGGGTCACGACGTCGGGAGGCTTGCACAGCAGCTCTTCCCGGGCGGCAGTGATGCTTCGCTAAATGATCCGCTAAAATCTGCTGAGCAGGTCAGGCTTACCAGTGAGCTGATTGACAACGGCTGTAAGGTAATTTATGAGGCCTCTTTCTTATTCGACCGCGTGCTTGTTATCGCTGATATCCTGGTGAAAAGGGGGAATAAGTGGAAGGTTTACGAGGTGAAGAGTACAACCTCAGTTAAGGATGTGCATATTCCCGATGCCGCGATTCAGTATTATGTGATTAATGGATGCGGACTGGATATCGCCGATGTTTCGATTGTCCATCTCAATAACCGGTATATAAGGCAGGGTGAACTCGACCTGAAGGAGCTGTTCACTATTCAATCGGTGATGGAGGAGGCGTTTGAACTGCAGGACTCTGTTGATGAGAATATACAACGGTTCAAAAAGCTGCTTGCCGGAAAAGAAATTCCGAAGATCGGTATCGGTCCTTACTGCGGCGATCCGTACGACTGCTCATTCCTCGGATACTGCTGGAAGGATGTCCCAGAACAATCCGTGTTTAGCATTGCGGGTATGAGAAAAAAGAAGAAGTTTGAAATGTATGACGGGGGGATTATAAGACTTGAGGATATTCCCGATGATTATCCCCTGCACGATACGCAATGGCTGCAGGTGAACAGCTATAAGAACGGAACTCTGCATATCGATAAACAGGCAGTGAAGGATTTTCTCGACTCGCTTACCTTTCCTCTTTACTTCCTGGATTTTGAGACCATGAACCCCGCTGTTCCGCTGTTCGACAACTCGCGTCCCTACCAGCAGATTCCGTTTCAGTATTCGCTTCACTACAGGGAAACCCCGATCTCTGAGGATTTTCATCTGGAATTCCTGGCTGATGCGGTTGGTGATCCGAGAATACCGTTTCTTGATAGTCTGCTGAAGGATCTCGGAAACAATGGTGATATCCTTGTTTACAATATGACCTTTGAAGCGACACGGTTAAAAGAACTTGCAGAGGCGTTCCCTGCATACATCAGCAGGATTGAGAATGTTTTATCGAGGATGAAGGACTTGATGGTACCGTTCAGGCAGAAGCAGTACTACACTCCTGCAATGAACGGAAGCTATTCGATAAAGTCAGTCCTGCCCGCCCTCGTCCCCGGGATGTCGTACAGCGATCTTGAGATAGGGGAGGGAGGAACGGCTTCAAGGGCATTCGAAAGCCTTTATGCGGAGAAAGATGAGAACAGGGTAAACGACAGACGCCGCCAGCTGCTTGAATACTGCGGCACCGACACCCTGGCAATGGTAAAAATTTACGATGTGCTTAGTTCCTAAATTGCAGGTATCCTGTAAGTTTTGGCAGGAAACAATGCCGTGAAGGTAATGGAGAAATTTCATTATGAAAATGTTATTGGTTGTATTTGCTTTTTTTTGTGCAGAACCCACCTTCGCCCAGAAGGTCTATTCGGTTGAATACGAAAATCAGGCTGATGTAAAAGTATACGTAGTAGAATATGAGAACCAGGCCGACCTGAAAGTTTACAGAGTGGAATATGAGAACCAGGCCAGGGATAACGAAGGGAAGTGGTTCTTCACTGAATACGCAAACCAGTCCGACAAAAAGATCTACTTCGTGAAATACCCCAACCAATCCGACCTGAAAATCTACTTCGTCAAGTACTCCAACCAATCCGGCTGGAATAACCGTAAGAAAATTTACTTAATGTACTAAACTCAATACTCCTGTTCCAGAGCGTTAAAGCCTTGCAAAGTTCACCCCGCGTTGTAATGGTTGTAATTATTAACCCTTCTTTTTCATCCTCATCAAGAGGAGTCTGTCCATCGGTGAAATCAAGATCTAATCCCATAAATATTTCGGCAGCTCGTTTTTAATTTTTTCTGTTCTATCTTTAATAGCCTTTTTAGTCTCTCCCTGGAATTTTCCTGATCTTCAAGTTTCATGGTCTGAGAAGTTCGCATCACAATTTCTTTCGCAATTTTTTTAGCCTGTTTCTCGATCATTTTTTCTAATGAACCTTCTCGGGTAATAAATATATATCGAAAATCCATGTTCATTGCTTCAGCGACTTCCTTTAATTTTTGAATACTTATTGATCCATCTTTTTCACGTTGTTCATATTGATTGATATTTTGTGAACTAACATTTAACCTCTTTCCCAATCGTTTCAGGGAGATATTGAGAGTTTTTCTAAGTGTTTTGATCCAGCCTTCAGAGGGAGGAGAAAGGGAATTGGATAAAGAATGAATTTCTCCGAATCTACGGTCTAGCTGTTCAATCGTTAGTTTTTGCTTAGCATTGATCATTATGCACCTTTTTTGCCACAAAAGTAAAGCTATAAGTTGATAAAAAGTGATTCGTAAATCCAGAAATAGAGGTAGGGAAACAATGTTCTCTGTATTTAAAGATCAGCTTACCGAACTGCACACGTATAGATTTTCTGCGACAGAGATCTCAGGCTCCCATCTGGTTATGTTGGATGTTATTTTGATGAAATTATACTTACCGAGTCTCGTCTTCGTCTTATTGATGTAGTAATATCCTCCATCGGAGACAACGACAACCCAGAACTCTTTAATAAGTATATTGAATCTGGGATAAAGGGATTGCAGGGGTTCTACGAATACTAAATAGTTCGATAGCAGGAAAATAATTCCATTTTAATAAGTTGCGCAATAAAATTAGTTGCCAGAAGGAAACTGTTTGTGAGATTTTACACACCTCCAGAAACCGTTTACGGCTAGGTTAACAATCTACCCTTATAATAATTTATTTATTCACTAATAATGGAGTTTTGTTATGCTGACAGATAATGAGGTTCGGGAAACTTCCCAAAAGTTTTACCAGGCGCTGAATCGTATGTCTAATGGCGAGAGTGGTAATTTTGCGGATGTGTGGTCACAAAATTCAAAAGCAACCGCAATGCACCCGATCGGCGGCAGGGATCTCGGCTGGGATGCGGTTAAGAATTCATTTGAGCAGGTTGGCAAGCTTGCTTCAAGCGGCCGGGTAGAGCTGAAGGATCAGTTTATCAATGTTCTGGGGGATACTGCCTATGAGATCGGCACTGAGCATGCGAGTTTCCAGCTTGCCGGTAAAGAGGTTGCCGGTGAGATCCGCGTTACAAATATTTATCATCTGGATGATGGAAAGTGTAAGCTGGTTCATCATCATACCGATATTGCGCCTTCGATGGTAGAGGTAATGCAAAGTATGCAGGCAGGAGCTCAGAAAGCCTGAAGGCTCTCACAAGCATATGAAAAAAGGAAGCCTTACAGTTTATTGGGGACAGGTCTTCCTTTTTTCAGCAGGACTATTAATTGCCTCTATTCTGTAATTTTTGTAAGTTGCTTTTGAATGCTACTCAGATGCCTGGGGTTATGCTCATGTAAAGCTTCTGTAAGGGAAAGACCTTTTCTTCAGGATTTTTGTAGGATAATAAGCCATCGTTTTATTGGGGTCCATTAAGGATTAAATTTAACGGCTAAACCACATACCTTCAGGAGGGATCTAATGAAGTCGAAATGGGTGTTCACACTTTTATTTGTTCTCCTCTCAACCCAACTTTTTCCGCAGATTAACACTTATGATCCATTAAAGGTGGAAAGACTGGCTGCCCTTGGGAAGCTATGGGGTAATGTTAAATATTTTCATCCTTACCTGGCGTACAAAGACATAGATTGGGATTCTGCACTGGTCAGAGCAGTACCTGACGTTATCCTGGCTAACAATAAAATTGAATATGCAAAAGCTGTGCAGGGGATGCTCGATTATTTACACGATCCCCTTACAAAGATTGAAGTGACAAAGGAAACCACGGGCGACACATCGAGGGTACAGCTTCCATCCCTCACCTGGACCGAAGATAGTATTATCATCTTTTCTTGTACCGATTATCGGGCATTAGAGGATTATCCCTCAATAATCCAAAAGCTGACTGAGGTAAGTTCTCATTTATCTAAAGCAAAAGGTGTCCTTTTTGATTTGCGATGTGTGACTAGCTCAATAAATGTTACTCAGGGCAGAATGGATGTTTTTTTTAACTGGTCTCAAATCCAGAAACATCTCAGTTCACAAACCTTAGTCTTACCGGCCTTCCGGAAAAGATTACATTCAGGTTTTAAACCAGAGGATGGATATACTTCCGGCGGCTATTATTCATCTTTCGAAGTGCAAAACATCGAATTAGTAAATCCGGTTGACAGCGCTAAGGATATTCCCATTATTTTTCTCGTTAATTCTAAATCAGATTTGCCCCTCTCTGCATGGTCATTGCAAAAGAAAAATCTTGCTGAGATCCTTTGTATTGATGACGGTGATCTAAACCTTCCGGGTTATTCACGCCAGATTGAATTAAGCGATGGACTAAAGGCTGATTTGAGAACTAACGAAATAATATCTCCGGATGGCAGCTTGAATTTCAGACCGGATAAAATTATAACCAGAGATGGGGATATTTATTCGGCAGCTTTTTCTGAAATGAAGGATTTCCCTTTTCATAATGGAAGCGGGCATATTATAAATTTCAGCCTGGGCACTTATTCTAAGGAATCCTATCCAAACGATGAGGGCTATCCATCTAGGGAATATCGACTTCTTGCGGCTTTCAAAATATGGACAGTTTTTAATTATTTTTTCCCCTATAAAGATTTAATGAATGAAGATTGGGACCAGGTATTGAAAGAATATATTCCGAGATTTGAAAATGCAGCTAATGCAGAGGAATTCAGAATTGCTGTGCAGGAGATGACTGCTTTCACGCATGACTCTCACGTTTTCGCTGATTGGCCTTCCTCAGACTGGGCTCATCCGATGTTTATCTGCAGGTATATAGAGAATAAACTGGTTGTTGACCGAATCTATTCAGATAGTCTTAAAGTTAAAATCTTACCTGGTGATGAAATTATTTCAATCAACGGAAAAAGTATAGCCGATTTGGAAAAAAAATTCCGTCCTTTGATAGCCGCATCAACGGAACAATCAATGAAAAATCTGCTTGCAAGGTACTACTTTTATGGTGAAGATGGTTCGCAACTATCTATTGTTCTAAAAACAAAAGGCAATGAAACCAGGCAATTTGAAACTACCCGCTCAAATGCATTCTGGCAATATTTTCGTAAAGGCAATCAAGATAATGATATAATAAGATTAATTTCGCCTGAAATCGGATACGCAGATCTGGATCATTTGCAGGTATTGCAGGTAGATTCCATGTTTCAGATGTTGAAAAATACAAAAGCAATCATATTCGATATGCGTGGTTATCCAAATGGAACGGCATGGGCTATTGCCCCCAGGTTGAACATTAAAGGCAAAAAGATTTATGGTGCCCTGTTCAAAAAACCATTGATCTCACTTGATGAAAATGAGGATAATGAAGTATCATACTCTTTTTATCAACCTGTTCCTGCAACATTAAAGCCGCCCTATAAAGGGAAAATTATAGTTTTAATTGATGAACGTGCTATGAGTCAGGCAGAACATACCTGCCTTTTCTTTGAATCTGCTGCAGACGTGACGTTTATCGGAAGTCCAACCGTGGGTGCAAATGGAGATGTTACGAGTTTTAGGATTCCAGGAAATCTATCAATAAGTATGACAGGGCAAAGCGTTCGCCATGCAGATGGCAGGCAATTGCAGCGCGTAGGTATTATACCGGATATTGAAATTTTACCCACTATTGAAGGTATTCGGTCCGGTAAGGATGAAGTATTAGAAAGAGCAATTGAATTCATAAATAATGGCAGGTAATATTAAATCAAGAATTCTTTTGACCAGACCGGCAAGCTTGCTTCAAGCGGCCGATTGAATTCCTCCTCAAGAAAACTTATCACTGAACAGGTCGAGGTATTCGGTGAATTCGAATTCGTGGTTTTATTTAATTATAAAATAATATAATTAAAAATATTAGTCTTTCTTTAATTATAAGTTGATGCTTTATTACTTACAGATAGTATAATGTTTGCTATTCCGGGTAATGTTTATATATGCGTGATATATTAAATATTATAAGAGAACCCAATATGCTGCAAATTAAGACGGGTTCGATAAGTTTTATATAAAGTCCGAATTTCTGAAGAGGATTAGTACTCGCGGGTGAGCTGGTTTTCTTTGGTCCCTGTTTCGAGGGAATAGGGAAAGTGGATCAGGACTTCAGTGCCATTGTTCGATATTATTTCGTATGAGCCGTTGAGCTGCTCGGTTAAGGTTTTGATGATTACCATCCCCAGCGTTTCAGAATTCTCATCTTCGGGTGCGGAGAAACCTTTTCCGTTATCGGATACTGATAGGGTACTGCCTGTGCCGTTTTCTTCTTGATATTTAACCGTAAGAATTCCATTGCCCTGCTTGTTTAATGCATGCTTGATGGAATTTGTTATGAGTTCACTTAAAATTAATCCGATTGATATAGCAGAATCTAAATTGATTATAATGTCAGGCATCTCTACGACTGATTTCATATTTGATGCTGAAAGCCGGTATGCCTGGAAGAGATAAAGTATGAGATCATCCACGTAGTCTTTTAATTTTATTTTTGCAAATCCCTCCCGTGATCCATAAAGCTTTTCGTGAATAAGTGCCATCGACCTTATCCTGTTCTGACTCTCTTTAAAAACTTCCAGCATCTCAGGGTCTTTTATAACATTGGTCTGCAGGTTGAGGAGACTGGCGATGATCTGAAGATTGTTTTTAACCCTGTGATGGACCTCCTTCAATAGCATTGTCTTTTCCGACAGAGAGGACTCCAACAAGTGTTTCTTTTCTGCAAGTTCTTCAACAAGCTGGGAAAGATTCTCAGAGTAAAGGTCAAGTTCATTCCGCAGTGTATCCTTCGACAGTTTCATTTCAATTATGTTATCCGTCCTGACTTTAAGTTCTTCAATAGAAAAAGGTTTGCGTAGGTAATCCTGTGCACCGGATTTTAACATTTCCATTATGAAAATATCTTCTGTTTTCGCCGATAGGATTATAACGGGTATGTTTTTCGTCCGTTTATCCTCTTTAAGTTTTAGTATCATCTCGTTACCTGTCATTACCGGCATCATTATATCACTGATGATGAGATCAGGCGGCTGGTTTATCGCTTTATCAATTCCCTCAGCCCCGTTGAAAGCACATTCAACATCATATTTTTCGGTAAGCACTCCCGTTATAAATTCATTCATCTCCTCATTATCCTCAACAACCAGTATGGAACCTCTCCTTTTTCCTTTAGTCTGCCGGCTGGTTTGAGTTGCGGCAGATTGATGAACATCATTTTTATAATAAGAGGGTATTACAGTTGGATTTTTCAGTATTATCTGTTCTTTGTGCCGCATCGGTGCCTGTCCGGCTTCCCGGAGATTTGAGGTTTTGAGCGGCAGGCTGAATATGAATTCAGCACCACCTTTATCAGAATTTCGCGCAATAATTTTGCCTTTGTGTAGTTCAATGAATTCCCGCACTATCGATAATCCTAGCCCGGAACTTCCGGTGTTATTGCCGAGGTACACATCGGTTCCATGGAAACGCTCGAAGATTCCGTTCAGTAGAGCAGGGTCAATACCGGGACCCGAATCGTGTATTCTTACTACTGCCTCGTCTCCTGCCTGTTCGGCTGAGATTTCCAATTCGCCACCGACAGGCGTGAACTTAAATGCATTTGATACGAGATTCGTTATTATCCTTTCTACTTTTTCGAAGTCAGCCTGTATAATTAGTTCATCCGGAGTGTTGATACGCAGATCTATTTCTCTTTCAGTCTTATATAGTTCAAACTGAGAGGTAATGACGTTTATCATTTTAAAGAGATCGAATTCCTCATAGTTAAGCCGAAGCTTGCCTGCTTCCAGCCTGGAAAGGTCAAGCAGGTTGTTAACCTGTTTCAGGAGCACTCCTGCATTCCTGTATATTACACGAAGTTCCTTCCGTGAATGCTCGGGTATTGTATCATCCTGCCTCAGTTTTTCAAGCGGGCCCAGGATGAGTGTTAAGGGTGTTCTTAATTCGTGTGAAATATTGGTGAAAAAATTTGTTTTGACCTGGTCGAGTTCCGTCAGTTTTTTATTAAGTTCATCAAGCTCCTCATTGGCGGATTTAAGTTGTGAAGTTCTTTTCTTCACAGTATCCTCAAGGTTGTTTTTTGCATCCCTGATTTTTTCGGACATAGTATTGAAGGCATATGCAAGGCGTCCCAGCTCATCTTTCCTCTTCACATCTACCTGTTCCTGGTAATTACCTTCAGCTATCCTTCCCGCCGCAGAGGCCAGTTTATTTATCGGTTCGGTAATTCTGAGACTCATATACCAGGCTAAGATGAACCCGGCTAAGAGGATTAAAAGATCAATGGTTAATATCCACTGCAGAAAACGATCGGAGGCTTCCAGTATCGAATTTTTGGATAGCTCAATTATAAAAGCCCATGGAGTCCCCGGTATGCCGGAAATTGCGCCAAGTACGGGTTTGTTTTTCGTGTTTATGTAATCGAGCGGAACCCGGCCGGATTCGAATTTATGCACGTTAGTCGGGTTAATGAAATTTGTCCAGAATGAATTGTCAGCATTCCCGATATAAAGAGAAGCATTTTCTCCGAGCAGCTTGTTTATATTCTGGATATTTTTTGGACTGGCAATTACAAGCCGCCACCTTGCAAGGTATCCTATGATTCTATCATTCTTTCTAATACAAACCAGTATAGGGTATTCCATAGTATCTTTGTGGACGCTCAGCTTCCCCATAGCGCTGAAATCGGGACTTACGGAAGCGGTGGAGTAAGTGGTATCAGAAATTTCGGTAAAGGATAAATTAGAACCCCTGGTGCTGAACAGGAGATTTTTATTTTTATCGAGTACCTGCAGACCCAGGGTGAGCGAGTCGATACGCAATGAACGCTGCTTCCGGAAATAATTATCGAGATCAACCTGTCCCGGATGAAGCAGAAAATCAACCACTGAATCCCCGAGCGCTAACTCCCTTGTTGACGCCCTGACTTTTGCAGATGATTGCTGGAATAAATCACTGAATTGTTCGACCAGTGCTTTTAATCTTTCCTGGCCGACCTGCAGAGAAGCCCGTCTTACCCCGAAATAGGCTGTCCAGGATAGAGTTATGATTACCAGGAGTATCAGAAGCGAAATAAGAAGCGGTAATTTCTTCTCAAGTGATAACCTAAAATAAAATTGAGCTTTTTCTTTCCGACTACGCATTAAACACCACGAAAGAAAAGATGTTTGAAATTTAACGGGTTTAAGTTGATTATATTAAGAAGAATCGATAGAAAGTCAATTGATCTTTATCATAAGCTATCTAATTCCTAAAAGATCAGATTGGTGCTGAGAGCAAGACTCCTTACCGGCTGGGGGTTTCCATTAATATCCCAGTATTTACGGTTAGTGATGTTATTAATAGCCAATGTTATCATCAAATGATTTGTGTTATAAAAAATGCTGGCTTTTATCCTTGAAGATGCGGGTATGGTAAGTGTATTGGTATCATCATAATAAAATTTATCATTATATATGAGACCTGCGCCGATGCCCAGTCCTTTAATGGGTTTAGGAAATGTATAACTCATCCATAGGTTGAGGATATTTTCAGGGGTTCCGGGAGGTCTTTTTCCTTCAACCAATTCGGAAGCTTTTACAAAGATACTTTTGTTGTAACTGTATCCTAAAATCATATTTAAGCGGGGGATAGGGTTTAACCGGATATCGGCATCTGCTCCTTCGCTTTTTTGAGAGCCGTCCTGTACGGAGAGAAGAGGATTATTTCTGTCGGATCTTACCTTGTCTCTCACTAAAATATAATAATAGCTGATGGTTGACGATAGTTTGTTATCTAAAAGCTGGATCTTAATGCCTGCCTCACCCTGAGATGCATATTCTGGCTTAAATGTTTGTCCCTGCGAATTCGGAAGAACATATTCATAACCTTCAAGGAAATTGGTAAAAACAGAAACTGTACTGTCAATTAACCGGTAGTTCAGACCGGCCTGAGGGACCAGCGATCCCTGATTGAACGGTACAGAAATATCATTCCCCGTTTTCAAGTCCTTATTCCCTCCAGAATTGAAATATTCATATCTTAATCCCGCGATAAGCTTAAGTTTTGAAGTGATGGAAAGAAAATCAGAGAAGAAAGCAGAATAGACTTCCTGCATTTCGTTCCTTGAAAAAGTGAGATCATAAGACGCCCTGAGTTTTCCAATATTCATCACCGGCGTTCCAGGCATTGTATAATCTACACTATCGGCTTTTATTACTATGCCGCCTCCTACAGTAGCTTCTGCTCGCTTGTAATCTATCCCGGTAACAAACAGGTTGTTAAGTCCGAATGCAGTAAAATTACCTGTGAGGTTCTGCTGTATATCGATGGTGTTATATTGTCCGTGATAATCATAGAACTCCCTGGTCAGTATGCTTTCGTTTTCCAGGTTTAACAGGATGACAGTACCTGCCAATGAAAAATCTGCCAGTGAGAGACCAAGACTATATTTAATGTTATGGGAAAAGTCTATATCTAATTGTGCCTGGTAATTCCTTGCAACATTGAGAGGATTACCGGCTCCGTCAGTACTGTATGATCTAAAATAATCGGTTCGGATTTGATCAATTGAATTGACTGACAGCTTTCCGGGACCATTAAATGTGGTTGTGGCAGAATGACTCATACTATTTATATCTGCTTCAAGCGAAAGCCTGATGTTCTTATTAATATTATAAGACACTGCCGGGGCAAGCAGGGAGCCGTTCTTGTGCACCACATCCTGGAATGTGCCTCCTGAACTATAAGCGCCGTTAAATCTGAATAGCAATCCTTTCTCTTTATCAAGCGGGAGATTCAGATCCGCAGCGTATCGCTGCTGGTTAAAACTCCCGAGGGTAATTCCTGTATTTACATATTTTGCAGCGAATGGTTTTTTCGTGACTATGTTAAGCAGACCTCCGTTAGAGACGCCCGAAGTTCCATAAGTTACGCCTGAAGGGCCTTTTATAAGCTCAACTCTTTCAATATTCTGGAAATCACCTCCGTTAGGATTCAGACTGTACAATCCGTTTCGGATGTATGCCAGGGTGTTGAAGCCCCTCACGATCGTGCCCAGCACTCCTATAGAGTTTTCAGATGTCATATTTCCCCCCGGTACCGTCCTTACTGCTGAAGCTATGTCTGTTATATTCTGTTCGTTAAGAACCGCCCGTGTGCTCGTGCTGTATACTTTTGGCGTTTCAATATTCCTTACAGGCAGCTTCAGAATATAATCGCTTTCAGAATTATTAAACTTTCCTCCCTTATTGCCCGTAACTAGCACTTCAGGAAGCTCCTGCTGTGAAGGGGATAGAACAATTTCCTTAACATCCGTAATTTTGCCTTCAAATACTTCTACTTCCGTTTCATAGGGGGAATAACCAAGGTAGGAAACTTTAATGATATATTTACCCGGAGAAAGACCACTTAGAGTAAATCTGCCTGAACTGTCGGTAATCGTGCCCCGTGATGTACCTTCCAGGAATATATTTGCGTCAACAGCCGGCTGATTTTTATCAATTTTCACCGTGCCGCCGATACCGCTTCTATTATTCTGGGAGAAAACGGAAGAACTGACAGTAAAAAGAAAAAGCAATAAGAGTATGGTTCTTGTAAACATTCTGGAATTGTAAATTTCAAAAGTGGCAAATTTACCAGAAAAGGAATGAATAGATGTGCTATAAACTACATCACGAAGATGATATACTTTTTATTCGTATAAAGCGGGGCTTATTAGGAAAAGATCATTAAATATTGCTATTTGGCAAATCTTATATTATTTCCTGTACCGCGAAATAAATTCCTCAACTTCGGGGAGACCACCCTGATAGACAAGGTAGCCGTTGCTTGGTTCGCGTTCTGTTATTTCGCCTGCGATAGGCGTGAGCATTATTTCTTTTACCTTTGCGAGATCGTTTGTTTGTCCCAGTGCCCAGCCGAGTTTTACGTAGGCTACTTCAGGAAGCATATTAGCACCGGGGATAACTCCCAGTTCCATTATCTCTCTTCCAGTTTCATACACGTACATCTGAACGTACCCCCAGAGGGTCTGCACAGTCATATATACGGCTACTCCTTTTTCGTATGCTCGTTTTAGTGCGGGGTACATCGGTCTGTTTACATGTCCCAACCCGGTTCCGGCTATTATTATTCCTTTGTAGCCGTTGTCTACAAGCGAGTCGATAATATCGGGGTGCATATTCGGGTAATAATATACGATGGTGACCTTATCTTCGAAAACGGGATTGACAATCACGTCTTTGTCGTCTCTTCTTTTTTTATAATCCTCGCGGAGGGGAGTGATTTCAGTGCGGCTGACTTTAGCGATGGGTATGTCGCCGATGGTTCGGAAAGTCGACCTGTAGCTGGAGTGCATTTTCCTTACACGTGTGCCGCGGTGGAGGAGCCCGTACTCATCGGAGGTCGGACCAAACATACAAACCATTGTTTCGGCTATGTCGCTTTCGGCTGCCGTCTTCACACTGTGGATCAGGTTGAGAGCTGCGTCGGAGGAAGGCCGGTCGCTTGAACGCTGCGAACCTACCATCACTATCGGAACAGGTGAATTCTGAACCATAAATGAAAGTATCGCCGCTGTGTGGTGCATTGTGTCGGTTCCGTGTCCTATTACAATTCCATGCACACCCTTTTCGATTTCTTTTCCTATTGCTTCAGCGAGTCCTTTCCACTGATCGGGACCCATATTCTCCGAGAAAACTCCGTAAAGCTTTTCTGTTTCAAGGTTGCAGTAATCTGCCAGCTCCGGAACGGATCCATAAAGTTCTCCCGGTGAAAACGCCGGAATAACGGCGCCTGTTCTGTAATCAAGGCGACTTGCAATCGTGCCGCCGGTTCCAAGCAGCTTTACCCTGGGTTTATTGGGTTCATAGGGGAAATCTTTTTCGGGTATCTTGTAGTGGGCTTCTTTTCTGCTGTGCACAGTAATGCCGGTTACTTTTTTAGCCGCTATGCCTATGTTGTAGCCGACAGGTATCTTCAGCACTATGTGGAGATCGTCCGCGGTTTCTGAACGGGGAAGAATGATGCCGTTGTATGTTCCGTCATCGGTTTTAATATCAACATTACTCCACACCAGCGCATCGAATTTCTTTAATGTGTTCAGCGCTTCGCCGCGGTATCCTTTATAATCATTATTGTTGTCGGCCAATTTATCCATTCTCCTTTTCAGCATTTTTAGTAAGGGAGTTTTCGTTGCTCTGTATATATGTAAGCACTTCACTGCCGGGAATCCTTCCCCTAAGTTTTTCCATAGCAAATCCCATCAGTACCTTCGTTCGGTTTTCATTCTTATAAAGTTTGACGTTTTTCAGATTACTTTTTGAGTCTTTGAAGGTTTTATCGAGTTCGTTATTGGTGCAGGGAGCGGGGAGCAGGTCATCGAAGAAGAGTCCCAGCGAAATCACATTCTCCAGCAGCGGCAGGATACCATCGCGGGTGATCTTTTTATCCCTGTAAGCTTTAAGGATTTCTGAAAAGATTTCTTCATTCAGTATGTCTGTATCGTAACCTGATTTTCTTAGCCGCTTTGGAAACTGAATAAATAGGACCGCGGCAAAGACAGGATTGATCTTCCACTCGCTCACGGCTTTTTTGAACAGCTTCGCATAGGGAGAGATTGAAAGCTCCGGGATTGTGTCTTCCGGTATTTTAAGTTCCCTGTACCATTTTTCTCTATCCCAGAAATGTTCGGGGATCCAGTTTTTTATTCTTTGAATTGTTTCAGCCGGGATCTGCTTGGGAGGGAGGTCGGTATCGGGGTACATTCTGTCGGCGCCTGGGAGTATTCTCTCGAAGCCGTTTGTTCCGTCGCTTAATGCCTGCCGCGTTTCAGAAGGAATTCCGATGGTTGCCTCTTTTGCGCGGATGATTATTTCATTTACGGCGGTACGGGTGTCGTCTTCACTTCCCCATACAAGCACCATCGTGTCGTTCTCTTTCGCTCCAGAAGCCTTTCTTACTTTCTGCCATTCTGATGAGGTGATAGTATCGCCCTTGCTGTCGGAGTGGATCATATTAGGGATGGTAGTCAAGCAGGCTATAACGCGCACACGGTCGGATATTTCCTTGGAAAAATATGTGCTGGTCTGGGTCTGCCAGTGAAGTAGTTCCGAGAAGCCCTTAAGCACCACGCACTTCAGTACTGTGCCGTTCTCTAACGCACTTTTAATAGGGATGTAATGGGGATTTTTCAGCACATGAGTTACATCAAATGATTCGGCTTTGAAAGTTTCTCCGGTTATCCCTCTTTGTTTTAGTTCCTCACGGAGACGCAGCAGGTTCCACTGGCGCATTGCCTCGTTATAGGTGAGCAGAGGGATGTCCTTAATTTGGGGAACTCCTTTTATTTCAATTCTTGTTCCGCCCGTAACGCTGACGTTCACATCTTCCCTGGCGGCTCCCATTCCGCGCCTGACCTTATTTGTGCTGCGTACTAATTTACTGCAGAGGCGGGCGACTTCAGCGACTTCCTTCGGTGTACGCATATCGGGACCGGTAACGGTTTCAATCAGCGGCATCCCAAGTCTGTCTGTAAGATAAATTCTTTCATGTCCCACATCTGCAACTTCGCGGCAGGAATCCTCTTCAATTGACATCTGAACGATCTTTACTTCGCGGTCTTTGTAAGGGATCTTTCCGTTAAGCGCATAGATAGCCGTTCTCTGAAATCCGGTTGGTATGCTTCCGTCAAGGTACTGTTTACGGGCAATATGCAGTTCATCAACAAGACTGCAGCCATAAAGCATTCCGATGCCGAGTGCAATTTCGAGGGCATCTTCATTTATAAGGAAAGGGGGAGTATCGTCCATCTCGTATGTGCAGACTGTTTCGCGGTTGATCCTGTAGATGATTTCCTTCTTCGTTTTGAATTCCATCAGGGCGGTGCCGTCGTACACACCAAGTTCGCTTAAGGTAGGCCGCATATGCCTGAGGATTTCCGCATCGTAATGCCTGCTGTATTTGCCCGCGGGGCAGCGGCAGAAGAGTTTTTTATCGGTTAAAAGCTGTTGATGAATTTCGATTCCGGATTTGAATCCGACCGTGTCGTAATCTTCATCGGTCATTTGTGAGAAGGGCTTGAATATAAAGTCGTACATAATCAGGAGAATAGAATAATATTTACAAAAAAATGAAAGTGAAATATACAGAGTTTGACGGAATTAAGGTAAGTAAAAAGTAAGGATTAAGCATGATTGGGAAAGTATGGAGCAGCGAGAGGATATCGCCGCTCCGTGGAGAAAAGTGAATTATTGCAGGTTCTGGGTTACCTGGAACTTTGCGAGAAGATCTTTGACTGCTTCTTTGTGAACCATGAAGTCCATCATTTTAAGTTTTACATAATCTTCCCTGAAGAAATAGTAGCCTGTGGGTTCCAGATTTCTTGAGCCTGAGCCTGAATCTTTTATCAGGTACCACATTACACCGTCTTTGTTGGTGTAGCCTACCATATGAATTCCGTGATCGTCGGTTGTTGTTTTGTTGTTGAACCTGAATTCGCGGGCGTTCTCATCGATATACTGCGCGGGAATATCAAATGACGGAACGATTGCTACTTTATGCCATGCATCGTATCCCGGTTCAGAAACATCTCCGCCTATCGACATTGTGTAACCGTTCTTTATCGCGTTGTTAAGTGCGTTCATATAGTCGTCGAGAGGAACATTGTAGTAATCTGCATTGTGCCACCAGTTGTCGGGTACTTCGTATTCAACCTGCTGCCAGTAAGGTTTCTGCATATATGACAGAACATCTACATAATCATCGGGATTAAGTTTCAGGTAATCGGAAAGATATTCTTTCGGGGTATATGTCTTACTGTCGACGGTAAGCTGTGTCGGCGGTTCGCCGATGTAATGCTTCATAATCGACTTAATAACTTTAATTACTTCATCTTCATCCCATGCATTGGTTGTTTTTACATGGTTGAGATAATCACTCATCTCTTTTATCATAAGACTGTGGTCGGGGAATTTTTGTCCGGATAACATACAGGCATAATTTTCTTCCGGAACGGCTCCGTACATTTTGTAAATTCTTTTTACCGCATTTGCTTCGGAACCCTCTTCAAAAAGTGAGTTTCCTCTTTCTTCAACAAATCTTTTTGCTTTTTCAACATACTCCCAGTATACAGTGAAAACTTCAGAAAGTTTGACTTTAATATGCTGCTGACGGTATACCTCGGATTCAAAGAAAGAGGTGGTTGAGAACGACCAGCAGGTTCCGGTCTGGCCCTGGGAGATGGGGTCGTTGTACCAGTATTTGGTGAATTCGTCGATAGATTTGGGAGCATTAACATTGCTCATATCTACTCTGAATTCTTTTTTCTTTTCTTTTTCAGGGTGATTGTATTCCTTTACGGCGGTTTTAATCTCATCGTAGAAACCTTTTTTCGGTTCAACGAAAACTCCCTTATCCTTTTTAACCTGGGCTGAAGTGTTACTGTAGGAGATTGCAAGCATCAGGCAGGCTAAAATCAGTACTGAATATTTCATTAGTGTGTCCTTAAAACAATATTGTACAGAAAAATTAACTATGAAATTTAATTAAAAGTGGAGTTAAAGTTAAGCCGAAAATGGAACCCAGTATGTAAATTGAAGGCTAAGGACTTTTGTAATGTACATTGCTGCCAGGTTTAACCGATGGGGTAAGTGTTCATAATGGATATTGCCGTCGGTTTCAACCGACGAGGATAAATGTTCATAATGGATATTGCCGTCGGTTTTCAACCGACGAGGATAAGTGTTCATAAGGGATATTACCGTCGGTTTCAACCGATGGGGTAAATGTTTATAATGGATATTGTCGTCGGTTTCAACCGACGGGATAAATGTTCATAATGGATATTGCCGTCGGTTTCAACCGACTGGGTAAGTGTTCATAATGAATATTGCCGTCGGTTTCAACCGACGAGGATAAGTGTTCATAAGGGATATTACCGTCGGTTTCAACCGACGAGGATAAGTGTTCATAATGGATATTACCGTCGGTTTTCAACCGACGAGGATAAGTGTTCATAAGGGATATTACCGTCGGTTTCAACCGACGAGGATAAGTGTTCATAAGGGATATTACCGTCGGTTTCAACCGACGAGGATAAGTGTTCATAAGGGATATTACCGTCGGTTTCAACCGACGAGGATAAGTGTTCATAAGGGATATTACCGTCGGTTTCAACCGACGAGGATAAGTGTTCATAAGGGATATTACCGTCGGTTTCAACCGACGAGGATAAGTGTTCATAAGGGATATTACCGTCGGTTTCAACCGACGGGATAAAATAGGAAGGAAAGATTCGGGCTTTAGCCACATCGAATGGGATCCCGGCTAATATTTTTTGGAGAGCGTTAATTAACCGGGGTCCATAGAACAAACTAATAGGAAATGTCACTGACCTCGATCAGTTCCGCTTCGTGATCTTTTTCTCTGAGGAACTGAACGAATTCAGGATTGAAATATTTCTGATGATATCTCTCGTACTCCTTTAGAAGGTTCTCAAGCTCTTTATGAGGAAGCGATGATTTCATATAGTTGAGACGTTCCTTGTCATCAAAAATTTTGTAGTAGAAGATTTGTTTGTCTGTCATTTTTATCTCACCTTTTATTGGATCAATTTTAAGCTAAAATCTTTTCCGCATGAAGAATATCATTGAATAAGCCGTCTTTAACAGACGCGGCATTTTTTCTTGCGTTGGCAAGCGAGTAAAGTATGTACCTGTTTGCTGAGAATACTTTCTGAGGTTCAATCTCCGCCTGGTCGAGCAGCAGGTAGCCCACGACAAGGTATGTATAGAGTTCGAGCAGATCTTTTGCAGCAACATCCTGAAATGCAGGGTCTTTTTTGTCTGCCACATACTTCAGGCAGTCTTTCAGGATTTCCCTTATCTCGATAAGGTGATAACGAAGGGGATCAACACCGCCTTTGTATTCCTTCTTCTCCTTCTCGTTGAACCTGTAGCCAAGAACATCATTTATTACCCCTCCTATTGCCGCAACAACCTGCAGCTGCGAGGTGCCTTCATAAATATTGGTGATCCTCGCATCTCTGGCAAGTCTCTCTATCTTAAATTCTTTCATATAGCCTGTGCCGCCATGGATCTGCAACGCATCGTAAGTTATTTTGTTGGCGGACTCGGTAAGGATGAACTTGCACATAGGAGTGAGCAGGTTCGTTTCTTTAGTAAGCTGTTTCAGCCTGAAGTTTTCTTCCTGCGTGCTCTTGCCTTCCTCCTTGAGCTTTTCGATTTGCATTTCAAGAACTTCCTTCCTATCGACGCTCTTTGCGGATTCGTAAAGCAAAGCACGGTTGGCTTCAAGCAGGGTTCTCATGTCAATTAATATATTTGAAACAACAGGAATATTGATGATCGGCTTTCCGAATTGCTCTCTTTCGCGTGCATACTTTACAGCCATTTCGTAAGCAGCCTGTGAGATTCCCATTGCCTGTGCTGAGACGCCCATCCTTGCGCGGAACATAAGTTCGAACACGTATTTTATCAGTCCGAACCTTCTGCTGCCTATAAGCTGGGCGGGAGTATCATTGAACTGGAGCTCGCAGGTAGGGGAACCATGAATACCGAGCTTATGTTCGATCCTTCTTACCCTTACAGTTTCATCGCCGTAGCAGACAAACATACTTAGTCCGCGGCCGTCCTTTGTTCCGGGTTCGGTTCTGGCAAGCACAAGCAGTATATCGCCGTTTCCGTTTGTAATAAATCTTTTAACACCCTTCAGGAACCAGTTTCCCTTTTCATCCTGATAGGCGTGAAGTTTCACTGCCTGAAGATCAGATCCGGCATCCGGTTCTGTAAGAGCCATTGCACCGGTATATTTACCTGAACAGAAGCCCGGCAGAAATTCCTGTCTCTGATCTTCACTTCCGAATTTTCTTATCGTGTCGGCAATATCCTGGAGTCCGTACAGGTTCATCAGTGAAGCATCGGCGCGGGAGATGATTTCAATCGACATAATATATACCATAAAAGGAGCATTGAGACCGCCGTATTTTCTCGGGAAAATCAATCCCATCAGGTCGGCCTGCGATAATCTTTTAAGGTTCTCCTGGGTTCCTTTTGCATAGCTTACTTTGCCGTCGGTCAGCAAAGCGCCATCTTCATCAACACTTGCGGCACGTTCTGCAATAAAGTTTCCGGCAATATCGCCGGCAATTTCAAGCACCTTCCTGTAATTTTCCACTGCGTCATCATAATCCAGGGGGGCATAACGGAAGTCTTTCGCCTGGGTATAATCATCTTCGATGATAGCGACAATATCGGGTATATTCAGATTATTAAAGTGGAACTGCAGATCGCTGTTTTCAGTGAAAAAATTCGGCATAATAATCCTATTTCAATTTATTTTTATAAGCTTCTATGAAAGCGGGAATAACTTCGGTTGCGTCTCCGACAATTCCGTAATGACTTATATCGAAGATCGGGGCTTCGGGATCGGAGTTTATTGCGATTATCTTCTGCGATTCCTGCATACCGGCCCGGTGTTGTATGGCTCCCGAGATGCCAACCGCTATATAAAGTTTGGGGCGTACAGTAACGCCTGTTTGTCCCACCTGCCTGTCAGGCGTAACGAACCCAGCATCGACAGCAGCGCGGCTGCCGGCCACTTCAGCACCAATTGTGTGTGCAAGTTCTTCGATCAGTTTGAAATTTTCCTTTGTGCCCAGTCCATAGCCTCCCGCAACTATTATAGGCGATGCCTTAAGGTTCACCTTGTTCTCTTCACGGTGCTGCTCAATTATTCTTACCAGTTCATCCGCCGGATCCGGTTCGAAGTTTACCTTTGTTATTTTTTCAGGATTCGGTTTCTGAAGCGGGGTAAGCTCCATTACTCCTTCACGTACTGTTGCCATCTGTACGGGTACGTCGGGAGTAATTATTGTGGCGATGATATTTCCGCCGAAAGCGGGACGTATCTGCAGCAGGAGCTTTGGAAAATTTTCCTTCAGGTAAGTTACATCGGATATCTGCAGATCGGTACAATCGGCCGTTAAACCGCTCTTTGTATGCGAGGCAACCCTCGGAGCAAGATCACGGCCGATTACAGTGGCTCCAAATAAAACTATGCGGGGTGTATTTTTTTCAATTAGCTTTGTAAAAATGCGGCTGTAGGGGATTGTTCTGAAATATTTGAGAGAAGGATGCTCTACCAGCAAAACTTCGTCCGCACCGTAGCGGAAGGTTTCTTTAGCGATGCCTTCGGCTTTATCTCCTATGACGACTGCTTTAACAATAGCCTGCATTGTTGCTGCAAGCTTATGTGCTTTGCAGAGAAGTTCGAAACTTACATCGGCCGGTTTGCCGTCTCTTTGTTCAATAAAAACCCAGACTTCATTCGAAAATTTCATATGATGAATCCTTTAACCAAAAATATGATCTGTCATTAGCTGCTCTATTAGTCCCGACAATGCTGTTTTTGTAGGTTCAACTTTTGCCTGGTTTCCGCCGGCAAGAACGACAGATTCGACTTTAAATACCTTAGTAGGAGAACCTTTAATTCCGCAGCGTTCCGGATCGACATCAAGGTCATCAGTGGTGAGCGTTTTTATAAGCAGTTCTTTTTCCTCGTATTCGTGAACCAGCTTATCGATATACAGGAGAGAATTGTCTTCGGTCATTTTCTCGAGGTCCATGAGGGATTTCGCTCCCTTGAAGGCCATAACCCGTTTAGCGCTGAATGGACGGGGATCAACCGCATCTTTTAATACCGTGATAAGAACGGGCATTGAACTTTCAACTATTTCAAAACCGCCGTCGATCTTACGCTTTATTACTATACTATCGCGCTTCACATCTATCAATTCCTCCGCGTAGGTAATCTGGGGGATTCCGAGTTTCTCGGCGGTCTGCGGACCCACTTGTGCAGTGTCGCCGTCAATTGCCTGTCTTCCGGCAAAAATAAAATTGTAGCCGCCGATCTTTTTTACAGCTTCAGAAAGCACGTAGGAGGTAGCAAGAGTATCGGCACCGGCGAATTTCCGGTCGGTTATCAGATAAGCCTCATCGGCACCCATATAGAGGCACTCTCGCAGAGTATCGGAAGCGCGGGGAGGTCCCATTGTTATTACGGTTACCTTTCCTCCGAACTTTTCTTTTATCTGCAGGGCAAACTCAAGAGCGACTTTATCTTCAAAGTTAAAAATGGCGGGGAGTTTTGAGCGGTTAACGGTGCCGTCATCTTTCATTACCTTACCGGAAATGTTTGCGGTATCCGGGACCTGTTTAACCAGTACTATGGAATTGTACATAAATCTCTTCCGATTTTATTAAGCAATACGGGGGCAATTGCCAGAATTGAATATGTAGGACAAATAACATTCCAGAGCGTATTTATGAACGATAAACTGCAATTTAGCCCGTTTGCAGGGTGCGGTTGTCATAAATTAGAATCGGAAAATTTCGTTATTCTAAAAATTGAGAAGAGAGAGACGTTGCAGATTGAAGATTTAAGATCGGTAAATTAAGAAGGTCTCGCTTTCTAAAAGTGTTACTATCTTATTTATGGACTTTTAAAAGTCATTAAACAATAAGATTAGAAAAATGAACATCATATTAGAAAGGAGACCTGTATGCAAGAAAGGAAAAAAAACAACAATAATCAAACCATAGAGATGTATGATTATTACATCAGTCTTGACTGGTCGATCGAAGGTGCAGCGCTAGCATATATGAAATCAAACAGCATAGAGCCCAGGGTAAAAGATAAAATTCCCGCAAATATAAGGTTGATTAAAGAACACATAAAAGAATTAAAGGGAAGTAAAATATTAACTATTGAGGAATCAACCGGTTCACAATGGCTGTATGTGGAGCTGAAGGAGATTGTAGATAAAATAATAATATGCAACCCATTGAGAAACAGGCTGTTGGAGGAAGGATCCAAGACAGATAAAATAGATGCAAAGAAACTCTGTCAGCTGCTAAGAGGAGGGTTGTTAAAGGAAGTTTACCATACGGATAATGAAAAATATAAAATAAGGAAACTGGCAAGTGCATATGAAGACCTGGTAAAAGCGGAGGTAAGGGTAAAAAATCAGATATCTGCTCTCTACAGGGCAATAGGAATAAAGAGTAAAAGAGGAAAGGCTGATTATAATAACAGCGATGAGACGTTGAATTTCATATTAGAAGAAAAGACCAGGATCCTAACATTATTGTTGGAAGAACAAAAGAAGTATAAAGAAGTCTTTAAGAAGATATCAAAAAAAGAAAAGATCATTCAAAAAATAGAGAGAATATCGGGGTTTGGTCCTTTACTGGCAGTACAGGCCTATGGAATAGTAATAGAAGCCGCCAGGTTCGAGAACAAATACAAGTTTTGGGCATATTGCGGGCTGGTAAGAAACAAAAGAGAAAGCGGAAAGACAAGCTATAGCAAAAGACATAAACTTTACTCAAGGAGATTGAAAACTATATTTAAGATGGCTACAAAGGCTGCATTAAACGGAAAAAACGATATCAGGCAATATTATGAATGTATGCTTAAAGATGGCTATAGTCAGAAGGATGCAAGAAATGCAATAACCAGGTACCTGGCTAAATCCTTTTACGCAATAATGAAAAATGGAACGGATTACGAACCCTACTATTGGAGGAAGGAGCCGGAGATTAGAGCAGCATAAATAAAGAATATGCTGTGAGCTAATAGAATCTGTGATGGAATCCGGAAAGGTAATTTTAATTTCCCGGGAATGAAGTTCAACAATTTTCATGCTTCATAGAAAGCCAAAAGATCGGTTAACTCTTCCCGTTATTCTGAAAAATTTAACGTAGCCATCAAGGCTCATATAGACGAATAGAAACTATTAAATCGATTAAAGAAAAAATTACTTAATACAGAAAGTTGATATTTTGCCACAGCGAAAGCGAGCCCAAAAGCAGAGAAGTAAAATATTTTACTTGCGGATAACTACGTTCTCTTGACTTTTTTCTTAATAGATGAAAATTGAGGATTTAAGATTTGAGATTGAGGGGATTGCCCGTGCGAAGACTTATTACTTTGACATGAGAGGGAGATTTCAACCGGGGCGGGTGAGATCATTAATAAATCATTGATATTTTACTTATTTTTAATCTCTCAATAAAATTGAAATTATTCTATGGATGCTGTGGAGCGGGAAGACAGGAAGAGCAGGAAATATAAGAGGTACGCCGCTTATTCTATCATTATCTTTTGTCTTTACATTTTTTTCCTTTGTACCAACGGTTTTATCGCTGGTATAACAGGTGATTACAAATCCCTGTTGTTCGACTGGCTCGGGAAAACCAACAAATGGAGCGGATCATACGGTTCAGAGTCTCTGGTCGGAGGTATGGATGTAATTGCCTCGGTTGCGAGCAGGTTATTCGTCTCTTTATTCTCGATGATTTTCGGGGGGTATCTCTTTATACGGAAAAAATACAGGACCCTGTATACCTACTTTTTTGTGGTTATAGGCGCCGGCTTTCTGCATGTGTTTCTCAAAAACTACTACGGCGGCGAGCCATGGAACAACTGGCTTAACCTATTCGATACATACGGAAAAGAATTTCCAAGCGGACATGCACTGATGTCGGTTGTATTTTACTTTACTATCGCACGACTTGTGTACAGATCTAATCCCGATAAAAAAGTAAACCATTATTTAATGACAATAGCCTTCTTATTGTGTTTCGCTGTTGGGATTGCGCAGATTATCCGGGGAGCTCACTCGCCTAATGATATCATTGCGGGATGGGCTATAGGGTTTGCGTGGATCTCCGGTGCGTGGCTCCTGGATCATTATATAAGGAAGCAAATTTATATCCGGCGGCATTCTAAGAAAATTGACTTATCAGAATCGTGATCATTAAAATAAGCCTGCATTTCCAGCCCCATTGCTGTGGAATTTAGCTTGCATTGCTACCCTTATTGCCGTTGACTTTAGTTTGCATTACTACCCCTATTGCCGTCGACTTTAGCTTGCATTGCTACCCTTATTGCCGTCGACTTTAGTTTGCATTACTACCCCGATTGCCGTTGACTTTAGTTTGCATTACTACCCCGATTGCCGTTGACTTTAGTCAACGGGACTCAATAACTTTCAACCACCGGTCCGGCTTTAGCCGCATATTCAATTTTTTATTAATTCATAAATGTGGCTAAAGCTCGAAAGTTACCATACTATCTTATCCCGTCGGTTGAAAACCGACGGCAATCTCCATAAGAAAAGGCCCCTGGCTTCAGCCCGATTGCTGCTGACTTTAAGCTCTGTTGTATGAACCTACGGCAAAACTAATTTCTACGGAAATTGAACACGCTCTGGAGGGTGCGCCTGCAGTCTTTACAGTAAACCCTTCCTTTTATATCAACCTCCTCGATTTGGGCGGAAGCGTGCATTACACAATCCCAGTTGCTGCAATGAAGCAGTCCGAAATTATGTCCCAGTTCATGAAGAACTTCCTTAACCGCTCTTTCGAACAGAAGCTCATCGTCAGTTCTGCCTGTATAAAATTCTTCATGCAGTCTGCACAGCGAGACAATAGAATGCTTTCCGTTAAGCTGGGCCTCACCGAAGACATAAGTGAACACAGGAATATAAAGATCGAAATCCACAAGTATAACCACCTTACCGTCGAGATGGTTAGTATGCTTCAGGGCTTCTGCGATGATCTGCGTCGAGTAATACTGCCGGCGGTCTGAGGAATAAGCCTTCTGCAGCTCCAGATTCAGAGCAATTGTTTTAATATCGACGAGCAGTATCTTTTTGAGCTCCTGAATAACTCTTTGCAGCAGTTCCTTATTCGAAATATTAACAGGCGCTATGCAAATATCCTGCATTACGGTTTTCTCTGAAGACCATACTTATTTATTTTATTGTAGAGCGTTACCCTGTCAATTTTCAGAGCTTCGGCACTTCTTGAAATGTTCCAGTTCAGTTCATTCAGAACGAGAGAGATATGTCTTTTTTCCATTGCCGCCATGCTCCTGTCGTCTTTGTCGTAATGGTTATTAGCGCTAACCTGGAACGGGAGATCCTTAACATCTATAATGTTTGTCTTGCTGACAACAACCGCGCGCTCGATTGCATTCTCAAGCTCACGAACGTTTCCTGGCCAATTATATTTAACAAGGAAGTCCATTGCCTCTGCTGAGATAGTATCTTTCTTCTTGTTCATAGCGGTGGAGAATTTTTTCAGGAAGTAATATGCGAGAAGAGGTATATCCTCTATTCTTTCACGGAGCGGAGGGATAAGCACTGTAAAAACATCCAGCCTGTAATAAAGGTCCTCTCTGAACCTGCCCTGCTTAACGAGATCTTCGAGAGGTTCGTTAGTTGCGGCAATCACCCTGAAGTCGCTCTTTATCATTTCATTTCCGCCCACGCGCGTGAACTGCTTTGTTTCGATGACGCGGAGGAGCTCGACCTGCATCTTTGCGGATACTGTTCCGATTTCATCAAGGAATATCGTACCGCCGTTAGCCATTTCAAACTTGCCTTTGCGTTTGTAATGAGCTCCGGTAAAAGCACCTTTTTCGTGACCGAATAATTCGCTTTCAAGCAGCGACTCAGCGAGGGCGCCGCAGTTTACTGTAATGATGGGAAAATATTTTCTTTTACTGTTTATATGAATGGCCTTTGCTACAAGCTCTTTGCCTGTACCGCTGTCGCCCCTGATCATTACTGTGGTATCGGTCTGTGAAACAGTATTGATGAGAGAGAATATCTTCTTCATTTCGGCACTTTCGCCGATCAGGTTATCGGGTTTAATGATCTCGTCTATATTCTCTTTGAGGGCATCATTTTCAGATTTAAGGGTTTTCTGGTTGAGAGCATTCTCAAGGATGTGGGATAATTCATCGGGATCAACGGGCTTTGTAATATAATCATACGCTCCGTCCTTAAGGGCTTTAATGGCGGAAGGAACTGAAGCGAAGGCGGTAATTAGGATGACTATAACAGAAGGATCGAACTCCTTTACCTTCGTAAGAAGCTCAAGTCCGCTCATCCCCGGCATCTTCATATCCACGAGCAGGATATCATACTTTCCCTTTTCAAAATGTTTGAGTGCTATCTCGCCGCTGTCGGCCGTTTCGACATTGTATCCATCCTCTTCAAACCAATGTTTTAATGACTGCCGGACGATTAGTTCGTCATCTACAACTAATAAGTTTGCTTTAGGTTTCATGGTTCACTTCTCTGGTAATTTTCTTAATTGGTAAAATCATTTTGAAGGTTGTACCTTCTTCGGAAGTAGTTTCAACCTGTATTTTTCCGCGGTGCTGTTTGATTATGCCGTAAGCTACCGCGAGTCCCAGTCCCGTTCCTTTATTATCGTTCTTAGTTGAATAAAAAGGTTCAAAAATATTCGGCAGATCTTTTTCTGAAATTCCTTTTCCCTGATCGGTTATCCGGATAACCGCATTCTCGTCTTCTGTTTCAAGGGAGACCTTTAGCGTCTGGCCGCCGCTCATTGCCTCAATAGCATTTATCAGGACAGCTATAAGAGCCTGCTCTATTTTCTGTGAATCGCATTCGATGGAAAGGCTCTCAATCCTGTAGTCCCTAACTAGTGTGATATGATTTATTTCGAGATGATGATTTATCAGTATCAGGCTCTTGTCAATTATTTTTGCAAGCTCGTTTTCCGTAAACTTACCTTCATCCTTATGAGAGAACAGGAGAAGGTCTTTCACAATCTTACCGCAGCGGGCTGATTCGTCGGATATAAGAGTAAGGAATTCTATTATATCCTTATACTCACCGTTAGTGCTCTTCTTCGTAAGTTTTTTTGTGATTAGCTTGCTGTAAGTAAGTATCCCTTCGAGGGGATTGTTAAGTTCGTGTGCAACAGTTGCGGAAAGCTTTCCTAACGAGGCAAGCTTCTCGATCTGAGTGATCTGTTCATAAATCTTTTTAAGCTCTTCATTCTTTTCCTCGACCTTAAGGTTAAGTGTTTCCGACCACTCCTTAATTTCCTGGTATGCTGTATTGAGATGAGAGGACATATAATTGAATTCGTTGGCAACCTGTGCGAGTTCACCTTTTGAATTTATTTTGATCTTATATTCAAGGTTTCCCTTGGATATCTCTTCAATACCCTGAGAGATCTTTTTAAGAGGCCGGTTTACAAGGATTACAATGAATAGTCCGCTGAAGGCTGAGATAAGTACCATAAGAATAACCGCATTGGTTACGATGCTGCGCGTGTTTGATTCAATGATCTGATTCATCTTTTCGGTTGACACGATAACATCGAGCACGCCAAGAATATTTTTATCGGCGGGATGTTCGTGGCAGGCGCCGTTACTGCAGTCAGATTCATTCTTGATCGGGTTTATTAGTCCCAGCACCTTACTTCCATCATCAAACTTAAATACTCTTATCATCTCATTCTGCGGCAGATTTGTTGGAAGGGTAGGGCGGGAATGGCAGACATAACAAGCTTCGCTATTGGTATCAACAGTCTTATTTATTTCTGTTGAATCGGTGGAATAGCTGATACGACCCTGTTTGTTGTAGATTCTGATTTTCACAACGCCGGCTTCCTTGCCTATAGTATTTATGATCTCATAAATATCCTGGCGGCGGTTCAGCAGCATACTGTAGCGTGTTGATTTTTTAATCACATCACTCATATTATATGCATTCTGGGAGGACGCTTCGGTGAGGTCTTTCTTAAGTACAGATAGTGTATAAAAAGTATACACTGCTAAATTAATCAACAGTATACTTAAAATTATTAGTGTAAGCTTTACACTTAGTCTATTTATGAATGAGGGACGCATAATCTCCCCGAATCTCCCCGGAAAATATATACTCAAACGTAATCAACAAAAAGATCATTATCAAGATAAATAGTTGAATATATCAACAGTCTTGGGTTATACATGAGTCGCGAAGAGTGAATTCAGGAATTGTTTATACTTTGTAATACCTGTTACCTGGTAAAGAAATTTAACCTTTACGCCGCCGTCATTCATCCTGGCGCCTAAAAACGAAAACTCATTTTCAAATTCCTGGAGTTTCAGACCGAGGGCCTCCATCTTTTTTGTATATTCATCTTCGGTGAGGCGGAACTGTTCAACCTCGTCGGGATCAGCATCAACCAGACTGAGCCACGAATTAACCCGGAAGTCATTTATATTATGTTTTAACTTATCAACTATCATAAAACTTACAGGGGAAAGCACATTCGCCTCCCCCCATTCGCCCCATAATTTCAACAATGTGCTACCTTTTTTAATGCCTGAGCCTGTAGACTGGAACTCATATTCTTTAAGATTGTCAAGGAAAAGATAAACCGATTTATCGAGTCCCAGGTAGTACGTCTTATCAAACAGTTTTTTAAGCACTATACTGTTATTGAGGTAATAATATCCGGGAGTATAGTTTATCGACTTAAGCAGATTTATCTTCCTCTGAACGATATTCTTCCCCGAGTCATCATCGGCAGAATGATCTGCTTCGGAGGTTCGGGGATTTATATTCCTCATAATCTTATCGAACACACAGTTGTCACAGTCGAAGTTTTTATCGCACAGTTTATACTCTACGGTATTTGAACTCATCCATATACACTTCATTGAGTCATAATTAGCCGGATCAGAACTTTTATTTTTAGGCATTTGGAATTCTCCAAATTAATTATTACGTATACTTTTTAATGTTCAACAGACATTGGCTGAAATACCGGGAAATGTTTAGTTACCAATCTGAACGCCCACATGCCAAGTACTACAAGCATCATAGTTATGCTGACCTCATTGAAGCTTGGGAAGTAATTGAGTCCCGCACTTGAGGATATTGATGTAATAGCTACATTCATACGGTTCAGGATAAATCCTGCGATAATCAGGACAGTAGCAATGTACAGCCATTTACGGTTTTCTCTCACGCTTTTCTGAATCAGCAGACCGAAGGGAACCAGTACGCCTACCAGTACTTCAAGATAATACAGAAGCGACTTTTCGCTGATAGAAAGAAGCAGCGCGAAATTTCCTGATGTAACCAGGTCAGTGAGCTTCAGAACAAATCCTAGCATAAGAATGCTCACGCTTAGAAGTCCTGCAAGCGACAAAAGATCCATCTCCAGCTCGCGGTTAAAAGCGCGTGCGCTGAGGAATGACTCAAACACCACCATCGCGAAACCTACTCCCACTGCCGACAGGAAGAAATAGACCGGCAGGTACGGTGAGTACCAGATTGCACTCATTTTTGTTGGCAGAATAAGGAACAGAGAACCGAGTGACGACTGGTGAAGGGTAGACAGAAGCACGCCGAGGACCATTATAGGAAGGCTTACCTTCCTGATAATTCTCAGCAGTCGCGCCCATTTGAATTTTTCCAGTGCCATCGGAAGGAATTCAAGGAAGAGAACCGTTGAATAGAGCATTACGCACCAGGCAACCTCGAACATGACTGAATGAGGGTTCCACATAATAAGTGCATGCCAGATGTTGTAAGGTTTGCCCAGATCGTACATCAGGCCGAACACAACCAGCAGATACCCAAGGAAAGCCGTGAGTATGGCCGGGCGAGTAAGGGGCTTAAACTTTTCTATATTAAAGATATGAGTAACTGCGCAGAGGGTGAACCCCCCGGCTGCCAGTCCCACTCCGCAAAGGATATCAAAACCGATCCATATCCCCCAGGGATAAGTATCGCTGAGGTTTGTTGCTGATTGTAATCCACCCGTAAATCTCAAGTAAGTTGAGTAAAGACCGGTGATAACAATGACAGATGCAACAGCCCTCCAAAAAGTGATTTTAGGCAGATTAATTGTTTTCATTGTTATCCTGTTCCTTTTTGTTTAACATTTTATTTTCTTTTGCGATCTCGTTTTTGCGTTTTGTAAGCCAGTACATTCCACCGAGGAAGACGGAGCCGACGGATACCACTGTAGGGATTTTCTCGAGGGCGCGCATCGTATAGTTCGGCAGCGGTTCTGACTTAAGATCAGGGAAGCCGAGCTGATCGAACGGAACAGGGGAGAGCACAAGCACGCTTGTACCGCCTGCTTCTGTCAGGCCGTAAACTTCCGGATAGTAGGTATCGGGATCTTCGGCAATTCTTCTCTTTGCCTCTGCAATCATATCATCCCTGTCGCCGAATATTGTTGCACCGGCGGGACAGGCTTCTGCGCAGGCTGTCTGTTCGCCGCGGGAAACCCTGTCGTGGCACATTACGCATTTGCGAATGCGCGGATTTGTTTTATTCCATTCGTATCTCGGTATTTTATGAGGACAGGCCTGCATACAATAGCGGCAGCCCAGGCATTTATCGGGATCGTAAATAACCGGACCCAGTGCTGTTTTTTCCATTGCGCCGACGGGACAAACAGATACGCAGGTAGGATCCACGCAGTGCATACACATTTTTCTTGTGTATGTATCGCCGTACTCTTCAACCACGGTGTAAGTGTTTGCGGAAAGATGATCTTTTAAGAAATCATCGTTTGTCTCTGCAAGTTTATTCTGTTCCTTACAAGCTTCATAACAGGATCCGCAGCCAACGCACATGGTTGCATCGAACAATATTGCTTTTTGTTTCTGCATTTCATCTCCCTACATCTGTAAAAATTCTTTTTCAAAATCCTTTACACCTTCATCAGCTACAAGCGAAAGTGCACCTTCAACTATGTTACCGCCGTCCTGCATTGTTACTCCTGCGAGCTCAGGCTTTACGGTATGGGCTCCGAGAAATTCACGAAGGCGTCTGAATTCTTTTTTCATCCAGTTCTTAACCTCGTTTCCCGAGAAGAGCTGATATTTGCTTATCTCGTATTCAGGGGCCAGCATCAGGATGCTCCAGTCGTCGCCATACGGATCGTTAATTTTCTTTCCGAGGATTTTGGGATTTGTGAATTTAACTTCACCGTCAACAGGTGATCTGAATTTGAAATTATTTCCGTTGGAGATGCCTTCAAAGATCACTTCGCCTTTCTTTATGGCGGTGCCGGGTTCCGCAATCTTCGATACCGAGAAATTCCCCAGTGATTTAATTATGAAATCATCAACACCGACCTTTATAAGGCCGTATTCATTTTTCTTAGCCCAGGTATGTCCTTTTGAAATAAATATATCGCCCGGAACAGAAAGAGTACTCAGGTCGAATACAAGCCTTTCTGCCAGAAATGAGCTCGGCTGGAATGCCGGATGGGTTTTCTTCTGTGCTCTTAATACAAGGAAATCGATTAAGATAAAGAAGATAAATGTGAATACTACGAATAATGCGACCATTATGTTTTCCTCTCTATTTTGAAGTTTATCGCACTCCATGAGAGGCAAACGAAATGCCGGAGTTATTTTGACGACCGGAGAGGACCTGTAACTTGTTAATTACTAATTAGTTAGGGGGATGGTTACTAAGGTAGGTTTGAAAAATTAAACACCTTGTATGTTGAAATATTCAATAGTATTAAGTACACCGAATTATGGAAGTTTGGTTTAATGAAGAATTATTCAATAACGAGGTGTTGAAATATTCACATTCCGTTTGATGAATTATTCAACAAAAATATAGGTGAAGTCTGCAATCAATAGCTTAAATTTTCAATCTGCTACCCTTGCCTTCACTTTCACCTCACCAGCTGACCTGAAGAACAGCGAAACATCATGCATCTGACCGGCGGACAGATCCTGTCTCAGGTTCATTATCATTATATGGTAGCCTCCGGGTTTGAACATCAGAGAATCGTGCGGAGGTATAACCAGGTTTTTAACGGGACGCATACCCATCATATCTCCTCTCTGGTAAGTCTCGTGCAACTCAACATCTTCGGAAACATCGGACGAGGCCTTATATAGTGTATCGGGCTGATCGCCGTTATTAATTACGGTGCAGTAGAAAGCCGTATTTAATGATTCGGGAGCGGGCCTCATCCAGGAATCATTAACGGATATCTTTGCTTCTCCCTGTAAAAAAATAAATGCCAGTATTAAAAGATATTTCATTTAAGCTCCTTTATAGAAGAGTTTTGATATCGTTAGCCATTTCTTCAGGATCGGCCGAGCTGCCTCTGTAATTCTTCCTGAGATTGCCATCCTGGTCTACCAGTGAAATCCTGTCAGTATGGATCATATAATATTGCGGCTTTCCATCGTCGTTGTAAGTGGTATCATCGGGGAAGGCTTTAACATTATACGTTTTCATCAGGGGATCAACATTATCTTTGCTGCCGGTTAAAAGCTCCCAGTCATTCATATCCATATTGCGCACAGAGGCGAATTTAGTAAGTACAGAGGGAGTATCTCTCTCCGGGTCAAATGAAATGAGTATGAACTTTACATTCTTCAGTTCATCTTTGCTAAGCTTTTCTTCCGTGAGCATCATATTGTGGGTGGTCATCGGACAGATGTCAGGACAATGGGTATAGATGAACCCGATGAGAGCAACATTATCTTTTATCACTTCAGGGTAGTTGATGCTTGTGCTGTCCTGGTTAACCAGCGTTACCTTTGTCCCGGTTACATTTTCATCGAGATCAAAGTTTCCGCTGCATCCGGGAATAATGATTAATGCAGCCAGTAATATTATTATGGTTTTCAAGAGATTTCTGCTTATAAAAATTAGTTGATACGACTAACTTATAAAAATCAACCGCAATATGGAAGGTAAGTGGATCCCGCATCAGACCAGATCCACAAACTTGACGGGTAACGCACATCAAGATTTCATACTTCAGCATGGTATGGAACCCGGTCAGCCTTAGGATCTGTTGTACAAAACAGCGTTAATAATTGATATATTTTTTAACTTAAGAATGAATAACTTGGAAATGTGTTGAATACCGTTACTGCAGACACAAGGAAAAAAGAAGTTCCCGAAGAAGCGCGAAAACCGATTGAGGGTCCTATTCCTTCCGCATTCTGCAGACACAATAAAAAAGAGATGGATTATCTTCAGGTTCAACTCTTCAGGAATGTAAAATGGCTAACCCATGTTAAGATTCCATTCAAAATTGACTTTGAGTCGGTTGTATCTGAATTAATACTTCAGCATGCGAAGAACTATTTTATTGTCGGCTGCAATTACGGGAACTATAAATACCTGAATGAGAGAGGCTACCAGGGAATAAGGATGGGGAAGGAAGCAATTCTTGATCTTCACTTAAATCATTTCAAAAAGAGATCCTTAAAAGAACTGATAAGGCGGGGAAGAAAAAACGGAACCGTTGTTGAGGTGCCATGGTCAGAGAAGGCAGCAGAGGAATTGCAGGAATTCAGAAAGTATACAAGGCATGGAAGGGAACCGCAGCTTCAATATTTATTTAGTACACGGTTTGAAGAATGCAACAGGCTGTTTGTTTTAAAAAGGCCGGATGGATTGTGGCTGGGCGCGATGCTGCTTTCTTATAAGAGCAGTAATTATCTGCAGACTGAAGCAATGCTTACAAGGAGAAGAGAGCCCAACGGCACTATGGAGGCACTGATCTTTGAGATTTTCAAAACGCTGAAAGGCGAGGGTTATAATTACTGGACGCTCGGGGCTGTTCCGTTTATTATATACGATTCTGCATTTTTGTCGAAAGAATATATTATAAATGTTACCGGCAGGTTTATGAAGTTTGCGTACAACTACAAGGGTCTCTTCAATTTTAAGAATAAATTTGATCCTGTCTGGGCAGACTATTATATCTGCATAAGGCCGCATTTTAGTCCTGGTGCGATGATGGGCATACTGTACCAGAGCAATCTACTGAAGCTGGGTTTTCATAAACTTGCCCACCTCGGTAAACGAAAGTAAAATTCGGCCAAACTAATCAGGGATCCCTTCAGCATATTTATTCCACTATGTAGTCAACTTTTATTAATTTATGTGAGGATTTAATGAAAAATAGGTACTGCTATGGACGAGAATAAAACATACAAGGATATGGCCCCGGGGGAATTTAAGAACAGTGGTCATAAGGTAATCGACTGGATCGCCGACTACTTTGATAACCTTGAAAGCAATCCTGTGCTTCCATCGGTTAAACCGGGAGATATTAAAAAACAGCTGCCTTCGGCCCCACCGGTTCATCCGGAAAAAATGGATGACATAATAGGCGACATAGATAAAATTATTATGCCGGGGATGACGCACTGGAATCACCCTGATTTTATGGCTTATTTTAATTCAACCTCGAGTTCGGCAGGAGTACTGGCCGAGCTTCTGAGCGCTGCGTTCAACGTTAACGGCATGCTCTGGCGGACTTCACCTTCATCCGCAGAGCTTGAAAGGGTAACACTCGACTGGCTGAAGCAGATGGTCGGGATCCCCGCAGATTTCTGGGGAATCATTTATGATACAGCCTCGGTCAGCTCAATGCACGCTATAGCCGCAGCGAGGGAGCAGGTTCCCGGACTGGATATCAGGGAGAAGGGTATGGCGGGACGGGCGGATATTCCCCCTCTAAGGTTATATTGTTCCGAGCATGCACATTCATCAATAGATAAGGGTGCAATTACGCTCGGTATTGGTCTTAAGGGTATCAGGAAAATTCCTGCAGATAAAAATTTCGGAATGATTCCCGAGGAGCTGGAGAAAGCAATCCGGGAAGACAGGGAGAACGAGTGGCTTCCTTTCTGCTGCGTGGCTACGGTTGGAACCACATCAACAACAAGCATCGATCCCTTAAGAAAAATAGGAGAGATATGTAAGAAGGCGAACATCTGGCTGCATGTTGATGCAGCTTACGGTGGTACAGCGGCAATTGTACCCGAAATGAGGTATATCCTCGATGGAATTGAGCTTGCAGATTCGATAGTTGTTAACCCGCATAAATGGATGTTCACTCCCATTGATATCAGCGCATTTTATACTAAAAAACCCGACGTTCTGAAAAGAGCATTCAGTCTTGTTGCTGAATATCTTAAAACTAACGATGACGGTGAAGCTGAGAACCTGATGAATTACGGCATCCAGCTCGGTAGAAGGTTCCGCTCGTTAAAATTATGGTTCGTAATAAGGTACTTCGGTGTAGATGGAATTGTTAATCTGGTTCGTGAGCATCTCAGACTGGCAAAGCTGTTTGCAGAATGGATTGAAGCCCATCCTAAATTCGAAAGAATGGCGCAGGTAAACTTCGGAGTTGTCTGCTTCAGGTTTCATCCTGCTGATATAAGTGATGAGGATGAGCTTAATCGTCTGAATGAAATGCTTTTAAATAATATCAATGAAACAGGGCGCCTTTTTATTTCCCACACGAAAATTGACGGGAAGTATATAATAAGACTGTCGGTTTCGGGATTACGAACGGAAGAAAAAAACGTTAAGAACGCGTGGATATTAATCCGCAAAGAGGCTGAAAAACTTATAAGGAAAGAGGAATGAAAAGTTTAATACTCTTTTTTGTTTTCTTTTTTATAGCGGGACATTCATTCCCGCAGGCACTGAAGACGGCAGAGGCAAATAAGCTTTACCTCAAAGCCATGAAGTACTATGAAAGCAAGAATTATGATTCGCTGGCTGCCGGGCTGGAGCAGGTGGTTGTGCTTCGTCCCGATCATCCCGGAATAATATATAACCTCGCTGCCGCGTATGCACTTGACTGCAGGCCGGATGATGCGGTATCGGCCCTGGACAAAGTTGCGGAAATGAAACTTTACTTTCCTGTAATGCAGGATTCAGATTTTAAGTCGATCTGGAATTCTGATCAATTCATTTCTGTTCAGAAAAAATTTGAAGAAAACCTTCTGCCCATAACAAACAGCTCAACGGAGTTCATATTAAAGGAAAAAGGATTACTGACAGAAGGGCTTGCATTTGATAGCCAAACCGGCAGATTTTTCATAAGCAGTGTACATAAAAGAAAAATTATTGAATATGATGCCGGCGGAGAAAGCAGGCAGTTCAATACAGGTTCAGACAGTCTTCTAGGTATTTTCGGAGTGAAGGCCGATGCAAAAAAAAGAATTCTCTGGGCAGCAGGGGGAGCGATAAAGTTTATGGAAGGATACAGTGATAGTCTTAAAGGACAAAGTTTCCTTTACAAATTTAACCTCGATGACGGCAGTCTGCTGCAGGCATATGGCCCCCCCGAAACCGGCGGAGATCATTTATTCGGTGATGTAACAATAAATTCGGAGGGAGAAGCATTCGTTTCCGATTCAAGGAGCAATGAGATATACAGACTTACTGAAGACAGCACCAGGCTGGAAACATTTCTTCCGCCCGGGTACTTTCTATCGCTGCAGGGAATCTCATTCAGTAATGATGGTTCTTTTCTTTATGCGGCTGATTATGCACAGGGCATATTTAAGATTAGCGTGCGCAAAAGAACGGTACAGCTTCTGGAGAATAGCACCTCAACAACTTTGCTGGGAATCGACGGACTATATTATTATGCGGGCAATCTTATTGCCACACAGAACGGGGTGAATCCCCACCGTGTACTCAGACTAATTCCCGACCTCGACAACACTTCAATTAATAATTATAAAATCCTTGAATCAAATAATCCTTTATTTGATGAGCCCACACTAGGTGTAATAAACAATGATAATTTTTATTTTATCTCAAATAGTCAATGGGCAAGGTTCGATAAATCAGGTACAGTTTTCCCTGATGAACGGCTTGATTATCCAAGAATATTAAAAATTATTCTTGACTAAATACAGATTCCGGTTACAGGAATTAATTTAAGCTATATTCCACTTCTTACCTTTGTAAATAAGATTGGAAAGATATAATTATCAAATAGGGCCTTTTCTGCTGGTCTGGTATTTGATAAATTTTATAATTGATCAAAAAGGTCTATGAAAAACTCAAAGTACGGAAGAAAAAAAGAAATGACTTTGCCGTCCACTGACATGTCTGTCAGCAATACGAAAAACAGCATCGATTATGAGAAAATCTTCAAAGATTCCATAGATGCTTTCATCATAATATCTTCGGAAAACGGAAAGGTGGTGGAAGCAAACCGGGGAGCTTTGAAGCTGCTGGATTATGAAGAAAAAGAAATGGCGGGCCTTGCCGCGAAGGATATTTTTTCTATCACTGAATATTCACGTCTTCGACTTGAGTACCTGAAGGATAGTCCTGCCTTCGACGGAACTTTTATAGAGAGCGAATTCATTTCAAAGGACCACCGGAAGATTCCTGTAACGGTTAGCATAAATGAGCTCCCGGAGAATATGATCCTGCTGATCGCAAGGGACATCTCTGCTATTAAGCAGACCCAAGAAGCACTGAGGAGAGAAGCATTCATTTTTGAAAACCTTAACGATGCTGTTATGATAACGGACCTCGAAGGCTACATTCAAAGCTGGAACTCAGCAGCCGAAAATGTTTTCGGATACACCAGGGATGAGGTTATAGACAATTTTATAAAGATTCTATTCAGACAGCCTGAATTTGCACATTATTTTAGGAAGATCACGAAAAAAATTCAAAGATCGCTTTTATGGAGCGGTGAGGCAGCTATTGTAAGGAAAGACGGAAGCGACGGGATAGCGGAGACATCAGTATTTCCGTTCAGGGATTCATCGGGAGAACATATAGCATACGTTGTAATATTGAAAGACATTACTGTCAGGAAGCAGGCTGAGCAGGCCGTGAGAGAGCGCGACCTAATGTACAGGGCCCTGATAGAATCTTCTGATGATGCTGTGTACGTTCTTAAAGGTAAAAAGCTTCTCCTTGTAAACGGGGCATGGTGTAAGTTATTCAGGTATTCGAAAGAGGAAGCCCTTTCAGAAGAATTTGATATTATGAAAATCGTAGCACCCGAGCATAAAGAATTTATACTTGAGAGGTTCAGCGCGGGTCAGGAAAACAAGAATGATTCTTCTTCATATGAACTGAGGGCAATAACCAAAGACGGAAGAACCATTGATCTTGAAGTTAAGGTGAATAAAATCCTATGGAATAATGAGGAAGTATACCAGGGAATTTACAGGAACATCACAGAGAAGAAGAAATCTGAGCTTGCTTTGAAGGAGTCGGAAGAGAAATTCAGGAAGCTTGTTGAAAAGTCGCTTGTTGGAGTATACATTATACAGGAGGGAGTATTCAAGTACATCAATCCCAGGCTGGCCTGGATTTTTGGATACTCGGTGGAAGAAATCATAAATAAAAAAGGACCTTTAGACCTTACACACCCGGATGACAGAAAAATTGTAAACGATAATGTGAAATCAAGATTAACAGGGGAAATTGAATCGATTGCATATTCGTTCAGAGGGATTAAGAAAGACGGTACACCGATATATGTGGACGTTTTCGGAACGGGGACGATCATCGGAGACAAACCCGCGGTAATAGGTACATTGCTTGATATAACGAAAAATAAAAAGGCTGAAGAAGCACTGAAGGAATCTGAAGAGAAGTACAAGACTATCATAGAATCTGCCAACGATGCGATAGTTGTTGTGGATATCGGAAAAAGAACCATTGTTGATATTAATAAACAGGCAGAGAAGCTTACGGGACGTTCCCGGGAAGAGCTGATTGGAAAATCTCATCTTATTCTCCATCCAGCTGAATATTCAGACATATACTCCGGTGATTTTACTGAGGTTATTTTGGGGAACCAGAAGATATCACCCGGCGAGGTTTTCATTCAGCATAGTGACGGACAAGTTATACCAGTGGAAATTAGCACAAGCCGGAGCACCCTGGGAAACAGGACAGTAATACAGGGAATTTTCCGCGATCTGAGAGAGAGAAAAAAAGTTGAAGAAGAAATCCGCAAGCTTTCAAGAGCGGTAGAACAGAGTCCTTCTGCAATTATCATAACCAATACGAGGGGCAACATCGAATACGTAAACCCTCATTTCTGCAAAGTAACAGGTTACAGTCAGGACGAAGTTTTAGGTAAAAACCCGAGAATGTTAAAATCAGGCGATACCTCTGATACAGAATATAAAAATATGTGGAAGACCATTTCTGCAGGAAGTGAATGGCGCGGAGAATTTCATAATAAGAAAAAGGATGGAGAACTCTATTGGGAACATGCTTCGATCTCACCTATCAGGGATGAAAAGGGCAACATTACGCATTTTATTGCGATCAAGGAAGACATCACCGAGAAGAAGAAGATGCAGCAGGAGCTTCTGATAGCGAAGGAGAAAGCTGAGGAATCCGACCGTATGAAATCAGAATTTTTATCGCAGATGTCACATGAGATCCGAACACCATTAAACGTAATACTGAGTTATAATTCCTTTCTGCAGGATGAGCTTTCCGGGCTGATAAATGAGGATATCAGGCTTTCGTTCAACTCTATTGATTCCGCGGGGAAAAGGCTGCTCCGTACAATCGATATGATCCTCAACCTGGCGGCTATTCAGAGAGGAAATGTTGATATAGCATTTGAACCTATCAACCTGGGCGATATAATCGTAAGGCTGAGCAGGGAATTTGAATTTCAGGCCAGAGAAAAGAATCTGTACCTTAAACTGAAAATGCCTTCAGAGAAAATTTTAATAAATGGCGATGATTACCTTGTTAGCGAGATCTTTCAGAACCTTTTGAACAATGCATTGAAGTATACGAGGAACGGCGGTATCGAACTTGAGACTGTTATACTTGAAGATAAAAGAATAAAAGTTGATATAAGGGATACGGGGATCGGCATTTCAGAAAAATATCTACCGAGTCTGTTTCTGCCATTTACCCAGGAGGAGACAGGCTATACAAGGAAATTTGAAGGAAACGGATTAGGACTGGCTCTGGTTAAGAGTTATCTTGACCTTCTTAGAGCAGAAATAAACGTAAGCAGTGATAAAGCTAAAGGCACGACATTCTCGATTATCTTTAATCAATAAAACCGTGCCTTATAATTTTATATCCTGGAATTCGTAAGCTTACTTCAGCAGAACGACAGACCGAACGGGGTTAGCGATTCGGCTTAATAGCAGTCGGAATCTGAACTCAGTCTTCCATCGTGAAACCGATTTTTATAGTAACCTGCCAATGCTGAACCTGGTTGTTGTCAATATGGCCTCTTGTATCCATAACCTGGAACCATCTCATATTCCTAACAGTTTCTCCTGCTTTGGCAACAGCATTCTGGATTGCTTCTTCTATTCCTTTATCGGAAGAGCCGGTCAGTTCGATCATTTTATATACATGATTGCTCATATAAGTTTATTCCTTTTAGTTGTGTGTATAAATAGGGTTCTCAAGATAAAGATTTTTTTAACTTTTTGCATTTATTTTTATTATGGTGGAAACCAGATTATTTTTGCAGCATCATATCATACAATATTTATAAAATTCAGGGAAGAATACATGTCGAAAAAATCAGCTTATATTAAACAGGTAAAAGGGATTACCTTTGCAGGTAAAACTGATTCGAATCACTGGGTCATAATGGATGGTCCCGAGGAATTCGGAGGAAGCAATGCGGGAATAAGACCGAAGGAACTTCTGCTGCTCGGGCTCGGCGGATGCACCGGCAGTGATGTTGTGAGCATATTGAATAAAAAAAGGGTAAAACTTGAAGGCTTCGAGATGAATATAGATTCTGACTTATGTGAAGAACATCCGCAGACCTATACAAAAATGCATATTGAATACGTATTCTATGGAAATGATGTATTGGAAAAAGATGTCGAGAGAGCCATCGAATTATCCCAGACAAAATACTGCGGAGTGACGAAGATGTTTGAGAAAGCCGCTGAGATCACCTATTCTTACAAAATAGTTAAAACCGAACTGGTTGAAGCTGGAAATTGAAAATTACAGATTTCAGATTGAAAGTTGTGTTGACAATTTTCAATCTGAAATGTTCAACCTGAAATATTCTATGGACTAATTCCTCTGGTAGAGTCCTACGATATTTCCCTGGGGATCTCTGAGCAGGGCGTACCAGCCCGTTGCAGGTATTATAGTTTTTTCTTTGAAGATACTGCCTCCGTTTGTTTTAGCAGTATTTAAAACCTCGTCGATATTTGTAACATTCACATGAAATACAGTCGTATCTCCGCTGTTCACTTTTTCAACCTGCCGGATTCCTACCATAGTCCCTTTATGATTATTAAACAGCATGTACCCTTTGCCGAAAGGTTTAAATTCCCATCCGAATACTTTTGAAAAAAAATCTTTTGTCTGGTCAAGATTTGAAGATGGAATCTCAACGTGTGCGATTAAATGATCAGCCATTTCAGGTTCCTATAATTAAATTTAAGATGAACTAAATTAAAAGTTACCAGCAGAACTTTCAATACGATTCAGGAATGAGAATCAATCTTTTTTACTTAAGAACCTATAGAGAGCAGAAAAATCAAGATCTCCAAAACCTCTCTGATTTGCCATCGAGAAGACCTCTTTCACGACGCTTGCTGTCGGCAGAGTTATATTCGTTTCATCGGCAGTATCGGATACAAGCTTAAGATCTTTATGCATCCACTGGAGCGGAAATTCAGTTTCATACTTATCTTCGGCAAACTTTTCTTTTTTAGCTGTCAGGAATGGAGCGGTAACAGGACCGCCGAGAAGAGTATTAAAAATTGTCTCTTTATCAAATCCCAGTGCTTCACCGAGAACAAGAGCCTCTGAAAAAGATGCCATCGCAACCCCGAGCATCAGGTTTACCACCATCTTCATTGAAGTTCCTTTTCCGTATTCACCCATATGCACAATCTTCTTTCCCATTTTTTCAAGCAGCGGTTTCACTTCCTCAAAGTCTTTTTGATTACCGCCGGCAAAAAATATCAATTCTCCTTTTTCAGCCGGCTGTTTGGTACCGGCAACCGGTGCATCCATAAACCTTACCTGGTATTCATCAGCTTTCTTCGCCATTTCCCTGGAAAAGGCAGGATTTACCGTACTGCAGTCTACCCACAACGAATTCTTTTTCATTCCGCTGAGAAAACCTTCTTCACCCAGTGAAACTTCATAAACCGCTTCAGGGTTGCTTAGCATAGTAAAAATGATATCGGCTTCAGCTCCCGCATCAAGAGGGGAATCAGCCCACCCAGCCCCTGCCTTTAGCAGCGATTCTGCTTTCTCTTTTGTTCTGTTATTTACTATTAGATTGTAATTATTTTTTAACAGGTTATGAGCCATTCTGCTGCCCATAATTCCCGTTCCTATAAATCCTATTTTCATTATTCCCTCTGTTATTAATATCCTTTAAGTTAAACAGTTCACGGCCTAAATAACTTGATGAAAAGCAAATAGGCGAATTAATTTAACAAATTTACCTGTCACCTGGACGGGCTGGATGTAATTCAATCTGTGCGATCCTGTTGTCGTTTTTAGAGATGACTTGACTCTTCAGAAATATCTGTTTAGTTTTGAACAAACGTTCAGTCATAAATAAGATGTCACCAAGAACAAAAGAACAATTTGAGAAAATCAGAGAATCGAGCAGGAATGAGATCCTGAATGCCGCGCTGGATCTGTTTGCCACAAACGGCTTTCATGCAGCTTCTATTTCCCAGATAGCAGAAAAGGCGGGAATTTCCAAGGGACTAATGTACAACTACTTTAAGAGCAAGGATGACCTTCTGAAAACAATTGTTGAAGAAGGATTTGAAATGCTCGGTGTTCTGATGGGTGAAATTAGTACAGAGACTAATCCACGCAAGGCGCTGGAGAAAGTGATTTCACTTTCGATAAGTCATCTAAAAAATAATTTAACCTACTGGAAATTATATATGTCCGTTATTCTGCAGTCAGAATTACAAAAAGATGTTGAAAAGCTTATGGTAGATTTCCGTAACAAGGCAACCGAAGATCTTTCGGCGTTGTTCAAGGCGATGGGAGAAAAGGATCCTTATTTAAAGGCTATTACTCTGGGTACTCAGCTGGACGGGATAGGATTTAATATGGTGAGTGCTTCCAAATCTTTCCCTGTTGATGAAATCGAAAATTATCTGATAAAGACGTACTGCTCACCACGAAAAAAGAGGAAGGCAAAATGAAGTTAAGAATATTAATATTTGTTACAGTTTTATGCAGCCAGGTATTTCCGCAGACAGCAAAAGAAGTTGTTCAGAGAGCAGATCAGCTTATGAGGGCAAACAGCAGCTATTCGGAAGTTGAGATGACGATTGTAAAACCTGACTGGTCGCGTACAATGGGATTAAAGATCTGGTCGCTCGAACCGGAGTATTCAATTATTTATGTTACGGAACCTGCCAGAGATAAGGGTACCGTAACCCTCAAGAGAAAAAATGAAGTATGGAACTGGATCCCTTCCGCACAGAAGGTAATAAAAATACCTCCATCGATGATGATGCAGTCGTGGATGGGTTCCGACTTTACAAATGATGACCTTGTAAAGGAATCATCAATAGTTGAGGACTATACACATAAGTTTATCGGGGAGGAAAATCTCCAGGGATACGACTGTTGGAAGGTTGAACTTACACCCAATCAGGATGCCGGGGTGGTCTGGGGTAAGATCGTAGCCTGGATCTCAAAAGTAGAATACTTTGAACTTAAAGCAGATTACTATGATGAGGATGAAAATATAGTGAAATCATTTAATGGCAGTGATCCTCAGAAAATGGATGACAGAACCGTATTGACTCACTGGGAGATGGTGCCTGTTGATGAACCCGGAAACAAGACTATACTCGATTATAAAAAAATCGACTTCAATGTAGACATTAGCCCGTCATTCTTTTCCGAACAAAATATGAAGAGAGTAAGGTAATGGAAACGTATCTTCGGCTCGCCTGGAGGAATCTCTGGAGAAATAAGAAAAGGACGCTTATCGCTGCTTCATCTGTTTTCTTCGCGGTGCTTCTTGCCCTTGTGATGCGCTCAATGCAGAAGGGAAGCTATGATTTTATGATTGATTCTTCCGTCAGGTTCTCAACCGGATATATTCAGGTACATGAGAAAGGCTACTGGGACAAGCGTTCGCTGGATAAAAGCATGGTGCTGGATAAACAGGTTGAAGGAAAACTAAAAAATATTACCCACGTTACCCAGGTCATTCCGCGGCTGGAAACATTCACCCTGGTTTCACGCGGAAACGCTACCCGGGTTTCACCCATCATTGGAATAAATCCTGCAGCAGAAAAAACCACTCTGAAGCTGAACGAAAAGCTGACCGCGGGTAAGTATCTTTCAGATTCAAGCAGAGGATTGTTAATAGGGCAGGGACTTGCGGAACTGCTTAAAGTCGGTGTAGGTGATTCTGTTGTGCTGTATGGTCAGGGTTACCATGGAATCACCGCAGCAGCACAGGTTCCTGTACAGGGAATCATCAAGCTTCCGATACCGGAGTTGAACAAATCTCTTATTTATACAAGCCTTTCTTATTCGCAGTGGCTGTATTCTGCTGATAACAGGATTACATCTCTCTCAATAATGATTGAGAAGCCGAATGAACTTGAACAGGTAAGATCGCAGGTGGCAAAGCTGTTTGATGATGATTATGAAGTAATGACCTGGAAGGAAATGACCCCGGAACTTGTGCAGTCGATTGAAGTAGATAATGCCGGGGGAATTATTATGCTGGCCATCCTCTATATTGTGATCGGCTTCGGCATATTCGGAACGATAATGATGATGACAGCCGAGAGGACAAAGGAATTCGGAATACTGATTGCCGTTGGTATGAAGAAAACTAAACTGATCCTTATAACCACCATCGAAACTATTTTTATATCCCTTATCGGTGTAATTGCGGGGATAATTATCAGCTATCCGCTGCTTTTATATTTTTATTATAACCCTATCAGGCTTACGGGCGACCTTGCTGACGCGATGCTTGCGTTCGGTCTGGAACCTATTATGCCTTTCAGCATTGCCCCGGGAATATTTATCGCCCAGTTCTGGACGGTGCTTCTTATTGCCCTTCTTTCGGCATGGTATCCGTTCAGGTATGTTCAGAAACTTAAGGCCGTTGAGGCTATTAGAAATTAATCAGGAGTTTGAAAAATGCTTTTCCTGCTTGCGTGGAAAAATGTATGGCGGAACAAAAAAAGAAGTCTTATTATACTTGCTGCAATAGCTATTGGACTTGGATGCGGACTCTTTGCCAGCGCGGTAATGTACGGGATGTGGGATTCTACAGTCAACGCTGCAATAGACAGGGATCTCAGTCACATCCAGGTGCACACGGAAAAATTTAAGAAGGAAAACTTAATAGAAAACTTTATTCCCGGCGGAAAGGACATAGAGGAAGATATTGCCAAAATTAAGGGGGTGAAAGCTGTTTCGGGAAGAACTGTAATTGAAGGGATGGCAGCCTCTGCTTCATCTTCAACAGGTGTTGAGCTGAAGGGAATAATACCTGACAGTGAGAGAAAAGTAACCAGCGTGGCCTCAAGTATTGTTGAAGGGGAATATTTCGGGGGTGTCAGCAGGAATCCTATCATTGTCGGAAAAGAGCTGGCTAAAAAACTTGATCTGAAGCTCCGTTCCAAGATAGTTCTAAGTTTCCAGGGAATGGACGGAAATATAATTTATGCGGCATTCAGGATTGCAGGGATATTCGAGACTGAATCATCGATGTTCGATAAAAGCAACGTCTTTGTTAAGCAGAGCGATCTCCTTAACCTGCTTCAGAGCAAGCCGGTAATTCATGAAATTGCCGTACGACTTAATACCGTTCAGGTTATGGATCCTATTGCATCCCAATTAAGAGACAAATATAAAAATCTATCGGTTGAAACATGGCAGCAGCTGGCTCCCGAGCTTAGCCTTACCTACGAAACACTCATTCTTGAGCTGAATATTTTCCTTGGTATTATTCTGTTTGCGCTGCTCTTCGGAATAACGAATACGATGCTTATGTCGGTTATGGAGAGGATAAGAGAGCTTGGGGTTCTGATGGCGGTAGGTATGAAGAGGATACGTGTTTTTATTCTTATCATCATTGAAACAATAGTACTTTCGATTACAGGGGGGATAATAGGAATGATACTTGGTGCGGCTTCTATCTGGATTACTGCTCAAAAGGGAATAAACCTTTCGTTGTTCTCGCAGGGTTTATCAAGCTATGGCATAAGCTCGCACCTGTTTCCCGGACTTCCGACAGAATTTTATCCCATACTGTTTGTAATGATAATTATTACGGCAATCATAAGTGCTGTATACCCCGCAATTAAAGCTGTCAGGTTGAACCCTGCATCAGCAATAAGAACTTATTAATGAAAATAACGGAGTGATGATGGCTCTGATAGAATTATATAATCTTCATAAAACTTATAACACTACAAAGGTACCTGTCCACGCTGTGAAGGGTGTTGACCTCAAAATTGAAAAAGGTGAATTCACTGCGATTGTGGGACCATCGGGTTCAGGGAAAACTACATTACTGAATATGATAGGGGGACTTGATCAGCCGACTGAAGGGAAGATTGTAGTTGACGGTACTGACATTTCCACTTATAAACCTGATGAACTTATCAACTTTCGTCTTCACCATATAGGATTTGTCTTCCAGGCTTATAACCTCATTCCCGTTTTAACTGCAAAGGAGAATGTTGAATTTATAATGCTGCTTCAGAATATACCAAAGCAGGAAAGGGAGAAAAGAGCTGCTGAATTACTGGAAGCAGTTGGTTTGTACGACAGGATGAAGAGCCGCCCTTCCGAATTGTCCGGAGGTCAGCAGCAGAGGGTAGCAGTTGCACGATCACTTGCCTCACATCCTTCTTTTGTTCTTGCTGATGAACCAACAGCAAATCTGGACTCAGTTACTGCTGAAGCACTTCTCGATTTGATGGAAAATCTCAACGGCAAATACGAGATGACCTTCGTTTTTTCAACGCACGATTCCAAAGTGATTAAACGTGCTCACAGGGTTGTTACTCTCGAGGATGGTAAAATTAAATCCGATGAAAAGCGGAAGGCGCTGCAGAAGAATGAGAGCTAGAATACTTTTATTCCTGCTTATCAGTATAACTTCCGGCACCTTCGCCCAGCTTCCCGTTACCGATGTTTATGGCTATGCAAAGTATATGTTCGGAACTACCAAATATCCTTTTTATAATGAAAGGTTTGAAGATCATCTTATCCACGCACGTCTCAATACCAGGTGGTACCCCGCCAGTTCGCTTACGGCAGCACTTGAATTCAGATTCAGAGCATATTATGGTGAGAGCGTTGAAAAGATTCCCGATTTTTTAGACCAAATAAAATCACATCACGAATTCGCTGACCTTGATGCAGTGTTGTGGGATAAAGATAAAACACTCGGCTATCTTGAAACCGACCGGCTGTGGCTCGACTGGGTGAAAGACAAGTTTGAAGTTACGGTAGGACGCCAGCGCATTGCCTGGGGAACCAGCTGGGTATGGAACCCTACCGACCTGTTTAACCCGCAGTCACCTCTCGATTTTGATTACGAGGAACTGCCGGGTACGGATGCAGTGAGAGTGCAGTACTATACCGGTCCTGTTACAAAAGTAGAGGCAGCTGTCCGTCCTGCTAAATCTGTCGACCGGATAATCGCAGCCGGGCTGGTTTCTTTCAACAATTGGGATTATGATTTTAATCTGATAGGCGGAATTAAAAATAACCGCTGGGTACTCGGAGGAGGCTGGTCGGGTGACATTCTCAATGCCGGTTTTCGGGGGGAGTTTACTATTACAGAAAAGCCGGGGGTAATACAGAAATACAAAAACCTTTCTGCTGTACTGCCTGTATACGAGCCCATTTCTTCATTTAAAGATCCGGTTTTTTCTTTCGTTCTTTCAGGAGATTACACCTTACCCAACAGCTTCTACATCCATACAGAAATAATGTACTATAATGCTGGAAAAACGGTGAATGCAGGACTTTATCAGCAGGAAGCACTTAACCTGGGTATGCTTTCTCCCGCAAGGTGGTCTGTTTACCAGGAATTCTCTTATGATATTACACCACTCCTGAGGGGAAGTCTGTTCGGTATCTATAATCCTGATGACGAGTCATATGTTATTGTGCCTTCAGCAAGCTACTCCGTCATCACCAATCTCGATTTGTATGTTATTGCTCTTCTTTTTAACGGGGATTCGCTTACCCAGTACGGTGATTACGGAAGTTCTTTCTACGTAAGAATTAAATATTCTTTCTAAGCTCTTACAATATGGGTGATTAGCAGAATTTGTTTTTATCTTAAATTTTAGTATCTATACCTGATTCATACCCGAAGGAGCAAATCAAAACATCAACCTTGGCAAACTATAAGGATTTTTACATCTAAGAAGGAGTGTATTTTAATGAAGCAAATCGATCTAAAGAAATTCGCGAAGAAAATAAGTGTAAGACAGCTTCAGGTTGAGGATTACGATAAGCTTGTGGAACTTCAGGCACTATCATTTCCGGGTATGCCTACATGGAACCCCGATCAGCTTACAAGTCAGCTTGAAATTTTTCCCGAAGGTCAGATCTGCATCGAGTATGACGGTAAGATCATTGCGTCATCAAATAGCCTCATTGTTGATTTTGATCTTCACGAGGATTACGACAGCTGGCAGCGTATAAGCGATAACGGGTACATAACCAACCATAATCCCGAAGGAGATACTCTTTATGGAATAGAGATTATGGTTCATCCTGATTTCAGGGGAATGAGATTATCCCGCCGGCTCTATGACGCGAGAAAACAAATTGCAAGGAAATATAACCTGAGAAGTATTGTTATAGGAGGCAGGATACCGGGCTACTATAAACAGAAATCGAAGATGACAGCTCGTGAGTACGTAGATAAAGTGATCAGTAAAGAGTTATATGACCTGGTACTCACTGCGCAGCTGTCTAACGGCTTTGTTCTTAAAAGAATAATGCCGACCTACCTGAAATCGGATACCGAATCCGTGGGACATGCTACACTTCTGGAGTGGCCTAATCTCGATTATGTTCCGAAGCAGGCTAAAAGGTATGTTACATCAAAAAAAGTCAGGATCTGCGTCGTGCAGTACCAGATGAGAAGTCTGAAAAACTTCAGGGAATTCGAAAGACAGTGTGAGTATTTTGTCGATGTTGCCTCAGGATATAAAAGCGACTTCATTCTCTTCCCTGAAATATTCACACTTCAGCTTCTTTCATATCTTCCCAATGAACGGCCGGGCATCGCTGTAAGAACGCTGGCCGACCTGACACCAAAGTACCTGGATCTTTTCAACAAGCTCTCTATAAAACATAATATTAACATTATCGGGGGGTCGCATTATACGAGAGAGGGAGATGATATCTATAACATTGCATACCTATTCAGAAGAGACGGTTCAATAGAGAAGCAGTATAAAATTCATATTACCCCCAATGAAAGAAAATGGTGGGGTGTGAAGCCCGGTGATAAGATTGAGGTATTTGATACCGACAGGGGGAAGATAAATATCCAGATCTGTTATGATATTGAATTCCCGGAACTCTCGAGGATTGCTACTCAGAAGGGCGCCGAGCTTATTTTTGTTCCTTTTTGTACAGATGAACGCTACGGGTACCTGCGTGTTCGCTACTGCGCCCAGGCAAGGTGTATAGAGAATGGTGTGTATGCGGCCATTGCGGGTAATGTCGGCAATTTGCCGTTCGTAGAAAATATGGATATTCAGTATGCTCAGTCGGGTATATACACGCCCTCCGATTTTCAATTCTCACGTGATGCGGTGGCTGCCGAGTGTACCCCTAACATAGAAACGGTGATCATCCACGATATTGATATGGAACTTGTGAAGCGTCATCGTTTCAGCGGAAGTACGCTTAACTGGAAGGACAGGAGAAGCGATCTGTATGAAGTCGTATTGAAGAAGTAATTACTTTCTGCGTGATTCGATTTTTAATGCAGATGTTGGCACAATTTCAAAGGTTGCGGAAGCCAGCATAATTTTACCTTCTGATTTATCAATCTCATCAATTATCCTGGTAAAAAGAGCATCTTTTACAGAACGCCTCTTTTTATAATCCACAACGTATCTTATGGTGAATTCCATCCAGTTATCGTTGACGATCATCGTTACCATCGGCTCAACGGATGCATTTTCTATTCTGTATCGCGCAACTAGATCCTTCCAGGCTGTTTTGGCTTCGCTGGCATAATCTCCCAGCAGTCCTACAGTGACCTTATATAATTTTTCTTTCACATATCTATGATCACACCCAAACCTGACCGGCAACTTTATTTCATCCCAAAGGAAAGGGAACTCACCGGAGTAATTAAATACAGGTTCCTTAAAGACGAAACTGTTGGCTATTCTCACAACCCTTCCGTTATATAGGTCGCCATCCACCCATTCGCCGCACTCCATCACGGTTGTTCTGAGAATCCCGATATCTATAACATCACCTTTAATTCCCCCCAGCTGCACCCTGTCGCCCGACCTGTAGAATCTTCCAACCGACACAGCCAGCCAACCTGCAACACTTGTTATAACCTCCTGGAGAGCAAAAGCGATACCCGCCCCTGCAACACCTAGTGCTACAGTAATTCCGCCAAGTTTATCGGAGTATATTATCGAAATGAATAATATGACAGTAACATAAACTACGAAACTTACTGTCTTCTTTAGCTTATACCTGGTCTCATTATCTTTAATCCGCCCGACAAGCGATCTTTTTACCAGGCGGTTTAGGATAAAAAGAATAACGATTCCGGTAACGGCTATAACTATTTTGCCCCATGTAGGGTCATGATATATTCTGTAAAAGAAATCCTGCACTTAGTTCCTGTTGTTTTACTACTCAATAATCTTATGAATTTTCATGTTGGTTTCTTTGTCCTGGCTAACATTGCCAGGAAAATGCTTTTCCGGGTTTATCTTAAATTCTTTATATTCCCGTAATCCCTCATAATTAAATGATTTAAATGAAAGATGAATTTGTTGTAATCAGAGATGAGATCGAAGAATTTATCGATTCTTTTCTGATAAACAGGCTGAATGATGAGATTGATGAACAAATTTATTTCATAAATGTTGTCAGGGACCTCGTGAAGACTCACGTCATTGACCTTAAAGAGCTTAAGGAAGATGAGCCCCGGTTTTATCGGAATGTGGAAAAATATAACTCCTCACTTATGGAACTTCTTGAAAAGAAGACTCCCGACCGAAATATCCCCGGTTTTAAGGATAAATTCCCTGAATTAATTCAAGGTTACGAAGATTTCATTAAACTTACCGACAGGAAAAGGATAGAGGAACAGGATGCGGAAAGGTTTAAAATACTACCGGCTGATTCATTTCCTTTTAAAAGTATAAAGGTCGTCAAGAAGACAGGATATTTTATAACCACCTCACCGGGAAGAACGACAAATCTCTTCAGAAAACTGTTCCGGAATCCCGATAAATCATTGAGAACCTGGAAGAGGAAAATATATTTCCGCAATTTAATTCAGCTTATTATCAGGGATTCGTTCTTTATTAAATCCTTTGAAATTATAAATGAACTAAACAGAGAAACCGCAGCTTCTTTTCAGTCTGCCTGGAAAAGTGAAGAGAAAATAAATAAACACTTTACTGATAATCTTCAGCTCAATGATCTCAACAGGTATATCCCAAATGATGATGAAATATACCTTCTTGATAAAGAATTCGATTCGATATTAAAACTTCTCCAGAAAACAAAGGACAGCATAAGAACAAAGGTTGAAGAATATCTTGATGATGTTTTTAATCAGCTTGATGATACATATAGAAAGTCAGGTACACTGGAGTACCCTTCCTGGCGCTATAACAGTAAGAAAGTAATAAACTCAGAGAAGAATGTTGAGGAAAGGTACAGGCAGCTGGCTGCAGGATGGAATAATACTTTTTATACACTTCTGGAAGACTGGAAATTAAATAAGGATATCTACCTTAACGAGATTCTTGAAGTACAGGAATTATACTCCCTCCGGTCGGATATCCGGACGAAGATAATAGGTAACGCGATACCTTCTCTGGATGAAATAAACCGGATCCTGTTCAGCAGCAGGAACAGGCTGGAACAGCAGAAGGATTCTTCCGGATTCAGGGACGCCCTTCTAAGGGAAAAGTCGTTTTTGTATAAATCGCTGAGCGTCGAGTTGATTGATGCCGCGGCAGAACTTTTATTAAGCGAGGATATTCCTGAGACCATTGATGAACTTGAACTCAACCTGAAGAAAAATATAGCGAAGACATTAGAAAAAAGAGCCATAGTTAAAACGGCGGTATATGACCGGCAGATCCGTAATTCGGAAATCGAATACATCAAGCCGGATGAGCTGATAAGATTTGAAATCCTTCCCGATTTTTTAAAGGAAACTCATCGGCTTAAGGCCGTGGTTATTGAAACTCTCAACGAGATTCAGAATAGTTTAAAAGATGTTGATAAAATTGCTGACTTTAATCTGGAGTCGGCTATCGCTTCTTCTGATACTTTAGGTCTGGAAGGAGGGGAGATAAACCCGGCAGCAATTGCATCTGAAGGTCTGCATAGAGCAATATCTAAAACTGATGAAATAAAATCACAGCTGTTTGAAGTACATGAGAACATCATAAACACCTCCTCCGAATCAATAGCTTCTTATAATAAACAAATATTAACTCTTACGGATACCGATAACATTATCGAAATAAGACTCCGTATAGCCAAAGCTAAAGCAATTGAAAAAACAGTTCAGTTCCGCGCCAAGACTCTGCAGTCGATCAAGGATTTTATACCCGGTATACTCAGCTTTCTCAAGCTGGTTTTCACACGTACCGGCAGTTTTTATAGGGATGTCAGGAAAAGGTTCGGACTTGAATCAAAACGAACAAAGATTTCTACCGAAATATCTGATTTCTTAACGGAAACAGAAAATGCTGTTAATAAACTTCCTTACGTATATCAAAGACTTTTCAGGATTGAACCACTTGAGGATGAAAAGTTTTATGAAGCAAGAGAAGCCGAAATAGAAAAACTTAAGCTTGCATATGAAAATTGGATCAAGGGTCATTATGCTCCGGCTGCTCTCATCGGCGAAAAAGGGAGCGGCATCACTACAACCATAAACTTTCTTCTGAAAAACATAGACATAGGAGGGGAATTAATAAAGATAGATATCGATGAGATAATAGAATGCGAAGAGAGCTTCCTTAAGTTCTTTGGCGGTGCCCTTGGAACCGGGTTTCGCGAGCCCCGGGAAATTTCCCATTTCTTAAATTCAACGGGGAATAAAAGGATCATCATACTCGAGAATATACATCATCTTTTTCATCGTAAGATAGGCGGATTTGCCTCGTTCAGGAATTTCTTCCAGATTCTCTCAGCAACCAATAAGAATGTTTTCTGGATCGCTTCTTCAAATATATACGCCTGGAACTATCTGGAAAGGGTGCTTAACATAAGCGACTATTTTTCGTATTTAGTCAGCCTGCAGCCTTTTACTGACGAACAGATAGTTGATATTATTATGAAGCGCCATAGGGTAAGCGGATATAATATAAAATTTGAACCCTCGGAGGTGGACTCTCAGAGTAAAACGTACCAGAAGTTAAACGAAGCTGAAAAGCAGAAATATCTTAAAAGTAAATATTTCTCTGAACTTAATAAGTTTGCAAGAAGCAACCTCAGCATATCTTTGTTTTTCTGGATGAGTTCAACAAGAGAAGTGAAGAATGATACCATTACTATTGGTTCTCTCGAAGGACTTGATTTTTCATTCCTTCAGGGATTGGGAGATGAGAAGGTCTTTAGTCTTTATGCTCTCCTTATACATGACGGACTCACTGCAAAGCAGCTTTCTGTTATCTTTAACCAGGCTGAAGAAAAAAGCCGGCTCAACCTGCTGCTTCTTGCCGATGACGGCATAGTAATCAGATCGGATAGTAGATTTATAATCAACCCAATGCTCTATAGGCAGACTGTAAGTCTCCTCCAGACAAAAAACATATTACATTAATAATTATGAAACTTAAACCTATCTTCATTGTCATCTTGTTTGCAGCCGTATTGGCCCCCCTCCAATACCCGCAGGATTCCGCTGCTAAATCTGTTGATTCTGTCATTGTTTCAGCCGATTCATCTATTGCTTCAGACTCAGTGAAAGCCGTTTCTAAAAAGGATTCATCGACCGACCTCATTACCCAGCTTCAGCCCCCCTCCATACTCGAAGTTGTCTCGGTGGGTAAGGTTATCTGGGCAATAATCTTCTTTATAGCCGGACTATATTTAATCAGGCTGATAACCAAAATACTTGAGATTTTTTCCGAGCGGAGTACTAATTATAGAATCACAATAAAAGGGATAGCCCCTATTGTAAGAATATTCGGTTGGATGATCATTATTTATATCGTTATTGCCGGAATATTCCGTCCTCCTGTTGCTACCGTTATTGCAGTAACAGCATCAGTAGGTATAGCAGTGGGTTTTGCTGCGCAGGATATCCTCAAAAATATTTTCGGCGGTATAATGATCCTGTTCGATCGTCCATTCCAGGTGGGTGATAAAATTCAGCTGGGAGAATACTACGGAGAAGTAATAAAAATAGGATTAAGATCGACAAAGGTTGTTACCCCTGATGATTCTACGGTGACAATTCCGAACGGGGAATTGATGAATAAGTCTGTCTCCAACACAAACTATGGTGAACCTAACTGCCAGGTTGTTGCAGAAATATATCTTCCGATTGATATTGATACGCAGAGGGTAAGGCAGATAGCAATTGAAGCCGCCCAGGTTTCAAGATATGTTTATCTTAATAAGCCAATAACCGTGTTATTCTTTAACGAGATTAAGGACCGAAGGGCCTACCTGAAGATGAGATTGAAAGCCTACGTCATGGATATAAGATATGAGTTTCAGTTTAAGAGCGATATGACCGAATTGGTGATGAAAGAATTGCTCAGTTTGAACCTGATTACCACCGATGATTACAGCTAATATGTTGTTTAATAATTCAAGGGTATGACAAAAATGTCATACTCCTTCCGGTTTCGATTTACTGTTGGGAGACTGCCGTAGTTGTCCCGTAGTTGCACTCAAAAAAAGGTACAATTAAAGCTGCAAAAAACGCTATTTTCGGCTGTAGAAAAAATCAACGTATGACAAAATGGCAGTATTTTTTTTTTGATATCAAAGGACCAAAAATCGATTCAGCAAAAGAAAGTTTTCAGGTAACCAGTACCTGCTTTTCCTTGCGTGATTTTCCTTTATAAACAGGTATTTCAAAAGAAAAAGTTGTTCCTTCACCTTCTTGACTTTCAACGTTGATGCTGATATTGTGTACTTCAAGTATCTTCTTAACTATAGCAAGTCCCAATCCCAATCCTTCAGCTGACGATTTACCGGTGCCTTTATGATACCTGTCGAATATATATTTCATTTCATCTTTTTTAATACCGCTTCCGCTGTCCTTTACGTATGCAATAACCTTATCGTTGGTATTCTGAAGACGTACAGTCACAGAACCGCCCGGGGGTGTAAACTTGAACGCATTATCAAGAAGATTTTGCAGCACTTTTTCCATCATACCTATGTCGGCATAAACAAGAGGAAGGTCATAAGGAAAGTTAAGCCTTAGGTCAAGGTTTTTACTCTCTGCAATTATCTGATTTTTCTGCTGAATATCCTGAGAGAGCTCGGCAATTGAAAATGCTTCGGGGTTAGGTCTTGTTTCACGAGCCTCCAGTTTTGAAAGTTCGAACAATTCCTCTACAAGTTTCTTAAGTCTCTCCGTGCTGCTGAGTATGGTCTGCATATAATTTTTTCTGTCTTCTTCGGATAGCGATTCAGACTTCAGGAGAATTGTTTCTATATAACCCTGAACTGCTGCAAGGGGAGTCCTGAGGTCGTGCGATACATTTGCAACCAGCTCGCGTCTCAGGTTATCCATTGTCTTCATCTCTTCAATATTTTGTACAATGGTATCAGCCATTTCATTGAATGAATCCGCAAACTCATTAAACTCACCGCGGCCCTTAAGCTTAATCCGTGCATTAAGTTTTCCGTTCTTGAACTCCCTTATTACGCCGATAATTTTTCTCATATTCCGGGTAATGAACCCGAGCGCAATAAGACTTATAATCGCGACGCCTATCAGCGTAATCCCCATAGATTCAAGGCCCAGTCTTAATATGTAGCTTCCGAATACCAGCTGCGTTGCATTATCATATTCCTCTCCGCCCAGTATAACATATATGTATCCACGGAATTTATCACCTTCATATACTTTGGCTGCAGAAAATGCTTTTTTGCGGTCGGCATTACGCGGGTCTGAACCCAGAACAAAGGGTTTATCCTTACTCGCAATAAATTCTTTTACCGGTTCAAGCGAAACATATTTCAGCGTTACAACTTTATTTGGTGCAAAATAGGTTAGTATTTTTCCGTCTTTAGCCAGAAGGTACACTTCAAGACTCGGATTGATTATCATTATACTGTGGAAAACGTCTTTAAGGTTTTCCGTATTTGCTTTACCATCAACAAAGCATTGGTTTTCTCCGGCAATGTGCGGTGCAATTTCGGCATCAAGTTTCTGATTGGTTTCCTGGTAGTACATTTCAGCAGTGCGGACGGAGATGTACATATATATTCCCGAAAGTATTACAAGCACAATTAAAAATATTGCTGAAATCTTCCAGAAAAGACTGTGAAAAAATTTGGTTTTCAAAATACGTTTTCCTTCATTCCTTAGTTATTTCTTCAAGATCATTGAACCGGTAACCGACTCCCCAGGTAGTTAGGATGTATGTTGGATTGGAAAGGTCGGTCTCAATTTTTCCGCGGAGCCTGTTGATATGTGAATTCACCGTGTGTTCATAACCATTATACGAATATCCCCAGAGGAGACTGAGCAGCTGCTCACGTGTGTATGTCTTCCCGGGGTGTGAAGCCAGCAGGTGAAGCAGTTCAAATTCTTTTGGTGTAAGATCTATCCGTTCACCTTTAAGAATAACCCGCCGTTTTGCTACATCTATCAGTAAATCACCCACAGCGATATCACTCTTCTCTCCCTGGTCCTTCTGTAGAGCTTCTATCCGGCGGAATATGGCTTTCACCCTTGCCGTAAATTCTCTGATGGCGAAAGGCTTGGTAAGGTAATCGTCGGCGCCGAGCTCAAGTCCCAGTACTTTATCAAACTCTTCTGATTTTGCCGTCAGCATAAGAAGGGGAGTGTAGTTTTCCTGCTTTCTCAGCTCTTTGCAGATCTCCAGGCCGTCAATGTTTGGAAGCATAATATCGAGTACAATAAGATCATAACTATTATCAACCGCCTCTTTTAATCCGTCATTCCCGTCATAGCACCGTGTTACTTCGCACCCCATATCCTTTAGATGGATATGTACAAGATCCGAGATTGATTTATCATCTTCTATTACCAGCACTTTTTTCATGGATAATTATCTTCTCCTTTTTTCTGGGTTAAAAATACCAACAGAATGTAACGGAATTATCACATTTGTAATAAAAGTTTGCAACAGAGGTTTTTGTGAAAATACTAATTTAAATGATAAGAAACAGGAGGGAGGGGTTAGTCGGCTATATACGCTTCTATATTTTCTATTTCGTGAATTGCCCTTATTTTTTTGAAATACCTTAATGCCTGCTTAAAGCTTTCCCTGGCTTCTTCGAATTTTCTCCATTCTTTGTAGAGTATTCCGAGTTCAAGGGATGTTTCCGCATAATTAAGTTCGCTTTTGTATTCTTTATTTATACGAAGACTTGTAAGCAGGAAGTTCTCAGCGATGGAATAATTTTTCTGAACTCTCTTAATGATGCCTTCAACTTTATAAATCTCTGCAACCGACAGTTTATCATTGGTTTTATAACAGATTTCCATAGCTTTATCGGCAAAGGCTTTTGACAGATCCACATCTTCCATCTGAGCGTAGATAAATGCCTTGGTTATGTATGAAATGCCCAGAACTGAAAAGATACTTTCGTTTAACGACACAGCAATACTCTTATCCAGTTCGTTTAGTGCATATGCGTACTCCTTCTTCTTGAGGTAAGTGATGCCCATATTATGCCTGATCAATGCAAGTTTCTGATGATCATTCAGCCTCTGGAAGTTAACCAGTGCGCGGTTGTAATAAAACAGAGCCTGGTCATAATTGCTGTAGATGTTATTTATAATACCCAGGTTTATCTCAATTTTTCCGATAAGTACAGCATCCTTTTTCTCATCAAGATAGAGGAGACTTTCCTCAAAATGATTTGCAGCCTCAGGCAGATCGCCCCGCTCGCCATAGACCGTCCCTAATAGATTTTCACAGCGGGCGCATCCTTTAAGCTCATTCTGATTTTTAAATATTACGAATGCCTTCTTGGTATAATCAAAACATTCGGTCCACTTAGCTTCCCTGCTGTAAATTTCCCCGATTGAATAGCAGGCATTCGCTGCAAGACTTGCCAGGTTGGGGTCAGTTTTACTCTCGGCTGCGATTTTCTTATGAGTTTCAATTGCAAACTCATACTCACCGAGGGAAACTGCATAATCCCCAAGGTTTAAAAGGAATTCGATGAACCTGATCTTCTCAAGCTTCTGTTCTGCAAGTGTTATAAGTATATGGAACAGGAATTCTTTGTGGTATGAATCTGTGAGGTCTACTTCGATTTGTTTGCGCTCTGACTGTTTTATCCCCGTGCTGTCTGTTTTGCCCCATTTCTTCTTCAAAACATTCTTTTTCAGTTCCGAAATATCTTTTTCGGAAAAGAAACCTGTCAGGATTTCTTCAAGATTTAAATATTTATTTAGTCTTGCTGCCACTTTTTGTGTCTTAAAATATTTTAAAAACATGAAAGGATAACAGCTTAATGTTATCCTTTCATAAGAATAATAAATATATCAATTATCTCGCGTATGCCCAGCGTGAAAAGTGAGGAAGCTGTGCATTGATTACGTTTAGTGTACCTGTTGCTGCATCAAATGTTACCCCGTCATTAACAGTTGGAGCCAGGTTTCCGCTTTGATCTACGTAGTAGAATTCTACGTCGTCAGGATTTATTCCGGTTAAGTCAAGACCGCTTATTTTGAAGTTCAGTATAACTGGTTCACTAAAGGTCATTGACGGATAAAAATCTACCCCTGCCTCGTCACTTACCTGCATTGTAATATCCCTTGAGTCAGCAAATGAACTATTTGCCGGTACAGTTAATTTGCAATCAATATTAACTGTTTTCCCGTTTGATCCCAGGTAATTTTTAACGAGGTGTATTTCGCCCCCTGAAATTCCATTGATTGATTGAGCAGATGTAAATACATCCTCAACGTTCATATCAGCTTTATCCGGAAGCATGATAATGGTTTTAGGCTGTGTTTTAACAATTCCGTCCGCTGGTCCGGTTACATTACTTTCCTGCATACACCCAACAAATGAAAGTAACAATAAAGCAGCTATATAAGATAACTTCCGCATTTTTTCTCGCCCTTCTATTATTTTTATATTGAAATATTTTGTTTTCATTCTGGTTCTCTGATTGAGATATTTGTATGAGGAAAGCCAATGATTATGCCACCGGGCGTGTTTGTAAATGTTACTTACTGAATTTTTAGTGATAAAAACTTCGGTAACAATTACAGTGGTTTTGTGAAATTCTTACTGTGACTTTTTGAGAAGAAAAGAAGGATGTGTTGATAAATGAAACAAAAAAGTTTTATGGTGGGGCAATCATCAGGCATTAAATAAAGGGTGACAAGGCGGTATTGTTATAACTTCAATTTTTATAAGCACTTGCAAGCCCTCTTCTTTTACTCTTTTTATCTTTATTTAACGATTTTAGATATTTGCTTAAACTCATCAGTACCGCAAACATTTAATAATTCAAATAAAATCGCCTCTGTGGTTGTGATCTCGGCACCATGGCGTCTCATTCTGTCAAGCGCGGTGCGGTAATCGAATTCATTTCTGGACGATATTGCATCTGCCGCAACGTTTACCTGGAAGTCGTTCGCCAGAAGGTCGAGTATGGTCTGCTGTACACAAACGTGAGCCTCTATGCCCGCTACAACTACCTGAAGGGCATTATTATCTTTAAGCCGTGGAAACAAGTTTCCCGCCCCTGAACAGCTGAACGTCATTTTTTGTATGGCGCTTAAGCCTTCTAATTCCTTAAGGAGAGTGTTGGATGTGCTTCCAAGGCCTTTCGGATACTGCTCTGTATAAAAGATGGGTATGTTAAGAACCTTAAATCCTTTAATGAGTTTAAGACTATTATTTATCACCTGCGCGGGTTTATCCATTACGGGGAGAATTTTCTCCTGTATATCAATCAGGAGCAGAGCGGACGTTTCCCGTTTTAATATTTTTTCGTTGTATTTAGTAGTCAACTCCATAAGGCACCTTTATATTTAATAAATTGGGTCCATTCCATACTTACCGCAGGCATACATCATAAGTAAAGCAGAAAGATCAACCAGTGTTTTTTTCTGGTCTTCGGCATGAATAACCAGGTTGTAAACTTCGGAGACAAACCGCATATTCTTTAGTATTTTTTTTAACTCCTCGTAACTTGGCTGGCCATGCCAGTTTGCAACTTCGTCCACAAGCATTTTCTCGTGTCTTCTTAAAAACTCTGCAAAAGAAATTGACCTTGTTGTATGAGAAGTCCTTGGCCTGCACATTGTAATAAGATCATTAAAATATGTATCCCACTTTTCTGCCAGCACCCTGTTGCCGTCGCGCATTACATACCTGGCCTTTTCAAGCGAAAACCTTGCTTTAGTGCGGGGTTTGAATTTGGAAGAAAGGGCATAGCCGTCGTAGCTGGTGTACCCGGTTTCGTCATCAATATACTTCCACCTTTTTGTCAACTGACGGGCAGAGTAGATAACAATTACCTTATCAAGCCCGCTGTCAACCACAATAAACTTTCCCTGCTGCTCGTTTATCACCGTGAACCAGTGCTCCCAGTTATCCACGCTTAATATGCACGGGTAGCCTGCTTTCAGATGATTGCTTAGAGCTTTAATTGCTTCGTCGGGAGTTTCACGCCGGAAATATTTCATTCTGCAGTCATAAGTTTTTGCAGCCTTGGCTAACCCGATTTCATCAGTCCCGTACCACCAGGTGCTGCCGGCCCGTTTGGCTATCTCTCTTTCATTTTCAAATCTGCCCAGCATTACGAGGGCATATTTCAGGGCGAAAGGACCGCATTGGTATTTATAAGGTTGGGGATAAAAGCTCATATATCAGTAATTTTTATGGCTTAATTTAATGATTACATTACTTTAAATCATTATCATAATTTTGTGAGCAGGTCAATTTTATTTATTTTTATTTTTATGAGTAAGAGAAAAACAAAAGTTGCTGTAGTATTTAACGAACCTCAGCCCGATTTCTACGTTAAATCGGTTGAGCACGAAATCAAAGAGCTCGATTTTATTCCGTATTTTGAAGTTGAAGAACTTACCCCTATCGAAGAATACGAAATTATGGCCGAAAAGCTGTCAAAAAGGGGATTCCAGGCTTATTCGCTGAACATTTTTGATGACCTTCGCATACTTCTTAAAGATATAAATACAAATAAGCCCGATGTTATTTTCAATTTTATGGAACTCTACCAGGAAAATTCCAGACTCGAAATGAACATTGTGGGTATGCTGGAACTGCTTGGAATTCCATATACCGGAGCACCTCCGATGGCTCTTGCCAACTGCCAGAGCAAAGTTCTCGCAAAGAGAATTCTGAATTCATATGGAATCAGAACAGCAAAATTCATAATGATTAAGAAATCTCAGAATAGTTACAGGCACAATCTGAGATACCCGCTCATCATAAAGCCCGCTTTTGAAGATGCAAGTGTAGGTATCGAGAATAATTCCATCGTTGAGGACGGCCCGGGCTTAAAGGCGAGAGTCAATTACGTCCTTTCGATATATCAGCAGCCGGCGCTTGTAGAAGAATTTATTGAGGGGAGGGAGCTGAACGTTGCCGTAATGGGCGATAAAGAACCCCAGGCTCTGCCTATAAGTGAAATTGATTTCAGCGAAATGCCTGATCATCTTTATAATATAGTAAGCTATCAGGCGAAATGGGATCCAAATCATGAAGCGTATCATAAGACGATACCTAGCTGTCCTGCGCAGCTTCCGAAACGACTGGAAAAGGAAGCAAAGGAAATTGCTGTAGATGCCTTCAGGATTATGGGGTGCCGTGATTATGCAAGAATAGACATGAGACTATCGCGGGATAATAAGCTCTATGTGCTCGAAGTTAATCCTAACCCTGATCTTACTGAAAGTGCGGGATTTATGCGCTCCGCGGAAGCTGCCGGATACAATTATGTCAGTGCACTTAAAAAGATCATTGGTTTTGCAAAACAAAGAGGGAAACTGGCCGGCTCAATCAACTGATTTTGTGATGCAGGTCTGATTTTTAAATCATTGTAGTCCTCATTAATTCATTTCTGTCATTTATTGTTATTATATAAAGAGTATAACTTATTAGGAGGAAATGAAATGAAATGTCCTGTTGATGGAAATGAATTGGTAACCAAACAAAAAGATGATATAACAGTTAATACCTGTCCCAAATGCAAAGGTGTATGGCTTGACAGGGCAGAGCTTGATAAGATAATCGCTCAGTCAGAAGTAGAATACCCTGATATCGCTGATTTTAAGGATAGAGGAGTATCATCTAGAGAACATCAGTTCCAGAGTCCCGGTTCTTTTTTCGGCCGCTTCTTCGAACATTAAAGCGTAGTCCGCAAACCGGACTTAACCTTGCATTTGGAATTTCATTACCGCGGGAGTTAACATAGCCCTTTAGATTTAGCATGTAGGTTGGATTTATCTAGCCGCTGGAGTTATCACAGCCTTTCTGATTTATCATTGAAGTTGGATTTATCATTGCAGTTCGCATTTATCATTGAGGTTGGATCTATCAATGAGGTTGGATCTATCATTGCCGTTCGGATTTATCCGACGGAAAGAGCATTAGTAATAACCTCCCCGGGGCTTTAGCCCCCTCTAAATCTCGGGTATAATTTCAAAATATATCCGGGCGGAAAGAAAATTTCCGCCGCGAATGTCTGAATATAAAATCTAACTAAAGTTATTTTACGACTGAACCGGAGCGAGCTGAGGATACTTTACCTTCGCAAGCTCAAACAATCCGAACATTACACCTGCATAAAATAGATTTCCTGCTAAAGTATAACCGAAGAACGGCAGTGCAGCCGTGTAGCATGCCGCCAGTCCTGCCCCCGTCATCGGGTACATTACATCAGTCATCCAGAATGCAAAATTTGTAATCAGGAAAAACATAACAGCAGCCGTCAGGGAAGCAACAGCAATATTGGAAACTTTTTTCTTCTGTATCATCGTCATTCCTACCACCACCATAAGGGCAAACGCAAAGTATACAGAGAGAATGGTGGAATGGAATCCAAGGATGAGGTCAGTTAAGAACATTGCAATCAACGGAACCGCAAATGCCAGTTTTTTATTAGTGAAATATGCGCCGCCGAATAAAGCCATAGCTCCGATAGCTGTGAAATTCGGGAGATGAGGCATAAGCCTGGTGAAGGCTGCAGCCGCGATCATAGCACAGAGAACCAATAACCTGGGTGATATTAACTTTGAATTCATTCAGTACTCCTTTCAGATATAGTATAATTAAAATTACTTTCTTTTTTCGTTTAATTAACTTTAAAGATAAAACATCAGCAGTTCAAAATCCTGATCTTTATCATAATTTCAATTTAAAACCTCCGTAAAGCGAAACCCCCGGTGAAGCATACCCGTAAACCTCTTCATAATAGTCATCAGCAATATTATTAACCTTCGCGTACAACTGGAGGTAACTCAAAACGTCATACGAAGCAGCGGCATTCAGGAGGAAATAGCTGCCCAGACTGACTCTCTCTGCTCCCGATGCCGTAAATATCTTGTCATCCCTTTTGCCTACATAAGCGGCATCCATATGAACATTGAATTTTTTAAGAAAGCTGTAATTGGCACTTAACGAACCTTTATGTTCGGGCCTTCTTAACAAAGTCAGGTTTTTATCGGGTGAATTGGGACTAAGATCCTTTGTCCTGGTATTCGTGTAAGTTACCTTCAGAAGCAGTCCTTCCGCCGGCTTCGCTGAAACAAAAATCTCAACACCATAGCTTTCCGCCTGGTTTATGTTGACAGTTTTAAAGTTCGAATCAAAACCGAAAAGCTTTTTGAATTGGTTGCTGAAGTAAGTGGCCCCGGCGGTGATCCTGTCATTCCAGAGGTACTGTTCAAAGCCTGCATCCCAGCCCGAGCTTTTTTCAGGCAGAAGGTTTTCATTTCCGAAAGCAGGATCATATAGGTAGAATAAAGATGGTGCTTTGAACCCTGTGCCGTAACTAGCTTTTATTTTTGTCCAGGTTTCCCATATCATCAGAGCGGGTGCCAGCCGGTAGGTTACAGCATCACCGAACTTATCGTGATTATCATACCTTACTCCCAGGTTCAGAAAGAATCGGTCGGAAATGTTGCTCTGTTCTTCCAGAAAAAATCCTTTAGTGGTTGACCTTCGTGGTGGAAAGTCGCTCTCAAAATTCCCGGTCTGTGAATTTATAAAATAATTACTCAGGGCTGTTTCTCTTTCGTGCTCCGCTCCAATGGTCAGCGAAAAAGGTTTCGCAAAATTGAATGTGTTCTGTATGTCGAATTTAATTTTCTTCCCGTCATACATACTCCTTGAAAACGCCGGGTTGTAAAGCGTAGAATCAAAACTGTATTTTCTTACATTCCTCATATAGGAAACACCGGCTTTACCGTTCCAGGTATTTTTGTAATCGGAGAAGATAGTTTCCATCCTGAAGATATTTTCATCGAGGTTGTAAACGTACGTCGGATCATCTCCGAATTCGCCTCCCCACTGATCATAGTCAGCTTCGCCCCCGGTGTGCTGGTAAAACAGGTTAAGCTGAAAATTATTACCAAGATTGATTCCTGCCTTAGCCGATCCGGTAAAGTTTGAGGCTCCGTCTTTTTCGGTATTTCCGTATTTCGTTGCTGCAGAGGAAAATCCGTCAGTCTTCATACGGTTCAGGTTTACCTGGTAGTTGAAAATATCATAAGTTCCGCTTAAACCACCGTTAAGTTTATAGGTGTTATAAGTTCCGCCCTCGGCTGAAAGCAAATATTTTGGCCGGCCCTGGCCTGTCTTTGTTATAATATTGATTACACCCGCCAGTGCATCCGAGCCGTACATTGTGCTCTGGGGACCCCGGAGTATTTCTATCCTCTCGATATTGTCTGTCGGAAGATTTGAGAAATCATATGTGTTGCCCGGATCTCCCGGCATATTCATTTCTATACCGTCGATAAGAACAAGGGTATGTTCCGAACCTCCGCCGCGCATGTATACGCTCGCAAGCTTGCCGGGACCTCCTTGCTGAACGACGTTCACACCGTATTCGTCTCTAAGTAGATCAAGAACATTGTCTTTCTTAGAGTTAACGATTTCAGAGGAGTCGATAACGGTAATTGAATTTGCCAGTTCTATGAGAGGGGTTTCTGTCCTTGTAGCAGTTACAACCACATCAGACATTTTATAATATCCTGTGGAATCGCCCTTTCGGATAATGCTGTTCTGGGAATATACAGCAGTACAGAGGAGGGTCGATGCCAGTCCTGTTAAGAAAAGTTTCTGTAGATACATGAAGTTACTCCTGAAAAAGATATAAAAGTAACTTCGTGGGGGATTAAACGAATTGATTGAATATTCGTAATCTAACCTCACCCGCGAAGGTTGATTTAATTCCATACGGCAGGTCTCCTGGCTCAGGCTTTGCAATGAATAATGTAGAATCTATAATTAACAATTGATAATTATTCATTTTACATTGTTAATAGTTCATCGCTCTGCTTTACAGTTGCGCGTCAGCTCCGGATTCTAACCGGATTCCCTATCATTCCCGTTCTAACCGGGACACCGTAATCATTTGAAAGAACTATCTGAATATAGAAGAGAAAATCAAAAAATCAAAATAACCTCCCTTGTTCTCCGCGCTCTGCCTGATTCCTTCAGCGCTTGGATTCTATAGAAAGTTCAATCAACGTTTTCAGATCGTATTCAGAACGTATTCAGAACGTTTTCAGATACTTGTTGTGAGGTTATGAATCATATGAGAAATTCGTTCATTCGCTTTATTGATATTTCAATATGATCATCAACATGACTCTAAAAAAAGCGCATTAGGTCAATCCGGTTATTCCTGTTAAACTTAATTTATTCCCCCAAACTAAATTGCTTTTCTTCCCTGATATAAATAATTTTGTAAAACTTCTGTGCGGGGATTTTCCCGTACCAACTGAAATTATTTATTGTCGTATTTAGAATATTGTTACCACAAAACACATTCAGTTCTAGCTTACCAATAAGTGATCGTTTTTATAAAGGAGAAATTTAATGGGTTGGTTCACCTCGTTTATCGATTCGAGCCTGGGGAAGAAGCTTATAATGGCTGTTACGGGCTTGTTTTTATATATCTACCTGATCATCCACCTTATTGCCAACCTCCTGCTGCTCAGAAGCACACCCGATGCTTTTGAAGCTTATGCGGATTTTATGGCAGCTTCACTTAACATCCCGGTCAGGATAATTGAGATAGTATTGTTCATTGCATTTATTTACCATATCATAAATGGTATCAGGCTGTGGTTTATAAATAATTCGGCGCGCGGTGTTGCTTATAAAACAAAAGATCCGTCCGCAAACAGCACATTCTATTCTAGGTTCATGATACAGAGCGGAATCGTGGTACTTATTTTCCTCGTTATCCATTTAATGGATTTCTTCATTCCCTCCAGGTTCGGCAGTCCTCAGGGTACAATGTTTGAAAGCGCCGTATTAAAATTCCACCAAACCTGGTGGTCGGTCTTTTACATTTTTGCAATGATCCTTCTCGCCTTCCATCTTGTGCACGCTTTCCAAAGCGGGTTCCAGACGCTGGGACTGAGACACAATAAATATACACCGTTCATCAAAGGATTCGGCGTTGCTTTCTCGATACTTATATGTATCGGGTTCGCAATCATTCCTTTATACTTCATCCTGGGAGGAGGGAAATAATATGAAATTAGATTCAAAAGTTCCTGCCGGACCATTAGAACAAAAATGGACAGACTATAAGTTCAAAATGAAACTGGTTAATCCGGCTAATAAAAGAAAATATAATATAATTGTAGTGGGAACAGGACTGGCTGGAGGGTCAGCAGCTGCTTCTCTTGCAGAGCTTGGCTATAACGTTGATGCGTTTTGTTTCCAAGATAGTGCCCGCCGCGCACATAGTATCGCTGCTCAGGGTGGAATAAATGCTTCAAAGAATTATCAGAATGACGGCGACAGCGTTTACCGTTTGTTTTATGATACGATAAAAGGCGGCGACTATAGGTCGCGTGAAGGAAACGTTTACCGCCTTGCCGAACTTAGCGCAAATATTATCGATCAATGCGTGGCTCAGGGTGTTCCTTTTGCACGTGAATACGGCGGACTTCTTGATAACCGTTCTTTCGGCGGTGCACAGGTCTCCCGTACTTTCTACGCAAGGGGTCAGACGGGTCAGCAGCTTCTGCTTGGAGCTTACAATGCATTGATGCGCCAGGTTGGACTAGGTAAGGTTAAGATGTATCCCCGCCATGAGATGCTTGATGTAGTTATTATTGATGGAAAAGCAAGAGGTATTGTTACAAGGGATATGGTAACCGGCGAAATTAAATCATATGCTGCTGATGCAGTCGTTCTAGCAACCGGCGGTTACGGAAACGCTTACTACCTTTCAACAAATGCGAAAGGGTCGAACGTTACCGCAGCCTGGAGAGCTTATAAGAAAGGCGCTTTCTTCGCTAATCCCTGCTTTACACAGATTCACCCGACTTGTATACCTGTAACAGGGCATTACCAGTCGAAGTTAACCCTTATGAGCGAAAGCTTGAGGAATGACGGCAGGGTCTGGGTTCCCAAAGATCCAAAAGATAAAAGACCTCCTTCACAGATTCCTGAAGCAGAAAGAGATTATTATCTCGAAAGAAAATACCCCTCTTTCGGTAACCTGGTTCCAAGGGATGTTGCCTCAAGGAATGCTAAGGAAATGGTTGACGAAGGAAAAGGGGTTGGTCCTGCTCAGAATGCAGTCTACCTCGACTTTGCTGATGCGATCAACCGCCTGGGTAAAGACAAGATTAAAGATAAATACGGCAACCTGTTCGATATGTATAAACTTATTACCGCTGAGGATCCTTATGAAGTGCCAATGAGAATTTACCCCGCTGTTCACTATACGATGGGCGGGCTGTGGGTTGATTATAACCTTATGACTTCAATACCTGGACTCTATGCCCTCGGCGAGTGCAACTTCTCCGATCATGGCGCCAACCGTCTCGGTGCGAGTGCACTTATGCAGGGACTTGCAGACGGATACTTCGTTATTCCCTATACTATAGGCGATTACCTTGCACAGCACAAGACTGATAAAATCACTACAGAACACCAAGCCTTTAAGAATGTGGAGAAAGAGATTAAGGATAAAATCAAACAGCTCCTGGACATCAAAGGAACCAAAACTGTCGATGAATTTCACCGTGAACTGGGTCAGGTGATGTGGGATTATGTGGGTATGTCGCGCAACGCTGAAGGTCTGAAGAAGGCGATTTCCAGGATCAAGGAAATAAGAGCAGATTTCCGGAAGAATGTTATTGTAGCCGGTGAAAATGAAGAACTGAACCAGTCGCTTGAAAAAGCAGGCCGCGTTTCAGATTTCCTCGAGCTTGGTGAGCTTATGGCTGAAGATGCACTTCACAGGGAGGAGTCCTGCGGAGGACACTTCAGAGAGGAACATCAGACAGAAGAAAATGAAGCTAAGAGAGATGATGTTAATTTTGCTTATGTCGCAGCCTGGGAATTCAAAGGCGTGGAAAATAAAGCCGAGCTGCATAAAGAAGAACTGAATTTTGAGTTCGTCCAACCTTCTCAAAGGAGTTATAAATAATGGGAAAAGGAATGAATTTACACCTGAAAATATGGCGTCAGAAAAATCGCAGCGCCAAAGGACAATTAGTTAGCTATGAACTGCAGGATATATCTCCTGACATGTCTTTCCTCGAAATGATGGATGTTTTGAATGAAGGCCTGGTGAAGAAAGGTGAGGAACCGGTTGCATTCGATCACGACTGCCGTGAAGGAATTTGCGGTAGCTGTTCTATGTTTATAAACGGAAGACCTCACGGACCTCAGGAGGGAATTGCTACCTGTCAGCTCCATATGAGAAGATTCAAAGACGGCGATACAATAGTAGTTGAACCGTGGCGCGCTAAGGCATTTCCAGTTATAAAAGATCTTGTGGTCGACAGATCTGCATTCGACAGGATCGTGATGGCCGGAGGTTTTATCTCGGTAAATACCGGAGGTGCACCCGATGCAAATGCTATCCCTATTCCCAAGGACGAACAGGAAGCTGCCTTCGATGCCGCTCAGTGTATCGGATGCGGGGCCTGTGTGGCAGCATGTAAAAATGCTTCTGCAATGCTGTTTGTTGCTGCTAAGGTTTCTCATTTTGCACGACTCCCGCAGGGTCAGCCTGAAAGAGAGATGAGAGTGCTTGCCATGGTAAGACAAATGGAAATTGAAGGATTCGGTTCCTGCACGAACACAGAAGCCTGTTCTGCTGAATGTCCTAAACAAATATCTATGGATACTATAGCACAACTCAGAAGAGAATATTACAGGGCTTCTTGCAAAAAAGAAAAATAATCTGCACCTTGATGGTAAATAAATAATCAGGGATGAAGCTGTGAGAAAAGCAGTCGGAGTTATACTTTTAATTTTTGTTCTTTCTCTGGTGGTGTATGTCCTTTTCATTAACACCGCAAAGAACAGAAGCGTACGTGATATCGGTTTGTTGGCTGATGGCCGGATGCATAAGGCTGTTTCAATGAGACAGATTGATAGTCTTACAGCAGAACTGAACTATAGTTTTACTATCAGGAATAAGGTGATTCACCCGGTTAGTCCGGATTCTCTCAGGTCTCCCCGAAAGGGAGAAAATCCCGCCATTTGATTGGATGGATTGGCTGAGGCCTGAGATCGGAGTTCCATTTGCAATCTGCATAATCCGCTGAATCCGGAATTCGTTAATTCATTTTATAATCCCGGTTAACACTTTAATCGGGATTTTTTATATTTTCTGCAAGGAAATAAATGAGAGTAGGGCAGAATGTTCGAAAAAGAAATTAAATTCATTATTGATTTTACACTGAACCGTGTTAATAAATTAGGGTCCTTTTTCCCGTATGAGAGACTCGCCTCTGCCGAAATTCATCCTGCTATTTTGTTATATATATCGGCACATCTCGATTACCTGATTTACGAAGACCGCAGAAGACTCATGCAGAATTCCTCCTTCGATTATTCCGGCAGCGAAATATCGCATTATTTTAACCTCATCAGCGAAGAGATAAAAAAGAACAAACGGCTGGCCTTTGAAGATGTCAGAACTCTTGTAACCCACGCGGTGACATTTAATATAAATTACCTAGTCAGACCAAACTGGACGCTTTCTAAGCTGATCTTCGATGAGAATAAAACGAAGAACGTTAATGAGATTAAAAGGATGCTCAATTACATTTATTATTACGATTATGTAAAGAACGTTTTTTACGGATACTTCTCAAAAAGGAAAATTCTCTCGCTCAGCGAGACTGAATTCGGAATGATCCTTGGGAAAATTGATCAGCAAATGTTCAGCGAGCACACTCACGATCTTATTGATAATGCACTTGTCTCTATTGGTGACTTCTTCAATGAAGGAGGAATAAATAAGACCCGCATCCATACTCAGACAGTAGAGCTTTTCCTGAAAGAGAAAGATTTGATGGAGCCGCTGTTTAAGCTCAGGCGGGCTATACCGGCTGACGATAAAAGGAAATATGATATTGAGGAGATAAGAAAGATCCTTTATTCGAAAGAACCTTTAAAAACATCCCCGGCTGCAAAAGAAGAAGAGTCGGAAACAGAAGAGATTCAGACTTCTGAATCAGAAAACCCGTCTGAAAAAGAACAGCAGGACTATGAAGTCTCTTCCGATGCCGGCGTTTCAGATGTAAATCCGTCGGAAGAAAAAGAGACTGAAGCAGTTGAAACAGAAGAACATCCTTCTGACAATAATATTCTGAATGAACCAGAAACAGAAAAAGAAGCGCCTGAACTTCCGGCAGATAAATCTAAAGAAGCAGAGAAAAGCGGTGAAGGAATCTCTGAGCAAGTGAATGAACAAAAAGAGATTGAGCTGGAATCTTCCGATGATTTTCTTAGCCGGTATAAGACTGAATTAAAATCACTTGAGGAACTAGAAGCACAGCTGGATACTCTCAGCTCCGAGGATGATCTCAACTTCACCGAACTGGATGAGGATGACGAAGAGCCTGTTGAGGAAAATACTGAAGTACCGGAAGAAATAGAGACAGATTCAACTTCATTAGAAGAAAAACCTCCCAGGGAAACTTCTGTTCCGGAAGATACTCTTGAAGATATTCCTGAAGATACTCCTGAAGATGAAATAATTTCAGAAGAATTGATAATCGAAGAAGAAGAGCTATCGTTTGACGATGATGAAAGTAATGAGCAGGTGGAGTCTGAAACGCTGGCTGCAGCTGACCGTAAAAATAATGATATATTGAGCTTCCTTTCGGATAAAGAAATGGAAAAAATAGTGGCAAACGTATTTAACGAAGATGAGGAAGATTTCGTAAATACTATGGAAAAGATATCGGAATCGGCTGATTACGATGAAGCAACAGAAATTCTCAAAGCAGTTTTCTTTTCTTATAAAGTAAGTCCATACTCAAGGGATGCCGTTGTACTAACCAACGCTGTAAGTAATTTTTTCAATCAGGACTAGCATATGTTTATTGACTTTGCAGAAATCAGTATCAGCGCCGGAAACGGGGGAGACGGAGCAGTTACCTTCCGCAGAGAAAAGTACGTTCCTAAAGGCGGACCCTCAGGCGGTAACGGAGGGGACGGAGGTAGTGTCATTATTGAAGCTCATCATAACCTGGCTACACTCCTTGATTTCCGCTATAAGAAAAACTATAAAGCGGGAAAGGGAGAACCGGGAGCCAATTCGCGAAAAGACGGCAAAAACGGTAAAGATATAATTATAGAAGTCCCTGTCGGAACCGTCATTAAAGATGCCGAATCAAACAAAGTATTATTTGATCTTGATGAGGATGGAAAGCGCATAGTTGCGGCAAAAGGAGGCAGAGGCGGTAAAGGCAACAGCAACTTTGCAACTCCGACCAACCAGGCCCCGAGGTACGCTGAACCGGGAAAACCCGGCGAGGAACGAAAAATTATCCTTGAGCTGAAGCTTATTGCCGATGTTGGACTGGTAGGGTTTCCCAATGCAGGGAAATCTACTTTAATTTCCACCATCTCTGCGGCGCGTCCCAAAATAGCCGATTATCCCTTCACAACCCTTGAGCCGAATCTCGGAATCGTTCAGTACAAAGAATACCAGAGCTTCACCGTAGCCGATATCCCGGGAATTATCGAGGGAGCTCACGAGGGAAAAGGTCTTGGCCTGAAGTTCCTGCGGCATATCGAAAGAACAAAAGTTCTGGTTTATCTTATTGATATTACTTCTGAAAACTATCAGGATGATTATAAAGTCCTGCATAACGAATTGAAAAGCTATAGCAAGAAACTTGCTCAAAAGCCCGAACTGCTTGTTCTTTCCAAATCTGACCTTGTGGAAGAATCTGAAATAAACAAGCTCCTGAAGAAAAGAATGAAAAAGCTGGATAATAAAATCCATATTATTTCTGCGGCTACAGGTGCGGGAATTGATAAATTCCTCGACCTTACCTGGGAAATGATACAAAAAGAAAAAAAACAGGAAGATTGATTCCGGTTACCTCCCATGAATTCCTGATTTAATATATTTCGCATCATTAGGATTGAAGGAGATTAAATGAGAATAATTCTTACAAGAGGTTTATTATTATCGCTTCTGGCCGTTCTGCCCGTTATTAATTCCTGCGATACCGGTATAAATATATTTTCACTCCAGGATGATGTACAGCTGGGACAGCAGTTAAACGCCCAGATCCAGAGCGATCCGCAGGAATACCCTATATTTAAGGGCGATCCTTCGATTAAGAATTATATAGTCTCTCAAATCTTTAACCAGATACTTGCTTCATCTCAAATTGAACATAAAGATGTTTTTGATTATCAGATGAATATCATCGATGATGATTCCACCCTTAATGCTTTCGCACTTCCCGGCGGCTATATTTATGTTTATACCGGTTTGATTAAGTACTTAACTTCCTCATCAGCGCTTGCAGGTGTGCTGGGACACGAAATCGCGCACGCCGAACTTCGCCATGCTACCCAGAGAATGACAGCTTACTACGGCGTATCGATCCTTCTGAATATCGTCCTCGGTGAAAATCCTTCACAGATAGAAGAAATAGCGGCCAACCTATTTGTTGGACTCGGCTTCCTCGCCAACAGCAGATCAGATGAAGACCAGGCCGATGAATACTCCGTGAAATACTTAAATGATACAAGATTTTATCCCGGAAGCGTAATGTTTTTCTTTGAAGAAATGAGAGACGACGGATTAATCAGCTCAAACTCAAATGCAGTCGCAACCTTCCTCTCTACCCATCCCGATCCGATCGACAGGATCACAAGCACCAAGCAGAGGCTCCAGGATATGAACCTCCCCATCAAAAGCTACAATGATACCGGTGAGGGCATCTACCACGAAGAATACCAGCAAAACGTACTCAGCAAATTCCATTAAATTGATTATAAGGGAGGAGAGAGGTGAAATTTAAAAAAAAGGCTGTCTCAAAAGGGTTATTTTAAATCGATTTAAATCAGAACCTGAAACAAATTCAGGTTGACAAAATTCAACTTCTGAGTCAGCCTCTTTTTCTGACAAAGAAAATTTCTATTTGGTAAGAAGCATTTTCATGGTCTTATTCCAGCTGCCGGCTGTGATTGAGTAAAAATATACTCCGCTGTTCAGCTTCGAAGCATCAAAGTTTATTGTATGATCGCCTTTGCTCTGTTTCTGATTAACCAGGGTCGATACTTCGGAGCCAAGGATATCAAATACTTTTAACACCACAAATTCATCCGAAGGAATAGAATACCGGATTGCTGTGCCTGGGTTAAAAGGATTCGGATAATTCTGAAAAAGGTTAAAGGAAGTAACAGCTGTAACTTCTGCGCTGATTTCAGAACTATATTCGTAGGTTCCATTATAATCAGTCTGCTTTAACCTATACGAATAACTTCCATAAGGAATATTTTTATCAATAAAAGTATAATGATTCAACTCAGCTGAAGTACCTGTTCCATTTATAAATCCCAATGTTTCCCAATTACCATCTTTTATTTTTCTCTCAACATAAAAACCTGCATTGTTGGTTTCCGTAGCAGTGATCCAGTTAAGCAGAACGTCGGTACCGCTTACATTAGCGGTAAACGAAGCAAACTCAACCGGGACCACCGGTAAAGAAAATTCATAAACACCGGCACCGGTTGTAGAGGCACATCCGGCGAAGAGTGTATTTGCAGAGGTGGGATTGAACACTAAAGCGCGTATTGCATACGTATTAAGCATTGCATTTCCGTTAAACGATTCCCAGTTATTCCCTTCGTCAGTAGAGCGCCATACGCCGATATTTGTCCCATCGGTTCTATCGAACCCTACATATACATCATTTTCGTATCCTATATATGGGCACAAAGCCCCGGATCTTAACAAAGTTCCAATGTCTGAAGGGGCGCCGTTCCATCTCTTAACCCAGTTACTTCCGCCATCTGTTGAAAAATAAGCTCCGCCGTCAGTTGTATTCATGAATAAACCGGCGAATAAAAAGTTGGGATCAACTGGACTGATGACAATAAATCTGATAGGATTTATTGCTGCAGGATCTGTAGGAAGACCATTGCTTGCCAGTACCCAGCTTTCACCGGCGTCTGTGCTTCTATATATCACTGAAGGTCCCGTACTGGTTGCTGTTGAAAACGAAGTGCCGAGGTAAACTAAATTGGCGTCAACCGGGGATGCGGCAATAGTAAGGAAGTTCCTGATTGTACCGAGGCCTGCTGTAACGGGATACCAGTTATCACCGGCATCTGTAGTTTTATATATACCATTTACTGCATCAGTTACGCCGTCGAAAACGCTTACCCAGATAGTAAAGGGATCAAAGGGACTTACGACTAACGCCTGAATGCCGATATTGGATTCAGTAATACCATTATTTATCAATGTCCAGTTTAAGCCTCCGTCTACTGATCTATACACGCCGCCATTTGCTCCAGGGGCAGTGCCTGCATAAACATACTGAAAACCGATGGGATTATCAGGAGCCACGGCGAGGGCCTGGACCTGAATATTATTCAGCCCGTTATTTCTTTGCGTCCAGGTTGTGCCTCCGTTAGTAGTAACAAATACCCCCTGATCCAGACCGCCGGCGAACATGAGATCAGGATTTGCCGGATAAGCGGCCATTGTATAAACGCGGCCGGTACTATTGGTAGTAAGTGACCAGAAATTCTCTCCATCTACTTCCTGCGGTAAAATTTCAGCAGAAAAAATAATAAGAGAGATAAAAGTGTAAATAAATTTATTCATAGGATCCCTCCGGAATGCTTGTTAATAATCAAGTATTTTGAGAATCACTTCAATGCTGTGAAATCAACCATAGATTGGGAAAGATTACGACGAAAACTAAGTGTAAAGTCTTCATTTTTCTCCCTATACTTTTGCTTTATAAATGTCTCTTTTACTGAGAGATCATCTTAACAAAATCATTTTCCTAAGGTTCTATGTTATCCTTGTTATCAACTGTATTGAACATAATATATTAAGTTGTGTTAGTCAAGAAAGGTTGCGAGGTCAGGGGTTTGCGAGGCTGAGGGTGAGAAGAAGCGGGTTATCAGGAACTGTTTAATTCAATTTTCTGCCCCAATAATTATTTTGATGGAAATCTATTAATTTCTATATTTACAGGCTAAAATATGAAGTTTGGCGGGGTAGCTCAGTCGGTTAGAGCAGTGGAATCATAATCCACGTGTCGGGGGTTCGAATCCCTCCCCCGCTACGAAATCACAGGAGTTAGATATATGTATGCAACATTAATAGTTATAACAACGGCAATAGCAGTATTACTGGTCATTATTGTTCTTCTTCAGTCTAGTAAAGGCGGCGGCCTGGCGGGTACATTCGGCGGCGCCGGTGGAATGGGCACAATGTTCGGAACAAGGAGAACAGCCGATTTTTTGAGTAAAGCAACCTGGTGGCTTGGCGGATCTCTTGCTGTGCTTACGATAGTTATAAACTTGTTCTTTCTGCCCGGTCAGTCAACCACGGAGCAGCGCGACAGTATAATTCAGAGATCAGGTCAGCAAAATGTTCCACAGTCCCCGAGTCTGCCTCCTCAGCAGACCCCAAACGTTCCTACTGAAGGAAACCAGACTCAACAGAATAAATAATTCTGGTTAAGAATAAAAAGATTGTAGAGGCTGTTTCAAAGGATAGATGACATCTTGGAACTGGAAGGAGAGACAAAGATTTCTCCCTTAAAGACCTGCTCGAAATGACAATAAAAGACCTTTGAAGCAGTCTTTTTTTTATCTCCAGTCAGCCAGCAGAGTAACAATATCATCCTGCAGATCCCTGTGAAACCTGGCCCCTTTTTTGTCAAACTCGAATATTATACTTACTATCAAATCATCACCTGCTTCATTAGTCAGATATCCTGATAATGAAGAAACTCCGTTAAGTGTACCTGTTTTACCGTGGAAATTGTTCTCGGCCCGCGTTCCTCTCATTCTGTGAGCCAGCGTTCCGTCGACTCCTGCGATACTGAGTGAATTATAGAAGTCATCATAATGTGCCAGATCGAAATACATTTTCTCAAGCACCCCGGCCAGTGCCCCTACAGTAATCTGATCAAAGCGGGAAATTCCGGAACCGTCTACTATTGATGAGCCCTCGTAAAAAATACCATTATCCTTAATGAATGAAAGTATGGCCTGGGTCGAGAAGAACGCGTTTCCCTGTTTGCCGCTGATCTCGGTACCCACTGTCTTAAATAAACATTCGGCTAAAAAATTGTCGCTGTGCTTGTTTATATCCTGAAGCAGGTTCCTTAATATAATTCCTGAACTCGTTATCTCAACAGCTTCATCAGGGGTAACTCCTTCTACGGCTTTTGAATCTATCCCGATACCCTGGTTTAATAGTTCGCTTCTTAAACACTCTGCCGCATTCAGAGGAGGATTCTGTACATTAATAAGGTATCGTCTCGTCCTTCTTCCTCTTTTTTTGTATATAACTTTCCTGTTCCTGTCCAGAACCAGTGCTGAAATTGGGGGCAGCTTAACGTTTGCTACTTCGTCTCTTATCCAGTCATCCCTGGTATACACATTATCAAAGTAACTATCGTCGCCTACAACCTTCCCGGTAATCTTTTTAATGCCTTTCTGCTTTAATTCTTTTACGCATTTTTCTAGATCTTCCTGGGAGAACAGAGAATTCCCGTAGCCTTTAATATAAAGATTCCCGTTTATGATCCCGTCTTTAATGTTTGAATCATCCGTCATCAGAGAGGTTTTGAGTACGAAGTCGCCTCCAAGCTCCGACAGGGCAGTCGCAGTTGTAAATAGTTTCGTGTTTGATGCGGGAATCATCGATGCTGCAGCGTTAAGGGAAAAAATAGTATCCTGTGTCAGCGGGTTAAATACAAGCACTGCTGGATGTGTTGAGGCAGGAAGTCTTGATAATATATGATGTATTTTTGATGCTATCTCTTCTTTGGATGAAGGATATACAGTGGAAACAAAAAGTAAGAGAACAATAATCGTACGCTTGAGCATGCCCATCCTTATATAAAGCTTACTGAATCTGAATTTTTTTAATTAACAGGTAATATTATTTTATGATCAAATAACAGAATTAATGTATTTTTAATTTTGTCCTTATTTTTTTAAAGCAAAAATGCAGTAAATTAAAATTAATTAAAAGGCAAACTGTCTACACTTTTAAATATTTTTTAGGAGCACATGTCAAAATCCAAACCCGTACAGAAAGCCTATGAAAATCTTGATTTTCTAAATTCATCTGATGCAAGGATCCTGCGCATCCTTTCAGAATTTCTTGAACCGAAAACAAAATTCAGGAAACACAAGATAGTCGATACCATTGTATTTTTCGGATCAGCAAGGCTATTGTCCAGGCAAAAGTCGACAGCAGCGCTGAATAAATTCAAAACTATTAATCCTAAAGATACTTCTAATGAAAAGCTTGCCCTGGCGCTGAGGAATGCACAGCATATGGTAAAAATGTCGAAATATTATGAAGATGCAGTTGAATTATCCAAAAGATTAACCGAATGGTCACTAAACCTTGATACTTCAGGCAACCGTTTTATAATCTGTACAGGCGGAGGTCCCGGCATAATGGAGGCTGCCAATAAAGGTGCTAAGCTTGCTGGAGGCTATTCTGTAGGTCTCAATATCAGTATCCCATTTGAGCAGTTCGTTAATAAGTACGTTAGTCCTGACCTTCAATTTGAATTTCACTACTTCTTCATGAGAAAATTCTGGTTTGCATACCTGGCTAAAGCGCTTATAGTATTTCCGGGGGGCTTCGGAACGATGGACGAATTCTTTGAAATCATTACATTGATCCAGACTGATAAGATCAAAAAGAAAATGCTTCTTATCGTCTATGATGAAAAGTACTGGAAGAACATAATAAACTTCGACGGACTCGTTTCAAATGCTGTTATCAGTCCTTCTGACCTTGATCTTTTTTCATTCTGCGAAAATGTTGACGATGCTTTTAACCTTATAACCAGACACTTTGAAAAGTATTATCTAAAGAAACCGGAAGAAAAAAGGGAAGAGGAACCAAAGATACAGCTGAAGTAAAAATTTGATTGTTAGGTGGCTGAATGGTTTAATGGCTAAATTGTTAAACTGCTGAATCGGTTTGCGGGATGAAATGAATGAAAGTATTTACCTGGATCGATATTAAAATTCGGGATGGATATAAAAAAAGGCTGTCCGTATATAAAATCGGGACAGCCATAATAATTTAATTGTTAGAATCTGATCTGTGAGCACGTCTTTCAGCTTTCAGACGTTCCATTCTTTTCTTGATAGAAGGTTTAACAAAAAAGGTTCTCTTTTTGAACTCTTTCAGTACTCCGGATCTTTCGTATTTCTTTTTGAACCTTCTTAACGCTTTATCTATTGATTCGTTTTCGCCTACTGTGATACCAACCAAATTATTTCACCTCGCTTTAATGTTGGTTTATTGAGATATTGATTCAATTAATTTCTTGTTTCCTGATTTCTGGAATTCAACTGTAATAGAGCTATGTCCGTTTGACATTACCTCTTTACCTACAACTTTTCCGAAATCATCCCAGTTCTGATGATATATGGATTCACCAACCGTAAATGATTTGGTAGGTGAATAAACAGTACAATCTTCGTTTTCAATTCCTTCTAAAGAGGGCTTCGTTTCCTTAACATCTTCTGTAAGGTCAATAATCATAGTCTGTTTACATTTCTTGCATTTAGCCCATCTTTTATTTTCAGCATTTTCACTTAAGGAGACTTCACCCAACAGTTCCATTTTCCTCATCCCATTACAAATTCCGCAAAAAGCCTCTACGTTCTTAACTCTAGCCATTTTTTTATACCTTTATAAAACTTGCAGACTTGAAATATATCAAAAGAAGTGAGGAGAATCAAGAATATTATGCCTGCCTACTTCTCGTTTTCTGAAGGGGTAATAACCAGAACAGGGCAGGTAGCATATCTTATAACCTTTTCAGCTACGCTGCCTAAAAGTGTACGAAGTATGCCTGTGCGGCCGTGAGTAGCTATTACAATCAGATCAATTTTGTTGGATTCGCAATAATCAATTATTGTCTCGAAATCGATCCCTTTCTTTATAACAGGCACAATTTCAACAGATTTATCCTTATTGATCTTCTCCAGAGCTTTATTCAGAGAATTTTTTGCATCATCCTCTATTGTTTTTACTATCTTTTCCTCGGAAAGATCCAATGACCTGATAGCCAATATGGGTGGGGTTTTCTCCAGTACGTTCAGTAGATGTACTTTTGCACCGTATTGTTTTGCAATATCCAGTGCATATGAAGCGGCTGAAAGCGAAAGATTGCTGAAATCAGTGGGCAGAAGGATGTTTTTAATATTAAACATAGCATTAACTCTATTTAATTGACAAATATTGTTTTCAATTCATCGGAAGAACCGTCTGATAAGACCAGAAAGACGTTTCAGACCTTTATTTGAATCCGGAGAAATTTGCCTTTCGAGTCGTTTCTTTATTTTAACCGGTGCAGGTGCAATTTTTAATCTTTGGGATACAAGATTCTTAATTGATGTCTGAACAAAAAACTCAAACTGAAGTCCAGCATCGGCTTGTATCTCATCGCGCAGCTTTTGCTCAAGAGAAGGATCTTTAATCTCTCCGTCTGCTAATGCCGCTATATAATATAAATCTCTGTTTTCCTTCATCTTATTCTTCGTCCGTATCTGTCTTATCTATGTAACCCCTGTCTGCGGCATAGTCATAAAGCTTTGCAAACAGCATCTTTCTCGCACGGTGCAGTCTTGATCTTACGGTTCCAACAGGAACATCAACAAAATCAGCTATCTCATCATAGGAGAAGCCTTCAATATCGCATAGTATTATTACTGTCCTGAAATCTTCTGGAAGGGAGGCGATAGCATTGGAGAGTTCGTCGTCAAGAAGATTATCGTACATCTCTTTTTCAAGGTGTGCGCTATCGGTTGATGAGGGTTTTATATTCTCATAGAAATTTTCAACATCTTCATAATCAATCTTATCAGGTTCTTTCGAAGATTTCCTGTAGGAATTTATGAAAGTATTTTTCATTATCCGGAAGAGCCATGCCTTGCAGTTAGTCCCTCTTTCAAACTTATCGAAAAACCTGAAAGCCTTGAGGTATGTTTCCTGAACAAGGTCATCGGCTTCGTCGCTGTCGCCGGTCATCCTTAGGGCAAAATTGTAAAGAGCGTCCATATGAGGTATGGCCTCTTTCTCAAACTCAGCATAAAGCTGCTTTTGATCATTAATTATCGCCAATAATATTGGAAATGGAAACATATTTGGTTCTGGTAATCAATGACTGGTATTTGTTATTAGCAATAATATCAAAATTAAACTATTTATCAAATATTCAGCGAATAACTACCCCGTTGACTCCTTCGGTATGCGGATTTTCTGTCTCGAGAAAAAATCCGTTAACTATAACATATTTTATTTTTCCCTGCCGGGTTATGTAGAAGTTTGCGGGATCGTCGATCATAATCCCTTTATCTGCCTGGGTTGATTGGATGATATTTATGGGAAATTCCGAATATTTACGGTCAGGCCGGAAATCAACAGCTACGTTGGTGATTCCGCGGGAATATAAATCGGGAAAATTTAATCCTGAAAGTTCTTTGTAGGAGGATAATGGCTTCTCATAAGTTTTACCCTGATGAATTTCCATTCCCGATAAATCATAATCCTCATATCCGCTGAATACTGAAAGATCACCTATTTCAACGATATTTCCTGCGGAAAAGAAAGATCTGGCGGAATCTTTATTCATTTCAGTTCTGTTAATCCCTATATCGATTTTAATTTTCTGACCGTTTATACTGTAATCAAGATTCCTTAGGATCAGGTCCATCAAATTATCTTTTTCATTAAAGGGAATTGCTTCATAAGTTTCAACCGGCTCATCTGAATATCCCCGTTCGGCTATACTTTTAAAGGCGGTCATAAGGGCAATGAAATTCATCTTCCTTAGGAACTGTTTCTCCGGGTCACCTTTCCAACCGCCGGTTTCTATAAGAATTGTACTGGTTCCCCAGGTTTGGAAATTATCGCCGAATGCACGCGGTTCGTAGTCGACTGAGTATTTGCCTATATGTCCGGCTATAAAATCACTTAAAACTTTATCCAGCTCCCCGATTAGCTGCATCGCTTTTTTTCTAACAGGGTTCACCGTCTTTTCATAATTCATGGCAGGAGCAAGGAATGAAATAGCTGCCGATTTAAATGATCGTCCCGCACTATAATAGATACTCTGATCGTGAAGATTAAATCCAAAATCAGCCTTAATCGAATCGAATACAGCCTTAAGTACCCTTGCTTCGGGAGTCTGTTCTCTTACAGCATCACGGTTTAAATCTATCTGGTAAGAGTTCCTTCTTTCGAAAACCTCTGCTCCGTCAGGATTAACCATCGGCATAAAATAAATCGTCAGTTTTTCCAGCACCTCTTTTTTGAAATCCTCAAACTGCCCCTTTTGTGTGAAGAAGTTAATGATGTCGAATATAGCCATAGTGGCAGTTGGCTCATCTCCGTGCATCTGCGACCAGAGAAAAACTTTGGTGCTGCCCGTTCCCAATGATATAAGATAAATCTCGCGGTTCTGTGCAGATAAACCCTGCTGCTTAACAGTAAATAAGGGTTTATTTTTGAGTTTATCTATCAGGGGTTTTATATCTGCGTGCTTGAAGCGTCTGCTGGAAAGAGAAGTCTCACGGAAGTTTTCGTAAGTACTATTGAGTTGCGTGGTAAAGTCCCGGTATTGTGCCATCAAAAGGGAATTAAAAATAATGATTACAAAAAAATATTTAACCATCTTAATTAAAATTTAACTATAAACCCTCTGCTCAATACATCATTCCGATATTTATGGTCAGGAAGAATCCGCCGAGGGTTTTATTATAGTGGCCGGTCAGACTTTCAACACCTTTGTCAAAAAACTGTATGATATAATACCTGACATTAATACCTACAAGACTGCTTTTATCCAGTCCGAAGTTCGCACCGAAACCAATATATCCTCCGGCCGCAAGATTCATCCTGGCATACGCGAAGGATTTGAAAAACTCTTCTCTATATGGTGTGGTTATCACCATCGAGGGGCCGACACCTGCATTCAGATAGGGACGAAGGTTATCATATATTACACTCTCGAACAGCCTGTACTGCACACCGAAGTTTACGGGGACCAGGAAGACACGGTTCTTTTTCCCTACCGTGTATGTCTGATTAGTGTAAAAATCATAGTACTCAATCTCCCTGTCATCTTTGGCTTCAGAAATTGACAGATCGATAAAGCCGGTGACTTTATCGGAAAATTGCCTCCTGTAAAAACCACCAAGCCCGAATCCACCCTCGCTGAACATTATATCAAGACCTAATGCGTTATCAGGAAAAACCTCAGGTTCTTTCTCAGGAGCCATTTCTCCAATCTCTTGAGCATTTACATTTAGCAGTGGAATAATTATTATTGCCGCAAACAATAACTTTTTCATATTGAAATCTTTTTTTTCTTCAAAATTAATGAAGTCTGTATCAATATCAACATCTTATTTTATAGATATTTATGGGATTAGCTGATTCTGCATCATTCTGGGATGAGAAATATATAAACAATGAGTCGCACTGGGATATGAGTACCCACACACCAGTCTTCGAGGAGATCCTCGATTCAGGTGAGTTTATGAAACCGGGTAAAATCCTCATCGCTGGATGCGGAAAAGGATACGACGCCATACTTGCCGCAAAAAAAGGATATGATGTATACGCCGTTGATTTTTCGGTGGAGGCTATCAAACTTGCAGGTGAGCTCGCATCTAAAGAAAATGTGAAGGTCAACTTTATTCACGAGGACATTTTCAAACTTGATTCTGTCTACGAGGGATTTTTTGATTATGTTTATGATTATGTTACATATTGTGCAGTACTACCGGAAAGAAGAAAGAAATATGCCGAGATAACCAGTAGGTTTCTAAAGCAGGATGGGAAACTCATCGCACTACTCTTTCCTGTTGAGGATAGAGGAGGCGGTCCCCCGTATGCTGTAGATGTTAAAGAATTCTATGAGCTATTTTCAGAACATCTGCTGCTGAAGTTTTCATCAAAAAAGATCAACTCCATTAAACCCAGGCGCGGCAGGGAAGTCCTCCAAATCTATATTAAAAAGGAATTACAGAAACCAGATGCCGACAAACCTTGAACTAAAAATTCGTCTCGAAAATCCCGCCGTTGTAATTGAAAAAATACAGGCAATAAAGGCAGAATATAAAGGGGAACTTAAGCAGGTTGATGTTTACTACCGGTATAAAAAAGGACTCTTAAAACTTCGTACTGAAAACGGGAGCCAGACGCTGATTAAATATAACAGGAATGAAAAAACGGGCAATAGATGGTCGGATTACCAGCTCATCTCCCTTGAAAAAAATGACGCCAGGGAATATTTGTCTGATATCCTGGAAACAGAGACTGTGGTCGAAAAAAGAAGACAGCTTTACTTATTCGATAACACCAGGATACACCTTGATACGGTAAAAGGACTCGGTTCATTCCTCGAACTCGAAACTCTCGTACTAAACGGCAGGGATGATGCGGAAATAAGGTTCAGTCATATTATAAAAGTTCTTGGGTTCAGTACTGAATATGAGCTGCGTAAGTCGTATCGTGACCTGATGCTGGAGAAGGGCACTTAATGATCTTAACCAAAACAAAACGTAAAAGCTTTGATGTCGACCTTGAAATAGATCTGAGAATCAGACAGCGCGGTCTCGATTCACTCCTTATGATTGTCCCCACTAACCGGCGCATAAGAGCTCTCACAAGAGAAATGGTCTCACGTTCACCCGGCAAGGCTGCCGGAAAGCTGAACCTTGAAACTGTTGGTTCGGTCTCTTCCAAACTTCTATTCAAATCAGATACAGTTAGATCGGCAATGATAACTGAAGCCGCAGCCTCCGTTTTGCTTCAGCAGAGCTTCAATGAAACGAAACTGGAATATTTTTCTAATTACGATGGTGAGATCCCGAAAGGTACTTTAGAGAGAATCAGAAATGTTATAGGTGAATACAAACGGCATGGTATTAACCCGGAAAAAATCAGGCAGGAGGCTCAGTCTCTGGCCGGATCCGAAAAAATTAAAGCACTCGATATCGCAAATGTCTATGAAAGGTATCAGCAGAAGTTAAGCACATCCGGGCGCAGGGAAACGGGTGATGTATATAAAGAGCTTTTATCTCTCAGCGAGAAAGACTTTAACAATAACTTTTCATCCCTGTACGCGGCCGTTAATCTGATAATAATCCAGGGCTTTGATGAATTTACTCTTCCTGAAATTGATTTAATAAACAGGATGACATCCATAAAGAAATCTGAACTTTTTATCAGTTTCGATTATTACAGGTATAATCCTCTCATATTTGCCCATTTGGATAACTGCTACAATAATTTCATTGCTAGAGGTTTTCTTGATATAACCGACAAATCAGTTTCATTGTTTACCCGGTTCCAGGATGAGAACAGGGAAAATCTTTTTAGAAAAAAAGCCGGCGCTTCAATAAAGAATTATAAAGATCAGATTAAATCGATCTCCGCGTCGACAAGAGAAGCAGAAATTAAAGCTATAGCCTCCGAGATCAAACATCTGACTCTGCAGAATAGTGTCAGGCCGGAGGAAATATGCGTCGTCTTTAACCTGATAAGTAATTACTCCGATATTGTAAGGGATGTTTTCCCTTTATACGGACTCCCGTACAACCTTACCGATAGATTTCCTCTTGATAGTGCATCTCCCGTGGTTGCACTCATCAGTTTCCTTGAGATTGCAGAAAATGATTTTTACTACAAGAATATTTTCAGAGCTCTCAGCGGTGGCATCATCAAACCGGGAGAGATAGATGTTACAAATCTTATGCGGATTTCTACTAGGCTGAAAATAATATCCGGTTACGATAGCTGGCAGAGAAGTCTGAATGACGCTCTTCTTTCAGCAGAAGAAAACGAATCCGGTTCTTATGATGCCGCTGAAATAAAGGAATCCTGTTCCTCTGCGCTTGAGGACATAAGCCGGCTGCATGGTTACCTTGAACCTTTCCTTGTTAAATCTGCTATCCCTGAATTCCGCGATAAGCTGCATAAAGTTATATACCATCTGGAAATTCCTGTGAGATTACTTTTAGCGGGAATAGAAGATGCGGACATGAATATTAAATCGGTGAACATCCTTATCGAAACTGCCGATGAAATACTCAGTCTGCTTGAAGATCAATTTGGTAAGGAGGAGAAATTTCCTTTGAAGTTCTACCTGCATAACCTGAGAATGGCAGTTAGCTCATCCAGGTTTAATGTAAGGGAGAAGCCGGGTTACGGTGTTCAGATTACAACGATGAATGAAATAAGAGGACTAAAATTTAATTTTCTTTTTATTGCCGGGCTGTGCGATGGTGATTTTCCCACAAGATTTTCACCTGAGATCTTTTTCTCGGGTTCGATGGCCAGAGCGAGGGGAGAACGCAACCATCTGACAGAGGAAAGATATCTTTTCTACCAGTCGCTTTGCGCATGGAATAAAAAACTGTTCCTGACATATCCCCGACGGAACGAAAGAAAGGAATTCGTTCAGTCTGATTTTCTACGCGAATTTATGAACAGTTTTGAAGTTACTGCCGGAGATGAACTTGAATATAAAGATACAATTTATACGAAAGAACAGCTCCTTACCTACATAGGCAGACACGGGATAGAGCAAACCGCTCAGCTTGTATCTTTGGATGATGCCGGATTAAACGGAGAAGAAATAAATAAGGCAATGCAAATTGACAGCCTGAGAAGCACTGATCCGTTCGGGGAATCCGTTTATACAGGATTCATTTCAAAAGATTTATCGGGGACAGCAAAAGAGAAACTCGAAAAGATGAGGGAAAGACAATTCTCTATTACACAGCTTGAAACGTATGCTTTATGTCCCTATAGGTATTTTGCTGAACGGGTACTTAGATTAGATATCTTTGAGGAACCCACAGAAGAAATTGAAGCACTCGAACTTGGAAGTCTTATTCACTCCATACTGTTTACATTCTACTCCACCTTAAAGAAGGACAATATTGTCCTTGGAGGTTGCAGTGATCCTGTTTTCCGGCAGGCTGAGAAAATCCTGTTCAAAACCGCAGAGAGAATGGTAGGGGAAATCAACTTTAATTCACCGCTTTCGTTTTTCGAAAAAGAAAAAATATTCGGTGTTGAAGGTAACAGAAAGAACTCCATTCTTTACAAGTTTCTTACCGCTGAAAGAGAGAATAATGAAGGCTTTGTGCCTGAGTTCTTTGAGACTGGTTTCGGAAGTATACGGAAGGAGCAGGGACAGGATGTCCTTCTGAACGATTTAAAAGCAGGTGAAGCAAAGGTCAGGGGTAAAATCGACAGAATTGATCTTAACAGGGATGAGAATCTCTTTAAGGTTTATGATTATAAAACCGGTAAAGGCAACTTGCAGAAGCCGGATATGTATGAAGGACTAAAGCTCCAGCTTCCGCTTTACTTATTCGCCGCGAAAGAAATTATTAAGGCAGAGCTTAACGAAGATTATAAACCTGCAGGGGCGCTTCTGTATTCACTCAAATATAATTCATCTGATTTCGGTAAAAACGAAATTAGTTTCGGTAAAAATAAAGATCCTGAAGAAAAAGCAGTGCTTTATGATGAGCTCATTGAAATTTGCCTTAAAGCCATAAACAAATATGTGGAGGGAATCAGCAGCGGCGACTTCAGGCTTTCACAGATCGATAAGCGTGAAGAAAAGGCCTGTCGTTTCTGCGGGTTTCGTGCAATATGCAGGATCCGGGAAGCGGGGTAGTGGTTAGATGAAGAATGTACATTGATTCCGGATATATCTTTGGTTAACATTAAATATTAAAATTCAATGAAATGCGAAAAATATTTCTCATAACGTTCCTGCTTTTCCTTTCCGCAGCTGTTTCCGCGCAAAGCCCCGATCCTTCAATTTCAAAGCGTGAAATGCTGCATTACAGAAATTCACAATCCCTTTCAAAAGTATTGTACCCGGGCGACTCATCCATTGACATAAAATACTATAAACTTAATCTTACATTGACCCATTCCCCAAATTACTTAAAAGGAATCGTGCAAGTTGATGCAGTCCCGGCAGCCTCATCGCTTAATTCATTTTTCCTGGATCTGAGCAATAGTCTCTCAGTGGATTCAGTGATATCTACATCCTCAGCACTTGCTTTCACTCAAACAGATAATAAACTGAATATTCAACTGCCGCGTACATATGGCAGGGGGGAAAGATTCTCTGTTAATGTCTATTACCAGGGTGTTCCTGTCTCAGATGGGTTCGGGAGTATAGAATTCGGAGCCCATAATGGGAGTCCCGCCATCTGGACATTAAGCGAACCGTATGGTGCGCGCGACTGGTGGTCATGCAAAGATAATCCGGACGATAAAGCTGATTCATCTCAGGTTAATCTTACCTGCGCAGATAATCTAATCGCTGTGTCAAATGGCGTGCTTCAGGATGTAATTGAGAACGGGAACGGGACCCATACATATTACTGGTTCAATAAATACCCTATCGCCAATTACCTTATCTCGATGGCAATTACAAATTATACCGTCTATAAGAACTATTTTCATTATGCAGCGAATGACTCGATGCCGGTTGTTCATTATATCTATCCCGAGCATTTCAATAATATTAGATCCCTGCTCGGCAAAACTGTAAATATGCTGAAGATCTTCTCCGAGAAATACGGTATGTACCCATTCATCGATCAGAAATACGGACATGCCGAGTTCGGATGGGGAGGCGGAATGGAGCATCAGACTATTACTTCACTCGGAACCTTTAACGAATCAATCATAGCACACGAACTTGCTCATCAGTGGTTTGGTGATATGATAACCTGTAAGAACTGGCATGAAATATGGCTTAATGAAGGGTTTGCTACATATTCTGAAGCTGTTTACTTCGAGGCACTCGATGAGTCATCCTACAGCTCTTATATCGAATCGCTCATGTCATATGCAAAATCTGCTAAAACATCGGTTTATGCCGATGATATAAGCTCTGCAAATACAATATTCAACTATGCTGGTACATACGCCAAAGGTGCCGTAGTACTGCACATGCTTCGTGGTGTAACGGGAGATTCAACATTTTTCCATATATTGAAAGCTTATGCAGCTACTCCTTCTCTGAGGTATAATAACGCCTCTACTGCAGACTTCCGGAATGTTGCAGAAAGTGTATATGGAAAAGACCTTGGTTATTTTTTTGATGAATGGATTTATGGAAAGGATTATCCCAGGTACAGATACAGCTGGAAATTTAATAAAATTGGAACGAATCTTTACGAAATAAATCTGAAATTAAGTCAGACACCCCGCTCTGATCCTGCATTCTTCACTATGCCCATTGATATAAAAATTCATACAACATCAATGGATACAATTGCAAGAATATTTAATAACCAATCTGTTCAGGAATTTATTTTTAATGTCAGCGGACGGCCCGAATATCTTTCTTTTGATCCCGGAAATAAAATAATGAAGGAGGTACAGGTTACAGACTCAACAGATATAACAAAGCCTGAAAATTATATTCTTGAACAGAACTACCCCAATCCTTTTAATCCTTCTACAACAATACGATATGAAATCCCGGTTAACCAGATGGGGTTCGTACCTGTCAAATTAATCGTTTATAATGAACTTGGACAGCAGGTAGCTATCCTTGTAAACGAGGAAAAACCGGCAGGCATATACGAGGCTGAACTAAATATGTCCGGCCTGTCAAGCGGAATTTATTATTACACCCTCACTGTTCCCGGCTTCACAATCTCAAAGAAGATGGTTGTTGTCAAATAATCTGACCACTCTTGCGATTGTATTTCATTTATGCAAAGGATCACTTCAAGCTGTCGATGGATTTAATGAACACATTTGAAGGTTGAAGCATTCTTGACATGCAAAGTTTAATTATTTATTTTCGGGATGACCACTGCGGAAAAGCGGTGGCAATTTTTTTTTAAATTCACCAATTATCTGAGAGTGAGATGGCGGAAGGAAATTTTGTCTATTTAACCAGGGAACGTCTGGTTGAACTGGAGAAAGAACTTCGGGAGATGAAAACCAGAGGACGTAAGGAAATGGCAAACAAGATAGCAGAGGCCAGGGCCCATGGTGATCTTTCCGAAAATGCTGAATATGATGCTGCCAAGGAGGAACAGGGCTTATTTGAATTGAGAATCAGTAAGCTTGAGGATGTTGTTTCAAGGGCAAGAATAATCGACACAAACCATTTTGAAAATGATAAGGTTCATATCCTTTCAACGGTAAACATTATAAATCTTAAGAATAAGAAAAAAATTGAGTATACATTAGTTTCTCCGGAAGAGGCTGATTTTCAAGCAGGTAAGATATCTGTGACTTCTCCGGTTGGACAGGGGCTGATGGGTGCTAAAGTCGGCGATAAAGTAAAGGTTAAAGCTCCCGCCGGTATGCTGGAGTTTGAAATATTAAACATTAAATAATTCTCAACAATCATATAGATTGACTGATGAATCCTACATACAGTTAGCATTAGAGATTGCAAAAAAAGGTATAGGAGAAGTTAGTCCGAATCCTCTTGTAGGATGTATTCTCGTAAAGAATGACAGGATCATAGGAGCTGGTTATCATCAGAAATTCGGAGCAAACCACGCTGAAATAAATGCCATTGAAAATGCCAGAGAACCGGTGGATGGAAGTACACTCTTCATCAACCTTGAGCCATGCAGTCATCATGGCAAAACCCCTCCCTGTGTCGACCGTATTATAACAAGCAAAATAAAAAAAGTAGTAATCGGAACGCTTGACATGAATCCTCTTGTCAGCGGCAATGGGGTGAAGAAATTGAAATCTGCAGGAATTGAGGTGAAGGTAGGTGTTCTTGAAAATGACTGTGTTAATCTCAATAAATTTTTCTTCAAATATATAACCAAAAATATCCCTTATATTTCTCTGAAGGCTGCCCAGACCCTTGACGGCAGGATAGCCGATTCGAAAGGCGCATCTCAATGGATCTCCTCTATGCAGTCGCGCAAATTTGTGCACCAGCTGAGGGCAAATTATGATGCTGTGCTCGTTGGCGCCGGAACGGTAGGAAAAGATGACCCGTCTCTCACAGTAAGACTCACAGATGGAAGGAATCCCCGTAGGATAATACTCGACAGTACATTGAACCTCAGGATGGATAAAAAACTTTTTACAAGAAATAACGATCATAAAACCATCCTGGTAACCTCTAAAATAAATGAAGGCAAACGGAAGGTAAAGAAGCTCCAGTCGCTTGGCGTGCAGGTTGTCTTTGCTGTGGGAGATAAAAACGGCGGTCTTAATTTGAGGAGTGTGCTTAAACAGCTTGCCAAGAATAATGTTGCATCTATACTCGTTGAAGGCGGCAGCAGGGTGTTTTCATCTTTTATCCGCAGTAAGTTATATGATGATATTTACTTATTTATCTCTCCCAAAATCGCAGGGCAAGGGATACCGGTGGTAGAAAATATAGGTGTAAAGAGCATTAAACGTACCCTTAATGTGAAGATAAAGAACTTTGAACGTATAGGGGAGGATCTGCTGCTCCGGCTGGAAAAATAATTTATTCACCTTTCTGTTTTCGCATTTCAACACTCAGCACAAATATTCGTAACTTTAAAGCTTAAAAATTACTAATCGGGAGAAATAATATGTTTACGGGGCTTGTTGAAGAGAAAGGAACTTTGATAAATAAAATAAAAACAGGCGACGGCTTCAGGCTGGAAATTAAGGCTGCGAAGGTTCTGGATGATAGCCAGATCGGCAGTAGTATCAGCGTTAACGGATGCTGCCTTACAGTAGTTGAAAAGAAAGCTGACTCGGTTGCAATGGATACTATTGAAGAAACATTAAAGAAAACAAACCTTGGGGAATTAAATGTCGGCGACCCGGTAAACCTGGAGCGCCCGCTGAAGGCCGATGCAAGACTGGGGGGACATTTCGTACTTGGACATGTTGATACAAAAGGCGAAGTTGTAGAGATTCAGGAATTATCGAACAGTCACTTTATGAGGATTCGTTTTCCTGAAGAATTTAAACAGTATTTGATCTATGTCGGCTCAGTTTCTATTGACGGAGTCAGTATGACTGTTGCAGAACTTAAAGAGAATGTTTTCGGTATCGGGATTATTCCTCATACATGGGAGGAAACGGTTTTTTCCACCAGGAAACCCGGCAGTACAGTAAATCTTGAGTTCGATGTGCTTGGTAAATACGTTGAGAGAATAATGGAGAATAAGGAATAGTTATTTAGTTAATGAACAGGACAGAACAGAAATTCCTGAAGTTTATCGATGAAAAGGAACTGATCCAGCCCGGTGATAAGATACTAACTGCCTTCAGCGGAGGTCCGGATTCGGTTTTTCTTCTTTACCTTCTTCATAAGTTTCAGAACAGGCTCGGTATTGAAATATCTGCGCTGCATATAAATCATAGTCTTAGAGGAGATGCCGCTAATGAAGATGAGTACTTTTGTAAAGAGTTTTGCTCAGATAGGAACATAGAATTTAGTGCGGTAAAGAAAAATGTACGATTGTTTGCTGCAAAAAACGGATATTCCCTGGAAGAGGCCGGAAGGATAATCCGTTACCGGGAACTAGGGAAACTGCTTGGACAAAAAAAACTGGATAAAACTGCCACAGCACATAATGCGGGGGATAATACTGAAACTATTCTGCTGAATGTAATTAAAGGTACAGGACTCGATGGTATCTCCGGTATTCCTGCTAAAAGGGATAATATTATACGACCCGTACTCTGCTTCACCAGGAATGAAATTATTTCTTATCTATCGTCAAACCAAATCCCGTATCGTATAGATAAATCCAATGAAGAATCAGACTTCGACAGAAATTTTCTCCGGAATAAAATTCTTCCCCTGATAAGGGAAAGGCTGAACCCTTCTATTGATAACGCATTGCTGATCTCTTCTGAGAATTTTGGAAATATTAAGGATTACATACTGACTAATGAGATAAGGGTATTTGGAAATATAGAAAAAGACTCTTCCGCAAACCTCATTATACCGGTTGCAAATCTCAGGGAAGCGGATAAAACACTAAAAGGAATGCTTCTGAAGAATATTCTTGCCAGAGAATTGGGAATTCAGATATACTCATATGATATTAAAAAGGTACTTTCACTTGAATCCGCTCAGACTGGAAAAAAAATTGAACTTTCGGGCGGGATTATAGTGTTCAGAGAAAGAGATCATCTGAAATTTATTTCCGGTTCAAATATTCAGAAAGATTTTCAGGATCAAATCCATACGGGTGAGACTAAATCTATACCAGGCGGCAGGTTATCTGTAAGAATTTGTGATAAAGGTTTACAGGTTTATTCAAGTAATAAAAATAAAGAGTATATTTCAGCGGACTCTATGAGTGATGAATTTACAATAAGAAGATGGAAAGAAGGCGATTACTTTCATCCTCTCGGTATGAAAGGGACAAAAAAAATATCCGATTTCCTTAATGAGCAGAAAGTTGAGTCCTCCGGCAAGAAAAATCATCTAATCTTATTGAACAGGAATAAAGTTGTCTGGGTAATTGGGCTCCGAATCGACGACAGGTTCAAAATAACCTCTTCTACACAAAAAATATTGGAATTATGCCTGAATTGAATAATGACAGATTGTTGATTGAAAATGATGTTTTTGTACCTTTTATTGAAGAAAAGAAACTTCAGGAAAGAGTAAAAGAACTTGGTGAGGAGATTTCAAAGGATTACCGGGGAAAAACGCCCATTTTCATAGGTGTTCTGAATGGTGCTTTCTTGTTTCTCTCAGATCTGGTAAAGAATGTAACCATCGACTGCGAAATAGATTTCTTTAAGCTTTCGAGCTATGGAGATGCAAAAATTTCCTCCGGAAAAGTGACCCTTATTAAGGAACTAAATTGTGATGTAAATGGTAGAGATATTATAATTGTTGAGGATATTGTTGATTCAGGTCTCTCTATAAAATTTATCGAGGAACATATAGGACAGTTTACCCCTGCAAGTTTGAAAGTAGTCTCTCTCCTCGTTAAACCGAAAAGCCTTAAATATAATGTGAAAATTGATTATATTGGCTTTGATATTCCAAGTGAATTCGTTATAGGTTATGGTTTGGATTATGCTCAGAGGTACAGAAATCTGAGATCTATCTATATCCTTGAGAATAATAAATCAGACTAGATTTTTTATAATATAAATAAATGGAAAATGGCAGATAATAAAAATAACAGACCACTTCAGAAACCTAAAGGTAATGGTCCCAATAAACCGGATGATAATTTCGACTGGTCAAAGGTTATAAGGTTAGTTTTTGGATGGGGAGCGGTAATAGTTGCGGCAGTAATTGTAATGCAGGTATTTAAAACCGGCACACAGAACTACGTCACTATTACATACAATCAGTACGAGAAGCTTATCGATGAACAAAAAATTCAGTCGGCAGTAATTACCAAGCAGGATGTAAATGATTACTATTTTAAGGCTGAATTAACATCTGAACAAAGTTTACGCGTTAATGACCGTACAGAGAAAGTTAAATATGTGTCAGTCTACCTTCCGGAACCCATTATAAAGGAACAGGAAGCGGTATGGAAGGCTAAAAACATAGATTATTCATTCGATAAGGATTCAAATGAATGGCTTAATGTCCTTCTCGGATTCCTCCCCTGGATAATCATCATAGCTGTATGGATAATTATAATGAGGCGGATGCAGGGAGCCAGCGGCGGTACACGCGGTATTTTCTCTTTCGGAAAGAGTAAAGCAAAGCTGATTACCCAGTCAGGACAAAGAATTACCTTCCGTGATGTTGCAGGCGCCGATGAAGCGAAGCTTGAATTGCATGAAATAATAGAATTTTTGAAAGAACCCACCAAGTTTCAGAAACTAGGCGGCAAGATACCCAGAGGTGTGCTTTTATTAGGACCTCCGGGAACCGGTAAAACTCTCCTGGCCAGGGCTGTTGCAGGTGAAGCTGGTGTTCCGTTTTTCTCCATAAGCGGTGCCGATTTCGTTGAAATGTTTGTCGGTGTCGGTGCAAGCCGCGTGAGAGACCTTTTTGAACAGGGAAAGAAGAATGCTCCATGTATTATCTTCATCGATGAGATTGACGCTGTAGGAAGACACAGAGGTGCCGGACTGGGCGGCGGACATGATGAGAGGGAACAAACTCTCAATCAGCTCCTCGTTGAGATGGATGGATTTGAACAGAACAGCGGTGTAATTATAATAGCTGCTACAAACCGGCCTGATGTTCTTGACCCTGCTTTAATGAGACCCGGAAGATTCGACCGCCAGGTTGTGGTTGACCGTCCCGATGTGAAGGGAAGGGAAGGAATCCTTAAAGTGCATACGCGGAATATCCCGCTGGATAATAGTGTTAAACTTGATGTGCTCGCAAAAGGTACTCCCGGTTTGGCAGGTGCTGAACTAGCCAATCTTGTTAATGAAGCTGCGCTTCTCGCTGCAAGGAAGAATAAGAAAAACGTTGAAATGATTGACTTTGAGGAAGCAAAAGATAAAGTGATGATGGGAATGGAAAGAAAGAGTCTCATTATAACGGAGGAAGAAAAGAAAACCACTGCTTATCACGAAATAGGTCACGTTCTGGTTGCCCGGATGCTTCCGGAAGCTGACCCAGTTCATAAGGTGACGATTATCCCCCGCGGCAGGGCTTTAGGTGTTACGAGTTATCTTCCTATAGATGAAAAACATACTTATTCGAGGGAATACCTTGAAGCAATTATAACCTACGCCCTTGGCGGCAGAGCTGCTGAAAAGATTATATTCAACCATTTCACTACAGGCGCAGGGAACGATATTGAGAAAGCAACAGGAATTGCACGTAAGATGGTTTGCGAATGGGGAATGAGCGAGAAATTAGGACCTTTAAGCTATGGAGCTAAACGTGAGGAAATTTTCCTCGGTCGTGAAATTCAAAGCCACAGGGATTACAGTGAAAGAACTGCAATTGAAATCGATGAGGAAGTAAGAAGATTCGTGAATGAGGCGATGGTTCGAGCTGAGAAGATCCTGACTGAAAATATCGATCTTCTCCATAGACTCTCGATGGAACTGCTTGAGCGGGAAATCCTCGATTCACATGAGATCGATGCTATTATCAGAGGTGAAACACTTCCGCCAATAAAAAAGAATGGGAGCACAGAGACAGCTCCGGATGTCGTACCGGAACACGTCAAAAAACTGATGGAGCAAAGAAAACCGAAAGAATCTTCCTCTAAAGATGACTCCAATCGATAACGGAACAATCCATTATAGAGATGAATTAGTCAGAAAACTGATTCATCTCTTTTCTTTATCTATTCCTATAATTTATTATTTTGTTTCCCGAAGTGAGGGAATCCTTATCCTGAGTATCCTTACAGCCATTGCCCTGATTCTGGATTTCACAAGATATCTCTCTCCATCGGTCGGGAGGGTCTTCTACAGGTTTTTTGGCTTCTTATTGAGAAAACATGAGATTGATTCAAGTAAGAAAAACCTGAACGGTGCTACATATGTCCTTATTTCAGCTTTAATTTGTGTGATTCTTTTCCCGAAAGTGCTTTTTATTACCGCGTTTACGATCCTTATTATAAGCGACACCATGGCAGCGCTGATCGGGCGAAAATTCGGCAAACATAAATTCCTGTCAAAGAGTCTTGAGGGAACTTTGGCATTTTTTATAAGTGCAAGTATTGTCGTTTTCTTTACACCGAAAATGGAAAATCTGCCTGCTGAATATGTAATTGGACTTATAGCCGCAGCGGTCGGAGCAATCGTTGAAAATATTTCATTCGGATTCGCTGATGATAATCTGGCTATCCCGATCTCAATCGGTTTTACAATGTGGTTTTTATATATGGCTATACTTCCTGAACTGCAAATAGTACTACCAATACTTCCGAGGTAGAGAATGAATAAACTTTTAATAGCTGTAATTACTTTAGTTTCAGTTTTTTACTTTACTGCCTGTGAGACTTCAAATAAGCCGGCGCAGGGACTTGAAGATGAAATTTACGTGATTGCTGATTCCACGGAGTATGCTGAATTATTCCCGGCGCTCGATTCTGCATTTCAGAAGATAATTTATACACCCCAGCCTGAAAAATTATTTACTCTTATAAGGATCTCTCCCAACCAGCTTGAACGATATCGCCATAAGAAAAATATACTCATAATCGCCCCGCTGAATTCCGGTTCTCTTACTTCACAGTTTATTCATACTTATGTGGATTCTGCTGCAATTCAGAAAATTCAGGAAGAGAAAGATTTTATAGTAAAAAAAGAAAATTTATGGGCACGACGCCAGCTTGTAATGATCCTTACAGCCCCGACTGCTCAGGATCTTGAATTCAAAATTCTGAATAATAAAGATAATCTCCTCTATGCTTTTCAAAAGGTCTCGGATGATAGGCTGGAGCAAAGTCTGTATAATGCCAAATATGAACAGAAACCGCTCGAGGGTAAGCTTCTGAAGGAATACGGCTGGCTGATCTATGTACAGGCCGACTTCAAACTGGCTCTTGACGTCCCACAGGATAATTTCGTATGGCTCCGGAGATCTCCGGGCAGCGACATGGAGCGTTGGGTCTTCATTCATTGGATAGATAATGCTTCTCCCGCTTACCTCACAGAAGATTCTGTCAGAGCGATAAGAAACAGAATGACAGAAAAGTTTTATAGAACGACTGATGATAGTTCATACGTTATAATCGCTTCGGATTATTATATGTCAAGCGAAGTTAATTTTCATGGAAAATATGCCATATTTACTCAGGGACTCTGGGAACTTAATATTAAGGGAATGGGAGGCCCGTTTATCAATTATACTTTCTTTGATGAAAAGACTAACCGGCTCTACATGCTCGACGGCTCAGTATATGCTCCAAAATATTACAAGCGGAATCTCATACAGCAGATGGATGTTCTACTTCAGTCATTCATGACAGCCCCGGAAGTTAATAAAGACAAGAAGCAGGAGCTCCTTAAAGCCTCCGAAGATTACAAAAAAGAGTAAAACTTTCTATAAACCTCTCAGACTTGAGGGAATATTATATTTCGGGAATTCTGACTTAATTTTATTCACGTAAAGTCTCGCCCTGTCCATTTTATTAAAACGAAGTTCATACAAAGCCCTTGATGCAAGTACCGAACCCGCGAGGTTCTGTATCATATCTGTATAATGATTCCCGTATTTTGGGAACCTGATATGGAAATCGGGATCATCAGCCGGAACATATTCATTCGTCTTCACCACTTTGTAAAGCAGGACGTCAGGCACATATGTATAGCCTTCCGGTAGTTTGAATTGTCCGTTCCTCAGCTCATTCTCAGCTATTTCAGGTGGAAAATAAAAACTCCTCCCTTCTACATTCGATGACACAAGGTCGGTCATTAGCTTGCGATACAATGCTTCAAGCAGACTGGAATTATAGTCCTCATCTCTTTCAAATGGTACGAGAGCATTCTTAAACAGGTCGATATCTTTTTTTAACCCGGCGATTACATCAGGATGGTCTGACTCAATCTGGTTAAAATACCACGATCTCCTCAGCAGCTCTTTGTCGATAATAGCGGCATCTGTTCGAAATCCTTCCACATATTGAAAATAATATGAGGGTGAGATAAGGTAATCCCACAAATAGCTTAAGATAACAGAATTATTATCAGTACTGGAAATAACTGCTTTTGTATAGTCCTCAAAGGTGTATGTCCCGCTCTGATCAACATCCTTGTAATTAATAAAAAATTCTCCGGCGGCTAATAAAATTATCAATCCGGCCGCGGCCGCTGTCTTATATTTTTCCTGCTGAATAATTTCATAAATCTTAACTATACCGAAAACAGCAAAGTACGCAAGCATTATATAAGCCAGCAGGAAGTATGAATCGATATCATTTATATCATAATTAATCGAATAGGCTACGGTAAACAGAAAGGTAACAAACAGGAACCATGCTAATTTCCTTGCCCTTAAAAAAGCTATGAATACGCCGATCAGACTTAGTATCAATGAAAAAGTAAATTCTGAAGGAAGATTGTTGACAAAGTAAGCCAGCTGCTTTTTAGCGGCTTCGGTTGAAGAAAACAACCAGACCTGATACTGCTTGCCGCTGATGTGCCGCATAATCCTCTCAAGGTCAATAGGATTTCCCCAGTTGATAGAGGGATTCATTGAAGCCCTTATTGGAAGATAACTGTAAAAAACAACCAGAAGTCCGAAAAACACAAGAAGCATTATTCCCAGCTGCCGGAGGCTGACTGCATTTGACTTCTCCTTTGAAAAATAAAGGTAAGCGATTCCCGGTAAAATCAGCAGGGTTGTCATATGATTGCTGAACCCCAGGGCCAGTGTAATAGCGAGGATGATCCATGGATTTTTTACAGAGAAGAGCTTTTTTTCTCCCTCATAAGTGTACGCTTTAAGTAGAATTAATATTATCAGGCTGATCAGAAAAATATGCATCGAATATACTTCTACAGAGGTGCTCTGAAACCAGAACGTCCTGCTGAGACCAAGCAAAATGCCTCCTCCCGTAGAGGCAATGTATTTTATAGATTCCGGCAGCACGGCAGGTTTAACGGATGTTCTTGTTTTCTCCTTACTTTTTGTTTTGACTTCTTTTTTACTTCTGCCTTTTTTCGGAGCAGCGAATTTCTCCAGGTTATCAAGGATGAATTTAGATGTATATACAAACAGTGCAACTCCCAGGCTGCACCATAAAGCGGCAAGTATATTCATCTGAAGTGCGGTCGAAAAAGGCAGAGGAATCTTTGAAAATAAATAACCTATCATTGTAAAGAGAGGATAACCTGTCGGGTGAGCTATGCCTAAAAGAGACTGGACTGCTGTAAGTTCGCCCGCGTCGATTTGAATAATAGAGGGAGCAATGGTTATCATGTATAAGATAAAGACCAGTAAAGCAGTTAGTGCAGCATAATATTTTTTTAGAAATACCATTATTACTTCCCGAAAAATTTTGTGTATAAAGCGGAATTCTGATTTATCACACGGAATAATTTATTTTCAAGACTATCATTTTCGTTCAGGCTCATCTTCTTTTCCATTTTTGCGAATCGTACATCCTTTCTTGTTATTATCGAACTTGTCTGATGAAATATATCCTGGTAATTCAGTATAAATGACTTAAGAAACCTGTGATTATTGATCAGCATTTTTAAGTCATTTTCATACTGAGGCATTTGCTTCGCCAGCACTGTCAATGTTTTATTTATATCTTTTGATCTTAGTTTATTATATGAAAGAGGATTGCAAAGTATCAAATATTGAGAGATAAATTCAATATCTGTAAGCCCGCCGTTGCTTTTTTTCAGGTTTATCATACCTTGAAGCGTCCCTCCGGCTGGCAGCAGTTTCCTTCTCATCTCTTTTAATTCCGACCTGATTTTTTGCTCATTTTCACTCTTTAACCTTCTTACAACCGCCCTGGTGATCTTATTAAAGAGTTTTCTGCTGCCGGCAATAAAACTAAGCTTGGTGAAGGCCTGGAGCTCCCAGGTGCGTGCCCTGGACAGGATGTAGTTTACGTATGCGTCCGCATCCCAGACCAGCATACCGCTTTTTCCCTCGGGTCTCAGCCTGCAGTCAACTTCAGCAGGTCTAAACTCTTCTCTTAATTTCGAAAGAAAATCAACAAATATTTTTTGCTCCTCCGGATGCTTAAGGAGGTTATCCGTAATAAATATGAGATCGATGTCTGAAGTAAAAGTCATCTCACCGGAACCCAGACTTCCCATTGCCCCGATCATATAATGTCCTTCCAGGAAATTGTGTCTGTTAAGCTCAAAAACAGTATTTCTGATTTTCGCAGCTGAGTATTTTGAAAGGAGATAAGAAACGCGTTCAGCTTTTATGATTTCAAGAGTGAATCCTGTCAGCATCAAAAAAAGAAATTCCTTATAGGTGAGGGAGCCGGTCAGATCGACTTTATCAAATATCCTTTTCGAAAGAAAGATCTCGCGAAGCGACTTATCTTCCGCAAAAAGGTCAACACTCCATTGGGAATATTCACAAATGCTAAGAAATGCTTTAAAAAATTTATTATCCCTGAACTGATCATACCATATCGAAGGAAATTTTGCCTGTCGTATCACCCTGACAAAGTTACTAAGAACAAGCTCTGGCTCATCTGAACTTTTTAAATAAGTATACAGTGCACTGCTTATTTTTTCGAATGCTTCTATTGAGTGTTTATCGAACTCTTTTGTGCCAAGGAGTCCTTTTCCTTCCCGGAGATACATTAGATCTCTCTCAGCTGCTGCCTTATTTTTGAAATTTATATCCTCCTCAGTCTCCACATGTTTCTGTTTGCCATTGCCCGTAATGGAGGTATAAATTATCTGTACATTCTTTCGTTTTCTTTTAACTTCTTCGTGAAATTCACCAGCATTTCTGAACCCGAGGTACACGCTTAACTTATCTGTAATCTCGCCTTTTAACGGAATCAGATGAGTTTGTGTATCGTTCATAAGCTGCAGGTAATGTTCTATCTTCCTGTAAAAGATATAAGAATTTTCGAGGATGACAGCTTCTTTTTCAGAGATAAATTTATGCTTCTTAAGTTCCCTTAATGCCTCAAGTGTATTCCCTGTCCGTAAATCTTCCAGTCGTCCTCCATTCATTAATTGAAGTGCCTGAATAGAAAATTCAATATCTCTTATGCCTCCGGGAATGAGCTTGATGTTTTCTTCAGTCTTCAGGTTCTTCTCAATGTTCTGTTTCAACCTGCGCACCTGTTCGAGGGGAGAGACCTTAAAAGAAGATGGGAAAATAAATGGAGCCAGATATTTTTTGAACCTGGTAAACAGGTCCAGGCTTCCTGACACGAAGCCGCATTTTATAAGCATCTGCCTTTCCCAGTCCTCGCCGCGGCTTTCATAATAGATAAGGTAATCAACAAGCCGGCGGCAGAGAGGGGAGTTCCTTCCGTCGGGCCTTAACCGGAAATCCACCCTGTAGATATATCCGTATTCTGTAAGAGATGATGCAGACTCGACGAAGAGCAGAGCCGCTTGGTTAAGGATTTCCTGGTACTCTTTATTTCCCGGAAGAGTATTGTTCTCATCAAAGAAAATCATCAGGTCGATATCGGAGCTATAATTTAGTTCATTGCCTCCAAGCTTGCCCAGCGAGATAAGACAGTATTTGTCCTCCGGAAGGTCAAGCTTGTATTTATCAAGAATACGATGATAGCAGAGGCTGAATAACCTGGAGGCTATGGCAGAGGCAAGACTGCTTAATTCCCCTGTAATTTCCTCGATTCCTTTTTTCAGAAATATATCCTTTGCACCGATTCTGAGAAGTTCTTTTCGTTTTAATCTTCTTATAGCATTTATAGATGAGGCGAAAGATTTAAAAGAACTCACGGCTTCTGTTACAGAGGCAAAATATTGTTTTGTAGTGAGGATTTTCTCAAGAGCTGAAGGATTTGCAATAAGGTAAAAGTATTCCGGGTTCCGTACCAGGATATCAGTTAAATAATTACTATTTGAAGTCAGACTAATTATTAGTTCCATGTAGTGAGGATACTTCTGGCAGTCTGATAGAAAAGAAACTTTATCATAAACGGCAGAAATGAACCTGAGAAGGTTGGATTCCGAGGAACGTGTGAAATGATGTCTCTTTGTCTCATTTTCGATATGAGAGAAGAGATCATCCAGCTGGTCCTGATTAAAATAACCGCCGGAAAACTGCATAATTTTCCGGATAAAATCTTCCGATAATATTTCTTTCTTTTTTACAGGCAAATTAAAGCTGATAATAATATTCCATAACTATCCGAAAGTTATAAAAAAATTAACAGGCTCCATATCTTTGGGGTAACTGAAGTTACAAACGTTAAATCCTTCCCGGGATTAGGAAGCGGGCAGGTAACTCAAGTTACAAACATTAAATCCGTCCGGGATTAGGAAGCAGAGGGACAACTGAAGTTACAAACGTTAAATCCCTCCGGGATTAGGAAGCGGGCAGGTAACCAAAGTTACAAACCGGGATAGCAGATGTTTAAGAGCTTCACAGCGCTTTACTATATTCCCTTTGGGAATAAACATTTGTAACATTTATATCAAGTGGCCTGAACCGTATTCCCGTAGGGAATAAACTTCTGAAAAGGAAACATAAAATATCTGATTTAAAAAGAAAAAGCATACCAGAAGAGATCCCGGTATGCTTTTAAGAGCAGCTTAAAAAATATTAATACGTATCTTTTTCAGGAGTTTCAGCAGCCGGTTTAGACATCGACTTCCACCACTCAGCGCTATAATCCTTGTAAGTTTGTTTCTGATCATCATTTAATACAGTTTGGATCCTCTGATCATAAGTCTGCTGAAGCTTATCATAGTTATTCATATCTGTATTTGCTTTTGCATTCTGATAATCTACGAGAATACCCTGGACCCGTGTCTGCTGATCCTGGGTGAGGTTTACTTTCTGATTTAACTGAGTCGTCCATTTCTGTGCATTGTCCTTATAGGTATCATTCTGCTTGCTCTGGTTCATATCATTATCCTGTGCATATAAATTTGCTCCAAGGAAAAAGACAAATGCACAAAGCAGAGTCGCTGCAAGCCTGTTCAAATCGATCTTAAACATATTCATACCTTTCGAATTATTATATATAATTTGGTTTATGAGAAAAATTTCTCACCCCCTATAAAACAAATTGAGAGCAGAGAGTCAATTAGTAAAAATCACATGTGATTTTCAAAGTATGAAGCCGAAAATGGCTGGAAACTTTTAACTTCTCTGTAAGTATCTTCTTTAAAAGAAAAGCTAGGACAACAAATAGGGAAAGCTTCCTAAATTGCAATTCAAATGCCCAATGTGTAATTTTGATGTTCAACACCAACGGAGAAATTGAGTAAAAATGATAAATATTATTAAGAAGGTTTTTGGCGATAAACACTCGAAAGACGTTAAAATCCTATCACCGGTGGCCGTAGAGATTAACCAGGAATACGAGAAGTTAAAGGGCCTTTCTGACGATGAATTAAAGGCTAAAACACCCGAATTCAAAGAGAAAATTCAGGAATATACCGCTGAAACCAGGACAAAGATTGATGAAATAAAAACACATCTCCAATCAGATGAGGATTTTGACAGAAATTCTGCTTATGACGAGCTTGATGCTCTTGAGGAGGAACTAAATGATAAATACGAGGAAATTCTGGATCAGCTGCTGCCGGAAGCTTTTGCGGTAGTAAAACTGACCTGCGAGAAATTGGTTGGGCAATCGTGGATTGTTGCCGGAACTAAAACTACCTGGGATATGGTGCCCTATGACGTTCAGCTTATGGGCGGCGTGGTCCTTCACCAGGGAAAGATTGCTGAAATGGCTACCGGTGAAGGAAAAACTCTCGTTGCTACTTTGCCCCTTTATCTCAATGCGCTTACCGGACGCGGAGTTCACCTTGTTACGGTTAACGATTATCTGGCTAAACGTGACTCGGAGTGGATGGGCGAAATCTTCAAATTCCATGGTCTTACTGTTGGCTGTATTATCAACACGATGAATTCGGAGCAAAGGCAGCAAATGTATGCCTGTGATATAACTTACGGAACGAATAATGAATTCGGCTTCGATTACCTGCGAGATAATATGTCGATCGATAAGGAATACCAGGTTCAGCGTCCTCATAACTATGCAATTGTGGATGAAGTTGATTCTGTTTTAATTGATGAAGCAAGAACACCTCTTATTATTTCAGGACCTGTTGAGGTTGATGATCAGAAATTTAATGAGATGAAGCCTAAGGTTGAGCGTTTATACAGACTGCAGACAGGCCTCGTTTCTAAATTAGTGCAGGAAGCTGAAAATTATCTTTCCGATGGTGGAAATGGAAAAGTAAATGTATCCGAAGCGGGAATACAACTCCTACGTGCAAGCAGGGGACTTCCAAAACACAGTAAACTGGCGAAGCTGTTAAGTGAACCTGAGAATAAAAAACTGCAGCAATCTACTGAGATGGAATTCCTAAGGGAAAAAGCCAAGAATATGCATATCATCGATGATGAGCTTTTCTTTGTCATAGATGAAAAAAATAATACAATCGATCTTACTGAAAAAGGAAGAGAAGAACTTGCTAAGGGAAGCGGGATGGAGAAAAACTTCTTCATACTTCCTGACCTTGGTACGGAAATCAGCAAGCTTGAAAATGATGAATCAATAACTGAAGAAGAAAAAATAAGACAGAAAGATATTCTCTATCATAATTATTCAGAGAGCAGCGATAGGATACATACGATCCACCAGCTTCTGAAAGCCTACACCTTATTTGAAAAAGATGATGAGTATGTTGTTACTGAGGACGGTAAGATAGCTATCGTCGATGAGTTCACAGGACGTATACTTCCGGGCAGAAGATATTCCGACGGACTTCACCAGGCTATTGAAGCTAAAGAGAATGTGAAGGTTGAGCGCGACAGTCAGACACTTGCCACAATCACCCTGCAGAATTACTTCAGAATGTATAATAAACTCGCTGGAATGACGGGTACTGCAGAAACCGAAGAGGGCGAGTTTTTCGAAATTTACAAACTTGAAGTTGTGGTTGTTCCTACGAACAGGCCTGTTGTAAGAGATGACCAGGATGATGCGGTTTTCAGAACAAAACGTGAAAAATATAATGCAGTTATTGAAAAAATCGAGGAATTAAAGAAGGAAGGCAGACCTGTACTGGTGGGTACTACTTCTGTAGAAGTTTCCGAAACCATCTCCAGGATGCTTAAGAGGAAGGGGATAGCCCACAATGTATTAAATGCCAAGCAGCATCAGCGTGAGGCTGAGGTTGTTGCGCATGCCGGTGAAGTTAGCGCGGTAACGATTGCAACCAATATGGCAGGCCGCGGTACTGATATTAAACTGGGTACAGGTGTTAAAGACAGAGGCGGACTATTTATCCTTGGAACGGAAAGACATGAATCACGAAGAATAGACCGGCAGCTGAGAGGACGTTCGGGAAGACAGGGCGATCCGGGCACTACTAAGTTTTTTATATCCCTTGAAGATGACCTGATGAGACTTTTCGGAAGCGACAGGATCTCTTCGGTTATGGGGAGAATAGGTATTAAGGAAGGCGAGGTTATCCAGCATCCCCTTATCACAAAGTCGGTTGAAAGAGCGCAGAAGAAAGTTGAGGAAAACAACTTTGCAATTCGTAAAAGACTGCTTGAATACGATGATACGATGAACCAGCAGAGAGAGGTAATTTATACACGCCGGCAAAGAGCACTTGCAGGCGATAGATTAAAGAGTGAAATATTTGATTACCTTGAAGAGTATGTAGCAGAAGTAGTCAATCTGAATTTTGATGAAGTGCAGGATGAAGCCATCAGAGAGGAAATTCTTCAGAAACTCCTTGTTGAAGTTAAACTTCAGTCCACCGAATTTGAGGAGCTTGGGAAGGAAGGCGTTGTAAACCGGATACTGGAAAATGCGAAGACGTTTTACCGCAAAAAAGAGGAAATGATCGGCTCGGAACTGATGGCAAGGCTGGAGCGGTATGCAGTGTTAAGTGTGATAGACCAGAAGTGGAAAGAACACCTGAGAGAAATGGATGACCTTAAGGAAGGTATTGGGCTCCGGGCTTACGGCCAAAAGGATCCTTTGATAGAGTATAAGGGTGAAGCATTCAAGCTGTTTGTTGCACTCCTGGAAGATGTAAGAAATGAAGTTGTATCCTTTGCTTTTAAATTCTTCCCGCAGGCACCCGAAGAAGTTCAGAACCGCAGAAGACGCCAGCCAGCAAGAATGACTGAAAGTAAGCAGAGTGCTGATAATATCGGGTTGGCTTCACCGGCAAGCAGAGCAGGACAATCGTCACCCGACCAGGGAGGCAGACCCCAGCCCGTACAGGTAGCTGATAAGGTAGGGAGAAATGATCCCTGTCCCTGCGGCAGCGGAAAGAAATACAAACATTGTCACGGTAAATAAAGGGCTTCGCCATGAAAAAGATTGAGGCTATTATCCGTCCCTTTAAATTGGATGAGGTTAAAGAAGCTCTTGTGGAGGAAGGGATAAGGGGACTGACGATTACTGAGGTCCGGGGCTACGGAAGGCAAAAAGGGCATACCGAAACCTACCGCGGGAGCGAATACCGGATTGAGTTTATTCCCAAAATCAAAATTGAAGTGGTTGTTGAAAAGGAAAAAGCCGAAAAGGTGATAGAAGCAATCCTGCGCACAGCTAAAACAGGTCAGGTGGGAGATGGGAAAATCTTCATTTACGATGTGCAGGATGTAATCAGGATCAGAACGGAAGAATCCGGTAATGAAGCACTGTGATACTGCCTAACGTTAAAAAAGCTTCTTGATGCCATTTCGACCGAAAGGAGAAATCTTTGAATTTTCTAAGACTCCACCGAAATGAAGATATTGACCTTATAGGCGTGGTTTTACCTTTTACTTTTTTTTATTCTTTTTTAGCTTGAATTATGCATATCAGAAGATTTATTCCCGGGTTGTTCGTCGCTTTTCTGCTGTTGCTCTCCTTTAACGGATGCGGTGTATGGCATGATTTCACCACGTATTTTAATCTTTATTATGATGCGAAGGATATCTTTGAAAGTGCTGAAGAGGCCATCAAGACACAGCAGAAGGATATCTTTGCTACTGAAGAACCAAATGCTGCAGGAAACGTTAACCAGCAGCTTTCGAAGGTAATCGATAAATGTTCAACAATCCTCCAGTTCCATTCCGAATCGGCATACGTTGATAATGCACTCCTTATGCTTGGCAAATCATTTTACTACCAGAGAAATTATCTTAAGGCTCTGAGGAAGTTTCAGGAACTTATAGCTACACGTCCGGAAAGCGATCTTATTCTTGAGACTGAGTTATGGATTGGGAAAACCCAGATGAGATTGAAACAATACGATGATGCATTAACCGTTCTGGAAACTGTAAAGAAGAAATCTGAAGAAGAAGGTGAACAGGAATTTCTTACTGAGGCATTTCTTGAGGAGATCAAGTATAAAATAGCCCAGGAGGATTATGCAGCTGCAATAACTGCATCAAACGATTTTCTTAAAAACTCGGATGATGATGAAATAAATGCCGAAATAGAATTCGAACTTGGTAAATTATATGAAAAGGTTAGTGATCTTGATAATGCAATAACCGCTTTCAGACAGGTTTTCGATTTTTCTCCTTCGTACGAAACTCAATACGGCGCACGTCTTGAACTCGGCAAAGTGCTGCGTCAATCCGGTCAAAATGATCAGGCTTTCGAAATTTTTGATGATATGAGTACGCAGGATAAATATTCCGATCATTATGATGAGATAAACCTTGAAAAGGGAGTAACACTTACCAAGCTTGATGAGTATGACGAAGCAGTTGACGTTCTGGTTAAGGTTGATACAACTTACAAAACCTCGGTTAATGCAGGAGTGGCTAGATATGAGCTGGGTTCTATCTTTGAAAATCATTACAAGGATTTCGATAGTGCCAGCACCTATTATACAAGAGCTGCCGCTTCAGCCGCCCCTCCTGAATATTTAACAGATGCGCGTCAGAAGGCCGGCCTGTTCACTAAGTACCTGGGACTACGGAACACCCTTAGTGATAATATTGAAAAACGCTACTATGCCGAAAACCCCGAACAGTATACAAAAGACTCAACTGAATATTATAACGAACGGAAGGATGTTGAGGATCAGGTAATTGCTGAGCAGGAATTTGCAGAGGTAAAAGCCAAAATGGATTCGGCTCTCTTCGTGCGGGATACGACTGGCTTGACAATAGATACTACTGTTGTTCAAAGGGATAGTCTGGATCAGTTCGGAAATGTTGTTCGGGATACCCGGGGACAGGTAATTACAGTTCCTGATACAGTCATTGTGAATCCGCTCGATAGCCTCAAGCAGAAGAATAATCTCATTTCAGGTATGGCATCACCAAATTTTGAGAAAAGAGTAAAAGAGCTGATGCACGGGAAAGTTCCGCCTAAGAAGCCTGATCTGCCGCTGGACTCTCTGCAGTCTCTCATAATTAGAGAAAAATTTGAGATGGGCAACCTTTTCTTTACGGAATTTAACATACCTGATTCTGCCTATATTTACTATAGTGATATCCTTGATCTGAATCCTGGTCCTCATTACATGGCAAGAACTCTATACGCACTCGGCAGTTATTACCTCACTCAGAATGATTCACTAAAAGCCGATAGTCTCTTTAATATTATCTATACTGAATATCCTGAACAGGGGATCGTCAATGCTGCAGCAAACAAGCTGGGCAGGGAGTTGAAAAATCTGAATTTTGATCCTGCAGAGGATATTTATGCTTCTGCAGAGAAAGATATGCTGGACGATAAATACGATTCCTCTCTTGTAAAATTAAAATTTATTTATAAAGATTACCCGGCTTCACCGCTGGCTCCCAAGGCTTTATATGCCTCCGGCTGGATCCTTGAAAATGAACTTGATAAACCCGATTCTGCGGCTGCTATTTATGATTCGCTTAAGGTTAAGTATCCTGCTACCGTCTATGCAAACAAAATAACTCAAAAAATCAGCATCTATAATCAGGAGCAAAAGCGCATAGTTAAAGTGCGTGAAGATTCGCTTAAAAAGATGGAAGCAATACGGGTAGATTCTCTTGCGAAAGTCGATTCACTCGCTAGAGTGGATTCACTGATGCAGGCGGGTTCCCGGCCGCAGGCTGACTCAGTTACACAATTTGACTCCCTCTCGCAGGTCGACTCCCTTGGTTATAAGATCCAGCGTGAGGACACTCTTAAATTTAAGGATCTGCCTCCTAACAGGTTCGGTGAACCTGATACTAATGCACTTCACAGAGGCGTTGATACACTGAATAATAAAGTTCCCCAGGTTATAGACAGTATGAGGAGAAATGAAAACCGTGAACTTGAAAACCTGAGGGAAAAATCAGGGACAGAGGTTGATTCACTCACCCCAGGTGAGATTAAGCCGAAAAGGTAAAAGTTCTTTAATAGTCCTGCCAGGAATATTATGATTTCATCTTTGCAATTCCCGGAAAATGAGCTTGGCGCGGCTTTCGGACGGTTTGTACCATATTTAAGAACTCATAAGTTCAAAACCGCCGCCGCCTATATTTTTCTCCTGCTTTATTTCAGTATTCCCGCCTTTCAGGTACCCTATTTCGAGTATTATCATTTCAGAGTTACCTCCCTTATGGAGGAGAGAGCCCTCGATAGTGATCTGATTTTTTACCCGACGCAGTCATGGACTTCCATAAGTGATGTGAATCCTAACCTGTTGAAAGGAATAATCTCAATGGAGGATGGAGCGTTCTTTTCTCACAAAGGAATTGATTGGAAAGAGTTAAATATGGCTTTAAATCAAAATAAAAGAAGACGCCGTATATATAGGGGCGGGAGTACACTGACTATGCAGCTTGCAAAAAATTTATTCTTCACTACAGAGAAATCTGTCTTTAGAAAAGGCAAGGAACTTATAACTGCTTTAAGAATGGAAAAAGAATTAAGCAAAAGGACAATCCTGCAGGCATATATAAATGCTGTAGAATGGGGCGATGGTATTTTCGGTATTGATGCTGCTTCAGAGAAATATTTTAATAAGGAGCCGGTTCAGCTTAACGTGAATGAATGCGCAAGGCTGGCAGCCGTGCTTCCTTCTCCGCTTGTACATCCGGCGAATAAGAACTCACGGTACGTTTTAAGGCGGTCTGCTATTATCAGGGGAAGATTAAACGACATTATTTTATTTCCTGATGAAAAATGAAGAGAAAAGATTTAATTGATTTAATTGAAGAGGGTGAAAGTTTACAGATTGAGTTTAAAAGGAGATTTTCATCCCCTGAAAAAATTGCCCGGGAAATGATTGCTTTTGCGAATACGCGCGGCGGCTATATCCTGTTCGGCATTGATGACGATAAACAGGTAGTTGGAGTTGAGAGTGAAAAATCAGAAGCTGAACTAATTAAAGATGCTGCCCGGAATTATTGTGAACCCCCTATTGAATACGAGATAGAATTCCTTGAAGTCTATGGAAAAGAAGTTGTGGTGGTATCTGTACCGGAGTCGGATAATAAACCACACAGACTTCAGGATTACCTCAATGAACTCGACCTCAATAAGTCGACTGTACTTGTCAGGGTGAATGACAAAAGTATGCAGGCAAGCAAAGAGATGATCAGAATACTCCGTGCGCAGACTCAGGAACTGAGTCTGAAGAAATATACTATCGGATCAACCGAGAAATATGTATTTGACTACCTGGATAAGAATGAGACTATCTCAGTCAGGGAATTAAGCGATCTAGTGAATATTTCTGAAAGGAGAGCTTCAAGAACCCTTGTTAAGATGGTAAGAGCAAACCTTCTTATGATTCATACTAAAGACAATGGGGACGAATATTTTACTGTTATTTGAAGGCTTTCTGGTTCCTGGCATGATCAAAAATCCTCCTCATCTCAAACACGGCAATTCCATAAGCTACAGCAACATTTAACGACTGTTTAATTCCGTACTGAGGAATCTCAATAGAAAAATCGCATAAATCAATGAGCTCCTGTGCTACCCCTGTTATTTCGTTGCCGACAATAATACACAAAGGAAAGTCGCTGCTTTTGACTTCGTGATAGAGTTTACTTTTGGAAGTGAGTTCAAGCGCGCAGATTTTAACTCCCTGTTTCTTAAGTTCTTTGATCACAGCAGCCGGATCTTTTAAATACTCCCACGATACACTTTCTGTGGAGCCGAGAGCGGTTTTCAGCACCTCTTTTTTTCCTGTATCTTGTCCTTCTTTTCCGGGCAGGGGAGGATGTGGAGTATACCCGCACAGATACAGCTTTTCTATCATCGCTCCGTCTGATGTACGAAAGATTGAGCCAACATTATAATTGCTTCGTATGCTGTTAAGAAGAACGTACACAGGCATTTTAGGAGTAGTATGCAGATTATCAAGAGTATATCTCTTCTCGGAGATCTCATCGTGCGTCAGCTTCTTCACTTTTTAATTTCCACTTTCTCCTTTTTACTTTTCCCTTGAATTGCTAACTGTCCGCACGCAGCAGCAATATCCTCTCCCTGCGTATAACGAACAATAACCGTAACATTTTTATCTTTTAACCTCCGGCAGAATTCCTCAATCCTTTTCCGCGGCGTGGGTTCGAGCTGCGCCGAGAAGCCGTCGGGGTTCATATGCTTTAACGAGTTAAAAGGTATCACGTTTACTTTAGAAGGAATCTTACTGCAGAGTTTAACAAGGGCATTCAGATCCTCAGCTCTGTCATTTATTCCCTTTAGCATCACATATTCGAAAGTAATCCTTGTCCCTGTTTTCTTCGCATAATATTTCATTGCCTCTACGTTTTCTGCGAGGGAATATTTTTTATTAATAGGCATTATCTTCGACCTTACATCTTCAAAGCAGGAATGGAGGGAAAATGCAAGCTTTACATTTAATCCTGAATCTGCCAGTTCCCTGATCCTGGGAGCAATCCCCGCAGTAGAAACGGTTATCCTTTTTAAACTTAATCCTGTAGTTAGATCATTGCCGAAGATCTCGAGTGATTTTAAGGTTTCCTTATAATTCAGCAGCGGTTCGCCCATTCCCATATAGACGACATTGCTTATATTTTCCTTACCATAATCCTTCGCCGCCATCTTATACTGGTCAAATATTTCTCCGGCTGAGAGATTTTTTTTGTAGCCCATTAATCCTGTAGCGCAGAACTTACAGTCGAGAGGACAGCCGACCTGGGTTGATATGCAAAGTGTTGTTCTTTTCTTTTCAGGGATAATAACTGACTCAATGAGATGACTTTCCCTGGTGCTGAAGATGTATTTCTTTGTCCCGGTTTCTCCTGATACTTCGGAGCCCTCATCTGAGAGAGTATCGATTTCCGCAGATTCGCTTAATTCCGAGCGAAGGTCCTTAGGAAGGTTCTTCATTTCCTCAAAATCATCAGCCAGGCGATTGTACATCCAGTTGAAAACCTGTTCAGCACGGAATTTAGGCTCACCCGCCTCTGTAAAATAATCCTGGAGCTCGCTCAGCGTTAATCCTTTTAATCTTGTCTTCTTTATGGGAGATTTTACCCGCTCTGTATTTTCATTATCGATTGACATCAAGCAAATATACAAATCTGGATCCTGCCATAAAATCTCAATCAAAACGACCCAAATTAAGAGGTTACGTTCAGCTTGTCCAAATATGACCCGCCGGCAGCTTCCCGGAAAGCAGGAGCAAGGTGGCGGAGAGGCTCTTGCCGATATTCCTTACAGTTCAGCCGTAATTATCTGTCCGCTTATAGAGGCCAAATAGGCGATATTAATCCTGATTACATTGCTATAAAAACAGGATTAAAGTATCTTGGAAATTAAATTTTATAATACTTTATTCTCATCACAAAAATCAGGGAAGAAATAATGAATTTCGATCTTACAGACGATCAGAAAATGATCATGGAATCGGCCCGTGAATTCGCCCAGGCTGAAATAGCTCCCTCCGCCGTCGAAAGGGATATCAAAGCAGAATTTCCTGCAGAAATAGTTAAGAAGCTTGGCGAGCTGGGGTTTATGGGTATGATGGTTCCGACTGAACATGGGGGGGCAGATCTCGATACTTTGAGCTATGTGCTCGCTATGATAGAAGTTTCGAAAGTTGATGCCAGCGTCGGCGTCATTATGTCGGTAAACAATTCGCTGGTATGTTACGGACTTGAAAAATATGGTTCAGACTTCATTAAAGAAAAATATCTCCTTCCTCTCGCTCAGGGTCAGAAACTTGGCAGTTTTGCTCTCTCTGAACCTGAAGCAGGAAGCGATGCTACCAAACAGAAAACTACAGCCGATAAAGACGGCGACTATTATGTACTTAACGGCATTAAAAACTGGATAACCAACGGCGTAAGTTGCGATTATGCCCTGGTCATGGCGACGACGGATAAAGCGAAGGGACATAAGGGAATTTCAACTTTTCTGGTAGAAAAAGGAACTGCCGGTTTTGATCATGGCAAGAAGGAAGATAAACTCGGAATCAGAAGCTCTGATACCTGTTCGCTTACATTTGAAAACTGCAGAGTACCGGCGGAAAACATGGTCTGGGAAGAGGGTAAAGGCTTCAACTTCGCTATGAATACTCTCAACGGCGGCAGGATCGGTATAGCTGCCCAGGCTATCGGTATTGCTGAAGCAGCGCTTGAGGCGGCTCTGAAATATTCGCAGGAAAGAAAAGCTTTTGGCGAGCACATCTCCAAATTCCAGGCGATCCAGTTTAAACTGGCTGACATGGCTATGAAGGTTGACAGCGCGAAATTACTTACTTTCCGCTCTGCTGCTCTTAAGGATGCTGGTAAGCCTTACTGGAAAGAAGCGGCTATGGCTAAATTGTACTCGTCAACAATTGCAGTTGAAAATGCCCTCGATGCAATCCAAATACACGGTGGTTACGGATATGTAAGAGAGTACCTTGTGGAAAGATACCTTCGTGATTCAAAGATCACTGAAATTTATGAAGGTACTTCCGAAATTCAGAAAATGGTTATCGCACGTGCATTACTTGATTCGAAATAAAAATTGATTAGCAGTTTCGCGTCTCTGCGGTGAATAAAATCATAACAGAGACGCTGAGGCGCAAAGAAATTATGAAGTACTTAGTAATCATTCTCACATTCTTACCTGTTCTGCTTTCCGCGCAGACAGAAACACATAAATGGGGCAAAGCTGATATATCATATCAGGTGCAACCTAATTTTAGTAATCGAAGTTATGGGATCGAAAAAGGTTCGGTCACAAATATGTTCGTCAGCTCCTTTACTCATGCTTACTGGATATTCATCTCCGATGTTGACGGCGATAATTGTCCTTTCAGTCCTTCCTGTTCCTCATTTTTTGTTGAATCCGTTCAGGAGACAAATCTTTTACAGGGAACGCTGATGTTTGCCGACAGGCTTACAAGGGATACAAATTTCTTTAATCGTCAGTATCATTATCCCTATGCAGTAAACGGCAGGTTATATGACCTTCCAACAAACTATAAACTTAAGTCCGCTGAAATTAAATATTATCCTCCCTCTGTATCTGTAAATGATGAATGATAAAGCCGATTCTGATATTGGGTATCATTCTGCTCTTCTTTTCTGGGCAGGTGCTTTCGCAGACAGAGATTGACTTTCATTCACCTTCGAACATAAGATTATTTGCCGATTACCTTTTCTGTCAGAAAGACTACCTCCGGGCCTCAGATGAATACAAAGTCCTGCTTGAAAAAAATAATAATGATACGATTGAATTCAAATGGGGTCTTTCTCTGCAACTCACCGGATCATACAGTGAAGCCCTCAATCACTTTCATAATATCTCATATAACTCTCATTTCTATACTCAGAGCAGAGAGGAATATGCGAGGACTCTTTTCCTGAATAAGGATTTTTCTGATATCCATGGTTATTTGATGAGATCGGATCCTTCAAAGGATTTCTATCCCTTTGTAAGCAGACTAAATAACATAACATATTTCTACACCGAAGATAGCCTGCCTCCTGAAGCTAATTTTGTTTCAGTATTTCCACCGGAACAGACCGGAGATATTAAAAGGTTTTATGAATGGGAAAATGATCCGCCGTATAAGAGTCCTTTGCTCGCCGGAGTTCTTTCAACGGTAGTACCGGGACTGGGGAAAGTATATACGGAAAACTACTCCGATGGATTATTTGCAGCACTGCTGACAGGACTTTTCGGATATATAGCATATACCGATTTTAAGGCTGACCATAATGTCAGGGGATGGATATTCACCGGAGTTGCCGCTTTCTTTTACACAGGAAATATATACGGTTCTGCTGCATCGGCACAGATATACAATGCGAAAATAAGATTTGATTTTGAATCGGAATTACAAAATTTCCTCGATGTGTTTAACTATGATAAAGGAGATTATAATTTCTGCAAATGAGAGCTCAGGACGTCAAATATATTCTGCTTGGTTTTGTATTACTCAGCTCATTATTGCGGGCGCAGCAGACTTTACAGAAACAATACAATTATGCTATGAGTTTATATAAATCCGGAAATTATTTCGATGCTGTAACTGAGTTTAAGAGACTGAACTTTTTTGATCAGCAGAAAGAATACTATTATACATCGAATTTCCTGATGGGCAAATCTTATAAGGAGGGGGGAAAGTTTTCCGAGGCGCTGAAATATTTTGCACTGGCTGAGATAGCCGCAGCTAACGACTCAGATCTATTTGATGCAAAGATTCAGGCTGTCAGGGTTAATATTTTAAGGAGAAGCATTCCAGGTGCTCTCAGGCTTCTTACCTGGGTGGAAGGAAATGAAAGATTTAAGAATCGGAAACACGATATAATGTACTGGAGGGGATGGGCTTATATGTTTGAGGGCAGGTGGGATGAAGCCGCAGCCGCATTTCAATCAACAGCAAACGATTCATTAAAAGCTCTATGTGAGAAGGTTTCGACGGATCAATATAATGTGACAACGGCGAAGATAATGTCATATATAATCCCCGGTGCAGGTCAGTTTTATACAGGTCATTATTTCAGCGGACTCCTTTCCCTTGGCTGGAATGCTCTCTGGGGATACCTTACAGTAAAAGCATTTATTGACGAAAGGATATTTGACGGTCTAGTGATCGGCAATTTTTTATGGCTGCGATTCTATGTGGGAAATATTCAGAATGCCGGTAAATTTGCAGAATCCGAAAACATAGAAATTGAGAACAAAGCCTTATATTATCTTCAATTTGAGTTTACCGGTCAAAAACCCTGAGGAGAGCATCCTTTCCATTGGATATTGAGCCAAATTCATTTTAAATTGAATATGTGATTTTATCACGGGGGATTTTTCCCCTATACATTCAACCACATGGAGGCCTTAATGAAAAGAGGTATGGTAATCGGCTGCGCAGTCGGCGGATTTGTTCTCGTTGTCATTGCGATAATGGTGATATGGGGAATAAATGCCTACAACAACCTGGTAACTTTGAATGAATCAGTCAATCAGAGCTGGAGTCAGGTTGAAAACCAGTATCAGCGCAGGGCAGACTTAATACCGAATCTTGTTAATACCGTAAAAGGTTATGCGAATTTCGAAAGGGGCGTACTGACTGATGTAACCGAAGCCAGGGCAAAGGTAAGTCAGATGACTGTCACCCCGGAAGTTTTAAACGATCCGCAGGCATTCCAGAGATTCCAGGCGGCGCAGGGACAATTATCCGGAGCTTTGTCGCGACTCCTGGTTACAGTTGAGAACTACCCTGACCTTAAAGCGAGCGAAAACTTCCAGCAGCTTCAGGCTCAGCTTGAGGGCACAGAAAACAGGATCTCGGTTGAAAGGCGAAGGTTCAACGAAACAGTTCAGAATTACAATACAACGATAAAACGATTTCCCAATACAATATTTGCCGGCATTTTCGGATTCCAGCAGAAACAGTATTTCCAGGCAATACCCGGAGCCGAGACACCTCCTAAAGTAGAGTTTCAATGAAAAGGTTTTTTCTCTTTCTGCTCTTTATTTCAGCTGCGTACTCACAGCCGGAAGTACCGCAGCTGAAATACTGGGCAAACGATTTTACGAACACACTCAGCCAGGATCAGCTTAATTTGTTAAACGGCAAATTAAAAACATTCCAGGATACAACCAGCAACCAGGTTGTCTTTTTAATGATCCCGACTCTCGATAATTATCCTCTTGAATATTATTCAATGGATGTGTCTAAGAAAAATAATATAGGTACGAAAGAGCATGATAACGGTGTTCTTTTCCTTGTAGTTAAAAATGACAGGCAAATGAGAATAGAGGTCGGTTATGGATTAGAGGGTGCTCTGCCGGATGCTCTTGCGAGCTCTATTATAAGAAACGTTGTTAAACCGTACTTCAGGAATGATCAGTATTACCAGGGTGTAAAAGCCGGACTGGACGCCATAGTTTCGGCTGTAAAAGGTGAATACACGGCAGTCCGTAAGCCTGAAAATGAGAAGAAGAAAACTCCGATTGGTACAATCCTTATGATTATTTTCTTCATAATTATGTTCTTTCTGAGGGGAGGAAGAAGAGGATTGGGGAGCTTCATATTCCTTGGCGGACTGGGCGGATTAGGCGGAGGCTTAGGCGGCGGTTCCCGGGGAGGGGGCTCTTTCGGAGGCGGGTCTTTCGGAGGTTTCAGCGGAGGCGGAGGCTCATTCGGAGGCGGGGGAGCGAGCGGAGGCTGGTAAAAATAAGACCGATATTATAATATTCATTGATGTTGATAAACCGTTTTAGTAAAATTGATACAGCATTTTTGGAATTTAATTCAAAAATTTTACTCTTAATTCATTCCATGGAAACCCGATTTTAGTTTTCTAACAGGAGAAATTATTATGGCAATAATGATAACCGAAGAATGCATAAACTGTGGAGCCTGCGAACCTGAGTGTCCTAACACCGCAATTTATGAAGGTGCAGCACAGTGGGAACTTGCCGGAAAGAACTATGCTGAAACCGATGCTGCTCCCAGCGGTGCCGAAGGATTTTACTCAAATGATTTCTTCTTTATTGTGCCTGACAAATGTACAGAATGTAAAGGATTTCATGACGAACCCCAGTGCGCAGCTGTTTGTCCCGTTGACTGCTGTATCCCCGATCCCAATCATGTTGAGGATGAAGAGACCCTTCTTAAGAAAAAAGACTACCTGGATCAGTTAGGCCGCTGATCTTACCTCAGATCTAAGTGATCAGGTCAGCTCGCGGAATCTCCAAAAAAGAAATCGTCAGTTCGGCAGAAGTGATGCCTAAATTGAGTTGGGTGCCTCTACGTTCCCCGGAGGGGGAGGATTTTAGCCGATTAGCTTGTATACCACATCACAAATTCTCACCAATTCCGAGAAATAACGATGTCTCATTCTCTTTTCTGAAAATGATAATATCGCTTCTCAAGCTATAATCCATCCTTTTTATCTGATTTATATAGTTTTATCCCTAAAAAGACAACTTAGGCTCAGAGACATTCCGGTGGCATACTTTTGGTTTATTCATGATCAACTTGAGATAAAGTAATTCATTAAAAAGAGACTAAAGGAGAAAGTAATGGCATACAGGATTAATGAAGAATGTATAAACTGCGGAGCTTGTGAGCCGGAATGCCCAAATAATGCCATATATGAAGGCGGACACGAATGGGAATTGGATGGTAGCACTTTCGGAGAAGGCGCTGCTGCCCCATCAGGTAAATCAGACTTCTATTCAAACGATTATTTTTATATAGTTCCTGATAAATGTACTGAATGCGAAGGTTTCCATGATGAACCTCAATGCGTTTCAGTTTGCCCTGTAGACAGTGTGTTAAAGATCGAAGACTAATTGTTCTAATAAATTTTGCTGCAGGGGAGTAGCGGAAAACGTTGGGGGATGTGGCCAGGGGAGACTGGAAACACAACGGGACCCAGGGGAGTTTACGGCCAGGGGAGAACTGGAAAAAACTCAACTTTGGGGAATATGTTCAGGGGAGTTTTGCTTTACTGTGGGGGTTGCACCAGGTAAAAAAGATATGTACGGGGACGGAAAAGGGCACCTTAATGGTGCCCTTTTTCTGTTTAAATCATTCCTATTATTAACTCAACTCTTATTCCTTTCACCTTTAGCAAATCTTCTTTAACTTTAAAATCTTTAGGAATAAATAAAATTTACAGGTTTGTATGAAAATTGGAAAATATTCGGTCCATATAATAGAATCAGGTTATTTCGGACTTGATGGAGGGGCGATGTTCGGAATTGTTCCGAAACCGCTTTGGGAAAGAACAAACCCCGCTGATGAAATGAACAGGATAAAACTGGCTACCAGAAATCTTTTGCTTGTATCCGCTTCTAAAAAGATACTTGTAGATACAGGAATGGGAAATAAATGGAATGATAAGAATAAAGAAATTTATGCGATTGAGCAGGAATCGATCTCCCTTGACAGTGCTCTTGCCGGATTAAATCTTAAACCAGAAGACATAACCGATGTTATCCTTACTCATCTTCATTTTGATCATACAGGAGGTTCAACAGTCGACAATAACGGAAAACTTGAACCGGCATTTCCTAATGCTACCTATTACGTACAAAAAGAAAATTATCAATGGGCAGTAAATCCTTCAGACCGCGATAGAGGCAGCTATATCAAGGATAATTTTGTTCCTCTTAAGGACGCGGGAATCCTTATGCAGATTGAAGGCGAAAAGCAGTTCGATGATGAAATTGATTTCATTATTGTAAACGGACATACATTCGGTCAGCAGCTGCTGAAGTTATCTGATTCTTCAACCACGTTTCTTTATTGCTGCGATCTTTTCCCTACAACAGCGCATCTGCCGCTGGCATACGTAATGGGATATGATCTTCAGCCTCTTGTAACAGTGGAAGAAAAGAGGAGACTTCTTAAGCAGGCATTGGATGAAGAATGGAAATTGTTCTTTGAACATGATCCTGATACAGCATATGCGTCACTGACAGACACTGAAAAAGGAATCCGTATTAAAGAAAAGTTTAATCAATTCTGATGGAAGGATTCCTCAAGGTATGCAGGCTGAATGATCTTTCTGAGAATTCCGGTAAACGGTTTATTGTTGATGATGTCGATATAGCCTTGTTCAAAGTTGATGGAAAGATTTATGCTTTAAGTAACATTTGTCCCCACCAGCATTCTCCTTTAATATATGATGGATTCCTGGAGGATGGATGCGTTGTTTGTCCTGCTCACGGCTGGATGTTCAGTCTGGAAACGGGTAAGACGCCGACCGGACAGAAGGGTTTGAATTCCTTTGAGGTCATGGTTGAGAAGGGGGAAGTGTTTGTGAAGGTGTTTAAGAAAGTATTGAAATGGTGAGGTACTTGGATATTGAATATTGAAGAATAGCCGATGAAGATTACTAATGAAATAGTTGAAGATAAAGCGAAGAAGCTGGGATTTGACCTGGTAGGATTTGCTAAGGCGGAGATCCTTGAAGAAGAATCGTTCCGGCTTGAAGAATGGTTAAATAAGAATTACCAGGGGGGTATGAAGTATATGGAGCGGAATATAGATAAGAGGAAGGATATCCGAAAGGTCTTTCCTGAAGCAAAAAGTGTAATTTCCCTCGCTCTTAATTATTATACGCCATATCAGCATTTAATCAGGGAACGTGAAGATATTCCAGCTATATCCAGATACAACACCGGAATGCGAGCGGGCAGCTCTGAACTTCAATCAGGCAAGTTATCACGGTATGCCTGGGGGAAGGATTACCATCTTATAATGTGGAACAAGCTTGAGATTCTCGAAAGACAGTTGAGTGAAATTGACCCGGAGTTCAAATCTCTTTCTTACGTTGATACAGGACCTGTGATGGATAAAGCATGGGCTGTAAGGGCGGGATTAGGGTGGCAGGGAAAGCATACCAACATAATTAATCCTGAGATCGGCAGCTGGTTCTTCATAGCCACGATCATTACAAATTATGAATTCGGTGAGTCAAAACTTATAACAGATCACTGCGGCTCATGTACCGCCTGCATCGAGGCCTGTCCCACCAATGCAATTATCGATGAGTATATGGTGGATTCAAATAAATGCATTTCATACCTGACGATTGAGAACAAAAGTGAGATCCCCAAAGAATTTAAGGGGAAATTTGACGGCTGGATGTTAGGATGTGATATCTGCCAGGATGTCTGCCCCTGGAATATTAAATTCAGCGAGGTTTGTGATACAGCGGAATTTAATCCCACTGGCGGAGAAACGGAAATTTCTCTTGAAAGTGTAATGGAAATGGATGAGGAAACCTTTAGGAAAAGATTCGCAGAAAGTCCAATTAAGAGAACAAAACTAAAGGGACTAAAAAGAAACGCAAATTTCCTCATGACTGAAGAAAAACCTTAAATTTCAGATTAGTAATTTGTAAATTTGTAACTAAGGATATATGATTCCGAACCTTTTCAATCATTATGTAATCTAATATATACTTCTTATTTATTGATATTATGGAGCTAAAATGTCTGATTTTGAAAAAAACGAAAACCATTATAAAATAATTATTATCGGTTCCGGTCCAGCCGGATTCACGGCCGCATTATATAATGCCAGAGCCGATCTGAACCCGGTTCTCTTCGAAGGAATGCAGCCCGGTGGTCAGCTTACGATAACTACAGAAGTAGAGAATTATCCAGGTTTCGAAAAAGGGATTATGGGTCCTGAGCTTATGGATGTAATGCGCAACCAGGCACATCGTTTCGGAGCTAAGTCATTTTATAAAGAGATTACTGAAGTTGATTTTTCAAGGAGACCTTTCGTATTAAAATCATATGATGAAGTATATACAGCAGATGCCGTTATAGTGGCAACGGGAGCCTCTGCAAAGCTGCTTGGAATTCCAAGTGAGAAGACCTATATGGGTTATGGTGTATCAGCCTGTGCAACCTGCGACGGGTTCTTCTTTAAGGATCTTAAGGTGCTGGTAGTCGGCGGAGGCGATACTGCTATGGAGGAGGCAAATTTTCTTACGAAATTTGCTTCAGAGGTTACAATAATTCACAGAAGGGAAGAATTCCGTGCTTCCAAAATTATGATCGACAGAGCAATGAAGAATCCTAAGATCAAACTTATGACTAATAAGGTTGTTAAGGAGGTCGTTGGCAAAACGGACGGTGGTAAGAAGGTTATGACGGGAGTAATCCTTGAGGATACTAAAGATCTATCAACAATGGAAGTTGCAGCCGACGGTTTGTTCATAGGAATAGGCCATAAACCTAACACAGAACTCTTCAAGGGTATTCTTGATATGGATGAAACAGGTTATCTTAAGGTGCAGGAAGGTTCAACCTATACTAATATTCCGGGGGTGTTTGCTGCAGGAGATGTTGCAGATAAAACCTATCGGCAGGCTATAACGGCAGCCGGATCAGGATGTATGGCCGCTTTGGATGCGGAGCGGTGGCTGGAAACCCAGGAATCAGAAGTTCCTGAAAGTATGCAGGCAGGGAGGTCTTAATACAATAATTATCTAGAGCCAGGGACTTTCCGGGATAAAAAACCAGGTTGTCGTTGAGTAAGATAAGATTTATAAAAACCCCGCTGAAGCAGCGGGGTTTACTTTTTTATAGGGATTGCAGCCCGCGGATTTCTTGTTTTTGTAAAAGGATTACGATTGATTATTTCTGTATTTATTAGCTATGATGTTTGCAATTACAAAACCAAAACCTGTAATTGTGAAAATTGAAAATGGTGTCCAGTAGTCCTTATTGGTTATATCCTGAAGCCAGAGACCGAATCCCAGGGAAATACCAAAAGCTATTGTAATTACACCCACTTTCATCAACCTGTATGGATCTTTTTTACTTTCGAAGAATTCTTTAATTGAATCTGCACTTAAACCTTTATCTATAAGCATCTGCCTTTCTCTTGAACGCAGATAGAAATAGGTGACAAGCACGAGCCCCGCTACGAGCGTCATTACTATCGGGATGAATACTGCAATTACTTCACTTGCCATAATATTACCTTTTTTATTTTTCTGTTAAGACCGGATGTATCGTTTTTAGGTTACACAAGCAGTTTGCCTGCTTCTACCGGTTCAGACTGATGCAGGGTGAGAAAGGTTACAGGAAGATTACAAAATTGTAAGATGACGCCGGTTTGGAAGTATCTCCTATCATTGTATAACCGGTTGAATGAAGGATTGTATTGCGCTTTTTAATTATCTTATATCGGCACTTTTGCCGGTCTGTAACCAATTTTCCAACAGTCGGGTCTAATGCTTAGATGAGAGAATTAACGGATACCGAGATTATCGAATCTGTCAGGAAAGGAAATCAATCTGATTTTGAAATACTGGTGGACAGATATAAAAACAAAGCGTTTTCGCTGTTATGCGGTATGCTTAAAGATTCGATGGAAGCGGAGGAGGTTCTGCAGGATGCTTTTCTGAAAGCATACTACGGGTTGAAGAATTTCAAGCAGGAATCCAAATTCTCGACCTGGTTCTACAGAATTGTTTACAATACAGCACTCACAAGGTTATCGGCAAAAAAAAGAAAAATAGAAAAAGAAATGACTTCAATAGATGAAGAATTAAATATTGCAGATGATTCCTATTCAACACAGTCGGATAAAAAGGAATTAAGTAAGTTAATAGATGAACTTCTGGATAAGCTCCCGGCTAACTATGCTTCTGTAATTACAATGTTTTATCTTGAAGAAATGTCTTGTGAAGAAATTGCTGAAGTCACTAACAGATCCCTTTCTAATGTGAAGGTGCTTCTGCACAGATCAAGAAACGCCTTTAAGGATATTATCCTTAAGAATAATTATACAAGAGAGTTGTTATGAAAGAAATAACGGACGAGATATTAAACAGGTACATTGACGGCGAATTAAATCCCGCTGAGCTGAAAGAGGTTAAGGAAATTCTGAAAGTGTCAGAGGATGCAAAAAGACGGCTTCTAGCTATGCAGCTGGTGCATAATGAACTAAAAAACTATCCTGAAAGAAAAACTTCTCCCAATTTTACCTCGATGTTAATGAAGAAGATTGTAAGGAGGACAGAACCAAAGGGACAGCGATATTTCATCTTTTCCATTTCATCTGTTTTTGTACTTATCAGTCTTGGAATTATTGGCTACCTTACATCGTATATCCTCTCACTGGGAAGCAGTTCTGAGGAAGGGAATGCCGGTATTGATAATTTCACTTACCTCGTTGAACGACTGGTGAACGGTATAAAGACAGTATTTACTTCGGGCAATGTGTCGGTTATAGGATTTATTTTCTCCTTTGCGATTATCATATCGGCCTGGTTCTTCTTCGATAGCCACAAACAGGCAAAAGCGAAACTTACCAAGTTATAAATTCAAATCTCAAATCTGTGCAACGCCGGTCCCGCACAGCTATAATCAAGTGGCAATTATTTCTCAAAACGACAGTCGGCCTTTCTCTTTCTTGCAGCATTAACAACAGCTGTCGTGATTAAATGCTTTCAGTCCTCATGTATTTTCTAACCCTTTATAGCTATCAATCATACATATCCCCGCTTATTTTAGAATGCTCACAAAAGATTCCCTCTTTTTTATTATTTTTGTGATGTTTTCAGATAAAAAGAGGAAAAAATGCTTGTAACCACAACTAATGTTGTAGAGGGCAGGAAAGTAACACAATATCACGGACTGGTATCCGGTGAAGCAATTATGGGCGCGAACATTTTTAAAGATATCTTTGCAGGTATAAGAGACATAGTAGGCGGAAGATCGGCTTCTTATGAAAAAGAGCTGCGCAAAGCAAAGGATATTGCCCTTTCAGAGATGATGGAGAACGCCAGGGTGATGGGAGCAAACGCCGTAATTGGAGTTGACCTTGATTATGAAACCATAGGCGGCGGCAGCGGAAATATGCTTATGGTGAGCGCCAGCGGTACCGCAGTAGTAATTGAATAATAGATAAAGAGAAGTTATGAATACAAAAGCAGGATACGTTGCAATTCTCGGATTACCGAATGTCGGGAAGTCGACTTTACTTAACGCATTACTTGCTCAGAAGATTTCCATCGTAAATGAGAAGCCTCAGACAACCCGTAAAAGAATCCTTGGGATCTTATCGGAAGAAAATTACCAGGTTATTTTTCTTGATACGCCTGGTATTCTGAAGCCGGCCTATCTGCTGCAGGAGAAAATGATGGAAGATGTAAACCGCTCCATCCACGATGCGGACATATTTGTCCTTATGATAGATGTTTGCGATGACCCTGAGGGCGAAAAACTCCTTTCACTTCCGGAAGTCAGGAAAATTCTTGATTCCGGCGTCCCTGTTATCCTTGCATTAAATAAGGTTGATAAAATTCAGCAGGAAGTAGTTACAGTAATGCTGGCGAAGTTTGAAGGAAAAGGAAACTTTAAGAGCATCATTCCTCTTGCGGCAAGTGTAAACTATAATGTTCAGAAAGTCCTTGTTGAAATAGTTGACCTCCTTCCGGAAAACCCGAAGTTCTACCCGGAAGATATCGTCGCTGATGAGAATGAAAGATTTTTTGTATCTGAGATCATCAGGGAGAAGATACTCGCACTGTACAGAGAGGAAATTCCTTATTCGGTTGAAGTGCTCATAAATGACTTTAAAGAAAGAGATTCATCCAATAAAGATTATATAGATGCTGAAATCGTTGTTGAAAAAGACAGTCAGAAAGGAATAATAATAGGGAAGCAGGGAGCTGCTATAAAACAGCTAGGGGCGGAATCACGCAAAGCCGTGGAAGAGTTTCTCGGCAGGGAGGTATATCTTGAACTTCGCGTGAAGGTGAGAAAAAACTGGCGGTCAGATGAAAAAATGCTTCGTTCTTTCGGTTATTCCCGCGAAAAAGAGAAGGGTAAGTAACTTCACAATTTACCCCTGTTATCTATGCAGAAATTCAAAGGTGAAATTGCTCTTATAACTGCCACCCTCATCTGGGGCGCAACCTTTACGATTATTAAAAACGCACTGCATGATGCATCACCCCTTGTGTTTATATCTCTGCGGTTTACTTTTGCCGCTCTAATACTTCTGCCGTTTTTATTTAAGGTGCTGAGGAATATTACTAAACCTGTTCTGATCGGTGGGATTCTCCTTGGTATATTTTATTTCCTTGGTTTCTCAACACAGACTATCGGGTTAAATTATACCTCTGCAACTAAATCGGGATTCATTACAGGATCCTTTGTGATTTTTACTCCGCTGCTTCAGATAGTAATACAAAGAAGACTCCCCTCAAAAGGGAGCGTAGCGGGAATAATCTTATCGGTAGCAGGATTAATACTTCTCTCAAGCACCGGAACTTCTATATTATCTGTATTTTCTGAAATAGGCGAAGGCTTCAACATAGGCGACTTTTTTACTCTGCTTTGTGCATTTTTCTTTTCTCTTTACGTCGTTTACCTTGATATGATAAGTAAAAAATATGATTATAAGCCTCTGGTATTTCTCCAGATAGCGGTGACGGGCGTCTTTGGAATAATTGCGGCATTAGTTCTTGCTTTCTTCGGACTTGAAACACCGCATCTTGAAATAACCGCTAATTTAATTTTTGCCGTGGGATATACATCAATACTTGCAACCATTGTAACCACTATAATAATGACGAAGTACCAGAAACTGATATTACCTGCCAGGGCCGGAATTATTTACGCTCTGGAACCTATCTTCTCAGCGGTAGTTGCCTTTTTTGTGTTGAGAGAAAAAATTTCTAATTTTGGATTGATTGGAGGTGCTCTTATATTTTCAGGACTTCTGGTTTCAGAACTGATTGATAATAAACGTGAACAGACAGTATGAGTAACAGCGAAAAACGTGCGGAAATAATTGCCAATGGACTGGTTCAGGGTGTAGGGTTTAGATATTTTATCATTAAAAATGCTGAAAGTCTTGGTTTGAAAGGTTATACTAAGAATCTATTTTCGGGAGAGGTTCTTACAGTGGTTGAAGGAAGCAGGGCTAAGATTGAGGAATTGTTCAAAAGAATTAAAGTCGGACCGTCACATGCTGCAGTAAAAAACTGTAAGATTGACTGGGGAGAAAGTAAAAATGAATTTACACTTTTCGAGATAAGGTATTGAACCAGCAATTTAGAACTGGATTCGGATTTGATGTTCACGCTCTTACAGAAGGCCGCAAGCTTATCCTGGGCGGAATACAAATTCCTCATTCCAAGGGTCTCCTTGGACATTCAGACGCCGATGCGCTGCTCCATTCCATTACCGATGCTATGCTGGGTGCTATGGCGCTGGGCGATATCGGTCAGCATTTCCCCGATACAAAGGCGGAATATAAAGATGCTGATAGTTCAACGTTCCTAAGACTAACCTATAAGATGGTAAAACAGAAGGGTTATGCTCTCGGGAATATTGATGCAATGATTTCCCTTGAACGCCCGAAAATTTCAAAGTTTATCATGAAGATGCGGGAGAATATTTCATCGATTCTGGGGGTAGGACTGGATCAGGTTTCTGTAAAAGCCGGCACTAATGAAAAACTGGGCTTTGTCGGAAGGGAAGAGGGAGTTGCAGCTTTTTCAACCGTGCTTTTAATTAAAGATGCCTGAATATGATTGAACATGTCCTGGATTTCATTTCTCAGCTTACTCCTTTCTGGATCTACGTAGCATTATTCTTTTTTTCTTTCGTCGAGAATGTATTCCCTCCTTCACCCAGTGATCTTGTTGTGATTGTCGGCGGTTCTTTAATAGGAACCGGAGAACTTCATTTTATTCCCACTTTATTTGTAACAACTATTGGCAGCGTAATAGGGTTTATGACTTTATTCTTTATCGGGACTCAACTGGATCGGAAGATAATCCAGGCAGGGAAGATAAAGTTCATTTCAATAGAGGCTCTCACAAAAGTTGAGCTCTGGTTCAAAAAATGGGGATACTGGATAATACTTGCCAACAGGTTCCTGCCAGGAACGCGGTCCGTTATATCATTCTTTGCCGGACTGAGTGAGCTTGATTTTAAGAAAACTGCAATATATGCAGCCATCAGTGCTTTTATCTGGAACGCGGTTATTATTTACCTTGGACTTATTTTCGGGAATAACATAGAAGTTATTGATAAATTTCTATCAACTTATAGTAATATTGCCTGGATTATAACAGGACTCCTTGCAGCATTGGTAGCAGTGAGATTTATATTTAAGAAAAGGAAATCACACACTTGAGATTATTCTTCTGGAAAAACAAGCCGTTCATCTCTGAGGAGGAAAAAAAACTCAGGCGGAAGGACAGGCTTCTGCTTGTAATAAGCGGAATTTTCCTCGGCGTATCATTCCCTCCCTTTCCCTTCCCGTTTACAGTGCTGATGCTTATCGGGTTAATACCCTACTTTATTGTCATCGAAAGGCGCGGGAAGCTTATTGAAATTAACTCGGCCACTTATTTAATGGCGTTTGTTTTTGGATTGATAACTATTTACTGGGTGGGGAGCTGGCAGCCTGAGTCAGATCCTTTCCTGATGATCTCGGGAGCTCTGCTGCTTTTTGTTAATCCTATATTCTTCCTGATACCATCAACACTGCTCTACTTCGCAAGAAAGATATTTCCATTAACCGTGACTCCCTTTCTCTTTCCTCTTTTCTGGGTGAGCTACGAGTATGTATATATGCTAACTGAACTTAGCTTCCCCTGGCTTACCCTCGGGAACGGCCTGCCTCACTTTATTTCATTCATCCAGATATCGGATATCGTAGGTACGCTTGGATTATCCCTTCTGGTTGTGTTTATCAATGTCCTGCTATTTAAAGGCATCTCCTATTATTCACTGAAGAAAAAATATTCTTATATACATTTCGGTAACGGGATTGGATTAATAATACTGATCCTTGCCTACGGGGCCTATAGGTTAAACACATTTAAGATCCCCGATAAAACGATACGCGTAGGACTGATACAGCCAAATCTCGATCCCTGGGAAAAATGGAGCGGAGGAAGCGTTGAACAGCTAACCCACATGTATCTCGATATGTCGCGCGAAGCAGTAAAAAAAGGCGCAGAACTCATTGTCTGGCCCGAGACAGCGCTGCCCGTGTTTTTGCTGAATGCTCAATACAGGCATGCTCTTGATTCCATATATACTTTCGGCAGGACAAAGAAAGTATGGATCCTCACAGGGATGCCTGATATAAGATATTATGAAAAAGGACCTGAGCTCCCTGAAGATGCAAAATACAATGAGATAGGAAAATATTATTACAGAACTTATAACGCCATTTTCCTTTTCTCGCCGTACACCGAAAATATTCAGCGTTACGGGAAGATGAAGCTTGTCCCCTTTGGTGAGCGTGTTCCATATGTAGATACTTTCCCCTTCCTTGCAGATCTTCTTCAATGGGGAGTTGGTATCTCGGGATGGAATGTAGGCAAAGATACACTCGTATTTAAGGTTCCGTTAAAAATAAAAAACGAAAGCGCAGCAGATACGTTAAAGTTAAATGGACTGGTCTGTTACGAATCTATTTATCCCGACTTCGTTTCATCTTTTATTCAAAAAGGCGCACAGCTCATCACGGTTGTAACGAACGACAGCTGGTACGGTAATTCAAGCGGTCCCTATCAGCATATGGAAATGTCGGTACTCCGTGCCGTGGAGAACAGGCGGTCTGTACTCCGTGCAGCCAATGGAGGAATAAGCTGTTATATCAATCCCTTAGGCATCACCAAAGTACACTCGAAGATGTTCACCAAAGATATTATTGTACAGGATATACCTCTGGAAACTGAGAAAACTTTTTATACGAAGACTCATTCAGTCATCCCGGTTTTATGTTCGGTATTTTCCCTCTGGGTGATAGGAATTGTTATACTGAAAAAAATTAAAGAAAAATTTAATCTATAATCTTTATAAAACTGAAATAACAGAAGTAATAAAATGTCTGAAAAATTTATTGATTTAAGAAGCGATACAGTAACCCGTCCCTCTGAAGGGATGAGGAAAGCAATGTATGAAGCAGAAGTGGGCGACGACGTCTTCCAGGAAGATCCCTCGGTTAATAAACTACAGGAATATGCGGCGGAGATTTTCGGTAAGGAAGCGGCTCTTTTTGTTGCAAGCGGAGTAATGGGAAACCAGGTTTGTCTGAATGTATTAACCAACCCCGGTGATGAAGTGATATGCGAGAGAGACTCACATATATTCAACTATGAGTCGGGCTCACCCGCTGCATTAAGCGGAATACAGCTTTCACCGATTGACGGCAAAAACGGAGTTATAACTCCCGAACAGGTTGAGCCGTATATTCGTCCCGCCAGCGCATACTATATGGCTAAAACAAAAGTAATCGAGGTTGAGAACACCCATAACCGGGCGAGCGGAGCAATTCAGCCTCTTGATAATATCATTGCCTTGAGAAAGCTGGCAAAAAAGTATAATCTTTACTCACATCTTGATGGTGCAAGGATATGGAATGCATCCGTCGCTTCCGGGATCGCAGTTAAGGACTACGCAGAACATTTTGACTCAATCTCCAGTTGTCTTTCGAAAGGACTGGGAGCACCGGTGGGTTCAATTATCGGCGGAACGAAGGAATTCATTAAAGAAGCTTTCCGTGTAAGAAAAGCCTGGGGCGGAGGAATGAGACAGGCAGGAATAATAGCAGCTGCAGGTTTATATGCTCTAAAGAATAACGTCGAGAGACTTGAAGAAGACCACAGGAAAGCAAGGATTCTTGCCGAAACTATCGCGGAAATCCCTTCAATTGAATTAGATATGGCTACGGTTCAGACAAACATATTGATTTTCAAGCCTCTGAAGCTCACAGTAGAAAAAGCAATAGAAGACTGCAGACAGAAAGGACTTCTGATATCCGTCGGAAAGGTAGATTCACTAAGGGCTATAACTCACCTTGATGTCAGTTTCGATGAAACAGAAAAAGCATGTAAAATATTACGGGAAGTATTCACTTGATGGATAAGGCAAAGTTCAAACATAAGATAACAATAACCGTTCGCTTCAATGAGGTTGATATGCTCGGTGTATGCAACAATGCTGTTTACATTAATTATTTCGAGCATGCAAGGCTGCAGTATATTAAAGAAGCGGGGTTAATTCCGGAAGGCGGGATTTTCTCAGACGGCAAGCTATTTTTTATGGTGAGGAACGAAATAAATTACAGAGGACATGCAAATTATGATGATGAATTAAATGTTTACACTAAGATCTCCTATATAAAAAGTTCGTCTTATGGTTTTGATCATCTTATTGAGAATTGCAGGACAGGGGAAATCATAGTAGACGGTTCAGGAGTAGTTGTGCAGGTAGATCCCCAAACAAGAAAATCCACTCCGCTGCCCGCTATCTTTTTTGAGAAGGTTGCAGCGTTCGATGAGGATGTGAAAATCATAAAGGGAACATAGCACCGGCTATTAATCGCCATTAATTTCCCCTTAGATTTTATCCAAGACAGAAAAGTTGAGTCCAAGGATAATTATTAAGAGCACATCTTAGTTAAATTCTTTCAATTTAATCCCAGGGTATGTCCAAATTATATTATATTTAAGATTGCTGATTCAACAAAATTCGATCGATTGCAATTTGAAAACGTTAGGATCAATCGTCATTTTGTTGAGAGACGAAGAGAAATCTTATTCATAATCAGACACAATTTGAAAATCGAGGAGATAAATGGCGACAGCAAAAGTTAAAAGAATAGGAATCCTGACAGGCGGGGGTGACTGTCCCGGTCTCAATGCTGTTATCCGGGGAGTTACAAAACCCGCGCAGGACTATGGGATGACCGTATTCGGAATAATGGATGGTTTTGAAGGACTTGTTGACGGCAGAGCCAAAGAACTGAAGAA
>CAVVGK010000003.1:0-278968 GCA_963747755.1 uncultured Ignavibacteria bacterium | reverse complement strand
ACTGCCTAGGCAATTTTAAGACAACAATATAACCCCATGGGAAATAAATGGAATTCGTGAGAATAAACTACTAGGTTCAAAATGCCTGATTATAAATTCATAAATATTTTTGGATTAAATTTCAAAATTAACACCCAGAACAAAAGTTGTATATGTCCCTTGACTGTTTAAGAATTTATAAAAGCTTGAGGTAAAATTACTGTTTAACTTAAATGAAAAAATAAGATTCATATAATCAGTGATTTTATGAGATAAACCTAATCCAGCCCCAACCCCAAATAAATTTTCATCAATCTTTTGAGTAGAACTTAAATCCGGTTTATAATCTATCACTGCCCCTGATTCTGAGCTTAATATCCTTTCAACTTTATAACTATTATAGCTTAAATGACTGAATCCAATTTCAATACTTGCAAAGGTCGTAAAAAATTTATCCGTATGAAAATTAATTTTACTACCAATAAAAATAGGAATTAAAATGTGATCATCCGCTGAAAATGTACTAAAATGGGTCTGCTTTTGTACAGTCGAATAGTCTTCGATGAAACTTACATTAAATTTGTCCCAAAAGGAAAATCCCGAATAAATATAGAATTGGAATTCATCATTCAAAGAATAATTGTATTGAATTGAAGTTGTCAATCCTTTTGAAGAACTCATTGGAATAATAATGCCTCCATTTACTTGAAAAGAATTAGAATCTTGTGCTAAAATAGTGGGAGAAATTATTAAACCAATAATGAATAATGAAATTATTTTATTCATAGTACTCCTCAATATCTTTTAATACCGAACGGATTTATAAAATGAGGCATTGTTCCAGAATATTTAGAAACGCTTGAATCCATTGTAATGTACTGACCGATTTCATTTCCATTTATTTTCATATAATTAACTGCTAAAAATGAACTTTGATATCCGATAATTAAATATCCAACGTGCCCAAAATATCTAGTATAATAAATTTTATCAACTTCACTTCCCGGTTCACCACGGGAGGCGGTTAAACTGAAGACATCTTTAAATTTTCCAGCTGGTGTCTCGAGTTCATCCAAATAATTCACGGTTACATGATCTTGAGAAGAATCAGGATTGTAATATCCGACTGTTTGTATCCAATCATCGCCATCATGAGGTTTTATTGCAGCAAGTTTTTGCTCAAAATAGGGGTTCCCAGGATACTGTGATGATTTTTGTAATTCTGTTGAATAAAGATAGCCATCACGAATAAATTCATAGAAGATGTATCTATTTTGTTGGTTATAACTATTTGTATACCATTCACAAATATAAACCTTAGTATCATCCGTACGGAACGCCGTATCAGTTATTTTCCAAACCTGATAAATTGTGTCTAATGTTGAATATGGCATGCTGTACTGCCTGATATCCCCAATATGCAATGACATAAATTCATCAGTATTAATATTTGAATTCAAATAGTTATTATCTACTACTGGTTCAGTAGTCGTTTTGCACGAATTAAGTGATATTATAGTTAAAACCAATAGAAAATATAATAATTTCATTTATTTTATATATCTGCAATTTTTTTATATTCAATAACAAATTAAAAAGGGAGATTGACATTATCTTGAGTCAATCTCCCATCTAGAATGTTATTTTTCATTTTAGAAGTATCATTTTCTTAATAGAAGTGAAATTAGAAGTTTTTAGTTGATATAAATAAATTCCACTATTAAGGTTTGATGCATCAAAAATTACTGAATATCTTCCCCTATCTTTATTTTCATTTACAAGCAACGCTACTTCACGACCTAAAATATCAAGTACCCTTAATCTAACTAACCCATTTTCGGGAATTTGATATTCAATAACTGTTGAAGGATTAAAGGGATTAGGGGAATTTTGGTATAGACAATAATTATTGGTAGTCACGATATTATCATTTTGATTAATAGCTAAACTACTCTTTTGAAATAAATTATCTTGAGATTTTAGTTTACTAAGATCGGCTGAAGAATGTAATATCAAAATATTAGATGTTGCTTGCAATTGGCAATCATCAGTAATTATACATTTCAAACGAATCTCATTATATAATGGAAAAGAATAAGTCAAATAACGACTATTTGAACCAATTGGAAGCCAAATATCCCGGGGTGGAAGAAGCGGTGTGATATTCATAGGACCAATACTGGCAAATAATTCATACCATTGATAACTATAAGATGGATTACCTCCAGAAGCTGTTGCTGTCCATGTATAATTATGTCCCCATTGTATATTCGTTGGTCCGGAAATCGATACTGAAGGGGGAGTATCAGTAGTGTAAAAAGGATAAGGTTCAGAATACATATAATAATCCGATTGACCACCTAAATCACTAACCACGTGAACCGCTCCTTCAATAAGATAAGACCCCATTTGAGAAAATACCCAACCTCCACTTTGACCAGTTTGCCATGAGCCCCAGGTTCCGTTTGGGTACCTTACCCTAGCACCATACCAATCTACAATGAAATATTGTGAAACAGTATGAATATGGTAGTTGACTCCGCAAGTACCATTACAATTTGCCTGAAATGAACTATTTATAGTTGGGTAGTCAAAATATACATTTGCCCCAAAAATAAATGTAGGAAACATGAGTAGACAGAATAGTAGCAAAAATTTTTTCATAACATCTCCCTAATGTTAATAAAATTTTTTTGAGAGGTCTCTATTCTTTAATTTGATATGTAGATAAATCGGAATTCCTGGTTTCTCCCATTGGAATAATACGATATTAATATATGATTGTCAATAAATATTTTTGCGTGTATTAACTCTTTGAAAATGTCAGTAAATAGAACACTTTAGAATTGCCATTATTTAAGTTAATGAATATAAAAATTCAAGTAATCCTCGGATAACTGAAGGGGGGCGTAGCCCGACTGTAGTTACTCCGAATGCACCACCAGATAGTTCCTCAGAGATCTTGTGGTTTTCTATCAGCTGTTCTGCGAAGAGCGTTGGTCCATAATCATTATAATGAGTCTTATAGAGGCCGATAATTCTAACTTTTAATTCTGAAGGATATCGACAATTGGATTTCTTTCCACGAAGTTTGTGGATAATCCCTTTGCTGCCTTCTTCCCTTACTTTCTTCAGTATCCGGTAGGTATGATAAAATATCTTTTTTTGAGTCTATCCAATCCGACTGTTTAATAAAAATATCACGATTTGTACAGCAAATTCGAAATTAAGATAGTTAAGAACAAGAATTCAAACCCATTTTTAAGGGTTTAGGTTCCATACCCCACCCCCGGTATATTGTAGCTGATTTCGCTCGCAGAAAAAGTTCAAACCAGAAGACACACCCACCTATTAAATCCTGAAAGAAAATCGAGTTGTAAAAATTTTTTTGGGAAAAAATTCAGGACATATTGAGTCAGCCAGTCATAAAACAATTAGTACACACCCGATTTGAACTATACGGGTAATACAATATAGGGTTGAATATATTATGCGGTATTAGCTGAAAATAACTTCCTGCAAAGAACATTATCCTTTACCTCATTTGCCATCGTACAATCAAAACAAATTCTAGAGCAATTATTTTAAGGAATATTGCCGATTTGTGAAGATAGCGGTAGGAATTTGATCTGTTTGTACAGCTAACTCTTGAGGCTCTGTTCTATCGAACACATTAAAGTCAACTCTAAGTTGATCAATATTCTTTTCTCAACATTATCAAATTTCTACCTCTCTGAATTTTCTTAACATAAATCGGAAATCTGACATGATATTTTTTCGAGTTCTCATTTCGGTCGCGGAGCAAAAAAAACCCTTATTACATAAGGGTTTTTTTATTACTAAGAATCTGATGGGGGATAAAATGGGTTGCCGGTTATACATTCTCAAATCCAAATCAGCTGATAAATATTATCTAGGTATTTCTCAAAATCCTGAAAGATGAATCTGCTATTACAATACTTGGCTTGACATTTACTTCAGAAGCAGCATTTTCTTTGTACTTACATACTTGTCTGCTGTTAACCTGTATATGTACATTCCGCTCGCGTACCTGTTTGCATTAAACTTTATTTCCTTATATCCTGCATCCTGTTTCTCATTTACCAGGGTTACAACTTCATTTCCCAATACATCGTAGATTTTTAGCGATACATTTGATGTTGAAGGAAGCTGGTATTGTATTGTAGTTGCAGGATTAAAGGGATTCGGGAAGTTTTGCTCAAGCCTGAACTCACTTGGTGCAAGAAAATTAAGTACAAAGGTTTTCATCATCATAATGCCGTTTACATCTCCTATGGAAAACTCGATTGAGTCTTTTGTGTTTACAGGAGCATTCCGTTTTACTTCAAATCTGAAAGTTGCTTCTTTTTCTTGAGTGGCTTCAATAATCGAAATTGTATCGGTTTGATTCTCAAAATTGAGGGCGGGGCTTTTTCTTAAAAGATTAACGACCACATTATCGGCGTTGTTTTTATCCGAAATATTAGCTACTGTAAGTTTTATCTGGTTGCCTTTTGTTCCCGGCTGTAAATCATAAACTGTTTGTGCACCTGCAACAGCAATCAACAATAAAACAAATATCATTGTTTTCATTTTAAACCTCTTTTTTTGTGTTGTCCCAAAGAGACTTTAATTTCATTTACTTTATTTACTGCTATAAATATTTCGCTCCTCCAAAGGAATTCTTCGGACTACAGAGCTTTTTTCTTGTCTACTTAAGACAGCCTACTGCAGACTTAAAATAATATGTACAATATTGTTTACCGAAAGGTCATGCTGAACATCCTGATGAACTGTGCCAAGAGCAGCACGGAATGACAGGTTTGCAGGAAGCAGCTCTTTGGTAATTTCACCGTTCGAATTTGTTAATCCTATTTCTCTCCACGCACCAGAGTAATATTTTACATCTGCGTTATTTACCGGCTGGTTCTGCTGGTTTTTTACCTTTACTGTGCAGAGAACAGTTGAAAATGTAACTGTCGGATTGGTATTTAAATCCTGCTGCGTATCTTTAGAAACATATTCATAGGTCATTCTGAAGCTGTAATTATTCGGCAGTAGTTCTTTATGTGCAGCTCCATTTACAGTTGTTCCAAAACTTCTCCACGCTCCCGCATAATATTGAACCGTTCCCTGGTCTATTAAGCTGCCTGTACTATTTTGTAATTGAACAGCGGCATTAACTGTCTGGAAAACAACAGTTGGGTTTGAACTTATATCCTGCTGTTTATCGTTGCTTCCGTACTCATACGTCATTCTGAAGCTGTAGTTAACAGGGAGGAGTTCTTTTGATGCAACACCGTTTACAGTTGTCCCGAAATCTCTCCACGCACCTGCATAATATTTAACAGTTCCTTCATCTATTAATTGTCCTGAGCTGTTTTCTAATTCTACCTGTGCGTTTACAGTATGGAATGTATAAGTATTATTCTGTGCTGGGACATTATTTACTGTTTGATTTGCTCCTTCATAAAATACCCTTACGCTAACATTTGGTTTAGTTGTTACTACAGTAAACGTTCCATCGCCATTATCCACAGCATCTTTCCAGCTTGTATCATAGTATTTTACATTACTGGCAGGTATTTGTGTCCCACCGCTGTTTTGAAGGATTACGAGGAGGTTGGAATTTTGCTGCGGTTCGGGTAATCTGTCTAAAATGTATTGTGCATTTGAATTCAAGATATTGAACCCCTGTCGTGTAATAAAATTAACATTATTGTTCAAAGAATCTTCTTCTAAAGAGTTCAAACTATCCTGGTAGGATTTAATATTATTATAACATGCCGTAGAATCTCCATCAGAGATAAAGTTTTTAGCGCTGCTTAAAATAATGTTTATATTTTGCACAAATTCGTATTTCCCGATCCAGTTTCCATAATAAATCTGATAAGTAATATCAATAAGAGAATCAATTTGCATTTCGATTGGTATTGTAAGTGGAAGTAAAGGTGGTTTAATATAACCCGCAAATAAAATCATATATTCATTAAGTAACGGGTTTGGTTCGACCTGACCTAAACTATCAACTAACATATAATCATCTGGTGTTCCATACTTACTTAAAAGACTGTCAACAAGTCTAAGTTTATAAACCGCTCCAGTTTCAATTATCAAATAGTCTTTAGTTAAATTATGCATTAAAGAATAATTCATTCCATTTAGTTTTGTGTACGCATTCCATCGAACGTAGCTTGTAGTGTCATTATTAATTCGATTAAGCAATAATGGGATCATGCTTGTCCCATATTTTTTAGCTAATGCATCTATACATAGATTTCTGTAATAAGGATCATTACTACCCTGGGCAATTAGAATAAGTTTTTCTTTAACTTCATTTTCAAATTCAGACTTATTAAGTAACTTCGGCAATACTTCAATTATTTTTGATCCTTCCCTGAAGGAAGTCAGATCGTTGACATAATCATCCAACCAATCAAATACATAATTAATAGTTGAATAATTATCCAATATTATTAAATCATATGTGGCTGATAATATCAGTTGCAATGAATCTGCAACTCCTTTTGCGGTATCTATAAATGACAATACATATGATTCCGCTTCCGGAGCATTTAAATTTGTTAGAGTATGTAGATAAGCGATCTGCAGGATAGTTCTTTGAGCCCATAATTTTTCTTCGAGTGCAGGAATTGCTTCATATATCTGATAATAATTTATTTGTTTAAGAGCCTGAAATTCTAATCCTGTTGAATCTAAATACGATATTATAAGTTGTTTATCATCCTGTTCTAAACCTTGTGCAAAATTTAGATTATAAAAGGAAACCAGAAGTATTATAACACTAATTATATTTTTCATTATAAATTCCTTAAAAAATCAAATGGTTTTCAAATTTGAATATTAATAGTTTATAATCAAACAATGAGACTTGAACACTTAACCTTTTCTGTACATCTTCTTCAGATATAGTACTTTGATCTAAAATTGCTTTATCGATATAATCACTGGCATAAGTCATTTCGTACTCAGTAATTGCATTTTCAGTTTTGTTTTCAGGATCATTTTTAAACTCTATACATGTATTTGAATAACCATTTATTTTGTCATCTAAGTAATCTTTTTTCAATTTTTTTAAATTATTCAAATAATCCTGTTTATGTTCAAGTTCGTGAGCCATAATTTCATCAAAAAATTTATATTTAATAATCGGAGCATCATATCTGGATAAATAACTATCTATATCTTTTTTAATTATTTCCAATTGTTCTGGAAACTGTCTTAGAATTGCCATCAGTTGCTCTGTAGACTGTATGAGTATTAAACCTGCGTTATAAATATTATCCTCACATATTTCAAGATGAATAGGTCCAAACAATATTGGGAATTCTCGATTGTCATCTTTGTTTTTAAGAATCATTTTATATTTTATTCTTTTCGAAGATTTCTCATAACATGGGGAAACAAAAATATTTTGAGTTCTATAAGAATGCCATGTCAAAGGCATAAATCCCCCTGTTTGAACCTTAACCTGTCCATTCAATTGAGTATTTTTTCCACATAAAATTATTCGTGTTTAAATTGTAGGAGATATTTTTTTAATATCAACAAATTCAAGTGATAATGTTTCAAAACAATTACCAAAACGGAACAACCATTATCTATTATCATTTCAGCAAATTCTTTTTTGGAGGAAGTTAAATCACCACCAAAACAAGTTCCTCCAACGATAATTATATCAGGCAATATTTAAACTTCTTTTTTTATACTTTCATTTCGTGTCTTTGATAGATTTTATTTCAAATTTATTTTTTTTCTCATATTTTTAGGATGAGTTACAAGCTGTTCTTCTAAACCCACTCCTATTCTTACAGTTTCTTCATCGTTCTCAAGGCTGTCTGCAGCAGCAAATAATATTGGCTGCGGTATCCCATTGAAATAAGCTGAGGTATCTGTGCCATGTACTAATGCACCTGGTGCACATCCTTCCATTATTCCTACTTCAAATAATTGGTCAGTAGGGAAATCTTGTACACTTCCGTCATACATTTGTTTCTTAACCGTAATCTTTGCGTTTCGCCAACTGAAATTGTGACTGGATCTATATTAACTATTAAATCATAGGTTTGCACGTAACTTCAATTATAAGTTCATTATAATCCCAGTCATCACCGGCTGCTTCAAAACCTATTTGATAAATATTGTCTGCTATTTGTGTAATAACAGCACCGGCTTATATCCTTCGTAAATTGTTCCCCAGCTGTTATAATACCAGTAAATTCCAAACTCAATATTTGTTCCCGGGGGATAACCTTGTGATTCCCAGGTAAAACCAATGTTCCGATTACCGTATTCAACCAATGTTTGCTGTTCGGGTTGTCTTAATAATAAATCAATTTTTGAACTGCCGGCAGCTTCGCTAAATATAATTCTTGCAGTTACCTTCCCTCCTTCGATTAAATTTATATTGAAACGGAATTATCAGATTGGAATTCGTGTTTCTGTGTAATTGACTTCTCACCACCACTTAAATAAATAGAATCAGGAAAGACTACTAAAGGATTTTGACGACCAGGTGAAATATTAGGATTTATTTCTACCCTGTCCTCAATAATTGTTTGTGCGAATGATAAAGAAGAAACTAAAAGTACTAATAGAATAATAGTGATTTTTTTCATAGAGGCTCCCCATAGCTAGAATATTGTCCCAATTATTTAATGGAATATTATGGAAAGGAAAATTAAGAGTCAAGAAAAATATTGCTTGCCCTGTTAATTCTTAGTAGGCACAATGAATTTTTTAATGTGTTATCAACCAAGTGTAGATACTAATTACAACCGCACTTTTTATTAAAAGTAACTTTGAAAGGAAAAGAATTTAGAGTCATATTTTCCTATGAGTTGTCTTCCTATTTCGATCCTCGCTCTTAAAGTAATTGTTAACAGACTCATTTAGAAATTTGATGTTGACTGACTTGTCCATAATCTTTACAAAGTTCCCCTGTCAGCCAGATTCCAAAGTTATCATATTTTTCCCCTTTCTAACTTTTTTAATGTAGATAGGAAATCTGACATGATATTTTTTCGAGTTCTCATTTCGGTCGCGGAGCCAATTTCCCTACTGTCTTTATTTTTCTTCAGTTTTAGCTTAATCTCTCTTATAATGATCTTTAGCAAATATTTTTTTTCTTCCACCATAGCTGAATCATAATATTTCTGAATACCTAACCTTCCCACGAAAAGGTGATCCATTTCTTAGTGCAGGATCAAATCTTTCCCCTAAATTCATTAGCCTGTTAAAAGATTCAATTTAAATTATTCACCTAGTTTTTTAGAAATAATATTAGGATTTGAAATCGATTATGGATAGAATTGTAACCAATCCTCAAAGTAAATTTTACAACAAGGATTAATAATTACTATTATTTAGTTTTGATTCTTAAGATTTATAGCACCATAACAACCATTAAGTCATTGGCCTAATTGTTGGGGGTCATCCTAAAATAGTTTTCATTCAAGGCGTGAAGCCAAACTAAAGGAGATTTGCATTATGTTTAATTTTGGGGAATTTCAACCAGTTCTTGCATATATAGATCCAGGAACAGGAAGCTATTTAGTACAGGTATTAATTGCTACTATACTTGGGGGTTTGTTTGCATTTAAAACGTACTGGAGAAAGATAATTAATCTCTTTTCAGATAAATTTTTTAAATCTAAAGAATCTTGAATTCTTTTGAAATCGAAAAATCTCCTGCTTCATTCAGGGATCCATCAGGTTTTATATTTTTAAGAAATAAAAATATCCTTAGAGCAGTTAGAGAATCCTATAAAGATCACTATGACTATTTCATATCATCGGGACTTTATAATAGATTGACTACTGATAATCTATTAATCAAGCACGAAGAAATTGATCATATCGAGTTAGATCCTCCGGACATTTACAAAGTGCTTCAACCCAATCAAATTAAATTTATTTCTTATCCCTACGAATGGTCATTCAGTCAGCTAAAAGATGCAGCTTTAACTACATTAAGGATACAACGAATTTCTCTTGAGAACAATATGATACTAAAAGACGCATCCGCATATAATATACAATTTCAGGATGGCCGCCCTGTTTTTATTGACACATTATCCTTCGAAAAATATATAGTGGGAAAACCTTGGGTTGCTTACAGGCAATTTTGTATGCATTTTCTCGCACCTCTGCTTCTAATGAAGTATAATGATTTAAGAATGAACAGATTGTTATCTTTGTTTATAGATGGAATTCCTCTTGATCTTACAAGAAACCTATTACCGCAAAAATCTTTTTTTAGGTTTACAAATTTATCTCACATTTATCTGCATTCATTGAGTGAAAAACATTCCAACTTTCATAAAATTAATCGCACCATTAAGATCACAAAAAACGGACTTTTCGCGCTAATTGATAACCTAGAAAAATCCATATTGGGATTAAAAATAAAAATCAAGAATTCCACTTGGGGTGACTATTATATTGAAAATTCCTACTCCAAAATAGAGCTAGAAAAAAAGAGAGAAACAGTAGAAGAGTATATTAAAGAAATAAATCCTTCCACTTTGATCGATTTTGGTTCAAACACGGGATTATTCAGCCGTATTTCTTCCTCGAAAAATATTTATACAATATCTACAGATTTTGATCCCTATTGTGTTGAACTTAATTATCTTGAAGGTAAACGGAAACAAGAAAAAAACATCCTTCCTTTATATTTAGACCTGACTAATCCCAGTCCTAATCTTGGATGGGACAACAAGGAAAGAAATTCATTTCAGAAGAGGAAGAAGGTAGATGCAGCCATGGCATTAGCTTTAATTCATCATCTATCTATTACGAACAATGTTCCCTTTGATGAACTGGTAAAATTCTTTGCACAACTAGCAAATCATTTAATAATAGAATTTATTCCCAAGCAAGATATCCAGGTTAAATCTTTATTGATGAATCGAAAGGATATTTACGCTAATTATAATCTGGAGTATTTTGAAAAAGCTTTTATGAAATCTTACAATATTATTAGAAAGACTACTATTACAGCATCGGGTAGAACTTTATACTTAATGAAATTAAGATAGGAAACTGAAGTGTTCAAGAAAATCCCATTCCATACAATTCTGTTTGCCATTTATCCAGTCTTGCTTCTATATGTGATAAATATATCAATGCTGGAGATTAACCATATATTTATTCCAATAATCTTTACTTTTTTTGCTTCAATATTTGTATGGGCGCTTTTAAATCTTTTTATAAAAAATAAATATAAAAGTTCAATTATCACCAGCATTTTCTTTTTACTTTTTTTTTCATACGGTCATCTCATTGAGTTAGTCGGTAAATATATTGAAAACACATTTGGTATTGATGCTGATTTATACGTGTCAGTTAATCTGATCCTAATATTTACAATAATTTCAAATCTGGTTCTTAAATTTCTAAAAAAATATTTAGCAATAAATGCATTACTTAATTTTATAGCTATTGGTTTGTTAGTCTATCCGATTTTTACAATTGCCCAAACAGAATTAATTAGAACTGATAGAATGCAGACTGAATTAAAACCGAAGGTTAGAGAAAAGCTCATTGCATCACCAGGCAATGTTGAAAGACCGGATATCTATTACATAATATTAGATGGGTATGGCAGGGATGATGTACTCAAATCGGTTTATGGATTTGATAATCACAGTTTTTTAAATGAATTAGAGCATCGTAATTTTTTCATAGCAAGAAATAGCAGAGCAAATTATGCACAAACCTTGCTCTCCCTGTCAAGTACATTAAATATGGATTATCATGACTCTATTATAAATGATTCAGTAAGTACGAAAATTTATAGACGTAACCTAAGCTCAGAAATAATTAATAATAGTGTATTTTCATTTTTTAAGAAGTTAGGTTATGATGTTGTGACATTTGCAACAGGGTATTCTGGGACCGAGATAAAAAATTCTGATTTATACGTTGTACCCAGTTTTACGTTAGATGAATTTCAATTTATGTTAATTGGACTAACACCCGTGTACAATTTGCTAAAGTCACTTCCATATAAATCACCTATTTTTTTACACAGACAAAGAATAATTTCTGCCATTCAGAAGATACCTGATATTAAAACGCACGCTCCGATGTTCTTGTTTGCTCATATTGTTGCACCTCATCCGCCCTTTGTTCTAAGTAAAAATGAAAGATTTCTTGAGAAACTGAAAAAGCATACATTTGGTTATTCTGATGGTTCTCATTATCACAGTTTAAATAAATCTCTTATGGCTGAATATAAGGACAATTATATTTCTCAAATGAAAGAGATTAACAAATTAATAATTAAGATGGTAGATAAAATATTAGTAAACAAGGACAGAGAAACTGTCATCATTTTGCAGTCTGATCATGGCCCCGGTCTTTTATTGAACTGGGAAAATCCAACAGCTAATACTTTCAAAGAGAGACTGCCTATACTCAATGCTTTTTTGTGCTCGAATAATAAGAAAATTCCAATTACCGAATCAATTACTCCGGTTAATACGTTCAGAATTTTATTCAATTATTATTTTAATTGTAAATATGAGATCCTCGATAATAAAAGTTACTTTTCAACCTGGTCAAAACCACAAAGATTCATTAATGTAGATCAATATTTCTAATAAAAACACTGACTTTTCTGCAAGTAAAAATGCGTCAAACTACGGAACTTGCAGAAATACCACTTTGACAAAGTTACAGATGCTATTCCAACTATACGCTTCATTCACGGGGGTTTTTTTAGATCAGGGGAGATAAATTGGGTTACTGGCTTTTAATGACATTGGGGTTTGCAGGACTGGAATTGTTTCACTCCTTGATAATTCTGTTAAAGAATGGTTTGTTGTTATTAAAGTAGATTAAGTAAATATTTTTATTTGATTAAAATCATTTTTTTACTTGTAATAAAATTATTTACTTTCATCCTGTATATGTATATTCCGCTGGCCAGTGATGAACCGTTAAAATTAATCTCATACTGATTTGCTTTCTGAAATTTATTCAGCAGAGTACTTACCTTCTGCCCTAGAATGTTAAAAACTTCTATGGTTACTATGCCTTCTTCTGGTATTATATACCTGATCCTTGATGTTGAATTAAAAGGATTCGGATAATTCTGGAATAACTCGAAAGTCAGATCATTCACAGGTCCGTGATCACCATTCAGATCAAACGGGTATCCGAAATTATCATCATAGAACCTCTGGACCTCATCGGAGATATCCTTGGCTACAGTTACTGAGCCGAGCGCTGAATCCCCCCGCCCAACAATAAATCCGATCAGAATTTCAATCTCCTGATTTTTTACCAAAGTGAAAGGCCCGGTTGATTGAATTTTCCTGACATTACCTTCAAAGATTGGTAACCATCCGGTTTTTGTTACAGGGTCACCTGAACACCAATAGTGAGGATTAACTTCACTGCAGGGTATTTCGCCGTATACATACGCTAAAGGCCAGGAGCAGGGATCAACCAATTCACCATCCAATGATAAACCCTGTAAATAATTCCTGGCCTGGGTAATACTGTAAGGATCACCGTTGTAGGGTGATGCGTTGAGAATTAAAATAGAGGCGGTCATCTTTAAATTTTGTTCTCCCGGATAAACCTTCGCTCCCAAAGGTCCTCTGAGGATGCGGGAAGTATCCAGCGGTATGTCAATTCCTTCATCATAAATATTGTTACTGTTAAGGTCTTCAAAAGAAATTCCAGGGATTGATGATAAAGGTCCTTGCAGCAGATCTGTAAGGAAACAAGGTGGATTGTTTCCCCAATCCGTTGGACTGGGTCCAATATGGTAGCCAAAGCTGGCATTTCTGAGTGTATCACATCCTATACGCGTGTGCTCAAATCCATCTACCTCTCCTATATCAACATCCGCAAAATGTCCGAAATAAACATTTTGGAGAGTCTCTGCAAGTAAGCCTGTATTTTTTATCCTGTACCTTATGAATAAGACGCTGTCAAGAACGCTGGCTGCGGAAAACCCAAAAATTGTCTGCCTGATTTCTATACCCTGTGGTTCTGATCCCCACCATCTTTCACTTGCCGGAACACCATCATTATACACACACCAGAAGCTTTCATCGCCTGGTATGTCAGGTTTGTCTTCATTCGGATCCCAGATGCCGTTATTGTTCAAATCAACAGGATCATATACTCCATCATTATTGCCGTCATAAAAATCAGCCCCAAGGTCAACAGCATTCCTCCAGTCCTGCCAGCTTTCTCCGAAGGGAGGATCAGATGCCCCTAACCTGTAAATTGAAGCTATAGAATCATTGGGATTCATTCCTATTGTACCCGGCTGATAAGATTGTATACCTGGATATCCTGTTGCGTTAGACCACATACTGTTATTAGTATACCCGCTCAAAATAATATCCGCGGAGAATAAAAACTCATGACCTCCAAGAATACCCCCTGATGTCTGGATGCTAGGATCCATTACCGAAGCAAGGTTTCCCCGATTGTTCAGAGGCAGGCTGATGCTATTAATATTTATGCTGGCAGCCGACCCTACGTTCTGACTGTATATATTCGGCGGGCAGTTTAATAAGATAACTACAAACGATGCTGAGAGTACAATTTTAAATTTTTTAATTGCCATACCCTTAATTCCTACTGTTAATGATTTTTAACTGTAGAATTCACTTAATTTCTGAAGGCTGATTAATGAAGAACTCCCTGTATCTGTGTAAATCGCTATTTAGTCGTTATTCTTTCACCGGTCCGGGTTATCATCACATTTTTTGTAAAATAGTATAATTGAATGAAATACTCAATAAACGATTAAACAAGCGTTCTAGCAGAAGGTAATTATTTAAGTTAGAAATCATTCCATATTTTATATTTTACCAGCCCTGCAGTGCTTGTGGCTATCCATATTGTTCCGGCATTGTCTTCAGTCGCACCTTTTATTTCATTTGTGGGTAAGGCGGAATTTTCGGTATGGTATCTGGTTATTTGTGATGTGCTTGTTATTTTATATAATCCCCTTCCCGTCGATATCCATTTGATATCGGTGCTGCCGATAAAAATATTATCTATCAATGTAAATGAAGATAGTTCTATGTTTAGAAAATTAATTCCGTCGAAATATGACAACCCCCCTGATACTCCGTTAAAGGGATTGCATCCGAACCAAATCTGACCGGAAGGAGATACCGAAGAGCAAACTACATTTTTAGTTAGATACTCGTATTCTTCGATAGGATAGTTTGTGAAATTTGATCCATCGAACGAGACTATACCCACGCTTGTATCACTTATTCCCATCCATTTATTTCCAGCCTCATCAATCGATATAGTACTTATCCAGTTGGTAATATTAGGACTGATAGTATATGTTTCCCAGCTCCCGTCATATTTTACGAGTCCGAGCGATGTCCCTATCCATATTGTATTGTTATTGCCGGCAGCTAATGATCTGATGCTGTTGATCGGCAGGCCGGAATTATCTTTAGTGTAGACACTCCAGCTCCCGTTAGTCTTAACTGCAAGACCGTTATCTGTACCAATCCAGAGTCTGTTTGAGGGATCAACCATAAGACACAGGATCTTGTTGTCGGGCAATGGTGAATTGTTCTTATCATATTTTTCAAATTCATTCCCATCAAACCGGAGCACCCCGAATTCAAGGGTTCCAAGCCATTTGATTCCGTTTAAATCTGTAGTAATACACGATAATACGTTTGTAGGGATATTGCTATTTAACGTTGTAAAATTTACCCATACAGTCGTATCCTCTAAAGCAGAAAAAATTGTTCTCACAACGTTGCTTTCCACAACGGCGTCCTTTATAAGAGCATCACGGAATCCGATCCTTCTTAATGAAACATTATAAATGCCTGGAATCAGACCCATAATAACTGCAGGGGACAATAGTCCTGTTGAACTGTCATTTATAAATATATTTGAACTATCCGGGGAGGATGTAACCTTAAGGCTGCCGTACATGGAAGGATTTGATAAATAGTCAATATTTGTATCGACTGCTGCTTTTTCCGTTACATTAAGAATTACTGAAGTATCTCTGAAGTACTGCTTTTTAAGGGTAAGCTGATAAACACCGTTTTCAAGATAGGTCAGACTGTCTGGTGTTTTTCTGCCGGTATTTCTTCCATTTAAATATATAGTTGAACCTTCGGGATTTGATCTGATTATTATTTGACCGGTGGAAACCGGACCCGGAGGAGGGGTGATAGTGACTTCTTTATCACAGATAAACGCTGTACTGCTCAATAATAATAGAATAATTATTGAAGATATATAAAATGGTTTAAATGGATACTTTTCTTTCATCTCAAATAGACTCTTCGTCTTTCTAATAAACAGGATTATATCCCAGTTCTGTTATAAACTCAGCCAGAAATCTAATGTTATATTCTTTTATTATGTATGAACCGAATACTCCAAACCCGCCGGTGATGTTTGAATAATCATTTTCATCCAGCCTGACAGTGAAATTGTTTTCAGTAATGGTTGAAGAATAGTAACGTTCAAGGTTTCCGTCAAGTGAATAAACTTTAATAGGGTTATTTATCAATATTGAATAATTGCCTTTATCCGGATCTCCTTCAGAAATCGATTCAAGCGTTTGTTTGATGACATCAGGATTATAAACGACAGCCGGTAATCCGGATATGGGGGGATATACAGGAATTTTTTCACCATCTGCCAGATTATACTTGAGAGGCATCGCTATGGTGTGCTTTTCCGTCTGTCCGTTAACTTTCTTGAAATAGGTAACGGTAAATGTGGTGTAAAATAACCCGTTGACCCCATACTTATTCCAATAAATATGTACAAGAGGTGTATTTATAGGGGGAATGACCTTAGAGTTGTTAGGTTCATCAAAAATTATTTCCTTCGCACTGGTTGTTGTTGATCTGAGTCTCCTTCCGTTTGGAAGCAGTGCTTCTATTTCGATCGTTTTATTAAAATCTATATGAATATTTTTCAGATAATAAATTCTGAGTGAATCATCATACAATGTGTTTCCCGATCTGCTGACCACACTATCGCGGAATACAAATACCGAATCATTATACCATAGTCTCAGATCTGCTCCTGTAACAGCCGGATCGGCTGTATTAGTATATGGATCGTATCCATCTACTTCATAGCTATGGGAAATCATCGCGACCTGATAGCTGGTATCCCCGCTCAGGATACAATTAAGCGCATATCTTTCATAATAATCACCTTTAGGATTCAGGCTTTGATCGCACGAAGGGATTATCAGCAGTGAAAGAAAACAGAACAAGATTAAATAAAATTTCTTCATAAATTAATTTTTATGGTTGCTGTCGGCATAACGGGCAGCATATTCACCCTTTCTCCGGTATCTCTTTTGAAATAAAATATATTTTCGCGGTTATAAACATTGATAACACTTAGATCTACTGCAAGCCTCAGAAATCCAAGCTGCATTGATTTGGAGATGCTCAGGTCAAGCCGGTGATAGGCAGGCAGCCTCTTAATATTTCTGTCTCCCAATATCAGATAAGGCCTGAAAAAATCATCTGAATACCAGCCAGGCCCTGGTTCAGCAGGGAAAACTTTATCGTAATAACCTGCAAGCGGAGTAAAAGGGAGACCCGAGTTGAAACTCCATACAGCACTGGCCTGCCACCCGCTTCCAAAATCATAAGCCGCACTGAGATTTATGCCATGTCTTGAATCGTATCCGGGGTAATATAAATAATCTACTATATTACGGTATGTCCAGCTGAGAGTATATGAAGTCACTATGCTTACGGCAGGAGTGACATATTTATAAGAAAATTCCCAGCCGTATGATTCACCTCTACCGGATATCAGATCGGGGTCTGAAGATAAAATCTTTGCCTGATTAATCAGGGGCAGATCATGAACAATTTTGTAATAGCCTTCAATTTCTACCGTAGATTCCGCTGTTAAATTGACTTCAGTTCCGACAATATAATGAAGAGCGGTAGAGGGATTTAGATATTCGGGTGTGATCAGCCAGGGTTCAAAAAGGTTTATCACTTCATTTTCGTCTGCTATGGTTGATACTTCCTGAGAATAAATTCCCCAGGCTCCTTTCAAAGCAAAGAAAGGCAACGGACGATAGGTTGCACTTATCCTGGGTTCGGCAATCCCTCCTCCATTTTTAGAAACACCCGTAAGTTTATACCTAAGACCTGCATCCAGCCCGAAGTTCTCAAATCTCAGAAATTTATATTTGCCGTATACAGAAAAGCTGCCTCCAAATTCTTTTAGATCTGTGGGGACACCCTGTTTATTCTGCAGGTACAGTTTGGTGGATAACGCTTTAAAATTAAAACCTGCACCCAGTTCATCTTTGGTTTCAAAAACATTTGTAAGATCAAAACTGAAATTGACGTCGGTTACCTGATTTTCTTTTGGTTTGATATTACTCTCATTCGGGTTTACTTTTCCTTGAAATCCACTGAAGGATAAACCAAGTCTCGAATAAAGAGGCACGTCATAAACCTGGAGCCATTCGAACCCGAGAATATTGTTGTCCCAGTTGAAATCTTCTCTCCCTGGATTATCATACTGAATAATGTCACCGCTTAAGAAGCCGAAAAGAAGAAATCTTCCGTTATTAAGCATATCCGGATTTGAGTAGTTCAGCTTAAATGATGCATCATAAAAATTGATAGGGACACTCTGATCATTTAAGAATTTCTTAAGAATGTTATTCGAAAAACTCTTCCTCCCTGTAAAAATAAATGAGCCGTGAGGTATGGGACCTTCAAACAGAACCTTGCCTGTCAGAAAACTTGCTTCGGCTGCGAAGTCATAACTTTTCTGGTTGCCGTTTTTTGTTGTAATATCAAGGACTGATGATAGCCGGCCTCCATATTCAGCACTAAACCCCCCCTTATAGAATTCAACGCTATTAATCATATCGGGGTCTATAACGCTGAATAGACCAAGAGCATGAAAGGGATTGTAGACCGAAACGCCATTCAGCAGCACCAGGTTTTCATCCCCTGTACCGCCCCTTACATAATATCTTGCTGAAACATCACCTGTAGTCCGCACACCCGATAAGTACTGTAAAGATCTGAGTACATCTGTTTCAACTCCTTTAGGCATCACTTCCAACTGTTTAATGTTGAGAGTCTGTACGCCGACATTTGTAGCATTCTTCTGAATAACCTTTTCTCCGATTTTTTCAATCGTCTGCAGTTCAATGTTTACCGGTACCAGCTGTACATTAATATGAGTGATTTCTCCTGGTTTAATCTTTACTTTTAATTCTTTCTTATTATAACCGATGAATGAGAAAACTACTTTGTAAGTTTGATCGGCAGGCAGTCCGATGATTAAAAAATTGCCTCTTTTGTCGGTTGATGCCCCGGTTCCTCTCTCTTTAACAAAAACATTGGCGTAGGCGAGTGCTTCTCCGGAAGTGGAATCGGTTATCGTACCTCTGAGATTGCCGGTACTCTGCCCATACATAAGAATACCATTAAATAGGAAAATCAGAAGAAATATTCTGGCTGGAGAAAACTGGAAGAACTGACCCGGCACTTTACCACTTCATTATTTAATACAACATAAAGACCATTAGAGGTTCCAAAAATAACTTAATATTCATATTGACTGCAACATAAATATGAAGAAACTGCTGCATCGCTGGTTGTTTTTTTTGATGCTTCTGCTGAAAGAAAGATTACTCTGTATTCTTTTTATCCAAAAATTCTCCGGGTTCCCGCCCCACGCTAAAAAATTTTCCAATCTCCGGAATGATTTATTTGCATTTTGTATATATTTATTGCAATTTCCCATAAATACTTTTTCTCTTTCGATGAGCGTTAAACACCGGAGTTTGGTTGCTGAAATTTATTGAGGATATATGCCGAATACCCTGTCGAGGAAGAAAGTTTAAATCAGTATGTTCAGCTTCTGTTATGAATACTTAAGTCTCAATAAATAACTCATCTATTCACTTTACTAGGAGGCATCCATGCCTAAGTTCTTTACGGTACTCTTGCTCGTGCTCTTTTCGTTCTCAGTATTTGCTCAGTCATCTCTAGTTGAGTATGGCACTTCTAATGTTTCAGGAAAATCAGTTGTCGAATCTCCAATGGCGCCGGTACAATTCATTCTGCAGGGTTCAAATCAGGTAAATGGAGTTTTTGCTGATGCAAGTTGCGCTCTTTGCGGAACCGGTCAGCAGACCGTTGCCGAAAACTTTACAGCTACAATTTCAAATGCAACGACCGGGATACAGGAACTGGTTATGTATGGCGGCTATTACCCTGAAAACATCCCGAACACAACAGACAATTTCACTATTTTAGTTCACTCAGATGCAGCCGGATCACCCGGAGCAGTTATATGGACTGAAACCGGTCTTGAAGCTGCCAGCCGTGTCACTACCGGAATTGTTCTATTTGGCGTAGATGAGTATATGTTTACATTCGACCTCAGTGCAAACCCGATCCTGCTTCCTTCAACAGGAACCTATTGGGTTGAGATATTTAATAACAGCACTCAATCCGGTAACTTCTTCTGGGAAACCGGAAATCTTGATGGGACTCATGGTGTTGCCGGCAGCGGCTGGTTTACTACCACACCCGGAACTTCATGGAACCTGGATCCGGCAACAGATTTCAGCCTCACACTTAATGGTGATGATGCTCTTCCTGTTGAACTTGTTAGCTTTGAAGCAGCTTCGAACGGCACAGAAGTTAACTTGAACTGGGAAACTGCAACCGAAACCAATAACAAGGGATTTGAAATTCAAAAAAGTGTCGGTTCCGAATTTCAAACAATCGGTTTTGTTAACGGAAAAGGAACAACAACTGAAAGTCAGTCCTATTCTTTTACGGAAAAGACAGTATCATCAGGTACCTATACTTACCGTTTGAAACAGATTGATTTTAATGGTTCATTCCAATACTCAAATGAAGTAGAGGTTCATGTTCTTTCAACTGTGTCAGAATATGCCTTAGCCCAGAATTATCCTAATCCGTTCAACCCTACAACAACAATTAATTTCAGTGTTCCGGAAGCTGGAAATGTAACTCTTTCAGTATACAATACGATTGGTCAGGAAGTTGCTACTCTGGTTAACGGTGTTGTAGCTGCTGGTCAGCACGAAGTTACTCTTAATGCTCAGTCATTACCTAGCGGCGCGTATTTCTATAAGCTGCAGACGGGTAATTCAACTATGATTAAAAAGATGTTATTGCTGAAGTAATTTAGGTTAGAAAAATACATCAGATTAAAGGCTGTCTGAAAAGGCAGCCTTTTTTTTGCCCGGGTTATCGGAAATAAACCCCCGGATTTCTCCGGGGGCTTCAGGGGTCTTAACTAACAATCAGAAAATTAAAAACATTTTTTATGGCTATCCAATTCCACTAAGTTTATTCCGAAACCCCCATCTCCCTTAATAAGAATCCTGCTCCGCCCACTTTCTCCGTAACCCACAATACGTACCTTATATCCACCCCGATTGAACGGCTGTAGTCGGGACTCCAGGCATAATCGTTAACTGTTGCTTCAAAAACTCTGTCGAAATTAACACCTACCAGCTTGCCGTAAGCATCCATAATCGGACTACCGCTGTTCCCTCCGCTTGTATCTGTATTATATAATATGGCAACAGGTACATCATTGTACTTCTTGTCTGCAAATCGTCCGAAGTCTTTCTTCTCATATAGCTCTTTAATTTTATCGGGAAGCTTATAATCTCCCGTTTCCTTCCCCTTCTCAATTACACCCCCCAATGTTGTAATGGGATCATAGTAAACTGCATCAGAGGGGGAATATCCCTTAATATGACCGTAAGTTAATCTCAGGGTTCTGTTGGCATCCGGAACAAAAGATTTATTGAGCCAGAGTTTCTTCGCTTCCATCAGCTGTGCAAGCAGCAGATTAAGTTTTCCTTCTCTTTCTTCGTTACGATTATTATAGTTTTGCTGGATATCCTCCATCTGTTTTACAAAATCGAGATATGGATCGCTGATATCGGCCAGTTTAACAGAGTCGCTCCTTAAAAGGGAGATATATTTTTCAGGACTGCTGATAAAAGTACTATCGTATATGTAATCCACGAAACTGTTAATCCGGTTCACAGGACTCATAGTTCTGGCAAAGACTGCCAACGGCTGTAATGCGGAAATCTCTTTATGCTGAATACCGTCATTAAGTATTTTTTTCATAATCTGCTTGTCAAGTTCAGGATAAAAGTTTGAATATATCGAATTGATTGTGCTCTCCAGCTTTAGATAATTCTTGTCTTTATACGTCTCTTTCCTCTCTGATTCTGGCAGACTTTGCGCTTCTTTGTATTTGATAAATATGTCAGCCAGTCTGTAAATATCGATCTGTCTCGGCAACTGTGATAAGAACAGCGGTAGTATTCCGTCATTAAAAATATCTTTATAAACATAGTCGATCCGGCCTAACACCTTCCCGTATTTTTCCTGCCATTCCGGATTTGAATCAATGAATTCCTGCAGGTTTTTTTCTTCCTGCTTCTTTTTTTCAAGCAGATTCAGACGTTTGATACCTATCATCTTCCCCCGGTAGTTCTTCTCCGTGTTCGAGAGTCCTTTTACTTTTGATGCAAACTGGAGGTCAAATTCAGGATCGCTCTTTCCTTTCTCAAGATACAGATCTATCAGCCAGGAATATAATTGCTGGATGTAGGGAAGCTGATATTCATATTGGTATTTCAGAAAAACTGAAGGCTGATGTTTAAAAGTCTTTGCAGGATAACCAAGGATAAAGATAAAGTCGCCTTCCTCTACCCCGTTGGGATTAACCTGTATGAATTTTTTTGGGTGATATGGAACATTATCTTTCGAAAACTCAGCAGCATCTCCGTCAGGTGAAACATAGGCACGCATAAATGAAAAATCTCCGTTATGTCTCGGCCATACCCAGTTATCGGATTCACCACCGAATTCACCTATTGCCCTCGGAGGAACATAAACAAGTCTTACATCTTTTATAACTTTATATCGGAAAAGCATATAAGTTTCTCCGATAAACATTTCAGAAACCTGTGCCTCAATAGCAGGATTTTTTTCTTCCTCCCTTTTAACAATCTCATCTATCTTATTCTGAATGACTTTTTCGCGTTCAGAAACATCGGCTGCGGCGTTGGCGGCATTTAGCACCTCGTCACTTACATCTTCATACGACTGCGTGATCCTGCAGGTTACTCCTTTCGCGGGAATTTCCTTTTCTTTGTTCTCAGCAAGGAATCCATTTTCAAGGTAGTTGTTCTCTGTTGTACTGACTTTCTGGACGGCTCCAAATGCGCAGTGATGATTGGTGATTATTAGTCCTTCAGGAGAAACAAATGAACCGGTACAGCCTCCAAGGTGCACAAGTGCATCAACAAGACTGGCACTATCGGGGTTATATACTTCATCAATGGGTATTTTTAATCCTGCATCCTTTAAATCAAGATTACGGATCTCCGTGAGGGGGTACATACCTTCATGAGGATTGAAGGAGGTAAAAGCGAAAAACAGAAATGAAATTAAAATTAGCGATTTACTTAATAATCCCGTAGCAACCTTTTTCATCATTTTCCCTGATTTATTTTTCTTTGTTTCAGCAAAGTTAAAAAAAATGCCCGATATAATCGGGCATTTAGGTCAATATCGTGAAATGTGATTACTAGCTGCTTTTAATCAGGGATTCTCGTAATCGTCTTGAAACTGCAATGAAGAAGCCGGCAACCATAATCAGGATACCTGTCCAGACAAGACTAATGTATGGCTTAATGCTGGCGGCTACTGTTAATACTTCTTTCGGCTGCTGGTTTGCGGTAGTTCCGCCTTCAAGCTTTCCTACAATAAAATCAGCTGTCTGAGTAGCCGGATCTATCTTCTTAAGCTGGATTTTAATATTTGCTTCTGAGATCTGAACGGGAACATAAATAAAGTCGCGGCCTGTTTTCTTTAATTTAGGTTCGACATTATATGTTTTGCCGTCTTTAATAACTTTAAGGTTTGCACCCATCTCAAAATCTCCGCCGCTCATCATAACACTCATATCGGGCTTCACGAAATCGGTGTATTCTATTTGAGCTCCTTCGACATTTGTTTTCTGACCGACGTTAAGTTTTACATCAAGACCTTCAGTCGCCTGTTCCTGCGTCTGATCATCATACCCAAGCGGAGATACATAAAAATCTTTGGTAAGCAGTGTCAATATAGCCGGTTCTCTCATCAGTCCATTGTTAAAATCGCTGATATACATAACCGGTGAAACAGTGTATTTATTATCTCCTTTTTCAACCTGAATGTTGAATGCATACTTAGAGTTATTTTCTATCGGATGATAACCGGTGAAGGTCAGTTTATATCCGAATGCTTCCTTTGGCTGATTCTTAATTAGGTCGATATCGGTTTCACTGCCGTAAGCTGCTGAACCGATTACACCGAGAATGAAAAGAGCAATACCGATATGGGCGATATAAGCGCCGAGCATTTTCATATTTCCGCGGATAACCTTAATTGCAATTTCAACATTTACAGCTACAGTGAAAGATGCTGAAAATGCAAGCAGTATCATCATAATTTCGTGCATTCCACCGAAAATTATGAGGAAAGCCGTAAACAGGATTGCAATGGCTACTGAAGGCAGCGATTTTCTTACAAGTTCCTGTCCCTTCGTTTGTTTCCATTTCAGCAGCAGGCTGAGTCCGTTCAATAAACCAATTATAATCGCTATCGGGAGGTTCATCTCGTTGTAAAAAAAGGTATCAACGGATACTCCAAACAACGGTGCAGAAGTACCTACAAGAACAACGATGGCAGATGCAACAAGAACAATGGTCGCAGTAAATAATGCAAGATCTCTTGACAGCAAATCTTCATGGATTGCGGTTGCTTCGGTTAAAAACTTCCAGCGGTAGATAAGCATCCCAAAACCAAGTAATATAAAAGTTCCGATGAATATTACCAGGAACAGGTAAACAAGCATTCCGGGATCAACGAATGAATGTACCGAAGCATCGCCCAGTACACCGCTTCTCGTTAAAAAAGTGCTGTAGAGAACCAGGATATATGTCATTATACATAATATCAGGTTGGTTTTGGCATATTTTCCTATCCCGCCTTTAGCCTGACTTTTCCTCTGAACCAGCAGGGTGTGTACAGAAGCGACACCTACGAGCCAGGGAATTAAGCTTGAATTTTCAACAGGATCCCATGCCCAGTAACCGCCCCATCCTAGCATTTCATATGCCCAATAACCTCCGAGCATAATTCCAAGTCCAAGTATTCCTGCACCTGCAAGTACCCATGGAAATGACTGACGTACCCAGTTTTTGTAATCATTTTTCATCAAAGCTGCAACAGCAAAGGAGAAAGGTACGGTCGACATAGAGAAACCTGTGAACAGGATCGGTGGATGTATCTGCATCCAGAAATTGAGCAGCTGCGGATTAAGTCCTTTTCCGTCTGCAATAAACTGGTTAACGGATATCCCTGCAGCGGTAAGCTTTGCATAAAGATCACTGCTCATTTTCACGAACGTCTGTCCGCTCTGACCGTCGCTGAAGATAAATGACTGAAGCCAGGGAAGATTAAGAAATCCTGCGCTGATACTCTTGACAGGAATGAACACCGGTTCTGTCCAGATGTATGCAAATGGATTCTTGAACATTGGTGACACCATAATCAGCAGGAATGTAGTGGCGAGAGTAAATACTGTCATAACTCTCAATTCCAGGTCTCCTCTTTTAGAGGTGTATGACTGCAGGAAGATTCCTACTATAGATGTAAGCAGAAGCCACAACATAAAGCTGCCTTCCTGCCCTCCCCAGAATGAAGCTATAAGAAACCCTGTTTTCAGACTGTTCTGGCTGTAGCTGTATACATAGTGATACTCGTATTGATGTGTTAGTATCAGATACCATAATATCGTAGAGGCAACTATAACAAGCACGGCCATTGCATGGTAAGCAATCCTTCCGTAGTTGACTGCATTTTTGTAGCCGCGGTACGAAAGAAAATACATCACCATTGCAATCAGGCTAAATGCTAATGCAACTGATAGTACAATACTTCCTGCCATTTCTTCCTCAGTGTTATCTTAATTTAAATTATATTTAACTGTTCTGAACTAACGATGGACTTATAAACCGGAGGTTTTAGCCTTCTCATTTTCATATTTGCTCGGGCATTTAGTCAATATATCCCTTGCATGGAAATATCCATCTTTATACTGTCCTGTTACAACTACGCTCTTGGCTGTTTCGAAGTTATTGGGAATTGTTCCGTCATAAATAACCTTCATCTGGCTTCCGTTCTCGTCGGCCATATAAAAGCTGAAAGTTCTGTTGGCTTTATCTATCTGGTAATTTTTATCCTTTACCCAGCTTCCTGTCGCTTTAACAGTTTTGTCTGTATTCATGACATTAGAAAAATTGCTTTCATATTTAATGTTGCTCTGTGTGAACAGGTAGCCCATTAAACCAAGGAAGAGAACAATGATAACGCCACCGAATATATATTTATTTTTCATGCTTATCTCCTTTTATTTCTTTTTCTACACTCTTTATTCTTTTATCGAGATTGTTCAGGAAAAAGAATATTCCTGCCCATACAATCAATACTATGATCATAACAATATAGATCGCATTGTTATGCAGGAAATCATAAAGTCCGCTCAAGTTATCCTCTGATTTGTTTGTTTAAACTTTCTTTGTACATCAATGATTTATAGCCGAGTCTCCACATCCAGAAATATAATATAGTAAACCCAATAAGTGAAAGATAAAAGATGAGCATCATGTTTGCGTTCATCTTAAAATCAACCACGGGACCCGAATTCGTATCATCAGCGGACCCGGGATGCAGACCAGCCATTATTCTCGGCATAATAAAAATAAAGAACGGAACGGTTACGAAAGCAATTATCGCATACACTGCTGAAAGTGTTGCTCTCTTTTCTTCATTCTCAATTGAGGATCTTAGCGCAAACCATGCTCCGTAAATTAACAGCAAAGCAAATATACTTGATTGACGTGGGTCCCAATTCCAGAAAGAACCCCAGGCAAATTTAGCCCAGACCGCGCCTGTTACGGTTGCAAGTATACAAAAAATTATTCCCAGTTGAGCGGCGGTATAAGATTTAATATCATCATTCATATCCCTTTTACGCAAGTATTGAAAACTATAAATAGTTGACATCAGGAAAGCGATAACCGTCAGCCAGGCTGTGGGAACGTGAAAGAATATAATTTTCGCATTTTCTTCCAATCCCGGTATGAATGGGAACTGGTACCAGTGAGTAGGATTCTCAACTATGGGAAACGCTATTCCCGCCACGGAAACGAAGGCGAGAAGCAAAAACAGGAAACTTTTCCAGAGTATTGATTTCATAGCTTATATTAAATTAAAATTACTAATCTTTCCATATAAAATCGAACAGCATATAAGATGCAGTTAACATAATAACGTCGTAACTGATTAAGATTGCGAGCTCGAATTTAGATTTTTCAAAACTTGTGCCATCGATAGAGAACAAAGTTAGTTGTACTGAGGTCAAAATTAAAGGTAATAATATGGGAAACGAAAGTACAGGGTAAAGTGTTCCTTTAGCGCCTGCTTTTGAGATTATTGCTGCGATGATAGTTGATGAAATTGCCAGGCCGATATTTCCGAGGACAAAAGCGCATAGAAAAAGGCCAAAATTCCTTATAACAAAAGCCTCAAAAACCGCAGAATACAACACTGCAATAACTATATTCATACAAAAAACAAGCGCCAGGTTAAATATCAGCTTACCCGTATAAACCGTTGAAGGAGAGGCTAATAGCTGCAGGGTGAGTGAAGTGCCTCTTTCCTCCTCGGAAACGAATGCTCTTGCCAGACCCGACATTGCCGTGAAAAATATGACGACCCAAAAGAGTCCCGCAGTCAGGTTTTCATTAATCCGTTCATTTCCTATAGAGAACATGATAACGCTGATTGCAACTATTATAAACATTGCAAGGGAGTTAATTGCATAACGAGTTCTGAGCTCGGAACGAAAATCTTTCAGGAATAATGAATATGACTTTGAGCTCACTTTACATCCTGTACTGTGATATTTTTATAATCCTGAATAACGATCCTCTCGCTGCAGAGATCCAGATCGGTTCTTTCATTAGATGCGATCAAAACGATGCTGTTTTGTCCTGCTTCGCGTACAATTTTGTAAACGGACTCCTTCCCTTCTTCATCCAGGTTGGATGTTGGTTCATCAAGTATAAGGAGCTTCGGTGAATGCATCAGTGCAAAAATGAATTTCATTCTCTGTTTCATTCCGGAGGAATATGTTTTTACAAGATCATCCTTTCTCTCGTAGATCAAAAATACTTTAAGAAGATAATCTACCCTCTCTTTGTTGAAAGGAACGTTCCTTATATCTGCAAATAGTTCGAGGTTCTCCTTAGCAGTGAATTCTTCATACAATACAAGGTAGGGTGAAACAAATCCGATATAATTATGAAGCTTCTCTGGAGGGATCTCTTTCCCTTCAATTGAATGTTTCACTTTCCCCTGTGAAGGCGAGATGATCCCGGCAATAATTTGAACGAGGGTGGATTTTCCTGAACCATTAGGTCCTGAAATGCCGTAAACACCATGCTTGTCAAACCCGAAACTGAGTCCCGAAAAAATCAGTCTTCTCCCGAATGTTTTACTTAATGATTCCGCCTGGACTGCAAAATTATTCATTAAATATTACCAGCTTCCCTATCTGCTTTTCATTGCCTGACCTGGTTATGAATATGTAGACACCGGAGGAAACCCTCTGGTTTTTGCTATCCAGTCCGTTCCACCTCAAAACTTTTTGTCCGGATATATAATCAAACGGCTTCGTAACCGAGTATACCAGTTCCATTGCAGTTGTATAAACATTTAGGCTTGCCTCTGAGGCTCCACTGCGTTTCACCGGGAATACTATATTATCATTCAGGCCGTACCTGAAGGGGTTTGGAAAAGCATAATCAGAAATCTCAAGCGGTATCTCGCTTTCCCTGATTAGATAATTGTTGAAAAATTCGGATGATGTCCACATAGAAGGAAGATCAGTTATCAGCTTTGAATAGTAAACTCCGGTAAGCTGCTGGCTGCCGGGTTCATTATGATCATATACATAATATGTAAATGGGTAAAAAGACTGTGGGTTGATAATACCATTCGCATTATCAGTGTTTGTGACGAGAACCGTCAGGGTATCGCCCTGAGCCTGGTCAATAAAATCAATAAAATTGTTTGATGTGGGGTGAGCATTCATGGTTACATAAACTTCGGGAGAGCTAAACGCAATCGCCGAAGAAATGCGAAGTACAGGATAATTTGCAGCTTCCTCAAAATATTTACTCTGATCAGCACGGTAACCAGTATAAAAAGTCCAAATGCCAAATTTATTGAGCTCGTTCCCGAAACTCGAGCCATCATCAAAAAGAGAAGTATTGATGGCATTTATTGCTCTCATTGACGGCATCTTTTCCCATTGAGACTTAATTACACCGAACCCGAACTTGTCTCTTAAAAAAATATTCCATATAGCAAGGTTATAACCATTGTTCTCAGCAAAGGCCCTTTCTGTATTTCTGAAATAATCGTTCATATAACCGTAGTAATCATTTACAGAATCAAAAACAAATTCTTCCATTGAGGTTGATGTCAGTTCATAGAAGAAGAGGTCTTCGTCTCTGTAAATATAATTTCCAATCTGTATCGAATGATGAAACTCGTGTGCAGCTGTTACTCTGGCTGCATCGATTCCATGGGTATAAAAACCTGATCCGAATTTGTAATCCACCTTGATAAAGGATGTATAAGTTGGTCTGGAATTGATCTGCGTCTCAAAGAAAGTTTCTCCATAGAAATTACCCATAGGAACAATATACACATCATACTTATTGTCACCACCGGCACTATCAGGAATAACACCCTCCTGAGTATCCTCCGGCGGAGCCGAAAAGCCTAAATAATCGACTTCGAAGCTATATGAAGAATCGAGTGCCTGTGCAAATGCATTTAAATCATACTGCGGGACGTAAGTTCCTGTAGAGAAATAATGGATCCTGAAAAATCCCGAGGGTGAAACTATGCTTGCATCTGTAGCGGGACGTTCTGTAAGTACTTTAAGCAATCTCTGTTGTGATACAGTAAATTCATTGAAATGCATGAAAACCTCTGCCGCAGTGCCGAACCCGCATTTAATCCGTAAGGTATCCTCATTAATAGTTCCGGGCATCTCAGTGATGGTGTAATTATGAGCATTTACATAAAAATTAAAGAGAGAATCGAGCCTGTTTCTGTTCCACTCCTGGGAATATCCGGAGACATAAAAAGTCAGAATCAATAGCAGCAGCAGGTTTTTAATCATTTAAGCTCTCTGATCGTGATGCAATCTTCATCGTCATCAATATATACAGCATGATAATTCCTTGAATTCATGTTTTTAATAAAAAAAGATCTTGAATTTACATTCTCCATCAACAGATTGCGCATAATAGTCTGATCCCCGTCTGTTAGTCCAAGAGATTTAATATTCCTTTGGACGGGATTAAAATAACAAACTTTCTGCCGGCCGTTAAATCTAAGAGTACCAAAAAATAATTGATTTTTATCTTTTATCCTAAGACCCGGAGCCTGGCTGTTTTTTCCCGAGATAGTGAAGGCCTGGGGACCCAGGAAAAAAATCAAATCATTCCTTGCCTCTGAACTTAAAAAACCATACAGAGCAGAATTTTCCTTGTTCAGAAAATTGCCGGAATAAAGAACTACCCCGTTTTTGCTTTTAATATTGGTTTCAAATTCGGAGTTTTTGCTGTCAGCTTCAAGTATCCTTTCCCCGATTATTAAATTTGTATCTTCAACTGCATAAAAAACTTCAGGTTTATTATATACGGCAAGAGCAGCGTCCGATACATTCTTCCTTAAACCGGCGAATGTAAAAGATTCATACTGTCCCTTCTCATAAAGAAAAGTAGTAACGCCAAGGCTGTTATCCTTTATAAAAGCTGAATAAAGCCTTCCGTTATTTTCATTAATTTTGATGTCTTTTATTCTGCCCGGTACATAGAGCGAATTTCTTCTAAACTTATTTTTAACTAGATCGACCATGATTACTTCGATTAATTTCTTATCTCTCGTAAAACAGTAAAATGTTTTCTGCCCGGGGAGTTTGTTATTCACTATGATTGCATTTTCATTTTCAAACAGCGGAATCGGGAACCATATCTCCGGTAAACCTGAATTATTCCTGGTTATCAGGTTGAGTGTCTTATTAAAGCCGTCAATAAAGCAGATGTCATTGATACTGTTATTTCCCCGATCGTAGAATGATACGGCTGAAGGATACCCTCCTGCAATCAGACTGACTCGGTTAGAAATCGAGGACAGATTTGAAACAAGATAATATTCCCCCTCATTATTAAGTAAAACTATCCCGTTGATGAACTTACTGTAATATGGAATTATATCGGCAAGAGAATTCTTTTTCAGGTAAAGAAGTTCAGGATAGAAATCTCTGCTGTCTTTTCCGTATATAAGAGATAATGTTCCGTTCTGCCTGTTGATGTATGCTATATCTATCAGTCCGTCCCTATTGAAATCACCGGTGACAATTTTATCTATCCCGTATTTTGTATCGATGACTACAGTATCCTCATATGATGAAGTGAAATCACCGTAATAGATAATTATCGATTTCCCGGCTGTAAATACGAGGTCTGCGTATGAATCAAGATCAAGATCGGCAGGCTGAAGTGAGGTTACCGGACTGCTGAATGATATTTCCCTGACCTTATTAAAGTTGCCCTTGCTGTTATTATACAGAAACTGTAATCTGTTTGTAAACACCTCAACTGCTGCAATATCAGGATAACCATCATTATTCAGGTCAGCGAATACTGCTTCGGCATAACTGGTTTTTTCAATCAGTTTCTTCTCGCGCAATTTCCCCTCCTGGTAGATTAGAGAAAGTCCGTTGAAGGTACTTCCGGAAATCAACAGTTCAGGTATGCCATCGCTATTAACGTCGCCTGTGCTTAAGTTCTCGGGATAAGTATTGAAGTTAATCCTCGCTTCTTCATCAGGATAACCTTCGGTGTTAAATCGCAGAATCCCTGCAGAGCTCTGCTTACGGGAAATAAAAGCATACCCCGATATCCTGTTATCTTTATCCCACAGATACTGCAACACAGAAATCTGCCGGGAAGTACCGTAATTGTGATTGGATCCGAAAGCGCCATTCTGACTGCCGTCTATTGAAGTGACTGTCCCTGTGGAAGGATTGAAAAAAAGAAGATCAGTGTAAGAATCATCGTTATAATTAAGTGAGAATAATTTCTGATAGCCGGAATCGACTTTAAAATTCTGGTATCTGCAGAAACCGTTGATCGGAACCTGCGGATAAACGTAGTATGAGAGCAGGAATAAAAAAAACAGGAAGCTAACTTTTCCTTTTACGGGACTGAAGTCTGTTCTCCCTTCTCTTAAGTGCTTCTTCAAATCTTCTTTTTTCATCTTCCGTTTCGGGAATAATCTCATTCGTATTAACCGGATTTCCATTCTGATCCACGCTCACGAAGGTTAAATATGCAGAATTGGTATGTATCCTGCTACCGATTCTGAATGATTCAGCAAAAACCTTAACTCCGACCTCCATTGAAGTATTAAAGGCCCGGTTAACCGAAGCATATAGGGTAACAGCATCACCAAGGTTTATAGGATGATGAAAATCTATTCGGTCAACGGAAGCAGTTACGCAAACATAGTTTGAATGTTTCGCAGCGCTCAATGCCGCGCAGATATCTATCCAGTGCATCAACTGTCCGCCCAGAAGTTTTCCCAGCTGGTTGGTATGATTCGGAAGCACCAGCTCTGTCGATATCATTTTACTGTCGTTAACTTTTTTGGTAGCCATTTACCTTGAAGCGGATAATTGATTTTCAAGTTTGGAACGGAGATTTTTTAATTCGCCAATTCTCCTGTTGTCAGGATATTTCTCAATGAATTTATCTATCTCGGTAATCGCATCATTATTCTTGTCTCTTTCAACAAGAACGTTTATTTTATTGTACATTGCCAGCGGAGCATAGGGTGTATCATGATAATTGTCGATAACCTCATCATAATATATTACAGCAGCTTTCAGATAATCCAGTTTCTCATATATACCGGCAATTGAATACGTCTTTTCAGCCAGTTTATTATTCAACTCATTTATCTTTTTTTCAGCGTCGGCAACTTTTTCATTGGTAGGAAAGAAATCAATAAATGCCTGGAACTCTTGGATTGCCTTCCTCGTATATTTCTGGTCGAGATTAAAATTCGGAGAAAGTTCATAATAACAATCTGCAAGCATATACTGTGATTCGGGTACAAATTCACTTGCAGGCATATTTTTAATCAGCTTGCTGAATTCAAAAGCAGCCATTATGAACTCTTTCCTTGCAAACCGGGATTTGGCAAGATAAAATTGGGCGTCATCCGAAATTGAACTCCCGGGGTACTGCAGCAGGATTGCCTGAAGCTCGTTTATTGCTTCAAGATAATCTTCATTATTGTAAAGGCTCATGGCATATGAAAGCCGGTTTTCACCTGTCATATTGGTGGTATCTACACTCGACGAACATCCTTCAAATACGAGCAGAAATAATACAGGAATAAAAAGTGAATATTTCATAAAAAGCGGTTTTATAATATTTTAATTGAGAAAAATAACCAAATTAACATAGTAGTCAAAGGTATTTATTGCTACTTACTCCTGATTGTGAAGAAAAGGATCACTGCCAGGGCAGCTGTACCCACAGCTATCACGGGTTCGAGAATTCCCGAAAAGAAAGGCTCGGTTGGTAATCTCCCATGAGTAAACGGCCAGGCAGTATTTTCATAAGTATCAACACTGTCTACTGCAACAGTATCCTGAAAGGTAAAATTAAAGTTATGCGTGGTTATTGTTCTGCCTGAAAGATTGCCGCTGCCTGAAAGTGTAAGTCTGCGGGAGACAAAGTAATCACCTAAAAGACCGTCCCGGAATATATCACCGTATGATGTGGAAGCTTCACTGATCACATATTGAAGGCTGAAGATACTATCCCGTTTGACAAGAGTATATCCCCTTCCAGTCAGGTCAGAGATAACCCGGGAATTAAATACAGAATAAGTTCCTTCTTCAAGATCCAGATTAATGTTCCTGACAGTGTCTGGTACCAATGAGGACAATTCAACGATTGACGAATCGACAAGTAGATTAAATACCTGCAGGTTGCTTTTCCCCTGCGCTCTGCATGTTATAACCGACAGGAGAATTATTCCGGTAATGAGTTTAAATAGAGACAATCTTTTTCTTTCAGGAAACTGAAATGTTAATTTAGGCAATTCTCCTGTCCATCTTCAAGAAGTATTTTATTTTATCTTTTCAGCTGCCAGTTTTTCAAGTCTCTTAATTCTTTCTTCAATCGGGGGATGAGTAGAGAATAATTTCATAACCCCGCCACCATGCAGGGGATTTATAATAAACATATGAGCGGTAGCAGGACTTGCATGACTCAGAGCTTTGACATCGTTCCCGGCAGATATTTTGCGCAGAGCCGATGCCAATCCAAGCGGGTTACCTGAAATTTCTGAACCGCCTGCATCGGCAGCATACTCACGCGACCTTGAGACAGCGAGCTGGAGAAGAGTTGCAGCAATCGGAGCCAGGATCAATAAAAACAATCCCGATATTCCTCCCTCTTCATCATCCCTGCCTCTGCCGAACATCAGGGCCCAGCCGGCCATCTGGGCGACAAAAGTAATAGTACCAACCAGAGTAGCTGCAATTGTACCTGTCAGCATATCCCTGTGCTTTACGTGTGCCAGCTCGTGGGAAATTACGCCTGCAAGTTCTTCATTGCTGAGTCCCTTCAGGATTCCTGTCGTGGCAGCTACCGCAGCATGCTCAGGACTCCTCCCGGTTGCAAAGGCGTTGGGAGTCGGATCGTTTATTATATAAACTTTAGGCATAGGAAGTTTGGCACTTACTGCCAGTTGTTCTACCAGTGCATAAAACTTAGGTGCCGTGTCTGCAGTTACCTGTTTGGCCCTGTACATTGAAAGTACAACCTTATCTGAGAACCAGTAAGAACCAAAGTTCATCATTAGAGCAAATACAAAAGCTATTGTCATACCTGTGGAACCGCCGAGGTAGTATCCAACGAGCAGAAATAAAATCATCATAACTGTCATTAGGAAGACAGTTTTTAGGGTATTCATTTTTTCTCCGATATTTTAATTCAAAATTACTTAATGAGTAAAGTTATTTCAAGGAATGAACCTGTCCGCTAAATCAACGGACGGGTTCATTTGTTAAACAATTTCAGATGATTAAAGGTTTCCCTGGGGGGTAAGGGTGTGACCGCATTTTGAGCAGAAAATGCTTCCGGCCTCATTTTGGGCACCGCAGCTTGGACAATAAACAGCGTTCGACAGCGTTAGATCATCAATGGAGGTAAAAGCTGCCTTCCGGTTTTCCGTTATTACCTGGTAAAGATTTAAGGCAAATGCAACGAGGAATACTATCAGCGACAGGTAATAACCCCACTCATATGAGACTTCAATTATCTTAAAATCAAAATCTCCTGTCACCTCCCCCCCGATGCTAGACCTCAGGAAAAGCAGCATTAATGCTCCCAGCGCACCCGCAATCAGAGAAAGCATCCTTGAATAACGGGGGATGAGAGAAACAACTATCCCAACCAGTGCTAAGATGAAAGCAGCTACTGCAAGCGGTTCGGAGTTAACATCCCGCTGTTTATCAAGGTCGGGATTCGTCTGCCCGCTATCAAACTTCTCCATTTCAAATTTCTCAATCTTTGTACCGGTAATTAATTCCATCCCTGAGATAGTAGCAATTCTTTGTCCCTGGCAGGTAAAACTGACAAACGGAAGGAAAAAACAGAGGGCCGCTAAAAGAAATAAGGATGGCGAAACGAATTTGTTAGCCTCATTCATTCAGTATCCTTTCTGACTTTTTAAGTGGATTTATTTCAGTCCTGAGTCATCGGGTCATGCGGGTAGTCATTCATGGTCTAATTTACCGGTCAAATTAAAGATAAATCGCCGTAAATAAAAGAAAAATAATCTTTAATATAAGTTTTGCCCTTGCCTTTATTAACGAATATGATTAAATATTGACGAAAAATTTGGGAGCTTATGAAAAAAGCAGCCGCTTTCCTTCTTTCAATTTTAATTCTTTCACCGGTCATGGTTTCCGCACAGAATACTTATGATTTTCTCAGGCTCGATATGAGCGCACGAGCAGGGGCTCTTGCCGGCAGTTTTGTATCAAATAATGATGATCCCGATGTTATATTTTATAATCCGGCAGGACTCGATTTGCTGGACGGGCAGCCAGTTTCCTTCTCTTTTGTAAAACACCTGCTGGATATAAACCTGGCAAGCCTGAGCTACTCCCGGGATTTTGAAGGTATTGGCAGGTTCGGAGCCGCAGTTAAATACATTAACTACGGTACATTTACAGGGGCCGATGAAGTCGGAAATAAGACGCAGGATTTTGGTGCCGGTGAGGTTGCATTCATTGTCGGATATGCTAATGCACTAGACGAGAATTTCTATTACGGTGCCAACGTAAAGTTTATTTATTCGGGCATCGAAAAACGTTCGTCTACAGGACTGGCAGCAGACATTGGTCTCCATTATGCTATTCCTTCGGCAATGGTTGATATCGGTTTTGCGGCCCTCAATATGGGTTCACAGCTTACAACGTATATTAACACGAAAGAATCGCTCCCTCTCGATCTGGTTTTTGGAATTTCAAAAAGATTGGAGAATTTACCTCTACGGCTTTCTCTTGACTTTCATAAGCTGAATGAGGAACGAGATGATTTTTCACAGCGGTTTAAAGCTTTTACAGTAGGGGCAGAATTTAATCTGAGCAAAGTAGTTAGTCTCCGCTTTGGTTACGATAATGAAAAAAGATCGGAACTGAAAGTCGGTACTACCGCAGGGATTGCAGGGTTTAATGCCGGTTTAGGTCTATTGATTTCTGATTATACTTTTGATTACGGTTTCAGCTCCCTTGGAACCATAGGTGCTCTGCATAGAATAAGCATAGCTACAAATTTATAAGCAGACTTTATTTTTCATTCCGCTTTGAAGGAGGAGAAAACTTTTCTCCTCTCAGACTAAGGTCTGTAAGGTTTTTCAATATATTTCTTAGCCATTGTATGGGAACTTCCATATTCTTTCATATCCAGTAATTCATCATAATAATCAAGCGCCTTTCCCCTGTTTCCCCTCTGATCATTTATCATCCCAAGGTACAAAACTGAATTTATCCAGAACCCTGACTCACTGTCTTTATCAAGTTCTTTAGAGTACTCAACACATTTATCAAAATAATATTCGGAAGAATCGAGATCATCGGTGTTCTTATACTGCAGTCCCACATAATATACTGCTTCTCTTTTTGCGGGCAGAACAGTGTAGCCGGTTAATCCTGAATCTGACTTAGTCAGCACATCTTTAAAGATTACTGCTGACTCAGCATAATCACCTTTCCTTGCTGCAATCCTGCCTTTCCATCTTTCAAATACAGGATTATCGGGAAATTCGCTACTCAGCATTGCGGCATACTCGTACGCCTTAAATGGATTATTCTCATAATTATAATACAATGTCATCAGGAAATAGCGGGCTTCATATTTAGCGTATTTTCCGTTCTCAGCTGTATTTTTTAATTCTTTCAGTCCTTTTTCCTTATCTCCCGAAGGAAAAAAGATCATCAGAGGTTTCAACAGAGGGTATTCATCTGGAATAACAGAAGCATAATAATCATAAATTCCAAAACCAAGCTGCACATCTTTATTGTCAGGGTCAAGGTTGCTCGCACGTTCAACAATTGGAAGAGCTTCCCGTCCGTCATCGGCAGCTTTAAGCCAACTCTCCCGCAGAGATCTGAGCCTGCCTCTGAATCCTATTGCTCCTCCCTTGAAGAAAAGAGCATCAACATTTTCAGGATTGCTGTCAAGCAGCTGGTCGCACTGGTAAATAACATCTTCGAGTTTTTGAAAGAAAATATCGTCATGAGATTCATCATCAGGATTAAGCAGGATCTTCCACCAATCGATCATAGCAAGAAAGAATCTTCCAGCTGGATGATCCGGGTAATCTGCTATCAATTGCCTGAATGTCTTCTCTGCCTGCTCAAATTTTATATCATAAATCTGCCTGATTCCCCCGGAAGCAAGCGAGTCAAACTTTGTATCCTGCGAATAAACCGGGACAGAAAGAATCACTGCAGTAAGTATATATAAAAGGATATTTTTCAACCTAACTCCGGAATTTTTAAAAAGACACTTCATATATATGAAAAAGCGGAGATAATTTTCAATTTATTACCTCCGCAGCAATATAAAAGTTTCGTTTGAACAATATTATTTACAGCACCTTAAGGCCTTCTATCGGCTGAACTTTATAATCAAAGGTAACACTATAATAAGGCGGTATCGCACCGGCTATATAATTTACTGCTTTCACCCACACTTTAATATAATATCCATCCATCGTTTTCAGTAGGTATACATAATTTGAATCTACGTTGACTGAATCCTTATCCGGTTCATTCATATAAGTCTGATCAAATGCATCCTGTCCGGGACCTACTTTAAGGAATTTTGTAGTTCTGGTTCCCGGCGAAAAGTGGTTAGGAGAGTAAAATGTAAGCGAGTCATTTTCACCGCCTCTCATTGTCATATCTATCATTGCGGCATTAGTTGAATTAAACAAATAGTTTGTACCTTTGCCGGTCTGAATATCCCATCCGTATGCGCTCTCAATGAAAGAAGAATCTCCCGGCTGATATTCATCAATTGTTCCATCAGTCCGGTAATAGACACCTGCATACATCAGGGTACCGGTTGAATCGCTTTCCGTCCCGTCATCAAGCTCTGAAAAGACGAAAGTTTCATATCTCGTGTTTAATCCAATGGAATCCACCGTAAAGTAATGTACTGAAGAGGGTAAGTTTTTAATCTGGTGGGTTGCCAATACATTATGGTTTTCATCAACCTTGTAGGTTACAACTTTATACCCGCTGAAGTTATCAAGGTTTTCATCAGGTGATGAATCCCAACTGACAAGGGCTGTTGAATGCAGTCCGGTTGAATCTGAATTAATCACTACGGAGACATCTCCGGGAGCAGCTACTCCGCCGGCTGAAGGTGCAGGAGGGTTATTTCCGCTGTTGCAGTCGCTTCCTGTGAACGGAAGTGTTAATAAAAATAACCCTGAAATGAAAAAAAGTATCCTTATCTTGGCATTAAACATAAATTCTCCTAAGTTTTACGGAAATACGTTACGGTTATAACCTAGGACTGAACCGGTGAATTTACAATAATACCAGTCACGTATGTGATGCCTATACAGTCACTTTATCCATCAGATAGTTTTTTACGCCCGTAGAAGCAACTCTTACCTGTTCCATTGAATCTCTTTCACGTACAGTCACCGTGCTGTCTTCCAGGGTTTGGGTATCGATAGTGATGCAGAAAGGTGTACCGGCTTCATCCTGCCGCCTGTATCTTCTTCCTACTGCACCTTTATCGTCATAGAAAACCTTGAAATTTTTCCTCAGGTCAGATTCGATACTTCTGGCTATCTCGGGCATTCCATCCTTATTAACCAGGGGAAAGATTGCAGCTTTAACAGGAGCAAGCTTAGGATGAAAACGCAGAACCGAACGGGTTTCACCTTTTACTTCCTCCTCATAATAAGCATCAACCAGGAAGGCCATAAAGGACCTGCTGGCCCCGGAAGATGTTTCTATTATAAAAGGGATGAATTTTTCTTTTGATTCTTCATCAAAGTATTTCATTGACTTACCGGAATATTCCTCGTGCCTGCTGAGATCGAAATTTGTTCTGTTATGTATTCCTTCAATCTCCCCCCAGCCAAATGGAAACTGGTATTCGATATCTGTGGCTTCTTTAGCATAATGGGCAAGCTTATCTGCAGGATGATCATGAAAACGAAGTTTTGATTCTGTCATTCCGAGTGACTTATACCAGCTGATTCTCTGTTCCTTCCAGTAGTCATACCATTTCTTATCAGCCGAAGGATTAACAAAAAACTGCATTTCCATCTGTTCAAACTCCCTGGTTCTGAAAAGGAAGTTCTTAGTGTTAATTTCATTTCTGAAGGCTTTGCCGATCTGTGCAATTCCGAACGGTAGTTTCTGGCGGGAAGCATTCTGAACATTCAGAAAGTTTACAAAGATACCCTGTGCAGTCTCGGGGCGCAGATAAACAGCTGCGCCAGCGTCCTCGACAGGACCTATAAATGTCTTAAACATAAGGTTAAACTGACGTGCCGCAGTGAATGTACCTTTGTTGCCGCATTGGGGACAGTTAAGTCCGGAAAGCAGAAAAGGACTAAGTTCCTGGTTCTCAATCAATGCAGTAAATGCGACATCAACAGAAGATTCGCCTGCGGAAGCTGAAGCAGCCAGTATACTCTCAAACTCGTGTGATAACTTTGCATTACCGGCTGCAAGGTTCTTTACTTCGTCAATGGCCTTTATCTTTTTCTTCTCATTTATAAGATCACCTAAAAGATCAACGCGGAACCTTGCCTTACACTGCTTACAGTCCACCATAGGATCGGTAAAATTTTCTACGTGTCCGGAAGCCTCCCATACACGGGGATGCATAAGAATGGAAGCATCAAGTCCTTCCACATCCTCCCGGTACGTCATAAACTTCCACCATTCTTCCTTAATATTTTTCAGAAGTTCAACACCCAGGGGACCATAATCCCAGCAACCATTAAGTCCGCCGTATATCTCGCTCGACTGGAATACGAAACCTTTTCTTTTCGAGAGTGATACAACTTTATCCAGCAAATCGTTCTGCGTAGCCATTGAATTCCTTTAGTACTTGAAAAATTGAGTGGAAATATACAAAAATGCCTGAGGTTCTAAAAACAACTATAATCGCTGCATTTCGCTAATACCATTTATTTTTTTATTTTAGCCCCGTTGAAAGAGAATGAGGGAATAAAATGCTGAAAAATTTACTGCCGAAGGAAGAGAAGTACTTCGACAACTTTAAGGAAATGATAACCCACATCGGGGAAATGGCTGATCTTACCCACCAGCTTTTTACAAATGATGTAATAAACAGAGATATACTGCTTAAGATAAAACCGCTTGAGCTGAGATGTGATGAAATAACTTCAAAAGTTACCAAGAGACTCAATAAGACTTATATTACTCCATTCGACCGGGAGGATATTTTCGGGTTGATTAAGCGGCTTGATGATATCAGTGATATGCTGCTTGGAGCGACGAGCAGGATAGAAACATATAATATTCAGGCCAGGGTTAAATATGCCGACAAACTTTCCGCCGTAATTGTTGAACAGGTAAAGGAACTCGGTATTGCAATACAGGATCTGAAAGTTAAGCGTACAAACGAGATGAAAGCTGTCAAAGTACTTGAAACGGAAGCCGATAATATTTACAGGCAGGCCTTAAAGGAACTCTTCGAGAACGAAACCAATGCTATCGAAATAATCAAGCGGAAAGAGATACTCGAGATACTTGAGAATACATCTGATAAATGTCAGTCAACAGCAAACCTGATAATAAGCCTTTTCATTAAAAATACGTAATATGGAATTTGCTCTAATTATCATTCTACTAGCGCTCGTATTCGATTTTTATAATGGAATGAACGATGCCGCGAACTCTATTGCAACAGTTGTATCAACACGGGTTCTTACTCCCGGCCAGGCAGTGGCCTGGGCAGCTTTCTTCAATTTTGCTGCAGCATTTATTTTCGGAGTAAGTGTCGCTACCACAATAGGCAAAGGTATTGTTGATGTAAACATAGTCGACAACCATGTGATTTTTTCAGGATTGGTAGGAGCTATCCTCCTCTCTGCAACCGCAACACATTATGGAATGCCGATATCGGTCTCTCATTCAATTATAGGCGGGTACGGCGGGGCGGGAATTGCAAAAGCAGGCTTCGGTGCAATCGTGGTTTCGGGATATACAAAGGTTGTGATATTCATTTTCCTGGCACCTATTATGGGGTATGTTATTGCCTTAATATTTTCTGTAATTACTCTTTGGATTGTAAGGAACAAATCACCATTTAAAGTGGATAAATATTTTCGGAAGCTTCAGCTTGTTTCAGCAGCCTTGTATTCACTTAGTCATGGTTCCAACGATGCCCAGAAAACCATAGGTATAATTGCTTTAGTTCTGTTTACCAACGGAATCCTGGGAAGTACTTTTTATATTCCTTTCTATGTTATTATGATAAGCTACACGGTTATTGCACTTGGAACCCTGGTAGGCGGGTGGAAAGTTATAAAGACACTGGGTATGCGTGTAACCAAGCTTACTCCATTTGGAGGTTTCAGTGCTGAAACAGCATCGGGAATCACCATATCCCTGGCTTCCATCTGGGGTATACCGGTAAGCACAACACACACTATAACAGGGGCTATAATCGGCGTGGGTTCGATAAAAGGTTTCTCAGCAGTACGCTGGGGAGTAGCCCGAAACATTCTGTGGGCCTGGGTGCTGACGATTCCACTGTCAGCCGCATTTGCTATGCTTACTTTTTATGTTTCGCAGTTGTTCGTTTAGATTTCTTTAGCTGCTTCGGTGAGAATTTTTTTTATTTCCAGCTGTCCCTCATTTAATTTGCCTTCCTTCCCTCTTATTGTTTCGAGCAGTACCATACTTTGTGCAACATAGCTTTGCATCAGCAATTTTCCCAGCCCGGCCTTCATCTTTTTCAATGCTTCAATGTGCCTTTTAATCGTATTTGAATCACCTCTCTGAACCGGTCCTGATAATGAGGCAGCAGAACCATCCTTCTGTATATTTGAGAGAGTTGTTCTGATAATGGGATCAAAAAGAGGATAATGATCCTCAGTCTCCAAACCCGCTTCCTCCAGAAGTTTGTTTGAAGAAAAAAAGTTCGCATTTATGAAATTTGCCGCAAATACCCCGGCAATATGGTAATATGCTTTTACTTCCTCGCTAAGAGCAAAGGATTTCATATCGAAGGTCCTTGCGAGTGAAAAAAGATAACGCTCAGCCTGTTCATATCTTGTTTCAATTGCTGCAAATGAATTTCTGATATCTGTCGGCTTGATGGACGGGAAAGTCTGCATAATATGGAACGAAGCAGTCATACCTCCTTTATTCTCAAGGACTTTAAGAGCTGAGCTTCCTTCAGAACCGGAGGTATGAATGATAAGGCATTCTTTGAAATCATTCCTGAATGTCGAGAGCTGTCGGGCAATAACGGCTATCTGATTATCAGGAACCATAATAAAGAAGACTTTAATATCCGGAGGGATGGCTTTTACATTATCAGAACTGAAATCCAGCTTATATTTTTTGGCAAGAGTCAGGGCGGAATTACTGGTCCTGCTTATAATGCCTTTAACAGAATAACTTTTTTTTACGAGGAGAGGAACAAGAGTGTGGGCAACTTTACCGGCACCGATGACTGCTATTTTGGAATTTCTGTTCAGCAATCAGTCTCCATATACTGCGGCAGATAGATAACCAACCACCTCGTTCTTATTCCCCGTAGTCTCTCCGGAGTCGCTCCTGTGGAGAACCATAGATTTGCTGTATTTTAACCTATCGGCTGATTTCATCATAGCTATAATAGTTCCGGAGCCGCAGGCTTCACAGTTTCTCTGTTCAAAATTTTCATAGAGTTTTTCGTAGTTAAAAAGATTTATATCTCTTTCGATCAAAGAATCCATTTTATCCGCTATGTCTCCCGGGTAATAATGAGACAGATCGGAGCTGGAAACAACCAGGGTATTCTCATCAACTGTGTCCTTTAACCTTTCGGTTAATTCATCTATATAAAGTTTTCCCTGGTCGCCCATAACTACAGGCACAATTTCAAAGTCCTCCAGTACAGTTTGCAGGAAAGGGATCTGTACTTCGATGGCGTGTTCTTCCCTATGTCCCTCCATTCCTTTAAAAATGGTTTTAGCATTTAAAGTCAGGGAATCTGCTGCTATTTTATTTACAGGCACTATACCAAGGGGCGTACTGTAGGCATCCCCATCATATATAGAGATACCGGGAAAATATTCCCTATGACTTGGGGAAATTATAATTACTGTTTTAATGGTTTTTTTATTAAGCAGCTTGAAACCGAATGCTGCGGTTTTACCTGAATAGGCATAACCCGCATGAGGAGAAACAATCCCGTATAACTTTCCCTGAATCTCCTTTTTCTCTGCTTCAGATAAAAGGTATTCAATTTCGCTCCTCAATTTTGAAGGATCAGCTGGATAAAAATATCCTGCAACTGCCGGCTTTCTAACCTGAGACATAGGACTTCTTCCTTTCTCCTTCCTCAGAAAATATTTCAGCAGTGAAGACATCAATGTTTAACTTTTCTTTTTGCCACAAATAAGGTTCAAATCCTGCCTTTTCGCATATTGCACATAGAAAACGTTCACGGTCAAATTTATTCTCAGGAGCTACCTGCGGAAGAAGCAGGCCTCTCCTGCCAAGGTGATTGAGTATTAATCCATGTTTACCTATTTCAATCTCATCATTGCTCTCTATCTTTCTTGAAGGTGATAATACCGAGATTTCAATCTCAAGCTGATGAAGCTCTTCCCGGGAAACAGGGAAAAAACGGGGATCGTGAAAAGCGGCCTGTACTGCGGCTTCACAAACTGTTTCAAAAAGACTCAGCTCAGCATGAATGTATCCGATACATCCGCGAAGATTATTTTTAATGGTAAGTGTAACAAACGCTCCAGATTTTATTTTCAAAGCAGGATACTTTTCAAAATCAGGACATGGTATTTCAGTATCATTAAATACTGATTTAATCGAATCTCTTGCGGCTTTAAGCAGGACAGATTTATCTTCCGGGCATAATTCCATTGGTATTAACCTTCAAATTCAGACTATAGAAAAAACCATAAGTTCAGTTTTATTTTTAATAAGGAACAGGAGATTATCCCTCAGGAAGAAAGAATCGGGTATGTAGGAAGTAATCCCCGCATTAACCACATCTTCAAAAATAACCTTTCCGGTATCAATTTCAATGACCCTGAAATTATTATTCAGCTTCCCCTCATCAGCTGCAGTATGGAAACTCAGTAGTAAAAGATCATTAAACCTCACGAAATCGATGATTCCCGAAACTAATTCATTTTCTTTTATTCGTTCTGCCAAGAGCCGGCATTCAGGAGAAAGTTTCCTGACGTCATAAGGTTCAGGAAACTGATAATTCTTATATTTTTCATATTCTTCCTGCAGCAACTTTTCCCGAAGCTTGTTTACTTCATCCGGATTCTCACCATACTCCTTTATGAGACCACCATTCTGAGCATCAAGTTCAAAGAATTGACGGCTCTCAAATTTCTGATAAAAGGCAAACACACTGTCTTTATAGAGAAAGAGGAATACCAGATCATCCCGCCTCCAGAGATAGCTGTCCGATACCAGGTCATAAACAAATATCCCGATATGACCCGGCATATCGGGTTTTACAAAATTGTGGAAATATATTTTATCATCTTCAAAAGCTTCTACACCCGACCAGAATTTTTCATCAGTCTGGAAATTTTTCAGCAGGTATTTCCCTGAATCAATTCCAACGCAGTTAAAATATACATGCTTATTTTTCTCATCCCTTTCCTCGATCAGCAGTTTGTTACCGGACGGAATAAGCCTCCAGATTGTTCTCTCACTCTTTAAAGAAAAATTCTTCTTAACCTTCATTTACTCTCTTATTTTGTATCGTAGTTTATTGCTTCAAACTGTGCTGTAAAATGCCTGAGCATAGGGGCCTGGTATGTAATCCTGTATCCTTTAAGTGAACTTCTTTTCTTATAAACTTCGAGGAGAACCTCGAGAACATAATCGATGTGGCTCTGAGTATATACCCTTCTCGGGATAGCAAGCCGTACAAGCTCCATCGGAGGGGGTATAAGCTTCCCGGATTTATCGTATTTGCCGAACATTACGCTGCCGATTTCAACGGCTCTGATACCGCCTTCTATATAAAGAGCGCAGACAATGGACTGTCCCGGAAACTGGTCCTGGGGGATATTCGGAAGAAATCTTTTAGCGTCCAGATAAATAGCATGGCCCCCGGGCGGTTCAATAATGGGGACACCAGCAGAGACGAGTTTTTCACCAAGGTATTCCACACTCCTGATCCGGTACTGCAGGTAATGCTCGTCCAGCACTTCTTCCAGTCCCTGAGCAACAGCTTCAAGGTCACGCCCTGCCAATCCTCCGTATGTGGGAAATCCCTCTGTAACGATCAGGAGATTCCTGCAGTTCATCGCAAGCTGGTCATCATTCATTGCAAGGAAGCCGCCGATATTTACAAGGCCATCCTTTTTCGCACTCATCGTCGCACCGTCTGCATAGGAGAACATTTCCTGAGCTATTTCGAGCAGAGATTTATCCTGATAGCCCTTTTCCCGTTTTTTAATGAAGTATGCATTTTCTGCGAACCGGCAGGCATCAAGAAATAGTGGAATATCATATTTCTTAACTACCTCTTTAACTTCACGAATATTCTGCATCGAGACCGGCTGTCCTCCTCCTGAATTATTCGTAACCGTAATCATACAAACAGGGATATTTTCTTTCCCTTTTTCCTTTATGAAACTCTCCAGCTTTTCGATATCCATGTTCCCCTTGAAAGGCGCTCTTATTTCCGGATGTTTTCCTTCCTCATTCAGAAGATCAACAGCTTCAGCGTTAGTGAATTCAACGTTAGCGCGGGTAGTATCGAAATGAGTGTTATTAGGAATGAATTTACCCTCACCTCCTATTATGGAGAAAAGTATCTTTTCAGCTGCCCTCCCCTGGTGAGTAGGTATAATGTATTTTAATCCTGTTATCTTCTTTACCATATCTTCGAAGCGGTAAAAACTTTTTGAACCGGCATACGATTCATCACCCTGCATGATACCAGCCCACTGCATTGAGCTCATGGCGGAAGTTCCGCTGTCTGTAAGCAGATCGATCAGTACATCATCGGCGTGCAGCATGAAGGTATTATAGCCGGCTTTTTTGAGCAGTTCAGTACGTTCCTCCCTCGTAGTGAATCTTATTGGTTCTACAGATTTTATTTTAAAAGGCTCTATTATTGTTTTCATTTATTTCCTGTAATCAGAATATTGCAAAAAAGTAAAATTTCCATCTTTAAATTTACGAAACTTCAGCCAACTTTTGGTATAACCACGTTATCGCCGCAATCCAATATGACCTTTTTGGGCTGTCAGTCTCGACGAATAATATCAGAATATATTATTGAACAACCATTAATTAAAGAAAATAAACCGGTATATTTTTTACTTAAAACTGATCGAGGACAGGCAATAATGCCTTCCCTGACTATCCCTGTTTTAATCAGAATTGAAATAAAATTGATTATGGCTGATTTTCTATTTGCGTTTGGTTACGACAATAAATACTTTTTTGACACACATCTTTTAAATATTTGTTAGGGATGAACAATGGACAATACTGACTTACCGAACCTGAACGATCCTTCAGCCGCTGAGACACCGGGTGAAGAAGAATTAAGTCATACTGATAAGCTGGTTGGAGTTTTTGCCGAACCGGGGGTAATGTATGCTAAGACAGCTCAGTTTCCACCGAAAACGATCGACTGGCTCATTCCGCTTCTTGTTATGGTAGTTTTCTCAATTGCTTCTGCCTGGATTATCCAAAGCAATCCTGAGGTCTCCTATAATATCAAACAGGAACAGCTTGGAAAGATCGAGAGATCCTTTCAGGAAATGGTTGATAAAGGGCAGATAACAAAAGAACAGGCCCAGGAACAAATGAGCAAGATAGAAGAGAGGATGTCTGAGAGCACCAATATGGTTCAGACGATTATTTTCACAATTGTGAGGGTCTTTCTATTCTTCTTTATTGTAACGGGAATTTACTTCATTGCAGCTCGCTTCATATTTAAGGGAGAAGGAACATATGCTTCGGCTATGGTGGCAAACGGACTTACAGCGTATATTGATGTCATCCAGGTAGTGGTTGCAACGATACTTACAATTGTAATGGGGAGACTCGTAATGGACACAAGTCTCGCTGCCTTTATGCATATCGAGAAATCCACATTCGGAGGTTTTCTCCTTGGAAAATTTGATGTAATTACAATCTGGAGCCTTGCTATTGTCAGTATCGGTCTGGCTAAAATGTTTAAGTCCGGAACAATGACCAAATATTTTATCTTCGTATTTGGTCTCTGGATAGTGTGGAGCCTGATAATTTTCGGACTGGGTCAGGCAATACCATTCCTCAGGTTCCTCGGCGGTTAGAATCCTGAAATACCATAATTTCGGAGACGGGTCAACGACCCGTCTCTACAAAATAAAATCTACCCGGATTATTCAATCGTTTCCCATCTGAATATGAGCCAATCTTATCTTTAGCTCTTAAAAGCATAAGGATTTTTAATCTTTCAGCAACATTTTAATGGTTTTCAAGCAAATTATCCTCATACCTCATGACGCTGATTTGGGAGTATTGCTTTTAAATATTTTAATAATTAAGTTGCCTCACCCCTATATAGGGGGTACAACCCCTTATCCAGGGGTACACAACTAAATGAAATAAAATTATTATCAAAATGAATAGCCTGATTGATAAACTTCAGAAGCTGGGACTTTCAAAAAGAGAGTCGGAAGTATACATAGCGTTACTTACAAAAAAAGAATTCACTGCTCCTGAAATCGGGAAAATAACGTCGGTTTCCAGGAATAAATCCTATGAGGTACTTCAAAGTCTTGTTAAAAAGAACCTCTGTACAGAGACCTACAAGAACGGAACAAAAGTATTCAGTGGGATAAAACCCGACATAGCTCTTCAGAATCTCATTTCGGTGTATGAGGATGAGCTTAAAGAAAAGAAAGAACTTACCTCACAGTTCCGTGAAGAACTTATGAAAATCCATACAGCAAACCTGCAAAGTTCAGGTTCGGTGGATTATATTGAAGTATTTACCGATATAGGACAGGTAAGAGAACGCTGGGAAAGTATAGAAAGAAATACGAAAGATGAGCTGCTTGTTTTTACAAAACCCCCCTACTCCGTCTCCCTTGAAGATACTCTTGAGATAGCTGAGGAAGTAAAAGCGCATAAAATTACCATAAGAAGTATATATGAATTCAGTACCCTGAAATCTCTCGATGAAGCTCGTGGACTGTTAAAGATGATCGATATTTATAAAAAGATGGGAGAAGAAGCAAAGATTATAGAAAAACTCCCTATGAAACTGGCTATAAGTGATGTGGGAACCACAGTGTTTGTGTTGAATGATAAAGTGTCGATGCAGGGCGGGATGACTACAATGATAGTTGAACACCCCGGTTTTGCAACAGCACTGAAAAAAGTTTTTGAGAGCTACTGGAAAGAAGCTCTTCCTATCAGCGTATTCAAAAAAAACATCGGGAAATATTTTGAGAAATAATAAACAACATATAAAACGGAGAATATATGAAAGGTCCATTTAAATTTTTCGCTTTGACTTTCTTTATGATATACTGCTTCAGTATTAACTCATCAGCACAATGGTCATCCGACCCGGCCGCAAACCTCCAGATTTGTGATGTTACCGGCGACCAGGCATTGCCTAAAATTGCCTCCACATCGGACGGAGGAAGCTATATAGCATGGTTTGACAACAGGAACGGAAGCTATGCAGTTTACCTGCAGCGCCTTGATGCTCTTGGAAATAAGTTATGGGCATCAGACGGTATGCTGATAAGCGATAACCCGCAAAGTTCATCTCTTGTCGACTGGGATATTGCAAGCGACAGTCATAACAACGCCATCGTAACATTTACAGATACCAGGGATAACGATAGTCTGCATGCTTTTGCCTACCTCGTCGATACATCCGGTAATATGCTGTGGGGAGCAAATGGGATAAGGCTTTCAGGCGCAGGAGATTACCAGCCAAATCCCGTTACATGCCAGACATCGGATGGCAATTATGTGTTTGCATGGATTATTGCAGGATCAGCCCAGGAAGTTGCTCTTCAGAAAATTTCCCTCGCGGGTCAAAAAATGTGGGGTTCTGATCCAATCATCTATACTAGCGGTACCTCTGAAAATTATACTTACCCTGCAGTGGTGCCATCCGACAATGGTAGTGTGATAGTAGTACATTCCGGTTTTACGGGAAATTTCCTTGCACCTTATTATACTTATGCACAAAAATTTGATACGGATGGAAATCCCTTGTGGGGCACAGGAGGGGTGGTAGTCGAAAATGTGGGTGCTCCTTTTTATGAACATCCATTTGTTATGAGCGATGGTAATGACGGTGTCTTTGTATCCTGGTATGACGACAGGGATAATAATAACCTGTTTAGTTCCTTTGCACAGCACGTTACCTCGGCTGGTACGATTTCGTTCCCTGCTAATGGAGCTGAAGTTTCAACTAATGGCTCAATGCATCATATATATCCTACACTTGCTTATAATGCAGGTACAGATGAATTATACTGCTTCTGGCTGGAAGAAACTTCTCTGCAGGATAATTTTGCAGTGTATGGACAAAAGTTTGATGCGTCGGGAACAAAACTGTGGGCCAGCAGCGGGATAGCATTTACTTCAATGACCTCAAATGCTATGTTTCAGCCGCATGCATTACCGACCGATACCTCTGTCTTTGTAATTTATATCCAGGGAAATCAGTCGGGTGTCAACGAGGGAGTATATTCCTTTATGGTGAATGCTGATGGGGATTTATCGTGGAACCCGGCAATAGTGACGATGTCCGATCCTACACCAGCCAAACTGCATGCAGTATCAACAATATGGACGGATGATATTGCAAAGTTTGTTTGGGAGGATACAAGGAATGATGGCGGTGGAATATATGCCCAGAATATAAATCCAAATGGTGAACTTGGAAATATTGCCGTACCGGTTGAGTTAACATCTTTTACAGGCGTGCAGAACGGCAGTACTGTCACTTTAAATTGGAGTACTGCAACCGAATTGAATAACCGCGGTTTCAACGTAGAGAGAAAAACAGATCTGAGCAGCTGGCAGAACATTGGTTTTGTTGAGGGAAACGGGACCAGTACAATTCCTCATGCTTATACTTTCGCAGATAATAACCTTAATTCAGGCTCATATAGTTACAGACTCAAACAGGTTGATAATGACGGGACGTCAAAGTATATAAATCTCACTGAAAGCTTTACCATTGAACCTGGCAAATATAGTCTTTCACAGAATTATCCTAATCCCTTTAACCCAAGCACGGTAATCAGCTATTCCGTACCTGAAAAAAATCAGGTAACAATTAAAATTTATAATGTACTTGGCAGTCAGGTTGCAACGCTGGTGAACGAAGTTAAACCTGCAGGAAGTTATGAGGTAAGTTTCAATGCGTCCGGACTATCGAGCGGCGTATATTACTATACTATCTCCTCTGGCAAATTCACTTCAACCAGGAAAATGATCCTTATGAAGTAACACTCTGGTGTTACCGTCTTACCCCTGAAACCCCCGTTATGTGCGGGGGTTTTATTTTGTACAACGAAAGGTTAATGCAAAATCCTGAAGCCCTTCTTCTCCGGTAAACACCAAAATCCGGTTTTTGATGATTAATCGGATAAATGCGTATTAAAGAGGATTTTTTATTGACCTTTTTGCCTGATTATTTTCTTGATTTAATTGCTCTTAACAATTAAGTTAGAGTTGGAAATAATCTATTTCGGGGAGAGCTACAGGGTATGAATCAGGAATATATTATTAAAGTTTTGAGAGACCATCCTAATGTATTGTCCATTTCGTATTTAATACCTTCTATTTAACTTCTATAAACAGGGTGAGATTATGAAATATCTTTTTTTTCTTTTCCTCTTCACAGGATTCCTTTCTATAACTCCCGCGCAGGATACCTGTAAAACGGCAACCGAAACCCATCACGGTTTACAATTTCAAATAGGTAGCATGCTAAATCTTACTAGTTTTGAGAACTATACCTTTTCATACCGGTACAGGATTGATAAAAAAACCGGGTTCAGGGCAGGAATTTTAACCAGTCTGAATAATCGGGATTATGATATTACCCAGCAAGTAGATACGATAACCATCAAGCCGCCGAATTATGAGCACCATTATAACTTTAAATTATCTGTCCAGTATCTCTACGGTCTCGTAAACTATAAAACTTTTACATTCATACTGGGCGGAGGTCCGTTTATTTCTTTTTATAAAAATGAATCCAGTAGCGAATCGGTCAATTCCTCATACACAAGAGAAACGAAGTATAAAAATAGTACGACGGGTTACGGACTTGATTTGATATTAGGCACGGAATTCCAGCTGCTTGAAAATGTCCTGTTATCAGGCGAATATTCATTAACGATTGCACAAGAGAAATCAGATATCGAATCATTTGAAAGTTATACTTACGCTGACCAGGAACAAAACATAATCAATAGACAAAACGGAACTATGGATGGGTTTGCTATTGGCGGAAGCGGAGTAAATCTCGGGATATCAATATTCTTCTAACCTGATAAATACCGTTTTCTTATTATTGTGTCAAAATTGATTAAAATAATGGAGATGTGAAATGAAAAGAATGATTTTGGTCGCGGTGCTCTTCTGTCTTTCATCTTTATATGGTCAGGAAAGATACATTAATGTGAACGGGACCTCTGAACTTATAGTGAATGCCGACCAACTCAAGTTTAATGTACAAGTTAAGGTTATTGAAGAAACACTTCCCGAAGCAAAAAAGAAAAATGATGAATATGTAAATCAGCTCCTGCAAATCTTAAAGCACCAGGGATTACAGTCTGATGATATTGAAGTCTCCCCTGTAACGCTGGGAAGAAATTATGAATATTCAGACAGGGAGAGGGTTCAGAAAGGTTTTTATGCTATGGTAAATGTTTCTTTTCTGCTCAGGGATTTAATGAAGTACTATGACCTTACAGATAAACTAACATCAAATGAGAACTTCGAAATAACCAGCTCTTTTTACGATATTTCCGATATCGAGATACAGAATCAAAAAGCATATAAGAATGCTCTGAATGCAGCACGGGAGAAAGCTGAATATATGTGTAAAACGCTTGGTGTGACTGCCGGAGAGGTTTTGGAAATAGATGAAACAGGGAATTCACCGGTTTACCCTGTTCCTTTTAATGTAAGAACAAAAGAAGGTGGTCAGCCCGAAGATCTGTTCGGTAATGTTACTATCCGGAAGAGTGTCAGGGTAAAATTTGAATTAAAATAAAGACGGACCGCTGATTCATAAGAAACAAGGTCCAATTATTTATTAACTGCTAATATAGGATGGGGAAAATGAAATCCCTTAGAAATGTAATAATTCTAATAATTGTAACAATTTCGGCAGGCTTATTATATGCTCAGGAAGAAAAAATAACCAGTATGCTCATTCTTCCATTTGATGCCAACGGTATAGATCCTGTTTATGTTCAGACAGCTCAATCCATATTACGGGTTGAAATCAGGAAGTATGGAAAGATCGGGGTTATATCCGAAGCAAAGACAGAAGAAAGTCTTAATGGCTCCGACTGCTTCACAACAGACTGTGCTGTGGATGTCGCACTGCACGCTGGTGCTGATCAGGTAGCCGGTTGCAGACTTGCAGCTTTGGGAGAAAAAATCATTGTTCAGTATTTCCTGATGAATGTATCTTCAGGCAAACCCATTTTAATGGATCAGATCTCAGCAGTGAGCATTGAAGATCTCGAACCTGTAATGAAAAGAGTCGCTTCTAACATTGTAGAAGTAAAAGCATCTGGAAGTAATGTACAGGTGGGAAACATTGTTCAGGAGGAAACCGTCGAACCACTGCGAAGATCATCAAGAAAAAACATTGGACTCTCATTCGGGTATGTATTTCCTCAGGAAGGATATGATAATGATAAAAAATCCTTCTCTCTGAATCTTCATCTGGATTACGAGATGGAAGTTCTGGCAGTCGGAATGCTTTTCGGTGTAAGAGATGGATTTGCCATGAATGTCTACGGAGATTATTTATTCAGTAAAACTGATATTTGTCCCTATCTGGGTGGAGCTTTCGGTTTCCACTGGGTAAGTCACAACCGCGACAACTTTACGGTAGCTACGGAGCCCGGTTATACTGTTGATAATTCCTCCAGGGATACTGACGGCTTCGAGCTTACATTTAATACCGGTCTCAGGATCCTTCACACTTATAATTTTCAGATACTTCTCAACCTGGAATACATCATAACGTTCAACGATTACAATGATAAGGCAATAGTTTTCACGATAGGAATATTATAGTTTGAGATAAATTAAGCTTACAGGATACTCTGGGGGTCGACGTCGTACATCAGACGCACGTCGCGGAAGCGGGACTTTCGGTTAAACTCGGAGAATGAATCCAGTACCGCTTTGCGTAAAATTTTACTGCCTGGGTCAGTTTCTTTCGAACTTTTGATGAGGATCTGGAATCGGTAATTTCCTTTCAATCGTGCTATAACGGCAGGGGCAGCAGGAGTTATCTTCAGATATTTTTTGTACCTGCTCAACTGCATATAAAAATCTTCTGCCGCTCCCCTTGCTTTTTCTTCGACCTGATCCTTTGTTTCGATCAGACAAAGTCTTGTAAAAGGCGGGTATCCCATCTGCTCCCTGCCGAAAATTTCTTTCTGATAAAAACCCGCATAATCATTCATCAGTACTTTCTGCAGGGTAAAATGCTTCTCGTTCTGTGTCTGGATTATTACTTCTCCCGCAACCTTGCTTCTCCCCGCCCTTCCGGCAACCTGGGTGAGAAGCTGAAAGGTTCTTTCATCAGCCCTGAAATCAGGCAGCCACAAGGTGGTTTCAGCAGAGATGACTCCTACCAGGGTTACCCGCGAGAAATCCAGTCCTTTGGAAACCATCTGAGTACCCACAAGAATATCAATCTCCCCATTTCCGAACTTCTGAAGTATACTGCTCAGTACATTTTTTTTATTTATTGAATCAGAATCGATTCTTCTGACCGACGCATTCGGGAAATAGTATTCAATCTCATCCTCTACTCTTTCTGTACCTGTACCGAAGTACTTTATATTTAATGAACCACAATGAGTACAGGCTTCCGGTACTTTCTTTATCAATCCGCAGTAATGGCACTGCAGCAAGTTCTTATTGATATGATAGACCATTGGGACAGAGCAATTATCGCAGGACTCAATCTCCCCACAGTCCTCACAATATATCTGCGTTGAGAACCCTCTTCTGTTCTGGAGAATAATAACTCCTTCTTTTTTCTTCAGACATGAAGATATATGATCTATCAGTACCTGTGAAAATACATTCTCCATCTTCTTCTTTTTTCGTTCGACTGATATATTAACCAGCCGGATTACGGGCAGCTTCGCATCGTCAATTCTGTCAGGCAGTTCGAGCAGTTTATATTTACCTGATTTTGCGTTGTACATGCTCTCAACCGATGGCGTAGCCGAACCTAGGAGAACAGGGCAGCTCATTATTTGTCCCATTATTATTGCAGCATCCCGGGCCTGGTACCTTGGCGGAGAATCAAACTGTTTATAGCTGGAATCATGCTCTTCGTCTACTACTATTAAACCCGGATTCTGAATCGGGGAAAATAACGCTGAACGGGCGCCTATTATTACCCGGGCTTTACCTTTTAGTATTTTTCTCCAGGAGTCATATCTCTCGCCATCGGACATCCTGCTGTGCTGAACAGAGATAATATCGCCGAAATTATTATACATCCTTGATGTCATTTGGGGAGTAAGGGATATCTCAGGAACCAGGATTAAAGCAGACTTCTTCAGTGCGAGTACTTTTTTAACGAGTTCAATATAAACCTGGGTTTTGCCGCTTCCTGTTACACCATGCAGAAGGTAAGCCGCAAAGGAAGAGGGGTCAAGGTTTTCTGCTACAACATCAATTACTCTCTGTTGAGCTTCAGTGGGTTTAAAATCCTGGAACTTTTCCTTGTAAGTTTCAATATAGTCCCGGCTTACCTCCTTATCGTAAATTTCGATGAATCCTTTCTTCTCGAGTGAATCTGCTGAGGAGGAGGATGCCTCAGCCTTCTTAAGAAGGTAATTAAGAGGAACGACCTTATTCTTTCTGTTTATCAGCTCAAGCAGTATCTTAACCTGTTTTGGTGACCTGGATTCAAGTTCAGGAAAACCAGCATATATCTCCCCCATACTCTTCGAAAGTTTCACAAACTTCTCTTTTTTCACCTTTACCCTGGCCTCCCCTACTTCATCCAGTACTGTTACTGCTCCATCATTCTCGAGTGAACGAACCGCTGAATAAATATTTTTTCTGCCCATAACTTTCTGCAGGTATGAAAAGTTCATCTCTTCACGACTGCATAACTCTTCAAGTATCCGGTGTTTGAGGGTGTTCTTCTTTTCTTTCAACAGAAGTTTTTCACAAAAGGTCTGATCAATGATAATCTTCCGTTTCGATTCGATATCGACCCCTGTGGGTATGCCCAGTTTTAGAGCTTCACCGTAGGATGACAAATAATAGTCCGACAGCCAATCAAAAAATTTTAAAGCTTTCTTTGAGAAGAAGGGACTTTCATCCGGAATATCCGATAAAGGTTTGATTTTTCCCGCAGCTGAACTTTCCTTATCGAGTGGATTGGTTTCAGAAACACTGATTATCACACCCGTAAGCACCCTTCTGCCGAAAGGAGCTACAGCTCTCGCGCCTGCCTTTGCCAGGGATGTAAATTCTTCCGGGACAGAGTAGGTGAACGAGTTTCTGAATGGTAACGGGAAAACGAGTTGAACAAACATATTTGAGTTTAAATTAAAGAGCGGCCTTTATTCAGGTTTATAATACGAACCGAGCATTTTATATGCCTTCCCGGTAAATGTATTGCTAAGCATTTCAAATCTAAGTGTTTTCATCGATCTATCCCATAAAATTCTTTTCCGGTCCTTAGATGAAATAACTTCTCCATTAGTCGATATGACGCTGTCACCGGGCTCCAGTGTAAGATAGAAGAATCCTGCATCATGCTGCATATTTTCAACACTGGTTATGGAATCAAAGGTATATACAACAGCTGCATCAAGGGTATCGCCAGAAACATGAACTTCCCTGGACTGAATATTCTTCCCCTCCTGCTTCATTGACTGAAGAAAGTCGCTGCTCTTCAATGCAAATTGGAATATGTTCTGCTTGTCTGTTTCAAAGTCCTTTTCGTTAGCTGCATCCGATCTCAGGTCATAGAGATGAACTATGGCTTTACCCTTATCAGGTGTTTCAAGGTTAATTTCATAAGATACCTTATAGAAATCGATGCAGCCTGAGAGACTGAAAATAAGGAAGAATCCTGTGATACTTAAAAACCAAATTTTCATAGCAGGCTCCTCTAAAATTCATGAGTTATAAAATAAATATACTGTCTTGCTTGTATCCGTTGCAAGCTTATTTGGCTCATCTTTTATTATTTTAATGTTAATCATAAAATATATTTGTACTAAATGGTTGATAAAACATTAAGGCAACTTCGTTTCGGTCTGGCAATCCTTTTCTTTACCATAATGGTAGGGACAGCTGGATATATGATCATAGAAAAGTGGCATATTCTTGACGCAATTTACATGACAGTGATCACTATTTCCACAACTGGATTCGCTGAAACACATCCACTCTCCCAGCCGGGAAGGCTTTTTACCCTGATTTTGATAGTTATGGGTATTGGTTCTATTGCATACACCGGAGGAAGAGCAGCACAACTCGTATTTGAAACTCAAATTTACAGGAGGAGAAAGATGAGTAAAAAAGTTGAACAGCTGAAAAATCATTATATAGTGTGCGGATACGGCAGAATGGGAAGATTCATATGTGATGAACTTGCAGAAGCTAAAGTCGATTTTGTTGTTATTGAAAACGACGCTGACAAAATAGACAGGCTGATAAACCGTGGATTTATGTTTGTTAACGGAGATGCAACCAGTGATGAAGTTCTTACTTCCGCCGGTATCAAAAGGGCAAAAGGACTGGTAGCAGTATTATCATCAGATGCAGAGAATGTTTTTGCAACACTCTCCTCTAAAGTATTGAATCCTGAGATTTATATCGTTGCAAGAGCAGTTGAAGAGGAAACTGAATCGAAATTAAGGAAAGCCGGAGCCAGCCGTGTAGTAAAACCATATGAAATCGGTGGTACAAGGATGGCTGAACTGCTGCTCCGACCGGGAGTTATTGAATTTATCGACAGTATAGCAAGAGAAAAGGACGTCGATTTAAATATTGAAGAAGTAATTGTCAACCAGCAATCATCTCTTGTGAATAAGACACTTAACGAGCTGCCTATCAGAAAAGAAATGAATATTATTATTGTTTCAATATATAAGCAATCCGGTAAGTTTATTTACAATCCTTTATCATCAGCAAGGATTGAAGCCGGTGATAAACTCATTGCAATAGGGGAAAATACAAGTCTTCAGAAATTAAATAAGATGTGCCTTACAGAAAACCCGGATTAGGTGACGGCAGTTTCAAGGAAAGTAATTGTTTGTTTAGAGGTATCAAGTTCAGCTTTTAATCCCGCAGGAAGAACAAATTTATTTTTAACGTGTCCGAATGACATTCCATAAACAACAGGTAGATTTAGATCTGCCAGCCTGTTCTTCAAAACCTCTTTTAAGGTGAATGATGAATCAAAAGATGATTTTTCTGAAGGTTTACAGTCCTTAAATATTCCAAGCGCTACTCCCGCAGCCCCCTCAAATTTTCCGGCCATTCTCATCTGGGTCAGCATCCTGTCAATCCTGTACGGGTCTTCCGACATTTCCTCAAGAAAAATTATTTTATTTTTCGTATCAACATCATAGCGGGTACCAATTAAAGAGACAACAACTGACAAATTACCGCCAATCAGTTCTCCTTTTGCAATTCCTCCCCGTATTGTATGAGGCTGAAATTCCTCATCCGTCGATTCCGGTTCAGGATTACGAAGTTCAAGTTTATCCTCAGGATCCATTAATGTTTTTTTGAAGTAATCAACAGTGAATTCATTATATGACGAAATACCTACAGCTCCATGAAAACATATAAGTCCTGTTTCCTTATAAATCCCGTATAAAAGTGAAGTTACATCGCTGTATCCTATTAGCACTTTAGGATTTGTTCTGATGACGTTATAATTAAGAAGAGCCAAAATTCGTGTGCATCCATAACCACCCCGCGCACAGACTATTCCCTTAACGTCATCCCGGTAGAACATCTGGTTAACATCAGAGGCTCTCTGCCGATCAGTCCCTGAGAAATATCCATTCTTTGAAAGAATAGAGTTGTTATAAACGACATTAAATCCCAGTTCATTTAGATTTTTTATCGAATCATTCAGCTGTTGTCCGTCGATGTAGCTGCCGGGGGCTACCAGTCCTATTGTATCGCCTGGTTTCAGTCTAGGCGGTTTTATCCTCTCTATTGGGGATAGATTCGGATAGACATTTCCGAGGGGGAATGCAGAAGCAGCAGCAGCAAGTCCCGCCGCTTTTAAAAAGTTCTTTCTTTTCATTTAACCTGCTTTAATTCTTATGTCGACTGCATATAGTTCATTATTTTCATCAACAATAAGAGGGTTAAGATCGCACTCGGTTATTTTTTCATTATCCAGCATCATCCGGGCGACAGAACGGATAACCTCTTTTATTTTTTTAATATCCGCAGGTGCTTCACCTCTGACGCCTCTCAGAATCTTACCAATCCTGGTTTTATCAATCATTTCCAAAGCGTCTTTATCAGTCATATAAGCAGAACGCATAGAGGTATCTTCATAAACCTCTACATACTTACCCCCCGTTCCAAACATAACCATTGGTCCGAAATCTTTATCAAGGAATCCACCAATAAGAATTTCGTGCCTGGTTTTAATAAACGGTTGAATAAGAAATGATTTAATATTAAGGTTTTTAGTCTTAAAATCATAAAGCATTTTGTCAGCTTCAGAAATCAATTCCTCTCGAGATTTGATATTCAACCGAACGGCGTTAAGTTCTGTTTTATGGACAATCCCTTCACCAGCCGCTTTCAGCACTACAGGATATTTGATATCGCAGTTTTTTAATTCCTCATACCTGAGGTAAACTGAACGGACAGCGGGCAGATTATATTTTCTTGTCAGCTGAGAAACCTTATCGGCATCGATGAATCCTGTTTCCTCATCCGTTATTATATTTTCTTTAGAAGAGACCGGCATGAGTCTCTTTTCTGCGTCCTTCCGGGCAGCATAGTAATACATATTCGATAAAACCACTGCGGGGTCTTCCGGGTTCCGGAAGAGAGGAATTTTATACTGAGAATTTTTCCTGTATTCCTCCCAGAACTCCGGCAGAGGCATAACTGCCTGCAGAAGCGGCTTAGCAGATTTGATGCTGTTAATAAGTTCAATCACCGGAAGCGCCTTAACCATTATTGGTTCAACAAATACAGAAATAACGGCATCAACATTTTCATCTTGTAACAGCAGCTCAATTGAATCGTGATAGCCTTCCGCAGTCCCTCCGGGCAGGAGATCCACTGGATTATTAACGCTTCCCTCTGGATGGACTATCTCTCTTAATTTCTTTTTGGTATCGGCTGCAAGTTCGGCAAGTTTTAATCCGTTCTTTTCAATAGAATCTACAGCAAGAATAGCCGGTCCTCCTGCATTTGTTATCACAGCAATTCTTTTTCCTTTAGGGAGCGGAAAGTTCTCGAAGCCTTTTGCAGTATTGAACAACTGGTTAAGATCGTTTGTCCTGATCAGGTTAAACTGCCGAAGAATCGAATCCACAACCTTATCGCTGCTTCCGAGGGCCCCTGTATGGGATGATGCCGCTTTCATTCCGCCGGCCGTTCTTCCGCCCTTAAGAATGATTACAGGCTTAGTAAGTTTCCCTTCAATAAATTTTTTGATAAACGCTTTGCCGTCGGCAAAACTTTCAAGGTACAGCGTGATAACTTTTATATTTTCATCATCCTGCCAGTAATCGAGAAAATCGTTTTCGCTCATATCTGCTTTATTGCCGACGCTAATAAAATGTCCGAAGCGTATATCGGTTTCTCTTAAAGAATTAAGAACAGCCGCTCCTATTGCTCCGCTCTGTGACAGGAAGGCCATCGTGCCTGTCTCAGGTCTTTCGGCAACAAATGTAGCATTAAGTTTAATAGAATCGAATGTGTTTATAATACCCATACAATTAGGACCGACCATCCTGGCGCCATTCCTCTTTACCAATTCTGCCAGCTGTACTTCCTTGTCTGCACCTGCTAACCCGGTTTCTTTAAATCCGGCTGTTATCAGTATTATTGAGGTAACCTTTTTGTCAAGCAGCTGCTGTATCGTTTCTTCCACAACCTGCTTTGGAACCATTACGATAGCGAGATCAATATCTTCTTTGATATCCGGTACGGCCGGATGACATTTCGTCCCGAGAATTTCTTCAGTTTTGGGGTTTACCAGAAATAATTTTCCCGTATAACCATATGTTTTTACGCATCTGGTTAATTCGTATCCAAGATTTCCCTTTTTCCCGGAAGCACCTACAATGCAGAGCGACCCGGGATAAAAAAACTTATTAATTACAGATTCCATAGAATCCCCTAAGTGATTAAAATAATTTGTCCAAAATTACAATAATTGATCATTTTTCCCTAAAAAACCGGTTTTAAACTCCCCCATTCTGCGTGATTTTTGTGAGAAAAATGTGAAGTATATTAAATATGAAATTTATATCTTCAGCTTATTCCCATAACTAACTACATGAGAAGATCAGAAATGATGTTTGTATATAATAAACCTGTAAAATTAATTCTTTTCGTTCTGCTCTTTTCTTCATATCTTTTTTCCGAAGACAGAACAGACAACTTGAAGTTTGAACATCTTTCGCTCGATGAAGGTGCAGCCGTAAATCTAACTTATTGTATGATGCAGGATCATAAGGGCTTCCTATGGTTCGGGACCATGTATGGCCTGGTAAAATACGATGGAAGAGATTACAAGATTTATAAAAATGATCCGGATGATCCCAATTCAATTTCTTTTGATGATATAATCTCACTTTATGAGGATTCACACAGCAATATCTGGATAGGAACCTGGGGAGGTGGTCTGAATAAGTTTGAACCCGAAACAGGGAAGTTCACCAGATTCTTAGATGATGAGAAAACAAAGAATGGTATTTCAGATAACATAATATGGACAATATGTGAAGACAATAAGGGAAACGTATGGTTTGGAACTGAGACTGCAGGGTTAAATAAGTATATTCCCGGAGAGAACCGTTTCATTAATTACCGGCATAATGGAAATGACCCTGAAAGTATCGGGGATAACCATATCAGGTACATTTATACAGATCACAGAGGTACTTTGTGGATTTGCACCAGGAGCGGCCTGGTGAGGTATAATGCGGGATCGGATTCCTTTTTATCGATCAAAAGCAGGATAAATATTTCTGTAAATACAGCAATTGAAGATAAAAATGGAATGCTCTGGATCGGTACTCCAGCCGGCATTTACATCCTTAATTCATCTGAAGGTTATCTTGTAAAAAAGAATTATCCTATTCTTAATGATAAATTCATCCATACATTCTGTATAAAGGAGGGATATATATGGACAGGCACAAACAGAGGACTATACAAAATCGATCCCGAATCAGATGAGATAGCCCGCTACATAAATGAACCGGGTAACCCTGCATCTTTGTCAGGCAACAATATACTGAACCTGACTGTTGACAAATCAGGGATTCTCTGGATCAATTCTTATGGTGACGGTATAAATAAGTTAAGAGACCTTCCTTCCAGGTTTATATCATTCACATACCGGGAGGGGAATAAAATGAGTTTAAGCAGCAAGACAGTTACCTCTTTCTGTATCGATGAAAAAGATAACCTATGGGTAGGAACAGGCAGCGGTCTCAATAGGTTTGATAAAAGTGAAAAGACCTTTGAAAGATTTTATATTGATGATCAGCCTGGGGTTAGAATCACCTCCCTCCTTCCCGACCATAATTTTATATGGACAGGAACGGCTAAAGGTTTGAAGTTATTTGATGTAAAAGCAGAGAAATTCAAATTGCTTCCATTTAGGAAACGGGTAAACAAATCGCTGGAAAATGCTTACATTAACTCATTACTAATGGATAACGGTAAGATTTTTATCGGTACTGCAGGATTCGGTCTGTTTGTTTATTCACAGGAATCAGGTTCTTTAGAACAGTATAATTCAAATAAATTCCCGATTAATAACGATCATACGAATTACATCCTGACATTATACAAAGACACAAGAGACAGCAGCATTATCTGGATGGGGACTTACGGCGGCTTAATACAAATGAACCTTAGTAACATTTCATTTAAATTCTATAGTCACTCCATAGATGATGAAAAGAGTTTGAGCAATGACTATGTGTTTTCAATATTCAGAGATTCATACGATAATCTCTGGATAGGGACGGCGAACGGACTGAACAAATTTATCAAGAATTCAGGTACTTTCGAACATTATTTTGAGAAGGATGGTTTGCCGAACAGTGTAATCAGCTCAATAACTGAAGATAATAAAAGGGACCTTTGGATTAGCACTAATTACGGGATCTCAGAATACAGCATTGCCGGGAATGAATTCAGGAATTATAGCAGGGAGGACGGACTTCTGAATAATTTCTATTTCAACCATTCAGCTCTTATTGACAATGATGGTATTATTTATCTAGGCGGAACAAACGGTCTTGATATAATAAATACATCGATCGGTGAAAAAGAGAACTATATACCGGGGGTTTACATTACCTCATTTATGAAAACAAATACTAACGGAGGATTGACGGAAGTTTCAACCCTTAAAGACATAAATCTGAATTATGATGAAAACTTTATTAATATCAGGTTCATATCACTGGATTATAACAACCCGGCGAAGAACAAGTATAAATACATTCTGGACGGGATAGATAAGAACTGGATTGAAGGTAAAAACAAGAACTATGTTAACTATACAAATCTGCCGCCGGGTGAATACACCTTCAGAGTAAAAGGCAGCAGCAGCAGCGGACTATTTAATCCTGATGAGGCAGTTCTTAATTTTACCATCCTGCCCCCTTTCTGGAAAACTTCCTGGTTCAACGCTGGTTTGATATTGCTGCTTGCCGGATCGGTGTATTTAGTTTACAGGCTTCAACTCAGGCAGAAGATCAGGCATGCGCTTGAAGTTGAAAAGATTAAAGAGATTGAAAGTGAACGACTGCGCAGGAAAACTGCTGCGGATTTTCATGATGAGCTGGGACATCGTTTAACACGAATTTCGCTGTTGTCGGAAATTCTGAAAAGAAAAGCAGGAAACGGTTCAGCTGAAATACGTGAAATTCTGGATAAGATCTCGGAAAATTCAACAGAACTTTATGAGGGAACAAAGGATTTTATATGGGCTATCGATCCCCGTAAAGATTCTCTTTATGAACTCATAATAAGGTTGAAGGATTTTGGAGATGAATTGTTTGAAGATTCGGATGTTTTTTTTGAAGTCAGCGGCCTTGATGATTCATTGAAGACTAAAAACCTCTCAACCGAATGGAAGAGACATCTGTCTTTGATCTTCAAAGAAGCTATGAATAATGCCCTGAAGCATGGAATGATCAGAAGAATCTGCATAAATTCAGCTTTGAAAGATGATGAGCTTGAGCTGACTCTAACGGATGACGGCCGGGGATTTAAACCGGAATTTTCAGGAAGCGGTAACGGGCTCAGGAATATGAAGCAGAGAGCTGAAAAACTTTCTGCAAAATTTGAAGTCAAATCTTCTCCCGGAAACGGAACAAGAATTTTTTTCAAAGGTAAGATACCAGGTAAGCAAATGCATTTCAACTGACGGTAATTATGTTCACAAAAAACATCTCCATTCCGGATAATCCTGCCGATTACCCGGAAGAAAACAAAGTAAAGCTGATTATAATCGAGGATGACGAAATAATAAGAGAAAGTTTTATTTCGTTAATTAATGAATCGGCAAAATTTTTATGCATAGCCGGATACGAAAGCTGTGAGGATGCCATAAAGAATTTTGGAAAAACGAACCCTGATATAGTATTGATGGATATCGGGCTTCCGGGTATGTCAGGCATTGAAGGTATTAAGAGGATAAAAAAAATCAAACCTGAAACAGATATAATTGTTGTAACCATTCATGCCGATAATGAAAATATATTCGAAGCGCTGTGTGCCGGCGCCGGAGGTTACCTTGTGAAAAATATTTCTCCTGTAAAATTACTTGACTCGCTTAATGAGATTCAAAGAGGAGGAGCTCCGATGAGCACACAAATTGCCCGAAAAGTGATCCACTCATTCCATCATAATGTTCACTCCCCCCTGTCCCCGAGAGAAACCGAAGTGCTTCAGCTTCTGGCAAAAGGGAAAAGCTACACGATGATAGCAGAGGAGCTCTTCATTGATAAGGAAACTGTTCGCACACACATCAAGAATATCTACCAGAAACTAAATGTAAATTCCAAAGCTTCTGCAATCGAGAGAGCTTCCAGAGAAAAGTTAATCTAGTCTTTTAAAATCCCCCAAACTGCAGGATACCGCTTTACCTTTCCATCATTTATTATTGACTAAGAAATCCATTTATCAAATTTACAGGAAGAACGATATGAAACGTTATATATTTTCCCTGGTAAGACGATTAATAGTTATATGCATGTTTTTCTGGTTGCTCGGACCTCTCCTTATTTTCGGCCAGACTTTTACAAAAATTACGGATCCCGGTAATCCTGTTGCAACAACAAACCTTGATCTGAATTATTCAGGAGCCGCATGGATTGATTACGATGGAGACGGGGATCTGGATTTGTTTACTACAAAAACTTTTATGTTCCGGAATGAAGGCAACGGAAACTTCACCCTTCTTTTTACACAAATCGGGATGAATATGTCGCCTCAACTGGGTAATGGAATAAGCTGGGGCGATTATGATAATGACGGTGATCCTGATGCCGCAGTGGCAGGGAAATCATCACTGATTTACAGGAATGAAGGAAGTGATTCCTTTATGACCGTCGACGAGCCGCCGCTGGCGATAACCGATGATAACCGCGGCTGGGCCTGTGCCTGGGGGGATTATGATAACGACGGATTTATTGATCTTATAATCACTCATCCAAAAGGATTTCTCGGCATGCCAGACCTCCCTTGTTCATTCTTTCATAATGAAGGAGACGGAAGGTTCAGTAAGGTTACCGGTTATTATTTTACTGATAACCTCAAACCCTATACCGTTGCTACCTGGTATGATTTTGATCAGGATGGCGACATTGATTTATTTATCGCAAGCGGTCCGGCTAACGGCACCAGTGCAAGGGATTTTTTGTTTAGAAATATGCTTACGGAAACCGGTTCCGCAGATTTTGTAAGGATCGATGATCTTACCCCGGGTACAGACCTGCAGGACGGACAGGTCTGGAATTTTATAGATTATGACAATGACGGTGATTATGATGCATTCATTACAAACTATGGTGGATCAATAGATCACTTTTACAGAAATGATAACGGAAATTTTGTCAGTGTTACTAATGCTCTCACGGTCAGCGGTCAGCATCTGGCAAACACCTGGGGAGATGTGGATAATGACGGCGACCTGGACGTTGTGGTTGATGGTGAACAGGGAACAAAATTTTACAGGAACGATAATGGAACCTTTGTTGAGGATACTACAGGATTCACCTTAAATGGCTCTCCCAGGGGTGCAGTATTCGGTGATTATGATAATGACGGCGATCTTGATTTGTTTGTTTCAGGAACCGGCAATGCCAAAGGACTATTCAGAAATGATTATAATAACGGAAATCACTGGCTTGAAATTAAGTGCATTGGAAACGTGTCCAATAAATCGGCACTGGGTGCGAAAGTAAAAGTAAAAGCGATTATCGATGGCGCGCCGATATGGCAGCTGAGAGAAATTACAGGACAGAATAGCTTTGACAGTCAGAATAGTTTGAGGGTGCATTTCGGATTGAAAGATGCTGCCTCAGTCGATTCGCTGGTTATCTTATGGCCTTCGGGTGAATCGGATATTTATACCGGTTTGAACGCTGACCAGCTTTATACTTATGATGAGGAAATCCCGTCAGGGTTTCTAAGGCCTAATTTTTCGGCTGATACGATTGAGGGAACAGACAGCCTGACAGTTCAGTTTTCGGATCTTACTCTGACCGACCCGGGTATGCCTGTTACGAGCAGGCAGTGGGACTTTAATAACGACGGAACCATAGACGCAACAGGCCAGAACCCCTCATGGCTCTATGATTCTCCAGGAAATTATACGGTGAAGCTTATTGTCTCAAACGGAAGTACAACTTTAACTAAAACGAGGGAGAACTATATTACAATTACTAACCCCACGGGAATAAAAGAGACAGGCGGTATAATACCCGACAAATTTGAAATCTATCAGAATTTTCCGAATCCTTTCAACCCTTCCACCAAAATAAAGTACAGTATACCGGCTTCAATAAATAAAGCAGAATTGGTTACTTTGAAGGTATATGATATACTTGGCAAAGAAACCGCTGTGCTTGTAAATGAAGTTCAGATAGCAGGAACTTATGAAGTGCGGTTTAATGCAGCAGGACTTCCGGGAGGCGTCTATTTCTGCAGAATAAAAGCTTCAGGGTATTCAGAAGTGATAAAGATGTTACTTTTAAAATGATCTGGATTGTGCCCGGTTGATGCGTTTTGGTTTGTGGAGATGTAACCATGACTCTCAGTAGTGTAGCCGACAGTACATTATTACCCTAAGGGTAACCGGGCATTATTATCAATCATAAAATCTGAAGGTGCTAAGATCACATAAAAATACCAGCTTTAATTTTCTTTTAATGTTAAAATCTTTTAATTTTTCTTTGGAAAAAATAAATCCCCCATAAAAACATTTTCTGATTCACTTAACGGATAGACGTTTTTAAATTTAAAGATTTTATATAAGCGAACTCTCTGGATTTTCCAAAGTATTTTATGGCCCGGTTATTGGGCAATTTGATAGGGACTGGAATAAGATAAGCTCCCCGATGTGCAAAAAACTAAGTTAAATAAAGAATAAAGCTATACTGCCCTGATCATCAAATACTGGTTTATGTTTCTTTAGATCCTGTATTATCAAATTAATACAGCTGAAGAAAATCCTTCATAGAAAACAGATCGGGCAAAATTAATAACAGATTTATGAGCGGAACTATGAAAAAAACTTTTGCTACTATTTTTATATTCATTCTGCAGTTAACCTTACAAGCCCAGTGGATAAATTACAATCCCTTCCCCGAAGGTAATTCTCTTAGATCAGTTGCTTTTATTAACGACAGTACCGGATGGATCTCAGGTTCAGGTGGATTAATTTCGGAGACTACTGACGCCGGCGAAACCTGGAACGAACAGGTAAGCGGTACATCAAACACTTTAAAGAGCATTTATTTTGTAAATGCCTCTAAAGGCTGGACAGTGGGAGAAAGCGGAAAAATATTAGTCACCTCCAATGGAGGAACAACCTGGTCAGATCAGGTTAGCACTACCACATATACCCTAAACTCTGTTTACTTTATCGATCAAAATACAGGATGGGCTGCCGGAGCAAACGGAACAATCCTTTTTACTATCAATGGAGGATTACACTGGACTTCACAGAGCAGTGGTACTTCACTCGAGATTTTTAATATCAAGTTTGTCAGTGGTTTAGTTGGTTACGCTGTTGGCGGAGATGGTTTCAGGACAGAATTGATTTTAAAAACTACAGACGGAGGGAATAGCTGGACACCTCGTTCAAGTGGTACAGAAGGCGTATTATACTCCGTATCTTTTATTGATGAAAGTACAGGTTGGGCTGTAGGGCTCGAAAGCAAAATAATTAAAACCACTGACGGAGGTTTAACCTGGAGTCTGCAGAATCTAGATAAGAGATCTCAGCCACTCAGGAAAATGACCATTGTTGACGGACAAGGCGGATTAAGGGCGGTTTTCTTTAAAGATGCTAATAACGGATGGACTGTAGGCGGCTCAAATGAATATTACAGAAAAATATATACAACAACTGACGGCGGTGCTAACTGGGATACAAAATATTTTGGAATGGAAGAGTACGATTTGTTTTCAGTTGCTGTAACACCCTCGGGAAAATCCTGGGCTGTCGGGGGCGGAGGCTCTATTTTTTATTCTGAATACGGAAATACCTGGGTGCAGCAGTTCAGTGGAACAAGTTCTTATAATGCAGATGATATTTATAAACTTCAGTTCGTAAACAATACAATGGGGTATGCAGTAGGATTCCGTAATGACTGGATCGTAGGCAGCGGGCTCTTTCTTAAAACAACGAATGGCGGAAAAACCTGGCTTACTGTTTTTCTTGAAAGTGGATCGGGAGAACCAATTAAAAGCCTATTCTTCACAGATGAGAATAATGGGTGGGCTGCCAGTTACAGTGAATATATACGGCACACAACTGATGGCGGCAGCAGCTGGAATGTTCAATCTATAGGAACAGGATTCAGTGTTAATTCACTTTTCTTTACGGATGCTCTTAATGGATTTGCCGGCGGCGAAGGTATTTATAAAACCACTGATGCAGGAGATACCTGGGCTGCAAAGTATCAGGGAAACATTAATTCGATTTTCTTTACAGATGCGCTCACAGGCTGGGGCATCGGAACAAATATCGTGAAGACAACCGACGGTGGTGAAACCTGGTTTGAACAGGAATTTACAGGAGGAAGTGCAATTTATTTTATAAATAGCCTGAAAGGATGGGCTGCAGGCGATGGTGGAACAATAAGAATTACCACAGACGGCGGCAATACCTGGAACACCAAGGAAAGCGGAACCATTGAAAACCTGAAATCTGTTCATTTTACTACTGAGATGAATGGATGGATATCGGGCAATAACGGAATTATACTTTCTACAATTGATGGAGGTGTTACCTGGAGTATCCAATCGACAGGGACGACAAAAGACATTAATTGTATCAGCTTCAACTTGGGTACAAATGGCTGGGCTGGCGGTGCAGAAGGAACATTATTAAAATATGATGAAACCCTGGCCGCCTATATTAGACTTATTTCTCCAAATGGAGGTGAAGAACTGTTTGCCGGAAATCGGGCTGATATTTCCTGGGTCGGTAATATCTCCGGAAACGTAAATCTCTATCTTTACAAAGGCACTGAACGTATTAAAGTTATCGCAAGAAACAGGACAAACCAGGGAAGCTATTCCTGGAAAGTTAAAAGAGTTCCTGCAGGAAATGATTATAGAATTAAAATAGAAAGTGCGAATGATGCTTCTATATTTGATTTCAGTGACAATACTTTTTCAATATTAGGCGGGAAAACTAAGCAGTATATTCTCATCACTTCTCCGTTGGGCGGTGAGGAATGGCATGCCGGCGATACAAGAGAGCTCAGATGGATAAAAAATTTCCCCGGAAAGGTTTCAATTAGTTTATACAGAGGAAATGAGCTGGTAAGCGAGATTGTAAACGGCACAAATGATCCGGGATGTTTCAACTGGACAATACCCGCCGGATTAGTGACAGCTGATAATTATCAAATAAGAATTAACAGCTTTACCCATCCTTTATTATACTCTTTCAGCGACAGTACATTCGGTATTTCTGAAGGAGGAGCTTTAACGGAGTTAGATAATCAGCCGGAGATCCCGATGGAAAACTCGCTCTCACAGAATTTCCCGAATCCTTTTAATCCATCCACTGTTATAAATTTTAATATAGCTGAAAGCGGGTACATTACCCTGAAGGTATATGACATAACTGGAAGAGAAGTTGCTTCAATTGTGAATGAGAATAAACCTGCCGGAAAATACAGCGTATCTTTTAATGGAAGCAGGCTGGCGAGCGGAGTTTATTTCTACATATTGAGAAACGGCAGCTTTGTTCAGTCAAAGAAATTTTTGCTGGTTAAATAAAAGAAACATTTGAAAGAGGCTGTCTTAGAAGATTTTGAAACAGCCTTTTTTATTTTCCGGAGATTAGATCTCTCATTTCCCTGACCGCTTCCTTTATCCCCACAAAGACGGCGCGGGCAATAACTGCATGACCTATACTGACTTCGTCTATCTCACCGATTTCCCTGAAAATTTTTATATTCTGATAATTCAACCCATGCCCTGCGTTAACGCCGAGTCCCAATTTCTTTGCATGTTTAACTGCAAGTCTTATTTTTTCAAGCTCATCAAACTGATCCTCTTCGGTGAAGGAATTGGCGAAGACCCCGGTATGAATTTCTATATAGTCTGAATCGATTTCGGCGGCAGCATCAATCTGGTTGATATCAGGTTCAACAAAAAGAGAGACTTCAACTTCATGCTTATGCAATTCCTTGATTGCATTTTTTAACCTGGTAATATCATCAATAACATTTATTCCTCCTTCAGTAGTAAGTTCCTGTCTTTTTTCCGGAACGATTGTAGCGAGCTCTGGAACTACATCGCAGGCGATTTTTACTATTTCATCAGTAGGAGCCATTTCAAGATCCAGCTTGGTTGTAATAAGCTCGCGCAGCAGCCTTACATCTCTTTCATTTATATGTCTCCTGTCTTCTCTCAGGTGGACAACAATTCCATCAACCCCGGCCTGTTCAGCCAACAGAGCAAATGTAACAGGATCAGGCTGATCTTCTCCCCTGGCATTTCTGAGAGTTGCTATATGATCGACATTTAATGAAAATCTCATATTGTTTTACCTTCTAAAAAATTTGCTTAAATATATTCACCAGCGAATTTATTCCTATACCATAATCCCCTGCTCTAAAGCGGAGAGTAGTTATAAGATCGATTCCAAACATAACACCTGCGTGTGTAATAACGCAATAATAAACCGAACCCGTTCTCCATGCAAGAACGCCTAAAGCAATGCCTGCAGCAATGGCGCCAAAGGTTTCGGCCGGAGGTTTACCGTTATGAAGCATTAAAAAAGGAATCATTTGAATGAACACCGCATAGTACCCGAATTTTTCTTTTAATCCGAAAAGCATGAATCCGCGCCAGATAAATTCCCATGCTATCAGGTAAATAAGGGCAGCTGCTTCAAAAATAAAAAAAGTATTCCAGTTATCACGTACCTCAGCAAGAAGTGGATAAGTTCTGACAAAGTCGGGATACGAAGAAGCTATCCATACAAGAGGAATCATAACCAGGAGAAAAATCAGAGAGATTTTAACTCCTATTCTGAACTCACCTGTCTGCAGTCCGAAGTTCCTGACCTTCTCCTTCAGGAGCAGTTTAATAATAATAACAGGCATCAGAAAGAACGTAATAAAATCACCAAAAAACCAGTACAAGTATTCATAAAGGTATATGTTGGAATTAAACTGATAAGCGGGGAAAATAAAATGTCTGAAAAAAGACCGGGAAGTATAGTACCAGGAAATAGTCTGGAGCAAAGCCACTGCAAGGAAGATAATGACCACTTTCCTGTCCAATGATTTCATTATCCGGATAAGATTCAGGATCTCGGATGTCAGCCGGGCTTTTCTCATACTTTTCTACGATGATAATTTGAAAAATAGAAAAAGTGCGTAATAAATCATACTCTGGCAGTAAATAATGAAAAAGTTAAAAATTCCCTCTTTTAGTTAATTTCAACGAATTTCACTCATTTATGATCTTGACAAACTTTGCCGGCAGTGTTATATTAGCACTCGCTTTTAACGAGTGCTAATAATAATAAAAAAATAACAGGAGACAATTATGGCTAAAATGAATCTAAAACCTCTTGGTGATCGCGTTATTGTGAAACCAATGGAGGCTCAAGAAAAGACAAAGGGCGGTATCATTCTGCCGGATACAGCAAAAGAAAAACCGATAGAAGGAACTGTCGTGGCCGCGGGTCCCGGGAAAGTTTCAGACGACGGGAAAGCTATTAAAATGGAAGTAAAAGTAGGCGACAAAGTTCTTTACGGCAAATACAGCGGGACAGAAGTAACCGTTGAAGGCGAAGAATATTTAATTATGCGTGAGAGTGACATCTTCGCGATTATAGAAAAATAAGTTTTTGAAAAAAATATAAACGGAGGAAATAATATGGCTTCTAAACTAATTGAATTTAACAGTGAAGCACGTTCTAAACTTAAAAAAGGTGTAGACAAACTTGCTAATGCTGTTAAAGTTACCCTGGGTCCGAAAGGACGTAATGTAGTACTTGAGAAAAAATTTGGTGCACCCACAGTTACCAAAGATGGTGTATCAGTTGCAAAAGAAATAGAACTGGAAGATCCGGTCGAAAATATGGGTGCGCAGATGGTTCGCGAAGTTGCATCAAAAACCAGTGATGTTGCAGGCGACGGAACAACAACCGCAACTGTACTAGCCCAGGCTATATACAGGGAAGGTCTGAAGAATGTTACAGCCGGTGCAAACCCTATGGATCTGAAAAGAGGGATTGACCTTGCAGTAGAAAAAGTTATCGCATACCTGAAATCTATAAGCAAAGATGTTGAGGGAAGAAATGAAATTGCGCAGGTTGGTTCTATCTCGGCAAATAATGATAAATCAATAGGAAACCTGATAGCTGATGCAATGGAAAAAGTAGGAAAAGACGGCGTTATAACTGTTGAGGAAGCAAAAGGAACCGAAACATCACTTGACGTTGTTGAAGGTATGCAGTTTGACCGCGGATATCTTTCACCTTATTTTGTAACAGATACTGAATCAATGGAAGCTGCCCTGGAAGATCCCTACATCTTAATCCACGATAAGAAAATTGCAGCTATGAAAGATCTGCTCCCCATTCTTGAGAAAATTGCGCAGCAGGGAAGGTCTCTCTTAATAATTGCGGAAGATCTTGAAGGCGAAGCGCTCGCAACACTTGTTGTTAATAAGATCCGGGGAACACTGAAGGTTGCTGCTGTAAAAGCTCCCGGCTTCGGCGACAGAAGAAAAGCAATGCTGGAAGACATCGCTGTCCTTACCGGCGGCACTGTAATCTCTGAAGAGAGAGGATTCAAATTAGAGAACGCAACTGTTTCATATCTTGGACAGGCTAAGAAAGTAAATATCGACAAAGATAATACTACCATAGTTGAAGGTTCAGGTAAAACAGATGATATCAAGAAGAGAATAAATGAAATCAAAGCTCAGATTGAGAAAACAACTTCTGATTATGACAGAGAAAAACTTCAGGAAAGACTTGCCAAGCTTTCCGGTGGTGTTGCTGTACTTAAGATAGGTGCTTCAACCGAAGTTGAAATGAAAGAGAAGAAGGCACGCGTTGAGGATGCACTTCATGCTACCCGTGCAGCTGTTGAAGAAGGTATCGTTTCAGGCGGTGGTGTTGCTTTTGTTAGAGCAATCAGTCAGCTTGATAAGGTTAAAGGTGAAAATCTCGATCAGTCTACAGGCATCAAGATTATCCAGAAAGCTCTCGAAGAGCCTTTAAGACAAATTGTTGATAACGCGGGAATTGAAGGTTCTGTTGTTCTTCAGAAAGTAAAAGACGGAAAAGACGATTACGGCTTTAACGCTGCAACTGAAACCTATGAAAACCTGATAAAATCTGGTGTTATTGATCCGACAAAAGTTACCAGAACTGCCCTTGAGAATGCGGCATCTGTGGCTTCACTGCTTATTACCACAGAAGCTGTTGTGTACGAAAAGAAAGAAAAAGAAGCTTCAATGCCACCAATGCCAGGCGGCGGTATGGGCGATATGGGCGGAATGTATTAAAAAACGGATGAACTTGAGGCTGTCGCAATGACAGCCTCTTTTTTTTAAAAAATATTTTGAAAGTAACCTCAAACATCGTTTGATTTTAATATAAAAAGCAATATGTTTGAATGGGTTCGTTCACAGAGGTTTACCCCTGCCTCGTGATGGAAAAGGACCCTGCCCGATGACACCCCCGTCATCGGGTTTTTTATTTTAAACCATTTTCTCCCTTTAGTCCTTCTTAGTTTCTCAACTCAATAATTTGCCAACCCTCCCTGTTTTTACCCGGGATAACAAGTATTTGAATACGATCTGAAAACGTTCTGAAAACGTTCTGAATACGATCTGAAAACGTTGGATAAACTTTATTTTAACTTTTTGATATATATCCTTAGACAATTTGAAGAGCCTCATCAACATATCTGATCAGAAAATTTTATGATATATTCAAATTGTTGTATATTAAAAGAATTCCAAATCAGTTATAAAACGGATCATATTTTAAGCTATGATAATTTTCACGCGAATGCTTTTCATACTTATAATAATCTTATTTTACAGCCAGCCGGTTCACCCTCAGTCAATCCCTCTTGAGACTTCTACCGGGATACAATGGCGCTTAATAGGACCTTACAGAGCCGGCTGGGGAACAGTATGTGAAGGAATATCGGATCGGCCGAATACATATTATTTCGGGAGTGCCGGTGGTGGCGTTTGGAGGACTTCAGATGCAGGGCGGACCTGGCAGGCACTGATGCAGCATGAGGGTTCTTCGGCAGTTGGAGCCCTTGCAATTTCACCATCCGATCCGGAGATTATTTATGCAGGAACAGGACAGGTAGCATGGAGGTATGATATCCTTGAAGGGGATGGAGTTTATAAAAGTACCGATGCAGGACAAACCTGGAAAAATATCGGGCTGAAGGAAACAGGCTATACCGGAAAAATACTTGTGGATCCGGGGGATCCAGCTAAAGTTGTGGTAGCGTCGCTCGGTCATGTATTCGGTTCGTCAAAGTATCGGGGAATATATAAATCAACAGATGGAGGTAAAAACTGGAATCAGACTCTTTTTGTTGATGATTGTACAGGAGCAGTTGACCTGGTATGCGACGATCAGAAGCCTGAAATAATGTATGCTGCACTCTGGCAGGTAAGGATGCATCCGTGGCTTGATTATTATCTTCCGCAGCAGGGATCGGGCTCAGGAATATACAAGAGCACAGACGGAGGAGACAGCTGGAAGAAGATTATGATCGATAGTCTTGCAGATGTTCCTCTTGGCAGGATAGGATTGGCTGCGGCGAACGGTACCGGCGGAAAGATTATATATGCCTCGATAAACGCACCAGGAGATAAACAAGGCTTATACCGGTCTAATGACGGAGGGGACAGTTGGAAACACATTAATAAAGATGGAAAGCTGGCTGATTCATATTTCAGCAGGCTTACACTATCCCCAGGCGATCCGGACATCCTTTACGTGATGGGTCAATCCATCAGGATATCCCGGGATGGAGGTAAAACTTTTAACGTATTCAAAGGTTCTCCGGGCGGGGACGATTATCATTATCTCTGGATAAACCCTTCGGATCCTTCCTGTATGATAACTGCATCTGACCAGGGAACGGTTGTAACAGTAAATGGCGGTAAGTCCTGGTCGAGCTGGTATAATCAGCCGATCGGTCAGTTTTATCGTCTGGCAGCAGATGAGCGATTCCCCTACAGAATTTACAGCGCTCAGCAGGATAACGGAACAGTTGAAATTGCCAGCAGAGGCCCTTATGGTGTTATTGAGCTACGAGACTGGCATCCTGTTGGAGCGGATGAGCGTGATATGGATATTCCTAAACCGGGGAACCCTGATATCGTTTTTGGAAGTGGTCTCGGTGGAACCCTTCACCGTTTTGATGAAATAACAAGGCAGTCGATTAATGTTTCTCCCTGGCCGCATGGAAGTTATGCTGCTAAACCAAACACAGTTAAATACAGGTATTCGTGGATTACACCTATCGCTTTCTCGCCTGTTGGTAACCATGCACTGTATTTCGGGGCCCAGTACTTATTTAAAACGACTGACGACGGAAATCATTGGGATATTATTAGTCCTGATTTGAGCCGCAAAAGCAGCGACTCATCCAAATGCAAAGAGCCTGATCTGAATCAGGCTGCAAAATGCGGCTACGGAGTAATCTGGAATATAGCCCCCTCCCCTGCCGCTGAGGGTGTAATCTGGATCGGAACAGATGACGGATTGATCCAGCTGACCACTGACGGAGGAAATACCTGGAAGAACGTTACACCCCCTGATATTCCTGTATGGGGGCGGATTGATGCTATATCTCCTTCTCCTTTCTCAGTACATTCAGCCTATGCTGCGGTTAACCTTCACAGGCTGGATAATTTTTCACCTTTGCTTCTGAAGACAACAGATGATGGAAAAACATGGAAAAAAATAACTAATGGGCTTCCCGAAGATGAGTATACAACTGTTATAAGAACAGATCTTAAAAAGCAGGGACTTCTATTTGCGGGAACGAACAGGGGCGTGTATATATCAATTGATGACGGCAGCAGCTGGCAGAGCATTTCTTTGAATTTCCCTACCACTTTAATAAGCGATTTGTTAATTCACAGGAATGATCTAATTGCAGCGAGCCAGGGTAGAGCTATCTGGATCCTTGATGATCTTAGTCCTTTCAGGCAGTCAACTGAAAAGGTAACTGCAAACAATGTTTTTCTGTTTAAGCCATCAGAGACATATAGGATAAGGAGCAGCGAAAGTCACGATACTCCCTGGCCTCCTTCAACACCGTTAGGAGAAAATCCTCCCCAGGGAGCGATCATCGATTACTGGTTAAAAAGTGATGTAGCTTCCATACAGTTATCAGTTTATGATTCTCTGGGAGGCCTGGTTAAAAGTTATAATAGCAATGAGCCTCCGGAAAGTCTTTCCACAAACAGGTACTTCGACAAACGATGGCTGAGTAAGGAAAAGGAACTTTCATCAGAGAAGGGTCTGCACAGGTTCACGTGGGATTTAAGGTATTCACGTCCTGAAGCCCTTAATTACGGCTACTCCATTGCTGCTGTATGGGATAAAGGAACTCCTGTTCATCCGGAAGGCCCGCTTGTTGTCCCGGGTACATATAAAATAATCCTGAAAACAGGAGAGCTTGAGTTCTCGCAGGAATTACTGGTTCTAAAGGACCCAAGGGTAAATATATCAATGGGGGACTTTGATGCACAGCTTCAGTTTGCATTAAAACTTGATTCTCTTCTGAACACGACGACAGAACTTTACAAGCAGGTGGACACGTGGCTGAAGGATAGCTCTGAAATCAGCAAATCAGACATCGTTTCTCTTAAGGAAATTAAATCCAGTCTTGCAAAGATTGACGGAGCTTTAGCTTCTCTTACTTCCTCTGTGCAGACTGCCGATGCCAGTCCAACCCAGGGCGTAAAAGAAGTATTTCAAGCTTATGCGGAGCAGCTTAAAGAGATTAAAAACAAAATTAATGTTATAAGAAATCGCAAAACCCTGAATTGATAGAAATCTTTTTTAAACTTACTCGTTGTCTATATTTTCAATCGAAAAGCGTTCTTCAAATCCAGGATGAAATTGAGTACAGGGTTAAATTTTCGGAAAGGCTGTTCCAATACATACTTAACATTTCAGGTGGAGAAACAATACCGGTGAATGGACTAGGCTTAAAAGATGAGAGCGGCAGAATTCTTTTTTGTGATGATCAAATCAGGTTATGAAGCAGTGCATAAAAGATTCATAGATCATATCTACGACAAGATCCCTCTTTAGCGAAGCGGCTGATAATTTCCTCTTAGGGGAGATTATATTTTGTTATATTTCTTATCTGTAAAAATGACAGCAAATACGGAGAGACACGATTGACTGCCGAGGAATACGCAGAACTTATTGACGAAACGTTTGAACACCTCGAACAGGGGCGCTACCGGATGGCGCTTACTTCTGCAAAAAATGTTTATGAAGAATTTCCAGAGGATTACAAATCCTCAATATGCCTTGCATGGGCTTTAATGGAGAACGGAAATTCCGCTGATGCACTTGAACTTGCTAACCTGTCCGTAAGCCTTTCTGACAACAATATAATCGCCAGAACATACCGGGGTTATCTTTTAACAAGGATGAGTCTTTTTGAAGGGGCATTATCAGATCTGGATTATGCAATCAAGAACCACACTCCTTTAGCAGGACTGGCAGTTAAGAGTAAAGCAAGAATATTAGCAGCGCAGGGAAAGTTCAGGGAAGCTATTGAAATTCTTCAGAATGAATTAGATTCAAATCCTGAACTGGAGGCTTCCTTTACTTTTCTCCTCAGCCTGATAAGGTTGGCTGATGAAAACGGCGAAAGCAGCCAGGGAGGAAAATCTTTACTGGAGACAGCCGAAGAGGCTTTTCGTTATAAAGAATTCTGGTTCTCTCTTTTCGCTGCACGGCAGGTACAAAAGTCCGATGCATTGAAAGATATTAAACGTAAAGCACTGTTTACAGAACTCGATTCACTATTTCATATGTTCCGGTTAAAAGACGCACTCGATAGGGCTGAATCTGTTAAAGATTCATATGCTGACGACGAAGATTTCAATCAAATCTATGAAAAATTGTTTAAGAGCAACTCTGAAGGTAAAATTATAAACCCTGTGACCACCAAAGAATTAAACGGGCTGTCTGATATTGTATGTTATCCTGAAACTATTTATAAAGTATATACGGCTAAAACCTATAATTTTTTGGCTCAGAGACACGCCAGTAACCGGATGTATCTCCTTCAGTTTAATGAAGAAAATATTAAATATATAGGCGTTGAAATTGTCATCAACAATCCTTTCTTCAAAAAGAGAACAATCGATATTGATGGAATGGCTGTATGGTACCTTAATAATACTGAAGTCGGCCGAAACAGATTTTTACTCAGCCTGGAAAAAGACTGGAAGTCTGTTGAATTCGTACAAAACTGGGGAACAAGTTCAGATGGGTTCTGGACCAAAGGCCAGGGACAGGTTGATATTTACCTTGAAGAAAAAAAGATATGCACAAGGTATTTCCTTATTGGGGGCTCACAGATAATTAATTTTGAAAAGGATAAAATAAATTCTCAGGGCGGAATCGCACCAGACACAAAAATCACCTCACGAACCGAAGATCTTAATAAGTATGCGCTGCCTATCGGAAAAGGAGAAACAGTTGATAGTCTTTTCGGAGATATAAAAAAATTAGCAGGCATAAAGGAAGTAAAAACATCTCTAAAGGATTTTATCGATTATCTTGACTTCATAAATGAAAGAAAGAAATCGGGACTAAACAGTGCAGGGGACTTCTCAATAAACTGTATTTTTTCTGGGAATCCGGGCACAGGTAAAACTTTTATTGCCAGACAGCTGGGCAAGATATTCAAAAAAATGAATTTACTTTCCTCAGGTCATGTGGTTCAGGTTGATAGAGCTGACCTTGTTGGCCAGTTTGTAGGTGAAACAGCACAAAAAACACTCCAGGTGATTGAAAAAGCCAGGGGTGGAATTTTATTTATTGAAGCAGCACACACTTTAATCCGCGAGGAGAAAGAAGATTTCGGGAACGAAGCTGTTGAAGTTATGCTTAAAAGAATGGATAACCCGACTTCAGATTTTGTTGTCATAGCTTCGGGCTATCCAAAAGGAATGAACAATTTCCTGAATTCAAATCCGGGGATCAAATCAAAATTTGATCATATCTTCAACTTCGAGGACCTTAATCCCGATGAATTAACAGCTATATTCAGAACAGCAGCGGAAAATGAAGAATATATTATTACAAAAGAAGCTGAGGACTTGATTAAAAAGGGGTTCGTTGAACTATACAGGAAGCGGGATGAAACATTTGGAAACGCCCGGCTGGTAAAAAATTATTTTAATGAAATAAAGATACAACTCGGGAAAAGATATCTGAAGATTCCTACTCATAAAAGAACACGCGAAGCAATGTGCACTATATACCAGGGTGATGCTGCCGCAGTTTTTAACAATAAAAAATCAGAAACATATTCTCCTGGTATTGATGAAGAATTACTAGGTAAATCACTGGAAGAATTAAACGGGCTGACCGGGCTTGATTCCGTTAAAAAAGAAATTAATGAAATTGTAAAGTTAGCAAGGTTTTTTATAGAACAGGGTGAAAATCCAGGCAGTAAATTTCAATCTCATTTTGTCTTCCTGGGCCATCCGGGCACCGGAAAGACTACTGCGGCAAGACTATTCAGTCAGATTTATTGTGCGCTCGGGGTACTTCCCAAAGGTCAGCTTGTTGAAACTGACCGTCAGGGTCTGGTAGGCGTTTATGTAGGACAGACGGCACAGAAAACCGCAGAAATAATAAACAAATCAATCGGCGGTACGTTGTTCATTGATGAAGCATATACATTAAACAGAAAGAGTGTTTCTTCTACTAATGACTTTGGAAACGAAGCAATCGAAACCCTTCTGAAAAGGATGGAGGATGACCGCGGAAAATTTCTGGTGATAGCTGCGGGCTACACAGATGAAATGAATTCTTTTCTGGAGAGCAACCCTGGACTTCAGTCAAGGTTCACTAAGAAAATAATATTTGATGATTTATCACCGGAAGAGCTGCTTGAAATAACGCTAAACCTTCTGAATCAGAAAAATCATACAATCGCAGAGGAAGCTTCCGACCAACTGCTGAATTATTACAACAAAATCTTCAGAGAAAGAGACAACAATTTCGGCAACGCGAGGGTTGTAAGGGATCTGGTTGATACAATTTTGAAAAATCACCTTCTACGGGTAGCTGACATTCCTTTGGAAGAAAGAACTGAATTAAAGCTTAAGGAAATATCCCCTGAGGATATCGCAACTATCACGACCCGGATTGAGCAAAAAGCCGCTCTCAAAATTCAAGGTGATTCAAAGCTGCTTGACCGTTATCTTGAAGAACTCTCGGAACTTGCCGGTTTGGAATCCGTGAAAAATTCTGTCCGCAGACTTGTGAGCAGTTTGAAGGTTGCAAAGCTGCGGGAAGAAAAAGGACTTAAGGTTATTCCTAAAAATCTGCATTCCGTCTTTATGGGAAATCCCGGAACAGGAAAGACTACCATTGCCAGATTACTGAGTAAAATCTACAAGGAAATGGGAATCCTTGAAAAAGGACACCTTATTGAGGTTGACCGATCAGGACTTGTTGCGGGTTACCAGGGACAAACTGCAATAAAAACCGATTCGGTAATACAGCGGTCATTGGGAGGCACTCTGTTTATAGATGAGGCATATTCTCTTGCCCGCGGAACCAATGATTTCGGCCTTGAGGCGATTGACACCCTGATAAAAAGAATGGAAGATCACCAGGGAAAATTCATTGTAATAGTTGCAGGTTATACAAATGAAATGAAAGATTTCATTGAATCGAATCCCGGACTTAAATCGAGATTTACGAACTACTATAATTTTGAGGACTATACCCCGCGGCAGCTGCTTGAAATTGCACTGGTTATAACCGGAAGGAATGGTTATAAACCTGATGAAGGGGCGTGGCAGTTATTACTGGATATCTTCACAGAGTTTTACCGGAAGAAGGTTAAGAATTTTGGTAACGCCAGGATGGTAAGAAACATTCTTTACAAAGCTATCAGCAATCAGGAGGAGAGAATCCTTACACTCTATAATCCCGATACCATAGATCTTTGTTCAATAACTTATGATGATGTTGCGAGCATCGACCTATCAGAATTACAGAACGTCATTTAAAATAAAAAACCCGTATAATTACTTATACGGGTTAACAAAAATGAACAAAGTAGATTTATAACATTCCTTTTTCTTTGAGCACCGTCTTTACTTCTTCAGCAGCCTGATCACCAAGTTCATAAACAACCCTTGTAGCAGGTTTATTTATTTTGAGCAATCTTCCAAGATCAATCGGAGTTCCGATGATTACAGATTCACAATCGGTTTTGTTTATAGTCTCTTCAAGATCCTTAACCTGTGCATCTCCGTAACCCATAGCCGGAAGAAGGACGCCTATATTAGGATATTTCTCGAATGTAGCGGTTATAGATTTGACCGTAAATGGTCTCGGATCAACGATCTCAGCCGCGCCGTTTTGTCTAGCGGCAATTGTACCGGCACCATACTTCATTTCACCGTGAGTTAATGTAGGACCATCCTCAACTACCAGCACTCTCTTACCTTTAATCAAATCAGGATTCTGTGCTGTTACAGGAGAAGCAGCTTCAATTATCTTAGCAGAAGGATTAACTTTTTTAATATTTTCTCTTACAATCTCTACGTTTCCGGGTTCTGCAGTATCAACCTTATTTATTATTGCTACATCTGCCATTCTCAGACTTGTATTTCCCGGGTAGTAATTCATTTCATGACCGGGTCTGTGCGGATCCACTACTGTAAAAGTAAGGTCGGCTTTATAGAAAGACATATCGTTATTGCCGCCATCCCATAAAATTATATCAGCTTCTTTTTCAGCTTCGCGAAGAATAGCTTCATAATCGACCCCGGCATAAATAACTCCCCCATTAGCAATATGCGGTTCATACTCCTCAATTTCCTCGATAGTACACTCATGTTCTTTTAAATCTTCAATCGTTCCGAATCTCTGTACTTTCTGTTTTACAAGATCTCCATAAGGCATTGGATGACGGATCGAAACAACCTTTTTTCCTGCCTGACGAAGAAGTTCAGCAATTTTCCTTGACGTTTGTGATTTGCCTGATCCGGTTCTTACTGCGAGAACAGCAATCAATGGTTTTGTACTTTTAACTTCAGTTTCGGCAGCACCCATTAAGCGGAAAGAAGCGCCGGCTGTATTTACAATTGAGGCTTTGGTCATTACATAATTAAACGGAATATCCGAATACGAGAAAACAACCTCATCAACTTTTAATTTATTTATCAGGTCAACCAGTTTTGACTCTTCATAGATCGGGATACCGTCGGGATAAAGACCACCCGCAAGTTCTTTGGGGTAGGTTCTTCCATCAATGTTGGGAATCTGGGTAGCAGTGAAAGCAACTACATTATAATCATTGTTATCGCGGAAATAAACATTGAAATTGTGAAAATCGCGCCCCGCGGCGCCCATAATCAGAACGTTTTTACGTGACATAAAGAAATCTCCATTTTTTCTGAGAACATTTACTTAATCAGTACATAAGTACTGAAAAATTTATCTTTAAAAATAAGAAATCTTTAGCTAAGAACGGAATAATTCGGGCTGCCATAGGTCCTCTTTAAAATAAAAAAGCCTGCTTAATGCAGGCTTTTTATAACATTAATTATTGACAATGTTAATATAATATTATCTTCAGATGTCCGTTCATTGTCTCACCTTCTATTATTGTCTGAGTTCCGCGTACAGTATATTGGAAATCACCATTCAAATGAAGGGTCTGCATTTCGGATATTGCTGCCGGTAGAGGATTATCAAGAAGCTGAATATAATCACCTTTCCTTGTAAAGGTACCGGTATTTTCGATTGTTTCTGATTGTACTACTTCAGCAGGTGTGTCTATACGCCCTTTATATTGGTAGGTGGAGGTTGCTTCATCAAATGTAAAATTAATTGAGCCTGAGATAACTCCCTTCTGCTCTGTTGCCCTGGAATCATAATAGGTTATTTCAAAGGTTCCAGTGGTATGCTCATCTGTGTAATTGGTATTATTTTTATTCAACGAAACTACGGAGACCGGATCAGCGGCCTGCTGGCATGCTGCGAATGTTACCGCTAGAATTAAAAGAGCTGCACCCTTAATTAAATTTTTCATCTTGTCACCTCTCATCTTGTTATACATTGTGCATCGTATTGCATTGTTAATGTGCAATATTTCTCTTTCAGAGGCCACCTCATAGATCACTATATAAGAGCGGCTGCGTCAAAATTCACAACCATATCAGGACTTTTATCACAGTATCTAGTTAATAGGGTGTGTTGTTGGGAGATAACTAAATAATTTAAACAAGCTAAAGCATAGCAAACTACCTGTGTGTAAAACGCTGATAAATAAAAATCTAATATTGACAAGGTGCGTCGAGGTAGGAAGCTTGGTAATTTTCATTATTATAATCATCTGGATCATGCTTAATCTCATATATGGGAAAACACCTATTTGCGACTCGCTAGAGTGATCATATGGTCAATCCGGGATACTGCCATTTTGTCATACGTTAAATTTTTCAACAGTGGAAAATCGCGCTTTTTCGCAGCTTTTGAAATGTATCATTTTGAGTCCAACTACGGTATAACTACGGCATTTCCCCAAAATTAAAATAGTATAAACTGAGGTATGACAAAATGGCAGACTTGTATAATACTTGTACAGGCGGAAGGGTTATTTAAAAAAGGACTATTAACATTTCAGCCGGCTGTAGGCTAGGTCCTGGGAGGAAGAAATCTAAGAATTTGGCGGTATTTCTTCCCGGATCGGAGCATGAAAGACTATATAAATTATTACAGGCTTTCAGCTCCGTCTGGTTAAATTAAATAAAATTATTGATTATTAAGAACAATACGTACGTTTCCATAATCCCCTGAACCTTCGATAATGATCGAGGCATCGCCTCTTCTGTAGGAATACGTTCCGGAAAGATATAGACTTGGCTGCCATGCCGGATTCATCATCTTTGTTGCGTTATCAAACATTTTGATCTCGTTCCCTTTCAATGTATAAGTACCGTTATCATGTAATGTAGTTGCCATTTCTTTATCATCGGTACTTACAACAACAGCATTATAGGAATAAGTATCAGTATTGAAATCAAAGGTGATATTACCCGATACGGAAACTGTTCGGGAGGAATTTCTATAATCCTTAAATGTCACATCAAACGTTCCGGTATAAGCGTTTGCAGATTTATCTATAGATACGGGTGTGACGGGATTGTTTGCTTTTTCACAGGCTGCTAAGGAAAAGGTAATCACGATTAATACAAAAAGATTCATAACTATTTTCATAATATTCTCCATCTTTATTCAACATCTACTCATTAGACTTAAACTATAATATAAAGTTCCCTGGTAAGATTCAATGATCCAGCCTATATACATTACTGAGAACATAATCACATCAAAGAGAGGATGAACAAGCCAAAGAACTTAAAATCAGCATATCCTTCATGAATGTTGAAATAAACCTGCTTATCAATGATCGCAGAATAACCCGGAAATAGGCTTAATATTCTTATCACAATTATCAAGAAGCACAATAAATCAAAATATCACAATAATTATAGAATTTTGCCTCGATTGTAGTAAAAAAAATCACAAGTCTGATGACAAGATCCATTGGGCGGAGAATAACCGTAAGAGAAATCAATTATCAAAATTAGTTATCCGATAGCAGGTTTATTGGATCAAAAAAAGGTGCATTTGTGAAATGTTAAGTTATAAAATATATTCCTGTACGGAATAAATATTATCAATACATTGAAACAATTAAACCACATTTATATAATAGATACTTAAATTCTGTTAACTTTGAAAATAAATTTCAGGGAAAATTATGGCACTTAAGTATTCAGAATACCTGCAGCTTGATAAGATATTGGGTGCGCAGAATCGGCTGTCTGCAGGTCCGGAGCATGATGAAATGCTCTTTATCATAATTCACCAGGCCTACGAACTATGGTTCAAGGAAATTCTTCACGAAATGGATTACCTGAAACTTTTGCTTGATAAAGCAGATTTACCAAGGTCATTACACACAATGAAAAGGATTCTAACCATCCTCAAAATCCTTGTAGCCCAGATAGATATTCTTGAAACGATGACTCCGCTGGAATTTCTTTCATTCAGAGACAGGCTTGAATCAGCAAGCGGATTTCAGTCTGCACAGTTCCGGGAACTTGAGTTAATTCTCGGAAAAAGAACTCCCGGTATGCTGAAAAGAGCTTATTTTGGTGATACGGAAAGAATTAAAATTGAACAGCGGATAAATGAACCATCTTTGTGGGATGCCTTTGTTCAATACCTGGCAACTAAAGGATACGATGTGACTGAAGGAGTCCTTAATCGCGATTATTCACTGCCCCTTGAAGCTTCCGAAAACATTCAGGATATATTAAAAGAGATTTACCTGAATGATCCTGCTGCTGCTCAGTTTTGTGAAATGCTGGTTGACCTTGATGAAGGTTTCCAGGAATGGCGCTACAGGCACGTAAAGATGGTTCAGAGAACCATAGGGACAAAAAAAGGAACGGGAGGATCAGACGGGGTACAATATTTAATAACAACTCTTAATCAACCTTTCTTTCCGGACCTTTGGGAAATAAGAGCGGAGCTGAAAAAGCATGGTTAGTCAGGAGAACATATATAAAACACCTAATGCACTGGCCGAATATTATTCAGCTTTTAAAGTTTCAGAACGGCTGCTGCTTACAGGACACTCTCATCAGGCCTGGCCTGACTGCAGCTTTGAAGGACAAAAACAAGCCTGGCTTGATGCCGCAGAATTTGTAGATGATAAATGGGAAAAAGCGTTTGACAAAGCTGAAGATATAAGACGCGGGTATTCATCGCTCCTGGATGATTCTGATGGAAACATCGCGCTAGCATCAAGCACCCATGATCTCCTGATCCGTTTTTTATCAGCTCTGCAGATTAACAATGATATTAATATAATAACAACAGATGGTGAATTTCATACAATAAGACGACAACTGGACAGGCTGGCAGAGGAGGGCATAAAAATCATAAAAATTCCATCTGCTCCTTCCGGACATGTTTTGGAAAAACTTATTTCTGCTGTGAATGATAAAACCAGCGCAGTACTTGTTTCAAAAGTTTTCTTTAATACGGGAGAGATTGTAGAGAACCTTTCACCTTTAGCTGAGAAATGTGAGAAGTATGGGGCCAAACTCTTAGTTGATGTTTACCATTCGCTTAATGCTGTTCCCTTTTCAATTAAGAAAGAAAAACTTGAAAATGCATTCATTATCGGAGGTGGATATAAATACTGCCAGCTTGGAGAAGGGAATTGTTTTCTTCGATTTCCGGATGATACTGACCTCCGTCCAGTTATCACCGGATGGTACAGTGAATTCGGAACTATGTCACGACAAAAAAAAGCAGGAGAAGTAATATATGGTTCCGGGCAGGCTTTATTTGCCGGAGCTACCTACGATCCTGTCAGCAACTATAGAGGCTCGGAAGTATTCAGGTTCTTTAAAGAAATGAATTTGACACCGGAATTTCTTCGGAAAGTTAGTCAGCATCAGGTTTCCCTTCTTGCGGAAAAATTTGATAACGCTGATCTGGATCCGGAGATTATCACTCGCAATAGCAGTATCACTCTTGATCGGGTTGGGGGTTTCCTGGTATTATCTTCATCTTCATCGGGAGAAATTTCGGCAAGTCTGAAAAAAGAAGGAGTATTAACTGATTACCGCGGTAGAAGTCTAAGATTGGGACCAGCACCTTATCTTTCAGATGAGCAGCTCATTAAATCAATTGACATTTTAATTTCAATTGTGAAGAATCTAAATAAATAAGATGAATTGGATTTCAGAATTTGCAGCAAACATAAGGATAGTTGATATCCTGGATATTTTAATTGTATCAGCCTTTTTGTTCATTTTTATCAATTGGCTGAGGAGAAGTGCTTCACGCAGGCTTGTAGCAGCGATCTCTGTGTTTGCTGTTATCTACCTGCTTGCAAGATTTTTTCAGCTTTATCTTACAGAAATCCTCATCCAGACACTTATAGTAGTGATTTTAATTGCCGCTATAATCGTATTTCAATCGGACATCCGGCGGATGATTGACCTTGCCTGGTTCTGGACAAACTTCAGGAGGAAGCCCAGGTTATCAACCTATGCTTCTTCAGTTGATATACTAACCGAAGCTGTAGGCAAAATGTCTGAAAAGAGAACCGGAGCACTAATTACGATACGGGGAAAAGAGCCATGCGAGAGACACCTTAATGGAGGCATTCCGCTCGAAGGCAGAATAAGTTCGCCGCTGCTCTACAGCATATTCAATACAAGTTCTCCCGGACATGACGGAGCGATTATAATTGAAGGCAATAAGATTTCAAGGTTCGGAGCTCACCTTCCCCTCTCCATAAATATGGAAGCCCTGGGTGAAGGCAGTACCAGACACGCCGCAGGACTCGGTTTGTCTGAGCATTGCGATGCCCTTACCATCGTAGTTTCTGAAGAACGAGGCACAATAAGCATAGCAGAAAATGGTCAGCTCAAAATCCTGAGATCCACAGTTGAATTAAAGCACAGACTCGAAGAATTTTATCATCGAAATTATCCTGTATCGAAGGAATTTGAGGTTAAATGGTGGAATCGCAGAAACATTATCACAGCTGCAGCTTCCATTTTAATTGCGGTATTCGCATGGATCATTCTGGCTTATCATTCTGACAGAATATTCAGAAATTACACTGTACCGATTGAATTCAGAAACCTAACCTCTAAATTTGACCTGGCTCAACAGGTACCATCAAAAGCAGAAGTTACACTTGAAGGTTCTGAGCAGGCTTTTCGCCTCCTCGATCCTTCTGATCTTGTCGTATCCCTAAACCTTGGAGATTTGAAGAAAGGCAGGAATGAATTTGCTATCGATGAAGAAGACCTGAAGCTTCCATCTGGTTTAACTCTATACGATATAGAACCGAAAAAAATTACAGTAAATGCCATTGCCACAAAAATTATTTCCCTGCCAGTTAGGGTTCAGACGACGGGCAATCTTCCGGATAATCTAAAACTAGTCTCCGCTTTATCAAACCCTCCCAAAGTGATGTTGATTGTACCTGAGGAAGGAAATCATCTGCCAAAGTTCATTTATACCGAGCCGGTGGATTTAAGTAATATTGATAATTCGACCAGTATAAATTCACAGGTCATGGTACCTCAAAAATATAAACTGCCTCCCGAGGAGGATGGTGAAGTATCAATTGAGATAAATGTTAAAAAAAGATGAAAAGAAAATGGGAATGGCAGGATGGCCGCAAAATTGCAAAATAAGCGGACTAACGGTTTTAAAGTGTAATTCGATTAAACTCCCGGATCTTAAATAATGCTGTATACGAGGCTTTGGCTGGCGAACGTTTTTGATTTAAATCCATTTGAGTCTAAAAGGTGTCTTTCCTTCTAAAAGTTAGTGCTTACCCGCTTCTGTGTCAAATCCATTCAAATTAGGCATTTTTTAGCAACACAGAGATTACAGTTTTTCTTCGCAGGTTGCTTTTCTTTCGACAACTGATATTTTTCGATTGGTGGGGAAAACAATATGAAAAATAGTAAAAAAGCCGGATTCTACCCTATTCTGATGAACCTTCAGGAATTCAGATGTATTGTTGTGGGCGGGGGTAGAATAGCCCACAGAAAAGTCCTCTCCCTTCTTAACTTCGGAGCAGATATTACTGTGATTTCACCCAAAATCACAAAACCGATTCTGGAGCTGGCCAAGAATCATTCCATTAAGATTATTAAAAAAGAATATTCGGAAAAATATATTGATGGTTTTGGAATTGTATTCAGTGCAACAGATAATCAGGAAATAAACCGAACTGTTAGGAAAGATTGTACGATAAAGGGAATTCTGCTTAATGTAGTAGATGATCCAGCTCTTTGCGATTTTATCCTGCCTGCAAATGTTATCCGCGGCGATCTGACAATCTCAATTTCTTCCCAGGGCAAAGCTCCCTTCTTTACAAAAAGGATGAAGAATAAGATTGAAGGACTTATCCCGCCCGTATATGAGGATATAATAAGTATGGCGGGTAAGCTGAGGGAACAAACACTTCACAATAAAAATATTGATCCTAAAACAAAAACAAGGATACTAAAAGAGTTTGCTTCACAGAATTGGGAAAAAATACTCAATGGAAATGGCAGAAAGAGCCTTCAGGAACATATTGAAGAAATCCTAAATAAATTCAATTGTTAGAATAATATTTATCCAGGCAATAATATGAGTGATCTTAAAATATTAAAGAGAAAAATTCTGATCACCTTCACAATAATGCTTCTTTTAATAATCGGCAGCGGGGTATTGGGTTGGATTTTAACAAGGCAGATAGAGAAGAGCACTCAAATAATAGAGGTAGTGCATTTATTAAAGGAATCAGAACTCCAGCTACGTCGTGAAGAAAAGAACTTATTGATAAGAGGATACTCGCAAGACAGATATCTTCGCTGGCAGAAAGCTAAGGAGGATTTTCATCAGAAATTCGGGGAGCTCATTGGTATGAAGGCCCTTAAAGAAAATGAGATTAATGAGCTCAAGGTAGATTATTCGGAAATGTCAGATAATTACAATCTGTTCTTCGATGTTATCCGTTCTACCGACCTTAGTATGCAGGAAATCTCAAATTATGATCAGGAATTTAAAAAGACAGGCAGAAAAACCCTTGAAATGATAAACAATATTTTAGCCAGGGAACATAATATCTCAGGTAGCCGCGATACCCAGGCAGATATCCTGATTGCATTATTCCTTATCGTTTTCGTGATTACTGCCGGATTCCTTATCATCAATGTACTTAAGCATATTTAATTATATAGACAGGTGAATAAAGTGGAATATGGAAAAGTTTATATAACAGGCGCCGGACCCGGGGATCCCGAGCTTATAACGCTTAAAGCCCTCAGAGTACTGAAAAAAGCTGATGTTGTTGTTTATGATCGGTTGATAAATGGTGATCTTCTTGCTTCATGTAAGTTCAACTGTGAGCTTATTTTTGTTGGTAAAGAATCGGGTCATCACCCGATTAAGCAGGATAAAATAATTCAAATCCTTATTGAGAAGGCAAAACTTGGTTATGATGTTGTCAGGCTTAAGGGAGGAAATCCTTTCGTATTTGGTAGAGGTTCTGAGGAGGCTGCGGCCCTTAAAAGTGAGGGAATTGAGTTTGAGGTTATACCTGGCATTACTTCCGGACTTTCCGCCCCCATCTATAGCGGGATTCCGATTACGCATCGTGGACTCATTACACAATGCGTTCTTATAACTGCACATGAATGTCCGGGCAAACCTGAGACGCAGGTTGAATGGAATAAGCTTGCCGGACTGAAGAATACTAACCTTATCATTTATATGGGTGCATCAAGAATAAATAAAATATGCAGCGAACTCATAAAACATGGAATGGATCCGTCAATGCCGGCAGCGGTAATTGAAAACGGTACTTTATCTGAACAAAGAACAATTACAGGTAGAATAGATACGATTTCGACGGAGTTCAAAAAACAAAGATTTCAGCCTCCTGTTATTATAATGATCAGTCCCACAGTTGCCCTAAGAAACGATATTTCCTGGTTCGAAAGCAGTAAGACTTTGATAAAAGAATTGTTGTAATCGGAACCATGAGTTAGTCTCTAAACAGCTAGTATCTGAAGGAAGACATGGACATATTCAATATTTATCTGCCGGTTGCAGGAATTCAATTTAATATTCTTCTGTTACTGATTATTGGATTTTGTGTTGGTATTCTTGGAGGGTTTTTCGGAGTCGGCGGTGGATGGATAGTAACGCCAGCACTTAACATCTTTGGTTTCCATATGGCCTTTGCGATAGGGACGGACCTTTCGAATATTTTCGGTCAATCAATTGGTGCGGTTAAAAAACATCATCAGATGGGTAACATTGATTGGAAACTGGGTTTGATCTCTATAGTCACTTCTATAATCGGGCTTGAGGTTGGATCTGAACTGATTATTGCCCTTGAGAAATCAGGAGATGTGGGGATGGTGGTACGATGGTGTTATATGTTGATGTTATTCGCCCTGGGGTGCTATATGTTATATGATTACTTTGTTATTCATCCCAGAATATTAAAGCGAATCGAAGAAGAACAGATTAATAAACCAGGCGCAAAACCAGGAACAGAGAGAAGTAAACTATCCGAGAAATTATATAAGTTAAACCTGCCCCCCATGATATCATTTCCGGCATCTGAGATTGACAGTGTTTCCATCTGGGTAATTTTTATCATTTTTTTGTTCACAGGATTTCTTTCAGGCTTTATGGGAGTTGGAGGAGGGTTTATTATTATGCCAGCACTTGTGTATCTCATCGGGCTTCCCACTGCCATAGCTGTAGGAACGAGCTTGATTACTGTCCTATTCAGCGGAGCTTATGGATGTTTCACGTATGCTTTAAAGGGCCGGGTTGAGCTGGTTGCAGCTGTCATAATGCTATTCGGAGCAGCAATAGGTGCACAGATAGGTTCTACAGCTGTTAAATACATTAAGGGATATGGTATAAGATTATTATTTGCGATAATGATAATATTTGCTGCTTTTTCGGTTGCCACAGAACAGTTCTACAAAATTACCCGACACCCTCTTTTTCAAACTATCGCGGGTATTTTCCTGATTGGCACGGCAGTTACAATGTCCATGGTGATTATCAGCAAGGTTATAATAGAGACCGGAAAACATACATAATTATGTTCATTTTCTAAAATCAAAACCGGAATGAATGTGGATATATTTAATATTTATTTGCCTGTCGCAGGAATCGAGTTTAACGTACTTCTTCTAATACTAATTGGATTTTGTGTTGGAGTTCTAGGGGGGTTCTTTGGTGTGGGAGGAGGCTGGATTGTCACCCCGGCGTTAAACATTTTCGGGTTCCATATGGCGTATGCGATTGGGACTGATCTTGCAAATATATTTGGGCAGTCAATCGGGGCAACAAAAAAGCATCAGAAGATGGGGAATATTGACTGGAAACTTGGGTTTATTTCGATTGTAGCTTCAGTTGTCGGGCTAGAATTGGGTTCCCAGGTGATACTGGAACTTGAGAAAGAAGGGAATGCAGGTGAAATTGTCCGGTGGTGCTATTTAGTGATGATGTTCGGACTAAGTATTTTCATGTTCTATGATTATTTTGTTGTGAATGCACATTCAAAAAATGAACCCAAAGAAAAACAGCAGGAAACCAGAAGCAAAATAGCGGTAAAGTTACACAGCATAAAAATTCCTCCTATGATCTCTCTCCCTGCTTCGGGCATCCAATCCGTATCATTGTGGATTGTCCTCTTTGTCTTCCTGGTAACAGGATTTCTTTCGGGTTTTCTTGGTGTAGGAGGCGGATTCATAAGAATGCCTGCACTTGTATATCTTATCGGAGTACCTACTGTTATAGCAGTAGGAACCGACTTAATGAGTGTATTATTTGCAGGGGCATATGGTTGTTTTACTTATGCGCTAAAGGGACGCGTAGAATTTATTGCCGCATTTTTTATGCTGATTGGGGCATCAATAGGCGCCCAGATAGGTGCAACGGCAATAAAGTACGTTAAAGGTTATGGCATAAGACTTCTCTTTGCTATAATGATTGTGTTTGCAGGATGCTCGGTTGCTTTGGAACAGGTGTACAAACTCTCCCTGGTTTCCTTCTACCAGACAACTGCCGGAATTGTTCTTATGGGTACCGCAGTCTCGATGACCATTATTATTATAGCAAGACTTGTTTTAGAATCAAGAAAGGAAAAATCCAGGAAGAGTAAACTAGCTTGAACTATTTTCTCATTTTTGAACGGGAATAGTATATGGATATCTTTAATATATATCTGCCGGTAGCAGGAATTGAATTCAATGTACTGCTGCTAATCCTGATCGGGTTTTGTGTGGGTGTGCTTGGGGGGTTCTTTGGTGTCGGAGGAGCATGGATTGTAACACCGGCTCTCAACATTTTCGGTTTTCACATGTCCTATGCGATTGGTACTGATCTGGCTCATATTTTTGGAAAATCTATTGTCGCTACAAAAAAACATAGCAAAATGGGGAATGTGGATTGGAAGCTTGGATCTTTCTCTATAGTGGCCTCAGTCATCGGAGTAGAGGGGGGCTCCCAGGTAGTTATGATACTAGAGAGAGTGGGTAACGTGGGGGCTATAGTGCGGTGGAGCTACATTGTTCTGCTGCTGGGATTATCAATCTTTATGATGTATGATTATTTTGTCATACGTCCGTCACAAAGTGATTCTCCCAAAATAAGTTCTACGGGTAAGCCTGCGAAGAAGAAGGTTCGCCTGTCCCAGAGGCTATATAAAATAAAAATTCCTCCAATGGTATCTTTTCCTACTTCCGGTATAGAATCTGTTTCACTCTGGATAGTACTTGCAATCTTTTTCGTTACAGGATTTCTTTCAGGATTTATGGGAGTTGGGGGAGGATTTATCAGGATGCCTGCGCTGGTTTATCTAATTGGCTGTCCTACAGCTATTGCTGTCGGCACAGACCTGATGAGCGTTCTTTTTAGCGGTGCTTACGGTTGTCTTACATATGCACTCAAAGGAAGAGTTGAAATCATCGCGGCTTTCTTTATGCTGATCGGAGCATCAATAGGAGCTCAGCTGGGAGTTACGGCAGTGAAATACATCCGCGGATATGGAATAAGACTTTTGTTTGCAGTTATGATAGCCTTTGCAGGGGTATCGGTTGTTATTGAACAGGTTTATAAAATGACGGATATCCCTATATATTCTCATATTGCGGGAGTACTTGTTATAGGAGCTTCAGTTATAATGACCTTGGTTATTTGTGTAAAGCTTTTCATTGAGGCCAGAAAAGAAAAAAAATTATTAATTGAGCACTAATTGAGGTTTACATATGAAAATGAAAAAAATAATAGTATTCTTCTTATTATCAGTTTCGATCAGCTTTCTTTGGTCGGGCAGCAAGATAACATATGGAGGCGATATTGGTGGGAAAGAAGAAAAAGCTCTGAATTTAGTTATAGAAACCAGGGATCTGACTGGTGTAAACCTGTGGATTGCAGAGATGTATAATAATGATAGAACCCTTTATGCGATCGTGGTTACTCTGGTTATGGCGTCCCTTGGTTCAATAATGGCATTTGGAACTGATCTTGTACTGAAAAGATTTGGAATGAATGTTACCAGAATTTCGCACCACGAATAGGATGCCCGGAAAATATTAATATCATTGCTAACATGAAAATTTTTAGCAGATTAAAATATATCAGCATTTCCACACGCATATCAATACTGCTTGGAATGATTATACTCCTGATGATGGGACTCTTTTCTACGTTCAGTGTCATCAAACAGAAAGAAGATGCCATTTCTGCCATCAGTAATAACACTGAACAATTAAGCAAAACTATTGAGAAAATTCTCAGATTTAGTATGCTGAAGAACCGAAGGGAGGAAATTTCTCTTGCCATTCATAGTATCGCTGAAACTGAAGAAATAAAATCTGCAAGAATATTGAACCACCAGGGACAAATCATCTACGCGTCCAGGGCCTCAGAGTTGAATCAGAACATTCCTCAGGACAACCAGCTCTGTAGAAGCTGTCATAATAATCATAATGATATTTCAAATCCTGATATTAAGAATTTCAATCATTATAAAATAAATGAGCAGTCTGAATTAATTAATTATTCTCTGCCGATATTTAATGAACCCGAGTGCGGCAGTACCTGTCATCAAAATGATAATGGCATTGAAACTACAGAGATCAGCAAAGAAAAATCAAATAAACAAGCTCTCGTACACGATCGCTCAAAAGTAATCCTCGGGTTCATAGAGATTGAAGTTTCGATGGACAGAGTTATTAGAAGTTTGAAGCAAACACAACTCATCCTTATCTTGTTAACTTTCATCTTTGCATTCCTTGCCGCAGTCATTGCCTATTTTTCAATAAAATATGTTATAGGAAAACCTGTCAGCAATATAGTAGAAGGAACCAAACGGGTGGCACAGGGTGATTTTAAACATCCAATCCCGGCAGGGAAGGCCGAACTGGGAATACTTGCGAATTCATTTAATAGGATGCAGCAGCAGCTACTTAGAACCCAGTCGCAATTAATCGAATCTGAAAAACTTGCCTCCATCGGAAAAATGGCAAATGAATTCGCAAATGAAATTAATAATCCTCTTACCGGGATTATTATATACAGTGAAAGTTTAATATCTGATTCAGGGAATGAGCATTCACAGGAGGATTACCTTACCATTCGACAGGAAGCGTTAAGGATAAGGGAGAGCATCAGAAATATCTTATCATTCACAAGACATGATAAGCCAGATTTTAAATTTATTGACATTAATCCTGTTATCTCTCAGGCAATCTCTGTTGTAAAGAGATTTTCTAATTTCAGGAATATAAAAATCATCTCCTCAATTGATAATGAGTTTCCCGAGATCTCTGCCGATGGAACTCTGCTTGAACAGGTATTTTTAAATCTGCTTTTAATCTCCTCGGAATCAATGTTAACAGGGGGAATACTTAATATATCAGCTGAATTTAACGAAGATAAAAACCAGCTCGAGATTATTTTTCGCGATACCGGCAGGCCGATCCCTGAAACAATTCTACAAAATTTAACGGATGAATCTTCCAATTTGAAAAACTTTGAGAAAGTAGATATCAGTCTTGTAGTCTGCAAAGATATTATTAAAATGCATAGGGGAGAATTGAGAATAGAAGCAGCAGAATCCGGGAACACAATAAGAATTACTTTGCCAGTTTGAAAGTATGAAATCTGTAGTTAAAATATTAGTTCTGGACAAAGAAGAGATTATATTTAAAGCTGTAAAGAAAGCATTGAATAATGACCGGGAAAACACATATGATATTACCTGCAGCACAACAGCCTTTGAAGGCTTAAAGCATATAAGGAGTAGTAAATTCAATCTTGTTCTTATTGATCTGGTGTTGCCAGGAATGAATGCTATGGAAGCAATAAGAAGAATTAAGAATATAGATCCTAAAATCCCGGTTGTTATAATGTCAGGATATATTCCATCAGGTGTTCAAAATAAGGACAAAGATGAGGTTCCTGACGATTCATTTACAAATGCGTCCGGTTTTCTTTTAAAACCGTTTACCACGGAAGAGATTAAATCATTAATTTTAAGAACACTGAAAACAGAAAAAATAATCTGATGTCAATCTTCAGGAAGAAAAATAAGCAGCCAAAAGAAAAATCAATTTCCTTCAGAGAAAAACTCCAGCATTTTCAGAGCCTGCTTTATTCTAATGATGAAGCTCTTAAACAGATGGCACAGTTAAGCGAAACTCTCAGCTTAGGAAACCCATTCTCGAAAGGAGAGATTTATAAGATTTATTCTGAGATTCTTATACATACCAGGGACGTTACGGATCACCTTTCAGCTATGTGTAACGGAAAATATAAATCTCTTATTACCCAGGTAAACAGAATTGAAAGTGAATGTAAAGAAATAATAGCTCCAGGTTCTTACTGTCCGGTGAGATGGGATTGCGAGAAACCTGATTGCGACGAATGCACTGAGCAGGTTCATCTTCTTCCAAACAGGGCTTATTCATACAGGGTAGATGAAATTACTATGAACCATACCCGGGAAGTTGGTGGAAAAATGAGCAGGCTATGTGAGATTCATAATAAGCTGCTGATTCCCATTCCTGATGGTTTCTGCATAACCTCCAGGTTTTTTGAAGACTTCCTTGCCCAGGGCGATCTTTATTCGCAGATTGATAGTGCAATTGCCTCGATTGATTTTAACGATAATACCCAGATACAGCAAGTCAGTCAGGTAATCCAGGCCTTAATTATAGGGACACCTATACCCCAATTAATTGAGAAGATAATTCTTAATAATTATGAATTTTTATCCAGCAAACATGGGGATGTGTTACTCTCTGTCAGATCGAGTGCAGTTGGTGAAGATGATCTGCATCATTCTTTTGCAGGTCTCCATTATACCGCTCTTAATGTAAGTAAGGCGAATCTTATAGATGCATGTTTCGAAGTTTTAATCTCGAAATATCTTCCACAGTCACTGGTTTATAGATTTCTTACAGGACTTCGGGATGTGGATATGCCTATGAGTATAGGTTGTTTGCAGATGATTGACTCAGAGATTAGCGGAGTTCTTTTTACAAAAGATCCGATGGGAAAAGAAGTTGGGATGATTATTCATGCCGTACGTGGATTAGGAAATAAGGTTGTCGATGGAAGCGTATCACCCCAGGAATTTATTGTCGATTTCAAACGGGGAAGGCTCATTAGATTTTCACCGGGAAATCAGCAATATAAAACCGTACTCAGGAAAACTGATGGGTTAAAAGAAGAGAAAATAGATAGGGAGATTATAGAAAAACCTTGTCTTTCGAAAGAACAGCTCAGAGACATCGTGGAATATGCAAAAAGAATTGAAAATTTCTTCGGTTCTCCACAAGATATCGAATGGACGATCGATGGTAGTGGTAAGATTTATATTCTGCAAAGCAGGCCACTTGCAGTAGCTGAAACTAGTATTGCAGGTTCTGACAAAAATCCGCAAAAATATCTCGAAAATAATAATAAATGTCTCCTGGAAAATGGTTCCTGTGCGAGTCCGGGAATAGATACTGGGGAAGTATTTTTGTTGAACAGGTTTAAAGACCTTGTTAATTTTCCTTCAGGCGGAATACTTGTAGTTAAGAAAACTTCACCTGAACTGACGAGAGTGCTTCACAAAGCATCGGGACTAATTGCAGATATAGGAAATACTACTGGCCATCTTGCTATAATTGCCCGTGAGCTGGGTATCCCTGTGATTGTAAATACTGGTAATGCTACCGAATTACTGAAAAATGGTATGACGATTACCATCGATGCAACTGAAAATAAGGTATACGAAGGGATCGCTGCAGACTTAATCAAATACCGTCAGTCAGAATTAACGTCAAATAACCTGTTTTTGAGAAGTCCTATGCACAGAATATGGCAAAATGTTTCTAAGCTTATCATTCCGCTGAATTTAACTGATCCTGGTGCTTCTGAATTTATACCCGATAATTGCAGGACTCTTCACGACGTAACGAGGTTTGCACATGAATCCTCTATGCGTGAAATGTTTTCACTTTATGAATCTGCACAATATGAGGAGACATATGCTTACCCACTCAAATTTTCTGTGCCTCTGGATATACATGTAATTGATTTGGGAAATGGACTGAAAAAGCTAACTGGGAAAAAGTCTATAACTCCTGAAAACATTGCCTCCCTTCCCTTCCTATCACTTATAAAAGGAATGACATCTCCCGGGATCAGATGGGCAGGACCTCTTCCGATTGATTTTAAGGGATTAACTAATCTACTTATGTCAAACATTGTCGATTCAAGCAGGAGCGACCGTGATCTGGGTAGCAGAAGTTATGCTTTTGTTTCTGATTGTTATATGAATTTCTTTTCCAGGTTGGGGTATCATTTTTCGCGGCTGGATGCCTACGCCAGCGAAGAAATAAATAACAATTATATTAATTTTAATTTCCGCGGTGGTGCTGCGGATGTCGTACGTAGAATGAGGCGGGCTAAAATAATATCTAAAGTTTTAGAAACCTTGAATTTTACAGTATCTAACCGGGGAGATCATGTAAATGCGACCATAAGAAAAATACCTACTACCTCAATTTTGTCCCTGTTATCAGAAATTGGCCGACTGATGGGAGCTGTGCGGAACGTAGATGTAACCTTAACAAACGATGAAAACATCAGCCAGTTTGTAGATGCTTTTCTAAAAGGTGATTCGGCCCCTGCTTTAAGATTTACTGACGAAAAAGAATAAAGTATTACATCAGTTGACCGAATCAACTAAAATTATTCCCAGAAGATAGCTCAACAGAGTCCTGAGGGGGATGAAAATCGGAAGGTATATTTCTCATTGGAAGTTACCGTAGCCAATCTTTCAGCTAGTTCTTTTCCGTAACTATAACTAAAATTAGTTCTTTTTAAATGGACAAAATTTATATTCTTAAAGAGAAGTAACGGTCAAAATACGACTAAAAACCGCTTCTTTATTTTTTCTTTCGTTCATCTCTAGAAAAACTAATGCTAAAGTTCTATAGAACATGTGTGCCAGTTTTGAATAAGGGGCATACCATAATAAGAAGAAAATCAATACCAGGTGAACATAGTACACATTATATGCTATGAAGGGAGTAGAGGTCAATCTCAATGATTCTGTAAGAAGTCCAGTAACTGCAATGCCAAAGATAAACAGCACCAGAAGCCAGTCACTGTAGGTATTTGAATTAATATTGGGTTTTGCCTTTATTCTCTGGATGATGATCATAGAGCTACCAACAAACAGCGATATACCACTCAGATTGCCAAGTATTTTTATTGGATGCAAGAAAGGAATCGGTGCTTCCAGTCCATAAAATATATCCGCCCCCAAAGCAAGCCCGGCAGTTGCCATCGCACCCAGAAATCCATAGAATATTAAGAAATGTCCGAGATATCTCGACGAATTACTCTCGCAGGAAGAGAATTTTTTATGTGAAAGTATTCCTATAATGGTTGTCCATAAAATAACCCAGAAACTTTTCCCGATAGGTCCGGGTGAATAGGAGGTAAGGTAAACCCAGTATCTGTATAGCCCCACCCCGGCAAAGGTGAAAATAATAATATTGCCTCCAATAAAAAATACTTCGAGAATTCCATGAGGGAAAAACCTCGCGAAAACGATTTCACCTTCATTAAGTTGGGAAAAGTCTCCGCCAACATTAACATAAAGAATACCAAATAAAACCAGAAATGGTACAAGGATAAGATATGGCAAATATTTTGGGTGCTTTAATGCATGCCCCATAAAGTGCGGGAATGCGAAATACTCAACAACATAGGAACGCATGGCACTGAGTAGTTCGGATGGTTTAGCTCCACGAGGACAATTTATGCTGCAATCGGTACATCCGTGACAAAGCCAGATGTCAGGATCAGCCAAGAGATTCTCCTTCTGGCCCCAGTTCGCATACGCCATTTCTTTCCTTGGAAAGGCTTTATTTTCGGGGGAAAGTGAACAAACAACCGAACAGGTTGCACACTGAAAGCATTTCTTCAGAGTATCCCCCCCATTCTTCTTTAGATATTTTATAAATTCGATATCCGGACTGATAAGATTTCTTTCACTCACGGTAATCTCCTTGGCTATTTTTCAGTATTTTTAACTTGGATTGTTTTTTCTCCAAAAAGACAGAATTTTAACCATTCAAACCCAAATTTCAGCAATTCAACATCATCTTCCCTAATTTTTTCTATATTCTCTTCAGGGATATTAAATCTATCCAGGAAGCTGCTGTTAAAAACAAATTCTCTGAATTTGTCGATATTATAGCATACGGTATAAAACATCTCAAGCTGGGGTGGGCTAAGTTTTTTCCCCTTTTCAAAAAAGTTGTGAAGTGAAACCTCCTTAAACAGCTTTCCCATTTCTTCATATTTCTCAACACCCTGATCCTTCATCCATTCTGCGACTGTCCATTTTTTTTCTTCAAAATATCCTTTGCAAACTGGTTCTTCTATTATGAAGTAAAAATCCTCTTCTTCTGATCCATCCATATCTTTTGGTGAAGCAACTCCCAGCGGAAACATTCTGCATGACCAAGGCCTATCTTCATACACTGTGCACCCCTCTTCACCAACAAGCTGACAGGTTTTTTCTTGGTCCTGGTTCAATCTCAGCATCAAAACTGGATGGTTTTGGTTTTCATCGATAGGAAGGAATGTAAACTTATCAAGGAATTCTTGCGAGGTAATACCAAGCTTATTTTTTAGTCTTATAATATCGTAAGGTGTGAGGAATATATTAACATCACTGCAGCATTTATTAAAGCAGCTAATATTCCTGAAACAGCTGAATTTGAATTCGCTGTCTTTGGTAAGCCTTGGATATTCTTTTAATATTGCTTCTTTCAATCTGTCTATTTCGTTCATTTTGTTCTCCCGCTTCTGAATCTCCCCGCAGACTGTTAAAACAGCAGGGGGGATTATTAGATAATGTTATTTTTTAATGCATCCCTAGACCAGACAGGTAAAGGTCCTGACTCTTTATTAGATGGATTAAATCTATACCTGTAGGAAACATTCTGATTATATTTTTCTTTCATGTAATCCCATCCACCGATAAAATAGGGGCAGTCATCATTAAAACAAACGTACTGATATTCGATACCCCAGGAAGATTCCGGTGGACAGAGCCATTTTTTTAATTCCTGATCACAATGAGGACAAACAGGGATTCTTTCAGTTTCATTCATTTTTAATACCTAAGCTATTAACGGTGCAATAACTAAAGAAATTACGGCCATTAATTTAATCAAAATATTTAAGGACGGACCGGAAGTATCTTTAAAAGGGTCACCCACGGTATCGCCGACAACCGCAGCTTTGTGAGGATCTGAACCTTTACCCCCGAATGCTCCAGCCTCAATATGTTTTTTGGCATTATCCCACGCTCCCCCGGCGTTTGACTGAAATATTGCCATAAGCACGCCCACCACCGTAACTCCTGCAAGCAAACCGCCTAGAGCCTCCTTATTAAGTAATCCAAAAACCACTGGAGTAATAACAGCAATTAAACCCGGAGCAACCATACTTTTTATTGCGGCAGCAGTAGCGATATCAACACACTTAGCATAATCAGCCTTGGCTTTGTTTTCCATTAGTCCGGGAATCTCTTTAAATTGGCGTCTTACTTCTTCGATCATATCGAAGGCAGCGGTACCCACGGCGCTCATTGCCAATGAACTGAATAAAAAAGGAAGTATCCCTCCGATAAATAAACCTGCCATAACATATGGATTAGTCACATCTATCATTGAGATATGTGCCTGTGACTGAAAAGCACTGAAAAGCGCAAGTGCGGTAAGCGCAGCAGACCCGATAGCAAAACCTTTCCCAATAGCAGCAGTAGTATTTCCAACTGCGTCAAGTTTATCCGTTCTCTGTCTGACTTCAGGAGGAAGACCACTCATTTCAGCTAGCCCGCCGGCATTATCAGCTATCGGACCATATGCATCAACTGCCAGTTGAATCCCAGTGGTTGACAACATACCAAGGGCGGCTATAGCGATACCATAAAGACCTGCAAAATAATATGAGAACACAATACCGAGAGCAATATATATTACGGGTAATGTTGTTGATCTCATTCCCAGAGCCAACCCTGCAATAATATTTGTAGCTGGGCCTGTTTGTGATTGTGCTGAAATATACCTTGCTGGTTTTCTAGATTCCGAAGTGTAATATTCGGTGGTTAACCCGATTGCTATCCCTGCTAAAAGCCCGATTATTGTAACGATAAATATATTGGCAGCCGTAAGCTCTTTAAGCAGACCAGTTACATCCGTTACGGGTTCCGCAGCTTGAGGAACGAAGTAGTAAACTACAGGATAAGTAAAGATTATCATCAATATCCCTGCTCCGAAAGTTCCCAGATTCAATGCAGCCTGCGGATTACCGCCCTCTTTTGTTCGCACAGCAAACGTTCCAATGATTGAACAAACAATTCCCAAACCCGCAAGGAATAATGGCAGTATAATAAGATTTATGTTTTCATATACTATGCCCAAAACCATGGTGCCAACAATCGAACCAACAAAACTTTCAAAAAGATCTGCACCCATACCAGCAACATCACCTACATTATCCCCGACATTATCTGCTATAGTGGCTGGATTCCTCGGATCATCTTCAGGTATCCCGGCTTCAACTTTGCCCACAAGATCGGCACCAACATCTGCAGCTTTTGTGTATATCCCTCCCCCAACCCTTGCAAATAAGGCAATTGAAGATGCCCCGAATGAAAAACCAGTAATTACATTAATAACAATTATAACATTTGTTGAGCCATCTGGATTTTGAAAAATTTCAGAGTAAATAGGTAAAAGAATTCCAAGCCCCAGTACTCCCAATCCGACGACACACATTCCCATTACCGTTCCTCCCGAGAATGCAACTTTTAGTGCCCGGTTGAGACTTTCCCTGGCAGCATTTGTAGTCCTTACATTGGCTGCCGTAGCAACACGCATACCGAAAATACCTGCAAGTGCAGAACATAAAGCTCCAAGGATAAATGAAACTGCGATTACCGGACTACTGTCCGGGGAATTCCAGTTTGCAAAAGCCAGAAGTGCTGCCACTATAATGACAAATATCGCCAAGACACTGTATTCTCTTTTTAAGAAAGCCATCGCACCTTCACGGACATGACCGGCGATTTCGATCATCTTTTCCGTTCCAGCATCCTGACGATTAATCCAACTGGCCTTTATATAGGCAAAAATTAGGGCTATTATTCCTAAAACAGGAATCAGGTAAATCCAGGTGGGCATATTAAAACTCCATTATGAGAATTCATTAAGTGATATATTCCAGTCTAACAGTTCCTCCCCGAGTCTCGCTGGAAGCCTATTCGATTTTAAAAACTTCCCTCCGGTGTGAAGCCGGAGGGAAAAGTTTAATAAGTATCTTGAATATTTAAAATGTTAAACAGCCATTTCAGGTTTTTTATCTTCCTTAAATACCCTGAGGATTGGTCGTTTAATCATTTCCCATTTATCTGCTGAGGGATCATACTTACAATTAGCAAATGCATCCCAGTTTGAGTGATCCATAGAGGGTTTATCTGCTCTGAAATAGTATCCTGGCCATCTTGTTTCTTCACGGAATAGTAATGTACGAACATGAGCCTCAGCCTGCCACATACGATGTACATTCTCCCAGCATCTCATAAGGTCATGTAAATCTGCTGCAGCCAGCTTTAATGTATCTTCTCTCAGGAAACTAAGCAGATCCAGGCCTCTCTCGAGCAGTTTTTCGCTGGTAGTAAATCCTGTTGAGACGCCACCTGCATATTCATCCATTATTTTCTGAAGTCTGAACATGAACATTTTAGGCAAAATGTAATCGGGGTTTACATCCTGTGTTACAGTCTTTTTACTGGATTCAGCATATAAGTCAAGAGGTTTTAAAATTTCATTCTTCATTTCCTCAATTGCCTTCATATCATAGTTGATTTCATTCTTATGATCAACTATGAACCTGATTGCAGCTTTAGCGGCAATACGACCTTCAGCATGTGAGCCTGAAGAAAATTTATGGCTTGATGCACCAGAGGCATCTCCTGCACAGAACAAACCGTCAACTGTCGACATACAGTCATATCCCCAGAAATATTCTTTAGGAGCAACATCTTCAGGACCGCTGATCCAGGCACCCGATGCGCCAGAATGTGATCCTATGAAGTAAGGTTCCGCAGCAGCAATCTCAGAAGCTTTTTCTTCAGGAGCTGTATTTGTTGCAGCCCATAGAATAGCCTGTGATATGGTCATATCAAGGAAGTCTTCCCATGCTTCTGATTCAAGTTCTTTTAGTTTTTTCTTTGCTGCTTTTTCGTCGCCTGCGGATTCAGCAATCTTGCCGATTGCTTCTTCTGTCCTCATAAAAATAGGTCCTTTACCTTCCTGAACATCCAGCATCATTAACCAGTTTCGTAAGTTAGCAGGAACCGGTTTTACCTTACCGTAGGGGAGCCATTTTTCAAGTTCCGGTTTACGAGTCTCCATGTAGTTTTCATCCATTCCATTGGTAGCGCGGGATTTAAAACAACAGGAACCAGGCACCAACCGGTCCATAAGCATCTTTAAATCTGACAGGAATAAAACGAACTTCCTGGCAAGTCATTTCAGCACCAGCTTTAATTGTGAAGTAGGCGCTTGAACCTGAGTTCCATGGCGGATACCAGGCCCTTCCAAGACCTTCACCAGACGAACGTGGTTTAAATACGTGAACCGCTCCACCCATTGCTACCAATACTGCTTTAGATTTGAATATATAAAATTTTTCTTCACGAACACTAAAACCAACTGCACCAATGCAGCGATTTCCATCCATGATCGGTCCGACTATGAAAACTCTCTCATAAATATTTTCTGTTCCGAGTGCATTTTTAGCTGCCTCAGCAACAATAACTTTATAAGATTCCCCGTTGATCATTAATTGCCATCTGCCTTCATGAACATATGCACCTTTTTCATCTTTCCAGATTGGCAATCCCCATTTTTCAAAAAGATGAACAGTTGAATCAACGTGACGTGCAATGTTGAAAACGAGATCTTCACGGGTAATTCCCATCAGATCATTTCTTACATAATCAACATAATCCTTAATTGTATTCTGACCATCACGCAGTCCAACGTACTGATTTATTGCGGACAAACCCATTGCAACGGCACCACTGCGGTCAACTGCAGCTTTATCCACAAGAGTTACTTTTAATCCGTTTTTCTTGGCCCAGTAAGCAGCTTCCACAGCGGCACCACAAGCAGCCATACCACCACCAACAATGAGAAGATCTGTGGTGACTTCTACGGTTTCAAAATTAGCCATTATTCTTTTCTCCTTATTAATGGTTTACTTAGTTTAATGAAACAACTTCTTTAAGACCCAGCGATTCGGGCTCAGTATATAATGCAGGGGTCTTAAGGTCATCGTGAGTAGGAAATCCGCCGTCTGGCTGCACTTTGCCCTCAGGGGTTGTACGGATCGGGAACTTAAATCTTTTAAGGCTGCCGTTCCTGAATTTAACGGTCCAAAGTATACTATCTGTGCTGCGCATTGGTGTTACTGAAGCACCTAATGGAACGAAGTCTGCATATCCGCGAACTTCAACTGCCTGTGTTGGACAAATCTTGACGCAATTGTAGCATTCCCAGCACATTTCCGGTTCACGGTTATATGCCTTCATTTTGGTTTTGTCCAATACCATTAAGTCATTAGGACAAATGTATTGACAAGCGGTTTTGTCAAGAGCTTTGCAGCCGTCACATTTATCTTGTAATACATAACTAGGCATTAGTTTTTCTCCTTTATAATTAATTAACGACCATATTTTTTGAAATTTTCAAAGTGTCCTTTATTTTTTCTTTTCCATCTCACCCGTAGCAAACTGGTGCATTTTTATTTCAATCTTTTCCTCAAGGTGGGCATAATAATCACGCAGAATAGCCAGAACTTCCGGGCGACTAAATTCTGCAGGTACATCACCAGCTTCCGACAATGCTTTCCTTAATGCTGTACCGCTCAGGAACAGCCTGTCTTCTTTTTTGTGGGGACAGGTTTTCATTGATGCCATACCTCCGCATTTGTAGCACCAGAATGTCCAGTCAATAGGAAGCATTTTACATTCAAGCGCCCCATCCCATAACTTGAAATAGGCTTCCTGAGCATCAAATGGACCATAATAATTACCTACTCCGGCATGATCGCGGCCTATTATCATATGAGTGCATCCGAAATTTTGACGGAATACACCATGCAGTAAGCCTTCTCTCGGACCGGCATAACGCATATCTAGAGGATAACCTCCAGCGACAACCCTGTCTTTAACAAAATAATTTTCTACCAGGTTATCTATGCATTTTACACGAACATCGGCTGGAATGTCACCGGGTTTTAATTTTCCTACCAGCTGGTGGATATAAAGCCCGTCAGACACTTCAATGGCGATCTTAGCTAGATATTCGTGAGAACGATGCATAGGATTACGCAGCTGCAATGCAGCTATAGTTCTCCATCCCTTTTCTTCAAAGATTTTCCGGCTTTCAGCAGGCCGTTGATAGATACCTTTGAATTCCTCCGGGAAATAGCTTTCAGACAGCACCCTTACCGGACCTGCAATATTCCATTCCAGCTGCTCCATCACCATTTTTACACCCGGATGCTCGGGGTCTGTAGTTGTATAGACATTCTTGCATTCAAAATGTTTATCGATCTTGTACTTTTCGGAGACTTTCATCGTAGCCATAATCTCTTTGGTTTCGTCACTAATTAAAGTTATTTCCTCATTAATCTTAATCGAATCGGCTACTTCTTTAGAAACAGAAAGGGTGATCGGAATAGGCCAGAATAGACCATTCGTCATTTTCATTTCTGAACAAACACCTTTCCAATCGTCGTACCCCATAAAACCGTCCAGAGGTGTAAACCCTCCTATTCCCATCATTATCAAATCACCTGTTTCACGGCTGGTTGCTGGAATTTTTTTTAGCTTCGCAGCTTTCTTTAATTCCTCGTCTTTCTCTTTACCATTAAGAAGAAGTATCTTCAGATCATCACTGCCATGCGGTCTTATCAAATTAGATTTAGACATAGATGTCCCTTCCTTTTAAAATATAATGATTAAATTTTGCGGAATACCTCGATATGGATGAAACTGCCTGCTCTTCAAAATTGGAAGAGATAAATAAGCTGGTCGTATTTACCTGGTTTATTTCCCCGCTCGGATCAGGCAATTTCTATCTCCCTTATTAAAGTTTTAGTGCAAAATGTGGACTACTTTTCTGCAAATACAGAATAAATTCTAAATAAAAAGTATAGTTATGGTTCAGTAAATGCAACGCGAATGAACTTTCTGTAATCCGTATGTTGCAAAGTGAAATCTACATTCCTTTATATGGATTAAACCCCATCTCCACTATCTCCTCAACGAAACTGTTGAAGATCTCTGGGAGCTTGTTGTACTCATCTATAGACAGGGTGAGCAATTTAACCCGCTCGGGCTCAAGCACAAGTTGTTTAAGTTTTTCCTGGACATTCTCCATTCTTTTGCTTGCGAGCTCACTACCTTTTATATAATGGCACTGATAATCATCTCCGTATTTACACCCTAATAAAAGTACACCGTCAAAACCCCGTGAGAGTGCATCTGCAATCCAGACAACGTTTACCGAACCCAGGCAGCGAACAGGAATCACCCTAACATTGGGATCATACTGGAGCCTGTATCTTCCAGCAAAATCAAGTGATGGGTAGGCATCATTCTCGCAAAGGAAGGCAAGGATTCTCGGTTTTTCTTCAAATTCATCAGGTATATCCACAGCCTTAATCATTGACGAGATTATCTGAATGGAATAATCTTTGAATGAGATAATCCTTTCAGGACAAGCACCGAGACAAATGCCACATCTTCTGCACCTTGTTAAATTCAGCAACGGTGTACCCTTGACATCTTCATCCAGGGTTCCGAAAGGACATTCTTCCGTACACCTCTTGCACTGGGTGCATCTTTGAAGAAAGAAATCTGGAAATGATTGGTCACCTGACCTAGGATGAACAGCTTTCCCCTCTCTGGCTGAATGCAGTACCTGCAGTGCTTTTAATGCGGCACCACGTGCATCCTCTATACAAGTTTCAATGTCCATAGGATAACGAATGGAGCCTGCTGCATAAATGCCTGTCCGCCGTGTTTCATACGGAAAACAGATATAATGAGAATCCGGGTAGCCGTATTTTAATGTAGGCAGATCAGTCCCCTGCCTGTATGAAAGATTTAGTATTTTTGCACCTGCTTCTGCCGATTGTGCCGCTTTTTTCCCGTCAAGAGTTTTTTCATCCGGTTCGGCAGATTGTTCACCAACCTCTGGCTGTCCTACTAATGTAGAAGGAACTGTTCCGGTAGCAAGTACCACCACATCCGAGTTTATCCGAATTTTTTCGCCTATAAGTGAATTATCTATATCTACTGATATTGAATTATTTGATTTTTCAACTTTTACAACTTCCCCTTTTGTAAAAAACACGTTGTCTTCTACCTGAACTCTCTTATAAAATAACTCCTGTTGAGCGGTTGTTCTGATGTCTTTATAAATGATATAAATTAAGGCGTCAGGATATTTCTCTCTCACATAAAGAGCCTGCTTTAATGTTGTGGCACAGCAAGTAGCTGAACAATATGCAAGGTGCTCTTTATCCCTGGAACCGGCACATTGAACGAAGGTAATACTTTTGACCGGATTTCCGTTCAGGAGCTTTTTACCGTTTTTAAAATAACCTTCAAATTGTACGCTCGTCATTACGTTTTCAATCATTCCGTAACCTAAATCGGCCAGTCTTTCGGCATTATATGGTTTTGAGCCGGTCGTCTGGATTATTGAACCTGCAATAAAAATTTCATTATTGCTCAAGGTAACATTAAAGTTACCGGGTTCACCGGTTATTCGTTTTATAACACAAGAGGTTACAACTTTGATTTTATTATTTGATGTAATTTTTTTAATCAAGTCTTCATGTTCCGGAAACTCCGGCTCAAAATACGGGGGCCTTGAAGGCTCTTTTTTATAAATATGATTAAGATAGCCTCCTAGTTTTTCATTCTTTTCTACGAGGACAACAGAGGAACCTGCATAGGCTGTTTCTAGGGCTGCAACAATACCAGTAATTCCGCCTCCCACAACCAAAACCGTTTCATTGATATCTCTGTGAAACGGTTCAGGAATTTCACAATTGTTAACTTTCGCAATACCCATTCGCAAATAATCATCAGCAAGCATCTGGGTATCTTCATCATTAGGTTTATGCGACCATGCAACATGTTCTCTGAGATTTACTCTGTCTACAAAAACATCCTGTCCAAAGGTGAATGAATCAGAGAGAACCCTGGGGGAACAGGCCCCAATTACAATTTTATTAAGATTATCATTTTTAATATCGTTCTTTATCATATCGATACTTTCACTGCTGCAAAGCCATTGATTTACTTTACAAACAGGTACTTTATTTTCTTCAGAGGCAACCTTTACAAGTTTATCAAAATCCAATGACTCACTTAAGCCGCATCCTGAACAGAGATAGACTCCGATTTTATTTTCTGAGGCCATTGCTTACTTACCTCCCATATTTTGGATAACTTTCAGAACAGAACCGGTAGCTTCACGAACAGTAGCTGCAACATCCTTAGGTTTGGTCATAACTCCACAACCTAAAGTTCCATTCACCTTCAAGAATCCATTGTCATCAAAAGAAGATCTTTCAATCGGTATATTCTCGGAGGCTGGTTTCATCCCTGTTGCCAGTACTACCAGCTCGAAAGAATTCTGCATAAGGTTTCCCGTCATCGAATCTTCTGCTTCAATGATCAGATTCTTAGCCCTATCATCTTGAAATACTTTGGCCACCTTGCCCCGATGAAAATGTATTTTATTATCCTGCTGAACACTGTTATAAAAATCTTCCAACAGCCCGTTTGAACGTACATCGATATAATAGATATGAATATCAATATCAGGATATTGTTCTCTTATGTATTTAGTTTGTTTAAGCGATGCCATACAACAGACCGAAGAACAATAATCAAGATGATTTTCATCCCTTGAGCCTGCACATTGAACAAAGGCTACGCTGTTTATTTTCTCCCCAGTGGAAGGACGAAGCATTTTACCCTTTGTCGGGCCGTTTTCGGAGGCAAGTCTTTCCATCATAACGTTAGTTATCACATCAGAATATGTCCCATATCCCAAAAGATTAAGTTTATTTGCATCATACGGTTCCCAGCCGACTGCCCATATAATTGAATTGACTTCCACAGATATGTTTTTCTCCTTCTCATTCAGATCTATTGCCTTATATTTACAAGCTTCCACACATTCATTGCAGGTTTCACCGAGACAGGCAGATTTATCAATAACATATCGGGCAGGATACGCACCCTCGTATGGAATATAAATGGCTGTTGTCTCATCCATTAAATAATTGAATTCATTCTTCCTGGATTGAGGACAAACTTTCTCACAATCCCCGCAGGCGGTACATCGGTTATTTACATATGGTGGATTTATTTTAAGTTCAGCGTGAAAATTGTCTCCGATTTTTTTAATGTTGGTAACTTCCGTCATAGTATAGAGTTTAATTGCAGGATTAGTTCGGAGTCTCCGGATGTTTATTTCCAGTCCGCATGCAGGAGGACACATTTTGGGAAAGTATTTATTAAATTGTGCGACCTTACCTCCTATATATGGCTTTTTTTCTACTAATATGACATTAATCCCTGTTTCCGCAGCTTCTACAGCTGCGGTAATACCGGCTATACCGGCACCAACAATTAATAGGTCAGATGTAATTAAATTTTCAGACATAATATTTTCCGGTTTTTTATTCGTAATATCCTATTATTGATTTCTTAACTTTAATTTCTTTGACACCTTCGACATTTGATAAAACTGTTTTAATATCGTTTTCCCACATCCTTGATCCAACTTTAGGGGTGTTTCCTTTAACTATCACACAACCACTGGAGGCATCGGCTTCAATTTCAACTTCACTTCCTTTTGTCCTGGGCGATGATTGAAGGTAGGCACGTACCCGGGAGGAGAGATGGAGATTCTTCATAATTTTCACTGATTCATCATTAGACTTGAATGAATTACACGACACTATCCCGGCAATCAAATCGGCGGCCAAATCTGTGCTGATTTTTTCCAGGTTGAAAACCATATCATAGAAGGCCGGATTCTTCCAGTCAACTCCGTATAAGAACTGGGACCATTTTTCTCTTCTCTCATCTATTAGTTTGATCTGTGAAAGGACTTCTTCCCTGGTCTTACCTCCTTCTTTCATTAAGGTTTTAATCCTGTATTCAGGGGGGGCGGTCAACAATACACGCAATACAAAGGGTATATCGCCAAGGAGAAACTGAGCCAGGTGACCATGGTATACCAGACTTCCCTTCAGCGCAAAATCCAGAAGTGCTGTTTGAAAACAAGCCAGATAATGTTTTTTTCTGTCACTCATTTTATCCCAGAATGTTGGAGATTTTTCTATAAACGATAAATCACCGAGTGCCGTTTCCTGAATCCCATATTTTTCGGCAGCCTTCAGTACATCCTCCCTGGTAACAACCCTGCACTCAAGCCGTTCGGAGATCTTTTTTGCTATGAGTTCAGTGGCGCTTAATGAACCTCTTGAAATTGTTATTAGATTCATATATCCTCCGGGTTTTTTTCAGCCCGTTTAATGGATTTCATTTCACCCAGGTTTATCTAAACGACCTGGACAACAGTTGATTTCATTTTTTGAATAAATGTAACTGATCTTATTCCCTTACCATTAGGTCTTATATTTCGTTCATACATCATCTGTAGACCTTGATTTTAATATCCAGGCTCGGTAACTGACGGTATTTTTCAATTTTTCCATTCTCACGATACCAACTCTTTAAACTTTAATAATCCATAAACTTCATTCAGGAGGAGACTACCTCCACCAAGGTAAGCTGTTTTTTGATAACCATTGTTCTTAAAATATCTTGCTGATTCATATGATCGTCCGCCTTTTGTGCATATAAATATCAACTCCTGGATCGGCTCGAAATCATTCATCCTATCCCTAAGAACTGAAAAAGGAATATTCACTGAAGCAACTGGCAAAGGTTTAGAGTCAGCATCATGCTTCTCTCTAACATCTATTAAAGTACCTTTAAATTGAGGCAGGTTCAGCGGATTGAAATTAATTACCCCATCTTTTTCCTGGTTAACCGCCATATACCCAAGGTAATTTAAGGGAGAAAGTGGTGTCGAATGAGATAGATGAAATGAATGTTCAAGGCAAATAAGGTATTTAAGGGTTCTTCTTTCTTTCAACAGTATTGAAAAAGCATCAATAAAGCGAAGAATTTCCCCTTCACCCATGAGCTGAAGTCCCAATAAACGTAGACCGGGTTTTTGATAAGTAAGTTTGCCAAAAATGTTTTTTACTTCAGGATCAAAGTCTGCTCTGTCAGACCATACACCGATTACACTAGCGGTATTGAATCCTTGCTGGATCGCCTCAGCTTCTGTGAGGCCTGATTTGCAAAAATTATTGTCAAAGATTTTAAGACATTTATTGCCTACGGTTCCCTTAAGATCTATCTTCCTTCCATCTATAGAATCAGCAGCTGCTCTGCCCAGTCTGTTAGCCTGTGAACCGTCGGGGAAATGAAAACTTTTATCCGTAATGATATTTTTAATCTCAGTGCATTCCCCTGCGGCCCATATTCCGGAGATATTTGTGCGCAGTTTTTCATCAACAAGTATTCCCCGGCGGTTTCCAAGTTTTATATCAGCCTTTTCGGCAAGAGATGTTTCTGGTTTCAGGCCGCATGAAAGTATGACAAAATCGGTAACAATTTTCTGACCGTTTTCCAGAACTACAACAGGAAGATTTTCATTATCCGGCTCTACCCTCTGAACGTGAGTTGAAAGAATAGTCACTATTTTATTTGAACTAACATAATTTGAGATATGTTTTGAGAATTCAATGTCAAAAATATTGTTGAGAACGAAATCCTGGCTTGCAATAATAATCACCTCAATTCCCCAGAGTGAAACCAGAGATTCAGCATTTATCAAAGCAGCTTCTCCACCCCCGATGATTACAGCCTTCTTTATCAGACCCAATTTAATCAGTTCTTTAAATTTGATAACTTCTTCAGGCGAATAAACAGAACTTATACGGGCTGATTCGAAATAAGGAAATGCAGGTTCTGCCGGAGAACTGCCTGTCGCAAATAATAAAGCATCATAGTTGAGTTTGAAATTTTCATCTTTTCTGTGATCATAGCACTCAACTTCTTTTTTCCATGGGTCCAGTTTTATAGCTTCTGTACGTGTGAGGACAGTTATACCTTCGAAATCCCGAAAAAAGTTTTCATCTCGTTTAAGACCGTAGGGAGTTTTAGTAAGTTCAAAAATATCATCTATTTCACCGGAAGTATATAATGGAAGGCCGCACCTGCTTAAAGATACGAATGGAGTTCTTTCTATTATAGTTACCCTGTAATTTTTAGATAACCTGCTTAACCTCGCAGCCGCTTTACATCCGGCTGCCATACCGCCTATAATAATTATGTTGATCACTTTAGCATGCTACGTTTCTATTACTCTTCTTACTTCAAGAGTTATCTTATAAAATATTGTTATCAGGAAAATCCCGATAGCCCATATTGAAAGCGAAATAAGAGCTTCCGGAACTGTAGGCCAGTACTGTACTACATCTCCAAAAGGTGTTGGTATAAACCCTGTTATTATTAATCCCAGTCCTTTATCAATCCAGATGGAAAAGAATACCATGAGAGAGGAAATAATCAGTATTTTGTTCTTTTTTCTGAATTTAGGGGTCAGGAGCAGTACGAGGGATACAATGGATAAAACAGCTGAAGTCCACATCCAGGGAACGAGTCTGGTCTTGCCATCCAAACCTACATAGAGATACTGAAGGTGAGAGACATGTTCAGGTATAGCTCCATATAAAGTTGTAAAAACCTCCATCAGAATAAAAAAGACATTTACACACATCGCATAAGTGACTATAAGGCTTAGTTTTTTTATTGCTTCTTCTCCGGGGTCGAACTTAGTGAGTCTTTTAATGATGAAGGTAAATAAAATAAGTAAAGCCGGTCCTGCAGAAAAAGCTGATGCAAGAAACCTGGGAGCCAGTATCGCTGTCAGCCAGAATGGTCTCCCTGCCAGTCCAGAAAGCAGGAACGCAGTTACAGTATGAATGCTGACAGCCCAGGGAATTGAAAGAATTATTATTGGTCTGATCCAACGTGGCGGTGCTGTTGATTTCTGTTCTGCCTCGAGACTTACGCGAGTGATTATTACATTGATTACAAGGTACCCGCTGAGTGCAATGACATCCCAGAACATCAGAGAATGAAAAGTCGGATTTAAAAAAATATTTGCCACTCTGAAAGGCTGCCCAAGGTCAACAAATACAAAGAGTATGCACATTATCACTGAGGCAATTGCAAGGAATTCACCAAGTATTGTAATTTTTCCAAATGCCTTATAATTATGAAGATAATAAGGAAGAACAACCATAACGGCGGAAGCGGCAACTCCGACTATAAAAGTGAATTGGGCTATATAAAGTCCCCAGCTGATATTTCGGCTCATTCCTGTTATACCGAGACCATAGTTGAGTTGACGTAGGTAAAAGTAAAAGCCTGACGCAATAATTACAGCAAGCAGGAACAGCCAGCCCCAATACTTTTTATTTCCTTTTAATGCATATTCTAACATTTCTAAACCCTATACGAGATAATAAATTTCAGGCCCGGTTCCCAATCCTGGTTTTCTTCGGACTGAGAAATTCTCTTTTAATAACTTTCTTACTTCAGATTCAGGGTCATTCAGATTTCCGAAGCTCAGTGCCTTTTCGGGGCAGACTTCCACACAGGCAGGAGGAAGGCCTTTAGCCAGCCGTTCTTCACATAGCATGCATTTTTCGACTACTCCTTTTGTCCTTGTAGGAAACTCAGGATTTATTTCTTTTATTGCCGGACGAGGATCTCTCCAATTAAAGCTCCTTGATCCATATGGACATGCAGCCATGCAATACCTGCAGCCGATACACCTGTGCCAGTCCATCATTACAATCCCATCTTCCCGCTTCCAGGTCGCCTGGGTGGGACAAACATTTACGCACGGAGGGTTATCACAATTATTACAGAAAACAGGGACCATTTTATTCCTGTAATCTTCAATCATAAAGAAATTTTCCTGGTCAATAAATGCTTTGTCATAAGGTTCTTTCCATATCCATTTAACCTCATCTTTTGTGTCCTCAAATTCGGGTATGTTATGTTCTTTAATGCAGGCATCGATACACTTTGTGCAGCCTTTTTCAGAAATACATTTACGAAGATCAATAACCATAGCAAGCCTTTCCCCTCTTTTCAGGGCGGGAGATGAGGGTGAGAGTCTTGCTTTCACGGGACCCGGAGAAATCCTACCTGCTGGAAAACTTATACATCTTTCGGAAGCGATCCCTAGAGCTGCTAGTCCGGCAATTCTCAGAAATTTTCTTCTTCCCTGCTTCATATTTTCTTCTCCGGATTTTGGGGAATATTATGACAATCCCAACAGTAATTGGATATGCCGACATAATTATGACACTGATCGCAAAATTTTGTTTTATCTGAATGACAATTCATACAGGTATTTGTGAGGCTCTTGTTAAAATGTCTGCCATCAGCTTTAACGAAGTCTCTTTGACCATTCCTGACCACTTCCTCTCTCCAATCATCTAATATGGTCATGTGATTAGCGCGCATATATTCTTTAGTATCAATACATTCTTGTTGGCTCACCTTAACAGGCAATATAGGGTCAGGTTTAATTTGTGAACTCCCATTGGTCATGTCGTACCAAATAGGGAAAGTAAAAAATCCAATAAAGATGATCAATCCGATTATTATTTTTCCAGCATCATACATACAGAGATTCCTTTGATGTCCATAAAAAAGGAATAAGGATTTATTCCACAGATTCTTCTAAGAGGATCTCTTCTGTTTCCAGAGGCTCTCCCCGTAGGTCTGTTGTTCTTTCTTTCTCACCCTTCATAATTAATGCATTACCAACCAATTCATGCACACCTCCGACTTCAACTCCTCCTACCCAATAATCAATCATTGGAGGAAGTGTGGCCTTATCGATAGCACATATACAACCAAGGAAATTAACTCCATGTTTTTCTTTTACATATTTAACTGCATTAGCTCTGGGTAGTCCGCCTCTCAATCTCATTTCAAGGTTTTCATCGGTTCCCAATCCAGCACCACTACCACAGCAGAACGTCTGTTCTTTTATAGTATTGTCTGGCATTTCATAGAAATTATTGCATGTATTTTTAATAATATATCTTGGTTCTTCTATCAGTCCTAATGCACGGGCAGGGTTACATGAATCGTGAAAGGTAATTTTCCATTTGTTATTTCTGTTTTTATCAAGATTTATTTTTTTATTCTTTATAAGATCAGCCGTGAATTCACAAATGTGAACCATTTTCGTCGATTTTGTATATCCAAATTCTGTCCCCGTTATGGGGGATACAGGTACCTCAAGAAAATCTGCAGGTCCGTTCATAGTATCCATATATTGGTGCATCACCCTCCACATATGGCCGCATTCTCCTCCCAGGATCCATTTAACCCCAAGCCTCTTGGCTTCCGCATAAACTTTAGCATTCAGAGCCTTCATAAGATCATGAGAAATAAATGAGCCGAAGTTTCCTCCTTCAGAGGCATAAGTGCTCCAGGTGTAATCAAGCCCTATTTCGTGAAACAAGGCTAGGTAGCCTAGCAGCGTGAAATAATGAGGTGTTCCGAAATAATCTGCAGAAGGAGCAATAAATAGGATTTCTGCCCCTTTTTTATTTATAGGGGCATCAACCTTGATCCCGGTTATCGTTTCAAGTTCATCAACTGCAAACTCGATGCTGTCTTTAAAACCATGAGGCTGAATACCAAGGTGATTGCCTGTTCTGAAACTATTGGCTACCGGGGTAATAATCCAATCAATGTTAATTCCTATCAGGTTAAGCAGCTCTCTTGCAAGAATTGTAATTTCTGCTGTATCAATTCCATAGGGGCAGAATACCGAACAGCGGCGGCATTGGGTGCATTGGAAAAAATAATAGAACCATTCTTTTATGACGTCAATTGTAAGCTCTCTGCCTCCGGCAAACTTACCGAGTAATTTTCCTCCCAAAGTAAAATCGTTTCTATATATCGATCTGAGCAATTCTGCTCTTAAAACCGGCATATTCTTAGGATCACCGGAACCAATGAAGAAGTGGCACTTATCTGCGCAGGCACCGCAGCGGACACATATATCCATAAATATTTGAAGTGAACGGAACCTGTGAAGTCTGTCTTTCAGACCGTCATGAATTATTTCCCTCCAGTTCTCGGGCAGCTTCCAGTCTTCTTCCATAGGCTGCCATTTCCTTGGATTTGGCTGCTTAAGGTAATCTACATTTTGCGGGTTTCCGCTGTAGTTAAATACACCGCGCTTAAACTCAACAGCAGGATTCAGCCAACTTTTGGGATCTGGATTATAATCTATCTTTCCTGCTAATTCTTCCGGTTTAGTCTTTATTTCAGACATATTTATTCCTTCTCTAATGGTAATCCGGCATCTTTCATTCTTTCTCTGAATTCATCCTCGTATTCATCGTACGTGTGAACCCTTACTGGATAGTTCCAGGGATTATTGTGTCTTTTCATACGACTATTATTTGCAAGGTTCCTGGTTGGGGAAAGAAATACGCCGGGCATATGAAGTAATTTGCTAAATGGGAAATATGCAATCAATGAACAGACAAGAAACAAATGAATAAAAAATAACACTCCTATGTTTGCTGGTACAATGGGTTGAAAAGTAAACAGTCCAATCGCAAGTTCTTTAATACTTATTAAGTCTGTCCTGTAGAAATACCTCATCAGTAAACCGGTGACAACTATAGTTATGATAAGGAAAAGCGGAAAATAATCAGATGCCAGTGATATATATTTAATCTTTTTATCTACTATTCTCCTGATGATTAAAAAAAGCAGCGCAGCAGTAATCAGGATATCCGTTATAAATAAGACCGGGAGCCCAAGCTGAAGCATACCATCAATATTCTGCAAGGCTACCGCAAACGAGGGAATTGGTTCAGTAAAAAATCTGAAATGCCTCAGGAAGATGATTAAAAGCGACCAATGGAAGACAATCCCGCCCAGCCAGAGATACTTTGTGCTTCCATAAGCTAATTTGGGACCTTTTCTGAGATCAGTTTTTGTATTCCTGAATAAGGATCTGAAGAACAAAATTTCGAGCAGCATACGCCCGACTACACCAAGTGTAGAGTCAGGACTTTCAAGTTTACTGCTTTTGATCCAGGAAAGAGATTTTTGCTGCCCAGCAACGGTCGGAATATGAAATGGAACTGGGCTCCTTCCCCATTTAATAACCCGATATACTATTCCGGAGATAAACGTTAAGATAGCTGCATAAGGAACAATAATACCGAAAAGGTATTCCAGTTTAAGATTTTCTACACCGATAATTGCCGCAAGTACTAATACTACTACAGCGATTAATGAAAAAAGTATGTTCATCGATTATTCCCCGAAACTATAAATAGCTGATTTACTCTCCCTGTTTATCCTTGGTTGATGCAGTAGAGATCTACTTAAATCCCGACATGGCTTTTTAATTCATTCACACGCAGCTGATAGACTTTTTCTCTTGCTGCTGTATAAAGATCAAATGCAGTCAGAGCAACCCGGTCAATACCTGTCAAAATTTCACAGAACTCAGTAAAATCACTGAGTTCCTTAATCTCCATCTGTATCTCTTCCCTAATAATATCCTTCAGACAGAATATAAATCCTGCAGCTCTTGAAGGCAGAAAATCCTGTACCGCTCTGATTTTTATTATATCATTAAGAACTATTTTTATTTCCAAAACCTGGTTACCTGTTAAAACGGACTCAAATATACTTTCTGCAGCCTCACCGATGATATGACCAACAGGGTTACTGAACTGATTTTTTTGCAATCGAAGAAAATCTGAAGTTTCAGCAGGGTACGTATCAAATATAGATTGTACCCATTTGTTAATGATTACTTTCTTCTTCTGCCGCAGTAATTCTTTTACCATTTTTATACCTTAACCTGCTTGAATTATAATGTTTTTCCTGCTTATTCTATAGGTTGATCCTGCTGAACAAACAGGAAAAACAAATATATCCCGGATCAGACGCATCCTGTCGGTTTAGTTAATCCTGCAACCTTGCATGCACCTTTTGCCGGTCCTGAAGGAAACAATTCATAAATTTCTTTAAGAGAAAAACCGGTTTCTTTGCAGAGTTTGCGGATCATTGGGGCTATCCCATATTTCTTAAAATAATCGCGCAGATAAAAAATGATCTTCCAGTGATTCTCTGTCATTACCTGGACGTCCTCGGTGGATGCTAATGCCTTAGCAACTTCCTCTGTCCATTCTTCTGGTCTTTGTATGAAGCCGTCTTCATCAACTTCAATTTTCAATTCCTGAAATTCAAAGGTTGGCATAATTTTATCCTTTATTGTTAATGATTAGTAACTGACTGAATATTTATTTCATTTCAATATAACCGCAGGGACAATTCTCTGCGCATTTTTTGCATCCATTGCAGAAATCAAGCTTGAATTTGTAAGACTGATGTTTACTGACAGGTTTAACGATAGCCTGATCCTGGCAGTAACTCCAGCACGTTCCGCAGTCGAAGCATGAACCGCAGCTCATACATCTTTTCGCTTCATCTATCACCTGTTCCTCAGTAAGCGTTGAGGTGATTTCAAGGTTCAGATCTTTGAGCCTGTCTTCAGGTGGAATTTTAAAGGGTTCATTTCGAAGCTTACTTTCAAAATAATTGAGCATTATTCTGTCATGCGTAATCACAGGAGGTTTTACTTGAGGTTTTATTTCGATATTCCGGAACCTGTTATGAATCACTTCGGCAGCTTTCCTTCCATTGAATATAGCAATGGTAACAAGTCCCAGTTCAAGAGCATCACCGCCGGCATATGTATCCGGAATCCTGGTTTCGCCGTTTTCATTAACTTTAATCCATTCCTTGTTCTCATGCAGGTTATCAAGACCATTAAAGTCAGGTTCCTGGCTGATAGCCGCAACCACAGTCGTTGCATCAAGTAAAAAATATTGATCTGGAATAGGAACAGGTCTCCGTCTTCCCGAAGAATCCGGTTCACCCAACTCCATTTTTTGACATTTTATTTTTATAATTCTATCACCATCTTTTTCAAATTCAACAGGTGCGGCTAGGAACTCAAGCTTAACACCTTCCTCTTCTGCACCGGCAATTTCTTCTTCAATAGCAGGCATTTCTGTTCTGGTCCGCCGGTACACAATAGTAACATCTGCACCTAACCTTCTGGAAACCCGTGCAGCATCAATTGCTGTATCTCCTCCGCCTACAACCAGAACTTTATCGCCCACCTCGAAAATATCTCCACTATTCATTTTGTTTAGGAATTCTGTTCCTGTGTAAACATTTACTGCATCTTCATTAGGGATTCCAAGCAGTTTTCCTTTATGAGCACCGATACCAACAAAGATTGCATTAAAGTTTTTCTGAAGATCTTCGTAAAAAATATCTCTTCCTATTGCCTTGTTGCAGTGGATTTCGACACCAAGATCCTCTATTCTTTTAATTTCCTTGTCGAGTACATCCTGTGGAAGTCTGTAATCAGGAATCCCATATCTCAGCATTCCGCCTGCTTTGCTAAAGGCTTCGTATACTGAGACACTATAACCTCTTCTAGCCAGCTGGTATGCACAAGAAAGCCCGGCAGGGCCGGCACCGATGACTGCAATTTTTTCAGTATAGTTCTCCTCACTGATCTTCTGAAGCCCGAAGTTATTCTGGAGTGCGAAATCACCTACGAACCTCTCAAGATTATTAATACTTACGGCTCCGTCTTTATGGTTTCTGTTGCAGTTATTTTCACACGGATGAGGACAGACCCTTCCACAAACAGAGGGGAAAGGATTTTTTTCGGTCAGGATGTTCCATGCTTTTTCAAATGCTTCCGCGTGATTCCCTCCATTATCATCTGACCAGCTGATAGTTGTCAGGAATTCCCTGATGTTAGTTTCATTTGGACAACCATCTGCACAGGGAGGAGTTTTAGGGACTTGAATCGGCCGCAGAGGCGACGATTCAACAGATGATCCTCCTGAAGAATGAGATCTCAATCCTCCCAGCGGTTTCTTTGCTTTTTTTACAATCTTAGCCATTTAATTGAACTCCATTTAAATTCAAAATCAGATTCAGGCATAAGGGTAAATACCTGATTTAATGTCTTCCATCTGCTGCAGCACTAAATTATGTTTTTGCTCATCCGTCATCAGATATCCGAGAAGGTATCTTACTACAAAATTCTTTGTACTTTTACGGGATTCTTCTGCAAGTCGTATTGTTTCTTTTTCCAGTTCAATATGTTTTTCTACCAAATTCCACACATCCCCAAGTTCTTCCGGGGTAAGCGTGAAGGCATTCTTTTCATAATTATCAATAAGCAGCTGCTGAACTTTTTTGTGCATTGCCGAGTCCTGCCTTATAATTTCCATGATTTGTTTAACCACAGGATTTTTGGTTTTGGAGATGATCTCAGAAGTAGACCTTACAGATTCATCCTCAACTACCTGCCAGGTTCTTAAAGTATCAACTAGTTTTTCATTAAGTTCTTTTTGGGTAGCCATAATTCATCCTTTAATAAATATTTTTGAATTTTTAATATCTTTATATGTTTTTGCTGCTTTGATCATTCCTGTAACCCATTCACGTGCTGCAAGTGCATGAATATGAATGTAAGTTGCAAATACATTTTTATACATAAGACCATCACGGTCTCCAATACTTCCTGTTCCCCTTTCAACCGAGAGAGCACTCTTTACCCATGGATCATAAGAACATATTTCTGAGTAATGGAATTCGTGCCCTTTAAGAACAATTCCCTCTTCAAAGAATGGATTTTCTTTATCAACGAATGCTTCAGAATAACCATGCCCCCGGGGTTTATCATGCATTTTAATTTCAATGGGAAGTATTTCTGATAATGGATATTCTCTCCCTCTCCAGGTAATTTTCTGTGCCAGGTATATCAAACCCCCGCATTCGGCATAGATCGGTAAACCATCTTCTGCCAGTGATTTTATGGCAGCATTGAAATCTATATTTTCCGACAATAAGCTGAGATTTATTTCGGGGAACCCTCCCCCGATATAGAGTGCATCGAGTCCTTCAAGCAGTAACCTCAGATCAGATGTAATCTTACTTTCGGAAGATATCTGTACAAGGGTGGCTCCGGCTTGCTCTAATAATTCCAGGTTCTCAGGATAATAGAAGGAAAATGAATTATCCTTAAAGAAACCTATCCTTACCTTCTTCTCATCAGGTATTATCGTAGTTGAATTAATCTTTCCTGCAGGTTTAGGTTTTGATAGTGGATAGGATGTTTCAGCGATGGAAATAATCTTTGAAACATCTACATTTTCTTCGATAATTTTGTTTAGCTCATCCAGTAAATCGGATTTTTCCTGAAGCTCTTCCGGCATAACCAAACCCAGATGCCTTGAAGGTAAAATTAATTTATCCGAAATTTTAGGAATAGCACCAATTACAGGTATACCAGTCTCATTCTCAATCGCTTCCTTAACAATTTTTATATGTCTTTCCCCAGCGGCATAGTTGAGGATTACTCCTTCAATGCGTAAATTAGGATCCATCCGCAGACAGCCTGCAATAGCTGCTGCGGCAGTCCTTGTAACTTTCGTAATATTCTGTACAATAATCAGCGGAGCCTGCAAATAATCAGAAAGCTGTGCTGTACTATGAGTCCCCTTACTATCCATTCCATCAAAAAGACCTCTGTTTCCCTCGATAATATTTATCCCATTCTCTAAGGCATTATTGAGAAAAGATCTTTTAATTACGGGGAACCCCATCATAAAACTGTCGAGATTCCTGGCTGGTTTGCCCGAAGCTAAACTCAGCCAGGCAGAATCAATGTAGTCGGGCCCCTTTTTAAATGCAGCTACATTTAAACCTCGATTTTTAAGAGATACGAGAAGTCCACAGGTAACTATTGTTTTACCCGAATCCCCGGATAATCCACTTATGACGATCCTAGGGTAATTCCTGGAAATCATAACTTTACCAGCGAAAATATTATTCTAATTTTCAGCGCCTTCTCTATGCGGAATTTCAATAAAACTACCGCCAAAGTAGGTGTACACACATTTTCCGCTTTCTATCAGGTCCCTGATTGCTAATTTGACTAACGACTTATCACATCTATCGCCGTATAATTCAAACACAGCTTTGGTAAGATCGGTAGCTTTCCATTTTTTTTGTCCCATGCTGTCTTTGATCATCCGGAACATTGCATCAGAGACTTCTTCAACTTTAACCTGCTCTGCCATATAAACCTCCTCCTAGTAAGTAAGATGAGTTGATCGTTTAAATGTTAAGCCGGCATGTTTGAAATCATCAATATGAACTTTTTCAAACGGAATTCCCGTCAACCTGAAGAACTTCGGCCAGCCAATACGGTTGATCCATTCGCCCATTCTCTCGTGAGGTTGTGCATTTTTAGCCCAAACTTCTACGAGATTGCTTACTGCATCAACTACTTCCGGCCAGCGAGGCGGATTATTAGGCAGGAATGGGATTGCCAGCTTTGAGAACATCGGTTCACTTCGGGCATTTGAAACCTTTCCACCAACCCATATTGAAACGCCGTCATTAAGAGGGTCATTAAGGGGCATAGCTGGACAAACTGTATAACAGTTTGCACAGAACATACATCTTTCCTCTATAACCTCAACGGATGATTTGCCTTCAAATGTAGCAGGTTTTATTGCTGCAGTGGGACATGCAGAAACAACCGAAGGTATTTCACACATTGCCTTCAGATTACTAAGGTTGACTTTTGGAGGCCTTCTATGAATTCCAAGAATTGCTATATCAGAACAGTGAACAGCTCCACACATATTCAGGCAGCATGCAAGAGCAATCCTGAGTTTTGCCGGTAATTTCATCTCGGTGAAATATTCGATTAGTTCATCCATCACCGATTTTACAATCCCCGAGGCATCGGTTGCTGCAGAATGGCAGTGCACCCAGCCCTGGGTATGAACGATACTGGAGATTGAATTACCCATACCGCCGACAGGATGACCCAGTGCCTTCAGGTCCTCTATCAATGGATCAATCTTAGAATCATCAGTCAACAGGAATTCCACATTGTGCCGGCTTGTGAATCTCAGGTAGCCATCGCAGTATTTATCTGCCAGGTCAGCATATTTCCTGATTTTTTCGATTCCCAAAAGCCTTGAAGAGGCAGCACGAACTGTATAAAGTTTTGCTCCTGTTTCAGAAACATGAACCATAACACCCGGCTTTAATATTTCGTGATATTTCCATTTACCGTAATTTTCTTTGATCACCGGGGGTAAAAACTTTTCATAATGCGGTGGACCGATATCGGTTAGTCTTTTCTTTTTCTCTTCAGCCATTTTTTTATTCCTTTGAATAATATTTCATATATTAAAAATTAACTGATTGACAGAATCATGTTTCTTCAGCCATTTCAGCGGTTTCTTCATCAGTTCCCTCTTCGGAATCTTCCTCATAGTACTCTTCGTAGAATACGTAAGGATTCTCCCTGGGATGAGCTACCATTTCAGGAATAGGTTCAACTCCTATAGCCTCGAGGAAATTGCCCATACCTACTCTTTGGATGAATTCACCGACTCTTTCACGATTTTTACCTTCTTCAGACCATAATTCGTGGATTTTCTCAACCAGATCTGTTAATTCGGTATATGGGGGCTCAATCTTTATGAATGGTATCAAAACAGAAGAAAGAAGCGCACCTTCCACAATTGGAGCTTTTGAACCGATTAGTATACATGCTCCCTGTTCCTTACCCGGAGACAGGGCTTTGGGCATCGTATTTATACAGTGCATACATTTGACGCAAGACTTGTTATCTATAGTGAGTTCCTTGCCGTCCCAGTCCATGCATTTAGCCGGACAGTTATTAACTATTTCTTTTTGTATATCCATTCCCGAGTCTGCATATTCTTTAACTGCATTTTTATCCATCTGGATATCATCTTTCCAGGTTCCGATAATTGACATATCTGCTCTTGCGACAGCAGCTACACAATCATTAGGACAGCCTGACATCTTGAATTTCCATTTATATGGGAAGGCTGGCCGGTGCAGTTCATCCTGATAATGCATAGTCAGGAAATACGTAAGGGCCATTGTATCATAACATGCCCATTCACAGCGTGCTTTACCGCAGCAGCAGCTGGGCGTTCTGACATCAGAACCGGATCCTCCAAGGTCGAAACCTAATTCGGTTAATTCTTTGAATACGGGTTCCAGTTCATCTGTTTTTGTTCCAAGGAAAACAATGTCACCAGTAGATCCGTGCATATTAGTTAAACCAGAACCGTGCTTCTCCCAGATGTCACATAAACTTCTCAATACATCCGAGGTATAAAACCAACCTGCAGGCTGATTTATACGCATAGTATGAAAATGAGAAACGTTAGGGAAATCTTCAGGCAGATCTGAGTACCTGCCGATAACTCCACCACCATAGCCGAGAACTCCAACTATTCCACCATGTTTCCAATGACCTATCTTTTCTTCGTAAGAACGTTCCAGTTGTCCCAGAAGATCATTAGCCATCGGGTTTGTCTCGGCTGCTGATTTAATTTCTTTCACGAAACTTGGCCAGGCACCTTTTTCCAGTTCATCCAGCTGTGGTGTCTTCCGTTTTTTCTCAGCCATTTTATCTCCTGTTATTTTTATTTTTTACAGTTTCCTGTTTATATGCAGAACAAAGTTTTTTATGTGGTATTTTGTATTTCCTGATTCCTCCCCGGAAATCTTAACCCAAAAATTCTGAATAAAACTTATTGAAGCAGGGATGTAATTACAATATGAAATTAGGTTTTGTAATCTATGTGTTGCATTTCAGAACAGCGGATTAATGTTCAAATGCAACATTATTTTACTGGAATATGGAGAGATCTCACAGCAAGTTCTACAATGAAGGTTCTCATTTCGGCACTGTTCTTTGGAAGATCCATCGGAGACGGTAAGGTACCGCAATTGAAGTTTGGAAAGTAGGTTTTGCAGGGTTGCTGAAGGTAAAGGGAAAGCCGGCTGAACCCTATAGGCAGCGGCACAAGCATCCACCAGGCTAACCATCCATTAATTATCGGAAGAGGATCATATTTTATCATATGGAATTTTTCAAATCTCTTCTGAAATGCTCTTAATAAACCTTCAAAACGTATGGTTGGTTTTTCATTAATTCGCTCCTGGAGCCTGTCAATAAAATAACCCCGTGAATTGAGGACAATTTCTTTCATACTCTTATCCTTAAAGATTACAAGATAATCCTTAAGCTGGCAGGCCTGATTGGTCTTGTAGGCAGTAATCGCCTCAAGAATTAATTTTTTCAGATCGGGTACATAGTACAGCTCACTCTTTAGATGCTTATCATAACAGGCTCGGGTATAGTGATTGTATGTTGAGGCATAGGGAAATACCACCTTTAAAGCATCCTCAATGGATTTCAAACCGTATGACATAAAAGTGGGACAAACAAATCCTCTGCAATTCATTCTGTCAAGAAGTCTTATCCATATTTCTTTTGATTCTCCCCTCCCAACCTCAAACCCCAGTACTACGGTCGACAATGCATCAATTGCCAGGGCAAGGTACAGACAATGTTCTTTATTGCTGCTGGTGCTGCATTTAAATTTTTTACCGACAAGGTGGATCAACCTGGCTTCATGTTTGTTCGCAGCTGCATCCAGGTATTCCTCCCATGAAGGGCATTCCTCTAGATATTCTCTAATTTTTTGGTTTATTCTGATAGGAGAACTATGATAAATTGAACATAAATCGCGATAAGAGTAGCCGCTTAAGTATGCTTCGGTTAATGCTCCATAATCGGGGACGGGTCTGGAAGGCTTATTTTCTACCCAGGTTTTGTGACAAAACCTGCATCTGTATCGCTGAATATTAGCAGACGTTTTCCCATGTTTGATAATCCTGCTGCTATTGCAGAAAGGACAATGTTCGGTTTTTTCTATGGCACCTGTTACTGAAAATTCCTTTTGAGAGACGGGCTGCGTATACAAATTTCCTCCCATTTACACTATTTTAGTTCACCTTGATAAACGATTCGTATTGGCCAGCCGTTATTCTACCCCAATCGAGATGCCTTAGCTGGTGCCAGGATGAATATTTATCTTCCAACATGAATTCCAATCTTTATGCCAACAACATATTGTTTACAAAACAGAAGGATTCGCATTTCTCATCAGGACAGCTGTTCAAATTTTTAACAGTAATTTGCGCATATTTCTCTGAAATGCCAATAAATATTATTAGTTATGATAATTATTCGTACTGACAAATATCGGAGGCAGCAAATTTGTTTTTAAATTATTAATTATTTAGTTTTGAGCATATGCTCATAATATATGTAGGTCTGACATCCTAAAAATAGATCTTTGAACTGCTTACACTTATGAGTGGTTATTTTGCTAATTAACTCTATAATTGATGCCGCGACCAAAGAAAAACCGCAGGATATGCTGTAATCCGTCCTCCTTCTATTTCAAACCGAGGGGCATCCCGATGTTTGAACTGGAAGAGGTCATACTTGAACAGGATGAACTCGAGTCATTAAGGCTGGCCGATCTGCTCTCGTATTCGCAGGAGCGAGCCTCGGGTGAAATGAATGTTTCAAGGGCCACTTTCGGAAGGATTATTGAAAGCGCACGCAAAAAACTTGCGGATGCTATTTTAAATGGGAAAGCGGTAAAAATTAATACTCAATAATTAAAATAATAAGGTATTCTCATGGCAGATGAAACAAATTCGGCAGGATCTGGACATTTTTCGGGCAAAATTGCAATCGCCACCAATGATGGAACCCGGGTCACGGGCCATCTCGGCCGATGCCGGTCTTTTATGATTTTCGAATTGGATGATGATACAATCATAAAAAAGGAATTAAGGGAAAATGTGTTCACCCATCACAGGATGAATCATGAACACCAGCATACTGGTGAAGGAGGAGGTCATTCACATGCAGGTTTGATAAACGGTCTGCAAGACTGCAGCTATCTCATATCTAGCGGAGGCGGATGGAGGATAGTGGAAGATTTAAAGCAAAACAACATTACCCCGATTTTTTCAGATGTTGAACTGATCGATGAAGCACTTGATAAATTTATCAAAGGTGAATTAAAGGACGACGCAGGTTTAATCTGCAGGCACGATTAACAATCAACCTGTCAAAGGCCTATTAAACAACCGTTATATCTAAGAGTTCATTTACCTTCTCTAAAAGAAGATCTCTGTCGATCGGTTTTTCAAAATAACCTTCTGGCATATGAACCTGTCTGCGATCCCTTATAAACCGTTTAAAATCTGAAGCCACCCCTGTAATTATAATTATAGGGGTGTTCTTCGTTAAAGGGTCGTTCTGCAATTCCCTCAGGGTTTTTATCCCTGATTCTTCAGGCATGGAAATATCAAGTGTGATTATATCCGGATGTTCAGCAAGAGCCTTCTCGAAACCCTCCTTTCCATTTGAAGCAGTTATTACATCAAATTTTTTATCCTTAAAAAAAACTGCAAGGTATAGAAGGATATCTTCTTCATCATCTATTAATAATATTTTTTTAATATTTTTCATTTTTTTGCCTTCAGATTTCTCTGATTATTAGAGGTGTTTTATTTCAACTCCCATTCGATAAACGGCTTTTCCATATCTACCATAGCATTTACAATTAATTCAACCAACCCTCCATATATTATTCCGCATTTTTCAAAAGCATTATAGTATTTCAATCCATCGCGAAAGGCTCCTTTACAGTTAGAACAGGGCGCGCACACATATTTATATGTAGAAGGATCAAGATTCTCCTGAAATGCTTCCAGAATCTGCTTAAATTTCATTCTGAATGATATTGCATTCCTCCAGTCAGGAAAGTTCTTTCCCTGGAAAATTGCAAAACCGCTGCCCCCTCCGCAGCAATAATTGTTTACCCCATGGGGTTCCATCTCAACAAACTCAGGACATAGATACCGCAGTATTTTTCTTTGCGGCTCTACGATGCCCATTGACCTTGCAGTATTGCAGGGGTCATGCAGTGTAACAGGGAAATTATTTTTTTTCGGGTCAAATTTTATTTTCCCGCTGAATACAATTTCCTCAAGAACCGGGAAAGCACTTTCTCTCGGAATGATATTATCTCCCACAAGTATCCTGTCAGCAATCGGCATTAAAGCCTTATGTGCGTGGCCGCACTCACCCATAACGATCTTTTTTACCCCAAGTTTTTTCGCTATTCCGATATGCTCAAGCGCTACTCTGGCAAGCTGCACATCATCATAGAATAAACCATAATTTACAGAATCATACCCACCCATTTCTGAGGATAACGTCCAGTTTACCCCCGCTTTTTCAAATATTATTGCAAAAGCCATAATATTTTCAGGCCACGAAAGATATTCTCCAAAGTTATGGATCAGCAGAATATCTGCACCTTTTTTATCAATCGGCATTTTGATGTTAATGTTATACAAATCTCTCAAATCTTCTTCAATAAAATCTATAATATCAAGCATTGCAGTTGGGTTTGTTCCGGTAGAGGAGCCGGTTTTCATCTGCTTTACCGTTCCTGAATTGTGAAGTTCCTCCGGCGCAAGTTCGAGTTCCTGACTGAAAAGCTTCCTAATCTCCCTTGTAATCAGTCCATTATCAACCCCTATAGGACATGCCTGTGCACAGCGCCGGCACATTGTACATCGGTAAGCAAGTTCGGCAAGTCTTGCAATGGTATCCCAGTTGAGTTCTATATCGGATCCTGTAAACTTGTTATAAAATTTACCGCCGGGTTTGAGGTATTTATTAACAATTCTTCTTAAGATTTCTCCCCTGAATATGGGCCTGTAAATTTCCTCCCTGCCGCTGGAAATATAAATAGGACATTCATCCGAGCAAGTCTGGCATTTCATACAGTTTTCCATCGAGAGAAGCAGGGGTTGAATAAAGGTCCAGTTATCCTCTTTATTAAAAAGTTTTTTTAATCCTGATAAAAACCTGGCCACTTTTATTTCTTTCTCTGCATCCGTTGCTGGAACAGGTATTGCGATTGCAGATAGACCGTCCAGGGAATGCTCAAGCCTTTGCTTCTGATCCTCTGTCAACTCTTTTATGGGGGGATCGACCCAGTTATCGTAAGGGTAAGGCAGCTTCATATAATTTTCAGGATGAAGAGAAGTAAGCTGACCGTCCAGTCTTGTAAAATCTTTTATTGAACTTATCTTCTTCTTATTTGAATTCGTGCTCTCATTTAAATCAGAATCCAAGGCTCTATTTAACATTGCTGACCTCCGGCGGAAGTTTTGTAGCTACTTCTCCCCAGGTTTTTCCTGTTTTAATGTGTGGGGCTGACCAGCTTACTCCATAATTTAATGCCAGTTTTATTTTATTCTCCAGCTTGCCGCCTTTAAGGTTGGGACTATCTTCCCAGCGTACTTCGTGGTATGTAAAATACTTCGCAAAGAGATGCATCATTCTTGTCAATGGGAAATAAAGAAGGAAAATGGAGACAAGGGCTATATGAACAAGAAATAAAGGTCTGGCTATAACCGTAAAATTAAGGGTAAATAAATTCTTCAAATATATTTTATATAGAATAAATGAAGTGTTTGATGGACTGAGCGTTAATACCATGCTGATAGTCAGGATCAGAATGAAAAAAAGATTAATAAAATCCATAGGGGTGTTGTATATCCTGAACTTTTTATCAGTTACCCGAAGCAGGATAAGTCCCAGACTCCCGAAAAAGGTCAGAATTAGTGCGGTATACCCTGTTGCATTGGTTAGATAAAAAAGTATATCCTCCGCAGTACTATACTGCCAGAACATATTGCTAGCCGCACTTAGATCAAGAATTACAGATAGTATCATCAGCGTAAATGCTGCGGTCGTCAGATACAACCCCAGGTGAAATGGAAAAGAATAATACCATAGTTTCCGGTTATTATGATAAACTCCTTTTAAGAAGATTATTTCCTCAAACATGACTTTGAACTCGGCAAATCTGCTTTTTTTATTTTTTTTGGTCCACCATTCCGTTTCTTCGTAATATGAACCTCCATATTTATTACGCTTAGTTTCGTGGGCCACCGGATATAAGTCCCATCTGAGATGCAGCGGAGTTCTTGCATAATGCAATATTTTACTAATAATCAGAATTATGAAAACAAGAACGGACAAATAAGTGAGGAGGTAAAGTATAAGCATTATATACTCCGGATTTAAAATTACTAACCGGATACCACCGGTATTTAATTCAAAAAGTATTAACGGATAAATGTAAAATCAAAAGTATATTCAGTGATGTATCCCGGATGTTGCTAGAAAGTAAGGAAAATTATACCGAAATTATTTTTTTCCTACCAGTTCTTTAAGTTTCTTCAGTGTATTTGAATCAGCATCATCTATAATATTCTTCAGATAATTTTGTAATTCCACCATTTCTGCAGTTTCTTTTTCCTCTTCACTGGTTTCCATGTTCAGGATGCTTTTTACGGCGGCTATGTAATTGCCAGGTTTTACAGGTTTTTCAAGGTATACGCCAGGTCCTGACATAATTAAATTCTTTAAATCCGTCTTCCCGAGCTCATCGCGTGCGTGCCCTGTTACAATTATTACAGGAATTTTAGCCCAAACTTTATTTTTTTGCAGTTCATGATATAGTTTTGCGCCAGATTTATGGGGCATCACAAGATCCAGTGAAATCAGATCAGGTTTCTGTTTCCTGATTTTTTGCAGAGCTGCATCACCGTCTTCCGCAACCATAACGTCAAATCCGGCTTCGATGAGGGCAGCTTGAAGAAAATTTCGAACATCTGATTCATCATCTACAACAAGGATTACTTTCTTGTATGTTTCAGTCATGATATTCTCCTGCTTTAATTTCTCCCTTCGATTCTTTATATAAAGTCAATAATCTTTTGCGAAGGAATTCCATCTTAAAATTTGCGCCTTTACCCTTTTGAGAGATTACGGTTATTTTCCCTCCATGTTCTTCTACAATCTTCCTTGTGGTCAACAAGCCTAATCCCGTTCCCCCTCCTCCTTTGGTAGTAAAAAAAGTGGTGAATATTTTTTTCTTTATTTCGTAGTCAATTCCGCTGCCATTATCCTGAACTTCAAAAATGATTTTATTTCTTTTTTCAGACACCCTGATTGAAACCTCCGTGCCTTTCTGTTCAGACATCAGGCATGCATCTATCGCGTTTGAAACAAGGTTAGTCAAACAGGTATGTATTCCTGCCTTATCAAAAGGGACAGGTTTAATGGTACCTTCAATATCAGGTTTAAGTTCTATACCTGACTGAGCCGCTACGTCTTTATATAAATCAATAATTTCCATTATAAGATCGGCCGGATCTACAATTTCCAGATCAGGAACTCTTCCCTTTGAAAAGCTCAAAAAGTCCTTGACTAAAGAAGTGGTTTTATCAAAATTTCTTTCCAGCATTTCCCATCCCTGGTTTATCATTTGCTGATCATTTTTTTTCAAGCCGAGACTTACAATATATTTTCCGCCTTCCAGACCCATTAAAATATTCTTTATGCTATGCGCCAACCCTGCAACAGTCTGTCCCACGGCCCCTAATCTTTTTGCCTCGATCACCTTTTCTTCAAGCTTTTTCATTCCGGTAACATCATTGGATATTTCTATCACATAATCAAAATTTTCAGCATCTTTTATTAAAGCTGATGTAGTAACGACGTAATAAATCTTTTGTCCGTGAATATCTATACCCTGTTGATGAGAACGGTGAACCTTACCGTCTTTGAATGTTTTAACTGCAGGGCAGTTAAGACATCTGGTTTTTCTTCTCTTATATATAGCATAGCAATGTTCATTCAGAGCATCCCCGAAGTTTTCGCGAAAGGCATCATTTGCTCTTACGATTCTAAAATCTTTTCCGATTACGGTAAGATAGCACGGCACCCGATCAAAAAGGGTTTGGTACTCTTTCTTCCATAAATTGTTCTCTTCAAGATGTCCGGTCATTTTTTTAACCAGTTAATTGTTCAATATTCCAAATAAAGTTTTTTATATCAATGGGCTTTTCCATATAACATGCCGGAGAAAGTACAGATTCATCCTTAACATATGTTCTGAAATTAAATTTATCAGACTCCACGATTCCGCTGATGATCATAACAGGAATATCCTTCAATTTTTTTTCCTGCTGTAGTTTAATATAAAAAGATATTCCTGTTTCCTTCGGCATAACAATATCCAGGCAAATAAGATCTGGACGAATTTTTTTCAGTATCTGCGTTGCTGTTTTTATATCAACAGCTGAATAGGATTTATAACCATTTGCTTCCAAAACGGTAGTTAAATAAACTACAACATCAGGTTCGTCATCAATTACCAGAATTTTTTTCGACGGCATAAATCACTTCGTTCCCAGTACATCGGTGTTAACATCAGGAAGAATTACATTATTAAAATGGGGGATGTTAAGTTTCCAGTTAATCCCCGATGTCAGATTTTCAGGGAGTTCGGTTTTATGACAGGTCGAGCATCTGGCCAGGTCAGACTTATCTTTGATCTCCTTCGATTTCTTCATATGGCACGATACACATAAATTATGCAGCGCATCTGTATATGATAGTATTTCATAAGTAGTGCTAACCTTTTTCACTTTGGAATTAAAGTTATATGTCTTATGGCAGTTCGTGCATTTTTTAGCTGAATTAAGGCTGCGGTTAAGGCCTTCCGTATGACAGTCTCTGCATCTTAAATTTGCACCCTCAACATCCGAATGCCAGTCGTGCTGAAAGAAATCTGCATTTGTATACATCCCGGTATGACACTCCCAGCACTCACTCAGTTTTTCACCGGGTAGATTAAGGTGGTGACAGCTCACACAGTGCTCTTTGCCAATGCGATTTATATGTGCCTGATGGGGAAATTTTACAAACTGGTCGTCTCTGTTTCCATTCACGTAAAGGGTATCAAGGCCTGAAGCACGATATACCTTAACGTGCGTTACCCCTTCACTGTGAATATGACTTCCAGGGGTCAAAGCCATTCCGATAGCAAAACTGATGATAAAGGCCAGGGAGTGCTTTGTTAAACTATTTACATCCGGAGTCCCGAGCCATGTTCTCGATGAATAATCAAACTCAGGCAGTTTGTGCGTGGATGAATCGGGTTCCCGGGGCTGCATTTCCCATATATTGAAATTCTCAATCGCAAATAAGAATACCATAGAAGCAACCGAGATGATTCCGATACTCACTGCTATTTCAGTTATTAAAGGGGTATAGGAATCTCCTGTTGTCCCAAGCATTACAAGTCCCCCAACATCTATCCGGTTCAGCATCATACCAACGACAACCATAAAAGAACCTATCCACTGCACCGGTGCAGTTTTGCGTAATTTCGGTACAGAGAAGAGTACAGCAGGAATAATAGTAGATATCAGAAGCTCCGTTATAAATAGATTGCTCTGCCAGCTTCCGTTAAAAATTAAATCAAACTTGCCCTGGGCAATTATATCTGCAATCTTCACTATAAAGTAAATTGCCAGAACCCAAACAGCAATTTTGCAAAGTTTACCCACAAGGTCTGATTCCGGTCTTCGCTTGTACAGCCAATGTGAAACCAAACTTTCATATGAAACCATCATTAAGCCAAGCGCTATAGCCGAAATAAAAAACTGAATTGGCAGGATGTTGGAATACCACAATGGGAAAAGTTTGAAAGGCATAATCAGGAAGAGACTTCCAAGTGAGGACTGATGCAGAGTTGAGAACATTATACCGAGCAGAACAAATACAAATCGGTACTTCATCAGGAAGTTTCTGATTTTCGCATACCTGCTGAATTTTTCCAAAGGAACCGGACTGAACTCCAGCAGCAGCACCCCGGTGTATAACATAACGCACCAGCCGACTTCAAATAACGGTGAGTGAGGGTTCCAAAAAACAATCATATGCCAGATGTTCCATGGAAGTCCAAGATCCACAAGAAGACTTATAATCACCGCTACATAGCCAAGGAAAGCAGTTAGTACAGCAGGCTTTACCAGCGGGTGAAATTCCTCCCGCCTCATAATATAAAAGATTGCGGTCAGAACGAATCCGCCTGCGGCAAGTGCCACTCCTCCCATAACATCAAACCCTATCCATAGCCCCCACGGTGTTGCATCATTAAGGTTTGTTGTTACTCCTAATCCGAATATGAAGCGGTTAAGAATTATTGCAGCAGCAAAACCAGTTATTATCCATAAGATAAGTTTTGCGTTCCTTACTCTATTCATCAGGAGATTCCTTCTCGTTACTTTCTTTACTATGTTTCATCCGGCGCTGAATGATCCAGTTGAGGCCAAGCATTGCCCCTCCCATTCCTACAAATGCAAACGGTACCGATTCCATAGCGGTAGCTGTTTTTTCGGGTAGGGGTTTGTCACCGAGATTGACGGGATATGAAAGAAAATTCAGATCGATATCTGATAAATACAAAACAGAAGTCCCGCCGACTTCATGCTCTCCCCAAACCTTGTTTATATACCGTCCGGGGTTATCCTGAATTTTTTTGTGAGCAATCTTTAATAGTTCCGCTCTTTCTCCGTATATGGTTGCCTGCTGAGGACAGGCTTCTGTGCATGCTGGCTGTTTCCCTTGTATTATTCTATCATAACAGAGGATGCATTTTTCAACATACGGAACTGTTTTATCCCATTCATACCGCGGAATACCATAGGGACACGCCATCATACAGTACCTGCATCCGAGGCACTTATCAGAATCGTAAACCACAGCCCCGATTTCAGTTTTATGAAGAGCTCCAACAGGGCACACTGAAGCACACGAGGGTTCCAGGCAATGGCGGCACTGCTTTCGGATATAGTGCTCATCGGGTTTCCTTATAATGGAAGTCCAGTTCTCGGCTGAGAGGCCATCATTTTTCTGCCACACTCTCGGAACATCATCCTCGAGGTTATGTGTTTTTTTACAGGCAGCAACGCATTCAAGACAGCCGATGCATTTTGTAATATCTGTTAATATCGCTTTACTCAAATGGGTGCTCCTTTTTTATTTAATGTTGTGCTGATCTTGTCATCTGTATCTGGAGGAAACTTCCAGGCAAGTGTACAGATAACCTGAGATAAAGGAGTGAGAACACAGTGTGCAATTTTCGAAAATGGGATTAGCACGAAAATCAAATCTCCGGATAAAACATGTACCAGCATATAAAACCTGTAATAGGTAGGAGTGTTACTTAGGTTTGCACACACAAATCCGGTTATAAACGGAATAAGCAGCAGGATAAGCCATAAATAATCCTGTCTCCTGCTCAATGCCCTGGTAGTTCCACTGCTCATACGGCTTATTATCAAAGCTGTGCCGAATATGATAGTACTAACCGTGAGCAGAATTGCCCAATCGTGAGAAAGTGCGATCCAGGAAACTCCCAAAGCATTATTCCATAATTGTATGTGTGCGAAAAGGAAAACAGGAACCAGTATTAATCCAATATGGAAAAGAATAGAAAAAATAGAATATATTCTGAAGTTGCCTTTCAGCCTTTTTAACGGGAAAAACCATTCCCAGGTACGGCGAATTATCAGCTTCCAGGGCATTTTTTTATCATCGGTATTCTTATAGGCTTTGTAGGCTCCCCTGATATCAAGAAAAAATATTCTTATAAGTCCAAGTACCAGCAGCGCAAAGCTTAACCGGAAAAGAGGTCCTTTCGCAAATTCGAGTAAAACATCCATTTAATTAACCTCTTCTTTTGGAGAATCTTTTTCTTTTACAATCATTGAATCATCAAAAATGATTGCTTTATAAATAAGATCGTGCAGACCAACAACCTGGCAGTCGATTTTCTGATCTTCCACCAGTTCCCGAAGCTGCTTCTTACAATTTGCGCAGGGAGCTACCAGTATTTCACAGCCGGCTCTGCGTATCTGATCTGCTTTCAATCTACCGCCTACTGTTGTTCTGTAAGGCCTTATTTCATCAATGGAGACAGTACCTCCCCCGCCGCCGCAGCAGATATTATCTTCTCCGGAAGGAGTCATTTCAATGTAATTCTCGCAGAACGATTTAAGCATTTCCCTCGGCTGATTTATAATCCATCTCTGCCTGGCAATATTGCAGGGGTCGTGATATGATACCTTTTCTGTTATTGCACCAGGTTTGAACTTTAATTTTCCCTCTTTCCATGCTCTATACGTATATTCCATAATGTTCAGTACAGGCAGGGCATTTTCTCCTCCGCAGTATACAGGAACAAAATATTTAGCTGTACGTGAAGCATGCCCGCACTCCCCTATCAGGATGTTCCGGCCTTCAAGTCTTCTCGTCTCAACATCCACATGCTTTACTACCCTTTCGAGTATTCTGTCGCTGTAGAACAGTCCGTAATTTATCCCGTCGTAATATCCCGTTCCGATAGTCCAGTTTTCTCCCGTAGCTGTAAATACAGCAGCTATGCCCATCAGCGTTTCCGCCTCCATAAGGAAGTCGCTCACAGCAGGAAAGAAAACATAGTCGGCATTCTGAACATCCATAGGAAATTTTATATGCACTGATTTTTCCTCAAACATATCATCTTCAAGGAATTCAAGAGTATCCTTTAGTGCAGGCAGCGGAATGGCTGAAGTATTTTTAGTTGGACCTTCAAGCTGTTCCCTGGTACTTACAACCAGTGCCCGCGGCGCTATTCCAAGCTCACTTAAGATATATCTTCCAAGGTGTGTTATTAAACCATGATCAATACCGGCAGGGCAGTCAAGTGTACATCTGCGGCATGCAGTGCAGTTGTAATAACTGTCGGCCATTTTCTGAATTGTTTCCACGGTAATATATCCTTTACCTGAAAGACGTCCCTTCCAATACCCCCCTATAGTAAAGTGTCTCTTGTAAATATCAAGCAGAAGTTCAGATCTTTTGCAGGGAATATCTTCAATATCACCCGTAGCCTGAAATACCTGGCAGGCTACAGCACAGTTTGCACATCTGGCGCTCATCCTTGCAAAATGATCGAGGGCCATTCTGTAATTGGAGTGTTTCAGTATTGTTGCAAATGATTCAAGAAACCTGCGGGGAAGCTCTGACGCATCGAAGTCTTCTACATGATAACGGACGCTGAGGTGTTGTTTTTCGACTACTTCCGGTTTCTTTACCGATTTAAAAGCCTTACTCCGCTCCTCTTCAGTTATCTTGTTAGTCCTCATTTATTTCCCTTAAAATCAGTAATAGTTAGTGAAATGGAATTTAGGACTAATCTCCGATAGTCTTAAATCATACCAAAAAAACATAAAAGAAGGGGTAAATTCAAAGACATATTAAATGATGTATCCCATTTGTTGCTACTGTTTTTTAACCTCACCTGAAAAATTTTTTATCCGGATAAGGATTATAGAAATCGCCTGGTTTGAGGCGTAGTATTAAAGGTTAGTTAGATTGTATTGAATTTAGATGAAACGTATGTGAGACGTATGTGAGACGTATGTGAAACGGATGTGAAACGGATGTGGATAGTATATGGAGCGTATTAAAAAGCTAATATGCCTAAGCTGGGGCAAAGATAAAGATGCAAAATTGTATGCTTAAAGAATACCTGGCCAGACTCTAATTATGGTTGATTTTCGGGTGGGAAATTTTTAGATGCTCTCCGAGTAGGATTTAAGCTGGGAAATGTGAGATTTAAACAAATTATAGGCCGGTAATTTTGGTAGCTTTTTTCCGGTAGAAGTTTTGCGCAGCATGTTGCAGCCCGCATTTGGTCATTTTTCGGATAATTGGGAAGGATACTATTTTCTATAGATGAGACTAAGTTGGAGTTGGGATCTTCAGGTAGGTTGAGATTTACATTGTGGATTTTGAGCTGAAGAAGAGGCTTTTTGTTCAGCAGAGATATACGAGATGAGTTTGTATTAAGGCAATGGTCTTTACCCGGCAGGCAGAGATAGCCAGATCGTTCTAATGATTAATATTAAGGGGTATATGATATAAACTGCTGCCCGCACTTATATAGAGCTCGCTGCCGGAAGGTGTGAAAGCAAGGTTAGAAGGCACCTCAGGCAGACTGAGAGAATCAATGAGATTACCGTTCGATTCGTATATTTTAATCTGCGGATTTTCTTCATCTCTCACAGCAACAAATATTTTTCCGCGGCTGTCAGTTTTAATCCCGTCAGGACCTGCGTCTTCCTTTAGTCGTATCAATTCTTTGTTAAGAGTGATGCTGGCATCGTTTGAAATATTATAACTGTATATAGCGGAAACAGGTTTGTTGTTCTCATCTCCTTCATAATTACATCCTACATACAGTGTCTTTTCATCAGGTGAAAGTGCAATCCCGTTCGGCATTGGTATATCGTCAATGATAAGTTTAATATTATTATCCGCCTCTATTTTGTATACACCCATTACCGGCTGATCCACACTTTCATGCCCTGTATACCTGGGATCTGTAAAATATATCTGTCCTTTGCGGTCGGTTGTCAGATCGTTCGGCGAGTTAAAAGGCTTACCGTTATACAGTCCGGCTATAATTTTACTTATACCTGTAGTCATATCAGTTCTTATAATCATACGTCCTCCGAAATCAGCCCCTTCACAAACTATCATACTACCCTTCTGATCGAATAGTATGCCGTTGGACATTCCGCTGGGTGAGCGAAATACTACCGTGGTATCTTTACGCGGATCATATTTCCAGATAATCCCCGCTTCCATATCAGTTTCACTGGTAAAAGTCTGATCACTGAAATAAACACATCCATCTTTTCCCACTGCCGGCCCTTCTGTAAAGAAACCTCCGTCAAATACTTTCACGGGCTTTTCATTTTCGGGAAATACCCTTCCAGTCTGGGAATATATCGCCGATAATCCCAGCAGTAAGAAAATGAGAAGTTTCACCTAACTCTTCTCCCGTTCCTCAGGAAAGGTTCAGCTAGTCCTTTTAATGAACCGTCTGCTTCATAGATTGGCTCAGGGGAAAACTGAATGGCGTATGCCCTGCGCAGTTTATTAGTTTGATTTGGTCCTGACCTGTGGAAAGTGGTGCTGGAGAAAACAACAATGGAACCAGCAGGACAGTTTGCAGGCACACCTTTTTCCTGACCGAAATATCCTTCTCTGTCGTTTGAACCAGGCACAGGCTTATGCTCCACTCTTTCTTTCGTTCCGGCAAGCTGATAAGGCAGAAGATACACAGTCCCGTTCTCTTCATTTACATCATCAAGCGGTACCCATGCATTAACGTAATATTTATGCCGGTTATCAACATATCCTGAATCCTGGTGCCAGGTAAACTCGGCTCCTTTAGGATCTGTTCCCTTCACAACAAACTGCTCCCAGAAAAGGTACGCTTCATCTCCTATGGTTGCTTTGCAAATCTCTGCCATTAGATCGCTGAAAATAAACTTGCCTAGCTCGGGATGATCCTTAAAAGCAAGGAATACAAAATACCTGCTGTTTCTTCTGCTTAAGTTCAGAATATCGGTGCCAAGACTATCCATCTCACTGTTCTGTTGCTCAATCAGTTCAACACACTTGTTCCTCACCGTTTCAAGTTCTTTTTCCGGAATGATATTTTCCAGGATAAAAAAACCGTCCTCCCTGTATTTACTTTTTTGCTCCTCTGATATTTTGAAGCCGGTCAGTGTACTCATAGTTATTCTCCTTGGAATTTTTTAAACTCTTTTTAGTTTTGTAATTCTGCCGCCTTTTATCCATTCGACAATATAAAGGTTGTCATCATTATCTATGGCCATATCGTGGGGACTATTAAACTTTCCCGGCCCAATTAATTCCTTTTCATGATCAGGCCAGCCTTTTACTTCACAGACTTTCTCGTTCCTGCCCAGGTAGGTAACCAGCTCATCATTTTCATCCAGTACTGCAATCCTTGCACATAGCTCAGGTACAAAAAGAAGATTACCCTTATCAACTCCGCCGCAGGGACACCCAAGTATGTCTTCCCCGAATGACCTTTTATAAATACCTTCCGTATCAAATACCTGGAACCTTTTATTTCCTCTGTCGGCAACGTAAAGTTCGGGCACTTTCTTGCGGGTATCGAAAAATAATGAGTGGGGACAATTAAAAGCTCCCTGTTCTCCTTTTTCTCCATTAATACTCTCCAGGTAAATGCCTTCCTTATTGTAGTGATGAATAAAATTGGAACCGTACCCGTCGGTTACCCAGATATCACCATTCCCCCCGATCCTCTCCTCAAATACAGCAACCCAGGTAGGTGAATAAGAATTCTCATTATAAATATTAAGGTTGGGTTTTTTAATTGAAAGTACTGCTTCACCCGTAAGTGTTGTTTTTAGTACTTCCCCTGAATATTGATCAGTCATCCAGAGGTATTCCGTTTCATCCTCTTTGGTTAGTGTTAATCCGTGAGCTCCCATGAATCTGTTTCCCCAGCTGCTAACCAGTTTCCCATCTTCGTCAAATACAAGAACAGCCGGATCTGACTGATTAAATATTATAATATTTCCGTTATCTGAAATTACGATACCATGGGTTCTCCCGTTTTCTTTTGCACTATCAGATTCAGGGATCCTTACCCAGTTATCCAGCCATTCATATTTAAAGTTATCTTTTCCTATAATCATATATCATCTGTTTTTGTTGTTATAAAATCGTTTTCTCGGTCTCAAAATCAAAAAAGTGAAGTTTACCTGTGTCGAATAGTAATTCTTTTCTCTTCCCTGCCTGGGGAATCTCCCTCGCTGGTATCCTTGCAACAAACTGTTCTGATTCAACAGTAAAATAAAGCAGTATCTCATTGCCCATCGGCTCAACAACTTCCAGGTTCGTACTGACTGAACTATATTGCTCACCGCTTTCAGTGATTGATGCATCGTATATATCTTCGGGGCGAATACCCAGCCACACAGATCTACCATTGTACCCTTTCAACTTACCGGAAAGGCTGCTTGCTATCTTAAGCTTTATTGATTTACCCGAACTTTCAAATGCAGCTTCACCGTTCACAGATAGTTGTCCTTTCATAAAATTCATAGAGGGACTCCCTATAAATCCCGCGACAAACTTATTAGCCGGATAGTTGTAAAGCTTAAGCGGAGTATCAACCTGGTGAACAATACCATCCTTCATTATCACAATCCTGTCACCCATCGTCATTGCTTCAGTCTGATCGTGGGTAACATAAATCATCGTCGCATTTAATTTCTGGTGAAGCTTCGATATCTCAGTTCTCATCTGAACTCTTAGCTTAGCATCAAGGTTGCTGAGAGGTTCGTCAAATAAAAAAACCTTGGGCTTCCTTACTATCGCCCTGCCTACTGCCACGCGCTGCCTTTGACCTCCTGAAAGGGCTTTGGGTTTGCGTTCAAGATAATCCTCAAGACCAAGTATCCTTGCAGCTTCATTAACACGTTCATTTATATCTGCTTTGGGAAATTTCCTCAACTTCAGTCCGAATGCCATATTTTCAAACACCGACATATGAGGGTACAATGCATAATTCTGAAATACCATAGCTATGTCCCTGTCTTTAGGCGAAACATCATTTACTTTCTTGCCGTCGATGAACATTTCTCCATCTGTTATTTCCTCCAGACCGGCAATCATTCTTAAGGTGGTAGATTTCCCGCAGCCAGAAGGGCCCACGAGTACAACAAATTCTTTATCATATATTTCTATATTTACATCATCTACGGCTTTATTTCCACCCTCATAGATTTTTGTCACATTTTTTAGTATTACTTCAGCCATTTTTTTTCGCCTGTTTATATTACTTATTGATATTTGAAAGCATCGCATCCGATTTTTTTGCGGCTTCATTGAGAGCCTTCTTTGGATTCATATCTCCGATGATTGTTTTCTCAACTGCCTCAGCTAAATTCTGGTTTATTTCAACCCTGTAATAATCGATGGATGCTCTTGCCCGGCTAATTGCAATTTGTTCTACGAAAGCTTTCATTGCCGGATCTTTTTCTAAAAACTTTTTGTAACGAGGAAGTTCAAGCACTGATTTTCGCACAGGGAGATATCCGGATTCTTCCGAAAATTTAGCCTGGTTTTCCGGCTCGAGTATCCACTTAACAAACATCCACGCGGCGTCTTGGTGAGTGCTCTGCTTAAAGATTACAAGGTGTTCACCTGCAAGATATGTTGCCCGGCCAGCAGGACCAGCGGGAAGATATGTAACTCCCCACTCAAAATTCTTAATTTCCCTGAATTCGGGTAGATCCCATGGACCGTCCATAATCATAGCAATTGTGTTTGAAATAAATCCCAGGTCGTGTGTCAGGGTAAAATCCTTAAAGTCTTCGGCATCAAACAGTTTCTTCCAGAATGAAAGCGCCTGAACTCCTGCTGCGCTGTTAAATAAGACCTTCGTCTGATTAGTATTTATTTCCGTACCCCCGGCCTGCCACAGGAAAGGAGTCCACTGCAGCACCATCCAGATGCTTAAAGGACCCGAGGCCGGAAAAGCCGGTATATAAAAACCGTATTGATCAGTCTTTCCGTCGCCGTTCTTATCCATTGTTAGTTTCAATGCATAGTCATAGAGTTCATCCCAGTTCTTAGGCGGTTTATCAGGATCAAGTCCAGCTTCTCTGAATTTATTTTTGTTGTAGATCAGTGCTAATGTAGTTGCTTCCATAGGCATAGCGTAAAGCGTATCCCTCCATTTGGCGGATTGAAGCGACTGAGGATATATATCTTCCATCTCCTCTTTTGTCAATCCATTTGCACCGGATATAAAATGATCCATCTTGTAAATGGCATCTGCTTCTACCAGCTTGTTCAGAAAATCGCTGTGTATCCATGCTATATCCGGTGCTGTACTGCTCTGTATTGCAGTCACCAGCTTCTGCACAAGAGGGTCGCCGCTTGGTACGTACTGTGCATTAATATGAACTCCCGGATGTTCCTTTTCAAATTTATCAATGAGACTATTCAAAGCGGGAATTGTTCGGGAAACAAAGCTATGCCAGAAGGTTATGGTAATATTTCCCTGCTCATTTTTTGAATTATTCCCGCATCCGCTGAACAGGATAAATAAAATAATGAGTGATGGCAATATTTTTTTCATAGATGATTCAATTGAGTGAATATTGAGCGCTGATTGTCAGGGAAAAGGTCGCCTCTTATTTTTTGATAGTCTTTGATATCTCTTTTATAAAACCCGGATTAGTCCCGCAGCAGCCGCCTATAAAATCAGCTCCGGAATCAAGGAGTTCCGGAACATACTCTGCAAATTCTTTTGCTGTAGTTTCATAAATGGTTTTATCGTCCAGAAGCTCAGGTAGTCCGGCATTCGGTTTTATCCATAGAGGAAGATTTGTTGAAACTTTTAATCTCTTGCAGATATTAGTAAATCCCTCTATGCCCTGTCCACAGTTTGCCCCGATCACATCGGCGCCTTCATTCGTAAGCTCCCGTGCAGTATCCTCCGGGGACTGACCCATCATAGTGAATTCCTTATTTTTGCCCGAATCAAAAACCATCGATACAACTACTGGCAGCCCGGTTTCTTTTGCTGCTTTCAAAGCGGTTTTTGCCTCTTCAAGATCCGACATCGTCTCGATTACAATACCATCGGCGCCTGCATCCTTGATAACGTCCGCCTGTTCTTTGAAAACTTCATAAAGCTCTTCTTCCGTTACATCTCCGGTCATTAGAATTTTTCCGGAGGGACCTATTGACGCAAAGACATATGCCTTCTCCCCGGCAGCCTTTTTCGATATCTCAACACCTGCCCTATTTATTTCACTAACTTTTCCATCAAGACCAAATGCTTCAAGAGCGATCCTGTTGCTTCGGAAAGTATTGGTAAGAATAACTCTGCTGCCGGCTTCTACATATAAGCGGGCTACTTCCTCAACCTTATCAGGATGAATTAGATTCCAGGAATCAGGACATTCATTCAGGCCTAACCCTCTTTCCTGCAGTTGCGTTCCCCATGAACCATCTGTGATAACTGTTCCCAATCTAAGTAATTCTTCGATAATTTTTTTCATATTTGATTTTCCCTTAAAGTTAATCCCATTATTCCTGAGGTTGATTTCTCCGGAAGCATAATATGTGAGTCTGTCAACTTTACCCCGATATGTTTTTCCGGATCAAGCAGTTTGAATATTTTAGCCTGATCCGAAACATTCCAATCACCGTAACCGGGAGATAATCTTTTATATTCAAATCTCTGATCGGCATTGCTGTCATTCATATACCGGTTCAGATCATTTGCCGCCATCTCAGCAGCCCCCGCCCCTATCCCGTTGAGTAAATAAGCATCAAACATTTCGCCTCTCGCCATCATATCTTTAACCTTGTCATCTATCCCTGCTCCAATTGTCACGACATAGACAACAACATTCCTGTTAAGAAGTTCTTCAGAATCTATTTCTTTACTTCCATTGAGGGTGGAGTGACTATTAAAAATTACCAGCTTCCTGTTTTCAAACCTGATATCAGTTCCCGCTACCAACAGTCCACCCGGATGCGGTAAAGTATCTACAACTTTATATAAGGCTTTCGGTGTAATTAACTCAATGTAATCTTGCAGAAAAATTAAAATTTTCTCCAATACGTGCCTGCCTGCATCGGACTTTGAAAGAGGATTGAACTTTAAGCTGGCTCCGATCTCTTTATAGAAATATCTGTAGGTTCTGAAATCATTAACCAGTTCGTGTTTCATCGCAGGATCATCGTACGCATGAATATCTTTATACCTGCTTAAAAGTCCGGCATAACGGCTCAGGATATTTCCGGCTTGTTCATCCTGCAGACTGCCGGCTCCTGATTCATCTGAAATTTTCTCAATCTCACTGAATAGTCCCGGCTTTACTAAAATTTCTTTTGTAAGAGAAATATAATCGTAAGGGTTCACCCTATAAATGAACTTGTCATTTATTAACACACCGTTATCAGCTTTATTAAAAGTAATTTCGTTCAACGGCAGATGATATTTTATTAAATGATGGTTTCAAAGAATGGTAAAGATCTTTATATATATCATAAAATTCATTATATACAGCGGTGTTCTCTTTTATTGGTTCAGTAATGCTTTCCTTTTTTATACACTTTTCACACGCTTCCTGAACCGAGTTAAATGCGCCTCCACTTACTGCGGCAATTAAAGCCGCTCCGTAAGGAGCACCTTCGGTAGAGTTAAGGGTTACAAGTTCAACATTAAATATATCAGCAAGTATCTGCTTCCAATGTTTACTCCTTGCTCCTCCTCCCGATATCCTTACTTCATTTGTCTGCAGACCGATATTCCTGTTTAATTCAAGGCAGTCTCTCAGACTGTAAGCGACACCTTCAAGTACAGCACGTATAAAATGCTGCTTATAATGACGGATGGTTATACCTGTAAAAGTTCCTTTTGCGTCGGGATCGGGATAAGGCGTTCTCTCTCCCATTAAATAGGGTAAAAAAATCAACCCTTCACTTCCGGCGCTCACTACCGATGCTTTCTGAGTCAATAATTCATAAACGTCAGTATTTAATTTTGCTGCTTCCTCAGTTTCCTCTTTACTAAAAGTATCCCTGAACCACCTGAATGAACCAGCCGCTGAAAGTGTAACAGCCATTACATGCCATGTCCCGGGGGAGGCATGACAAAAAGCGTGCAGTCTTCCTTCGGGTTCAATTGTTAATTTATCTGTATGTGCAAAAACAACACCTGAAGTACCAAGCACCACAGAGACTATTCCGTTTCTAACTGTTCCTGTCCCTACACCTCCCGCCGCCTGGTCGCCCGCACCGGCTGCTACCAGTGTACCTGGTTTTAATCCAGTTAACTCAGCTGCTTTTGACGACAACCCGCCTGTTATTTCAGTCGATTCGAAGACGGGAGGCATCCATATGCGGGGAATATCAAGCTTCGACAATATCGTATCAGACCAGCTGCGTTTGTTTACGTTCAGTAAAGAAGTTCCGGACGCATCCGTCACATCCATTGCAAACTCATTCGTAAGGCAGTAACGGATATAATCTTTAGGGAGCAGTATATGTTCAATCCTGCTGTAGATATCAGGTTCATGTTTTTTTACCCACATTATTTTGGGAGCAGTAAAACCAGGCAGTACAGCATTACCCGTTATCTCAAGCAGGTTATCGAATCCAATAACCGAGGTGATCTCTTCACACTCCTTAGAGGTTCTCTGATCATTCCACATGATGCAGGGTCGTAAGACCTTCCCATCTTTATCAAGCAGAACCAGTCCGTGCATCTGCCCCGTGAGTCCGATTCCTTTAATTTTCTCCGCATCCACTTTACTTTCGCTGAGTATCTTTTTACAACTTAATTGAACCGCGTTCCACCAGTCTCCGGGATCTTGTTCTGACCATAATGGTTTAGGATTTAACATAGGATATTCGGAAGAAGCAGTGCTGATAACTTTCCCGTCTGAATCAATCAGAATCACCTTTGCCCCTGTGGTACCGACATCAACTCCCAAAAAGTAGTGCATCAATCAGCATCTTTCTTTAATAACTGAAACGAATCTCTGGCTGAATGCCTTCTCACCCATAAAGCCAGCCGTTGTCCGATTCTTCTGCAGGCATCCTGAGACTTTTCCTCCCTCGGTTCTCCCACACCTATAGCTCCGTAGTGGAGTGTATAACCGTCAGCCACATAATCAGTAACCCCGAATACAAGAAATCCATAATTCATAAGGATACTCAGGATAGACTGGCATGTCAGTTCGGCTCCGCCGCCCCACCCTCCCTGTGAGGAGAATGCACAGCCTATTTTACCATCGATCTTCCCCCATAGATCATTGCAGGTTTCATCCCAGAATCTTTTCATCTTCCATGATACAATGCCCATATTGGTTGGACTCCCGACAGCTATTCCGTCGCACCAGATAATATCATCTTTGTCAGCCTCATCTACACTTTTCAGACGAAGGTTTATTTCATCATCCTGACTTACACCCTCGACTACAAATTCTGCCATCATTTTTGTATTTCCAGTGGCAGAATCATATAAGACTAATATATTATTCATTATTTTTCCCCGTTAGTTATTAGTGCCAGTTGTACTTGTAAGGACCAAAATCTGCTTCGTAAAAAGATGATATGAATTCTCCGGGTTTGGAGACTTCGTCAATTCTTTCATTATCCTTTTCATCAAGTTTAACCTCTGCCGCCCTGATGTTATCTTCAAGCTGTTCAATGTTTCTGGGACCGATGATCCCGCTTGTTACTGCAGGTTTCTGTATCACCCATGCAAGACTCAATTGTGCAGGGGTGCATTCTTTTTCGTCGGCTAATCTCCTAACTACATCCACAATATCAAAGGCTTTTTCTGAAAAACTTCTCGAACTCCAGAACTGATCATCTTTAAATCTTGTTCCTTCAGGTCTTTCTTCATTTCTTTTGTATTTGCCGGTTAAAAAACCTCCGGCAAGCGGCGACCAGGGCAATACCGCCAATCCGTACTCCTGCGCAGCAGGGATCAATTCTCTTTCAATTCTTCTTTCGAGTAAATTGTATGGAGGCTGCTCGGAAACGAATCTGTTTAATCCCAGCTCCTTCGATATCCATATTGATTCAACTACCTGCCATGCCCCGAAAGTGCTTGTACCTATATAACGAACTTTACCCGATCTTATAAGATCATCCAGTGCCTTTAAGGTTTCGTCAATTGGTATGTCCGACTGCGGACGATGAATCTGGTATAAATCGATATAGTCCGTCTGAAGACGTTTCAAAGAGGCTTCACATTGTTCAATGATATGTCTCCTGCTGTTCCCCATTGCATTGGGGTCCTCATCATTCATTTTTCCATGAACTTTTGTAGCCAGTACAATGCTATTTCTTTTTCCGTTTTTCTTCAGAGCTTTACCCGTGTATTCCTCGCTCACTCCACGCTGATACACATTTGCAGTATCAATGAAATTTATTCCTGAATCAATTGCTTTGTCAACAATCCTGGCTGAAAGTGCCTCATCAGCTTTTCTTCCGAACATCATACAGCCAAGACAAAGGCTGCTTACTTTTACTCCGGTTCTGCCAAGATTTCTATACTCCATCCTTATTCTCCTTCCTGAACATGTTCCTGAAATATTTCTCCATGGTGTCTTTTTTAAATATATCAAAATACCAGTATGGATAAATTCTCTCAGGTATACTTACCTCATCAAGTTCTTTCATTTCTTCAGCTGATAGTTTCCAGTTCCTTGCTGTAATATTGTCAAGGAGCTGTTTCTTATTCCTTGCTCCGATAATTACAGAAGTTATTCCAGGCTTATCCAATGCATAGTTCAATGCTGTCTGACTGATTGTTACTTTGCGTTTCTTAGCTATCTCCTCCAGCTTATCAAGTATCAATTCTCCTCTTTCCACGTTATATGGAAGATGCTGCCCCGGTCCTTTTAATCTTGTATCTTTCGGCCATTTTACTCTGCTTCTGTATTTACCCGTAAGAATGCCTCCGTGAAGAGGACTCCAAACAATTATACCTATACCCTCTTCAAGGCATGCTGGAACCAGTTCATATTCAAGATCCCGTCCAATAATCGAATAGTAAGCCTGCAGACTCGTTAATTTTGTAAGATTGTGCTTCTCAGCTATTGACTGCATCTTTACCACCTGCCAGGCAAAGAAGTTTGAAATGCCTGTATATCTCACTTTTCCTGATTTCACAAGTAAATCAAGCACTTCCATCGTTTCTTCAAGTGGCGTAGTAAAGTCGAAAGAATGAACCTGGTAAAGGTCGATGTAGTCGGTTTTTAATCTTCTCAGACTCTCTTCACAGGCCCTTATAAGATGAGCTTTAGAATGCCCTTTGCCATTAGGTCCGTCCCACATTTGGCCTTCACCCTTGGTGGCAATAACTACATTTTCCCTTTTTGATCCCAGCGCCTTTCCAAGCATAGTTTCCGAAATACCGTTCGAATATACGTCGGCTGTATCGAAAAAATTTACTCCGTTATCAATTGCAAGTCCGGCCAGGTAATCAGCGTCCTTTTGTGTCTGTTTTCCAAGATGAGTCCAGCCTTTTTCTCCTGTAAAGGTCATTACGCCAAAACAAATTTCAGAAACCTTTAGTCCCGAATTTCCAAGTAGTCTGTAATTCATATTTGCCCTCTGCTATTAAACATACTTACGCTGCAATCCCCATTAACTTTTTTACGAGTGAAACCGACTGAGCGGCATCGCGGGAAAAACCATCGGCTTTTATGTCATCAGCAAATTTTTGACTCGCCGCGGCACCGCCGATGATCACTTTGTTATCCAGTCCGTTTTCTCTCAACGCTTTGATTGAGATCCTCATATTTTCCATGGTGGTTGTCAATAAAGCCGACATCCCTATTACCGCACCGGAATGCTCTTTAGCCTTTTCAACAAATTTTTCCGGAGGTGTGTTTATTCCCAGGTCTATTACCTCAAATCCTCCTCCCTCAAGCATCATCCTTACAAGGTTCTTACCTATATCATGCATATCACCTTTTACTGTTCCAATTATAACTGTTCCCAGTTTTTTAGAATCCTCGCCCTTCAGGAAAGGTTCCAGTATTAACATTCCCGATTTCATTGCCTGTGCCGACAAAAGCATATCGGGCACAAAGTATTCACCTTCCGAAAATTTCTTTCCTACTACCTCCATTCCTGATATCAGTCCTTCTCTCAATATGGAAGAAACAGGCACTTCTTCATCTATAGCTTTCTGAACAAGATCCTTTACTCCCGGCATCTCTCTTAAATCCGGCGGGTACTTAGCATTGACATCAATATGACCGCGTATTACATTCTCTTTTATTTCATCGATAAGGCTCATTTATTTCCTCCGAATATTTATACAGTTTTCTTATATGAATAATAATGTGGTTTATTTTAATCCGTACTCAGCAGAAATATACTTGCTGGGATATGGTCCTGCTGAAATAAGGTTAGTAAGATCATCTTCATCAGCCGGGAGCATTTCATTCTGAATAGAGAGAAGTTCCAGCCATCTTTTGTCGGTGTTATTTATCTTAAGCTTCCCTAAATCAATTGCTTCACCGAGTATTTTTAAGGTTTCATCCACGGCAGTTATTACCATTTTATAAGGTGTTTTAGCCGCGATCATTTTCTTTGACAGATCAAGAATATTTTCTGGCCTGAAAATGTATGCCTGCGGGTCAAGGCCGGCATCACTTTCAATCATCCAGTTGCGGAATTTTATTGATGAATCCGGATCATCCTTCAGTGCAACATTCATAAGCCGGCAGTCGTAAATCAGCTGTTCAACTGAGACCACCGGGGCATATGTGCTTAGTAGCTTAACATTTTGTACGGATTCATTGCTCCATAGATCGGCATAAGCTGAAGATATGTTTCCCAGGCAGCTTAGATGAGCACAGGCACTGGACTTGCCTTCCATGGATATCGGGATTCCGGTCATCGTTTTGATGAATGGACCTTCATAGGCACAGTCTTTACCGGGCCCTAAGGCTCCCTGCCTGTATGCCTGCAGACTCCTGGCTACAGATGCAGTTCGTACAACCGACGCAAGAATTTTAGGTATCATTCCTTTATCAGCCAGTACCATTGCCGTGTTCGCAAATCCGCAGGCTGTATCACCACCCGGTATTACTCCATATTTATCTGAGATCTTTACTATTTTCTCCCAAATATAGTTCATATCTTTTACGGCGAGAACGCCAAGTGCAAATACGATTCCCTGCAGGTCAGCATTTACTAATGCTTCATCATGTACTTCCTTCCCTCCAGTAGATTCAATTGACAGTATGTCTGCGCCTGCGGCAGCACAAAGCTCAAACGAACGGAACATTTTTTCTGCCATTTCTCCGCTTCTCATTAATGGAGGACGGTCGCTGTCCCTTATGTCAACAGGCGTTGCACGAAGTGCTGATTTCAGACCGTATTTCCGGTAGTAATCTTCCATTACCCCTGCCAGAATTTCCGTTATCTCAGCTCCCCATTCCGGCTGCATGGTCATAGGTGGAAGGAGCTCGAATTCAACAACCAGGGCAGGAGCGTATAACTCAGCTGCTCTTTTGCATACATCAGTGATTATTTCCCTGTAAATATCTCTTACTTCATTCCAGTTTGACTCATCGATGATCATCTGGGGCAGTGTAAAATTTATTTCAGGATATACCTCACCCGAACCAATTTCAAACCCTCTTTTAAGTTTAACGGGTCTCGGAGCTTTACCGAATAAAAGATTATCGGGATTATTTATTAATAGTTTATCAGTATTCATTTGTGTACTTCAGGATTTGTAGATTATTTGAGTCAGAGCATCGGGATATCAGGATTTACATCAGGTCCGAAGAATTTATATATGATGAGATCTTCTGAACTGTCATTCACTATATCAACACCGTTTACTGCTCGATCCCGGGTGACAAGTAGTTCATCAAGATCGTATTTGCCTGCAGAGGAATTCCTCGACGCAATTTCAAATTCACCGAATTGGCCTTTTCCCTGCCATACAAGGATATTATAAACTCCGTTATCCCGACTTGTAAATTCCCCCCCCCGATGAACGATCAGCTTTTTTCCGCTGAATTTGTTAGTGTTATAAAAGATCCAGTGCTCTTCGCCGGAACTTGTTTTCGTTCCCTCAATCAACAATGGAGGGGTATGCCTGTTTTTATAGAACTCAGGATCACCGCTGGTTTCCCAGTTAATCATATCCAGGATAATTCTTTCACCGTATTTTTTCCTGTCTTCCTTCCGTACATCTTTCCAGAGCAGATCCTTAGAAATAAAAGTATCACCTACTCTGGCCTGCATCATTGCAAAGACATCTGAATCTTCCTGAAGTTCTATTGTCAGTGCTGTTCCAGGTGCATGTAAAGTCCCCGAAGGCACATGAAACCCGTCGTCAGCATATTGTGTGTAGCCGAATGAATGTCTTAATATCTTGTCATCCTTCCAATCCGCAAGGTGGGGCAGTAGAACATCATGATTTCCCTGTTCAGCGATATGAGGATGCACACCAAAGAATGTCTCAGCATGTTTTCCCTGGTCTATGCCTTCCGGGAAATAATAGGCTTCATCTTTAGAGTTTCTGCCAACCAGCGAAGCATGTTGCTGCATCTGGTGTATGTGGTAAGGAAGTCTGTCTTCGTAATCAAAAATTTTTGCAAGTCTTTTCAGACCCGTATGATCTTCCGAATAATCTTTGCCAAGTATCATTCCGGGATGTGCTTCAACAGCATCTTTAAGGGTAATTCTTTCTTCACCATCCATTTTAATGAAGCTTAACCCTTCGTTTTGTACACCTGCTTTATTATCTGCACTCGTAGTAGAACCCAGCCATCTCTCGCAGATACCCCCACGGTCTCCCAGATGATACTGATCTTCGGGAAGTCCCAGCCTTCTGCCCGGAGGGATAAAATTTCTTGCAACCCACACCGGCTCAAGTCTTAGTATACCGTTATTTTTTTCGATTTCATTTTCAACCAGTTTTTTTAAGGTCTTCTCCATTTTCCATCAAATTTTATTTGTAAAATTTTTCTTTACGGACATCATCATTTCCTTCCACAAAACGGCTTTCTCCAGTTCCTCATTTCTTCGCTTGTACCCGAATGATGCTTCAACATTTTTCCTGTACCACTCTATTGTTAATGGCATCCATTCATTAAACGGTGTTGATTTATAGCCGAGATGTTTTTTAATCTTATCAAGACTGAAGACAGCGGTCCTTCTTGTATTAAAAGGAAAGACATCCGCTCCTGGAAAGTAACTTATATCAAGTGCATCAAATACATCCTGATCTATATGAACTAATTCAGGATTCTTATTTAAGATCTGTGAAATCTGTATAATGTATTCATTCAAAGAATATGATTCCTCTGAGGCCACATTATAGGCTTCTCCGATGGTAATTTCTGCTTCCGCGGCATCACAGAAAGCCATAGCGGTATCCTTAACATAAACCTGCTGGAAAGCGAAATCCCCTGATCCGGGAACTAATAGTGGATTGTCATCAAGGATTCTCTGGATCCAGAAATAATCCCTTCTTGTCCTGTCTTCAGGTCCGCATACAAATACTGGTCTCAGCATAGTGACGGGAAAAGTATTTGGATTATGTTCACTCCACAATACATCCTCACATTTTCTTTTATTTATTCCGTAGTCCATCCCGAAAGGATTCCTCGGAAAATCAGGCATTAGTTCCCCTTTATCCTGATCCTCTGTAACCGGACAGTGCGCGTCATTAGAAACCATATATACGGATACTGTACTGCAGTGTACGAACCTGCCAACACTTCCCTTAAATATTTCAGCAGCACCTCTGGATTGGTCCTCATTGAATGCAGCCATATCTATAACTACATCAAAATTCTTTTTACTGACAGCCTGCTCAAGACTCGATTTGTTGTTCCTATCCCCTGTCTGATGAAAAAGATTTTTGTTTTTTTCGAATGGTACGGGTGATTTTCCGCGAGTAAATATTGTAACTTCGTGACCTCTTTTGAGTAAAATCTCAACAATATTCCGGCTTATAAAACCTGTTCCGCCTATAATAAATATTTTCATCATGTAATTGATATTATGCGAAGATTAATCGTGGAAATTAAGAGTCTTTTAATGAAATTATAATATCAGGGTTATCTCAGGAGGACCATTTTCTTTGTAACTGACTTGTTGCCGTATTCAATCCTGTAGATGTAAATTCCGCTCGCACGGTTTTTCCCGTTGAAGGTCACTGAATGCTCTCCTGCGGACTGTTCACTATTTACTAGGGCTGCAATTTCTTCACCCAGTACATCAAATACTTTCAGGACAACCTTCCCTTGTTTGGGAAGACTGTAATGTATCTTTGTTTCAGGATTAAATGGGTTAGGGTAATTTTGCGAAAGGTTGAAAGCCTCAGGAACTTCTGTCCCCGAAGCAACCTCCCTTATACCTGTTACCTGGACGATAGAATCGGCAAGCAAATATACCTTAGCACTGAAGTTATCCATCGGAACTGAAATTGAACTCAGTTCTGCAGGGGTACCTGAGATTACATCTCCCTCAAGCAGATTGGTCATATAATATATTTTTGATGAATCAAGGTTCATTTCGTTTACGGGCAGAGAAACGACTGCATTTGCAGTAGATGATCCCATATTGAGGATTGTAACGACGTTCTGATAATCAGTAAATCTTCTGAATGAAAAAACGGACTGGTTTGGGGTTATGGAGAGTTCATCATAATTCCCCTCATATAATGCAGGGAGAGTTTTACGCCAGTGGATCAGGTTTTTATAATACGGGAACAGGTGGTCAGGATCAGAATGATCAATCGGGAAGCCGGGGAAAAAAGTAAATTCTATTTCGTAGGGATGACCCTCTACACCGATTTCCTGGCCGTTATATACCAGAGGAATTCCAGTGAGAGTAAATTCGAGAGCAGCAACCATCTTTGTCCTGGCAAGCCCATGGTGCGTTATAAAATGAAACTGGTCATTATTTTCCATGAATCTCAGGATCTTTGCATCGGGAGCAAATCCGTTGCCATGGTTTGTTATTGCATCACGTAAAAGACCTGATCTCTGGTTTTCATTTTGATAATTAAAAATAGTTGGATTTGCATTCGGGTTATAATCAGTCTGCCAAACCCAGTGTGAAACCCAGCTCTCTTCGGGATACCAATCATATGCAGCATCGAAGTTCTCATCAAAAGTTGATGCCTGTGTTGCTTTATCCTCGGCAAGCATCAGGAATCCGGGTTTAATTCGTTTAATAGCAAGACGCAGGTTCTTCATAAACTCAGGATTACGGGCATTTACTCCCCATACAGCATCAAATCTGTATCCATCAATATCATAGTTTTCCACCCAGAATTTACAGGCTTCTGTTATCCACCTCTGAACTTCCGGATTATCGTAATTCAGATTTACGAGTTCATTCCAGAAATAATAAATAAATCCATCGGGATCTAAATTGTAGTATTGAGAATAAGGTGCATTATCAAGGGTTCTCTGGTAAAAATTATAATAATGCGAATCTTCTCTATAAAGAATAGAATTTTGAGCATAGGGATGAAACTTTGATGAGTGATTCGGCACAAAATCGAACATGACCTTCATCCCGTAGGATTTCGCTGTCTGCACCAGGTTATGGAGATCCTGGGGACTTCCATAATCTCCCCGGACTGAAAAATAATTAACTATATCGTAGCCCTGACCGCCATTCTGAGTCCCCATAACCGGTTGAAGCCATATAGTATTTATTCCAAGTCTGTTCAGATCGGGAATTTTATTTATGATATCATTGAAATCGCCATTGATAACGAAATTGTAAGGGGTGATTTCATATATAACTGCTGAATCTACCCATACCGCATAATCATCCTCAATGTGAAATACCCTGATTGAATCCTGGTAATTTGTTATGAATGTTGCAGCCTTCACAGTATCGCCATTGCCGGTATATACATAGAAATTAAAATAATATTCTCCTTTTGGTGAATTTGCAGCGAGGGAAAAAGAAGCTGTAGTATCGTTAATACCTGACAGCGAAAGGGTTCCGGGATTATTCTCATCTGCTTCCCATTCATAACTTAACGAAGGATTCCCGGGATTATTAATTATGGTTCCATGAAGAGTCACATCTGGTCCGGCCGCCTCAGCATAGGCATATACCTCAGGTTTCAGTTCATATCCAAGTGTATATTTAACCGTATCCGACTCATAACCCCCCGCGCTTGCGAAGAAAGAACATTCGCCTTCTGGTATAGTTACATCTACAGAAAATGAACTATCTGCGGCGGAAATATTGAAGGGAATTATGGATCCGTTTAGAAACAAATTGCCTGTTGAAGCAAAGAAACCGGAAAGCCTGCCATTAATGACCTGCTCCTGTTTCCATACTTTTGCATCATGAGTGTGAATGATTATCGATTGTGAATATAGATTATAAAACAATCCCGAAATTATAAGTATCGCCGTAAAAAGTTTCATTTCTGTTTCCCAGGTTTTAATATTTACCATATGTTTTCGCGACTTCCACCATCTTAAACAGGTTGGCATCGGGAGTATCACGACCGCACTGATCACCAGTCGACAATATGAATCCCCCGTCATAACCCACGGTATCGATAAGCCGTTTACATTTGTCTTCTACCTCCTGAGGTGTGGCAGTCAGCATAAATTCTGTCGTATTGATATTACCCTTAATACATAATTTATCACCTACAATTTTTTTGACTTCAGCAAGATCAACATTTCCTGTCGGTGGTTCCTCCATGGGTTCCATAGAGGTCAGGTCGCTTTCTTTAGCGACTATCTCAATCAGGGGCCAGCTTTTACCGCATATATGCAGATGTGAAATTATACCTGCCTCTTTGCAAAGTGTTGAAGCCTTCTGAATAAATGGAAGTTCATATTTTTTGAAAATATCAGGTGAACTTACGCTGAGACTAGCACTTGAACCGCCGAGCATTATTACATCGGGTTTTGATTCAAGCATTGCTTTAACATTCGCCAATGCCCATTCCATCCAGAATTCATGTACTTTATCCATATAGTCGGTATCCATCATAAAATCCATAAAGACTTGCTCAAATCCTCCCTGCCTGTAATGAAACCACCAGTCCTGAAATACAGGAATCATTCCCATATAAATTCCCAGGTCGCCGATAACATGCTTGTCATTATATTCCTTTTCCCATTCCCAGCCGCCTAATCCCATATGAAGCTGGAATTTTTCGAAATCTGAATAAAGATCTTTTATTGGTTTTTCTTCCCTCCAGGGAGGCTCGTCGGCAAAATAAATTTCTTTCTCCGTCAGATTCCCCTTGGCGGTACGGCAGATTCTTTCTACAAGTTTTCCCTCAGGGATGTCAATAATTCTGCTTTCAAATTCAGGACGGTCAGGGCAGTTCTGTTTTAGCCCTCCATACATATAGAAACCGTCCATTCCGAAATGCTGTATAGCTTTTACATATATTTCTGCGTGTGTAGCTGATGTCCAGCCGTTGTGTTCCCTTCCGTCGAGGTGGATGTCGTAAAATGGCCGGCCGTCAAGTCGGTCAGGCACCATTACGGAAATATCGGGACTAACAGGCACGTAATCGGCCTTTTTCCTGCTCATGGCAGTCAATATTCTTTCTTTAGACGTCATCTTTATATTCCTTTATCTCCGGGAAGTCGGTTCCAGGCGGTCAGTGTCTCTTTTAATCTATGAAATGAGAGCTTGGGAGAAATATCTTCCCTTACCAGTCCTCCGTTCACAATGAAAGGTCTGAAATCAGAGAAGTCATACCAGTTTACAGCTTTTATAGAAGCCCTGCTGTAGTATATAGTATAAACCTGTTCAAGCCAGTCAGCCTGTAGGTCCTCATCCCATCTCCTGTGCCATTCATAAGGTTCATTCGATATTTTCATCGTGCCGTCCATAATATGCTCAACTGAATAGCCGGAAGACGTTCCAAGTTCTGTTATATAAATGGGCTTATTAAATTTTTCAAGTCGTTCAAGGAGCCTTACTATATCTGATAAGTCTCTTCGTGGAAAATATATCTGAATTCCCAGCACATCAAAATCAACTCCTGCCTCTGTAAGGTCTTCAATAAATTTTCGTGGAGAGCGCAGAGGTCGGGCTGCATCCATCCTTGCCATTCTTCCCATGGCAGCATATTCGGCCCAGGGGCAGCAGTTGTTTAATATCCTGGTTACTTTAGGATTAACTTCTTTCGTCCTGTCGAATGCGAGTCTTGCAAGTTCAGTCATTTGTTCGGGAGTATGATTAAAGATATTAGCCCAATCATGATACTCATTGAATACTTCCCACGAAAGTACATTATCTTTATAGTGCATTACAAGATCATAAATATGCTTTTCCATATACTGTTTCAGCTCAGGATAACTTTTTGCTTTTAACCAGTCCGGAGTAACTGTTGGATGAAACCAGAATAAAGGTCTTCCTTCAATCTCTATATTATTCCTCATAAGGAAGTCTACTATATCATCCTTCACACCCCAGTTGTAATTTCCTTCTGTAGGTTCAAATAGTTCGTACCAGCTGTCCCATACGTAATGCGTCACCGTTGCGAAGTTGAACAATTCAGGAAATCTTTTTACAAATTCTTCTGACTTTGCCCATATCATCTGCCTGCTTTCACAACCGAAATGAAAAGGATCTTTCCTGTTCATTCTCTCTATCTCACTTTTAGCTCTTTCAAGTTCTATTTTTTCACCTGCCCATAAAGCATATTCCAGTGCTTTATCGGATATCTGCGCACACTTTTCACCATCACTCTGATGTTTTTTGGCAGCTTCAAAGAGTTCATTTGACAGATCAGCCAGTCGGTTAACTTCGGAAGAGAACTTTGTACCGGTGCTTTCATACTTTCCCTTAACCCTGCTGTTGCGTAATACACGTGTCTTTGCAAATTCGAAGTTAAGGTTAAGTGAACCGTTCAGTTCGCCGGTGGAATAAAGCTCTCCGCCATTATCAGCAGCAAGCATAATATAACCGAAGTTTTCAATGAACCACCTGGTGTTAATCGAGAATTTTTGGCCGGCAACTTCTGCCGGTACAATAATACCGTCATGGGTTACCTGAATATTTGATTTGAAAGGATCTTCATTTATATCCGTAAGGTATGCAAAATTCATTTCCGGCATCCAGGGATGAGGATAAGGCCGAAAGACAAGGTCCGTTTCCTTTCTAATCCTGAGTGGTTTCGCCCAGCCCGTAAAAAGGGATGACGAAGCAGCAACTGCCGCAGAGCTCAGAGCTCCCGTTTTTATGAAATTTCTCCTAGATAGTGTTTTCATCTTATCTCTGGTTTAATTGTAAAAAAAGATCGAATTAAAAACCTAGCCCCATCTCTGCCTGAGGTTTATTAGCCTGTCATATCCGGCCTTCTTCTCTCCGCGCGGAGAACGGAGCAGTCCGCCGGATTTGAGGAAGCCGTACGGATCTGTAAAATCATACCAGTTGGCTGCCTCTATAAATTTTTTACTGTAGCCATAAGTAAAGATGCTCTCCAGCCAGTCGGCTTGTAATTCCTCATCCCAGTGACGGTGCCATTCGTATGGGCGGGTGCTGTAGTCTTCGTCAGGTTCTGTAAATTCCTGCGTAATTCCGCGGGAGGGAGCACCGATTTCTGCGAGCTGAATTTTCTTACCCATATTCTCATAACGTTCGATAGATTGAACCGCTTCGGTCAGCGTCCTTTGTACAAAATAAACCTGTACACCTATAATATCGAAGTCAACTCCGGCTTCAATGATTTGTTCTGTAAACTGGTGCGGCGTACGCTGCGGAAATTTGGCATCAAGTTCGTGCCATTTTCCCTTCTGTACATAATCAGCAAAAGGACAACAGTTGTTAATCAACAGACGGATCCCGGGATTTTCATCTCTTGCAACATCACATGCTAATTTGGTCAGTTCAATCGTCTGTTCGTGATCTAACTGAACCTGGTTTGCCCAGTCGTGCATCTCGTTTACTACTTCCCATACTTTAATTTCATTACAGTAATGCCTGATAACTTCCCTTACATGTTTTTCAACATACCTCAGAAGTGCGGGATATGATTTTTTCTCAAGCCACTCCGGTGTAACCCACGTGTGCGTCCAGAATAACGGCCTGCCTTCTACAGTTATATTCCGTTTCCGTAGTTCATCTAGCAGCTTATCACGCTCATTAAATTTTTTATTCCCTTCTTCAGGCTCGAAATCAATAAAATCTCCTTTAAGGTAATGAGTAATAGTAGCGTAATTAAATGCCTCAGAAAATCTTTCCATAAATAATTCACTACTCTCCATTTGGAAATATCCCCGGGTGTCGCATCCGAATAAATAATCTTTTCTTACCGGGTTATTCTGTATATCAAATCTGGCTTTATCAATCTCTATCAATTCGCTTACTGCTGCAGCATACTTCAAAGATACCTGGGAAAGTTTAGCGCATCTTTCGGGATTTTTCTTATTTTTCTCAGCCTGATTGAAAAGCTCTTCCGAGAGGTCAAGAAGATGATTTATTTCTGATCCCGGTTTCCAGTTCATACCGGTAAACTCTTTTAGTCTTTCACGATTCCTGAAAATCCGTGTTTCAGCAAGTTCATAATTAAGATTCAGCACTCTTTCTCCGGCCGGAGGAACACTATAGAATTCTCCCCCGCTATCAGCAGGCATGAACAAGTACCCGTAGCCTTCTACATTCCATCTAACGCTTATCGCGAACTTATCTCTCCCTTCGGTATCGGAAATCTCAATCCCGCTGCCTGTAACTTTTATATCAGAATGAAATGCATCTCCTTTTTCATCGGTAGTCATAACAAAATCAAAAAGATGAGGACCTCTGCCTTTCTGAGTGAAATATGGTTTGAATATTAATTTTCCTGCCATAATTATTTTAGCTTAACTTCCATTCTTTCTTTAGTTTCAATAGTCTGTCATAAGCAGCTTTCTTTTCTCCCTGAGGCGAAGCTATTAAGCCCCCGTTTTTTATCCATGAGTAAGGATCAACAAAATCATACCAGTTAACAGCTTCAATCCAGGGTTTGCTATAGGCCATAGTGTAAAGTCCTTCGAGCCATTCCGCCTGAAGTTCCTGGTCCCAGTTACGATGCCATACATATGGTTCTTGTGATATTTCAAGAGAGCCATTCTCAATAGACGCTTTCGATGGTCCCGATGAAGCACCTACTTCAGTCAGTTGAACAGGACGTCCGAATTTTTCAAGTCTTTCGATAAGGATTATAGTATCAGCTAGATCCCTGTAGGGAAAATACATCTGCTGACCTGTGATTGTAAAATCGACGCCGTTATCAACAAGGTCCTGCATAAATTGGTGCGGAGTTCTCTGGGGGTACTTGGCGTCAAGCTCTCCCCATTTTTTAAGCTGAACATACTCTGCATAAGGACAGCAGTTATTTATCAGTCTGCCTACGTTTGGATTGGTATCTTTTGCGACTTCACATGCAAGCTTTGTGACATTCGTAATTTGCTCCGGAGTAAGCTGCATTTCGTTGGCCCAGTCGTGTGATTCGTTTACAATTTCCCAGGCGTATATTCCTTCGCCGTAATGACTTACAACCTCGCGGGCATGCTTCTCAACATACTTCAGTACTTCATCATAATTCTTGTTCCTGAGCCAGTCGGGAGTTACAGTCTTGTAAGGCCAGTAAATCGGCCTGCCTTCAACCGTGATATTTTTGTTTTTCAGCTTCTTAAAAAGCACATCTCTTACGTCGTATTGCGTATCTCCCTCTGTAGGTTCAAAATCCTGGTAAAACCCGCTCATTAAATAATAGGTGATGGTTGCGTAATCGAAAACATCCGTGAATAGCTCCATAAAGGTTTCCGGGTCCATCTGGTAAAATCCCCGTGCATCACAGCCGATGAAGAAACCTTTTCGTACCCCGTTCTTCTGAATGTCAAACCGGGCTTTCTCCAATTCTATTTTTTCGCCTGCCCACATTGCATAAAGCAGAGACTTCTGAGAAAGTTCTCCGCATTTTTCCCCGTCATTCAAATATTTATCTGCCTCTTTGAAATATTCGTCTGAAAGATTAACAAATGACATAACCTCATAAGATGGAATCCAGCCACGCTTTTTATGCAGATCCATTCTCCTTCTGTTTCTCAACACCCTGCTTTTTGCCAGCTCATAGTTGAGATTCAGGGTAGTCGACTGACCCTTTGGAGGAAGCTTATAATATTCACCTCCGTTATCCGCGGTTATAAAAATATACCCGAAACCTTCTACGTTCCAGCGGACATCAATCCCGAACTTTTCCCTGCCTTCGGTGTCGGATATTTTTACACCATCTTTCGATGCAGTAATATTCGAATGAAATGCATCCCAGTTTTGATCAGAAGCATATGCCCAGTCGAGTAAATTAGGACCCACTCCTCTCTGGACATAATAAGGTCTGAAAATGAGTTCACCCTGCTCAGTAATTGCAGCAGTCCGCCTTTCGGTTATGATTTCTGCATTTAATCCAGCAATGCTGGATTCTTTTAAAATTTTCTTTGCCATAATATTTTAGTTTTTGTTATGATTTAACCGGTAGATTTTCGAACCTGTTTTTGAGTTGTTCAAACCTTATGTATGCCTCTTTCTTCTCACCCTCAGGAGAACGAAGAAGACCTCCATTTTCCATATATGAATTAGGGTCAACAAAATCAAACCAGTTGCCGGCGTGAATGTATGGTTTACTATAAATCAGCGTATAAAGATCTTCCAGCCAGTTTGCCTGGATATGCTCATCCCATGGCTGATGCCATAAATATGGTTCCTGTGAGATTTTAACTTCATCCAGTTTTACCGACCTATTGGTTGGTCCGCCGGGACAGCCTATTTCGGAGATCTGCATTGGTTTACCAAGTGATGACAGTTTTTCAATCATTAATACTGCATCCTGAAGATCCCTGTATGGAAAGTACATCTGCTGCTCAAGGATGTCGAAATCAATCCCTGCTTGGATAAGATCTTTGGAAAACTGATATGGAGTCCGCTGAGGATACTCTGCGGGACTCCCCGAATAGGTGTGCATCTGTACATATTCTGCAAAGGGGCAGCAGTTATTTATCGTTCTCTTTACAGCCGGTGCTTCAGCTTTTGCAACATCATTTATCAGCCTTACAAGCTCGGTGATCTGATCATGATTTAGATGAAGTTTATTAGCCCAGTCATGGAGTTCATTTACCAGTTCCATTGCATAAAGCTTATTACCGAATTTCCTCATAGTTTCTGTGGTCAGTTTCTCAGCGTATTTCATCAGGTCATCGTACTTCATATTTTTAAGCCAGTCCGGTGTACAGCAGTCGTGAAACCAAAACAGAAGTCTCTCCTGGCACTTTATATTTCTTTCATTCAGCTTATTGATCAGCAGTTCCCTTGTCTCAGGATTTATCGCAGCCGGAGCGGTTTGATAATCGGACATCATTCCATCTCCCTTTGCTACAAAAGTTATATTTGCATAATTGAAAAGATGGCTGAACATATCCAGGAATTTGTCCTGGTACATCTGGTAAAAAGCCCGGGCATCACAGCCTATATAAAAATCATTTCTGCTGCCTCTTTGAAGAATATCATATGCAGCCTTTCCAAGTTCCATTTTCTCACTTGCCCATAAAGCATATAGCAGTCCACTCTGGGCTAGCTTCGCACAATTCTCCTGATCGGAATATTTCTTCTTTGCATCCTCATAGAACTGTTCAGAAAGGTTCACCAGCATCATTATTTCTGGATCCGCTTTCCAGCCGGCAGAAGAAAGAACCTTCAGCCTGCTTCGGTTCCTCACCACCCTGCTTCCGCAGAGTTCATAATTCAGGTTAAGATCAACAAACTTCCCTTCAGGAGGAAGTTTGTAAAATTCACCATTGTTATCAGCAGTAATATTCGTCCATCCGAAACCCTCTACGTTCCATCTTACATTTATTCCGAATTGACCGGTTCCTCTTGTGTCGGAAATAACTACGCCGGTATTCTTATCTATATGGATATTCGAGTAGAAAGTATCCCAATTTTTATCAGTCGCCCAGCTAAGGTCATAAAGGTTGGGTCCCCTTCCTTCCTGAACAAAATAAGGTTTGAATATTAATTCTCCCTGCAGTGTGGACATCCGCGTTTTTTTATTAAGCAGAAGAGATGGAGCGGAAAATAACACACTGGATGCAACAAGCGAACCCATACCTGCAACTGCAGAATTTCTGATGAAGTTTCTTCTTGATATTTTTTTCATCTTTGATTTCTCTTAATTATTCACGAACTCTATTTTACGGGGCTCTGTTACTTTCAAATTCAGCCATATGAAAGCAAGCGCAGCAAATATTCCTGCTATAATAAATACAGCATTATAACCGAAAACAGAAGCTAACCATCCGCCGAATAATCCTGAAAGCACAAACGGAGCTGTTATCAGGTTGGTCAATGATATGTAAGTAGGACGGTCATCCTCTCTGCAGATCTCCGCTATTATTGTTAACCTGGATACCTGTGTCAGGGTTATAGTAAGAGCCGAGGCCGCAAAACTTATAAAATATATTTCAACTACGGGGGAAATAAGCGCTGCAATGCAGGCTATCAGAGTAAATACCGAAGACCAGATAAGATTGAGTTTATGACCTTTCTTATCGGCCAGGTATCCGAAGTAAAGACTTCCAAAAGTCATACTCAACATCATGATTATTGTAAAATAACCTGCATATGCATCTGTTAGATTGAACTTTTCCATAGCATTAACAGCAAGAAAGGCATTTGACATCAATGCAAGCATCATCATTGCATCTGCAATTATAAAATTTCTGAAATTCTTTTCTTCTTTAAGTATTGTACTTAGTCGTTTAAGAAATTCTTTGTAAGTGAAATCAGACTGCGGATGATTGGGATGCTCTTCTTTTAAAAGAGTAAGAAAGATGTAGGAAAGCATCATTACAAAAAATGCAATAAAGAATAAGAGAGAATAATTTACCGGGTAGCTAATGGAATCAAGGATGAGCGATACTACCCAGCCTCCGAATATTCCCATCGCTGCACCCAGAACTGAACGGAAAGCAAACAATCTTCCCCTGAGCTGAACCGGGGTAATTTTTGAAATTAAATCAAACCAGCCCGGAAGATTTATGCTGCCGCCGAATGCCGCAAATGCTAGTCCGATAAATATGATTATCAGTGCTGTTGAATTATCAAGACTGTCAACCAGAAAGTACGATAGAAAAGCAAGAACGAGCCATGGAATCCTCTGTACTAAAGCAGTTTTCAGCATCCATGGCTTTTTATAACCGAGTCTGCGTACATGGTTTGATACAAAAATCTGCGGGAAGTTAAACCCGACCAGCCATATCACAGGGATCAATCCAACGGCGATATCGCTTCCGCTTATTTTTTTGATGAATATAGGAAGTACGGTCTGCAGAGAGACAAAGCTCATAGCAAAAGAGTACACAGACCCATCAAATACATTCAGGAAGAAATTTCTTTTCACATTTTCATCCCTGAAATGTTTGGACTTAAAAATATCAGGCAATATAGACCTGCACCTCCCGTGCGCCGAGCTTTAAATTTAGCTGGTAGTCTCCCTTCTCTTTCCGTGGCTTTACTTTTTTTCCTGAGAATTGTTCTGTATATGTCTTACCATTAATTCCATAAAGCTTAACCATCACTGTACGAGGCTTATTTTCAAGGTTTTGTACTATCAACATCTCCTGCTCATCGTTTTTCAATATGTCGATCCTGACTTTTCCACTAGCTTCAGGTCTTTTAATTTTTACACAGTATTCAACCAGCCCTGCTATCAGTTCGCCGTTTGATGTGGTTTTTTCACGGTGATAGACGAGTCCTAAATAGGTGCCAATCTGTACAGCCTTACCTTTCCCGTATTCGAAATATGTAACTGCAGGTTCACCGGATGCAAATTCAGCAAGTACTTTAGCGCCATCGGTTTTGAATGTTTCTTTTATTATCGAACCATTAACCGAGCTGCCCTTTTTAATGAGAGGCAGGTCTTTTGATGTAATTATCTCAACATTCCCTTTTTCATCTGCAGGTTCGACTGCTTCCTGCCTTACACCAAAAACTTTATAAAGTCCATAACCCGGAACAATCTTTTCATGGTGCCCTTTCTCTCTGTTCCACGCAGCTGTATAACTTTCAGATATTAACACCCCGCCGTCCCGCACCCATCCTTCGATCACCGAAGTGATTTGTTCATTAAGGAGATAAGGAAAGGGCAAAAAGAGAACCCTGTAATTTTGAAGGATAGATGGGAACTCGCGGGGATGTATAAAATCTATCAGATAATTATGCTCATAAAGTGCATGATGGATCCCAAGAAGAGAGTCCGTAGCATTCTTTTCATTTCCTGTTGCCTCCCAGGCAAACACCTGGTTTTCAGGATTATAAAGTAAAGCGACCTCAGCTTTGGCCGGTTTTGCATCCAGTAGAAAACCAGCGTTATTCTGAAGAACCTTTCCGGTTTCTGCATAGGCCTCCAGCAGTGGGGTAGTACTCCCGTCAATGTGGGTGAGTCCCCATGTCGGGGCTTCGCGTCCAAGTATTTCAGGCCGGAATTGCCAGAAGATAAAACCTTTTAAGTTCCCCGCAATTCCGCTGAAAATAAATCTCTTTACGTCATTGGTGTCTGTTCTCTTTGGAAGATCGAGCGTATAACCCGGCAGCATCAGCATCTCGGCAGAAATAACAGGTTTGCCTTTTGAACAGGAGCGCAGGATGTCTATCATTGCAGCGTCATCCATTTGTGTAAATCCATGAAGATCGCCGAATCGCCCTACGTTCCAGGGATCGCTGGCAGTTGAGGTTACCGGAAAACCCTGTATAAATACATGGTGACACATAAGTGGATGCTTGCCGTCGTCTATCCATTCAGCAATTTCGAATCGCTTTTTTACATTTTCTCCTATCGTTTTCACAAAAAACATTCTCCAGTCAATCATATCATTGAAGGTGTTCCGTGTCCTTGGTAGCTCCGCTTCTTCAAAGGAATAATAGTTCCTGTTCCAGCTGGTATTTAAATTTTTAATGTCTGTATATTTTTCTTTCAGCCACGACCTGAATTTTGATTCACAGTTATGGCAGTAGCATAGCATATCCCCCATCTTCGCTGCATTATCAGCATAAGCACGCATTTCGGCCATACTGCTGGTTAATTCCGGTTCACTCCCGACATTCCATATCTCCAGGGCAGGATGATCTTTATACCTTTGAAGTGTTTCGGAGAGAAACTGGATCATATGGCCCGTTACCCCGTCATGATTAAAACACCAGCCAAGTCCGCCGATCTGCCTGTGTGGTTGGGTTTGAGGTCCTATCTTTTGTCCCGATAAAGTTATCATCGAAGCATCAGGAAATTTTTTATAAATCCAGGCAGGTGCAACATCAAAAATAGTATTCAGCATTACTCTCAGGTCATATTCATCTGCGAGTTCCATAAGTCGGTCGATGTCATCAAAGTAAAATATGCCCTCTGCAGGATTATTCCATCTCCACTGGACCCAGAATTTGACAGTATTAAATCCCAGTTCAGACATTTTTTTCAGATCAGTTTCCCATTCCCTTTTGTGAGGAGATGGTGCACGGTAGTATTGAGAGCCGAAAGGAAAATATTCTTCTGAAAGCAGTTTTCGCATATGATTAAATTACAAATTGTGATAAATATTTATAACCGAGTTTTAGTCCTGTCTTAACATTCTCCTCACTCCCTTCCCATATAGGATCTTCATGTTCTATGGAAAGTACATAGTCATAATCATGTTCCTGCAGAACAGAAATAAATTTCTTCCAGTCAATTTCTCCCAGGCCTGGCATCCTGTAACGCCACCAGCCTGATTTCCATGGAACAGGATCAATCTGCCTTCCGAACAGGCCGTAATTGTATTCACCTTCTGCCAGAATTTCGGTGTCCTTTGCGTGTGCATGAAAGATCTTTTCAGCATAGTCCTCAACAGCCTGAAGGTAATCGATTCCCAGCCAGTACAGGTGTGAAGGATCGAAATTTAATCCGAAGTTCTCATCGGGTAACTCATTAAAAAGTGCATCCCATAGTTCTGGAGAATAGGCATAATTACCGGGGAGTCCGAATTTCACCCAGTTTTCCATAGGACAGTTTTCAATCATTATTTTCACTCCCCTGTCAGCGGCGTATTTCAATATGTCCCTGAATACCTGTCCAATTTCTTTAATATTTTCATTGGGTGTTTTATCGGGACGGCTGCCGACAAAAGTTCCAACCAGCTCTACATCAAGCATTTGTGCTGTATCGATTACTTTTTTAAGATGCTCCAGATATTTATTACGCTGCTTTAGATCAGGATGCAGGTTGTTATCATAATAGGCCATGGCAGAGACCTGAAGATTATTCCCGGCAAATATATCTTTAATGCGGGAAGCTTCAGATTTATCAAACTTTGCCGCATCTATTTGCCTTGCCTGGTAATCTCTTGAAGAGTCTACAGGCCAGGCCGCTAGTTCTAAAGTTTTAAAACCCTGCCCAGATGCAAACTTAGCAAGCTCTTCAAGATTTACATTAGGAAGGCAGGCTGTTAAAAATCCAAGTTTCATTTAGTACTCCCAATTCCTATTAACCGTTAAAATATTATTTGTTATAATGCGACCCACTTCTGTTCCCGATTGCTTTTAAGTATTGCTTCAACTATTCTGTTCTCCTGATGTCCGTCCATAAATGTCGGGAAATCAGGTTTAACATTCAAAGGATCTTTCCCATCCCTTATAAAGTCATAAACACTCATAAACAGGTTTTTAGGTCCGTCAGGATATCCCTCAGGATGTCCCCCGGGGTAATGTGCAAACTTTCTGCCTTCAGCTGACAGAAGAGCAGGATCTTTAATTAGGATCTCATTTGCTTTCTCCCTGTGCCCTATCCAAAGTTCATTTGGATTCTCCTGGTTCCAGGAAACTGCTTTCTTATTTCCGTCAATCTCAAACCAGAAGTGATTTTTTCTTCCTGCACTTACCTGTGACACAGTGAATGCACCTTTTGCTCCATTCTCAAGGGCAAACAGCACAGAACCTGCATCTTCAGTTGAAATTTTTACATCGCTCGTTTCTGAAGATTTACTCGCCTCCTTACCCTTAAACGTTTCCACGGTGACAGCAGGTTTTTTCCTGACTTGATGGATAGTAGAAAGATCTGCAAAGACTTTGTTTATTTTTAGTCCTGTTACAAATTGAATAAGGTCGCACCAATGTGAACCTATATCTGCAATAGCCCGTGATTCGCCGCTGATACCTGTCTCAAGCCGCCAATTATAATCTGTATCGTAGAAAAGCCAGTCCTGCAGATAATGACCATGAACGAGATAAACGTTCCCTATTTCCTCTTCAAAAACAGAGTGAAGGTGTTGGATGAGAGGGTAAAACCTGTAGTTGAAGTTAACAGCATTAACTACATTATGCTTTCCGAGAAGCTCCAATAATTCAGAGGATTGCCGTGCATTTATCGTCAAGGGTTTTTCAGAAATAATATGTTTATTATTTTCAATCGCAACCTTATTTATCTCATAATGAAAAATATTTGGAGTGCAGTTGTGTATAACCTGTATTTGCTTTTCGTTAAAAACGTCTTCCCAGTTTTCAAAAACTTTCGGGATAGAATACCGTTCTGCCAGGTTCTCTGCCTGATCTTTTTCCTTAGATACGATGGCAGCTACTTCCACGCCACCTATTCTTTTCAGAGCTTCAATATGAGCTGAACCCATAAAGCCGCTTCCGATTACGGCTGTTTTTATTATCTTCATTTAGTTATCTCGCTTTTTTCGGATAAAGATTTTGCTCTTTCAATCATTACTTTTACTTCAGGCAGCTCCATTTTCTGTTCATAATTATATAACGAGAGTACCGGGATAACCCCAAGTTCACTGTAGGCAGCTTCCTGAAAAGCGAACATCGGGTTTGATGGATGCCTTGTTAGTAAATGCCCTGTATACCTGGTATACTTTTCAAACAAATAGGTTGAAACAGGATGAGCCTTTCTCCATGGGACTTGACCTTCCATACCATGCACTTCAGTTAAACTGTCTATCCCATGCAGCTGTGCGAAAGGCAGGGCGCTCACATTTTGTTCATGGAGACCTTCGCCCGCAAAGAGGATACCAGGGAAACGGTTCTGCAGCCTGGTTATATGATCCCTCATCCCGGTGATGAAATTGGGCCCTTTACTCACATTAAATGCCAGCAGAGTCTGATCAAGAAAAACAGCATCTGCACCATATTTTTCAATTAAATTCCCCAATACTTTTTCCATAAGGTCTCCCCATTCCGTATAGCCGGGATTGATGTAAGCAAAATATGGTTCCGGCAGCCAGTCGCCATCCATATCCATTCCCCATCCCTGCTCTCTTCCAAAAGGATCGATAACCTGGAACTTGTGGAATTCCTTGTATAGTTTGTGTGTAAATGTCATAGCCAGTACATTAGTATGCAGCATAACTTTGTACCCCATTGAATGTGCCGCATCCATAAGTTTTTTGAATTCAGTTTCGCCACCGCATTGTTCACCCGGATTATAATCAGGGGCATGAGAATCGATTCCATTCTCGGCAAAACCTGCCAGGTAAACAAGGGTATTCTCAGGCGGATAATATTCCTTCCAGACTTTCAGACGTTCGATCATTTGGGAAAATGTATGTCCCGGTGTGAAGCTTTTTCTGGCACCCCACAATTCAAAAACAAAACTGATATTCTCTGCCCACGCTGGGAAACCCTTATGCTGCAGATACTCAACCGGAGCGAAAGTTTTTTCCATCCAGGTACGATAAAGCTCAGCTCCATTTTGCCAGCCGTCTTTAAACCCGGTAAGGTAGAATTCCGCTGTCATATTACCGGATTCAATGGGAGCTTCAGCCTCAAATCCGTATGTGATACTGAAACCGGAATGTTCTCTTCCGATCCTGAGCAGTTTCAGATCCGGTTTACCATCGCGAGAATTAATTAAGAGACCATCATCTTCTTTCATTCCCATAGCGAATTGTGCATTCCACCAGAAGGGATATTTGTATGATAGAGTATTTCCCTCCGGCATCTTAGATGAGATCTCCTGACCTCCAAGTGCAGGTATCAGCAATTTATCGAAGTCAAATCCAGAGAGTTTCCATTCGATTAACCAGACCGGCTCGGGTGCGCTTACATCTACACGGATCCTGATACCCGCATCCGACGAAATTATGTTAAACTGTGCTGAATATTTTTCCGAATCATCAATGAGAAGGAATGATATTTCGTCTTCCTTAAATATGACGTCCCTATATCCTGATAAGAACACGGGATCGGATAGAGCATCACGGGTTCTGATGAAAAAATTCAGTAATCCTTTTGCGCAAACCTTTGTGCGTTCTGGTAAAATAAAAATCCCTTCTATATGGAAAGGATTTTCGTTAAAAATCATTTCAACATTTGCAGATCTAAGTATCTTTTCGTTCATACATTCCTGGTTTATTGCTTTATCAAATAATTACTTTGAGGGGACTTATGTTCTTTTTTTCGACATCGGTATGCGGTGTGCCTTTTTTGAATATGACAAAGTATGATGATTCATCTTTATCAGTAGGTAGGCAGGCTCCATGCCATACTCCGTTATTTATTTTTACAGCTTCTCCTACAATTACCTTGAAGGCTTCGGAATCCGTGATATCTTGCCCCTCAATTAGCAGAGGAAGTACAAAGGCACCATCGATCGGGATTAATATTTCCGGGGTTATCAGATGCCTTTCCATTCCTGTTATCATATTTTCTTCCTGCCTGTAAACGGTGCATATTCCTATTTCTGTTTCTCCATCGATTTTATAATCTGCAATATCAGACCAGAATTTATAGTCTGCAGCTTCAGATGTTGGTTTTCCTGAAGGTGAATTAACAACGTTTCCGAATTTCTTAAAGTTTTCCGGAGATATTCTTTTTGCAACGATGCTCATACTTACTTCCTGATTTTTAATATTACAATTTTTCCGCCTTTTAAATTAATGTCATTTAAAGTTGTTTGTCCTGCTTCATTCATTTTGCTGCTGAATGAGCTCTCATTTCCAAGTTCATCATAGAGAGAAATATTACCATTCAGTTCTACGGGGAGTACGATATCGATTTTCTCAGTTCTTGTATCTTTAACCATTCCGCTCTTATCTTCACTCTGGCGACCCGGAACACTCGTCTGAAGCCAGGCAACTACAATTACATCACCGTTTTCTGTCTGAAAAGCATGAGCTCTGCTGTCTGATCCAATAGGTGCATCGAGGGTGACTTTATCATCGATTGACTTATATGCGGATGAGAATAAGCTGTTGAAGAATTCCAGTGATTTTGCTGCAGGTTTGTCCTTCCAGTCGGGATAAGCTACACCCAGGAACCTGTTGTTATCATTATCTCCTATTACCCCCTCACTCGGAGGAAGGTCTTTTAATTCATACCAGGTGATTGCAGACAGTTTCTCAGTAGAGACAGCAAGTGTGAGTGTTTTAAATAGTTCGACAGCCTGGTATTCCGGAGTATGTTCATAATCATAATAGGCAGAAAAGCTTTCAGAAACCCTTGCGCCTTTCCTGAAGGTGCTATAGCCGACCTCAGCCATCCATAATGATTGTTTGTTTCCATATCTCCAGATAATATCGGTTATCTCATTAATATATTCGGTAATGCTTTCTATAGAGTGCCGGTGCCAGGTTTCGTAATAATTATGACAATTAACTATGTCGATATAAGGACTCAAACCGTTATCTCTGAATAACTGGAGCAGGAAATTCGGATCGTATGCAAGTCCTCCCAAAACCACTTTGGAAGATGGGTCAGCTTTCTTTACGGCATCCGCTCCTACTTTTATAAACTCTGCAAATTCCTTCACGGAACCCTGCCAATAAATCTCAATATCGGGTTCGTTCCAGAGTTCCCATGTTTTTATCCTGTCCTTATACCTGTTGACAAGGCGAGTCATAAAAACTCCGAACTCATTAAAGTCCTTGGGAGGATAATTCCAAAAGAACAGGGTGTCATTAGCGCCGCGTGAGATCCACTGAGGTGTGTAGCAGATGTAAGGCACCAGGGTTATGCCGTAATCGTCAACCGCCATTTTTACGAAATCATCCCAGAAAAGCCACTCAAACTTTCCTTTTTCGGTTTCAATAGCATCCCACCCGAAAGAGATTCTTAAAAGATTTATGTTATGTTTATTTAGGAATTCAAAATCATTTTTGATAATCTGCATAGTAGTGGTTTCTTCAGGATAGTCTTCGCATAAACCTACAGGAACATGGTAGAAAGCTGCATTCTCCGGCTTCTCAAGCTGATCATATATGAGATTTGAAGATTGCGGGTATATATAAATAAAAGAGAAAAGTATAATAATAAGTAGATAAGAGATTTTTTGTCTCATTTCAAACTCCTGTTTTTGGTTTTCTTTTTTTTAGAGTTCAACTTCTTCGTGCCAGAAATCTTTTTTCCAGTAAAACTGTTTAAGCTCGGTAAGCTCATCCAGTGGAAGGAAACAACCGTCACTCACCGCTGTATTCAGTTCCGCCTGTCTTACATTTCTAATTCCCGGAATTACTGTGCTGACTGTGCCATTGCTTAGACAAAATCTTAATGCGTACTCTGCCATAGACATATCCGGATGCCTTTTATTCTTAAACTGTTCCAAATCTTTAACTTTTCTTACAACTGCCTTAAGGTTGTTCCCCCTGAAATAATGCTTTCTTACATCACCTTCAGCAAATGTAGTTTCTTCGGTTAGCTTGCCTGTCAGAGCACTTTCATCAAACGGTACCCTGATAATGATACCGGTTTCAAGTTTATCAGCGACTGGAAAAAGATTCCATTCAGGGTATTGTTCAAAGATATTATAGATGACCTGCACAGAATCTACTTTACCGAGTACCAGGGCGCCAATAACATCATCGGGGGTAGTATCTGGGACGGAGACACCAACGGCTCTTATTTTGCCCTGTTTTTTGAGATTCATCATAGCCTCATACCATTCATCTCTTACATTGAACGCTGTAGCCCAGGTATGGAACTGGTAAATATCAACATAATCTCTTTGAAGTCTTTTTAGTGACTTTTCGCATTCATCGATAATATGGGAAGCTGGAAATGACTTATTCACATCCTGATCCTCAGGAGGCGGCCAGGTTGTTCCGGGCACAGGGGGAACTTTTGTGGCAACAAATAATTCCTCTTTCCTCTCTTTCAGAACCTTCCCTATTATTTCCTCACTATGACCGCTTCCGTATCCTTGTGCGGTATCAATAAAATTTACACCACGGTCGATTGCCTTATGTAGAGCTTTTAATGATTCCTCATCGTTCTGAGGGCCCCACATATCACCGCCGATCGCCCACGCTCCAAAGCTAATCTCAGATAATTCCCACCCTTGTTTTCCGAAACGTCTGTACTTCATTATTTGCCTTTTAAATTAGAACGTTACACCGGAGATAAGGATAATATTTGCATAGGGTGTCGTTTCTCCAGTTCTTACAAATGTGATGTTTCCTTTATCCCTGGTAAGCTCTTTAAATTTTTCGTGAGGTACTTTTTTTAGTTTTGTACCGTTCAGCATTTTTGTAGTTTTCTCGAATAGACCATCTTTACCATCACACATTTCTTTTGCAATAACTGCACCTTCGATATGTAATTCTTCAAGGATTATCTTAAGTGTATCCAGGAACCTCGGAATGTTTGTGGTCAGGGCCAGATCAATAACTTCTGATTTTTTTGGGATAGGCAGTCCACTATCGCAGATGACAAGTTTATCAGTATGTCCCATTGAAGCTATTATGCGTGAGAGGTTAGCATTCAGAATTCCACGCTTTTTCATTTTAACTTTCCTCCTTTAGTTTTTATACGGACTGCAGCTCGGCTATTACCGGCATTGAACTTTGTGCTCCCAATCTTGTTACAGAGATAGCCGCAGCCCTGTTGGCAAATAATATTGCTTCAGGAATTTCCTTACGTGAGGCAAAAGAGTATGCTAGAGCGCCATTAAATGCATCGCCGGCAGCTGTTGTATCCACAACATCAACTTTCCGCGTTTTATATAATTCAGTATGGTATTTATTAACTAGGAGAGCGCCTTTTGCTCCCAAAGTTATGATAATATTTTGTACGCCCTTCTCAAGCATTATTTTTGCCGCCTTCTCAGCGGATACCACATCAGTAACCATCATGTTTGATAACATTTGCAGTTCCGTCTCATTGGGTGTCAGGTAATTAATTAAGGGGTAAATTTCATCCGGTATTTCGCAGGCAGGTGCAGGATTCAGTATGAATATTGCATCATTTTCCCTTGCAAGTCTGGCAGTTTCAATAACTGTTTCAAGTGGTATCTCAAGCTGGGTAAGGACTACCCTGGTTTTCGTAAATATTTCTTTTTTCTTTCGTACATCCGCAGGGGTTAGCTTCATGTTGCTCCCTGAAATTACGATAATCTGGTTCTGTCCGTTTGAATCCACTGTTATTAAGGCGGTACCGGTATGTTTACTTTTATCTGTAAAAAGGTTAGTGAGATCGACACGGTCATTCATCATTGTTTCGGATAGCCTTTTTCCCAGTTCATCCTGTCCCATTTTCCCGATAAAATAAGTCTTTATGCCTAACCTGGCACAGCTAACGGCCTGATTTGCACCCTTACCTCCGGGAAACATTTGGAAATTGTTCCCGAATATTGTCTCGCCGGGAAGCGGGAACCTGCTGCACTGGACTACCAGATCCATATTAGCGCTGCCGACTACAAGAACTCCGTCCTTATTCATAGTAATTTATGAACTCCCTTATTATGATAATGTATATATGTTTGAGTGAAGTATTAATGGTTCCTTAAAGAGTCCTGATTCCTTCTGAACTGCTTCAAGGATGTTGATTAAAGTGTTTGTAACTTTAATAGTTATTGTATTTGAACCTGCCCGTATCATCCCTGAAATATCAGCCTTATATGGATGCCACGGTACAATTATTGGTTCGCTGTCATTTATTGAAATTTCAAGAACATCTTCGCCGCATTCGGCTTCAAGAAACAATTTACCATCTGTATATTTTTCCGGAATATTAATTTCCGCAGTGTATTTTCCTGTTCCTGAATAGAAGGGATAACCCTGTTTTGTCCAATCCCCGATCTTCAGTTTTTCGGGCTGACCAATAATGGTATACCCTTCACCGGATCTTTTAAGTGCAAAATCACCGACAAACTTCAAAAGATCAAGTATACCGTCGGTTCTTCTTTCTGCTATTAATTTTACCGCAATAAGATTTTCGCCTTCTTTTACAAATGACCTGATATCGACTTCCTTTATTTCAGCATCTAAACTGCTTCTTTTTCCACGATCTGTAATTTCATTACCATTAATAAATAACCGGTAACTGCTTCCGCTGAAGCCGTCAATCAGTAACCGCAGGGATGAAGGAACTTCGCTTATATTGAAAGTTGTTCTGTAAAAGAGGGAAACCGGGTAGTATTCTTTATCCCTCTCCTGGGGCAGCTGCATTTCCCACGCTCCCATGGTAACTTCCTGCCAGTTTTTGTCGTTAAATCCGGGAAGGTAAAATTTTTCTTCCACTTCTTTAAGGTCGACTCCCATCTTCCAGTTATTAATGCAGAGTACATTATCTCCCTCTATTTCGAATCTGAATTCTTTACCGCATTTTAAGGGCTTCAGAGCTTTTACAGTTTTGGTTTTGAGAGTTTTGCTGCCTGATCCTGATTTAACAGCCGCATACACTTGCTCATCATCGCCGGCATAATATCCTTTAACCGTATGTCCAACAGATTCTTCAACTATAAGATTTGTTTTTGTAACAAAGCTATCTGCAGGGGTATCATTAATTATCACTATGTGAGAATCACTTGCAGAAAAATTGAGGGTAAGATTAAGCCGGTTGTTTTTTGTATCGTATACATGCACCGGATTCATTTCTCCCTTGTTAGCATCCCAGAGTTCAGGTTTTCCTGTCTTCTCGAAAGATATATTAACTTTACCTATATCTTTCTGAGTAGTATTCACTAAGAAATAAATATCAAAATCATCCTTAACCCGGTGCAGATAAAATACATCCTCACTGCTTATAGTAACATCAGGAACCACACACTGGTTAAGGAGTTTTTTTAGTTCGCTCTTCTTCCTTTCCTTGTGCATGCCTTTTCCGTTCAGAAGATATACATCACCTGTTGTGTTTTTGTGTTTGATGCTGAACTTTGCACCATTTGCGAAATTTTTCAGCAGTTTTTCAGGGTTGGTTCCGAATAGCTTCTCGATTTTTACAGCGGAGTCCTTTTTATCATAATCCAGGAGTCCTACCGGAAGCAGGGAATCAGCAATAATCTTCCCTCCGCCATTAAGAAATCTTTGTATTGACGAATATGTATCCTTCTGGATGTGAGTTATAGGAGGTAAAATAAGTAATGAATATTCTTCATCGCGGATCTTAATTTTTCCATTTTTAATCTCCGCTTCATTCAGGATATCTTCATCTGTATAATCAAAATCATAATGAAGCTTGAGCAGAGTATCAGTTAAATAATTAAACGCGAACTCCGATGCATTTCCTACTTCATTCCTTGATTGCGGTGTGTAATTGGTCCATATTGTATTAATGGGGTAAAGCATCAAAATTTTTGCTACGTGCCTTCCTCCTGAAAGAATATGGCCCAGCCTTGCCATGTATTCTGTAAACTGATTGTAGTATTTCCACCAGGTATGATGATAAAACTGCGAGGGAGGCCAGTCCCTTTTTCTCTCTCCTTCAATAGAATAATGATAACCATGATTGTTGAAGATGGTTACTCCAAGTACATATTCCCAGTTAGCTATCCATTTCATTCTCTCCAGAGTACAGTCCCAGTATGTTCCTCCCATTGACTCACAAAGCAGCCTGTTGCTCCCGTAGTGATGCGCAGCAGAGCTCGCAAGTTTTAACGCTACGTGCTGATCAGGTTCATCCTCAGTTCCTATCTTTGGATAAAGATGATCAACGCCTGTTATATGCATATGTTTCAGATGTTTGAATATATTACCCTCACAGCGTGCATGAATACGCAGCCACTCTTCACCCAGAAGATGACCGGTAAATAAGACTCCGTTTGCTTCGCACCATTCGCGTATTTGTTTATAGTATGAGTCTGAATACTGCTCTGTAAGGGTTCTCCAGAAGTCATAACGAATCTTTGCAGTTTCCTCACCCATCGAAGTATAAAGAGCGGGGAGATACGGTTTGAGATCATATCCCCTTCTTTCTCTGAATATTTTGAACATCCGGGATGACCATGGTATAACCAGGTTATCAAGACCAATATGATAATAATGCATAGCAGGTTCGTCGGTATAAAATCCCGGTACAGTAATACCGAAATCCTCGCCCACTGCATTTTTATATTTATCATGTGTAAGCTGTAAAAATCTTTCGGTTGACTCGGGGTTTAAAGCATCAATGTAATAATCAATTTCTTTTTCCAGGAAGTAAAGCAGCCGCCACTTACCTGCCGGAGCCTCCCAGGGAATCACAGCGTTAAAGGACAGGTTGGGAGTAAGATCAATAAGGTTTTCAATTCCATTCCGGTATTCTTCGTCAGAACAGGCAAAGGCTGCAATCGGTCTGGAGTTGCCCGTGTTGACATACCTGTCATCCGTGGCTTCAAGAAAAGTAAAAATAGGACCATCGATCATAAGCGGAACAAGTTCAAGGTATTTCTGCCTGAGATGGGGAAATTGTTTTGGTACCTGCCTTTCAGCTGTACCGCTCGGCCAGTTCATTTCATCGTAAACCCACGCATCTATTCCGATTTCCTTCGCTTTCTTTACGGCAAATTTTACTCTTTCAAACCATGTGTCGGAGAGATATCCGATTTTTTCACCGAATCTTCCGTGTATAAAAAATCCGGGTATTCCCTGCGACTTATATTCTTTAATTTGCCATTCCATTTCTTTTTCATCCATCTCGCCATTCCAAAACCAGAAAGGCAGAATTCCCATTTCCTTTGGAGGGGTTTTAAAATTCTCCCTGGTTAATGTTTCACCTGTAACTAATTTTTTAGAGAATGCCATTTAAGTCCTTTCTTATCATAAATCTTTTGATTGTAAAATTTTATCGGCCTCTCCGGCTGCATCAATTAAGGCTTTGCCGTAGGTTAATTTTAGTGTGAGTAGTTTAAAATTCTTCGGTAATTGAAGGAGGAGGATAGTGTCTTCCCCAGCCTGATGGCTCAGGACCCATTTTCAGCACCAGCTCAGCTCCTCCAATAATATCTTTATACTGAAACCAGGCTTTGTCCCATTCTTTGCCATTCAAAACTGCAGATTGGATATATTTATTTTTTACTGAAGTATTTTCAGCACGGATAGTAAACAGCTTATTCTTGTCGAGATGAATAATGATTTTAGAGAAAACCGGACTGCCGATATAGTAAAAATCCTGACCTGCATTTGGATAAAAACCCATTGAGCTGAATACATACCAAGAAGACATGCAGCCAGCATCATCCTGACCCGGTAAACCATCTGTCGTAACAGAATAATCATTACTGAGTATATTCCTTACTCTTTCGGCTGTTTTATCAGGACGCCCGGCATAGATATAAAGATAAGGGGTCATGATATCCGGCTGGTTATCCTGGGTATAATAACCTCCGTCGAACATCTGATCCACAAAACCAACAAATTTTGCTTTACCGCCATGTCTTTTAATCAGCCCTCCGATATCATGTGGAACATAAGTTGCATAATGCCATGGAAGTCCTTCATAAAAGTAAGGGCCTTCCCACCATTCTTCTATTCTGAAGTCAGGTGAGAATCCGTCAACCCAGGAGCCGTTAGGGTTTTTTGACCAGAAGAATTTAGTATCTGGCATAAAAAGGTTGTAGCAGTTCATTGATCGTTTAATATATTTTTTATAGTCATCAGCTTTCCCGAGTACTTTAGCAACCTGTGCAACACAAAAATCATTATATGCATATTCAAGTGTTTTTGAAGATCCGCAGAGTTTATCCGATGAACTGTAACCAAGGTTGAGATATTCCTCTGAATCTCTTCCGTATTCAAGAGGTGTATCGGAAGGTAAATCCGAATTCTTCTTTATAGCCGTATATGCTTTTTCATAATCAATACCCGGCAGGTTTCTAACCGCTGCATCGGCTATAACTACATCACAGCTTGTACCTCCCTGAACAAAACCATGGACTCCGGAAGTCCAGCATTCGGGCATCCAGCCTGTATGATCATAGATATCTATCAGAGAGTTTATCATTCCTGTCTGCCTTCCCGGCTGTATAAGCGTCAACAGAGGGTGTAGGGTTCTGAAGGTATCCCACAGAGCAAAATAATCCCAGTATGCAGGTTGATCAGACTTCCAGCGGGGATTTTCTCCGGTTACATCCGTAGGCATAAGCATAGAGTGATACAGATTAGTATAGAAGAGGACCTGCTCGTCTCTGCTTCCTCCTTCGATTTCAATTTTATCTAAAGCTCTTTCCCATGTACTATCAGCTCTTTCTCTGATTTGTTCAAATGTGCGGCCTGAGAATTCTTTAAGATTCTGTCTGGCTTTTTCAACGCTTAAAAATGAAATTCCAACTTTAAGGTTCACCTGTCTGCCCGAACTTAAACTAAACTTCAGATAGATCCCAAGGCTGTCTCCTGAACCCGATTTCTGATCCTTATTTATCTGACCGTGCCTCCAGAATCCGTAAGAATTAAAAGGTTCATCAAACTCGGCTGCAAAATAAACCGTGTAAGGCACGTCCGGTCCCCAGCCTCCACTGTATACTCCATATCCTTCAAGAGTATTTTTTGAGGTAATCGAACCGGCTGCATATATGCTGTAACCGGGAGCAAATTCGATTACATTTATTGCTCGGGAGAGATCAAATAATATATAAGCACTATCAGTTTCAAATGTATACCTGTGTACGCCTACACTCTCAGTTGAAGTCAGCTCAGCTTTAGCTTTCCACCTGTTGAGATATACAGTGTAATAACCTGGATGTGCATCTTCGGATGATTTTTCGGATGAATAATTCTTGATCGTAAGCTTTCCCGTTTCAGGTATTACCATAATATTCCCGTATTTACCAGGACCCCCTGTACCGCTTACATGGGTATGACTGAAACCGTCTATGGGAGCTTTACTTACATATCCTGAAGTGTTTTGAGGTGGGGGTGTATCCGGTCCCAGCCGGACCATGCTGAATGGAAGGCATGTACCAACGAAAGCTGCCCCGCCGCCATCTTCCACACCGACAAATGGATTGACCAGGTTTGTTTTTTTTTCTGGTTCTTCCTGATAAGGAAAGGTTTTGCTGCCCTTAAAAACATGCGGAAGCAAAAGTATTATTAAAAGTAGAATGGAAACTCTATTACGGAAAATCATCTATTGGTTATTCTAAAAACCTAAACTGACAGTGAATCTGTGAGGCGACTGAAGAAAATCATAGTTAACGTAGGCATAATCAAAATTCAGCCTTATACCATCAATCTCATAGTCTACTCCGGCACCGAAACTAAGGTTGCCTTCATCGTAGTTTAGTTTATATCCGCCACGTAAAGAAAATATTCCAAATACTTTATATTCAAGTCCCAGATGCAGTCTTTCTTTATAATCATTGCTGTGGACTGCATCAATATTGAAAGTTATTTTATGCTGATCCGGCTCGCCGCCAAGGAAAAGATCTTCGCCACCCATAAGGTCCATTGAGACTCCTATCCTGTATATCAAGGGGATTTCATACGTCTGTTGTTCCTCTTCCTTTGTATGCAGAAACCTTGCCTGAGTTGAGAAATTTTGAGCGCTCATACCTATCCTGATACCGCGCCAGCCTGTATCATAAAAACTTCCAACATCAAATCCCCACAGATCAGAAGAATATACATGGAGTTTTTCCTGCATATATTTAATGTTAATTCCGACAGATAATTTATCTGTGAACTGGTGAGCAATACCTAATCCCACTAATACATCACTTCCGGTAAAGAATGAACCTGTCCTGGTATCTATACCCCCGGAAGTACTTGTAACCACTGCCTCGGGAATATCTCCGTAATCCAGTGAGATATAATTCAATGCAATCGTTGCGATACCAGGGATATTATATCCAACTGCGCCCGAAAGTACGTTGAGATCAGCGATCCATTTATTATAGTTAAATGCGGCCTGCGCACCTTTAATCCCGGTGATGGCAGCAGGATTCCAGAAAATTGAATTGATATCCTGAACACCTGCTATAGAGGCCTCACCAAGTGCAACCTGCCTTGATCCGTTCCCGATTTTCAGGAACTGCATTGATGTCCTGCCTGCTTTGTTAAACTGTCCAAAGCTAACCTGTGCAGCTCCGATAATAAAAACCAGTAGTAATAATTTTATTTTTTTCACTTTAATTCCTCCGACAAAGGTCCTTGTTCATCAACGAATTATCATTAATTTTCCGGTAGCTCTTGATCCTACCGTTCCTTCGGTCTCAGACTCGACCACATAAATGTATAAACCGGGAGCAACCAAAAGACCAGAATCAGAACGCTGATCCCAGGCAATACTTCCCGCAAGGTTCCCATTCGCATCCGGCTGATGCTGCAATACCCTTACAAGATCTCCGGAGAGACTGTAGATATGAATTGTGGCTTTTTCGGGAAGTTTCCTGAATTCAATTTTATATTGAGTCGGGAAGCTGTGCTCAGGGTCTCCTTCGATGTATGGATTTGGAGCAACAAAGATATCCCAGCCTTCTTTCTGTAAATCTATAGGTCCTGGTTTCGCACTCGTCAAAGGAGTCATATTATAATCACCGCTCGCAAGTTCGGGCAGGTTGCTAACTTTAGTAAGATTTGCAGAAGTCCATTCTTTATCAGGAGGGGGCGAGCTATAAGCCTCAACATAATAATAATATTCAAACCCGAATTGAACCGTATAATCCTTGTAATTATATTCATTTAATTTGGGGTCCCAATATTGGCTGAATTCGCTGCGTGGGATATCCACCACCAGATCCCATATACCCCGTTTATCAACACCACGATAAACTCTGTAACCGCTGAGATCAGTTGAACCGTCATAGAATACCTGTCCTGAACCGTCTGTGTATTGAGTCTCTTCAGCAAGTTTGTTCCAGCGAACAGCTATGATAGCAGTATCACCACTATAAGAAGCATTGATGGCCTGGCATTCAGGAGCCGGAGGCGAATCCGGAACATCAGCCGCGAGGTCAATTCCATCGACTTTGGCTCCTATTCCCCACTTGACCGCATTGCGGACTGCCTCAACATTCCGCTGCATATCGGCGGCGAGACTATCATTCATATAAGCGGCTTGCCCTTCATTATAACTTTTAAGCCAGTGATCGGGATCTCCCTGGTATACCTGGTGGAGATCAAGAGTGCCGGCAACCTCGGCAAGTATTATTCTAACGGAATCACCGGGAGCCATTGTATAAGGACCGAATGAACTTGTATACCAGCAGTATAGTTTCCCGCTGTTAGGGACCTGATATTCGTCTCTAATAAAATCATATAATTGTGAAATCTTGAAACTGCGAAGTCCGAAGCTTTCAAAGTCGACATTTTTTCCATCAAACTGATGCGCTTGTTCATCAGAATAAATATTAAAATGTGTCGGATCAGCTTCATTAGGGTCGGCACCAGGAGGAGGAGTACGATATAAAAATGTGAATCCGAATCCGGAAGGATCCTGAAGTTCGGGTGGCATTCCAGGAACTTTGCGGAGCTGATCCTGCCAGTTGGTTTTTAATCCATATTGATCCCATGGAACTGGTTCTCTGCCGCCATTGTAATCCCTGCTGTAATAAAATAAACCTTTACCGTCAGGCTGGTCATTCTGAACGACCCAATAATCTGTATAACCGCTTCCCGGATGCCAGCCGAAACTTCCTGCAGGGGCTGAAGATGAAAGGAAATCCGAGTTATAATGAAAATTAATTACTCCTTTAGTTGATACCTGTATACCACTATGGAATACAAACCAGACTTCATCAAGCGTCTGATCATAGTGCATAACCTGGCCGGCAGCAGGAATTGCCAGTTCCCCTGTGTTCTTAAATACATAATCATAGATAATAAAATCATTATAGCCGGGATAGCTCCACTCCATCGACCTTTGTTTAACTGTAATTCCTGTAGCTGTTGGAAACTCAACATAATTTATTTCTTCCGGAAGCTGGGGATTGAAACCGGGTTCGTTGGAATAATTTTCTGTTCTTTTAAATGGCATTATATCCCCGGTAACAACACCATAATCATCCGTAAGAGTAGCGAGTGACGAATGGTATAGCAGAAAATCTTTTTGCTGGGGAGTAAAACCAGGAGGAATTAATGTAGTTGCATCTTTTGCTATAATCCATGGACCCGACCTGAAATTATGAAAGTTTGCATCTGTTATAAAACCATTCGCAAGTTCTTCATCATTTGGAAAGGTAAATCCGGCAAATCCCGGGAAAAATCCTATGCCTGTGATCTCTGTATAATCCCAGGCTCCGGGATCACCAATAAATCCCCAGTTATACAATGTTTCCCATAATTTACCCCTTGTATGTGTTGTTGAATTCTGCTGTGCAACTGCAGAAGCAGCCATTAGCGATACAAGGAATAGCAAGGTTAAGAATTTTGTTTTTTTATTTTTCATATTAATACTCTTCTCAAAATAATTTCAATAACTAAAAGACACACCTAATGTGACCTGCCGGGGAAGGTTCCTGTACATCAGCATGTCCGGAAATGGAGCACCGCTTTTATCAACAGCTGGATAAACCGAAAAATCTGAATTTGCAAATGCAACTCGACCTTCAGGGGAGGCCATCTGCTTTACAATATCAAGATTAGTCCAGGTATCGTTAAATGCATTTCTAATCTCAACAAAGAAAGCGGGACGAATGAATCCAAGGTCGACTTCCTTCCTGATTCTTATATCCGCATTCTTATCCGCATTTCTTTCATACTGTGCGCCCGCTTCTGAGTATACGTCACTGGCGATATTTTTATTAGGATAATATATTTGGTAATCTATGGAGAACTGCATATCCTTAAAAATTCCGCCGATAAAATCGAAATCCGAAGGCGTCGCAAATGTTAAACCGAATTTTAATTTGGGTTCATCGTAAACAATTTGATCCCCGATATTATAATCCTTACCTACAGGGATATCTAAACCAGGAGCAACAATTTTAGTTGGATCCCCCGATCTTCCTGTTATGCCACTGGTAAAAGTATAATTCAAATATCCTCCCCAATATTCTGAAAGAGGTTTTCTAATTGAAATTTCAATTCCCTTTGAATCACCGTAATCTCCATTTCCCGAAGTTTTGTACTGCGCTCTGTCTCTTGTGATTATGGTAATGGTTCTTACAGTCTGTGTGATGTCTTTATAATATGCAGTGACATCGAAAACTATGCCCGAAAGGTTGTGTTCAATACCCAGTTCGTATTCAACAGTCTTCCGCGGCTTTAAATCTCTGTTCCCTAAATTGAACACCGTTGGACTTGCTGTTTGTGGATCTGTAATATAGGTATTCAAAATACCTGAAACATACGTACCTTCTCCATAATCACCAAAATTAGCCCTCTGGAAAAAATGACCATAAGAAAAATGTAAAACTGTATTCTCAGAAATCGGATGAGATATACCAATTCTTGGTGAAATCTGACTGAATGTAGAGGTAGGTTCAGTTTTTGCTACTGCTGTTGTATCATCCTGCTGAGCAGAAATTATTCCAAATGGGTCAAAAGGATCAAGGTATTTTTTATCGTTGGGGTTGTAAAAATCAAATCTTAACCCGGCGTTTACAACAAGACCTTCAAACTCAAGTTTAGTCTGCGCATATACATTTCCTTCATAAGGATGATAGATGCTGTTCTCAATAGCCCTGTTCGCTTTAGCTTCCTGGAAACGGTTAAGGATATAATATTCAAAATCACCCCCCGCTTTTATCTGAGTTTTTGAGCTTAGCTGGGATGTAACATCGCCCGAAAAAGTATAATTTGTATTTTTATCATGCCCCCTGTAATAGTACCCCGAAGTATGCAGTCCTATTATGTTATCGTATGCCCACTTAATTATGTTGCCCAATGAATCTTTTGCTCTTAAAATGTCATGTCTGGGTGCACCTGTATCCCAGCCATCAGCATCACCCGGAAAAGTTGACTGAGAGGTATAGTCGAAGACCCTGCTCAGCTGCAGGACATAAAAAGTGCTCCGACCAAGCACATGTGTGAACTGCAATGTTTGTCCATTGTTGCTGTTTTCAGGATAACCCGCAAAATCATAATAAGCATATTTACTTTCGATTCCATAACTGGAGATAAAAGCAGAATTCATATACTCCATTCCTGCATTAGTATTTGCCTCACCATAAAAACCGGAAGCCATAAATTTCATCTGGGGGCTCAGACTATAAGTTAGTTTTGCCGTTCCATCAAACCATGTTCCCCTGTCTCTAAAACTATTCCCTGTAACCGGCGGAACGTTCCTGTATTTGCCTGTAACAAAAAAGAATAGATCATTTAAGGGAGTAGGTCCTCCAAGTGATATTTCCGTCTGATAGCCTGCCTCATTCGTATAATCATTTAACGCATGATGGGTGTTCATATAATGTGCATATGCTTGTTCGGGTGTAAACTTACTTGCAGGATCGTTTCCTGGAGTTCCATTGAGATCGACCCATTGATCAGGGTTGTCAACCCACCACTGCAGGTGGCGTGCATGTGAATTCTCCCAGTATCTCGGTGACGAATAGTCATAAAAAGCTGTGCCCCAATGAGGGAGATGAGCTGGTATATATCTCATCTCAGCATATCCGCTGAAGTTCGGCGACCCCTCTTTTGTTACTATATTAAAGACTCCTGATTGAGCCTGCCCGTATTCAGCATTGAATGCACCGGTTATAATCTCTAGTTCCTGTATTGAAGAAAGGTTTATGTTAGTATATGGCTGATAGTTTAGAGGGTTGCTTGCTCTCATTCCGTCAATCAGGAAGGCAACCTGGTCTATGGATCCACGTCGTACAGTGAGCTCGCCAGCCGCATTTCTGTCAATACCCGGAAGTGTACTGAGTACTTCAGTAAATTGCGTGGTCGGCCTGACAGCAATTTCCTCCGCAGAAACAAAATGTCTGGATGATGTTAAGTCTTTTTCAACAAGCGGTCTTTCAGCAGTTACAACAACTGATTCATTTAGCTCAAGTACCGTTTCCTCCATTTTAAAATCTATTTCAGTTGTATGATTGGTACTCACCTCGACATCTGTCTTTATTATAGACTTATAGCCGATAATGGATGCTTTCACCTGGTAAGTTCCCGGCGGAATATTCAGAATAAAATATTCTCCGTTTATATCAGTGGCCGCGCCCATTGACTGGCCGACAATCTGAACATTTACTCCCGGCATCGGATCACCGGTACTTTCTTCCGTCACTTTTCCAGTGATCTTTCCTCCTGAGGATGCAAAGCCATCCTGTGTCAGAAGGAATGCAAAGAGAAAAAGGAATAAAACTGAAGCTGCTTTTATAAAAGTACCATTTGTTTTCATATACTTACCTCTGATCATTAAACAGGTGTTAATCGTAATTCAATTCATTACGATAACTGATTTCACAAAACCTTCAGGTTTAGTTAATGCAGCATTGAATGCTGCTTCAATATCTTCCAACCCGAACTGATGGGTTATAAGTTTTTTCATCTGAATTTTTCCGCTGTTCAGAAGATCCATGCCTATTCTTGTTCCATTTAAAATAGTCCGCAGATCCCTGAAATGAGCATTGATAACATCAAAAGCCATCCAGTTCCAGTATCCAAGATCATTTATTTTTCTTTCGCCGGGATGGTATCCAAAAATCACAAGCTTCCCTTCCATCCGGCATATTTGTGGAGCAAGATCTAACGTAGCCTGTACTCCGCCAACCTCGAAACTTACGTCAACTCCTTTGCCGTCAGTCATTTCGTTTGTTTTATCGGTTACTTTTTCTTTTGAGGGATTGATAATTTCATCGGCTCCAAGCTGCTTTGCAAGATCCAGCATTTCATCTCGAAGGTCAATGGCAATAATTTTCGAAGCACCCCGGAGTTTCAATTCCTGGAGAAGAATTAGTCCCATAAAGCCTGTACCTACAAGAGCAATTGTATCGTTCATCTGCACATTTGTCCTGATTACACCGTTCGTTGTACAGGCAATTGGTTCTGCCATGGCTTCAGCATATTCAATTCCATCATTGAGTTTAAAAACCATTTCCTGCTTTACAGCTATTTCTTCAGCATATCCTTTTCCGTCTGTCCATGCTGCTGCGCGGTCGCCGGCTTTCAGGTGAGTAACAAGCGGTCCTGCCTCTAATACCTCACCTGCTACCTCATGACCAATCAGCCGCGGATATTCTAGCCCGTTTATCTTTTTATCCCATTGATGGATCTCCGAATGACACACTCCGCATGCTTTGATTTTTAATAAAACCTCATCTTTGTTTATCCGCGGTGTAGGACGTTCTTCTATCTTCCAATCGTGAGGTCCGTATAATACTGCTGTCTTCATATTTCTTTCCGAATAAATAATGGTGCGGCAGATCTCTCTGCCGCACACAATTAACAGGTTATTTTACCAACAACATTTTTTTAGAAATCTGAACGTTACCGGCTTCAAGTTTGTACAGGTAAATTCCGCTTGCCAGCTTACTGGCATCGAAACTAACTGAATGTGTACCGACGTTGAAGTTCTGGTTATTAACGAGTGTGCTAACCAGCTGTCCCAGAATGTTATATACCCGTAAAGTTACGTTAGCTCTTTCGGGCATATCGAACTTAATTGTTGTGCTTGGATTGAATGGGTTCGGATAATTCTGATATAGATTATATTTAGACGGTAACTGTCCCGCCTGACTGCCCGGATCTATCGCGGTTACCGGAGATGTAAAATTCAGAACAGCCCAATAGTCGGAGTTCGCAAGATTATAGAATCCCGGATCACCGTTTCCGTATGGATCACCAAATGGATCATCAGGAATATTCGGCTGCCATGTCCAATAGGCATATGCATCTCCGTATAACATATCTGTATAGCTTGATCCGAAACTTCCACCCATGTTATAACCGATACAGGATTGGTTTGTAACGTTCGGGTTATATATCTTCATTTCCATATCCCAAACACCGGTATTGGTGTCAATCACTGCTGCCCACTGAGCGTAGTCGTCTGCATAGAACAGCTGAAGAGAATCACCCATGTCAAAGCATTTCCTGTATTCTTCGGGAACATAGGTTGTATCACCGCCATTCAGAGTCATGTCGGGACCTAATACCCAGTAATGATACGGGCCGTCAGGAGCGGCATAACTATTTCCATCATACCAGCCTTTCATATCGATACCAAGCCGGTTTGAAAGACTGATGAATAACTGATCACCTGTCCATTTGCCATTCCAGTAAAGGTTTGTGGAATCATTGTGGAATTCATCCCAGTGCATAAAGACATATAGATAATTATCTGACCAGAGCAGTTTAGCACTCAGTTCATCAAGATCAGGCTCGGTGAGTCCGTCACGATAATAATAATTGGCGAAGATTTCATATCCTGAATTTGTAACCATACCTATATTAGCAGCATTGTTCCAGTCAGATTCATTCATCTGACCGTCAACCTGGATATTTGCTCTCTGCACGCCAGGGACATCAACTGTGTGCCTCATTATATCATCATTGCCCGGCATAAATTTCAGAACAGCCCAGTATTCTGAATTGGCGAGGTTATAAAATCCTGGATCTCCGTTTCCGTAAGGATCACCGAACGGTTCATCAGGAATATTCGGCTGCCAGGTAAAATATCCGTAAGCATCGCCGTATAGCTCATCTGTATAGCTCGATCCGACGCTGCCGCCAATATTAAATCCCAGGACATGATTGAGCATTAACATTGGGATTATATATTGCCATTTCCATATCCCATACACCTGTATTAGTATCGATTACAGCTGCCCACCTGGCATAATCTGAGGCATGGAAAACCTTCTGTGAATCGCCCTGGCAGGTGGCACCTCTGAATTCTTCGGGTATGTATGTGGTATCACCGCCATTTAACGTCATCTCCGAACCAAGTATCCAGTAATGATATGGGCCGTCAGGAGCGGCATAACTATTTCCATCGTACCAGCCCATTAGATTTTGGGCAATACGATCAGAAATACTTATAAATAACTGATCACCCGTCCATTTGCCGTTCCAGTAAAGATTGGTAGAATCATTATGGAATTCATTCCAGTGCATGAAGACATATAGTGTATCTTTAGTCCAGAGCATTCTGGCATATAGCTCATCGAAATCCGGCTCGAGGAGTCCGTCGCGGAAATAATAGAGAGCGAAAATCTCATATCCACTGTTTGTTATCAAGTCAGCATGAGCTGCATCAGCCCATTCAGCTTCATTCATCATACCGTCAATTGTTATTGCTCCGGAGTCAACTTTAGGAACCTCAACTTCCTTTCTAACGTAATCCTGAGCAAAAACAGAAGCAGTACCGAATATGAGCAGCAGCCAAATAGATAGTAACTTGAACTTACTCATTTTAACCTCCCGGTTTGTGATTGTGAAATAATGTATTACGAGTCCCAGAACTTTTATTTTCTGATTTAATAGTTAAAGCGAATATCTTATAGTTAAAACAGGAATAACCAAATTGGAATTAAACTTCCCGTTAAATCCTTTTTCTAGCCCCTTTATTTCTTTTTCCGTCCCAAAAGCATAAGCCACAGAAAGATCAGCTGAAAGGTTTTCATCTATATATCCAAGTCCCACAGAAACCCTGTGCTGATCTACAGAAGGAAACAGGTATGAATATGTTGATTCGGAATTAGGGGTTTGACTAAGCCTGTAACCGAATCTCAAATTAATATCTGACAGTTTAAGGTTTAACCCGACACCGGCATCAATTGTATTTTGAAAGTCCAGAGTAAATCTGGCTGCTCTTATTCCCGATAAGGAATCGTTAGCCGGAATATTATTCTGCCATACAAAATTGTTAAAATCAAATTCCATAGATTTCTGTGTATTTGACCACAAACTATACTGCACATCAACATTCATAGTTAAATTTTCACTCAGCCTGTAAACAAGTCCGCCGCCGAATACCCAGGGTAATTCGAATTTCGAGGAAAGATCAACCTCGGAAGCTGCCGAATCCAGATCAGCAAAATACCTGCTTTGTGCTGTCCCTGATAAATCAGCAGAATACCCGCTTCTGGCCATTACACCAACCTCTAGGTCAGGAGTAACCTCATATTGAAGGCCGATATCGAAACCATATGTCCAGGCATCTTCATTATAATTAAGCTGATATGCTGCCAGTCCTACACTCAAACTGTCATACCACAAGCGATTTTCCAGTGGGAAAGCGGTTTCCTGTTTTACCTGGTATGTACTTACAGTAATACCAATTGTCAGACGGTCAAACCTTACTGCCCCTGAAAGAGATGCAGCGTTTACTTTAAATCTGTTATAAAGATCCAGTGAAGAAATGGAAGAGGTTGAGTCGGTAAACTGATAAGCGAGGAAAGGCCAGTCAACATTGTAATTTATCGCACGCTGGTAAGATATACCGAGAATAAAATCCGGAGTGAACGACCAGGCTAAACCTGCACTCAGAGCGAAGTGATCGTCCTCGTAAGATTTGTGAAGTCCCCTGGTATTACTCTCAAATTTTTGCTGTCCTATCAGATCAGCAATAGATAATTCGAGAAATTTATTTGAAGTTTTAATTAATCCCGCCGGATTACCGAGAATGGAATTGAGTCCGTCGCCGCCGGCAAAGTATAACCCGTCAAGGGAAAGGGTTTTCGCCCCGGGGACAACATTCAGGTCAGCCCCGCCAGCATACACGTCCCCGATAAAAAAGAATAGAATTAGAACGAATACCACAGTATGTTTTGTTCTCATTATTTATCTCCCGGTAAATATCTAATAGGTGGTAAAGTAAGCGTATGCGTAGTACTGAGTAACAAGGGTTCGGTTTTCACCATCCCAATTCTTATTAGCAATCCAGACATAATAGCTTGTGTTTCTTTTTAAACCTGACGCTGGGTATTCTGTAAACACATAAGTTCCGGGTATATCCTGTCCTGCTAATAAGGGTGAAGGAATCACGTTTTTCTTCCCGTAATAAGTACCGCCTGCGCTGTCACTAACTGAATAAATCTCCCAGAGGATTTTTGAAGCATTATACTGGTTCCCCTCAGTTATACCTATGGCTGCAACAAGTGTATCAGTAACGCCTGGTTGTTTAATCTGCCAGCTGATTTTGGGAGTGTTGCTGGTTCTGGGCTGTTCAACAAATATGTCAGCAAGTTTCCCTTTAGCGAAGAAATCCTTGAAATTAACATAATTATCAACATGTTGGGTTTTTTGAGTATGACTTTCAGAAGATAATCTCACTGTATCTCCAATGACCTCTACAGATGATGCGGATGAATCAAGAATGATCACCTTATTCTGCATCGAGGAGATCTGGCTCCAGTCATCAGCCTTCATCACCCAGAAAGTATAAGTACTGTCTTCGATAAGAGAATCAACAAAGGTTCCGTTATATTGTCCGGTCAAATCCTGAGCGCCGGATGGAAGTTTTCCGTATTGAACGGGATAATGCATCTGGTTATCCGGCATATAAATTAGCCAAACCAGGCTGGAATCAAGAGCAGCCCGGGTACCAGTATTTACGCCCACAACAGAAACGTATCCTCCCACCCAGGTTATTTTTGGAGTGAATGAACTATCCTCAACAATAATATTTGACATTCCGGAAGATCCGGCATACGGGTAAACAGTGTTATCTTCTTTCGAACATGAAGGGAATAAGAATACAGTTAAAATGATTGTTAAGAAGAATAATACCGAAAAATCTTTTGGATATTTTTTCATAAGGTTGCTTTCCTTATTAGTTATTTTCAAATTCATAATTATCTAAGGTAATCTCTCCAATTAGGATCGGAAACCTCTCCCTCTTTGGTTGAATGTATCAGCCTGTAATTACCGTTAGACCTGGGGTCGGCAAACACAAAACTGAATTTCTTATCCTGGTTATATGTCCAGACCTCGTAATTCTTCAAATCTGCTTCTGTATTATGGTAATCAATATCGTCAGGCATACCATATTTAATTAGCACCCGGCCCCGATCCGATTTCCAGCCGGGAAGTTTCCCCCATTTGAAATTCTGATTTGCATACCGGAATCTTTCCATTACCTTTTGCAGGAATTCATTTTCGGGAGTTCCGGGTGTGGGATCCTGTTCTGCCCAGAAGTTTATTATATATTGCGTTTTTCCGGTCAGGTCAAGGTTTTCATAAAAATTGTACTGAGCAGGCGTCCCAATATATTTTATAAGACCTCCTTCAATCTCTGCTTCCTCTTCTGTAAGTCCGGTCTTATGTGCTATTGAATCCATCTGGATAACTTCAAAGGTGCGCGACTGCGAAAAGGAACTTCCTTGGACTGAGTCATTAATTTCAATGTTCAAATCATATGTTCCGGTTGGAAGACGGGATATATTAATTCCATGAACAACGCTCATATTTCCTGCGCTGTTTTCATATCTGACATCAGATAATTTTTTTATAGTCTTACCCGCATCATTGGTAATGCTGTATTCCCCTTTAATATTATCACCTGCAGGTTTATTATATATTTCATAAAAAAACGAAAGCCTGGAATTCAAAGCACCGTACCTCCTCCAGGGATTAGGTATTATTTTTTTGTTTCCCTTATTAAATGGTGTATTATCGGTCTGGTTCTGAACTTCAGATACAAATTCTATCTGGCTGAGAGAAAATGAACTGTTGTCAAATTCAGGAACGTCAATACTGAATTCCGCATTGCCGTGCTTCTGCTCTTTACCGGCAGTAATGGTTATTGTAACATTATACTTCCCGGGACTCAGAAATTCGGCCCATTGATCGTAAACTACAGTACTGGCCGGATTAGATGAATCCCGAGGAAGGAGAGCGTTCGTATACCACGTTTTATTGGAGATAATTTTTCCGTCAGAAGGATCACTTATTTTCGAAGTGACAAGAAATTCCTTTATGCTGTCGGAAGTGTTTTTTGCACTTACTAACTGATCCGAAAAAAGCATCAGGTAAAATTCTGTGTATGTCTTGTTTTCTTTTCCCATAAAAGATGCATGATCAATATAAAACTGTAGATTTCCTTTGCTTACAATTGGTGAATCCTGCGCAAAGCAATTCAGAGTGGTTAGAAACATCGCTACTAAAAAAATAAATCCGGTTTTCGTTTTATTCCTTAAGTCCACTTAAAGTTATCCCCTTTATGAAATATTTCTGTGCAAAAAAGAAGACAATTAAAATCGGCAGCACAGCTGTTACAGAGCCTGCCATGAGCAGATCCCACTGAGTTAAATACCGGTCTCTGAATATTGCAAGTCCCAGCTGCACCGTTCTCATACTCTCAGAATTTATTACAATCAATGCCCAGATAAAGTCATTAAAAACCCCCATAAATGTGAAGATAGCCAGCGTCGCAAGGGCGGGCTTGGAAAGCGGAACTATTATCTTTCTTAAAATTGTTAGTTTGCTTGCACCATCAATTACCGCCGCCTCTTCAAGCTCTTTGGGAATAGTCATAAAAAACTGTCGGAGCAGGAACACTCCGAATGCCGATGCAAGTCCCGGTACTATTAACGCTTGGTATGAATCTACCCAGCCAAGCCAGTATAGTACCATAAAGCTTGGTATCATTGTTACGTTATAGGGTATCATCATAGTGCCAAGGAAGATAAAGAAGAGAACATTCCGTCCCCAGAACTTCATTCTGGCGAAGGCATAAGCCGCCATAGAACAGGTTACCAGCTGACCGAGGGTAACCAGGAGTGCAACCATAATACTGTTTAAGTAGTACCTTGCAAAAGGAGCAGCTTCAAAAACTTTTTTATAATTGTCGAAATGAATAACTGACGGAAACCATTTGGGAGGGTAAACATATATCTCACTCATATCCTTCACTGACGTTAGTATCATCCAGATGAAAGGAGCGGCAGTAAAGAAAGCAAGTATGTATATAAAGAGGTGTTCAGATATGCTCTTAAGAATAGTAGATTTATTAGCCATCAGCCACCATAAACATAAACTTTATTTTTCATGTATTTAACTTGTGCTAGTGTAAGAACGAACAGTATCGCGAACAGAACGTAAGCCGCTGCCGAAGCATAGCCCATCTCAAAGAATTTGAATGCATGCTCATAAACATAGAATACCATTACTTTCGTGGCTCCCAGAGGGCCTCCCGAAGTAAGAACATATACAATGTCGAATACCTGGAACGAACTGATCATCGACATTACCATAATAAAAAATGTTGTCGGAGCTAATAGGGGAATTGTAATGTTTTTAAACTTCGACCATTGCCCCGCTCCGTCAATCTCTGCAGCTTCATAATAATGATCCGGTATTGCTTGTAAACCGGCTGCAAACAGAACCATATTTATCCCAAATGTTTTCCATACACCCATAACTATCAGCGCAAACATTGCGGCAGTAGGATCGTTAAGCCAGTTTACAGGGTCGAACCCGAATAACCCGATAAAATAATTTATGAGACCAAAGTTCGGATCATAAAGCCAGCGCCATATAACCGCAGCTGCTACTGGAGAAATGATAACGGGAGCAAAGAAAAGGGTGCGTAGTAGTTTTTTTCCGTGGATTTTTTTGTGCAGTATATATGCAACCAGAAGCGAAAAGCCCATATTTAAAGGAATAGTTCCCAATGTATAATAAGCAGTGTTCTTCAGAACGTTCCAGAACTCAGCGCTTTGGAACATTCTGATGTAATTGTCTAGACCCACGAATGTCGACTGCCCGCTGAACATATTCCATTTCTGAAAGCTCAGGTAAAAAGAAAATATAACCGGGAAGAGAATAAAAGCACTGAATATTATAAGAGTGGGCGACAAAAAAAGAAGTGCTGATAGAAGATCTCCTTTTTTGTTCTTCTTTTTCTTTGGAACAGGCTGTTTTCCGGCTAAGGCTGTTCCTAATGCTTTTTCTTCCTGTATTTCGGGCGTCGTATTAAACAATTTTTCCTACTTCTTGTTTATGGCCTTATTTGATTTGGCTGCAGCTTCATTAAGAGCTTGTTTCACGTCGGTTTTTCCAAGCGTGGCTCTTTCTATAGCCTGGGCAACATTTTGTGTTACTTCAAGCGCGCCGTAGTCTATCGATCTTTGCGCCTGACCAACATCCATCTGATCTACGAAAACTTTGAAATTCGGATTTTCTTCCAGGTATTTCTGGAATTCCGGCACGTTATGAACGGCATGACGGATAGGCAGATAGCCCGACTTCATTGCCCAGAAAGCTTGAACATCCGGTCTGACCATCCATTTCAGAAATTTCCAGGCTTCCTTAGGATGTTTGCTTTGTTTGAAGATTGCAAGGTATTCGCCGCCTACTACAGTTGCCTGTTTAATAGGACCCGCAGGCAGAGGGGCAAACGCCCAATTTAAGTTTTTGAGAAGGTCTTTATATCTGGGAAGGTTCCAGGGACCATCCATTGCCATCGCAAGCCTTTTCGAAGTGAATGCTACATCAAAATCTGTTGTGAATGTGCTTAATTTTTGTTCTCTATACATTTGTTTCCATAGAGTCAGTGCCTCTACTCCAGGATCCTCATTGTACATTACATGCGTCTGTGCTGAATCCACCAGGTTGCCGCCCGCCTGCCAAAGATAGGGCATAAACTGCCATACCATCCATGGTCCTTGGGGACCGGCTGCCGGAAAAACAGGTACAAAGAAACCAACCTGGTCAAAGGTACCGTCATTATTCTTATCAAAAGTTAATTTTTTTGCGTATTCCTGAAGCTCATTCCACGTCTGAGGCGGATGCTCGGGATCAAGTCCCGCTGCTTTAAACATATCTTTGTTATAAAGAAGAGCAAGGTTTGTAGCCTCCATAGGCATACTGTAGAGCGTGCCTCTCCAGGAGGCAGAAAGCCGGAGGGCCGGATAAATATCGTTCAGATCCGCTTCACTTATACCATCCTCTCCTTTGACAAAATCATCCATTTTATAAATTGCATCAGCATTCACCAGGTCTTCCATAAAATCAGAATGGAGCCAGGAAATATCGGGAGCCGTCTTGCTTTGGATAGCTGTAATTAACTTCTGAATGAGCGCATCACCGGTGGGAATATACTGAGCCTTTACTGTAATACCCGGATTTTCTTTCTCAAATTTGGCTATCAGCTCATTTAATGCAGGCACCGTCGATGAAACGAAACTATGCCAGAATATGATTTCAACCCTGCCGTCAGCAGATTGCTCGTTTTTGTCTCCCCCGCAGTTTACTGCGAATATCGAAAATAATGCTGCAATTAGAATGTATTTTTTCACTTGATCCTCTTATTGTTAAGGTTGGCAGGACGCAGTTCCTGCTGGTGACTCCCATGAATGGTCGAAAACTTTGAAAATCTTATTTTAATGCAAACGTTTGCGCAAATTCCTGAAAGTTATACTTAAATTAAACTTTCTAAAAAACTTATGGAATATAACTTAGAACTCTCGCCTCACAGGATCAGCTGACAGCTGCCGGGTTTACTGTGTCTGCTAATTTTTTAACGGAACCACGGACGACTAACTCAGATTTCAGAACAATCTTTCTATGGTCTATTCTGCCTTTCGATTTCAGACCATCAATTAATAGCTTAACGGCTACCTCTCCCATTATTTCTTTAGGCTGCCTTACTGCTGTTAATGGCGCAAAAAGAAAAGGTGCAAAATCCACATCATCGAATGAAACCAACGAAATGTCATCAGGAATAGTTAGATTCTCCTCAGAAATTGCCTCGAGCGCACCCAGCGTGATTAAATCGCTTGTGGTAAAAATTGCCGTGGGCGGATGCTCAAGTCCAAGAAGAATCTTGGTCTCTATATAACCGTTTTCCTTCCTGAAATCTTTTCCTACGATATAGTTCAGATTGACTTCGATACCTGCGTCTTTTAATGCATCAAGGTATCCTTTTACACGGGCATTATTGGTATAAGTATCAGGTAAGCCCTGTATTACCGCTATTCTGCTGTGTCCCATTGATATCAGGTATTCTGTGGCTTTGTATGCTCCTGTGTAATTATCAACTACAACCGAGCTCGTATCAAGATCATCAAAGCTCCTGTCAAGAAGCACGAAAGGGACGTGATCATCCATCAAATTTTTAATGTGTGAAAATGTTGTTCCTACAGGCATTACAATAAATCCATCCACACCTTTACTTAGTAGTAGCTCAACCTGCGCAAGTTCTGTCTCTATATCTTCATCAGTATTGCAGACTATTAAACTGTAGCCTGCCTGGTATGCATGTGTTTGGATTATTCTTGTAACATGGGCAAAAAAGGGATTTGAAATGTCGGGAACTATAAGTCCTATGGTATGTGTTGTCTTAAGTCGTAATCCCCTCGCTAACTGATTAGGTTTGTAATTCAATCTTTTAGCTGCTTTTAGAATCAGATTCTCCGTTTCTGAACTGATTCTGTACTTTTTCGTCTTATTGTTTAATACTCGTGAAACTGTCGAAACAGAAACACCGGCCTTATTTGCAATATCGTTTAAAGTTACAGCCATCTGAAATTACCATATTAGCGCAAACGTTTGCACAGAATCTACAATTTTAAATTATTTATGTCAAGCAGACAGTAGAATATGATGGTAAAAATAATTTAGGGTGTGAATAATGTCATTCGTGAACCTTTGACCAGGAGAGTATGGCTGACCGCTGAACCTTGATGTTTAAGGCCATTAATAAAGAGTGACCCGGCTCTTGTTCTATCGGAAATCTTATTGATAACAATGCTTTTTCCGCTATAATATTTCTCCGATAGATCAATTTCACATTTTTTGAACTGAGGAATACCAATGCGGTACTCATCTGAAGCCGGACAAACAGGGTAAAACCCGAGAGCTGAAAAAAGATACCAGGCTGAAATTGCTCCGCAATCGTCATTACCTGGCAAACCGTCAGCCCCTGTTCCAAAGCTTTTTTCTCTGATTGACAATATCAATTTACTTGTCTCTGATTCTTTGCCCTCGATATATGTAAAGAGATAGGGGTAAAACATCTCCGGTTCATTGTTCAAACTGAAATAATTATTCTCAAAATAGTATTTTAATTTGCTAAAAAATTCTTCCTCCCCGCCGTAAAGGTTAATCAATCCGTCTACATCATATGGAACATAAAACGCATAATCTCTTGCATTTCCCTCAACATAACCCGGCCCCCCCGAGCCGCCCCAATCGCCTGAACCCTCCGTACCCGTCGAATCAAAGGGACTAATGAAGTTTCCGTTCTTTGATCTTGGACGGAAAAATTTCGTGGTGCTGTCGAATAAATTTTTATAATAGGAAGCCCTTTTGAGGAAGAGTTCAGAATATCCGGGTTTACCAACAGCTTTAGACAAGTTCGAGATTGCATAATCGGAAAAGCAGTATTCGAGGGTCGTGGAGACAGGTCCCCATACCCACCAATCCTCACTCCAATCCTGTTCATAGGGAATATATCCGTACTGAAGAAATTCGTGGTAGCCGGCTCTTACAGGCGGAGCTTTTTCATCCGTTCGTAAAATTGCCGGTTTCATCATGTAGCCCAGAGCCGAGTCAACGTCAAAATCTTTTATCCCTTTTATATAAGTATCAGCGACAACAATATCTGCCGGCGCTCCTACCATCATATAAGTCTCATTGCCTGTCAATTCCCATTTGGGAAGATAGCCATCCTCCTCAGCCATATCTATCATTGTTTGAACAATTTCAGATTCTTTTTCCGGGTAAACAAGCGATAGGAAGGGATGGAGAGTTCTGTATGTATCCCAAAGTGAATAGACAGAATAACGGTTCCTGTTTTTATAATTTCCCTTCCCTTTTCTACCCATCAATGGATAGTCTCCGTTAACATCACTTATTATATTAGGATGAATCAGAGCATGGTATAATGCTGTATAAAAAATTACTTTATTACTATCATTTTCATCTTCTATTTTAATTCTGGAGAGAACAGTTTCCCAGGTTTTTTCTGCTTCCAGCCTCGTTTCCCCGAAGCTTTTATCTTTAACTTCAGTTTCAAGATTCAGTTTCGCGTTTGATGCACTCACGTAGGAAATGCCGGTTTTCAGAACAAGTTCTTCCTGCTTTTTCAGCTCAAAGGTCTGCCATATGCCAATGGCGGAATCAACTGCTGCAGTTTCATTGTCTCCTGATATCTTATCCTCAGCCCAGATTCCTTTTCTAAATGCCTGCTTATCAGTTAGACAATAAAAATACACTTCCTCCCTGTTTTCTTCGCCGCAGAATCCCCCGCTTATATTAAAACCCTGCTGTTCAGTTCCAGATAGAACCTGAACCTCTCCCCCGCCCGTTATCGCCTGGCTCCTGCCTGCATCTATTAGTAGATTAATTTTCTGATCCTTGTCAGACCTGATCTTTATAATCCCGCAATGGAGTGATGCAGTACATTCCAGGGTAACTTTGGCTGAATCCAGGTGAACCGAATAGTACCCCGGAGACGCTGTCTCAGCTGAGTATCGCTGTTTATATTGTTCAGATTGGGTCTTTACGTCTCCTGTAGTAACTGTAAAAATAATACTTCCGAGATCAGCACAGCCTGTTCCGCTAAGATGAGTATGTCCCACACCATAAAAAAAATTTTTACCATAGTGATAACCCGACGGGGAGCTGCTGTTGTGGGGACTCACCGATACCATCCCCCATGGCAGAACTGCACCGGGAAAGGTGTTCCCTCCGTTGGATGTACCAATAAAAGGATTAACAAAGTCCGTTGTCTGAGCAGCAGCGGTTTCCAGAAGAAGCAAAATGAACACAAATCTGATCATATGTTAAAAATTTCCGTTTAAGATATTTGCAAAATAACCATCCGGGGGAATTATCGCATAATAATGATCTTTTTCAAGGTAGGAATGCAAAAAACGGGGCTTTGATTATCGTTTATCTTGTAGAAAGACGTATCTGAGACGTATGTGAGACGTATATGGAACGTATATGAGACGTATATGAGATTGGGTTGGTATATTCTTATGCTTTGATGCAGCGCAATGAAACGTTAATAGATTGTGAGCTGATTATATCACTCCACAGCCGCATCGCGGCGGCACAATTTCCACCGGGACAGCTAAACCATACTATAAGTCGTTGCCCAGTATCCATTCTTTTTCATCATCAATGTTTATCAGTTAACAACCATTTTCAAAAATTAACTATTGCACTATTTTTATTTTTAAAAGAATTCCGTAATATGCCGCCTAATCACAATGGTTTTTTTCGTTTTGAAGAAATTCTTTACAGCATTCATACTCATTTTATTTTTGTTTAACATTTTCGGGTTTTATGTCCCTTACCTGGTTAAACGTGCTGTTATTCGTTCTGAAATGAGCAGCAGGATGGAAGAGTCCCTCCCCGCCAATCTTATAGTCAAAATCTCATTCGATTTGAAGATTCATGATGATGTACCTGTCTGGGTCAGGGAAGGTAAAGAATTTCGTTATAAGAATGAGATGTACGATGTGCTGAAAAGTGAGAGCATCGATGGTAAAGTGGTTTATTATTGTGTCAGAGACAAAGACGAAAAGGAACTTGAAGCCAGCTTCGAAAAGCTTCTGAAAAAGAATCAGGATAAAGAGGGCAAATCGAAGAATAATGCTCTTAAAGAACTTAGTAAGTATTTCCCCGTAGCTAAAATAGAAGTTCCGGCTATTCAGAAAAAATTTAATTTCAACTCAGCAAATACATGTTTTTATAAAAGTCTCGGAAAAGATATCCTTTCTCCTCCCCCAGAGATCTCCTGATCCCCTCTATACATATTCCTTCAGGCCTTCGTTCAAAAATGTGACGGAAATTCTCTCATATTGAGGAAATGAATCCGTACCATCTGATAGCAGACGGCTTTTTTCGTCCGTTCCGCTCCATACGTACGGCCTGCCGATAGTTTACAATATTTAATACTTAATTTTTAAGAAAGGATTCTTAGTATGAGGAATTACTCAAGTTTATTCTTCTTCATTTTTATGTTTGCCGCTCTACAAACCTTTGCACAGGTCACTGTTACGGGAGTTGTTCTCGATAAGCAGTCGCTCGAACCTATCGCCGGGGCAACAATAACTGTTGAAGGATCATCTGTTACAGCAACATCGAATGATTTCGGAAGATTTAAATTCAATGCCCCCTCAAATAAATTTACCTTAACCTTCAGACGCATCGGTTATCTGCCTAAGGAAGTCCCGGTCACCGATGCTTCAAAATCGCTGTATGTTCAACTCTCCCCTTCTCCTATTGAACTGTCGGGTGTACAGGTAATAGGAAGCAACCAGATTTTAAGACCTCAGGCTGTGGGTATCTTAACCACGAAGGATCTTCAAAGGGCAAGCGGACTTTCGCTTGAAAACTCCATTAACATGGTGCCCGGAGTCTTTATGCAGTCCCGCACACCCTGGGGAGGCGCCAGGATTACCATCCGTGGTTATTATCCTAGCACTAGCCGGAATAGCCCGAACAGCAATGGACTCGGATACCAGGTGTTTCTGAACAATATCCCCATTACAGATGCAACCGGTACCACGGTGCTTGACGATATCGATTTCGCTTCTCTCGGAAATGTTGAAGTTATTAAAGGACCCTCTTCCAGCCTTTATGGAAGTTTTATAGGTGGAACGGTTTTATTAACTACAACGAGACCCGCCCCAGATCAAACCAGCATTACCCAGCAGACTATCGGTGGAAGTAACGGATTGTTCAGAACTAATACCTCCGTTCAAGGCGCAGGAGATAATTCGGATTTTATGGTTAATTACGGGCACCAGACTTACGAATCATTTCGCCCTCATAGTGCTTCATGGAAAGATTTTGTAAGGGCTAATGCCGACTTCCAGGCAGGAAGTAATCAGACAATTTCCACTTACTTTGCTTATAACAGGTCTTATGAAGAACTGGCAGGTGAAATTGACAGCGCTGAGTTCTACGACAGGCAGCCCGTCAGCAATGATGCTTACCTTGCAAATAACTCGCACATTAAAGTTAATAGTTTCCGCATGGGTTTAACTGATTTCTACAGGTTCAATGAGAGTGTAAGCAACCAGACTACCTTATTCGGATCCGGCAGAAAATCAAATCAACCTTTTGCGCATGGTTTTACAGATGTTACCCAGTATAATTTCGGCGCAAGAACAGCGTTTAATTTTGTCTCACAGGGCGAAGATGTGGGAGTAAACGGTACTTTGGGCGGAATGATTCAGGAATCAAATCTTACGAGCAATGGAGTATTTGTCGTCCCTCTTCCCAACCCTCCGCGTCCTCAGAGACCAAGCGCATCCGAAAACTATGCATTGAATTATTACCTGTTTACGGAATGGAACTTTGCATTACCGATGGATTTCAGTGTTACTGCGGGCGCCAGCTTAAATAAAAATGAGTTAGGCATCATGAATATGCTTAAGAATAACCAGCTGAACGATACAACCAGTCTGACTATAAAAGCATTTGAGCCATCATTCACACCAAGAATCGCTGTTTCAAAAGTATTTAATGAAGAAGCATCGGTCTATGTTAGTGTTAGTACCGGGTACACTCCCCCCCTGCTGGGTGATGCAATTGCAAATGATGGAACGGTTAATACAAACCTTAAACCCGAGAAGGCTGTTCAATACGAACTCGGAAGCAAGGGAAACCTGTTTGATGGGAAACTAGCATATCAGCTCGCATTGTTCGATCTGGAAAATACTGATAAGCTGATCCAGGAAACTTCTAATTCTGTAACGTTTACTACGAACGCCGGAAAACAGCAAAACAGAGGAGCAGAGGCATCATTGAGTTATATGATTCTTAACGATCCCGTACAGGCTGTTTCCATGCTGCGTCCCTGGGTTTCTTATACTTATTCTGATTTCAAGTATAAAGAGTTCCAAAGCGATAATAATAATACTGCTGGGACGGTTGATTTCTCGGGCAACAAAGTTGCACGGGTACCTGAGCATATAATAAATGCCGGAATTGATCTTGGAACAAATTTCGGATTATATCTCTATGGAACCTACCAGTATGTTGATAAAGCACCGGTGACTTTTGATAACAGCACTTTCGTAAAATCATATAGTCTCCTTAATGCCAAAATCGGATACCAGAGAATGCTTGGGGAGCATTTCACATTTGACCTCTCAGTTGGCGGAGATAATCTTACAAACAGCACCTACTATTCGTTCCTGTTCACTGGTCCGAATATAGAAGGCCTTGCCATGGAGAAAGACGGAGGTCATGGCGACGGCTATATAATTCCGGCACCATATGAGGCAACTTATTATGGAAATCTTTCTTTGTCTTATGCTTTCTAAAGTTAGAAGATAGTTGGTAATCCGGGAGATGCGGTTTCTGGCGAATCGCATCTCTTCCCGGTAATTGTTTCGTTTAAATTCAGGATTTATAAAGAATGAAAAATATTGTTGTTTTAATACTCTGTGCATCGGCTTTCACCCTTCTAAAAGCACAGACTATAAAAGTTGTTGATCAAAAAGAAAACTTCCCGTTAAATTATGTGGTGATAACCGGCGATAACCCTCAGGCCAGTGCGATCACAAATTCAAAAGGTGAAGCGCCTTTCTTTCCATTTAAGAAATCATCTTCGCTGACGTTTCAGTTAACAGGATATGAGAAGTTCACTATATCTGCCGATTCTCTGAAAAATAATGATTACAGAGTCGGTCTTTCTAAGAAAAGTTATACGCTGGGTGAGGTACTGGTACTCGGGAGAAATCCTAATGCCGAAGTGACAAAGACAGTTGGTAAGGTTGATGTGCTTGGCTTCAACTATATAAGAAGAACAAATGATATGTACCTTGACAGAATTATCAACCTCGTACCGGGGGTGAAAATGGAAACCCGGAGTTCCACATCTCAATCTCACATCATTATCAGAGGGATAGGCGGAAAGTCCCGCTTCGGAATCCGTGATGTAAAGGTCTATTATGACGGAATCCCTCTCACGGATGCCGATGGAACCAGCAGCATAGATAATATCGACTTCACCAGTCTGGGAAAAATTGAAGTGATTAAAGGTTCTTCTGCCGGTATTTATGGAAGCCAAATTGGCGGAACAGTCAATCTCTTCACTAAAAGGGCTCATTACCAGGAAAAAGATCTTAATGAAATAATAACCGTCGGATCTGATGGTCTTCTCCGATCAACTTTTAACTTCCGCGCAGGCACAAACAAACTCAATTTCTTTACAAACTACAGCTACCAGAATTATGATGGTTACAGGCAGCATTCTCATTCAAAGAAACAGCTGTTTACTTTCGGCGGTGATTTTTTTGTAAGTGAATCTCAGACGCTTTCCTTCCTTGCTAATTATGCCTATATCAATGATGAGTTTCCGGGAGAGATCGATAGTGTCGATTTTGTTAATAATCCTGAAATGGCTAACCAGGCCTACATCAACAAAAATATTGGTCTCCACAGTAAATCGTTCCTTCTTGGTGTAACAAATATTTTTAAGATCACAGATTCATTTGAAAATACAACAAGTGTTCTGATGGGACATACATTCAATGAATCACCCATCGAACCATTTTATAACAGGAACGATATGGATAAACAGGGAGCAAGAACTTTGTTCTCATATAACACCTCCCTGGGAAATTATAATACAACTTTCGCATTTGGAGGCGAATTTATCCGCAACTTTAATGTCGAAAGGCATTACGCTATTTCATCAGATGGCGTACCCGGCATGATCATTTCTGACAGAGAGCTTGATCTCAAACATCTTAACCTGTTCCTGCAGGGCACTATCTACCTTGGCAGTGCTATAGCTGTAACTGCAAGTGCAGGACTAAGCCGGGCGGAGTATGATGTAAGGGATAATATGAAAACCAATGGTATTGATTTCTCATTAAACAGAGAGTTGGGAGAAACTTTGAGTCCCGGTATCCTGCTGAAACAGAATCTCACAGATGAAATAAGTCTTTATGCCCAGCTAAACACAGGTTTCTCACCGCCGACAGTCTCGGAAATCTCTTTAAGCAACGGAAGTGTGAACGCTGATCTCAATCCCGAGCACAGCATAAATTATGAAGCCGGGTCGGACGGAGATTTATTCAATGATCAGCTGCATTATGAATTGAGTTTGTTTTACCTGAACCTGTATGATTCTTTCATTCCCCGGACTGATACAAACGGTTTCACCCGGTTTGTGAATGCCGGTAAGTCCGCAAATAAAGGCGCCGAGGTTCTATTATCGTATAAATTGCTGGAAGACAGAACAGGTTTAATAAGTCTAATCCGGCCGTTTGTAACTTATTCATATAATGATTTTGAGTTCAAAGATTACACGCTTAACGGCACTGATTACTCGGGAAATAATGTCCCTGGTATACCTCATTGTCTTTTTAATGCAGGACTTGATATAAACTCATCAACAGGGTTGTATCTTTACGTCACTTATGATTATACAGGAGAGAGACCTCTTACAGATGATAATTCAGCATACACCGATGCTTATTCCATTCTGGATGCTAAGGTCGGATTCAGAAGAAGTCTGGTAAATGTTTTTACTCTACAAATTTATGCAGGCGTAAATAACCCTACAGGCGAAAATTACTCGCCTATAGTCGCTGTTAACCAAAGGTCAGGATCGGAAAGAGGACTGCCAGTATATTATAATCCGGCTCCTGAAGAAAATTACTATGGAGCTATAAATTTCGAATACCATTTCTAATGAACTGTTCGCTTCATACATGTAAACCGGACGGGTTTGTGAATTAATGCCTCCTCTCCTGTCCGGAAGTCATAAAAAAAGGCTGCCCTTTTAGGACAGCCTCTTTTATTATCACTGACTCCGACTTAAAATCACTTCATTAAGATCATTTTTTTCACAGATGAAAAATTATGTAATCCATCGGCTGAAGCGGCTTCAATTTTATAGAAATAAAGTCCTGAAGGATAATTAAGTGCATTCCACCGGAGAGAATATGATCCTGCTGTCTTCATCCCGCTGAACAGAACCTCCACTGATTCACCCAGCGCATTGTAAATAGAAACCTTCACATGACTATCAAAGGGTAATGCGAAATTGATTGTCGTAACCGGATTAAAGGGGTTAGGAAAATTCTGAGATAAAGTATAATTCAATGGAGAAGTATTATTATCAACTTCTATGATGCTGCTGTATTCTGTAGTGCCGTTAAAATCAACCTGTTTCAGCCTGTATAAATTTTTGCCTGATAACGGGTTGGTATCAGTGAAAGAGTATGATCTGGGTGAAGTGGTGCTGCCAGCGCCTCCTATAAAACCCAGCGCCTGCCATTGGCCGTTCGACAAACGCTCAACGCTGAAGCCGCTGTTGTTTGTTTCGGTTGCAGTACTCCAGTTAAGCTGAATACCTGTCCCATACACTTTTCCAGTAAAAGAAACCATTTCAACAGGAACAGTGTCTCCCATTTTTAGAATCATACCGTTCTCTCCGACTGCATAACCTGTATTAGCATCAGTAAGATACATTCCTCTTATCATCGCGCCCGTATTGCTTTCATCCGGCTCCCAGGTTGCTCCGCCGTCTGTTGTATGCATAAGTACTCCGTTCAGTCCGCCTGTAATACCATTGTTGGCATCTGAGAATGAAACACTGTTCAGAAACATAATAGTATTACTGTTCTGCTGAACCCAGCTTGCACCACCGTCAGTGGTTTTGATTACCAGACCTACTACCACAGGATAAGGTGTGGAGCCTACAGCATAACCTGTATTAACATCGATAAAGGTAACTCCGTAAAGTGAACCGTTGGTTCCTGAAGTCTGTGGTGTCCATGTTGCTCCGCCGTCCGATGTAGTGAGTACAGTTCCTGTATTTCCAACCGCAGTACCATGGTCAGCATCTGATAGCGCAATTCCCCAGAGTGCAGCACTTGTTCCGCTGTTCTGCGGAGTCCAGGTTGCACCTCCGTCGGTCGTTCTTAATATAACACCCGACTGTCCGGCTGCATTACCATTATTCAAATCACCGAATGATACGCTGTTAAGGTTTTCGGTAGTGCCGCTTACCTGGTTATTCCAGGTTAAACCACCGTCAGTGCTTCTTATTATAATACCATTCATTCCGACAGCAACCGCAGTATTGACTTCTTTGTAAGAAATTCCGTAAAGTTCATCAGTTACTCCGCTTGTCCGGCTTACCCAGTTCATTCCTCCGTTCGTGGTTGTCAAAACCACGCCGCCTGTACCTACTGCTATCCCGTGCAGATCATCGGCGAAAGCAATTGAAGTCATTGCCTGATCTGATACTCCCTGAAGCTCATTCTCCCAGCTTGTACCATTATTTGTGGTTTTGTAAATCATACCGCTGAAACCGACTACCACAGCACTGCTGGCAGACGTCATAGAAGCATAATTAAGATCATTCCAGGTACCTATGCTATTTGGAGTCCAGTTAACACCGCCATCGGTAGTAGATATTATCACAGCGCCTGAAACAACAGCTGTACCGTGGTCTGCATCAAAGAAAGAAACCGAATAAACATAATCCCATGGGTTTAACCCGGCATCCTGAGGGGTCCAGGTGGTACCGCCATCCGTTGTTCTCAGAATTACACCTTCCTGACCTGCTGCTGTTCCCGTATTAACATCAGTAAAACAGACGTCATGAAGTAGACTAGTTACACCGCTGATCTGTGGTATCCAGTTAGCACCGCCGTCAGTAGTTCTTAAGATAGTACCGTTGCTGCCTACAATCGTACCGTTATTATTATCTGTAAAGTCAACGCCCCACAGATCATCTGTAGACCCGCTCACCTGCGGCGTCCAGTTCGCTCCTCCGTCAGTAGTTCTAAGTATAGCACCGTTATCCGCCGCAATTGTACCATGATCTGCATCGGAAAAAGAAACTGCACGAAGCTGAAAAGTAGTTCCTGATTCCTGCGGAAGCCAGGTTGTGCCGCCGTTTGTCGTTCTCACGATTTTACCGTTTTGTCCGACTGCCGTTCCTACATTTCCATCAACTAATGAAATACCGTTAAGGTTAATTGTTAAACCCGACTGCTGACTCACCCATGCAGCTCCGCCATCGGTTGTTCTAATAATCGCACCATTATCCCCAACAGCAAGACCATTATCTGCATCAGAGAAAGATACACTAAAAAGAGTATTTCCCTGCGGCAGCGGGTTCTGCCAGTACCATTGTGCATCAGCGGTGCCTAAGCTTATAATCATATAAGCGAGTAATAAAGCCGCAGATCGCAGTAGTTTGTAAACCATATATATCCTTTAGTTTAGATTGTGTGAAATAAATGAATGTTTTATTTATTGTTTTCTGAATGATTCCACACTAATACCGTCTGTCCAGTAACTTTCAAACATTTTCTTTAATGCGGCTGCATAACCGGGATGATCTACATACATGCTGGTTATGTTCGGCTTTAAAGAAATTCTGTCATTCAGGGCAAACATTACTAGTGTTTCATCGCTGATTACAAGTTTCATCGGAAGCTTTTCTATAAGCCTGGCTTCTTCTCCTATTTCCCGGTAGATTTCAACCGATCTCACCAGACTGTCTAGCTCTTCCTGGGGAAGTCCTCCGTATTCATAAAGCCCCTTAATAGTAATATTTTGTTTCCGGAAAATTTCCTTTTCCTGCTCAATGTTATCTTCAAGTGCAGGAGTAGTATATGGTGGTTTAGTGAATACAAGTAATTCTTTTTTTGTGTTTTGCTGAATAGTAACCCACCTCTCCCCTATCTGTCTTATATCCGTAAGCATTTCTATGTAGTCAAATGGTTCAAGGCTGTCCGCACTCTCTTCATGTAGTGAAACTAATTCCTTCTGCAGGGAATCAGCTGCGCTTTTCTTCAGCTCAACATCCAATTTTTGTTTCTGTTCAAATTCAATCAACTTCTGTTCAAGGGATTCTTCGTAATTAACTATGATATTCTGAAGTGCTAATTTGGGATCAATGCTGCGGTACACCTTATTGCCATTCCGGCTGCTTACAGTGATAATACCTTTATGCACCAGGCTCTGAAGTATTTCATAGATTTTTGTTCTTGTTATCGTAGTAATCTTTGCTAATTCAGGTGCTGTGAACTCTTTTCTCTGAAGGAGCGCCAAATATACCTCGGCTTCCCTTTTCGTTAATCCTATCTGCTGCAGTTCGGTGATTAGTTCCATTATCCTCTTTTTAGCCTATATTGATCCTTTTATTGTATCCCCCATATAAAGGGATACAGAAAATTAGGAATATACTTTATTATTTGCAATAGGGCGCAGCTTGAAAAATTTATCATTATGATACAATTTGGTTTTCCGCTGCTATCGGGACAAATCGCACTATTCTTACATTCTTTTGACATTTTTTTGACAACAACTTTCAGTCAAAGTTATAGTTTCATATCAAAGAGTACGATCATTTATTTCAATAAAAGGCAGACAATCTTTAATGGAGGCACTCAATGTTAAAATTATTTTACTTTTTTTTATTCTTAATCTGCTTCGTTGTAAGTACTGCAGCACAGACAGACACAATCACGATACTTCACGTGAATGATTCACACTCAACCTTAGCCCCGATAGGTCCACGCGATCAGAACCTCGAAGGGACGCTGGGAGGAATAGCGCGTGAGGCTTCACTTATTGGTTATGAACGAACCCTTGATCCGGATTTACTTTTACTTCACGCCGGAGATATTTCAGTCGGGGATTTGTTTTTCAACGCCTATTTCCAGGTACCGGAATTAACATGGATGAGTATGATCGGGTTTGATGCAATGGCAGTAGGCAATCACGAATTCGATCTTACACCGGCGGCCCTGCTAGGATCATTACAAAATGTTTTCCCTGATCCTGCCAACGCATTTCCTTTGCTTGGAGCAAACATTGATGCTTCTGCAGTACCCGATCTCGATCAGTACATCTATGACTATACGGTAAAGGATATCGGGCCGGTCAAGGTAGGAATTTTCGGTTTAATAACTCCGGCAGTAAATGTTCTCTCACAGCCGCTGCCTGTAGAAATTGAAGATGACGTTACGGCAATAATAAACATAGCGGCAGCCGAGGCATATATACTCCGAAACGTTGAAAACTGTGATGTCGTTATTCTTCTATCACACCTGGGTGTTCAGTTTGATATGGGTGTAGCTGCAAATGTTCCGGGAATTAATATTATTATTGGCGGTCACGACCATTATAAGTATGCCGCTCCCCTGGCTGTTCCCAATCCTGATGGTGGAACCACCTGGATCGCACAGGCAGGATCAAATAATCTCTATGTCGGTAAAATGAGAATTGCGGTAGAAGCTGGGGGAAATATATCACTCCTTGATTATTCACTGATCCCGCTTGATGAAAACATTCCTGAAGATCCTGCCGTTAAGGCAATGGTGGATGGTATGATAGCGGATATTGAATCCTACTACACCACACCATTTTTCACACAGCTTTTCGGTTATGCGGATGCATTCTGTGAAGAAGAGCCGGCTGATCTATTTTCCCTTGGCGTTCACGATACTCCGATCGGGAACCTTGTAACGGATGCTTTCCGCTCTTATACAGGAACAGACATTTCGATGCAGGCCTGCGGCTCAACCGCCCTGCCTCTGTGGGAAGGAGCATTGACTTTATCTGATGTTTTCAGAGTTAACGGCTATGGATTTAATGCAGTGAATACTCTTGGCTATCAGCTGGCAACTTTTAATATGACGGGAGAAGCATTATGGATGGGACTGGAGTTCGGATTGAGTCAGCTTGAAAGCGGTAGTGATTATTTCATCCAGGTATCAGGAATGGAATATAAATATGACGCTGAAAAACCTGCCGGCGAAAGAGTTGTTTCAGTTTCTGTTAACGGTCAGCCTCTTAATCCTGCTGCAGTATATTCAGTTACTGCGAGTGAATTTGTACTGGCAATTCTGGATTATACCCAAATACCTTATACTGATCCAGAGATACTCACAGGGGTCACGGAGTTTGAGGCCTGTACAGGATATATGACTGCACAATACAATTTTATTCATCCAAAAGAAATCGGCAGAATAGTTAATGTGGGCAGCTTCCAGGACGTAAATAAAATTGAATCAGCAGGGTGGATCACTTTACAGCCAGGAGCCTTTATTCCGGATCCGGAAATTACCGGTACACTCAGTTTTAATATGAATATAAATAATATAAATCACCCGACTTCAGCCCGGGGAGTAGTTAAAATAAAATTCCCTGCCGCAGGAATAAATCTTACCGGCAATTCACTGGAATTCCTTTTAGTTGATAACAACACAATAACAATTAGAGGTGAAGGCAAAGATAATGGTAAGGGAAAATATGGTTTCCTCGTTACGGCAGTTGACGGCAGCTATTCCGCTGATTTAATCAAAATTGTTATCTGGGATAAACAGGATGGCGATAAAATCATTTATGATAATTTAGTAATGCAAACGGTTGGCGGAGGTTATATAAACATTATTAATCAGCCTTTTGTCAAAGATAATGTTGATATGGTTGTTCCTTCTAAGTACGTATTAGAGCAGAATTATCCTAATCCATTTAACCCCAGCACAACCATCAAATATTCTGTACCGGAAGAAAGTTTCGTGACATTGAAAGTCTATGATATACTCGGGAACGAAGTTGCTTCCCTGGTCAATGAAAGAAGCGCACCGGGAAACTACTCGGTAACTTTCGATGCATCTAAACTTGTAAGCGGGGTTTACATCTACTCATTAAGGGCAGGTAACCATAACGATACAAGAAAAATGATTCTTGCGAAGTAAAGAGTAATTTGAGACTGTCTAAAAGAGTATATCATTTCGAACCCAAACCTGACTGCAGCAGTCAGGCTTGGGGGAGAAATCTTTAAGGCAGTTTATATTCAGTCTGAGTCACAACACCAGTATAATCTTAGTTATAAATTTAGGTTCAATTATTACACAAACTTTTAAAGTGACAGAATGAAACATCAAATAAGGTTTTACATACTGGCAATAATATTATTAGTTCCGGTTACTCTGGTCGACGCCCAGGAGAAGACAGGCGTTCTTTTAGAGGTAACCACAAACCAAAAGACACCGGATGAAGTTAAAACGCGGTTTACGAACTTTGTGAAAGGGAAATTATTGAAGCTGGATGACGTCGAATTAGTTAAAGATAATGAGGATTATAAAATTAAATATATTGATGTTCCAGAACCGGAATAAAGAAGGTGATAACTTAGGGTACGTAATATCAACAATATTCCTTATCCCGTCCGATTGTGAAGGATACGAGAGCTATGAATACCTCACTTCGTTATTATCCACTGCCAGAGAATCCGAGCTTGACTCAACTGCTTCAAATATAGTCTCATCCTTCGATCAGAATATATTATCAGCACCTTAATAAGAATCTTATATTATTTTTTTGAAGGCTGGTGGACTTTTTTAGTCTTATCTACAGAAAACATTTGATCTGATCTTTTCTCCATCTCCGATGCTATGACCTGTCCGTCTTCACCCTGCTGCTTAAGCTTATCTATAATATTATGAAAACTTTCGGCATCCCTGTCCTGACTTAATTTAAAGACATTATCCATTTCAGTTATCTCTATCTCAAAAGCTGTAATTGCGTGCATTACCTTCTGTTTAAATCCGGAAGGGAGATTATCGAAAATGCTTGTCGATTTTTCATTGTAGTTTTCAAAGTGAAGTGACGTTTTTCGCAGAACCTCTTCTAATTCATTATCATCCAAAAAACGAATAATGCCCTTTATATGCACACTCATATAATTCCAGGTGGATGCAATATAAGGATTGCTGTACCAGGTTCCGCTCACATAAGTATGATTACCTGTGAAAACCGCCAGCACATTGTTGTTATGCATAAACGCCTTATGGTGGTCAGTATTCTTCATAATATGTCCCCTAAGCACTTTCTTACCGTTGTGTTCCTCTATAAAAACAGGAACCTGAGTTGCGGCCGGTTTATTCTCACTGTCACATCCGGTTAAAAAGGCAAACGGGTGGTTGTCGATAAATTCCTTAATAACTTCAGGATCCTTTTCTTTGTAATATGGCAGGTTATACATAATTATAGCAATAATATGTTATTGGAATTTGTCTACTAACTTTCTTCAGTAAATTCTTATCATTGTTACGAGAAATTTCCCGTGGAATATTTCAACAGTATGACATTTCTGTCGTACTCGCTCCCATCTAGTTAAAGTCTCGCGGTGTTGCCGTATTTGTACCGTATTTGCTCTCAAAAAAATACATCCCTACCCCTTCAAAATCGCTCAAATTCCGCCGTGGAATTCCTCTACAGTATGACAAAAATGGTTACCTCCTGGCGATCTGCTAAATTCTTGAAAATGGGTAAACGCCCGGGAAATATTTAATGCTGCCCGCTTTGCTACAGCACTTGAGAAAAGGTTGTGAATACGCTTTCTTTCATTTGCTTTGAAATTAATTATAACAACTTTACTAAAATTAGGTTCGCATAACAAGTCAATCCACGTGTCTATACACCCTTAGTATCTTCAACCGGAACGGGTTTTGCAATTTCTGTCTCCATACTTTTCAGCACATAATTTTTTATTTTGAAATATCCATAAATTCCCGCTGTTATGGCAGCCATTCCGCTTACTGTTAATCCCCACCTTGGCGATGCATGCTCACCGATCCAGCCGATGATCAATCCGCCGACAGGGGTCGAACCCAGAAATGCAATGGACCAAAGGGACATTACCCGGCTTCTCATATTCGGAGCACTTTCAAGCTGCAGCATTGTTTCACCGTAAGAGGTAAACTGAATTAAAAATATCCCGACTATCACCATAGTCAATATTGCAGTATGGATCGTAGGCATTAAAGCGGTAACGATGATAGCTGCACCGAAGAAGAAGGATGTATAAATTAAATTTATGGGGGATACCTTACGCCTTCCCGCTGTTAGAAGTCCCCCGATAACCGCCCCGACTCCCATAGCTGAATTAAGAAGAGCAAATCCATCAGCATTTGTTCGGAAAGTGTATTTTGCAAAAAGCGGAAGGTTTACCTGGAATTCAAAAGTTAAGGTGCCCACGATTGTTACCATCACCAGGAGATTCTTCAGAAGAGGCATATTCCTGACATACTTTATTCCTTCCCTAAATTGACCTTTTGCCCGTTTAACAGGCTCCACTGAATGAAGCTCGCTGCTCCGCATTAAAAAAAGACAGAGAAGGACAGCAATAAATGACAATGAGTTTATAAAAAAACAGGGACCGAGACCAAAAGCAGCTATTACCACACCTGCAATAGCAGGGCCGACTATACGGCTTAAATTAAATACAGTTGAAAATAATGTTATGGCATTGCCTAAATCTTTACTTCCCACCATCTCAATAACAAAGGTCCTTCTGGAAGGGTTATCAATGGCGTTTACAAGACCGAGCGACGAAGCAAGAATAAATAACATCCATAATTTTATCAAACCGGTAGACACCAGTATGCCGATTATTAATGCAATGACTGCAGAAATCGATTGCGTGAAGTATAATATTTTACGTTTAGAAAGTCTGTCGGCAATAACGCCGCCCATTGCTCCGAAGATTAAAATAGGGAGAAACTGGAGTGCGGTAACAAGTCCGAGTGCAGTCCCCGAATTAGTAAGTTTTAATACCAGCCAGGCCTGACCGATAGTCTGCATCCACGTCCCCGAAAGTGAAATGCTTTGTCCGATAAAATATAAACGGTAATTATAAATTCTGAGTGAAGAAAATGTGTTTTGATTAAAATTTTTAAGCGGGGTTAATATTCGGTTTTTCATCTATAAGGGTAATACAAAAACAAAACGTCGAAAATCATCATTGAATTCTTATCAAAAATATCGGTATAAACATACTAAAAGAAAATTAATAAAAAATCCGGATACTGACAGAGTACGATTGATTAGATTAAAGAGAAATTTCTATCACAAATAATAACGCTTTGTCATTGCAGCCTCAATGTACTTCTTCTTCCATTTAAATAAGCTCATTCTGAAATATCAGCTAATTTTCGGACGGAAGGGAGCTATTCTGCTGGATGTTTAGGACACTGCAATATGTGTGTATCAGCTGCCGCAAGCTGGATTCGTTTCATTGAAGGTTTATGATGTTTTGGGTAGAGAGGTTGCTGTACTGGTGGGCGAAGAAAAATCTGCCGGCAGACACACGGTCAACTTTGAGGCATCCAAGCTGACTAGCGGAATTTACATATACCAGCTCCGTGTGAACGATTACGTGGGCTCGAAGAAGATGTTGCTGCTGCAATAAAAAATGTTCCATAAAAAAAGAGCTAGTCCAGTAACTTCTCCTGGAAGTCGAAGCCGCGTTAATACATAATTATCAGACTTTTACTTACCTTATAAAACAGAAAAAGAAATTCGAAATAATCTCGAGCAAATTTATCGTAAGCATATCGTAATGACCCCAAGTCATTGTAAAATAACATGATTTGTGGAGGTGGCGGGAGTCGAACCCCAAAGAGTTAATTTCTTTTATCCGAAAATAAATTTAGATATTCCTTAAATTCAAAAATCCTATTTCTCTTACCGCCGGTTGTTTCAACCAAAATCCCAATCTTAACTAATTCCTCAATCACCGATGTTGCAGTAGTTAAATGTACTTTTAATAATACAGCAGTATCTGAAATAGTTACAACCGGATTGCCGTATAAATAATTCATTAAATCTCTTGCTTTCGGTAATCTTTTGCCCAAATTTCTAATCAATTTCTCATCAATTTCTTCTCTCAACTTTATTATTGAACGAAAGGTGGAAACACCCTTTTCACTTGTTTCTAATATTGCCACGATAAAAAATTTTATCCATTGCAGCAGGTTATTAGTTATCCGAACCTGATTTAGGTTATCATAATAAAGTGTTCTATGCTTCTCAAAATAATCTGATAAATATAACGTAGGTTTTTTAAGCAATCCGCTATTAACAAGATAAAGAGTAATGAAAAGTCTTCCGAGTCTTCCGTTACCATCTAAAAAAGGATGTATCGTTTCAAACTGGTAATGAGCTATTGCAATTCTTATTAGTTTAGGAACATCAATATTTTCATTATGTAGAAAGTTTTCTAAATCCCCCATTAATTCAGAGACTTCGTTTTGATGCGGCGGTATAAAAGAAGCATCTTTGATTGTAGCTCCTCCAATCCAATTTTGACTTTGTCTAAATTCGCCCGGTGTCTTGTGCTCCCCTCTCACACCTTGCATTAAAATTGCGTGAGCTTCCTTTATTAGTCTGGTTGATAATGGAATACTCTCCAGCTTCTCAATCGAGTGATTCATTGCTTTAATATAATTTTGTACCTCTTGCCAGTCGTCTCGTTTTTCAGGGTCAATATCTGTTTCTTTAAGAAGCGCATCCTCAACCTCTGTTCGGGTTCCTTCAATCTTACTGGAAGTAGTAGCTTCTTTAACTATGTGCATTTTAATAAAAATATCAATATTTGGAACATAGAGAGAAAAGGCATTCAATTCACCAATTCTGACATTTGCTTCTGCGAGTAGAGTATTGAGTTTTGGATCCTCCCAAATCCAGTCATGGTTAATCTTTTCAGGAGAAAAGCTTTTAAACTTGTATTGTTGATGGTATGTACCGGATTTATAATTTTCTATTTTCATTCTTTTACTTAGAGTATACAAATTGCTTACTCTAAGTTAAGCAATTAACTTAGAATTACAAATTATTTAATCTAAGGGGAAGCTTTTGAATGAGTGTCACATCCCTTTGCTTCATTCTTCCCTTCTTCAGCATCAGTCCAGTTCTTTTCTTTACTCCGGCTTCTCGCTACATGGCTTTAGAGTTTTACCATGATCAGGACTTGGCAGGTTCGCAACTTCCTGCCTCATCTGATTAGAATAGTTCAAGCTTTGCTTGGCGCTCACTTACTATAGGGCCATTTGGCACCTGGCATATTTTTCACTTTTTTGTTCTTACTCCAGGATTTAGGTCATGATATAACTTAATATATTCTCTTACCACTTTCATAGACCTTCCAGTTATTTCCTTTATTGATTCTTCATCCATTCCTTTTCTTAAGAGCTTCTTAACCTGGTTATAATGGTTTATGTATCTGTCTACCGCATCCTGGCTGTGACTTGTTTTCAAGACTATATCAGCTGGAGAGACACCCTGCTCATATAAACTTATTATGATTCCTTTATGTGTCGGTAAACTTCCCTGGTCCAGCACATATCCTTTCAACGGAAGTATTTCTCCGGTTTTTGTTCTGTAAGCATCTAAATATTTTCTTATTGTACTAAGACTCCTATTCATCAGAACACTCAGCTCTGCTCCGCTTAGTAACCCTCCCTGTGCCTTGGCGACCTTCAGCAACCTTACCATTGTCTCTATATCTCTTGCTTCCCGGTGTTTATAATTACTGTTACGGTCTCCCTTCTTATAGAAGATTCTTCTTTCTACATCTTCTTCGGTTATCAGTGGAACTACTACTGTCACTGCCCCATAATCTTCTGTCTTCTTACCATAGTTCTGTCGTTGACCATCATCTTTCGTCGTTCTAAAATTCCTGATGTGAATAATAATCCATCAACCACCGGTCTACTTCATACTTAATCAAATAACAATAGAGATAAAAGAAAACGAGAGGAATCATAATAATTGCATCGTGAAATAAAGCATCAAGAAATAAAATGTGTACAAGTAAGAGTGGGATTATTATCATTAAAAAGAAAATAATTATCCACCCATATTTCCTTTCTTTGATTAAAACATAAAAAATATATGGAGTAAAAAGTATCGCCGCAGCAACTATTAACCATAAGAATAACTTAATTATAAAAAAAGGATCGTTAGTTAATATTGTAAGAAGAACATAAAGAGGGTATCTAAGTAAGATGTACAAAAAGTAAATAGATGTTGAAATATGACTTTGATAAAATAATATATCCCTAAATCTTTGAACCGCATTAACATCCTTAATTAATCTTCGATTATTTACAATAATTCCATTCATTGATCTAAAATGGACCGTTTATTTCAATTTTTTTTTCTTTTTCTGCTTCTAAACGTGACTGAATCCAGTCATAACGGCTCAGCCATCTTTGCATTTCTGCCTTTAGTAAAAGACAATAAATCCCATAAAATAAAACAGGAAAAAATGCACCCATCATATAAAAAATATACTGCCGAAATATCATATAAGTTAAAGTGAACGGTAATACAACAAAAATAAAAAATGACAAAATCCATTTTTTCTTCTTTTCTATAAATAATATATAAAGAAAGTAAGGTGAAAAAACGATAGCTGATATTGAAATTGCTATTAATGAAGAACTACGGTAAGGCTCAAGTATACCACTCTCAAATATTTGAGGCTCCATGCTTATTAAGCCTAAAAAAAAGGTTATAACTAAAACTGGTGTTAATATTCTACAATAAACCCTGAAGATGTTATAAACTGCTTAACTGCAATGATATTTTGAACTATATTTGACAATTCCTAGTATAATAAATAATTATTTCATTATCATAAATCTTAAAAGATAATTAGTATTAAAATAAATTTACTCAATTCAACTGACTTTCGCAGATCCTCAGATCTTAGATGTGCATAAATCTGCGTCATCTTTAGATCCGAATGTCCCAATAATTTACTTACTTCATAGATATTTACACCCTTCTGTACAAGCCAGGATGCAAAGGTATGCCGCAGTGAATGGAAGTTAAGTTTAGGATTTACTTCTGCTAGTTTAATGTATTTTCGAAAATTATTCTGGATAAATTTCCAGCGATTGGTAATATCTGGAAATTCAAAAACGAAATCATAAGGATTTCCTTTATTTAGTCTGGAAATCGTTCCAAATGCTTTCTTATTTAACGGTAGCGATCTGATTTTTTTACTTTTGGTAATATGAGATTGATTATCGAGTATGATTTGTTTACCTGTAAGATCGACCTGACTCCATTTTAGACTTAACAATTCCATTTGCCTCAAGCCAGTATTCACAGCTACAATTACAATGGCTCTAAACTCATTAGATTCTATAACCGATTTTTTCGAATTCATCTTCGGAAAAGAATAACGGTAGCTTCTGCGGAGGCTTAAGTCGTTTAATTGAATCACAGGGATTCTGCAATAAATATCCTTTCTGTATACCCCAGTTGAAAGCACTTGAGAGGTTGATTAAATCTTTTCTGGCCTGATATATCGAAGGATTCTTTATTCTAAATTCAACAAATTCCATTACTCCCTTGCTGCTGATTTCATTGATTAGCTTATTACCCAGAAATGATTCAAGATATTTGAAAGTAGTAATAAAGGTTTTTGTTGTTTTAGAGGTGTGTACGGCTTCCGAATGTTTCAGGAATTCTTTCTTAAAAGATGAAAGAGAGATTTCCGTTATCTTCTTTTTATTCTTTTCTGATTGATGTTTAGAAAAGGTGGATAGGAATTGTAAGGCTTCCTTCTTAATTCTTGCTTTAGTGGAAACTTTTACCCTTCTCCTTCCGGGGTATCATAAAAGATATAGTAGATTCCGTTATTCCGCTTAGAAAGAAACATTGTGTTCTCCTTTCTAAGTTCATCGAATCAGAATGGCCAAATAAGGTGGTTACTAAAGTGGTTACCATTTTACTGTTTTTTGATAAGTGGTTACCCTCCGGGCAATCACTCAAACCAATAAAAGTCCCCTTACAACAGCAGTTCAAGCCATTTTTGTGGAGGTGGCGGGAGTCGAACCCGCGTCCGAAGTTAAGATCCAAAGAACGTCTACACACATAGTCTGATTTTGTTTTGAGCTTAAAGCTACTAACCAGACAAGGTCACTTTAAGCCTGCCTGCTTAAGCTTCATCCTGCCATCGCAGACGAGGGGCAGGACTATCGCGCCTAAACGTCGTTCGATCCTTACCCCGGCACGAATAGGTAAGGTGAACGGCTGCTAAGGTTTTACTTAGGCAGCTAGGGCGTAATTAGATTCGCCAGTTATATTTTTAGTCCCGATTATTTTACGTGTACTCCGGGGAACACGGTGCGCTGTTCTATGTCTCTTCAACCCCGTCGAAACCAAAATTCACCCCCAATACTATTTAATATTGAAGATTGAAAATTTAAGATTGAATATCGCTATTCATTCTTCCAGATGGTGTCAGGGATTCCTGAGATCATATTTTCATAACGTGCAAGAACAAAAAATAAATCGCTCAATCTGTTAAGGAAAATAATAATATTTTCACCAATTTCCTCTGAGCTTTTTAAGGCAACTACTCTTCTTTCGGCTCTCCGGCAGATGGTTCTGCATATGTTCAGAAGCGCCGACGCCTTGCTTCCGCCCGGGAGTATGAAATTCTTCAGAGGTTCTAATTCTGCTTCATATTTATCGATCTGACTTTCAGTATTTTCAAAAAACTCTTTGGGTACCCGCGGAATATCGTATTTTTCGGTTTTCTCTGTTCTGGGAGTGGCCAGGTCAGAACCGGCTGTAAATAATTGATTCTGGATTGTACTAAGGAGTTCTTTAACCTCGCCGCTCTTTACTTCGGTAATTGCCTGCCCTATAAACGAGTTGAGTTCGTCGATTGTTCCATAGGCTTCAATTCTTGGCGAGTTTTTTGGGACTCTCTCACCGCCGAAAAGCCCTGTTTCGCCTTTGTCTCCGCCTTTGGTATATATTTTCATCTCTTAAATGGGATTTTGTGTACCATAATCTCCGTTTCGTTCCCTTCTTCATCTTTGGCTCTCAGCTTCGTTCCGTCCTGCAGATGGTTTTTTCTTATATACCCTAATCCGATATTCTTTTTGCATCTTATAGAATAGACTACAGAAGTAACTTTGCCGCTTTCGCCTCCGTCACCATTATAAAGATTGTATTCGGTATTCGATGCACCATTGTTGAAAACTACACCTTTTATGGAGCGCTGCACTTTGTCATAGGTGTCGAGTCTGGCAATAACTTCCTGACCGATATAGCATCCTTTTTTAAAGTCGATAAATTCAAGCAAGCCTGCTTCATTAGGATTGTAGTTGTCATTTATTTCATTGGGAGCTGCGGGGATTCCCTGTTCAACTCTGAAGGTATCATACGCATTTTCACCTACAAGGTTAAAATCAAAAATACCTTTGTTCTCCAGTGCGTATTTTATAAACCTGTTTCCATTTGACGAGTCGGCAATTACCCAGTACTTCAGGTGGTTTCTTATGTCCCTCATCTTGGCAAGGAAAAACAACATGCCTTCTGCACTGATAACCTTGAATGTGTTCTCAGGAATGTTATTAACTACCGTTCCGCAAACCAGGGTAACGAATGAATCTGCCTGAGGACCGTTTACCTCAAGCATCATATATTTCCCGTTTATATCAGAAACTTTTACGTCGTCTGTTATGATATACTTATCCAGCCACCTTAGTACTTTTGGCTGATGCTCGCTGCTGGTGAATAAAATCTGGTAATCTTCAAAGTTTAATAGGGTGGTTAGATCAATAATTCTACCTTTTTCGGTTGTGAAGATAGTCTTTGTGATCTGTTCTTTTCCCAGTTCCTTTGTGGAGTTGGTGCTGATTCTGTGCAGAAAATCGAGAACATCTTTGCCGCGTAGTTCAATCATTCCGAGGTGAGAGATGTTTCTCAGTCCCACTCCGTCAGTAAGACTTCTAACTTCATCTTCCAGCGAAGTATATTTTAAAACCTTGCCGCCCTCAGAAAGTTCAGCATTTATCCCGAGACTCTGTAATAATTCTGTATATGATATTTTATCCTGCATCTGAAACATTTATGCTTCCTTTATACCAGTATTTATCCTAAAATTATATAAAAAATGCTCTAAAAATTGAAAATTAGCTGTGATAAGCTCTGGATTGCCAGCTTGAAAATTCAGCACAAAAGGCATTACAAAGATAAGAAAAAATTACTAATAAGGACGCTTCTGGCGTGAGTTCCTCATGTTTATATACGAGTCCCTCTTCTGGTTCCAGACAAACGGGATTGAGTCAAGCTCTTCTATCCTCTTTCCTGAATCATAATAAATGTATTCATAATAATCGGGATACCTGTCATTGTTATAATTCAGAACTGTCCTTTTAAAGTTTATCCCTTTGTAGGTCATCAGGAGGTGCGGCTTTGAGATAAATCCGTCGACAAGAAAATAATTGTAGTCTATGTGCCCTATCCCCTGTGCATAATGGAAATCCACCTTCACGTAAGGAATTTCCTGATATTTCCAATGTTCAACTGAGAAGGTATTGAAACCTCCATGTGATGGTATTACTGATTCCCACACAACATCGAAACTATTATTGGTACAGTGGAACAGGACAAGGTAAAAGAATGCAGTCCCAAGTTTTGTACTGTCGAGATCAATAAAGCTTTCATTGTAACCGACAATATTTTTGGGTTCAATATACCGCTCTCCTGATTTTGATTTTGCAATTATACCGAGAATATAACCGGGATGATTTTCAGGGTATATTACCGCAGACCTGGGAATATTATATGTGAGGGTTTTATCGAAATCGACAAGGTAAGTACCTTTTGGATAATGTGACAGCACATATTCCTTTAAAGCGATAGTATCGCAGGGAAACCTTTTGGAAGCCTGTTTCTTCTGCTGTTCGAGGTTGTATTTCTGAATGGCTGCATCTTTGTCAGAAGAGTAAGCGGCTTCATTTTTTCTAAGACCTGACTCCTCTTTTTGCTTCTCTCCGCAGGAAATGAAAATAATTAATAGTAAAACCGGTATAATTAAAAATACCGGCTTTGTGAAAAAATGATTTTTACTTTTTGGAATATTCATCGAAGAAATATGCTGAGCTCATAATACCCAGCTTAAAATGGTTAAGATCAAAGTGTTCATTAGGTGAATGAAGGTTTTCTGAATCTAATCCCAATCCCATCAGGACTACGGGAGCTTTTAATTTGTTGGCGAAGACATTAACTATGGGAATTGAACCTCCTTCACGAATAAATACCGTTTTTTTACCGAAAGCTTTCTCCATAGCCCTGGAAGCTGCCAATGTTGCGGGTGAATCAAGAGGTGTAATACTGGGCAGAGCACCGTGAAGATCTTTTACTGTAACTTTAACAGATTTAGGGGCAATGCTTTGTATATATTTTTTGAAAAGCTTCGCGATCTTCGCAGGCTTCTGATCAGGAACCAGTCTCATACTTATTTTAGCAGTGGCTTTTGAAGGAAGAACTGTCTTTGCTCCTTTTGCCGTAAACCCGCCGATGATACCATTGCAGTCAAGTGTTGGCCTTACCCACAGCCTTTCGAGTGTTGAGAATCCCTTTTCTCCCTGAAGTTCTTTAACACCGACTTCTTTAGCGAAATCCTTTTCGGAGAACTTCAGTTTCTTGAAGTTTTCCCTTTCTTTCTTCGTTGGTTTCTGAACGTCATCATAAAATCCGGGTATGGTAATATGACCGTTTTTATCCTGAAGCTTCGCTATCATTCCGGCAAGTATGTTTACAGGGTTGCCTACAGCACCGCCAAACGATCCTGAATGAAGGTCTTTTTCAGGACCAATTACTTCTACTTCCTGGTAGCTCATTCCTCTGAGACCGTAAGTTAAAGTTGGTATACCTTTTCCGAACAGCGAGGTATCGGAAACCATTACAGAGTCGCACTTCAACAGGTCGGTGTGGCTTTTTATGAAGTTTTCAAGGTTTTGACTGCCTATCTCTTCTTCTCCTTCAATTATAAATTTCACATTTAATGGAAGGCTTCCTGTTTCCTTAAAAAATGCTTCAACGCTCTTGATATGCATGAACATCTGACCTTTGTCATCAGTTGCACCCCGGGCCCATATCTTTCCATTTCTTATTTCGGGCTCGAAAGGGGGAGATTTCCAGAGTTCAATAGGATCAACTGGCTGAACATCATAGTGTCCGTAAATTAATACTGTGGGTTTGCCGGGAGCTGCCAGCCATTCTCCATATACGAGAGGATGCCCCTCTGTTTTAAAAATCTCAACCCTGTTCAATCCGGCCTGCTTAAGTTTATCGGCTACAAATTCCGCTGCCTTATTAATGTCACCTTTGTTTTCAGGAAGCGTGCTTATGCTGGGTATACGGAGAAGTTCTTTTAGCTCCTCAATATATTTATCCTGGTTGTCTTTTATAAACTTTATTACATCTTCCAAAATCGAACTCCTGTATTATTTGATTAATGAATAACGATAAATAACAGGAACAAAATTCCTGAAATGGTTCACGGTAAGTGAATCAAGCTGACTTAAAATTTCTTTGGACGGGATAAAAAATGATTTCCATGGATCATCAATCATATAAATATTTTTTTCAGGATCCATGGTTATGCTCTCAATGGATGCAACATAATCAAAAGAATTATAATTTGGAATATTAGTTTTGATTTTTACAAGAGCGGTATCTATAACATTTTGATGTGTATCAAACAAAAGATGAAAAAAGGTTTTATTATTTCTATCGATACCATATAACGAATTATTTTTATCGGAATAAAGTCCGCAGATTGTATGTATACCTAATGGTCCTGTGTTAATCTGCTTTATAATCTTGCGGGAACTTTTTTCTGCGATAAAAAGTACTGTGCTGTCAGCAAAGAGTCTGCCCTGTGTAAATCCTTCAAGTCCGAGATAAAAATAATTATCATCCACGGCCAGCCCTTCATAACCGATATTACTTTCAAGGTATTTCTGAAATTCCTGTACAGGCGTGAAGGTCAGCCTTTCTATACTTTCAAGGGTATCAGCCAGCACGTTGTCGTTTTTGAAATGCAGCAGGTAAATGCCTGCAAAGTATTCCGGATGCGGCCCGTTTCCTTCAATTGAAAGATAAACTTTGTTGTTTTGTTTGTCGTACACCATTTCCTCAAAGTCAGCCTTGGGGAAAGTATCGATATAGGATTGAAATGTATCGGAAAACTTGACAGGTCTTAATGAACTTATTGTATCGCCTGATATTGTAAGATGCAGTATTCTGCCGGTATCATCAGCAAGTAGAAAATGCCTGCCGCCGCCGGAATCCTGGTTTATAAAAGTTATTCCTGACGTCTGGTCCGCATTAAATCCCTCAAAAGCGAGCCATTGCGGAAAACGGGGGTCTTTTTTTAGATTAAGGTTGTTATGTTGTAAGTCAGATCCGCAGCACGAAAGCAGGAAAACAAGTGTAAGAAGTATAACAGGTTTTGTTATCATAAATGCAATATAATAAAAGCTGTTGCAGATTTCACTCCTGCCAATGTGTACCTTGTTAAACTTTTCGTCCTTTCATATATTGAGTCAATGGTTTTATATAAATATATACTTAGAAATCACTTAGCCCCTTTTATTTTTTCCAATATTACCATAATGTTCATTTTTATACTTCAGTTCTTTATGAAGTTTGCGGACAGGCTGGTCGGGAAGGGATTGGGACTCTTTGTTATTCTGAAGCTTATTGCGTTCAACCTTGCCTGGATGGTTGTACTTGTGGTTCCTATGTCAACACTGGTCGCAACTTTAATGGCCTTCGGAAATATGTCGCAGAACAATGAGATAACGATTATTAAATCTTCGGGAACAAGTTTATACAAAATGATGAGGGCTCCCCTTCTTGCCTCACTGGTTGTTGGATATCTTCTTCTTCTGTTTAACAATGACGTACTTCCTGATGCGAACCACCAGGCAAAGATCCTTATGCAGGATATATCACGGCAGAAACCTACGCTCTCGCTTGAACCGGGAGTGTTTTCGCAGGAGGTCTCAAACTATGCAATCCTTGCTAGAGAAATAAATCAGTCGACCAATGAGCTCAGAGATGTTACGATATATGATTATTCTGACCCGAAAGAGATAAAAGTTGTGACAGCTGAAAAGGGAAAGATCTTTTTTTCGAAGGATCAGACTAAACTTATAATGAATCTTGAAAACGGCGAGATACATGAAAATGACGTTTCAAAAACAAATCTTTACAGGAGAGTAAGATTTGACAGGCACAGGATTGCGATGGATGGAGCGCAGTTCACTTTTCAGCAGTCAGCCCTCGGAAGTCCCCGCGGAGAACGTGAACTAAGTGCTGCTGCAATGACGGTTATAGTTGACAGTCTGAGCGTCACTGAAAAGCAGTATAGATCTGACCTGAAAAAACAGACCAGGAAGTATTTTGATATAGATTCCTCAACGTTTTCGGGCAGCATCCGGGCAAATTTATCCGGAGACGAGCTTGTTTATTCAAGGCTTCTGGACAAGCTTCGGAATGAAAAGAATATGATCGTCTCAAGGTATAAGCGGCTTGAAGCAAAGAAAAATGAAATAAATAAATATGAAGTTGAGATTTATAAGAAATATGCTCTGCCGGCTGCCTGTGTAGTGTTTGTACTTATTGGTGCCCCGCTTGGCACTATGACAAGAAAGGGCGGATTCGGTGTTGCCGCCAGTATAAGTTTGTTCTTTTTCCTTGTCTATTGGGCCTTCCTTATAGGAGGAGAAAAACTGGCAGAAAGAGACTTTTTCTCGGCCTTCTGGGGTATGTGGTCGGCAAATATCCTCTTAATTATATCCGGAACTTTATTGACTATCAAGGCAGTCAGAGAGACTGTTACCCTCAGGTTTACCTGGATAAGAAAACTTATACCTAAACAATTCCGCGGTGCCGAAGAAGAAGACCAGGAGAATAATGAAAATTCTTGACAGGTATCTTATTAAGCAGTTCCTGCAGACTATCTTTTTCGGACTGCTTGCTTTCACACTGATTTTTGTGGTCATCGATATGATGGAAAATCTCGATGATTTTATCGATCAGAATGTTGCCGCCCCCGTAATACTTCATTATTATTTTGTGTTTTCACCCGATATTATAAAACTGGTTACACCTATCGCTGTTCTTTTCGGCGCTTTGTTTACAGTCGGCAAAGCTGCTCAGCTTAGCGAACTTACTGCTATTAAATCCAGTGGGGTGAGTATGTACAGGTTTATGCTCCCCTTCCTTATAACCACTTTCTTCATAAGCATGTTCTCAATTTATTTTGCCGGGTATCTTGTTCCTATGGCAAATAAAACGAAACTGAATATTGAAATGAATTACCTTAAAAAGGGTTTTAACTATTCTGGAAGTAATATATTTTTTCAGGATTCAAAAACAAGGATTGTGAACATATCCTATTTTGATAATAACAATCTGCAGGCAAACCGGGTAAGCATACAGGGATTTGATAAATACGATATTACAAAAATGGATTACAGGATAGATGCTGTAAGGATGACCTATGATACCGTTAGTCATAACTGGATTGCCAAAAACGGGATTGAGAGAATTTTCCATCAGAATACCCAGACGGCAGATTATTTCCAGGAGATGCGTCTGGATAGCCTTAACTTTACCCCATCTGAACTACTGACCAAACAGCAGAAACCCGAGGAGATGGATCTTACTGATCTTAAAAAGAGTATTGATACCCAGGAGCGGGCAGGAAATGATGCTACTAATTCCCTCATAGAATATTATTCCCGTTTCTCCTTTCCGATGGCCAGCCTTGTTATAGTTTTATTCGGACTGCCTATCTCTGCAAATAAAAGGCGCGGGGGGCTTGCTGTACAGGTTGGGATAAACATCCTTATCACGTTTCTTTATCTGGTGTTTATGAAGATCAGTCAGGCTTTCGGAAAGAACGGAGCCCTTGACCCTTTACTTACAGCCTGGTTCGCTAATCTTATCTTTCTTGCTGCCGCGGTATACAACCTGGCAAGGATGAGACAGTAAGAACAGCGTAATAGAACGGCTGCCTGTTATTCCGAATTATTCAGATTATCAGGCAGCCTGTTAAATCGAGCTAGTTTACTTTTTCATCCTTCTTAGGAGGGACAAACCCGAAATGCTGATTCTGAGGGGCATCAACTTTTATCTCACCGAATCTTGCTTCATATTTATCAAGGTTATCCTTTAGTGCCTTAAGAAGCATTTTGGCATGCTGAGGAGTTGTAATAATCCTTGCATATACTTTTGCTTTGGGAACACCAGGGACAATTCGGGTAAAATCAATTACAAACTCAGCAGGTGAATGAGTAATGATAGCTAAATTGGAATAAATTCCTTCAGCTTCTTTTTCATTAAGTTCTATGTTTATCTGCTGTCCCTGAGGATTCTGATTATTTTGAGCCATTATAATTCACTTTTTCCAGATTTATTTTCTTAATTGGTCTGCTTTATCAAATGCATTCTGAGCATCATCCTGCATATTCAACACTGTGTAAACCTTACCGAGAAGTTCCCACGTAGGGGCATCTTCAGGCTGCAGTTCAACAGATTTTTCAAGGTATGGCAGTGCCTGCTGATATTTCTGTTTATACTCAGTATTCTCCATCTCACCTTTGTCTTCGGCCATTTTATTAATCTGAGTTCCCCACTTTACATAAGTAACAGCCAGGTTATAAATGGCGTTCTGGTATTCGGAATCCAAAGCAATTGCCTTTTGAAACTGATCTACGGCATTCTCATAATCATTTTTGCCAAGGAGAAGTACTCCGTAATTATAGTGGTAATATTTATTATCCGGATCTTTTTCAACGAGAGTTTTAAATGAACTAAGCGCTACATCAGCCTTGCCCGCGTTAATATAGGCGTTGGATAAGGTCACAAGTATTTCAGGATTGTCAGGGTATTGCTGCCTGCCTTCTTCAAGTACTTTAATCGCATTATTAAAATTCTCAACTGCCTTTACGCTATCCTGGGAGTTGTGAGTAGCAGAATATTGCTGTTTTTGGATTATACCATCATTAAAGTAGATTTCACCAAGGTATTTATACCCATCCAGCGATTTATCAAGATTGATCATCTTCCTAAGGGGTTCGATAGCTTTATCATTCTCACCTGCACCCATATACACGAAAGCCAGATTTTTATAAGTGTCGACTGAATCCGGTTCGAGTCTGGTTGCGTAATCAAACATTGTTATAGATTTATCGAAATAAACTTTGCTGCTGTCTTTATCGGTGGTATTTACTCCTTTCTGATACAAATTTACCCCCCTGTTGAATAAATTCGCCCAGAAGTATTTATTCTGATCTTCAATCTGGGCTTTAAATTCATTACTGATAGAAAGGGATTTATCAAAGGCATCCATCATTTTGCCATACTCATCTTTTTCACCGTAAACATACCCTAGATAGTAAAATCCTTCAGCGCTTTGGGGATTTTTTTGGACTTCTTTCTGAAGTACATCAAGAGCTTTATCATAATTCTTCTGTTGAATATAGAGTTTTGCGCTGGTCATTTCAGTGGACGAACACTGAAATCCAACGAAAGCGAGACCCGCTAATAATAGTGCAACTATTGTGAATAACTTCGATTTTTGCATTCTTTCTCCATCATTTTAAATCAAATTAATGTCATTAAAGTTACAGTTTTGATGATGTATAGTCAAGAAACTGTACCCTGGTAAAAACTGTGCTGTGTCTCAATTCATCCTGAAATTCAGAAGATTAATGGGAATATTGGTGAACCGCGTAAATTGATTTTACTTCGTTTAATGGATATTTTTGAGGTCTAAAAAAGAGGATGTTTTGACTGCCGAAAATGTTATACGATCTGTGCCGAAAGTACTTCTCCATGATCATCTTGACGGGGGTCTCCGTCCCACTACTATAATTGAGCTTGCCCGGGAAATAAAATACAAAAAATTACCAACCTCAGATCCCGGAGATCTGGCTGAATGGTTCCACCGTGGGGCAAATAAGGGTAATCTGGTTGAATTTCTACAGGGTTTCGATCATACTACTGCCGTTATGCAGACAAGAGAAGCTTTGCAGAGATGTGCTTATGAGATGATGGAGGATATGCAAAAAGACGGTGTCTGCTACGTGGAGACACGCTTCGCTCCCGTATTTCACATAGATAAGGGCCTTTACCCTGAGGATGTCGTGCTCGCTGTTCTGGAGGGACTTGAAAAAGGAAAACGGGATTTCGGTGTGGGTTATGGTTTGATTTTATGTGCTATGCGTAATATGAAAAACTCCCTGGAGATCGCGGAACTGGCCATTAATTTCAGGGATTCAGGAGTCGTCGGCTTCGACCTTGCTGGTGAGGAAGGCGGTTATCCGCCCAAAAAACATATTGAAGCATTCCAGTTTATTCAAAGATCAAACTTTAACATTACTATACACGCCGGCGAAGCTTTTGGGAAAGAATCTATCTGGCAGGCCATTCAGTGGTGCGGGGCGCATCGAATAGGACATGCAACTCACCTTCAAGAAGATATTGCTACGGGCAGAGGCGGCCATACAATTGTCTATGGCGAACTTGCTCAATATGTTCTCGATAAACGAATTCCACTTGAGATATGCCTGCTCAGCAACCTGCACACAGGAGCAGTCGACAGTCTTGAGAATCATCCTTTCAAACTTCTGTATGATAATAAATTCAGGGTCACCATAAATACGGATGACAGGCTTATGAGCAATACAAATATGACGAATGAATTTCTTATCGCTCAGAAGTATTTCGGGATAACGCTTGATGACATTGAGAAAATTACTATTAATGCAATGAAATCCGCATTCATTCATTACAATGAGAGATTAAAATATATATACAATATTATTAAACCCGGTTTTCAGAAAACCAGGGAAAATTTAATTTCAAAATAAGGCTGTACCAATACATATGAAGAAACTGTTCACTAATTATAATTTCGAGTTCGATAAAAACGAGAAAAAGTTGTTAACTACATTTTCAAAACAGGTGCTCAAACAAATAGTCGACGATAACAGGTATTTCGCTGAGGAAAGAGCTTTTAACTCTATTCTTGAGAAACTGGGTGCTTCTTCCGATACCGTTAAGCTCACCAAGGATGAAAGAACAAGATTATTAAATCAGCTGAATGAAAATGTTAAGTTTTTGAAAAAGGAATCAGCTTCCAGCTGGTTTATTAAGAAGTGGATATATAAGTCCATGCTCAAGCAATACGAGGGCATTTTAGAAAATCATTTCAGAGGATAAAATGAGTTCTGTTAACACCAAAGAAGTTTCGATAAAGGCACCCCATGGCAGCAGCCTCACCTGTAAAGGATGGCTCCAGGAAGCTGCTATGCGTATGTTGATGAATAATCTTGATAATGAAGTAGCCGAGAACCCGGCAGAGTTAATCATTTACGGCGGCAGCGGTAAAGCTGCGCGAAACTGGGATGCTTATGAGGCAATCATTGAATCGCTTAAAAACCTGGAGAATGATGAAACCCTGCTTGTTCAGTCGGGTAAACCCGTAGGAATATTCAGAACATATCCCGATGCACCTCGCGTGCTGATATCAAATTCAATGCTTGTACCAGACTGGGCCACGTGGGATGAGTTCAGAAGACTCGAAGCACTGGGACTGACTATGTACGGGCAGATGACTGCAGGAAGCTGGATATACATCGGGACCCAGGGTATCCTCCAGGGTACGTATGAAACTTTTGCCGAATGCGGAAGGAAATATTTTAACAGCGACTTCACAGGTAAGTTTGTTCTTACTGCCGGACTCGGCGGAATGGGCGGCGCTCAGCCACTTGCCGCAACGATGAACGGCGCGGCCTTCCTTGGTGTTGAGGTTGATCGTAAAAGGATTGAGAAGAGGCTTGAAACCGGTTATATCGATAAAATTTCAGATAACCTGGATGAAGCCCTGAAACTTGTGCTTGATGCAAAAAAGGAAGGTAAAGCCCTGTCCATAGGACTTGTTGGCAATGCGGGTGAGATTCATCAGCAGATCCTTGACAAAGGAATTATCCCCGATATCGTCACGGACCAGACCTCAGCTCATGATGTTTTAAACGGGTATGTCCCTGCCGATATGACCCTTGAAGAGGCATTTAAGCTTAGGAAAGAAAATCCTGCCAGGTATATGGATTTGTCCCGCCGAACTATTGTCAATCATGTAAAAGCTATGCTGGGATTTCAGCAGAAGGGGTCAATTGTGTTTGATTACGGCAATAATATAAGAGGCGAGGCTAAAGAGAACGGGTTGAAGAACGCGTTTGATATACCGGGCTTTGTTCCGGAATTTATCCGACCCCTCTTCTGCGATGGCATGGGTCCTTTCCGCTGGGCAGCATTATCCGGCGATCCCGATGATATCTACGAAACCGACAAAGCAGTAATGGAAACTTTCCCGGAAAAGAAATCGCTTGTTAAATGGATTAAAATGGCTCAGAAGAAAGTTCATTTCCAGGGACTGCCTTCAAGGATATGCTGGTTGGGTTATGGCGAGCGTGCTAAGATGGGAAAGATATTTAATGATCTGGTTGCATCCGGCAAGGTGAGCGCTCCGATAGTTATCGGGCGTGATCATCTGGATTGCGGCTCGGTTGCCTCACCCAATCGAGAAACCGAGAATATGAAGGACGGCAGCGACGCAATAGCTGACTGGCCTATCCTTAATGCTCTGCTTAATGCTGTCGGCGGTGCAAGCTGGGTTTCAGTTCATCACGGCGGCGGTGTTGGTATAGGCAAATCTATCCACGCCGGGCATGGTGATAGTTGCTGATGGGACAAAAGAAGCAGAAAAAAGACTGGAAAGGGTACTGAATTATGATCCCGGAATGGGGATAGTAAGGCATTCAGATGCAGGTTATGAAACAGCGATTGTGAATGCTAAGAAAATGAATATTAAAATTCCAATGCTGAAATAATTTGAAAAAAGAGATTTAATTAAACCAGAAATGGAGCAAAAATGAAAGTTAAAGTACTAATAGCCGATAAATTTCCAGATCAGTATATTCAGCAGCTTAAAGAAATGAACCTGGAAGTAATTTTTTCACCGAAACTTGGTGAAAAGGACCTTCCTGAAGCTGCAAAAGAAGTTGATATACTGGTTGTGCGTTCAACCATTGTTAATGCTGAAACGATTAATACAAGCAAGACCCTTAATCTGATTATACGCGCAGGCGCCGGTGTTAATAATATTGACATTGCCGCTGCAAATAAAAAAGGTATCTATGTAGCAAACTGTCCCGGTATGAACTCTGTCGCCGTAGCCGAGCTTGCGCTGGGACTGATGCTCTCCCTCGACAGAAGAATTCCCGATAACGTAGCTGATTTCAAAAAGGGTGTGTGGAATAAAGGTGAATACTCTAAAGCAGAGGGCTTGAAAGGAAAAACCCTTGGTATAATCGGTGTCGGTGCAATCGGAAAAGAAGTAGCTAAAAGAGCTCTTGCTTTTGATATGAATGTATATGGTAAGGATATTTCAAGGATAGAAGGTGTTCAGATTAAGGATTTCTCCGAGATGGATCAGCTTCTTCCTCTCTGCGATATAGTAACAGTTCATCTTCCTTCAACGCCGGAAACCAAAGGTCTGTTCGACAAAAAAATGTTTTCTTATATGAAGAACGGGGCCTTGCTGATAAACACCTCAAGACCCGATATCATAGTTGAAGAGGATCTTCTCGAAGCTATTAAAGAAAAGAATATAAGAGCGGCGCTTGACGTTTTCAAAGGTGAACCAGAATCAAAAACCGGTGAAGTGAATTCTGTTCTTAAAGATAACCCGAATGTTTATGTCACTCACCACATCGGGGCTTCAACAGAACAGGCTCAGAACGCTGTTGCCGAAGAAACGGTAAAGATAATTAAAGATTACACCACAAGCGGACTGATTGCTCACTGGATTAACCGTGCTAAGGTTACAGATGCTAAATATCAGCTTGTAGTTAAACACTTCGATAAACCCGGCGTACTTGCATCAATACTGGATGTTATAAGGGAAGGAAACATTAACATCGAAGAAATAGAGAACGTGATTTTCCAGGGTGGTGTGGCAGCCAGCTGCACTATGAAGTTAAAGTCCCCTGTTTCAGCAGAGAAATTAAAGGCTATGCAGGAAAACCCTGATGTCTTAAGTATCTCTCATGTAGCACTTTAGTTATAGCAGGCTGATTCAAACTAGCTGAAGTTTATTTCGACTCCGGATCTGGTTGCTGCAAAGCAGATCAGATTCGGGGAAGAAATCTAAGTATTCCCTTCATTTTTTCCGGCGATTATCAACTCAATCCTTATCAGATCCTGGTCAAATGTTTAAGCAATCTAGCGGTATATAGTTGGGGATGTCAGGGGAATAAAGTTTTCATATCGTTTCTGATTTAATAGTCGGCTGTTCCTGCAAACTTTGCCTCAATAATTTCCTTTGTCATTCCATGAAAATATGGAAGCATTATAAGCTGGTTCAGTGCTTCAATATCCTGCTCATCAAACTCGAGCACAAGGGAGGCAATGTTTTGCTTTATGTACTTTAAAGTCTCATCAGAAAAAGAAAAGTATTCTTCAAGCTTATCAAAACTTTCATATACATCAGGTATTTTCTCAAGAAATACCTGCTCAAGTTCTTTAACGAGGTTCTCATCAGCTGAAGCAAGAACGAAATTGACATAAGGCAGGGAGAGTAATTCAATCATTTCTTCAGAAAAACTTATTCCCTCAAACAGCCTGTCCTCATAAAAATTTTGTTTCCCTGAAAGAATAAGGTTGCTTGTGTCCCTGTTCAGCGAGGAAGAAAGAGCAACCTCAATATCAGCGTTATACAATTCTTTGAATAAAATCCTGCTTAATACTACTTCTGATGACGAAACATCACCGGACACATTAAGGGTCTGCAGGGATCTGTCGGACGCGAAATAAATGTAGGTGTTACAAAGAGACCCCTCAAATGAAATTCCGTATCGTCTGGATATGAAGAGTTCCCGATGGTTAACAATATCCATTGTCGGAATTAGTGCAGCTGAGGTTTTATCTTTATCAAGTGCGGCACTTAATGAAGAGGCAGGATGAAACTTCAGATTCGGCTTTAAATTATCAGGCAGGGAGAGAGCAATAACCGATGTAAAGATATTTTCTGGAAGCAGTATATTCATAGTTTAAAAAGACAAAGCCCCGCAGTTACGGGGCTTAATATTAAATACAAGGGATCAGGATTCTTTTGTTTTAATTCTGGCTGCTTTACCTGAAAGATTCCTGAGATAATAAAGTTTAGCTCTTCTGACGTCGCCTTGTTTCAGCAGTTCAATTTTGGCGATCTTAGGTGAGTTATAAGGGAATATTCTTTCCACTCCCACGCCGCTTGATATTTTACGAACTGTAAATGTTTTATTGTTTCCTGCGCCGCGTATACTGATTACATCACCTTCAAACGGCTGAATTCGTTCTTTATCACCTTCAACCACACGTACATGAACACGTACATGGTCGCCGGAGTTAAAAGCCGGGAGGTCTGTTTTATTTTGTTCTGGCAATATGTTATTTACGTTAATCATTTCTTTCTCCGCTAATTATTAAAATTTTTCCACTTCTCAGTTAAAGTTTTTGACTGTTCCTCTTTCCAGTTTCTAATCTCTTTATCATTTCCTGAGAGCAGAACTTCCGGAACCTTCATTCCCCTATATTCGGCCGGCCGTGTAAAAGATGGTGCTTCAATTTTCTCACCATCCTGGAACGAATCATTAAGGGCCGATTCACTATCATTAAGAACACCGGGGATGAGGCGTATAACTGCATCAACCATCATTAGTGCAGGAAGCTCACCGCCGGTAAGGACAAAATTCCCAATAGAAATTTCCTCTGTTGCGAATTTTTCCCTTACGCGGTCATCAATATCTTTATAATGCCCTGCAACCACCATCAGGTTTTTTGCTAATGAGAGTCTGTTCGCCGATTTCTGATCAAATATTTTTCCTCGTGGTGAGGTAAATATTATATGATCATATTTCCGGTCCTGCTGCAGCTTTTCAATACACTCAAAGAACGGTTCCGGCTTAAGTACCATCCCGGCACCTCCGCCAAACGGTTTATCATCAATTTGTCTATGCTTGTTAAATGCATAATCTCTGAGGCTATGAACAAATATCTCTACCTTCTTTTTGTCCTGCGCTCTTTTAAGGATACTGGCTTCCAGGGGACTCTTAAAGATTTCCGGTACAGCAGAGATTATGTCAATCCTCATCTTCATAAAAACTTTCTCCCGGCTTCAGAATCATTATTTTATTTTCAGGATCAAAACTTTCAATGATCTCTGAGAGCGCCGGTAAAAGAATCTCCCTGCCATTCACCTCTTCTATCACGTATACATCATTCGCGGGATATGACAATACATCTTTAATTATACCAAATAAATTCTCATTCCTGAAAACTTTACTATCCAGAAGGTCATGGATAAAGTAAACTTTTGCAGGAAGCTTTACAGCATCTTTTTCGTCAACATAAATTTCTTTATTAAGCAAAACCCTGGTATCATTATCTGAATTAAAATTTCTGAACTTGATAAAGAAATCGTTCTTATTTTTTTTAACCTCTTCAACAATAAACTTCTTTTTACTATCAAAGAAATCTATAAACACCTCGCGGAGTGAAAAAAATCGCTCAGGAAAATCGGAGTAAGAATAAATCTTCACAAATCCCTTTTTATCAGCAGTTGAAGTTATCCTGGCGACCAAAAAAAATTCACTCACCTGACAGAGATTTAATCAAGTATTTCAAGGATCGCCCTCTTACCCTCCTTGGCAGCAATTGCGGTAAGAAGAGTTCTCATCGCCTGGGCAGTTTTGCCCTGTTTCCCTATCACTTTACCTACATCTTCCGCCTGGACCTTTAGAGAAAGAATTATTTTATTCTCTTCCGGAGCTTTCTCATCTATAGAGACATTTTCCGGGTTATCGACCAGGTGTCTTGCGATATATTCGATGAATTCTTTCATTGAAAGAAGCCTCCTATATTAAAGCACGGGAGCTTTTGAAATAACGTACAGTTGAAATACTTCAGTTAAAGATTACTCTTTTTCCTCAGTGTTTTCTTCAGAAGCAGCGCCCTTTACTTCTGCCGTACTTTTTTCAGTTTCAACTTCCTTTTCCGTGTTCTCTTCCGGAGCAACATTTTCACCTTCGGACTTTGCAGCAATGGCTTCTTCACTTACTTCTTCCGTCGTAACCTTAGCTTTCTTTCCCTGATGCCTGCTTGTCTGTTTCGCTTCCTGCATTTTAGTCCACTGTTCCAGTTCAGACTGAATCTTATCTTCAGAAAGACCTTTACGGATTAATTCTCTTTTAAGAGTAATACCTCTCTGTCTCAACAAACTTTTTACTGTACTTGTAGGTTGAGCACCTTTATCAAGCCAGTAAAGTACTCTGTCTTCTTTAATATCGATGGTATGCGGATTTGTTAATGGATTGTACAAGCCAACCGATTCCAGGAACTTCCCGTCTCTCGGTGATCTTGAATCTGCGGCAACAACCTTATATATAGGTTGTTTTTTCTTTCCCATACGTCTTAATCTTAACTTAACTGCCAAGTTTTTAACCTCCTGAATTAGTCACTTTTCTTTAGAATTTTAAATTCCTTAAAGATGATGCGCCTCCGAATCCTTTTCTTGCCATCTGGCCCATCATCTTCTGCATTTCTGCAAATTGTTTAATAAGACGGTTGACATCCTGTATAGATGTACCGCTTCCCCGTGCAATTCTCTTTCGCCTGGTGCCGTTCAAAACCTTAGGTGTTGTACGTTCTTCAAGCGTCATCGACTGTATTATTGCCTCAACTTTTATGAGCGCTTTATCGTCAATATTGGCATTCTTAATTTGAGAACCAAGTCCCGGAATCATTCCCAACAAAGAAGATAAAGAACCCATTTTCTTAATTGCTTTAATTTGCTTAAGAAAATCGTCAAAATCAAATTTATTTTTCTTTAATTTCTCTTCCAGGCGGTCTGCTTCGTTCTCATCAAAGCTCTGCTGAGCCTTTTCTACAAGCGAGACAACATCTCCGCGTCCAAGGATTCTTGAAGCGAGTCTGTCAGGGTAGAATACCTCAAGATCTGTCAGTTTTTCGCCATTACTGATAAATTTGATGGGTTTTCCCACTACCTGCCTGATAGAGAGTGCGGCTCCGCCACGGGCATCACCGTCCAATTTTGTAAGAACGATACCGTCAAAATTTACTTTTTCGTTGAATGCCTTTGCAGAATTTACAGCATCTTGTCCGGTCATCGAATCGACTACAAAAAGGGTTTCAGTCGGTTTTACAAGGTTTTTTATGTCCGCTACCTCCGTCATCATCTCTTCATCTACATGAAGACGGCCGGCTGTATCCACTACTAATGTATCATAATTTTTTTCTTTTGCAAAGCTGAGAGCATCGACAGCTGTTTTTATAGCATTCCTCTCATCCAGTGAAAAGACAGTAACTCCAATCTGTTCGCCGAGAGTTTTCAGCTGTTCAACCGCAGCAGGCCTGTACACATCAGCTGCAGCCAGGAGCACTTTCCGGTTTTTCTCTTTCAGCTTTTTTGCAAGTTTACCGCTGAAGGTAGTTTTACCTGAGCCCTGCAGACCAACAATAAGGATCGTTGTAATTCCCGATCCGTTAAGTTTTATTTCGGTACTGCTGTTTCCCAGGAGAGCAGTAAGCTCATCGTGAATTATCTTGGTGATTAGTTGTCCCGGGGTAATCGAATTGATAACTTCCTTACCAAGCGCCTTCTGAGAAACGTTATCAATAAATTCTTTTGCGACCCGGTAATTAACGTCGGCATCCAGTAGAACCCTGCGTACTTCTCTCAGGGTATCTGAAATATTCTTTTCAGTTAGTTTTCCTTGTCCCCTTATTTTTTTAAGGGAAGATTCTAACTTTTGCTGAAGGTCTTCAAACATAGTGTCTCAGTATTTAATAACTCTTTCGCTGTCTCTTAATCGATCTAGGAATTACTAGCTTTTAATGCATTTGCTCCGGAGACGATTTCAAGGATTTCTTTGGTGATGGCTGCCTGTCTTTCTTTATTATATTTGACCTGAAGCGTCCTTATAAGTTCTTTCGCATTCGTAGTCGCGTTATCCATTGCGGTCATCTTTGCACCAAGTTCGGCAGCGTTTGATTCAAGAAGGATTCGCCACATCTGGGCTTTTAAATGTTTAGGAAGAAGATAATTGAAGATTCCTTTCTGATCAGGCTCGAAAATGTAATTAGGTTGATTTTTCCTCTCCTCTTCGGAATCCTTTCCGATAGGGATAGGCAGAAACTGTTCGGTTACAATCTTCTGCTGAATTATCGATTTAAATTCGTTATAAACTATTATGATCTTATCGAAGGTACCATTAAGAAATATCTCAATAAGTTCACTTGTAATATTCAAGGCCTCTTCATAGGATAACGAAGAGAACAGGCCCGTTCTTTTGCCGGCTACGTCATAATCTCTCTTGGAGAAGAATTCAAAACCTTTTTTACCGACACAGAAAAGATGAGTATGTATCGGGCTGCCGGTATATTCCTCATTGATTATCCTGGAGGTTTCTCTGATGATATTAGTATTAAATGCGCCGCACAATCCCCTATCCGCTGTAACGATAACAATACCTAAATTCTTAATTTCTCTCTGCTGAATAAATGGATTACCAGCTATATCCTCGTCAGTAACAAGGTGAGAGAGCATCTCTGCAATTTTCCTGGCATAGGGTCTGGCATTTATGATATTTTCCTGGGCCCTCCTGAGCTTTGCAGCAGCAACCATTTTCATAGCTTTAGTGATCTGCTGTGTATTCTGGACGCCTTTGATCCTGTTTTTTATGTCGCGTAATGTAGCCATTATTAAGCGTTTGTTTTAAATACTGCTTTAAATTCTTCAGCGGCTTTTTTGATGTCCGCAGTAGTAGAATCAGAAAGTTGTTTTTCTTTTTTGATAGACTCAAAAACATGGTTGTACTTGACCTCGATAAATTCAAGGATCTCTTTTTCAAATCTCTTAATATCGTGAACGGGTATATCATCAAGGTACCCGTTTGTACCCATAAAAATACTGACAACCTGGCGTTCAATTGGAACAGGTGAATACTGTCCCTGTTTCAGAAGTTCAACAAGGCGTGAACCCCGGGCAAGGGTTCTACGTGTAGCTTTATCGAGATCGGAACCGAATTTTGCGAATGCTTCAAGCTCACGATACTGAGCAAGTTCAAGTTTAAGAGTACCCGCAACCTTTTTCATGGCTTTTATCTGTGCATTACCGCCAACACGTGAAACTGAAATACCAACATTGATAGCGGGTCTTACACCGGCATTAAACAGATTTGATTCCAGGTATATCTGGCCGTCGGTAATAGAGATAACGTTAGTAGGAATATATGCCGAAACGTCACCCTGCTGAGTTTCAATAATAGGAAGAGCAGTCAGACTTCCGCCGCCGAGTTCATCGCTGAGCTTAGATGCTCTCTCAAGAAGTCTTGAATGCAGATAAAAAACGTCGCCGGGATATGCTTCACGTCCAGGGGGTCTTCTTAGAAGAAGAGAAAGTTCGCGGTATGCAGCTGCTTGTTTTGAAAGATCATCATAGATAACAAGAGCATGGCGACCATTATCCCTGAAATATTCACCAAGCGAGGCCCCCGCGTAAGGAGCAATAAACTGAAGCGGCGCAGGTTCAGAAGCAGCCGCCGAAATAACTGTAGTATAATCCATAGCACCCTGTTCGTGCAGTTTGGCAACTACCTGTGCAATAGTTGAACTCTTCTGTCCAACAGCAACATAAATACAATAGACCGGCGTTACGCCAAGGTTCTTTGCTTCTTCTGTATGAGTGTACTTCTGGTTTATTATAGCATCCACAGCTACCGCAGTTTTTCCTGTCTGGCGGTCGCCGATAATCAATTCTCTCTGGCCTCTTCCTATGGGAATCATAGCATCAATAGCGGCTATACCTGTCTGTAGTGGTTCTTTTACGGGCTGACGCTGAATTACACCCAGAGCTTTCCTCTCAATTGGTAGGAAAGCTTTTGTGTTGATTGGACCTTTGCCGTCAACAGGAATACCAAGCGGAGTTATTACCCTTCCTAGCATTTCATCACCAACTGGTAAGGAAGCAACGCGTTTAGTTCTCTTAACCGTATCACCTTCTTTTACCAGGGTCGACTCGCCGAAAAGTACGCAGCCAACACTGTCTTCCTCCAGGTTAAGCACCATTCCAAAAACATCATTAGGGAACTCAACAAGTTCACTCGCCATAACATTACTCAGGCCATATACCCTTGCAATACCATCACCAACCTGCAGTACGGTGCCTACGTCATAAATATCAACTTCACTTTCAAAGCCTGATAACTGTTTTCTTAATATGGCAGATATTTCATCTGGTCTTACTTCAGCCATTTTAATTGTTCCTTTTAAAATTCCTACATTAATTTAACGCAGCGACGCCGCTTTTCAGAAGCTGCTGCTTTAAAGTTTCCAATTGGTGTTTAACAGATGCATCATAAACCGTATCATTAACCTGGGCTACAAATCCTCCCACCACATCGGGATCTATTTTAATTTTAAGACGCGCTTTTTTACTAAGCAAATTTTCTATTTTATTCTTCAGTTCATTTGTCTGAGCATCAGTCAATTCGAATGCTGTTCTGACATTGACATTTACAATTCCTGCTCTCTCATCTCTAAGTTCCAGAAACTTATCCGCAATTTCCAGAAGTAAGTCTTCTCTGCCTTTTTTAACCAGGAACCTTACAAAATGCATCGTCTCAGCATTCACCTTTGATTTAAAGATTTCATCAAGAATGATAACTTTTGTTTCAGGTTTAATAACCGGGTTTTTAAGAGCCCTTGCAAGCTCAGGGCTTTGTTTCATTGCGGATAAAATAAGCTCTACGTCTCCGGATATTATCTCCATCAAGTTCTTCTCAACTGCCAGTCCCAGCAGTGAAGTAGCATATCTCATCGAAACCTTGTAATCAGCCATACTTAATTCCTGGAAATATCGCTTATATATTTATCAACAATTTTTTTGTTCGATTCCTTATCAAGGTTATCCCTGAGGATCTTTTCTGCTGCGTTTATAGCAATTTCGGCCACCTGGTTTTTCAGTTCATTGAAAGCTGCTTCTTTCTTTCTTTCAATTTCAGAAGCTGCCTCATCCACAATCTTTTTTGCCTGTTCCTTACTATCTCTTACCATCTGGTCCTTCAGCTTCTCTGCATAAGCACGACTCTGATCGATAATTTTCTTTGATTCCTCTTCAGCCTGTGCTATGTTAGCCTGATTTTTATCCAGCACTTTCTGGGCTTCCTCTCGTGCCTTCTCAGCTTTCTCAAGTGATTCCTTTATAGCCGCTTCTCTCTGATCGAGAGCAGCCAGTATAGGTTTCCAAGCTACCTTCTTGAGAACAACCAGAAGTACAATGAAGGTTATAACTGTCCAGAAGATGAGTCCCGGATTAACATCTATCAGACTTCCATTTTCTTCTGCAAGAGCAAGAACTGATAAACTGAATCCTGTTAACATTTATTCATTCCTGATTTAATTGAAATTTCCGGGTATCCGGATTTTTTACTTAAGCTTTAACAGCTAATAGAATACAGATTACGAGAGCAAAGAAGGCAATACCTTCAATAAGTGCCGCCGCAATAATCATTGCAGTTCTGATTGCACCTGCGGCTTCGGGCTGTCTTCCCATAGCTTCGAGAGCAGAACCAGCAAGTTTACCGATACCTAAACCGGCACCAATTACAGCTATACCGGCGCCGATTCCTGCGCCTAACCATGCTAAATCCATCTTAAATTCTCCTGATTGTTAAAGTAAATAATAGACTAATTAATGTTCCTGGTGAACAGCCATCCCTATAAACAGGGATGTGAGTATTGTGAATATATATGCCTGAATTAAAGCAACAAGTAATTCAAGCAGGTAAATAAAAATTGCAAATGCTATTGAAACAGGCGCAACAAAGGCTGTCTGCAGAATAAAAATCAGACCAAGCAGCGAAAGTATAACCACGTGTCCTGCTATCATGTTCGCAAAAAGACGTATACAGAGTGCAAATGGTTTTGTAAATAATCCCAGGATCTCAAGGGGGATAAGAATAATCAGGATCCAGGGCGGCATCCCTGAAGGTATAAGCCCTTTAAAGTACCCCCATGCTCCATGACTTTTAATTCCTCCCAGTTGTATGGCAATGAATGATATTGCCGCAAGAGCAGCTGTAACTGCAATGTTGCCGGTTATGGTTACTGCATAGGGGATGAGTCCGAAGAAGTTACTCAATAAGACAAAGAAAAATACCGTCAGCAGGTATGGTAGAAACCTTTCGTATCCTTTACCGATTGTGGGCTTAACGATTTCATCCCGCACGAATAGAACCGTAATTTCCACAATGTTAGATATTCCTTTCGGAATCAAAGTACTTTTATATTTTCGGGAAACGATATACAGAACAACAAATAAAATCAGGGCAACCAGCCACATAAAAAACACGTATTTGGTTATCGAGATATCGATGCCAAAAAGCTCAAAGTGAGGCAGTTGAATCGAGAAAAATGGTTCAAAATCGAGGGTATGAGAATCCATTACATGATGAAGAATCCACCCGCTGTCGCTTCCCCCGGATTGTTTTAAGGTATCCGCGGCATTTAATGTATCAATAACAGTATAGTACATAAACTGAATTAGTAACTTCTAAAATTCAGATAAATAATTTCAATAATTAAATAAAAAAAATAAAAAATGAGGATTGAAAATATAAAGGTATTCTGATTTAATTCCAAGAAAACGAGGCAAATAAAAACCATAATCAAGGTACTGAATAATCGCAGCGACATTGCACCTAAGGTATTGCGTATAAAAGACTTAGCGCTTCTTACCAAACCTCTCTTAACAAGCAACAATTCAGATACAAAACCTATAAAGACGACAATCCATCCGGTCATCCAGGCAGTGAAAATATTAAGGTTTAGAAGATTAAAAACGTAAGTAGAAACGAATCCTAAAGGTATCACGAGGCTGCCTGCTGTAAGAAAAAGTACAATACGGCCGCTTTTTGTCATTTATCCGACTTTAAAACTGTCTTTATAAAATTGTAAAGGGAGGAAGCTATCCCCAAAAATGAAAATATCACCGTAAGCCAGGGATTGGTATTGAATTTACCATCCAGCCAGATACCGAGAAAAACCATCACAATCACTGTCACAGCCAGCTGAAGACCCAGGCCGAGATAAGGACCATAGTTTACGGCAAAATTACTCCGGCCGTCTTCGTTATCATCCTTGTTTTTCATTAGCCGATGGTGTCGGTGTCTGGAGCTGAGGCGGTTTAGAGGCCTCTTTCTCATTCATCTTACTTTGACCATCAAACTGAGCTCCTGCTTCAACTACAAGGATTTTAGTAAGTATGTCGCCTTTTAGCACAGCTTTGGCTTCCAGCGTTAATTTATCTCTGGACTTTACGGTTCCGGTTACCTTTCCCCCGATAACAATGGCCTCAGCGTGGATTTCACCGCTTACATCACCATTCTCTCCTACAGTAACATTCCCATTTGCTGAAATATCACCATTAACAGAACCGTCTACGCGTACATTGCCATTACTGCTAAGCTTCCCTTCTATTACAACTCCAGCGCTTATTATCGTCACTTCATCTTTTCCTTCGTTTGTGCTTCTCTGTTTCAAAGTAGTTCTCCTTTAATAGTTTATTAAAACTGTTTTGGGGTCCAGTGGTTCACCGTCCTTCCATACTTCAAAATGAAGGTGAGGACCCGTAGATATCTCGCCGGTATTTCCGCTGAGCGCAATTGTCTCACCCTGAAGGACTGTTTCTCTTGCTCTTTTAAGTAAGACAGAACAATGTTTATATACTGTAATATAACCATTATTATGGTTTAGAATCATCATGTATCCGTCTTTAGTTGTGTAGTCTGCAAAAATCACGTAGCCATTCGATGCAGCATAAACCGGGGTTCCTGTTTTTACCACAAAATCAATGCCCATGTGTCCTTTATCAGGATCAAATCCACGACTGATAAAACTATCTGCTGGTTTGCTGAAATAGTAGTTTTTTTCCTGTTTTTCTTTCCCTCCCTGGTAGAACTCACTTACGATAGCGAAAATATTTCCGCCGTAAGGGTTTTTCTTTCGTCTTACTTTGACGGTATCTTTGTCCTTCTCCGGCGATTTGAGCAGGGTCGAATCGCCGAGACCGATAGCGAATTTCAGTTTTTCATTTGTATTTTTAAGATGTTCAAGTTCTCTGGTAACCTGGTTTAACCTGCTGTTAAGCTCATTAATTTTGGTCATCTCAGGTTTAGATAATCCGCTTCCTGGAAAAATTGCATCCCTCAATGGAGTCAACCCTAGAACCAGGAATCCAAGGACAGCAAAAATAGCAGTATAAAATGCAAGGATACCAGCAATCTGGTATATCCCGAATTTATATGTATGTGTATCTGCTTTTCCGAAATCAGGAAGAATAATAACGGAAAGGCCTTTTAGATTCTTTAGTGAATCAATTGTTCTTTCTGCTTTATCTTTTACCTTCATAATTATTTGCTGTATATTCTGCGTTTCAATTCCTGAATGTCCTGCTGGACTGTTTTCTTTGCCTGTTCATTATCAGTAAGTGATGAAAATTTCTCAAAATTGAATAAGGAAGATTTATAGTCTTCGTTAATATAATTGATAATTTCTTGATTAGGATATAACATCTGCGAATTAAGATTCAGTTTAATACTAGAACTTTTCAAGCAAGTCTTCGAATTTAATTTTTCCTTCTCTTATTAGTACAGGATCTGAATCACTGAGGTCAATCAAAGTAGATGCTGTAATAAAAGATTTCTTATCTGTGTAGAAAATAGCATCGACATCCGAACTGAAGGAATCCTTGATCATACTTATTTCTGTCATGGGTTCTTTATTGCTCCTGTTTACGCTGGTTGAGATCAGCGGCATTTTAATCTGCTGGAGAAGTTTGAGACAAAACCTATGATTAGGAATCCTGAATGCGGCTGTTTCCTGATTTAATATACTCCTTGTTCTGGTGTTTAAGTTCAGAATCACAGAAACAGGATTGGGCCATATCGCAAGAAGGAAGTCGAGGTGTTTTTCGCTCTTAATATCAATGTATTTCACAAGGGTATCTATACCATCTATAAGCAATATATAAGGTTTTGAATCCTCCCTGCCTTTTATTGTATTGATTCTTTTAACAGCATCTTCGTTAAACGGATTTGCCCCAAATCCGTATATTGTATCAGTGGGATAAATAAATACTGTTCCCTCCAGGTAATACTTCTTGGCCCGGGCTATTGCAGTATCAAGTTTCTTATCGATATTTATCATTTCAGAAGACTGTGTCTTAACCACTCATCATTTCCTTTACTTTTTTTATCACGGTTTCTGGTTTCAAATTATAACCGCAGGCAAAATTGCCGAGAGGACACTCATTAAAGCCATGGATTCCGCAAGGTTTGCAAAATAAATCATCAAAGGATAAAAAATAACTTTTTTTGTTATAAGGATAAAAACCAAAATCAGGTACTGTTGAGCAGTAAAGCATAAGGACAGGAATATCAGCGCACATTCCAAGGTGGGCGGGAGCGGAATCATTCGAGATGAGTATTTGCATATGTCCGAGTAAAGCAATACTCTCAGCAAGAGAAAAATTTCCGGCAGCTGAAATTACATTCCCTTTAATTCTCTCCGCAATACTACTGCAGATCTCTTTATCGCTTTCGCCCCCTATAACAAATACCTGCTCATATTCTGCGGATAAAAAACGAATTATTTCATCCATATATTCAGGAGGGTATATCTTTGTATTCCAGACACTTCCCGGTGCCACAGCTGCAAACTTACGTTTCTCTCCGGATCCTCTAAGATAATTATCAACTTTGCTCTCAGCTTCGGCGGGGATGTGTACTTCAGGCAGTATCTTCCAATTACCGTCTTCAATGGGATAATGGATTAAACGCAGGTTCCGTTCAACTTCGTGAGATGCATTTTCATAGGCTGCAAGATATTTGTAAATATGGTGAAGACTATTGACATCAAAACCGTAAGTTTCACGGAGACCGGAAAACAACACTAGCAGGGATGTTCTGAGAGATCTATGAGGAGCGTAAATCCTTGAATAATTATTCTGTTTAATAAACTTACCAAACTTATATAAACTTAAGAGGTTTTTGTGCCTGTCCCGTTTATCAAAAACATGAACATAACTTACATAAGGTGAAAGACTGAATATCATTGACGTTGAAGGAATGGAAATTACATCAATAAGACTTTCCGGGTTCAATTCCTTAAGCTTCTGGATCATCGGAAGTGTAAGAACTGCGTCACCGATGAATGCAGTCTGTATAACAAGATACTTTTCCATCAGTACTTCCAGCGTTTATGCATCCAGAACCATTGCTCAGGATGCTCCCTGATACATTTCTCCATATATTCCTTATGTCTCCTGGTCAATTCAACAACTTTTTCATCCTCATTTTCCGGCAAATTATCTTTATTTACTTCAACAATCTCAGCTTTATACGAATAATCCTTTTGCCTTACCGGAATACCGTACAAAAGGGGAGCCCCTGTCTTAATAGAAAGCAAAGCAGGACCTGAAAAAAAATAAGCAGGCCTTCCCATAAATTCCAGCTGAATTCCCTCTTTTGGTCCTCTCTGATCTGCAACCATAGCTACTATATTTTTTTCAAGTAGCTCTTTATATACCTGCCTGATCGAGACACCCGAAGGAATTATCTTATTGATCCATTTGGTACGAGCTCTCTCAAGCCATCGTGTAACATATGGATTCCTTTGAGGTTTAACAACTACATGGAAAGGGATTCCTATCTGAAGACTCACGGACAGGGCTATATATTCCCAGTTAGCGTAATGAGCGGAAAGGAGAATTATCCCCTTATTTTCTTTAAAACGTTCCACGATCAGATCAGCATTACTGCAGTCGATCATATTTTTCATCTGAGAACGGCTCAGCCAGGGAATCGAAAGAAGTTCAACAAGTGTAACAGAAAAACTCTTATAGCATTTAAATGCGATCTTGTTTATTTCCCGGTTGGAATAAGACGGAAAGGCGAAGGATAAATTTTCAATTACAGTTTCTTTCCTTATGGGGATGATATAAAAGAAGAGAAATGCGAGTATGGAGGATAGTCGTCTTGCATTTTTAAGTCCGGTTATCCTTAAAACATAGCTGAAGAGCACAAAAAATATATATTCTATGATATTCTGCAATTCTTACCGAAATAATTCAAAATACAGGGTTTAAAATAATGAAGATATGCTGATTAGGAAAGGAATTATAAATAAAGAGAAGCTGTCTTAAAGGGTAAGGGATCCAATCACCTTCTAAGACAGTCCCGAAAAATTAATGCGTGCTGATTTTTCTCTGCCAGTCAGGATCCGAAAGCTCTCCGCGTTTGGAGGAATTTATTAAGGAATAGTCAGAGAATCCTGTCAGATCTGCAAATATAAACGCTACGCCGCCTTCCAGGTCGTTATAGTGCCATATCTCATAAGGCTTGGTATCTACCTGGTTGGGGTATCTTTCAATCTCGCTAGGTTCACCGTACAATAAGAGAACACGCCCTCTATCTGTTTTCCAGCCTTTCCGCTGGATGTTCGAGTATAGGTTATTAGCCTTTTTCACGCGCTCAAAGTATTCTCTTTTATACTCATTTATTGGTGTTCCGGGCGTTAAATCACGTGCTTTCCAGAAGTCGAATAAAAATTTCCTTTTAGCATCCTCACTTTTCAGAGCATCCCATTGATTTTTTTCCTGCTTTACCGCCACGTATTTAGATTCATTGAAGGCCTGATCCAGTTCCTCTTCAGACATCGATGCAAATTCAGAAGTAAGGACACTATTATCGGCGACCATAACAGGAGTTGTATCGACTACACCGGGATTATAGATAAAAATCTTCTTGGATGAATACACAGTCATGCTTTTCGCACTATCAGTCGCAACATCCACAAGAGTATATGCACCCGAAGGAAATTTTGAAATATTTATAGCCCCAACGTCAACAGCTGAGGGTGAATTCCTTGGAAACAACCTGGATTTTTTATATACCGTTTTATTATTAGAATTAAGCAGCATATGGTCCACTCTCAGGTTCTCAGACCCGTCCGTACTCTGAAGATTATATATTTCGGAATAAAAATAAAGCACAGGAATCTCCTGGCCGAAAATACCGCTTGGATTCGGGACAACTTCATAGGTATTCTTATAGAACATTGATTTTTCCTGATCAGAATGCTTGATCATGGAAGCTATCTCCAGGTCACTAATAGAAAATCTATCTGCAGGAAGTTCTGAGACAGTTATAGGAAATGACAAGCTGTCTAATTTATTCATATCATTTCCATCCATACCCGTCAAAATACACTGATATTCTCCCATTGGAAGAACATAGGCGATATTGCCTGTGAAAGACTTCTGATGATTTTCAGACATTGAATCGGCAATAATGTTTTCAAACTGGTAGTTCTTATTTAGTATTGTATCGGTACTATTCGGATTAAAAATCTTGATATTAAGTACTCCCTTAACGGTAAGCTGATTATCAGTTTCAACCTGCTTTAGCTGAGGTTCATAAAATGAGTAATAAATTTCTATATAATTACTCGAATCGTTATAAAAGAATCTTGAGTAGTCAAAATCAACTTTAAAATCCTGAGCATAAGCTGAAAATGAGACCTCAAGAACGATAAATAAAATTGAAAGCTTTTTCATATTAGTACTTATAAGAAGGTTAAATAAAAATATCTTATCAAAGTGCCCTTAATCTATTTTCCCAGTTAGGATCGTTTACTTCACCACGTTTTGTAGAGTGCAACAATTGATAATTAGAGAGACCTATCAGATCCCCAAAGACAAATTCTACGCCGCCTTCAATATCATTATATGTCCATATTTCATAAGGTTTGGAATTCTGTGAACTGGGATATCTGTCAATTTCACTTGGAGCGCCGTATTCAATATAGACTCTGCCTCTGTCTGTTTTCCACCCGGGTGTTTTAATACTATTAAAATTTTTATTCGCATATTCAATTCTTTTGAAATATTTTTCAAAGTATTCATTTCTTGGAGTTGAAGGATCAGTATCTCTTTTACTCCAAAAATTATGCAGAAATTCTCTCTTTGCATCGGCATCAGAAAGGTTTTCGAACTGATTGATTTCAGAAGTTGAGGCAATATATTTTGATTTTTCAAATACAGCATCAAGTTCTTCTTCAGATAAAGAAAAAAACTCAGAATATATAGAGCTTAATTCAGACACAATTGCTGTATCCGTATTCATTATTTTTGAATTATACACATAGAATTTTTTAGAAGAAGTAACCGCATAGTGATTAATGGAATCGATTGCTGAAAGAATTAACGTATAAGAATCAGTGGGATAACTGTTTACATTAACACTGCCGACTAACACCCTTGAATCTTGATTATGTACCAGCGGCATTATTTTCGAGTGGAATTGTTTTCCTTTTGTATTGTAAATCTGGGTCATCAGCATTAAAGGACTTTTCTTCTCAAGTTGATTCAAATTATAAATTTCCAAATAATAAAACATTGCAGGCTGATTATCACCGAACAAAACATTTGGAGACGGAATAACTTCGTAAGTATTTTTATAAAATAATGAATTAATGTTCTCGCTCTGAGGAATAATTTTATTTGCCAGTTCTACTCCACTAAGGCTGATTTTATCCTTAATTAAAGGTTCAATTCTTAAAATTTCATTATACGTAACCATGCTTGAAGAATCATACTTATTGGATCCGGTAAATTTACAGCTGTAAATTCCTTCGGGTATCACAAACCTCAACACTCCTACCAGATTTTTATTATTCCGGATAAGTTCATTCGATGAATCACGGAATTCCCATTCCCTGCTGATTATGACATTTCCTGTAACAGTGTCCTTAACTGAAATGGTGAGGACTCCATCAACAAAGCGGCTGGAATCTTCCTGAACTTTCTGCATAGATGACGTCTCAAACAAGTAATAAAATTCAACCATGTTCGAATCAGCATCGAATGCAAACTGTGAATAATCAATATCGAAGTTAAGCTTGGTTTGAGGAAAACAGAAGACAAATGCCCCAGAAACAAAGACAAACAGAATTAAAAATAATTTTTTCATAACTCAATTATCTGCATTTAAACAAAAAAAAGGCACCCAAAAACAGAGTGCCTTTTAAATCAAAGCATCCCTTTATAAAGCGAGTTTTACTGTAAAAATATGATTAGCAGTCGGGAACTCTTTGACATCTCTAAAGGCATAATCAAAAACAATTCCTATACCGCTGTCTGTTTGATACTGTACACCAGCACCTGCAGTAATTCCATAAATCGATTGATCGGTATTCTGCATAGCGAGATTATAGCCCCCTCTTAAAAAGAAATAATCCATAAAGCTATATTCCAACCCGAAGTGACCTATATCTTCATATGAATTATTTGCAGTATAAGTTGCTCCCAGTATCACAGCATTCTGCTCGTTAAAGTGATGATCATAAGCCAGACTCATCTCAAAATAACTAGGTATCTGAAAAGGTTCAGTAACTACTTCATAAGTACCGGTGCCGGCTCCCAGATTTGTGCCCGGAACTCCGGTAAGAGTTTGAAGATCCTGCCCGGTAAATTGCATATCAGTACCAATATTCTTTAGGGTAGCGCCCATAGAGAGGAAATCATTAAACCGGTACTGAACACCCATATCCAGAGCAAAACCAACTGCACTGGCATTTTGAATTGATTCACTTATCAGTTTCAGGTTCGTACCCACAGAAACTCTGTCAGTAAGCACCTTCGAATAAGACAAAGTAGACGTTAAAAATCCCGGTGAATATGTTTGTCCTGTACCATCAGGAAAATTAGCAGTAGTGACAGGAATTTCCCCAAAATCAAATGTCTTAAAACTGAGGGCGATAGAACCTAAATCTCCGAGGCTGGTTGAGATAGCGAAATACGAGATATTAATGTCTGCTATATAAGTCATATAACTAAACATAGCCTCTGTTCTTGGGGTCATATCTAATCCTGCAGGATTATAGTAAATCGATTCCAGGCCAGTAAGTGAAGCCAGAAAAGCCCCACCTGTGGCAATACCTCTGGCACCCACGGGTATTAGCAACTCCTCGGCTCCCGTAGTACCTTTTCTACCAACATCGCCGGCAAAAATAGAACTGCCAATTAGTATTATGAATATTAATGTAAAAATCTTTTTCATTTGTCTTTACTCCAAAATTTTTAGAATATTAGTCTGGGGGCAATAAACTGATTGCCCCCATATCTTTTTAATATTTCTGCAATTGTTTTTGAGGCATAATTATAGTGAACTTCAAAATTTTCTGTCCATATTTTGGAGAGTCAACAATCGCAATATATAATCCCGAGGCTACTCTTACGCCCGAGTCATTCTTCAAATCCCATTGAAGGAACGGGGATTTATCATTTTTAGTTAAAGTTCTTAGTTTATTTCCAGCCAAACTATAAATAGTAATCTTTATATCTTCCGGCAAATTTGAGAAAGTAATAAATGGATTATCTGCAGGGGAATTTGAATAACTGGTTGCAGGGTTAAATCCATATAGTGGATTCGGGAAAACGTTGACTTTATCAAATAATGCCTTTTCCTCATCAGTAGTTAAATCTCCGTTTGGCTTAGTCGTAAACTGGAAGACATCTTCACTGGTATAGGGATAGACAGCCATAGGAATTATAAGTTTATCTCCATTAGTATAAAATGTACCAGGATCTTTCTTTTCAAGACCAACTACATACATTGAATTGAACCAGGGAGACTTTGCAATCACTCTTTGCTCAGCTGTAACTCCCGGAGCATCAGCGGGAATTGTAAATCCGCGAATAATATCCGCCCAGACCTCAGTCCCGTTAAAATCTCCACCGGTATACTCAATTTGCGAACCAGTGGGATCATAATCAGCATCCAGTATAGCAATCGCCTCAGAAGTAGTTAACAGAGAATCGGAAGGATCCCAAACTCCATCAGGATTACCGCCAAGGGCTTTGCTCAATTCTATAAAACCTACAGCCAATTGACGTTCTTCATCATAGCGTTCATCAACAACCCATGCTGTAAAAGGTACATCAACAAACCCCTGACCCAGTTTGCCAACTTCACCGTTGTCAACTGTATCTGAAGCAGTAACATGTACCGCATAATAAAATGAATTTCTTTTAGTTACCGGAAGTCCGCCTGTCTTAATAAATCCATTAAGATACCTATAGGCTTTACCACTTTCTCCGAATCTGAGTTCAACTCTTCTCAAATCGTCAGCATGAATGACTGTGGATCTGGCGGCACTATTATAAGTTAATTTTATCGGGCTACCCTGAGGGATATCTTTTCCAACATAGTAAACACCTGTACCACTAGCGGCGCTAAACGGCTTATACCAAACATCAGCTACAGGATCATAACTTGGAGTCCCAAATGCGGGGGTAATATCTTTTACTCTGGGAATGAAACCGTCATAAATCATTCCCGATACATCTGTACTACCAAAGGTATATTGATCTGAAGAATCTAATAACACTTGATTGTCAGTTACATCAGTCAATGACCAGAACATTTTATATGTTGTCGAATTGGAATCTTTAGTAAATGTTACTTCATATTGATGGCCTGTAAGCTGGCTCTTATCAACAACATCATAACCAACTTCACCATCGGAATAACCACTTACCTGATTAGTTGATTGAACAGGGTAGGGAGGATTATAAATATCCTCTCCCATAACGATTCCACCCTCATCTCCTTGTATTATTTTCTGAACATTTTCAACGTTTCCTACGAAAGCTGATGGGTCCAGAAGATAATCTCCAACCGTTCCAACCGGCTGACTAGGATCATCTTTGTAAATCAAAGCGTTATAATTCAGTGCATAGGATGATATTGAAAAATAGTATGGTTTACCTTTTATTAAAGGACCACCTGTAAATGGATCCTGAGTCAGTCTGATACGAATTCGTCCATTAGCTGAACCATATAAAGCTGGATCAAGCAGATGGGTCGAATCAGGCTGAGGATATAATACTTCAACTCCGCCTGTGGAATTCTGCACATAAATATCGTTAATGAAATTATCAACTGCGAAAGACGCAATTAATTTCTGATTAACCTGTCCATTAACAGTCGGGGCAACTGTATTAGTCTGATACGCATAAATATTATAGCCCTGGAAATGATCATCATAGGCTAAAGTAGAATCAACATAATTTACCTGGGGAGCCGTATTCCAGGTCAGATCAATGAAATCTTCTCCCGTTAGCACTTTAAAATTGCTGGCAGGAGTTGTTATAACTGATGGTGGAGCAGACGGTGCGACAAAATTATTATCAAAAATAAACTGAGCACCATCATCAATTTGTTTAGCAACCGTTACTGAATTCAATGGACTATTACCCTGTCCAACAACATATGCGGCAACAATTTCCTTTTCCTCTCCTCTGTTAAGAACGAAAGGTCCGGTATTTGACATTTGTCTTATGTCTGATTCAAGAGTATTCAGCCATCCTGTCCCGGCTACAGGATCACCCGAATACCAAAAACGAGGATCGACCTGGCTGCAATCTGTACCGGGTTGAACAGCACCGTAAGACCAATTACATGGATCAACCGCTGCTCCTGTTACAGAAAGCCCTAACATTAAATTTCTTGCCTCTGTTGAATTATTTGGATCACGAAGCACTGCATCACCATTTATATATTGAACAAATGATGACATTGGCTGATTTCTGGCTCCAGGGATAATTTGCTTTCCAAGTGTAGTTCCTCTGATACTATATGCTGAATCAAGAGGAGTATCTCCCTCATCATATGTGCCATTTCCGTTATTATCTACAAAAGTAACTCCGGGGATATATGCTACAGGACCAGAGAAAAAGTCAATCATAAAACAGGGAGGCTGATTTCCCCAGTCTGTAGGACTCGGACTTTTCAGATATGTATACCCTGCATTCCTGGTAGTATCACAACCCACCAGATTATGGTTAAATCCATCAACTTCGCCTATATCAGTATCAGACCAGACGCCAAAATAACAGTTGGAAAGAGTCTGTGGGTCATTAGCATTTAAACCGACATATTTTATTTTATATCTTACAAAGATCAGATTTCCTATGGCTCCCGAAGAAGCGTATGCAAAAACTGTCTGTCTAACCTCAATTCCCATTGGGCCGACAGTACTCCACCTTCTCTGAGCTTGAGGCAATCCGTCATGATAAACACACCAGGCAGTTTCATCACCCAACAAATCCGGTGCATCTTCATCCTGGTTCCAGACCCCATCACCATTTAAATCAACCGGATTATACTGGCCATCTCCATCTCCATCATAGAAATCGGCACCAAGAGCAACGGCATCCGACCAATCCTGCCATGATTGCCCAAACGGTGGATCGTCAGCTCTCAGAACATAGATTTGTGCCCGGGGATCGGTTTCTCCCCCTTCAACGGTTCCCGGAACATAATCTTCTACCAAAGATGCCGAAGCAACTGCGTTAGCAAAATCCTGTCCGTTTCTATTACCGCTGAGGTAGAATCCACCCGAAAAAAGAAAACCATGATTTCCATAATATCCGCCAGAGTTACCTCCATCAGGCAATGAAACTTCAGCAAGAACTCCGGCATTATTCATAGGGATATTAAGATTATTAACATTTATCCTGTAACCGTCTCCAACTTTGCCGGAAGCAGCTTTGTTCATGTGAACTGTTGATTTATTAAGGTGTCCGCCGCTTTTGGTATTATCTCCTTTAAATCCATATGAAAGGATCATGAGCAGAATGACCAAAGGTGCAAACTTTAAGTAGTATAAAAACTTATTAATTCTCATTTCAATTTCCTATTACTTATAAAATATTTCATTTCAGTGATTGAAATTATAAATGTGAAATATCCACTTTTAACCCGATTCGGATTAACCTTGGTATACCGAAGTTATTAGGATTCCGCTCCAATGATTGATAATCCTGTGCGTAACCTTCACCGAGCTGTTGAACGGTTGTCTGTCCGGTTTCAGTATTCAACCAATCTGTTGTATAAGGGCTACCGGTAGAACGATAAACAGTAACAGCATTATCGGTATCAAGAAGATTTTGGATCCACAAATAAGGAGATAATTTTAAAGCTCCTATATTAAATGATTTTTCTACACGTAGATCTATTCTGAAAGTTGACGGCCCATAAGCGGAATTTATATATCCGAGTGTATTAGAAATAATTGTATTATCACCTGTAAGGTTTAGTTTATCTACAGGTGTGTAAGGATTACCGGATCCGTAAGATACCAACATATTCGCATCGAACATTTCAAATGCACCGGCTTCACCTTCAGGGATGTAAAAATCTATAGTAGCTGTTGCAGTATGCCTCTGGTCAAAATTGAGAGGGGCAATCACTTTGGGAGTTTCCCTGTCCTGATTCCTGAATACGGAAGTCTGGCTGGAATTAGTTGATGATCCCGTTCCTTCAGCGACCGAAAAAGTATAGTTTAGAGAAAGCGAGAAGTAATTTACTCTGCTCACATCCAGAGAAAATGCTAAACCTTTCGTAGTTCCGAAGTCTGCATTTTCAGGATATATAGCTGTGTGAATTTCTCCGCCCGGAATCTTCTGCCAGAAATGATTCTGCACATTAACCAGGTTTTTAATATTCTTATAAAAAGCTGTAAGATTTATTGCAGCATTAGTTCCAAACATCTGGCGGAAGCCTATTTCATATTGTAAAGTTTCCTCTGGTTTTAATGAACCATTTTGGCCAAACTGAGGATCAAAACTACCCTGGTACATTTGAACATATGTATAAGGACCCGCATAAACGTCGTTCAATTCAGGAATCTGAATAAACCGGCCGAATTGAGCATGGAAAACTGTAGATTCGGTAACAGGAAACCCAAGTCCTATTCTGGGCGATATCTCTATTTCAGGATCTCTTATTTTAAAATCACCCGGATCAATATTCGCAGGATCGTTGCCGCCGTAATATGGCAATGACGGATCCTTCAGTTCATATGATTTGATATCGAAATAATCCATTCTTACTCCAAGGTTCAGGACAAGATCTGCAAGTTCAAACCTATCCTGAATATATGCATAGCCAAGTAACGGCTGCCTCGGTCTCAGGAATTGATTTGCATTGCTGCTATTTGTCTCATTCTGTCCTGTAACGTCAAATCCATAAACAGTAGGCGTCAATTCCTCGAATTTCTGTGCAAGTGTCAGAGTATCGGACTGCATAGCTAAACCTGACGGATAAATAAAGAAACCTCTATAGGTATGGTATTCTAATCCGCCGCCAACTTCAAAAAGATGGTTATCGATCTGGGAAGTAAGATCAAAATCACCGGTAAAAGCATCATCAACACGATGTTGATACAACCCTGTAGCATATCCATATGGTCTGAATATCTGGTTAGCATCTGTAACGGCCTGTATTGCATCTCCATTACTATTGCGGACGGGCTCGCCGTTTGCACCAAGCAGAGCTGGAGCTAATCCGTCCCCGGCAAGATAAACTCCGAGCATGTTTTTCCAGGTTGCACTATCTCCGTAGGCAGAGAGATCATCTCCGAAGAAAGGTAAATATCTTTTAAGACTAAAAGCTTTGTAACCAAGTGTTAGGTTCCAGAAAGTGCTGGAACTAATTGTTTGAGAAACTCTTCCACTATAACTAAAATTCTGTTCTTTGTATTGATCATTAAATTTAGCATCCTGTTTCGCCTTACGTATATCCCATGATTTGTATTTTCTCAGGTTAATATTTGCACCTAAGTAAACAGAAAAATCACCGAACAAACTTTTTGTTTTACCGGTAAATCTCCAGGCGTCAGCAGGATTGCCAGGCTTATCTGTATAAGAAGTATCTATTGTTGGAAAATTCATGCCTATTGCGGAGGGATCACCATCCTTGAACCAGCCTCTTTCAGCTGATAAAAAAATGGTATGTCCGGAAAGACCCGGATATAAAGGGCCACTTATATTACCTGAATAAAGATTATATCCATAATCATCCAGATAGGTAGAAGTAACAGCTTCCCCGAATATCTTATAATAAGGGTTACCAGACTTGGTTGTAATACTTATAATTCCCGATTGTGCCTGTCCATATTTGGCTTCATAACCGCCGACCTGAAAAGATATCTGATCAACAGCATTATCACTAACCTGAGATACATTACCACGGTTATACAAGTTAGTCTGGGGAACACCGTCTACAATATAAAGGACTTCAGAACCTCTGCCGCCTCTGACATTCAGAGTAGCATTACCTGAAACACCGCCGCTGCCTTCCTCTGCGACCACACCTGCCTGTAATGAGGCAATATTGGTAACCCCTCTTACAGGTAAACGTGAAATCTGATCAGCATCGAATACCTTTACAGTATTTGTAGCCTTCTCCTCAAAGAGTTTATTACTCTGTACAACTATTTCAGGCAAACTGAAATCAGTCGATAGTTCGGCATTCAATTCATAAGTTACTCCGGGTACAACTCTTACGTTCTGAATTGTTTTCGGGGCATACCCAACATAACTGAATTTAACCTGATAGGTTCCGGGAGTAATATTCAGGATAAAATAGTTACCGTCAACATCGGTTGCAGCACCTAATTCGGTGTTTAGTATCACGACGTTAGCGCCAATAAGGGGTTCCCTGGTATCAGCGTCGATAACCTTACCGCTTAGTTTTCCCACACCTGATTGAGCGAGCACGAGAGTGGAAGAAAATAAGAGGAGTATTAAAATGAAAATTTTAGTAGACGAATTTTTCATCGCTTCTCCATCATAATTATTAACTTGTTTGACACAAAGATGTAAAAGTTGCAGTATTTAATATGGTAGTAAATTTTACTCCCCAATACTTATTATAAATACTCTTGAACACAAAAAGGGCGGATCATCTAATATTTCTAAGAAATCCGCCCTCGTAAATTAAAGATTTAAAATTACTTCAACAACATCATTTTATGAGATTGAGTAAAATTACCAGCCTGAATTTTATAGATATAAAGTCCTGAGGCTAAGTTGGAAGCATTAAAATTAATGCTATGGGTTCCGGCATTCTGAGATCCATTAACCAGAGTTGCAACTTCCCTGCCCAGCAAATCATATACCTTTAGTGTTACGTTGCTTCTTTCACCAAGGGAATATTTAATCAAGGTTGTAGGGTTAAAAGGATTTGGATAGTTTTGATCCAGCGAAAAGGTATTAACGGCATTTACACCATCATTAACACCAACAGCTGTTGTCTGAAAACTAACCGGAGCAATATAAATATTTGTGGTTGCAGTTGTATCTGAAAAAGGCCCGGTGGCTCCATCAACATAATCATACATGCTGAATGCCATAAAGTTATTAGCATCAACAGTTGCAAGCATCGAAGCAAGATGTGTTGCAGTATTATTTATGCTGTCTGATACAGTTAGGTTCCTGGGTGTTGACCACATAGTGTCGGCTCCAGCTAAAGTTCTGTATGAGAAATAAGCATCACACCAAGGAATGCTTGCAGATACACCATTAACCCATTGAACTGCCATAACGGTTCTTGATGAGTCCAGTGCGAGGTAAGGTGAAGGTCCCATTTGTCCAAGACCAGGGCCATTATCAAATGAGTTATCAATTAAACCGCTGTAAACAACGTCTCCAGCCCATCCGCTTCCGGTTTGGTAGATATCAACTATTGAATTATTTGCACTGTTGGTATCTCTTAGAGCTGTAACTATATGAACATGACCGTTAGCATCGATATTGATATCACCACAGTAAGAAACAATATTTCCATCATTCGGCTTATAATCATAGATTTCATCAAAATCTTCAAGTCCCGTGATATATCTGGGGTCAATTACGTCAAAATCACTCCAGGTTGACCCATTGTCACTCGAAGATGAAACTCCAAGATACCAGCCGCCAGGTATTGGATCATTAGGATCGGGATCAGGCAGGGTTCCTGTTACACCAATCCAAAGCATTCCATTATAAGCAACTCCACCGAAGATATACTCTCCGCCACTTCCGAAAACTGCATCACTCCACTGTGGGGGATCAATTCTTTCGACTTGAGAGAAGTCCTGTGTTCTGAAGAAAGTTAAAGCCGCATCAACCGTATTTCTGGAATACCAGTATATCCAGCTGCTCTGATCATCGGTAAAAGTAGGAGCATCTGAACTATAAACACGATCCGCATCCTCTATGATATCAGAAAACGGTGTGCCTGCTCCAACCGGCTGATCTGCACCATAACCTATCCATCCAAAGGTACCTGTGCCGCCATCCAGTTCAGCCCACGAAAATGCAGCCGTAGTCATGCTGATATCTCCTTTATCAGGATTAGAAATAGCCATGCTGGGATAACGGGCAATCTGCTGAGCTGCGCCGCTGTTTATGGCTGCTACTCTTGTCCATGTAGCACCTCTATCAGTAGAGATGTTATACCATACTTCACCTGATCCTGAACCGTAATCAGTGGCAGCTCTGTGAATAATAGCCACAACATCAGAATAAGGATCATAAGCAAGGGGGTTTATGGAAAAACTTCCAGGTCCGAATGCGTTTGCCATATGATCGACAAGCATGTAATTTTCCTGACTAACACCATCTGTTGATCCAACTACGCCCGTATAATTTGTTGTTACACTATTGGGTTCATTTGCTACTAGAGGTTTTTCCTTTGCAATTCTTTTGCTCTGTCCCATCGAGACACCGACCAAAAGAATGCTAAGAAAAAATAAAGTAGAAATTTTCTTAATCATAACGCTCTCCTATTATTGAGTAATTAATAATTGTTTAGAAGTAAAAAACCGAGACTGACTTAAATTTCCAGTCTTAAACTTGGTATTTAGCTAAAAAAACAAAGTCAAAATACGACAACATCTCATTTTTGTCAAGTTTTAAAGTGCCGTATTAATTTATCAGAAATTAAAGTTATTTGGCATTAAATGTCAATATAGTTAATGACCGCTTGCCTTAGAAGTTGACCGGTAATACATCCCAGATACCGTCCGTTGCTAATATCCTCTGAATCGCCTGCTTATTAATTGCTTCATCTGTAGCAATGATAGTAAGTGCCTCTGCACCGCTCTCCTGTCTCCCTAACGACAGCCCTGCGATATTTATATTTTCATCTGATAATATCCTGCCGACAGCTGCCAGCATCCCCGGTTTGTCTATATTTCTGTAAAAAAGCATATTTCTTTCAGGACGCAGTTCAACCCTGTAGCCGTCAATTTTTACTATTCTTACCTCCTCTTTGCCGAATACGGTTCCTTTAATCAGCTGACGTCCTGTTTCCCCGACAAACTCGACAGAAATCAGATTTTTGTAATTCTCATTTTCATTAGACTTTATTTCGTTAAGAATTATTCCTCGTTCTTCTGCAAATAGTTTTGAATTAACCAGGTTTACGGGTTCGTCGATTTTTTTCGATAAAAAGCCTTTCAGAAAACTGCTGGACAAAATCTCTGAATAATTATGCAGAAACTGACCGCCGAGATTAATGTTAAGGTTTTTGAGATGTTCTTTATTCAGTTGAGATAAAAGCTGGCCCAGTTTCTCTGATAATATTATGAAAGGTTTGAGTTCCTCATTAGTAAGGGACTCAAAGGAAGCAGCATTCACAGTACCCCTCACCGATTTATTTTTCAATAAATCGACAATTTGTTCTCCTATCTGGACTGCAACCTTTTCCTGGGCTTCCTCTGTAGAAGCTCCGAGGTGAGGTGTTGTCAATATTTTTTCATGCTGAAAAAATTTGGTGCCCGGCTCAGGAGGCTCAGTTACATAAACATCAAATGCCGCAGCCGATACCTTCCCCGAATTTAATGCTTCCAGAAGCGCCTGCTCATCCACTATCCCGCCTCTTGCACAATTAATAATTTTAACCCCGTCCTTACATTTTTTAAGTGTTTCTTCTGAAAGCAGGTTTTCTGTCTCTTCATTTAAAGGAACGTGAACAGTAATAATATCAGAATCCGAAAATATTTTATCAAGGTTCACAAAATCTATCCCTAATCTGCCTGCAGATTCCGCTGAAATTACAGGATCGTAGCCTATGACATTCATCCCGAATGCTTTAGAACGCACCGCGACTTCCTTTCCCACCTTTCCAAGTCCTACCACACCCAGTGTTTTTCCTTCCAGCTCAGTACCCTTGAACTTCTTCCGGTCCCATTTTCCCTCTTTCAGGGACTGATTAGCAGGTGCAATATTTCTGCACATCCCGAGCATCAATGCCATTGTATGTTCTGCAGTAGAGATGGTATTTCCTCCCGGTGTATTCATAACAATTATACCTCTACGTGTGGCGCTCTCAACATCAATGTTATCCACACCGGTACCAGCTCTTCCGATCACAATCATGTTATCCATGAGCGAAATCAGTTCTTTAGTAACCTGTGTCTCACTCCGCACAATTAAGGCATTATAACTGCTTATTACTGATTTGATTTTTTCGGGAGGCATACCGGCTTCAAAAGTGACTTCGAAGCCGGCAGATTCAAGGATTGTTTTGCATTTCTTATCGACCGCATCGGTAATTAAAATTCTATGCATAGACTCCGATGGGATATAATTAAATAAAATATCAGACTATCGCTGAGTTTAGTCTCTGTACAATCTGTCCTTTAGGGACCGCGCCGATGATAGTATCTTTCAGCTTCCCATCCTTAAATATTAATATTGTCGGGATACTGCGTACTCCAAATTTAATTGCGGTTTGCTGATTATTATCTACATCAAGCTTTCCTATTTTAGCTTTTCCTTCATATTCATCAACCAGCTCCTCAACAATAGGGGCAATCATTTTACAAGGACCGCACCAGGTTGCCCAAAAGTCAATCAGAACCGGTTTATCGGATTTTATAACTTCTTCATCGAAGTTGTCATCTGTTATTGTCATTGTTTTCATTCTACTATCCTTATTTTAAACTTAATAAAATTAATTCTCCCCCTGGCCAACATAATTAACACTGTCTTCACCACCGTCAGCATTAATGACACAGCCTGATATCCATTCGCCTCCGTCCTTGCAAAGGATACTGATAACTTTAGCGATATCTTCAGGGGTTGTTAACCTGTTACGCGGATTTTTTCTTTTTGCAACTTCAATCATTGGAGCATTACCAGGAATTTTTCTTAATGCGGGCGTATCCGTAACCCCTGCCATAATAGAATTCACTGATATCTCCATTTCACCTAATTCTGTAGAAAGCTGCCTAACATGTGATTCAAGCGAAGCCTTAGCAGCTGAAACAGCACCATAAAAAGGAATAACTGCTTTGCTTCCCGAACTTGTCATAGCGAAAATCCTGCCTTTACGCATAAAGAGATTTTCCGTCATTAATTCCTGCACCCAGTACACGAGTGAATGAGCCATGACATCGAGTGTCATTTCCATCTGAGCTTTAGTAATCGGCACATCGTTATTACGCGGTATGAACGGTTTTAGAGTACCGAAAGCCAGAGAATGAAGCAATACTTTAACTATTGGTTTGCCGGCCGCTATATTTTTAATTTCATCTATAACTTCTTTTCTTTTCTCAGCATCGGCAGCATTGACATTAAAAAATAAGGCATCTGAACCGTGTGCTTTGATATCACTGGTAATCCTGTCGACATTGTGCATTGTTGCCTGCCTGTCAAGGTGTACACCGAAAACATTGTAACCATCCTCAGCAAGCTTAACCGAGACTGCACCACCGAAGCCGGAAGAGGCTCCGAGTATCAATGCCCAGGGTTTTTCATTCGCTTTCTGTACCATTGCTTTTTTAATGCCTTTTCATGTTATATTAAATCAGAATTTTAATAATACGAAAATGCAGTAAGTTATACAATTATAAACATAGCCGTAAAGGAAGGTTATTTCTTACATACATATGAAATACAATCTTCTCCAAGACACTTAATAATCTCATCTACAAGCTGATCACTGATTTTTATTCTCCGGTTTTTTACAGTAAACCTCGACGGTTTTGATCCGTTATTTATCAGATCGATATAGAGAGGAATTACACCTTCATTATGATCAAGGATATCCTTTAGCTCTGAAATTTTTTGAACCGGGTGACGTTTTTTATCTATATTTATTTTGATGCTTTCTGTCAGCTCACTTTTAGTTTCCTGCAAAGGGATGACTTTGTCAATATGCAGTTTAACAGCATCGCCGCTGCTTTCAGTTTTCCCTACAATTAGAACGCAATCCTCTTCCTGTATGTACCTGCCGTATTCTTCATATATTTTTGAAAACATTATGCACTCACAAGAACCTGAGAAATCATCCAGTTTAAAAAATGCCATTGTCCGGTTTGATTTATCTATTTTTGTTTTTAATTCAGTGATAACACCGCAGGCACGGACAACATCACTATCTTCAAGTTTCTCGGTATCTCCAAGCTGGATTGATGCAAAAGATTTGTACTCAAGTTCATATTTTCTTAACGGATGATCGGTTACATAGAAACCGAGTACCTCTCGCTCCTTTGCAAGCCTCTCTCGCTGCGTCCACTGAGGCAGTTCGGGAAGATTCGGCTCCGTCAGCTTCACAACTTCCTCCATTTCTCCGAACAGGCTGTTTTCAGCATCAAGTGTAGAATTTCGTGCTTTATTACCATAATCAATTGCCAATTCCACGGCAGCCAATTGCTTTGAGCGTATTCTGTCGATCGAATCAAGAGCGCCAGCAAGAACTAACCCTTCGAGCGTTCGTTTATTAACCTGATGAGAATCAACATTAGAACAGAAATCAAAGATGCTGGTAAAGTTTCTACCTAGTTTTTCCCTGGTTCTGATTATCTCCTCAACAGCAGCAATTCCTACATTCTTTATGGCCGACATTCCAAACCTGATCTTACCCTCCTGTACATCAAATGTAACAGAAGGATTATTTATGTCGGGAGGCAAAACTTCTATTTTTAACTTACGGCAGTCCTCCAGAAATAATGCAACTTTATCAGAATTTCCGAATTCATTCGTCAGGTTGGCAGCGAGGAATTCGGCTGTATAATGAGCTTTGAGATATGCTGTCTGGTAAGCAACGTAGCTGTATGCTACAGCGTGACTTTTGTTGAACCCGTAATTAGCAAATTTATCAATTGCTTCAAAAATTTCTTCGGCTGTTTTTTTTGATATCCCGTTTTTGACGGCTCCAGCTGTAAACTTTTCCTTTTGCTCTTTCATTGCAGCCAGGTCCTTTTTACCCATTGCCCGACGAAGTATATCTGCTTCGGCAAGACTCATACCCCCTACCTTATTGGCAATCTGTATAACCTGTTCCTGGTAAACAATTATGCCATATGTTTCCTTTAAGATAGGCTCAAGTATAGAATGCTGATAAACAACTTGCTTCAAACCATATTTTCGATCTATAAAGTCATCAATAAATTCCATTGGACCCGGTCTGTATAACGCATTCATTGCAGAAAGATCACTGAGACTGGTAGGCTTCAGCTTTTTCAGATACTCCCGCATCGGGGAAGATTCAAACTGAAATATACCTGTTGTCTGCCCTTTGGAGAAAAGCTGGAAAGTTTTTTCATCATCCAGCGGGATACTATCAATATCGATTTCAACATTATGGTTTTTGCTGATCAGCGATAAGGCATCGCGTATAATTGTAAGTGTACGCAGTCCCAGGAAATCCATCTTAAGAAGACCCCAGCTTTCAATTTCTTTCATGTTGTACTGGGTCACGATGTCAGTCTGCGAAACCGCGTTTGCAAGAGGCACATAGTTGCTCACATCTCCGGGTGTAATTACTACTCCGGCTGCATGCTTAGATGCATTCCTGTTCATACCTTCCAGGACTTTAGAATATTTGATTAAATCCTGTATTTCGCTCTCTTTAGAATCCTTTACCCATTTCAACTCAGGAACTTCAGCTAATGCCTGGTCAATAGTAAAAACTTTACCGAATTTAGAGGGAATGAATTTGGTTATTTTGTTAACAGTCGGAATAGGAATTTTCAGAACACGGGCAACATCTCTTATAACAGCTTTTGATGATAAACGGTTGAAAGTAATAATCTGGCTGACACAGTTGTTTCCGTATTTATCGCGCACATAGTCGATTATCTCACCGCGTTTATCATCAGCAAAGTCAACATCAATATCGGGCATAGATTTACGGGCAGGATTCAGGAACCTTTCAAAAAGAAGGTTGTATTCAAGCGGATTAATATTTGTTATACCGAGTGTAAAGGCAACAAGACTTCCGGCAACGCTGCCTCTTCCCGGCCCAACCGGAATATTCATCCTTTTCGCGGCATTTATAAAATCCTGAACTATCAGGAAATATCCCGCAAAACCCATTTTCTTTATGGTTTCAATCTCAAAGTCAAATCTTTCCTGTACCTCAGTGGAGATATCTCTGACTCTTCTTTTTAAGCCCTCTTTTGCGAGCAATTCAAAATATTCTTCTGCATTTTTAGCCGGAACGTCATCTGGTATCGGAAACTGCGGATAATAGAGACCTTCAGTCTCAAGTTTCAAATCTATTTTTGAATCAATCTCAAGTGTGTTTTCAACCGCACCTTTATAGTTCCGAAAGAGCTTTATCATCTCCTTCTGACTTTTAAAGTAGACCTGGTCGGTACCATAGCGCAGCTGCCTATAATCAGCACCATTTTTATCAGATAGGAGAAGAAGGATATTATGTGCGTATGCGTGATCTTTTTCTATATAATGGCAGTCGTTTGTAGCAACCAGTTTTATCCCAAGCTCTTTAGACAGTTTCGGCATACCTTCAAGAACAGGCTGCTCCACATCCATATTATGATCTTGTATTTCCAGGTAGAAATCGTCATCAAAAATATCTTTAAATATTTTGGCGATTTCTCGGGCTTTATTATAATCACCGTTTATGAGATGAGTTGATACAACACCGCCTGCGCATGCAGAGGTACAGACCAAACCCTCGCGGTATTTCCTGAGGAGTTCAAGATCAATCCTTGGCTTATAATAGAAGCCTTCAGTATGTCCCAACGTAGAGAGTTTGGACAAGTTCTGGTAACCCTCTTTATTTTTCGCCAGCAGAATCAGATGATTATAATGCTTCGATCTCTTTCTTCCATTACCATCATTTTCTTTCCCCCGGTCAGTCCTTGATCCCTCTGTGACGATGTAGGCTTCCATACCGACTATAGGTTTTATTCCTTCTTTCTTTGCCTTCTTATAAAACTCAGCAATACCATACATCACCCCGTGATCAGTCAATGCTACCGAATGCATATTATTTTGTTTAGCAGCCCGGATCAGGTCATCAACTGTGCAGGCTCCGTCCTGCAGACTGTAATGTGTATGATTATGTAAATGAATAAAATCTGACATGAAAAAAAGAATTTTTTGGTAGTTGAGATTAGATTTTCACTGAGCGCAAGTTAAAAAAATTTTGGAACTTTATTTGAGCGTCCAGGCAGAATATAAAAATAATTATAGATTTCTAAAAAAGGGATATGTTATCCTGGAAATTAAATTCAATTAAAATGCAGTTTATATAGTTCTTTAAAATCAACAAGATTATTCTTTGCCGGTATGGCCGAAGCCGCCCTCTCCCCTTTTGGTTTTCAGCAGGTCAGAAGTCTCTTCGAGCTCAGCCCGATAAACTTTTGATAAAACAAGCTGGGCAATCCTTTCACCTCGAGTGATTACAAAATCCTCTTTACTGAAATTCATCATGATTATTTTAACTTCACCGCGGTAATCTGAATCGATTGTGCCGGGAGAATTAAGGATACCAATACTATGTTTAACAGCAAGTCCGCTCCGGGGCCGCACCTGTATCTCAAATCCCTCAGGAATTTCAACCACAAGGTTTGTCGGGACAAGTCCGACCTCGCCTGCTTTAAGAATAAGCTTATCTTCAACCGCTGCCCTCACATCCATTCCTGCACTGCCGTGGGTTGAATATGCCGGAAGATCAATATCATCAAAACCCGGGTTTAGTTTTTTTACCTTAATTTTAATATCGGAATCCATTTATTTCCTGTTTTGTTTTAATGAGGCTAATTTTGCTCTTAGAAAATCAATTTCCTTTTTATCAAAAACGAATATATAAAGGTAGATAGAAAAGAGTACAAGCAGCAGAATTTTATAGCCGAAGAGAAGCTGATTCGAATAAAGCAGGTAATAGTATATACCGCCGACAATCAGAATTGCAAAAAATATTTTACTGAGCCTGGCAAATTCGTACTCTATCCTGTAAAATCTTTGTGTTACTATATATAACCCGGCTGCCATAGCAATATAAGCGGCGAGAGTAGCATATGCTGCACCCATTATTCCCCAGACGGGGATCAACAGAACGTTAACGACTATGTTTACGCCGGCTCCGATGCCGGTTATCAGAGGGATATAAATGCTCTTTTCTTCTATATAAATTCCGGCAGTGAAAATTACATAAAGTCCATTGAACAGATACCCGAAAAGGATAATCGGAACGATTGAAATTCCTCCCCAGTAGGCAGAATCTATAAGGGTGCGGCCATGAAGAAGAGGAATCGCCACAATATTATCAATAAACAGCGAGAGGATAACGAGAATGAAAGCTGACGCAAGACTAAAATATGTAAGCACCTTTGAAAAAATTTCCTTAGCATTTTTTTCTTCGGCATTCTGCAGGAAAAAAGGCTGCCAGGCATACTGGAACATATTAACAAAAAGCATCATAAAAATACCCAGCTTGTAACAGGCATTATATATACCGACAGTATCAAGATTTGTCATTTTCCCGAGTATAGGTCTATCAATCCCCTGGATCAGCATAGATGAAAGTCCTGCGGGGAGATACGGGAGTCCGAATTTTAATAACTTCTTTAAGAGAGCAGTATTGAAGCTGAGATGCATTTCCCTAACAACGTCCGGCAGAAGGAGCAGCAAAGAAGAAAGCGAAGCAAATAAATTACTTATGAGCACAGCCTCAATACCCATCCTGAACTGAAGAATTAAAACCAGGTTCAGGATAATATTCACGCCGATATTTATCAATTTGAATGCAGCAAACCTCTTAGCTTTTCTCTGTAGTCTCAACCGAATGAAGGGAATCACCGCAATAGAATCGAGGAATAAAATCCCGGCTGAATAATACATCAGGTAATAATAGTTAACCGGAACTTCCAGGAGATAGAATACAGGTTCTCTTATAAGAATCATCAGCACAGATAAAAATATTCCCGAGATAAAAACGGAGAGGTAAGGGGTTGAGAAAATATCTTTTTCATGATCATTAGAAGGAAGTCCTGCAAACTTAAGGTAGGCTGCATCCATCCCATAGACATAAACGATATTGAATAAACCAATAAAAATATAGATATTCGCAATTATGCCATATTCAGCAGGATGGAAGATATTTGTGTAAAAAGGGACGAGAAGAAACGAGAGGAAACGGCCTACCATAGTGCTGATGCCGTATATCGCCGTGTCTTTTGTCAGTTGTTTAAGCTTGTCAAAAATCATTAACTTTATCTCATCTTTATATCGAGTGAGATATCGAGCGCTTTTACGCTATGAGTAAGCGCTCCGACAGAAATGTAATCAACCCCTGTTTCTGCTATAGCTTTTACTGTATCAATATTAACCATACCTGATGCTTCAACATGGCTTCTGTGCTTAACCAGTTTTACTGCCTCCTTAGTAAGTTCAAGACTAAAATTATCAAGCATTATGACATCAACACCGCAGGCGACAGCTTCATTGACTTCTTCAATATTTTTAGTTTCAACTTCAATTTTAAGATCGGGATTATTCTTATCTCTCCATTGCCTACAGGCCTGTACAGCTTTGGAAATAGAACCGGCAACCTCAATATGGTTATCCTTTATAAGAAACATATCATACAGACCGATCCTGTGGTTCTCTGCACCTCCGTACCTCACGGCAAGCTTATCAAGTTCTCTCAATCCCGGAACAGTTTTACGTGTATCAATAAGGCGGGCCTTTGTGTGTTTTATTTTTTCGGTAAATTGATGAGTCATAGTTGCTATACCGCTCATCCTCTGAAAAAAATTTAAGGCTGTTCTTTCTACTGTGAGGATCGATTGAGCCCGGCCTTCCACCACTGCTGCTACTGTGCCGGAAAGAACTTTATCCCCGTCAGTATAATATTTTGTAAATGAAATGGATGGATCGAACTCTTTGAAACAGGTTTCAGCGATTTCAAATCCTGCAAGCACTCCTTCCTGTTTAACCAGGAATTCGGCCGATGCAGTTTTATCATCCGCGATAATGGCAAGACTGGTAATGTCACCGGTTTTTATGTCTTCTTCCAGTGCTTTGTTAATGGTTTCTCTGATTGATTCTGTTATCATATTCATTTAAAGAAAGGTTTTATAGCGTTAAAGAAAAGTTCGGGGGGCCTGACAGGTTTCCTGGTTTCCATATTTATGAACACCAGGACTATATATCCTTCCACTATTATAATATCTCGATCCAGGCTCTTCACTGTATGGTTGATATGAACTTTCAACTCAGGCAGAGACTCCACCCTTGTTTCAACCTCCAGCAGTTCGTCGTAGAAGGCGGGATTTTTGAATTTCAGCATAGCCTCACGTACCGGCATTTGATATCCGCTTTTTTCTATTATGCTGTACGGAAGTCCATGTTCACGCATCATTTCAGTGCGCCCGACCTCAAAATATTCGAAATATTTCCCATTATATACATACTTCATCTGATCAGTATCCGCATAACGAACACGTACATTTGTTTTATGTATAAGCATTTTTGATCCTATAATACATAAAGTAAAGTTATAAAAAAGAAAAGAGTTATGGAATTTCTTATGCGGTGGAAAATATTTTACTGGCAGATCTGAGATAGAGGCAGTTTAACTCAGGTTGATGATGAGGTGATCGGTTTTTTGTACTGGGGAATAGACGGTTCAAAGACGGTTCAACACGTTTTTTCGGAGGTAATTTGCTGAAATAATAAACAGAAGTGTTGAATGCATAAACATCTATAATTCAAAAATACTCGACTGAAACATTATACTACTCAGTATATGATCCCATCTTACCAAACTTTTCCAGCCGCTGCTGGATAAGCTTTTCGGGTTTGATCTTAACAAGGGCGGCTAGTTCTTCTTTAAGTATATTTTTGAGAGTATCGGCTATGGCCTCATGATTTGTGTGTGCGCCGCCGGTAGGTTCGGGAACAATCCTGTCGATGATTTTCTGCTCAAGGAGGTCAGGTGCAGTCAATCTTAATGCTTCAGCAGCCTGTTCCTTATAGTCCCAGCTTCTCCATAAAATACTTGAACAAGATTCCGGAGAGATCACAGAATACCAGCAGTTCTCCAGCATTAATATCCTATCGCCTACCCCAATACCAAGAGCACCGCCGCTTGCACCCTCACCAATAATAACCACGATGACAGGAACCGCTAGTCTGCTCATCTCAAACAGATTTTTTGCAATTGCTTCTGCCTGTCCTCTTTCCTCAGCCTCTATTCCCGGATAAGCGCCGGGGGTATCGAGCATAGTTATAATTGGTTTATTGAATTTTTCGGCTAGTTTCATTAACCGGAGAGCCTTACGGTATCCTTCAGGGTTCGGCATACCGAAATTCCTGTAAAGGTTTGATTTAGTATCACGCCCCTTTTGATGACCAATAATCATTACTTTGTACTCATCAAGTTCGGCAAGACCGCCGACAATTGCCTTATCGTCTTTATAATTTCTATCGCCGTGGAGTTCGACAAAATTATTTGTCATTCCGTAGATGTAATCCAGAGTAAATGGCCTGTCCGGATGTCTTGCAAGCTGAACTCTTTGCCACCTGGTAAGATCCTTGTAAATGCCTTCTTTCAATTGCCTAACCTTATCTTCAAGTTTAACAATCTCCTTCGCGATATCCATCTTATCCGAATACTTCTTCATCTCCTCAAGGCGTGATTCAAGCTCATGTATCGGTTTTTCAAAATCTAAAATTGTCTTAGCCATGTCAGGAACGTTTTGTCAACATTTTGTTTAATGATTTTGCCAGAATTTCAAGATCAAACCAAATATTCTGGTTCTTTGCATAAAGAATATCCAGTTTTTCCTGATCTTTTTTCCCGACATTTTCTATATACCACAATCCTGTCAAACCTTTTTTCCCCAGGTAGAGATCTTTGTACCCTGAGGGATCTTCCGGGCCAACAAAGCTCATTCTCCCTGTAAGAACTGAGGGAACTTTCAATATGAAGTTTCTAAAATCAGAACTGCGGGCACTAACTTTCGCGGTCAAATATATGAAAGGATAGACTAAAAACAAAACAAACACGGCAAGCGTATAATCAAAGAATCCTTTGAAAAATTTCATTGCAGGATTAGTTATATTATACTTTATTCCGATTAAAGGAATTTCATCCAGAACGGATACAGAGGCTTTACCGACAAGGAAATCGAGATTATTTCCTATAATTTTAAACTCTGTATTTTCATTCTGGCTGGCTGATACCACGGACATCATCTGTGAATATGACAATTCCTGCGGCGAGAAAATAACCTCATCAATTCCATTTTCACGGATTACTTTAATGATATTTTCAATACTTCCTACCACTTCCCATTCACCGAACTTTTTTCCTATATCCCTGGGAGTAAGGCTTATCAGACCGGTTATAGTATGATAATCCATCTGTTTTGATTTAAGCGTATCGGCGATTTTAACAGCTGTTTCATTTATGCCTACGATGAGCGTTTTCCTGCTTGAATAAAGATCCTTATTTACACCAATTTTGAAGACCAGCTTCAGGATTACACGCCAGAGCACGAGCATAACAAACAGCAGCAGGTAGGTAATAATAACAATGGCACGACTATAGGCAAATTCTTTGAAAAAGAACGTCAATGCAGACAAGATAAAGAAGCTTGTAAAAACAGCAGCCAGAGTTTTTAAAATTGAAAGGCTGTCTCTTCTATATACGCCAAAGGCAGAAGCTGTTAGAATGTATGATAATGCAGGGATTGTATACACGATATGAAAACTCACATAAGGAAATCCCCTCCAGGTTCGAACAGACTGATATACTGCTTCAGAAATGAAAAGGGAAAGATCGAAAAATATAAAATCAAGTATCACTGCAAGGAAAACAAGTTTTCTTTTTCCGAGAAAGGAAAAGATCTTTCTTATCCCTATCGCAGTCCTGAGTATAAACTGAACCAGCAAAGAACTTGAGAGATGTTTTTTCACAAAAAGATGCATAGCATCGTAAAAGAACTTTGTTTCATCAAGACCGCTTCGCCGGGTACTTTCACCCTTGTAATGTATTATCTGGGTTTCATGAACATAATAGACTTTATAGCCAGCCTGTTGAATCCGGTAGCACAAATCAAGGTCCTCACCGTACATAAAATAATCTTCATCAAATCCGCCCGTCTTTTCGTAAACCTCTCTCTTCATCATCATAAACGAACCTGAAATAGCATCTACTTCATATGATTCATTTTCATCTTTATAAGTAAGGTTATACCTGGCAAAGAGCCGAGAATTAGGGAAAAGATTGCTTAGACCAGTAACTTTACAGAAGGAGGTCCAGGGTCCGGGAAAGCTTCTCCTGCAGGCAAGCTGAAGTGTTCCGTCAGGATTAAGGATTTTGCAACCTGCCAGACCGACCGAGGGATGACTTTCAAAAAATGAGATCATATTGGTAAAGGTGTCTTCGCTAACGATTGCATCCGGATTGATAAGCAGGATATAATTTCCCTTTGCGATTTTCAGTCCCTGGTTATTTGCCTTACCAAAACCGAGGTTCCTATCGTTTGCAATAAGCTTTACTTCAGGAAATTTTTGGCTTATAAAATCGACGCTGCCGTCAGAGGAAGCATTATCAACTATTATAATTTCATAGGTCAGACTACCGGCGGCTTTATGGATAGAATGGATAAGATTTTGTAAGAATTCCTTTACGTTATAGTTAACAGTTATAATGGAAAGATCCAATTCAAGCCTCTTTAAAGAATACCAAGGGCGCTTCTTATTCTAAGTTTCCAGACCATAAATATGGCTTCCCTTACAATTTTCCTGGACATCTTAGACGTTCCTTTAACACGGTCAACAAATACAATTGGTATTTCTCCGACCTTAAATCCTTTTTTCCAGGCTTTAAACGTCATCTCTATCTGGAAAGCGTAGCCATTGGATTTTATTTTGTCAAGATTTATTGATTCAAGGACACTTCTCCTGAAACATTTGAATCCGCCTGTAGCATCCTGAATAGGCATACCTGTGATGAATCTGGTATATTTATTAGCAAAATAGCTGAGAAGGAGTCTGCGCATCGGCCAGTTAATTACATTTACCCCCCGCACATACCTGCTGCCGATAACAAGGTCGTATTTTTTTACAGCTTCAAGAAAAGTATTTATTTCTTTGGGGTCGTGAGAAAAATCAGCATCCATTTCGAAAACATATTCATAATCGTGTTGGATAGCGTATTTAAAACCTGCGATATACGCTGTTCCGAGACCTTGTTTACTGCTGCGTTTTATGATTTTTATACGTGGGTCTTTTTTTGAAAGTTCTTCAACATAATTTCCGGTAGTGTCAGGCGAATTATCATCGACAACCAGGACATCAAGATTTTCATATCTACCAAGCAAATCAGGAATTAACCGGCTGATATTATCCAGCTCATCGTATGTTGGTATAATTATTAAGGATTTTCCTGGCATAAATTTATCTTCGGTAGGAATTTATTTATTTACTAGTTTAATTATAATGCCCTTTTCCAAAAAGTACAACAAAAACGGTTCGAAAAATAATCTTAAAATCCATCCGAAGCGACATATTTTCTATATAAAATAAGATCGTATCTTAATTTTACCTTCACATCCTCTATATTTTCATCATATTTATGTTTCACCTGGGCCCAGCCGGTAATACCTGGACGAACCTTAAGCCTTCTTTTATAATATGGAATCTCTTCAGCTAGTTTTTCAACAAAGAAGGGTCTTTCAGGCCGTGGCCCAACCATACTCATTTCACCTTTCAGAACGTTGGCCATTTGCGGGATTTCATCTATACGGAGCTTCCTGATGACTTTTCCAACCCTGGTAATACGGGGATCATCTTTGGTTGACCAAACCGGACCGGTTCTCTTTTCAGCATCAACAAACATCGACCGGAACTTAACCATCCGGAAAAGCTCACCGTTCATACCGCACCTCTCCTGGGTAAAAAAGACCGGACCTTCGCTATCGAGCTTTATTGCAATTGCAGAAATTAAAACCACCGGAAACGAAACAACCAGAATAATGAATGAGAAGAGAACATCAAGAACCCTCTTTATTCTCTTCTCCCACTCCGGCATAAGCTGCGGCATAATATCGATAAGGGGGATGCCATATATCTGGGAAGTTCTTGCCTGTCCGCTTAGAATTTCATAAAGATCAGGAACAATTTTTAAACCCACATTCTTAGGTTCGCATTTGCCAATAATTTCAATGAGGATATCATTATTTTCCCGTTCAAGAGCGATAATTACCTCTTTAATACCGTTATCATCAATTATTTTTTCAATATTTTTTATAGAGTCAATAACCATGACTCCGCTATCCTGTTTACCTATATTTTCATCTTTAACAGAAACGAACCCCACCGCATCAAGTCCCAGGGCCCGATGCTCCTGCAGCTGCTTTCCAACCTCAACAGCCTTTTTATTAAACCCGATTATAAGTGCGTTTTTCCTGCCAATACCTTGAATAAGGAGGTTGCGCTGAATACTGCGGATGATTAATCGTCCACCTCCCACGAGCAAGATGAAGAGTCCCCAATAAATAAATATAAGTATCCTGTTTGCCGAGGCGACCCCATGCTGGTAGTCATCCACAAAGATGACCATGAAAAGAATAAAAATCCCAAAAAAAGAAGCCTTGAAAAGAGTTGATATCTCATCGAACCGCGACGCTGCAAACCAGGTACGGTACATCCCCACGAACATAAAGATAATCACCCAGTAGAAGTAGATGATGAGTAAAGGGATAAAAAACTCAGGCGTAACAAGAAGTCTAAACCACCCCGACTCCACCCTAAGCTTAAAGAAAATAACAAACGCCAGGTTAATGGTAAGAAAATCTGTAAGCAGGACGAT
>CAVVGK010000002.1:0-290622 GCA_963747755.1 uncultured Ignavibacteria bacterium | reverse complement strand
TAACTTATTTCTTATAATATAATGTGCGCGAAATAGTTGGAATAGTCAAGTAGCAAAGTGATATTTATAACATTTTTTTTATAGAAAATATTTTATAATTGTACCAATCTGTTGGGAAAATCCTAAAAGGAACCAGCGGATACTTTGAAAAGGCCTAAGATTATGCATTAGGTCTAAACATGACATACTACTGCTAGGAAATGTTGTGTCTGGACTCTAACTAATAATTTTAATGGCCTAAATGAAAAAATATCACACTTCTCTTTTTCAACCCAGCGATTCCGCCACTGAATTTGTAAAGCAGATAGAGATATTCTTAAAAAATTTAGGTCCCAGAGTACATTTTAGGAATAACATCCCAGAATCCGGAACAATCCTCTTCATAAACAAATCTCGGCAAGAAATTGGAGGAAATAAACAATTAGTAACTCTAAAGGATTATACTGAGCACTCGATTCTTAATTTCAGGGATCAATTATCTCTACTTTTGAATAAGAATTCTGAAACAAAAGAACTCTATATTAATATTAACCTGTTAACGCCGATAACCGACAATAATCGGCATCTTATTCTATTCCTAATAACACTTCTTAACCAGATTATATTCTTTTTATTTGCTAATCCCGCAGTCGAAATCCACATTATAATCGACAAAGGAAGAGATGAATTTCTTTATGAATTTCTGAAGTTAGCGCGAACTAAAATTAAAACCGTCCATAGGATTATGCGCGAAGAAAAAAAAATCAATGATTTATCCCTGGTCCCATTTACTACTAATAGTCCTTACTTTTTCTTCAGAAAAAAAGATTTGCACAGTCTAATACTTCCCAAAATACTTGATCCGCAACAGATAAAATTATTATTTAGCAAAAATTCCATTATTTATAGTGGTCCGTGTTGGGTAATAAATTTCAAAGGGAAAGTCTTTTTATTGGATGATTCTCTACAAATTAAATTGCTTACCTTTTTGTATAAGCATGAAGGGCTAATATTTGAAGGTAAAAAAGTCTATGCAATCATTAAGGGAAAGGATCCTGATGAACTCGCTAAAAAGGAAAATTATAAAAATGCGAAAAAACTTATTGATAAATTAACATATACCCTTAAAACTTACTACCCCAAAAATAGTAAAGATCTAACAGATTATATCAAATCCTCCTTTATAAATACAGCTAAGGGTGACAGGATTGGATGTATTCTAGATGAAAAGTGGTTAATATCCGCTCGAAATATGAATTTAGATCTCCCACCAAATTGAGACTTTAAAAGTAGAGAATTTCACCCTTTAAAAATAGTAGAATTCGCATTCCTGATATTATAATTTAGGATCAAGTTTTTTGAAGCGATTCTGCGAAAGCGAGGACGGCATAGGTGTCACTGCCATACACTAGAACCGCTTTTGTTCTTTTTCTTCCGGTCGCTAATGACGGAGCACACTTACCCTCTGCTCCTAGGTGAGACAGAAGTAATTCTGTGGTGGCCGGAAGAGTTTATTTCCTCGCTCATGCACCGACGAGCGCCCCACGTATCTATGGGTGACGGATGCGACTAGGGTAATGCCTGGTAGTGCATTGGGGCTTTAAGTTGATAATTTGTTTTCCCTGATGCACCGATGACACTCCCAGATAAACACCCCAGACATATCAAGGGATGCTGGGGGGACGGATATGGCCAGGTAAAACTGGTGGTGCATTGGGATTTTATGTTTTCCTTCTGTATGCTGAGAACAGCGTCTTTATCATTAACTGATAGGGACTTTCACGTGAACGAAATAGGGTGTACCAACCCGAAAAAGGGTGTAACAACCCCAGCTAAACTGGGACTGGTGAAAGCTAGTGGCAAAAGGAAGGTTCATATGGCCAAGGTTCCAAGACTGATGAAGGATAGCTGCTATGGGCGTCTTGTATGTTTCTATGACAGACCGCACCCAGACTCCGGACTATCAGATAGTACAGGCTCAGTGAAACGCTGGCCGGCAGTCCTGACCATAGTTGTTGGAACCATTTTTATTTCATTAAATGTAAGGATTAAAAAATTTATGAAGTTTCAGTTGTATAAAGGATTTATGACTACCCACGGTATGATGATAAAGTAGTACAAAGACTTCTATAAAATGTCAAGTATGATTCGGTTTATACCTGGTAACCGGTGAATGAAAATACCACCCGGTAATATGCTAATTAGCTGATTACCTACCTTAACTGGACATGAGAAGGTGAAGGGAAAGTATGGTATTAATAGCCGGTTACCAGATAATATTTGAGTTAAAACGGGCTAAATAAAATGATATTAAACTAATAATTAAACTTAGAAATTGAATGAGTCACGATAAATCCCCTACAGATAAACTTTATTCAGAATATTTTCCTGAGATCGACGCTCAAGACCCTGTGGATGGAAAATACAAAGTAAATAATCCTTTCTCAGACGAAGGGTTTTTAGAACTTGATACTTTGGGTGATTTTACTTCATCTGATAAAAAGAACTCAGGTTTTATTACCGATTTCTTCAAGATCGCGGAAGGAATTCCTGAATCAGAAAAATTTAGTTTTACTCAGAATTTATTAAAAGGGAATAAACCTCCGGATTATAAAACAATTAAATTATTTAATGATGCTTTATTAACTCAGCCCGAAAATATTGATGTATTTAATTATCTGACACAAGAAAGGAAACTTTCACGGAATATCCTTTTTCAATTCCTGGTCGGTTATGATGCGGCCAAAGGTCAGATTATCTTCCCAATTATGAATCTAACAAGGTCAAATGCTTCTTATGCAAAATATATTCCGTTTACAAATAAACAATTAGTTGAAAATAAGTGTAAAGCTATCGGGGGAAAAAGACTTTTCGGGTATCACGATTTGAAGTTCGGCCCCAATGATAACACCACTAAATATATCGTGTTCGATGAATTTGATGCTCTGCTTTTAAGACAAAACGGATTCGAATCATTTTGTCCGATGACTAGCAATCGTCACTTCAGTGCAGAATGGATTGATCTTTTCCAGTCCCAGGAAGTTATTTTAATAGTTACAGATGAAACTGAACCGATTGCCAAAGAATTTCAGAAGCGCCTGAAAGAATCAACTATAAAAATTGTGAATCTTGGTGTCAAGCTTTTGTCTGATTACATTAAAAACGGCAAGACCATTGCTGATTTGAATTCAGAAATTAAAAAAGCCCGCACACTGGATGAAAATTATCTCAGGAATGAGGAAAATTTCAAGACGCTTCTTGAGTCGGAAGTTCTTATTCCAAAACATAATGGTGCTCAGGATTATGTAAATGGTTTGTTTTACTACGGTATAACTAACGGAGAAGACTACTTCTTTCTAACCTCGGATAAAAGATTTTTGGATATAGATCAGATAAAATCTATTGGTATCAGTCCTCATTGTAAGTTTAACAAGTCCAATCTCCCAAATTACCTTGTAAAGAATTTTTTAGACCGCAGCATAAATTCATCTGCTTCAGAGGTTTTTCTAAGAATTAAAACCTATATAAAGTCTTATATATTTATGAAAGAGGATTCAGTTTATGATTTGCTCACATTATGGACCATGGGTACATATCTATTTCGACTTTTCAGATATTATCCATATATACATCTCCAGGCAGAAAAAAATTCAGGGAAATCTTTATTAATGGCGGTACTGGAAAAGATCTGTTTTAACGGGACAACCTGGATAGATCCCAGCGGTTCTACCATATTTAGAGAAGCAGAAGCGAATTCACCGACAATGTTTCTCGATGAATCAGAAAATTTAAGCAATTCGAGAAATGTACACAGAACGTTGATGTCAATCTTAAATGCAGGCTTTTCAAAAAATGGGATAGTTCCAAGAGTAGTAAATGATAAATCGATCCATTATAATGTTTATTGTCCCAAAATGTTTGGGGGTATCAACAACTTACACGACGTTTTGGATAGCCGCACAATCCATATTCAAATGTTACGAAAGTTACCGAGCGAAAGAGTCGATAACTATAATGAAACCAATGAATTATTGGAAGAACAAGAATGTTTAAGGGAACATCTCTATTTATTTGGTTTACAATATTGCTACGAAGTAAAACAACAATATGAAAATATCAGGTCAATTAAATTTCTGGAAGATGTTGAGAATAGAACATTTGATATTTGGGCCCCTCTATTTGTAATTGGCTCTGTAATCGACAAAGAATATAAGACTGATCAAGTTTCGGAATCTTTAAAAAAATACCTAAATACTGAGCTGGGCTTCCATAATATTAGGGATGAACAGGAAAATGAAACTTCTATCCTACTAGGTGCTTTGGATGATTCAATTCAAAGGATACAACCTGTCAGAATTGAAGGAATCGATGAAAATAAAACACATCTCTATTTAACTGAGGATTTGTTTAATAATTTCAATAGATCAAAAGACTTTGGCAAACAAATAAGCACTAAACACAAATTAACCAGTCTGTTACGAGAAAAAATTGGTGTTGTCACAAAAAATATTACTGTAAATGGTAAAACAAAAAGGGTATATGTGATAAACCTATCGAAAACCAATGATCTCGCTATTCGATATAATTGTAATATCAGACTAGTCAAAGATAATGAACTTCACAGCAAAGAAATGATACTAAATGATGAAGAACCGAATATAGGAGAAACAATTAACATGAATAATCCCTTAAATAATAATGACGCAGTAAATCTTGATCGTTAGAGAAATACCATTTAAATCAATTTTAGGTTCATCGACAGCCAGTTTTTCAATATTAAAAAATCAAAAAAAAGTGAAAGGTACAAAATTATGTTTATAACAAAAGAAAATTTTGCCATTGTTCTAGATAATGTATATAGAATGATAGATCAAAAACCACACGAATATGTATTACCTATACTTGAAGATTTATACAAATTTGATAGTAAGAACCCGGCTGTTCTGACAATGTTGTGCCACGTATATTATTGGAAAAAAGAATATGCAAAGGCCTTTCATTATGTGAAAAAAGCTTTGGATATTGATTCTGAAAATACACAAGCATTAAAGTATAAAGCGTGGATATATGATAAGACCGGTGATCAGAAAAACTGTATTGCTACCTTAGAAAAACTTATAACCACTGGTAAGGGTGATTTTGAAGTCTATGATCAGTACGCAGAATATTTAGAGCAGAACCATTTATACCATTCAGCTTTAATATTCTATACCAAAGCGCTTCAGGACAATAATTTTCTATTCCAGGTCTCCCACGCAGCCATAGGGGGTGGAAATTGTTATAGTAAAGCTGGGGCTTTTGGGTTAGCTCGAGAAGTTTATGATATTATCTTAATGGAACATCCCAATGATTTACTTGCCTTACATAATAAAGCCAATAATTCTATCCAAAGTGGGAATTTAATGGAGGGTGAAAATATTTGTCATAGAATACTTCAGATAAATCCCGAATTTAAAATTACACAACAACTATTAATCGATATTAATCAAAAAAAGAAGGATACAAAAAATGGGAAATAATAATATTCCGGAACATCTTCTGGAAAAAGCCTATGAAGCTTATCATCAGCACGATATGAGCCTCGCAGAGGAATTTTTGGATGATTATCTAAAAAATAATGCTCCAAGTATAGAAACAAAAATTTTGAAATCAACAATTCTGGAAGAAAAGGGGGATTTCAGAAATGCAAGGGACATTTTGGAAGAAATTTTGATTGAAGATAATTCATTAAGAATTGTCTGGATTCTTTTAACACAAGTATGTTACTATATGTTGGAATTAAATAGGGTAGTTCAATTATGTACTGATTATTTATCGTTAAACGGTTCAGTGATGAATGACGATACGATGTATTTTTATGAAATAAAGTCAAGAAGCCTTTATGGCATGGGAAAATATGATGATGCGATAATAGACATTGATGCAATCTTAAAATATAAGCCTGACCATCAGATAGCAACATTAACAAAAGCCAAAATTTTGATTTGGTGTGGTGAGTATAATGAAGCAATTGAGTTAATGAATTCAATTCTTTCTGAAATTCTAGATGAATCGACACTGGGACATGCATACTACATTATGGCATTGGCCTATTACAAATTGACACGGATGATTGATGCAGAAAAATATCTGCTAAAATCAGCCGCTCTGAATGATGAATTCGGTGTTAGATGGCTTAGAGTGTGTGAAGAATTACCTTTGCCTTCGAGTCACGTACAAGACTTTAGACATATTTAGATCATCTAATCTTAAATTCAGAATACTTATGTAATATAATTCAAAGCCGGGATAGGTTCCCGGCTTCATAAAAAAAATAAAAGGTGAAACTCCTTGTATCATTACCTTCCGGGCGCGGAAGTGATGAATTAACTACGCATTAAATAAATAATATATATGACAAGAAAATTTAATATTGAATTTAGAGATCAATCATCCAGAGCGATGAATCCACAAAGGACATTTGATCAGTACGGATTTCCCTTTACACTTAATCCTACAATCGGATGCCATTATGCTTGCAAGTACTGTTTTTCACCGATCTTTGTAAAAAAACAGCTTACAGATAGGAGAAAGGATTTCTTTGAGGATGTAATAATCAAGAAAGGGATCCCGGATCTGCTCGAGAAAGAATTAAAAAAATATTCAGTTCTTCCGCAACATTTGAAAAGAGTTCAGATAAATGAAACGAGTGATTATTATTTATCTCGGATTATTAACTCTTTACCGAGTCAGGATGAAGATATAATGTATCAAATATTAGATATTTTTCATCACAGTTGGAACAATGGTAATAAATGGATGCTGCATATTCTCACTAAAAGTCCGTTGATCAAATATCACTTGGATAAATTGAAAGATATGAAGCATATGGTTCAGGTAGAAATGAGTATTGCCACTCTGGACGAAAAAATAAAACGTCAGATTGAGGTTTCATCACCTTCAATCCAGCAACGGCTGGATACGATTAAACTTCTTTCTGATGAAGGTATATTCGTCAGGGTTATGGCAATGCCTTTTATCGGGGATTATGATGATGTCAAAAAAATCAAAGACATCACGTTTCAGCACGGAGCCAGTGCCTTTAAGAATAAAGGACTGAACTATTTCGACTGGGATGAACTCAAAGGCTTATCCTACTCTGACTTAATTCAGGATAAAATCACTCGTGTAAAAGGTAGAAAGGATGAAAAATACGAGGATCTGAATCATAAAAGCGGCGAGTATATTACGACAGGTAATTCATTGTCGAAGAATGTACTTATGCCGACGGGTAAGAATGATTGGTCAGCAATGACTAAAATCAATGAGCGATTGATAGCCACCGATCAAAGGATCATCAATTGCGGATACTCAGACTTAAATTCAGAAGACTGGGGTTACATAATATGATTCGAAAGCCGGGAGAAATCCCGGCTTCATTTATAAATTAAATGGTATAAGAATAATAGGTGAAATACCTTGTGTAGTTATCACCTGGCGAGGTGATAATGAATTCATTACGATTAAAATAAAATCAACAAAAAATGTTAAATAAAATTAAAGGTAATTTTTTTCATTCACCTAATCAACAAATTTTGTTGGTTGGGATGATGATGAATTGCCAAGAAAAATAAATATTGAGAGGCCTCCTGATTGGGAAGCATCACCCGAAAAAACAACTAAGGGTTCTATAAAGGAATATCTTGAAGAAAGATTTCCAGACCAACTAAATTTCTCAATTAAACAAACTGCTCAAATCTTAAATATTAGCGAAGATTTTATCAGAGACAGAATAGCCAATAAGCTAATACGGGTAAACAAATATGGTAGATTTTATCAAATAAATATACTTGAACTAGTAAGATTACTAGAGGGAGGAATAGAATGAGTACAATAAAAAAAACTAAGAAAGGAGGATACCAAGCTGATGTCAGAAATAAGGATGGAAAACGGTTGAGGATGACATTCAGTAAAAAATCCGAGGCAGATGCTTTTTGTTCAAAAATAGAAAATGAAAAGCATCAATTAAAACTTATTGGTGCCGGCCTGGCGAAGAAAAGAATCAACATTCAATCTGCGATTGAGACGGCTATTGAAGAAAAGTCATCATTGGCTCCCAAAACTTATTCCAAATACAAAAATGTATACCAAATACTTGGAAACTTTGCAGAGGGCAAAAAAATTATAACCTTAAATGATTTCTCAATTGACAATGCTGACGAATATAAAAGAGTATTAACTTCATCAAGTGCCTCACCCAAAACAATAAATTTTTATCTGAATGCTGCGAAAAGTTTATTCAGGGATTATGTGTTGAGGAATGAGCTTTCGCTTAATCCTTTTGATCATATCAGACTTGAGAGAATTCAGAAAAAAACGCTTCTTCAACGCGATGATGATTATTATTCGACAGAAGAAATAGAAGCATTCTTTAATCAACCAATGTTAGCTAACTTACAAGAATGCATTCATTGCATTATTTTGTACAGGTATGAGATTTAGCGAGATGAGCAACCTTACCTGGGAACGAATTGATCTTGAAAATAAAATTATAGAGATAAGGACAAATGGAGATTTCAGAACCAAGACATTTTCTTCAGAAAGAGAATATTCCTATAAGCAATAAACTTTATGAAATGATTGAGAAGTGGAAAAGAAATCCAGATTTGTTTTCCCTTCTGTTAAAGGTGGAAAAATGAGTGAAAAAACTCTCATTAGTTTATGTAAAAATGTTGCCGAGAAAGCTAATATTAATAAAAATGCGACCCTGCATAAGTGGAGACATACCTTTAATTCTCATCTGGCGCAATTTGGGGTGGATTATTCTATCCGTCAATATTTAATGGGGCATAAACCTCAATCTATGACGGACCATTATACTAAAATAGATCGCTAGTAAATTGCATAAGCAAGTATCTCTCCTGGATGAATCTCCTTCCATAGAGAAAATGAAATAAAATAATTAAGAGCCCTCTTTTCAGAGGGCTTTTTTAATTTAAGGAGATAAAATGAATTTGATCTGAACTATCATCTTTATCTTACAGGATGAATCCGCCGCTCAGGCATACCTTACAGAAAAGAAGATCCTCAGAGAATTTTACGTGTGTCCTTTTTGTAGATCTGAAAAAATCGGAGACATCAGAAGTGATAGAATACGGTGTTATAAATGTAAGAAAGAATGGCACAGAAGAAAGGGAAGCTTCCTGGAATCCAGGCACATCTCTTATTCAAATTTGTTGGATTACTAAAGTTATATTCTCTAGAATTTCCTATTGATCAAATTAGCTAGGAATTGTCTTTGGACAGGAAAACAGTTTTAGGAATCATCAGAGATATTCAACAAATAATTCTTCCTGATTACAAGCATCAAATGACTACGATAGCTGTTTTATTTTCGAAAGGGAATAAGGTCGAAATTAAATTTTTGGCACAGATGATATAACGAGCTTCAGTCAATTATATCCTTTTGGAATTCATACGATATAAAGAATATGGAAGTATTTATTCTTTTCTTCTTCATTCGACGAGAAAGCACGGGAAGAAATAAGTATAACTGTCTTAGATCGATTTTTAAGTTTTGCAAAAATGAAACTAATCGGTTACAGAGGAATAGATGTGCTAAATATGTATATCAATACCTTATTCGAGCTGATTATAAAATTCAATTTAGATGGTTCTGACTTACTATGAATTTGTTGTGAAAATGCTCCATTTTTAAAGGGTGGTCGAAACTACTCGAGTCCTTATAAAAATTCCAGTACATGCAAAGAAAAAAGTGTCCAAAAAATGACCAAGAGCATCCTAAACCACCCTAAATGAGCCTAATTACGATATGTCTTTAAAATGAAAAAACCTCGAAAATAGCTTGTTTTCGAGGTTTTATATACTGCGCGGAGAGACAGGGATTCGAACCCCGGAAGGACTTGCATCCTTAACGGTTTTCAAGACCGCCGCATTCAACCACTCTGCCATCTCTCCGGTTGTTGAGTATATGAAATCCCGCTTAGCGGGAAAATCATCATTTCGGGCTACAAATATAGGAATAGTTTCATATTTGACAAAATGTAAAATGAGGCCTAATTCAATAAAATAAGGCCTTAAAGGGCAAAAACATTCCCCGAAGAAATGTTCTACGATGATGAAGAAGATAAAGAGGATTGATTTAACTTTGTCTTCTCTGTACTACAATTTTGATTTGCCAGTCGGCTGGCATCAAAGTCAATTTTATCTTCGCTCTATGAATTGCTCATCGTGTAATGACGGGGTTTAATTGATATGATGCATTTTCCTTTGACGATGCTGAATCTATATTTGTTGTCTTTAGGAAGGTTTTCAGGAATAGGGCCGCGTATGATTGCCATTTTTATTCCTCTTAATCGTTAAAATGTTTTATTGCTTAATTGTTAAATGTTAAATACACAGCTCCCTCCCGAAGGAGGAAGCTATGATTAAGTTTTCAGACCAAGGGGTCTAGTTTTCCTGTGAGTAAGTGGACGAATACTGAACCACCTTACCATCCACATCGTGTGTGGTTAGTGCGAGGTAAAGGATGGAGTTCTGGTATTTGGCCGCTGTTCTCTGCTGTGTAACATCCAGCGGGACGTTAAGAACAACAGGATTAACATCATCGAACATCTGATTATCTGCCTTCACCGGTACGATAGCATAAGGAGCATCCTCAATGTTAACCGGGTTATAGAAGCACAGGAGCAGATTCGCTTTGACTTCTCTTTCGGCAAAGTCGTGAACCATTACTGTGTTAAGCGGAGCTATCTCTGCTGTAACTGCATCTGCCGCAACTGCAGCTGAAGTTATAGTCAGAGGGAAACCATCCTTCGGAGTCAACATATTGTCAAGCGTAGGCTTCTCCGCTGAAGACAGCGGGAAGTTTTTCCTTACTCCGTAATTGTACACGGACATACTGACATCCTTAACTTTATCCCAGATCTCGTGCAATGCTGAAAGTGTCAGCATACTGGTAACAAAGCTGATGGTGACTGCGAACTTCTGACGGATCTCAACCATTACAGGCGAGTTGTTTACACGGAAACTGGTTGGTCTCTGAGAAAGAATAGTTCTTCCTCTAACTATTCTTGCCGCAAGGCCGCCAAGCTTTCCGCTAAATTGACCTATTACTGAATTTTTTATTACTGCCATTTTTTATATCTCCTTTCTTTGATTTGTTAATGAAAAAAAAATGACAGCACAATAGTATAGAAGAAAAAAGGGGAGATCATTGTCTATTTTGCAGCAGTAAATTAAGACGGAGTATAAATAAACGCTTAAGATCATTTACGAAAAATTATGTTACGCAGAGTATCCCAGGCGAGACAATATTTTTCCGACAGGATTTCTATGCAGTCAGAAACGTGATGACTAATGCGAAGGGATTTATAGTCATTGCGAATCTGGATATTGCGTAGTTCAGTTTCATCAATAAGATCCATTGACTTCAGCAGCCGGAACAGATCCGAAGTCATAATCTTTTCCAGGTCAATTCCGTTACCCACTTCACCCACTATTTTTGTTATCCCTGTTTTTAAGATGCTCTTTCAGCGTAACAACTATGCGTATTACAGTAAAGACGAAAGTAGCAATCAGCACCAGCAGCTTAAAAATCTGTTCAGAGAAGCCGAAGGCAGGCAGCTGGGCGTATATAAGAGCTCCTGCATTTATTGCAGGAACAGAGAGTATTGATATAAATTTTTTCATAATAAAACCGCATTAAATTTTATTATGAAAATATTAAGTGAAGCTAACCGGCGCAACACTCCGTCTTTAGCTTAATTTGTCATTCTTTTTCATTCTTTATCATTTAGGGAGAAGGAGCCGTCGAAAACGTGTTTCTGACCCTGCTATTCCTTTTCTTTGCATTAAAAAAAAAGAAGAAAAGGAAAGACTTATGAAACTCGCAATTACCTCTGATACCCACCTCGGCGATCCATTATGTTCACTCGTTGAATGGAACGGAAACGATTATATCGAAGGACCAAAGTACCAGCAATTCCGGGAATCGGCAGGCACAGGCAACGATTACCTGATCCTGCTTGGTGATATCCTGGATTTCTCCGTTACAAGCTATGAGAATGCTTACCGTGCAGGCAAGGTATTCTTCACATTATTGCAGAAGGATAAAATTGCGGATCAGATCATTTACGTTCCGGGCAATCACGACTATGATGTTTGGAATATAGTAGAGAACGAAGTAAACATAATTCACCAGATAAAGAAGGGAAAGATTCCCCGGAAGTTCAGGATGGCAGTCCCAGGGCTACTGGATGACAGAACGAATACAGAAACCCCAGGTCTCACCCTCCCCGGGGTGGGCAAACGAGTGGACGGAAGCTATACATACGGAGGACTGTTTCTTGATCGCATCACAGCCGAACCATCACACTTCATATTCTGTTATCCGAATCTCTACCTGGCAACAGATGAGGGGACCATCCTGATGACACACGGCCACTATCTCGATAATTACTGGTCGCTCCTTTCGAGATGGGCGCCGATTATTTTCGGAATGGATCTGAAACTTGGGACAAAAATAGGTATACAGGAAATGGTAGGAATAAACTTCCCCCTTAACCAGCTTGCCTGCTCCGGCGTAGGACAGGCAGGAATACTATCTGAAATACTATCTAAAGTGCAGCAGCAAATCATGGGATTGCTGTTTGAAAATGACAGGAATTGACTGAAGCATCTGAATATATTGTCAGCTGTGATGCAAAAACCAAAGTTTCAGCTAAACAGCAATGTCTGGAGCTGGTTTACAGAACAAAACACAATCGGAATGTTAGTCTTTACTTTGACGATTCTTTCCCGTTTCAGAGCCTTCCAAACCGGATACAGGATCTGCTGGAGATAGCAGCGTAGCTTTTAAGTATTTCATAACGATGTTATTTAATTTAATAAAAGCAACATCAAAACGTCGAATTACTTCAGCAGAAGCATTTTGTGCGACTGAGAAAACAGTAAGAAGATATTCAGGGTTCTCAAAAACAGATGAGAGCTCTAGATTCTTTTTCTTATCTGGTTCAGCATAATATTTCGCTTTAAACATCATTTTTTCTAATATTTGTGCATCAACAAACATTTTATTTTCATTTAATCGGGATTGCTTTGCTTTTTCCTATCGGGTAAAACTTATTTTAATATATATGGATTTACAATGACTTAAGTCAGTAATACAAATTGATTGTGAATATCCTCAGCTATCACCTGCTCTATCAGTCTGGAAAGGAAAATGATTAAAAGATACAGAACAAAAAAAAATGAGCCGCCCGGCTTACCTGTGGCACCCTCCATTGAACCCGCCCTGCAAACAATATACCTACCAGTTGAAAAGAATATATACAAGTACCGATTGATCAATATTTCTTTGATTGCAATCCTCTTAGGAATTGCGGGAGGACTTATTGCACAAATTCTGGTTAAACTGATCGGGCTAATAACTAACCTGTGCTTCTATGGAATATTTTCATTTAACTTCAGTTCTCCCGCGCAGAATAACCTCGGCCTTTGGGTGATATTAATTCCAATAGCGGGTTCCGTAATCGTTGGTTTTATGGCGAAATATGGGTCATCAGGAATCAGAGGGGCATGGAATTCCGGAGGCGATGGAACAGGTTCTACTCAATGAGAGCAGGATTCAGCCGCGGCTTACTTTTTTAAAACCCGTTTCTGCTGCTATTTCTATAGGTACAGGAGGACCATTTGGCGCTGAAGGCCCAATCATTGCAACGGGAGGCGCATTGGGTTCCTTATTAGGACAGTTGTTGAAAACCAGTGCAGATGAAAGAAAAACTCTTTTAGCTGCGGGGGCTGCTGCCGGTATGGCTGCAACTTTTGGAAGCCCGGTTTCGGCAGTATTGCTGGCAGTAGAATTATTACTATTTGAATTCAAACCAGAATCTTTAATTCCTGTTACTCTGGCAAGTGCTGCCGCAACTGCATTAAGAATATTTTTTGTCGGGTCAAACCCAATTTTTTCTTTGGAGAATGTCTCGGAACCGGGATCAGTCGCCCTAGTGATTTATCTGATGATGGGACTGGTCGTAGGTGTTTGCTCCGTTTTGGTGACAAAATCTGTCTATTTCATTGAAGATGCTTTTGACAAATTACCTATTCACTGGATGTGGTGGCCGGCCATTGGTGCAGTTGCAGTAGGTATTATCGGATATTTTGCACCCCACACAATGGGGGTAGGTTACGACAACATTGACAATATCTTAAATGGTACAATTGTAGGTCAAACCTTAATTGTTTTGTTCATTCTAAAATTTGTATCCTGGGCAATTTCGCTCGGAAGCGGTACATCGGGCGGGACGCTGGCACCGTTATTTACGATTGGCGGTGGTTTAGGTGCAGTGCTCGGATCCCTGACTTTAGATCTATTTCCTCACTCAGGCGTTGATATTAGAATCTAGCTGTTTATAGAGATAATTCAATAAGAGAAGCCGCAGACATGTTAGCATATTATAAAGTATCACTTCTACCGGTTGTAGATCGGGAAGATAAATACAGGCTGATTGGTGTGATTACCCACGATGATATTTTGAGGGCAAGAAGAAATTATATTGAAAAAAGTAATGCGTATAAAAGGTACATTAGCCTGCAAAATCTGAAAAACAAAAAGAAAAAGAAACTCCAGCATTAATAAGTGAGGAAGCAAAAAACCAACTAGGGATGTTCTGAGGGACTTTAAGAACTACCTTATGTTCGTTGTGCTGATCGTTTAGTTATTTAAATAAGATAATCTCTGCCCAGGGTTTCAGACCACCTTTCGATACTACCTTCATTATTCATTGTTATTGCGGCCAGGAAGATAGTTTTGTTTTTGTATTTCTTTGCGAGTGCTGTTTTTTCTTGATCCAGGTTGAAGATTAGTTTGGGATTTTCTTCCTGGTAATTTTCCAAGAGCAGGAATTCGAAATCGTTCGTATTTTTTGATCTTCTCTTAGGGCTGCTGAGACTGAGGATCAGAATGTATAAAATGATTGCTTCGTTTTTCTTCAGATGGATTGGACGTAGTGTTATTTCTATGCTGGCGAGCGTTATTGTAATTTCTTCAGCTTCGAGGTTGAAGCCTCCGGGGGTTATCTGTGCTCTTGCTGAGGGTCTGTCGGGTTCGCAGGGGTAATAGTTTACTTTGTTGATCTTGTTGTAACCATTTGTGCACGGGGCTTTCTTCTTGTTCCAGATGTAGTGAAGCAGCGGGTTACTGTTTATAACCGATGCGAATTTCCCGTTTACTTTCTGCTTGCTGCGTTTGTCGATTTCGTGGGGGAGCTGACTGGGCGTGTATGTTGAGGATGCTTTTGTAACAATCCTTTTTCCGTTTACCTGCCTGTATAAATAGTCCCCGATTTTACCACGGACGTCACCGACTACTGAGCTTTTTTGCTCCGCCATTTTTGTTCCCGTTTTTATTTGAACTGTAAATATGTTAATTTTCAGCGTAAATTTACAGCTTTTGGGGTCTACATCCGAATTCGTACCGGGCATCGTAAAGTCTCCATCTAACTGCTTATGCAGCACGTGTATAGGTTAGGTCCAGATCCTTCTCCCAGGCGGAACCGTCTTTTGAAAGCCCGCCCTTCCCTATTATGGTGCTGCCGCTGTCAGTGATCACCGCCTCGTAACGCTGGTAAAAGCCCGGCGCATCTCTCCGCCATTCCATTTTGCTGCCGCTTAGGTTGAGATTGTACTTCCTGGATATTCCCCTGTCATCAAATGTCAGCATATAGTACTCCTTCACTGCATCGTCACTGGCGATGATCGTGGTGGTAACGGGGAAACGGGGATGGTTGACGCCTGAACTTCACTGGTTATTTTATTACAGCATGCCTGCGCGGCATAATGGGCTTTACTTTCCAGCGCATATAACCCGTGAAGGCGATGACTACAAATAATACGGCTGTATAAACTGCACTGCTCATTTCGCCTCTGATCGAGTGGTGAACCGTCGCACTCGCAATTAATAGAGCAAGTCCTGCTAAGGTTAACGGCAGAAGCCAGGTATATATGCGCAGCAGTCCGGGTAAAATAAGACCAAGCACGGCAAGCACTTCCACTATGCCGATGAAGTATCGTAATCCTACCCCCAGCGTGGCATTCATTATTGCGATGTACTCTTCGGGCGGGAATAACATAATTAAACCATGCTGCAGAAATTGTGCTGCGAGTAAAAGCTGCAGAATCCAGAGAAAGATATTCATTTTTAATCCTCTTTATTTTTACTCGCAATCTAAGTTCTATATTTAATTTGTGAAAGGTGCATATCCGGCAAATTTGCGGGGGTATTGCGCCAGTAATATCTGGAATTACCGCAGAATGGATGATTCATCCTTTTACTGCTAACGGAGACAATAAGGACTCTTCTTCTGCAGGCAAGGGATTCCACTACCTTGAAAGTGGAGGGAGAAGTTGAAGAGATTGATGGTTTAATAAAAAGGGAAATGGAAATAAATATTATTCGTGTTGTAAACCTGCACCCGTTTTTATTTTTGAACTGTAAATATGTTAAATTTCAGCATAAATTTACGGCTTTTGGGGTCTGCCAGCCTGAATTTTTCCAAAAAGTCTTCGGCCTCTCTTCGGCCAGTGTTCGGCCTGTCTTCGGCCTTGATCAGGCAGATAACTGCGGGAAAAGGACTCCTTTATTACTAATCAGCCTCGCTTTTTATTGTTATTCCTGAGTGCAGAGAAATGAAAGTTATGGTTTATTTTATTCTGCCAATGCTGAAACAATACTTACAACAGAATTGCAGAGTGTCTAACCCAAGATCACCATCCTACAGCCGGAACCCCGCCAGAGTTTGGGCGGGGCGTAACGGCAGACTGCTTCTGTGATTATTTATTACACTAATTATTTTATTAAAATCATCTTCTTTACCGAGTGAAATTTGCCGGCTTCCAGGGAGTAGAAATATACTCCTGAAGAAAGATCCGACGCATCGAAATTTAATTCATAGGTTCCCGGATTTCTGGTCTCATTTAAGATTGTTTTTACTTCACTCCCCAGCATATCGAATATTTTTACTTTAACATTACCACTTTCAGGAACTGTAAATTTAATATTCGTTGAAGGGTTAAAAGGATTCGGATAATTCTGACTTAAATAATAGGCCTGCGGTGTTAGTTCTGCTTCCACCTGGTTTGAATATTCAAAATGTCCGTCGTAATCAACCTGTTTCAGGCGATAATAAATTTTTGCCCCCTCCGGTACACTGCTGCGGTCATCAGCAAAGCTGTAGCTGCGAGGTTCTGAAACAGTACCGCTGCCGGGAACGAAGCCTATCTCTGTCCAGCCTCCGGATGACTTTCTTTCGATATAAAATCCCCGGTTATTAATTTCAGTTGCTGTTGACCACGATAATATTATCTGATCTGTATTAAGTACAGCGCTGAATGAAGTTAATTCAACAGGAACTACTCCGTATTTACCTTCAATAACTACAACTGCACTTGAAAATCCTCCCGGAGGAAGCGTGCCCAGAGCAGCGACGTCCTTAATTCCATCACCGGTAAAATCGGCGAATACAGGAGACATAGCGCTCCAGTATACACCAGCTCTCATATGATAACTGAAAGTGCCGTCTCCATTATTAAAGTAAACAGACATATCATTTGAAGCTTCATTGGCTACGAGAATATCGTTGTCCAAATCTCCGTCGACATCACCCGACGCGATCCCGGCAACGTTAAGCAGGTCGGGAGAGTAAGCTCCTTCATAATTCTGGGCTGACTGGAACGTACCGTTGCCGTTACCCAGAAGTACTGACATTCCGGAAACGAAACTGAATGTACTTGCAGCTATATCATAAATACCGTCATCGTTAAAATCATCTATCACTATATCCTGTGGACTCAACTCCGTTGCATAAGCAACAGGCGGGAGGTATTGCCCATTACCGGTTCCTATAGATACATCGATGGAATTTGAATGTCCCGTTACCAGATCGATTATCCCATCTCCGTTAAGGTCATTTCCCGCCAGGGCATCCGGAAAGGGATCAACCACGATATAATATGCCGCTCCGAACGTTCCATCACCATTATTTTTACTAATGAATATTCTCTGAGCCGATTCCGGTATATTGGGACATCCCAGCCACTCGGTTATCACTGCATCAAGATCTCCGTCATTATCCACATCAAAGGCATCGATATCCGACCATCCGCAGGAGCCTACCGGCCAGGTTTGAACAGCGCCAAAAGTACCGTCTCCATTATTTATTGCTGTATGAAAATCGTAGGGAGGAGAACTTATTGAAGTAGCGAAAATCAGATCGGGATACCCGTCATTATTAAGATCCCTGAATTTGGCCTGAACACCTCCGCTTCTTACAGGATATGTTACTGCACTGCCGAAGGAACCGTTACCAGTATTTTTAAGAACGGCCACCTGAGAACCTACTCCGGCGCGGCCCCATGCTGAAGTAACTACATCAAGATCTCCATCAAGATCTATATCAGCTGCATCAAGTGAACCGGCTATGGGATTTGTTAAGTTTAACTCGGGAATAAAGAAGACGCCGTTACCGGGATTCAATCTAACCGTCACCTGTACGGAATAGTTGTCTCCTGTTAATACATCAATTGTTCCGTCATTATTAACATCTGCCAGAGCAACACTAAAAGTCGCCTGTCCCGCCGGATAAAGTGAATTAGTAGTAAATCCGCCTGAACCATCATTAAGTATCACCTGAAAACCATCAGTATTGCGGCCGTCAAATGAAGCTCCCACTATATCCTTCCACCCGTCACCATTTAAATCACCAATGGCAACACTCACCGCACTTCCGGTATAGGTTGTAAGCTGAATCGGAACAGGAGTGCCGAGTGTTCCATTCCCGGAGTTTTTTAGCAGAGCGATAGCGGGATCTCCGGCTGATTGCGTTCCAGTACTGGTGTAGAGTACATCTGTATCACCGTCATTATCTACATCACCGAGGGTAACTGACTGATAAAAATCTCCGGCTATTACAGAGAATATGCTGTATTCTGTTCTGCTGCTGAAGTCGGTTCCTCCTGAGTTCATCAGCACGCTTAATTTTTGTTCAGAGTTTGCGGCAACTATATCGGGGTAAGCATCACCGTTAATTAAACCACAGGCTATTTTATAAGGTCCGTTCCCGGCCGGGAAAACAGATTGACCGCCGAAATTTCCAGCACCATCATTATAAAAAATTGAAACTGTGTTACCCTGACCAAGATAGCCATAATTACCTGCGGCAATATCAATATCACCATCCAGATCAAAGTCGGCTGTACACAAGCCTATAGGCCCGGCGCCGGTCACCAGATTTACAGGGGAACCAAACGTGCCGTCGCCGTTATTATAGAATACGGATAGGGTATTTCCTTCCCAGTTATATCCTGTATTCGATACAACAACGTCTGTATAGGAGTCGCCGTTAAAGTCTGCCAGCGCAATATCATAAGTTGGTTTTATAGTTGTATAGTGAACAGGTGCACTGAAGAATCCATCTCCGCTATTAAAGATTACTGCAAAGCCGCTGCCGAAAGGACCTTCTGAAACAGCAGCATCAATATCGCCATCGTTATCAAAATCGGTAGTTCTTATTGCAGTAGGATATCTGTCATCAAAGTTTCCGGTATTATAACCGTACCAGGTGTTTTTAAATATCTCAGGGTTAGACTGTCCGAATGTGCTTGAGAAACTCAGAGAAATTAAAATCAAAATTATATTATTGATCTTGTGCAATGAAGAAAAATTAAAACCCTTCATTAGGTATCCTTTTATTTTTTGTGCTGATAAGGTGATTGCATATAAAGTGCAACTTGTTTTGTAAAAAGTGACAACTCAATAAGTGCAGTGATCGAAATCATACCTTGAAATTGAACCTATTTAATGAAGCAACTGAATTTACGGGGTCCGGAAGGGTTCCCGATCGATATCTGAATTACCTCAGAATGGGTGATTCATTCTTCCGTAAAACAAACTACCTTACTTATAAATCCATAACCTTATTAACAAGGAGACTTCACTATGTCAGCTTATTCCCTTTTAAGAAAAACCTTTCTTCTTTTGATCTGCACCATAGCCTATTCGTTCCCATGTGTGGATACGACAGCTCCCGGAGAGACGCATTCCCGTGAGTTCGATTTCTGGATAGGGAGCTGGAAGATTCAGCAGAAGATCCTTCAGGAAGACGGCGGCTGGACGGAGTTTGAAGCATCAACCGTTGTAACGCCGATACTTGACGGAAAAGCTCTGGAAGAACATTGGAGTGGAGAGGTTCAGTTTTTTTGGGAGAGTATGGAAAAGCCTGAACTGTTGAAGGGAATGAGCCTCAGATATTACGATACCACGACAGGTAAGTGGAATATATACTGGATGGACACGAAGAACCTGCGGCTGGGCAGCCCTTTTACAGGAAATTTCTCCGGCGGCAGGGGAGAATTTTTTCTGGAACGGGAAACGAAAAAGGGAAGAAATATTTCAAGAATCACGTTTTCGGATATTATGAAGGATTCGGTAAAATGGGATCTTGCAATATCAAACGACGACGGGAAAACCTGGACCACCATCTGGATAATGGAGATGAAACGAGACCAAATATGAAAGCCATGCACAGGGAGAGTGTATAAGCTCGGAATATGGTGATGTCACTTTATGGGTTTCCTGAGGACTATCTATGCATTACAACTTACGAATCAGGATAAAAATACCATGAAAAAAATTCCATTTATCACCAGCAATTCAACAGCAAAAAACAAGTCAATGTTCATCAAACGACTTTACATTCAAGTATTCATCGCAAGCTTTGCTTTTATCGCTCTGAGCGGATCGCTGTCAACCGTCTTCGCCCAGGACTGGGCGCAGCAGTCGGCTCTGCCCACCGGATGGGATCTCGACGGCGTTGTATTCCTGTCACCCACGGATGGATTCATCTGCGGCGAGGATCGCGTACTCATGCATACTACTGATGGTGGTGCGAACTGGGAGCAGGTCAACGGTGTATCCCGCGACCGGCTCTTCTTCGAGCAGGAATTTTATGATCTTGCATTCACCGACTTGCAGCATGGCTGGGCAGTCGGCCACGTTAACTATCGAACGACAGATGGCGGCGAGACCTGGCAGGAGATGTCTTCCGCTGGCGGCAACAACACACAGATTCACCCCATCACCACAGACGTAGCCTATCTCAACTCGACCTGGCAGCTGCAGAAGACGACTAACGGCGGCGCGAGCTGGTTCTCTGTGTTCCCTGCGAGCGGCATTGACCGCGTGAACGCGATGGACTGGTATGACGGCAACCTCGGCGCATTATGGGGTGGTGGTGATGCACCAGGCAGCGAAAGCGGCCTGCGACTTACAACCAACGGCGGTGCGAACTGGGAGCTTGTACACCCGGGCATTGCCAATGATGTCACCTTCGTAACTGCCGACGTACTGCTCTGGCACGACAGCTTCGGTCTCACTCTCTACCGCTCCGACGACCAGGGGCAGACCGCGTCCCCGGTGCTCTCACTTATCGATCTGCCAGTTGAGGTTATCCATCGTATGCCCAACGGAAGGATTCTCGTCATCGACGCTGCAGTCAGAATGTGGATGAGCGAGGACGAAGGCCTGACCTGGAACCAGATCCATGGAGAACTCGGTGCCCGGGGATTTCAGAATCCCGGCATCCACTTCTACGACAACCTCAACGGCTGGTTCGTTACTGAGGACGGTCTGATGCTGCAGACCACCGACGGCGGTTACACCTGGATGCAGCGGCAGAGAGGTATCGGAGCTTCGCTAGAAGACGTTATCATGTCACCTGACGGTCGGGGCGTCGCGATCGGCCAGAACGGCGCAGTTCTGGTCACAGACGATTTCGGGGGACAGTGGCGGTTAAGGCCCATCCTGCAGGGTCCCGGCGGTGTGTCCACCGATATGGTCGATCTCGCTCCGGCCGGTCCAAGCCTGTTCGCTGCCAGCAAGCCCGGTCTTGTCTATCGCAGCGATGACTTCGGTGAAACCTGGATGCTGCTTGAAGGCAGCCCTTACTTTCCGAACAGTATCATGCATGGTGCTCGACTTTCCGACCGACCAGACGGGATATATGTTTGGCCGCTCGTATGACTACGGACTGATCTACCGAACCCCGGACGGCGGTGAAACCTGGCAGACCATGATGGCGGCGAGCGATGTGGAACCGCTGCAGCTCGACGCCGAGATGTTCGATGTGAATAACGGCGTATCGGTCGGCTCGCAGAATTCCTTCTTCTTCACTACGGACGGCTGGCAGACGTGGACCCGTCGTGCGATCACATTCGGTATCACCTGGCAGTCAATCGGTTTCGCCAACCTCCAGATAGGCTGGGTGGGCAGCTACTACGGGCAGGTGGCCCACACTACCAACGGCGGGCTTTCGTGGGCTGAAGTGACCCTCCCCGGGGTTACAGCGGATGACATTATTATGGCTATCGATGCGAAGAGTGAGACCGAGGTGTACATCCTTGCTTCGGGTCCCGAACAGGTGCGCGTCTACGAGAGCTTCGACGGCGGCCAGTCGTGGCAAGTTTCGGCACCGGAATTACAGAATCCCGACTTCGGCCCGAGTTATACCAATAACTTCTTCGTGACCAACGGCGGCGACATCTGGACAGTAGGATACCTCGGATTCATGTCGGCCCGGCAAGGAACAGTTCCTGTTGAACTTGTATCTTTTGAATCAAACATAATCGATAACAAAGTATATCTGACCTGGAAAACCTCTACCGAAACCAACAACAAAGGTTTTGAAGTTCAGAGAGGCGTAGATCATAATCAGTTTGAAAGGATTGGCTTTGTTCAGGGCAGAGGCACAACAACAGAGGCACAGCAATATTCATTTGCTGATCAAATTAGTTCAGGAAGATATTATTACAGATTAAAACAAGTTGATTTGAACGGTGTATCTGACTATTCAAATATCATAGAAGTTGAATTAGGGTTGCCATCTGAATATACTTTAAACCAGAATTATCCAAATCCGTTTAATCCATCTACAAGAATAAGTTTTACACTTCCAACGGATTCAAAAGTATTAATAACAGTTTACAATATGTTAGGCGAAGAAGTTATAACATTGCTGAACAAAAATTTATCAGCAGGAAATCATCAAATAGATTTCAATGCAGCTAACTTAAGTGGGGGTGTTTATATCTATACAATAAACGCAACCGGCGTTTATGGTTCAAACTTTAGCAATTCAAAGAAGATGGTGCTTTTGAAATAATGCCAAATGGCTTTGACTAAGCAAGACCTTATTAAATGAAATCCGTACCCGGCTTCGGTTGGATGAAGCCGGGACGGATAATAACTTTTAGCTTTAGGACAGCTGCAAAATTACTTACTTACTAAGCTGACCTCTTATTGCTCCTGCAGGAAAATCAGTACTGTGAGCCTGTACGTAATAACCGGAAGGGTTTTTCAGAATATCCTGGATCAATTCTTTATCAACACCCGTTACTGTGCCGCTCAATTCACCTGATGAGGTTAGAGGGACAACGACGGGACCAGCAGAGCTGGAATCAGCTTTATGAATATGAATACCAGTAACATTATCTACATTGGAGATGGATATATTATAAGTGATTTCTCCCTGGCCGGGATTAATAGTAATTGTTGCAGTGCCTGTACCATCGTCGTCACCGGGACCGGGAACAACGTTATCGCCGGATAACTCTGCAGTCAAGGGTCTCCCGCCATGATCCTGTGCATATACAGGGGAGAAATAAACCGCAGCCGTAAGCATAAATAAAACGGTAAGAATATGTGTAATCTTCATCAGTATTTCCTTTTTTAGTTCGAATTAATTAACAGTGCGAAAGTATAAAAAGGGTGGAGACCTATATGTGTTTAGTTACCACGCTGTGAGATAAATCGTCCCAGGGTTAATGTGATGCTTTCAACAGTCTTACAGCTGCTTACGAAATGGCGCAATCAGCCATTAAGATTGACGCATACGGCCCTTTTTCTATATATAATAAAAAAATAGATTAGAGATGGTTAATATAAATAATCGTGTTTTTCTGATAAATAAAATCGAATACGATTTTAACAAAAGGAGGCAGGATATGAGAAAAATAATCGTTTCGGCATTTATTACACTGGATGGAGTAATGCAAGCACCCGGCGGACCTGAGGAAGATGAATCAGGCAGTTTCAAATACGGCGGGTGGTCGGCACCATATGGCGACGAAGTTTCTGCTAAGCTTATGGAAAAGCAGATGAAACCCGCCGATCTTCTTTTGGGGAGAAAAACCTTTGAGATCTTTGCCTCCTACTGGCCTGAGCATGCTGATTACTGGCCGGGTATCAATGATGTTACAAAATATGTGATGTCCAATACCGTAAAAAAATCGGACTGGAAAAACTCAGTTTTCATCAACAATGTAGAAGATATCAAAAGGCTCAAAAACTCAGAAGGTTCTGACCTTGTAGTTTGGGGAAGCAGCAAGCTTATTCAGATTCTGCTTATGAATGACCTGGTGGACGAACTCTGGCTCAAAATTTATCCATTAACACTTGGTGCAGGTAAAAAGTTGTTTAACGACGGTGCGATTCCGGCTGCTTTCACATTAACGGAAGGTACAATTATTTCAGACGGAGTGATTTTTGCTAACTACAAGCGGGCAGGAATTGTGAAGACGGGCACCGTAGGAGAATAAGACGTTCAAGTCATATTAAAATAATATTCCCCGACCGCTCCAATTATTAATGCACCCCCGGCTAATAATCCCCATAACAATGCTTCAAGCCATTTTGGCATTTATTCCTCCGGCAATTAATTCAAAAGCTATTTTATCTGGAATATATTAGTAACCTTAATTATTATATATAGCTCAGATCAAGCTGCACAATTTGTCGTATTCAGCCTCCATATTGGCGCATTTACACCGCAATAATTCGCTTTTAATTAATGATATTCGGATAGTAACAAAACTAATTTTGTGGAAACTTAAGAATAAATTACTATAGGAGGCTAAATGGCACTAATCAATCCACACATCAACTTTAACGGCAATGCCGAAGAAGCATTCAATTTTTATAAATCCGTGTTTGGTGGAGAGTTTGCAAAGATTATACGTTTCAAAGATGTATCGAACGCTGAATTTCCGGCAGATGCAAAAGATGCAGATAAGATGATGCATATTGCTCTGCCGATCGGTAAAAACTTTTTAATGGGGAATGACGTTCCGGACTTTATGGGCCGGGTAAATGAAAATGAAAACAGGTCTAAGATATCTGTCACCGCAGAAAGCCGCGAAGAAGCCGATAAATTATTTAAAGGACTTTCATCAGGCGGAAGTGTTGAAGTGCCTTTAGGCGACAGTCCCTGGGGTTCATATTTTGGAATGTTCAGAGACAAATTCGGTATTGAATGGATGGTTGAAGCCTGATAGAAGCAGGATCGGCAGTCGGCGGCAGCTACGATCCTACCCTGGCTTCAACGGAATTTCGTAAAGGTGTAACGCGATAAGCATAGGGCCGCAGACAGGGGTAGATCAGCTGCATTCCGCCGTGAAGAATAATCCTCCTGTTTGTTCGGACTTGTGATCTGAAAAGTGGATTGGTTAATATTTGGAATAATGGCTCTTTCCGGTTTAACGCTTTATAATGATCTTGTGAATACGGTATACACCAGAAATACATGATAAGGCTTTATTGAAATGTCTGAATTCATCCTGAATTGACACAGTTGTGAAGCTTGGTTTGTTATTTAATTAAAATGAGAAACGAAATGAAAATCTTAATTTATATGGCGGTTTCTGTAGATGGTTTTATTTCAAATAAGAGGGGGATACCTGATTGGCTCTCGACCGAATACGGGAAGGGATTTTTTGAGATCTGTCAAAAAACCAATGCGGTTATAATGGGAAGAAAAACCTTTGATATTCTTGGCGTCGATAATCTGCCTCTTGAAAGCGATGGGACAACAATCGTGCTGACATCTGATCCCGGGAGAATGTCCGTGAATCCCACTGTTTTTTTTACTGATAAAACACCAGCGGAAATTACTGCATTCCTGGATGAAAAAAACTATACTGAAGCTGTGATTGTAGGGGGTGCAGCTGCTGCAACCGGATTTATTGAGGCAGGTCTTGTAGATGAAATTCAGCTTGTAACCGAGCCGGTAATTTTCGGAAGCGGACTTCCGCTGATAAATAATCCCGGGATTGAATTAAAACTTAGTCTTGAAGGTATAGAGAAACTGAATCAGAATACTATAAAAACTATTTATAAAATAAGCAGTAGTAATGAAGAGAACAGAACATAAGATAAACGATGCAGCAATAGCTCATAAATTTGCGGATATAAATGGTATCAAATATCATTATGCCGAAGCTGGCCGGGGGCCTTTAGTGCTGATGATACATGGAGCCTTTGAACTATGGTATTCGTGGCGGCTTCAAATTGCCGCATTAGCCAGTGCTGGATATCACCCTATTGCAATGGATTTAAGGGGTCACGGCGAATCAGAGGTTACACCCGCTATTAAAGATTATAGTTTGTTTCAGCATGCCGACGATCTGAAGAAACTAATTGAATATCTTGGTGAAAATGAGGTTGTAATAAGAGGTCAACAATGCTTTAATCAAATTTTTAGACGATGAAATGAAGGTTAAAATAAATGAATAGCATAATTTTATTGATATCTCTTTTACTGATATGGGTTATGGTACTGACGGGATTGTATCAGCGTATTTTCATTATGCCGAAATGGTTTGAAAATCCTCCGGCATCATTTGACAGAATCAGGGAGCAGAGTAAAACATCGAAGAAATTCTGGATTCCCCTCACAATCCTGTTCATTCTATCCCTGATTGCAGCTTTGATCTTGAACTGGCAGTTCACCGGTACGCGTTATTACATTATCGGTGCATTTGCCTGTTTCATCACTTCAGCGATTTTGAGCGGAAGTTATTTTATAAAGGAGGTTGTAGCATTTTCCAAAATTCCCGCCGATTCACCCCAAACGCCCGAACTCCTTAAGCGAACAAGATTTTGGTTAAAATGGACCAGTGTAAGAGATATCTTACAGTTTTTAACCGGAGTGTTTGTAGCCTTAGCTTACATCCTTTTATAGGTCGATGTTTCTTTTCTATCATTACATATTATTTATCAGGCAGAGACAATGACAATTCTTTCGGTCTCAACCCGCGAGATGGGTACGGCCTAGAAAATGCCGAGGGCAGGGATACACGGGAGGTTTGTTATGATAAAGGACTGCTCATCTGGCTTGCTGAACAGCTGGGCAATAAATAGGACACGTATATTTTAGGCAATCAGATTGTTTGGATGCAGGGCAGCGGAATATTAAGCATTGCACATGATGAAATAAGCAGATGGGGTATTTTCCGCTGAGAAAACATCAGAAGGTATTCAGTTAAAATGCACAAGTGCAGGTGTGAACAATGAGAAAAAGTTTGAATTAAAAAGTTTGAAAAATCCGATTTTTGCGACATAGTTTATATAAGTCGCGACATAATTACTATGCTGAATCCTCTTTTTTTTCCTTAATTATAAGCGGCTTAATTAAATATTCATTGGGGAAATTATACCGTGAAGAAGATGATTTTATAGTAAAGAGGTAAGGCAGGGAGCGGGCCGCCTGGACTAATATTTAGTCCGGCGGTCCCTATTATACAAATCTTCTTATTCATATTACTGAAAGGCGTTAATAATGAAAACTTCTAATATTGTATTGCTTCTTCTCCTTCCTTTAATCCTTTTTCAAAATTTGACTGCAGAGGATAACTGGGTTTCATACTCAAAGTCAATTTCAGTTGAGACTTACGAGGGGTGTGAATTTCGTTTAAGCGCACTTGTAAGAACTGAAGTGGATGATGACAGTGCTTCTGCCCGATTATGGGCCAGGATTGATAAAAAAGCGTCCGGCGATCTCGTTGATAATATGTGGTACAGACCGATCCGTAGCAGTGAATGGAAGATGTATTCGATTGAAGGCATAATTGATTCTAATGCTGAGAAGCTGCGCTTTGGAGCCTTATGCCAGTTCAACGGCAGATTTTATTATGATCATTTTAGGGTTGAGATTGAAAAGGGAAAGGATTTATGGGTTACGGTTTTCCAGGCAGATTTTGAAAGAGATATGGATACATGGTCTCAGGGAGTAACACATGCGGATGAATATGGTAATAATAAATACTTCAATGCGGAGATATCACGGCAGAATCCTGCTGAAGGTAAAGGCTGTCTGCTTATCACGGGGAAAGGTGTGCCTAATTTCGGTGTAAATAAACAAGCGGGCAGGTACGCTGAAGTGAACGGGATTAAACTCTATTATGAAGTATATGGAGAAGGTCAACCGCTTCTTGTACTGCATGGAAACGGGGGTTCAATAAGTGATGCTGCTCTTATGTATCCCGAACTTATTAAAAAATATAAAGTGATTGCGGTGGATAGCCGGGGACAGGGGAATTCTTCGGATACCGATGAAGAACTGACCTACGAACTAATGGCGTCAGACGTGAATGTTCTTTTGTCTGAACTGGAAATTGATTCGGTTTATATATGGGGACAAAGTGACGGGGCGATACTCGGACTTATACTGGCAATGAATTATCCCGAAAAGGTAAAGAAAGTTGCTGCTTTCGGAGCTAACATTCAGCCTGATACCCTGGCAATCTTTCCATCTCTTTTCAGACACATTACTAAAACCATTGAGGAAACCAAAGATGCGCGCATTAGGAAATGGTACACCTTAATGTATAAATATCCCAGAATACCTTTTTCAGATTTATCCGGAATAAAAGCGCCTGTGCTGGTCGTGGCAGGAGACCGTGATTATATTCGTCCCGAACATACCCTGAAAATTTTCCAGAGTATTCCCAATTCGCAAATGTGCATACTGCCCGGGGCTACGCATGGGGCAGCCTGGGAAAAGCAGGATTTGTTCATGAAGATAATGGAAGATTTTTTCGATAAACCTTTTAAGATGCCGTCAACCGAGGACTGGTACAGGTAATTATAAAATTAATCAAATGAAATCAGCCATCGATCACGGGCTGAGAAATATTACGTCGGGATATTGCTTATTACCAACAAATATTATTAAATTCAACTGTTGATATTCTTCTGAGGGACCGGTTTTTAATAAGCATTCTGGGGATACTATGATGCAGCCGGAAAATAATTCTGAGGGAATTTCACTTCTTCTTCATTCCAACCCAACTTTTTCAAGTAATTGTATTACTGCATCCGATCCTTTCTCTTCTCCTCCTGATGGACAGATTTTCTATTCATCCGTTATGATTTCATTGAGGTTTCTTTAATACATCTTTTTTCCAATATCTGAGGTTAGGTCTATGAAAAAAATTGTCTTTGTTCTGCTGGTTACTGCACTTACGACTGCTTTATTCAGTTCCGAAATCCGGGCAGCTGATACAGTAAAGGTTAATCTAACTCTTAATAAGGATATAATAAGCTCCAGTACTGAATATGCTAAAGTCAAGACTGGTGATTTTATCCTGTTTGAGACGGAGGGCTCCCAAACTTTTGAGGTTATTATAATGAATGATAATCACTTTTTTAATATAGACACGAAAATGTTATTGTTTTCAGTTCAGCAGGGGAAATCTCATATGTATGAGGTAGGAAATCCAGGTTCCGGTAGTGAAGCAAAAATAAGTCCATTTGATGTTAGTGAACCGGCTGACATTGAAATTGTACCGACGGCACCTCCTAGAATCGTCCTAGCTGGCGAAGCCAACGAACAATGATGTACAGAAGATTATTTGTAGCCCTGTTTCTACCTCTTCTCTGTTTCGGGCAGAATAATAATTTCCGGTTTGACCATCTTACCACCCAGTTTGAAATTATGGAAGATGGTCTTTCCGCTAATACTGTATTATGCCTTTTTCAGGATAGCAGGGGTTTTTTATGGATAGGGACTTACAGCGGCTTAAACAGGTATGACGGCTATAAGGTAAAAACATATAAATATGATGACAGCAATGAGTTTACGATTAGTAACGATGGGGTAAGGGGGATATGTGAGGACCCCGAGGGTAATATCTGGGTGGGAACGAATAACGGTCTGAATAAATTTATCCGTGAGAGGGAAATTTTTATAAGATATCTGAACAAGAAAGATACTCCTATTAGCCTGAGCAGCAACCAGGTGAACATGGTATATGCAGATTCAAAGGGTAATATCTGGGCGGCAACAGACGACGGATTGAATATGTACGATGTAAATACCGGAGGCTTCAATGGTTATAAGGCTAATCCTGATAAATCTTTAGGCATCGTGAGTAACAGGTTTTACTCTGTTTATGAGGACAGAGCAGGAAACTTATGGGCCGGATCAAATAATGCTATTTATATATTTGATCAAAACAAAAAAGAATTAATTTCCTCTCCCCTTCACTCTTCTTTTAAATGATAACCGCAATATAGGATCTGTGATATCAATTTGTGAAGATCATTACGGTTTTCTTTGGTTTGCCACGCTGCACGCAGGTCTCCTCAGGTTTGACAGGAATAAAAATCAATTTACATACTATACAAATAAAGCTGAAGATAATACCAGCATAAGCGGTAACTCTATCCGGGTCGTATTCGAGGATAGTCAAAACAGGCTGTGGATTGGAACCTATGATACCGGGCTCAACCTTTATGACAGGGATAAGGATAATTTTATCAGGATAAGGAAAAGCTACAACCGTGAGGGACTGAATGATAACGGAATATATTCAATACTTGAGGATAGATCAGGCCTCCTGTGGTTCGGCACATGGGCCGGTGGTCTTAATAAATACGGACAGAAATATAAATTCAAAACCTATAGCCATAACCCAGATGATCAGAATAGTCTTGGCGGTAATGAAGTTTATGCTATTTACGTGGATAAATATAATGAGCTCTGGATAGGGACTGAGGTAGCAGGTATTGACAGAATAGACAAAAGCAGAAAAAAAGTGACTCACTACACCTACAATCCTTCAGATCCCGGTAGCATCAGCAGCAATGCCGTCTATACAATTTGTGAGGATAAAAACGGGAATATCTGGGCCGGAACCGGCGGAAAGGGTTTAAACAAATTCAACAGACAATCGGGAAAATTTACGAGGTATAAAAATATTCCGGGCGATCCGAACAGCCTTGCGAACAACATTGTCAGCCAGATACGATGCGACAGTAAGGGAAATATATGGATTGGAATGTCAGAAGGGATTGACAAGTACATTCCGGATGAAGATAAATTTATCCATTACCGGCATAAGGAGAATGATTCCAGCAGTCTTGATAGAAACCTGGTGTATTCCCTTTATGTGGACAGAATGGATAACTTATGGGCAGGCACTAACGGTGGGGGTTTGTACAAATACGATAGAACTGTCGGCGATTTCAGAAAGTATATCTTTTTTCCAAGAGGCAATTCTGTAAATACTGTTTCTGTGATATTTCAGGATAGAAACGGAGATTACTGGGCAGGCACTAACGGCGGAATTGTGAAGTTTGGTGCAGGGAATGGGCCTTTTAAAGCGTATACGAAAGAAAATGGACTAATTGATAATGTTGTAAATGGCATTCTTGAAGATATCAGTGGAAACTTATGGATCAGCACAGGAAAAGGACTCTCACGTTTCAATCCTGTTAATGAGACCTTCACATCTTATGACGCCACAAGCGGGCTGCAGGGAACTGAGTTTAATACCTGGGCTTATTTCAGAAGCGCAGCCGGCAGAATGTATTTTGGAGGGACGAACGGACTTACATCATTTGATCCTTCGGAAATTAAAGATAATCAGCATATTCCTGAAATGTTAATCAACAATATTAATTTACTGCATAGAGAAGTAGCCATAGGTTACGATAGTGTCTTCGGGCGGACTATTCTTGAGAAAACTATTTCTGAAACTAAGCAGATAGAATTAAACTACGATGAAAATATCATTTCGTTTGAAATACTTGCGCTGGATTTTAAGAATCCACGCGGAAATAAATATGCTTTTAGGCTTGAAGGATTCGATAAAGAATGGACCTACAAAGATGCATCTCAACGTTATGTAACCTATACTAATTTAAACCCGGGAAAATATATTTTCTGCATCAGGGGTTCGAACAGCGATGGGGTCTGGAACGAGGTGGGAACCCAGCTTACCCTGATAGTCAGGCATCCCTGGTGGGGAACCTGGTGGGCATATTCTCTTTATTTAATAATATTTATAACTGTATTTGCAGGAAGCACCAGATTCTACCTGAACCGTAAAGTGCTGAGAAATCAGCTGAAGCTGGAGCATGAACATGCAATCAAGCTGGCAGAGGTTGACAGGATAAAATCGAACTTCTTTACAAATATTTCACATGAGTTCAGAACTCCGCTCACACTGATAATGGGTCCCAGCGACAACATCATAAAAGGCTCCGCCCCTGAAGAAATAAAGAATGAGGCTGAAACAATTAAGAGAAATGCCGGAAGACTTCTCCGACTTATAAATCAGCTTCTTGATCTTTCCAAGCTGGATGAAAAGAAACTGAAGCTCCATGCAGCTGAGGCAAACTTAGTCTCATTTATAAAAGGAATAGTTATGTCCTTTGAAGCTTTTGCTGAGAGAAAGGATCTTAACCTTAGCATCCAGGCTTCAAAAAATGATATAAGCCTTTACTTCGACAGGGATAAGATGGAGCACATTATAACGAACCTTCTTTCTAATGCAATAAAATTCACACTCAAAGGAGGTTCTATCTCAGTTAAAATAATTGAGAAAGATAAGGATACGATACTGATAAAGATAAACGATACAGGAATCGGAATTCCTGAATCCGAAATACCAAAACTGTTCGACAGGTTCTACCAGGTTGATAATTCGCAGACCCGTGAATATGAAGGCAGCGGATTGGGTCTTGCCCTGACCAAAGAGCTTGTGGAACTTCACCATGGACTAATAAGCGTGGAAAGCAAGGTTGAAAATCCTAAAACCCGAAAGCCCGGCTGGACAGAATTTACCATCGAGCTGCCCAGAGGCGAGTACCATCTGACTGAGGATGAAATACTTAAAAAACCTGAAACTATAGAGAACCATGATCTACCTGAGCTTGAAGAGGTTGAGATCCAAGTTCCGGTTAATGAGGAAGCTGAAGGGATTGATGAAAATAAAAATGATAAAACTATTGTTCTCATTGTGGAGGATAATAAGGATATGCGGGAGTATATAAGGGAGATCCTCAATAATACTTACTTTGTTGAAGAGGCAATAAATGGTGAACAGGGAGTAAGAAAGGCGGAAAAGATTATTCCTGATCTGATTATAAGTGATATAATGATGCCCAGAATGGATGGAAACCAGCTTACGCGGATATTAAAGAATGAGGAGAAGACCAGCCATATTCCTATCATCCTGCTAACTGCAAAAAGTGAACATGACAGTAAGATTGAAGGACTGGAGACGGGAGCCGATGATTACCTTACAAAGCCTTTTGATACAGATGAGCTGATGGTCAGGATAAAAAATCTCATTGAAAACCGCAGGAAACTGCAGGACAAATTTAAAAGGACGGATTGCCTCATTTCAGGGAAACTTCACATTTAGGTAAACTTGACCAGAATTTTATCGATAAGATAAATAAAGCAATTAATGAACATCTTTCTGAGGAAGAATTCAGTATAGAAGACCTGGGAAATGAAATAAATATGAGCCGGTCACAGGTACACAGAAAACTTACCGCTTTAACAGGAAAATCACCCAGTTTATATATGAGATCTTTAAGGCTGGCAAAAGCAAGAGAGCTCATACTGGATCAGACGGGAAATATTTCAGAAATAGCGTATTCCGTAGGATTTTCAAGTCCAGCCTACTTCACACGATGCTTTAAGGAAGAATTCGGCATACCCCCCAGCGAAATATTTAATCATACGGTTAAATAGACTATTCCATTTTCTAAAATACACTCATATTTGAAGCTTTTTTACAGGATACGACATAATTATAACCTGATGCGACATCGTTATAAACCTTTACGTAATAATTAACAACACCTGCAACATTGTTACTAGGTACTCCCCTGCCTGATTTTGTTAATTGCTCCTGAGTTTTTTAACAAAAATTAAATCAACCAGGAGGATGCAATGAAAACTTTGACTTTAATAATCAGCGTTTCGATAATCTTCGCATTTTTCGGCTGTATGGAAAATCAGCTTACCCAGCCCGAAACAGCTTTTGACAATTCAATTGACAAAACTTCTCCAGGCGGGGCTGTTTCAAATCTGCCGGTTATAAAAGGTGAGCTTAAGCTATGCTGCGGACTGCTTGATCCTTTGTCAGGTAATTGTGAACTACACGGGAGTGTGGCTTATCTACATACCACATTGTCAGACAATGGCGTTTATACAAGAATTCAGATCAAATTTATAATGAAGTCGGAGTTGTGTACACGAATGATGAACTGCATGCCTTATACAATAGACGGATGCAGCTGCGATACAGTTTATGTGCATGATATGGGGGTGTCATTTGTGGAAAAAAACTACGAAATACATAACAGACCCGACATAAGACTGGGTGTTATGTACAAGGTAACCACAGATGGCGCTGAAATAATTGGAACCAGATTACATCAGATCGATCAGCGCTGAAGCGATAACTGCTTCTGAAATTAACCGAACTTGAAAAAATTAAATATCGGGTGGGAAAATGAAATCATTCTATTTAGTTGTGCTAATATCAATCGTTTTATTGACTCTGGTAAATAAACCGGATGATAACTACTGGAAGACTGCGGAAAAAGACGGAGCTCTGCTTTACAACATCTATTTTACAGATAATGGCTGCTATGCCGTATCGAATAACGATATTCTTTTTATATCTAATGATAACGGCAGCTCCTGGCAGGCTGCAGACCCGAAGGAAATGTCAAACATTAATTCCAAAGAATTTATCTGGTCAGCAAGAGTATGCTGTTCTTCTTTGAAAACAACTGACGCCGGAAAAAGCTGGATTTCCTGTAATAATAATACTCAGAATAGGTTCTGCCGGGTGTTCCTGAAAGATCCTAATACCGGTTATCAGCCTGCAGAGGAATTCTTAAATACGGTCTGCAGTAAGATATTTACCAGCCTTCTGAATAATTCGGCTGACTTATTAAAGAAACATCCTCAGCAGTATACGGAATATTACGTCAGTCAGGCTGAGGGCTGGGCACCGGGATGGTATCTCAGCGATCTAATGACTTTTGATACCTTAAAAAAATTAAAATAACGGACGTTTGAATAGAGAAATTATTTGTTGTCAGGAATTATTTCTTACATCATTTGAAGCACCGGCAGAATTTCTATAGATTCCATGTTGAGAATTAGTTATTAATATCTACGGAACATTTAGCATCATATGAACAACGTCAGCAATCATCCAACCATCAGCGTTGATGAAATAGTACGACCCACCCGTGTTGAAGTAAACCTTATAGTACTTAAAGAAAATTTCCTTAGTGTTAAAAAACACATAGGACCTGTAATGGTAATGCCGATTTTGAAGGCGAATGCATACGGCCATGGCCTGGTGAGAATTGCTCAGCTTTATGAGGAACTGGGAGTCGACTACCTTGGTGTGGCTGTGGTTGAAGAAGGCATTCTGTTAAGGGAGTATGGAATAAAAACCCCTATCCTTGTATTAGGAGGTATATGGCAAAATCAGATCCCTCTTTTTATAAAAAATGACCTGACGATAACTGCTTCTTCAATCGACAAGCTAAGACAAATTAATAAAACTGCAGAACAGTTAAATAAAAAGGCAAAGGTTCACCTTAAGATAGATACAGGTATGGAGCGGCTTGGTGTACATTATTATAATGCTGAAAGTTTTTTGACGGAAGCTTATAAATGCTCGCACATAATTGTTGAGGGAATTTTCTCACATTTTTCGAATTCAGATTCTTCCGATCTGAATCATACTAAACTTCAGTTTGAGAGATTTATGGAGGTGTTGAGATTTTTCGAAAAGAATTCTATTGCACCCCCCATCAGGCATATCTCAAATTCAGGGGCAATCCTTCAATTTCCGGAAGCAAGACTTGACCTGGTTCGTCCCGGTATCCTCCTGTATGGGGTCTATCCTTCGAGGGAAATAAAAAGGACGATAAGTGTAAAACCGGTTCTTTCCTGGAAATCGCTTGTGGTTTACTTTAAGGTAATTACTCCCGGTCACCCCGTAGGTTATGGCCTAACCTGGCAGACGGATCATAATGTAAGGGCGGTTACCGTACCGGTAGGGTACGGCGATGGATATTTCAGGAGTATGAGTGGAAAAGCCCGGGTAATAATCAGGAATAATAACTATCCTGTCGTAGGAACCATTTCGATGGATCAGATCGTGGTTAACCTGGAGGATGGATCTGCTTATCATGGAGATGAAGTTATTTTGATAGGTTCAGATGGAACTAATAATATTACCTGTGAGGACCTCGCCGGTTGGTCAGGCACCATTCCATATGAAATATTAACCAACATAAACACACGGGTCCCTCGTATTTATATTGAATGAGGTTTTTCTGCCTCATTTCAGTACAGTCAGACCATATTTAGCTCACACTTCAAAAAATGTAATCGTTTCGTGATGATTTTATCTTATTTATTGCGTATATGCATAATTAAGTTTATTAATCAACCCAGCTCACGGGGAAATTATAATCCTGCTGACGGAGAACGCGTGGGCCATTTACAAGCCATTGGTTAATGGTATTATGCCATTTATTCTATAGATGAGACGGGACACTTAAATACTTAACCTGGTTGTCATCATTTGTTTTATAATTAACTCAGGGAGGTTAAAATGTAAAATAAAATTTCAGTTTTATAAAAGAGTTGCTGTCGGATAATACCTTTATTAATAAACATGGGAGAAAAATGAAAAAGTTCAATACTATTATGCTTGTTTCGATCGTATTACTAACAGCTTCGTCACTAGCTCAGAGTTTTAATCCATACAAAGATTTCAGAGTACCTGAAAACCAGTATCATAAAGATCAGGTTCAGAACAATTACCTTGAAAGGAGAGGCGCCTGGCCTTATGGCTCCTCAATCTCAATTGCAATAGACAGCCTGCGTGATTTGATTTTTCTCGGAAGCGGGGGTGCCGTGCTTGTTCTTGACGGCAGCGACAAGAATGATCCGATACTCGTTACTAATATGATTAAATCTCACGGTCTCGTCGAAGATATTTTCTATGATGACCAGAATCAGCGATTATACCTGGCTTGCGGTGAAGGCGGCTTTGAGATATGGGACGTTCAAGCACCATCCAATCCGGTAAATATGAGTAGAATGGAAATACTCTATTTCGGGGTGGAAACGCCGGTAAGACATGTGAAAGTTAAGGGTGATTTTGCTGTACTGGAATGCGAATGGGGATATATTCATACCGTAGATGTTTCTGATCCCTATAACCCATCACAGGTTGCCTTTAACGGTATAGTCGGAAACCCGGCTCATAACATTCATCTCGATGCGCAGGGTAGAATTCATGCTACCGGGCAGCAGTATTATGCAATCCTGGGAATTGATAATTCAGGGAATATTTCCAACATGGGTCAAAAAGAATTCATCTATGGTGCCGGTGCAGTCTATGGTAAAGATGTTGTTGCATTTGTTGGATACAACGGTTATATGTATATACTCGATCTTCTTCTTCCTGGTTTTCCGGCATGGAGTGTTACAAACGTCGGCGGCATAGGAGACATTGAGGTTAGAAATAATTACGCGTATATCCTTAATGATGACGGATTACAGGTATGGGATGTATCTAATGTACAAAATCCTGTATTTGTAAGTTCCGTGTTTGCAGCGTATAACTATAAAGATATTTTCTTATCCGGTAACTATGCGTATCTGAGCTCCGGACCACAAGGACTCCGCATTATTGATATAACTGATCCTGCAAACCTAATTCTGATGGGAACATTTGATACTTACAGCGTCGCTTTAGGATTATTTAATTCTGGAAATCTTACTTACCTGGCCAATGCCGAAGACGGTCTGTTGATTATAGATAACACTGATCTTGATAATCCTGTTCTACTGGGGCAATACCCGATTCCGGATGGTTTTATATACCAGGTTGAGGTGCGGGATAATATTGCCTATACGGTCTGCTGGACAAGCGGCTTCAGAATAATAGATGTATCAAATCCTGCAGTTCCGGTTGAGCTTGCTGTGGATACAACCTATGACGTCTGGAAGCTCGATGTAGGCGGCGATTATGCATACGTGGTTGAAGTAATTCCCAATGTTAACAGCTATATTCATATTTATGACATTTCTGATCCTTCCGGCCCCGTTGAAGTAAGCAGCACACAATATCCCTCCACCATATATGAAGTTCTGTATCAGGATGGATATTTATATGTTGCTGATTTCGAGAATGGGCTGAGAATACTTGATGTAAGTACACCTGCAGCGCCGGTTGAGGTAGCTTTTTTTGATTATCCCGACGTTTTGGATGTTGATATCCAGGGTAATATTCTTTATGTGTGCGCACCGGGTATAGCTATGCCCGACGGCGGTTTTTATACTGTGGATATTACTGATCCTGAAAACCCGGTTGCACTGGATCAGTATGATGCAAACGGTTTTACTCCTTTTACCGTTAAAGTGGCTGATGGATATGCCTACATAACTGATGCTGATGATATTCATATCTTGGATGTTTCAAACCCCGCATCTATTGTTTATTTGGAGGAATACAGGATGCCTGACTTTGCCTATGACACTTTTGTTGATGGCGGACTTATTTATGTGTCGGATGCTCAGGCAGGTCTGCAGATTTTGTATAATTCCCAGGTTATCCCGGTGGAGCTCACTTCGTTTACTGCTAATACGCGGAATGGAAGGGTAGTATTGAAATGGGTGACTTCAACAGAAACCAATAATTCCGGTTTTGAAATACAAAGGAAGGAGTCTGAATGGAAGAAAATCGGGTTTGTAAAAGGACGCGGCACCACCGCCGATCCTCAAAGTTATTCTTTTACCGATACTGACAACCGTACAGGAACATATTTCTATAGGTTAAAGCAGATAGATTATGACGGCTCTATTGAATATTCAATAGTTATTAGTGTATCCTTCGAAGTACCGTCGAATTTTTCTCTATTACAGAATTATCCCAATCCGTTCAATCCTTCAACATCGATAAAATATTCGATCCCTCAGGCTGATTTTGTCTCACTAAAAGTGTATGATTTACTCGGAAGGGAGATAGCGGTGCTCATAAATCAGAAACAGAAAGCTGGAAATTATGAGATCACTTTTGAAGGTTCAGATCTGGCAAGCGGTGTTTATCTCTATGAATTAAAATCGGCTAAAAAGTCTGAGATAAAGAAAATGCTGCTGGTAAGATAAAATTTATTCCGGTTTATATAGACTTACAAAAATGGCACCTTAAATAAGGTGCCATCTTTTTACCTAATATATTAATTGGCAGCTAATCCTGCTGCATGATCTGGCAGACTGGTTACAGTCTGTACTGAAGTAAGATCACCTGTTTTACGGTTTATTCTGAAAACACTGATGGTATGAGTACTGCCGCTGAGTGCATATAAGTATTCGGCGTTGTTATTCAGCGCCATATCAATCGGGGATGAACCCTCTCCGGTGCTCGCTGTGTTTCCGCCATCATCAAATAACGTAATACTACCATCTGCTTCAACATAATATCCCGAGATATTGGATGACCCTGTGTTGGTTGTATATGTATATCTGCCGTCGTTCGTAACTACAACCCAGCATGGTGCTGTCTGCTGATTAGCAACAGGGCCGGTGATAAGACTAATGCCGCCGCTGCTTAAATTGTATGACGACATTGCTCCTGCACCCATACTTCCACCGTACGCATCAGATACTATCAGGTGTCCTTTATTATCGAACGCAAATCCGAAAGGTGTATTTCCTACCGAAGGCTGGACATTTGGACCTGAAGCCGTTCCGCCGGGATTTATGGTATATGTATCAATCATATTTGTTCCCTTTTCGGTTACTACCAGCATGCGGCCATCAGGACTGAATTCAACCTGTGCGGGTCCTACACCCGAACCGCTCAAGGGCATTGTCGAACCGGAAATCTGTGTAAGAGATCCATTTCCCTTGTTTATTCTGAAACCTGTAATGTTTCCGTCACCACCTGCATTTAGTACATATAAAAGGTTGTGATGAATGGTCAAACTGATCGGTCCTTCTCCACCCGAGGGTTCCTGATCAACCACATTTCCATCCAAAGTTAAAACAGATATATCGTTGCTGCCTGCATTCACTGCATAGATGTACCCGCCTGAAAGAGCAACTGCACCCTGCGATCCTAATCCGCCGCCGTTTCCTGTTCCACCAGTTGAATATGTACCCATTAATGACAGACTTCCGTCGTGTCCCCTGCTGTATATCACAACTTCATTTCCCGCGTCTGAATTAGACTCTGTTACAACTGCAAATGTACTGCTATTTCCGCCTGCCCGGTTCAATGATGTGAAGTCACCAGAATCTACTCCAGTGGGAATATCCATATTTTTTTGGCAGCCGGCGAAAGTGAATAAAAGAATAAATAACGCAGCAGCTGCAAATCCTGAATATTTCATAAAGATCCTCCTTTTGATTATTAAATGATTACGGGCTCAAGATTGCTAAAGGTTGTCACAATGTTATCACAACACTCTAAATTTTTTTAAACCTGTGATAATACTACCGGGATGATTCAATATTTTTATTGATGAAGTGCGCGAGTGTTAGTAAGTTTGTTTTCGGTTCTCACATATAATTAAGGAATACTGATGCTGCGGAATACTGAAAAAATCAAAAGGTTCTTAAGGGCAGGAACGCTTTTATCTGTAATAACTATATCTTCATTGTTTTTCCTTGGATGGGGGCATGTTGGCCATCATATAATAAATTATAATACTAAAATGTCGGCGCTTCCCGGGATGGAATTTTTCGATATATGGGCAGATTCCCTTTCAGCCCATGCTTCAGATGCAGATGCAAGGAGATCACTGGATCCCGATGAAGCTCCAAAACACTATATCGATATAGATAATTATCCTGAGTTTGTAGCCAATGGTACTATTACTCAGAATTTTGATTCGCTGGTTGCAGAGCATAGCTATTCATTTGTAATGGACCAGGGAATTCTTCCCTGGGCAATTATAAATACGGCAGATTCAATTGAATCAGCTTTTGAACAGAATGATATGCATAAGGCTATGCTGCTCTCGGCTGACCTTGGCCATTACATTGCCGATTCTCATATGCCTCTTCATATAACAAGAAATTATAACGGACAATATACAGGTCAGTACGGTGTTCATTCACGCTATGAATCTGATTTGATTGAAGCATTTCAAAGCCAGATAACCTATGAAGGCGACAGCCTTCAGTATATTGAAAATATTCCTGACTTTGTTTTTAATATGATCTATGATAATTACCAATATGTTGATTCGGTCCTTTACGCCGACTCAGCGGCTGAAGCTTACGCTGGCAATCATAACAGCACCACTTACTATAATAAATTCTGGGAGATAGCCGGAGATTTTACAATCGGACTGTTCAAAAAAGCATCATATAGAATTGCTTGCGTTATTTATACTGAATGGATAAATGCAGGCGGTTCACCTACAGGAATTGCGGATGGTGCAGCGGATGCTGTGTCTGACTTTAAAGTATACCAGAACTATCCCAACCCGTTTAATCCTTCTACAACTATCAGCTGGTATTCTCCTGTCGACGGACAGCAAATGATAAAGGTTTATAATGCAATCGGCAGCGAAGTTGCAACTCTTATTGATCAGTATAAACCGGCAGGTACATATACGATAAAATTCGATGGTACAGCGTTAGCTAGCGGCATTTATTTCTACAAAATACAGACAGGCAGCTATTCTGCTGTTAGAAAAATGATACTGCTGAAGTAATATTCAACCTCATATATTTCATGGTAATTCATAAAAAGGTTTGTTAAAATTCCTGTAAAATTATTATTTGGATTCAGCAAAGGATATATATGAAATATTTTATAAGATCATTATCTGCTGTAACCTTTTATGCAGCAGTGATATTGTTTATTACTCAGACTATAAGCTTCTCACAGGAAAAGGATAATTACGCTTCAATAAACGGGGAAAAAATATGGTACCAGGTTAAAGGCGAAGGTGACCCTGTAGTTTTAATAGCCGGGGGACCTGGAAATTCTCATCTCTACTTTACACCCTGGTTTGATACCCTGGCTGAAAATCATAAGCTAATTTATTACGATGCTTTCGGCAGAGGAAAATCCTCCCGCGCAAACAATAAAGAAGAGTATTCCTTCCAACGTGACGTTGATGATCTGGAAGGGCTGCGTAAAGCACTTGGATTTGAAAAATGGAGTGTACTTGGACATTCATATGGCGGAATGGTTGCGCAGGCTTATGCCATTCAGTACACATCTTCTGTTGATAAATTAATTCTCGCCGATACTTTCTATGATGCTGAGATGTGGCAGGAAAATGATAATAATTCAAATTATGTAATGAAGACTCAATGTCCTGAACAATGGGATAAGCTGATGAAAATCCGTGAAGAAGGATATCTTTCAAATTCACCTGAGCATATGGAGGTTTATAAAATTCCTTCGGGACTCCTATACTGGTATAACCCTGAGAACCTCTCAGGAATGCGAAGTGATTCTTTAAGCTTGAATACTGATGTATATTACCAGATCGTAGGTGCTGACGGCGACTTTATAATAGGAGGCGATATCGGTAAACTTGATTTCAGGCGCGATCTGAAGAATCTGAAGATGCCGATTTTAATTACAGCCGGGAGATATGACAGGATATCAGATCCCAGGTTTGCAGTTAAGTATAAAACATATGCTCCACGGGCGGAATTCGTGATGTTTGAAAAGAGCGGTCATAATCCTTATGTGGAGGAACGGGAGAAATTCTTTAAAGTCCTTACTGATTTCCTCAAAGTATCACAATGAACTTCTTCAACATGTTCACTATGACTGCCCCAGGTTAAGCATTAGGCTTCTATGTGTTCTGTTCGCCTGATGATTTCATCCTGAAGATCAGAACCAAGGTTTACAAAGTAATCACTATAGCCTGCCACACGGACAATCAGATCCCTGTAGTTTTCCGGTTCTATCTGTGCCTTTCTCAGTGTTTCTGCACTAACTACATTAAACTGTATATGATGTCCATCCATCCTAAAATATGCTCTGATAAGATGAAGAACTTTCGCCAGTCCTGAATCATCACTTAATATTAGCGGAGTGAACTTTTGATTAAGAAGAGTTCCCCCTGTTCTCAGGTGATCGATCTTTGCAGCAGATTTTAATACTGCGGTGGGACCCTTCCTATCCGCCCCCTGAACAGGCGAGATACCCTCAGATACAGGCTTCATTGCCAGCCTTCCATCAGGAGTCGCACCCAGAACACTTCCAAAATAAACGTGACAGGTAGTTGGGAGCAGATTTATCCGGAAATGTCCTCCTTTCGTATTCGGTCTGCCATCAATGGCTTCAAAATAACTTTCAAATACTGCTTTCAGTATTTCATCAGCATAATCATCGTCATTACCGTATTTCGGGGTCTCATTCATTACAAGTTTTCTTATGTTATCAAAACCATCATAATTCTTTTCAACTGCGTATAAAAGTTCCTTCATCGCTGTCTTCTTTTTATCGAACACGTTGTACCTGATAGAAGAAAGGCAGTCCGTTATAGTACCCATTCCCACACCCTGGATGTAGGATGAATTATATCTTGCACCGCCCGCATTATAATCCCTGCCGTTTTTAATGCAGTCATCAATTAAAATCGAAAGGAAAGGTGATGGAAGGTATTCAGCCCAAAGTCTTTCAATGATAAGGTTACCTTTAATTTTAATATCGATGAAATAATCCAGCTGTTCCTTAAACGCCCCGAAAAGCTCTTCATATGTTTTGAATTCTTCGGGATTACCGGTTTTAATTCCAAGCTGCTTCCCGGTCCGTGGATCTTTACCATTATTGAGGGTCACCTCAAGCACTTTAGGAATGTTGAAATAGCCTGTAAGAATATAGCTTTCCTTTCCGAATGCACCGGTTTCTACACAGCCGCTTGCCCCGCCGTTCCTGGCATCAAGGATTGATTTTCCCTGCCTTAGCAACTCCTGTATAATTGAGTCAGTGTTAAATACGGAGGGCTGACCAAAACCCGTTTTAATTATATCTAAGGCACGTCTCAGGAACTGGTCGGGATTCTTTTTGCTGACCTGGATCATAGAACTCGGCTGAAGAATTCTCATTTCCTCAATAACGTCAAGGAGCAGGTAGGTCAGTTCATTTACCGCTTCCTCCCCATCCTCTGTAAGTCCACCCAGGTTAATTAGACAGAAATCTGTATAGGTATTACTTTCCTGTGCAGTAACACCAACTTTGGGGGGGGCCGGCTGATTATGAAACTTAACCCAGAATGATTCAAGTAGTTCTTTTGCTTTATCCCGCGTTAGAGTTCCCTGTGCAATATCGCGTTTGTAAAATGGGTATAAATGCTGGTCCAGTCTTCCGGGATTAAACGAATCCCATGTATTCAGCTCCGTAATAACCCCAATATGAACAAACCAGTAATACTGAAGTGCTTCGTGGAAAGTCGTGGGCGGATTTTCAGGCACCCTTCGGCAGATATCCGCAAGCATTTCCAGCTCAGCTTTCCTCTGAACATCTACCTCCTTAGCGGCAAGCTCAGATATATATTCTGAATAACGCAGCGCAAAGCTGATTAAAGCTTCGGCTGCGATTCTCATTGCTTTAAGCTCTTCTCGTTTATCGAAGGCTCCCGGATCACTATAGAAATCCAGTCCGCTAATGCTCTCATCAATATCATTTATAAAATCCCTAAAACCTTTTTTATAAATTTTATTGTCAAGAACCGTATGCCCCGGTGCTCTCTGCTCCATAAATTCAGTGAACATTCCTGCCTCATAGCAGCTAAGCCACTCATCATCAACTTCCCTGAATATCCTTTCCCGGAGGGACCGCCCTTTCCAGAAAGGAATTATTTTTTCTTTCTGAATTTCTCTTGTGCCATCATCCACTTTAAATGAGATCTTTTCCCGCGAATGCAGTATCTCAAAATCTATGAGCGAGTGAGTACATATTTCGGGGTAAGTTGGGGTCTGGTGCGGTCCGGGACCTCTTTCCCCTACAATCATTTCACCTTCATTTACGCAAAGTGTTTTATGCTGCAGCAGGTATTTAAAGGCAAGTGCTCTTCCGACCGGCACCGAGACTCTTTCGGCTTCACCGCTTTCATAAAATTTTGTCAGCAGCTCTGCCCTCTCAATAGATATAGACGGCTGGGTGCATAATGTCTTTTCACGAAGTGCACTGATTCTGTTGTTCATTTTTATCCTTTTAAGGAGACCTCAAAACGGGAGTCTACGAAATAGCTTTTTATTTCGTTCAGTTTCTCTTCATCCTGTGTTTTAAGATTCCCGAGTCGTGAAGGCTTGTTAAATCTTTTATATTTTGATTTTGCAATTTCATTATACGGCAGAAGATCAATCTTCCTGATATTCTCAAGGTTCATTAAAAAAACGGCTATTTCAGAAAGATTTTTTTCGGTGTCTGTTATTCCCGGGATAAGCGGAATCCTGACATTAACCTTATTACCCTTTTTAGATAAAAATCTTAGGTTGTCAAGGATTACATTATTTGTTACCCCCGTATATTTCCGGTGGAGTTCTTCATTGAGAATCTTCAAATCAAAAAGAAAGATATCTGTTAAATCATATATCCTGGCAAAAAGTTTTCTCCCTGCGTAACCTGAGGTATCAACAGCTGTATGAATTCCTGAAGCCTTACATTCGAATAGGACCTCTGTGAGAAATTCATTCTGAATCAGGGGTTCACCTCCTGAAAAGGTTACACCACCGCCCGACTCATCATAGAACAGCTGATCTTTTTTTATTTCATCTAATATTTCTTCAACCGAATATGCTTTACCAAATAACTCTGTTTCCTGACTGCATATTTTACCTTGTAAACCCGGCTGGGCGATATCTATTATTTCAGGAAGATTTCGTATGCTTTCTGGGTTATGGCACCACCAGCAGTTGAGTGGACAGCCCTTCAGAAACACAGTGGTGCGGATTCCCGGACCATCGTGAAGAGCAAATTTTTTGATATCGAATACTATTCCGTTCATTTCTCCCCGTAATAAAATCAGTAAATTAAAATTCCTAAAAATGTGCTCCACTTGCAATGAAATTAGTTTGATCCCGAAATAATTAAATTCTTAACCAGCAGCCTTCCTGCCTCTTACGGGGTGCTGATTAGATAAGCATCACTTTTCTGACGGACAGGTTTCGCAGAACATGATAAAACAGATAATTGTCTTATATTACTGCGTAATCATAACCCGAGGATTAATTATGCCGGACAGGATTTTTATAGACAAAGGTGATATAACCAGGCAAAAAGTTGATGCAATAGTGAATGCAGCTAATAACTCTCTACTCGGAGGCGGGGGTGTTGATGGGGCTATTCATAGGGCGGCAGGACCTGAATTAATTGAATACAACAGAAGACTTGGCGGCTGCCTTACCGGAGAAGCTAAAATTTCACCGGGATTTAAGCTGCCCGCAAAATATGTAATTTCTACTGTGGGTCCAATATGGACCGATGGTAAACATGGAGAGGATGAATTACTTGCAAACTGTTACCGTAATTCACTGGAAATGGCTGTCGAGAATGACGTTAAAACTATAGCATTTCCTTCTATCAGCACCGGAGCTTATCATTTCCCGCTTAAAAGAGCGGCAGAAATTGCAGTCAGAGAGGTAAAAGATTTCCTGAGCAAAAATGATGATATTACGAAAATAGTTTTTATTGCTTTCGATGATGAAACATTTAATGTATACTCGGATCTGCTTAAAGGCGGGAAAAAATAACAGGTAGATTCTTCATACAGATTAACATCTTCCTGCCTTGAGTGTTTCTGTATGCTAAAGACTATGCATTTTTCGGCCAGTAATTAACTGGACATTTCAGGCATATTAATTGTAAATTTTACTCATAAAATCCGGGGAAATTATGAGATTATTATTTTCTGTTCTTTTGTTCTCCTTTAACTCTTTACTCTTCTCACAGCCGGGGTTAAGCTGGTTAAGAGAATATGATGCTTCTTCACCGTCGGCAGATGGTATATCTTTAACCGAAACCAACAATCTGGATGGGTTTATAATATGCGGCTACAGAACGACAACGGCCGCACTTCAGGACTTATTCCTCATCCGTACTAACCTAACAGGTGATACTATATGGACAAAACAATACGGAGTTGCCAACGGCAGCGACTATGGAATGAAAATTCTGAAGACTGGCGATGGCTACGTGATAGGCGGAATGAAAGTAAAATATTCGATCAGTAATTGGGCAGCATGGCTGCTTAAAATCGATGAGGATGGGGATACCCTCTGGTCGAAGACTCTCCTGGACTCAGCAAGGATAAATTCACTTTGTTCTTTACCTGGCGGGGGATTCGCATTGACCGGCATAAAAAACTTCGGAATCAATTATAAAGCTTTTATTTCCAGAACAGATGCAGACGGCAACATTATCTGGCTGAATTTTTATGGGGATTATGAAAACAGCTACGCTATGGATATCATTAAAGCACAGGACAGCAGCCTGTTTGTTCTGGGCGCTATCTCTGATCCACCTGTTTCGTCAGATAACTTATGGATCCTCAAAATCAACAATGATGGCTCAGCAATATCAGAAAATATTTATCAAACAAAATGTTCCTGGGGAAAGATTCAGCAAACTTATAATGGAAATTTAATTCTCGGAGCAGGATGTTTGGGTATCGTCACTTTCCTAAAACTTGACCCGAATGGTCTCCTACTGGACTCAATGAATAATTCTGCCGGTATGGAGGATATGCCGGATATTATCCAATCCCCTGACTCAAACTTTATCTGTTTGTATTCTGAGGGCATAGGCAGCAATGATTATGCGACAATAAAGATTGAAAAACTGGATGGTAACTTTAATAGGATATGGACAAAAGAAATTTACGGTGACCGTGATTATTCAAGCGTAAGTTTTATAATTACAGTTGATAACGGGCTTCTTATTACAGGACACTCTTCTGAAATTCCATCCGGCGAAAACAAGGACATTCTTCTTCTCAGGCTTGATGGAGGTATAATCCCCGTGGAACTGATAGCCTTTAATGGAATAATAGAAAATGGGAAGGTCATCCTGACTTGGGAGACTTCCTCCGAGACCAATAACTACGGTTTCGGAATTGAGAGAAACATAAAACGTTCAGACAGCAAGGGATGGGAAGAAGCAGGTTTTGTGGAAGGAAACGGCACTTCTACGGAACAGCATACTTATTCTTATATCGATCCCGTCAATCATGCAGGTGTGATATCTTACAGACTAAAACAAATAGACCTGGACGGCTCTTTCACATATTCAAAAGAAATTACTCTTGAATCACATCCTGATGTTTTTTCTCTTTCACAGAATTACCCGAACCCTTTTAATCCGGTCACCAGAATTAACTACTCTATACCGGAGCAATCATTTGTTACCCTGATAATTTATAATATTCTCGGTCAGAAGGTATCTACTGTGGTTAATGAAATTAAACCATCCGGTAATTACATAGTAGAAATCGATGGGAGTAAATTTGCGAGCGGCGTTTATATTTATCAATTAACATCCGGAAAAAATATATTAATCAGGAAGATGCTGCTGCTGAAATAAGAGTTACCTTAAAAATAAGATTACAACCCCAGCAACAGCTATAATCGCGCCGGCCATTGCGCGAAGAGATAGTTTTTCTTTGTAATAATATTTTGAAATCGGAAGCATAATTATAGGAACGAGTGCCATCAGGGTGGATGCAATTCCAACTTTTGTAAATTCGATTGCAACAAGACTTAATGTAACTCCCAGCACCGGAGCAAGAACCGTAGCAGCTATGGTGGCTTTTAATGCAGGAATTTCTTTGCGGTAGGTTTTAATTGGATTTCTGTATCTTCTCAACAGCAGACCACCCGCCAAAATTATAATTCCCGCACTTGCTAAACGGGCAAAACTTGCGACAAAACCATTCACATAACTTTCAGCAAATGCTAATTTTGCAAGGATAAGTCCGCCTGCCTGTCCCGCAGCTCCTAAAAGTCCATAGAGTATTCCAATCTTATCAAAATTTTTCTTAATGGCGCCCTGCGCTTTTTCTGTGACAACAAGAATAACTCCTGAAATTGTTATCACCATTCCAAGAATCCCGAGCGGAGTGATGAATTCATCAAGGAATACCCAGGCAAGAACTGCACTTATTGCAGGAACAAGCGACATCATAATCATTCCAAGCCGTGCGCCGATAAGCTGATAAGACTTAAACAAAAATGAATCACCGATTACAAGTCCTACTACCCCGCTGATAATCAGATACATCACCTGCGATGAAGATAAGGAATAATCAATTCCTGAAATGACGACAATAAAGAAAAGAATTATGGCTGCAAGAATAATCCTGTTAATATTTACCTGTACAGAACCGACTTTCTCCGCAGCGAATGCAAAAAGAAAAGATGTAACCGACCATAGGCAGGCGGTAACAAGGGCACTAATTTCACCGATATAAGGCATATTTTAAAGGAAAAGTTAAACTTGCCTGCCTCAGGCAGGAAAAAGTGTAAAATTAAAGAATCAAAGATAACGGAAAGTTCCGTTTTTACATAAAAAAGGATATATTAAAAAACATCCTTCTCTGTATAACGAAGGAATATTGGATCCCGGGCGAAACCTTGAGCTCTTGAATTCGCGTCTAGTTGAATAAGTCTTGTGGGACCAACATTTTTTGCAGTTCTTGTTAAGAAAAAATGTTGTTAATTTCAACAGTGTGACAAAATGGCATACTCCATATCAGGGCTGTTTTTATTTTAGGGTTTTACCGTAGTTATACCGTAGTTGCACTCAAAATGAGACAGCACCAAATATGCGAAAATTCGCTATTTTCCACTGTTGAAAATCACCACGTATGACAAAATGGCAGTGCCCCAAAATGATATTCTATCCTCCTTCTTTCATTTTTTCAACCTGCCCTTAGAGCATTTACAATATTAAGTCTTGCAGCTCTTACTGAGGGAAGAAAACCTCCGATAAATCCCATCAGCACAGCAAAAAATAATGTCCACCCGATTATCGACGGAGATAATGCGAAGGAAAATGCAAGCTCTGAAAATGAGTTGAAATTCAATGTTGATATGGAAATAAACTGCAGAAGTGAGGCCAGCAGAATTCCTATGACCCCGCCGAGGAGAGAGATAAATAGTGACTCCGCCAGGAAAGCCGTAAGTATGCTCCTCCTGCTGAAGCCAAGTGCGCGGAGAGTACCAACTTCAACTGTTCGGTTTGCAACCGCAGCATACATTGTAATCATGGCTCCGATGGTAGCACCAAAACTGAATATTACTGTTATAAAAAGTCCCAGTATTCTTATGAACCCTGACATTATTTCCGACTGCTCTTCAAAATATTTCTGCTCGGGTTTAGCTTCAAACTGCTGAAGTCTTTGCTCCTTATTGAACGCATTAATGAAACTGTTGTAATGCTGAATATTATCCAGCTTCAGTGTTACCGATGAAACCGTGTTTCCCCGGTTAAAGGCATTCAGAAGCTGAACTCCATCACCCCACATCTCAGAATCAAACCCGCTGCCATCTGTAGAAAAAACACCAACAATCTTCCAGTTATCCCCGGCGAATCTCACCGAACTTCCAATCTGCGCATCACGGAATTGCCTGGTTATCGATTCTCCGACTATTAACTCCCTTACTCCAAATTTAAACATTCTTCCATCTATGATCTTCACCTGGGGTCTTAGTTCCTGCACTGAAGATGAGACGCCCCGTACCGTAATATTGCTGACACCTCCATTACTCTTCGTAAGATTTATTATCACAACAGGTTCAGTTGAAATTACAGGGGAGCCGTCAGAGGATTTTGCTATATATGGAAGTGATTTAATTACTCCCTGGGTGTCGCCCGAGATAAGACTGGATATTTCCCCGTTAGCTGCCTTCCGCACAATCTTGATATTATCCGGCGAACCGGTTGAGACGAGTGTTTTCTGTATTCCATAAGCCATCATCAGTACAGCAGCGAATACAAACACAACCAGAGCTATACCGGTAATGGTAATCACCGTCGTGAGCTTCCTTGTTTTGAAATTTCTCAGAGTATACTTTAATGGGACTTTCATTTTAATATCCTGTTCATTTTTTTTTAACCCACAAATCTGAATCCGTCAACTATACGCGTACGAAGTGCCCGTTGTATGGGAAATACTGCCGACGCTACTCCTATAATAAATGCAGCACTTACAGCCAGTATTATTGTAACCGGTTCGATCCGGAAAACGGGGAAGAATCCCTTTGGTATGAATTCGGCAAATCCCGAAACAAGCGGAAAGGTAAGGAATAAACCTATCGCCCCGCCAAGGAGAGCAATAAAAAGAGATTCACCCATTATCAGTCCTACCAGATGCTTTCCCGAAAATCCCAGTGTTTTCAAAACTGCGTATTCTCTTGTTCTTTCTCTTGCCGACATAATCATTGTATTGGCAAGAACCAGCATAATAATCCCTATTATCACGAAAGAGAGAACATTCATAGAGGTAATTATCGCGCTTGTGGAAGCGAGGAATCCCTGCTGAAATGCCCGCTCTGTCTCAGTCTTGGTTTCAGCGGGTGAATTCTTGAATAGTGCATCTATCCTCTCAGAAATTGCAGCCGCCTTAGAGGGATCCTTGATTTTAACAACGTACCATCCTACGTCACCTGCTCTTACCGGAGCCTCTTCCCTCATCCTGTCATCAACATAATCCCAGTGAAAAAACATCTGTGTTGCATCGGTTGTTTTATACTTCGGTTTATAAATACCTCTTACTACAAAATCCCATCGTCCGGGATAAATATCACCGTCGATATTCATGACATCACCGATCTTAAGGTTGTATTTTTTGGCCAGGTCAGCCCCGATTACACATGAATTTTTTTCCTTTTTAAATATGGATGTTTCTTCCGGACTAAGTACAAACTCCGGGTAAACATCGAATATAGTGTTCGCATCTACTGCAAGTCTTGCAAAGAACTGATTCTTATCAATGTAAACACCCTGGAACCAGTTCGCGAAAGTGACTTCCTCCACACCGGGTACAGATACAATTTTATCTCTATATGAAAAGGGCAAAGGAAATATGAACGATACAGCCTGCCTCGTCATCAGCCTGTTGGCAGAGGATGCCTCAACACCAACGGACCAGGCGGTAACAACTGTTCTTAAGAGTCCGAAAGCAATAACTGCAACGGCTATACCAAGGATGGTCAGTGTTGTTCTGAGCTTATGACGCAGCGTATTCTTAAAAATTAATTTGAGTACCTTCATGCCATCTCCGGTATTAAATCGCCTTTATCGAGGTTCCTCACTAGGTGTGCCCTGGCTGCAGCATGTGGGTCGTGAGTTACCATTACAATTGTCTTATTGAATTCCTTATTAAGTCTATCCATCAGAGTTAGTATTTCATCTGCTGAAGTTCTGTCGAGATCTCCGGTAGGTTCATCGGCAACAAGTATTGCAGGATCGGTTACAATTGCTCTGGCAATGGCAACTCTTTGCTCCTGGCCTCCCGATAACTGTTTCGGATAGTGATACATTCTATCGCCCAGGCCGACGATTTCCAGGGAAGTCTGAACATGTTTCTTCCTCTCTGCTTTTGAAAGATTGGTCAGCAGCAGGGGCAGCTCAACATTTTCGAAAGCTGTAAGTACCGGTATGAGATTGTAAAACTGGAATACAAACCCGATATTCGCAGAACGCCACTTTGCCAGGGCAGATTCACCCAGCTTTGCTATATCAATATCACCGATGCTGATGCTTCCCGAACTGGGTCTGTCAATTCCCGAAATCAGGTTAAGCAGAGTGGTCTTACCAGATCCGGAAGGTCCCATTAACGCAATAAATTCACCTTCCTTAATACTCAGGGAGATGTTATGAAGAACAGGGATCTCCAGGCTGTCTCTGTGATAGGTTTTTGTAACGCCCAATACTTTTATAATCTCTGCCATGTTTACTCCAATTGTTTGGATTTTTTATTTTATAAGCTCACTGCTGCACATCTACTTTAACACCGTCCTTAATTTCGTCTGCTACCCTGTCTATTACCTTGTCACCTTCTGCAAGTCCGGATTTAATCTCGATGAATGAATCGAGATCTCTACCCCTGACCACAGGGACCTGAATTGCCCTGTCCTCGCTGACCATAAAAACTACATCCTTTCCATCCCTTTTAGTCACTGAAGTATATGGAACAACTAGCACTGCAGGTTCCTGCTTTTCTGTATCAGATACTTTTTCCGATAAGAATAGCACCTTCGCACTCATTTCAGGAAGTACCTTCTCATCATATCTCCGGAATCCTACTTTCACGAGAACAGTTGCCTTCGAACGGTCTGCGGTAGGTACTATTTTATCCACATAGCCCGCATATGATACCTGCGGATATGCATCAATAATAATCTTGCAATCCTGTCCAGGTGTAATTCTTTCTATATATGATTCAGAAACATCTGCCTCAACCTGGAGAGATTTCATATCAGCCATTGTAACGATAGCACCGCGCGAAGTCGCACTCGCTCCAAGAGGAGCAACAATTTCTCCTACCTCAGCATTCTTGGTTAAGACTGTCCCGTCAAAAGGAGCTCTTATCAAAGTGTTTTCAAGAGCAACTTCTGAGGAATTAACATTTGCGTTGGCAACTTCGATCGAGGCCATTATACGGTTATAATTAGCCTCAGCAGCATCAACAGCCATCCGGGTAGTAGCTCCTGATTTAAGCAGTTCCTGCTGACGGTTGTAATTATTTTTTGCATCATTCAGACCTGACTCAGCAAGCTTGCGGTTAGCTTTTGCTTCTTCAAGCTGTGCACGGATATCGTTGTCTTCCAGCCTTCCCAGCACCTGTTCTTTCTTAACCTGGTCTCCCTCAACTACCCCAAGGTAAACCAGTCTTCCCGTTCCTTTCGATGCCACAGAAGCTTTTCTCTGTGCTACCACATAACCGCTGGCAGTAAGGCTTGCATTAGCCTGTGAAGGGAGCTGCATAGAAGCGGTTGACAGTTTAACCTCGTATGCTTTATCAAAAAATGAACCTGCCACGCTGTAGCCAAGAAATAATAAAACAGCGGCAGCTATTATTACCAGTATGATAATAAGAGTTTTCTTTGGAGAGCCGTTATTATGATTAGACCTATCTATCCTGAGCGACGATAAGTCGGCTTTACTCGTTTCCATAACTTTTCCGGGGATTTATGAGTTGTAAAATTAAGGAACTAACACCATAAAGAAAAGATTTTTCTGAATACCATTTACAGAACATGATAATTGCTACTTGTTAAATTTTATGGTTTGCCACTTATTAGTCAAGAATTCTGTTGTATTTAATTCTAAAATAGCGTAATGTTCGATATGACCGCAAATGTCACAGTATGACATTTAAGATTACTCTTTTAAATAAAAAGTTATAAAAAGAACCCTGATTGCTCCTTTTAAATGCTTTCAGGTTAGTACATTCTTTGCATGTATAAGGTTTTAATAATTTCGGGGAAATGACTCCGGCAGGATGAAAAAAAATAGCGGGAAATATTTAGTTATCGCGGGTGTATTTATCCTTATAGCCCTCTTCCTGTTCCTTGTTAACAGGATTTATACGAATACGCTGGACGATGCGAAACGAAATCACCAGCTTCAGCAGCTTGAAATGGCAAAATCGGTTGCACAGGGAATAAACTTCTTTATCGAACACCTCGTTCGGGATATGAAACTCCTTACTCATAACCCGGATGTTCTTAAGGTACCAAATCCGAACGATTATACCTCGTTAAGGTTCTTTAAGGCGAATTATGACAGCACTATCCTAAGAACGATTTTTCTAACCGACTCAACCGGAAATATACTGTTTGCTACAGGAACCAATCTGCCCTCATGGGCCTATACTACTATCAGACCTTTAACATTAGAAATTAACAGCCATACACCCGAGTATATATTTTCAGATGTAATGCCTGATATGAAGAATGACAAAAATAGTCCTGAATCCTTCCTTATGCTAGTCAGGCTGTCAGGAGATAAAAATTCCGGGTCTCATCATTTTATAGGCTACCTTATTGATTTTGATATTCTTATAAAGCGATTTATCCGGCCGTTAAAGTTAAGCAGTGATGATTTTGCCTGGATTCTTGACGGCGAGGGGAGATTGATATATCATCCGCGCCATCAGGAAATGCTGTTTAAGTCCATCTATAAAACAAGCGAACTATGCAGCAAATGCCATGTTAATTTTAATACCCAGAACAGGATGATCCGGTCAGGTGTTCCTTCTGTTGATGAGTACTATGTTATGGGTAATGAACCCGATAAAATTATGGCATATGTCCCGGTCAGGCTTCAGAACCAGACCTGGATTATTGCAATCAGCACTTTCCTTCCAAAAGTTACAACGGGATTAAGAAGCCGGTTTCAGCTTTTCTTTATACTGGGCTTAATTATCCTGGCTGTTATACTTACTCTCGGATTACTTATCTATTTCATAAATCTCAGGAGAATCCGGGCTGAGGAGGCGAATCGAAACCTGGAAGAGGTGCATCAGTACCAGGAACAGCTTAACCAGGCATCGAAACTTGCATCGATTGGTGAACTTGTCGATAGTGTAGCTCACGAAATAAATACCCCGGCAGGGATAATAGCAGCTCATACCGACGCCATCCTTCTCGAAAATAATGCAGATAATTCACTTTTAGAGGAATTGAATATTATCCGCAATCAAACCCGCAGGATAAGTGATTATACAAGAACTCTTCTGACATACTCAAGACTTATGCCCTTTAAACCCGAAGCGATCCGCGTAGAAGATCTTGTAGAGGAATGTACTTTCCTGATAGGTCACCGGCTAAAATTAAAAAAGATTCACCTGGTTAAATCTTATGCACCGTCTCTTCCGCTTATCCTCGCAGATAAAAGGCAGATGGAACAGGTCCTGATGAATATATTAAATAATGCCGTCGACGCTTTATCGGAAGGGGGCGAAATCAAAATAGAAACGGGCAATACTGCTCTCCATCCTGATCCGGCTGGAGGGAAGAAAATAAAAGGTATCTTCATTGCAATAGAAGATAATGGCGAAGGAATTAAAAAAGAGAACCTTGGTAAAATATTTAATGCATTCTTTTCAACGAAACTCGACGCACAGGGAACAGGACTCGGACTATCCATATCAAGGACAATCATTCAGAGGTACCGCGGCAGACTCGATGTTGAAAGCGAAGAAGGTAAATATACCAGGTTTATAATTACTCTCCCCTACAGCACCGGAGGAATAAACTTATGACTACAAAACCGAAAATTCTTATTATAGATGATGAACCGGATATGCTGAGAGGATGTTCTAAAATTCTTTCGGCTTTAGGAAATATTCCATTTCCTGTACCTGATGGCAGAAAAGCCGTAAGGATGCTGCAGGAGGAGGAATTCGACATTGTTTTCTGCGATCTGCTTATGCCGGATTTTGATGGAATGCAGGTCCTCGAAGCTGTTCAGAAAATTGCTCCTGATACCCCGTTCATTATTTTTTCGGCCTATGGAACTATCGATAGGGCCGTAGCAGCAATGAAAGCCGGTGCATTTGATTTTATAGAGAAACCGTTCGAGACTGAAAATCTGAAAATCCTGGTTGAGAAAGGATTAAGACAGAGAACACTGTACAAGGAGAGGATCAGTTTACTCAAGCAGTTAGAGGATAAATACAGGTTTGATAATATAGTCGGTAAGAGCGAATCAATTAGGCGGGTCTTTGAGATGATTGAAAGCGTTGCCGACTCAGATGCCAACATAATGATAACAGGAGAGAGCGGAACCGGGAAAGAGCTGATAGCCCGCAGCATCCATGCACACAGCCGGAGAAAACTTAAGCCGTTCGTCCCTGTTAATTGCGGAGCCTTTCCCGAAAATCTTTTTGAGGCCGAATTGTTCGGATATGAAAAGGGTGCCTTTACCGGGGCATCCCATAGAAAGATAGGATTACTGGAATACGCTAACGGAGGCTCTTTTTTTCTTGATGAGGTCTGCGAACTGCCTGTGAACCTCCAGATAAAACTCCTCAGAACCCTGCAGGATCAGCAGTTAAGAAGACTAGGAGGCAATGAACTGATCCAGGCTGATATACGGCTGATTTCAGCAACGAACCAGGATATTAATAAGGCTCTCGAAAACGAGACTATGAGAAAGGATTTCTATTACCGGCTTAATGTTATAAACATCCAGGTTCCTTCCCTGAAAGAAAGAAAGGAGGATATCAGGCTCCTCGCAGAACATTTCCTGGTAAAAACAGTAAAGTCTTCTCCCAAGAATATTAAGGGATTTGATAATTCAGTTTTTGATTTATTCGAAACATACAATTGGCCGGGGAATGTAAGAGAAATGGAGAATGTTGTTGAACGCGCAGTGGCGCTGGCTAAAGGCGAAAGGATTACCCTGAACGAACTCCCTCCCCAGTTTGCATCCAACAGGAAAGCGGCAGCCGGTTTTCCTACAAGCTCCCTCTCCGATGTAAGAAATAAGGCTGTTGAAGAGGTTGAGAAAAAATATTTTCTTTTCCTTCTCACAAAACATAAAGGAAATATTACCCGCATTTCTGAGGAAGCCGGTATGACCAGGCGTCATATTCACCGTATCCTGAGGAAATATGAACTTGATCCCCAGCAGTACAGGAAGTAACAATTAACAATTGAACGATTAAGAATTGATAATTAGCAATAAAAGTGGGACATCAGGGATACACTTTCATCTCTCATTTTTTTAAAACCTTCGGTTAAACCTTTCCAAATAACCACATTTCCGGATATTCAGCACAATTTTCGGTCTGGTACAATAAGTGTCATTCAGACTTCGAGACATTAAAGGTATCGCTTATGAAGTTCAGAGGGATAATACTTAGCAGCGATGAAACCACAATATCACAGTGCTTCGAAATTTGTTCAGAGATTGGTATCGCTCTCGTGAAGAAAAAAGAATTTGCCGGATTTATTCTTGACTTACAGGAGAACGACTACGATATGATCGTTTGCGATTGTAACGAAAGTTTCTCTGTCTGTCATAACTGGGTGAAAATCATTAAAAGGATAAATCCCAGAACCCCCCTCATTATTATAAATGAAAGAACAAATCCCAGGGAGGGCGGAATCCTGTACCAGGAAGGTATATTCAACCTGACTGAAAAACCATTAGACAATAACATCATAAAAGAAATTATAACTGCGGCCGTTCCGTTTTATAAACCACAGTAACAAACAGAGTATTCGTATTATGGAAAAACCTGATCCTAAAAACATACCGACTTCCCGTAGAGGCTTTTTAAAAATCGCTCGGGATGACAGGTATAACAGCTTTCTCTGCCTCGGTTTTATATCCCGTGTTCTCTTTTCTTCGTCCCCCCAAACAGAGGGAAGTCGAGGTTTCAATGGTAAGCGCGGGAAAAGTAGCTGACTTGAAGAAGGAAGATTTCAAGATCGTCCGTTTCGGAAATGAACCTGTTATCGTAATTCCGTCCGATGATAAGTTTCTCGCATTTTCTGCCAGGTGTACTCACCTTGATTGTACTGTACAGTATGTAAAAGAAAAGCATGTCATCTGGTGCGCCTGCCATAACGGCAAGTACGACCTGACTGGCAGAAATATTTCAGGTCCGCCTCCCCGGCCTCTCAGTAAATTTAAAACGATAATTAGGGGAGATGAATTAATGATTGCAAAAACAGCTTAGTAAAGAAAATGAAAAAACAATTACAAAATTTATATTCGTGGGTAGATGACAGGGTACAGTTTGAAGACCTTATCAAATTCTTCAGCAAAAAATACGTGCCCGTTCACAGACATTCTATCTGGTATTATTTCGGCGGGGTGTCTGTATTCCTCTTTACCATACAGGTTATCACCGGTATTCTTCTCCTTTTTTATTACAAAGGAAGCGCAGACCTCGCTTACGAAAGCATCCAGTTCATCATGTCAAAAGTGCAGTTCGGCTGGCTGGTAAGATCAATCCATGCATGGTCTGCAAACCTGTTTGTGTTCTCTCTTTTTATACATATGTTCAGCGTTTTCTTTGAAAAATCCTATCGTAAGCCCAGAGAAATGACATGGCTCAGCGGTATGTTCATGTTCTTTCTTGCTCTTTTCTTCGGATTCAGCGGATATCTTCTCCCCTGGAACCAGCTTGCATTCTTTGCGACTAAAGTCGGTACCGATATTGCCGGAGCAGTTCCGCTAATAGGTGAACCTCTGAAAATTTTCCTGCGTGGAGGTGATGATGTAACCGGAGCCACTCTGTCAAGATTTTTCGGGTTTCACGTAGCACTTCTGCCCGGAATATTTACTCTGCTCCTCGCAATACACCTTATTCTTGTGCAGAGACAGGGAATGAGCGAACCGCTTGAGATAGAAAATACTAAAAAGGTTCCTCTTAAAAAGATGCCCTTCTTTCCAAATTTTTTCCTCCGTGATCTCCTCTTGTGGCTGTTGGTTCTGAATATACTTGCCGTGCTGGCAGTATTCTTCCCGGCCGAACTGGGCCTCAAGGCTGATCTGTTTGGTGTTGCTCCTGCAGGCATTAAGCCTGAATGGTACTTTCTGTTCATGTTCCAGACGCTTAAATATTTTCCCGCTCATATCGTGTTGTTTGAAGGAGAAATTGTGGGAATCTTTCTGTTTGGTATTGCTGGTATTCTTTGGCTTCTGGTTCCTTTCTGGGACAGGAAAAGCGCAAAAGGTATGCTTAACCGGAAGATCAATTATCTCGGAATATTTGCTGTCATTTTTATCATTGCCTTAACAACTCTCGGGTGGCTGTCGTGAAAAATATATTTATAATCAGCATCTCAATTTCAATCTTCCTCACGTATGCGGGCACAAAAGCATATGCCGCTGCGGATAATTGCTACTCCTGTCATTCGGACCTTGGAAGCGCTCCTGCTGAATTATTCAAAAATGATGTCCATCATCTGGCCGGCTTAAGCTGTTCAGATTGTCACGGGGGTGATAGTAAAAGTGAGGATATGGACGAAGCAATGAGTGCGAGTAAAGGGTTTATAGGCGTGCCGAAAGGAAATCAAATATCTGAAATCTGTTCCAGGTGCCACTCGGATTCCCTGTATATCTCGAAGTATGATAAGTCACTCTCAACAAACCAGATGACTTCACTTAAAAACAGTGTGCATGGTAAAACAAATCTGGATGGTACAGACAGAATAGTCCAGTGTATAACCTGCCATAATGCTCATGGAATCGTTTCTGTTAAAAACCCTGCTTCCCCCGTTTATCCTACTAATATACCTCAGACGTGTAATAAATGTCATGGCGATGTAAAGTTCATGCGTTCTTATAACCCCGAAATAGCTGTCGACCAGTACCAGAAATATAGAACGAGCGAACATGGCATTCTTAATGCCAAAGGAGATCCTAAACCAGCAGAGTGTGTAAGCTGTCATGGAAGTCATAATATCCTTTCTACGAAAGATGTACGCTCATCGGTCTACCCTACCAATATTCCTAAAACCTGCGCTCACTGTCACAGCAATAAGGAGTATATGAAAGACTATGGAATACCGACTGATCAGTACGACAAATATGTAAATAGCGTCCACGGAAATGCGCTGCTTGTAAAAAATGATCTCAGCGCACCCGTATGCAATAGCTGTCATGGAAATCATGTCGCCATGCCTCCCGGAATCGCTTCAATTTCGAAAGTCTGCGGTACCTGCCATGCATTGAATGCCGAGCTTTTTGCTGCCAGTCCTCACAAAAAAGCATTTGATGAGAATAATTATCCCGAATGTGAAACCTGCCACGGAAACCATGGAATTCTCCCTGTACAGGATAATCTTCTGGGTACAGCAGAGGGAGCTGTCTGCATTAAATGTCATTCCTCTACTGACAACCGTAAAGGTTTTATCGCAGCGGCCGAAATGAAAAGCTGGCTCGATAGTCTTGCTCAGCTGGACACTCTTGCAAATACACTGGTTTTCGAAGCCGAGCAGAAAGGAATGGAAGTAGAGGAAGAAAAATTTGAGTTAAGGAATATTCATCAGGCACGGATCGAAACCAGAACAATTCTGCATTCTTTTGATAAGGATAAATTCAAGGAGGTTGTCAATAAAGGATTTGCATCCTCAAAAAATGTAATTGCCGATGCCAATGGTGCAATTGATGAGTACTATTTCAGAAGAATCGGGTTAGGTATATCAGTCCTGATAATAAGTTTTCTGATCGTAATACTTTTTTTCTACATCAGGAAATTAGAAAAACAAAATCCACTAAAGGATTAAATCACCGGAGGTATTATGAATAGTGAAGTATCAAATACTCTGATTGAAGAACTGGTCAAAACTATTGATCGCATTGAACGCAGATTGACTGATGTAGAAGCAGCAATGAACATCAAAAAAGAGGCAGTGACTGCAGAACAGCCCATAGTTGTGCCTTACCCTCAATCACGGGAGGATGATGATTCCCTTGAACTTGCCATAGGAGAATACTGGTTTGCAAAGATCGGTATACTTGCCTTCATTCTCGGCATGTTCTTCCTGTTGACGTTGCCCCTGGATAATTATCCACCTTTGCTCCCTATTTCTATTGGATACTTAATCAGTTTTACCCTGATAATTATACCTGAAATCTGGCTGAAATCCTTTAAGTATATTTCCGGCTTTCTTATAGGGGGCGGTGCAGCACTGCTCTACCTTACAACGCTCCGGCTCCATTTCTTCGGAATGGAACCTCTCGTGACCAGCAGATTTCTTCTTGTAATCTTTCTGCTTATCGTAGGAGGATTTGCATCCTGGATGGCGCTAAGACGGCAATCAGTTTACTTAATCGCCATTGCAGAACTTTTCTTTATGATGACTGCACTCGTAACCGAAACTCCGCTTCTGATATTCGTTATGTTGACAATCATAAGCATTTCAGTTGTACTTTTCTCATTAAAATTCAGTTCCTCCAATCTGCTGGTCTTCGGTATAATTTTTACCTGCCTGGCGCATTGTTTCTGGTTTGTGAACAACCCCCTTCTCGGTCATAATCTCGTTATAACAACAGGGTTTAATTACAACCTGATTTTTCTGCTTGCTTACCTGGCCGTATATGGCACCGGCAGCCTCATGCTAATACAAGGTAAGAAACAGGAACTTGAGGAATTGTTTATGACAATTATGAATGCGTCTCTAGGCTATGGATTATTTCTTCTCATCTCGATTTTAAGCGGAGTTCAAAACCTGGGAATAGTTCACCTCGGTGCATTCGTAATATTAATGACATTGGCCATATTGTTCTGGACAAGGCAAAGAAGCAAGTACGGCTCTTTTATATACGCAATGTTTGCTTATGCCGCCCTGAGTGCTGCGATAATTGCATCATACAGTGAACCGGCATTCTTCATCCTTCTCTGCTGGCAGAGTATAATAGTAATATCGACAGCTCTCTGGTTCAGATCGAAATTCATAATAGTTGCGAATACTCTAATATTCGGCGGAATATTACTTACGTATTTAATAAACGTCAGTGCTGTAGGAATCGAAGGTGTAAGCTTTGGACTGGCGGCTCTTGTTAGTGCGCGAATTCTGAACTGGCAGAAAACAAGGCTGGAACTTACAACAGGCAATATAAGACTTGCTTATCTTGTAATGGCTTTTTTCATTCTTCCTTATGTACTGTATGAGGTTTTTCCGTCAAATTTTGTCGGATTATCCTGGGCAGCACTTGCATTGCTCTATTACCTCATGGGCAAACTGCTTAATAATAAAAAATACAGAATGATGGCGGTATCAACTCTTATACTGACTTCGCTCTACCTTGCCGCATTCGGAATAACTGCTGCGGACATTACTTACAAAATTATCTCGTTTCTTGCTGTAAGTATTATCCTTCTGATCATTTCCGTAATGTATACAAGGATGAGAACAAACCAAAAAACAAAAGAAGTGGTATAGTTAGTCAAACTCCCTGCGGCCTGGCAGTATTCTCCCCGCGCCGGGCCGCTTTTAATTCCGTAATTTTTCCTCTCTATGTATTAGTCTGAAAATAGATTAATTTAATTTCATTTCTGAGACGTTAATATATATTCCGATGAAAACTGCGTTGCTTATATTATTTCTCTTTCTGTTGAGCCGGAATGGGAATTCACAGGATTTTTTCTATACAAAGGATGAAAAGTTTTTTCGAAGTGATTCATCTTTTTTTTTCCTTGGATTCAGTGCTTATTATTTACAATGGATTGCTTCGGATTCTTCCAGGAAATACCTGGTCGATAAAGTGTTAAATACGGCTGAAAGAAACGGGGTAAAGGTAATCAGAACCTGGGGATTCAATTCAAACAATGATTCTTCAAAACCATCCTGTATAAGGTATTTACCATATGGCCTCAAGGAGAAGGGGCTAAGAGCGCTTGATTATGTTATCTACAAGGCAAAGCAGTATCATGTAAACATCATCCTTACCCTCGAGAACAATTTTGATGATTTCGGCGGTATTAAGCTCTATACGGAATGGGCTGATCGATACAGTGTACTGCCAACCGAAAGAAAATATAGTCACAATGATTTCTTTACCGATGATTCAATGAGAAGCTGGTATCGTTTTTATATTAAAACACTCCTTAACAGAGTGAATAATTATACAGGTACCCCGTATAAAAATGAACCGGCAATTTTCAGCTTTGAACTAATTAATGAAGCAGATAACGAAGGGGCATCTGTTGAAATTTTAAGAAACTGGTACTGCGAAATGGCTGATTATTTTAAATCAATAGACCATAATCATATTTTAACTACAGGTGAGACAGGTTACGATATTCATAAGGAGTATTATTCTAAACCCGAGCTATTTTACAATAATGTCCACTTTTTGTTTAACGGATATAAAGGGAGCAGCTTTGCCGAAAATAGTTCGCTCCGGAATATTGATTATTCATCTTTCCATCTTTATCCTGAAAGATGGGGATGTGAACCTCTGGCAGGAAATACCTGGGTAGAAGATCATACCCGACTTTCGGATAGTTTTAATAAGCCTTCCCTGTTAAGTGAATTCGGGGTTATTAAGGAAAGAACTACTAATTATCAAACCTATCTCAAAACTATAAAAAACACCCCGTCCCGTTCTGCGGTTATATGGCAATATGTACCTCCTGAACTTATGAACATCGGTGACAGTTATGCTTTTAACGAAGTCCAGGATCCGGATTTATTTAATTTAATAAAGGATTATAACAGTCTGGCAGGGATGGATCTTGTAATCCGGAATAATAATAATATCATTCTCTGCCAGAATTATCCCAATCCCTTCAATCCATCAACAACTATTCAATTCACACTTGTAAATCAGGCTAATGTTAAAATCGAGCTTTTCAACTCACTTGGTGAATTAGTAAGGGTAATCTACCAGGGTCACGAAGATGCAGGAACACATAACATATTTTTATCCTTCGATAATGCTCTGCTAAGCAGCGGCGTTTATTTCTACCGGCTGGAGACTTTTCCTTCCGGAAGCCAGGAAGAAACATATGTCGGGGTCAGGAAGCTGATTCTATTAAAATAAGTACGGCAGCCTAATATTGCTTTTGATAAACGAATTATTGATAATTATCAATCAATAATTATACTCGCACTTCCTTCGTGTTCCGAGGCCATCTTATTCTCTACACAATTTTAACCGGTCTGTATTTATAAATTAAAATACATTTTATATTCGAAGGGGTGAGGCATTGTACCTATAGAATGAATTTCTTCCAGTTTTATCTTTGTCCATTGTTCAAGAAGTTCATCAGTAAATATTTCTCCGCGGTGCAGGAAATCATTGTCTGCTGCTAAAGCATCCAGGGCTTCAGCAAGGTTCCTTGGAAGAAACTGGAACTTCATACCTTCCGGATCTTCAAGGAAATTCTTATCATATGGACCAAATCCTTCTTTTACAGGGTCTATCTTGTTTACAACACCATCTATCCCCGCAAGCAGCATTGCTATCAGGCACAGGTAAGGATTGGCTGTCGCGTCAGGAGGACGGTACTCAAATCGCGTTTCTTCAGGATTCGATACATACTTGGGGATCCTTATGGCCGACGCCCTGTTTCCCTGTCCATATGTTAATGCAATAGGTGCTTCAAAGCCGGGAACAAGTCTTTTATATGAATTTGTACTAGGATTAGTAAAAGCTGACAGCGCAGGACCATGTTTAAGCATGCCTCCGATGAAAAATCGACCCAGCTCATTCATATTCCCGTATTCACCTTTTTTATAAAAAGCATTCTTACCGTTTTTTGTCAGGTAAAAATGAAGATGCATACCGTTGCCGGCCTGGTGGTACATTGGCTTGGGCATGAAGGTAATGAAGAGATTTTTCTGCCGTGCAAAGTTAAAAAGGATGTATTTAGCAGTAATTATATTATCGGCTGTCGACAAAAGATCCGAGAAGTACGTTTCGATTTCCTGTTGTCCTCTTTCACCAACTTCGTGGTGATGATACTTAACTTTTATCCCGAATTTCTGCAGAAGCCTGCTTGCCTCATCACGGAAATCATCATATTCATCCCAGGGATTTGCAGCGTGATAAGCCTTTTTATAAAACTCTTCCGCGTGCTCTACCTTATAATATGATGAGGACGTTCTTGTGTCATATTCCACGTTTGAAAATATGTAGAATTCAAATTCTGTACTCCACCATGATGAATCAGTCCCCGTGGTTTTCTTAAGAAGATTTTTTATCTGTTTGGCAAGATACCTTCCATCCTGGTTAAAGGGTGTCCGTTTCTCATCCGTAAGTGCAATATGGGCATAAAAACTTAAGGTAGGAGTCTCACGGAAAGGGTCGATAACCGCTGTTTTTAAATCAGGTATAAGAACCATATCACTGTTCTCAACTTTCCTGAATCCATAACTGGAACCGTCGAACCCGACGCCTTCCTTAATCATTTTATCAAGTATATTATCACAAACCGGAAGCGATATATGATGAAGTCTTCCGGTTAAATCAATGGCTTTGAGATCTATTACCTCAATTTTATTTTGCTTTATAAGGGTTTTACATTTTTGAAGATCATTTACAGGCATATTCTCCCCGGTAAATTTAAAGAGCCGGGGTTTTCCCGGCTCAAGGTGAAAAATTATTCAGTATAGTTTATTGCAGATATTCCAGGGAACAACGCCACAGTATCCAGTTCCTCCTCTATCCTTAACAGCTGATTATACTTCGCAATCCTGTCTGTTCTTGAGAGTGATCCGGTTTTTATCTGGCCGGCATTAGTTGCAACAGCGATATCGGCAATAGTCGTATCTTCTGTTTCTCCCGAACGGTGACTTATAACATTTGTATAACCCGCCTTTTTAGCCATCTCGATTGCATCCAGGGTCTCTGTGAGTGTTCCGATCTGGTTTACCTTAATCAGTATTGAATTTGCGACACCTTTTTCAATACCTTCAGCCAGGCGTTCGGTATTCGTAACAAACAGATCATCACCAACCAGCTGAATCTTATCTCCCAGCTTTTCGGTAAGGATCTGCCAACCGTCCCAGTCATCTTCTGCCAGTCCGTCCTCAAGGGATACAATAGGATATTTCTTTGCCCAATCAGCCCAGTAGTCTACCATCTTCTCTATTGGAATTTCTTTTCCCGGGGCCGATTTAAATAAATGATATGCATTCTTCTCTTTAAGGAAAAATTCACTGGCTGCCGGATCAAGCGCGATACCGATCTCACTGCCTGCCTTAAAACCGGCTTTTTCGATTGCTTCGAGGATTACCTCGATGGCTTCTTCATTTGATTTGAGATTGGGAGCAAATCCGCCTTCATCGCCGACTGCGGTGTTGTAGCCTTTTTTGGATAATACAGATTTTAACGAATGAAAAGTTTCAACTCCCATTCTTAATGCCTCTGAAAAACTGGTGGCTCCGAAAGGCATTATCATAAATTCCTGGAAGTCAACATTGTTATCTGCATGCTTCCCTCCGTTTAATATATTCATCATGGGAACAGGAAGTGTTCTGGCATTAGTACCGCCAATGTATCTGTATAATGGAAGTCCCAGTGTTTCGGCAACTGCCTTTGCACACGCCAGAGAAACACCAAGTATAGCGTTGGCCCCCAATGATGATTTGTTTTCCGTTCCGTCAAGCGTGATTAACATATTGTCAATCTCAGCCTGATCGGCTGCATCAAAATCTATCAGTTCTTCGGCAATTTTATCGTTCACATTTTCAACTGCCTTAAGTACTCCTTTACCGTTGTACCTTGATTTATCACCGTCTCTTAACTCAACTGCTTCATGTTCGCCTGTGGAAGCCCCGCTGGGTACGGCCGCTCTTCCTATTATTCCTGATTCCAGCTGAACTTCAACTTCAACAGTAGGGTTGCCTCTCGAATCCAGTATTTCTCGCCCAAGTATATCTATTATAGTCGTCATTTTTTCTCCTGATTTTTCAATTGTCGCTAATAAATGATTAAAGTTATTCTCCAAAATTAGTTAAAATTAACCTATTCTGCCTTAGTTTTGAACCCTTTCATCATCCAGTTCTTTGAAAACCACAAACCAATAGGACTTATTATCGCAATCAGTCCGTATATAAACCACATCGTTTCTGTATTCATCTGAGAAGGAGCTACACCTTCGGGACAATATTCCATAAGGAACCACCCTGCATACAGCGATGTAACTACTTTTGTAAGGAACCATGGGAATTGTCCTATTCCCATGTAAATTCCTGTCATACCTTTAGGTGCAATCTCGGCGACCCATTGCAGAAAACGCGGCTGCCACATCGCCTCACCGATAGTCATTATTACTATGTAGGCAAAAAGCGTATAAATATTGGGACCAAGTGCCAGAATGAAAGTAGGCGAAGCCATCACAAGTGTACCCAGTATTGTCATTTTGTATGCATCTTTTTTTGCTGTAAGTGCAGCGATCATCGGCGTTAAGATGAAGATCAGGATTGGATTGAAGTTTACGAAGAACTCAAAGTTTTCCTGAACGAATCCTGTAAATGCACGGCTTGTGTACTGGGGCAGAGTCAGCCAGTTGTGAGCAAAAAGTGTCTGAACCGGTATAAGTATAAAGATGAAATACATAAACCGGAGATCTTTAAGCGGAAAATTCTGAACATAGTATTTAACCTTTTCTTTGAAAGGTTTATCGTTTTCCTCTTCAACTTCTTTTTTCTGTTCATCGCTCAGTTTTGACGTGGCCATCTTTATGGTTTTCTTTGAGAGCACGATAGCAACAACAACAATCCCGGCAACGGTTAATGCGTCATAAACCCAGAATACTCCTGTGATTCCGTATGCTTTTCTCACAGGGGGAGAAATGAGTCCTGGTAAAAATCCTCCGAGATTCATCAAAGCATAGAGCATCGCATACCCCATTGCTGCATTTTCTTTAGTTGTAAATCTCTTTACGGCTGCATATGCGGCAGGCTGATAAATACCGTAACCGAGCACTATCCATAAGATACCGAACATCGCCAGACTGTGAACTCCCGACCACATACCGTTAGACGGAAGAACATCCGGAGCGATTGTAATAAGCACTCTTCCTATCAGCATTAGAAATAAAGAAATGAGAAAGGATTTCCTCACGCCTATGATGTCTACAGTTGCACCCAGGAAAAGCATACTAAGTGTAATTCCCGCAGTCAGAATACCTACCATCTGATCCGCCTGGATGTCGTTTAATCCTGCATATCTGTTAAAATAAATAGCCAGCAGACCTAACATTCCGAAATAAACCAGACCCTCCAGGAGATAGGATATATTTATGCCCCACAATACACGTGAAGCACGAACAAGGTCTTTGAATGGCTGGGTTATTTCATTTATGGTGTGTTTAAGTACAGTTTCTTCTTCTTTTTTTTCAGGAGTGCTTATTTCTTCCGCCATATTTTCCTCTAAAGGTATTTTTTTGTTGGATGTAAAAATAAGGAAATAATAAGGATATTACGATCATTTATTTTTCCCCTGCAAAGTTTGCCAGGAGAATGGCTATCGCCGCTTTTGGGCGTCTTGAGTACCTTGAGTCGGTATGGCGGAAGATTAGCCAGTATATGATCGAGTATATTTAAATACCAACCAGGTTGGTTGTATATGCAAAAACATATACTTCAAGCGGCTTTGCCTTGGGACCAGGTTCAGGCTGCCTAAATTAAAATTTGAATTATAAATGGTATTTATGGTTAGTACTTAATTATAAAAGTAGTATTTTGATGCTCAATTTTCCAGAAATCTCACACTTAAATCAGGATTTTTTTGAATTATGGACACCGGTAATTTCAGAGCCTATTTAGCCTGGGCGGCTGTCTGCATAGTTTGGGGAACTACTTACCTTGCAATCAGGATCGGAGTGGAACATATCCCCCCAATGCTGTTCGCAGGCCTGAGATGGATAATTGCCGGTGTTATCTTCGTCTCATTCCTGCGGCTTAGAGGAAAGAGGCTTCCCTCCAAAAAAGAGTTATTTCATATCTCCGTTGTCGGTATTGCACTAATTGGAATCGGAAATGGACTGGTCGTAACAGGTGAGCAATTTATCGGCAGCGGATTGGCTGCGCTCTTGATCACTACTGTTCCTTTCTGGGTAGTTGGTATGGAGGCATTTATACCCTCGGGTCCCAAAATAAACCTGATGATTTTATCAGGCCTCTTTCTTGGTTTGATGGGGGTTACACTGATATTTAATGGAAGCTGGTCTGAACTTCTGAATCCTTCTTATCTTCTGGGAGTGGTTTGTATCCTGGGCGCAGTGACGGCATGGTCTTTCGGTACTGTATATTCCAAATATAAAAAAGTTTCTGTACACCCGTTAATGAGAGCCGCAATACAAATGCTTGTAGCAGGCACCGCACAAACCATACTTGGCTCGTTTTTGGGTGAATGGTCTCGCATATCTTTGCACACGGACGGCTTGATATCCTTCTTTTACCTTGTATTTATCGGCTCGATGTTCGGCTACGGTTCATACATCTATGCTATAGAGCACCTACCTCTTTCTCTTGTTTCGACTTACGCTTACATAAATCCTATAATCGCACTTTTTCTAGGATGGCTAGTTCTGGATGAAAAATTAAATCTTCCGATTATAATTGCCGCCGCTGTGATAATAATAGGTGTTATCATTGTTAAACAGGGTGCAAAGCGGCAGAAGATCTCCGTAAATGATCATTAATCTTCTTAGGTTAGAGCATTCACTTTTTGCTGCATATTCTTTATATTTATGCCCATTAACCAATCAGAAACCGATCGTAGATGAATCGAATAATCGAAGAAGTCTCAAACTATGTTAAAAAACTATTTGAGACTAATCCGTCTTTTTTTCGATACCACAACTTTTATCATACCAAAGAAGTTGTAGATATTGTTCGAGACCTGGCTGAAAATTCCGGCATAAGCAAGGGAGATCGTGAATTACTCTTAATTGCAGCCTGGTTTCACGATATCGGTTATCCTGATACTATTCCTCACCACGAAGAAAAAAGTGCTGAAAAGGCTGAAGAATTCCTTAGGGGGAAAAATTATCAGCCCGAGAAAATTGCGGCTGTCAAAAAGCTGATTCTCTCAACAAAGGTTCCTCAGAATCCTGAGAATATACTTGAACAGATTATGTGCGACGCCGATATCGCTTATATAGGTAAGAAGGATTTTTTGAACAGGATAGATCAGCTTCGTGAAGAATGGGGAAAGACAATACAAAAAGAATTTTCTGACCCTGATTGGTTAGAAACAAATATACATTTCCTGGAATCAAACTCTTTTCATACACAATATGCAAAAACAAGATTCGGCCAGATACGGAAAGAAAACCTGGCTGAACTAAGAAAACTCCTTGAGAAGGAAAAAGAATCTTAATGGCAAAGTTTAAATGGAATGCTGATGAATATGCGAAATTTTCTTCTCAACAGGAGAAATGGGCAGATGAGTTGCTTGCAAAGATAGATTTAAAGGGGAATGAAAACGTACTGGATCTTGGCTGCGGGGATGGACGAATAACAGTTAAAATTGCTGAGGCGGTTGAAAATGGATCCGTAGTCGGAGTGGATAATTCAGAAGATATGATAAGACGGGCTGCTCATAGATTTTCTCGTGATAAATACCCGAATCTTGCATTCAGAGTCATGGATGCGAAGGAATTGCACCTTAATGAAGAATTTGATGTGGTTTTTTCAAATGCGGCTCTGCATTGGGTTGATGACCATAAAAAAGTTATGGAAGCTATATTCTACTGTCTCAAATCCGGCGGCCGTTTCTTGATTCAAACCGGCGGGACGGGAAATGCCGCGGCTGCATTTGAGACTGTTCGTGAAATGTCGATGCTCGATGAATGGTCCCGGTATCTTAAGGAGGCGAAATCACCATATAACTTCCCAAGTGATAAAGATTATGAAATTCTCATACCACTCACCGGCTTCAAACCAGTTAGGATAGAACTTCTAACAAAAGATATGGTGCACGACGGAATCGATGGGTTTAAAGGATTCATCAGAACAACCTGGCTTCCCTATACTCAGCGTATCCCCGAAGATAAAAGGGAAAAGTTTATTTATGATTCGGCAATGCGGTATATAAAAAATTCTCCGGTAGATGGTGATGGTAAAGTTCATATTAAAATGGTAAGGCTCGAAGCAGAAGGGATTAAACCTTAGATTATTCCTAATAAAAAAGCCCGGCAGACACCGGGCTTTCGTAATCTCACCTTTTTTAAGATGATAAATGTCGTTATTTAATCAGGATCATCTTCTTAACTGATGTATATTTTTGTGTTTCAAGGCGGTAGTAATAAACACCGCTCGCAAGCCTGGAAGCATCAAATACAATCTCATACCTTCCTGTTTTCTGAACTGTGTTAACTAGTGTGAATACCTCCTGCCCAAGAAGATTGTATATCTTGAGCTTTACAAGTCCGTCTTCAGGAATTGAGTATTTGATCTTTGTAGAGGGGTTGAAAGGATTAGGATAATTCTGTTCAAGCGTGTATTTAATCTGCTGTGAAACGTAAACGGTCACTTCATCCGAGTAGGAGCTGCTTCCATTGAAATCAACCTGATTAAGCCTGTATACATAAGTACCTGATCCGGGATTTTCATCGGTATAAGAATAACTCCTCGCCCGGGTTGTGGTTCCGGAGCCTGCTGCAAAAGCGATTTTCTCAAACTCGCTGTTTTGTGTTCTGCGCTCAACCTCGAAGCCGCGGTTATTTGTTTCCGAAGCAGTTGACCATGACAGGTTAACATTACCGTCTGTAGAGGATGCTGAGAAGGTACTGAGTTCAACAGGAGTTACATACTGATAATTAACCACCAGGTAAGGAGGATTATCCTCATTCCAGCCGTCGAAGTTAATAAAGTATGTTGCAGAACCATCCCTGTCATCGATTCCAATAGAGAACCATCCCTGACTTATTGTGCTTTGAAGATCTGAAGCAGCACCATTCTCCATCGGATATGAATGCCAGCCTGTTGTGAATGAAGAGTTTTCATCTGAATAGATGTATGCCGTTCCCTGACTGGAATTGTTACTTACCTGGTTAAATATAGAAGATGCACTGCCTGTAACCGGATCAATACCCCCCATAGGCGTAGCGCTCCAGTAAGGATAATTAGTTGCGTTCACGTAACCGTTGAAATCGACTGACAGGATTTCAGCATTTTCAGGTATTGAGCTGATATCAAAGGTCATCCACCCGAGTTCAGGTGAAACAGTTCTGATCTCACTATTATCGGTTTTGGAAGTTGAATTGCAGGTACCAGTCCAGTAATCCACGCTTTGCGGATGGAGAGTATCGGTTACAGTAATCAGGTTTGGATCCTGTACGGTTCTGAAGCTGAAGGTTACAGCAGAACTGCAGGTATCTCCTACTTCCACAACTTTCCAGAAATAATTCGTATAATAATCCAGTGGCAGGTATGAAGGATCAATCGTCCACGAAACGGCCAGTGAACCGGAATGTACCAGAGTCATCGAAGAAGGACTGGTACCGAAGTATAATTCGTTGGAAACGGCGTCGGCTCCGTTTGCCCAGTTTAGTTCTGATAGATTAATCGGTATATCTACAGCACCATTTTCGGGAACCGGGTTTGAAGCTCCTGCAACAGGACATGGAGGCAGTGTTTCAACTACAGGCAGCGACGGGTCACCCATAAGGTTGTACATTTCCATATATCTCAGCGTAGTACCATTAATTCCGCCGAAATGGTTGACGAAGTATATCATTCCCTGTACAAACATCGGCGTAACACGTGTGAGTTCATCCTCAAACATTGATTTGATTACGTTGCGCTCGAGTATGTCATCTTCATCCCAGTACGAAGTTACCGATGAACCGTAAAATGAAGCTGCGCCATGCGCCGTCCTCAGCCAGGTTTCACCGAAACATTCTCCGGTCGAAAATGCACCGGTAAGACAGGCAAATGAGTATACGTATGGATACCACGTATTCGTGAGCGCCATAACCTGCGACTGATTCAGAGGAGGACCGTCAGCCCACGAAGTCTCTGAACCATGCCCTGAATAAATCGCAAAGATTTGATTATCGTTCAACGCATTTATAAGCTGCTGGGTGGTAGCACCGGAATGTGAATACAACTTCAGGTTTGTATATCCGGCAGGATCGAAATATGTGTTAATAACATAATTATGAGTCCCTTCTGTAATAGAATAGTTGTCGCTGGAAGCCATAAAAACGTTTTTCATATCCAGTGAGCCGACATATGATTCCATATATATTGATTTGTTGATGGCATTGCCAAGCTGTGCAGCGCTCGCAACAGAAAACCTGCCGATGAAAGCATCCGCGTATGCATCTCCGCCTTCCAGCTGAACATATTTCAGATCTGTAGTAGGGTTATCATAACCTGAACCGGTCCATGCAGGAATATTAGCAACATCACCTACCAGCAGGATGTATTCAGGCCTGGTGGCCATATTATCATATCTCTGCTGAATAAATGCCTTTATTGCTGTGGCGGTAGTTCCTGTTGCTCCCGTATTAAAAACGTCTACTGTAAACCCTTTACTGACTTTATAATCAACAAAAGGTGTCAGGTCTGCTTCATATGCCGGGGCAGTGATTATGAGGTAATTGCTCCCGCTTCTGTCAGCACCGCTCTCGTAGTTGACAAAGATATTCTTATAAAAATTATTGAATACAGCAGATTTTCCGGTAACTGGAAGGACGCTGCTATGAAGGTACAGTTTAAATTGAGCAGAGCTGATGAGGGTTAATTTATTCTCTGAAGGATTATAATTAAACGGGTGAATGGTGACCATTATCCCTTTCACTCCGTTGATCAGGAAAGGTTCTGAGATCCCGACAGGATCATAAGTTTTGCCAGTTGAATTGTAATAGTTCCTGTCGATTGAAAACGGCCTGTTTGATAACGGGGTGTTTTTCTCCCAGGGTTCCTGGAAAGGATAAATTTTATGCTTAAGTTCCTGAATTTCAGAAACCATCCGGTCAAGACTTATTGAAGGATTTTCTTCTCCATATGGAATAAACATATCGAATGACAGCTGAGGGAGTGCCGGTAATCCTACTTCATTAACTACGCCATAATCGGGTATATCAATAGTGTAATAATTTTCATTGTTTATCATTATGGTATTTAACTGGTATTGCGGAAGTACGAAATTGATCGTATATCCATTCGGGTTTTTAATTAATGATATCCCCTCAGGCGTATACGCCAGAGCGTTAGTAATAAAAAAGGTTGAATAAAGCAGGACAAATAGAGTGTATAATTTTTTCATAATCTCCCCGGAAATTAATGAATGTAAAATTTCTACGAATATCGCGGCAGGTACTCAACTATAAATATTTATATATAGTTGTAATATTTGCTCATATCAAATATATAAAGAAAGTAATAAAAAAAGGGCGCGTATGCGCCCTCGTTTAATTTACATTTCCACTGCGTTTACGCTATCGGAATGCATTACCTTTTCCAGCGCCTGGTCAAGGTCTGCAATGAGATCGTCAACATTTTCAATTCCAACCGATAACCTTACAAGTCCGTCGGTTATTTCGGCAGCTTCCCTTGCCTCTTTTCCCATTGAGAAATGAGTCATACTGGCCGGGTGTTGTATAAGACTTTCGACTCCGCCAAGACTCACAGCCAGCTGTGAAAGCTTAACAGAATTCATCAGAACTTTTCCGGCTTCAAACCCGCCTTTGAGCTCAAAGGTGATCATACCGCCGGGATCTTTATGCTGCTGTTGTCCCGTTTCATACTGCGGATGGCTTTTCAGTCCAGGGTATTTTATCCACTTTATAGCAGGATGTTTTTCAAGCCATTCAGCTATTTTCTGAGCATTGCTGCAGTGACGTTCCATCCTGATTGAAAGGGTTTTCAACCCTCTGTGTACAAGGAATGAATTGAAGGGATCTATTACTCCGCCGATCTGATTCAATGTTTTGCGGAACTGAATATACGTTTCCTCGTCTTTTACAACTATTATTCCGCCTACAACATCGGCATGGCCATTTAGGAACTTGGTAAGACTATGCATAACAATGTCGGCTCCCAGAGCAAGAGGATTCTGCAGAGCAGGACTCATAAACGTATTGTCAACTGCAACCTTTGCATTATGACTATGAGCAATTTTAGAAACTGCCTGTAAGTCAGTTATACAAAGAGTTGGGTTGCCCGGTGTCTCTATGTAAACGACTTTGGTATTTTTCTTCATTGCGTTAAGTACATTTTCGGGATTGGAAGTATCAACAAAAGTAGTTTCAACTCCGAATTTTTTCATTATAGTATTAAGCAGAGTTGTGGTCGGTCCGTATACCGAAGATGAACAAACAACATGATCACCTGCCTGGGTAAGGCTTGCGAAAATAGTGTGAACAGCAGCCATACCGCTTCCGCATCCAAGAGCCTTGTGCCCTCCTTCGAGTTCTGCAATGGCATTCTCCATTGCTTCAACGGTAGGGTTAAGCATCCTGGTATAAATATAGCCTTTTCGTTCTCCTGCAAATAAAGAAGCACCGTGTTCAGCTGATTCAAATTTAAATGTTGATGTCTGATATATTGGCGGAACTACAGAACCAAATTCGTAATCTTCTATTCCTGCATGGACGCATTTGGTCTGGAAATCCTGTTTTGCGTGGTCTTTCATTTTTCGTCTCTCCCTGAATTACTCCGAACGGAGGGTTTTAACATTATTTCACTAATTAGATCTTTAAAATTACGTTTATTGCCAGAGAAAGTAAAATTCTGTTGATCCCCTCCGGGGATGCCGGGATGTGAGAGCTGGTGAGGTTACAAATGTTGAACATCTAAAGATGTTCCTTCCCTGGCAAGTCTATAACCTCGGAGAGGTTGGATATTTGTAACTCAGAGATTAACTCACCCCCTGACCCTGTAAAGGTTAAACATCTGTAGCATGAGAGTATCCTCAATCCGGCACTCTAACCTCGGAGAGGTTGGATATTTGTAACTGAGAGGATATCACACACACACATTGAACCTCGGAGAGGTTCAACTCTCTATAAAGAATGCAGAAGGGGGACTGGGGTGGCTCGCTGTCATAAGCTTGCTTGAGGCCGGGAGATGGCCGAAAGAGATGGGGATTTATAATGAAGATGACGGTGTAAAAAGAACCACAGGGTCAGACAAACAAAATGTTTCTGACCCTGAAAGTTACAAAAAACAGATTAGTTTTCCTCAGGCTGAAGATGCTGGGGAACAGCGAGTTCCTCCTTATCCTTATTTTTTCTGAAGACTTTCCTTAAGAACACTGAAATGTTCTCTTTCCATAATTCGGCCCTCATGTAAATTACAGGAACCAGCACGAGTGTAAGGAACATCGAACTTATCAAACCTCCGATGATCGCCCACGCTAATCCTGATTTCCATTCTGAACCCGAGTCAGTCGCGATTGCCAGTGGAAGCATACCAATTACCATCGCTGTTGTGGTCATTAAGATAGGCCTTATCCTGCTCTTTCCTGCTTCTATCAGAGCATCATAAGGATTCATACCGTCCTCCCTCCGTTTCTGATTCGCGCGGTCCACAAGCAGAATGGCGTTCTTACCCACCAGTCCTATGAGCATAATAATTCCGAGAATAGAAAAGATGCTCAACGACTTCATGGTTAAAGCCAGTGCAAGCAGCGCTCCAACCATCGCCACAGGTATCGAGAAAAGAACGACAAAAGGATACAAGTAAGAATCATACAGAGCTATCATAACCATATATACGAAGAGAATTGCTGCAAGCATTGCAAGTCCAAGGTCGCCGAACGATTCAGTCTGGTTCTTAAGATCGCCTTCATAGGCTACATCCACACCTGCAGGAAGTATACCGGCATCGATCTCCTTCTGTATATCCTGACCAATGCTTCCGCTTGGTCTTCCGTTAACCTGTGAGAATACCGTGATAGAGTTTATCCTGTTTCTTCTCTGCAGCTTGGTCGGTCCGGTTGTCTGGAAAACATCAGCAAACTGCTGAAGCTGAATAAGTTCTCCCTTATTGTTCATAAAAGTCAGATTCTTCACATCAGATATCCTTGACCGGTCGAACTTATCCAGTGCAATACGCAAATCATAGTCATCATCGCCATCCCTGAACTTAGAATCATCATCACCGCTTAGCGCCACTCTTAACGCCGAACCTACTTCAGCAACATTTAAACCGAGTTCAGCCATCTTGGCCCTGTCAACGTCTATCCTGGTTTCAGGCTTACCGTCCTCCGAAGAAAGTCTCACGTCAGCAGTCCCTGGTATTTTCTTTAATGCCGATACCAGCTTATCAGCGCCCTGTTTCACCACTTCTCTATTAGGACCCGAAACAATAAGCTGAATTGGTGTCTGGTTGGCTGTACCGAAAATTCCGATAGGGTTAACCCTGGCCTTCACACCGGGGATCTTCATTGCCTCTCTTTTTATGATATCACCTATATCATCGGTGCTTTTATCTCTCCTGTCTTTCGGGACAAGAGCAACGTCTATTTCAGAGGCATTATTGGATGATTGTCCCAGCAGACCTTCATTAGAAGCCCCGACAGTAACAAAGGTATTCTTAACCTCCGGAAGGTTGTTGATGTACCTTTCAACCTTCTGTGTAACATTATTTGTATTCTCAATAGAAGAGCCGGAAGGCATTTCCAGAATGACGGCAAATTCGCCGCGGTCTGACTGTGTAATGAATTCGCTTCCTATAAACCCGGCCGGGATGAGTGTGAAGGAGGCAAAGAATAGTATTATTGTTAATGTGATAACCTTCCACCGGTTATGCAGCGCCCATTTTAACACAGCAAGATAATGGTTAACAACCTTATTGAAAGTATTCTCGAACCATATAGTAAAACGGCCGATTACGGTGCGCTTTGTAAGCTTTTCCAGCTTGCCTATCCTTGAAGCAAGCAGCGGGGTTACTGTAAATGATACGAACAGGGAAAGCAGAGTTGCGATTACAACTACAACGGCAAATTGACGGATAATGTTGCCTACAAGTCCTCCTGTTAATGCCAGCGGGACGAACACCACAATGTCGACCATTGTAATTGCAAGTGCAGCAAATCCAATCTCATTTCTGCCTTTAAGTGCCGCCTCTCTTTTCTTATCACCTTTCTCGAGATGATGGTGAATATTTTCAAGCACTACAATCGAATCATCCACAAGGATTCCCACTATTAATGATAACCCGAGCAGAGTCATCAGGTTAAGTGTGAACCCGAAAGCATACATAACAATAAAAGTTGAAATCATCGATGCGGGTATTGCGAGCATAACTATAAAGGAATCCCGCATACTGTGCAGGAATAAAAGCATCACGATAGCAACAAGTACAACGGCAAGAGCAAGGTCAAACTTAACGCCGTTTGCAGCATCTATCGTAAACTGTGAACCATCCTGTGCTATATTAAAAGATACACCCTGTGCTTTATAATCTATTTCCATTTTCGCAACCTCGGCGCGCACAAGCTTGCTTACCTCAACAGCATTCGCATCAGTCTGCTTCTGAACAAGCACACCCACAGAAGGTACGTTGTTAATTCTATTAAGCATGCTCATATCTTTTGTGCCGTCATAAACTTCCGCAACATCAACAAGGTGTATATCGCTTCCATCCCTTGTTCTGGCAACAACAAGATTCTTCAAAGCATCTATCGAACTGAACTTCCCGGCAATCCTCACAATTAATTGTTCCTTACTGTCCTCAACCTTTCCTGTCGGGAAGTCGAGGTTCGATGATTTTATTGCCTGTGTCACCTGAAGAATCGACAGTCCATATCCTTTCAGCTTATCTGCACTTAAGTTTACCCTGATCTCTCTCTCATCTCCGCCTACAAGTGTAATCTGTCCTACCCCCGGTATCTTGGAAAGTCTGGGCTGTATCCTGTCTTTTATAAATTGGTAGAATTCAGTTGACTGCATATTACTTGTAACACCCATCCTCAGTACAGGAATTTCATCCAGTGCAAATTTAGATATCGTAGGGGGTTTTGCATCCGCCGGAAGCTTCGTAAGCACCTCATTCACTTTCCTCTGGGCATTCTGAAGTGCGATATCTACATCGGCAGACTGGTTAAACTGAATCATAACAAACGAAACACCTTCGGATGAAGTGGAGTTTACCGCATCTATTTCATCGAGGGTTGAAATTGCATCCTCGATTGGTTTAGTTACCGAAGTCTCAACTTCATTAGGCGATGCACCGGGATAAACCGTTGCAATCGTAATAACAGGAGGTGTTATTTTGGGAAGCAGCTCATAATCGAGCTGTGTATAGCTGTATATACCCAGTACCGTTAACGCAGCGAATATTACAACAATCAGCGTTGGTCGTTTTATAGCTAATTCGGTTATTGTCATTTTTATAATCTCCTAATCCTGGTTAATAACATATACTGCAGTGTTTTCCTCAAGATTATTCTGCCCGTTCACAACAACTTTATCTCCATCTTTTAATCCCCGGATTACTTCAAGGTTGTTATCAAAAGTACTGCCTACCGTAACATCCCTCTGGTGAACAACGCCGTTTTCCACTACAAATACCTGAGGATTTTTAATACTTCCAAGCAGCGCATCTCGGGAAACGATTAATCTCGGCTCTGTTGTTTTAGAGATGAAAGTAACCTTCCCGAACATTCCCGATTTCAAGGGATGTTCTTTGCTATTAACCAGAGAAATTTCAACCGGATAATTATGTGCCTGGTCTCCTTTATCACTAATCGTTGCGATAGCACCGGTAAACTGAACACCGGGATAAATATCTGTTGTCACAGTTACCTTGTCCCCTTTTTTAAGGGAGAAAACATCCTTCTCAGCGACTCCCACCTTAACTTTTAGTCTGGAGATATCGACGACATTAGCAACCGGCATATTCTTAGCGACATATGTTCCCATATCTATATTGCGGGCTGTGATTATCCCCGATATTGGCGCTGTAATCTTAGTATTCTCATAGTCTTTCTTTGCAGCTACATACATTGATTGCGCGTTATAGTATGCCAGCTTCGCTTGCTCATACTGTACGTCGGAAACTGATTTATTTTTGTATAAAGCATCATACCTCTCAAAATCCTTTTTAGATTTTTCGAAGTTTACCTGTGCGGTCTGGTATGCACTCTCCTTCAGCTCATCGTCAAGCTGTGCGATAACCGAACCTGCCTCCCTGTAATCTCCCACATTGGCAAATATCCCTGTCACTTTTCCCTGTGCCTCAGATATAACCTGGACATCATTCTCACCCACTATCGTCCCTACCAGTTCGATATTATTCGATACTTGCTTCTTTTCAACAGTGTATACCGTCACCGGGTAGGCACTGATTTTATCATTCTTCGCTTTTGCTTCTAGCTGAGAACGATTGTTAAGCAGCACCAATATTAATGCTGCAAAAAGAACAAATGAGATAACGTAATACTTTAGCTTTTTCATATTATATGCCCTCTATAATTATTTACCAATTGATTTTTCTAAACCTGCTTTTGCAAGCTCATAATCTGCCAGTGCCTGTATATGATTTGTCTTAGCCTGCAGCAATGCAAACTCCGCGTCCAGCAAATCTGAGTTTAATGCAAGACCATTCTTAAATGTTTCGTTTGTAACACGGTAATTTTCTTCTGCCTGGTGTACGCTCTGCTCAGAGGCTAGTACTTTCTCTTTTGCCTTCAACAAATTCAGGTAATTCTGTGTTACTTCCAGACTTATACCATCCTTCAGACTCTTATACCCGTCTTTCACCTGCTCCAGCTGGGCCTCGGCCTGCTTTGTCTGATCACTTGTCGACAGCCAGTTCCAAATGTCCCACGATAGTCCAACGCTTACATCCCAGGTTCCGTTAAACTTATCCTCGGCCGGGAAAATGCGCTGATTAGGTCTGGCATAATAATAATTTCCTGCAAGGTATAATTGGGGATACCATCCTGATTCAGCCATCGTTACTCCGCTCTCACCCGCTTTAAGACGGAAATCCATTGCCTTAAGCTCGGGCCTGTTTTCAATCGCCTCCTGGGTTAGCTGATCAAGATCGGGAGTAATGTTATCTTCCATTACAACGTCAGTCTGCACCTCCACATTTGTTGATAAAGGCAGTCCGATTACATTGTTCAGATTGCTTTGGGCGAGTTTCACTCCGTTATCAGCATCTATCTGGCGAAGTTGTGCTTCAGCAAGCTGAACCTGCACCTTCAGCACATCGTTTTTCGTCGATATACCGTTCTCAAAGAAATTTTTAACATCGGAAAGGTGAGCTCTGATGAGACCTATGTTTTCATCTACAACGTTTTTAACCTTCGTAACTTTGAACAATCCCCAATACGCATTTTTAATATCGTATATCAGCAGCTGTTCGTCCTTTGTATACTCCTGCTTTTGAGCTTCATAAGAATATTCGGCTATATCGGAGCTGCTTGAGAGCTTAAAGCCCGTAAATATAGGCTGCTGAAGCGAAAGCTTTATGTTGTAATTATTAACTATTGAGGGCTGAATATCAAAATTGCCGAAGGGTGTAGTCAGAATAAACGGTTCAATCTCACTAAGCCTTGTGTAAGAAGCATTTAATTTTAATGATGGAAGCCGGTATGTATTAACTTCACTCCATCTTGCTTCCGCATAATTAACTTTCATCTGAGATGAGTGAATAAGTTCGCTGTTTTTTAATCCGATTTGAATACTCTCTTCAAGGGAAAGACTGCGGCTCTCCTGACCGAATGAATTAACTGACAAAATTCCTGTTAAGAGAAATATTAAAATCCCTGTTAGTCCGGATTTCATTGTTGATTTTCTCCTTCATTTATTTCTTCATTGTTATAAGTTAAATATTGATGACGCCCCTCCTCGGTTAACGTTCCCTCAAAAATTATCCTGATAATTGCATCGAACACCTGGTTTGCAGAATAAGGAAGCTGACTTAATGTTTCAGGATTTATCATCCCCTGGATTGCGTGCAGGTAAAAAAGAACTATCAGCTGCCTGTCGATATCTTCCCTGAACACTCCTTTTTCCACTCCTTCATTTATAAAAGCGGTAAAACGCTTAACTGCATTAGCTTTGCGGAAATCATGTATTTCCTGCCATACTTCGGGAATATTTTTATGAAGATCTTCTAACAGCGGCCCATGAAGCTTCGTGGTCTGCTTGCCGATAAAGTTCATTACAGATTTCAGTTTTTCCATAAAATTCATTTCTTTGTTATTCCAGACTGATTCAATATGATCGTCTACCGAACATTTGAAAGAGGTTATCATTTCCTTAACAAGGGCCTCTTTCCCTGGGAAAAATTTGTAGAGGGTCTTTTTGCTCATTCCCAGGCTTGCTGCAACCTCATCCATAGTTACTTTTGAGTAGCCGAATTGAATAAACAGCTGCTCGGCCTGACTCAGTATTCTCTCTTTTATCTCTTTTTCTTCATGCATCTCTGTAATCTCCTTTTCCTGCAGAACACTTAAATAGTTTATTTAGTTTCCATCGCTCTCAAAAAAAACAGATTATTCATCTGGCTGGTTCAAAAGGAAACTCATATTGTTTTTTCGGTTTCCAAATGTAAGTGCTATTCAGACCAAATCCAAATTAATTCTTATGAACGGTACCAAAAATGGAAAATTCGCCTCATTTTTGCTCTGAACGGTGTTAATTGCCACATTACCGTCAGTTCTAAGTGAAAGACCCTAGCATTACCACTCTATTGCCGTCAGTTTCTATTTACTGGCCGTAGCATTGCCTTATTGCTGTCAGTTTCAACTGACGGACCATAGCGATACCACACAACCCCCACCGGCTTCAGCCATTAAACGCTTAATGAAGGATAGCAGTAAGGTCTTAACCTATGGACAAACGAGCTATTATTGCCGTCAGTTTCAACTGACGGGGCCAGAGTGAAATCCATACAGTATTCCGGCTTTAGCCACATTATTTTTCTCTATACAACTATTGTTTATGGATTAACGGCCAAAGCCTGAGGGAAGTGATTTAATATTTTTTGCCTGTCGGTTAAAACACGACGGCAATACGGTTAAACAAGATGGCAATCAATTTAGCAATTGAACAATCACAGTCTTTACTCATTCTCCAGGGAGGATTCATAGAACTTCTTATAATTCTTTATGGCGCTGAAGATGGCTTCCGCAATATTCTCCTGCCCCTTTTTACTTGAGATATATTTTGCATCATGACGGTTGGAAATAAATCCTGTTTCAACCAGTACGCTGGGCATAGATGCGCCAACAAGCACGTAGAACCCCGCCTGCTTTACTCCCCGCGATGGGATGTCTGTCTGCAGGCCGTAACTCTTATCAACCAGTTCTGAGAACCTTTCCGAGTACCTCATATACGCCGAATGAGCCATACTCACAAGGATAAAATTCTCATCAGTAAGTTTCTCATACCGCTTAGGATTCTCTTCATACTGTATTACGCTGTTCTCTCTTTCAGCTATGGAGATTGCTTCTTTGGTTCTGCCGGGCCTCAGCAGGTAAACTTCAAATCCGCTTGCATCAGTTGGTTTTTTAGGAGTTGAATTGCAATGAATAGAAATAAATAGCTTGCCGTCATTCTCATTGGCGATTTTACCTCGTCGGTAGAGTTCAACGAATGTATCATTTTTCCTGGTATATACAACCTTAACACCCTTCATCCCCTTCTCAATCAGCTTGCCCAATGCCAGGGTTACTCCTAGGTTCACATCCTTCTCCTTTACACCGTTAATGCCGATGGCGCCTGCATCCTTACCTCCATGCCCAGCATCAAGCACTATCACATCAAACTTCCACTTGTCCTTATTTTTATCATTGTCTACTGTATTTGAGAATGCCTTATTGTGAATTGCAACCAGGATGTCTTTGCTTCCTTCCACATTCAATACTTCACTGCTGGAATAATCCTTCCCAACCGAAAATTCCAATCGGGTATCGGGTCCGACATTTTTAACTTTAATATCCTTCACCAGTCCTTTTCCGTTGACCGATGCAAGTTTAACCTCATCAGCAATTACTTTTCGGAAAATTATTGTCAGCAGTCCGTTTTTATAACTGCTGAAGTAAGAAGGTATACGCTTATTTGTCTTAACTCTTATAAGTGTTCCGTTCGCTTTCTGCTCAATCTTAAGGTCAGTAATATTTAACCCTGCAGTAGTCTCATCGGGAATCTCATTCGTTAGCTTCCCTCTTATCGCAATCCTTCTGTCGCTCTCTACAACGATATCCTGCCCCGAAGCTTCCCTTAGTATATCAATTGAGTAAAGCAGAGGCACATAAATATTATTGTTCAGCAGATAAGTAGAAGTAGGAAGCTGGAATATTTTCTCTGTTTTATTGTCTTTGGATGTAAGGACAATAAATGGATTTTGTCCGGTAATTTTAAGATTGTGGTCAGGATATTTTAACTCAATTTTCTTTGTCTCGTCGTTTATATAATACGATGCAGAGGTTGCATCAGCGAAATGATTAATGGAAAAGTAAACAATCCCCTGGCGTTTATAGACGGGTATATAGCTGGTGCCTTTTGAAGTATTAAGGACAATCTCATCTGCGCTCTGTGCAAATATTAAACCCTGCAACAGTAAAAGACTAACAATAAAATAAACTGACTTGCGCATTTTCACTATCTTCATCTAACCGATAAACGGAATAAAAAATCCGCTCTTCTTTTTATATTCTTTATATTCATCTTTAAAGTATTTTGCAAGCAGCCTTTCCTCCATCATAGCCCTCATTATCAGTAATGGTATTTCAATTACTGCAAAAGGGAGAACAACATAACTCAGCAGAGCAGCGGCCGCTCCAAGGTCCATTAACATCTGCGCGAGGTACTGCGGATGCCTGACAACCCTGAAAATCCCGCTGGTAATCAGCGCATGGTCTTTATGAATCAATACGTCCTGGGAATAACTTTCTGCAAGTGTTTTAACAGATAAGATTTGTATCCAGGAGAAAACAAGGAAGAAGAAAAGTCCTGCTATCCTTAATGGTTCATATGATGGAAGATATTCGAGTGTGCCCACCCTGAAGATACCCAGTATAATTCCAATGAGAGTTAATGTTGATAAATAAACAGGAACAGTCTGCAGATAACTTTTCGGTTTTTCTTTTGCTGCACCCACCGCAGAACGTAATCCTCTTTTTGCACCTGAGTAATGTGCGCCGAATGTTGCAACAACATTCAGACCTACTAAAATATTAATTGGATCCATAATTGTGAGAATTTGTGAAAAGTAAATAAAACATATTGGAAATTACAAAGAAAATCAGTCTGTTTTCCTGCCGTTCCTTTTCATTACTTCCTGCCACTCGTCCATACTTAACTGCTCTGATTCATCGATGAGCATAATAGGGATGTCATCTTCAATCCGGTAACGTCTGCGGGTGTTTTTGTCGGTTGAAACAAGCGTTTCTCCGTCAAGCACCAAGTCTGCCTTTGTTTCAGGACAGCATAAAATATCCAGCAATTCTTTGCTTATCATATAATTCTCCGGTTTCTATCTAAATTAAAACTAAAATTGAAATTCTACAAATGCATTTCCTCACCACAGAAATAGTGATTTTTTTACATCAGCGGTATTGACTAAAATAAGTTTGCACCTTAGATTCCTGTTTGATTCCCAAAAATTCTTTATTAAAGCCTTCGCCATTGCTCATGTATGGAGGAAGGTATTCCCTGTTTTCTTCACTTCCCGCAGACAGGTCATTTGGTTCTTTTTAAAGTAGACTCCGTTTTCTATTTATATATCTAATAATATTCATGAAAGGTTCAGGATGAAAAAGTTCTTACGGATTACCGGCTATATTGCCGGTGGAATTGTTCTTTTGTTAATTGTCGGCTTCATTTATTTTAACATCAAATACCCCGATGTTGATAAACCTGCTGATGTAAAAGTTGAAGTAACCCCGGAAAGAATCAAGCGCGGGGAATATCTTGCTAATCACGTTGCCGGCTGCATGGATTGCCATGCTGTAAGAGATTGGTCGAAGTTCTCAGGGCCCCCTGTACAGGGAACCCAGGGTAAAGGCGGAGATAAATTTGGAAGAGAGATTGGGTTTCCGGGAAACATTTATGCTAAGAATATTACTCCTGCCGCTATCGGAAACTGGACAGATGGGGAGCTCATAAGAGCTATAACTCAGGGTGTATCCAAAAACGGTAACGCCTTATTTCCGTTAATGCCATACCTCGGTTTTAATCATATGTCGAAGGAGGACTTGTATTCAATTGTGGCCTACATAAGGTCACTTCAGCCTGTAGAAAATAATGTGCCTGATTCTGAACTCGATTTTCCGCTGAATTTTATTGTAAAAACAATTCCACTAAAATCTTATTCTCCTGCGCCTGAACCTGATAGAAATAACTCCTCAGATTATGGCAGGTACCTGGTAACTATAGCAGATTGCGCGGGCTGCCACACTCCCTCTGAAAAAGGTGAACCAAAACCGGGGATGGGTTATGCAGGAGGACAGGAATTTGAGCTTCCGTGGGGAACTATAAGATCAGCTAACCTTACCCCTGATGAGGAAACCGGGATAGGGAAATGGAGCAGGGAGGATTTTATTGCAAGGTTTAAATCATTTGATCCGGATTCATCTAAGTATATTCCTGTAGACTCTAAGGGATTTAATACTATTATGCCATGGACCTTAATGGCGGGGATGACTGAACAGGACCTTGGAGCAATTTATGATTATTTGAGAACAGTTAAACCTGTCCGTAACAGCGTGATTCATTATTCTGCTGCTAAGTAAACGGAACAATTCTTTGTAGAGGTTGTCTCACTTATGTCATTAGTGACTTCTGCCGTCAGTTTTAAACTGACGGCGAAAATATTGACACGACCCTCAGACTTTAGCCACGTATTATGTTCCATTCACACTTAATCGGGAGATGCACAGTCTCTTTTATAAAAATTTATTCTTTCGACATATAAATATTTTCCTTAGGTTTAAGCTATTCTTTATACCAATTATAATACCGGCAAAACTAATGAGTAAGAGAAGAAGCGGGAAAAGATTTCTGAAATTTCTTAAATATCTTTTTCTGACTATAATCATACTGATTATCGGGGGGTATATTTATTTTAATTTAACTTATCCCAAAACGCTGCCTGCAACCGAAGTTGAGATTTATCCTACTCAAAAAAGAATCGATAGAGGTAACTACCTTGTGAACCACGTTACTGCGTGTCTTCCGTGTCATTCTCAAAGAGACTGGTCGGTTTTTTCCGGTCCCGTCGTTCCCGGCACTGAAGGCATGGGAGGTCATAAATTCGACGAGGGTGTTCCCGGGATAATCTATGCAGGTAATATTACTCCTTCCGGCATAGGTGAGTGGACAAATGGCGAAGTTTTAAGAACAATTACCACCGGCGTTACAAAAGCAAACAGGGTGCTGTTTCCTCTTATGCCCTACCCCGAATATCACCAGATGGGAATGGAAGATCTCTATTCAATAATTTCTTATATCAGAACTCTTAAACCGATTGTGCATGAGGTACCTCTCAGTTCTATCGACTTTCCTATGAACCTAATCATTAAAACTATCCCCCCTGAAACTTATACTCCGATAACCTCGGTAGATGAATCAAAGACCGTAGATTATGGTAAATATCTCGTAACAATTGCCGGGTGCAGATCTTGTCATACGCCTATGGATAAAGGCAAATTCGTAGCTGAATTCGATTTTGCAGGAGGTACTCCGTTTTCCGTTAACGGAGGAGATGTGAACTCAGCTAATATAACTCCCGATATTGAAACTGGAATCGGTCGGTGGACACAAGAGGATTTCCTGACTCGATTTAAACAATATGAAAATAAAGTAATTAAAGTAAAATCGGGTGAATTTAACTCTCCTATGCCCTGGTTATTATATGCCGGAATGACCAAACAGGACTTGAGTGCAATCTATGAGTATCTCAAAACCCTGCCACCTGTGCATCATAAGATCGATGGATTTAAGACAGCAGAGGGTCAAAAGAATTGAATAAAAAAGAATACCTTGCTAAACCTGACACAAGAGTTTTACTTGATGAATTCAGTACTTCAGATACGGGAAGTTTTAAATCAAAAGTTGATGCCAAAGAAATTCTGAAGGAAAATGTAAAGAAGATGTTCACGCTTCAGAATATGCTCTATGCATATGACAAATACTCATTATTGATAATTTTCCAGGCATTAGATGCTGCGGGTAAAGATGGTACTATCAAACACGTTATGTCGGGATTGAATCCCCAGGGTACGCAGGTCTTTAGTTTTAAACAGCCGTCTATTGAAGAACTGGATCACGATTACCTCTGGCGCATTCATAAGCACGTTCCCGAAAGAGGTAGGATCGGCATCTTCAACAGATCACATTATGAAGAAGTACTGGTAGTTCGGGTGCATAATCTCATCAAAGATCAGAGGATACCTCCCGGGCTGGTGAATAAGGATATCTGGGATGTCCGTTTTAGGGAAATAAACGATTTTGAAAAGTATTTATACGAAAACGGAACCATCATTCTGAAATTTTTCCTGCATGTTTCGAAAGATGAACAGAAAAAACGATTTCTAAAAAGGATAGATACACCTGAAAAGAACTGGAAGTTTTCGGCTTCTGACATAGATGAACGAAAATACTGGGATAAATACCAGGAAGCTTATGGGGAAGCAATATCAGCAACAAGCAAAAAACATTCGCCTTGGTATATCATTCCCGCAGATCATAAATGGTTTATGAGGTATGCTGTTTCCCAGGTTATAGTAGAAACTCTTGAAGGAATTAAAATGTCGTACCCCGTTTTGTCAGATGAACAGAAGGCAAAACTGGAAAACTCTAAACAGCAGCTGCTTCAGGAAAAATAGCTCACTGCCTGTTCATTGTTAATTATTGTATTATATCGTGCTTCTCCTTCCAGTTGTCGTACCATTGAATGGCGGGCAGTGAAAGAGGGACAGCCGGTACCCTGCCGCCGAATCCCAGCATCTGGTATACCATTGAATTGATACTTGTAACCTGAAGGTTTGTAAGCGCTTCCTGGTTCACAGAGAACCCGTATTTCATTGCGAGGGAGGTTGTGAAATTAACCAGCTTATCCCGGAATTTTTTCTGTTCAAGGGTTTTCCTGATATTCTCTTTTTCTGATTCAAATGAACCCTGCTTTTCCTTAGTCCTCCTGTCGAGCAGCTTAAACAGAGTATACTGTTCACCTGTTTTCAAAGGACCGTAAACCCCGCCTCGTTCCATAGATTCGGAAATTCTTCCTATCTCGCCGAATGCTGCAGAAGGTGCATATCCCTCATTACCATCCTTACCGGAATATATCTCAGCAAGTGATTCAAAGCTGTTTCCTTTATCAATTTCATCCAGTATCTTTTCGATGGTTTCAAGACTATCAACTGATATCCTGGAAATTTTAATCTCCTCTCCCGGGTTACCTTTTTTTCCCTCGGAAGCGTAATAATCCAGAATTTCCTTATCGCTTACAGACGTCGAGTCATTAAACATATTCTGAAGCAGGTAGAAATAATAATTGTCTCTCCACATTTTGTACGAATGTTCAACGGATGGAAGTTTATCCAGTCCTTCTTTGAGACCTTCCTCAGCTAATAGCTCCTGTTCAATAAAACGTCGGGTTTTTGAATTAAGCAGATCAAGAACTGCTTTTGGATCTGTATCTGCCGTTCCAATGGATTCAAAGCGAAAATATGATATGAAGTCCTTTAATGTGACAGGCTTATTATTCAGCTGTATATAAACCGTATTCAGTTTTTCAGAACCAATCTCGTTTTCAATTTCAATCAGGTCAATATTAGTGATATACACTTTGTCGGTATCCGATTTCCGTGTCTCTGCTTTTTCTTTAAGTATCTCATCAACCTTATCAGCAAATATCTTCAGCAGATTCCCGTCAGCTTTTATCTTTTTATCTTTAAAAAAGTTAACCATAAACTCTTTATAATAGATGCCTTCAGCTCTTTCCTGTGCTGTTTGTTTAAGCCGTTTATAATCTTCCTCCCAGCCATTCATCCGGCTAAGTACAGGGTTAATCCTTTTCACAATCTTTAGTATATACCAGCCGTTATCATAATAAAGCGGTCTTGTGAATGTCTGTTCGTTAGTATTGAAAATCTGTTCTTCAATCTCAGAATCATGATCGCCTACCCGGGTTTTTAATGTATCTTTTGATGAGGCAAATGCAGTATATACAGAATTAAAAGATACGTCTTTCTTAAGAAGCGCATATATGTTATTTATCTGTTGTTCATCCTGTGCAGTGATGTAAGTAAACCATACTTCGGAGGCTTTCCCGATATACAGAGTGAGGAGACTATCGGCAGCTTTCGATGCTTTCTGTCTTATCTCTTTTTTATAAAGAGCATCTCTTACAAACATCTTTTTGTAACCGTCGAGAGTACGGGCAACTATCTCTGAAGTATCAATATTCATATCCCTGGCTTTTAGGGAAAATAGCTTCTCAGCGATGAGGGAATAAAGGACACGCCTTTTTAATGCAGAGACATCGGACCTGATTTCCTTCCCTGAAAAGGGGGTTAACTCGTACCTCACTTGAAATTCCTGTTTCGATATTTCAATATTTCCTATCTTTGCAATAATTGAATCATCCTGTTGAGGAAACAGTGCAAAGACAGGAATTATGAGCAGTAATAAAGCGGTCTTGAACATTAATTATCTTTGCGAAATAAAAAAATAAAAATACCTCGGTAACGGGCAAAATTCAAAGTAAAAAGATTAGGATAACCCAATCCTTTTATACAGGCAGGAATTGAAAAGCGATAAAAAGAGAAATAAAACAGCAGTTAATATAAAAAAAGAGCAAACACAGCCACCAAAATGGTTCCACCTGGTCCTGATCTTTATTCCTGTTATTTTCCTGGTTCTTCTGGAGGCCGGACTCAGGATATTTGACTATGGGTACGATTTTACCCAGTGGACAAAAGCAACTGATACAAAATATGTTTTGAACCCCGATTTTACTCACCGCTATTTCTATACCTCACAAAATGTCCAGTATTCAAATGGAAATGTGTTTGATATTAAAAAGGAAAAAAATGCCTTCCGGGTATTTATACTTGGAGGAAGTAGTGCGGCAGGGTACCCTTTTACACCCAATGGAGATTTCGGTAAGTACCTTCAAAAATACCTTGAGTCTGTATACCCTCAGAATAAAATCGAAGTTGTCAATCTTGCCATAACTGCAGTAAACAGTTATACAGTACGCGATCTGATGCCCGGAGTGCTGGAACAGAAACCCGATCTTATAATTATATATACAGGACATAATGAATATTACGGTGCTCTCGGCGTGGGATCGATGGAATCCCTCGGGACGAACAGGTCGATTGTAAATTTCGTATTAAACCTTAACAACTTTAAGACTACTCAGCTGGTAAGAAATTTATTGAAATGGGGTTCAGGATTATTTTCTTCGCAGCAAAAAGCATCGGGCACTCTAATGTCGCGTATGGCTAAAGATCAGCTGATAGAATATGATTCAGATGTCTACCAGGAAGGAGTTGATCAGTTTCGCGGGAATCTCGAGGACGTTCTTGATATGACAAAAAAAGCCGGAGTCCCCGTCATTTTAAGTACTCTTGCATGTAATCTTAAAGATCAGCCCCCTTTCGTTTCGGTTAAAAGCAGCCGCTTCCCTGCTGCCGAAACAGTTTATAATAAAGCGCAGGAAGCATTGAAATCCGGAAATCCGAAACTGGCTGATTCACTTTTCAGGTATGCAAAGGATCTTGATGCTTTAAGATTCAGGGCCCCGGAAGAATTCAACAGGATAATCAGTACATTCGGACAGGAATACAGTTATCCTGTTGTTAATATTGATTCTGTCTTTGAAGTAAACAGTCCCGACAACATAACCGGCAGCAATCTTATGACTGACCACCTGCACCCTTTCCTTGCAGGATACAAGCTTATGGGAAAATCTTTTTTTGAAACTATGGAGAAGCATAAAATAATTCCCCACGGTAAACAGGTTTGGGTTATCTACCTCGATAAAAAAGTTGATTATGAATTTCATTTTACCCCTCTTGATTCGACAATCGGAAGGTACAGGATAATTCTGCTTAAAAACGACTGGCCTTTTACCGAACCCAAACCTAAAAGTTACGTTCTCAGGCGGCTGGATATGAAGACATCGATGGATACCCTTGCGATGAAAGTAATCGAATCGCAGGTACCATGGGAACAGGCACATAGAATAATGGCGGTCGCGTATTTGAAAAATGAAGACTATGCCGCATACACAATGGAAATGCTCGATTTGATTGATCAATATCCGATATTTGATAATTATTATAAACCTCCGGCAGAAAAACTGATTGAAAAGAAAAAATATGATCTGGCTTTCAGAATATTAGAGAAAGAATATGAATACAAGCCGGATGCATTCTGCACCAAATGGTTAGGAATAATAGATCTTTCCCGTAAGAACCTGGATAAGGCAGTAAAGTTTCTAAATGAAAGTCTGGACTATAGAAATGATGATCCTCAGGTTCTGTTCAATCTGGCGGGAGCCTATGCAATGCGGAATAAGTTCAATAATGCTTATGAAATAATTAATAGGTGCCTTGAAGTCGACCCCTCGTTTCCTGGAGCTTCCGAATTAAAACAGCAGTTAACCGCAATTGTTAATCACTAACCCTATTTAAAACAAAAAAGCCGGACTTATTCAGTCCGGCTTTTTTTGTTCTTAATTCTGAATTACTTCATCAAGATCATCTTACGTGTAGCTGTGAAATCACCGGCTTTAATAGTATAGAAATAGATGCCGCTTGATAAATTAGAAGCATCAAAGTTATACTCAAAAGTTCCGGCAGGTTTCTGCTCGTTAACAAGTGTAGTAACCAGCTGACCGATAACATTATAGACCTTCAGTGATACATTTGTCTGTTCCTTCAGACTGAAACGGATCATAGTTGTCGGGTTGAACGGGTTGGGGTAGTTCTGTGAAAGACTGTAATTGTCAGGTACATTCGATGAGATCTCTTTAATTCCAAGCACTTCATTCTGAAGTTGATGGTATCCTATATTAACTCCGAAGGTATCTATTACAGTTGCGCTTACGGTATGAGGAGTGAGAACTATATGGTGATTTGTACCAACACCACCTTCATTATCATTTAAAGCTGTCTCTCCCCAGTTTCCGCCATGTTTATATTCGATATCCAAGGCAGAATATATAGGAAATGTAATATTACGCGACCAGTAATTATCTCCAGCCGTTTCATCACCATGAGTTCCATCGTCAAACATGAAGAAGACTAAAGTACTGTCCGAGTTCGGCCAGCCTGCAGCAGGCCAGTGCAGAGGGGGATTTGCACCGCAAAGTGCTACGTTGTCAATGGACGGGAAAGGAAGGCCGGTATTAGCATCGATTGCGCCTTCCATATATGTAACAAACGTTATAGTACAGGGTGCATTTGTAATGGTTGCAATGGTTAAGTCATTAAATGTTCTTGAAATACCAGCAAACCCATTATCATAATCTTCCTGGGTAATTGTATACACCTTGTCATTTCCTGATTCCCAGTTTATAACACCTTCGTGCGTATATACAAATTTGTAATTAACGTTATCACCAACAGTGAGTGTATCAGGGATTGAAACTTCATAGATGTTTGGATTCGAACCAGGAGTCATTATATCATCACTGGTCCAACCATTCATAGTTCCTCTGGCTGTTACCGTATCCATAGATGGATCAAACCGTTCGGAAGCTGATTCAAATTCCATATTACACTGGAAAAATAATGTAATTTCTTTCGGATCAAGCGGAACGAATATACTGTCATTATCATAGTACGCGAAGTAGACGCTGCTGCCTGACGGAACTGTATATGTTCTGTTTGGAACGGATTCCCATCCTGTACTATTGATAACAAATTTGAATTCTAGATTATCGCCGATAGCAAAAGTATCAATGGTAACAGTGTAAACGGTATCAGCATTTGGACCAGCCATTGGCGTTGCACCAACGGTCCAGTTGTTGAAATTACCCGCTATATTCATTGTATCTGAAGCGGGATTGAATGTACCCTTCAATGTTTTTATGCTCATGTCGACTTGAAATTCGACGGTTTGAGCATATGCCATATTTGCAATAAATAATGCAAATAAAACGTAGAATAATTTTCTCATTTACGATCTCCTTTTTAAATGAACGAACCAATTATAATTATTTTTTTTCAAATAAACACGCTAAAAGTTCACACCAAGTGAGAACTGCTGCGTGTATTTAAGCTTGCCGAAGTCCTGGTAGGCATAATCAACGAATACTCCCAGTGAAGGGGCAAAGCTGTATTTTAGACCAAATCCAAGGGTTAATCCCTCTTCTGAATTATCAAGAAGCAGGTTTTTATAACCTCCTCTTAGTGAAATAAGGTTCATGAAGGTGTATTCTCCGCCTATATTTATCGACTCATCATTATCGTTGGGGTGAGTCGCATCAACGCCTATTGTAAACTTGTGATCTTCGGTAACAATAGGATCCATTGCCAGACCTACTCTGAACACCAGGGGAAGGGGAAATGCCTCCGTCTCCAGTTTTGCTAGGATCTGATCATTATTTCCGAATATCTGACCATTTATATCATGCTGAACATAAAGGTCTTTTCCATCCATTGTCATATCAGTTCCAAAATTGGCAATCGAAGCTCCGATCCTGAGTCCGTATATATCCGAAAGGAATAAAACACCCAGATCTGCTGCCACTGCACTCGCACTGCTGTTCCAGATCTTCTGGCTGACATACTTAACGTTCGCGCCTATTGAGAATTGTTCAGTAAGGTTGTATGCATATGTTAGGGCTATAGCCATATCTGTAGGGTTAAAAGTTTCACCGGTTCCATCGGGCTCTCTTAGTGTTGTAACTTCGAGACTACCGTAATCAAGGTAAGTAACACTCAATCCTACAGTACCGGCATCTCCCATTGTAAGCATTGCTCCCGCCCAGTTATAGCTGATATCAGCGAACCATTGAGCATAAGAGAACATTGCACTGTTATTCCCTATCCTGGCAGCACCCGCAGGATTCCAGTAAAGAGAAGTAACATCATTTGCAGTAGCGACGAAAGCGCCTCCCATGGATACTGCTCTTGGTCCAATGCCTATATTAAGAAAAGGGGCTGCTGTTGACCCGGTTTTTGACTGCCCCATAATAAATCCGGCGGAAACCACTAGTATAATTATAAACTTTTTCATATTATCTCCGTTATTTAATAAGGGCAAACTTGCCGATTTTAGTACCAATACCCGGAGCCTCAACAACAAACACATAAACTCCAAAGGCTACATCGAGATTTTCTTCAGTCCGGAGATTCCAGTAAACATCTCCCAAAAATAGGTCATCCTGTCTGAGGGTTTTTATCTTCTCTCCGCGTACCGTATAAATGGAGATAGTTGCTCCTGGCGGAATATAAGTGAATCTTATCTCCCTCTCTCCCCTTCCGCTTACCTGTGAACTCAGCAGTCTTGATTCTGCTTCATGAGTGACCACGTAAGGATTCGGAACAACTTTGATTTTATACATCTGGTCTTTTGCGGCAGCATCATCAATGTTTGCTCCCTTCATCTTGAATGTTACTTCATCGGAACTTCCAAAAGGTTTAAGAGTGTAGAGAGAAAGTACACCGCTGGAATCAAGAGGAACATTATTTCCTCCGAGATATGCTATATCAACCCTCCAGGTACGCCTGTATTGTCCCCCGCCCACTATTTCTTTGAATATTATAGTATAGGTGGTTGTGATAACACCGTTTTTATAATAAACGAAATCAATATATTTATCTTTTGTCAGGTTTTTAACCTTAAAGTTTACTGGCAAGGACGGAAAAATATTCGAAGGAATGGGAGGGTATAAAGTATCTGCCACGGAATTTCCGACTATTTCATGATAAAACTCGATCTGGTAATCATTAGGCAGTTTAACCCCATTGATATATGCAGGCTGGTTCTGGTTATAATACACACTGAAGCTGATGCTTTTAGGATTCGAATCACCGCCAACGAGTCCTGACTTTGAGGTATCCAGCTTTACCTCAGAGTCATTATGAATCTGAACTCTGAAGCCTTCCAGTATTGGTGTATTCCCTGAAAAAAGCGATGACTGATTTATAAGTGTATCATTAGTTGTAGTATTCAGCAATGACCAATATGCTGTAGATTCCGCAGCCCCTGTATCAGTAAATGCTATTTTATACGAATTTCCTGCCTTTACACTTTTATCATCAACAACTTCGATATTTATCTGACCCGTTCCCCTGAATCCTTCGGATTTCGTATAATCCTGAACAGCAGCAGGATCGTATCCTGCAGGTCGTCTTCCCGGAGTTATATATCCTGTATTTTTATCGAGCACAATTTCCCCCGTGGAAGTTCTTCTTATGAATTTTGAGTTTTCCGTGGGGAAAATGTCCTGTGTTTCATCGCCGTGGTCATAAGCACAGACTGCATAATAATAAGTTTGTCCAAGTACTACACTGGAATCAATAAATCTGTTTATCACACCCGTGTTATCTCCAAGATAATACGTAACTCCTCCAACCTGCTCAAGAAGCTGAGGTGAAGGATAGAAGTAACCGCTTATTGAGTCAACCTTGTCATACTGTGCGATAGGCTCATCAAATGACAAAATGCCGCGTCCGTTGGTAATCACACGTGAATCGGTAAAGTTTGCATCGGTTGACCGATATATCTTGTAACCTTCAAAATCCTTTAATTTGGTGATAAAATCGATATCATTCTCTGTAGCCTTGCCGTCCCAGTATATAACTACCTTACCATCCTGCTGTGTGATGGTTATGGTTGGTTTTTGCGGAGGCTGCGGAAATTTATACCCCGCATCATAAATCTGCTGAACTACTTTTTTATTATTTACTATATCTTCATAATTTTCACCGAACAGAAGTGCTACTGAAAATCTCTCTTTAATATCCGGATTCCCATTACTAGGTAATAGAGGGAAGAATCCCGATGAATAAATAAAATCGCCATCCTGCGCTTGTGCGGGAATTACATCAAATTGTCCCGGCGTCATTCTATTCCATAGAACCTCATCATTAGACATATCAGGAGATTGTGCCTGTGCAAAAAAGTTAAATCCTGTTAATCCAATCTGATCTGATTCATCCGTATCTGTTCTTCCAAAGTTAGGTTCGCCCTGATCGGGGACACCATTACCTTCACCCTGATCAGGACCCCGATAATTATTGTCGTTCGGACCAAGGCCGTCAATACCTACATCATCGCGCTGCGGATTCCAGTCGCCATCCTCATCAATGTTATTATCTCTTTTTTCATCAATGAGGAGATCGTTTACTCCGTTACCCGATACGTAATCTATATAACGCAGTCCGAGCAGGCCGCTGTTTACTCTTGTCAAATAATGTATAGCTTCATTCTCGTCAATCAATCCGTCCAAATCATTATCTATGCCGTCAAATGCAGAAGTATCAGGATATGAAACACCGCTAATGATCTTTGCAATGTTTCCTTCATGAAAATATTTGCCTGCTGAAATGACAAACTGTACCCCCAGAGAATTCACGGTATCCGGCAGTGAGTTTATCGTATGCAGAGTTCTTTCATAAGTAGATGGATTAATCAAGACAATAACGTCTCCCACGCCGTAAGTAATAGAATCAAAATCCGTTTCAACAAACCTTGGAGCAGTAGGAACGTAATTTTTTACACTGTCAGTATCATCATTATCGTTATCTATCCCGTCATAAGGATTTCCGGGAGATTCTAAAAATGCATACCCTACATATCCGACCTTCTGCCCTTTATTTCCTATTCCGTCATTATCCCAGGAGTAAGTTATCCAGTTGTTAACATCAAAATAACCCCTATCATCCTGACTGTCGCCGTCACCTCCTGCAAGTGTTCCTACTACAGTTCCAAAATCAGCCTTTCTGTAAGTAGTTGTTCCTTCATTACGAATATCGTACAACCAGAAAATGACATCCTCTGCAAGGAAATTGGACCATTGAAAACCTCTTACCCTCATCCTTAAGCCCATGCCATGACGTATAGGATTGGTGCTGTCCGGCAGGAAGATAGGATTCACCGGATTTATATAGTCATTATAATTAAATTGATCATCCTTCTGGTCATCAGCATCGAAGAGGGATTCCTGGTCGGCATTTTTTATATCCCGTCCGAAATAACCAAACCATTGAGTGTGGCTCGTTGTATCAAACCAGTTTCTGGCTACAGGGTCATTCCAGCCCTCGATAGGCCACGAACCCGGCAGATGGCTCATTGCAACTGATTCGTAATTAGGATTACGGAAACCCGGAATCGGATTCCAGCCCCAGAAATGTCCGTCGGCAGGGCTTCTTTCTTCCGATTGCCGGTTGCGCGGTCCGCGGGATATTATAACTGAGTGAAGCGTATCCCCCAGAAAATTTATAAATTCTACCCCTATCAAAGGATCAAGATCACCGATATAGTTTTCCCCCGATCCGAGCGGCCATTCTCCTCTTATATCGACGCCAGGCTGAATTCCAGCTATCTGACCGTCGTTATGAAAAGAGATACCTACACGGTTGCCTGTATGGATTCCAACTGTCAGTAAACTCGGATCTCCGTACTGGGCAAAAGCAATTGAGCTAAAAGCCAGCATAAGTGTTATTAAAAATAATTTGGTTCGCATTTGAGTAACTTTCATCATTTTAAAAGTTGTAAGTGATTCCAAATTCCACGCGTCTCGGCTGTGAGAAGAATCCCGGATTTGTATATAATTCATCGAGAGTGTTGTAATACAATGTGGGATTAATTCTCTCGGCGTCCAGTTCATCAAATGTAAATAACGGATCTCCGGAATTACCGTAAACCTTTCTGGGGTTATCAAGATCCAGGAGATTAAATACTTTGAGAAATACGGACAAGGTTGTGGGCCCGAAAGGTAAATCTTTATATAATCTTAAATCTACATTAAAGATCGAAGGTTTAGTCTCGCTGTTCCTGGGAAAAGCGTTCTGGCTTACAAGTGTATTTTTATTAACCTCGGGTGTATAAGGCTGGCCGGTATAGAAATTACCAATCAGTGAAAATCCCCAATTTCTTTCCTGACTGTATGCAACAGAAATGTTGAGTGTATGGGTTTGATTCCAGTCAAGGGGTGCGATAAATGTTTCAGGTAATGCTCCTCCTGCAATTGCATCACGGGCATCGGATGGATTTGATGCATTGCCTTTGGTAATAGAGTAGGTATAATCAAGGCTTGTAGCTAAACCGCCAGAAAATCTTTTCTGAAATTTGATGATGAAACCTTTTGAAAAGCCAAAATCGGAGTTTGCATATCGGCTGTAGCTTGCTCCCCTTCCAAAGACAAGGATCTCATCAGTCTGGGTTCCGGTAAGGTCACGGAAGTCCTCAAAGAAGACTGTAAAGTCAACTGCGATGTCATCGCCAATCTGCTGTTGTAGTCCAATTTCACCTTTAACTGTCTTTTGAGGTTTGAGATCGGCGTTACCCATCAATCCCTGGTTCCCTGAACCTACACCAAGTTCAAACTCGGGGTTCGTATAAAGGTATTCATAATTCGGCAGCTGGAGGAAATGACCATAAGAAAAGTGAATAACTCCTTTATCGGTGATGGGGAATGCAAGTCCTATTCTCGGACTAACCTGAAATTTTAGAGAAGCATCTTTATACCAGGGTTTTCCTTGTGCATTACTTGCTAATCTCTGAGATACCGACTTTGCGGGTTCTCCTTCATCCTGCACACCATTCTCGTTATAATCAAAGAACTTATTATCAGGCCTTAAAGGATTATTTATATTAGGATCGGCCGGATCATTCAGCACAACACCATCGGGGTTGAACACATCAATCCTTGCACCGATATTAAAGATCAGGTTGAATGCTTCGAGTTTTGACTGAACATAGCCTGACATCTCCTGAGGTTTGTGCAGATACATATTATTTAGGTTTGTCGTTTTCTCTGGTATATTTATAGTCTGTATTCCATTCTCATAAATCGGGGTCAGGGTAATTTCATGCATAAATATCTGATGCTGTTTGAAATCCCCGCCGAACTGAATGTTAATTTCCTGCGTTAACTGTGTTGTCCAGTCAAGTTTCGCATCATAGGTTCCTGTACTCCTGTAAAACCTGCTGTAATCTGTGCCTCCGACATTAAAGCTGTATGCCGGAGAATTATGTATTGCATTGTCCACGTATAGTGTCGGATGCTGAGGATCCCCTGTATAAATATCTTTATATAAATAATGCTGATAGTCCTTGAAGAAGTATGACAGGTTCAGAATGTAAAAGGTTGAGGCAGATAAAGCATGATTAATGGAAAAGATATTTGTTATACCGTTTCTGAAGCGGTGAAGATTATTATCAGGAGTTAGTTTGTTGTCATGGTTATAATCCTGGTATTCTTCCTTATCAATTATATAATTGAAATTTAGTTTCATTCCCTGGAAGAGTCGGTAAGTCAGCTTACCCTGACCGTAAATTTTCTGGTCAGGATTCATTGAAACAAAATCATTGTTCCCGTTCTGCTGAATAAAATAATCTTTGCCTCCTGAACCCGGAATCTCAAACGCCCTGTCGGTTGTCAGAAAAGTTCTTTTTCCATACAGGTACCCTGTGTTATAGTAGTACCTTCCGTTCAGGTAAAAGAAAAGATTATCTCTTACTACAGGTCCGCTGAAGCTTCCTTCAATGTCCCGGATAGCGGTTGGACTGAATGAATTAATATTCCAGAATTTATTTGTTTTATCAGACGCATAATCGCCGGCATAAGTTGTAATGTTACCGTTAAATTCGTTGCTTCCGTCCTTGGTAACTATATTTACTACACCCGACATTGCCTGTCCGTATTCTGCATTAAATGCACCTGAGATCACCTGAAGCTCCTTAACGGCATCTGCATTAACATCTACTACGGTGCTTCCGTCATAAGCGTCGGTCATAGGAACACCGTCTACCTGGAAAGCTATCTGTCCGCTTCTGCCTCCTCTTATATGCAGATCATTACCGGAGGTGACAATACCTGCCTGCAGCTGCAGAACATCTCTCACTTCGGTAACGGGGAGCTGGGATATCATCTCATCTCCTACAACAGAGGTAGAAGCTGTATTATCTTTTCTTATTAATGGTCTTTCAGCAATTACTACAACTTCCTGGTTCAATTCTACTGATGTTGGATTGAGTTTGAAATCGACCGTGGCGGTAAATCCGGTGGAAACACTCACATCGGTAACCTCAACAGGATTGTAGCCGATTGCGGAAGCTTTGACCGAGTATTTTCCGGGAGAAAGGTTGATGATGAAGTAATTTCCATCAACATCGGTGGCAGCACCGGTCGCGGTTCCGACAATTATAACATTTACAAACGGAAGTGCCTCCCCTGTTGAAGCATCTGTAACTTTACCTGCGATTTTTCCGGTCTGGGCAAATATGGCATTAGTTATAAAAAAGAACAGAAAAATAGATATCGCAGATTGTAGAGATAATCTCATCTAATCCTCCACGCAAAAGTAAAATTTGGACGAAATAATTTGTGCAGTTTTATAGAATCAGGAATGAAGAGTAAAAAATTCTATAAGGTTTCCTCGTTTGGTTGTATAAAACTCAAATTTTTTTATTAACAAAAATACCTAATCCGTGAACAAAATCAACTAATAATAGGGAGGGAAAGGAAGTGATAATTTTGGGGATTGAAATTACTTCAACATTATATTATTGTGAGAACACGCATAGATAGTTGTTAAATTATTATTATAGTTAATTATATCACTTAATTAATGGAGGAAGATTATGGCAAAAGCCGTCTGGAATGGTGAAGTTATTGCTGAGAGTAAAAAAGCTAAAGAAGTTAATGGTTACACCTATTTCCCGCCTAATTCAGTTAAAAAAGAATATCTGCAAAAAAGCTATACAAAACATATTGATGCTGCCCTGGGAACTGCTAATTTTTATAACATCAGGGTCGGCGACGCTATTAATTGGAATGGCGCCTGGTATTATCCCGAAGTTAAGGATGAAAATCTGAATATCGCAGGGTTCATAGCGTTTACTCCGGGTGTCGCTGTACAATAAATCAGTCTTGTACATAATCACATTGTGCTGTAACTCAGGCTTAATTATTTTGATCATAAGTTATTCGCAGATATTTTTTCGCCAAATAAATCAAACTTTTAATGCGGAGGAAAAATGGATTCACGTGAAAGAGATGAAAGAGCTGAAAAGGGAAGATCTGAAAGAGGTGAAAAGATACGTAAAGATGAGAGTAAGGAACACAGGGATGAGGAATCATCTGAAGATAAGAAGGCAGAATCCGGATATATTCAGCTGGCTGAAAAGTATGACCCTTCTGACGACAGTGAATTCGAACCTGAGCCGGATGACGTAAATGATCAGATATGGGATCCTGAGGAAGAAGAGGAAGAGGAAGACGACGACGAAGACGAAGATGATTTCGAAGATGAGGATGATTAGCCTGATCCCCTTTTCTTTTATTCCGCCTGCAGATTTACCCTGGTAAAAGGTAAACTTGCAGGCGTTTCTTCTCCTAGGACTTTTCATTTCACTCTTTTCTGTTTACTTTTCCCTGAAACTTTTTTCTTTATTTTTTTTACTCGCCTTTTTTATGTGCCTTCTGTTAATATCAAACAATACAAATCCAGAATATCCTCTCGTTGTGGCTGCGAACAGGGACGAGTTTTACCAAAGGCCGACAGAGAAAGCCCGCTTCTGGAAAGATTATCCCCAACTCCTTGCCGGTAAGGACGCTGAAGCCGGGGGAACCTGGCTGGGTATAACAAGGTCAGGCAGGTTTGCAGCTATTACCAATTACAGGGATATGCGTTCGATTAAGCGAAATGCACCTACGAGAGGTTTACTAACTCTGAACTTCCTGAAATCAAATGTTTCAGCTTTTGAGTATGGAAGCAGCCTGAGTGAAAAATCCGGTCAATATAATGGCTACAACTTGCTTTTTTCTGATATGGAAAATCTTTTTTACTTCTCAAATCAAACAAGGGATTTAAAGAAACTATCTTCCGGTGTATACGGGTTGAGCAATCATTTACTTGACACTCCCTGGCCGAAAGTAGTTAGAAGCAAAGAAACATTTCTTGATGCTGTAGCGAAGGATAAGATTTCAGAGCAGGAATTGTTCGGTATCTTGTCCGATAATCGGGAGGCTCCTGAAGATCAGCTGCCTGATACAGGTTTGAGCAGAGAACTGGAGAAGGCCGTGTCGCCGGTATTTATAAAGAGCGAGAAATATGGAACAAGATCTTCAACTGTTATCCTGGTAAACAGTGTTAATGAGGTACTGTTTGTCGAAAGATCGCTTGATGCCGAATCGGGTAAATGGATTGAATTAAGGTTCAATTTTCAACTTGAAACCCGGAACTGCGTATAAAGGCAGCTTCTATGGCTTAGGATACCCGAAAAATTTCATTCAGCTATCTGTAGTTTCCAGTGTTCCGGTATAGTGTTATAGATCATCTGAACTATTAAACTTTGGATTACCCCGATCAAAGCATAATCAAGCATATCGATCCAGTTAAGTGAAAACCGTGAAAGTACAAGGAAATAAAAAAGACAGCCTCCCGTTAATCCGCCAATAATGGATATAGAAAATTTCCCATATTTATCGAGCTCAATTTTCAGAAGTTCGGCACCAATCAGCATCAGGCGGAAGGGCAGGATAAATAGGGAAAGAAGAACTAACAGTAAAAAGGCAGCCATTAAGGGTTGGAGGCCGGAAGTACTGATAAAAAAATTAGTAAACGAAAGTAGAACCACCAGCGGAATTATTGCCGCGGCTATCCCGCCTAAATCAGGAAGTATGATTCCCAGTGCAATTTTTAATTTTTTCATTTGTATACGTGTTTTTATTAGTATAAAGCATATTTTATACCGTTCTACTTGCCTGGCTGATGGATCGAAATCACATTATCTTTTCCGTCAAATATGACATATGCGTCAACCTTTGAAGCAAACTGCTTATTATTTTGCTGTAAATAAGCTATTAAGCAGTTGGCATTTCTATTGCCTCTTTATGGAAAAAAGAGAGGCGGCATTAATGTATTTTGATGAAGAAGACAAATCCATAATCCAGAAAATATCGGATGGTAAGATTACCGATGTTGAGTCTTTTATATTGGAATGCTGCTCGTATTTACGGGTTCATTACAAGATCAATCATTTCTGGTATTTTAATGTCGTCTTTAATACAGACGAGATTATTGTCCCTGTTGATGAAAACAGGTTTTTTGAAAAAATTAAAAAGTTTGTGAACCTGTTGGACTATCTTGAGGCTAAAAATTTTGCTCAGGTACAAAAAGAAGTTGTGCCCCTGAACAATATACTCCCCATCTTCAAAGATGACGGATCTCCTTTCGATGACGCACTTGTTCTCGTGTACAAATGTCAGGGAAAGAAAATAATCGCATCCAGAGATCTTTCTCTCCTCATCCGTATGAAACCAAGAAATATAGCAGTCTAGTAGAATTGTAGGAAAAAAGGGGTTTTTTCCTTTTAATTAATTCCATGTGACCTGAACACCACAATCAAATCAATATTAATATTTAATTATCCATTGTAAAATCAAATGATTTATCATGAAGGGTTTATACCTTTTTATGTCATTCTCCATAAAAATTGCCCTGCTGGTTGTATTAGCGGCTCGAAGCGGCTTTTTCAGGATGAGAGCAGTTTTAGTATTTCTTGCGGTTATACTTACCCCATTCTTCCCGGCTTCTGCGAATGATTTCGATAATTATATTATGGAAGGAGATGAATATTTCTCATCTTTTGACAATCATTCCGCCCTGAACAGCTACCTGGATGCTTATAAACTTGACCCTGATAGTTATGCAGTTCTGTACAGGCTGGCCCGCTCATATAATGATCTGGGTGAGGAGTATTATGAATACAGGAAGAAAGACAGCTCTGAAATAATGATCAAAAAGGCAATCGAATTTTCAGAAAAGCTGAAGAATCATTATCCAGATAGCGCAGCTTCATATGCCTACCTTGCAATGTCGTACGGCAACCAGGCCTTATATGAAGGCGGCAAAGGTAAAATTAAGCTTGCACATAAAATTGAAGAGAATGCTAAGAAATCTCTAAATATTAATCCCAGCCAGTATCTTTCATATATAATACTGGGGATCTACTATAGACAGATTGCCGATCTCAGCTGGTTTGAGAGGATTTTTGCAAATACTTTTTTTGGTGATGTTCCTGAAGGAACTTTTAATCAGTCAGTCGAAATGTTCAAAAAAGCTCTTGATGTTAAACCGGGGACGATTGTTGCATCTTACCAGCTCGCATTAACTTACGGCCTAATGGGTCAAAAAGAGAAAGAGAAAAAGCTTCTTCAGGAATTATTAACTTATCCCCAAAAAAATTTCAGGGATAAGTTCGCAATTAGAAAGGCAAAGAAAAGATTAAAGGATCTTGGATAGTAAGCTAATTGGCGTCTGCCCTGTAAGCAGTCATTCCGCCTTCCACATTCTCTACTTTTGTAAAACCATGTTTAAGCAGGATTTTAGTTCCGATTCCTGAACGGTGACCGGTTCTGCAGATGACAGCAATTTCTCTGTCCTTATATTTATCAAGCTCGTCTGCCCGGCTGTCAAGCTGCTGGACGGGAATGTTGACAGCTCCGTCAATATGTCCTAAAGGCCCTTTCAGCTCTTCAGGGGTACGCACGTCCAGTATTACTAAATCAGAATCATTCTTGATCTGATTTTTAAGCTCCTTTACCGTGATACTGTTTTGCGGCGGGACACTCTGCGCACAGGCGACGAAGTTCGACAAAATTTAATGCTAACACAAATAACCCGATTAGTCTCTTCATTCATTTCTCCTGATGATTGTTTAACCTGTTCTTATCTTATCTTTATTGGTTTACCCGGCAACTTTAATTTCGGGACTTAATATAATTTTTGATTTCATTGAATTAGAGATGAGGCACATTTTTTCGGATTTTTCAACGATTCTGCCTGCCTTTTCCCTGTATTTTTCCTCAGGAATAACTACCTCCGGTTTAAGTTCAATCTCTGAAATCATAATATTTCCATCGACTTTTTCCAACTTTCCTTCTGCATCACAGCTGAAAGAATTGAATGGAAGTGACGAATTTTCTGCAATAGAAAGGAAGGTGGTCATTAAGCACATTGCAGCTGAAGACACAAATAAGTGCTCGGGCGACCATATTCCCGGCACTCCTTTGGGAAATTCCGGAGGTGTAGCAACCTTCATATCCGGCAGAGAATCTGATGAAAGTGTTCCTATTCTGCCTTCATCCCATTTTACACTAATATTATAATGATGAACGTTATCCATAATTTTTATTTCTTTTATTTCAATTTTATGATTTCTGAAATTAATAATTTGTAACCTGTGTCAGGATTCCTCATCCTTATCGAGGTCCAGAAAAGACATCAGCCTGTTGTGAGCATTTGACGGAAGATCTACATTGTATTTTTTATAGTAGTCAATCGTCATCTCTACCGACTTAAGATAATTTGTACACTCGGGGCAATGCTCAAGGTGGTATTTAATATCCCGGCATCTTTCGGATTCAAGATCCTCACCAAGACTATCGCAGATGTGGCTCATTACTTCGAGACAGGTAACCTTTATTTCTTTGTTCATTTATTAAATGCCTCATCAATTTCTTTTCTTAAAAATGCCCGCGCACGGTGCAGTCTTGATTTAACAGCCGGAATAGAAATATTAGCAGCTTCAGCTGTTTCCTCGGTCGACAATCCTTCTACATCACGTAGTAAAAAAATTATCCTGTAATCAGGCGACAATTTTTTAATTGCCTTGTCGAGGATTACTCTTAACTCGTTATTTTCTGTGCTTTTATACGGTAATGACGTCCAGTCTGCTATATGTCTTTCCGAATAAAGATCTTCATCATTCTCCAGCGAAACATAGCTTCTTCTTTTTTCTTTCCGTGCCTGCATTAAACAGTGGTTGGCAACTATCCTGTACAGCCAGGTGGAGAGTTTTGAATTCCCGTCAAACTGGCCGATAGATTTTACCATACTGAAAAAGGTTTCCTGCATGATATTTTCAGCTTTTTCAGGATCCCGGCAGATTTTGAAAGAAAAATTATAGATCGTCTGTTCGTATTTTCTGACTATCTCCGCTAAAGCTTTTTTGTTTCCTTTTTTAGCTTCCGCTATTAATTCTGTTTCTTCCATATTGTGAGATGCAATTCATTTATTGAGGTTTCAAATATGATGGAAATTAATTAAAACTTAGGTATATCCATGATCCGTAAAAAGTTATTTCCATTTCACTCATTTTACTGTACAATGTTGCATTGAAACGAAATATCTGTTATTCTTGCAGTAATGGATCATTCTTTATAAATAAAAATTGTACCTTTTCTATTTCAAAGGAAAATCATTATTATTACAATTGTTATTAAATAAGGGACAGAACAAGAGTAATTTTTATGTCCGATAATAATTATCAAGAAGTCATTAAAAATAATAAATTGTTCGATGGAATCCCTCCGCAGGATCTGAAATTCAGCTTCAAAAATGAACAAATTCTCAGGAGGAAAGAGGGAGAGATCATTTTTCAAAAGGGTGATGAAAGCCGCAGTACTTACCTTATAATCGCCGGACGGGTGAAAATTAAGGTTTATATCGAGAATAAATCAGTTAAGCTGAATAAAACTATCAATGATTTTTTTGGAGAGATTGAGGTTCTTGAGGATACCTACCGGCGTTCTGCTGCCGTGGCTAATACCGATTGTATTTTGTATATACTTTCAAAGAACGACCTGCGAACATTTCTGGCTGAAAATCCAGGTATAAATGATAATATCATTGCCTATAATAAGGTGGAAATACCTGAACTTCAGATTACGATTAATCCCGGACTTCTGAAGGAGGATACGGATAAGCTTTATATTACGACCCCCCCGAAAAATAAAGCCGGGGATGAACTTTCTGAAATTTCCGCGCCGCAGGAAATCAACGAGCTTGAAGATAAAAGAAGGGAAATTGAAAAAACCGCTGAAATGATACTGGAAATAAGCGGAGATGAGGAAGATGACTTTGAAGATGAGGAATTACCTGAAGATGAGTTCCCGGATGATAAGTCATCTAAGGATGAAATTCCTGAGGAAGAGCTACCCAAAGTGGATTTAATAGACGAAAAACTTCCTGAAGAAGATTTTTCCGATAATGAGATACGTGAGGATGAAATTGATTTATCGACGACTGATGAACTAACTGCAGAAGAAATCGGAGAGTCTGAAAATAATCCCGAAATAGAACCAGATGATGAAATAATTCAGACGGAAAGCGCTCCTGCTAAACCTTCTTCTTATGAGGATAATTTGATAGAGGAAGAACCCGACGCGAATCCTGAAGCGACAGATGAGGTTGCCGTCAAAATTCAGGAGGAAGGTTTTGAAGAAAATGAGCTAAATAATCATTATTCTGATCAGGAGGACGGTACCGGGTGGATCAACCTGAATCCAGTTGAAAGCATTGATGAAATACCTGATGAGGTTTCTGATGAAGAAAAGTTTCTTTATGATTTAGAGGATGAAAAGTTGAAATATGATGATACCGAGATTAACACTGAAAGAATTCTTGAAGCAATCAGAAAAATAAATTCTTCGTTTGATAAACGGAGTGTTTATTCTAATATCGTCCGTGAATCGGTGAAGCTTACCGAAGCCCAGGCGGGAATCCTTTACCGGGTCGATCCGCTTAGAAATCAGCTGGTTACTAAAATTGATACTGAAGACGGAATGGTTGAAGCAAGTTATTCAATTTCGAGCGGACTCACGGGACTTGCGGCTGAAACAGGTGAGATAATAAATGTGCGGGAGCCTATTAAAGATTTCCGCTTTTCAGAAGATGTAGATAGTATTCGCGGTATCGTGGGGTCAAGTATAATGTGCGTTCCGTTGAAGAATGGAAATAATGATACAATCGCTGTTATAAGTCTGGCTAATAGCAGTTCAGGAAAATTTTCGATATCTGATGAAGAAAAGATCTCAAACCTCGGCACGCATATTTCCCAGGCTCTGCTCTGCCTTGATGGAATCGACAGCATGCTTGATGAAAATAAAAATAATTACCTTTCAACACTTACCAGATTCATAACCGATAATATTCAAATGCCGGTTCTTACAATGAAGTATTATGCTTCAAAGATAAAAAAGAAAGATGTTCCCCAGGATGTTAGAACGGTGCTTAGTGTGCTCATGGACCAGGCGGATTCTGTCGTCAATTTTCTTCACTCCACACTTGCATTCACTGAAAACAAGAACCCCCTGAAGATCGAGACGTGCAGCCTGCGGGAAGTTATGGATGATGCATTGGGTTTATTAGCTGAATATGTTGAATCACGTAATGTTGGTCTATACAAGAAAGTGGAAAGCAGTCTGAAAGTAAAACTTGATAAGCAGGCGTTTTACCAGGCCTGCCATCAGATTGCTAAAAATGCATGTGATGCAATGGGAGAGAACGGAAATATTTACATTACAGCAAAACAATCAGGTGATCTGGTTAATATAGAGTTTCGTGATACAGGTCCGGGTATACCGGAGGAATATTTATCGCAGATCTTTCAGCCCTTTAAGTCTTTTAAAAAGAAAAAGGGACGGGACTAGGATTGACAATAGCACAAAAGATAATAAGGGATCACGGTGGAGAGTTAACTGTAGAAAGTAGTCCGGAAAAAGGAGCAACTTTTATAATATCGCTCCCCGTCTTTGATGAAATATAGTTCCAATGCCGGCTGATCTGGTTACTATACTCGGACCCACGGCTTCAGGAAAAACCAGACTTGCAGCAAGTCTGGCCCTCGAATTTAATGGAGAAATTATTTCTGCTGATTCCCGCCAGGTATATAGGGGTATGGATATTGGAACAGGAAAGGATCTTGAGGATTATACTGTCACCGGTATACATATACCTTATCATCTGATCGACATTGTTGATCCTGAAGAGGAATTTAATCTCTATGAATTTCTAAACCATTTTTACAAAACTTTTAACCATATAACTGCAGGACAGAAACTTCCTTTTCTTGTCGGCGGCACAGGATTATATCTCGATGCCGTGATTCAGAGATATCGCCTGAAAAAGGCCGATTTCACAACACCCCGTGCTGAAGAATTGCATAATTATGATGACGACAGGTTAAGACATATCCTCCTTTCAAAAAAAACAAATATTCACAATAAAACCGATCTCACGGATAAAGACAGACTTATTAAAGCTATACTAGTCGCTGAATCAGAAACAGTTCTTAATATAAAACATCCGGACATAAATTCCATAGTTATAGGAATAAAGACCGATAGAGATTCGATTAAAAAAAGGATAACCGATAGGTTAAAAGACAGGTTAAGTAACGGGATGGTGGAGGAAGTAGAGAACCTTATCAGATCGGGTATCACTTATGAAAGACTTGAGTATTTCGGACTTGAGTACAGATATCTCAGCCTTTACCTCAAAGGCGAGCTCAGCTACAACGATATGTTCGAAAAGCTAAACACAGCTATTCACCGTTTCGCCAAAAGACAAATGACCTGGTTCAGAAAAATGGAAAGAGAAGGGGTTAAAATCAACTGGATCGAACCGGCGGAATATTCGCAAGCGAAAAAGATTATTCAGGATAATATAAATGCTTAGTGTTCCAAAACAAGTAGAAGATTATCTTAAAAAATATGGTTTGAGTTACTGGAATATTGAAACTGCATTTACTTCCGGCATCACGAATGTAATAGTTGTGCCTGCAATTGCTGAGCTGGAAAACATTCGAAGATTTTTGGCATCTTATGTTAAGATTGATCAGACGTATAAAGATTCTACCCTTCTGCTGTTTGTAATAAATAATACTGGTACTTCAGCAGATGAGATAAAGCTTGATAACCAGTTGACCCTGATCTATCTGCGCGGAATAATGTCGGGTGATCCCGAAGATGAGACCGGAAGGCAGCTTCTTGATAAAGATATCAACCTTGGAGTAATTGATGCGGCGTCACCTAGAAAGACGATGCCTGAAAGAGACGGCGGTGTAGGATTTGCCAGGAAGATTGGTATGGATGCCGCACTTAATGTTTTCGATTTTGTTTCCACAGAAAAAAAAATAATTCTAGCCACTGATGCTGATTGTACATTGGAGACAGGTTATTTGACTGAGGTCGTTAATAGTTTCAATAAAAGAAACCTTTCAGCTGCTGTGGTAGATTTCAAACACAACATTTCAGGGAATGATATCTTGTCCCAGGCAATAATTTGTTATGAGATATTCCTGAGATATTATGTTATGGGACTGAAATATGCTGGCTCGCCTTATGCATTCCATACGATTGGGTCCACTATGGTCTGTGATTATGAAAGCTATATCAAAGTTGAGGGAATGAACAAGCGCAAGGCCGCTGAGGATTTTTATTTTCTTGAAAAGCTGGCTAAGAATGTAAAGGTTGATTCTATAAACTCCGCATCCGTTTATCCTTCAGGAAGAGGCTCGTGGAGGGTACCTTTCGGTACGGGTCAACGTGTAAACCGCTTCCTCTCAGGCATTCAGAATGAATACACACTGTACAATCCGAATTCATTCGAAATATTGAAAAAATGGCTGGAAGTATTTAATAATCCCCGCAAAACTGAAATTGGTTTTTACCTGAATAGTGCAAAAGAAATTCATCCTGAACTAATCCGGTTTTTGTATTATCAAAACTTTGAGCCTGATATGGTTAATATTATGAAAAATTCAAAGACTGAAGAACAGCTGCAGCTGCAGAAATCAAGATGGTTTGACGGTTTCCTTACGTTAAAGTTCATCCACCACCTGAGGGATAACGGTTTTCCTGAGATTAATATGTTCGATGCTCTTGATAAAATGTTTGATAATCTCAATCTCCCCTGGACACCGGATAGAGGAGGAGCGCAGATCCCGGAAATATCTGTACGCAGGGATTACCTGGATATTTTAAGGCATACTTAAGCGTATAATATCAGCATCTTAAATGCAGGCAGCAGGATATTTTAACTAATTAAGAAAACAATGATTATAAAAACAGCACCCGACGCGATCGAAAATTATTTGAATGATGCTTCTAACTATAAGGGAAGCTGCGATGCTGTATATATTCCTGAATCATGCGGCGAGATTCCGGGTATCCTTAAAAAAGCTGAGGCAGATAAAATTCCCGTTACAATTTCAGGAAACGGTACAGGGCTCACTGGGGGTCGTGTTCCTTTGGGCGGTATTCTTATCTCAACGGAAAAGCTTAACCGGATCATAGAAATCAATGAGAAACAAAAATATGTTGTTACGGAACCGGGAGTTATTCTTGACAATCTTCAGAAAGAAGTTAATCGGCTGAAACTTCTTTACCCTCCCGATCCAACCGAATGGAATTGTTTTATTGGCGGGACAATTGCCACAAACGCATCCGGGGAGAAAACATTCAAATACGGTCCCACAAGAAACTTTGTCGAAGAATTGGAAGTCATACTGGCAACAGGCGAAATTATCGATCTTAAAAGAGGATTAAATAAAGCATACTGCAATAGTCTGAAGCTGCAAACAAGAAACGGAGCAGAATTCATTATCGATATTCCGAATATAAAAATGCCCTCAGTTAAAAATGCCTCAGGTTATTATCTTAGAGAAGGAATGGACGCTATAGATCTTTTTATCGGCTCTGAAGGAACTCTCGGAATTGTTACGAATATAAAACTTCGTCTGGTAAACCTTCCCGAAAACATTTTATCTTCCGTTATCTTCTTTGGTTCTGAAGATGATGCGATTTCTTTTATAGAAGAGGCACGGATATTATCATTCAAAACCAGGACTGAGGAGCGCGATTCTATTGATGCCCTGGCACTTGAGTTTATGGATGAGAACTGCCTTAATTTCCTGAGAAATGATTACCCGCAGATACCTGCGGCGGCAAAAGCTTCTGTCTGGTTCGAACAGGAAACGACGGAGAAGAACGACGAGAAGCTGTTTAATGAGTGGGCTACTCTAGTTGCAAAGCATAAGGGAAACACAGAAACAGCCTGGTTCGCTTTCTCTGGAAAGGATAAGAGAAACCTGGAGGAATTTCGCCATTCTGTTTCAGCCAAAGCAAATGATTTTATTGCAAAGAAAAAGGTTAAGAAACTCGGGACGGATGTTGCAGTGCCTGATGATAAGTTCAGAGAATTCTACAAAGAATGCAGAAGCCTGGTAAGTAAATCAGGCTTAAAATTTATTGCTTATGGTCATTTTGGGAATTCCCATCTGCACCTGAACATGCTCCCTTCGGATGAAGAGGAATATTTACAGGGGAAAGTGATCTATAGGCAAATCTGTGAAAAGGCGGTTAATCTGGGCGGGACGATCTCAGCTGAACACGGGGTCGGAAAATTAAAGACCGAATACCTGGAAATGATGTATGGGAAGGAGAACATAAAAAAGATGACGGAAATTAAAAAAATTCTCGATCCAAACCTCATTCTTGGCCGCGGTACTCTCTTCAACCCCCAATAACTGAGGTTGTGAAAATGTCATTCGGACGTAAAAACCAAAAAGTGTTATTGGAATTTTTTAAAAAATCACCCTATGTTATTTCGACCGAAAGGAGAAATCTTCTTATGATATTAGTATTGAGGAGAAAAATCTTAGAATTTTAAAAGTTTTTCTAGGACGCCGGCTTTGTAATGGAACCTCGTAGATGTTCAATATCAAGGGTGAGATTTTAATTCACGTTTTAGAGTTTTGTATCCCGGAACAATCTCCTCCACAAGATTCCAGAATCTCTTGGAATGATTCATCTGCCGTGTGTGACATAGTTCATGGATTATCACATAATCTATAATTTCCTGCCTGTACTTCATCAATTTATAATTTAGTGAAATACTCCTGGAAGTCGAACAACTCCCCCACCTTGTTTTCTGACTTCTTATAGTTATCCTCTTAAAAAAAAAGTTATATTTTTCAGCAAGCATTCTGGTTCTCGCCGGCAGGGATATCTTTGCATGATGCTTCAGCCAGGAATTATATATTGCATTGATATCCACTTCAGATCCGGCAGAACTTTCTATTACCAGCACACCACCGCGAAAAGTCACCGTATCTTTTTCAAGGAATAAATTAAACTTTTGTTGTACTTCAATCCTTTTTCCAAGGAAATTGTATTCTTCCCTGGCTGGCATATTATTGAAATGTTTTAATATCCAGTCTTTCTTTTTTAAGATGAACTTTTCGGCTTCTTCCGTTTTACAGCGATTAGGGATAACAACTTCAAGTCCTGTGGATGGATTTATCTGAAGCCTGAGGCATTTTGCCTTTTGGCTGTATCTTACCCGGTAGGTTAGTTCGGTATCATTTATATATAGTTTAGAGTAACTAATATTCTTCTTCGTCATGCAATGTCCGGAACTTTACATCCTTATCTAAGATTTAAACTTGGTACGAAAAGGCTTATTTATTTTTTTTATAAGTTGTCTTATCCTTGCTGTCCTGCAGCTGAATACCTATATCCTTCAATTCATCCCTGATAGAATCAGCCAGTTTAAAATTCTTATCGTTTTTAGCATCCTGGCGTATTTTTATAAGGAGTTCTATAAGTTCACCTTCAAGTTTTCCATCGCTTCCCGATCCATTGATATTAAAATCAAGAATACCTAATATATCCACAGCCGTCTTCTGCAGGAAATCCTTCACCTGTGAGTAGAAATCCCTGCTGATATCTTCGTTCCCCGAGAGGATACGGTTTACCTCCCTGGTAAAATCGAAGATTACGGCAACAGCCTGTGGAGAATTAAAGTCATCGTCCATAGCAGCCTCAAAAGCCTTGCGGTATTTTTCGAAATCGAATGCGGGAATATTTTTTCCTTCAGAAGATTTTACTCCCTGCTCGATTTTCTCTGTGAGGTTATTGAGTTTTTCCAGTCCTTTCTGAGCACTTGCCAGCAGCTCTTCGGTGAAATTAAGAGGACCTCCGTAATGCGCCTGAGCGTACAAAAGTCTCAGAGCCTCAGCAGGATATTTATCTAGAACGTCACGGGCAGTAAAGAAATTACCAAGTGATTTCGACATCTTTTCTTCATTTATATTAAGAAAACCGAAATGGATCCAGTAATTCACGAATTTGGTACCGTTTGCACCTTCACTCTGGGCAATCTCATTCTCGTGATGAGGAAAAATAAGATCGTTACCTCCTGCATGGATATCGAAGTTATCCCCGAGATGTTTGCAGCTCATAGCAGAGCATTCAATATGCCAGCCTGGTCGTCCTTTTCCCCAGGGACTTTCCCAGTACGGTTCGCCTTCTTTAGCTTTCTTCCATAATGAAAAATCAAGAGGATTCTTTTTTTCTTCATTTATCTCTATCCGTGCGCCTGACTCCAGATCTTCAGTTTTTTTACCGCTAAGTTTGCCGTAACCATTAAATTTAGATACATCATAGAAAACATTACCATTTACGTTGTAAGCAATCCCTTTATCCTCAAGTTTTTTAATCATTGAAATAATGTCGTTCATATGAGCAGTGGCTTTAGGGTAGATATCGGCACGTTTAATTTTAAGCCTGTCGATATCCTCAAAAAAGAAATTGATATACTTTTCAGCAACTTGTGAAGCATCCTTCTTCTGCTCATTTGATTTTTTAATGATCTTATCATCAACATCGGTAAGGTTCATTGCAAACGTAACGTTATAGCCTTTATAGATAAGGTATCTCCGGATAACATCTGCCATAACAAATGATCGGGCATTTCCGATATGAAAATAGTCGTACACCGTTGGTCCGCACACATACATCCTGACGTTTGGAGGTTCAATAGGTTTAAATTCTTCTTTTTTCTTTGTAAGAGTGTTATAAATCTGCATATCTGTTTTCTTAATAAATCATTATCAAAAGATAACTATTTTACAAAACAAAATTAAAATTCAATTGCTTGCCCGTTGTGCCGTTCACGTTTAATAATTATTTTAATTGTCATTTATTTGGTGGAATCTTTATTTTATCGGCAGTTCATAAATTTTCAGCTGGTGATATGGACAATAAATTTTTATTTCTGCTGTTTTTTTGAATGGATTATTTTTTTGTGGATTTACTTATTCACAAAATCCCGACTCACTAAAATCCACCAGCTCATCGATTCTTAAATTGTGGGAATATAACCTTCATTTGAATAATATTATATATCCCGAAAATATTTTCCTGAAAGGAACTATATATTTAGATGATATTGTTGAACCTGGATTTGATCCAACCATTTCAAGTATTTCAGGTTTGAATGACCCGTATATACAAGGATTTCTCAAAGAGGAAGCTATGAAGAACAATCTAAAAAATTATATACAAAGTTCTGCTCCCAAAAGGGAAGATGAAGTAATAACCGCAATAAGAAAATATTTAGGTATAAGCCGGGATATATTCGCTGTAATCCTGGCAGTCATCCATATTATGACATACTGATCAAAAAATACCTGGTTGGAACTGCATTATCCTTTTTCATCTACTCCTCTGATCTGCGACAACTAAAAGTCCCAACATACCAAGGTCTCCATACAAAAGCGGTGCGAAGACGGGTGCGAAAGCCAGCATCCGTTCAAGACTTAACTCTCCTGTGCCCGCAAGGTCGGCTGAAAGATGGAAACCGAAACCCATTACTCCAACCACAATAGCAGCTATCATCGTCCAGAAATAAACAAATTCATCCCTCTTCGTCCAACTCTTTGATACTGCAATAGTTACAACCACGGCTGTGGCAAAGAGTCCGAAAACAATTGCGATCATTTTGTAGGGTGTGTAACCATATTGGGCATGGTCAATAATAGAAGTCAGTGCACTTGCTCCGAAGCCCAGTCCTACCAGCCAGAGAAAATGCCGGTTTCTGGATATGGGTGCATTGAATGTTCCAAGGGCAGGCACTTTCAGGATTCCCTCTTTGCCTTCGACTTCCTCTGTGATTGCATATAATCCCAGCAGAGAAATACCAGCAAAAGCCAGAGGCGCAAGCACGGGGGAGCCAAAGACAACCCATGTCCAGGTCAGACTTCCCAACGGATTCAAAATAGCATTAAGATGGAAAGCAGTACCCATTACTCCCACGAGTATTCCTATCGACATCAAAGCAATATGGACTAGAGCAGCCCACTTTTTAGGGGATGGTTGAAATGAAATAATGAAGCAGGATATTGCTCCAAATGGGAAGTAAAAAATAGGTATCCATTCATATACAGGTATAAAATAATTTATCGAATGTGCCAGGGCTACATCCAGTCCGGTAAAGAAAAGATTTATCCCCACGAATATCAGGAGAAGACGGTTCTTCTCCATTGGAAGCCGGATATTTGCCAGGTGGAAGATTTCAAAATTATCCATTACTATCTCCCTCCATGTTCTTTTCTGAGTTTGACTGCATCTTCCTTAACTTTATTCAACTGACGAAGCAACGGGTAAACACCATGCCACTGAACAAAATCAGGTCCCTGCATATATGCACCGAATTTTGCTGTTCTTCCGTCGTAGTGCCAGAGGTCGAACGCATCAAAGCTGATCTGAGTTGCGAAAGGCTCGGAAGTTATTATCCCATCCTTTATTAAACCGTTAATAATATCGGAAGCTTCTTTCACCTTTACATTCACAAACGCCGTTACACTATCTGCTTTTGCATATAGATCATCAACAAACTTTGGAGAGTGACAATTGATGCATATAGATTTCATTGCTTCTCTGCCGCTGACATAATTAGGTCTGTCCGAAGTTATTGCAGCAAACAGGAATTTTGAAAGTCTCTCTCCTACATCGTGAGTAGTTCCCTGTGTGCCGAACCCGCTCATATGACATGTTGCACAGGTTGGTGCAGGCATATCCGCGGTAGTTAACCTCCCGGGCTTCTGATCCCAATTCCAGGTTTCGCCCTGAGTATCATACATTACGCCGTGAGCTGATTCTTTATAGATTTCTATTTGGGGATGGTCGGGACCCAGATGACACTGTCCGCAGATCTCGGGCTTTCTAACCTGCCCCAGTGAGAACTCATGCCTGAGATGACATTTATTACAGTTGCCGATGCTGCCGTCTGCATTGGGCTTACCAATTGAATGACAGCTCTGACAGGCAAGAGGAGTTACCATAGGACCTTCAATATCAAATAATGAATTGCGGGTCGCTGTAACTATTCCGTTAGGTCCGCGATTCGCTTCAGGGATATTCTCACTTACAAATTTCTGCTGTTCTGCCGAAAAATCCTCAAACCCGTTTAATGCCATCCAGGAAGGAGCACCATGACGGCTGTGGTCAAACTGCCTCGTTTCAGCAGGGTGGCACTTACCGCATTGTTTTGGTGTAGGAGTAACAGTTATGAAGAAACCTTCGTGTTCCTTGCCCATAGGATTATCCCTGTCAACTACATGACAGTCGATACATTTTACTCCTGACCTTGCCATTGTGCTTCTTGCAAACTGGTTCACAATATCAGGGGACACCCGCTTATGGCAGGTGGAACATTTATCTGCAAGATTAACACTTACCTGCCTGGCTCCAGGCTCACCTCCATCAGGCAGCTGCGTGAAGATATAAATGATTACAAGGATTACAATTGTGGTGAACACACCAACTACTAGTGTCTTTGGTATCCCGGAAGGCATAGTTCGCTCCTCTGATTTTTTGAGTACGGATTAAAAGCTGATACCGAAGTTTAAGGGATTAAGAATTAAATTTCAATTTTTCCAGAATATCGGTCATATCAACCGGCAATTCAGAATCAAAACGCATAAATTCCTTTGTGCGGGGATGTTCGAAACCAAGGGTCTTAGCGTGCAAAGCCTGCCTGGGTATAAGTTTCAACAGATTATCAACTCTACTTTTAATTTTAGGAAGAGACGATCCATAAACAATTTTAGTTCCCCCATAAGTTTCATCACCGAAAATTGGGTGGTTTATTGAGGAAAGATGTACCCTTATCTGATGGGTTCTGCCTGTTTTCAGGTTCAGTTTGAGAAGAGACGTAAATTCAAATTCTTCCAAAACTTCAAAATACGTTAGAGCATTCTTGCCTTCGGTTTCGGATGCGGCAAACTTTTTCCGGTCGGATTTGCTCCGGGCGATATTATAGTTGATCTCCCCCTTTTTCTGCTTAAATATCCCCCAGACAATAGCCTGGTATTCACGTTCGATAGCATGTTTAGAGAACTGCTTTGCCAGTTGTGCGTGTGTCCAGTCGTCTTTTGCAACAACAAGCAGACCGCTTGTATTCTTATCTATCCGGTGGACAATTCCCGGCCTTCCAGGTTCATTAACGTTGCTCAGCTTTGAAGAATGATGCAGAAGCGCATTAACAAGGGTTCCCGTATAATTCGAATATGCCGGGTGAACCACCATACCTGCAGGCTTATTTACTATTAATAAGTCGTCATCTTCATATACTATATCGAGAGGGATTTCTTCCGGTTCAGCTTTTTCGGGCCGAGGGGTAATCGGGTGGGATGCTTCGATAATGTCTTCAGGCTGAACAAGGTAGCTGGACTTTACTACCCTGCCGTTTACCATTACAAGTCCTGCTTCAATCATTTTCTGAACTTTGGAGCGGGTAGCGTTTTCGATTGCATTTGAGAGATAGAGATCCAGGCGTTCTTTCTTTTTGCCCGGAGGGATTTCAAAGAGGTATTTCTTTTCCCTGATCAGTGTTGCCATCGTCTTTTCTTTTTTCTCCGGATGCTTTTTCTATTGAGTCTTCCTGTCCTGCATCCTGTCTGACACTGTCTCTTCCTGAATCTAATATCACTTTATCCCGATCTGTGGAAACAGGTTCGTGAGATGCATTTTCTTCAACATTTTTCTTATAAAAGATAATCAAAATAAGAACACCGATTGTAACAGATGCGTCTGCAATATTAAAAATCGGCCACCTGTCATAACTTCTGCCGAAGATCGAGAAATCGAAGAAATCTACATCTAGGAAATCAACAACTCTGCCGTAAAAAACCGGAGCATACCCGTAGAATATCCCGTATAACATTCTGTCAATGAGGTTCCCTACCGCGCCTCCAAGTATGAACGCCAGGGCAAGACGCAGACTTAATCTTTGACTTCGTACATAGTAGATATAAATTACCAATCCCACACTTGCTGCCAGAGAGAATATTGATATCCACAACTTGAAATTTATACCTGGATCGAACCCGAAGGCCATACCTGGATTTTCAATGAAGGTAATCCTGAAAAAATCACCCAGAACAGGGATCTTTTCACCTTCGTACATCCCTGAATACCTGAAGTGAAGGAAAGGAATGGAAAACCCTTTTACAAGAAGCTTGGTAACCTGGTCAATGATTACAATAAATAATGAAACAAATAATACTCTCAAGCTACTCCTTACCCTTTATCAATAAGCTGCCAACAGCAAGACTGCCGGCTTCCTGTTCTTTATGCTGTTTTCTTATAGCAAAAAGTAAAAATACCATCCCCAGGGTAACTGCAAGATCTGCGGTATTAAAAATGTAACTACCTATTGTATTATTGAATAAATAGATATTAAAAAGCTGAATATTAAAGAAATCAACTACTTTTCCATGGAAGAGCGGAGCATAACCGTAGATAAGTCCATAGAAAAGGCGGTCTATCAGGTTTCCAACGGCGCCGCCGAGGATTAAGGCTATTGAGAACCTGAGTCCAAAGCTTTTATTTCTTATCCTGAATAAAAATATAAACAGACCCACGCTGGCAATAAGTGTGAAAATAGAAATTACAAGCTTAAACTGCGGTCCGAAGTTTATCCCGAACGCGATGCCGGGATTTTCAACCAGTGTAATGCTGAAGATATTTCCCATCACTGGTACTTTCTGTCCTGGTTGCACTCCCTTTAGATTTAACAACGGGAGTCCTTTAACTAATAATTTCGTTACCTGGTCAACTATTACTATAAAGGCTGATACAAATAATAATCTCACTTATACACCTTATCTGTTCCTGATAGGTTATTAAACTATCTCTTTTCCTGTTTCTGCTTGATTGCTACGCATAACTGACTGTGTGGAACTGCCTCAAGGCGTGCTTTTGGTATAAGCGGACATGTCTCACACAAATGCTGCGGTTCTTCAATACATTCTATACATATACCATAAGTCCCGGCTTCAATTCTCTTTAAAGCATCCTCAAGATACCCGAGAAACTTATTCTCTCTCTGTGCATACAGGAAAGTTTTTTCTCTCTCCATTGCATCAGTTCCCTGTTCAGCCATGTGAAGTGAATAAGGAGAATTCTCATTAATATATTCACCAGTTGTCGGATCCAGCATCTGTTCCTTTAGGTTCTGGAGCTGCTCAATTATCTCATCGCGCTTATCAAGAATGATTTTCTTAAAATGTTCGAGATCTTTTTTGCTGTAGCCTTTTATTTTCTGCATAGCTTTGGCACGTTCTTCAGCCTGTGTATCAGCGGACTGCTGTTGTTTCGTCACTTCTTTCTTTGTCTCTTTCTTCTTTCTCGGCATAGGACTCTTCTTTTCCTTTGGTTTTACTGTAGTTTTTGATTTTATTGTTTTTTTAGCATTAGCTGTGCTTTTCTTCTTACGCGTTGATTTTGTCGAGGGAACTTTTTTTGATACTGCTTTATTAGCAGATGTTTTTGCAGCTGCCGAAGTCTTTCGGGTTGTCTTCTTTTTCGCTTGTGTAGATTTGTCTTTGCTGGTTTTAGCAGTCTTTTTTGAAGACGACTTCTTCGTAGTGGTTTTCTTAGCCATAACACACTCCTAATTTAATTGACCTTTGTGATCCGGATAGAGCATGAATACTCCCCGATCTCGCGATTCTGTCCATTTTCACCGTTGACAGAATCCTTTCTATTTAATTCTTCAGCAAGTGTTTCATTTGAAACATAATCTTTAAAAGCATCAACTGCATCCACAAGTTTACCGCTGCCGTCAAATTCAATTTTAATTTTATCAGTAACCTCAAAGCCTGAATCTTTTCTCATATTCTGTACCCTGTTCACAAATTCACGGGCGAGTCCTTCGGAAATAAGTCTTTCATCCAGCTCTGTATCCAGTGCAACTGTTATGCCTTCTTCATTTTCAACCAGCCAGCCTTCAATCTCGGTACTGATAATTTCCACATCTTCTGATTTTATTCTAAGCTCTTCCCCGCTTATATCAATCTTTACTTCATCACCTCTCTCTAATTTTACAATATCTTCTTTTCCTAATTCTTTAATCTTCCCCGCTGCTTTGTTAGCATTTTTGCCAAACTTTGGTCCTATTGATTTGAAGTTCGGTTTAGCAGATTTATTCACTATATCAGCATCATCCTCCAGTATGATTAGCTCTTTGATGTTAACTTCTTCAAGAATTACTTCTTTCATTTCTTCAAGAGCAGAGCGCTGCGAACTGTCGGTCACAACCATTATCTTCCTCAGAGGCTGTCTTACTTTCAAATTGTTCTTGGCTCTCATAGCCCGTGTAAGATATACAACCCTCTGGGCAATATCCATTTTTTCTTCAAGCTTCCTGTTCTTGTAAGAAACCTCAGGGAATGCCGAAAGATGAACTGATTCAAAGTTCTCTTTTCCTGTAACCGAATTAAGACTTGTATAAACCTCCTCGGATACAAAAGGTGCAAATGGTGAAGTAAGTTTTGCAACCGTAATCAGGCATTCATACAATGTCTGATAAGCAGAAAGTTTATTCTTGTTCATTTCCGATTTCCAGAAACGTCTTCTGCATCTTCTAACATACCAGTTTGAAAGTTGATCTATTGTGAATGAGGAAACAGCTCTCGCTGCTTTGGTTACATCATATTCATCCATATAGGATCTGTATTCATCCACTAATGAACCTAGAACGGAAATTATCCAGCTGTCAATTTCGGGTCGTTCCTCGTATGGAATCGGGTCTTCCTTAAAAGTGAATTTGTCTATATTGGCATAAAGAGCGAAGAAGGCATAGCTGTTCATAAGTGTTCCGAAAAACTTACGCTGTACTTCCCCGAGTCCTTCTTCATCGAATAATGTCGGCCTCCAGGGAGGGCTATTAGTTACAAGGTACCAGCGTGTTGCATCGGCTCCGTACTTATCAAAAAGTAAAAATGGGTCGACGGTATTACCCTTCGACTTTGACATCTTGAGTCCGTTTTTATCAAGAATAAGCTCATTCACTATCACATTTTTGTATGCAACGCTATCAAAAAGCATTGTTGCTATTGCGTGCATTGTATAGAACCATCCTCTTGTCTGGTCAATTCCCTCGCATATAAAATCGGCGGGGAAATTTTTCTTTTCAAATAAATCTTTGTTCTCGAAAGGATAATGATATTGAGCGAACGGCATTGAACCCGAATCAAACCATACATCGATCAGTTCAGGAGTTCTTTTGTAAATCTTCCCGTCTTTTTCGAACATAATTCTGTCGACAAAGGGTTTGTGAAGATCAATATCTGCTATTTCACATACGGGTATTCTCTTACCGTTCTCCTCTATAAATCCCTTCTTAAGTTCTTCGATGCTGCCGACAGCAAACGTATCGCCGTCGCTTACCCAGATTGGAAGTGGAGTCGCCCAGAAACGATCGCGTGAAAGAGCCCAGTCTTTATTCTCTTCAAGCCAGTTGCCGAATCTTCCCGCACCAACTTCCGGAGGCTGCCAGTTTATGGTCTTATTAAGTTCAACCATCCTGTCGGCAATTGAGGTCGTTCGGATAAACCAGCTTTCCCTCGCATAGTAGATAACAGGAACATTCTCGTGACGCCAGCTGAATGGATAAGAGTGAACGATTGTTTCCTTCCTGTAAAGCTTTCCTTCCTCCCGGAGCTTTTTAATTATACCCGGATCTGCATCTTTTACGAATTCCCCTTTGAAATCGGTTACTTCTTCAGTAAATAAGCCGCCGCGCGTGACAGGCTGAACCATCGGGAGATCGTATTTTTTGGAAACTTCATAATCATCTGCGCCAAATGCCGGTGCAATGTGAACAATACCCGAACCATCTTCAGTACTGACAAACTCTCCTGTTACCACATAGAAAGCTTTTTTCTGCACCTTAATATAAGGAAGCAGCTGTTCATACTCTGTTTTCTCTAATGTGCTTCCCTTAAATTTATCAAGGATCTCATATTCACCATCGATTACACTAAGTCTTTCTTTAGCGAGAATAATCTTTCTATCGTTATGTTTTATCTTAACATAGTCGATGTCGGAACCTACAGCAAGAGCGACATTGGAGATAAGTGTCCACGGTGTGGTTGTCCATACCAGGAAATAATCCTCCGAATCTTTTACTCTGAAAAGTACGTAAACCGATGGATCTTTGGTTTCCCTGTAGCCCAATGCCAGTTCGTGGGAAGAGAGAACTGTCTCCGACTTGGGATCCTGTGGAACGATTTTATAGTCTTTATAAATAAGTCCTTTATCAAACAGTGTTTTTAAAGCCCACCAAACAGACTCAATGTAATCATTCTTCAGAGTTATGTAAGCCGACCCGAGATCGACCCAATAACCCATCCGAGTTGTCATTTTTTCCCAGAGATCGAGATATGTAAAAACGGATTCTCTGCAGGCCTGGTTATATTTTTCAACTCCGTATTCCAGAACTTCGCTTTTATGCTTGATGCCTAGTTTCTTTTCGACTTCAATTTCGACAGGGAGACCATGGGTATCCCAGCCGCCTTTTCTTTCAACACGGTAGCCCTGGAGAGTCTTGTAACGGCAGACGAGGTCCTTTAGGGCACGCGACATAACATGGTGGATTCCTGGTTTTCCGTTTGCTGTAGGAGGTCCTTCATAAAATGTAAATGATTTTGATTTATCTCTTGAAGAAATGCTCTTTTCAAAAATTTTATTCTTCTCCCAGAACTCAAGTATATTCTTTTCAAGATCAGGATAGTTTATTTTTTCAGAATATTGTTTGAACATGATCTTATCAGGATTCCTCGTATCTTTTTATCAATTCCTTTTCAGCCTGGATGAACTCTTTAAGTTCACTTTCTATTCTTTCCTTTTTAAGGATTATATTTTTTGCGGCAGCCTGCGCATCATTTACTATTTTTTCAGCCTGTACTTTTGCATCCCGTAGCTCAACTTCGGCTTCCTTGCGTGCATTCTGAAGCTGCTCCTCGTACATCTTCAGCTTCTGATTCAGAAGCGAGGCCTCCCTTTCACGATGAAGAACTTCATCTACTGCCATTCCGAAGAGGGCCATAGAACCTAAAGTGATATTCCGGAGACTATAAAGGATCAGGTTTTCAGTTAACAATTCATTAGCTGAGAAATATTCCCTGAAAAAAGCAATTACCAGTATGCTTAATACTGTGGCTGCAATAATGATTGAAAATATAACCTTGCCTCCTGTATGCCACCCGAACACCTTGTTTATATAGTACCCGCAGGCAAAGCAAAGTAGTGAAATGACAAACCAGACGGCGAAATCATTTCCGCCAAACCGGAAAATCCCGGTGTTTATAAAATTCGATGCGAACATCAGAACACCAAGAAGCACCGGGGTTACGTAATTGTGTAATGGTCTCTTTTCCATTATAATTTTTTTATAACCTCTTTCATTATAAGGGTCATTTTCGGTTCAGCTTCCATAGCTGCAGCAATGATCTCTTCAACATTCACTGGCTTGAGCGTATCGGGAAAACATTCATCTGTTACAATACTGATTCCCAGTACCTTCATCCCCATATGATTGGCCACTATATTCTCGGGAATTGTCGACATACCCACAACATCGGCCCCGGTGGACCGTAAAAACCTGTACTCGGCTCTTGTTTCAAGGTTGGGACCTGGAACCGCTATATAAACTCCCTTCTGAAGCTTAATCTTATTTTCAAAAGCAATTGCCTCAGCCATTGAAATGAGTCTATTATCATATGGTTCGCTCATATCAGGAAATCTTGGTCCCAGCTCATTTTCATTTTTACCTATCAGGGGGTTATCACCGAGAAGATTGATATGATCTGCCATCAGCATAATGTCACCGCGCCGGTACTGCGGGTTCATCCCTCCGCAGGCATTCGATACAAGAAGTGTTTCAACACCAAGGAATTTCATTACACGTACCGGGTAGGTTATCTGCTGCATGGTATAGCCTTCATAATAATGAAAACGTCCCTGCATTGCTGCTACATTTTTCCCGTTTATCTTTCCGAAAATCAGTTTGCCTTCGTGCGATTCAACAGTTGAAAGGGGGAAATGTGGAAGATCGCTGTAACTTATCTCATGTTCAATATCTATTTCCCTTACCAACCCTCCTAACCCGGTACCAAGAATTATCCCGACAGGGTAATTATCATCTGTAACTTTGCGAATGACTGTAAGAGTTTCGTCTATTTTATTTTTGAGTTCGCTCATTTATAAAATTTTATTTACTATATCATCAACATTTATATCGACCTTACGGGCCTGTTCAGGTTTTTTAATGGCCGGACTTTCCTCCCCTGCTTCTTTAACTTTAACTTCAAAAAGATGAGACTGTGAATCAATCATAGCCCTCAGTTTAGAAATCAATAGATTACGTTCTTCTCTGAGCTTTATAACAGCATCCCTTATTTCATTGGCATTTTCCCTTGCCTTTTCAAGAATCTGATTTGCCTTAATTTCAGCCTCCTTAACCATAAGGTTTGTCTGCTTTTTAACCGAGTCGATAGCCTTCGAAGAAGATTCCTGTGCTTTGAGCAGAGTGTCCTGCAGATTTTTTTCTATCCGGCGGAATTCTGCCAGGTGTGCATTCGCATTTTCAAGCTCTTCCTTAAAATTCTCATTCTCCTTCTGAAGCTCATCGAACTCATCAGCGAGTTTCTCCAGAAACGCCTGAACTTCTTCAGAATCGTATCCCCTGAATGATTTATTGAATTCCTGTTTTTTGATACTGATCGGAGAAACTTTCATGAATCTTTCCAATCTGTTGAATAATCTCTTTCACCAAAAATTGCAGAACCGATTCTCAGCATAGTTGCTCCCTCTTCAATTGCAATCTCAAAATCTGATGTCATACCCATCGAGAGCTCCTTAATGCTGAAACCTTGTGAATTTAATTCATCTTTCAATTTACGCAATTGCCTGAAACTTTGCCTTATAAGTTTTCCGTCTTCCGTCAGTGGAGCAATCGTCATTAGCCCTTCGACCTGAACATTAGAATATTCCCTGCAATAACGGGCAAGCTCGAGAAGTTCGCTCTTCTTTTCAATACCGGACTTCGATTCTTCCTCGGAAGTCTTTACCTGCAGAAGAATTTTTTGAATTTTATTGTTCCTGGCAGCGTACTTGTTAATTTCAGAAGCAAGCTGAAGTGAATCCACAGAATGGATATAATCTGCAGCAGGAACTACGCTGCGCACCTTGTTGCGCTGCAGGTGACCGATAAAATGCCAGGTTATCTTGTCGCCAAGCAGTTCATATTTTGAAGATAATTCCTGTGCCTTGTTCTCACCAAAATCCCTGAGTCCTTCATCAAATACTTTTTCAATATCTTCAACGCCGAATGTCTTCGAAACGGCTATCAGTTTTATTTCACTGCTATTCCTGTTAACACCTGAACACTTCTGTTCAATTCTTAGCTGCAGAGATTTAATATTTTCAGCAATCATGACAAATTTAAGAGTGTGAATCTATCCTTTTTTTAGAGAAAAATCAACGATAATCAGGCTGTATCAGGCCTGCCGGAACTATTATTAAATAATAGTCTGTTATAATAAAAATAATAGTTAATAAGTCAAAGAAATTACTCCTGATGGAGGCTATTTTATGCTCTGTCATATATCTTGTCCTATTTTCGTAATTTTGAACGTTGTCTTTTTCAGAAAACGGGAGAAAAATAATGAGCAACAAATTAATGGAAGTTATCATAAGCAGGGCTTCCTCACTTAAAAGAACTATAGTTTTACCTGAGTCTCATGACGACAGGGTGATAAAAGCAGCAGAAATTTTATCTAAAGAAAAAATAGCAACTGTTATTACAATAGGAAATGAGGAGAAAGTGCGTTCAAAGGGCCGGGAGCTCGGATGCGAGCTATCCGGAGTGAGAATAATAGATCCTGAGAAATCGGACAAACTCAGCGATTTTACAAACATCTATTTTAACCTCAGAAAGAAAAAAGGCATTACCATTGAGGCAGCCAGGGATGCAATGAAAAAGGACCTCTTTTTCGCAGCTATGATGGTAAAAGAATCGATGGCAGACGGCAGCGTTGCCGGCTCTACAGCTTCAACTGCCGATGTTTTAAGGGCAGGCATCCAGTGCATTGGTATGCCTGAGGGTATTTCAACGGTGTCAAGCTTCTTCCTGATGGTTATGCCTGAAAAAACATACAGTTTCGCTGATTGTGCGGTTGTACCCGCTCCTGATGTTGAGCAGCTGGCAGACATAGCTGTCACTACAGCCATAAATCATCAGAAGCTGACGGGTGAAGAACCCTATATTGCAATGCTATCGTTCTCAACGAAGGGAAGCGCAGAACATGAGGCGATTGATAAAGTATTGCAGGCTACTGAACTGGCAAAGAAAAAACATCCAGAGCTAAATATTGATGGTGAACTTCAGTTTGATGCTGCGGTAATTGATTCAATTGGAAGAAGAAAAGCCCCGGGAAGCAGTGTTGCCGGAAGAGCGAATGTCCTTATCTTTCCCGATCTTAATGCCGGAAATATAGGCTATAAGATTGCTCAGAGACTGGGAAAGGCAGACGCTATCGGGCCGGTCGTGCAGGGATTGAAGAGGCCATTCTTCGACCTGAGCCGCGGCTGTAGCGTCGATGACATAGTGAATACTTCTGCCATTGCAGCATTGATGAGTTAACTGTAATTTTCCTGGTATGAATATATTATTTGCTGCTGTTTCTGTTCTAATCCTGAATTTGCCCTTCGGATACTGGAGGGCAAATGTTAAAAAATTCTCCCTGCAGTGGGTTCTTGCTGTCCATCTTCCCGTACCTCTGGTAATTGCAGTCAGACTGATGTCAGGACTCGGTTTCCAACTGATAACCTATCCGGTGATTCTAGCAGCATTCTTTGGTGGTCAGCTTGCCGGGAAATATTTCTTTAATTACAGGAAAAACAGGCTTATATATCCTTTAACTTCATGCATGTTGTGTGATATAATAAGAACATTAAATTGAATATGAACTATTTTTTGTTATGCTTTGTTAGGATTGAAAGATAAGGAGTTCAGAATGTTTCATTTATCAGCACTTTTATCGGTGATGTTATTTTCAATTTTTTCTTTTGCAGGCAGTGATTCAGGGGGTAAGGCGAATAATAATATAAGTAATGTTACAGTGAAGGATATGGAAGGACGGGACGTTAACCTCTCTGCGTATAAAGGAAAAGTGCTTCTGATTGTCAATGTGGCAAGTAAATGCGGGTTTACTCCGCAGTATGAGGGACTTGAAAAAATTTACAAAAAATATAACGACCAGGGATTCGAAATTCTGGCTTTCCCCTGCAACCAGTTCGGTGGTCAGGAGCCGGGTACCAATGAAGAAATAAAGAATTTCTGCTCGTCGAAGTACGATGTTACGTTTAAGCTTTTTGATAAAATAGATGTTAACGGAACGAACCGGTCGCCGCTTTATACTGCCCTCACATCTAATACAAATACCGAACAGGGCGATATCAAATGGAACTTCGAAAAGTTTCTAATCTCAAAGAATGGAGAAATCGTGTCCAGGTTTAGAAGCAAAATAACCCCTGAAAGCGATGAAATCACCTCGGCCATTGAGAGAGAGCTTAAAAAGTAAGTCCTCATTATTGGAGTTTTTGTTTATTCTAAGATGACCCGGTTTGAGATTTCGTTGGTATCGTCTGGTTTAATTGGAAAGTGTTCACTCAATATTTTACCTACACGGTCTACTCCGTGGATTATCCCTTCTGAAAATTTACCTTCAATAAAATGTTCCTGCATTTCATCTTTAATTGTATTCCAGGTTTTTTCCGGTACTTTCTTATTGATCCCTTCATCTGCAAGGATATAAAACTGCCTTGCCGCGAGGAGCAGGAAAATAATAATGCCTGTTTTATCCCTCGTTTTATCTATTCCTAGTTTAAAAGATTCCCCCCGGGCCAGGTCCTCAACCGATTTCTTTTTTTGAAGGAGGGAACGGTGTTCTTTTATGCTTACACATATCTCTCCTGCAGTTCTTTTCTCTTCCGCTTTGATCTTATTTGAAATCCTAAGGAGCTCATCATCATTAAGGAATTTATATATTAAAGGAGTATTCATGCTTCAATAATTGTTTCATTAAAACTATGAAAGTGATTTAAATATGTCAAATAAAAAGGCGCAGATGCACTTAATTGTACACCTGCGCGTGTGAGATAAACTTGTGTGTGAGAGAAGCTACTGTTTTTTAACCGAAATATCACCGCCTGATGTCTTAGCGGTCAGTGATGCACCGCCATTATTCAGATCTGCTTCAAACCTTGAGGATGAAATTCTTTTTGCTCTGTTTGCTGTAAGGTCGCATTCTATATCGCCGCCGGAGGTATGCATAGAAGCAGAGGCATTAATGTCTGAAGGCAGCTTCATCTGGATATCGCCCCCTGAGGTTTCAAGGTCTATTCCTTTATTCATTCCCGTATAATCAAGCGTAATATCACCGCCCGAAGTCTCAGCGTAGATTTTGGAATCACTCCCCTTCAGGTAAATGTCTCCTCCGGAAGTTGAAGCCGAAACATCACCCTTGAACTCTCTTGCTTTTATGTCGCCGCCTGAGGTTGAAACATTCATCTGACCGCTGTTGGAATCAAGGTTTATTTCTCCGCCTGAAGTGGTTACGTTCAAAACACCATCGGTATTCTTCACCCAGACGTCCCCCCCGGAAGTTCTCAGCCTGTTGTTCCCGCGGATCTCACCAATCATGATGTCGCCGCCTGATGTGTTAACATTCGTATTAAACTCTGCCGGAACTTTGATCTCAAATCTCATCCTTATTCCGCTCGAAAACCAGTTGAAGAAAGAACCTTCCCTTTTAGCAATAACGGAAATTTCATCATCGTCATTCTTAAAAGAAAATTCTACTCTATCCCTGGCTTTTTCATTACCCAGTACTTTAATGTAAACTTCTGATTTATCCCAGGTTGTTACCGTGACATCACCGCTTGAGGTTTCAACCCTCAGGTTTTTGCCAGGCTGAATTGAAAAGGTTTTCTCGTGTATAGTCTCTAGCCCTCCTCCGAAATCCGAACCAGCTTCTACACGGCAGGCTGATATGGAGCCTGTGGCTGCTATTAAAATCGTTAATAATAATAAGGTGGTTAATTCTTTCATTTGATGTGCCTGCATTTTTATTTATTAGACTCAGCAATTTGGAAAATGGTTACTCTAAACTACCCTCAATATTTCTATACTTCAATTTTTCCATCATCAAAATAAACCGGATATCCTTTAAAAACTTATATCCGTGTTTTTGATTCAGATCATACATATCGAACTTCTTTTTCTTTATGATAAAGATAATACCAACCTGAAGGAGTAGAGCTATTAAAGAAGATGGAAGAAAAAGAGTTGAAATTCAGAATGTTAAGCCTAATGTCGACTGCGGCGAACTGCCTGTAAAGAGAGTGACGGGAGAACAGGTACTGGTTACAGCGGATATAATCAGTGACGGGCATGATACAATTTCTGCAGAACTCCTCTATCGTGAAGCCGGTGAAAAAGAGTGGACAGCCGCTCGTATGCAGCATATAGATAATGATAAGTGGCGGGGTGTTTTTACGGTTAAAGAGGTGGGAACTTATTATTACACCCTGCGTGCCTGGGTCGATCATTTTTATACCTGGCAGCAGGATTTGAAAAAGAGGATAGTGGCTGAACAGGATATCAAGGTAGAACTTCTCATCGGTGCAGAAATGATTGAGAAGAATGTATCCAATTCTGCTAACACTGAAGTACGTGAAAGAATGATGACCGCTGTTAAAAAAATGAAAGATCCGGCTGAGCTTGAAACGGCTATCGATCTGGCTTTAAGCGAATCTATATCAAACCTTATGTTCATACATACAGACCGGTCACTGGCAACCGTGTTTGAGAATGAGTATGAAATCTGGGTGGAAAGGAAGAAAGCGCTTTTCAGCTCGTGGTACGAATTCTTCCCCCGTTCAACAGGAAAAGATACTAAACCCGGAACTTTTAAAGATGCTGAAAAACTTTTACCTCATATTGCAGAATTGGGATTTGATGTGATTTATCTTCCTCCGATACATCCTATTGGCAAAACAAACAGGAAGGGAAAGAACAATTCACCAAACTCTAGACGGGATGATCCCGGCAGTCCATGGGCAATTGGCTCTGCAGAAGGAGGACATAAAGCCGTGAATCCTGAACTTGGGGCAATGGAGGATTTTATTTCATTCGTAAAGAAAGCAGAATCCCTTGGAATTGAGACAGCGATCGACATTGCCTATCAATGCTCTCCTGATCACCCGTATGTGAATGAACACCCGGAGTGGTTCCGATGGCGTCCCGATCGGACAATTCAATATGCTGAAAATCCGCCAAAGAAATACCAGGATGTGCTGCCTCTAAATTTTGAAACTGAAAACTGGAAGGAGTTATGGGAAGAACTTAAGAGCATAATTGAATTTTGGATCGATAAAGGGATAAAGATCTTCAGGGTTGATAATCCCCACACCAAACCTTTCTCCTTTTGGGAATGGCTTATTAAAGAAATTAAAAATACTGACCCTGGGGTTATCTTCCTTGCGGAAGCATTTACACGGCCTAAAGTTATGTACCGACTGGGGAAAGTAGGTTTTACTCAGTCTTATACTTACTTCACCTGGAGAAACACACAGAATGAATTCATTGATTATCTTACAGAGCTTACAAAAAGGGAAGCCCGTGAATTCTACAGACCGAATTTCTGGACCAATACTCCCGATATCCTCCCCGAGAATTTGCAGTACGGCGGAAGGCCGGCGTTCATTACAAGACTGGTGCTGGCAGCAACACTATCTTCGAATTACGGCATTTATGGTCCTGCCTACGAACTCTGCATAAATGAGGCTATCCCCGGAAAGGAAGAATATGATAATTCTGAAAAGTATGAAATTAAGAACTGGGATTATAATAAACCCGGTAATATTACGGAGATTGTGAAGAAAATTAACAGGATCCGTAGAGAGAATGAAGCCTTGCACACTACTTATAATATTGAGTTCTACCATACCGACAACAAGTATCTGCTTTGTTACGGAAAGGTTACAGAAGATCTGTCGAATATATTATTAATTGTTGTTAATCTTGATTACTACCATGAACAGCGGGGAACTGTACGTATACCAATTGAAAGTTTCGGGATTTCTGAACGGCAGTCGTACCTTGTGCATGAGCTCCTTCACAATAATAAATTTATGTGGATGGGCGGAGAAAATGTTGTTGAGCTTGATCCTGAAGAATCGCCGACTTATATCTTTAGAATTCACAGAAGGCTCCGGCGTGAAAATGACTTTGACTATTTTATGTAATAAAAAGATATGTCTATATGGCAGAAAATATACTTAAACTTACAGATGATCCCTTGTGGTACAAGGATGCGGTTATCTACGAACTTCACATTAAATCATTTTATGACAGCAACGGCGATGGTATAGGAGATATAAACGGTCTGATTGAAAAATTAGATTATCTGGAAAACCTGGGTGTCACGGCTGTATGGCTCCTCCCGTTTTATCCTTCCCCATTAAAAGATGATGGTTACGATATAGCAGACTATTTCAACATTCATCCGGATTATGGAACGCTGCGGGATTTTAAGAAGCTGCTAAGAGAAGCTCATAGAAGAGGGATCAGGATTATTACTGAGCTTGTCGTTAACCATACATCTGACCAGCATAAGTGGTTCCAGCGTGCACGGAAATCAAAGCCGGGCATTGGTTACCGTGATTATTATGTGTGGAGTAATGATCCTTCTTTATACAGCGAAGCAAGAATAATATTCCAGGATTTTGAAACAAGCAACTGGACTTATGATCCGGTGGCTGATGCATATTACTGGCACAGGTTCTATTCCCACCAGCCTGATCTTAACTATGATAATCCTAAGGTACAGGCGGAAATTATAAAAGTACTGGACTACTGGTTCGGAATGGGTGTTGATGGAATGCGCCTTGATGCGGTGCCTTACCTATATGAGCGAGAAGGAACCAATTGTGAGAACCTTCCCGAAACACATACTTTCCTGAAGAAATTAAGATCGCATGTTGATAAGAAATTCCAAAATAAGATGCTGCTGGCAGAGGCGAACCAGTGGCCAGAGGATTCGGTTGCTTATTTCGGTGAAGGAGATGAATCTCATATGGCATTTCATTTTCCTGTTATGCCGAGATTATTTATGGCTCTGAGGATGGAGGATCGTTTTCCTGTTATTAATATTCTGGAACAGACACCTGAAATACCCGGTAGCTGTCAGTGGGTTATGTTCCTTCGCAACCACGATGAGCTTACACTCGAAATGGTGACGGACGAAGAACGCGACTATATGTACCGGATCTTTGCCCAGGATCCGCGGGCAAGACTTAACCTGGGGATAAGACGGCGGCTTTCACCCCTGCTTGAGAATAACCGGAAGAAAATTGAGCTGATAAATATTCTTCTGTTTTCACTGCCCGGTACACCTGTTATTTATTACGGAGATGAGATCGGGATGGGTGACAATTATTATTTAGGCGATAGAGACGGCGTGAGAACACCAATGCAATGGACGGCAGATAGAAACGCCGGATTCTCGAAAGCGAATCCACAAAAACTCTACCTCCCTGTGATAATAGATTCAGAGTATCTTTATCAATCTATCAATGTTGAAATACAGGAAAGAAACCTTTCATCGCCATTGTGGTGGATGAAGCGTTTGATTGCAATGAGGAAACAGTCTAAAGCCTTAAGCCGCGGAAGCTTAACGTTTATTTCATCGGATAATCCTAAGATCTTATCTTTTATTCGCACCAATGAAGAGGAGATTATACTGGTGGTTATTAATCTGTCCCGCTTTGCACAGGTCGTCAGATTAAATACGGAAGAACTTGAAGGTTATACGCCGGAGGAAATGTTCAGTCAGAATACCTTTCCTCACATCACGGATAAACCTTATGTGATAACACTGGGACCGTATGACCATTACTGGTTTATATTACTAAAAGAGAAAGAATACCGGGGCGAATTGGATGAAAAGGCCCTGCCTGAAGTTAAAGTAAAGAAACAATGGACGGAAATATTTGCCGGCGAAAATAAAACTCAGCTTGAAAAACGGATTCTGCCCCGATATCTGAAAACCTGCAGATGGTTTGGGGGAAAAGCACGCCAGCTTAAAAATATTTCAATTAAAGAAAATCTTCCGATACAGTTTGATAAAGAAACAGCTTCACTGCTGCTGCTGCAGGTTAGCTATGCCATAGGAGCATCGGAAAATTATGCACTGGCTGTTTCCTTCATTCCTGAAGGCCGCGGAGAGAAGCTGCTGAAAGATTCACCGCAGAGTATCATTTCAAGGCTTAACCCTCCTGACGATCAAGGATTTCTTTACGATGCAATCTATGGGGAGAAGTTCCGCAGCCAGATATTGAAGATGATAGATAAAAAAAGAAAAATTAAAGGGAAGACCGGCACACTGGCTTCTGTAAAAAGTAAAAAATTCAAATCACTCCTCGGTGAATCCGGTGAACTTCCCGGCAATTCAAGGGTTCTGAAAGCAGAGCAGAGTAATTCCTCCGTTCTTTACGGTGAAACCTTCTTTTTAAAGTTTTACCGAAGAGTTGAAGAAGGTATAAATCCTGATCCCGAAGTGATAAAATTCCTGAGTGAGGATCAGAATTTCGGAAACGTCCCCTCCTATGCTGGTAGTCTTGAATATCAAAATTCAGGTTCTGAACCGAGGGTTCTTGCTTTGCTGCAGAAATTTACTCCCAATCAGGGAGATGCCTGGACAGTTACATTGGATGCAGTGGGAAGATATTTTGAAAGAGTAATGGGTGAAAATGAAGAGTGTCCCGTTCAGGATCCGGATCTTGATTCGATTTTTGATATACACTTTGATGAAGTGCCGCCAATTCTGCAGGATTATATAGGGGCTATTTTTTTTGAAAAAGCAAGACTACTTGGAAAGAGAACAGGGGAAATGCACATTAAGCTGGCAGCCGCTGATAATCCTGCTTTTTCACCCGAATCTTTTTCAACTCTTTACCAGAAAGCTCTATACCAAACACTCTACTCAAATGCTAAAAAAGGATTGAACTTTTTTGCCGGCAATCTTTCAAAACTTCCCCGGTCAATTAAGCAGGAAGCTGAAGATATACTCGCAATAAGAGATAAAATATTAGCACAGTATAAAAAGGTACTGAAAAAGAAAATTTCTGCACAAAAGATAAGAATTCATGGCGATTATCATCTGGGACAGGTTCTGAGCACCGGTGATGATTTTATGATTATAGATTTTGAAGGCGAACCGGTTCGCTCGCCGGGAGAACGGAGGCTAAAATATTCAGCCTTCAGGGATGTAGCCGGAATGCTCAGATCATTTCATTATGCCGTTTACAGCGTTTATTTTCAGCGCTCTAAAGTACGACCTGAAGATGCTGAAATTATCAGGCAGTGGATTGAACCATGGTTTTATTATGTGAGTGGAGCTTTTCTGAATGCATACAGGGAGACAACGGAGGGATATCCTTTTGTTCCTTCTGAAAAAGAGCAGCTCAATATATTGCTAAACGTTTTCCTGCTTGATAAATCTGTTTACGAAATTGAATATGAACTAAACAACCGACCCGACTGGGTGATTATACCAATGCAGGGAATAAAGCTGGTAATGAAGAAGTTCGCTTAATTGGGCAAGCAGCCGGTTACCTGATCTTCATTTAATTAGTTTTTGTCTGCCACAATTTGGACACTATAGATTCCTGAATTCTCTGCTTTTAATTGTCTATCTCAGCCGATGACAGATATTTTTCAGGAAGTTCATCAGGAAGATCAATAAAAGGGGTCATAGTATTATCGGCCTGATTCTGGTCTGATAATGCGCAGCTGGAGCGAAGTTGAACTGTAGATGAGTCGTAGCCGGCATCCGATTAACAATAAATATTTAATTTTAACAGGTTGTATTTAAGTATGAGAAATCTATTTTGGGGGAACCGGATTTTTCTGGACTTTCGGTCTGAGAAAGGAATTACTTCATGTTAGAATTCTTTGAAAACAGCAAAACTGTTCAGGCACATGAAGCCGACTTCAAAAACAGGCTGAGGCTAGATTCGCTTTTCATATACCTTCAGGATACTGCAGCAGCTCATGCTGACAAACTGGACCTCGGCTATACCTCACTTATAAAATATAACTATGCCTGGGTACTATCGTGGACAAACGTGGAGATTTCTTCACTTCCGGGCTTTGGTGAGGTAATCACGATAAAAACCTGGCCGAAGAAGAAATATAAACTCTATTCCTTAAGAGATTATCTTATCTATAACCGTGAAAATGAAATTATAATTAAAGCAACAACAGCCTGGCTGCCGATCAATATCAAAACGAAACGAATCATTGATACCTCTGGTCTACCGGCACCGATAAATTACCAGGAAAACGAATCCGCTCTGGATTCTTTACCCGGGAAGATTTCCGAACTAAGCAGCAGAGAGCTGGTTTTTACCCGACAGATGCGCTACACCGATATAGATCTGAATCTGCACGTAAATAATATCAAATACATAGAAATGGTGATGGACAGTTTCAACAAAGATCAACATGAGAAACACATAGTAAAAAACACCACTGTAAATTTTGTTGCCGAATCAAAGTATAATGATTTGATAGAAATTTATAGGTCAGCTGCTGATAATGAAAATTCCTCTATAATAGAAGGGATTAATAAATCAACTGCCAAAGTTGTCTTCCGGGCAGTTATAGAATTTCTGTAAAAATTTAAGAATGATAAACTCAGGTTTACATCATTACGAAATGTCCAAACAAATCCAAAATTCTTTGTCTTTTTGAGATTGAATCTAAGTAATTTTTTATTTATCTAGCTTTCAAAATTGTATAACTCCATCACCATTTTGATTAGTTGAGGTGAAATTTAATTTCTCATTTTCTTTATTAAAAAATAGGATGGGAGAAAATGGCTGATATAACAATAACATTATCTGATACAGAAAAGGAAGTCTTAGCCGAAGCACTGGATAGTTACCTTTCGGATCTTGGAATGGAGATTACCGATACCGACGGCATGGACTACCGTGAAAAGCTGAAAGCTAAAAGAACAGTTATCCAGAAAGTCCTGAAAGAATTAAGACAGCAGGCGTCGAAATAAGTTATTTATTCCGTCTTAAGTAGAAACTCCGCCACATCTGCAACGCCGTTTTTCATACCCAGGCGTTTTATGTTATTTATAAACTTTTCGTAATATTCATCATCATTTATAAGTCTCCCTATGGCTTCAGGTATTGCTGAAATATCTCGTTCAAATATTCCAAGTTTGTTTTCCTGCACAAAATCAATATTCCCCTTTTCCTGCTCCCAGATAAAATTATTTACGACGGGGATTTTATTCAGTATAAGTATTTCCATTATTGTGGAAGCGCCGCCTTTGGTGATTACAACGTCCGAAATATTCAGCAGCTCATATACGAAGCTTATGAATTCATAGACCTTTACAGGCACATTAGGATGCTTTTCTTTTAATTTTTTTGCTGCTGCATAAAGCGATCTGTTTTTACCTGCTACAACCGCAATAGCTGCTCCTGGTTTTGAGGTGATCGTTCGTTCCAGAATTGTTCTGCCATGCGGAATCCCGTCGCCTCCCCCGAGTATCAATATAATTTTATTCCCCGGATCAAATCCCATTTCAACCTTAAGCCTCCTTATTGCAGAAGCAGGAATCGGCTGTGAAAACTTCTCCTCAAGAATGAACGGAAAAACTTTGAGACGGTCAGGAGATATCCTGCGCGATAGCGTCTGTTTCAACTTTTCGCTGAAGACAATGAACCTCTGGTCTTTTCTTAAGAACCACATTGGATGTGCCGTATAGGGATCAGTGACTATTGTAAATACCGGTAGGCTCAGCTTCAGCCTTTTTACTGCTTCGTAGACAGGTTCTATCAGGAAAAAATGCAGTATTATTATTTTTTCGGGTTTCTCTTCAGCAATTTTGTCCTTAATAAATTTAACCGACGACTTTGAAACAATATAGCATGAAGTTCTCGCAAATAAAGAGATTTTATTGAACGCGTACAAAACTTCATATGCCCATTTTGCCTTCGACTGCAGGTTACGGTATCCTTCTTCGATGAGGTTCTTTACTATCCGGTTGGTCCTGGTAAATCCATCGATGAGAACAGGCTCAACTTCGGCAGAGTGGTGATGCTTAAAATAATTTGCAAGCGATGAAGCAGGAGCAAAATGCCCTCCCCCCGTTTTAAGGTAGAAAAGAAGATATTTTCTTTTATATTTTATCATATTTTTGTTCATTAGAAAATTAAGAAATTTTTGCTTAATGAATGCCTCATTGTTTAATTATCCCGCAGGTTAAAAATGAAGAACCTTTTAATTCAACTAACATTTCTCACAATAATATTTTTATTTAATACCATGGTATCAGCACAGGAAAATAACGTAAGACCAGTAAGGGACAATGTCGGTTTCTGCTGGCGCGCTTCCGAGATGGATACTCTGATGAGCTATCTTTCGGAAAATTCTGAAGTAAGCACATTAAATAACGGACTTTTAATAGGCGGAATCTCTCCCCACGATGATTTTTTATATGCCGGCAGAGTATATTATCCCCTCTATCCTCTCATCAAAGCTAAAGAAGTGGTGATATTTGGAGTTACCCATGGTACCGTCCGAAAAGCTATGAACGATCCTCAGAATGTCCTTATCCTTGATGATTATAAGTTCTGGAAGGGTCCATATAAAAATGTAGCGATATCCCCTCTCAGGGAAATGATTAAATCGAAGCTGGATAAGAACTATTATATGGTTAGTGATAAGGCCCAGAATATAGAGCATTCAATTGAGGCGCTTGTCCCGTTTCTGCAGTACTACAACAAGGATGTGAAGATTACTCCTATTATGGTTACACAGATGCCCTTCGAAAGAATGGATTCCGTTTCTAATGATCTTGCAGCTATAATTCAGGAATATATCACCTCGAATAACCTGAAGCCCGGTAAAGATATTTTCTTTCTGATCTCAACCGATGCCGATCATTATGGGGATGATTTTGATAACTCACCATTTGGGAAAGATAAAAAGGCGCATCAAGATGCAACGGAGAATGACAGGAGAATTGCTGATACTTATATCAATGCCAATCTCAGCCATGCCGATATTGACGGTTTGAAAAATGAGCTTTGGGGAAGTCCCGAAATTAAAACGCCGGTACCTCTTTGGTGTGGAAAGTTTTCTGTCCCTTTCGGACTACTTTCTATTTATCATATAGCAGAAAGGCTAAATCTCAAAGGTCTTAACGGAAAACTCCTAAAGTATTCTGATACCTGGACGGAGAAACCGCTTCCTGTCTACGGTACGCATATGGGAACGACTGCGCCATTCTCTCTTGAACACTGGTGCGGCTTTCTTTCAGCAGGAATTTATGTGAAATAAATCCTTTATCAACAGTATTAAAAGAGCTGTCTCAAAAACCTCATTGTCACGTCGACTGGAGGAAGAAACCTTAGAGTTCGAGATAGTTTTCTTCGTCAAATTACCAGCGAAATGATATTACCCTGATATTTGAGACAGCCTCTTACTTAATTTCTTGAAGAATCAGATAAAAATACCTCTTAGAAATAATACAGGTATTTAATCTTAAAAACCCCTGCTCTTTCCACAGTATGCATCCTGTGAGGAACCGGGTTTCCGGATTGATCAAATTGATCGCTCCGGTCTCTTACCTCATTCAATGCAAGGTAGATCCATGATTTCGGAGAAAAGTTGTATGAGAAAAGGAATCCCGCAATAACCTGATCAAGCCTGTCGACAGATTTAATAAATACGTTATCCACATATACCCTTAAATTTAAATTATTGATTGGGGTAAGTGAGAAATAAGGGCGTGCGTTATAAGTTATATCTTCTACGTGTCCTTCAGGATTCCCTTCAACATACATATCGTACGAAGTACCAAGATCAAGGATATCTGCCGCTTTCCAATTGAAGGATATACCGGCCCACGAATAAGGCGCAAGATACTCACGTGAGAAATTATAAGTCTTTTCATATCCTCCGTATAAATTTCCATTCCATTTAGGATTTATACTGTACCACGAACTGAGCGTAAATGAATAGGTTGTGTACTCCAACCCCTCATCCTTTGCTTTTCCATACTGGGCATTTATTTCATATCCCCAGTTGTCTCTCAACTGCATATTAAAACCAAGAAGAGCCTGGTAATCAGTAAAGTTGTCAATTTTTTCATAGTTAAGAAAAGGTCCTGCATAGATCAGCATCTGCCGTATATAGCCTGTTTCAAAATTAAAAATAGGACCGGTGATGGCAGTAAACTCTCCGGTACCTGTCCATGGCACATAACCTACTTCACTTATATCAAATTTATCACCTATGTACCTGCTTCGTGCAAATGTCAGCCAGTTGTCCGTCATACTGGTTAAGCCCGTCGAGAAAGCAAAGTCTCCTTCAGTGTTTTTTATCGATCTTGCAATCTGATATGATAACTGCCATTGCGACTCTCTGAACGCACCGTCAATGTCAATAACTCCGTAAGTACTGTCCCGCGTCTGTTTACCCACGAACAGTATTCCTGCCTGCGAGTTGCCGAATAGCTGTTTCTTTAATCTCACTGACCCAAAATATGCCTGGTCTTCGGTCAGATGTTCGCCGTCATCGGTGTAGTTTTTTTCACCCGTCATTGCAACAAAGCCGCCATACTCCCAATCATTTATCCTCCCGAAAGCTTTCGCACCTGTATATAATGGAACCTCGGAACCATCGGGAAGTTTTTTGCCTATCCTCCTTGAGTAGAATAATTCAAGCGGCCTGTAGAATCCCGTGTTCGATTGTCTTCCTGAAGCCATAAAAATCTCATTGCCTTCAGTAAAAAAGGGTCTTCTCTCAGAGAAATAAGATTCATATCTTGATATATTAAATGAATAAGGATCCGCTTCTATCTGAGCGAAGTCGGGATTAGCAGTAAGCTGAAATTTTAATTGCGGAGAAGGATTATAAAGCAGATCAAGTCCGATCTTACCTTCTACGTCATATTTGTTATTCTCCGTAAGCTTTGCTTTGGAGATTCCCACGGGGTAGGCTTCAAGGTTTATTCCCTTTACTGATGGTCTGAAGTTTTCAAATACCAGCTTTCCGAATTTCGAAATCCTCTGACCCTCATTCTGCTCATAGCTGCACCAGTATAAATCCTCTGCCTGTTTAGGTATCCATCTGTCGAAATCTAGTCCCCACGAGTTCGCTTTAGCATCATATTGAAATGACTTATAGGGAATTTTCATTTCGACAACATAACCCCAGTCGTAGACTTTTGAATCAGCAAACCAGATACCGTCCCAGCTGTAGTCCCTGTTGCGGGCATCATCCAGCAGACGACAGTCAGCCTGTACACCCGAAGCAGACACGGCAAACTTATAAGCTGTCTTTTCATCATTAAATGAGTCGAGCATAATGGAAACAACATCACCATCAAAGTTATCTATTGAACCGGTGCTTGCCTGGATATCATTCCTGTTGTCGTAGCAGACCATCAGGCAGTACAGCGCATCCTTTGTTGTTAAAACTTTGGCAATGGTTCTGCGCGAAGGCTGCTGCCCAAAATACGGCTGGAGCTGAAAGAAGTCGCTTACGGAATCTACTTTACTCCATTCGGCATCTATTACACCGTCGATTTTTATCCCGGTATCCATCTCCTGCAGCAGCATAACTTTATTCTGATTTTTGCTTGAAGCAGCAAAAATTAAGGTTGAAAACAATGTAAGAAGCAGTAATTTTTTCATAACCTTCCACTCTTTATTTAATTCCTTTTGCTCTTTTAGACTGTAAAGAAAAGGAATTGTTACGCAGACTCTGTGACGTTTGTATGGATGGTTATTATGGATTATAAGCGGTAAATCTATTCTAAAATTGTTAGATATCCTTCCCCGCCGTTTACCTGCAATGGAATTTTTTTAGAAGCGACCTTGACTAAATTTAACAATATCTCTAAAAACTCCAGGAATCATAAGAATGATCTTCGTATGATGTTAACCCTGCCTTTTACATCACTTGAAGTAAACTTTTATCGTCGTAACGGAGTTTGCCTGCGTTATTACTTTTAATTTCTTCCCATCGTTCTTTAGTTTTACTCCGGTTCCTTCCATAAAGTCCGACTTAACTACCTTCACCGGAATTTCGGGAAATTTAATTTCTGCTTCGGTGTCCTTCCCTTCACATTCATACCACTGGAATATGTAGGCGTCCTCATCTTCGGCCTTTTTAAAGGTTGTAAGAATCAAGTTGGGTGCATTCATCTTTACAAAGGAAAGTTCAGCAGGCAGTGAGCCTTTATGGACATCTGTCATAAATGGAATCAACCTGTAATTGAAATCGTAGCCTTTGTTCACTGTATTTCCATCCCTCCAGGTTCCCGGATGCGGATAAAGTGAATATTCTATCTGATGATCTCCCCTGTCTGCTGTCGGATCCGGCCAGTTGGGTGAGCGAAGCAGCGATAACCTCATTACATTATCCTTCACATCGTAGCCATACTTGGAATTGTTAAGCAGACTAACGCCATAACCACTATTTGATACATCAGCCCAACGGATGGCCGATACTTCAAACCTTGCCTTGTTCCAGGGTGTGTTTCTTTGTGTTGAACGCTTTATATAACCATAAGGTATTTCATAAGTCGCTTCGGTGTCCTGAACTGCTAACGGAAACTCTACTTTAAGCATAGTCTTCTCCTCCCACCAGTCAACATCTGTAAGGAAATCAATCCTATCTATTCCCTTATATAAAATTATATCCTGCCGAAAAAATGATGAGGGGAAGTTTGGTGTAGGGAAATCTTTCACCGCTCCCGGCTTCAGATAATCATGAAAAACGCTTATCACTGTTCTTACAGGACCATCTTCTTTGAGTTCAATCTTCCTCAAAGTCATAGGATATTCAACACCAGTCCAGCCGATGTTCCATGCATCCCAGGCTGTCGGTTTGTCTTCCAGCAATTGCAGCCTGTTGCCTCCACCAGCCAGAACTTCTCTTCCGTTTTTCTTGTCATAGATGCTCTTTATCCAGCCGTTGTCAGGATCGATTGTAATCTTATAGAATTCATTCTCAATCATATTTTTGGTTGAAAGTTTATTTCCAGATAAATCGGGATCAGCCTTCGCTTTAAGGTAATATAGTTTATAACCGTATGAGGGTACTCCATCCGCTACAAAGATAATTTTATTCTTATATGTATTTTCATTAATTAATTGGGAGGGTATTTCTCTCCCGTCTCTATTATATACAGCATAAGAGGTCAGATCTCCTTCAGGCAGTTCAAACTGAACAATATCCTTACGCTCCCAGGAAAGTGGGTTAAATACTACAAAGGGTTTCCCGCCTTTAACAAAAGAGGTATTAATATTGTCGGTAATAGTTTTTAATGCTGCGTTTGAGTTAAAATCCGCTATATCCAGAGAATGCTTATAAGTCTCCATAGCATCAATATAAATTTCGCGGATACCTGAGCCGGGAAGCAGATCATGAAACTGGTTAAGCATTACTCCCTGCCAAGCGTCTTCAAGATCACTGCTTCTGTATTTACCATTAAATAAAAGATTCGAAAGCGAAGACAATTTTTCAGCGTTGGTCAGCTTTATTTCACTCAGGCGGTTATACTTTTTCATATCTGCCTGGGTTGTATAGGTACCGCGGTGATACTCAAGATAAAGTTCGTCATCCCAAACAGGCACTTTTGAAAGATCCTGATTCTTCAGCCAGTCAAGGTATTCCTTCGTAGTTCCGTAGATAACATTGGGATATATGTCAAGCGTTCTAAGATGCTGTATCCTGTCAATCATTTCAATTGAAGGTCCTCCGCCGTGATCGCCAACTCCGAAAAGTACCAGCATATTTGTAAACCCCGTGTTTGCTTCAAACTGTCTCAGCCAGTCAACCAGTCCGTATGCCTGGGTAATTGTATTCACGTAATCGAAAGGAAAATACGAAAGGATCTTCGAACCATCGGGCGATTCCCACCAGAAAACCCGGTAGGGGAAAACATTAGTATCGTTCCATCCTATTTTCTGCGTAACAAAAGCATCAATACCTGCATTCTGGTAAAACATCGGCATATTCCAATTATACCCGAATGAGTCGGGATTCCACCCAATATGTATATCGGCTCCGAGTTCTTTCTTAAAATACCTTTTAGCATAAAGGATCTGCCTCATCCAGGAGGGACCGTCGATAAGATTGCAGTCGGGCTCAATCCACATACCGCCTATTGCCTCCCATCTCCCTGCAGCTATTTTTTGTTTTATACCGCTGAATACTTCAGGATAATAATCCTCCATCCACTTATAATACTGCGCTGCACTCTGCGTATAGGTAAAATCCGGTTTCTCATCCATCATATGGAAAACAGAACTGAAGGTATTTTTACATACAGCAATAGTTTCTTTCTCTCTCCACAGCCAGGCTGCATCTATGTGAGCATTCGAATCGAAAAAGAGTGTGAACTTTTTGGCGAATTCCTTCACAGGCTGAAGCTGTGCACGAACCTTATCCATCGAGACTTTGAACTTCTGAATGTCTCCGTTTCCAAGTGCATCTATATCAACCACAGCCGCCAGTTTTTGAAGCAGCTCGTTAAGCCGTTCTTTTTCTACTCTGTCCTGTTTCGATTTATCAACACCGGGATCAGTTTTCACCCGTGCGTTGGTCTGGTAAGTATCAAAGCTAAGCAGTTTCTGGCCCACCTTCATGCTTAAGGAGAAACCCAGTATCGATTGCCGCAGATCTCTCGTTCCAGCCATATTAATCCTTGCTCTGATAAGACGCAGTGGTCCGCCTGTATTGATAGCCTTGATCGCAATCAGAAACTTATCCCCGGGTTCCGCGTTTTCGGTCAGTGTGAACTCACCGTCCCATGGAAAGTATCCTTTGTTCTCACCGTTCACGTAAAAGTAACCGTAGTCGTCCACGGAAACAAGAAAAGTTATTTTTCCTTCCACCGGTTTCCCCAGTATTGTTTCAGGAAGGATAATTTCCTTTCTAAGCCAGCAGGAATCCTCGTAGTTTTTTTCTTCCACCCTGAGAATTCCCCATGCAGAATCGTCGAAATCCGCTGATGTCGGGTCGCCTTCAATGGGTGTAGCAAGGTCGGGACTGATCCTCCAGTAGTTGAAGCTGTTCGCGGTCAGCGAGTCGAGTGCATCCGATAGTTTATCCACATTTGTTTGTGCCATGCCAATAAGCGAGATAGTTAAGAAGAAAAAGTTGAATGCGATAAGGTATAATTTTTTCATTTTTATAAAAGGATTTTTTGAGACAATTTGATCACGCTTAAAATGAACTGAAAGGATATGCAGGTTCTTGTTTTCATCAATGCAAATCTACACAAAAAGGGTCATCTTTTTGTATAATCTGTTTCCTACTTCTTGCCTACTTTACTTAAGTAAGTATGAATATTTAATTTTCTTCTATTTCACCCTCATCCTCTTCTGCCCCCGTCATAATCGATATCAGTTAATTGTGTTGGATTTTTTAGTATGAAGTAACTTTATTATCCGAAATTGTTTTAGAAGCGGTTTATTTACTACCAGGAAAATCTTCCTTATTTCAAGAGGATCATTCAACTATACGCGGCGGAATAGGATTTGAAAATTAATTCTTCCTAAGCTGGTCAAGCAGTACAGCAAGTAATATTACAACACCAACAATAACCTGTTGTGCATAGCTGCCAACGTTTAATAAATTCAGTCCGTTCCGGAGGACAGCAATCAGCATAGCACCCAGGAAGGTCCCTATTATTGTTCCCCTCCCGCCAAAAAGACTCGTTCCGCCGACAACCACAGCCGCAATTACGTCAAGTTCGTACATCAGTCCTGCGTTGGGCTGACCCGAATTTATCCTCGACGCCAGCAATATTCCTGCAAGGGCCGACAACACTCCCGATATTATATATACCGCTATAAGTATTCTGTTTGTTTTAATGCCCGCAAGACGCGCCGCCTCAACATTTCCTCCAACAGCGTACACATACCTTCCGAATCTTGTCCTTGTTAAGACAATATGAGAGACAATAAAAACAATAATCATAATTATAGTAGGAACAGGAATACCAATGATCCTCCCTCCTCCAAGGAAGGCAAAAACATCGGGCAGCTCCCATATAGGCCTTCCTTCAGTATATACAAAAGAGGCTCCCCGCCATATTGTCATCAGAGCCAGGGTAACTATGAAGGGTGTTATCTTAAACCTTGTGACAAAGATACCAGCTATGTAACCGGAGAACACTCCGAATAATAACCCGGCAAGAATGCCCAGGGTAAGACTAACATAAACTGGCATATCTATTTTTATTACACTGGTAGCAAGTATACCTGCAAATGCAACAAGTGAACCTACCGATAGATCAATGCCTGCGGTCAGAATTACGAACGTCATACCGGCCGCTATAATTGCCGTGATTGAAGCCTGGAGGGAAATATTAAGCAGATTGTCGGTAGTAAAGAAGTACTGCGACATCTGTGAGAATAATATTACTTCGGCAATTAAGGCAAGTCCTATGCTGAATTCATTGATTATCTCAACAAGTTTTGCTCTCCCTGCGTCAGCCTTCATCTTTTACCTTTGAAGAAAATTTGGTTGCTAAGTTCAGAATTTTTTCCTGGGTTACTTCCGCCTTAGAAAGTATCCCGGTTATTCCCCCTTCACACATAACCATGATCCTATCTGATATTCCCATCAATTCAGGAAGTTCCGATGATATTACAATAATACCCTTACCCTGTTCTGCAAGTTTATTTATGAGATTATAAATTTCAAACTTTACTCCTACATCAATTCCAGAAGTGGGCTCATCAAAAATAAGTATATCCGAATTGGTCTCAAGCCAGCGGGCCAGTACAACTTTCTGCCTGTTGCCTCCGCTCAAAGCTTCAACACTGGTCTCTATAGAGGGTGCTTTTATTTTCAGCTGATCGAACTGCTTCCCGACTTCAGAATTTTCTTTCTGTTTATCAATAAAAAAAGCACCCTTCATACTATCAAGACTCGAAACGGAAACGTTTTCACGAATGCTGAGATTCATAAAGAGTCCCAGCAGGTTCCGGTCCTCTGTAAGCAGAGCAATACCGTTTTTTATTGCGTCACGGGGAGATTTTATAAATGTCTCCCTGTTTTTTATGAATATTCTGCCGCCAGTTTTTTTATCGGCACCGAATATTGCCCGAACAAGCTCGCTTCTGCCCGCCCCAACAAGACCGGCAATACCCAGGATCTCTCCCCTTTTAAGAGAAAAGGAAATATTGTTTATCTTCTCAGAGATTATATTTTCCGTCCGCAGTACTTCTTCTCCTTCTACCGCGTAATTACGGGGATATTCTTCAGCAAGTTCACGCCCTACCATAAATCTGATAAGAGAATTTTTATCCACATTCTGTATGTCGGCAGAATGGATAAACCTTCCATCCCGCAGTACCGTTACCCTGGTGCCTATCTCAAAGATCTCCTCAAGCCTGTGAGAGATATAGATAATACCTACGCCCTTTTCTTTAAGCCTGCTGATAATTCCAAAAAGTTTTTTTATCTCCTTGTCAGTCAGAGGAGCGGTAGGTTCGTCCATTGCGAGTATCTTTGCGTTGCCCACCATAGCTTTAGCTATCTCAACCATCTGACGTTCGGCCGTACTTAATTTGCAGACAGGGTAAGTGACATTGATCTCCTCACCCAGTTCTGCTAGTGCTTCCGCGGCTCTGACATTCATTTCCTTTTCGTTGAGGAAAACAGAATTCTTTATCTCCCTTCCAAGAAAAATATTTGAGGCTGCGGAAAGTTCGGGCACCAGCTTGAAATCCTGGTATATAATGCTGATCCCCAGTGATTGTGATTCTGAAGGAGAGTCATACTCCACAGGCTCCCCGTTTATTAAAATTTCTCCGCTGTCTTTTTTAACTGCCCCCGATAAGACCTTCATTAAAGTCGATTTGCCGGCACCGTTTTCTCCAACGAGACAATGAACCTCCCCGGCCTTTAATTCAATAGAAACTTTGTTTAATGCCAGTACACCGGGATATTGTTTAACAATATCCTTCATTTCAAGAAGATTGATCATTGAGAGTTATTCTGATACTGAAGAGCAGCTTTATCAACAATTCCAACTTCTACAGGAACATTCGCGGGAACATCTTTGTTATTAAAGTAATCATTAATTATATCGATAGTCTCAACACCGATTTTTTTAGGATACTGAACCACATCTGCTTTCAGAGGTGAACCCTTCATAATTGCATCGGCGGCGGGAGGAGTAGCATCGTAGCCGATTATGAAAATTCCTTTCCTGTTAAACTGATTTACTGCATCCAGTGCACCCAGCGCCGTGTCATCATTGATTCCAAATATACCGTCTAACTGAGGATTAGCCTGAAGCACATCGGCGGTAACCTGAAGAGACCTGTCGCGCACACCCTGACCGTTCACATCAGCCACTACCTTTATATCCGGATACTTCACGATGGTTTCCCTGAATCCTGCGACTCTGTCAAGTACAGAGGTTATTGCAGGCTGGTTGATAATGGCCACTTTCCCCTTACCGTTTAACAGCTTTGCTAGATATTCTCCCGCAAGTCTGCCGCCCTGCACATTATCCGACGCGATATGCGAAACAACTTTTCCCGCTTCGGCGGCAATATCAGCCGTGAATACAGGGATGCCGGCTTTATTGGCTTCGGCAATACCCGAGCCGATCCCCTTGGAATCAACTGGTGAAACGATGATAGCATCAACTTTACGGGAAATAAAATCCTCGATCTGGGAGATCTGCTTCCCAAGGTCCCAATCGGCCGAGGTAATAATCAGATCGTAACCGTACTTATCTGACTCTTTCTTCAATCCCTCCTCAAGATCACGGTAGAAAATATGTCCCCGTGTTAGAAGACTTACACCTATTGTCCTGGTATGTTTACCGGAATTGCTCTTATTCCCATTACACGATATTAACATTACCGAAAAAAGCACTGCAAAATAAACTGAAATTATTTTATGCATAGTTCACCAGAGGATTAAAGATTAAATAAAAAATTTGAGAAATAAGGTTCCAATCTGAGTAGTTGTTGAAAAACATTGTATTAAATGTAATTAAATCTCTAAATTAAATTAAGTGTATTCAATTATAATTCATAAAAGAAATACTTAAAGGTTATCCGCTTAATGAACAGGGAAAAAGCACGTCTTAAGGAACATTCAAACAGGCTGAAGGATTGGAAATTGTGGGGACCATATATGAGCGAGAGGCAGTGGGGAACTGTAAGGGAAGACTACAGCCCCCAAGGTGATGCCTGGGATTATACGACGCACGACCGCTCACGGAGCCTTGCATACAGGTGGGGTGAGGAGGGTATTGGCGGTATATGCGATAGAAAACAGCTGCTCTGCTTTTCGGTTGCTTTCTGGAACGGAAAGGATCCGATTTTGAAGGAAACCTTCTTTGGATTATCGGGGCCGCAGGGAAATCATGGAGAAGATGTAAAAGAATATTTTTATTACCTGGATAACCTACCTACTCATTCCTATATGAAGATGCTTTATAAATACCCGCAGTCCCTGTATCCATACCAGAAGCTTGTCGATGAAAACAGCAAAAGAAACAAAAAGGATCGGGAGTTTGAGCTTATTGATACAGGAATTTTTTCTGAAAACAGGTATTTCGATATTTTCATTGAGTATGCTAAAAATGGTCCCCGTGATATACTCATAAAAATTTCAGCATATAACCGTGGAAGTGAAACAGCATCACTCCACGTCATTCCTCAGCTCTGGTTTAGAAATACCTGGGCATGGGGTTATGACGATTACAAACCTTCCCTGACAGAAACCGGCAGACATTTGATTGAAGCTGATCATAAAATCCTTGGCCGTTATTTCCTTTATTCAGAACATGGCGAATTGCTTTTCTGTGAAAATGAAACCAACGTTGAAAGGTTGTATGGTCAGGCTAATAAAGGCAAGGTTAAGGACGGTATAAACGACTTCATAGTAAATGGTGATACCGAAAGTATCGCACCTGAAAAAAAAGGAACAAAGGCGGCTATAGTTTATCAAGCAGAGATAGGAGCGAAATCAAATAAAATTTTACGTCTAAGATTAACCACGGATAAGCCGACAGATTTTCTTTCCAATTTCGATTCCATTTTTAATGACAGGATCAGGGAATCGGATGAGTTTTATAAAGATGTCCAGCAAAACCTTGATAATAAAGAGAAAAAAGAGATTCAAAGGCAGGCATTTGCAGGAATGCTCTGGAATAAGCAGTACTACCACTTTGATATCTCACGGTGGCTTAAAGGTGATCCGGCTCAGCCTGCGCCCCCGGCAGAAAGGCTAAACGGTAGAAACAGCGACTGGGTTCATTTGAATAATGAAGATGTTATCTCCATGCCCGATAAATGGGAATATCCATGGTATGCGGCATGGGATCTTGCATTTCACTGCATACCAATTGCTCTTGTGGATCCCGATCTGGCAAAAAGACAGCTGGTTCTGCTTACACGCGAATGGTATATGCACCCTAATGGAGAACTCCCCGCTTATGAATGGAACTTTTCTGATGCCAATCCCCCCCTGCACGCTTATGCTGCCTGGCGTGTCTTTAAAATCGATGAGAAGGTCAGCGGTAAAAAGGATATCAGTTTCCTTGAATCGGTCTTTCATAAACTCCTGCTTAACTTTACCTGGTGGGTGAACCGGAAGGATACTCAGAACAGGAATATTTTTCAGGGAGGATTTTTGGGATTAGATAATATCGGAATTTTCGACAGAAGTTCCGGACTCCCGGGATATGGAAGCATCGAACAGGCTGATGCTACAAGCTGGATGGCTATGTACTGCCTTAATCTCATGAGAATTTCTATTGAACTGGCAAAAAATAATCCCACCTATCAGGATATGGCTTCAAAATTCTTTCAGCATTTCCTCTATATTGCAGGGGCCATGACTAATATTGCCGATCGGGGTATAAATTTATGGAATGAAGAGGACGAATTTTTTTATGATGTCCTTTACCTGGATCATAAATATCATAAACAAATCAAGATCCGGTCAATGGTGGGTCTCATTCCCCTGTTCGCCGTGGAGGTTCTGGAACCCGACCTTGTAGACGCGCTCCCTGAATTTTCGGAACGACTCTCCTGGTTTTTGAACTATCGTAAGGATCTCGCTTCGCTTGTCTCCCGCTGGCATATTCCGGGGAAGGGTGAACGCAGACTTCTTTCCCTGCTGAGAGGCCATAGAATGAAACGGATTTTATCGAGGCTGCTGGATGAAACAGAATTTCTTTCTGACTATGGGGTGAGATCGCTTTCAAAACATTACCGGGAACATCCTTATTCTATGAACTTGGGCAGCAATTCATACACTATTAATTATGAACCTGCTGAATCAGAAACCGGATTATTTGGGGGGAACTCAAACTGGAGAGGCCCTATCTGGTTCCCGAGTAATTTTCTTATAATCGAATCACTTCAGCGTTTTCATCATTATTACGGTGATGAATTTAAGGTAGAATATCCAACAGGATCAGAAAAGTATTTGACATTGCAGGAGATAGCTTCAGAACTTACTGAAAGAATAATAAGATTGTTTACCAGGAATTCTAAGGGAGATAGACCTGTTTACGGAGGAAATGATAAATTTCAGAATGATCCCCATTTCAAAGACTATATTCTCTTCCATGAATATTTCAATGGTGATACAGGTGAAGGACTGGGAGCATCACATCAGACCGGATGGACCGGACTGATCGCAAAACTTCTTCAGCCCCGCGAAAGAGATTAAATAAATCTGACATTAGTTAGAGGTCTTTATTAAAGTCGATAATAGATGTCAGAAATATATTTAAACAGGAATTCCCGAAAAGATTCCGGCCTATAAACCTAGAGGTGAGAATAATATAATACCGGATGGTTATGAGAATTTAAAGTCTCACAAAAAATCCAGATTAATGTTTTCCGGGAATTACAGGAATGCGTTCCCCTACATTCCTTACTTTTTCTCTTCCTTTTTGGTTTTCTCTATATCAGAAGCCAGCCTTAAAAGCTTTCTGAAATGAGCCATTTTGTCTTTATCAGACATCAAAGATTTATGTTTAAATCTTTTGATAACCTGGCTCAATTTTATCTCCCCCTGACCGTCGTGCTGTGATCTTCTGCTCAGGTAATCCTTGAGGATTCTCACCTGCTCCGAGGTCGGTTTGTTGGTTAGGTTTATCTTGGGCATAGTGCTCATCAACAATTAATTATTATCGTATTTATATATCTGTGTAGGGGGTAATTTGCGCTATGTAAAAGTAATTACATCAGCAAATAAAAACAAGTATCTTGGTTTAAAACCGACATATTATGGATTTTTAATCATCCACCCTTTCCAGATCACTTAATATAACAATTTCTGATGCCGGAAAGTTCCCTCAGGCCTTGAAATCAGCCCTTATTCCCGTATCTGTCCAGATAATATGCCGACATTACCAGGCCCAGATGAGAAAAAGCCTGGGGATAATTTCCGAGATATTCTCCCGAGTCAGCATCGATTTGTTCGGAAATCAGGCCGGTATCGCTCAGATACCGCTGAAATGATTTGAAAAAAGAAGTGGATTTTTCGACTTGGTTCATTATTGCAAGTGCAGATATATACCAATAAATACATAGGATGAAGGTACTGTCATCACCTTTCAAACCATCGTCAGAACGATATCGGAATACAAATATTTCATTTTCGCTAAGGTTTTTAAAGGTATTATCCATAATTTTTTGTGTAATATCATCATCGCGGTCGAGGAACTGGACGAGTACAAAAAGGAAGTTGGTGGCATCAACATTTTCACTTCCGGCGAATTGCATCAAATTCTCTTTTTCCGCATCATAGCAGTTTTCCCATATCCAATTGTAAATTTCAGCGCGAAGTTTTGCCAGATCATCGGTTTCCTCTTTTGTCAGCTCCAGGTCGTCCTTCATTTTCAATGCTCTATCTATTCCAACCCAGCACATAACTTTGCTGTAGGTATAATGGTATTGGTGACCCCTGACTTCCCAGATGCCGCTGTCGACATCCTTCCATTTCTTCCTGATTTTTTCCACAAGCGCCATTATTGCTTTTTTATCTACGATTATGGTGTCCTTCTGATTTTTCGTCATAAAGTAGTGAGCGTCAATAAGAGTTCCATATACATCCAGCTGAAGCTGGTTCGTAGCATTATTTCCGATCCTTACCGGGGATGAATTCTGGTATCCCTTCATTCCAAGTTCAACTTCTGTAGGAGCACGGTCACCCCATATGGTATAAACGGTGTTTATATCGAAATTTCCTTCTTTATGCCTCAAAGCAATTTTCTGAACAAAATTGAAGAAGCTCTCGGCTTCCTCTGTGTAATCGGCTATATGAAATGCGTATAGTGTGAAGGTAGCGTCCCGTACCCACACATATCTATAGTCCCAGTTCCTTATACCCCCTATTTCTTCCGGCAGCGAGGTAGTAGGCGCAGCTACAATAGCCCCGGTAGGGTAAAAGAGCATCATTTTTAATGTTATCAGCGATCTTATAAGCTGCTCTTTGTATAAATCAAAATAATGTCCTTTGGCAACCCATTTCTCCCAAAAGGTGTGTGTGGATTTTTCAAGATCCTGCCCTTTATAAGTTGAATTATGATTCTTAAGTATATATTCAAGTATCAGGTTTACTTCGTCCCCTTCTTCTAAATCTATCGTAAACTCATATGCCATTTCGTTCTTTTCAATGGAAGTATTTGATGGCAGGTGCAGCATGAGAGTACTCTCTTCCACCTTAACCTGTACAGTTGCCCCCTTTATCTGGAAGTCAGCATTCTTTCTGGCATAATCAGGTTTCGGATTATAAAGCAGCTTTACCTTGCTGCTGCCTTTAACACCAATCAGCTTTCTGACAAAGAAATGATTATTACACTCCTCTACTTCCTGTGGAACCATAAAATCATGTACGTGAAATTCTTCTTTTTGCCTTTTAAACCTGAATTCAATTATTGCGGTATTCTCTACATAATTGCTTTCAACATTATAATCGGGCATTCCCACTTTGAAAGTTCCTCCGTTTTTATCGAGCAGAGTTCCGAATATACTTGGAGAATCAAAATTTGGAAAGCATAACCAATCTAAGGAACAACTCTTTGAAACAAGGGCAGCTGAGTGAAGATCTCCGGTGAGGTAATAGTCTTTAATGGGGTGCATATATTTAAGTCCTTATTGTACCATCTTTTACGGAGCATAAAGGTACAAAGATTATCTTTCCCTGAAGATGACGTGGGTGTTAAAAAGTTCACAGACAAGAATGACTGTGACGTCGATAACAAACCCCTTATTAATAAAAAAAGCTGCCTGGTGAGGCAGCTTTTTAACCAACATTATATCACAATTACTTGTTGTATGAGTGGAGGAGCTTCATATAATTAGCCCGTTCGAATACTGAAGGATCTGCTACATTCATATAGCTCATACTTCCGCGCATCATTTCTACAGATTCATACTCATTAACTTCCATCCAGAATTTCAGTTTGGTCAGAACATCTGAAATATGACCTATTCCGAATTTCAGCAGACTTGAAAGCATCTGCGTTACCTTAGCACCAACCATGATCATTTTGATTACATCAGCCTCTGAATAAATACCGCTTGTTGCTGCCATATCAGCATTAACCTTCTTGTACAACATTGCTATCCATCTCAAAGGTAATCTCATCGACATTGGTGTACTTAAAAGAACGTTAGGTGTTACTTCAAGAGTTTCAAGGTCAATGTCCGGCTGATAGAACCTGTTAAATAGCACCAGACCTTTTGCCCCCGCCTTATCCAGCTGTGAAGCCATATTAGCAACAGAACTGAAGTAAGGATGCATCTTAACTGCAACAGGAATGCTGATTCCGGAGGTAACAGCTTTCACTATATCAACATAATCTTTTTCGATTGAACTGCTGTTCTTTGCAATCTCTGCTGCAAGCAGGTAGATGTTTAGTTCTAGAGCATCTGCACCGGCAGCTTCGATTCTTTTGGCGTAATCAACCCATCCACCTAAAGATTTGCCGTTAAGACTCGCGATAATGGGAATATCTACGGCCTCTTTAGCTTTTTTAATATGCTCGAGGTATTCATCAGGACCAGTCTTGAATTCAAATGGTTCAGGGTAATAAGAAGTTGCCTCTGCGTTGCTTTCATTATGAATTGTAGTGAAATAATTCAGCTCGAGCGATTCATGTTCTATCTGCTCTTCAAAGAGCGAATAAAGAACCACAGCAGCAGCTCCTGCGTCTTCCATTAATTTAATATTCGAAATATCTTCGGATAATGGACTTGCTGATGGGACTATTGGATTTTTTAACTGCAAACCCAGATAGTTTGTTGAAAGATCCATTTTAGTTTCCTTTAATTTTATTCTTCAATAATTCTTATTCTTTATTTCCGGGCTTACTATCCTCAGCCATCTTCTCATACAATTTCCATTTTGTTATAACATCTTCCTGCGCTTCTTTAATAAGTTTTTCAGCTTCCTGCGGATGAGATTTTGTAAGCATTTTATACCTTGTTTCAAGATAAGCATAGTCTTTAAGCGGTATCTTCAAACCTTTCGATTCAAGTTTGAAGGGATTCTTGCCTCCAGCTGCTTCATCAGGATTGTACCTGAACAGCGGCCAGTAGCCCGAGTCAACAGCAGCTTTTTGGTTCTGCATTGCTGTACCCATATTTATGCCGTGTGCAATACAATGACTGTAAGCGATTATAAGCGAAGGTCCCTCATATGCTTCAGCTTCCAGAATGGCTCTCAGCGTCTGTGTATCATTAGCACCCATAGCAACCTTGGCAACATATACATTTCCGTAACTCATCGCCATTAGACCAAGATCTTTCTTTGCCATCGGTTTACCCGCTGCCGCGAACTTGGCAACTGCTCCCCGTGGAGTTGACTTCGACATCTGTCCGCCGGTATTAGAGTATACTTCGGTATCAAGTACAAGCACATTTACATTCTTTCCTGAAGCAAGCACATGATCCAGTCCACCATAGCCTATATCATAAGCCCATCCGTCTCCGCCCATAATCCATACTGATTTCTTAACAAGGTAATCGGCAAGACTCTCAAGGTGAACGAAATCTCTCCGTGCCTCAGAGTTGAGCCCGTTATTCATCTTTGCTTTAATTTTTTCTATCAGAACGTTTACTCTTTCACGCTGCTCATATATTCCGGCTTCATCTTTCTGGTCGGCATTAAGCAGTCCGTTTACCAGCTCTTCTCCCAATTCAGCAATATGTTTTCTGAGCAGGATCTTCGCCTGGTCGTTATGCTTATCAATCGCAAGTCTGAACCCGAAACCGAATTCAGCATTATCCTCGAAGAGTGAATTTGACCATGCCGGACCCCTTCCGTCCTTATCCTTTGTCCATGGTGTTGTAGGAAGGTTTCCTCCGTATATCGAGGAACATCCTGTAGCATTGGCAACAACTGCACGGTCACCGAATAATTGGCTGACAAGCTTAACGTAAGGTGTCTCACCGCATCCTGAACAAGCGCCAGAGAACTCAAACAGAGGCTGCAGGAACTGTGAATCTTTAACTTTGCTTACATTAATTTTCGTTCTGTCGAGTTCAGGAAGAGTCAGGAAGAAGTCCCAGTTTGCTCTTTCTGTCTCTCTCAGCGGAAGCTGTTCTTTCATATTGATTGCTTTCAGCTTCACTTCTTTTTTATTCTTAACAGGGCAAACATCCACGCAGAGTGAACATCCGGTACAGTCTTCAACTGCTACCTGCAGTGAGTAATATAATCCTTCGCCGTAATCTTTAGCCCTGAATTTAACAGCTTTGAAATCTGCCGGGGCATTTTTCAGATAACTTTCTTCGAACACTTTAGAACGGATAGTTGCATGAGGACAAACAATAACACATTTGTTGCATTGTATACAAATTTCATCATCCCAAACCGGAACCTCGAGTGCAATATTTCTCTTTTCATACTGTGCAGTACCGGTAGGATAAGTTCCGTCATTGGGCATTTTGCTCACAGGAATCATATCACCTTTACCTGCAATAATTTCAGCCGTAACCTCTTTAACAAATTCGGGAACTTTACCAGCAACCGCTGGCTGAAGCTGAGTTTTGCTTGTAACTTTATCCGGAACTTCTATTTCAAAAAGATTTGAAAGAGTCTGATCAACGGCATTAAAGTTCATTTCAACTATCTTATCGCCTTTTGCACCGTATGTCTTTTTAATCGACTTCTTAATCATCGCAATTGCTTCATCCTTCGGGAAGATATTGGAAATTGCAAAGAAGCATGTCTGCATGATTGTATTTATTCTTACGCCCATTCCTGTTTCATCGGCAACTTTATATGCATCGATTGCATAAAGTTTCATTTTCTTTCCAATAAGATCCTTCTGAACCTGTTCAGGAAGTGAATCCCATACATGTTCTTTCGGAACCTTGGTATTAAGCAGGAAGGTAGCGCCTTCAACAGCTTCGGAAAGCATATCCATTTTATCCAGGAACACCTGCATGTGGCAAGCTATAAAATTTGCTTTGTTGATAAGGTAAGTTGATTTTATTTCCTTTGGTCCGAAGCGAAGGTGAGATACAGTGCCTGAACCTGATTTTTTCGAATCATAAACAAAATATCCTTGTGCAAAGTAATCGGTACCTTCTCCGATGATCTTAATGGAGTTTTTATTTGCACCAACCGTACCGTCAGCACCAAGACCGTAGAACTTGCCTTTGAAAGTTTCATCAGGCTCAACAGAAAATGAACTATCTACTTCAAGACTAGTGTTTGTTACATCATCGATAATACCGACTGTAAAGTGATTTTTCGGTTTGGCTTCTTTAAGCTGATCAAGAACTGCTTTTACCATTCCGGGTGTAAATTCTTTTGAAGAAAGACCGTAACGTCCCCCTATAATTTTCGGATAATCAAAAGGCAATGTTCCTTCATTATACATCTCAGAAATCGCGTTAACAATATCGAGGTACAGAGGTTCGCCCGAAGCACCTGGTTCTTTGGTTCTGTCGAGAACTGCAATTGATTTAGTTGTTTTCGGAAGAGCGTTAATAAAATGTTCAATAGAGAATGGACGATATAATCTAACTTTTAAGAGACCTACTTTTTCTTCTTTCGACTGCAGGTATTTCACAGTTTCATCAGCAGCCTCAGCACCGGAACCCATCATCACAACGATTCTCTCGGCATCAGGAGCACCGACATAATCAAAAAGATGATAAGATCTGCCGGTCAGTTCTGCGAATTTATCCATCTGCTTCTGAACAATACCGGGACAGGCTATGTAGAACGGGTTCACCGTCTCACGGGCCTGGAAAAATACATCGGGATTCTGAGCAGTTCCGCGCAGTACCGGGTGATCAGGAGAAAGAGCACGTTTTCTGTGTGCAATAACAAGGTCCTCATTCATCATTGACTGCATATCTTCGGGAGAAAGCTGTTCAACTTTCATTACTTCGTGCGAAGTCCTGAACCCGTCGAAGAAATGAACAAAAGGAATTCTTGTTTCAAGAGTTGCAGCCTGTGCTATAAGAGCAAAATCCATAACTTCCTGAACGGAATTTGATGAGAGAAGCGCAAATCCTGTGGAACGGGCAGCCATAACATCACTGTGATCTCCGAAAATTGACAGAGCCTGTGCTGCTACCGAACGAGCTGAAACGTGGAATACTGCAGAAGTTAATTCTCCGGCTATCTTGAACATATTCGGGATCATCAAAAGGAGTCCCTGGCTTGCTGTAAATGTTGTTGTAAGCGCACCTGTCTGTAAAGCACCGTGGACACTACCTGACGCACCGCCTTCACTCTGTAATTCACTCACTGAGGGAACTAGTCCCCATATATTTTTCATTCCTACTGCAGACCACGCATCGCACCATTCACCCATATTTGATGAGGGTGTAATGGGGTATATCGCTATAACTTCGTTTGTATGATAGGCAACGTATGCAGCCGCTTCGTTTCCATCAATTGTTACTTTTTTCCGTTCCATTTTCCTTACCATTAATTTTTTTGAGAAATTCGCATAAAATGTAGAACACACACTGAGCCAATTTCTATACCAGCCATTTTGGTTCAAAATAAAAAGAATTTGGTAATTACATTGCCAGTATTGACAATCAAAAGATGAGTAATTCTTCCAAATTCTCACATTTGAGATAATAATTGCCTGATAATCAGATGATAAAAGCGGGACTGCAGCATATTATGGACTTCCGTTAATCCCGGAGGGATTAAATATTTGTAACGTCAACTCCCTACGCGCTAACCTCAACCCCGTACAGGGGTTGAACCCTGGTCTCATGTGAAGCAAATAATAAAAGTTTTATTCCAAAACCATTAGATTTGTACTCAAAAGACAGGAATTTATGTCCAGACAGAATATAGAAATTGAACGAAAGTTTTTAGTAACCTCTGATCAATGGAAAGGCAGTTCCCAGGGAATTCTCTTCCGCCAGGGATATCTTAGCACTGAACCGGGAAGGACAGTAAGGGTTCGCCTGGAAGGTGAAAAAGGGAAACTCACAATAAAGGGTGAGAAACAGAATGGTGCCGGCGATGAATTTGAATACGATATCCCGGGTGATGAAGCTGCATATTTAATCGATCACCTCTGTCTCAAACCATTCGTCGAAAAAATGAGATATAGAATAAATTTTAAGGGAAATATCTGGGAAGTTGATGAATTTTTCGGCTCAAACCTTGGTTTATGCCTGGCAGAAATAGAACTTGATTCTGTTGATCAAAAATTTGAAATACCCGATTGGATCGGTGAAGATGTAACCGAAGATCCCCGTTATAAGAATGCTAACCTTGTTCAAAATCCCTTCAGCAAATGGTAAACGAAGATCACCGTTGGTTTAAACTGATTTTGACGTCGGTTTTAACTGACTTTGCCCTCTGTTTAACCGACTTGCCGTCTGTTTTAACTGACTTTACCGTTGGTTTTAACTGAGTTTGCCGTTGGTTTTAATTGACTTTACCGTCTGTTTTAACTGACTTTACCGTCTGTTTTAACTGACTTTACCGTTGGTTTTAACTGAGTTTGCCGTTGGTTTTAATTGACTTTGCCGTCGGTTTTGACAGACTTTGCCGTTGGTTTTAACTGAGTTTGCCGTTGGTTTTAACTGAGTTTGCCGTCGGTTTTGACAGACTTTGCCGTTGGTTTTAACTGAGTTTGCCGTCGGTTTTAATTGACTTTGCCGTCGGTTTTGACAGACTTTGCCGTTGGTTTTGACAGTCTTTGCCGTTGGTTTTAACTGAGTTTGCCGTCGGTTTTAACTGAGTTTGCCGTCGGTTTTAACCGACGGATAATAGGTTCTCCCCCCACAACAATTCAGCATTACAAACCTGCTTGTTTTTTGTTTTTGCAGAAGTAGTCTGGGAGTTATCTCTTTGTTGGAGGCCGAAGACAGGCCGAAGACAGGCCGAAGAGATTCTCGGTTTCAAGGGTTTGTAACGGTTTAGAAACCGGGTAAGTAATATAAAAGATCCTGGTTAATAATCCACACTACCGATGATTTTAACCAGCTTTGCTATTGGTTTTAACTGAGTTTGCCGTCGGTCTTAACTGAATCTGCCTTCGGTTTTAACCGACGGATAAAAAGTACTTCCCCCTACAATTTAACTTTACTTTAAGAGTGTATTTTTGATAAATGTCTCTTAATTTTTAGATTAGATTTTCCTCAAAAAACAAAATAATTATGAAAGCAATTATATCATTAGTGTTTTTAACTTTATTGATTTATCCAGTCACTGCCCAGGTTAATACCGAGAAGTTCAGAGAAGCCAGCGATTCAACCGGGTTTTCAGGTAATGTAGATATCAGTGCAACTGCGCTTACCGGTAATACGGATTTCCAGCTGATCAGCGGAGATACCCGGCTGAATTACAACTGGGGAAAGAGCTACACTTTCTTTGTGGGAAGTGCTGGCTACGGCTGGCAGGATAAGGAAGCTTTTTCGAACCAGGCCCTGGCACATTTGAGACACGTTCAGTCGATGAACAATTTTCTTCAGCTTGAATTTTTTCTGCAGGTGGATTACAATAAAAAGCGCCTTCTTCTTTCCAGAGAGCTTGCAGGTACAGGAATCAGAGTTAAACTGCTCTCTGAAAAAGGTATTAAGATAAGGTACGGACTCGCCTATATGTTCGAGCACGAGGAATATGACCTACCTGCAAATTATTTACATGGCCGGATTACAGATGCAAACAGGCTGAGCAGCTACGCTACTTTCGATGTGCTGCTTAAGGATGGTTTTAATTTCGTATCTGTAACATACTTTCAGCCGAAGATTACAGAATGGAGCGATTATAAAGCGATCTCGGATAATTCATTTGTGTCGGAACTTAGTGAACTGCTGGACATAACGTTCGGCGTTAGTCTCCGTTATGATTCCCGGCCTCCTGATGAAATTAAAAAACTGGATACAATAACTAAGTTCGGTTTGTCGTTCAAATTTTAGTTTTAACTTTCATTACTATGCCGCCGCGATGCGGTCTGGACCTATATTGGGGTTTGTGTAAATTACGCGTATGTGATGCCGTTAGCGCGGTGCGGTAACGATGCAAGTAGCTACGTCTCTCATCTGCTTTTCCACTATCCATAAATAACAATCTTTAATAATTATCAAAGATTCAGTATTTTGAGTTTTGATTTAAAATATATTCATATCGTTTAATTAAGCGGGAAAAGATAAATGGACACAAAAATCACATGGACCAAAATTGATGAGGCCCCGGCACTAGCATCCTATAGTTTACTGCCAATCGTTCAATCCTTCACTAAAGGATCAGGAATCGTAATCGAAGTAAAAGATATCTCCCTTGCTGGAAGAATAATTGCTAACTTCCCTGAAAATCTTACAGAAGAACAAAAATTACCGGATTATCTTGCTGAACTTGGCGAGCTTACCCAGTCGCCTGACGCTAACATAATAAAGCTCCCCAATATCAGCGCTTCCATCCCACAGCTTCACGCTGCAATAAAAGAGCTTCAGGAAAAGGGATACAAAATACCTGATTACCCCGATGAACCTAAAAATGAAGAAGAAAAGAAATTAAAGGAAAGATTTTCGAAGGTGCTCGGTTCTGCAGTAAATCCGGTTCTTCGTGAAGGTAATTCCGACAGGCGTGCTGCAGCTTCTGTAAAGAGGTTCGCTAAAAAACATCCTCATAAAATGATGAAACCATGGCCTGAGTCGGGATCAAAATGCCGCGTGGCTCATATGGACCAGAAAGATTTTTACGGTTCCGAAAGATCAGTCACTCTCAACAAAGAAGACGTTGTTAAAATTGAATATACCGGTAAAGACGGAATTACCACAGTCCTTAAAGAGAACCTTAAGCTGAAGAATGGTGAAGTGATCGACGCCGCTGTTATGAATGTACGTGAACTGAGGAAGTTCTATGCAGAGCAGATTGAAGAAGCAAAGAAAGATAACGTTCTGCTTTCGCTTCATCTAAAAGCAACAATGATGAAAATATCCGATCCGATAATGTTCGGTCACGCTGTTTCTGTATACTACAAGGATGCGCTCGAAAAACATGCAGATACCCTGAAAGAGATTGGAGCAAATGTTAACTACGGACTTATGGATATCCTGGAGAAACTTAAGAAACTTCCGGAAGAGAAAAGGAAGGAAATTGAGGCAGATATAAATAAGGTTTATGAGACCCGTCCGAAGCTTGCGATTGTTGATTCAAGGATCGGGAAGACGAACCTTCACGTCCCGAATGACGTTATCGTTGATGCTTCAATGCCGAATGTTGTACGCGACGGCGGTAAGATGTGGAACGCAAAGGACGAGCTTGAGGACTGTATTGCAATGATCCCCGACCGCTGCTACGCCACCATCTATGGTGAAATCATCGAAGACGCCAAAGAAAAAGGACAGTTCGATCCCACAAAGATGGGAGCAGTATCAAACGTAGGTTTGATGGCGCAAAAAGCCGAAGAATACGGCTCACATGATAAAACATTTGAAGCAGAGGGTGACGGCATTATCCGCGTTGTTAATTCCGAAGGAAAAGCCCTGCTGGAACAAGTAGTAGAAAAAGGTGACATTTTCAGAATGTGCCAGGCAAAAGATGAGCCGATAAGAGACTGGATTAAACTCGCTGTAAACCGTGCACGTTCTTCCAATACTCCCGCTATCTTCTGGCTGGATGAGAACAGAGCACACGATAGTGAAATAATCGCAAAAATAAATAAGTATTTACCAGAGCATAATACAGAAGGACTTGAGATTAAAATCCTCAAACCTGTCGACGCAATGAAGTATACTCTGGAAAGAACCAGGAAAGGACTGGATACAATTTCAGTTACTGGCAACGTGCTTCGTGATTACCTCACCGATCTCTTCCCTATCCTTGAACTTGGAACCAGCGCAAGAATGCTTTCGATTGTTCCTTTGTTAAAAGGCGGCGGATTATTTGAGACCGGTGCCGGCGGATCTGCTCCAAAACACGTTCAGCAGTTTCTTAAAGAAAATCACTTAAGGTGGGATTCACTCGGTGAATACTGCGCACTCGTTCCGTCATTTGAAATGATTGCCGATAAAACAGGAAACGCTAAAGTAAAAATCCTGGCAGAAACTCTTGATACTGCCATTGGTAAATACCTTGAGAACGGACGTATGCCTTCAAGAAAAGCCTGCGAAATCGATAACCGCGGAAGCTCATTTTACCTGACTTTATACTGGGCAGAAGCTCTCGCCGCACAGGATAAAGATGCAGCGATGAAGGAAAGATTCACGAAAATCTATAATGAACTAAAAGCTAATGAAGAACAAATAGCCAAAGATATGATTGAAGTTCAGGGAAAACCCGCTGACGTCCGCGGCTACTACCTCCCCGATGATAATAAAGCCTTTGCAGCAATGCGTCCCAGTGAAACTTTCAACAAGATCATCGACACTATGTAATCAGAAAATAAGAATAAAGCAGACTATTTAAGAACGGACAGGAAATTTATCCTGTCCGTTTTTTTTATTCATATCAGCTTTTTCTCTTATTTCAAATTAATCATCTTATTTATATCCGAGAAACCGGAAAGTTATTTTTCTTACTTACCATATAGTCATCCGCGACTTGCCAATTTAGGAGCACCGAAATTTATAGAATATCTTCATTGTCTCTTCTTTCCGTTCACTAATGTCGTCTCTCCCTTGCCGGGGATATAGAAAACCTTTAGGGACTATCCATTCTGCGACAGCCGAAGGTGTATCCTGGGTTGTAGGGTTTATTTTTAAGACCCAGCTGGTTCTAAAGGTGCTTTCTGCTGTTTTATCAGGGGCATCTCTCAATATATTTTAATATCAAAACTACCCGGCATTTCACTCAAAATCGCAGTATGACACATAGCATTAATAGAATGCAACATAATCTTGAGAGAATGGGACATTTGTTTAAGTAATCAGGACAAAATTGTTAGTCATTACAACTGCTTTTATTGTTTATTGAAACCGAAAATTTATTTTAATCAATAGAAAGGTATTCAAATGAAAAAATCAGTAGTTCTTTTAGTAGTTTTTTTAATTTTCCAGGGGTGTCAGAAGGAGGATAGCATCCTGAACTCACCCGTTAGTGGATTATACAAAGTAACCAATTTAACAGGTTCTGCGGACGGATTTACCACAAATCCATTTGGACCTTCAGCTCCATACCGGCATATGGAAGCAACAGGCCAATCTACTCCTGGTGGTGATATCCAGCTAATAATGGATTACCTGGTTACGACGTTTATTCCCCCTAATGGTACATCGGGTTTTGGTAGCGGTGAGCTGATTACAGCCAACGGAGATAAGTTGTTTGCAATTAAGGGTGTGGGCACATTCTCAATCTCCGGAACTACCGTGACTTTTTCCGCAACCTCAGTTTTAGCAGGTGGTACTGGCGATTATGACAATGTACAAGGGACGTTAAATTATTGGGGAACGTTGGATCAGTTGACTGGTGCTACTCACGTTGAATGGACTGGAACCTTTAGCCGTGAAAAACCTTTTGGCTGTAGTTTTACAGCAGAAAATGTAACTGTAACCGGCAGCTGTTCGCCGGGTTTTGAACGCAGACACGCAGAAGGTTATGGTAATGTCCTTCATTGCGGGAAAAGTCTCGCAATTGTAGAACACTGCATTAATTTCTCAACCGGAATATTGGTTGATGGAGAAGGTAGTTTGGAAGCGGCAAACGGAGATAAATTGTCTATCGCTTATGACGGATATGCAGTGCCAATCCCCGGTACCAACAAGGCCGCTGTTAATATGTTCGGCACAATAGTTGGCGGAGAAGGAAAATTTGAAAATGCATCCGGATACGTGTGGATAAAAGCATTGCAAACTATGCCAGCAGGCTCTGCCGAAGCTACTATGGAAGGAGTAATTGATTATTAACGGTAACTAAATAACTGCTGCAGTTGTATACCAGAATCTAACTTTCAAAACATCCGAAATCTTTTTGACTTCGGATGTTTTTTTATTCAGTTATAGAAAATGTATTCTTAAGAACAGCTGATATATCTTAGCAACTCTACACAATATTATTCTCCAACAGCAGGGTGTGTTTTAAGCTCACTTGGTGCAATACCAAATTCATCTTTGAAACATTTTGAAAAATATATGGGACTGGAGAAGCCTACAGAATAGGCAATTTCAGAAATATTCCCCTTATCATTCTCAATCATTTCTTTTGCTACGGATAGTCTGTATGACCTCAGATACCTGCTGGCTGATTTACCGGTTATTGCCTTAAGTTTTCTGTGAAGCTGCGATCTTCCCATCCCTACTTCATTACCGAAGTCTTCTATCGTAAACTCCACTTCAGGCATATGCCTGCACATTACTTCCATTACTTTACTTATAAATCTCTCATTTACATCACTAAGTTTCTTACTTTCGTGAAGTTCCTTCTTTCTGCTCATGCCGCTGAATTTCTCCTGAAGAATTTTTCTGATGTTAATCAGGTTATAGATCCTGGCTTTCAATTCATCCAGGTTAAATGGTTTTATGAGGTAATCATCTGCACCTGATTCAAGTCCTTCTAGTTTACTATCCTGGTCCGACTTTGCGGTAAGCAGTATTATAGGAATATGATTTGTCTTCTCATTATTCTTCAGGATCTTTGTCATTTGGTAGCCATCCATATTTGGCATCATGATATCCCCGATAATAAGATCAGGAATTATCAGTTCGGCTCTTCTCACACCTTGCTCACCATTCACAGCTTCCTCAATTATAAATTCCGTTCCTAAAGAATCTTTTATGAATTGTCTCACATCTGAATTATCTTCAACTATAAGAATAATTAATTTTTCTCCTTCTGTTTTATCTAATGAAGCGTCCGGTTGTCCCATCGTTGTTTCGGCAAATTGAGAAGTCGAAATTAATTGTTCTTTTAGATAATTAGTATCGCTTTCAATTTCAGGTTGCAACTCTTCTTCTATAATTTCACTATCTTTAAAATGATCTCTGCCAAGAAGCAGTTCAATTCTAACTTCCGTCCCTTCTCCTTCTTTACTGTTTATTGTTATTTTCCCTTTATGCAGTTCAACCAGCTCTTTAGTCAATGCCAGCCCTATGCCTGCACCTTCATGCTCCCTTGTATGTGAACCATCGACCTGGTAGAACCGGTCAAATAATTTTGGCAATTCTTTTTCGGGTATTCCTAGTCCAGTATCTTTTATTGTAATCACAGCATTGTTAAGATATGATTCATAAAGATTTACCGTTATTTTACCTCCTTCAGGTGTGAATTTAAATGCGTTTGAAACAATATTGGTCAGTATCTTCTCCATCTTTTCTTTATCAAAATAAACTTCAATTTCATCTTTTTCTGATTTTATGCTCAATATAATATCCTTACTCTCTGCAAAAGATTCGAAGTTCATTACAACGCCTTTGGTGAAAGAAACAAGATTTCTTTTTAGAACCTGCAGTTTTATTTGCCCTTCGTCCAGCTTTGAAATATCGAGCAGTTGATTAATAAGTCTCAGCAAAAGAAATGCATTTTTCTTTATCAGGTTTGCCTGATGGGGAACATCGGGTGTTCCGGAAATAATTTTTTCAACCGGACCAATAATTAAGGTTAAAGGCGTTCTGAATTCATGTGAAATGTTTGTAAGGAACCTTGACTTCATCCTGGAAATCTCTTCATGCTTTTCTGAGTGTGCGTGTTCAAGCTTAAGCTCATATTTAAGATGCTGACGTTTAAGATCATATTTTCTCAAACTATAAATAATCAGCACGAGAGTCAGGAAATACAGACCATAAGCCCAGAAAGTCTGATACCATGGAGGAAGTATGATAATACTTAATGATGTCCCTTCTTCATTCCATACACCGTCATTATTTGAAGCTTTTACCTTGAAAACGTACTCTCCCGGTTTTAAATTTGTATAAGCAGCATACCTTCGGCTTCCGGGATAGACCCAATCTTTATCAACATTTTCCATCCGGTAAGCATACCGATTCTTTTCAGGGCTTATGTAGCTTAATGCTGCAAACTCTACTGAAATATAATTTTCAGAGTATGACAATTCCACTATATCCGAAAGAGGATGTGATTCATTAAATACTTTTAATTCCGTTATAACCACCGGCGGTATGAAGGGGTTAACTTTAATTTTATCGGGGTGGAAGTGTGTAATTCCGGTCCTTCCCTTAAAAAACAATTCACCACTTTTTGATATACCGCCCGCAAAATAATGCGTATTAACCAGACCATAACTGGCGTCGTAACTCTTACTTGTTTCTGTTTCAGGATTAAATTTTGATATTCCTCTTGAATTGCCAAGCCATAAATTTCCGGAATTATCTTCTACAATTTTCAGAATGACGTTATCCGCCAATCCTTTTTCTTCGTTATAACAGATAAATCTTTCTTTATCCCTGTCATATTTATTAAGTCCCAGGCTAGTAGCTATCCATAATGTCCCCTTGCTGTCCAGGTGAATACTTGAAATAATGTTATCATTGATGCTGTAAGGATCTTTTTCATCCGACATAAAATGTTTAGTTATGATTTTATTATCGGCGTCAAATAAAATTAATCCTCCGGCCATAGTACCAAAACATAAGATATCATTTATGTCCTCTCCTATTGACCATATCCTTCTCGTATTCCGGAGTAAGAGAGAGGCAGTATACTTCAACGTGTCAATTTCATAAATATAAAATTCTGACCCTATGAATATTCTTCCTTTTTTTGATTCGTATACACACTGTATTTCTCTATTGAAAATATCACCTGTAGAATCAACAACGGGGTATAAGTTTCCATTAGGATCCTTCTTGTAAAATCCTCCTCCTGAAATTTGTTTTATTGCTATCCATAAATTACCCCGGGAATCTTCAATTAAAGTGTTTATTGCTTTAAACGGCGGGTGCAATGATATCAAGTTTTCTTCAGGTTTAATTTCCTCTATGCCGTACATTGTTCCGACAAATAAAAGGCCAGTACGACTTATAACCATATCGGGAAAAAGGATCTGAAAATTGGACTTTTGCGCACCCCACTTTTCTCTGACAAGTGTTTTAAAAGAAAATTCTGTTCTGTTTAATTTATTTAATCCTCCCATAATGGTTCCAACCCAGAGTGAACCGGATTTATCTTTAAGGACCCTGGTTACATTATTATCACTTAAGCTGTGATCATTATTCTCCTCATAAACATGGTGCTGCAAGATTGTACCCGTAGTTTTGTCAAAAAGCACGAGTCCGTTATTAGTACCTATCCATAAAGTATTTTCATCCTCATCACAGATAGATTGTATAGGAAATTTCTCTGAAGTTTTTTTATCTTCAAGTAGGTAATGTTCTATATTTCCGTTAGCAGGATCAAGCTTTAATAGATTACCTCCGAATGAGCCTATCCACAATATTCCTTGCCTATCCTGAAATATTGATTGAACAGCGAAATCACCCGTATTCCATGTTTTACTTAGTAACGCCGGAGGATTGGGATCGATCCAGACTGGTGTAACACTATTTGTGTTCCGGTTATATTTTAACAGACCAACTCCGGTTCCAAACCACAGATATCCGAGTCTATCCTCAACAACTGAACGGAAGCTTACATTTGACAGTAATTCATTATTTTCCGGAAATACATACGGAACAAGTTTGTTTGTGGCTTCATCAAGAAAATACAATCCCATAGATGCACCTACCCATAACAATCCTTTGCTGTCTTCAAACACCGACCACATATCGTTTTTAAAAACAGGTCCCAGTGGGTCAGGGACATATTGTCCAAATTCCTCTGTAACCTTATTAAATCTGTTTAAACCACTTGGAGTTCCTATCCAGAGATCATTATTTTTATCTTCATAAAGCACATTAATTGGTCCTTTTGTCATATTTGTCTTTCTGCCCGCTTCATACTTTATCGTTTTAAAACTAAAACCATCAAATCTTTGTATTGCATTGACACTTCCAACCCAAATGTAGCCCTCATTATCCTGAATTAATCCTTTAACTAAAGGCACTGCCAAACCGCTTTCTGTTGTAAATCGGATGAATTCTGTACGCGGTTCCTGTGCAAATATTAATGTAGAAGTGTATAATATATTTAATACCAGAAGGAATATTATATTTTTCATCTGGTTATCCCTTTGTATGTTTTGAAATTTTACGGGCTTAAATAAAATGAACATAGGAATGAATAAATAAAAATAATAAACACTATTCATATTGAAGAGCAGTCGGGGAGGATAGGACTCGTTTTTCATATTTCCCGCCAAAGAAAAACCAATTTGATAAGTACACTTAAATTTAATTTACATGTACCTGTTAGAATTTATGATTATTTCGACTCGTATACAACAAATTATTGTTTAGGTTCAGCTCCCGAATACATGTTAGGTCTGATCTTGAGTTCAATTGGAATAGGCGGGAAATTAAATTTAGAGCTACTGTCGCTCGACCCGGCATTTTTTTAGATATAAATTGTCAGTATTTGCATTCTACTGGTATTCATCCCAGCTTTTTACGGGGAGGGAGTCGAGGCTGTAGTGCTCAATCGACTTGATGAACCGTTTAATAAACTGAACGTTTGTGAATAGGGGGATGTTCAGGTCAACAGCTTTTCTGCGGATTATATAATCACTGTCAAGTTCAACCTTCTCTGCTGATTTCGGAATGTTAATTACCAGGTCGATCTTCCCTTCAGATAAATATGTCAGTATTCCCGGCTCAGCATTATCAAAGGGACGGTAAAGGACTTCGACATCCACACCATTCTCTTTGTAGAAATCTGCCGTTCCTTTGGTACCGTAGAACTTTAATCCCATTTTTTTGAGTGTCAACAGATCTTCAAGCAGTTCTGCTTTATTTTTAAGCGTTCCAGTAGATAGCAGTGCCGCTTTCCGGGGAAATCTATGCCCTGTAGATAACAGACTTTTAAGAAATGCTTCGTTAAAATCATCACCGAGACAGGCAACTTCACCCGTAGATGACATCTCAACTCCCGTTACGGGATCAGAACCTTTTAACCTTGTGAATGAAAACTGCGAGGCTTTTATGCCGACATAATCCAGGTCGAATGATGATTTATCAATCTTTGTTACTTTTTCACCGAGCATGAGTTTTGTGGCGATTTCTATAAAGTTAATCTTTAGTGTCTTTGAAACGAACGGGAAACTTCTCGATGCCCGCAGGTTGCATTCAATCACTTTAACATCATTGTCTTTCGCAATAAACTGAATATTAAACGGTCCTGTTATCTGAAGCGATTTTGCTATTTTCTTTGTTATGTTCTTAACCCTGCGCATAGTTTCCAGGTAGGTCCTCTGAGGGGGAAGAACTATAGTTGCATCACCCGAATGAACTCCGGCATTTTCTACATGTTCGGCTATTGCGTAACAGAATAAATCTCCGTCATCAGCAACAGCGTCAACTTCAATTTCGCGTGCCTCGGTTATGAATTTACTTATTACTACCGGGTGCTCTTTGCTTATGTCTGCTGCCTTTTTGAGATAAATTGCAAGTTCTTCGTCGTTTAATACTATACTCATAGCAGCACCGCTTAATACATAACTGGGACGAATGAGAACAGGATATTCCACTTTCTGTGCAAACTTTTCTGCATCCTCAAGGTCTGTTAATTCATTCCATTCCGGCTGATCGACATCGATATCGTCAAGTATCTGGGAAAACTTATGCCGATTCTCAGCATTATCAATCTGCTCAGGTGAGGTTCCGAGAATTTTTACTCCCGCCCTGTGAAGCTTCATCGCAAGGTTATTAGGTATCTGTCCTCCCATCGATACAATTATTCCTTCAGCGTTCTCTCTTTCATAGATGTCCATTACCCTTTCAAATGTCAGCTGTTCAAAATAAAGTTTATCGCATATGTCGTAATCCGTGCTTACTGTTTCGGGATTATAGTTAATCATTATCGTTCGCTTACCGGATTTGTTCAGAGCCATTACAGCATTAACGCAGCACCAGTCGAATTCAACCGATGAACCGATCCTGTATGCTCCGCTTCCTAATACAATGATCTGATTCGGCTCTCCGGTTTCAATATCATCTTCTCTGCCATGGTAAGTTGTATAAAGATAATTTGTCTGTGCAGGATATTCAGCCGCAAGTGTATCGATCTGCTTAACTGCCGGAGTAACTCCCAGCTTTTTTCTCTTCTCCCTTACGTTCAGCTCTTCGTCATTTATCAGCCTTGCAACCTGAAGATCGGAGAACCCGTTCTTCTTGGCTTCCCGCATAAGCGCTTCATCTATCTCAGCAAGCTTCTTATTATTAAGTCGCGTTTCAGTTTCAATTATGTTCTGCATTTTATGCAGGAACCAGCGGTTGATCTTTGTAAGGGAATGAATTTTATCAATGCTGTATCCTTTATTAAGTGCGACGGCAACAGCAAGTATTCTTTTGTCCGTTGGATGTGTAAGTTCATGATCAAGGTCTTCGAATTCCAGCGAATGCCCTGTAAAACCCGGGTAGCCAAGGTCGAGCATCCTGATTGCTTTCTGCAGGACTTCCTCAAAGGTTCTGCCGAGCGACATTACCTCTCCCACCGATTTCATTTCTGATCCAAGCTCATTGTTTACAAGCTTGAATTTCTGCATATCCCAGCGGGGGAATTTCAACGCAACATAGTCAAGTGCGGGTTCAAAGCAGGCCGAGGTTTGTTGTGTAATAATATTCTCAACTTCATTAAGCGCATAACCCAAAGCCAGTTTGGTTGCAATAAAAGCAAGCGGGTAACCTGTTGCCTTCGATGCCAGCGCAGAGCTTCTACTGAGCCTTGCATTAACTTCTATAATCCTGTAATCGTCAGAATTCGGATCAAGCGCATACTGGATATTGCATTCACCCACCACTCCCAGATGCCGGATGAGTTTGATCCCTATCGAACGAAGCTTGAAGTTCTCCCTTGCCGATAATGTCTGCACAGGCGCAATTACCACACTGTCACCCGTGTGGATTCCCATAGGGTCGATATTCTCCATCGAGCAAACGGTGATGCAGTTGTTAAAGCGGTCGCGGACAATTTCATATTCAACTTCTTTCCAGCCGTAGAGGGATTCTTCAATAAGGATCTGGCTGGTGAAGGCAAACGCTCTCCGCGCTTTCTCTATCAGTTCCTCTTTTGTGTTCACAATGCCGGAACCCAATCCGCCCAGTGCATATGCGATACGAACCATTACAGGGAAGCCTATCTGCTCCGCACCGGCGACTGCTTCTTCAACTGATTTGGCTGTTTTGCTGAATGCGACCTTGAGGTCAACTTCTCTTACGCGGTCGCAAAAAAGCAGACGATCTTCGGTATCTTTAATCGCTTCAACAGGAGTACCGAGTACCTTCACATTATATTTTTCCAGGATTCCCTTATCATATAAATCTACGCCTACATTGAGCGCTGTTTGCCCCCCGAATTGAAGCAGTATGCTGTCAGGCTGTTCTTTCTGAATTATTTTTTCTACAAAACCTGTTTGAATTGGAAGGAAGTATACTTTATCGGCAAAATCTTCAGAGGTCTGAATTGTAGCAATATTAGGATTAATAAGAACTGTAAAGATGCCGTCTTCTTTAAGGGCTTTTATCGCCTGGCTTCCTGAATAATCAAATTCGCCCGCCTGCCCTATCTGCAATGCACCTGAACCTAGTATTAAGACTTTTTTTGGTTTTCCTCTCTTGTGCATCATAACGCCCTCACAAACATATCAAAGATGAATTCACTGTCGTCGGGACCGGGAGAAGCTTCCGGGTGAAACTGTGCAGCAAAGAACGGTTTTGAAATATGAATTATTCCTTCATTTGTGCCGTCGTTATCATTCACGAACCATTCACGCCAGTCCTCAGGAAGGGTTTCAGTTTCCACCGCATAGCCGTGGTTCTGTGAAGTTATATATGTTCTCTTCGTCCCCGTCTCGTTGCAGGGCTGGTTATGGCCTCGATGCCCGTATTTTAATTTATACGTATTCGCACCGGCTGCAAGTCCAAGAATCTGACTTCCAAGACATATCCCGAGAATAGGGATATTCCTTTCCAACGCTTTCTTAGCATTCTCGATCGTTGCGGTACACATTTTAGGATCTCCGGGACCATTAGAAAGTACTATTCCGTCCATTACTTCTTTCTGAAATTCATAATCGTAGGGAACACGGAGAACAGAAATATTTCGTCCCAGGAAAGCCTGTATTACATTATTCTTTGTTCCGCAGTCTACCAGCACTACCTTCTTTCCGTTGCGCGAATACTCGACCGGTTCCTTCACACAGACTTCAGCCACAAGATCGAGCTGGTTTATATCCTGAAAACCCGGATCTGATTTTTCGTCAATTATAATTTTACCAGCCATCGTTCCCTGATCTCTGAGCTTCCGTGTAAGCATCCTTGTATCTATTCCGGTGATCCCCGGTATCTTCTGTTCCTTCATCCAGTCGCCAAGGGACTTCTTTGCATTCCAGTGAGAATATTCTTCGGAATAATCTGCAGCAACAAGCGCCCGGCAGTGAATTGCATCCGACTCAAAGTTCTTCAGCATTCCGTTTTCCTTTTCATCACCGGGCACGCCGTAATTGCCTATCAAAGGGTAAGTACACACAAGAATTTGTCCCCGGTATGACGGATCGGTCATCGTTTCGGGATAGCCAACCATACCTGTATTAAAAACGACTTCGCCATTTGTATTTCCTTCGTATCCGAAACTCCTCCCTGTATATTCGGAACCGTCTTCGAGAATCAGTTTTGCTTTTTTTGTGCCTGTCATTCAGTCATAGCCTTTCATATATTTTCTTTATTTGATCCTGACTCATCGCTGTCTGTTTCACAGGAGACGCAATGAGCCTCAAATTTCTTATTCGATTACTTATTGGTTCTTCAAAGAAGCCGGTCATTCGGGTTCTGGTTCAATGGTTTTTGCGGACCGGCCGTTCAGACAAAAAAATAGCCACTCGATGAGCGGCTAAAAAAACTCAGGTAAACAGAGAATATTTATGAATTTTAATTTTTTTCTGGTCAATTGTTTTCCGATTTGAAATGTTAATATACAGCAAAGAGATTATTATTTCAATTTAACAATTTAATAATTTGATTATTATATTGGTCAAAAATAAATTCACTCGGAAAACATTTTCGAGTTTTAACACAAACAGATAACTTTGATAATTAACTATTTTTTTCAACTTAAATCTTCACCAGGGAACTTCTATTCTATAAATAACCAGCTTCATTTTATCATCAAAAATACAACTCCCATTACAGCCAATGAAAAACAAGAAAGCTCCAAAGACTTTTATCCTGGACACGAATGTTATTCTTCACGATTCATCTTCAATCCTTCAGTTCCAGGAGAATGATGTTGTAATTCCCCTTACGGTAATAGAAGAGCTTGATCATTTTAAAAGAGGCAGCCAGGTTATAAACCTTAATGCAAGAGAATTTGCGCGGACGCTCGATTCCCTTACGGGTGCTGCAATATTCAACGGCGGTGTTTCTCTGGGTAAAGGGAAGGGGAAAGTTCGGGTCGGTCTTTCACGCGGAATTAGCTCCGAAATAAAGGAACTCTTCACTGAAGATAATCCCGATCATCGCATTCTCTCAGTGGCCATGGATGTCCTTAAAAAGCAGAAGGATCCTTCTTCAATCGTGCTGGTTACGAAGGACGTAAACCTTAGAATGAAAGCAAAAGCCCTCGGGATACATGCGGAAGATTATACAACCGATCGAGTCAGCAGCGTTGAAGAGCTCTACAGCGGGAAGGAAGTAATTGAGAATTTTGATGATGATCTCATTATTAAATTATTTCAGGCACCCTATGAGATCGAAGCTAAAAAGATCCTGAAGAAACTTCATACTGAACCAATACCTAATAAATATTTTGTATTCAGAAATCCGAACCGTTCGGTACTCGCCTACCTCGACAAGGAGATGGAGTTCTTCCGGAAAGTTGATAAGAATACTGTTTATGGTATTAAGCCGCGGAATGCAGAGCAGACTTTTGCAGTAGAAGCACTTACGAATAACGATATTCCACTTGTGTCACTTACAGGTAAAGCAGGAACAGGAAAAACACTTCTTGCTCTTGCAAGTGCTCTCAACGTCAGAAAAAACTACAGACAGATCTACGTCGCAAGGCCTATAGTGCCGCTGAGTAATAAAGATATAGGATTCCTGCCCGGAGATGTTCAGAGTAAAATCGAACCTTATATGCAGCCGCTGTGGGATAACCTGCGCGTAATACAGGATCAGTTCTCAGAAACGGATAAGCAGCACCAGGCAATCAATAATATGATAAAGGATAATAAGCTTGTAATCGAGGCGCTGTCGTATATCAGGGGAAGAAGTCTGCAGAGGATATTTTTTATAGTTGATGAGGCCCAGAACCTTACTCCCCATGAAATAAAAACTATAATTACTCGAGTGGGTGAAGGTTCTAAAATTGTGTTTACGGGCGACATCTATCAGATTGACCATCCATATCTCGATTCACAGTCAAATGGTTTGTCGTACCTGATAGATCATTTTCATGGGTCAAAAATTATACGCCCATGTAAACCTTGAGAAAGGCGAAAGATCCGTACTGGCAGAGCTTGCGGCCAACCTTCTGTAGAGTGACAGGTGAAAATATTTCAATAATCAGGTGATCAAGGCACTATCTTGATTCTGCCGAATTCGCCGTTCTGTTCATTCGCCAATTCCATTTTATTCTGCCTTTCATTATCTTAAACTATTATACACAAATTATTTAGAAATTTATGCAAAAAACAATTACCAAATTTGTTTTATTCCTGCTGACCGCAGTTTTATTCACCGGCTGCCTTGAGGTCAATACCACTATCCACCTGAACAAAGACGGATCCGGAACCTTAGAGGAATCTGTTTTGATGAGCAGCCAGGTCATTGAAATGATATCCGCATTTGCAGCCTCATTTGATTCTACCGGGACAGATACTGCTTCTTTTAGTTTATTTAAGGAAGATCAGCTGATTGCAGATACCGTCAAGTATGGCAGCGGCGTAAAATACGTAAATGGGAAAGAAGTAAAACAGGACGGGAAAGAAGGATATAACGTCGTTTATGCATTTAATAACATAAATGAACTGAAGATTAACCAGAATCCCAACTCCAAAATTGATATGGAAGGCGTCGAGTTTGAAGAAGATACCGCGCACGAATTCCTTCATTTCGATTTCGTCCAGGGTAACTCTTCAAAGCTGACGATCCAACTGCCCTCCATGAATGACCAGGATGTGTCAAATGAAGCCGTTGCAGAGGATACTGCTGCTTCCAGCACAGAGGGAATGGATGAACTGCTTAAGCTTATGAAAGGGATGAGGATAGTACTAACCCTTGATGTAAACGGAAATATCGGTCAGACCAATGCCAGCTACGTTGATGGGTCAAGTATAACTCTCTTCGATATAAATTTTGACGAGCTCCTGGAGAATCCGGAGAAACTGAAAATGTTCAAACAGCAGAATCCTAAAAATCTTGAGGAAATCAAGAAAATTGTGGAGAATCTGCCTGGAGTAAAAGTCGAACTTAATAATCCGGTAAACATCACCTTTAATTGATTTGTTTAACACAGGAACGTTTATTCTCGCTGGACTCCCTATCAGACAGCTGTCTGCATTGTTTAAATCAGTAAAGATTTAAACATTGGATTGTTTTATTTTATATTGTTTAAATTATTGATTTAACGATGCAGACATTCACATATCCTCAGTTCCATAAGTTTCTTTATCGCTATGGTAATATTCCCGTGACAATCATTTTGTCGATTTACCTCATCCCTTCGGTAGTTTATATCGATAAGAACCTCATATACCTGATTCCCGTTATCCTCCTTCTGCTAATGATCTATCTGCTGAACAGACATTACCTCAACCTTTACAAGATAATTCCGTACAGGATAGAGGCAGATGATGAGAAGATCATATGTACTGATTTTCTTTTTTCACAGAAAGAATTCACAATTTACTACAGGGATATTGAATCGCTCAGGGGGGGAATATTTGACGGCAGGTTTTCGGGAGTGATGAAAGTTTGCGATGGGAATAACAAGGTCTGCATAGGCTTTTTCAACCGTTTGAGGCATGCAGATAAACTGCAGACTATTCTTCTTAGTAAGGTGCCGCGAAAGGTCTATGATGATGTTGTTGAACGTGTAGGGTTGAAGTCTAAAAAAGACGATAAAAAGGGTGACAGGAAAGAGGAAAAGAAGAAATAGCCTCCCGTTTTGACTAAATAATTTACCCTCCTTTCCTTATCTTAATGGCTTAAATTATTTCACCGGATTTAGGGATCAATGTAATTTCGACCGAAGGGAGAAATCCTTAGATCCCACGTTTTTGCTGAAGGATAGACGTTTTTATTAAAAAAATGTATTTATGAAGATAGCAGTTCTATTATCAGGCGGGGTCGATAGTTCCGTCGCGCTGAAATTACTAAAGGACGAAGGCCACGATCTTACCGCCTTTTACCTTAAGATCTGGCTGCAGGACGAGTTCTCATTCCTCGGCGAATGCCCATGGGAGGAGGACCTTGAATACGCCCGTAGTGTATGCGCCCAGCTTGATGTGCCGCTGGAAGTACTTCCCCTGCAGAATGAATACTGGGATACGGTGGTAACCTACACCTTAACCGAAATCAAAGAAGGCCGTACTCCTAATCCCGATATTTTCTGCAACAGCCTGATAAAGTTCGGCCAGTTTTACAACAAGATCGATCCATCATTTGAAAAGGTGGCAAGTGGGCACTACGCCCGGGTCGAAGAAAACGGAAAGTTTACGCTTAAGAGATCGCCGGACCCTGTGAAGGATCAGACATACTTTTTAGCATACCTAACGCAGCAGCAGTTGAGCCGCGCTCTTTTCCCTATCGGCAGATTCAACAAATCGGAAATAAGAGAACTCGCTGAACAAGCTGACCTCCCTAATAAAGTAAGGAAAGACAGTCAGGGAATATGTTTCCTGGGACAAATAAAATTTGCTGAATTCATCAAGCATCATCTCGGTGTAAAAAAAGGCGAAATCGTAGATATCGATACCGGTAAAGTAATGGGCGAGCATGACGGTTACTATTACTATACTATAGGTCAGAGGTCTGGTTTAGGACTCGGCGGCGGACCCTGGTACGTAGTAAAAAAAGATATCAAAGAGAATGAAATTTATATCTCACATGAGAACACTGCCGAACGCGCCAGGGATCGGTTTACGGCAGGAAAATTTAACTGGATAAATAAGGCCCCGGCCGAAGGAAAAGAATATCTTGTTAAAATAAGACATGGAGCGAACTTTTATAAGAGTTCGATTGTTTACCAGGGAGAAGATGAGGCTATAATTACGCTGGATAGACCGGATAAGGGAATTGCTCCCGGTCAGTTTGCAGTTATTTATGAAGATGAGGTTTGTCTCGGGGGTGGTGTTATTCTTCTTTAAAACACAAAAGGTGAGACCTCAACACTCTCACCATTTGTAAAAGAAAATTTTGATAAAAATTTAGCTGGTATTTATCTGTCTATGCTGAATTTTTTCATCTGCCTTGCAACTTTTTTGGAGTTTGTACGGGCGATTATAACAAGAATAGAAAGATAGAGGACTACTCCTATTTCAATATATTCCATTTATGGCTCCTTTGGATTTTGAACGTTCGACAGAAATTGCGCAATTTTGGTGCCATCCGTCACATTTAACATTATAGGAGAAATTGAAAATAATTTCCTCAGACAACTTAAAAACAACAGGTAATTCTTACAAGTCGATGTCAAAAAGAATCCCGGTAAAATTTGCCAGAATCCATAATTTCTTAAATTGACATGAGGTTGTTTTATAATGTCATTCTGAATCATATCGGAATCTTATTATTCAATCTCGAATCAGAATCAGAATCTGAAACAACTTCGGCTAAAAACTCAATTCATGGAGAAGTATGCTAGTATTCTTTTCGGTTTTTTTTGCTGTGTATGCTGCTATAAACTATTACATATTCATCCGCGGCTGGCAGGCCCTTACAATATTTCCGCACCTTAAAATTATATATCTGATTGTTTTTCTTTTTATCTCTTTATCATACATAATTTCAAAATTCCTTACAGATCGTATCCCTGCTATTATGTACGACACGCTGCAGTGGATCGGTTCTTTCTGGTTCGCATTTATGCTCTACTTCGTGCTGAGCCTGGTACTTCTGGATATACTCCGTTTATTAAATCATTTCCTTTCGATTTTCCCTGCTTCGCTCGACAATAATTATGATGCCTGGAAGTTTGGTGCATTCGTAATAGTAATCGTGCTGGCATCGGTTATTGTCGCTGCAGGCTATATCAATACAAGAATTCTGACAGTTAAGAACCTGGAGATTACGTTAGACAAAAAATCCTCGCCGCTGAAGGAACTGCGGATAGTCTCCTTCGCTGATATTCACCTAACGGCAATGAACAATGAAAAGTTCTTAAGCAGGATTATTGACAAAACAAATTCGCTCAATCCTGATATTGTGCTTATACCGGGAGATTTTGTTGATGAGAAGTCGGACTGGCTTGACTCGCGAGGTATCGGCGAATCATTCTTCAGGATTAAATCAAAATACGGAACATATGCCTGCACTGGTAACCACGAATATATTGTGGGGATTAAAGACGCATCGAAGTTCATAACCTCTCACGATATAAAGCTGATTCAGGACGGAATTGTCATGATCGACAGTGCTTTTTACATAGCCGCACGGGATGATAGAAGTAAGAAGCAGTTCACCGGAGAATCAAGGAAACCATTAAATGAGATAATGCAGGGAAAGGATGAAAACCTGCCTGTAATTCTTATGGACCACACTCCGTTCGGACTCGAAGAAGCGGAACAGAACAATGTCGATCTTCAATTATCAGGACACACCCACCACGCCCAGATGTGGCCGCTGAACTACATCACTCAAATGATCTATGAGAAAGACTGGGGTTACTTAAAAAAAGGGAACACTCAGTATTATGTTACCTGCGGTGTTGGCACCTGGGGCCCTCCGGTCCGCACCGGCAGCCGAACCGAGATCGTTAACATTAATGTTTACTTCGAATAGTATCCTATATTTCACTGAAGGCACTTTAAGATATGACTAGACTTAATTCTGGTTATAAACCGTATTTAATACTGCATCCGGGAATTTTGCGGCCACGTTTAATAATACTTTGGCAGGACCTTCTGGTTTTCTCCTCCCCTGTTCCCAATTCTGAAGTGTAGACGTGCTTATCCCGAGGAGGGTGGCAAATTTACTCTGAGATAATCCTAGTTTTTTACGAATCATTTTCGGATCAGGATTATCAAAATCAAATTTTCTTGTGGGTTTACTCTTCCCTTTCAGTATTTTACCTCCCTGCTTAATACTTTCCTTCAGTTCTTCGAACAATTCATCATTCATTTTAATTCCTTCTCTACTAATGTCTTCAATATTTCCAATTGTCTGGGAGTTAAATCGTCCTGTTCATTCTTAAATAAGCGAACAGCATCAATATTATTTTCTTATTAACAATCCAGTAATAAATTATCCTAACTCCTCCACTTTTTCCTTTACTGGGAGTTTTATACCTTATCTTTCTCAATCCACCGCTTCCCCTTATGATTTTTCCTTTACCGGGATCAAGAATTAACTCTGATTGAAATCTTCTGTAATCTTCATCCGGTAGAATGGAATTTATTCTCTTGGTAAAAACGGGAGTTTCAATAATTACCATATTAGAATATACGTCAATGGACGATGATATACAAGTTAGATTGGAGACCTATGTGTTTAAGGAAAGCTGCTAATTATTATATTTATCCACATAAAATTTATTATGCTCATCTACATTATTAAAAGAGCGGCCGGCAACTGCTTCAAAAAATGGCTTCTCTTTGATGAACACTTCCTTTGAAACAAAATCGGGTGGGAATAAGATATGCCGGGTTATTAAGCCCGGCATAGTTAAGTTCGTGTCAGAAGTTTACGGTGAAACCGAATTTGAATTGATCATAGGCAAGGGGTGCAGCGCTGGCGAAGGGCCAGTTCATTTTATCCTGCCTTAATTCATAAATACCGTAAGACAATGCGTTTTTCAGAATGAAGCTCATAACAGGACCGGCGTAAGGTGATGATTCCATTATCTCTTTTACGAAACCGTCAACCATAAACTGTCCTATGCTTTCGATTGCAACGCTTCCCGCCCACTTCCAGAATAAATGTCTGGGAAATATAATCGCTCTTTCATAGGATGCGTCGAATGTCAGCATCGGGATTACTTTCAGCTTGATCCCGCCTTCAGCGTTTGTTCCGAACCTGAACGACCCGTCGAAGTTATCGAGTAAAGTTTTGTCGGCTGTCGGAATGGTCTGATCTTTCAAATCAAGTTTCGACCAGGAGAGATCAAATGAATAGTATGGGATAATGGCTCCGCTTCCAATTTTATAGCCGTAGCCGGAAGCTTTTCCGAGTCCGAACCTCCAGGCAGTGTTTTCAAGCTCAGGCCCATTAATAGTGCTGTTATTTATATCGGTGGAAATGTTCGAGAGATACAGATACTTGAAATCGTAATCGATTATGTTTTCCTCCCACTTGTAATCCTTCTCGCCGGTGTAGCCCAGCTTTAATTCAAGCAGATTGGGATCGGCAAACTTGCCGGAGAAATTATTAAGACTCATATTCGACATACCGTATCTTAAAACAATAGTGGGACTCCCATGAAAATCAATATCAAGTACATCCATATCATGGTGGAAATCTTTCCAGTCGTTCCAGTCCCAGCCGTCGGTTGTATCAGCTTCGTTAGTGTTTTCCTGCGCTAAAGCCGGTACTGAAAGAAGTATAATGAATAAAAGAGGCAGTAAATATTTTATCTTCATCTTAACCCTCGCATTTTATTGTTTAACATTCTCCTGCAGCCAAAGAGAGTGCCAGAAGCGATTGCTTCGGTTTCATTGTCTATTTCAGTAGTATTGTATAAACCTGATCAATAAAGTGGACATTCACAGTACTATCAAATAACCATTAGTTCAGACTAACAGGATAATTAAAAAGTTACTGTACAAACTTAGGTATTGATGGATGGAACGGATTGGAATATTCCAGATGTGAAGGATTTTATGGATAGGTGGTTTATTAAGATGATAGAAAACTCTTCCCAACTCCCACCTATCCCAAATCAATTCAACAGCCATTCAGCAGTTGAACAATTAAGCAATTATAGTATGTACTTACTCAGGTCACGGTTTTTAACAATTGACTCAAGGCGGTCCTTTACGTCATTGCCGCTTATAACAACTTTATCTTTGGGAAGTTTGTCAGGTACATCAAACAGGATCTCATCAAGCAGGGTAGTCAGTATTGTATGCAGACGTCTTGCACCGATGTTCTCTACCTGGTCATTAACCTCGGTTGCTATCCTTGCGACTTCCCTAATCGCATCATCGGTGAACTCGAGTTCAACGCCCTCAGTCTTAAGCAGCGCCTGGTATTGTTTAAGCAGTGCGTTCTGCGGCTGTGTAAGTATCTGAACGAAATCTTCTTCGGTAAGACTCTTAAGTTCAACTCTTATAGGAAATCTTCCCTGCAGCTCCGGTATTAAATCTGAAGGTTTAGATACATGAAATGCTCCGGAAGCTATAAACAATATATGATCAGTTCTTACCGCGCCGTACTTTGTATTTACGTTTGAACCTTCAACTATCGGAAGGAGATCTCGCTGCACGCCTTCACGGGATACATCAGGACCCTGGCCCTTGCCGCCGCCGCCTGCAACTTTATCAATCTCATCAACAAAGACTATTCCCGAATTTTCAACACGCTCAATGGCTTCTTTCTGTACAGTCTCCATATCGATCAGCTTCTGTGCTTCTTCCTGCGCTATAATTTTCTTTGCTTCGGAGATTTTTGTTTTTCTCTTCTTCTTTTTCTTTGGCATCATATTTCCCATAATCTCCTGGAAATTTATGCCCATATCATCAAGTCCCAGGGGACCCAGAACCTGCAGTCCCATACTGGAATTTGCCGAAGCATCGAACTCAATCATCTTATCATCCATTTCACCCTTCCTGAGCTTCTCACGCATCCATTCGCGTGTCTTCTGGTTCTGGAAGGCCTCGTTGTCAACTTCTTCTTCAGTATTCCCTGCCCCGGCGTGAGCAGGTTTTTTTACGGGGGGAATAAGAATATCCAGTATCTTCTCATCGGCCAGTTCGTCGGCTTTTTCCTGAACCTCTTCGGTTTTCTCTGCCTTAACCATGTTTACTGCGTAATCTGTAAGGTCACGAATCATCGACTCAACATCACGCCCCACATATCCCACCTCAGTAAACTTTGAGGCTTCAACTTTTACAAAGGGTGCATTGGCCAGCTTTGCAAGTCTTCTGGCGATCTCGGTTTTACCAACACCGGTGGGACCAATCAGAATAATATTGTTCGGTAATATTTCCTCCCTAATCGAATCCTCAACTTGCTGTCTTCTCCACCGATTCCTTAAAGCTATAGCTACGGCTCTCTTTGCATCGTGCTGTCCTATTATAAACCTGTTTAGCTCGGTTACTATCTGGGTTGGGGTATACTCCTGGTTTTGTTTTTTTATTTTTTTCTTACTCATTTTCCACTTTCAATTACTTCAACGTTTATTTTATCGTTTGTATAAATACAGATCTCGGATGCAGTCTTTAATGCTTCCTTCACAATCTCGTCGGCAGTAAGAGAACTGTACTTTGTCAGCATCTTCGCGGCTGCAAGTGCGTACATACCGCCCGAACCTATTGCGACAATATTATCATCAGGCTCAATCACATCACCGTTTCCGCTTACGACCAGGGCTTTATCAGCGGTGATAACCGCAAGCATTGCCTCAAGTTTTCGTAAAAATTTATCTGTTCTCCAGTCCTTTGCAAGCTCAACAGCGGCACGCGAAACATTTCCCCTATACTGCTCAAGTTTGTCCTCAAACCGCTCCATCAGGGTAAAGGCATCTGCAGAAGCACCTGCAAATCCGCATAACACGCTTCCGTTTGCAATCTTACGTATTTTCATTGCGTTATGTTTCATTACTGTATTGCCGAGAGAAACCTGCCCATCGCCGCCCAAAGCTGCGACTCCCTTATGTACAAGTCCTAATATTGTTGTAGCTTTCATTTGTTCCATTCTGTCGTTCGCTCCTTATTCAAAATAATATGTCCATACAAATTAAACAGCCTGTCATAACTGTTCAAATTTAAGGGTAAAAAATCACCTGTCGGAAAACTTCAAAGGAAATATGCGGGGGACGGACTTTTTGTATTCTGCGTACTCTTCCCCGAATGTTTCAATAAGCTTTTTCTCTTCGAAAAATGATCCTGCATAAAAATAAGCAACTATGCATAGAAAAAAAGTGAGATAAAAGATATCCATTACAGGACGGAAAAGCAGGAAAAGGATGGTAAAGAAGTACAGAGGATGCCGTGAAAATTTGTAGGGACCCTCAATCCTCAGCGTCAGTCTTTCATCAAGATCATCTGTTTTATACTCACCTTTGAACCACCTGACAGCCTGGTTTATTCCCAGGAACTCCATACTGCTGAAATACCTGAGTGTCCATATTATACCAGCAATACTTGCAAACTGCGGAATGAGGATTATCAGGTCCCAGGGTGTAGGCAGATCATATATTGTAAAATCAGGATGAGGCAGAAGCTCATACATCAGGTAAAAAAAGAAAATAGAGATCAGGTTGTAAATAAGCCGGTAAAAGGCTATGTAAGTCCCTGCTTCTTTAACCAGTTTATTTTTAAAGCGCGGAGAAGCAAGGAATGAGTGGATTAAACCGAATAACGTAAAAGCAGATATTATAAGCAGGATATCAAGAACAATTATCATAGGGCCTTGCGCAGGCGCGCAATGGGTATCCTCAATTGTTCACGGTATTTGGCTACTGTTCTTCTTGCTATGTGCACACCTTCATCGTTGAGAATTTCCGCCAGTTTATCATCACTATACGGCGCACTTTTATCTTCTGAATCAATAATTTCTTTTAATCGCTCTTTGATATGCTTATTTGATACTTCCTCACCGCTGTCGGTTGATAACCCTTCACTGAAGAAGTATTTCAATTCGTGGATACCCATAGGGCTCTGAACATACTTGCCGTTGACCACCCGGCTGATAGTGGAAATATCCATATTTATTTCTTCGGCAATATCTTTATAGATCATCGGCTTGAGCAGCTTGGGACCCCTGTCAAAGAATTCATACTGTCTTTCAAGGATCGCACGCATAATCTTCATAAGAGTTTCTCTTCTCTGCTGGATGCAGGCAATAAACCACTTAGCGGATTCAAACTTTTCACGAAGGAATTTGTAAGTCTCTTTTTCTCTTTGTGTCTTTTTCGATTTTCTGTTGGCATCGAACATTTCAAGGTACGTCCTGCTGATTGTAACCGAAGGCATACTCCTGTCATTGAGTGTAATTACGAAATTGTTGTCTACCTTTTCTATTACAAAGTCAGGCGTGATTTGGTTCATCTCCACCGATTCAATATTCCCCTCACCGGGTTTGGGATTCAAACTCTGTATCAGGTTAAGGGTAACCCTAAGCGTATCGTCACTCATATTTAATTTTTGCTTGATCGCCTCGAATCTTCTCTTCGTAAAATCATCATAACATTGTTCAAGCAGCTGTTTAGCTAGATATGTGAAATACTGATCGTGATCTGAATGCCTGAGCTGAACAAGCAGACATTCCTGAAGATTCCTCGAAGCAATACCCAGGGGGTCAAAACGCTGAACTTTCTTCAGCAGGTTTTCAGATTCCTCCGGAGATATTTTAACATGCTCAAACATTTCCAGCTCATTAACAATATCTTCGAGACTTCTCTTCAAATAACCATCAGAATCCAGGTTTCCGATAATTTCTTCACCAAGCATAAAAAGATCATCTTCAAGGTTCATCATTGTCAACTGGTTCAGCAGATGTTCAGTTAAGGATTCTTTGGCAGGAGCCAGGGGCTGATAGATTTCGTCATCTTTGCTTCTGTTGACCCTGTCCCCTTCAAAGTCGGAATCATTCATAAAATCTTCAAGTTCGAATTCCTCTTTATCGTAGTCCTCGTATTCTTCAACTTCATCCTCTTTCTTTTCTTCTTTCTCCTGGGAGAGTTCAATCTCCTCATCCATCACTTCTTCAAGGATAGGATTTATCTCAAGTTCAGTTTTAATCCTCTGCTCAAGAGCAAGGGTGTTTAACTGCAGAAGTTTCTGATACTGGATCTGCTGGGGCGAAAGTTTCTGCTGCTGCGATAATTTCTGGCTAAGTGATAACATTTTCTATTCTATTTTTTCCTTTAAAGCTGTATACCATTTTCTGCCGTATTTTCTCTCGAGGGCTTCCCCGCAGAACTCGGCTATTGTAATATTTTCCTTTTCTCCTCTTTCAAGTGCCGGTTTGCATTCACTGAATTTTTCATACCTCAGTACGTCGGCTCCGAATTTCGTAATCCTGATTGGGAAAAGATGACACGAGATTGGTTTTCTGAAATCCGTTTTGCCGTCGAAATATGCTTTCTCAATTCCGCATTTTGCAACGCCGTTTTCATAAAAAACAAAAACACAGGCTTTATTATCAAGACTATGGATCATTAGTTCTCTACTTTTGTACCGGTAAAAACCTTCATTTTCGATCACTTTTTTATGTGCCTCTGGAAGATATGGCATAACTTCCGGTAAAATTGAACCAATAATCTTTACTTCTTCCTCATGAAGGGGAGCACCATATTCGCTCTCAAAAGTGCAGCACGCTCCTTTGCATTTCTCCAAATCGCACGAAAAGCGTGTTTTTAACACCTCTTTTCTTACCTCTACATCTTCTACTGGTACTATGTTACTATTAAAAAACATTGGAATAATTTTTGTAGCAAGATAACAATTAGAATGATAATACAAAAGTTTAAAAATTATTTATTGACTTCATTTTTTTAACTATCCCTTCTTATTAACTTTTCCCCGCAGTGTTTATACTTCAGCCTGGGAAATCTCACTTTCCAATATGCAATTTTCAATATTTTATATTCTTTTCTTAGTTTAGAACAATTCTTCTTAAGGATTAATATGGATTTATCGGGGAAAACAATTTTACTGACCGGTGCTTCTAGTGGAATTGGCCGTGAGATGGCCTCAGAACTGGCTAAGGAAAACTGCAGGATCATCCTGCTGGCAAGAAGTATAGACAAACTCAATGATATTGCCGAAAAATGTCGTTCAGATCAAAATGAAATACTTACGATAGGCTGTGATGTTTCAAGGGAAGTGGAAGTTCATTCTGCAGTAGGCCGGGTACTTGAGGAATTCGGCGGTCTCGATATACTTATTCTGAACGCAGGAACAAGCTCGAGGATTGGAGCTGAAGATTTTAATGCTGGAGAAGGTGAAAAAATAATATCAGTAAATCTAATCTCTAAATTTTACTTTCTTGAAAAGTTGATCCCATATTTCATTTCAAAAAGAAGAGGCATGATCGTGGGTGTTTCGAGTCTTGCCGATGTAAGAGGATTTCCCCGCAGCGGATTCTATAATGCAAGCAAGGCCGGATTTTCAAAGTTACTAGAAAGTCTGCGTACCGAACTCTCCGAATACAACATAAAAGTACTGACTGTCCGGCCGGGGTTCGTAAAGACACCGATGACGGACAAAAATGAATTCCATATGCCCTTCATGATGGATCCTCTAAAAGCAGCGCGAATAATCATAAAGGGTATAAAGAAAGAAAAAAGATTCATCCAGTTTCCCCTGCCGACAGTTCTTGCCACCAGGCTCATCAGCGGTATGCCCGGCACCCTGTTTGAGTACTTCTCAAGAAAGCATCTCGAGGGACTGAAGCGAAAAAATTTATAATATTTTTTATATTTTTTGCATGTAAAATAAAATATTAAAAGGGCTCCGAGGGAGATGGCCAGGGTATTCTTGTATTTTCTGATAGGCACATCTATTAGTTTTGCGCAAACTTCGCTCAAACTTAATGAAGTAATGTTCTATCCCGCCGCAGGGAATAATGAATTCATTGAGATATACAATAACAGTTCAACCAGCTTCAATCTAAACGGTTGTAGTGTTAAATATTATAATTCGTCACCCGATTTTATTACTGACATAGGGCAGGGAACCATCCTGCACCCGCTAAGTTATGCCGTTATTTTGGAAGCAGACTATGATCTAGAAACAGGCATCTATAATGGACTTATACCTCCCGACGCACTAATACTGAAAATTACAGATAATTATTTCGGTTCAACCGGAATGGCTAATACAGCTGACCGTCCTGTCTGGCTGCTCTCCGCAAATGATGATACGCTTGATGTTTATACTTATTCTGCTGATAACCTGCAGGCACGTTCAGATGAGAAAATTCGGGTCGGAGCCGACAGTTCGCAGGCAAACTGGCTTAATTCGGTTTCATCCAATGGAACTCCCGGGTACTGCAACTCAGTTACGTCCGTCAGCTACGATCTTGAAGTAAATTCCATTATGATATCACCTGCAGTTCCGGTTGAAGGTGATAACATCTCTATCAGTACCAAAATAAAGAATGCAGGAGAAAACCCGGCGGATAATTTTTTAGTATTTGTATTTAATGATACAAACCTGGATTCAATTCCACAGCCCGGGGAGCAGATTTTTTCACAGGATTACTATAATCTGCAGCCGTATGACTCTCTTACAGTGGAAGCAGAAATTTTATCAGCCGCACAGGGATCTTATAATATAATAGTAAAAGCTGTATTTACTCCGGATGAAGATTCTTCTGACAATACCGCCTGTCAAAGCTTCACCGTTTATCCGCCGGGAACCGGTTATAACGATGTTGCTATAAATGAAATTATGTATGCTCCTTTACCAGGCGAGCCTGAATGGGTAGAGATCTATAACAATTCATCAGAAGCGATAAACCTGAAGGGATGGAGATTTTGTGATTATACTGCATCAAGACTTATAACAAATGAGGATATTTTTATTTCGCCCGGCGATTACATTGTTCTTACACGGGATTCATCTGTGCTTAACTATTATGATTTTCATTCGGCTATAATTGAATTCAGTCTGCCTGCTTTGAATAATACTGGTGATGCAGTAGTCATAAAAGATTCATTGGGAATTACAGTTGATAGTCTGATTTACTCACCTGACTGGGGAGGTGAAGGAGGCAGATCCCTTGAAAGAATTTCTGCCGATGACGCTAGTCCTGATCAATATAACTGGCTGACGAGTGAAAGCATCTATAAAGCCACACCCGGACAAATTAACTCGGTAACCCCCAAACCGAATGATCTTAAAATTTACCGGTTTGCTTCGGATGATTATGCAATTATCGGGGAATCAGCACAATTTGAAATTACTGTAAAAAATGCAGGCCTGAATACCTCACCCTTTTTCTCGCTGCTTCTTTACAAGGATATAAACCGGGATTCTATCGCACAACCACAGGAGCTTACATCAACAACTGAATCAGGAGCTTTGTTTTCCGGCGATACCGCATTATTCACATTAACCACATCAAACTTTGATGAAGGTCAGAATTATTTTATCGTTGTATTGACAGCTGCACCGGATGACGATACTACAAATAATACTTCATTTACAGATTTCAGGGGAGTGGAGGTTTTTGAATTCAGGAACGACCTTGTGATAAATGAGTTTATGTACGATCCCTTAACTCCTCAGCCAGAGTGGATTGAAATCCTTAACAGAACCATCCTGCCGGTTAACCTGAGAAACCATCGGCTGGCCGACTCAAGAGATACCATAACCATCTGCACTGAAGACAATATTCTTGCTCCGGGTTGTTTTGCCGTGATAGCAAAGGACAGCACAATAAGGAATTACTTTAATATAAATGTTCCATTAATAATAAAATCATTTTCAGCTTTAAATAATTCGGGTGATGAAATTATACTTCTGGATTCACTCTACCGTGTAATAGATTCTCTTGAATATAGTGCAACCTGGGGCGGTGAAAGGGGAATTTCTCTGGAGCGAATAAATCCGGATAGTTCTTCTACTGATAAGAATAATTGGGGCGGTTCAGTAAACCGGTATGGAGCCACCCCCGGCTATATAAATTCTCTAACTCCTAAAGAGCGTGATATCTGTATCACGGAGATTACTTCTTCACCTCAATATCCTGTATTCGGCGACAATGTCTCTCTCCGGATAAAAATATTGAACAAAGGCCTGACTTCTGCCTCGTACTCCCTAAGATTGTATGAAGATACTGATCTTGATTCTCTGCCTGACATAATGCTTACTTTGTTAGAAGGTCTTCAACTTCTGCCAGGAGATTCAACTCTCATTGATCCCGGTTACATTGTGAGCAGCCTTTCAGCAACTCATATTTATTTTGCGGAAGCCATTCTTTCCGGTGATATGGACACGAGTAATAACTATGTTGTTTCGAAAGTTTATCCTGGTTATCCGCCGGAAACGATCGTCATAAATGAAATTATGTATGCTCCCGAAGGCGGTGAGCCTGAGTGGGTCGAACTCTTTAATAATTCCGCTGACCCGATCGAATTAAGGGATTGGACCATCAATGACGTGATATCCACCCCCTCTCAGACTGAAATCGATTCAGAGATTATCATACTGCCTCATGGTTACTTCGTGCTCGCAAAGGATTCCTCTGTTTTTGAGTATCATCGCTCCATACCTTCTCTGCTTGTCATACTCAATCTTCCCGTGTTAAACAATGATGCTGATGGATTTGTTTTAAAAGATCAAAGGGGACAGACGATGGATTCTCTGTTCTTCAGCAGCGTATGGGGCAGACGCGGTCATTCCCTGGAAAGGGTTTCAGTTTCAGCTCTGACAAATATTCCTTCAAACTGGGGACCATCTGAAGATATTGAATTCGGAACACCCGGACGAATAAATAGTCTGACACCGAAAGACAGGGATGTTTCTATAACAATGATTTCTTCGGATCCGGAGTTCCCTGTGAAGGGGGAGAATGTTTTTATTACTGCTATGATTAAGAATAAGGGACGTCTGGATATCTCCGGAATTACTGCAGAATTCTATCTGGATAGTGATTCAAATAAAACCGCGGATAAATTAATATTTTCACTTTCAAATATTTCACTTACATCAGGTGATTCTCTTTATATCATTTCAGGGATTTCAATTAATAATTTGATAAAGGAGATACTGACAGCTGTCAGGATAGCAGTACCCGGAGATGAAGATACTTTAAATAATTTCCGGGAGAGATTTGTGGGTCCCGGATATGGAACTCGAGCGGCTATGATAAATGAGATAATGTATGATCCGGCTGACGGAGAACCGGAATGGTTTGAAATATTAAATATATCGACAGACAACCTTAATTTGAAAAACTGGTCGGCTGGTGATAAACCGGAAGCACTATCCGGAAGTATAATTACCGACCATGATTTCTTTCTGCAGCCCGGGCATTTTGCTGTTATAGCAAAAGATACCTCCTTCTATTCATTCCATCCCGATATTACAGCTGTATTTATTTCGAACTTCGGAACACTTGGTAATTCCGGAGATTACATAATGCTATATGACTTCAGAGGAGGGATTGTTGATAGCATCAGTTACAAGTCTGCCTGGGGAGGTAAAAAAGGGTACTCGCTTGAAAAGATAGACGTTGCGGATATCTCAAATGGAACCGGCAGATGGGCTTCTTCCATAAGTGTTGTAAAGTCGACTCCTGGCAAAGCAAATTCCTTATCCCAAACTGCTCCTGGAGAAAGAAATTCAGTTGTTATAAACGAAATCATGTATGATCCGGGAATTGATAATTGTGAGTTCGTTGAGTTTTATAATAACAGTAGCGATACAGTGGATATAGGCGGGTGGACATTTGAAGAATCGGGGGGAAAGATTATCAGATTATCTGAGTCACACTTCAAACTTGCACCGGCATGCTATTACGTGCTCGCGTCTGATTCGGCGATTTTTTCTATCTGTTTGCCTGATAAGTTCAACAGCTTCAATCTGGCAGGTACCGGAGATCTGGGGTTATCAAATGAAGGAGAGTTTATTCTCCTTAAAGATGTAAGGGGAACCGTTATCGACTCGGTTATTTATTCTTCACGCTGGCATAACAGGAATATAAATATTACAAAGAATAAATCTCTGGAAAGAATTAACCCGGAACTTGAAGGGAATAATCCTCTAAACTGGAGTACTTCTGTAGCTTACAGGGGTTCTACTCCTCTTAGTGAAAATAGTATCTTCACAGTAAATAATGACAAACGGACGGAAATTTCTGTATCCCCTAACCCTTTCTCACCCGATAATGATGGATATGAGGACTTCTGCATAATTAACTATTCCCTCTCTCAGCCTGTTTCCCAGGTGAGAATAAAAATATTTGATAACCGCGGGAGGCTGGTGCGCACACTCGAAAATAATATGCCTTCTGCCTCAAAGGGTTCGGTAATTTTTGACGGACTGGAAGACAGCGGTATTCCCTTAAGGATAGGTATATATATTATTTTTATGGAAGCAGTAAATGATAATACAGGGGTTGTTGAAAACCTGAAAACCGTGGTGGTAGCAGCAAGAAAGTTTTAAAACTTTATTGTTTGCTCTGCATCACTTTCACTGATCATTCTTTAAGACATCTCTTGTTCACCAAATTATTGCTATAACTCTGCAAGGATTGAAAAATATTCATACCCTGCGAAACGCCTTCGTTTACCTGTCACATATCACCGTATATTTGAATCTGGAGGCCTGTTTATCGCGGATAATTTAATGGCATAACGATTGCATAGTTAAAAGTAGATAAGAAAATATGAAATGATTCTGGAACGATGATTAAAGATGACGACTGAATGAATATGAAATGATAAACGATTTTACAGCTAAATTACAGAATCATTAACCCTTTCAAAGCCGCTGAAATAAGCGGCGCTTCTTTTTTAAACTTTTCCGCCGGTCACAGCGTCTAATTACTGAGTATTCGTATTGATGGTTAGCATTGTGAAGCCCGTTAATAATCTCTATTGTTGTTATTATGTCCCTTGACTAAAGGGAAAAAGTTTGTGGTTCCAGCTTGTATGTATTAAAAGAAGATTCAGGTGAACAGGTTAGGATGGTATGTCGGTTCGTAGATGGGAATCATGAAAAAGCCGTAAAGTTTTTTTAGACTATGCGGCTTTTTTTATTAGAAAATAATTACTTTTATGATTTTCTTAAATTCTAAACAGTATTCCATGTTATTCCAAAATATTAAGGAAAAACTTCTTCAACAGACCCATATTTTGTAGTATCAAGATAATAATCTATAGGCCAACAGGCAGGATTACATGCACAAGGATCAGGTAATGAGCAACGCCATGTTTGTTGAATAGGCTTTCTCCATTTTCTTAAAAAACCATGTCTCCAGGCCGCATCACTTATATTCTCCCATTGATCATTGTAATGAGAAACAGGATGTCCATCTTCCGTATAACCATATATCCAAACTTCATTTAATCCCAAACTCCGAGCACAATTAAAAAGATCGTCAAATTCACCTATTTCTTTAGTACTTATCCAATTCATTGTAGATTTATTACTGTATCTGCTTTTCATATCAATCCAATCTGGTCTCTGATCTGCATCTTCAGGCCATGCAAACCATACACCTGCTAATTCCCACCAATGCTTATAGGAACTAAATAATACCCGATCTGAATACTGAACACAAACATCGAATGCATCCGTTCTTTTATAACCACTAATTATAAATAAAGAACTAAATCCAAGTTGATTTAATGCTGTTCTTACTCCACTCATAGAATGATTTTGATCAGCAGGTTCATCAACATAATAGGCAAACGCGTTGCCAAGTGAGCTTATTGTACTGTATCTATTTGCATCAGGAACACTCGTAATTCCAATCATCATTTTATTGAGAGTATAACCAGACGCTAATGCAGTATCTTTCTGTTGAATTGTCGGGGATAAATATATTTTTGAGTATCCCCATTTTGTTCTCAAATTAGTAAGGTTTGATTCTGTAAATTCGAAGGGCCAAACACCTATTGATTTACCGGTTATAGGTCCATAATGATCCGTAACCCACCCATTAGTGATTACAACACAATAAGGTGCCATGATCATCTCAATTGAATCAATCTTTTCATTCACTGATGCATATATTATTTCCTGCTTGAGTTTATCCTCTTGCCAGGGAACACAGGGTGATCCAAGCGTAATAATTGAGTCCTTTGATAGAGTAAATCCACTATCCATAATAGGCGAATTTGTAATACTTTCATGTTCTCTCAATGAAGATAAAATAAATAAAGAGAGAGAGAAGATTAAAAAGTATTTCATATTTTTCCCACTATTATAATTTGATGTGTACGCCTTTTATGTAAATTTACAATCAAATATTAAAGGGTTCAAGATTCATCGAATTTTTCAATTTTTAACTTAAGCATTATACTTACTCCTTATTTTTATACCTTATCAGGACGGCTTGCCAGCCATAATCTTCGTATATTCTTCATTGTTAGTTTAACTTAAAAAAGACATTTTTATATTTAAATTGTATAATAAAAAAATTGCAGGAGTGTCAAAATGAAATTTGGTTTCTTTTTTTTAATTACCCTGATTTTATTTGCCGGCTGCGGCTCCGATAAAAGCAGCGAGGAACAAGCCGTGAAGGACGTGATCATGAAAAATACCGCGGCCGGCAACGATGAGGACGTTGCGGCGTATATCAGTACCATGGATAAGGATAATAAGAACTATGACCATCTTGAGGACATGATGAATACGATCTTTAGCACATATGACCTTAATTACCAGGTGAAGGATATGAAGGTGATTGAGCTTAATGATGATGAGGCAAAGGTTCAGTTTGTGCAGATAACTAAAAAGGAAAAAGGACCCACTTTCAGAAATAACAGAATTGAGGGGATTCATATTCTTCATAAAACAGACGGCCAATGGAAAATATATGATACTCAGATTAAGAAAATCGACTACCTGAATTAGGATGAAAAATTTCAGAATATTGTACATATATCCTCATCCGGATGATGAATCGTTTGGCCCTGCTGCTGTAATGTATGATCAGATCCGGGAGGGACATGAAGTTTATCTTTTAACTTTAACCCGCGGCGGAGCAACGAAACAGAGATACAAACTGGACATCAGTGTGGCTGAGATGGGTGAAATCCGGTTCAAGGAAATGCTGAAAGTTGAAGAAACACTTAAACTGAACGGTATGCTTGTACTTGATCTGCCAGACAGTGGACTCCCGGAAATGGATCCCCGCGAGATCGAAAAAATAGTTAAAGAACATATACAGAAGATAAAACCCGATATCATCGTTTCGTATCCTGTGCACGGCGTCAGCGGTTTCCCTGATCACCTTGTCACGCATGCTGTTGTAAAAAGAGTGTTCCTTGAGCTAAAAGATTCAGGTTGTGATTATCTGAAACGTCTGGCATTCAATACTCTGGAAGATAGAGGCTTTTCTCCCTGGCAGGGTGATATGTTCGTGCTTAAACAATCCCCGCCTGAATATATTGATTGTATTGTAAAGCTTGATAAGGACATGAAGCAGGCGCTGAAGGATTGTCTAAGCTGCTACGAAACGTATCAAAGTACGATTGCAGAATCCGGAGTAGTTGAGAAAATCGGTGATGAAATACCTTTTGAGTTTTATAATGAGAATTTCGATCCTCCGCTTATTAAGTTAACTGATAAACTCTAACTTCCACAGGAATTTATCAAGCAACTATGAAGATAATTGTTGATACTGAAATATATCTGGATGAACCGGCTAAAAAAGATAAGGATAGTCTGATTCTCTTTCTTAGCGACAGGGAGATCTACAACAATACTCTCCGCCTTCCTTTCCCTTATACTTCTAAAGATGCCGATTGGTGGATCAGGTTTGTAAATGAAAACAAAAAGAAATCGGGTTTGAATCTTAACTTTGCTATCAGGACAAAGAATAAACAACTCATAGGCGGGATCAGCTTCCATATGAAATACGGACTTACTTCTCATAAGGATGAACTGGGTTATTGGCTTGGCAGAAATTACTGGAATAAGGGAATTATGAGTAAGGTGGTAAAAAGCTTCTGCCAGTATGGCTTCGATTCACTTCATTTAAAAAGGATTGAGGCTACTGTATTTGAACATAATCTCAGTTCATGCAGGGTGCTTGAAAAATGCGGTTTTGAGTACGAAGGAACTTTGAAAAAATATTATATGAAAGATGGAAATCTTATTGATGTCCGTCTGTATGCAATTACAAAATAAAGGAGTATGATATGTTCTCAGGATGGTTTATGGAAATTTTTGAGACAGAACTTAACAAGTTAAAAACTGAGGTTAACCTGTACCAGGATGAAGCTGATCTGTGGATTGTAAAGGGGAAGATATCCAATTCGGCAGGGAATCTCTGCCTCCACCTTTTAGGGAATGTGAATCACTTTATTGGTCACCTTGTTGGCGGCACAGGTTATATGCGAAATCGTGAGGCGGAGTTTTCTGATAAAAACGTTTCCAGGGAAGAATTGAATAACAGGATCGATGCTTTGATAGAAGTTGTTAAAAAATCGCTTCCTAAACTTAATGATACTGATATGAATAAAACATTTCCGGATAAAATCGGAGGAAAGATTAGAGAATATGGTTTCACTCTTATTCATATCACCAACCATTTCGATTATCACCTGGGACAGATAAATTATCACAGACGATTAATTGAAGGGAGCAGCAAGTGAACAACAAGGTTAACCTTGAGGAAAAGCTTTCCGCTATTCAGGAATACTGGCAGCCCAAAATAGTCGGTGAGCTGAATGGTCAGCATGTTAAAATTGTCAAAGTTAAGGGCTCTTTCGTCTGGCATCATCATGATGATGAGGATGAATTATTTATGGTGTTGAAAGGAAAACTAAAGATTCACCTTAAAGATAAGACAGTCCTCTTGAATGAAGGTGAATTCTTCATTATACCCAGAGGTACGGAACATAAGCCGACGGCGGACGATGAGGTTCACCTGCTATTATTTGAACCCGCGGGCACACTTAATACGGGCAATGTTCAGAATGAAATGACAGTAAACGATCCCGAAATAATATAGTAGAGATCGGTCAATTACTCAGAACCTGTCCAATATAAATTGAGACACCGCCTCCAAGATTCTGCACCCGGAACCCAAGCTCTTGCTGCCGACTCAGGAGAAAGCCTATGCTGTAGCTGCCTTGAGTCTTTTAAGAAATATTACCACGAGTCCTGCAGCTATTATAGATGTAACTACAAGGAGAAGAAAGAACTGCCAGAGCTCCCAGTTCTGATAAAACCTTCCGACAAAACCCGAAAGATAATTGCCCACAGCTGTTGCGCCGAACCACCCTCCCATCAGCAGCCCTTTCATTTTGGGCGGGGCAACTTTTGAAACGAATGAGAGTCCCATAGGACTTAAATGCAGCTCTGCCAGCGTAAGTGTAAAGTATGTTCCAATAAGCCAGAACGGGGAAACCGTCGCGGGAGAAGTTCCGCCGTTAAGAGAATGCACAGGAGGAAGGCCTGTGGATGCAATAACCATAATAATATAAGCCAGACCCGTTATGAGCATTCCTATTCCAATTTTTGCAGGAGATGAAGGCTCCTTTCCCTTCCGGTTGAGCCAGGCAAAATATCCTACAATAACGGGAGTTAGCAGAACGATGAACATCGGGTTAAATGACTGGAACTGTTCAGGGGCAATAGAATTTATATCAGAGAGACTATTCAGCTTATAAATAATTACCAGTAGTCCAGCCAGTACAAAAAAACTGCCGATGCCTTTGGTTTTTACAGAAGTTTTCCTGTTTAATGCAACAGCTCCTCCAAGTATTACCGCTAGAACGGCATGGAGTCCGATTACATCAAAAAGGATATATGTGAATTTATGGACGGCGCTGAATGTATAATCTCTTGCGAAAAGAGATAGAGCGGCACCGTTCTGATGAAAAGCCATCCAGAAGAAAATAACGATTGCAAAAATGGTAAGGAGCGCAACTACCCTCTCTTTTTCCTGTGCTTTGGTAAGTGTGACATCCTTTTCTGCGTTTGGATTAACATTAGATCGGTAATCAGCATCAGCATAATATTTTCTGAATATTGTAAATACAAGGAGCGATACAATCATTCCCACAGAAGCAACCGCAAATACAGCATTATATCCGTGTGCAAGGGTGGTTCCGAAGTTCTCCATAAAGAATCTTCTGACGCCTGCAGCCGCAAAAGGAGCATAAAAAGCGCCGATATTTATTCCCATATAGAAAATATTATAGCCCGCATCTTTTAAGGATCCGCTTGAATGAGAATAAAGGTTGCCTACAAGTACAGAAATGTTCGCTTTGAACATTCCGTTGCCTATACAGACAACTGCCAGTGCAATATAGAGCAGAACCGGAGTTTGGGTGGGAACGGCCATAAGTCCGTACCCGATGCACATAACAACTGCACCAATAATTATGGTTTTCCCGTATCCCAGAACATTATCGGCAATCCAGCCCCCTATAATAGGTGTAAAATATACAAACGCAATGAATATTCCGTATACGTTGGTTACAGTAGCCGCATCCCATCCGAAATTTTCGCTTAGATAATAAACGAAGATTGCAAGCATTGTATAAAACCCGAACCGTTCCCACATTTCGGTAAAAAAGAGTACATATAGTCCTCTTGGATGTCCTTTAAACATCTGGCCTCCGTTGTCTTTTAGGGTGTTATTGAGATATGATTTATCTCTCCTCTGTGAGCAATTTAAAATCTGCTTTTCGAATTATACGAAAAGAACCTTGATAGTAACAAGTTTTTATTAATATTTATTCACTTTTTTTACCCCGGGCATAGATTTCTTGGAAAATAGAGCTTGTAAATTACGTTAAAGCGAGTAAGCCAGAGATCACAAAGGCTCTGTTTTCTGTGCAGAAATTAAAAATTGATTGATTATCCTGTTTAGTTTTATTAGGTTTTATTACAATCAATAAGTTGAGAGGGAGGCAATGAAAATAAAATATATCTCTTATTTTTCTATCTCATTCTTAATTTTAAGTTCTTTTCTGGTCTTATCCGGCTGCAGCAGTGATAATTATGAAAAGAAACAGCTCGATAAAGGAGAACTTTATTACGATAAGAACATCTCGGGAGATAAAGTTGAAAGTCTCGCCAATTACATAAACCAGTGTGCAATTTTTAACGATGAGGTCCGTCAGGCCAGACTTACAAAAACTGACAGTACTTATAAGCTGAGTCTTAGTGTTCCCGCCGAAATGTATAACAGCGATCAGTACCAGAACTATGCTGAGATCCTTGCTATGCAGTTATCTGATGATGTATTCGACCATTCGAAGGTTGAAATACTTCTGGCAGACAGCAGCTTTAACACAAAGGTTACCAGGTCATCTATAAAGGAATAATTTAATTGAAGCTGTCGTAATAACTATATTGTCCGAAACGTTTACTACTGACCTCTGTCAGCTAATTTATTATCAGATATTTAATATCTCTCCATTGGAAAATCATAGATCATATTTTCCAGCGGCAGCATATAGAGTGGGAGACCGTTATACTTCAGCCGGAATAAGAGTTGGTCAAGCACGGTATTATCCTGTATATTAATTCCTAAAATATTGGGAACAAGCGACCCGAAATTGAACCAGGGTGCTTCCGGGTATTGTTTGATATCATATTCACAACCTGTTAATCCAGCTTTATCTACTGCTTCATCTATTGCATCATAGAGACCACCGATCTTGTCAACAAGATTTATTCTTTTTCCATCCATCCCTGACCACACCCTTCCCTGTGCTATCTCCTGCACCTTTTCGTAATCCATTTTTCTTCCCTCAGCAACTTTCCCGACAAAATCACGGTAGGTTTCCTTAATCATATTTTCAGCTTTATTTAATTCATCCGTAGTCAAATCTCTGTCGGGCAGGGAAACACCGATGAATGGTAATCTCATTCCAAACGGAAGGTCGGCATGCTTCCCGATCTGAACAAGGTCGGTAGAAACTCCGATATCCTGTCTTAATGTTTTATTATAATACCACCCTCCAATTACACCAATAGATCCGGTTATTGTAGTTGGTGCGGCATATATTTCATCGCCGTACATTGAAAGCCAGTAGCCTCCTGAGCCAGCAACATAACCCTGGGAAATAATGACCGGCTTCTTCTTTTTACAATCTTTAATTGCTTCGGCTACTATGTCGGATGCCATTCCATCACCGCCCGGAGAATCGACTCTGAATACTACACCCTTAACATTCGGGTCATCGGCTGCAGATTCAACAACTTTAACAAGACTCCTTGCATTGATTCCCTGGTCCATTGCACACTCACCGATTGCATATATAACGGCTATCTCAGGTTTCTTACTCCAGTAATTATCATCAGGCAGCTGAAACTTTGCTAAAGAATTGGGGGCTACCATTCTTTTACTTTCGCCCTCATATGCTTTGATAATTTCTCTTATGTTTTCCCATCTGGCCAGTGTATCAACCAGGTTGTTTCTTAAAGCAGATGATGGAAGGAAAAGGGCGGTTTCATTAACCAGATTATCAAATTCACCCGGCTGTATATTTCTGCCTCTGCAGATGCCGGCTTTAGTCACACCATAATATGCATCTATGATTGCTTTCCACTGAATGCTGTCGGCCTCACTCATTTTTGTTCGTGAGAAAGTTTCCATTGCCGACTTAAACTTGAAATATCTTAATTCAGTGAACCCGATTCCAAGCTTCTCAAGCAGGTTTGTGTAGTACTGTCTTCCCCATATATAACCCTCAAGCGTTATTGTTCCCTGCGGATTCATAATGATCCTGTCCGCCGCGGAAGCAAGATAGTATCCATCTATATTAACGCGGTCGATATAAATGATAACCTTTTTTCCCCGGCTTCTGAATTTTTCGAGTTTATCCCTGAGTTCCCAGATCATCTCCCTGTTAATTTCCATTCCGGAGAGATTTAATACGATTCCCGCCACAGAATTGTCATTTTGAGCAGCATCTATTTCATTAAGGGTGTTGTATAATGTGTTTGAGTTATCAAATAGCTTATATCTCTGGTATTTCATTCCTCCGAGCAGATCCACGTTCATGTAATCGGTTTTAGTTTCCATGGTTTGAATTACATTTCTGTCATATGATCCAACCCTTATTCCATAAATATTGTAGCCAAATGTACCGTCCTTTGAGAAATGGCTTTGACTCGAAAGCCCCAGACGGCCGAAACTTAGTCCTACCCCGATATTAAAGAAATGATTTGAGAAATACCTTCCCGAAACCCTGATGCCCGGCAGTGGTTCAGTAACGGCCCCTGTACTCCATTTAAGATCATCCCTGTTTTTTCCGTTCCCGAAGACATAATCAGCAAAAAGAGTGATAATTTCATCGCCTAAAGGTCTGACTGCAAGATCCAGCGCTCCTTCATTGCTGTTGGATGTGGAGAGGTTCCCGATGAGTCCCAGCGATGCATATTTAACTGGCCGGTAAATCGAACCTACGGTGAAGAAATTTGAATGATTAAATTCATTCAGATCCCCCGATGACCAGCTGTAGCCGAATCCGATGCTGAATGATTCTGTACCAAAACCTGATGATATTTTATAATCAGTTACAGATAATGAATTTACTTTTGTATTCACAAAGCCGAACCCGAGATGAGGGAACGTGGTAAAGATGCCGTAATGGTTGAAATCATTCCATTTCCCCCTCTCATCGCTGAAAGAAAAATAGAGATCAGGCTGATCGACCATTGATAGGAGTGCCGGATTTACATATCCATATAATCCATATTTGTAGGCTCCGGGAGAAGCAATCCCGAATTCATCCTGCGTATAATATGATGGCGAAAATGTCTGGGATAAACCGGTTTGGAAAAATACAGCAGCTAACAGGATAAACATCGCGCACTTTTTCATTCTTTACCTCATTTTTTTCACTTATCAAAACTAGGAAGAAATTAGATGACTTAAAATCGGTGGGGACGAAGACTCGCAGCTTATTGGGTAACTCTACCCTCTCTTCATTCTTGAAAGCTTATACACCTGTTATCTTATAATATTCAATGCCTTTGTTATCTCGCTGGTTGAGGCCGAAGAGAGGCCGAAGAAATTCGAAAAATTAAGATTGAGGTACCCCCAAAAACTGTTAAATTTATTCAAATTTAACATTTATGTAAGAAAAATAAAAATGGATGGCTATTCTATCAGCTCTCTAAATTCTAATATGATTTTTAGGTATTTTTATACTAACATTTTATAATATATTATGATAGAAATTCACGATCTGCACAAAAGCTTTTCTGATAAGGAGGTTCTCACCGGGGTTAACCTGAAAATTGACAAAGGGCAGACTACTGTCATAATAGGAAGAAGCGGCTGCGGGAAAAGTGTTCTAATTAAGCATATTGTAGGACTTCTACAGCCTGATTCGGGATGGGTAAAAGTAGACGGACAGGTCGTCTCTGAACTTTCTGTTTCTGAACTTTATGAGTTAAGAAAGATGTTCGGATTTCTTTTCCAGGGCGCTGCTTTATTTGATTCATTGACAGTACTGGAAAATGTAGCACTCCCTCTTGTGGAATCTAAAAACGGATTTCAAAAATCTGAGATTGAAAGGATTGTCAGAGAGAAACTTGAGCTCGTTGGTCTGAAGGATATCTATAGCCTGAAGCCGGCAGAGCTTTCCGGAGGAATGAAAAAAAGAGTGGGACTTGCGAGAGCGCTTGTCACCAATCCCGAATATATCCTTTACGATGAGCCTACTACCGGCCTTGATCCCATTATGTCTGACTCCATAGACAGCCTGATAAAAGAATTAAGCAGCAAAATCAGCGTTACTTCTGTGGTTGTAACCCATGATCTCTACAGCGTTAAAAATGTTGCCGATAAAGTAGCGATGATGCATAATGGAAAAATCCACTTTGAAGGAACTCCCGGGGAACTGTTGAACTCAAAGGATTCAGACATAATTGACTTTATTAAACGCGCTGGCGGATAAACCGTTTACACCCTGGTATTTAAATCACAAAATCCATCCTTGCTTTTCTTTACATTTCTCCTGTAATCATTCGGGCTTTTAAATGAAATTTATGATAATAAGGAATACCCGTTCATCCGGTTCTTTTGGAGAAATGATCGGGAAGGTTGTTAAGTCGAAGGTGCACAGGAATTACAGTGGAAATGGAGCTGCGGAATTAATCAAAACAGAGCACCCTTTGTTTGTGTCCTTGAAATTAAAAGAACCCGTAAACGGCGATAATGACATGATGAATATGCTTAGTTCAATAGACGTGAATACCCGTTTACGGGTTTCTATTATTGACACTGAAACAATAAAAAATTATTTCGGTTCAGTTTTTATGAAAACCAAGAATTATAATTTACCTGGTGCAAAAACATAAGGTCTGGATAGACACAAATCCTCATCTCTTAAATTAAAGCTGACGTTCTTTTGAATTGTCAGCTTTTTTCATTTTATTTTATCGATATTCATTTAGTTTTTTAGCGGTTTTATATGCGCGACTTAAATTCCATTATCCAGGTAATCCAGCTAATGCTCGCCCCGGGACTCATGATTTCAGCCTGCGGACTCCTTCTGCTGGGGATGAACAATAAATATTCTCTTGTTGTAAACAGGATAAGACTTCTTAACGAGGAAAGACGAAGGGTGCTGGGAAAAGCAGGTGATCGGGAATTCACCTATGAGGAAAATGTTCGGCTTGAAAGTATCTCTTTGCAGATTGAAAAACTGACATTCAGAGTTAAGCTTGTACGGAACGCCGTGCTTTCATATACGATTGCCGTTGCTTTGTTCGTTATTACCTCCCTTCTGATCGGCATACAATATTTTGTATCCGGAAATATTAATGTAATGATTACTATTATTTTTCTGTTCGGCATGGTAAGCGTGCTTGCAGGAGTTCTTTACGCTGCTTATGAAACTAAAGAAGGGTATGATATTATTCAGCTTGAAGTGAAAATTGATGAATAAACGGTCGTTGAATGAGTGAAGAAAAAATATATAACCAGGATGAGCTTCTCCGGCCTGGAAATATGATAAGGCTGTATGCAAGCGGTGCTTTTCCTATGGCAGATGAGAATTCTGACAAGATAAACTGGTATATGCCCGAGGTACGCACTATAATACCTCTTAATAATTTTAACTTCCCCCGTTCACTAAGAAAGTTCATTGAAAAAAGCCGCTACGAAATAAGGTATGATACAGATTTCACCAAGGTTGTAAATGGTTGCGCCGACAGGGAATCTACTTGGATATCTGAAAAACTGATCCAGGCATACCTCAGACTTAAAAAAATGGGATATATTCATACCGTGGAAACCTGGGAAAAAGGTAAACTTGTCGGGGGACTTTACGGAGTTACATTCAGAGGGGCTTTCTTTGGTGAATCAATGTTTTCGAGAAAACCCCAGGCTTCAAAGACAGCACTGATAAACCTTTTGCTTCACCTCAGAGAAAAGAATTTCGCACTGCTTGACGTCCAGTTTATGACTTCTCACCTTAAAATGTTTGGTGCAGTCGAGATCACTATGGATCAATACAACGAGCTCCTCCACTCAGCTTACATTCGCGGCTGCGAATTCTGACGCATGATATTCGATGCACACTTATCCTAAATCTCACCCCCTTATCTCATCATTTTAGTAATAAAAATTTCTTAGCTGAAGAGATTTTATAAGACTATTTCCATTTATAATTTCCACTGAATTGGGATAACTGACAAAGAAGGTAGAATTAATATAGGGATCTTCAACAGCTGAGCATGGATTAAGACTCCAGGTTGTCCAGTCTACGGGATTTTGACACGCTAATTGCTGACCGGCAGTATATTGATCAAAAGAATCAAAAAAATCCAAGGCAAACGGTGCTCCACCGTTTTCAGTATGTAAGATTGTGCCGTGATTGCCTGCAGCCCAGCCAACTAAGCTGTCAATAAAGAAAATATCATTTAAGTCATAATCTGAGGTTGAATTCTGAAGTACCCAGTTATCGCCGCCGTCGCTCGTATGATAAATGTCCGTGCCATTTACCAGCCAGCCATTAAATATGTCGACAAAGAAAACATTCTCTGATTGAATGGTATTCTGTAAATACCATGCACTGCCGCCGTCATCAGTTTTATAAATACTTTCGTGGGTAGCTGCCCACCCGGTCAAATTATTAATAAAACCTAATGATATGAAAAGTTCTGGTTCAATGTTAAGCTGCTCCTCCCACGATATCCCCCCGTCAGTGGTTTTTAGAATATTGCCTCCAGCTACCCAGCCTGTATTTCCATCGATAAAGGCCAGGGATGTAGATATAACAGCAATACCAGAACCCACCAACAGCACCCAGCTGTCTCCCCCATCAGTTGATTTATATATAAATCCGGAACTTAATCCTCCCATAGCAGCCATATAACCTGTCGTTGAATCAGCAAACCAGATGTCATTTATATAGATATAAGAATAATAACCTGACTGGAGGAACCAGCTGAGGCCTCCATCATTTGTCTTATAAACATTTCCGCTATCACCGCCAATACTATATGTAGCTAGCCAGCCGGTTGAAGGATTAAGAAAATATACTGAAGTAATAATCTCCACACCGGGCAAAATATTTCCCATATCGACCCAATTACTTCCGCCGTCGGTACTCTTAAAAAGTTTATGGTCTTCAGCAATAGCCCATCCGGTATTATAGTCCACGAATTGCAGGTATCGAAAATTTGAGTTTACAGAAACAGGTATTTGCGAGTACCATTGTGAATAAAGTTCAGAGGTAAGAAGGATTAAGATTATACAAAAAATAGTCAAAGTTTTCATTTACTTCCCCATTAAAAATTAACAACCCGACATATTGTTACATGATATCAATCTAGTAAAATAATGGATAACTGTCTAGCTTGATAAAATAAAAAACCTTAACTCTGCTTGATTACAGAGTTAAGGCAAAACGAATTCCGAAATGAAAAATAGTACGAATTTACTTCATCAAAATCATTTTTTTCATCTGAATAAAATTGCCGGCCTGTATTCTGTAAAAGTACACACCGCTTGCAAATTCAGAGGCATTAAAATCCACCGTGTAATTGCCGGCAGCCTGTTCCTGATTAACAAGGGTTGCAACCTCTTTTCCCAATTCATCATAAATCTGAAGCGTAACTTTTTGAGCTGAAGGAATGGAGTAGTTGATTTGTGTTGAAGGGTTAAAGGGGTTAGGATAATTCTGATCCAGCAGGAAATTCTGAGGAATGTTGTTATCCGCCTGCTTTACTCCTGTAATATTGGCATGAATATAAGACATACCATCTATTTGTATGACACCTGTGTTAGGGGATGTAGTATCTGCAGCATCAACTGAGATTTGGGCACCGGAATTTGTAATAAAAATATAAGATATACTTCTTGAGTAAGTACCGCCATCGGCTGCTGTGGATATCTGGGTCATATCTGATCTTAACCTAAGTGCCGGTACAATAATTCCACCCGGAAGTGTCATATTACCATATGCATCTACCATATTCTCTTCGTGCACATTGTTAACTGTTACAGTTGTAAATCCTAAAATACTAAGCGAGTCCGTTTCAACATAATCCTGCGTCCAGGTTGAATTCATCGTCAACGGAACAACAACAGTTTGTGCAGCAGGATTATTAGAAAACTTCAGGACAGCCTGAGTTCCGCTTACCTCTGCTTCTGCAGCTAATCCATAATCCAGTAATGCACCGTTAACACCGGCATATGACCAGGTTTCTGCAGTGTATCCACTAACAGAAGTTGTTCCATGGAGACATACAGTGGCTCCGGGATAACTGCCGGCATATGGGGTTCCGGAAGGATTCACACTTGTAACTGTAAACTGTTCATCCAATGACATTCCGCTGAAATCCCATGAGGTAGAGCCGGTCATTCCTATATCAACTGATGTATGGGTAGTGTCTACAGATGAAGTAAGAATATTTCCGGTATGCACAAAATCCTCAAGATCACTTTGAGTAACGGTTATCTGCGCCGATAATCTTACCCCTGCAAACAAAATAAAACAAAGCAGAAAAGAACTGAATTTTTTCATATAATTCTCCTATATTATTATAAATAGATATAATTCTCCCTCGAAAAAGGAGAATTCCAGTTGTTTATTTTCACCAAAGCTTAAGAAGGAAGTTATAAATAATCGGGATAAATTCCAGATAATTCTGTAAAAAAGTGACGAAAGTCGGCGATAATTATGAGGCGGCATCAGTGCTGATGCCGTCTACTGAAGAAAATTATTTAATAAGCATAAGTTCTTTTTGAGCAGGTGAGATGAACTCACATCCGTTCTTTGTTACTACAACTTCCTCTTCAAGAGTTGAGGTACCGTAGTCTTTTACAGGAAGCCTCGGCTCTATTGTAAATATCTGGCCTTCTTCAACTTCCATAAAAGGAGTGTCACCATAACGCTCCCACCGCGGGAATAATCCTGTACCGCCATCGTGAACATTTCGACCTACCTGATGCCCCAGTCCATGTGGGTATTCTTCATAACCTTTGTCAGTTATATAATTACGTGCAATGTCATCCATATCGCAGCCTTTTACACCGGGTTTCAGCTGGTCTGCAACATTTTGAATCGCATCCCTGATAATTTCAAATCCTTTTTGTACTTCTGCAGGGGCCCTTTCTTCATCATCCTTCAGTACATACCACATTCTCTGAAGGTCTGAACAGTAGCCATTATACTCTATGCCGAAATCAATGTTGACAATATGTCCCTTCTGTACTTTGGTATCTGTAGGGCCCGAGTGAGCACCCCCGGAATCCGGTCCGGTAAACACCGCAGGACAATGATCATCTTCCCAGGCCAGTCCGAAGCCTCTTTCTTTAACCTTGTTCTTCATAAAATCAGCTATCTCAATTTCAGAAACTCCGGGTTTAATAAACTTTCCTGTCTCATCAAATATTTTTATGGTTTCCTTTATAGCTTCTTTCATAATCTCAAGCTCAGTAGCTGATTTCCTTCCCCTGAGTGCTGAAATTATATCTTCGGAACTTACCAGCTTATCTTCAAAGCCGCTCCCTTCCAGATGCTCCTTAAGGATATTGAACATACCGTGGGTAATTCCGTCTGCAAGTACAGAGTTCTTTGAATAATTAATTGCAATCTTAGAAGGGTTCTTCTTCTTAAGGTATTCATTAAGGGGTTCTCTGATTGATTTCAGGTAGGTTAAAATATTATTGAAAGTTCCTGCTCGTTTGATGTTATCCTCTTCAAGCGAACCGACAATGGCAGTAGTTTCTCCGTCACGGTTAATTATAAAAGCCGTCTGCCAGGTCCAGTTTCCTCCTATAATCATGTCCAGACTGGGATCATGGATAGTTGAGCTTTCCCTGACAAAGATAAGCCACATATCAATCTTTTTTTCTTTTAAAATATTAACTGCCTGCGCGATTTTTTCTTTTAATATTTCTTTGTTCATAGTGATACCTTAATTTTTTTTACTCTAAAAAAGACACTTCTTAAACTTATTAACATAAGGGCACGCAAGCAAGAAAATAAGATTTCCCGATTATTACTGAGTTTTTGATCAAAAGAATTGCTAATTTTTCTTGTGTAAATTTTATAATTATGCACACTTTTATAGAAAAATGCTAGTACAAACTATCCCCTTATGGGAGCAAATCTTAAATTTTAATCTAAAGGAAAGTCATGACTGAATATGCTCAAAATGTGCTGACTAAAGTAAGAGCACTTAATCCCAGTGAGCCTGAATTTCATCAGGCAGTTGAAGAAGTATTTGATTCTTTGGACCTTGTGCTTGAAAGACACCCCGAGTATCGTTCCGGCCGGATCCTTGAAAGAATGACAGAACCGGAGAGAGTTATTATATTCCGTGTGCCCTGGATGGATGATCAGGGAGAAATTCATATAAACCGTGGTTTCAGAATTGAAATGAACAGTGCAATCGGTCCTTATAAAGGCGGACTGCGTTTTCACCCCTCTGTAAATATGGGTATACTCAAATTTTTAGCTTTCGAACAGGTATTCAAAAATAGTCTTACCACCCTTCCTATGGGCGGAGGAAAAGGCGGATCGGATTTTGATCCTAAAGGAAAAAGTGACAATGAGGTAATGAGATTCTGCCAGAGCTTTATGACAGAATTGTACCGTCATATAGGGCCCAATACAGATGTTCCTGCCGGTGATATCGGTGTTGGAGCAAGAGAAATAGGTTTCTTATTCGGTCAGTATAAAAGACTAAGAAATGAGTTCACCGGCGTACTAACAGGAAAAGGTCTCAATTGGGGCGGCTCTCTTATACGTCCTGAAGCTACCGGCTATGGTGCGGTATACTTTGCACATGAAATGTTAAAGACTATCGGAATGGATATAGAAGGTAAAGTTTTCGGTGTCTCAGGTTTCGGAAACGTGGCCTGGGGTGCAGTTCAGAAGATAGATCAGCTGGGAGGAAAAGTAGTTACTCTTTCCGGACCTGATGGATTCGTTTATGATAAGGACGGTATTACGGGCGAGAAGATCGAATATATGCTTGAAATGCGTGCAAGCGCAAATGACAGGGTTAAAGATTATGCCGTTAAATTTAAAGCTGAATTCCACGAAGGTAAAAGACCATGGGGTATTAAAGTTGATGTAGCAATGCCCTGTGCAACTCAGAATGAAATCTTTGAAGAGGATGCAAAAGAATTACTGAAAAACGGCTGTGTATGCGTCTGCGAAGGTGCCAATATGCCAACTACTATTGAAGCATACAAAGTATTTAGAGATGCTAAGATATTATTTTCTCCGGGGAAGGCCTCGAATGCTGGCGGTGTGGCTACTTCGGGACTGGAGATGTCGCAGAATAGCATGCGTCTCCCTTGGCCAAAAGACGAGGTAGATTCACGCTTACAGATGATTATGAAGAATATACATGATACCTGTGTTCATACTGCCGAAAGATTCGGCACAAAAGGAAATTATGTGAGCGGAGCAAACATTGCCGGCTTCCTGAAGGTCGCTGATGCAATGCTTGATCAGGGCTTAGTATAAGCAACGATATATTTTTAAACCCGGGGCTGTCCTTCAGGCAGCCCCAGAATTATTTAAATGAGTAAAATAGAGGCTTTTCATCTAGAAGACATTTTTTCAAACCGCATCAAACGGTTCCAGAAATTGATGCGGTACAAAATTCGTGAAATTTTACTCGTCTCAAGCTTCTACGATTTCTACCTGTTCGAGGAGGATGGAAGATTATACGAACTCATCAGGCAGGAATATCAGAACCTGAACCTCAGTCAGGCCCCCGAAATAACCCATGTTACTACAGGTGAGGAAGCCCTCGAACTTATCAAATCTGAAAATCAGTTCGATCTCATCATCACTACCCTTCACATTGAAGATACGCACGTTGTCGATTTCGCGGAGAAGGCCAAAGCCCAGGGAGTTACGGCGCCTATTATCCTGCTGGCTTACGATAATAAAGAGAGAAAAGAGCTTATATCCAGGCACGATATCTCTGTGTTCGACAGGATATTTATATGGCAGGGCGATTACAGGCTGCTTCTGGGAATTATAAAATATGCCGAAGACAGAATGAATGTCGCCGGCGATGTTGCAGCCGTCGGTGTTCAGGTTATTATCCTTGTTGAAGATAATGTTAAGTTTTATTCGTCCTACCTTCCGCTGATTTATACCGAAATATTTAATCAGTCGCAAAGACTCATTACCGAAGGCGTAAACCTTACTCATAAGTTTTTAAGGATGCGTGCAAGACCTAAAATTCTTCTCAGCACTACATATGAGGAAGCCTGGGAGTACTTTGAGAAATATGAAGAATCGATCCTCGGAATTATTACTGACAGTAATTTCAAACATCATGGAGAACGCGACTCCGAGGCTGGTATTAAATTTACCCGTGAGGTAAAGAGCCGTCAGAAGGATATACCGATTCTGCTTCAGTCAAGCAATCCCGACTTTGCAGTAAAAGCCTACTCTGCCGGCGCGAACTTCATTCAGAAGGGATCACCCCGTCTTCTTCACGAACTCCGCGACTTTATGATGAACAACTTCGGGTTTGGTGATTTTGTATTTCAGCTTCCCGATGGCTCCGAAGTTGGCCGGGCAACTAATATGAAAATGCTCGAGGAGTATATACGGAAAATTCCTGATGAAAGCCTGATGTTCCATGCCGAAAGAAATCATTTTTCTAAATGGTTAAAAGCAAGAACTGAATTCTGGCTGGCCCATCAGCTGCGGCCCCGCAAGGTATCTGATTTCAGATCGGTAGATGATCTGCGTCATCATCTGCTTAAATCTCTCAGGAATTACCAGGAATACAGGCTTAAAGGAATTATCACTGAGTTCAATAAAGAATCATTTGATATTAAGAATAGTTTTGCGAGAATAGGCACCGGTTCTCTTGGAGGTAAAGCCAGAGGCCTGGGATTTATCAACATCCTTATAAACCACAACAAGATAAAGGACAGGTTTGAAGGTGTTGAACTTAATGTTCCGTCCGCTGTGGTTATTGCAACCGATTATTTTGATGAATTCCTGATCGAGAATCAGCTTGATGTCTTTGCCTTAAATTCAACGGACGATGAAGAGATTACGAAAAGATTTATAGAAGCCGAAAAATTTCCACAGGAACTCCAGGATAAATTAATGGAATTTCTCGAGGTTGTGAAAGAACCTCTTGCGATCAGGTCGTCAAGTCTTCTTGAAGATTCTCAATTTCAGCCCTTTGCGGGAGTTTATGAAACTTACATGATTCCCAATAATCATCCTGACCCCACAATCCGACTTGCCGAGTTGCTTAATTGTATCAAGTGTGTTTATGCATCCACTTTTTACAAGAAGGCGAAAGACTATATGAAGGCTACTGATTATCGCCTCGAAGAAGAAAAGATGGCAATAATTATCCAGAGACTTGTAGGTGCCAGAAGGGACGGCAGGTTCTACCCGGATTTTGCCGGCGTAGCAAAATCGTATAATTTTTATCCCGTCCCCCCTCAGAAATCATCGGACGGTATAGCCATGGTTGCGCTTGGCCTGGGCAAAACGGTTGTGGACGGTGGAAATGTAGTAAGGTTCTGTCCTAAGTATCCCCGCCATATGCTTCAGTTCTTTTCTACAAAGGAAACTTTGAGGAACGCTCAGCAGGATTTTTATTCTCTGCTGTATAGCGGAGGTCTGTCACCAACTGAGAAGTGGTCACCCGATCAGTTTGTAAAGAAGTTTGATCTCTCTGTTGCAGAGGAAGACCAGACTCTCTATTTCGTTGGATCTACCTATTCACCCGAAAATGATGCTGTGTACGATGGCATCTCTAGGATCGGAAAAAGAGTTGTAACCTTCGCCCCGATACTAAAACATAAAGCATTTCCACTAGCAGAAATACTCGATTTGATTCTTGATATTGGAACCTGGGGGATGGGTGTACCAATAGAAATAGAGTTCGCCGTTAACCTGAAGGTTAATGAAGACCAGCCTAAAGAATTTGCTCTTCTTCAAATGCGTCCCCTGGTTATCAGTCATGAGATCGAAGAGCTGGATGTTGACCACGATACGCAGGATAAAATTCTGTGTCAGAGCAGCCAGGTTCTGGGAAATGGGGCGATGACAGACATATATGATATTGTTTATGTTGATATAAATAAATACGATAGAGCTAAAAGCAGATATGTTGCTTATGAGGTCAGTCAGATAAATTCTAAACTTCTTGCAAGTAAAACACCCTACCTGCTCATAGGTGTTGGCAGATGGGGAAGTCTTGACCACTGGCTCGGGATTCCTGTAACCTGGGATCAAATATCAGGAGCATCGACAATAGTCGAATCAGGCTTCAAGGACTTTAATGTAACTCCTTCACAAGGCTCGCATTTCTTCCAGAATATCACTTCATTTAAAGTGGGGTATTTCACGATAAACAGCACTGCCGATTCGGCATTTATAGATTGGGAATGGCTTGCAAAACAGAAGCCTGTTGATGAAATGGCATATACAAAGCATTTGAAATTTAATAAACCTGTAATTGTAAAAATTAATGGGAGTAAGAATAAAGGAATTATTTTAAAGCCGGAGACTTGAGATCCCCGGGGGAGAGTTTTTCACTCACCTATCAAATGCGTAAAACTCTAACTCCTGATTTACGCTGGTGTTATTCAATACACAACTACACAGGAGGCTTAAATGTCAGAGTACGTCAAAAACCTAATGGCTGAGGTTAAAGCCAAAAACCCTGCCGAACCGGAATTCCACCAGGCTGTTGAAGAAGTAGCAGAATCTTTGGCGCTTGTACTGGACAGACATCCCGAATACAGAGCAGCAAAAATCCTTGAAAGGATCATCGAGCCTGAAAGAATATTCACCTTCCGAGTGCCATGGGTGGATGATCAGGGCGAGGTAAATATTAACCGCGGCTTCAGGATCGAAATGAACAGCGCTATCGGTCCTTATAAGGGAGGATTAAGATTTCACCCCTCTGTTAATCAGGGAATACTAAAGTTTCTCGCATTTGAACAGGTCTTTAAAAACAGCCTTACCACACTTCCTATGGGCGGCGGAAAAGGAGGATCGGATTTTGATCCCAAGGGTAAGAGCGATATGAAGATTATGAGGTTCTGCCAGGCATTTATGAGTGAACTGTTCCGTCACATCGGTCCTAATACAGATGTTCCGGCCGGGGACATAGGTGTTGGCGGAAGAGAGATAGGATTTCTCTTCGGACAATACAAAAAATTACGCAATGAATTCACAGGCGTACTGACAGGCAAAGGATTAAACTGGGGCGGTTCATTAATTCGTCCTGAAGCAACCGGCTACGGTGCAGTTTATTTCGCTGCTGAGATGCTGGCATCCCGCGGAGAATCACTGGAGGGTAAAACCTGCCTGGTTTCCGGAAGCGGAAATGTTGCACAGTATACAATTGAAAAACTTCTCGACCTTGGTGCTAAAGCAGTAACATTATCTGATTCAAACGGATTCATTTACGATGAAGCAGGTATAGACCATAACAAACTTGAGTTTATTATGGAACTCAAGAATGTTAGACGCGGCAGAATTAAAGAGTATACCGAGAAGTATAAGAGCGCAGTCTACACGGAAATTGATCCTAACGCCGATAAAAACCCTATGTGGGATAACAAAGCACAATGTGCATTCCCCAGCGCTACCCAGAACGAAATTAACGTAAAAGATGCTCAGAACCTGATTAAGAATGGTGTGTATGTTGTTTCGGAAGGTGCGAATATGCCGACCACATTTGACGGTGTGAAACTATTCCTGGATCAAAAAATACTGTACGGACCTGCAAAGGCAGCTAATGCCGGCGGAGTAGCTGTATCGGGACTTGAGATGGCCCAGAATAGTATGAGGCTTCCATGGACAAGAGAAGAAGTTGACCAGCGCTTGCAGCTGATTATGAAAAGTATACATAAAACCTGTGTTGATATGGCTGACAGATTCAATACACCCGGCAACCTCGTTAACGGAGCAAATATAGGAGGCTTCCTTAAGGTTGCAGATGCCATGATGGATCAGGGTGTAGTTTAATCTGGATTCATTCGAATAGACTGTTTATAATACAGCCGGGGTTGTCTAAAAAGGTTGTTTTTAGGATCATTGCCGTCCGGTTTTAACCGACGGACTAATAATAAAGCTCTGACATTCCGGCTTTAGCCGCATTAAATTTAGTCAGGTATCTGGTTGCTGCATTCCAGACATCTTTCTTAACAGCTGGCTCACAGTCGATTTATGTCGAGTTCAATGATAGTGCAGATAGCAGCGATGGTATGTTTATACGGTTTTTGTTACTTGTATATGGTATCTTAGGTTTATTTTCCTTGAAAGGAAACTGATCCCTTGAAAGCCAATTTTGAACAAATCAGAACCACGTTCGATGACCTGTGGGTTGAGCATGGCTACGGCAACAGGTTCCAGGGGTTCCAGAATCTTATGCGCCTTCGCATCAGGGATATCCTCCTCGTTTCAAGTCTTTATGACCTTTATCTTTTTGAAGAGGACGGCAGGCTGTACGAATTGATCCGCAATGAATACCAGGGATTGAACCTCAGCCATTCGCCTGAGCTGACAAGAGTTTCGAGCGGGCATGAGGCAATTAAACTCGCAAAAGAAGAAAAACGTTTCGATCTGATTATAACTACTCTGCATATTGAAGATATGCATGCAATAAATTTTGCAAGACTGGCAAAAGAGTCCGGACTAAATATTCCCATCATACTGCTCGCCCATGATAACCTCGAGTTGAATACGCTTATCATGAATGAAGATACCTCGGTTTTCGATAAGATATTCGTATGGCAGGGCGATTTCAGAATTATAATTGCCATCATTAAATACCTTGAAGACAGGATGAATATTGAGCACGACACCAAAATGGTTGGTGTGCAGGTAGTTATAGCTATTGAAGACAACCTTCGCTACTATTCTTCCTTCCTTCCTCTTATATACACTGAAATGCTTAAGCAGTCGCAGAGACTTATTTCTGAAGGAATAAATCTTTCTCATAAATTCCTTCGGATGAGAGCGCGGCCCAAAATAATCCTCTGCTCAACTTATGAAGAGGCATGGGAGTATTATGAAAAATATAAAGAGTTTACCCTGGGGATAATATCTGATATAGATTTTCCCCGTCATGGACAGAACGATCCGCGCGCAGGGATTGACTTCGCCTTAAACGTAAAGAAAGAACATACAGATATCTCTATACTGCTTCTCTCAAATAATCCTCAGAATGAAAAGTCTGCCAAAGAGACCGGCGCTACCTTCGTAATGAAAGATTCGCCTGTTCTGTTAAATCAGGTAAGAACTTTTCTGAACCATTATTTCAGCTTCGGCGATTTTGTATTCAGAACTTCTGACGGGGTTGAAGTTGGCAGAGCCAATGATCTGCGAAGTCTTGAAGAACAATTGAAGATCATTCCTGAAGACAGTATTAAATACCACGCTGAAAGAAATCATTTTTCAAACTGGCTTAAAGCAAGAACTGAATTCTGGCTTGCACATAAGCTCCGTCCCAGGAAAGTTTCTGATTATCCGAACATAGAATCACTTAGAGATTACCTCATCGACACTCTAAGAAACTACAGGCATAACAGGCAGAGAGGTATAATAACTGATTTTCATAAGGAAATCTTTGCGCCTAACAGCTCATTTGCCAGAATAGGAGGAGGCTCGCTCGGAGGAAAAGCCAGAGGATTAGGATTTGTTAATACTCTAATAAACAACTATAACGTCCGGAACCAGTTTCAGGATATCAAGATATTTGTGCCTGCAGGCGTGGTCCTCGGAACGGAAGTTTTCGATCAATTTCTTGATGATAATGATCTCAGAACTTTTGCACTCAACTGCGGCGATGATGAAGAGATAACCCGCAAGTTTGTAGAAGCTGACAGTTTCCCTGAAGATATACTCGGCGAACTTGCAGCATTCCTCGACCTGATGCATACCCCTCTTGCTGTCCGTTCATCCAGTCTTCTTGAGGATTCTCAATACCATCCTTTTGCCGGGGTATACAGAACCTTCATGCTTCCGAATAATCAGCATAACTCTCTTGCAAGGCTCAACGACCTGCTCAACACGATTAAGAAAGTCTATGCGTCAACTTTTTATCAGAGTGCAAAAAATTACATCCGGTTTACATCATACAGGCTCGAAGAAGAAAAAATGGCTGTCATAATTCAGAGGATGGTGGGAGAAGCATACGGGGAAAGATTTTATCCTGATATTTCTGGTGTAGCAAAATCATATAATTTTTATCCCCTGCCTCCGCAGAATCCCCAGGATGGAATAGTTTCTGTAGCATTGGGACTGGGAAAAACCGTTGTTGACGGTGGAAACACTGTTCGGTTTTGTCCGAAGTACCCTACCGATCTTATTCAGTTCTATTCTGTTGATGAATCACTCAATACCAGCCAGAGAGAATTTTTTGCTCTTCAGATGAATGGCAGCAATACTTTTGAATTTTCCACGCAGGATACTCTTCTGAAGCAGCATCCGATTGAATCTGCCGAATCCGATGGTACGCTTGCATATGTCGGATCAACCTATTCACCGGATAATGACACTATCTCTGACGGTATATCAAGACCGGGGATGAGAGTTGTCACATTTGCCCCATTGCTTAAATACAAACTCTTCCCTCTGCCTGAAATACTTGAACTTCTGCTTGATATGGGTACATGGGGGATGGGCACGCCTATTGAAATAGAATTTGCAGTTAATATCGCCACCGGCAGCAGCAAATCAAAAGAATTTGGACTATTACAGATGAGACCGCTGGTGATTAACCGTGAATCAGACAACTTCAATATAGAAGATCTTGATGAAGAAAGTCTGATCTGCACAAGTAAACAAGTCCTGGGCAATGGGATTATGAATGATATATATGATATTGTTCTCGTTAATCCCGATACTTTTGAAAGAGCAAAGTCACGCGAAGTTGCCCGGGAAGTCAGCCTGTTTAATTCTACACTTATGGAAGCTAACAGACCTTACCTATTGATCGGTATGGGAAGATGGGGTACTCTTGATCCATGGCTGGGTATACCCGTAAAGTGGGAACAGATCGCAGGTGCAAAAACGATAGTGGAAGCAGGATTTAAGGAGTTTTCCGTTACTCCTTCACAGGGCTCACACTTTTTCCAGAACATTACCTCTTTTATGATCGGGTACTTTACTATCGACAGTCATAGACACGAGGGTTATATAAACTGGGACTGGCTGCAGCAGCAGCAGCCCACTGAGAAAAAGACATTTACAACCCTGCTGCGTTTTGAAAAGCCGTTAACTGTTAAAATGAACAGGCATAAGAATAAAGGAGTTATTCTGAAGCCTGAGAAATAATAATTGTATAGAATTGATTATGGAAGATCTATCTAAAATTCCTGATACATGTCCGCACTGCGGACATAAGCTTAGTCCCTGGCAGCAGGTTTTATTAAAAGTTGACAGGACAATCACCTGTAAAAACTGCTGGTACCGCATTATACTAGAACCTGATCTGAAGAAAGAAAATCCACAGGATCAGGATAAACCATCAAAGTTTGAGGACGATTAAAATGGAATCTTACAATTCATTTCATGTTGCACAGCAGCAGATACTTGAAGCTGCGAAAATGTTAAACCTGGATGAGCCAACAACCCAATTGCTTAGTCTACCCCAGAGGGAATTTAATTTCACCCTCCATGTAAAGATGGATTCGGGAACGGTAAAGATATTTCAGGGATACCGCGTTCAATATAACTATGCAAGAGGCCCTGCAAAGGGGGGTATCAGGTTTCATCCCGCAGAAACTATTGATACAATAAGAGCTCTCGGATGCTGGATGACATGGAAGACAGCCGTGCTTGATCTGCCGCTGGGAGGAGCCAAAGGTGGAATATGCTGCAATCCAAAAGAGTTATCGGTGAGAGAACTTGAATACCTTTCACGGGAATATGTACGGGCCATTGCACCTATGATAGGTGTGGATAAAGATGTTCCTGCGCCCGATGTGTATACAAATCCTCAGACAATGGCCTGGATGATGGACGAATATGAAACTATAATCAACCAGCACCACCCTGGATCCTTTACCGATAAACCTACCCAGATAGGAGGCACCGAGGGCAGACGGGATGCAACCGCAAGAGGAGGTGTTATTACTGTTAGAGAGGCATGCAGACAATTAAATGTTGATCCTATGGGAATTTATGCAATACAGGGGTTTGGAAATGCAGGACAACGTGCAGCGCTGCTCCACCAGGAAATTTTAGGCGGGGGTAGACTGGTTGCAGTCAGTGATTCAAAAGCTGCTATATATAATGGAGATGGTTTTGATACCAAAGAACTTGTTACATATAAGCTTAAGAAAGGTTCGGTTAGAGGGTTTCCCGGCTCCAGGGAGATAGGTCATAATGAGCTTCTCGAACTGGATGTAAATGTATTGTATCCTGCGGCATTGGAAAATTCAATTCATAAGGAAAATGTTGATCACATCAGGGCAAAAATAATCTGCGAACTTGCAAACGGACCAACTACGCCTGAAGCAGATATTATTCTTCATAAGAAAGGAATACATATTATTCCGGATATCCTTGCAAGTGCAGGAGGAGTTACTGTTTCATATCTTGAAATGGTTCAGGATAAGTATGCTTTCTTTTGGGATGAAGATACTATCCATAAACTGGTTGATGAAAAACTTACCAAGGCTTATTACCGTGTTGATGAAGCTATCAAGGAGAAAAAAGTTCATCCCCGGCTGGGTGCAATGGTAGTTGGTGTGGCACGTGTTGCAGAAGCCTGCAAGCTCCGCGGCTGGGTTTAACTTAAGAAGTGCCTGCATTAAGTATAAACTTAAGGGAAGATTCCGAGCGCCATATAAGAAGTCGCTATCTTGTCTATCGCGTTTACAAAAGCCGCTGTTCTGAGATCCCGGATTTTCGGATTTTCCTTCCAGGTTTCTCTTATCTCATTGAATGCTATAATCATAGTTTCTTCAAGTCCTGAATTAACCAGGTCCTCCTCCTCTGCCCCATGAATAATTACACGTTTCGAGGAATCGTTAAGTTTTTTGCCGATTGCGGATTCAATTGAATCCACAAGAGTTCTGTTTAGTTTTTCCTCATACCTTTTTCCCATCCTGCCGAATCTTATATGAGACAGATTTTTCAGCCATTCAAAGTAAGATACCGTAACACCGCCCGCATTCAGAAACAGATCGGGAATGATCATTATTTTCTTTCTGAGAAGAATTTCTTCTGCTTCGGGAGTTACAGGACCATTAGCAGCTTCCGCCACTATTTTAGCATTTATTCTTTCTGCGTTCTCACTGTTTATCTGGTTTTCCAGTGCGGCAGGTATTAGTATATCGCATTCAACCTCCAGTGCCTGCGAAGTTTCTTTGATATTTTCAGCATTCTTAAAATTCAGAATCGACCCGGTTTCGTCTCTGTGCTTTCTAACCTCCTTAACATCAAGTCCTTTTTCACTGTGAATGGCTCCCTCATATTCAGCAATAGTTGTAATCACTGCGCCTCCTTCCTGGAAACATCTTGCAGTATGGAAGCCAACGTTCCCAAGTCCCTGAACAACAATTCTTTTTCCTTCAATTCCTGTTTCGAGGCCCAGCGCTTTCATATCATCCTCCTGGCATACGGCTTCCCGGACACCGTAAAATACACCCCGGCCAGTCGCTGCTTCTCTGCCATGCACACCGCCCTGACTGATAGGCTTTCCCGTAACACATGCATATGCATCAATCTGTCCGGGATTAAATGCAGCATAAGTGTCGGATATCCAGGCCATCTCTCTTCCGCTGGTACCGTAATCAGGGGCAGGAACATCGATGCCGGGACCTATAAAATTTTTCTTGATGAGCTCTGCGGTATATCGCCTTGTAATGTTTTCCAGTTCTACTTCAGAATATAATTTTGGATTGATCTTTACCCCCCCTTTTGCACCGCCGAAAGGAACTTCAACTACGGCACACTTGTATGTCATAAGCGAGGCAAGAGCCATTACCTCATCCTGGTTGACAGAAAGACTGAACCTGATACCTCCTTTTACAGGGAGTTTATGCTGACTGTGCTCGACGCGGTAAGCAGTAAATACCTCGATATTATCTTTTATCCTTACCGGAAATCTCATCCGGTATACACTGTTACAATACTTGATCTGATCAAGCAAACCTGCCGGGTATTTGGTATAAGAAGCGGCTTTTTCAAAATATCTCAGTACATCATCAAAAAAACTATGCTGGCGTTTTCCGCTGACATCATTCGTCATATATAACTCCGTTTAATGTAATTTTTATTCAAGTTACTTATTAAATAAAACTTCACAAAACGACTCGATCAATTGACCTAAAAAAGGCTCGTCTTCAGCTTGTTGCCTTACTCAATATTTATTATTGCTTATTTTATAAAATTATGCTATTGTCATAATGCTTTGTTTACAATTTACTTAACTAACCATGAGGTTCTGAAATGAGAGCTATATGGAAAGGCCATATCCGGTTTTCTCTGGTAACTATTCCTGTGAGGATATATGGGGCAATAGAATCTAAAAATTCAATAAGTTTCAATCAGCTTCACAAAGAGGATAATGGAAGGGTAGGCTACGACAAGAAATGCAAAAAGTGCGGTAAATCCCTTTCCCAGAATGAAATTACCAAAGGATATGAATATGAACCTGACCAGTATGTGATTGTCGGCCAGGAAGATATTGACAAAATTAAAATTAAAAGTACGAAGATTATTGAGATAGAGGGATTTGTCGAGGATAAGGAAGTGGATCCGACGTTGTTCGACACCCCTTATTACTTAGGACCTGATGGCGAGGTTGCTGCAGGAGCCTACTCACTACTTATGCAGACTCTGAAAGAAACGGGTAAAATGGCAGTCGGACGTGTTGTTATCAGAGATCGGGAGGACATTGTTATGCTTTCTCCAAGGGAGAATGGAATGGTCATGTATAAGCTTAGATACCCTGATGAGATAAGAAATATAAAAGAAGTACCTCTGCTAAATGGATTGAAATCTAACAAGGAACAGCTTAAACTTGCAAAGACGCTTGTCGATTCTATGGCTACGAAGCTTTCTGATATAAATATGGAAGATCATTACCAGGCAGCATTAAAAGATGTTATCCAGGCAAAGATTGAAGGCAGGGAGATTGTTTCCACAGAAGAAGAAGTTAAACCCGTAGTAGATATGATGCAGGCTCTGAAAGAAAGTCTTGAACAGGCCAAAAAGCAGAAGATGCCGATGGAAAAAGCCAAAGGGAAAAAGAAGGCTGCGAAACCGGCAAAGAAACAAACAAAGCAGAGAAAACAGGCTTAAGCTCTAATAATGGCAAAAGTAATACAATTAGATACAACCCATCCTTCTAAACTTGGTTATAAGCGGGCCAGGAAGCGCAGGTCGAAGGATCTGGAAAGGGAAGGCCAGTTGAATTTATTTGCTTCCGGTGAAGCAAAGGTAATACAGCTGCCGTCGAGATTTACGCCGTTTGAAGAAGCACTCTGGCTGGATGAACGGGGACATGCCAACGCCCAGGAAGCCTACCTGAAAGCAATAATAGCAGAGGACTGTACGGCTGATGCAAATTGCAATCTTGGTATTCTTGAAACACAGTCGGGAAACACATTAAAAGCATTCGACTATTTCACTGAATGTCTTAAATATGAACCCCGGCACCTTGAGGCCCATTATAACCTGGCTAATTTGTACTTCGAACAGAATGATTTCAGACTGGCAAAGCTGCATTATGAGATAGCGGCAGAAATAGAACCCGAATTCCCGAATATATATTTTAATCTGGGACTAGTCTACGCTCTTAATGAAGAATACGAAGATGCTTTCAATGCACTCGTAAAATATAAAAGTCTAACCCCTCCTGAAGAAGGCTGTAAAGCAGACACCCTGCTGATGAGTCTCAAAAGATCGCTCACCGAGTAACTATAGCGGTATTCCGGCTAAAGAATACCGCCTTTTGTGTATATAAGAAAGATTAATAATTAATCAATTATCCGGAAATTATTGTCTTCGGAAAGTTTTTTATCAAAATGATCTTCATACATCTTCTTATATTTCTCAAATAATTCCTCAGGAACTTCTTTACCGTTTACTTTCATCCCGTTTTTATTCAGATCCAGGTTTAACTCATCATCTATGTCTTTCAGTAGATTATCCTTAACCATTTCTGTTTTTATCTTATCAATAAATTCGTTCAGTTTTTTGAGCTTAAGATCCAGACCATTAAAATTTATTTTTACATTCGCCAGGTTTTCATCCAGATGAGCCATTGCTTCATTAAGTCCCGTAAGATCAATGCTGATATGGCTTAGTTCCTCATTGTGTTTATCCATTTCTTCATTTATACTCTCAAGACTTTTATCAGCTTTATCCATATTTATATCAACTTGTATATCAAGATCTTTTTGAAGCTCCTTCATTTCTTCACGGAATTTATCGGAATCGAAATCAATTATGATCTTTTTATCTTTCAGTCTGGAAAGTTCTATAGAGAGCTGCTTCATCCCTTCCCTGAATTCCTCACTGTCAAAATTAATTTCATACTTCTTATTTTTCATCTCCCCTTTCAGTTTCTGCATATCCTTTTTGAAATTGCTCATATCTGATTTGAAACCACTTAAATCAATGGAGATACGATGAGATTTATTGTGAAGTTTTTCAAGTCTGTGGTAAATCATATCTTTATGGTCTTCAATTTCATTGTCGGGTATACGTTCTCCGTCCTTATACAGTGAACTGATTTCTCCATTATCAAAATTCACTTCCCAGCGCACATTTTTTCCATCTTCATCCTTGTAGAATGAGAAAGTCTGACCCGCCCTGGTGTTAAGTTCCGACTGTTGGGCTGTTCCCTGGTTTGAGGTGCTGCAACCCGAAATTATAATCAGAAATATTGCCGACAACAGCAGTATTGGAAGATTTATAATAGTAAAAACTCTGTATTTCATTTTACTCTCCTCAAAAAAGTTAGCGAAAACTGGTTTTCTGATTATTAGGACGTGCATGAGGGCAGTATGTTTCGGTTTTAACGTATTTATGGGATCAGCGTACAATATTGCGGATAAACGGGAGAAACGGGTACAAGAATCCTAATCCCCTTAACAATAACTCAAATCTTTTTAATACCCGTTTATATCTGCATGCTAATAAGTTAGATTTGGAGCGATAAATCAAATTGTATTTCTACTAACCCATCTCTTGCTTTACGAGCATTTTTGCTCCGATTATATCTTCGTGACCCATATTTATCAGTCCCCCAATCTTCTTAATCAGATGGTCCTCATACATATCAAGCTTCCGGTCGATATAGATCAGGCGCCAGAGGTTCTTCAGCATTTCAAACTTATCGTTGTTATTAAATTTCCTGTTAATAAGCTTTGTAAAATCATAGATGCTGTCGTCGTCATTTAATCTTTTCTCAGCAAGTTCCATAAGTTCATTCACACATTCATCTTCGAGGTTAAAAGTTGATTTCATAATTGAAATAATCTTATCTCTTTCCTCACCGGTAAAATTATCATCAGCTTTAGCCATTTCAATAAAAAGAGTGCAGGTAGCTACATGCAGCTTCTTGTTCTCATCTACTTCTTCGTGGACATTTTTTTCATATTTGATTTCCGCCGTTTCTGGCGGAACACTAAAAATTTTTCTTAAATATTCAAACATTTCATTCCTGCCATTTTTAATTTATCTCAATTTCTGTTTCATTTACCGGTCTGGGAGGGCGCTCATAAAGCTCTCTCAGGTATTTATAATGGCCTGCCAGTTCAGGACGAACCTGGTCCCATGTAAACCTCCATTGCCAGTTGCCCGAAGGTTTCCCGGGAAAATTCATTCTTGCCTCACCGCCCAGCCTCAGTATGTCCTGCATCGGGATAACTACCAGATCTGCTACTGACGCGTAAGCAGTTCTTATTAAGGCTCCGGTAATATCATCACCGAAATAATCAAGATACTTCTGTGCATGCTGGTAAATATCATTATCATTGTTTTTTTCTTTTTCGAAATAGGCAACAGTTGTATCATTATCATGTGAACCGGTATATACCAGGCAGTTAGGATTATAATTATGAGGAAGGAATTTCCGTTCCATACCTGTGCCGAACGCAAACTGCAATATCTTCATTCCAGGAAAATTAAAAGCATCTCTGAGTTTTTCAACAGACTTTGTAATCACCCCAAGATCCTCAGCTATAATTGGCAGAGGACCAAGATATTCTTTGAGTGTTTTGAAGAATTTTTCTCCGGGTGCCTTCACCCATCTTCCCTTTTCAGCTGTTTCGGCTCCCCCGGGAATTTCCCAGTAAGCATCGAAACCCCTGAAATGATCGATCCTGATCATATCCACAAGGTTGAATATTTGTTTCATTCTCAGTCGCCACCATAAGAATTCATCTTTTTCCATTGCATCCCATTTGTATAAAGGATTTCCCCAGAGCTGGCCTGTTGCACTGAAATAATCTGGAGGAACACCTGCAACATAGGTCAGGTTGCCTTTTTCATCCACCGAAAAAAGTTCTTTATGGGCCCAGAGATCAGCACTGTCATAAGCAATGAAAATGGGCATATCGCCAATTATATTTATTCCCTTACTGTTTGCATAACGTTTAAGGTCTGACCACTGCTGAAAAAAAACAAACTGCACAAACCGGTGATAGTTAATACCGTCATCAAGCTTCTTCCCCCATTCCTTGAGGGCTTTTTCCTCCCTTTTAACAAGAGCTTTATCCCATTCAGTCCACAGACCCCCTCCATGATAATCCTTCGCCGCCATAAAAAAAGTATAATCCTCAAGCCACTCTTTGTTCTGCTCGCAGAACTCTGTGAATTTTTTACCGGATAGTGAATTATTCGATTTAAACCTTTCAAAAGCCTTATGCAGAATTTCCTTTTTAAAATTTATTACGCCTCCGAAATCAATACAAAAGGAATCGGAGAAAGGTGGATTTGTAATATCTTCTTCAGTAAGCAGCTTTTTTTCTTTAAGTAGTTCGGGACTTATGAGATTAGGATTGCCGGCAAACGCAGAGAAACACTGATAGGGTGAATCGCCGTAACCGGTAGGACCAAGAGGGAAAACCTGCCAGAGTGTTTGTCCTGCTGATTCAAGAAAATTAACAAAATTATAAGCTTCTTTACCCAGGTCGCCGATCCCGAATCTGCCCGGAAGAGAAGTTGGATGTAAAAGTATACCTGCTGCTCTTTCAAATCTCATTGAACACCTGATAATTTTTAAAGGGTTAAAATAACGAAAGGTATATAAAGATGAAAAACCGCGTTGATGCAGAACATTGGGTTTAAAATGAAAAGAGGCTGTTCAGACAACCTCTTTACACATAATCAGCGAAGAATATTATAATTCCGTATCAGCCTCAATAACCATATCGATTGCACCGTTTATGGTATAGGGGGCTTGACCGGTTATGTTATTAACCGTAATAGTTGCCGTAAAACAAGCACCCTGGTTCAGCAGGCTATTCAGATATGTGTTTATAAAATCAATCTGTGACTGATTGAGCTGAAGAATGTATGGAGAATTGGGACTCAAATAATCTGCAGGTGACGCTCCCGGGATATCATATGAGAAAAGTACGTTTCCATCTCCATTCTGAAGTGTTACTGTAATATTACCTGAGAGATCTGAAGGAAGAACGCTGGTGGTTCTGAATGCTGCCTCTATAAAAGTAAGGCTTTGTATTTTATCCCTGTATTCATCGTAGGTTTCTGAATCCGTGCTCAGGCAGTATGACTGACTGTTTGATAAAGTTGAGGCCGAACCGGAAACACTTACATCAATAGTAAAGGGAATGTTCAACGGCAGGGAATTAAAGTCATCACATCCGTTCCACGTCAACATCAGAAATAAAAGAACGGCATATGTTCCGAATTGTATTAAGTATTTTTTCATTTTTTCTCCTTGTTAAAATTCAAAAGTTAAACCGCCTGAAATAACAGGCTGTGCGCTGAGACTAAAATCAGCATTAAGCACCACAATGGCCAGCTTTAAAGCTGCACCCACAGTAGCCCTGAAATTATTGTCGCCATCCATTGTAACAGATACATCTCTGTCTGTTCTTAGACTTGGATCACCGTTTTGAGGATCACCCTTAATTGAATAGGTGAGGTCGAGCGAGGTACTTTCATACTGGAGTCCGAAGTATGGTGTAATCAGACCAAAAGTTTTGCTGGCATGAGCATTAAAAGCAAAATTACTCAGCTTCATTATTCCTGTAATCTCAAAATTATTATACATTAATTGAACTGCGAGATCCAGCGGGAAAAGGGGTATATACTGACTAATGTTGTGCGCAACGCCGATACCGAACATACTGAGATCATTATTATCTCCTATACTTATCGAGGGAAGATATCTCAGAATAACCTGTGTGCCCATAAAGCTTGCACCTATCTGAGGATAAGCAACCGGTATACCTGACTGGTTTATTCCCGGAGGCATTACAATATAACCATCAGGTCCTGCATAGGCAGCACCTTTATTGCCATATATAGTTGCTGTTTCTTTGGCAGCCTGGTAGCCCAATTCATTAAAAGTCGGAGTGAAGTTCTTCTGTGATTCGGGAATTAAAATGTACATACCTCTGAAGCTAATAGAAAAAGAAAACATTGCAGGAATGTCTGCGGTATAATATCCGTTAGAATTCATTGCAGTGCCCAGTGTGGTTGCAAACGGTCTTGCATATTCAATAGCATTAGTTTCGGTTAATTGTGAAAACCTGTCCTCTATCTGCGAAAAAAGAGGCTTTGCTATGAAGATAAATAAAGTTAACAAAAGCAGGGACTTCTTCATCCACTTCTCCTTGTTGAAAAGTTATAAATATGATTAAAATTGAGCGTCAATATAGGATATTATTTTTCACAATCTACCTTTAACAACAAAAATAATACCCTTCTTTGAATAATAATGAGAGAAATTTTCTGCGAATAAATGAAGAAAATGCATTTCAAATTGATACATTTTCGACATTAATGCAACCCCATCAGCTCACGTGCACCTTTTAGGCTGGCTTCGGTAATATTTTCCCCGCTCATCAGCTTAGCGACCTCTTTTATTTTCTCCTCTTCGTTCAGCCTTCTTATGGAGCTTGTAACACGGTTATCTGCAGCAGCTTTTTCAACTACATAGTTGGTATCGCCCTGTCCGGCTATCTGGGGAAGGTGGGTAATTGCAATAACCTGGTGAGCTGAGGCCAGAGATTTAAGTGAGTTTCCTACTTTTTGAGCAATCCTTCCGCTAACTCCCGTATCTATTTCATCAAAAATTAAAAGTGGAAGTTTATCACTTTTTGCAAGGATAGTCTTAAGGGACAGCATAATTCTTGAAATCTCCCCGCCTGATGCAACTTTAACCAATGGCTTCACATTTTCACCGGCATTTGTTGAGATATAAAATTCTATAGTATCTATCCCCTTGCTGTTAGCTTCACATCTTTTACTGTTGATGAGCACAAAATCATCACGGTTTGTATCTTGTGTCTGATCAATCTGAATTTTAAAAATCGATTCCGCAATCCCCAATCCAGCCAGCACTTTCACCACTTCCTTTTCAATTTTCGCAGCAGACTCTTTTCTCCTCAGTGAAAGTTTCTGAGCAAGCCTGCCGGCAGCTTCGCGTGCAGATGAGATTTCTTTTTCAAGGGATTGGATGTTATGCCCGTAATTCTCGGCTGCATCGAATTCACGTCCGATTTTTTCTCTGTAGGCCATGACTGCCTCAACCGAGCCCCCGTATTTTTTCTTCAGCAATGCAAGTGATCCTAATCTTTCGCGAAGTCTCTCAAGGTTTTCAGGATCCAGATCAATTTTCGCATTATACTTACGGATAAACTCCGATACGTCACGTACCTGTGCAACTATCGATTCAAACTCTTTTTCTATTTCACCAAAGCTGGTGTCTATTTCAAGGAGTTCATCAATACTGTTTTTTAACTGTGTCAGCTGATCGTGAATCGAATTTTCAGAATCAAAAAGATTCTCATACACAGAGCCTGTAATGTCCAGCAGCTTCTCGGAATTCTCCAGGATATTCAGTTCGGTACTGATCTGCTCCTCCTCCCTCTCCTGCGGAGAGACAGCATCAATTTCCTTCATCTGAAAGGCATAAAAATCCTTTTTCTCCTTTAGAGATGATTCTTTATTCTTAAACTCATTCAACCTGGATGATAGAGTACTTACTTTTTTAAAGGCATCTGCATATTCATTGCGAAGTATTTCCGTTCCTGCATATTCATCAAGAAAATCAATATGAGTTTCGGTACGCAGCAGTGATTGATGTTCGTGTTGTCCGTGGAGATCGACCAGCAGATCACCAATGTCTTTTATAACCGATAACGCAACAGGAGTATCATTAACAAAACAACGGTTAGCACCCTTTAATGAAATTTCCCGGCGTAGAATAAGCTCCGGGAAAAAATCTATATCATTTTCCTCCAGAAGTCGTTTTAACTTTCTTATTAGACTCAACCTCGAAGAAACCCTTCAACGATCGATTTATCTAGCATCCTTTCGCACAACCTCAGTTGAAGCCCTCTCACCGAGCAGAAGTCCCATTGCATCAATTAATATCGATTTACCCGCACCAGTCTCTCCCGTAATAATATTCAGTCCTTTCCCGAACTCAATATCAATCCTGTCGATGAGAGCATAGTCTCTTATGTGTAATGATTTAAGCATTTCCAAACTTTAAAGTGGACTGAAAATTAATTTATTTTGTGTGGAATTTCAAAGTTATTAAGCAGAGTTCTTACTTATTTAAAAGAAGCTTTGAGGCCATGTAGAACCCGCATATGGATTTTGAATCAATTATCTCACCCTTACTAATTTTATCCTCTATTTCACCGAAGGTAAATTCTTTCACTGCCATACCATGCTCCCCTTCCTCACGGTTGTGTTCACCGGGGGTCAGATCCCGGGCTAAAAAGATATGCAGAATTTCCGTACAGAATCCGGGGGTAGTAGAAATGGCTCCAAGTTTCTGAAGCTTATCAGTCTTATAACCCGTTTCCTCCTGCAGTTCCCTGAATGCACAGACCTCAGGCTCCTCATTAAAATCCAATTTGCCCGCTGGGAATTCCAGCAGGATTTTCTCCAGCGGATAGCGATACTGAGCCACCATTACAAACTTGCCGTCAGCATTAACAGGTACGATAACAGCTCCGCCGGGATGAACAGCTATCTCCCTTATACCATCATTCCCGCTGTCATATTTTATCTTATCAACCCGTAAATCAAACACCTTCCCCCTGAATAAAATATCAGATTCCACGATCTTATAATTCATATCTATTCCATTACTTCTTTTATTAAACAAAAATGAATATTCATAATGTGAATAAAAAAAATTCCTGCCGTAGCGACAGGAATTTTCTATATATATTAAATACCGGTCAACTGCGGTAGGATGAATCGTAATATGGAATTAGCTCGTGCCCCAGGAATTTCAGCACGGCAGTTATAACCCCAAGGTCATCCAGGTAACCTACCAGCGGTGCGATATCCGGAATCGCATCAATGGGACTTATAAAATATATAAGTGCCGCAACAACGATGGCTTTGCGGTGCCATGATACCAGCGGATCTCTCATATATCTTACAAGAGCAAGTATATCTTTTGCGAAGGAAATTTTCTTCCCGACACGTTCGAGTTTCTCCCAGAGATTTTCCTCGATATAATTCATTTTCTCACTGGTTTCTTCCTCACTCTCTCCTCCGAAATCAAGGGCATCAAACTCTTCAAGTTCGGTAAGTTCATTCCCGTTCTGAAATTCTGTTTCTTTCATAGCTACTCCTTTTTATGTTTTTCAAACCAGTCAAATATAGTATTCCACCAAAGTTCAGCATTCTGCGGTTTAGTTACAAAGTGATATTCATCGGGGAAATACAGTAATTCACTTTCTACTCCCTGTCTCTGCAGAGCTGTAAACAATTCAAATGCCTGTCCTTCCGGCACCCTGAAATCATTTGCCCCTTCAACAATCAACATAGGGGTTTTTGCATTTTGAATGTAATTGCTGGGTGACCATTTTTCGTACAGCTCGGGATTATTCCAGGGGGTTCCTTTAAACTCCCATTCAGGGAACCATAACTCTTCTGTCGTCCCATACATACTTTTCAGATCGTATACACCGTCGTGAGACACAACGGCATTAAACCTATCGGTATGGCCTTCAAGCCAGTCAATCATATATCCGCCGTATGATGCACCTGCAGCAAATATGTTTTTCTTGTCAATAAAATTGAAATTATTAAATGAATAATCAACAGCATTCATTAAATCTTTATAAGGATTACCTCCCCAATCACCTGATATAGCATCCGTCAGTTCCTGGCCGTAACCCGTGCTTCCTGTGGGATTCGGGGCTATTACAACATAACCTTTTGAAGCAAATAGTTGTGTGTTCCACCGGTAATGAAAGTCATCGCTCCAATGACCCTGAGGGCCTCCATGAATTAAAAATATCATAGGGTATTTCTTTGTTGAATCGAAAAAGGGTGGTTTTACAAGAATCGACTGAATCTTCTTCCCCGCAGCTCCTTCATACCAGAATGTCTCGATGGGAATCATCTCAATATTTGCGAGACGGTCTTTATTAAGCGCAGTAAGTTGTTTTAAATTGCTGCCGTCAGAATCCATAGAAAATATTTCTGTAGGAAGGTTGTTTCTCTGCTGTTCAAAATACAGAGTCTGGCCGTCGGGAGAAACCGTAACCGAAGCATTGTCATGTTCTTTAAGCAGCATATCTGTTTTTTCGGAAGCAAGATCAATTTTATAGATCGAACTGTAAATTTCATTCTCAGCAGCGAAGAAAATAGTTTTTGAATCAGGCGACCAGATAAACTGTCCTATCGATCTGTCAAAGTCATTCGTGATGATTTTCCTGTCACCCGTAAAACGATTGTACAATACAAGATTCTGCTGGTCAGATTCGTGCCCTGCCTCTTTCATCGAAACAAAAGCGATAAATTTTCCATCCGGTGAATAAACCGGTTGATTATCATTACCGGGACTAACAGATATCTTTTTAAGCGGGGCCGCTGCATTTTTATTAACATCACCTAATTGAATCGTATAAATTTCATTATTAGTACTGATTGATACCATAGTATCGGGATTCATAGTAAGTGCTATTTCTTTTCCGTCAGGTGAAAATGTGTAATCATTACTGCTTCCAAGTGCAATAGGCGGAACGTCCTTTTCCTTATGCAGGAATAGGTCAGTATACTCTTTGGTTTTGGTATCCAGTAAAAAAAGATGACTGAATTTCCCTCCACGCCATTCATTCCAATGCCTGAAAAGCAGATGCTTAAACAGACTTGCCTTCACCTTACTATTATCTTTTTCCTGTTCTTTCTGCTGGTTGCATTGATCAGTTGAACACTCAGGATATACAGAAGAAGAGAATAATATTTTCGAACCATCGGGGGACCAGACTATACCGGAAGCTCCTGTGGAGATGTCTGCTATAAGCTCTTCACCGGAACCATCATAACCGCAGGTCCATATCTTGCCGTCCCTGATGAATGCTATGTTTTTACCGTCGGGTGAAAAAGCGGGACCAGACTCATTCTTATCAGAATTTTTTAAAGGCCGAAGACTGCTTCCGTCTGAATCAACCAGGTAAATATCAGTATTTCCCTTGTTTGCTTCCATATTATATTCAGTTACGGAAAATGCAATGGTTTTGCCGTCAGGAGAGAGCGAATAAGTTCCCACTCTCTTCATTGCCCATAGATCATCAAAGGTTAAAGGATGTTTTGACTGCGGGTTTATTGCGAATGGTATTAAAACCAGTATGAGAAGTAATTTTTTCATTAAAGCCTCAAATTGAATTAGTGCCGGCCGGGGAAATGGATTATGATTGATTTTGCTTCCCCGATCGCCCTCCAAAAATAGTCTAACTTGTTTATAAAGGCAATGTTAAGACATTTGTATCACATTAACTTCAGGGTTTGAAAAAGTTTAACTAAATTGCGTTCTGAAAATTAAAAACACCTAATCTTTTCCCCGGAATACTTAAACATGATATTTCTTCCCGGTACCGATAAACAGGTCAATTTTTTCCTGAGTAGTACTGAACTAGTTGCTAAAAAAGTAGTAATCCCGGGTCCGGGGACCGTAGAAATTGCACAAAAAATCATTTCCAAAGATCCATCAAAAATTGTTATAGTAGTTGATGACTATGATTCTCTCATTACAATGCGGTACAGACTTCAGAAGTCCGGGGAGAAAAATATTGACGTCCGTATGATGGAATATGATACCACTGACTTCAGGAAGGAAACAATCGATGTCGTTTATGCCCAGGCTTCTTTATCCGTCCCTTCAAGAAACAAGATAACCAGAGAGATTAAAAGGATTCTGAAACCGGAAGGTATATACTGTGCGGGTGAAATTGTAATGCTGAAGGATAATCCACCTGATTTTGTAAAGGATATCTGGCATTCTTCGGATATTATGCCTCTTCATATTGACGAGGCGGCTAAATTTTATGAGGAAAAGGGATTCGAAATACTTGAGAAAAAAGATCTCTCTTTTACATTGAAAGATTTTTACCGCGACAGTGAAAGACTTCTGGCAAAGGAGTCCAAAGATCTGAGTGAGGAAGAAAAAAGCTATCATAAAAAATTATTGAAGAAAATAAGCCATGAATCAAATGTTTATCTAAAGCTAGGAGGAGAGAATTATATGGGATTCCTGGCATTAATGATGAGGAAAGTTTAATTGAAACCCGGCGACATATTAGAATTTCAGATTGAAAAATATGCTTTTGAGGGTAAGGGTGTTTCAAAGGTTCATAAGGAGGGCTCTAATGAGCTGAACTCAGGATTCGTTGTATTTGTAAATGGTTCTTACCCGGGGGACAGAGTTAGGGCAAGAATTATAAAAACAAAAAAATCATTTGCCGAAGCTGTGACTGAGAAGGTATTATCTCCTTCCCCTTTCAGAATTGAAGCCAGGTGTAAATATTTCGGTGTTTGCGGCGGCTGCAAGCAGCAGGACCTTAATTATCCCGTTCAGCTTAGCTACAAGCATGACCAGGTAAAGGAAATTTTTGAAAAACTTGGCGGACTAACAGATTTTGAAATGGATGATATTATTCCATCGGAAAAGATATTCTTTTACAGAAACAAAATGGAATATTCATTTGCTGAAAAACGCTGGCTTACCAGGCAGGAAATTGAATCAGGTCAATCGCTGGATAAAGATTTTGCACTTGGTCTGCATGTGCCCGGCGTATACGATAAAGTGCTGGACATCGAAGAATGTTTTCTTCAATCGCCCTTAAGCAATGACATCCTGAACTTCACCAGGAGATTTTTTAAGGAAAGAGACATTCCAGTATATTCTACTAAAACGCATAAAGGGTACCTTCGCAACCTCGTGATTAAACAGTCGCACAGAACTTCAGGCCGACACGATGAAAAAAAAGGAGTAATGGTAAACATCGTTACTGCAGAAGAAAATAATGAGCTGATGAAAACATACTCCGCGCTGCTCATTCAGCAGATTCCTGACATTTCCACCATTATAAATAATATTAATCTGAAGAAAGCTGCGATTGCAACGGGAGATTACGAAAAGATTTATTACGGTGACGGATATATCTATGATTATATAGGAAAGTACAAATTCAGAATAAGTGCAAATTCATTCTTTCAGACGAATACGCTGCAGGCTGAAAACCTATACAACACTGCTCTCGAATTCGCTGAACTTAAGGGCCGTGAGATTGTATACGATCTATATTCAGGTGCAGGAACAATAGCTATTTATCTGTCAGAAAAAGTTAAAGAAGTCTATGCATTCGAATCAGTTGAGTCAGCTGTTAAAGATGCCGGTGAAAATGCGGTTATTAATGATATTAAAAACGTTCATTTTATTACAGCTGATCTGTATAAATCCTTTCTTCCCGTGGTTGAAGAAAGAAACCTGCCCAAACCTGATAAAATTATAATAGATCCGCCAAGGAGCGGGATGCATAAAAATACAGTAGCCGATGTAATCAACCTTGCCCCTGAAAAAATTGTATATGTTAGCTGCAACCCTACAACTCAGGTGAGAGATATTAAATTGCTCACTGAAGCCGGATACAAGTTGTTAAAGATCAGGCCCATCGATATGTTCCCCCATACTTATCATATTGAAAACGTGGCATTACTGGAAAAATCTCTTTAGAAGATACAGCAGTTTATCAAAATTTATAAATTTTCAACGATAAGCCCGCAATACTCATTTTGAATTATCTACGAGCAGTACGAATTCTCCTTTGAGGTTTTTCTGTTCGGCTAAATTTAAGATCTGTTCTGCAGTTCCCCGGTAAAATTTTTCACCTTTTTTAGTCAGCTCGAAGGCAAGCACAACACGAATATTTTTACCAAGCATCTTCACGATATCCGCAAGGAGGGATCTTAATCTGTAAGGGGTATCGAGAATTACAATCACATAACGTAAATGTTTCAGCTTAAATAATTCCTGCCGTCGTATATCTTTTTTAGGAGAAAGCCAGCCGTAGTAAAAGAACTTCTCGAAATCCAGTCCTGACCCTGTAAGTGCTGGTAAAAGAGAATTGGCTCCCGGAACCGGGGTAACCTCAATTTTCTGTGAAATGCATACATCTGCGAGCAAATGCCCCGGATCGGAAAAAAGAGGCGTGCCGCAGTCGGATATTAGAGCTGCGCTCTCACCATTCACAATCCTGAGCAGTATATCATTAACAACATCATTTTCATTATGCTCATTAAGGGAAAGAAGCTCTTTTTCTATTTTATAATGAGCCAGCAGCCTTCTGGCTTCCTTAAATTCCTCGCAAATAATGAAATCAGCCTCCTGCAGGGTTTTAAGTCCCCGCAGCGTTATATCATCATAATTGCCAATCGGTGTTGAGACGAGAAAGAGTTTTCCGTTCATATACTAAATAATTTGTATAAAAAATAATATTTGATTGTCACTCTATACAAATGTACGTAATTTTAGGCTGCCACTTAAAATGTATTTTTGGATTAATGGCTATAAACATCATATCGTTAATTTCAGATTTTCCTGCCGAAGAATTTCATTTAATTTATTTAATTCCACTTAATTTACTAACAAATAAAGTATCCGGGGATATTTATGTATTCTAAAAAAATATTAATGATTCTGCTTCTGTTTGCTTCTGCTTTTATGTATGGGCAAGATTCAACACAGACATTTCTCGACTTAAATCCAACGGGAGTCTCAGAATTCCTCAGCCTTCATCCTGAATATGACGGCAGGGGAACAATAATTTTTATTCTTGATACCGGCGTTGATATGGGCATTGCTGGCTTGCAGAAAACCTCAACAGGAGAAACCAAGGTAATAGATGTACGTGACTTTACAGGCGAAGGCGATATACCAATATATGAAGCCGATGAGGATGACGGAAATTTTGTAAATGATGATATGGGTTATTTTGTAAAAGGGGCTGATAAAATCAAAGCTCCCGATACCGAGTATTTTATAGGTGTACTTACAGAAAAACAGCTCATCAATTCCAATTCCGGTTCGGCTGATCTTAACGGCGACGGAGATACAGATGACAAATACTATATGGTTACATTCAAGGATAAATCAGGTGATTGGGAAACATATTTTGATATGAATGGCGATGGTGATCTCTCCGACGATCAGCCCGTTAAAAATTATGACAAGGATCAGCAGGATTTTCATATTAAAACCTCAGCCTCCCTCGCACCTCTTACTTTTGCAATAAATGTATACCCGGATGAGAAAAGAATATCGCTCTTTTTCGATGATGGTTTTCACGGAACTCACGTCGCAGGGATTGCAGCCGGTTATATGATCGATGGATCAACAATTAACGGCGTGGCTCCCGGTGCGAAAGTAATCGGGCTCAAACTTGGTAATAACCTGTTTACGGGCGGAGCCACGGTTACCGAAAGTATGAAGAAAGCTTACCTGTATGCTGACAAAATCTCCAAAGAGAGGAAGGAACCCTGCATCGTAAATATGAGCTTCGGAATCGGGGCAGAGATTGAGGGTAAAGCTGAAATGGAAGATTTGATTACAAAGCTTATGAAGGAAAATCCGTATCTCTACATCTGCGTGGCCAATGGGAATGAAGGGCCGTCAGTTTCTTCACAGGGACTTCCTTCCTCTGCAGATTATGTTTTTTCTTCCGGTGCTGTTTTAACAAAGAATATCGGGCGGGATTTGTATGGAGCAAGGCTGACTCATGATATCATCCTCGACTTCTCATCAAGAGGCGGTGAGGTTAATAAACCTGATGTTGTATCGCCAGGCGCAGCTTTCTCTACAGTGCCGAATTATATGCCTGCAGACAGGTTCTGGGGAACCAGTATGGCATCTCCTTATTCTACCGGGGTTATGTCGCTTTTGTTAAGCGCTGCCGTGAAGGAGTATCCTGACATAAAAATTCCTTCCGAACTTCTATACCAAGCCGTAAGGCAAAGCGCAGTTTATATGGAAAATTATTCCTGGATTGACCAGGGACATGGCTATATCAACGCTGCGAGAGCATGGGAACTGCTCAAGAAATATATCGAACAGGGTGAGGTGAAGAATTATGAGCACTACACAATAACTTCGCTTGCACCAAATATGCCTGATAATAAAGCTCCCAATTTATATCTAAGGGACGGCTCTTTTATAACAGGAAAGGAAACTTTCAATTATATCGTCAAAAGAGATAATTTCCAGGATGAGACTAAGTTCTATAGGGGATTTGATATAAAAACAGATGCCGACTGGATTAAACCAATTCAAAAGAAAACCTATATCCGTAATGACCAGCCCACTGCTATAAACGTTCAATTTGATAAATCAAAACTCACCAAACCCGGGTTATACTGCGGAAGAATCTCTGCTGTTCGCGATGACTATACCAAAATGCCTGAATTTGATATGCTTGCCACGGTTATTATTCCATATGAGTTCAATGCTTCAAACAATTACCGTATGGAATGGAAAAATGAGAAGGCTGCTGTGGGTATGGTTAACAGGTATTTTGTTGATTTACCTGCAGGTGAAACCACTATGCACATCAAGCTGAGTGAAAGCGGAAAGGAGTACACCAATGTTCTTTACAGGATAGCTGACCCGAATGGAAGACCAATTGAGCGGTCACGCCTGCTGTCCTCTCTTAATGATAATGAATTCATCGATGGCAACTATTATAACCTGAATCCGGGAGTTTATGAAGTTATGGTAGAGAGTTATTTTCTTTCGGATACAACTTCAGTGTATGATCTTGAAGTAGAATTCAACAGTATAAAAAGAATTGATGCCAACGAATTGACGGGAAATGAAAATAGTATAGACATCATCAATTACTTTAATGATCAGAAAACATATTCGGTTTCAGGACAGCTTGAAGGATACGTTCAAGCCCATGAATTCAAACTGAACGGAAAGGGAATCTTCAAATACCCATTTAGTTTCAAAGAGGGTGAAGCTTCCAAAACTTTCGAAATTACACTAAGCGGCAAAGATTATAATAAAGTAACCGATTTTGCATACGAGATAATGGATGACAGCGGCCTAGCACTTGCCAAGGATGGTCTGAGCTATAGAACGGGCAGCATCTCAATTTCACCTGAGGAGTCACATGGAAATACCAACCTGACTTATATTCTGGCTCCTGCCTTTACAAATGCTTCTGATAGTATGACAGTCTCAGTTAAAGAGATTACCGAAATGAACTCTCAGCCGCAGTTTTCAATAACTGGCAGCTCAAGGGGCGGATTATCACTTTATCCTTCTATTGAACAAAGACTCTACCTGAATTACTCCCGGCCATCGTATGCTATGCCAGAAGGGACAAAGGTTTACGGTATAGTTACCTTTACTAATTCAGCCTCTAAAGAAATAGAATATGAATTGCCAATTACAATAAACTTTAAATAGGGTAATATCTTATGAGCGAACAAATAGAAAAAGTTAAAGGTCTCCCGGAGAATGCATATTCAGAGCTGAAACCGGGAGAGGAATATGTCCCTCTAATGACAGCAAGTCAGAAGCCGAAAGAGGTAACACCTTACTCTGTGATTGTCGGTTTGCTGATGGCAGTACTTTTTTCTGCGGCTGCTGCCTACCTTGGACTAAAAATTGGACAGGTTTTTGAAGCAGCCATACCAATCGCAATTATTGCTGTAGGTCTCTCCGCTGCAACCAAGATGAAGGGTGCTCTTGGACAAAATGTGATTATTCAGTCGATCGGTCAGAATTCAGGACTCATTGTAGCAGGCGCGATTTTCACAATCCCGGCTCTCTATATCCTGAACCTGCAGGCTCACTTTTTCCAGATCTTCCTTGCTTCGGTATTCGGAGGTATTCTGGGAATCCTTTTCTTAATTCCCTTCAGAAAGTACTTCGTTGCCGAAATGCATGGGAAGTTTCCTTTTCCTGAAGCAACTGCGACTACAGAAGTTCTCGTAGCGGGAGAAAAAGGCGGAAAGCAGGCAGTGGTACTTGTTGTTTCCGGTCTTATAGGCGGTGCATACGATTTCATAATTGCAACCTTCGGGTGGTGGAGCGAAACATTCACAACAAGAGTGGTTGGATTCGGTGAGGTATTGGCAGACAAGTTCAAGCTTGTATTCAGGCTGAATGTCGGTGCTGCGGTAATGGGATTGGGTTATATAGTCGGTTTAAAATACGCGGCCATAATCTGCGCAGGTTCTTTTGTCTCCTGGTACCTGCTGGTTCCACTGGTTTCTTATATTGGTGCCGACCTTGCTGTACCGCTGGGCTACGGAGTAACTAAGCTTGTCAGCCAGATGAGCGCCGAAGAGTTGTTCCGTACCTATATCCGGCACGTAGGTATAGGAGGCATCGCAATGGCAGGAATAATCGGTATCATACGATCCTCAAAGATTATTAAGGGTGCCGTCACGATGGGTGTTAAGGAACTCTTTGCAAAGAAAAAGGGAGATGATGAACATATCAGAACCCACCGCGATATGTCGATGAAAGTAATTGTGTTCGGCGTTATTGCAACTGCAATTCTTCTTCTGGTCTTCTTCCACTTTGGAGTTGTTCATAACATAGGATGGGCACTTACAGGATTATTTATAGTGATGCTTATAGCCTTCCTGTTTACCACAGTTGCTGCTAATGCAATTGCAATTGTCGGAACCAACCCCGTAAGCGGAATGACATTAATGACATTGATTCTGTCTTCAATCATACTGACATCTGTTGGACTGAAGGGAGAGTCAGGAATGGTTGCTGCGCTTATAATAGGCGGGGTTGTCTGTACTGCCCTCTCAATGGCAGGCGGTTTCATTACCGATCTTAAAATCGGATACTGGCTGGGAACTTCGCCCTACAAGCAGGAAAGATGGAAATTCCTGGGAGTCTTAGTATCAGCGTTAACCGTTGGTTATGTCATAATGATATTAAACGATACGTATGGATTTACCGGAGAAGGTGCCCTTGTAGCACCCCAGGCAAATGCAATGGCCGCAGTAATCCAGCCGTTGATGGCCCAGCAGCCTGCACCTTGGATGCTTTACATAGTCGGAGCGATCCTTGCACTGGTTCTCACGATGATAGGTGTTCCGGCACTTGCATTCGCTCTAGGTATGTATATTCCTCTTGAACTTAATACCCCTCTTCTGGTGGGAGGATTGATTGCTCACTTTGTATCAACAAGAAGCAAGGATCCAAAAATTAATAATGCAAGAAGAGAACGCGGGACCCTTATTGCTTCCGGTTTTATTGCCGGTGGTGCATTAATGGGAGTTATAAGCGCATTCCTGAGATATCTTGGTTATAACTGGGTTAACCTTGAATGGGCCGAATCGCATTCAGCAGAACTGCTTGCATTAATTATGTTTGCACTTATTTGCGTTTATATGATCTGGGATTCTTTGAGAGGAAAACCGGAAGTAGAATAAATTTATCAACACTTAATTTCAGGCCCGTCATCCCGACGGGCCTTTTTTATTTACACCAATTTGTTCAAATTATCGTTATTTTTTGTAGCAGCAAAAATTATAATTTAAATGAACATTCATCCTACAGCAATCATAGAGAAGGAAGTAATTCTCGGAGACAATATCGAGATAGGTGCTTACTGTGTAATCCGGGGAAAAGTTGAAATAAGCGACGGCTGTATCCTGAAGGATCATGCAGTTTTGTATGGTCCACTTAAGCTGGGACGCGGAAATGTTATACACCCCGGGGCGGTCGTAGGAAACATAAACCAGGATCTTAAATATAAGGGCGAACCTTCTGAAGTTATTATAGGCGACAACAATTCGATAAGAGAATGTGTTACTATACAGCAGGGAACGATTGCGAATGAGGGGAAGACAATTATTGGAAATAATAACCTCATTATGGCCTATTCACATATTGCCCACGACTGCATGCTTGGCAATAATATAATTATTGCTAATGGAACTCAGTTTGCGGGACATATCGTCATTAAGGATTTTGCTTATATAGGGGGACTTGTCGGCGTTCATCAGTTTGTAACAATAGGCCGGAACTGCTTTATAGGTTTTATGAGCAGGGTAAACCGGGATGTACCCCCTTTCGTGATAATTGAAGGAAATCCGTCAAGAGAAAGAAGCATAAATACCGAGGGATTGAAGCGGAGAAATTTCAGTCAAACCGATATTTCCCTGCTCAGGAAGGCTTTCATAATTCTTTTTGTCGATGAAATGCCAAGGCAGGATAAAATCAGATTGCTGCGGGAAGGAGAGTTCGAAGGAAATGTTTATATCCGCGAATTAATAGAATCAATAGAATCCAGTGCAGCAGGTAAAAACGGCAGGGCTCTGGAAGCTTTAAGAACAGATACTAAGCGCACCTAATTTAGAGTAACCTCAAGAGAAAAATCCACCGGTTCGAAGGAACCTTTACCTTCACCACCGGGCCGCATTCCCCTGCCGCCTCCGGGAAAACCCCCTCCCATCTCACCGCCTGGTCTCATTCCGTCACCGTTTGCCCGGCCGCCAAAATTTTCCCTATCAGGTTTTTCTGTTTCAAGTTTAACAAGAAGCTTATCGCCGGAACGGGCGTTGAGTCCGTATTTATTCTGATTATCAACTTTCAGAGGAACCCTTAACTCATAAATAAACTGATCATTATTATAGCCTATTGCTGCCTTTAGTCCGCTGCTGTCTGATGTTGATATCACAGTTACCGGATACTTATCTTTATTTAATATCCTGATCTCATCCTGGTTATTAATCATTTTTGAGATCATCATTCCCCTTCCCTTTTCTCTGAACTCGCCCGGATTAACCATAATGCGTGATTCATTAACAATGTTATGAAGAGGATATTTCACCCCGATCATTTCGTCACCCTTATTTTCATTTTTCAGCCAGACGGTGAATCCGCCTGCGAACATAGGCATAACTTTACTCATATCAGCGGTAGTTAAACATAGATAAAAATAAGATTTATCGTTGGAGATACCGACAGCAGCTTTTTCATCAGGGATGTATTTAAGGTCAGATCCCCAATCGGCAGCGTCGCCATTAATATTTATGCTGCCTGGAACAGGATTGCTTGTCATTTCCAAAGTACTGCTGCATCCTGTCATCAACAGAATTAGAATAAAAACTAAGCTTATTAAAATCTTATTCATTTCTTCTCCGGCCTGAACTTATTATAATTAGACAGATGATCAGCTTAAAAGTTTAATTTCAGCGCAGGATCCTTTTTGACGTTCTCTTCTCACTTATCTGTGTCTTTAATTCTTCGAGACTCTTCGGGTCACCGATTACTGTCAGATTATCGCCATCCATAAATACAGTGTTTCCATCCGGAACAATAGTTTCTCCCTCTCTTCTGAGAAAAGCAACAAGGCACCCTTTCGGGATGTGAATATCCTTAAGTGCTTTATCAATCATAAAAGCGGAAGGTTCATGCCGACCTATATGAACCAGCATAAGCCTTTCATCATGAAGGAGTGCTTCTCTTAGTTCCTGATCGTTTCGGGCCTTCTCCCACTCTTCAGCAAAATTATCATCATCAACCCTGCCTGCAATCTGGGCAAGGATCCTTAAGTGCTGGGTCGGGTCTCTTTCAGGACTAACAAGGAAGAAAAGTGCTTTTACCACAGCTTCATCATCCTGTGTGCCTGTTATCGGGTTATTAAACTTAATATGGACGCCCTTCAGCGCCCGAACCAGAACCATCTCGGCCTTTATAATATTTTCCAGTCTGAAATGAGGTAGTGCAATTCCATGCGTTACAGGAGTCAGTCCGATTTTAGTTCCCTCATCGAATTTATTTGCCAGTATACCGGCATCAACATACACGACCTGCGAGAATAACACAGCCGCCTGTTTGGCAGCTTCACTAAATTCTGTTTTTTCGTTTATATCAAGAACAAAACTTCTTGTAACAATCTCATCAAAAGGATCCGTTTCCCTTAAACCCTTTTCTTTCAGAATTCCTCTAAGCTCGCTGTCTAGTCCTGTATATCTTGATCTACCGAGCCTCTCAAAAATATGATATACGGCTCCCTGTCTCTGAACTTTACCATAAGCAAAAAACCTGTACCATAACACAGCAAGAATAATGAGTCCGGCTGAAAACGAAATAACGAGCCATCCCATTTTAAAAATAAGAAAAATAGCAGCACCAATACCGACCAGCTGCATCCAGGGATATAGCGGCGATTTGTACCCCGGATCGTATGATTCGATCCTGCTCTCACGCATTACGATAACCCCGAGGCAAACGAATGCGAACATCAGAAGCTGAAAAGCACTTGCAAGTTTTGCAATCTTTGTGGGGTCGAAGGAAACTATAATTAGAACGATGATAACGATTGTCAGGATAATTGATATATACGGTATTCCATGAGGAGACAGCCGCTGAAAAATATGAGGCATAATACGATCGCGGCTCATTGCAAAAGGGTAGCGTGATGCACTTAGTGTACCGGCATTTGCCACAGAGATAAATGCTATAATTGCTCCGATAGAAGTTAAAATGACTCCTGTTTTTCCAAAGAATTTCTCCGCAGCCGTGGCTGCCGGTGTAAGATCTCCCATTAGTTCATTGATCGGAATAACTCCTACCATTATCGCTGTACCCACTCCATAAACCAAAAATGAAGTCCCTAGAGAAAGGAAGATGCCCAGTGGAAGATTTCTTTCAGGATTTTTAACCTCTTCAGATAAACTTGCAACTTTCGTGATACCCACATAACTAATATAAACCAGTCCGGTTGCAGAAAATATTGCATCAAAACCGGGATCAAAGAAACCCTTAAAGTTTGAAAAATTTATCCGGGGTGTTCCTCCCGCAAGAAATAAGGCGAGTATTGCCAGCAGGATAAGGACTAAAATCACCTGGAGTTTGCCGCTTCCCTTGACGCTTAGAAGGTTAAGAATCCCAATTAATACGGCCAGGGTTACTGCTACGGGGATAATGGAAATTGAGGGTATGAAAAGTGCGATATATGCGCCCATTCCAATTAAAGCAAAACATACTTTTAATATGAGAGCAAACCAGGTACCGAGACCTCCGACGGTGCCGAACATTGGACCCAGAGTTCTATCAAGAAAAAAATATACACCCCCTGCTCTGGGCATTGCAGTTGCAAGTTCAACCACGCTGAACATTGCAGGAACGAGAGGAACAACTGCCAGAAGGTAGGCTAAAACAATTGCCGGACCGGCTACAGAAGCCGCAAGTCCCGGCAGCAGGAAGAAACCGCTGCTTAAGGTTGTACCTGTTGCGATCGCATAGACATCAAGCAGTCTTAGTTCTTTTTTAAGCTTTCGGCTTTTTCTTGCTTCAAACATAAGAGAATTTAACTAAAAGGATGAAAAGTTCCACTATTATGGCAGGGTAGAAGCTACCTCCAGTTGCCGAGCATTTTTCTAATCAGCGCAATCTGTGCAATATGATAAGAGTTGTGCTGGGCAGCTATAAGCACTTCCCTGAGATAAGTATGAACTTCAGCGTGAGGAATATTTCCGGTAATGTCAGCTGCCTTTTCTTCAATAATTTTTATCATCTTATTCCGGTCGGAAATGCACTGTTCAATGGATTTATTCCATGCTTCATCTGTTACTTTGTTCGTGTCAGACGGCCAGTATTCTTCTGGCCATGAAGGAGATTTCCAGTCAGGGTTTATCATATATTGTAAAATGTCCTCCTGGGTGATCCTTATATGCTCAAGCTCATCCCAGACAGAATGGAGCCCTTTGCCGGGCTTTTTTGTCCTGTTTCCGGGATTTAACCCTTCCAGCGAATTTTCAAGGGATACGTGTGCCTGTTCCTTGCCCAATAAATTTATAAGTTCCCTGGTTAATACGTTCTCATCCAAAATACACCTCCTGCTCTTTCCTATCCAAAATGTTATTATGTGCTGTTGTAAGTGTGTTTAATACTACAAATAAAGAATTAAGGGACTATCTGGTTCCCATCTCCATCAACAGCGGTTAATGCACTAACAGGACAAACCGAACAGGCCTCAACCAAAGTTCTCTGGTTAGTTTCTTTTAAATCAGATTTGAAGGTCACAATCTTCTGATTATCCAGTTCAAAAACTTCACCGGCAACCCTGATACAGTTAGCTGTACCGATGCACATATCTCTATCGATTATAATTTTTAATCCGCTAATAATTTTTTCCATATAGAACCGTCTCCCTGAAAAAGATTTGTTGAACTGAAGGAGAATATAGTGTTTGCGGATTAAAAAAGAAATCAGATAAGATTATATTCTTTAAGTATAAAGAGGCCAAATGTAATTGTGATAAGAGAAGCCAGGGTAGTCATCAGAAGTATATTGGCGGCAAGTTTACTGTTTGAGCCCATTGCTTCAGCCATTATAAAACTAGCTATAGCGGTCGGGCAAGCGAAAAGTATAAAGAGTATGCCCAGATCGTAGCCCCTGAATCCGAAAAGATAAGCCCCATAAGTCATCAAAAACGGAAATAAAACCAATTTCAGAAATGTGGAATATACAGACACCGAAAAACCTTTTTTTATCTCTTTAAAATTCATAAATCCCCCGATGCCAAGTAAAGCAAGTGGGAGTGCAAGGGCAGCAAGATAATTTATAGTTCTATCAACTATAAACGGAAGTTCTATTTTAAAGATTGAGAAGGGTATCGAAAAGACAACAGCAAGTACAAGAGGATTTCGGAGGATTTCTATTATCGTATGGCTGATCTTCATCTGCCTTTCTTTTCTGAGCGGGACAGTCAAGGCAATGACTGACAGGGTATTATAAATCGGTATTGTGAAGGCCAGGAGCAGCGATGCTTTCCCCAGGTTATTTATACCGTAAACGTTGGCAATTAAGGCAAGTCCTATTACGGCAAAATTTCCTCTGAAGCTGCCTTGTATAAAAACAGTCCTGTCTGTTCCTGTTTTAACCGATGGAATGGAAATTATCCAGACAATAATAAATGAAATGAGTGTACCTGCATAAGCAAAACCAATAAGTTTCAGGTTAAGTATACTGGTTAAATCAGTCTTCGAGATTTCGGTGAATATCAGGGCCGGAAGAGAAACCGAAAAAACAATCCTGGATGATAGCTTGACAAAATTGTCATTGATCATCCCAAGTTTTTTTAAGAAATATCCGAGGGCCACAATTAAAAAAACAGGTGCAACTAAACCTGCAACTACAATTAGATTCTGCACTTATATCAGATTATATTTATTGATATACGATTTATTTTCTTATTGATGAAAATTATTCATCCTGCTTAATGAGTAAAAAGTTTTTTATGACTAAAATGACGGCCGAATCTGACGTTAACCCTTCAACATCATTCGGTTTATCTTTAAAAAGTTCTCATCCTGATACAGAATTTGTCAGCGTTGTGACAAAAAACATTATTCCATCCTATAAAAAGATTTCTTTATCTTAATTTAAGTTCTGGTATACTTTCTGCTTTATCCTTGTGATTCAATTGTTTCAGATAAAATCTGACAGAATATAGTGAGCGGGAACATCAACCCTGCACAACATTATAAATAAAATAAACACCTGTTAAAATACATCAATAAAATGAATGGTGCGAAAATGAGAAAACTAATCTATTTAATTCCTGTACTGCTTCTTTTTCTTTATACAGGATGTTCGGAAGATAATTCGACAAATCCTCCTGCCGGCCAGGGCCAACTTAAAATTTCAATGGTCGACTCGCCTGCATTGTATGACGAAGTTAATATCGTTGTAAATCGTGTAGAGGTTCATATGGCTGACAGTTCTGAAGGAAACTGGATGGTAATAAATCCGGTTCCTCATACCTATGACCTTCTCGAACTAACAAATGGTGCAAGCGTAGTGCTGGGCGATACATTTCTGACTGCAGGCCACTACACCCAGATACGATTAATACTCGGAGAAGGAAGCAACGTTGTTGTAAATGGTGTGACATTCCCTCTGACTATTCCCAGTGGAATGCAGACAGGTGTAAAACTGAACCACGAATTTGATATAGAACCGGATAACCTATACGAACTTCTGTTGGATTTCAATGTAGACAGGTCTATTCATGTAAATGGCAACGGTGAATATATGATGAATCCTGTTATAAGGGTAATGCCGATGATAACATCAGGCAGAATTTCCGGTCAGGTTCTCCCTGTAGATGCTGACGCAGCTGTATGGACATTAGCCGGATCGGATACCGTTACAACCTACCCTGATCCTGAAGGATTCTTCAGCCTGATGGTGCTCCCTGCCGGCACTTACGACGTACACGTTCATCCCGATAATATTGCTTATACTGATACAATTATAACTAACGTGAATGTAACCGCAGGAAATAATACCGAAATCGGTGTAATTGATCTGAATCATTAAGCTGAATTCGAATGAATAAAAATAAACCCCGGCAAAGAAGCCGGGGTTTTTTTTATCTAAAACAGACTATCGAAATCCGAGAGATAGAAAGCAAGCCCGGTCATTTGAGTCTCGACCGGAAGTCCTGCTAAATAAGCGGTTTTATAGTATACTACATCGATATGATCTCTGAGGAAATCCGTAATGGGTTCATTTGCCAAAAAAGAATAAAGTTTAAATAATCCTTTAGCTCTTATTTCATATCCATTTGTTTTCATAACATCCTGATATCCCCGACCTGAGAAATGACCTGTCATGAGGGAAAATATTTCAAACAACTCAATTTTAAATCCTGCATGGGAAACAATCCTCTCATCCCCTTCGATGTTAATTATGTTTTTCCAGAAGCGAAGATCATTTAAAGTAGACTGGTAGGATGATTGGCCTGTAGAATCTCTTAATACCAATATATCATCAGCTTCAGCGGTAAATGAGAGGCTGACTGTATTTATATGGATATCTCCTGCTGTAAGATCGAGGCCGGTATTGATTCCATATCCCATTCTGTCTATTCTCGGCAGAGGGTCGGCCTGCTCAGGATCTATATAATATATTTTATCCCCTATATTTGATTTGGAATACCCAACCGAGAAGTTAAAGAACGGGGTGAGTTTATTACCATTTTCAAACCCCAGGGACATGTGAGGGTTGATCAATTTAATTATGGGGACATTTATAAGCAGTCCGAAATCCGTAACGGTTCTTTCTGCCTCCGCAACAGCCAGTTCTTCTCCATTTAGATAGTCGCCAATTTTTGAAGTGACATTTTTTATGGTAAACCCGGCGTTAAACTGAATGTAATAATCGATTCCAGCACCAAGCGAATAAGCATTGTAGAAATCTTTTGGTTCAGAGATTCCGCCTTTTATACCTGTATAAAATTTTCCATAGTCTAATTCATTCCTCGAATACCCGAATCCGAGGTTTAAAGGAAAATTGATGAGCTTTTTAAATTATATCCTGCATTAAAAGCCAATCCTTTTAACTCAAGCCCCGGGATAAGCCCTCCCAGCCAATCAACTTTAGAAGGATAAAAAATAAAAGAAAGATTATTATGAAGGCTTGTATAACCAAGTTGAGCCGGGTTCCAGACGAATCCGAAAGGATCATTTGTTGGAAGTGCTGTACCTGTTTGTCCCATCGCTGTCAGGGAAGGAGAAGGCTGCAATAAGAGAAACGGCAAAGCAGCTTCGCCCTGCGCGAAGTCATTTTTACTAATTGTAATTATAAAAAGAAGTGTGAGAAAGAAAACCGGATATCTCATAAATATTTCTCCCATATTTTTGATACTCCTGAACTTATGCCGTAAAATGCAAGCGGCATATAGTGAACTTACCTCGATTTTATATATTAATCAATCCTCTTAATAACCGACGAAAACTGGATTGATCCTGTTATCTGAGTAAAATAAAGTGGGAAAAACTTTCAGCAGAAAATAAAAAAAGTCCTGCATAATACAGGACTTTTAATCTTAAAGAGAGTTTATTTCGCAAGAATCATTTTTTTAACTTCCTTATAAGCATCAGCTTTGAGTTCATAGAAATAAACTCCTGAAGGTAGATTAACTGCATCAAAAGCTAATGAATAGCTCCCGGCATCCATAACTCTATTTGCAATAGTTGCAACCTGCTGACCTATTAAATTATAAACTTTCAACTGGACAAACTGCCTTTCGGGAATACTAAAATTTATTTTAGTTGTCGGGTTGAAGGGATTGGGATAATTCTGTTTTAATCCGTATCCCTTTGGACTGATATTATCATCTACTTCATTTGAAGTTACAGTTCCAAAACCTACGACAGTACCGTCACTCAGAGCAGCAAATATCCCGAAAGGTTCCCCGTTCTCGTTCGCAGCCGGATCCAGAAAACCTGAAGCAAATACCACTGCACTGCCGCCCTCAAGTCCTGAAAGATCCGCACTAAATGAGGCAACAATAGTATTATTATCGTCTCCCGGGGTTACATCAAGGATATAGCTTCCGGAAGGGACATTTATGTAATCAGTAATATCACCATATACAGCATTGTCCACAAGGGTTGCAACATTCCGCGCAATTACATCGACTGTAGGTGCATCAGTAGATCCGTGTACCACAAAAAAGTCCACACCGGTATCTACAGCAGATTCTCTGGCCATTGTCTTCACAAAGAGTGTAAACCCGGTGCTTCTGCCGTCAGGATTTGAGGCATAGGAACCAGGATCGAGCACTCCATTTGCTATTGCTACATAAGATCCTCCATCATCGAGTGTTACGGCAAAGTTGATCAGTGTATCAGAGACTGAACTACTGTTTCCCGGAGCTACTCCTATGTTCAGTAATACACCGGCAGGTGCATCTATAAACGGTGTAGCTTCCCTGAATCCAAAATCGTCCAGCAGTAAACTTCCGTTTAGATAAATGTCCACCGGATCGGCTGCAACGTCTGCGGCATTATGAATAACCTGAAGTCTGGCTGTCTGTGCAGAAATTTGAATACCGGATAATAAAAAGGTAATTATCGCAGCGAATGAAATAATTCTAAGTTTCATGATGTCTCCTGTTTTAAAATGTTAATCAGAACATTTTTCACCACCGGGATTCACTAATCCCTATCCGCTTGTATAACAACTTTTCGATTTCTGAGTGGCTTACAGGGGATAACAGAAATAATTGCAAATGAGTTCCCAAAATATCAAACTACTGACAAGGTGCTTAAATATTGGTTGAATATGTTATAAGGAAAAATTACATTGAGACACTACCTGTATAAATTACCTGAGATGAAGAATTATAAATTTTTATTAATTATTGTTACTTTTTATTCAGTATTTCCACTTTCTGAAATGTTTTCAATGGAACCGGCGGATTCCACTGAAGCCCAAAAACTATATAGAAAAGCTGATGATTTCTGGAGGGATGTTCAGTATGACAGCTCAAACTTCTATTATGAGCAAGCATCCTCTATTTATGAAAAGTATAAAAGCTGGAAAAATTTCATCGACTGTCAGAACAACATGAGTGTCAATTACCGGTACCTTGGTAATTATCCTCAGGCATTTGTGCATCTTAATAATGGTCTCGATGCAGTAAGATATTTAAAGGAGAACCAGGACTCCCTTCGTGCAGAATTATACAACAATATAGGAAATATCTATTACGAAAAAGGAAATTATGATAAGGCATATAAGTATTATAAGAATATGCTGGAAATAAATGAGCGAACATTCGGAGAAAAACATCCCAATACCGGGAAAGGTTACCAGAATGTAGGGCTAATTTTTTCGAAGACAGGTGAATACGAGAAAGCAATACAATACTTTAAAAGCGCCTTGACTATATGGGACAGTACATTGACTAAAAATAATCTTTTTTCAGCGAACTGCTATAAAAATCTGTCGGACGCATATTATATGAAGAAGGATTATCTCCGCTCCATTGAATATGAAGAACGGGCCCTAAGGATCTGGGCCGATAAACTGGGCGATGATCATCCGTATGTTGCATCTGGCTATAGTGATCTTGCAGATAAGTTTTGTTATACCGGAAACTTTGTTTCAGCACTGGAAAGTGAATACAAGGCAATGCAGATCAGAAGGGATTTTGAAGGTGAAGAATCGAATGGGGTAGCAGAATGTTACATTGGGATAGGTAAAATTTTTCTAAATATGGGAAATTTCGATAACGGATCATATTTTCTGAACAAATCTATGGCTGTCTACCGGAAAATTGATCCTTCCAATCCCGGTTTGACTGAAGCGTACCTTTCAGCCGGCGATCTGGCCGGAAGGAAATCAGATTATAAAAAAGCTGAAGCCTATTATGATTCAGCTCTTTCTATAATCTGGCCCGAATATAATCCAGATATTTATGATCCTGACAGGTTTAACAAAATTCCATATGAACCCGGATTTTTAACAACATTAAACAAAAAAGGGAAACTATTTCTTACAGAGGCTGAGCAAAACGGTGATCGTTCAATTTTAGTAAAAGCTTTTAGTACTTTTAATCTGGCTACCGGTATAATAGAGAAACTGAGGAATGGATTCGGCGATGGCGAATATAGATCAAAGCTGTCAAAGATATCCTATGAAGTCAACAAAAATGGTGTGCTCGCCTCGCTTGAACTATACCGCCTCGATAAGGATCCAGTTTATGTTGAATCAGCCTTCAGGTTTTCGGAGAGTAATAAAGCAGGAACCCTAGATGAAGCTACAGTCGATTTAAATACTAGCAATGCTTTCGGTCTGCCTGACAGTCTTATTGCTGAAGAAAAGGATCTTCGTTCCGATCTTTCCTTATACCGGGCAAAACAAGAGGAGGCGGAGAAATCAAATGATCTGGCAGCAATTGGAAACAATAGGAAAATTCTTTTTGAAACCCGTCGGAAATATGACGAGCTACATTCCTACCTTGAGCAAACTTTCCCGGCCTATCAAAAACTCAAATACCCCCGGGAACTAAGTTCATCAGAAGAGATCAGGGAACTTCTGCCGCGGGATGCTGCAGTAGTTGAATACTTTACAACGGATACAACCATTACAATCTTCACTCTTACAAAAGATAACTTAAATGCTGTAACAACAGATTGCAGTAAGCAGTTTTTTGAAAATGTCAGGGAGTTGCGGGAATCTCTCCGGGATCGGAATTACATAGGTTATTTCTCTTCTTCCTCAGAATTATATGCTAAATTAATAGAGCCTGTAAAACCTTTCCTGAAGAATGTTAAAAAAATATATATAATTCCTGATTACATATTGACATATCTTCCTTTTGAAGCGCTCGTGACTAAAACCCAGCCAAGACGATTTAACGGTGATTTTTCTGTCCTTCCATATTTGATAAATGATTATGAAATCAGCTACCAATATTCAGCCGGGTTATTAAGAGAAAGTCTACTGAGCATGAACCGGAATTCCCGGATGACATTTGCAGGATTTGCTCCTGCCTTCCCGATGGATCCTTTTCATACAAACTTAATCTCAGCGGTTATCGATACTAGCCTTAATAATTCTAGTGGGAGAGGAATCCGTACTACTGCATTACGAAAATTTTCACCGATGCCCGAAACTGAGACTGAGATAAAAACTATAGGAAACCTCTTTAAAGAACATAACTTTCAAAGTACTCTATATTTAAGCAAAGCTTCAACGGTTCAGGAACTGAAGTCGGATAAAATATACGAATATAATTTCATTCATCTTTCTGTTCCCGGTTTCATAAACGATACGCATCCCCATCGTTCAGGATTGGTATTTTACAACGCGGAAACTGATTCCGCTGAACCGGGTATATTCAGTGCCGGAGATATTTTCAGTCTGAATCTCAATGCAGACCTGCTCGTTCTTGATGGCTGTGAGAGCGGACTAGGTAAAAGTGTGAAGGGGGAAGGAATCTACGCTTTGACAAGGGGTTTGTTATACGCCGGAGCTAATAATATTGTTTTATCAACATGGCGGGCTCCTGGGAACGCCGCTTCAGTTTTGATGTCTTTATTTTACAAATACATACTCGAGGGAAGCAGTTATTCCGTCTCTCTCCGACAAGCCAAATTAGATCTGATAAAAGGGGGAGTATTTAGTTATCCCTTTGAATGGGGCCCTCTCGTATTAATAGGTCGGTGAGCACCATAAGTACTTCATTCCATTGCTCTAACAACACAGGAAAACCCGGACCTGGCAAGCTTTGATGAATATCCTCCCTAAGTGGCAACCACCGACTTTAAAAGCCTTTGGGTCCTACATTGCTCCGTTAAAATATAAATCCCTGAATACTATAGAACCGATTATTGCGCCTATAATAAAATAGAGCACGAGGGCAGCGATAATGATCACAACAAAGTAGGCAACCAGTTTATCGGAGGGAGCTGACTTAACCTGCTTCAGTCCCATGTACAGAAGCACAAGGCTGTAAATTCCGGCGATCCCAGCAAGGAAAGATAGTGAAGGGATAATATGAAAAATTCCAGCTACCCACACTGCGGTATATGCGTATACAGCAACTTTCAGGGAGGAAATAAAATCCTTCGTGGATCCGAACGATGGGGCAAGAGAATCAATTATCCATGCAAGGGCATAGACACTAACAAGTGAAAGAATAAAGGTAAGAATGGCCCAGGTTAAGGAAGTACCTATTTCAAGGCGGATCGAACCGAATGAACCCAGAGATATCCCTATAAGATAATATCCGATGAATCCTGCAATAGCAGGAATAGCAGCAAGAAAAACAGCATAACCGGAAAATAACTCAGCAGTCGTGGAAGATTCGGAACGGATTACCTCCCATTCAGTGTTGGGACTCAACAGAATGTTTTTAGCACGGTCAACAAGGTTCATAGCTTAACTCCTTAATTATTTTATAATTGAGATAGAGTTCACAATCAGAACCTTTTCCGCAATTTGATGCGGAATATTTTCACGTAACTTAAAACAAACTAATCAAATACCCAAGGAATTTATTGATTAGCAGCTGTTTGATACAGAATAAGGAGGTGCCAGTTCTCACAGTCCTCATTTCTTTAGTTTCGTATTCTCTTTGTGAAAAGCAACAAAAAAAGGAGATACTTATGACAAAACTTAAAATAGTAATATTTTCATTGCTTACGATATTCCTTGCCGGTTCAGCATTTGCGGGCAACGATACCCAGAAAGAGTTAAAGGATTATTTTAATAAGATTAATCAGAAGGTAAAACAGACAGATGATCCTGCACAGAAAAGAGCTATATTAAATAATTCCTTTGAGGATCTTTTAACAGCATTTAACAGGGCAGGGCAAATGCCTTTATCTCAAAAGGACCGCGACGGAATAAATTATTTCAAACAGAAAGTCCTGGAAAAGAAAAACGAGTTAAATGGAGTGAACGGGTACGATAAAGTAGCTGATGCAAGTCTTAATCAGTTTGCAAATTATTCAATGCAGCAGTTTGAGCAGTCGGCAGAATATGTTACGATAAGCGTAATTACATTGGTACTTATAATCATACTTGTAGCGCTTCTATTATAAAAAACTGAGCCGGTTGAAAAACCGGCTTCTACATTATGAAATATTATCTATTCTTAATTTTGTTCATATCCCTAACAGCGTTCAACGCGAGCATACAGGGAGCTGAAAAATCCTTTTCCATAATTTTTATCATACATGGCGACGCCGATTATTTATACCACGATACTTCCGGAACTTCATATTATGCGGATAAAGAAGTCCTTGACCAGGCATTTAATGTGGCAGAAGAACTTGATAATGCTGAAGTATTTATTTTCCACCAGGGTCCGGCCTCAAGGTTTCTGTTCTTTCCCCAGGATGACAGTCATTTCTACTATTTCAAAAACGGCGAAAGGGTTAAAGAGGATGCATATCGAAGACACAAATATGATTCCTCCTTTAGTGAAGAACTAAAACTATATGAAAAGTTTAGAGACAGAGATAAGGACGGCATCAAAATACTGCTTTACTACGGACATGAAATACCGGAAGGAAATTCCATAAATCAATACAATATTACTCACCCTGAAATCTCTTTTAATGACAGTCTTTTTGCAAAAGCCGTTAAAGGATTTTCAGCCGGTACCGAGTTTGATTTAGTCGTTCTATCCACATGTAATAACGGTACACCTGAAATGATTCATCTACTTTCACCCTTTACAAAATTTATAATTGCTTCACCTGAAAATCTTCATCTGTCTCAGATGAATTCTTCAATTCTTAAGGATCTAAATCTTAAGAATTATGAGCCCTATTCATTTGCCCGAACCTTTGCAGAGAATGCTTTTAACATACTTAAAAAAAACACTCTCACCGTCATAACCATTTCACTTTATGATACCGATAGCACAAAACCATATCTGAGAAGTCTGAGCAAAAAACTCCGCAAACAGCAAGAAACTGCAGCATTAAACAATTGCGATTGTTCCAAGATAGGATCTTATAGGAAACAGGGAATGGAAACAGGCGTCACTGTATTTTATAAACCTCCTGTCTTCGGAAAGAATAAAAACAAGACTGTACATTCGGGGTGGGGCTGTAAACAAGAATCCGATTATAATTAGGATGAGCTTAATCGGACGAAATGGTAATCCGGATCTTGAAAGATTGTCTTATTAATCTTTTTCCTTTATAATAATGAATAATGTTGCCACCAGGGCGCTGACAACAGATGATAGCAAAAAAGGAACCGCAGAGCCGTAAGTGTCCCAGAGGATACCTGCCAAAAATGATCCCAGCATAAGAGACAGGCTTGTACACATTGTTAACAAACCTATCGCCGACCCGCGCTGTTCATCGGGGATTAAATCAGAAACCCAGGCTTTTACCACTCCCTCGGTTGCAGCGGCATAAATCCCGTATAAAGCAAATAAAATCCAGATAAAATAAATATCCGGGAAAAGAGCAAAACCTAGGTAAACTCCGGCGAAAATATACAATCCAGCTATATACACTTTCTTCTTACCAACCTTATCAGAGCGTTTTCCGATAGGATATGAAACGGAAGCATAAATCAGGTTATAAAATATATAACCCCATATAGCCAGGGTGGCAGAATTCGAGATGTCCATGGACTTCAGAATAAGAAAGACATCGCTGCTATTTACGAGGGAGAATAAAGTTATTAATAGAAGAATTATTTTGTACTGATGAGGTGCAGAGCCCCAGAATTCAGAGTAATTTCTTTTAGTAGCCTTCTTAAATGAAGCGGGGTTATCTTTTACATAGAAAGTGAATGCTACTGCAATTGCAGAAGGAGCGAATGCAACAAGAAATATCAGTGTATAATCTCCAGGAAAGAAATGAAGAAGGATAAGCGCCCCGACAGGACCCAGGGCAGCGCCAAGTGTATCCATCGCCCGGTGAAATCCAAATACGGCACCAGTCTGTCCTTCAGCATAAGTTGCAAGGAGGGCGTCCCTGGGGGCTGTGCGCGCTCCTTTTCCGACCCTGTCACTGACCCTCGATGCTATTACGGCAGAAAGTGCGGGAAAAATACCGGGTAGTGGTTTAGAAAGCGCTGAAATGGAATAACCGAGAACAACAAAAACTGACCGTTTCTTTAATTTATCCGATAACCTTCCGAAATATCCCTTTAACAAACCTGCTGTAACTTCGGCTGCACCTTCAATAATTCCAACAACGGCCATAGATGACCCGAGAACCGCAGTAAGGAAAATAGGTGTAACAGGATAGAGCATCTCACTTGCGATATCTGTAAACAGACTAATAAGACTTATAATTAATACCTGGCGGGGGATATTCTTCAGCTTCATTCCGCAAAAATATAATTATTCAGGTGATAAATAAAAGCATTCTCACAAATACCCCGGAAAGTTTGAAGTAATTCATTCTCTTTACTAGTTTTGCAGATACAGCAAAATTGATTGAGGAAAAAATGCGCAAAAAAGTGATCGCCGGAAACTGGAAGATGCAAAATGATCTTTCAGAAACCCAAAATCTAATTTCTAAACTAACATCCGGTTTAAGCGGAAAAAAATACAATTGTGATATTATAATTTGTCCCCCCTTTACCAGCCTGAGCGAGGCCTTTTCATTAACAAAAGATACCGCGGTTAAACTCGGAGCGCAGAACATGTATTTCCAGGAAAGCGGAGCTTTTACGGGAGAGATTTCAGCAAAGATGCTGAAGAGCGTCGGATGTGAATACGTAATCCTAGGTCATTCAGAACGGAGAACTATCTTTAAAGAAACTGACGGTATGATTAACGAAAAGATTAAAGCCGCCCTGAAAGCGGGATTAAAACCTATTTTCTGCATAGGTGAAACGCTTGAAGAAAGAGAGAGTGGAAAAGAAAAGGATGTATTGAAAACACAGCTTTCCGGAGGATTAAACGAAATCTCGCTTGATGACCTTAAGCAGATCATTATCGCTTATGAACCGGTTTGGGCAATAGGTACAGGCAAAACTGCAACACCTGCTCAGGCTGAAGAAATGCATGAATATATCCGTAATTATATCAAAGATGATTTTACGACGGAAATTGCAGAAAACATTGTTATACAGTACGGTGGAAGCGTGAAACCGGATAATGCGAAAGAACTACTGTTCCAGAAAGATATAGATGGGGCGCTTGTTGGCGGTGCGTGCCTTAAGGCTGATTCATTCATAGGTATAATTGAATCGGCATAAGTACTTATAAATTAAATCCTTAGGGATTCAAAATTTCTTTGATTTTAAGTCTTGCCCTGTAAGAATTACATTGCTTTCCCCTCGTTTCTAACGTATATTTGTAAGTTTAATTGAATATCTATAGGATAACTGATTCGGATGGGATTCCCCAAATATATTTTACTCACTTCTATTATTTTTTTCCTTTTTCTTCCATTCACCCGGGCTCAGATTGTATTTAAAGAACTACCTGGCTACCGGATAGCTGATAACGATTCCCTGTTCCTGGATATTACCCCCAAACGGAATATTATCCCTCTAAATGGTACCTGGAAGGTTCATCCCGCTGGTGATGAGAAGGCGCAGAAAGTTTCAGTTACAGTTCCTTCAGTTTTCCATGGTGAAGGGGAACTCATTTTTGAAAAAAGTTTTACAATTTCTGTAAAAGATTTTAAGAAGTACCAGATGAAACTCGTTTTCTTCGGTATAAACTACTCAGCAGATATCTCCGTAAACAAGAACATAATCTACAGGCATCCGGGAGGAGAATTCCCCTTCCAGGTTGATCTCCCGAAGGACATACTTAATATTGATAAGAGTAATATACTTTCAGTAAAGCTCTACTATAATCTTGATTCTGAAAATACTATTCCTGTTAAACAGAGGTTTTTATTCCCTCATAATTTCGGGGGAATATTGAGGGACGTTTACATCCACCTGATACCGAATATCTCTCTGAGAGATATAGATGTTTCCTACAAATATTATCCGGGATCCAGGAGTGCTTCGATGCAGGTTAACTGCAGGGCTGAGGATAAGGAATTTTCAAAACCGGCCGACAGCCTTGCGGTGAATAATGAACTTACATACAGGATAAACGTTACAGCACCTGACGGCAGTGTTTTGAAAAACCAGGTTGAAACAAAGTTCACTCTTATACCTAATAAGGATAAAATTTTCAGCAATAATTTTGTACTCACTAAACCTGAACTCTGGTCGGCCTCTACCCCTGTATCATATATAATTTCGCTGGAATTATGGCGGGGCGACAGTCTCCTGGATGTATCACGCAGAACAGCAGCCCTTTATTCCTTAACAACCGGTAATGACTCTCTTATCTTTAACGGAGAGGGATTTGAATTGAAAGGCGTTACCTATTTACCTTCCAACGGGGAATACGGCAACCTTGAATCGTATGCTGATATGGAAAAAGATATAAGCTTAATCAAGGGAACAGGATTTAATGCAGTCAGGTTTTCGAAAATTGTCCCACATCCGTATCTCCTGCAATTATGTGAGCGTTACGGAATCCTTGCATTGATCGAGGTGCCGATAAATTCAATTCCTGAAGCACTTGCGCAAAGCAGTAATTTCATAGAAAGGAGCAAAAACTTTCTGCTGAATTTTATCCGGGGCTACAGACAATACAGTGCAGTAGCTGCTGTTGGTCTGGGAAGCGGATATCATCCCGAACTGGATGCGCACAACCAGCTTATTAACAGACTTGAAAATGATTTAAAACATGACTGGGATGTTCTTGCGTATGCATCCTTTGCAGGTTTCCGCATTAATGCAGCTGATAGTCTTGACCTGTACGGTGTCGAACTGCTGAACACTCCAATCGGCGACATTGCAGATTTTATAGATACATTAAAATCCGATATCGGTGAAGGCAAGGTTTTTATAAGCTCGGCCACTTATACAGTAAATGCAGGTAATACTGATGGATATATAAATAAGTATTCTTATGAGGCACAAGCAAAGTACTTTGAAGAAATTATCAATTATTCAATGAATAACGGCCTGGCCGGTTTCTTCATCAATTCTATGTTTGATTATGAAGGAGATTATCCTTCTCTCATAAACGGATACAGTAAAGAAAATTTATATAATATCGGCCTTGCGGCTTCAAACAGTAATACAAACAGGCTGGCTTACAAAGTGGTTTATGCAAAACTCCATAACATAGAAGCCGTAACTATCCCTATAGGCAGCAAAAAAGATAATGCTCCTATGGTATTTATAATATTCGGGTTATTTCTTGCTCTGGTTATGGGGGTATTGGTAAATTCAGGAAGAAAATTCCGTGAAGATTCATCGCGTGCTTTACTGAGACCTTATAATTTTTATGCTGATGTCCGCGACCAGAGAATAATGTCGGGATATCATTCAACAATTCTGGGATTCGTAATTGCCGCAATACTTGCACTGTTAATCAGCAACATACTTTTCTACCTTAGAGATAGCATTCTCTTCGAAAGAATTCTGCTTGCATTCGGCAGTCCCAAACTACTTTCCACCTTCAGCTACCTTGCATGGCATCCGGTACTTTCTCTTTTATGGATTACCCTGATTTTTATAATATTTGTACCACTCCTGGCAATAATGATCAAAGCCACATCATTCTTTGTAAGAACCAAAGTTTTCATCTCAAGTATCTACTATACTACGATATGGTCTCTTCTCCCAATGGTACTGCTCATCCCGGTTGGGATTATTCTTTACCGTATGCTTTCAGCAGATGTAGCTAACGCCTATATATATGCAGGGCTGATCCTGTTTTTATTATGGTCTTTTTACAGACTGATAAAAGGAATTTATGTTATCTTCGATGTGAATCCGGGAACAGTTTATTTTTACAGCATATTGCTGGTTTTACTAATAGCCGGAGGATTTATACTTTATTACCAGGTAACGAATTCAGTAATCGATTATATGAAACTTGTTTTTTCCCAAATTAATGGTCAGGCTTAAGATTGTATTTATCCAAACTTGAAATATTTGGTTTTAAATCGTTCGCACAGAAAACTAATGTAAATTTTAACGAAGGTGTGACTTCCATTGTAGGCCCTAACGGATGCGGTAAAACCAATATCGTAGATTCTATCAGATGGGTGCTTGGAGAGCAGCGGAGCGGTGCACTCAGAAGTGATAAGATGGAAAATGTCATTTTTAACGGAACATCAGCCCGAAAACCGATGGGTATGTCAGAAGTTTCCCTCACAATTCATAATAATAAAGGCATACTTCCTACCGAATATACAGATGTCACAATCACCCGTAGAATTTTCCGCTCGGGTGAAAGCGAATACCTGCTTAACAAAAACATCTGCCGACTCAAAGATATAACCAATCTTTTTATGGATACGGGTATAGGAGCTAATGCCTACTCCGTTATCGAACTAAAAATGGTTGAGACTATCCTCAGCAATAAAGCTGATGAGAGACGTACCATGTTTGAAGAAGCAGCCGGGGTAAACAAGTATAAACTCAGAAGAAGACTCGCACTAAGAAAACTTGACGAAGTAAAAGCCGACCTTACACGTGTTAATGATATCGTTACGGAGGTCCAGAAGAAAGTTAATTCACTCGAAAGACAGGCCAAAAGAGCAGACAAATACAATAGAATTTCTTCAGCACTCAGAGAGCTTGAACTTGACCTTGCCGAAAGAGAATATGCATTGTATCTTTTACAGAAAGAGAGCGCGCGTAATTCCAAAGAGGAAAACCTGCAGAAGAAAATTTCGTTTGAATCGGAATTATCTAAACTTAATGATGAGCTAAAGGCTGTAAAACTCAATCTTGCTGCAGCCGAGAATGCGCTTAAAGATAAGCGGGCAGAACTTACTGCAAAAACAGAAGCAATATTCGGAACCGATAATCAGCTTTCTGTATCAAGGGAACGCAAGACTTCACTCGAAAAGAATATTGAAAGATATAAAGAAGAACTAGTTGAGTTAAATACCCGTCTGCAGGAAGCGGGGGAACTGATCGATGAGAGCACCAGGCTGATAGCGGATTTCGAAAACGATGCCAGGAACAAAGAAAACGAGAAGGCCGGTATTGAGACCGGCGTGCAAAGCTTAAGAGAACTTATTGAAGAAAAGCGCGAAAAGCTGAGAGAACAGGCGGAACTGCAGCTTGAAAAGTTCAAAGAACTTACCGGTATGGAAAATGACATATCTAACCTGGAAAAGACACTCGATATAAAAAACCAGGCTATAAATAAACTCAACCAGCGTATTCAATCGCTTACAGGCAACATCGCTAAAACTGTAGGGTTTATAGAAGAGCTGGGTAATGAGAAAACAGAGCTGGAACGTAAGCTTTCAGAGTCGGAACAGGTATACTCCCGGAAGCAAAAGGAAAAAGAGGATCTTGAAAAAGAACTTTCATCTCTCAAAACACAAGAGCTGGAAGGCAGAGGATATTTAAATACACTAAAAGAGAAAATAAATTTTGTCCAGACGCTTATTGAAAACCTTGAAGGTGTGTCCAAGGGTTCTAAAGCACTGCTTGGCAATGATGACTGGTCAAAAGGAGAAAAAAACCTTCTGGCCCACATTGGCAATACATCAGATGAATACCGTTTTGCGGTAGAAGCCTCTCTTCGCGGCGACATAAACAATATACTGGTTGAATCGATAGACGATCTCATGAGCGGCATCAGTTATCTTCGTGAAAACGAAATAGGTAAAGCTGCTTTTTATGTTAAAGAAAACGGGCAGGTTAAAAAGAAGAGTTTGATCGATAAGCTTAAAGAGTTCTCTCTTAGCAGAATGAGAAAAAAACTTGCTAAAGAGGAAGGATTTAAGAACTGGACATTTGAACTTGTTCAGACAGATCCAAAATGGGAATCATTCTTCAGGAACCTGCTTTATTATACTGTAATTGTTGAAGATCTGAATACTGCCTTTAACCTCTCAAAAAAATATACGGATTTCAATTTTGTTACCCTGCAGGGCGATTTCGTATCAAGCAGTGGTCTGATAGAAGCCGGCTCAGCTCCCAGGCTTGACGACTCACTCTTCGGAAGGATGAAGCTGCTCGAAAACCTTAAACAGGAACTCCCGAGGAAATTAAAAGAATTATATGCAATGCAGGATAAGATTTCTGAAACTGAGGGGTTTATCCAAAAAATTGACCTGAAGGTTCTTTCAGAACAGGGTCGAATGATAGTTAACGATTTAGCCAATGTTGAAAAACAAATTGCCCAGTTTGAATTTGAGAAGCAGAAGGCCGCTGATGATATAGAGAAAGCCAGAATTGAAATACAGGAACTTGCGACTGACTCAAACAGGCTCGATACCGAGAAAAACAGTCTTCAGCAGTTGATAGAAGAACAACAGAAGGAAAAATTAAAAGCCGACCAATCAAGAGAGGTTCTGGAATCTGATTTCAGGTTATCAAGAGAAGAGTATGAAGAGCTTGTTAAAACTCAGAATCGTTTGAACCTGGAACTGGAAAGGCTGCTTGGAGAAAAAAAGAATACATTGAATGCTATTGACAGGGCTAAGGATTCCATCAGTACCATAAACAAAACAGTTGCTAAAAGAGAAATTGATATATCGTCCTTTGAAGAAGAAATCCTCACCTTAAATGCTGTCATTGAAGAGAAAACAGATGAAACTGACAGTCTAAAGGGTGAAAAGGCAGTCCTGCTTAATCAAGAAAAGGAACTCGATTTGGTCTACGTTGAAATTCAGACGCAGATAAATGAACTGGAAGAAACGCAGAATTCATACAGAAGAGAACGTGAGCAGGTATCTGATGCCATACATACAAGCGAGATGAAGATAAATGAACTCGGAATAAAAATTTCCAACCTTGAGGAACATATCCAGGAGAACTATTCTGTTAAAATTGAAAGGAAGACTTTTGACGATCTCGAGGAGTTCGATTTTAAGTCAAGGTCGGAAGAAGTTCATTCACTTAAGCAGCAGGTTAAAAACCTGGGACCCATAAACCTTCTGGCATATTCTGAGTTCGAAGAAGAAAAACAACGACTTGAATTCCTTACCAAACAGAGAGATGATTTAATAGAATCAGAAAAAGATGTTATTAAAACCATAGAAGAAATAAATACGACTGCCCAGCAATTGTTCAAGGATACTTTTGATAAAATCAGAGAGAATTTCATAAATATTTTCCGTGGATTGTTTAACCCCGGAGACGAAGCTGATCTGAGGATCGAAGAGAATGCAGATCCGCTGGAAGCAAAGATAGAAATAATAGCTAAACCAAAAGGCAAGCGTCCGACTTCAATCGACCTGCTTTCAGGTGGGGAGAAGACACTTACGGCGATTGCCCTGCTGTTTGCAATCTACCTGGTGAAACCCAGTCCCTTCTGTATTCTGGATGAAATTGATGCTCCTCTTGATGATGCAAATATCGACAGGTTTACAAAAATAATACGCGACTTCAGTAAGGACACCCAGTTTATAGTTGTTACTCATAATAAACGCACTATGGAAGCTGCAGATACAATGTATGGTGTTACTATGCAGGAGGAAGGTATTTCGAAGCTGGTAAGTGTAAGATTCAATGAGGATCTTAATTTTGCGAGTGCCTGATGTTAATTCTTCAAATTCAATTCTTTCCCGATCAGGCAGTATAAAGAAAATTCTCCTGGCTGTTACCCTGTACATGAGCTTTATTCCTTTCATTAAAACATGTGCACAATGGGCAAATAATCCTGCTGAGAATACACAGATAGCTTTTAACCTGGCCGATCCGATAAATATATCTGCGGTTGGTGATCAGACCGGTGGTGCTTTTATATTCTGGGAAGATAACGCAACAGGTTTACAGAACGAAGTTAATTTTATGCACATAGAGCCGAATGGCGATATTAGTTTCAGAGCAGATGGAAAAAGAATATCCGAGAGTATCGGAGATCAGGATAACCCTGCAGCGGTTGCTGCTGGGAAGGATGCTGCCGTAGTTGCCTGGAAAGACTTTTCGGGATCAAAGTCAGGTAATCTTCTCATTCAAAAAGTAAACTCCGGAGGAATTAATCTCTGGAAATCGGAAGGAATTAAAATTACTAACGGAACAAATGAAATAAGTGACTATTCGCTGTGCTCAAATTCTAAGAATGAAATATTTATTACTTATCTGTCAAAAGAACCAGGACATATTTTCAGTACTAATGTAATGCTTCAGAAAATATCTGCGGACGGACGGTTCTTATTAGATCCAGCCGGAGTAAAAATATCATCTTCTGAGGACAGCAAGCTCAGCCCTTATGTCCTGGCTGATGATTCCGGTGGTGTGTACATTTTCTGGATTGAAAGTTCGGCAGGTCGGGCAAAAATATTATCTCAGCACTATGACAGAACAGGCAGTGCCTTGTGGGGAAAAAAGCCTCTTCCTATTACAGATAACAATCTTAACATTATCGCATTCACAGCAATAAACGCGGGTCAGGACATTTATATTGCGTATCAGGTTCTGAAAAAAAATAAAGCGGTTTACCATCAGCTTATCAGTTCCCGTGGAAAATTACTCTGGGGAAAAAATGGGAAGGTATGCTCAGTAAAAGAGGGAATACAATCTATTCCTCAGATGATAAATTCGGGCTCCTCTCTGATTCTATCATGGACTAATGAAATTAATAATAACCGTGATGTTTATGTTCAGAAATACGACAGGACGGGTAAGCCCCAATGGATAGCCGGCGGACTACCAATTATCCGTATGAACGGAGATCAGTTCGGCCAAAGATTAATTTCGGATAATCATAATGGTGCAATCATAGCTTGGCTTGACCGCAGAACAGCCTCCGTTACGGGAAATATCTATTCACAGAGAGTATCTGCTGAAGGCAGCCTGATGTGGGATAGTACAGGTATTGCAATAGGTTCATATTTCAATACTCCTAAAAGCTACCTCAATCTACTCCCTGACGGCAGAGGCAGCGCAATAGCTGTTTTTAAAGAGAAAAGGAACAACACCAACGGAATCTATGTACAGAAGATTTTCAATTCGGGGACGTTCGTTTCACAAATAATCGGTTTCGATGCAGGTATAGCTGCCGATTCAATAAAGATTTCATGGTATTCTGCAAATGAAATACCTCAGAGTTCATACAACATAGAAAGGTGCATGCAGAATGATACAGGAAATACTGACTGGCAGGTACTTGCCTCACTCAACTCAAACAGCACTGTGTCGGCCAACTATTATGAATATTATGATAAACCTGATACTTCAGGAACGCTATACTACCGTGTTGTTCTTGGTGATAATTCCGGAAACACGCAGTCATCCGATATCTCGAGGGTTACTTTTCTTGAATCGTCTAATTACATAATCGTCACCCAGAATAATCCAAACCCGTTTTCTGATTCTACAGTCATAAAGTTTTATCTGCCCGAAGAATCAAATGTAAAAATAGAGTTCTTTGATAACCATATTGAAAAGATAGACGAAGTGCAGAACAGGTTCCCTGCTGGTGAGAACAGCGTGACATTTTTGGCAAACAGCAGACAGCCTGGAATATATTTTTATAAGTTCGAAAGCGGCAGCTTCGTTGAAGTTAAAAAAATGGTTTTGACCAAAATGGTAAAGAATGGATAAAGTATTTAAAATATTTATCGATTTTGATGGAACGATCACCAGAAAGGATACCGGGGATGCGGTTTTTACAAAATTCGGCGAGACAGAAACTGTCAAGAAGGTTATAGAAGATCTGCTGAGTGACAAAATTTCCGCGAAAGACTGCTGGCTGAAACTATGCGAATCAGTCGATTCTATAAATAAGCAGGAGCTCGATGAATTTATCCTTCAAATAGAAATAGATAATACTTTCCATTCTTTCGTGGAATATTGCAATAAACATAATTTTCAGCTGTTCATTCTAAGCGACGGTTTTGATTATTATATCGATTTGATCCTTGGAAGAGAGAAGCTGGATCATTTGAAAGTTTATTCAAATCAGCTGATACTAAACAAGGAAAATAAACTGACTCCGCTTTTTCCGTATTATGATTCAGGATGCACAACATCAGCTAATTGTAAGAGAAACCATATTATAAATAACAGCTCCGATGACGAATATACTGTATTCATAGGTGACGGTAATTCAGATAAATATACAGTACACTTCTGTGATTTCATTTTTGCAAAAGATGATCTGTTAAAGTACTGTGAGAAAGAAAGAATCACCTATTTCCCTTTCAATGATTTTAAGGATGTTATTGAAAGGATAGAAACTTTAAGGCAGAAGAAGCGCCTGAAAAAAAGGCACCAGGCCGAACTTAAAAGAAGAGAAATTTATATACAGGAATAAGGAACTTTAATGTCACTCGCTTCCAGTTTTTTCAAATACCGCAGCTACACACCCATTCCTTTCGTTGTGGTTATGCTGATCTTTGCATATCCAAACATTTGGAGCCTTATTGCCGGATTTTTAATTACCGCGCTAGGCGAATTAATCAGGCTCTGGGGTGTAAGCTGGGCAGGAAGTGAAACGAGAACCACCGGAAATGTAGGCGGCACCTACCTGATTGTAAGCGGACCTTTTGCGCACTTACGAAATCCTTTATACCTGGGAAATATTCTTATGTACACCGGTCTCGGTATTATGTCTTTCGCTTTATTCCCATGGCTGCAGATAGCAGGATTTATTTTTTTCTCCCTGCAATATTATATGATCGTACAGGAGGAGGAAAAATATCTTGAACAAACCTTCGGTAAAGAATATGACGATTACAGGAATAATGTTCCCCGCTTCATACCCCGGTTAACAAAATATAAGGCAGGCAGTATAGAGCAGCCCGAATACAATATAAGCAAGGGTTTGAAATCCGAAAGAAGAAGTCTCCAGGCTTTTTCTCTTGTTACAATTACTGTGCTTCTGCTGTGGTTTCTAAGAAGATTTTGATATGAATGAATCTGCACAAAAAAACATAATGATAATAGCCGGTGAAGTTTCGGGAGATTATATAGGGGCGGCATTAATTGAAGAGTTGAAACAACTGGATAACGGGTTAAACGTTTTCGGACTGGGCGGTGACAGGATGAAAGAAGCCGGTATGAATGTTTTATACCATATAAAGAAAATGGCTTTCCTGGGATTTGCCGAAGTTGTAAAGCATCTTCCCTTTATCAGGCAGGTGCAGCGTGAACTTCTGGATGTAATAAGGAAAGAAAATATAAAATATGTTGTTTTAATTGATTACCCCGGCTTCAACCTGAATTTTGCTAAAAAGCTCAAGCTTATTGGAACTAAAGTTATTTATTACATCTCTCCCCAGATATGGGCATGGGGAGGCGGAAGAATTAAAAAAATAAAAAAGCTTGTCGACAAGATGATCGTTGTCTTCCCTTTCGAAGAGGACCTTTATAAGAGTCACGATGTGAGCGTGGAGCTTGTCGGTCACCCTCTTATCCGGAGGATGAATGAATATAAATTTTTAAGCAGGAAGGAATTACTGGACAAATTTAATCTGCCGGATAAAGAAATACTCCTTGTTATGCCCGGGAGCCGCGAACACGAAGTTGAAAAAATATTTCCCGAAGTGATAAGGGCGGCCGAAAAACTGGCTGATGAATTTGATATGCAGGTGATTGCAGCATGTTCATCAAATATCGATAAAAACATGCTGTACAGGTTATCACCTTCAAAGAAATTTACGGTTATTAAAGACTTCACATATGATCTGATGAAATACGCAAAACTTGGAATTATAAAATCGGGAACATCAACGCTGGAAGCGGGAATATTCGGCTTGCCGATGGTAATCGTTTATAAGACAAGTCTGCTTACATATATCATCGGAAAAAATCTTGTGCGGGTAGATAACATTGGAATGGCAAATATTATTTCGGGAGAAAAAGTTGTCCCGGAACTGATACAGAAAGACGTCAATAAAGAAACTATTTATTCCGAATGCCGGAAAATTCTTGCTGACAGATCTCTGTATGATAAAATTAAATCTAAATTAGAATTATTAAGAGAGAAGCTGAGCTCAGCAGGTACATCCCGCAGCGCAGCTGATATTATATACGCTTTACTGAATGAAGCTTAAAAAAGCTAAACAGGATACGCTGCGTTTTGCAGGAAATTATGTTCTTTTTCAACTTGTTGACATCCTTTGCAGGTCGCTGAGAATAAAGATCATTAACCGTGATGCCGTCGATAAATTCGAGAAGGAAAATATTAATTATGTTCTTGCCTTCTGGCACGGGACGATGCTGCTTCCCTGGTTTTTGAACAGGAATAAGAATTTTGCCGGACTCACAAGCAAGAGCAAGGATGGCGATCTCCTCGCGAAGATATTAAGGAAATGGAATTATAGAGTTTTGCGAGGATCAAGCAGTGAAGGCGGTGACGTTGCCCTTGCTCTGATGGTCGACTTTGCAAGGAATGGTTATTCGATCGCCATAACTCCCGACGGGCCGAAAGGACCGCCGTTCAGTCTTAAGGCCGGTGCTGTGGTTGCAGCGAGGAAAGCCGGACTTCCTCTTGTACTTATGGGAATAGGATTTAAAAAGAAAAAACTTCTTAAGAGCTGGGATAAGTTTCAGATCCCGATGTTTTTTACCCGGGCAAACGTAATATACTCGGATCCTGTATTTGCAGGTCCGGATATGAGCAGAGATGAAATTTCAAAGATTATTGAAAAATGTGAAAGCAAACTAAATGAGCTCCAGGTTCAGGCAGAGAAATTCTGAAAGAGAAGTATAGTGAAATTATTAAAACTGATATTATATCCCTTTTTACCTTTTTACGCGCTGGTTATCAATATCAGGAATTGGTTCTTTGACAACAATGTTTTTAAGTCACAGGGTGTTAACGCAAAAGTAATCTCGGTCGGCAACATATCGGTAGGAGGATCAGGTAAAACCCCCCTCGTGATCTTACTTGCCAGTCTTCTGAAAGAAGCCGGAAAAAACTTAGGTGTTCTAAGCCGTGGTTACGGTCGTGATACAAGAGGATATCTTCTTGTATCAGACGGTAAAAATATACTGGCTCCTGTAAATGACTGCGGCGATGAGATATATATAACTTCTATGGAGTGCAAAGTTCCCGCGGCTGTCTCGGAAAACAGGGTAAAAGGCGCGGAGAACTTTGTAATGGATACCGGTGTTAATGTTATAGTACTTGACGATGCCTACCAGCATAGATGGATAAAGCGAAATGTCAACCTACTGATCTTTGAACAGAGATTTCTTACTGAATATGATTTTTTTAAGCAGCAGCTTCTCCCTACAGGAATGATGCGCGAACCTTTCAGCTCGGTAAAAAGAGCCGATGCGGTTATTATCAACAGGAAATTCACTCCGAAGGAGGAAATTCCTTCGAAATACAAAAAGCATCTTGAAGGTAAGGTAATATTTTCAGCTTACTACAAGGCAATTGAATTCGGCGATGTTAAACATGGGACAAGTTACGGACTGGAAGAATTTAAAGGTCAGAAAAGCCTGGTCGTTTCAGGTGTCGCCAACCCGTTTTCATTTATCAATATCCTGAAGCAGACAAGCGTTGATACGTCGAACCAGATGATCTTCAGGGATCATAAAAATTATTCTAATAAGGAGGTACAGGAAATAAGGAAGAAATTTTATTCGACAAATTCTCATTCCGTAGTCACTACAGAAAAGGATGCTGTCAAACTCACAAAGTTCGCAAAAGAATTTGATGATATTGATATATTTTTCTTAAAAATTGAATTAAGGATGGACAACGAAGGTGAATTTAAAGACTTTATTCTTTCTGGTATTAATTAAACAAAATTATTTATGTGTAAAATTTAAGCGATAAAATCGAATGGAGGAAAAGTAATGCCCAAACAACAGAAATACGTATATTTTTTCGGCGGAAAGAAAGCCGATGGAAAAGCAGAGATGAAAGGCCTGCTCGGAGGTAAAGGTGCAAACCTGGCTGAAATGGTTAATATAGGATTGCCGGTCCCTGCAGGTTTTACTATAACAACAGAAGTATGTACATATTTTTATGATCATAATAAAAAATATCCAAAAGAACTAACCACACAGGTTAAGACAGCCCTTCAAAAGATTGAAAAAGAAATGGGAGCCAAATTCGGCGACCCTGTTAATCCCCTGCTTGTATCTGTAAGAAGCGGCGCACGTGCATCGATGCCGGGAATGATGGATACAATTCTGAACCTCGGACTGAATGACCGTACTGTAGAGGGAATCATTAAGAAAACCAACAACCCCAGGTTTGCTTACGACTCTTACAGAAGATTCGTACAGATGTATGGTGATGTAGTGCTGGGATTAAAACCCGTGGATAAAAAAGCCGAGGATCCTTTTGAGGTTATTCTTGACAGGAAAAAAGAAGAGAATGGTTTTAAACTGGATACAGAACTCTCAACAGAGCATTTGAAGGAACTGGTTGAGGAATTTAAAGCTGAGATTAAAAAAGTAACCGGACATAAATTCCCAAGTGACCCAATGGAGCAGCTCTGGGGCGCAATCGGGGCAGTCTTCGGAAGCTGGATGAACGATCGTGCAATTGTATACAGGAAACTGAATAATATACCTGCCGATTGGGGTACAGCTGTAAACGTTCAATCGATGGTTTTCGGAAATATGGGAGAAGATTCTGGAACCGGTGTTGCATTTACGCGTGATCCTGCGGCGGGTGAAAATATTTTCTATGGTGAATACCTGTTTAATGCTCAGGGTGAGGATGTTGTTGCAGGTACACGTACCCCTCTGCCGATAGCAAAACTAAAAGAAGATGATGCTAAGATATATAAACAGCTTGACAACATAAGGAAAACCCTCGAAGAACATTATAAAGATATGATGGACATCGAATTTACGATTCAACAGGGAAAATTATGGATGCTTCAGTGCCGTGTCGGCAAGCGTACAGGATTTGCCGCAATTAAAATGGCGGTTGACATGGTTAAAGAAAAGCTCATTTCGAAAGAAGAAGCAATTTCAAGGATCGAGCCCAACCAGTTAAACCAGCTGCTTCGTCCTATTTTCGATCTGGATGAAAAAAGAAAAGCTGTAGATGAAGGAAGACTTATTGCAAAGGGATTGAATGCCGGTCCCGGCGCTGCTTCAGGAAGGATAGCGCTCAATGCCCAGGATGCAGAAGATATGGCAGCAAGAGGCGAAAATGTTATTCTTGTCAGAATAGAGACCTCGCCTGAAGACATCAAAGGTATGAATGCTTCAGAAGGTATACTCACCGCACGCGGAGGAATGACCTCACACGCTGCACTTGTTGCAAGGCAAATGGGAAAAGTCTGCGTCGCAGGCTGTGGTTCACTGAGAATAAATTATAAAGAAGGCACAATCAGTGTTGAGGGAAAAGATAATATTCATTTAAAAGAAGGCGACTTCATATCAATTGACGGAACGACGGGCGAAGTAATTGCCGGAAAAATCGAGACCAAACCATCAGAAGTTCTCCAGGTGCTATTAAACAAAACTCTTGATGCAAAGGATTCGCCAGTATACCAGACTTATGCAAGTCTGATGAAATGGGCCGATAACCTGAGAAGATTAAACATCAGAACAAACGCAGATCAGCCTGATCAGGCTGCAAATGCAATTGCATTTGGTGCTGAAGGCATAGGACTCTGCCGTACCGAGCATATGTTCTTCGGCGGTGACCGGATTATGAGTGTCAGGAAGATGATCGTTTCCGAGACCACGGAAGAAAGAAAAACGGCACTTAATGAACTCCTTCCACTTCAGAGAGAGGACTTCCTTGGCATATTTAAAGAAATGAAAGGATATCCTGTAACTATCAGAACCCTTGATCCCCCTCTGCATGAATTCCTACCTCACGCAGAGAAAGAAGTCAAGGAACTTGCTGATCAGCTTGGTATTTCGATTGAAAAGCTTACCGAGAAAATACATAGTCTCGCTGAATTCAATCCTATGCTCGGTTTCAGAGGCTGCCGCCTTGGTGTTGTTTTCCCGGAAATCACCGAGATGCAGGCCAGAGCTGTTTTCGAAGCTGCATATGATGCAGTTGACCAGGGTTATAAGGTAAAACCGGAAATAATGATCCCGCTTGTAGGCGACATAAACGAGTTCAGGCTGCAGGAGAAGATCGTTAGAAAAGCTGCAGACGATGTAGCAAAAGAACGCGGTAAAAAGATCAACTACCTCGTTGGAACAATGATCGAATTGCCTCGTGCATGTGTTACAGCAGATGAAATAGCGAAAGGCGCTGAATTCTTCAGTTTCGGAACCAATGATTTAACACAGACAACATTCGGACTCTCAAGGGATGATGCAGGCAAGTTCCTCCCGCTTTATGTAGAAAATGAAATTCTGCCGAACGATCCTTTTGAAGTACTTGACCTGAACGGTGTTGGTCAGCTTGTTAAGATGGGAACTGAAAAAGGAAGATCAACACGTGAGAACCTTAAAGTAGGAATCTGCGGAGAGCATGGCGGCGAACCAGGTTCGGTTGAATTCTGCCACAGGGTAGGGTTAAACTATGTGAGCTGCTCCCCGTTCCGCGTACCCATTGCAAGGTTAGCAGCTGCCAGAGCAGTTGTGCACGAAATGTCGACTAAATCAAAAAAGATTTCAAAGTCTAAGAAATCAACGACAAAGAGGAAGAAATAACAAATATTACAGAGGGAGCCCGGGGCTCCCTCTCATTTATCAATTCATAAAAGGTAACGAAGAATGAAATTATCAGATTTCAAATACAATTTGCCGAAGACAGCAATTGCTAAATTTCCGCCCTCTCCCAGGGATAAAGCAAAGCTTATGGTGCTTAACAGGGAAACGGAAGAAATTGAAAACAAGGTTTTTAGCGATATTACGGATTATATGCAGAAAGGCGATGTCCTTGCTGTAAATGAAACCCGTGTGTTCCAGGCAAGGTTGTATGGAAAGAAAGAAAAAACAAATGCTAAGATTGAGGTTTTCCTTCTCAGAGAACTAAATGCAGACGAATGCATATGGGATGTAATTGTTGATCCTGCAAGAAAAGTGAGAATAGGGAATAAAATATATTTTAATGATAAGCTCTGGTGTGAAGTAATTGATAATACAACTTCCCGGGGAAGAACCGTCAGGTTCAATCAGCCCGGAAATGTATTCAGCGCAGTGGAGAAAATTGGACTGACCCCTCTGCCTCCATACATTAAGAGAGAACCTGTACCGGAGGACAAAGAGAATTACCAGACCGTTTATGCACGTGTTGACGGAGCCGTTGCCGCACCTACGGCTGGTTTACATTTCACCGACAAGCTGCTTGCCAAACTGAAGAAAAAAGGTGTCGAAGTTGTTCCGGTTATTCTACACATCGGTCTCGGAACTTTCAGACCCGTTGAAGTTGAGGATCTAACCAAGCATAAGATGGACTCTGAATACTATGAAATTACAGCCCAGTCATCGGAAAAAATAAACAAGGCTATATCTGGCAAGCACAATGTTTTCGTTGTTGGAACAAGCACCTGCCGTGCACTTGAAACAAGCATAACTGCAGACGGAATGGTAAAGCCCGGAAGAGGCTGGACAGATAAATTTATCTATCCTCCTTACGACTTTAAAGTAACCGACAGGCTTATTACAAATTTCCATCAGCCGGAATCAACCCTGCTTATGCTTGTAAGTGCTTTCGCCAGTACAGAATTTGTTATGAAGGCATACAAAAAAGCAATGAAGGAAAATTATAAATTCCTCAGCTACGGCGATGCAATGCTGTTAGTATGAGAAAAATCGTTATAGTCCCCGCCGGCGGAAAAGGATCACGCAGCGGGTTTTCAAAGCCGAAACAGTTTATTAAGGTTAAAGGAAAAGAGTTAATCGTTTATTCCCTGGAAACCTTTCAAAAGAGCAGGTTTATTGATGAGATTATAATATCAGCTGATAAAAGTTTTTATCCTCTGCTGGAAAAACTCAAACTAAAATACAGGCTGTCGAAGATCAAACAAATTGTAGAAGGAGGAAAGGAAAGGCAGGATTCTGTCTACAATGCTCTTTCCTCTGCTTCTGCAGCACCGGATGACCTCATAATTGTGCACGATGCTGCACGGCCCCTCCTCTCTGCGAGTATACTTAGTGAAGCAGTAAAAACTGCTGAGCAAAAAGGAAATTCTGTAGTTTGTGTGCGGGGAAGCAACACGCTTATCCGGGGCAGAAATTATGTTTACGAATATATATCCAGGGAAAATGTTCTATACGTTCAAACTCCCCAGATCTTCCGGTATAGTGATCTGATGAAAGCTATGAAGAAAGCGTACCGGGAAAATTTTTACGGGACAGATGAATCGATGCTTGTAAAACGTATAGGCAGAAAAGTAAATATTACCGAAGGTTCTAACTTTAATTTTAAGATAACTACCAAAGAAGATTTTAAACTATTTGAAACCCTGGTTCGATAATTGAATCAAATAGCCTTAAGCTCAAATTTCATTGATAGTTAAGGCTTTTATCCTTAGTTTAGGCTTCACTCTTTTTAATGGTAACTGAATGTATTTACTCGCAACTATAGTCATCCTGTCATACCTTATAGGATCAATTCCAACCAGTATTATCGTCACAAAAGCCGTAAAAGGAATAGATATCAGGGAACATGGCAGCGGCAATGCGGGCGGGACCAACGTAATGCGTGTCCTTGGCTGGAAGCATGGCGTGATTGTCATCCTGCTTGATGCATTCAAAGGAGTACTTGCTGTACTTGTTGTAGCTAGACTGCATTACGGATCGATGCCTTTTGAAAATATCACTCCCTTTGATGATTTCACCCTTGTTCAGATCATTGCCGGGATTTCAGCAGTTATCGGACATATATGGACAATCTTTGCGGGCTTTAAAGGCGGCAAAGGTATAGCAACAGCACTTGGCGTACTTTTGATGGTTGTTACTGTTGATATGCTTATCGCTATCGGTGTATTCGTTCTGGTAGTTACCATTTCACGTTATGTTTCTCTCGGTTCAATACTTGGTGCAGTCGCAGTTCCAGTCGCACTCGTTATCAGGGAAAATGTTTTCAATGTAAACATACCCGGGTATAACACACTTTTACCATTTGTAATTTTCCTTTCACTGCTCGTTATTTTCACTCACAGGAAAAATGTAGTCCGTATACTAAACGGCAACGAAAATAAAGTCAGCTTTAAGAAAAAAAATAAATCCCTCTGATGAAAATATCTGTTCTTGGAGCCGGCGGCTGGGGAACAACCCTGGCTATACTGCTTCATTTTAACGGACATAAAGTTACTCTCTGGGAATATGTTAAAAGCTATGCAAAGGTGCTTGAAAAGACCAGAGAGAACACAAACTACCTCCCCGGAATACCAATTCCCGGCGATATAAAGATCACCCACGACCTTGACGAAGCAGTGCATCAGCAGAATATGATTGTTCTTGCTGTCCCTTCCCAGTATATGCGCAGCGTGATTAAAAATGCAGACTCGTCAGCTTTGAAGAATTCTCTTCTTGTAAGTGTTGCTAAAGGAATTGAAAATAAGAGTCTGATGACCATGTCTCAAATGCTTATAGATGAAATTCCCTCTTTAGATATTGCCCAGGTAGGCGTCCTTTCAGGTCCCAGTCATGCTGAAGAAGTTGCCAGAAGGATCCCGACCGCAGTTGTAGCCGCGTCGACAGATGCAGAAACTTCCAAATCGGTACAGGCTGCATTCATTACATCCTATTTCAGAGTATACGGTTCTACCGATATTCTTGGCGTAGAGATGGGTGGCGCATTCAAGAATGTTATAGCGATCGGAGCAGGAATCATCGATGGAGTTAAATTCGGAGATAACACTAAAGCGGCTATAATGACGAGAGGAATTGCTGAGATCTCCAGACTTGGTATTGCAATGGGCGCGCAGCCGGAAACTTTCGCCGGTTTATCTGGAATGGGTGATCTGATTGTAACCTGTATGAGCCGCCACAGCCGCAACCGTTTTGTAGGAGAACAGATAGGATCCGGAAAAACCCTGAAGCAGGTTCTGAAGTCGATGAAGATGGTTGCTGAAGGAGTCGAAACAAGCCGGTCAGCTTCAATGCTCGCAGAGAAAAGCGGCGTTGAAACCCCTATTACCACAGAAGTTTATAAAATATTATTTGAAGAAAAAGATCCGGTAAAGGCGACAACCGACCTTATGACCCGCGATATGAAAATGGAATAGTTTAATCAACAGGGAGACCCTCAAGCTTCATTATTTTGAGGGCATTGGTTGTGGGGCAGGGACCATCATTCAGTTTATAATCAAAAATCATTTTCCCGTCCGTTATTTCCTCCCTGAAATGATAATTCTTCACTTTGGAGATTTCTTCTGATAGTGCTACGAGTTCCAGGTCGTGCGTTGCTACGGCCCCGATAGAATTAGTTCCAGCAAGCCTTTTTATGAAAGCACTGCTTCCCTTCAGCCGCTCAATGTTATTCGTCCCCCTGAATATTTCATCTATTAAAAAAAGCACGGGATAATCAGACCCTTCTATTTCATCAAGCAAAGCCTTCAATCTTTTAACCTCAGCATAGAAATAAGATATCCCGTCTATTACCGAATCACTTACCTTGATGCAGGTAAACAATCTGAACAACGAGACGCTTAGTTCCTGCGCATTAACCACGCTGCCCGCATAAGCAAGAGAAAGATTAACCCCAATCGTTCTAATGAATGTACTTTTTCCCGACATATTAGAACCTGTAATAATCGCGATCTCTCCGGCCGGATTAAATGTAAAATTGTTAAGTATTTTCCTCTCATTGCGTATTAACGGATGTCCCATTTTTTTGCCGCTGAAGATAGTCTGCCCTTTAGTATTACCTGAAATTGCAGGGAAATTGTAGTCAGGATTCAGAAATGCAAAATTAGCAAGAGACGACAGGGCTTCCAGGTTATACCAGGTTTCAAGCCAGACTTCCAACTTACCTGAGATAATCTCTTTATATTTGTTCATCTTCAATCTGAAATAAAAATCTACCGGGAATACTGCCCTTACTATGTTCCAGACAAAGGGATTCCCTTTCCTTATCCTTAAAAAACCCACTGCATTTTTAACCTTATTAATTAATACCGAAGGCTGTTCCTCCCTGACCCTGAAAGGATTGCATAGACCGGCCAGTTTCGAATCATCTTTATAAGAATAACTCTCAAGGTATTCAAATACACTTCCTATTTTTTCGAGTTCGGCTGAGATGTACTCGGCTTCGTCCAGTATTTTATCTTTTTCTTTATTATTAAAATGGAATAAGACAATATAAATCAGCGTTGTTATCAGCCAGTACGCCGGCAGGATTTTCTCAAGAAAAAAAATAAACAGCAGAATATTAAGAGGGGCAAGCAAAATCATAATTCCGAAGATCAGCTTAAATGCAACCGTGATTGTAACTTTTTTACTTAGCAGTTTTTGTATCATACTGCCTTCAAAATCTCGCTTTGATGAGAAAGTGGAGTAAAGAACAAGTTTATCCCTGAACCTGGTCAGGGGGATCAATTCTCTTATAATATCCTGCCTTTTTTTAATCTCCTCAACAAGCGGATTTTTTATACTGAGCCACGCTCTCAACAATGCTTTTGCTTTTGCTGATGTACCTGTATTTATCAGCTGATGCAGTGATTCATCCCCTGCCAGGTTCAAATCAGTTTCTATTGGTCCCGGTTTATCATCGGGATTATTTTCATTAAAATAATTTATATGCGGAATGTTCTTCCAGTCGAGGTTTAACCTTGCAAGGTTGGCCGATTTAATGCTTGTCCATAATTTCAGCTTCTTTATTCCATTGTCGAGTTTATTATGGAGATGTGCCGCCACAGCAAAAACAATGAGGAATATGCCGGCTGATATTAATGCGGCCAGGTTAGAAACCGAGAAGAAAAGAATTAAAAATATTGCGGTTCCGGCTACGAGCAGCAGCAGTCTGAAGCTTGAATAACTTCCGCTTCGTTTCTGCAGATATTCATTCCTTGTCTGAAGTCTGATTATCAGACCTTCCAAATCAATTTTCACTTTTTCAGAACCATTACTCATTATCAATACCACCGTCCGTTACATTAAACAGGTTAACAAACTGATTTTTTTTAACTTTTATCAGATCCAGGACTGAAGAATTTCTTTCCGTGGCTGAGGGATTACCACTTTCTGCACAAGCAGACCTTTCTTCGCAATAGCCGCAGCTCCGGTTTCAACCGCCGTTTGTACCGATGCAACATCCCCCGTAAGCATAACATATCCCTTGCCGCCAATCGCCATCGCCAGATAAACAGTAATCAAGTCAACAGTTGCAGATTTTACCGCGGCGTCTGCAGCTTCTATTATGGAAGCCACGGAGAATGATTCAATTACACCAAGAGCCTGGAGATCGGTAACCGGGTTTATCCCGCTAATTGCAGGAAAAATAGAAGGATGGACATTAGGAATAATAAAATTATCAACAAGCTCATCGGAACTTAATTCAATGCCCGTTTCTATACTAGCATGAACAGCGTCTACATCTCCTCCAATCAAAACCATATATTTTCCCGGACAAATAGTTCTATTAACAATGATTTCTATATCGGCACGCTTAAGCATCGCATCCGAAACCTCTATACCTTTAGCGATGCTCGATAATTCAATTAAACCAATAGCTGATTTCATAAAATATTCCTTTGTTAATTGGCTGTAGATATTACAATACTGTCCGGAGCGATCGATTTAACAATTCCATCAATACTTGAATGAACAGGGACGCCGAAATCATTTTCCTCTGAAGAAGCAATTACTTCTCCTGCTTTGACGTGTTCACCTGTTTTAACCACAGGAGCTGCAGCATTTCCGAAATTATACTTCAGCGGTATATTCACCTGAGCGATCCTGGTATTAAGAGCGTTATATTCGGCCTTCCGGTCGTACGGTTTCAATCCAAGTCTTAGATATAAACTCGATATGGGTATTTCCCTTCCCTCCCTTGCAGGGTGAACATCCCTAAACGCTTCTTCCATCTGAGCCTTTGTAAAACCTTTTTTCTGCCCGCCCAGTCTGGCTTTATTATCAGCACAGATATTTTTAGGATCGAGTTTTTCAGGACATGCAAATAAGGAACAAACATTACATTCACAACAGGCAGAAGCCCACATATTAAGCGTCTCCTTAGCATCGCCCGACATTTGGAGAGCCCGCATAACAAGGTGAGGCTGTATAGGGTAGCCGAGTATATAGCGGGGACACAGCTGTGTACAGAGAGAACACTGATCGCAGGTACTATGTCCTGTTTTATTATAAACCTTTTGCGGCGCAGATTTTCTCACCACGAGGGTATGATCCGACGGCAGGATTATTAATCCGCCAAGCGTTTTTGTGACCGGACGGGAAAAATCTATTTCAATACCTCCCATCATCACCCCGCCGGTTAAAGCCACAGGTGTCTCAGTCGTAAAACCGCCGGCAAGTGTAATACAAGCTTTAAAGCTTGTACCCACCGGTACTTTTACAGTGACAGGGTTTTTAACCGAACCTGAAACGGTTATAAATTTTTCTGTAACCGGAGTATCTTCAGATGCGTAAGAAATATTGACAAGCGTCTCAACATTATTGACAAGACAGCCTGCCATGAGGGGGATTCCGTTCGGGGGGATCCTTCTCCCTGTTATATCATATACAAGAATGTATTCATCACCGGCAGGGTAAACATTTTTAGTGATAAATATATCGTATCCTTTCCTGTCAGCCAGAGGCTTTATCAACTCTGCGGCATCCTTATTTTTATTCTTAATTGCAATTGTAATGTGAGAAGCTCCGGTAAGCTCCCGGACGATTTCGAGACCATGCATCAGTCTTTGTGTTTCCCTGAGCATCACTTCGCGGTCCTTATAAAGAAGAGGTTCGCATTCCACACCGTTTGCGATGATATGATCTACACTTGCGGTCAGTTTTCTATGTGCAGGAAAACCCCCTCCGCCGGCTCCAACAACCCCCGCTTCCCGTATTTTATTCAGCAGTACTGTTTTATTCATTCCTATTCCGCATAATATTAAAGTACAATATCTTAAAATTAGTAAAAAATAACAGGGATGGTGTAATTATTTTAACGGAACTTATAAGCCTGGTATATATTAATTCTTTGTTGAAATTATTATGGTAATAAAAGAATGGACGACAGCCCCCGCGGGTCGGGGGCGAGGCAAATCAATCAGATATGACAAGAACGGTTTATTTAATATTGAACAGCGTTGTAAGCTTCAGCTGGCTGAGGACATTCATTACCTGTTGATTAACACCTTTCAGGCTGAACTGTACCTCTTTGTTATGACAGCTGGTATATGCGTGAACCAGGAGTCCGATTCCCCAGCTCGAAATATATTCCACATTATTCAGATCGATCGATATTTCTTTACTTCCGTTATCGAGGGCGGTCTGTACCTGCTGCTGGAAAGTTTCGTTCTCGACACCGATCAATTTATTTTTATCAATGATTATAACAGACTTATCCTGATTCTGCTCAGTATGCATATCCATAATTTTCTCCTATTTAATTTTCTAAACCACTAAAATAGCCGTTATTTTTTTATTTGCAATAAGCTTATTTCTATTTCTTCTCCTGGGGAGTTTTTGAATGATCAGACAATTCTTTCAAAATCGACTGAAGTTTTTCAAGTGCATCAGCTGCTTTTTGAAATTCCTTCTGACCCTGGTATTTCAGATAATTATTAAATGCATCGTTAGCCTGGTCAATTTTTTCACTGACAGACGTTTCAACTTTTGCTGCCGGAGTTTCTCCTTTCACAGGTGCCTGCTTTACAGGCATTTCACCATAGAGTTCCTGCAGTGCTTCCTGGAAAGTCTCAGCATAACTCAGATTATCATTATGCATAACGGCTACAAGCCTCAGCTCCGGATAGGCCGCTGTTTCCGCCTGCAGATAAATAGGCTCGACATAAATTATCGTCTGATCTACAGGGATTGCCAGAACATTTCCGCGGATTACATTAGAGCCCCGCTGATTCCAAAGCGACAACTGCCCCGAGAGAAAACTATCCTGGTCGATTTTTGTTTCCACCTGCTGCGGACCGAGCACGCTTTTATCCTTCGGAAATTTATAAGCAATAAACCGTCCGTAATTATCCCCGTCGCACATACCCGCAACCCAGCCTATTGAGACCTGCCTGTTCTTAGGAGTAAATGGAAGTATCAGAACAAACTCAGCCTTATGCGTTTTAGGAAGTTGCCACATAATATAGTATGGATTAACAGGTTGAACCTGGTCATAATACTGTTCAGTAGCTCTTATCCACAGATCCTCCTGGTTATAAAAAACCGTAGGGTCGGTCATATGGTATTTCGCATACATTAATCCCTGCACCATCATAAAATCGATCGGATAGCGCACATGGTTTATCAAGCCTGCAGGCATTTCAGATTTATTTTTAAACAGGCCCGGAAAGATCTTATCCCACACCTTAATAAGAGGATCACTTTCATCAAAAATATAAAAATCCGTAGAACCGTTAAAAGCATCCACAACAACCTTAACCGAATTCCTAATATAATTTAGACCGTTCAATTCAGGTGCCGTATTCGTTGTAAGAGTTCTTGTAGTTTCCCCTTCCTTATACCCGATCCTTTCAGTCGAATTAAAAACCTCGCTATAGGGAAAATAGCTGCTTGTTGTATATGCATCGATCATCCAGTATAGTTTGCCGTCGTCACCAAGAACTATGTAGGGGTCTTTATCATACTCAAGGAATGGGGCAAGGGTTTTCACCCGGTCCATAATCTGACGGTGAAACATTACCCTGCTTTGATGATTAGGATAGCCTGAAAAGAAGAAACTTGTACCGTCAAACTTCCATCCGAACAGGAATTTCCTCCATATATTTGAAAGCTGAATTCCGCCTTTACCGGGGTACTTTATATTTACATTCTGTTCCCCGCTGGGATAATCAAACTCAGCTTCATCGGTATTCACAACGACGTAAGAATCAGTAAGCTCGCCGTAGTAGATCTGGGGCTGCTTTACCTCAAGTTCCGGATACTTACTAACCGGGGGAATATCTTTAATGAGAAGGTTCGGAAGACCCTCAGGGGTGAAATCACTTACCGTTGTTAATGTTATGCCATAGCCGTGTGTGTATTTAAATCTTGTATTTACAAACGTCTGGCTCTGCTTAGGAAGGTTAGATGCCTCCATTTCCCTGGCGGAAACCATGACCTGCCGGTACTCATTATTAAAATGATAGCGGTCGATATCGACATCCTGAAACTCATAATACAGGCGTATTTCCTGGAACTGCTTATAAACATCATCAAGCGCACGCCAGTCCCAAAGTCTTATATTATCAAAAGTCGACTGATTATCCTGAACAATCTGCTTATTAAAAACATTCTTAGCAGGATATTCCTTTTCCTCGATATTCTGAAGATTAAATCCATAGCGCGTAAGTTTTATATTATTCTCTATATACGGTCTTTCAAAAGTTATCTCATTGGGTTCAACACGGAGCCATTGGAACAGGCCGGGGATTGCAGTTAATCCGATAAACCAAATAACAAAAAGAGATATTAAAACCGAAAAAATAAGTACAGGTTCAGAGGCAGCATTTCTGATTCTAAGCTTCGTATAAAATTTCTGAAGAAAGATACGTGCAGGTTTAATCAGAAGAGCCGCTGCAAGGATAATCATGAGCACAATAATAATATCATAAGCGGGAAGAAGAATATTAACATCCGTCCACCCTGGTCCCCGCACCACACCCAGGTCGGAGAACATGAGGTGAAAGCGGCTGAGATACTTATCATAAGCAAGAAGAAGGATCAGTAGCGAACCTATGATAAGGATATTAGTATAGGGCCTGGACGAAATATAGCGATCGAAGCCCGAGAAGTTCGCGGTCAAATTTCCCTTTTCATCAAACTTCAGAAAAGAAGTAAACATAACAGCGATGAAAGAAATAATAGTCAGTATAATAAGAAGTGTATAAATACTATCAAGAAAAGGAAGAGTGAATAAATAAAACCCCGCATCCTTATTAAGGACAGGTTCAGAAACACCCATAGGCACGCGGAACCAGAATTTGAGCATGACCTCCCAGTTTGAGTACCCCCACAGAGCGCCGGCCACAAAAGATACTGCCTGGCTGATTTTCCGGAGATAACCTTTATTAGAAGGGATCGAGTATGTCAGCAGCGAAACAATACCCAGAGAGAGGAAAGCACCTGCGGCGCCTGCTGCCGTCTGAGCGACAATATACATCCAGAACCTATCGCCGTAACCAAGATTTTCAAACCAGAGCATCTCGCCCCAGAAATCGAGCGACCAGAAAAAGATTATTGTGACGGCACCTATGACTATGCCGGTAATTGTTCTCCCTATTTTCTCACCTTTAATACCGCTGTACGCCAGATATATTGCAAAGGCGAGCAGTACTACTATAATTGCTGTATACATTTTTCTGCTTTATTATGATTAAGAACCTTACAATATATAACGATTATTTATTAACAATGAAACTATTAGTTTAATTGATTGCCTTATTACCTGGTAATATTTAGTACTTAAAGGCAGGTTAGCTGCTGTGAAGAGAAGACCCCAGGGGATTTTTAAGGAGCCTTAGTTTATAAATCAACTTAAATGCGGATAAATTATTTTTCCTTCAAGTTCGAGGATTTTCCCGGGAAACACTCTGTTGATTTTAGAAAGAATATTGGTAAATAATTTTCTGTTGGAATGAACCAGGTTTTGTTCAGGAAAGTAACAATGATTAATTTTTATACCCCGTGCATTCCAGCGTTCTTTGAAAGTTAACAATGATTTGTTATCAACGGAAGTTCTTCCCAAATCAACCTTTTTTGCACCCGTTCTCATTGCAGTTTTTATCATTTCCCAGAACAGTTTATGATTGGGATAAAGGCTTAGAAATTTTTTATCCGAAGCGGTATATTCAAAATAAAATGTGTCCTTGAAATGAAAAATAACTCCTCCGGCGACGGCTTTTCCATTCTTTAACACAATAGGGAGATAGATGAGATGATATGCCTTAAATTCATTCCAGACATTATAAAAGAAATTAAACGGAAGCGGAGGATAATTAAGACGTTTTCTAAGCTTTACCTCCAGATGATAAAACGTATTTAAATCATCCAAGGTTTTACCAAATTTAAACTCAAGTCCCTTCTTCTCACTTCTTCGTATAGAAGCTCTAATGCTTGTACCATGAAAAGAATTAAAAGTTGTCCTAATAGAATCGGATAAGTTAAGTATATGAGTAAAATAATTTTCCGTTTTGCTGAAACTTGAGAGATCCCCCTTACAATCTTCCAGATATTTCAATTCAATATGCTTATAATCAGGAAATTGCTTCCTCAAATAATTTATTGCAGATGGTAAGCAGTCATCCGGAAAAAGGGGGTCACAGTAAGTAGAGAAAGGAACTGCTGTAATTCGTTTACCAGTAAGAATGCTGTCAAGCAGACAAAAAGGGTAAAGGCCAGTCAATTTACCTTCAGCATCTTCAGAAATCAGATACATAAGCGTGTGATTAAATGTGGCATTTATCGCTTTCAACCATGCAGGATGATGATAAATACCCGCGCGGGGATGTTCAAGCAAAAAAGGAACTATTCTTTCATCTTCCGGATTTTTAAGCAAGTTAAATTCACACATATGGCAACCATTTCACGATAAGTCTTCGCATTACATTTACATCAAGTCAAATCCTTTTCTTATGGGAACATAAAAAGATTCCTAATCGAGGTATGTGATTCCTTTAAGCAAAATGATTTTCCCCACCACTTACAGGGCAGGAACGTGAATTGCATCCGAGATCACGAGCCGACAAAAATGTCAGGTATAATAATTATTTACGCTGTTTGAATAAGCAAGATAGACAATTACTATTCCCAGGATGCCGTATATAAGCTGGAGGGGAGGCTCAGTCTGATAACCGATTATCCATATTTCAACAGCTATCCATATCACCAGAGCAAATCCAAGCAATCTTGCGGCTATCAAAGCTTTTTTATTATCCCTTATCAGACCGCCGGCAACAAACAGAGGATAAAGACCCAGAACCGTGAAGAGGATAATACCGGGAATAGTATAGTCGGGGAAAGGAGAGTTTTCGACCCATGATGCCGGGAGTCCTATTTTCCCTCCCGAAGGATCAGCCAGGAGCCAGGTACCCCCTACCAATCCGCTTAGTGCCTGAATGACAACACAAATAATTAAGAAATGAATTGCAAATGTCTTCCTGTATCGCATGGCCCACCCATATGACAGTTTCGGAATAGGACAAAATTACAAGATAAAAATAGATTTTACCAGCGGCTCTACCAAATGTTATTTAGGTTTCTTCCGGATCAAATGAAAATCACCTTAGCAGAAGCAACTTTATTGTCAGCGGAAAAACTTCGTGCATTCGTTCTGCAGAAGTAAACGCCGCTCGGTAGTCCTGCACCATCAAACTTTACTTTATAGTATTCCAGGTTCCACAGGTATCTTTTCTGATAGAGATTTAACTTAATCAACAACAAGATAAGCCGGATTCAGGGAAGAATGCGAAAAAGAGCACCGAATCACGCAATACCAGTGTAATTTGGAAACGCGTGCCCTTATCATTATATTTGTAATCCAAAAATTAAACCGCGGGGTGGAGCAATTGGTAGCTCGTCGGGCTCATAACCCGAAGGTTGTAGGTTCAAGTCCTGCCCCCGCTACAAGCTCTACAGTAAAAATCCTGATTGACTTGTTCAGTCAGGATTTTTTTTATGATTTATGAGAAAATAATTGGTATTATTTATTTTGGTAGGGGTTTTAAAAAGATCCATTGAGTCCAATATTTCTTGTTTCTATATATGATTTTAAGTTCATAAGAAAAAAACTGAGTTTTCTACCTATGAGGCAATAACTTACAAAGGGTTTTGTTTTTTGTTCGTACACTATTCGTACACTTCAGATTTTTTTCTGTTCATATGTCTGAAACCATTTAAAATTGCTCATTTCCACAAATGATTCTTCAAGTAAGCCAGGCTTGTCCTCTTTAGGCCCATTTAACCTAATTTAATGATATAGATTAGTTCTATGGAATACAATTGCTCAAAGGGTACCCCGGACACTGAGAAATTTCACAAGATAAAAAATAATTTTCCACTAAATAAAGGGTTAATGATGCCTATAGAATCAACAGATTACTGGAAAGAAGAACTCCCTGAAGTATGGTCTCTTTTAGATGCCAAGGTACCAAATAATGTCATTGTTTGAACTAAAAAATCCCTCCTCCTCCGAAAGTGATTTTTTTTCTAATCGGAAGCTTTTTCCATTTAAGCATTTTGATGTTTCTGAATGTGTTGCACGTTCGGTATCAATATTTAATAATAGTATAAGCTGCAAATTAATTCGTAAATTTCCAACTCACAGGGAACAAATTAGTAAAGCTAGAATTATCAGAAGAAGCTGGAGTAATTAAAAAATCAGGAAGGCCGAAACATTTTTCTTGGTGGATTAGAAAACATTTTTAATCCTATTGACTTTTGGAGATTATTAAATGAAAACAGTTAAATACATAGAGACCTTAATATACTATGATAACACTGCCAATTTTTTGTTGTTTAGGACGCTGTGAATTTAAGCATCCATGCGTATTAGTTGGACAAACTGACAAAAAGTTCGACTGCTTTGTATCCCAATCTCAAATACGAATAGGATTAATTTAATAAAGGAAGCTCAATTTGATATAACATGAGCATTCAAAGAACCCGAAATCAAAGAATATTTCAGATTATCAATCTCAAATGAAAGTGATGCACTAATTTTAATAATCTATCAGAGAGAGAATTAAATCCTCTTTGGTTCCCACATTCTAATTCTCCTTTCGAAATTGAGGAAACGGCTTCTGAAAAATTGTTGAGGAAGCAATTAAAAAGTTCAGAGGCATTATTCATTTATCTTTCAAATCCCCCCGAGGCTATATCAGAACTTAAAATTAACACATCTCGACTAGTGTGGCCTTAGCATATTTTCAGTCTTTAATTAAACAAGCCCACAAGAAAGCAATCTCACATCTGACTGATAAAACCAAATATCTTGAACCAGATTTATTTGAAACTGAAGTATTTGCCTTCTCTTCCGGTTCCTTCAAAACAACATCTTCAATTAAAACAGACCGCTGATTTTTTTGGCTATTCCTCAATTAGCTTGGCGCTTAATAAAATTGAGGCATTAGGACAAAGCACTAGTTACCATAAAGCTTGCTGAAATAATGAAAGATAACAAAGGTCTATCTAATTTCTTCATTATTAATTCTTTAGATTTTATTGTAAAAAATGAAACTCCCCTTTTATATAGCTGGACAACCCCGGAACTAAGGTTCCACAAAGTAAGTCGATTTCAAAATCCGATGCCGAGAGATTATATGCAGAGTTAACCAAAGTGAAGAAATGGCTTCAGAAGAAATTGTTTTTATAGGCAAAGTTATAAAAGCCGATTCCAAATATGGAACTTGGGCTATCTTACTAGGAGGATAGAAAAAAAAACAATGGCAGATTAAATGATAAATATCCTGTATCATTAAGTGGGATTATCAAAGAAACAGCCCAAATACAAATTTATTTGTGAAGAGATTTTAGAAGAGGTTTATAGCTCGGGAAAAGAAAGGAGATAAAAGTTGCATTGAAAGAAATATCAAAAAATATAAGAATGGAAGACTCATTCTTCCGTGACCAAATTATTAATCGCTAAGGTAACAGAATTCAAAAATTCTATAGCCATAATTGGAGTAATAATCATTGTATTTTCTGGATGAAATAAAATCTATTACGTAATTTTCTAATTATATCCCAACGTCTCCTTTATTTCTGATATATGACCACTATTTCTTAACCAAGTAAGTTTTTCAGCAAATGATTTTACTGAACCTCTACAACTTATTAGTTTACATTTTTCTTTGATAGCGGTTTCACATATGCGAAGACAGTCAGTATCTGCTTGATACCCAGAGCATAGAGAGGGTAGTATAAATATCATAGTCAACTATCCCCTTTTGCGATAATAAAAAGTTTGCGCACATTTTCATGCACTGAATCTTTCAATTCTGCCCTAAGAATTTGTTCAAGCCAGTCCTCACCAGTGTCTCTTTAAAATCACCATTAGAGTTTGATTTCAAAAAATGGTTCATAATTTCATCGGGTTCTAACCAGTTTTGTGAAGTGATATCCTTAAATCCAAATTTATTCATCGACCTATCTTATCTCCTTGAATAATTTTTATCTGTAATGTAACGTCTCCATTTCAAACCTTTTAAACTTTTGTTGAATATCTTTTCCTTCAT
>CAVVGK010000001.1:0-99692 GCA_963747755.1 uncultured Ignavibacteria bacterium | reverse complement strand
TCGTTACAAAAACAATATTTTTATAGTAGGGGATGAAGCAATGGTCTGGCACAATAATGGGGGAACGTGGCACAAATTTGAAGAATTACAAAATTTTGATGACAGGCTATATGGCTTGGCAGTTACTGACGGTATGGAATAGGTTATGGCAATGGTCTCGGAGAAGCTCTCATTTTAATTGGAAGGAGGTGAATTACATAAAAACAAGTATAAGTGAGCAACGGTGAGGCAACACCGTTGCTCCTAAAGCACAAACAAAAACGGCAATGGATTTTTTCACACACTGGAGAAGCCTTTTTTGGTCGGAGCGCAAGTTAGAGTAAGCGAAACATTAACAATCCCATCTTGTTGGGATGGCATATTTAATTTTGATGTTGATAGTTGAGGGGGATATGGTATAAACCATTGCCGGCAGTGATGTAGAGTTCCCGGCCGGAAGGGGTGAAGGTCAGGTTTGAGGGTACTTCGGGAAGTTTAAGAAAATCGATCAGTCCGCCTTCAGGGGAGTAAACTCTTATCTGCGGATTTGCTTCATCTCTTACAGCTATAAAAAGATTTCCATTGCTGTCTGTTTTGATTCCATCGGGGCCGGCATCTTCATTGAAATTAATAAGCACTTTACTAAAGACGGCACTATCATTTGAAGATATTTCGTATTTATAAAGAGCAGCAACAGGTTTATGGTTTTCATCCCCTTCGTAATTACAGCCGACATATAAAGTTTTTTCATCGGGCGATAGAGCAATCCCGTTCGGCATTGGAATATCTGAAATGATCAGTCTAACCTTATTATCACTGTCAATTCTATAAACTCCCATAACCGGCTGATCGATACTTTCGTGGCCAGTGTATCTTGGATCCGTAAAGTAAATTCTCCCCTTTTTATCTATTGTTAAATCATTAGGCGAGTTGAAAGATCTGCCGTTGTAAAGTCCGGCTATAATCTTGCTTTTACCTGTATGCATATCCGTACGCGTAATCATTCTGCCGCCGAAGTCCGCTCCTTCACATACCACCATATTCCCGTCTTTATCGAATGCTATCCCGTTAGACATCCCGCTCGGCGACCGGAATACTAAAGCGGTGTCCTTTGAAGGATCATATTTCCATATTATTCCCGCCTCCATATCGGTTTCTTCGGTGAAGGTCTGATCGCTGAAATAGATACAGCCGTCCCTGCCGACAGCTGGTCCTTCAGTAAAAAAACCGCCATCAAATAATTTCTGAGGTTTTTGGTTCAGCGGGAAGACTGTATTTGGCTGAGCCATTACGGTGGAGGTTGAAAAAAGGAATAGGACTGGGATTAACGAATTGAGGATTGGGCGAATTGGGCGGATTAATTTATGAATTAGTGAATTAGCGAGCATATGATCACCGAATTCTTTTTCCGTTTTTTAGAAATGGTTCTGCCAGTCCCTTCAGGGAACCGTCTGCTTCATAAATAGGTTCGGGAGAAAACTGGATGGCGTATGCGCGTCGCATTTTATTTGTCTTATTAGCACCTGACCTGTGGAAAGTTGTACTCGAAAAAACAACGATTGAACCGGCCGGACAGTTAGCGGGAACTCCTTTTTCCTGACCGAAGTAACCTACCCGGTCATTAGTGCCAGGCACAGGTTTATGTTCAACTTTGTCCTTTGTTCCTGCAAGAGAATAAGGAAGGAGATAAACTGTTCCATTCTCTTCGTTCACGTCATCAAGCGGTACCCAGGCATTAACATAATATTTATGCTGGTAATCGACGTAACCTGAATCCTGGTGCCAGGTGAATTCAGCACCTTTCTGATCTGTTCCTTTTACAACGAATTGCTCCCAGAACAGGAATGCTTCATCTCCAATAGTTGCTCTGCATATCTCAGCCATCAGGTCGCTGAAAATAAACTTACCCAGTTCAGGATGATCTTTAAATGCAAGGAACACAAAGTAGCGGCTGTTCCTTCTGCTCAGGTTAAGTATATCGGTACCCAGACTATCCATCTCACGGTTCTGCTGTTCAATCAGCTCGACACATTTGTTCCTTACAACTTCCAGCTGCTGCTCAGGAATTATATTCTCAAGGATAAAAAACCCGTCTTCCCTGTATTTCTTTTTTTGCTCCTCAGTTATCCTGAAGCCGGTCAGTGTGCTCATTTATTACTCCTTGGTTTTGTTTAGACTGTTTTCAGCTTTGTAATTCTACCGCCTTTTATCCACTCGACAACGTAAAGGTTGTCATATTTGTCTACTGCCATATCGTGGGGACTATTAAACTTTCCCGGTTCTATTAATTTCTTAGGATGATCCGGCCATCCTGGTACCTCACAAACCTGTTCATTTTGTCCGAGGTAAGTGATCAGCTTATCATTTTCATCAAGTATAGTCAGTCGTGCACAAAGCTCGGGGACGTATAGCACGCCATCTTTCACGACGCCCCTGCAGGGACATCCTAAAAAGTCATCACCAAATGACCGTTTGAAATTTCCATCGGGATCAAAAACCTGGAACCGCTTATTTGCCCTGTCGGCAACATAAAGTTCAGGTTCCGATTTTCTGTAATCAAAAAAAACAGAATGAGGGCATTCAAACGCACCTGCATTCCCCTTTTCCCCATTAATACTTTTAAGATATATTCCTTCTTTATTATACTGATGAATATAGTTCGAACCATATCCGTCAGTTAACCATATATCTCCATTCCCGCCGAATCTTTCTTCAAAAACAGCCGCCCAGGTGGGAGAATATTCCTTCTCAATGTAAATGTTAAGGTGAGGCTTTTTAATCAGAAGAATTTCTTCTCCCGAAAGAGTAGTCTTTAGAACTTCACCGGAATACTGATCAGTCAGCCAGAGGTACTCTGTCCCTCCCTCTTCAGTTAATGTTAAACCGTGCGCACCGTTGAACCGGCTGCCCCAGCTATCAACAAGTTTTCCGGAAGAATCAAAAACCAGTACGGCAGGATCCGCCTGGTTGAATATAATTACATTTCCGGTTTTAGAAATTACTATGCCGTGCGTTCTTCCATTTGTTTCAGTGCTTTGTGTACCGGGTATTTTTGCCCAATCCTCTATCCACTCATATTTATAATCATCTTTTCCTATTGTCATATCGTATTCATATTATTTATTAATTAATAGTCTTCTCCGTTTCAAAATCGAAGAAGTGCAGCTTATTTGTATCGAACAACAATTTTTTTTCTTTTCCTGCCTCCGGGATTTCCCTTGCAGGGATCCTTGCAACAAATTGCTCATTATCAAAATTGAAATAGAGCAGTATCTCATTTCCCATTGGTTCCACTACTTCAAGGACAACGGTTACGGGACTATAATATACTTCATTCTTCGCAATGGCCGAATCATAAATATCTTCAGGACGAATACCCAGCCATACATTTTTATTCCTGTAACTCCTGAGCTTTTCAGAATATATTCCGCTTAGTTTGATATTAATACTGCTATCAAGGCTCCGGAATATTAATTCTCCGTTTTCAGAAATTTTCCCGCTTATAAAATTCATCGAAGGGCTCCCGATAAATCCAGCAACGAATTTGTTTGCCGGTCTGTTATAAAGATTCAAAGGTGTATCAACCTGGTGAACGATACCGTCCTTCATTATAACGATCCTGTCACCCATCGTCATTGCTTCAGTCTGATCGTGAGTAACATAAACCATCGTTGCATTCAGCTTCTGGTGGAGCTTTGAAATCTCAGTCCTCATCTGAACCCTTAATTTTGCATCAAGGTTGCTGAGCGGTTCATCAAATAGAAAAACTTTCGGCTTTCTTACGATTGCCCTGCCTACAGCAACTCTCTGACGTTGTCCTCCCGACAGAGCTTTAGGTTTCCGGTCGAGATATTCTTCCAATCCCAAAATCCTCGCTGCATCGTTTACCCTTTCCTTAATTTCCGCTTTAGGGAATTTCCTGAGTTTTAGACCAAAAGCCATATTCTCATAAACACTCATATGCGGATAAAGGGCGTAATTCTGAAATACCATTGCTATATCCCTATCCTTAGGCGAAACATCATTCACTTTTTTGCCGTCAATATACATTTCTCCTTCGGTTATATCTTCGAGTCCGGCAATCATCCTTAAAGTTGTTGATTTCCCGCACCCGGAGGGTCCGACAAGCACTACAAACTCCTTATCATGAATTTCTATATTTACATCATCTACAGCTTTATTTCCACCGTCATAGATTTTGGTCACATTTTTCAATATTACTTCAGCCATAATTTCACCGCCTGTATTTCTTTTTATTTACTAACCGTTGAGAGCAGTCTGTTTGATTTCTCTGCTGCTTCATTGAGTGCAGTGCCGGGATCTACATCTCCAAGTATTGCATTCTCCACTGCTTCAGCAATATTCTGATTTATTTCCACTCTGAAATAGTCAATCGGGGCTCTTGCCTGACTGACTGCAATCTGATCGACAAATGCTTTCATAGCAGGATCGCCGTCAAGAAATTTCTTATAACCGGGCAGCTCCAGCACCGATTTTCTGACAGGAAGATAACCTGATTCTTCAGAGAACATCGCCTGGTTCTCAGGTTCCAGTATCCATTTAACAAATGCCCATGTTTCATCAGGATGCCTGCTTTGCTTAAAAATTGCAAGGTGTTCACCAGCCATATAAGTTGCTCTCTTAGCCGGTCCTGCAGGAAGATAGGTAACACCCCATTCAAAATTTTTAATTTCCCTGAACTCGGGCAAGTCCCAGGGCCCGTCCATTATCATTGCAACAGTATTTGATATAAATCCAAGGTCGTGCGTTAATGTGAAGTTCTTGAAATTCTCCATATTAAATATCTTCTTCCAGTATGAAAGTGCCTGTACTCCTGCATCGCTGTTAAACAGTACCTTTGTTTGTTCGGCATTTATTTCTTCTCCCCCGGCCTGCCACAAAAATGGCGTCCACTGAAGCACCATCCATATACTCAAAGGACCTGAAGCCGGGAAAGCAGGAATATAAAATCCGTACTGATCTGTTTTACCGTCACCGTTTTTATCTTTCGTCAGCTTCACAGCATATTCGTAAAGTTCATCCCAGTTCTGAGGGGGTTTATCGGGATCGATCCCTGCTTCTTTAAATTTTGTTTTGTTATAAATCAGGGCAAGAGTGGTTGCTTCCATCGGCATAGCATAAAGAGTGTCTCTCCATTTTGCTGACTGCAATGACTGGGGAAAAATATCATCCATCTCTTCTTTACTTAATCCGTTTTTGCCTGAAATAAAATGATCCATCTTATAGATAGCGTCAGCTTCAACCAGTTTATTCAGGAAATCGCTGTGTATCCATGAAACATCGGGGGCGGTATTGCTCTGGATCGCTGTTACAAGCTTCTGTACCAGCGGATCACCGCTTGGAACATACTGTGCATTTATATGGATGCCGGGATGTTCTTTTTCATATTTAGCGATAAGGCTGTTAAGTGCAGGGATTGTACGCGAGACAAAACTATGCCAGAAATTTATGGTTATTACCCCGGAATTGTCTTTAGACTTATCTCCGCACCCGTTAAAAATAAGGATCAAGACTATGAGTGCGGCTAATATCTTTTTCATAATGCTGTTCTCATTTAAACACTGAAAAATATTTCTTAAAGAACTGCTCCGGATTTACACTGACAGCAGCCTGATGTTTTCCGTTCTCTGAAGGCGTTCCACTTCGTTAATCCCTGCTTATTCTTTTCAGTCATTTCTATCTCAACCGTTCCTTTTTCAAATCCGCATACAGATCTATCGAAGATTGTAACTGCAGCAAGAGGATCATGAAAAGTAACAATATTCCATTTTGTGAAAAACTCTTTCGAAAAATCAAGCACAGGTTCCAGAAGTTTATGTGAAGAAAATCTTTCTTTGAATTCCGAAGGTTCCATTGTAACCCGGGAAGTCACATCGAGGCCGATAGATTTATGCATTTTCAGTTCAGCACTATATACGATTGAAGAAGCATGATAATCCCCCATAGCATTCCATTCTGTTTCAGGATAACCAGGGGCTGTTCTGAAAAAGTTTCCGCACATAGAAACCATTCCTTTTAGAAGCGAAGGAATTTCAGGATCAACGGAAAATAACAACCCGATATTTGTTAATGGAGCAATCGTCAATAGAATTATCTCACCCGGATATTTTCTAATCGTCCTTCTCAAAAATTCGACTGCCTCACCTTCAGGAAATTCTTTTTGATGAGGATATTTCTTTAATGATTTAGCCTGCCCGGCTTTTAATTGGAGCTGTGGAATCAGCAGAGGATCAGCCGAACCGGGATAGACAGGAATTTTCTTTCCTGCTATCCTGCATAAAGCACTTGCAAGCATAGCACGTTTAACAGGTTCACCTGTTACTGTGGTTATCCCGAGAAGATCACAATCAGGGTTTGCAAGAAGATAAGCAAGACAAACCGCATCATCTATATCGGTTCCGATATCAGTATCAAGTAATATTTTTACAGACATCTAATGCTTAATTATTTTTGAAATTTCTTTTATAAAACCGGGGTTGGTTCCGCAGCATCCCCCGATAAAATCTGCCCCGGAATCAAGAAGTTCGGTAACGTACTCTGCAAATTCTTCTGCTGAAGTATTGTAAACCGTTTGATTACCCTGAAGTTCGGGCAGCCCGGCATTGGGCTTTATCCAGAGAGGCAGAGTGGTGGAAGCTTTAAGTCTTTTACAGATATTTACAAATCCATCAATACCCTGTCCGCAGTTGGCTCCAATGGCATCCGCCCCTGCTTTTGTCAATTCTTCGGCTGCTTCTTCAGGCGGGTGTCCCATATATGTAAACTCTTTATTTTTTCCTGAATCGAAGGCCATCGAAACAATGACAGGGAGCCCTGTTTCTTTTGCTGCTCTCAAGGCAATTTTTGCTTCCGCAAGGTCGGACATAGTTTCAATTACAATACCATCGGCACCTGCTTCTTTGATTGCATCAACCTGCTCCTTAAAAACTTCATAAAGCTCATCTTCTGATACATCCTCCGTCATCAGCACTTTACCGCAGGGACCTACAGATGCGAACACATAAGATTTTTCACCAGCAGCACGTTTTGATATTTCTACTCCGGCCTTATTTATTTCCGTTACTCTATCCTCAAGTCCAAAGCCTTCAAGGGCAATCCTGTTGCTTCTGAAGGTATTGGTGAGAATAATTCTGCTGCCGGCGCCGACGTAGGATTGAGCAACTTCCAGAACCTTTTGAGGATGGGTGAGGTTCCATGAGTCGGGACATTCATTCAGTCCAAGTCCCCTTCTCCTGAAGCTGGGTTCCCCAGGAACCATCTGTAATAACAGGACCATCCTTCAATAATTCTTCTATAATTTTCTTCATTCTTTATCTTCTTTCAAAGTTAATCCCATAATTCCCGAAGTTGATTTTTCGGGAAGCATAATATGCGAATCCGTCAGCTTTACTTCTATGTATTTTTCAGGAGTAAGGAGACTGAATATCTTTGTCTGATCCGATACATTCCAATCGCCGTAGCCGGGCGACATTCTCTTATACTCATAATCCTTCTCTGTATTCTGATCATTCATATACCTGTTCAGATCATTGGCTACCATTTCGGCAGCACCTGCGCCAATACCATTCAGCAGATAGGCATCGAACATTTCTCCTTTTTGCATCATAGCCTTAACTTCATCGTCTATCCCTGGTCCGATTGTGACTATATAAACAATTACATTTTTAGTCAGCATTTCATCGTGACCAATTTCTTTACTCTGGTTAAAAGATGAATGGCTGCTGAAAATCCTTAGCTTTTTATTATTGAAATGAATGCTGGTTCCGGCCACGCCAAGACCATCATTTCCGGGAATTGTCTCGATGTATTTGAAAAGAACTTTAGGTGTGATGAGACTGATGAAGTCTTCAAGCAGGAAAAGTAATTTCTCAAGAACATGCTTTCCTGCATCTGAGCCTGAAAGCGGGTTAAATTTTAAGCTCGCCCCGATCTCCTTATAAAAATACCTGTATGTTTCGAAATCCTTTAGTATTTCTGTAAAGTAATCATCGGAATGCAGTGATGAATCATTTTTTTCAAAGCGTTTAAGAAGGGATGCATATTGAAGCAGCAGATCTTTTTCTTTAGAGGTTAAAGTCTGAAAGGAGCTATTTTTAAGAATACCGGCTATCTCATTAAAAAGTATCCGGCTGTTTACCAGTTCCCTGGTAAGCGGTATATAATCCTGCGGATTTACCCGGTAAACAAACCTGTCGCCGAGAAAAAGGTCATTTTCTTTTTTATCGAGTGTAATTGTGTCCAACTGCCTGTGAAATATTATTAAATGATTGTTTCAATGATGGATAAAGGTTATTGTATATTTTGTAATACTCTTCATAAACAGGGACGTTCATTTTCTGCGGAGCGGTTATTTCTTCTTTAAGGATGCACCGGCCGCAGGCTTCCTCAACAGTACTGAAATTTCCGACAGCAGCAGCAGCAATCAGGGCAGCACCGTAAGGAGCGCCTTCGGTTGAATTAAGGGTTGCAAGTTCAATATTAAAGACATCAGCAAGTATCTGCTTCCAGAGTTTACTTTTTGCCCCGCCTCCCGAAATTCTTATCTCATTTATATCCACACCAATATTGCTGATCAGGCTTAGACAGTCCTTAAGGCTATAAGCCACGCCTTCAAGTACAGACCTGATGAAATAATCCTTATTATGTCTAATTGAAATTCCTGTAAATGTTCCTTTAGCATTCGGATCCGGATAAGGAGTTCTTTCTCCGGTCAGGTAAGGCAGGAAAATCAGCCCTTCACTCCCGGCCGGGACGGCATTTGCTTTCCGGGTTAATATGTCATAAACATCCACATTTAACTTACGGGCTTCTTCAATCTCCGATTCACAGAATGAGTCCCTTAGCCACCTGAGCGAGCCCGCTGCCGAGAGAGTAACTCCCATTACGTGCCAGCTTTTCGATGAAGCATGACAGAAAGAATGGAGCCTGCCCCGGGGCTCAATAGTCAGCTTGTCAGTATGTGCAAATACCACTCCGGATGTTCCCAGCACTACCGATGCAATACCATTTTTAATTGTTCCCGTCCCGATTCCCCCTGCTGCCTGATCTCCTGCGCCGGCTGCTACAGGCGTACCGGCTTTCAGTCCGGTTAAATCAGCAGCTTCCTTTGAAACTTTTCCTGTTATTGCAGTCGATTCAAATACCGGTGGAAGCCAGCTCCGGGGAATATCAAGCTTAGAGAGAACTAAATCCGACCAATCTCTTTTATTTACATCAAGCAATGAAGTTCCCGAAGCATCGGATACATCCATCGCAAATTCACCGGTAAGGCAGAAGCGGATATAATCCTTAGGAAGTAAAATATGTTCAACCTGTCCATATACTTTGGGTTCATTTTTTCTTACCCATATAATTTTGGGAGCTGTAAACCCGGGAAGGACAGCATTGCCGGTTATCTTAAGTAAATTTTCAAAGCCGATCTTTGAGGTTATTTCTTCACACTCAACCGAAGTCCGCTGATCATTCCACATTATGCAGGGACGAAGAACTTTTCCTCCTTTATCAAGAAGAACCAGCCCATGCATCTGCCCCGTTAGTCCTATCCCTTTTATATCACCGGGGTCTATACCGCCGGCAATAATGTTTTTAAAACTGATCTGCACAGCTTTCCACCAGTCTTCGGGATTTTGTTCAGACCACAGAGGTTTCGGATTAAACATAGGATAGCCGGAGGAAGCTGTTCCGACAACTTTCCCTGAATCATTTACAAGTATTGCCTTAGCCCCGGTCGTACCAACATCAAGTCCAAGGAAATAATTCATTTCTCAATTTCTGCTTTAAGTAAATGGAAATGAGTCTTTCTCAGAATATTTTCTCACCCACAGAACGAGCCTTTGTCCCAGTCTCCTGCATGCATCCCGGGCTTTTTCTTCACGAGGCTCCCCGACTGCAACTGCACCATAATGCAGCGTATAACCGTCAGCAACATAATCTGTTGCACCAAACACAAGAAAGCCGTAATTCATTAAGACTGTCAGTATTGACAGGCAGGTGAGTTCTGCTCCTCCGCCCCACCCTCCCTGGGATGAGAAAGCACAACCTATTTTACCATCGATTTTTCCCCAGAGATCGTTGCAGGTTTCATCCCAGAACTTTTTCATCTTCCATGAAATTATGCCCATATTAGTAGGGGTTCCGACTGCTATTCCATCACACCAGGTTATGTCGTCTTTTCCTGCCTCTTCTATACTTTTTAATCTCAGGTTAATCTCATCAGATCCCCTGATTCCCTCAGCAACAAACTCAGCCATCTTTTTAGTATTACCGGATGCTGAATCATATAGAACTAATATATTGTTCATTCTATTTTTCCCCGAGAGATTAATGCCAGTTATACTTATAAGGACCAAAATCTGCTTCATAAAAAGAAAGCACATAATCGCCGGGTTTTGAAACTTCATCGAGCCTCCGGTTATCTTCCTCATCCAGTGTTACTTCTGCTGCTTTAATATTATCCTCCAGCTGCTCAAGGTTTCTGGGACCAATTATAGCGCTGGTAACCGCAGGTTTCTGAATTACCCAGGCAAGGCTCAGCTGAGCAGGTGTGCATCCTTTTTCTTCAGCAATTTTCTGGATAGTCTCTGCCACATCAAAGGCTTTGTCATTGAACTGCCGGCTGCTCCAGAATTTATCTTCCTTAAACCTGGTGTTATCAGGCCTCGCTTCATTCCTTTTATATTTTCCGGTCAGGAATCCGCCGGCCAGGGGCGACCATGGTAAAATCGCAAGCCCGTAGTTCTGAGCCGCCGGTAAGAGTTCCCTCTCAATTCTTCTATCAACAAGATTGTAAGGAGGCTGTTCGGAGATGAACCTGTTCAGGCCCAGTTCTTTTGACACCCACAATGCTTCAACAACCTGCCATGCCCCGAAAGTGCTTGTGCCTATGTAACGGACTTTACCGGAGCTAATAAGATCGTCAAGAGCTCTCAGGCTTTCATCAATTGGTATATCCGACTGAGGTCGATGCAGCTGGTAAAGATCTATGTAATCTGTCTGAAGCCTTTTTAATGAAGCCTCACATTGTTCAATTATATGTCTCCTGCTGTTGCCCATTGCATTAGGGATCATCATCATTCATTTTCCCGTGAACTTTAGTGGCCAGTACAACCTGGTTACGTTTCCCGTTCTTCTTAAGTGCTTTACCGGTATATGTCTCGCTAATACCCCGTTGATACACATTTGCAGTATCGATAAAATTGATGCCCGAGTCAATTGCTTTATCAACTATTTGAGATGATAAATTCTCATCAGCTCTTCTTCCAAACATCATACAGCCAAGACAAAGGCTGCTTACTTTAACACCGGTTCTGCCGAGATTTCTATACTCCATCTTTGTTTTCCCTTCTGTACATATCCTTAAAATAATTTTCCATCCTGTCTTTTTTAAATATATCGAAATACCAGTAAGGATAAATCCTGCGCGGCATACTCACATCATCGAGTTCCTTCATTTCTTCGGTGGTAAGTTTCCAGCTTCCTGCTGCAATGTTATCAAGAAGCTGCTTCTTATTCCTTGCTCCGATAATTACTGAAGTAATTCCCGGTTTATTCAGCGCATAATTAAGAGCAGCCTGGCTCATCGTCACTTTTCTGTTCTTAGCTATCTGTTCGAGTTTATCAAGAATCAATTCGCCCTTCACCGGTATCATAAGGAAGGTGCTGACCGGGACCTTTTAGTCTTGTATCTTCCGGCCATTTTTTGCTGTTCCTGTATTTTCCAGAAAGGATGCCGCCGTGCAGAGGGCTCCATACAATTATGCCGAGTCCCTGGTCAAGACAGGCCGGGACGTGCTCATATTCAAGGTCTCTCCCTATGATCGAATAGTAAGCCTGAAGACTTATAATCTTAGTCAGGTTATTTTTTTCTGCAATATGCCTGAAGCTTCATTATCTGCCATGCAAAAAAATTGGATATGCCGGCATACCTTATTTTTCCTGATTTAACCAGCAGATCCAGAACCTCCATCGTTTCCTCAAGAGGAGTAGTAAAATCAAATGAATGTACCTGGTAAAGATCGATATAGTCTGTTTTAAGTCTCTTCAGGCTCTCTTCACAGGCCCTGATAAGATGAGCTTTGGAATGTCCGTCACCATTAGGACCATCCCACATATGTCCCTCACCTTTAGTGGCAACAATTACCTTATGCCTCTGCGGTCCGAGTGCTTTCCCGAGCATGGTCTCCGAAATCCCGTTCGAATAGACATCCGCTGTATCGAAAAAATTCACCCCGTTTTCAATTGCAAGACCGGTAAGATAATCGGCATCTTTCTGTGTTTGTTTTCCGAGGTGAGTCCATCCTTTGTCGCCGGTAAATGTCATCACGCCGAAACAAATTTCAGAAACTTTAAGTCCTGAATTTCCAAGGAGTCTATAATTCATCTATCTCTCCTTTAGTTAGACTTATTATGCGGCAAGTCCCATTAATTTTTTCACAAGGTAAACCGACTGGGCAGCATCCCTTGTAAAGCCATCTGCTTTTATTTCATCTGCAAATTTCTGACTGGCAGCGGCACCGCCTATTATAACCTTATTATCGAGACCATTATCTCTTAATGCTTTAATTGATATCCTCATATTTTCCATCGTGGTAGTTAACAAAGCCGACATTCCTATGACCGCATCCGGATACTGTTTGGCCTTCTCAATAAATTTTTCAGGCGGAGTATTTATGCCAAGATCAATTACTTCAAACCCGCCGCCTTCAAGCATCATTCTCACGAGGTTCTTGCCGATATCGTGCATATCACCTTTTACAGTACCTATGATAACCGTTCCAAGTTTTTTTGTATCCTCACCCTTCAATAACGGCTCCAGTATCTGCATACCCGCCTTCATAGCCTGGGCAGATAAAAGCATATCCGGAACAAAATATTCGCCATCAGAAAATTTCTTTCCAACCACTTCCATCCCCGCTATCAGTCCTTCCCTTAGTATTGCCCCCACAGGTGTTCCATCACCCACAGCTTTATTCACAAGGTCTCTTACTCCAGGCGTCTCTTTTAAATCAGGCGGATATTTTGAATTAACATCAATATGTCCGCGGATTACATTTTCTTTTATTTCATCAATGATGCTCATTTATTTCCTCCGAATATTTATACAGCCGGTTTAATTTTCAGTTTAAAATAATAGATCTTATTGAAGCCCGTATTCTTCGGGCAGATATTTTTCAGCATACGGACCTGAAGAGATTATTTCTGTCAGACTCGCTTCATCCCGGGGTAGTGTATCTGCCTGCATTGAAAGGATGTCGAGCCATCTTGTTTCCATATCATTAATTTTAAGTTCTCCGTTATCCACAGCCTTCCGGAGAATTTTAAGAGTTTCTTCAACAGCAGTGAGTACCATATTGTATGGATTTTCTGCTTCAATCATTTTACGTGACAAATCCATAACAATTTCCGGCTTGAATATATATGCCTGGGGATCGAAGAAGGCGTCGCTTTTAATCATCCAGTCGCGGTACTTAAGTGAATTATCAGCTCCATCTTTCAGGGCAATATTCATTAGCCTGCAGTCGTATATCAGCTGTTCAAGAGAAACAACAGGAGCGTAAGTGCTTAAAAGTTTAATGTTCTGAACGGATTCATTGCTCCATAGATCTGCGTAAGCTGAAGCAATATTTCCAAGACAGCTGAGGTGAGCGCAGGCACTGGATTTACCTTCCATCGAAATCGGGATACCGGTCATCGCCTTGAGAAAAGGCCCTTCATAAGCACAATCCTTACCCGGACCTCTTGCACCCATATTATATGCCTGCAGACTTCTTGCAACTGCGGCGGTCCTTATTACTGCCGCAAGTATTTTCGGTATCATTCCTTTATCTGCCAGAACCATTGCTGTATTGGCAAAACCGCAGGCTGTGTCGCCGCCGGGTATTACACTATAGTGATCAGAAATTTTCACGATCTTATCCCAGAGGTATGTCATATCCTTTACGGCAAGTACACTCAGGGCAAAGACAATTCCCTGGAGGTCGGCATTAACAAGTGCCTCGTCGTGCACTTCTTTTCCGCCTGTAGATTCTATAGAAAGAATATCCGCACCGGAAGAAGCACAAAGTTCAAATGACCGGAACATGTTTTCCGCCATTCCCCCTGATCTCATCAGAGGGGGACGGTCGCTGTCTCTTATATCAACAGGCGTAGCCCGAAGCGCGGATTTCAGTCCATACTTTTTGTAGAACTCCTCAAGCTTCCCGCTTAATATTCCTGTTATCTCGCCGCCCCACTCAGGATTTATCGTCATCGGCGGCAGCAGTTCAAATTCAACTACCAGTGCAGGTGCATAAAGATCAACTGCCCTTTTGCATACTTCTTCTATTATCTCAGTGTATATATTTTTGATTTCTGTCCAGTTCGATTCCTCAATAATCATTTGGGGGAGAGTGAAGTTTATTTCAGGGTAAACCTCACCGGAGCCTATTTCAAAGCCTCTTCTGAATTTTACAGGTTTAGATGCTGTTCCGAATAACAGCCTGTCAGGATTATCAATCACTAATTTATTTGCATTCATTTTCTGTTAATTAAACCATTTCTATATGAGAGGAAAATATTTATTTACCAACAAGCATCGGGACATCGGGATTCACATCAGGTCCAAAAAATTTATATATGACAAGGTCTTCTGTGCTGTCATTCCTGATATCCACTCCATTTACTGCCGTGTCGAGACAAACTAAAAGCTCATCAAGATCGTACTTTCCTGAGAATGTATTCCTTGCTGCTATTTCCTGTCCTCCGAAGTTACCCTTCCCCTGCCATACAAGAACGTTATACACTCCGTTGTCTTTGCTGTTAAAGCTTCCGCCGGGATTTATGATAAGCTTCTTACCGCTGAACTTAGCCGTGTTATAGAAAATCCAGTATTCTTCCGCTGAATCCGTTTTGGTTTCATTTATTAGAATGGGTGGTGTATGCCGGTGTTTATAAAATTCCGGATCACCGCTTGTCTCCCAGTTTATCATTTCGAGGATTATTCTTTCGCCATACTTCTCCCTGTCTTCTTTCCTCACATCTTTCCACAGAAGTTCTTTTGAGATAAGTGTATCCCCCACCTTCGCCTGCATCATAGCAAAAACATCGGAATCCTCCTGCAGTTCAATAGTCAAGGCGGTTCCCGGTGCGTGAAGGGTTCCCGATGGTACGTGAAATCCATCGTCGGGATACTGAGTATAACCAAAAGAGTGTTTAAGGATCTTATCATCTTTCCAGTCAACCAGGTGAGGCAGGAGTACTTCATAATTTTTCGATTCTGCTATATGCGGGTGTACGCCGAAAAAGGTTTCTGCGTGTCTGCCGGTATCGACTCCTTCAGGAAAATAATAAGCTTCATCCTTTGAATTTCTGCCTACAAGTGAAGCATGGTGCTGCATCTGGTGGATGTGATATGGAAGCCTGTCATGATAATCAAAAATTTTGGCCAGTCTCTTTAATCCTTTATGATTGCGGGAATATTCCTTCCCGAGTATAAGTTCAGGGAATGAATCTACCGCATCCTTAAGTGTTATCTTTTTTTCGTCATTCAGCTTAAGAAAACTTAATCCTTCGTGAGGAACTCCGACCTTATTATCCGCACTGGTAGTGGAGCCAATCCATCTTTCACATATTCCGCCGCGGTCACCAAGATGATACTGGTCCTCCGGCAGTCCCAGTCTTTTACCCGGCGGGATAAAATTTCTTGCCACCCAGGCAGGTTCAAGCCGTAATATTCCGTTATTTTTCTCAACTTCATTTTCAATCAGATGCTTTAATGATGTTTCCATTTTAATCACCTGGTTTATATATTAAAATTTCGTTCTAGCGGCATCAGTTGCCTTCCGCCATTCCTCTGCAATCTCAAGTTCCCGGTTTCTTCTATCATACCCGTAAGAATTCTTCACATTCTTGGTATACCAGTCGATAGTAAGCGGCATCCATTCAGAAAAGGGAGTAGATTTAAACCCGGTATGATTCTTTATTTTATCAAGACTAAACACAGCTGTTCTTCTTGTATTAAATGGAAAGACATCTGCTCCCGGGAAATAACTGATATCAAGCTTATCAAACTCCCGCTGGCCGATATGAACTATATCCGGGTCCTTCTCAAGGATTTGCGCGATCTTCTTTATATAATCGTTCAGGGAATATATTTCCTCCGATGCAACGTTATATGCTTCACCAATAGTTTCCTCCGTTTCAAGAACATCGCAGAAAGCTCTTGCTGTATCGTTAACATATACCTGCTGGAAAGCAAAATCACCAGAACCGGGAACCAGTAATGTTTTACCGTCAAGGATTCTCTGGATCCAGAAATAATCTCTGCGTGTTCTGTCTTCAGGTCCGCACACAAAAACAGGACGCAGCATCGTAACAGGGAACGAATGCGGATTATGGGCATTCCATAAAACATCCTCGCATTTTCTCTTATTTATTCCATAGTCCATTCCAAAAGGATTCCTTGGGAAATCATCCATCAGCCGGCCTTTATCCTGATCTTCTGTAACAGGACATTTAACATCGTTTGAAACCATATATACCGATACTGTGCTGCAGTGAATGAATCTGCCTGTATTGCCTTTGAATATTTTGACAGCAGAATCAGACTGCTCAGGTGTAAAGGCAGCCATATCCATTACCGCATCAAAATTCTTTCCTTTTACAGCCTGCACCAGGTCTGAATTTTCATTCCGGTCGCCTGTTTCAAAATGAAGACTATTGTTTTGCTTAAAAGGATTTACTGACTTACCGCGGGTGAATAAAGTAACATCGTGTCCCCGCTGCAGAAGAATCTCAACAATTTTTTTACTGATAAATCCGGTGCCGCCTATAATAAATATTTTCATTATTCCAGCCGGGAGTATTGCTTGAGATTTAAATATATTAAATTGTAATGAAACTGACAGGCTTATTTCAGCAGCATCATTTTTTTAGTAAAAGAACGTCCTTCATACTCAACCCTATATATATACATTCCGCTGGCGAGACGGCTGCCGTTGAAAGTTACTGAATGTAATCCCGCAGATTGTTCTGTGTTTACAAGGGATGCAACTTCCTCGCCGAGTACATCGAATATTTTTACAGCGACTTTACCGGGCGATGGGATGCTGTAGCTTATTGTTGTAGAAGGATTAAATGGATTAGGATAATTCTGGGAGAGTTCAAAAGATCCGGGAATATTTCTGTTTGATGCTATGCGATTACCGGTTATCTGCACAATAGAATCGGCAAGCAGGTAAACCTTCGCACTGAAATTATCCATTGGAACATTTATAGTGCTAAGTTCGCCGGGTGTACCTGAGATTACATCTCCTTCAAGCAGGTTCGTCAGATAATAGGTTCTGGTTGAATCAAGATTCATTTCATCTGTTGGTAATGAAGCTGTTACTTCAACTGAAGATGAACCCATATTCAGTATAGTTATTACATTCTGACTGCCGGAATACCTCCTAAAAGAGAACACAGATTGATTCGGGGTTACAGAGATCTCCTCGTACCCGCCGGCATATAAAGCCGGTAATGTTTTTCTCCAATGTATAAGGTTTTTGTAATAAGGAAATAGATGATCCGGATCAGAGTGATCTATCGGGAAACCGGGAAAGAAGGTGAATTCAATTTCATAAGGATGCCCCTCCACCCCTATTTCCTGCCCGTTATATACCAGCGGGACTCCGTTCAAAGTAAATTCGAGTGCGGCGACCATTTGTGTCCTTGCCAGCCCATGATGAGTAATGAAATGAAACTGATCATTGTTTTCCATAAATCTCAGGATCTTTGCATCAGGGACATACCCGTTTCCATGGTTTGTTATTGCCTCACGAAGAAGATTTGATCTCTGGTTTTCATTCTGATAATTAAATATGGTCGGATTGGCATTGGGATTATAATCAGTCTGCCACACCCAGTGCGAAACCCAGCTTTCTTCCGGGTACCAGTCAAAAGCTACATCAAAGTTTTCATCAAATGTAGAAGCCCACGTTGCTTTGTCTTCAGCAAGCATAAGGAATCCTGGTTTAATTCGTTTTAAAGCGAGCCGCAGGTTCTTCATAAATTCGGGATTCCTTGCATTGACTCCCCAAACTGCATCAAAGCGATAGCCGTCAATGTCATAGTTCTCAACCCAGTATTTACAAGCCTCGGTTATCCATCTTTGAACTTCCGGGTTATTATAATTCAGATTTACCAGCTCATTCCAGAAATAATAGATGAAACCATCCGGGTCAACATTATAATATTGAGAGTAAGGCGCATTATCTAATTCTCTCTGGTAGAAATTATAGTAATGTGAATCTTCGCCGTAGGTAATAGAGTTTTGTGCATATGGATGATATTTGGAAGAATGGTTCGGCACAAAATCGAACATAACTTTCATTCCGTATGACTTCGCCGTCTGAACGAGGTTATGTAAATCCTGGCTTGTACCATAATCCCCCCTTACCGAGAAATAATTTACAATGTCGTATCCCTGCCCCCCGTCATGCGTACCCATCACAGGCTGGAGCCAGATAGTATTTACTCCGAGCCTTGCAAGGTCAGGTATTTTATTTGTCACATCGTTGAAGTCGCCGTTTATTACAAAATTATAAGGAGTAACCTCATATATTACGGCAGAATCTATCCATGCTGCATAATCATCCTTGATATGAAATACCCTGATCGAATCTGTATAGTTGGTAATAAAAGTAGCCGCTTTTACCGTATCCCCGTTAGACGAGTAAACATAAAAATTGAAATAATATTCACCCTTTGGTGAGGAAGGCGATAAAGAAAAAACCGCAACGGTATCATTTATTCCGGAAAGAGAAACAACTTCAGGATTACCTACGTCGGCCTGCCATTGATATGTTAACGCAGGATTTCCAGGATTGTTTAATATTGTTCCGTGAAGGGTCACATTCTGTCCATCTGCTGCAGCGTACGCAAAAGCCTCAGGACGGAGCTGATACCCTAGCGTATAATGTATGGTATCAGATTCAACTCCGCCTGCTTCGGCAAAGAATGAGCTTTCTCCTTCAGGAATTGTTATATCCACGGAAAACGAACTATCTGAAGAGGATACGCTGAATGACACTGCAGTTCCGTTAAAATACAAATTGCCTGAAGAAGCATAAAATCCTTCGAGCGTTCCGGTGACAGTCTGATCCTGCACCCATACCTTTGCATCGTGTGTATGAAGTACGATCGACTGTGAATATAAATTAAAAGTGAATCCTAAACTCATCAGGATCGCAGTAAATAATTTCATCATTTCTCCGTTTCTGTATTTAGTATTTGCCGTATGTTTTGGCGACTTCAACCATCTTAAACAGGTTAGCATCGGGGGTATCCCGGCCGCACTGATCCCCGGTTGAAAGAATAAATCCCCCGTCGTAACCGACAGTATCAATCAGGCGCTTGCATTTATCTTCAACTTCGGCCGGCGTCGCAGTCATCATAAATTCTGTTGTATTAATATTTCCCTTAATGCACAGTTTATCACCAAGAATCTTCTTGACTTGTGCCAGGTCGACGTTTCCGGTCGGCGGTTCTTCCATCGGTTCCATAGAAGTCAGATCACTATCTTTCGCAACGATTTCTATCAGAGGCCAGCTTTTCCCGCATATATGAAGATGAGATATTATACCGGCATCTTTACAAAGTGCAGATGCTTTTTGAATAAAAGGCAGTTCATATTTTTTAAATATATCAGGGGAGCTTACACTAAGACTGGCACTGGACCCTCCCAGCATTATTACATCAGGTTTAGCTTCGAGCATAGCTTTAACATTTGCTAGCGCCCATTCCATCCAGAATGCATGTACTTTATCCATATATTCGGCTTCCATCATAAAATCCATGAAGCACTGCTCAAACCCGCCCTGCCTGAAGTGGAACCACCAATCCTGGAAAACGGGTGTCATTCCCATATAGATTCCGAGGTCTCCGATAACGTGCCTGTCGTTATACTCCTTCTCCCATTTCCAGTCCCCTATTCCCATATGCAGCTGAAACTTTTCGAAATCAGACTCAAGGTCTTTAATCGGTTTTTCCTCCCGCCACGGCGGTTCATCCGCAAAATACATTTCCTTCTCAGTTAAGTCACCTTTAGAGGTACGGCAGATTCTTTCAACAAGTTTTCCTTCGGGAACATCAATAATTCTGCTTTCGAATTCAGGACGGTTTTCGGGACCAATCTGTTTAAGTCCGCCGTACATATAAAATCCGTCCATTCCGAAATGCTGTATTGCTTTTACATAAACTTCGGCGTGTGTGGCAGATGTCCATCCATTATGCTCTCTGCCGTCGAGATGTATTTCATAAAAGGGTCTGCCGTCAAGGCGGTCAGGCACCATTACTGAAATGTCGGGACTTACAGGTACATAGTCTGCTTTTTCCCTGCGCATCGCAGTTAATATTCTTTCTTTAGAAGTCATTCTTATATTCCTTTTTCCCCGGGAAGCCTGTTCCAGGAGGATAGTGTTTCTTTTAATCTATCAAATGAAATTTTAGGGGAAATATCCTCCCTCACAATACCGCCATTCACTATAAACGGTCTGAAATCTGAAAAGTCATACCAGTTAACGGCTTTAATAGAAGGCCTGCTGTAGTAAAGTGTATATACCTGCTCCAGCCAGTCGGCCTGCAGATCCTCATCCCATCTCCTGTGCCATTCGTACGGATCGCTGGAGATTTTCATTGAACCATCCATAATATGTTCCATTGAATAACCTGATGAGGCGCCGAGTTCAGTAATATAGATCGGCTTATTGAATTTCTCAAGTCGTTCAATCAGTCTTACAATATCCGATAAATCTCTTCTCGGAAAATAAATTTGTATTCCAAGCACATCAAAATCAACACCGGCATTTGTAAGGTCTTCAATGTACTTTCTCGGTGAACGAAGCGGCCGTGTCGCATCCATCCTTGCCATCCTGCCCATGGCAGCGTATTCCGCCCAGGGACAGCAGTTATTCAGTATCCTGGTAACTTTTGGGTTCACTTCCTTTGTCCTGTCAAATGCAAGCCGTGTCAGTTCGGTTATCTGTTCAGGGGTATGATTAAAAATATTTGCCCAGTCGTGATACTCATTAAATACTTCCCACGAAAGCACATTGTCTTTATAATGCGTCACAAGGTCATAGATATGCTTTTCCATGTATTGCTTAAGTTCGTCATAATTTTTGGTCTTAAGCCAATCCGGGGTAACAGTAGGGTGGAACCAGAATAAAGGTCTTCCTTCGATTTCAATGTTATTCTTCATGAGGAAATCCACTATATCGTCTTTAACACCCCAGTTGTAATGTCCCTCGGTCGGCTCGAATAATTCGTACCAGCTGTCCCATACATAGTGAGTTACGGTTGCAAAATTAAATATCTCAGGAAAGCGCTTTACAAATTCTTCGGATTTTGCCCAGATCATCTGCCGGCTTTCGCATCCGAAATGGAATGGATCCTTTCTGTTCATTCTCAGGATCTCGCTGCCTGCTCTTTCAAGTTCTATTTTTTCTCCTGCCCACAGAGCGTACTCCAATGCTTTATCGGAAATCTGAGCGCATTTTTCCGCATCACTCTGTTTCTTTTTAGCAGCTTCAAATAGTTCTTCTGAAAGATTCACAAGATGATTGACTTCCGGACTGAATTGAGTCCCGGATTTTCCATATCTTGCTTTGACATCCCGATTCCTTACAACCCTGGTTTTGGCAAATTCAAAATTAAGGTTCAGTTGTCCGTAATTATCATCTGCAGAATAATATTCCCCTCCGTTATCCGCGCCGAGCATTATATATCCAAAATTTTCAATAAACCACCGGGTATTTATCGAAAATTTCTGAACAGATGCTTCCTCCGGGACTAATATACCATCCTGAGTTATCTGAATACCGGATTTAAAGGGATCTTCATTTTCATCTGCAAGATAAGCGAATTCTATTTTAGGCATCCATGGATGAGGAAAAGGACGGAAAAGGAGATCAGTATCCTTCTTTATCCTAATCGGTTTTGCCCAGCCTGTGAAAAGAGATGAGGAAGCGGCAACGGCAGCCGTGCTTAAAGCTCCGGTTTTTATAAAATTCCTGCGTGAAAATGTTTTCATCTGATTCTTTATTAAAAGTGTTTGAGATTTGAATTAAAAATTATACGCCCAACTGTTTCCTGAGATCCGATAACCTGTGATACGCTGCTTTCATTTCTCCGCGTGGAGTGCGAAGAAGACCGCCGGATTTAAGGAAGCCGAACGGATCAACAAAATCATACCAGTTGGCAGCTTCAATAAATGGTTTACTATAACCGTAAGTAAAGATGCTCTCAAGCCAGTCGGCCTGCAGTTCCTCATCCCAGTGACGGTGCCATTCATAGGGCTTTGTGCTGAAATCCTCATCAGGCTCGGTAAACTCCTGAGTAATACCCCTGGAAGGAGCACCAACTTCGGCAAGCTGCACTTTCTTTCCCATATTCTCATAACGTTCAATAGACTGCACTGCTTCGGTCAAAGTCCTGTTGACAAAATAAACCTGTACGCCTATTATATCGAAATCGACTCCCGCTTCGATAATTTGTTTCGTAAACTGATGGGGCGTCCGCTGCGGATATTTTGCATCCAGTTCATGCCATTTTCCAAGCTGAACATAATCGGCAAAAGGACAGCAGTTGTTTATTAATAGTTTTATATCCGGATTAGCATCTCTTGCCGTGTCACAAGCTAACTTCGTAAGTTCTATCGTCTGTTCGTGGTTCAGCTGCACCTGGTTTGCCCAATCATGCATTTCATTTACCACTTCCCAGACTTTTATTTTATCACCATAGTGCTTTACAACTTCGTATACATGTTTTTCGACATACTTTAATAATTCAGGATAAGTCTTTTTCTCCAGCCATTCAGGAGTTACCCATGTATGTGTCCAGAATAACGGCCGCCCTTCAACAGCTATACCTGTTTTTCTGAGTTCTCCCAGCAGCTTATCACGTTCTTCAAATTTTTTATTCCCCTCCTCCGGTTCAAAATCAATAAAATCGCCCTTCAGGTAGTGAGTAATGGTTGCATAATTGAAAATTTCAGAAAATCTTTCCAGGAAAAGTTCACTGCTTTCCATCTGGAAATATCCGCGGGTGTCGCAGCCGAAAAGAAAATCCTTTCTGGCAGGACTATGAGATATATCAAAACGGGCTTTATCAACCTCTATCATTTCACTCGCTGTTATAGAGTATTTCAGCGATTCCTGTGAAAATCCAGCGCATTTTTCAGGATTATTTTTATGCTTTTCTGCCTCATTATATAATTCTTCCGAAAGCTCAAACAGGTGGCGGATTTCAGGCCCCATCTTCCAGTTCTGCGTTGAAAAGTATTTTATTCTTGAACGGTTCTTTACTATACGTGTTTTAGCAAGTTCATAATTAAGGTTCAGTACTCTTTCTCCCGCTGACGGTAGAGTATAAAATTCTCCGCCGCCGTCAGCCGGCATAAACAGGTATCCGTAACCTTCAACATTCCATCTCACACTTATAGAGAACTTATCTCTTCCTTCAGTATCTGAGATCTCTATTCCCCGGGGAGTAAGCTTAATATCCGAATGGAAGGCGTCACCCTTTTCATCGATCGTCATTATGAAATCGAAAAGGTGAGGACCTGCTCCCTTCTGAACAAAATATGGTTTAAAAACAAGCTTACCACTCATATTCAATTAATTATTTCCTTTTCCATTCCTTCTGAAGTTTGATGAGTCGTTCATAGGCAGCTTTTTTTTCTCCCTGCGGTGAAGCAATCAGTCCCCCGTTCTTTATCCACGAGTAAGGATCAACGAAATCATACCAGTTGACAGCCTCGATCCACGGTTTGCTGTAAGCCATGGTGTAAAGTCCTTCAAGCCATTCAGCCTGAAGGTCCTGGTCCCAGTTGCGATGCCAGATATAGGGGTCATTGGAAATTTCAAGTGAACCATTTTCGATAGACGCTTTTGAGGGTCCCGATGACGCACCTACTTCTGTAAGCTGAACAGGTCTTCCAAACATTTCAAGTCTTTCTATCAGAATAATGGTATCCGCAAGGTCCCTGAACGGGAAGTACATCTGCTGACCTGTTATTGTAAATTCAACATCATTATCAACAAGATCCTGCATAAACTGGTGAGGCGTTCTCTGAGGATATTTTGCGTCAAGCTCTCCCCACTTTTTCAGCTGAACATATTCGGCGTAAGGACAGCAGTTATTTATGAGTCTCCCTACATTCGGATTAGTATCCTTCGCAACCTGACAGGCAAGTTTTGTAACGTTTGTAATCTGATCGGGGGTCAGCTGCATCTCATTAGCCCAGTCATGTGACTCGTTAACTATCTCCCACGCATACATACCATCACCGTAATGACTTACAGCTTCCCTGGCATGTTTCTCGACATATTTAAGCACCTCGTCGTAGGATTTGTTTCTAAGCCAATCAGGAGTGACCGTCTTGTAAGGCCAGTAAATAGGTCTTCCCTCTACAGTAATATTATTATTTTTAAGCCTCTTAAATAGTACATCGCGCATGTCATACTGAGTCTGGCCTTCCTGCGGTTCAAAGTCCTGATACGACCCGCTCATCAGGTAATATGTTATAGTTGCATAATCAAATACATTGGTAAATAATTCCATAAATAAATCAGGATCCATCTGCGTGAAGCCGCGGGCATCGCATCCGATAAAAAAGTCTTTTCTGAATCCGTTCTTCTGAATATCAAAGCGGGCTTTTTCCAGTTCTATTTTTTCTCCCGCCCACATCGCATAAAGGAGACTTTTCTGGGCAAGTTCTCCGCATTTCTCCCCGTCATTTAAATTGCGTGTGGCATCTTCATATAACTCATTTGAAAGATTAACAAATGACATAATCTCATATGAAGGTATCCATCCTTTTGATTTATGAAGTTCAATCCTTCTTCTGTTCCTCAACACCCTGCTTTTGGCAAGCTCATAGTTAAGGTTTAATGTCCTTGACTCACCTTTCGAAGGGAGGGTGTAATATTCTCCGCCGTTATCAGCAGTAATAAATATGTAGCCGAATCCTTCAACATTCCACCTGACATCAATCCCGAACTTTTCTTTCCCTTCTGTATCAGATATTTTTACTCCATCTTTGGAAGCAGTGATGTTTGAGTGAAATGCATCCCAGTTATCATCTGAAGCATATGCCCAATCGAGCAGGTTAGGACCAACTCCTCTCTGCACATAATAGGGTTTAAAGATCAGTTCCCCCTGTTCGGTAACCGTTCTTGTTCTGGATTCAGTAATTATTTCAGCATTAATGCCTGCAATGCTGGACTCTTTCAATATTTTTTTTGTCATTTTTTATCAATAACTCTACTATGATTATATTAGTTTTTATTAATTCTTTTCGGGCCATTTGAAATAGAGAGTAAAAAATTATATAATGCCTTATCTAAGAATATTATTTGGTATTGGCATCAAATAATTCTTTAATTTCCCTGCACTGTTTAATATCTCAACAAAATCCATCAAAAATAAGCGTTGAACCGTCCTTGAACCGTCTCTACTACTGGATTAAACCGTCATTATACCCGGTTGATTATGATTTTTCCGGAAGGTTTTCAAACCTGTTTTTCAACTGCTCCATCCGTATAAAAGCCTCTTTTTTCTCACCTTCGGGTGAACGCAGCAGTCCTCCGTTCTCCATATATGAATAAGGATCAACAAAATCGAACCAGTTTCCTGCATGTATGTAAGGTTTACTGAAAATAAGAGTATAGATATCCTCAAGCCAGTTTGCCTGAATATGTTCGTCCCATGGCTGATGCCATAAATAAGGTTCATTTGAGATTTTGACTTCATCCAGTTTAACCGACCTGTTTGTTGGTCCGCCAGGGCAGCCTATTTCAGATATTTGCATAGGTTTTCCAAGTGAAGCCAGTTTTTCTATGATTAAGATGCTGTCCTGCAAGTCCCTGTAAGGATAATACATTTGCTGTTCGAGAATATCGAAATCAATCCCTGCTTCAATTAAATCCTTAGAAAACTGGTAAGGCGTTCTCTGGGGATACACGGCGGGACTTCCTGAATAGCTGTGCATCTGTACATACTCAGCAAAAGGACAGCAGTTATTTATCGTTCTTTTAACATCCGGGGCTTCCGCTTTGGCAACATCGTTTATTAACCTTACCAGCTCTGTAATCTGTTTATGGTCAAGGTGGAGTTCATTAGCCCAGTCATGTAGTTCGTTTACAACTTCCATTGCATAAAGTTTATCACCGAACTTTCTCATAGTTTCTTTTGTCAGTTTCTCAGCATACTTTAGGAGATCGTCGTATTTCATATTCCTCAGCCAATCAGGAATACAGCAATCATGGAACCAGAACAGCAGTCTCTCCTGGCACTTGATATCTCTTTCATTCAGTTTATTTATCAGCAGTTCCCTGGTTTCAGGATTTATTTCTGCAGGACCCGATTGATAATCGGACATCATCCCGTCACCTTTTGCTACAAAAGTTATATTTGCATAATTAAAAAGTTCCGGGAACAGCTTAAGAAATTTATCCTGGTACATCTGGTAAAAAGCCCGGGCATCACATCCTATATAAAAATCGTTTCTCCGCCCCCGCTGAAGGATATCATACGAAGCCTTTTCAAGTTCCATTTTTTCACTGCCCCACAGGGCATACAACAATCCGTTCTGCGCAAGAGAGGCGCATTTTTCACCGTCAGAATAATTTTTCCTCGCATCTTCATAAAATTGCTCCGATAGGTTTACCAGCATTGTGACCTCGGCAGACGGTCTCCATCCGCCTGACGAAAGATATTTCAGCCGGCTTCTGTTGCGTGTGACCCTGCTGCCGCATAGCTCGTAATTCAGATTAAGATCGATCTCTTTTCCATCAGGAGGAAGTGTATAAAATTCACCATTATTATCAGCAGTTATATTCGTCCAGCCGAAACCTTCAACATCCCATCGTACGTTTATACCAAATTTATTTTTCCCCTTTACATCGGAGATGATCAACCCTTTGCTGTCATCAATATGTATATCTGAGTAGAAAGTATCCCAGTTTTTATCTGTGGCCCATGAGAGCGAGTAAAGATGAGGACCTTTCCCGTTCTGAACAAACCACGGCTTAAACAGGAGTTCGCCCTGCTGAGTCGATCTGCTTACCCGTTTATCAAGCAGCAAAGAAGGAGCTGACAACAATGCGCTCGCAGAAACAAGGGTTCCTACGCCTGCCATTGCTGAATTCCGGATAAAGTTTCTTCTTGATATTTTTTTCATGCAAAATTGATTAGTTATTGACTGGGTGAATGTTTCTTGGTTCGATTACTTTGAGGCTGAGCCATACATATGCTGAAGCAGCAAATATGCCTGCAATGATGAAAACTGCATTATATCCGAATGATGAGGCTATCCATCCGCCGAGAAGTCCCGATAAAACGAACGGAGCTGTGATCAGGTTCGTCAGGGAAATATACGTGGGACGGTCATCCTCCATACATATTTCTGCAATAATAGTTAACCTTGAGACCATGCTCAATGTAATTGTTAATGCTGAAGCGGCAAAGCAGATAAAATAAATTTCTATCGTCGGTGACAAAAGTGCTGCTAAGCAGGTAGTCAGTGTAAATATTGATGCCCACATTAAATTAAGTTTATGTCCTTTTTTATCGGCAAGGTATCCAAAGTATAAGCTTCCGGCTGCCATGCTTACCATCATAACAATAGTAAAATAACCTGCATAAGCATCCGGTAGTGAGAACTTTTCAAGAGCATTAACTGCAAGGAAAGCATTGGCCATAAGTGCAAGCATCATCAATGAATCAGCCACGATAAAATTCCTGAAATTTTTCTCCTCCTTTAAAATTATACTCAGCCTTCCAAGGAATTCCCTGTGTGTAAATCTTTTCTGGGGATGATTGGGCTTATCTTCTTTTAGAAAAACAAGAAAACTATAAGAAACCATCGTAACTATAAATGCGAGAAGAAAAAGCAATGCGAAATTATCAGGGTAGTCGATAGAATCCAGTACCAGGGAGACAACCCATCCTCCGAAAATACCCATGACAGCACCAAGCACAGACCGGTAAGCGAATAACCTTCCTCTGAGCTGGACAGGCGTAATTTTAGAGATCAGATCGAACCACCCGGGAAGATTAATACTCCCGCCGAATGCAGCTAAAGCAAGTCCTGAAAAAATAATTATCAGTGCTGTACCGCTTTCAACACTTTCGATCAGAAAGTATGAAAGAAATGCAAGTATGAGCCACGGAATCCGCTGCACCAGTGCAGTTTTAAGCATCCACGGTTTTTTATAACCAAGCTGCCTGACATGATTTGAAATAAAGATCTGCGGAAAATTGAACCCCACCAGCCAGATAACGGGGATCAACCCGACTGCAATATCGCTGCCGCTTATTTTTTTTACAAAAACAGGCAGAACAGTCTGCAGTGAAACAAAGCTCATTGCAAAAGAATATATTGATCCATCAGCCACATTGAGGAAGAAATTTTTTTTTACCTGCTCATCCTTAAAGTGCCTGGACTTGAATATTTCAGGCAATATAAACCTGCACCTCCTGCGGGGCGAGTTTAATGTTCAGGCCGGCTTCACCTTTTTGTTTCTGCGGCTTTATTTTCCTTCCTGAAAATTGTTCGACAAATGTTTTCGGTTTTTCACCTGGTATTTTTATTTGCGCAGCCTGGTTTTTCTTTTCGAGGTTCTGAATTATAATCATCTGCTTCTCATCTGTTTCCAGTACATCTATTCTTATTTTTTTATTCGTTTCCGGCCTTTTTATTTTAAGGCAGTATTCTACCAGACCGGAAATTAATTCCCCGTTGGATTTTATTCTCTCCCTGTGATATACTAAACCCAGGTATGAACCTGCCTGGATTGCTTTTCCTTTTCCATATTCATTGTATGTTATTGCCGGTTCACCATTCTGAAACTTGGCTAGTACTTTAGCTCCTTCAGTTTTAAATGTTTCTTTTACAAATGAGCCGTAGACAATTGTACCTTTTTTAATAAAAGGAATTTCTTTTGATGTTATGATCTCAACCCTGCCTTCATTATCTGCGGGTTCAGCTGTCATCTGCCTTACTCCAAAAACTTTATGCAGTCCGTAACCGGGAACTATTTTTTCGTGATGGCCATTCTCCCGGTTCCATCCGGCTGTATAACTTTCTGAAATCAAAACCCCGCCGTTCCTCACCCATCCTTCGATCACCGAAGTGATCTGTTCATTAAGTAAATAAGGGAAAGGTAAAATGAGAACCTTATAGTTTTGAAGAACGGATGGGAACTCGCGGGGATGTATAAAATCTGTTATAAAGTTATGTTCATATAAAGAGCGGTGAATTCCAAGAAGAGAATCAGTCGCACTCTTTTCATTCCCTGTCGCCTCCCAGGCGAATACCTGGTTTTCAGGATTGTACAAAATGGCAATTTCTGCTTTCCCGGGTTTTGCATCCAGAAGGAATGAAGCATTTTTTTGCAGCACCTTTCCCGTTTCGGCATAAGATTCAAGCCAGGGAGTTGAACTGCCGTCCAGGTACGTTAGTCCCCAGGCAGGTGTTTCGCGTCCGAGGATTTCGGGTCTGTACTGCCAGAAAATAAATCCTTTCAGGTTGCCTGCTATTCCGGTGAATACAAACCGCTTAATATCATTTGAGTTTATTTTTCGTGGAAGGTCGAGTGTATATCCCGGAAGCATAAGCATTTCAGCAGAAATTACAGGCTTGTCCTTAGCACAAGACCGGAGAATATCGATCATTGCGGCATCGTCCATCTGGGTAAATCCATGCAGATCCCCGAATCTGCCTACATTCCATGGATCACTTGCTGTCGACGTGACGGGAAAGCCCTGGATAAATACATGATGACACATCAGCGGGTGTTTTCCATCATCAATCCACTCTGCTATTTCAAATCTCTTTTTTACATTTTCTCCGATCGTATCAACGAAAAACATTCTCCAATCGATCATATCATTGAAAGTATTTCGTGTTTTCGGAATCTCAACATCTTCAAAGACCTGGTAGTTGCGGTTCCAGCTAATATTAAGTTTTGCTATATCCCCATATTTGTTCCTGAGCCAGGTTTTAAATTTGGTCTCGCAGTTGCGGCAGTAGCAAAGCATATCCCCTATTTTATCGGCATTATCTGCATAAGCCCGCATTTCAGCCATACTGCTGGTAAGTTCGGGTTCACTCCCTACATTCCATATTTCCAGCGCAGGATGGTCTTTGTACCTTTTAAGTGTTTCTGAAAGAAACTGGATCATATGACCGGTAACCCCATCATGATTAAAGCAGTAACCAAGTCCGCCAATCTGCCTGTGCGGCTGTGTCTGGGGACCGATTTTCCTTCCTGAAAGGGTAATCATTGACGCATCAGGAAATTTTTTATAGATCCAGGCAGGAGCAACATCAAAAATGGTATTCAGCATTACCCTCAGATTATATTTGTCTGCAAGGTCCATTAATTCATCAATATCATCAAAATAGAACTCTCCTTCGGAGGGGTTATTCCACCTCCACTGAACCCAGAACTTTACAGTATTAAATCCAAGTTCCGACATCTTCTTCAGGTCAGATTCCCATTCCTCTTTATGAGGAGAAGGGGCACGATAATACTGCGATCCGAACGGAAAATATTCTTTTGAGAGAAGTTTGCGCATATGATTACACTACAAATTGTGAGAGATATTTATAACCAAGCTTCAGTCCTGTCTTTACTTTTTCTTCACTCCCTTCCCAGATGGGATCTTCGTGTTCAATTGAAAGGACATAGTCGTAGCCGTTTTCCTGCAGTACCGAAATAAACTTACTCCAGTCAATTTCGCCAAGTCCCGGCATCCTGTAACGCCACCATCCGGATTTCCACGGTATCGGATCAATCTGTCTCCCGAATAATCCATATTTATATTCACCCTCTGCCAGGATCTCTGTATCCTTGGCATGAGCATGAAATATTTTTGAAGCATAATCCTCTGCAGCCTGGAGGTAATCGATTCCCAGCCAGTAAAGATGAGAAGGATCGAAATTTAATCCGAAGTTCTCAGATGGTAATTCATTAAATAAGGCATCCCATAATTCCGGCGAATAAGCATAATTGCCCGGGAGTCCGAATTTAACCCAGTTTTCCATAGGACAATTTTCTATCATTATTTTCACACCCTGGTCATCTGCATATTTAAGTATATCCTTAAATACTTTACCTATCTCTTTAATGTTTTCATTCGGTGTTTTATCCGGGCGGCTTCCTGCAAAAGTACCTACGAATTCCACATCCAGCAGCCGGGCAGTATCGATAACTTTTTTAAGATGTTTCAGGTATTTCTTCCGCTGTCCAGGATCAGGATGAAGATTATTATCATAGTAAGCCATTGCAGATATTTCAATGTCATGTTCCTTGAACAGGTCTTTTACCCTTGCGGCATCAGATTTATTGAACTTCGCCGCATCTATCTGCCTTGCCTGGTAATCTCTTGAAGAATCCACAGGCCACGCTGCAAGTTCAAGTGTTTTAAATCCCTGCCCGGATGCAAATTTTACGAGTTCCTCAAGACTTAAATCCGGAAGACAGGCAGTTAAAAATCCAAGTTTCATTTTATTTCTCCAATTCAGTATTTATCATTTCTATTTATTTTTGATTATACTTCAATCCACTTTTGTTCCTTATTACTTTGAAGTACAGCCTCCACAATCCTGTTTTCATAATGACCGTCTTCAAAAGTAGGGAAATCTTTTATATCCCTTCCGGGATCCTTTCCTTCCCTTATAAAGTTATATACCCTCATAAAGAGATTTTTGGGACCATCAGGATAACCCTCCGGGTGTCCCCCGGGGTAATGAGCATAAGACCTGGCTTCTTCAGATAATAAAGACGGATCCTTGATCAGTATTTCATTAGGTTTTTCCCTGTATCCAATCCATAATTCGTTCGGTTTTTCCTGGTTCCAGGAAACAGCTTTCCTGGCTGCATCTATCTCAAACCAGAAATGATTTTTCCTTCCGGCGCTTACCTGGGATACTGTAAACACTCCCTGTGCCCCGTTTTCAAGGGTAAACATTATTGATCCGGCATCTTCAGTTGTTATCTTAATGTCTTCAGAATCTTCAACGTTTGTCTGTTTGAATGTCTCCACACTCTGCTTTGGTTTTTTCCTGACCGGATGAATAGTTGAAAGACTGGCAAAAACCTTTTTTATCTTTAGACCTGTAACAAACTGAATGAGATCGCACCAATGAGAACCGATATCTGCTACAGCCCGGGAATCACCGCTGATCTCAGTCTCAAGTCTCCAGTTATAATCGGTGTTATAGTATAGCCAGTCCTGCAGATAATGGCCATGCACAAGGTAAACCTCCCCTGCTTCTTTTTTCAGCATAGAACGTGCATGCTGGATTAAAGGATAAAACCGGTAATTGAAATTTATTGCATTAACAACCTTATTTTTTTTCAGCAGATCAAGGAGTTCACCTGATTGTTTAGTATTTATAGTCAGGGGTTTTTCAGAAACGATATGTTTCCCATTCTTTATTGCTGCTTTATTAATCTCAAAATGGAGAAAGTTTGGAGTGCAGTTGTGTATAACCTGTATCTTCCCATCTTTTATCACATCATTCCAATCCTCCAGGACTGCAGGAATGGAGAACCGGTCAGCCAGTTTCTCAGCCTGCTCAATTTCTTTGGAAACAATTGCAGCAATCTCTACTCCGCCGATTCTATTCAATGCCTCAATGTGAGCAGCTCCCATAAATCCGCTGCCTATAATCGCGGTTTTTATTTTTTCCATTTCAGGTCTCAATTTTTTTATATAATGTTTTCGCTCTTTCGATCATTTTATGGACCTCAGGAATATCAATTTTTTGCTGTGCATCATAGAGTGATAAAACAGGAATTACTCCAAGAGCCGCGTAAGCGGATTCCTGCAGCTCAAACATAGGATGTGAAGGATGCCTGGTTAACAAATGACCTGTATACCTGGTGTATTTTCCGAACAGATATGTCGAAACAGGATGAGCCTTTCTCCACGGAACTCTGCCTTCCATTCCGTGGACTTCACTCAGACTGTCGATTCCGTGTATTTGTGCAAATGGAAGTGCTTTTATATTCTGCTCATGCAGTCCTTCTCCTGCAAAAAGAACACCTGGAAATTTATTCTGCAGTCTTAATATGTGATCTCTCATCCCCTCTATAAAATTTGGTCCCTTACTTACATTAAAGGCCAGTAAGGTCTGATCGAGAAAAATCCCGTCCGCTCCAAACTCTTCTATCAGCCGCCCAAGCACTTTTTTCATCAAATCTCCCCATTCTTTATAACCAGGATTTATGTATGCGAAGTAAGGCTCTGTAAGCCAGTCGCCGTCCATATCCATACCCCAGTACTGCTCTCTTCCAAAAGGATCTATAACCTGAAATTTTTTAAACTCTTTATATAAACGATGCGTAAATGTCATTGCCAGGATGTTAGTGTGCAGCATTATTCTATAACCCATCCTGTGAGCTGCATCCATAAGTTTTTTGAATTCCTCTTCTCCTCCGCATTGAATAGAAGGGTTATAGTCCGGAGCATGTGAGTCAATACCATTTTCAGCAAACCCCGCAAGGTAAACGAGTGTTTGTCCGGGCGGATGAAACTGTTTCCATTCTTCCAGCCTGTCTGTCATCTCTTTAAAGGTGTGACCCGGTGTAAAACTTTTCCTCGCGCCCCACAGTTCCAGAACAAAATTTATCTCATCTGCCCAGCCGGGATATCCCGGATGATCAAAATATGGAACAGGCTTAAAAGTATTCTCCATCCATGAGCGGTATAACTCAATTCCTTTTTTCCAATCCCCCTCAAATCCACTCAAATAAAATTCAGCCTCAAGGCTGTTTGAGGTTAAGGGGGCTGCAGCTTCAAATCCGAAGGTAAGACTGAAATTATTATTTTCCCTCCCTACCCTCAGGAGCTTTAAATCCGGTCTTTCATCGAGAGAGTGAACTAATAACCCGCCGTTCTTCGTCATTCCGGCTGCGAACTGCGCATTCCACCAGAAGGGATATTTATAGGATAAAGTATTCCCTGCGGGCATATCACTGGTTAACAACTGACCGCCGAGTGCAGGAATAATTACTTCATCAAAGCAGAAACCCGAAAGTTTCCACTCTGCCATCCAGATAGGCCCGGGTGCGGAAACATTTAGCCGGAATTGTAAACCAGCTTCAGAGGGCGCAATCAGAAATGTAACCGTATATTCACCCGGGTCATCTGAAAGTCTGAAGGATAATGTTCCATCCTGAAAATTAATATTTTCATACCTGGTTAGGAATACAGGATCAGACAACGCATCCGGCGTTCTGATAATAAAATTCTGAATTCCATCAGCGCAAACCTTTGTGCGATCCGGTAAAATAAAAATCCCTTCTATATGGAAAGGATTTTCATCAAACGTTATTTCAACATTCTTTGATTTAAGGGTATGGTTGTTCATATATGGATTTCATTCAATGCAAAGTTTTCACTTGGTTCCTATAAAGTTACCACGATGGTCCTGATATCTTTCTTCTGAACATCCTCGCGGGGAGTACCTTTTCTGAAAATCACAAAGTATGATGATTCTTCCTTATCTGCGGGTAGGCACGCTCCATGCCATACTGCATCATTAATCTTTACGGCTTCGCCAATCTCTACTCTGAAAGATTCAGCCGACTTTTCATCTTCTCCGTCTATTAAGAGAGGCAAAACAAACGCGCCGTCAATGGGGATAAGTATTTCTGGAGTCCTCAGATGTCTTTCCATTCCTGTAATTGTCATTTCTTTCTGCCGGTATACCGTACATATCCCTATTTCTGTTTCACCGTCAATCTTATAATCAGCTATATCCGACCAGAATTTGTAATCATTAGATTCGGAAGTAGGCGAACCGGATGGAGAATTCACCGCCTTGCCGAATTTCTTAAAATTTTCCGGAGAAACTTTTTTAGTTTCTATCTTAATCATTATTACTTCCCGATTTTGATTATCGCGATCTTTCCGCCATCCAGTTTCAGATTATTAAGTGTAGTATTACCTTTTTCATTCTTTACGCCGCTGAATGTCTGCTCATTTCCAAGTTCATCGTACAGCGTTGCTTTCCCGCTTAATTCTATAGGTATCACAACACTTACATTTTCAGCTCTTGTATCTTTAACCATCCCGGTTTTATCACTTCCCTGTCTTCCGGGAACACTTGTCTGCAGCCAGGCAACAACAACTATATTACCGTCCTCCATCTGAAATGCATGGGCCCTGCTGTCGGATCCTATCGGGGAAATCAGAGTTACTTTATCGTCAATAGATTTGTATTTCTGTGAGAATAACCGGTTAAAAAATTCAAGCGACTTCGCTGCAGGTTTGTCCTTCCAGTCGGGGTACGCAACCCCCAGAAAACGGTTATTATCGTTGTCCCCTATTACTCCTTCACTTGGAGGAAGATCCTTTAATTCATACCAGGTAATTGCTGAAAGCTTTTCTGTGGAGATAGCAAGCGTCAATGTTTTGAAAAGTTCAACTGCCTGGTATTCAGGTGTGTGCTCATATTCGTAATATGCCGAATAACTATCGGATACTCTTGCACCTTTCCTGAATGTACTGTAACCAACCTCTGCCATCCATAATGACTGGTTGTTTCCATATCTCCAGATGATGTCGCTGATTTCGTTTATATATTCAGTAATACTTTCAATTGGATGACGGTGCCAGGTCTCATAATAATTGTGGCAGTTGACAATATCGATGTAAGGACTTAAACCGTAATCTCTGAATAAATGGAGAAGAAAATAAGGATCGTATGCAAGTCCCCCAAGGACAACTTTGGATGAGGGATCAGCTTTTTTTACTGCATCCGCACCGATTTTTATAAATTCCGCAAACTCCTTCACAGAGCCCTGCCAGTATATTTCAATATCGGGTTCATTCCACAACTCCCAGGTTTTTATACGGTCCTTATACCTGTCAACAAGGTGAGACATAAAAACGCCGAACTCATTAAAATCTTTCGGAGGATAGTTCCAGAAGAATAGAGAATCATTTTCACCTGTGGAATTCCACCTTGGTGTGTAACAGATATAAGGGACAAGGGTAATTCCGTAATCATCAACTGCCATCTTTACAAAATCATCCCAGAATAACCAGTTGAATTTACCTTTTTCTGTTTCGATTGCATCCCACCCGAACGAAATTCGGAGGAGATGAACATTATGTCGCTTCAGAAATTCAAAATCATTTTTAATTATTGTCATCGTAGTGGTTTCTTCGGGATAATCTTCGCATAATCCCACCGGAACATGATAAAAAACTGCATTGCCCGGTTTTTCCAGCTGATCATAAATCAGGTTTTTTGATTGAGGGATAATAAATGCTGAAGCAAATATTATAACGAATATTGTTAAGGTTAGCCTTTTAGTCATATAAAACTCCAAAGTTGATATTCATTTAAATTTTAACTTCTTCATGCCAGAAGTCTTTTTTCCAGTAAAACTTTTTGAGCTCATTAAGTTCATCATCAGGAAGGAATTTTCCATCACTTACTGCCGTATTTAATTCAGCCTGATTAACATTTCTTATTCCGGGAATAACTGTACTTACAGTCTTATTGCTTAAACAGAACCTTAAAGCGTATTCCGCCAGAGGCATTTGAGGGTGTCTTTTATTTTTGAACTCTTCGAGTTCCTCAACTCTTTTGAGTACTGCTTTCAGGTTGTTCCCCCTGAAGTAATGGCTTCTGACATCCCCTTCGGGAAATTTTATACCCGGCTTCAGTTTACCGGTCAGGGCGCTTTCATCAAAGGGCACGCGAACTATTATTGCAGTACCAAGTTTCTCTGCAGCGGGAAAAAGATTCCATTCAGGATATTGCTCGAAAATATTATAGATAACCTGAACTGAATCAACTTTACCGAGTGCAAGCGATCCTATTACGTCATCAGGGGTTGTATCCGGCACTGAGACACCAACGGCCCTGATCTTTCCCTGTTCTTTCAGCTTCATCATTGCCTCGTACCATTCATTCCTGGTGTTAAATGCTGTTGCCCAGGTATGGAACTGGTATATGTCGATATAATCTCTCTGAAGTCTTCTCAGAGATTTTTCACATTCTTCTATTATTCTGACTGCCGGGAATGATTCGTTTACGTCCTGATCCTCCGGGGGAGGCCATACAGTTCCCGGAACAGGAGGAACTTTTGTAGCTACATACAATTCCTCTTTCCGTTGCTTTAGAACTTTTCCTATTATTTCTTCACTATGTCCGCTTCCGTAGCCCTGCGCGGTATCAATGAAATTTACACCAAGGTCAATTGCCTTATTCAAAGCCTTAAGGGATTCATCGTCATTCTGCGGACCCCACATATCGCCGCCGATTGCCCAGGCGCCAAAACTGATTTCCGATAAATTCCAGCCCAGGTTTCCAAAAGTCCTGTATTTCATAATTCTCCTTGATCTGTTAAAAAGTTACACCGGATATGAGAATTATATTTGCATACGGCGTTGTCTCACCGGTTCTGACAAAGGTTATGTTTCCCTTTTCCTTTGTCAGTTCCTTAAATTTCTCGTGCTTAACCTTTTTCAGCTTTGCTCCGTTCAGCATTTTAGAAGTGTTTTCAAACAGACCGTCTTTACCGTCAAGCATCTCACTTGCTATAATGGCTCCTTCAATATGAAGCTCTTCCAGGATAATTTTCAGCGTATCGAGAAACCTGGGAATGTTATTCGTAAGGGCAAGGTCTATGACTTCTGAATTCTTAGGGATTGGTAAACCGCTGTCACAAATGACGAGCTTATCTGTATGTCCCATAGAAGCTATAATGCGTGACAGGTTGGCGTTCAGTATTCCACGCTTCTTCATTTCGTTTTTCCTCCTCTTAATATATTAAGCCGGTACTATTTCGGTTAACTTCGGCATTGAACTCTGGGCACCCATTCTTGTAACAGAAATTGAAGCAACTTTATTGGCAAAATAAATTGCTTCATTTATTTCCCTGTCTTTTGCTAATGAATAAGCCAGAGCTCCGTTGAATGCATCACCGGCTGCAGTTGTATCAACAACCGCCACTTTTTGTGTTGAAAATAATTCAGTATGGTATTTGTTAACTAAAAGAGCGCCTTTAGCACCAAGTGTGATTATGACGTTCTGCACTCCTTTTTCAAGTAAAATTTTTGCTGCTCTTTCTGCAGAAATTGTATCGGTAACCATCATATTAGACAGCATCTGAAGTTCAGTTTCGTTCGGGGTCAGGTAATCGACTAATGGGTATATCTCTTCAGGAATCTCTGCCGCAGGAGCAGGATTAAGTATAAATACGGCATCATTTTCCTTCGACAGCCGTGCCGTCTCAATTACTGTATCAATCGGTATTTCCAGCTGGGTTAAAACAACCTTTACCTTGCCGAAACTGTTTTTCTTTGTTCTTATATCAGCAGGTGCAAGTTTCATATTACTCCCGGAAATGACAATGATCTGATTCTGTCCTTCTGAATCAACAGTTATCAGGGCTGTTCCTGTATGTTCCAATGGATCAAAAAATAGATCGCCAAGATCAACCCCGTCATCCTTCATCGACTGAGATAATCTTTTACCGAGTTCATCTTTACCCATTTTCCCGATAAAAGAAGTTTTCATTCCGAGCTTTGCACAGCTTACAGCCTGATTGGCTCCTTTACCGCCGGGAAACATCTGAAACTTATTCCCGAATATTGTCTCTCCAGGCAGCGGAAACCGGCTGCAGTTAACAACAAGATCCATATTTGCACTGCCTACTACAAGAACTCCTTCCTTAATCATTTTAGAAATTGTACTCCCTTATATTGATAATGTATAAACCTGCGAGTGAAGTATTACAGGCTCTCTAAAGAGTCCCGACTTTTTCTGCACCGCTTCCAGAATATTTATTAAAGTGTTGGTAACTTTTAATTCAATTAAATTAGATCCCGGTTTTACCAGACCTGAAATATCAAGGCGGTATGGATGCCACGGGACAATGATTCCTTTACTTTTATTTATGCTGACCTCAAGAACATCCTCTCCGCAGTCAACATCAAGGAATAATTTACCGCCGGTATATTTATCGGGAATTTTAATTTGGGTTGAGTAGATACCGGTTCCCGAATAAAACGGATAACCCTGTTTTGTCCAGTCACCTGTCCTCATCTTCCCCGGTTCTTTGACCAGATAATATTCAGTCCCATCATTCTCAAGCGCAAAATCTCCCGTAATCTTTAAAAGATCCAGGATTCCATCTGTTCTTCTTTCTGCAGTTAACCTTATAGCAATACAGTTTTTACCTTCTTTTGCAAACTCTCTTATATCGATTTCTTTGATCTCTGCATCAAGGCTGCTCCTTCTGCCTTTGTCATTAATTTCCGTCCCATTAATGTATAAGACATAATCTCTGCCGCTGAATCCATCAACAAGAAGTTTCAATTCTGAAGGAATATCCTTAATAAAGAATGAAGTTCGGTAAAACAGTGTTACCGGATATTTTTCTTCATCCCTCTCCTGCGGCAGCTGCATTTCCCATGCTCCCATTGTAACATTCAGCCAATCTGAATCATCAAAATCAGGTCTGAAGAAATCATCATCAGCTTCAGCGCCGCCAGGTCTCATTTTCCAATTATTAATACTAAGGATGTTATCGCCTTCAATTCTGAAATCAAAATCCTTACCTGTTCTGATCGGTCTGAAATTTTTGCCGGGATCAGCGTTCAGGGTCCTTGTTCCGTTTCCTGTTTTTATCTTCACATAAACTTTTTCATCATCGGCTTCAGCCTTATACCCTTTTAAAATATGACCGTTAAATTCTTCAACTACCAGGTTTGTTTGTTTGATGAAGTTCTCTTCAGGCTGATTATTGATAATCACTATGTGCGAGCCGCTTGCCGGGAAATCCAGATTAAGATGAAGTCTGTTCTTCTTAATATCATAAACATGTACCGGCTTCATCCCGCCATTATTTGCGTCCCATAATTCAGGTTTCCCGGTCTTTTCAAAAGTAATCTTAACAGCACCCAGGTCACGTTGAGTAGTATTCACAAAGAAGTAAAGATCGAATTCATCCTTTACCCTGTGAAGGTAAAATACGTCTTCACTGCTGATAGTCACATCGGGAGTAATACAATTCCCGATGATTTTTTGAAGCTCTTTTTTCTTTCGTTCATGATGCATTCCTTTGCCGTTCAATAGGTAAACATCACCCCGCGAGTTTTTATGTTTAATCCCGAATTTCGCTCCGTTTGAAAAATCCTTCAGCAGCTTTTCAGGGTTGACTCCGAAGAGTTTTTCCACTCTTTTAGCTGAATCTTTTTTGTCGTAATCCAGTAGACCCACTGGCAGCAGTGAATCAGCTATTATTTTACCACCGCTTTGCAGAAACTTCTGAATGGAATCAAAAGTATCTTTTTGTATATGAGTAACAGGAGGAAGGATCAGCAGTGAATATTCTTCATCACGAATTCTGATCTTCCCATTCTTAATATCTGCTTCATTCAGGATGTCTTCGTCCACATAGTCAAAATCAAAATGCAGCTTAAGAAGGGTATCCGTCATGTAATTAAAAGCAAACTCCGTTGCATTGCCCACGTCGTTCCTGGTCTGAGGAGTATAATTTGTCCATATGCTGTTTATCGGATACAGCATTAAAACTTTGGCTACGTGTCTTCCTCCCGAGAGGATGTGCCCCAGCCTTGCCATGTATTCTGTAAACTGATCATAATATTTCCACCAGGTATGATGATAGAATTGGGAAGGAGGCCAGTCTCTTTTGCGTTCGCCTTCAATTGAATAATGGTAACCATGATTGTTGAAGATTGTCACCCCGAGAACATATTCCCAGTTTGCAATCCATTTCATCCTTTCAAGAGTACAGTCCCAGTATGTTCCTCCCATCGATTCGCAGAGAAGCCTGGTGCTGCCGAAATGATGAGCAGCAGAACTTGCAAGCTTAAGAGCAACGTGCTGATCAGGTTCATCTTCAGTACCGATTTTTGGATAGAGATGGTCAACACCGGTTATATGCATATGTTTGAGGTGCTTAAAAATATTGCCTTCGCATCGCGCATGTATACGAAGCCATTCCTCACCCAGCAGATGTCCGGTAAAAAGCACTCCGTTTTCCTCACACCAATCGTGTATTCTTTTATAATAGGTTTCGGAATATTGCTCAGTTAATGTCTTCCAGAAATCATAACGGATTTTAGCTGTTATATCCCCCATCGAAGTATAAAGAGCGGGGAGATAAGGTTTAAGATCATACCCCCTTCTGCTGCGGAAGATCTTAAACATCTGTGATGACCATGGAATCACCAGATTATCGAGTCCGATATGATAATAATGCATAGCAGGTTCATCCGTATAAAAACCGGGAACTACAGTCCCAAAGTCCGAACCTACCGCATTTTTATATTTATCATGTGTGAGCTGTAAAAATCTTTCTGTCGATTCAGGATTAAGAGCATCAATGTAGTAGTCGATTTCTTTTTCAAGGAAATAAAGCAGTCTCCATTTGCCCGGAGGCGCCTCCCAGGGAATTACGGCATTGAATGATAAATTAGGAGTAAGATCAATCATGCTCTTTATACCGTTTTTGTATTCTTCATCCGAGCATGCAAAAGCAGCAATTGGTCTTGAGTTCCCTGTATTAACATATCTGTCATCGGTAGCTTCAAGAAAAGTGAATAACGGTCCGTCAACCATTAATGGCACCAGTTCCAGGTATTTCTGTTTAAGGTGCGGAAACTGTTTCGGCACCTGACGTTCTGCAGTACCGCTGGGCCAGTTCATTTCATCATATACCCATGCATCGATCCCGATTTCCTTTGCCTTTTTAACGGCAAATTTCACTCTTTCAAACCAGGTATCAGAAAGGTAGCCTATCTTCTCCCCGAATCTTCCATGAATAAAGAAGCCTGGGATTCCTCTTGATTTATATTCCTTTATCTGCCATTCCATCTCCTTTTCATCCATTTCACCATTCCAGAACCAGAAGGGTAAAATCCCCATCTCCTTCGGAGGATTTATGAAATTATCTCTTGTAAGAGTTTCACCTGTTAATAATTTTTTAGAAAATGCCATTTATATCCTTTCTTATCAGATATCTATTGTATAGAATTTTGCATAAGAGGGTGGTTTATCTAAATTTTTCAGAAGTATTAGTTGGAAAGAGGATATTAAGTACAGTAAACACAAAAAAAATTTTTGTTGAAATAATTAAATATTGGAAGACTATGAATTCCAAAAATTAAAAACCTAAACTGACAGTGAACCGGTGTGGTGATTGAAGAAAATCGTAATTAACATATGCGTAGTCAAAATTAAATCTGACCCCGTCAATCGAATAGTCAACTCCTGCGCCGAAACTCAGATTACCTTCGTCATAATTGACTTTATATCCTCCCCTCAAAGAAAATATTCCGTAGATTTTATATTCCAGTCCAAGGTGCAGTCTTTCCTTATAGTCGTTGCTGTGAATAGCATCAACGTTAAACGTGATCTTATGCTGATCAGGTTCACCTCCCAGGAACAGATCTTCACCTCCCATTAAATCCATCGAAACCCCTATCCGGTATATGAGAGGAATTTCATATGTCTGCTGCTCCTCTTCTTTTGTATGTAAAAATCTTGCCTGGGTCGAAAAATTCTGTGCGCTCATTCCTATTCGTATGCCGCGCCATCCAGTATCATAAAAACTTCCAACATCAAATCCCCATAAAGATGAGGTATAGACATGTAATTTCTCCTGGATAAATTTAACGTTAACCCCGATAGATAATTTATCTGTAAACCGGCGCGCCACGCCAAATCCGATCAGTACATCGCTGCCTGTAAAAAATGAACCTGTCCGGGTATCGATACTTCCGGAACCGCTTGTTACCAAAGCTTCAGGGATATCGCCGTAATCGAGCGACACATAATTGAAAGCGACTGTAGCTATTCCGTCAATGCTGTATCCCACGGCCCCCGAGAGCACATTAAGATCGGCAATCCATTTATTGTAGTTGAAAGCAGCCTGCGCACCTTCAATTCCGGTAATAGCGGCAGGATTCCAGAATATTGAGTTGATGTCCTGAACACCTGCTATGGAAGCCTCTCCTAGTGCAACCTGTCGCGATCCATTGCCTATCTTGAGGAATTGCATAGATGTTCTGCCGGCTTTATTGAACTGTCCATAACTAACCTGGATAGCTCCAATAATTAAAACGAGTAATAATATTTTAAAATTTTTCAATTTAAATCCTCCGACAATGATCCTTTTTCATCAACGAATTATCATTAATTTTCCGGTAGCTCTCGATCCTACCGTTCCTTCCGTCTCTGATTCAACTACATAAATGTACAGTCCGGGAGCAACCAGGAGACCCGAATCCGAACGCTGATCCCAGGCAATACTTCCTGCAAGGTTTCCGTTCTCATCCGGCTGGTGGTGGAGTATTTTTATAAGATCGCCGGATAGGCTATAGATATGGATAGTAGCTTTTTCAGGCAGCTTCCTGAATTCAATTTTATACTGGGTTGGAAAGCTATGTTCAGGATCGCCATCTATGTAAGGATTCGGAGCAACAAAAACATCCCAGCCTTCTTTCTGTATGTCAACAGGTCCCGGTTTCGCACTTGTAAGAGGCGTCCTGTTATAATCGCCGCTTGCAAGTTCAGGCAGGCTGTTCACAACAGTACCATTAGCAGAAGTCCACTGTTTCGGGTTTGAATTATAAGCTTCCACATAATAATAATATTCAAATCCGAACTGGACAGTGTAATCCTTATAGTTATATTCATTAATTTCAGAATCCCAGTATTTACTTAATTCGCTCCTCGGAATATCTGCAATTAAATCCCATATACCTCTCTTATCAATTCCACGGTATATTCTGTAACCGCTTAAATCAGTAGAGCCATCGTAAAATACCTGACCTGAACCATCAGTATATTGAGTCTCTTCAGCGATTTTGTTCCATTGTACCGCAATTATTGCTGTATCACCGCCATAAGAAGAATTAATGGCTTTACAATCCGGTGCAGGAGGAGAATCCGGAACATCAGCGGCAAGGTCCATCCCATCGACTTTAGCTCCGATACCCCACTTAACCGCGTTGCGAACTGCAGCAACATTTCGCTGCATATCTGCAGCAAGACTATCATTCATATAGGCAGAAGCACCTTCATCAAAGCTTTTCAGCCAGTGATCCGGATCGCCCTGATAAACCTGGTGAAGGTCGAGTGTTCCTGCAACTTCAGCGAGTATAATTCGGACTGAATCGCCGGGAGCTAAAGTATAGGGTCCGAAGGAACTCGTGTACCAGCAATAAAGTTTACCTGTGTTAGGTACACGGTGGTCAGTTTTCATAAAATCATATAATTGTGAGGGGCTGAAAGAACGCAACCCGAAACTTTCAAAATCAACAGTCTTGCCCTCGAATTTTTCTGCTTCATCAGAATATATACTGAAGTGTGTTGGGTCTGCATTATTCGGATCAGCACCGGGAGGAGGAGTCCTGTAAAGAAAGGTGAATCCGAATCCCGAAGGATCCTGAAGTTCCGGAGGCATCCCCGGAACCTTCCTGAGCTGATCCTGCCAGTTTGTTTTTAATCCATACTGATCCCACGATACTGGTTGTCTTCCTCCATTATAATCTCTGCTATAGTAAAACAAACCTTTACTGTCTGTCGGATCATCATTCTGAACAACCCAGAAATCTGTATAACCGCTGCCGGGATGCCATCCGAAACCGCCGGCCGGAGCGGCTGAAGACAGGAAATCAGAGTTGTAATGAAAATTAATGACACCTTTAGTTGAAACCTGTATGCCGCTGTGGAAAACAAACCAGACTTCATTGAGTGTCTGATCGTAATGCATTACTTTAGCCGCAGCAGGTATTGCAAGTTCACCGGTATTCTTAAAAACATAATCATATATTATGAAATCGTTATATCCCGGATAACTCCATTCCATCGATCTTTGTTTAACAGTGATCCCTGTAGAAGTCGGAAATTCCACATAGTTAATTTCTTCAGGAAGCTGAGGATTAAAACCAGGTTCATTGGAATAATTTTTCGTCTTTTTGAAAGGCATAATGTCACCGCTAACTACACCGTAATCATCTGTCAGCGTAGCAAGTGATGAATGGTAAAGTAAAAAATCTTTCTGCTGAGGAGTAAATCCCGGAGGAATTAAAGTAGTTGCGTCTTTTGCGATTATCCAGGGCCCTGATCTGAAGTTATGAAAATTGGCATCGGTAATAAAACCGTTAGCAAGCTCTTCATCATTCGGATAAGTAAAACCTGCAAAACCAGGAAAGAAGCCTATACCTGTCACTTCGGTATAATCCCAGGCACCGGGATCACCAATAAACCCCCAATTGTATAAGGTTTCCCATAATTTACCTCTCGTATGGGTGGTAGAATTTTGCTGAGCATCTGCAGAAACAGCGAGAAGAAATAAGAGACCTAAAAGAGTTATGAAAGTTTTGAATTTGTTATTTATCATGATATTAGTCTTCTTAAAATAATTTCAATAACTGAATGATACACCAAAGGTAATTTGTCTTGGAAGGTTTCTGTACATTAACATATCCGGGAATGGTGCTCCGTCAACCTGAGATATCGGGTAAATAGAAAAGCCTGAATTTACAAAAGCGACCCTGTCTTCCGGAGAAGCTGATTTGACGATATCAAGATTGGTCCATGTATCATTAAATGCATTCCTGATTTCAATGAAAAAAGCAGGACGGAGAATACCAAAATCTACTTCTTTTCTGATCCTTATATCAGCATTTTTATCAGCGTATCGTTCATACTGTGTGCCTGCCTCTGAAAATACATCACTGGCGATGTTCTTATTGGGATAGTATATCTGGTAATCTATTGAAAACTGTATATCCTTAAAAATACCACCGAGGTAATCGAAATCTGAAGGAGTGACAAAAGTAAGACCGAATTTTAATTTCGGTTCATCATAGACTATCTGATCACCTATAAAAGTAGTTTGACCTACCTGAATGTCTGAACCGGGAGGGACTATTGTAGTCGGATCACCGGAGCGTCCATTTATACCACTTGTAAAGGTATAATTCAGATATCCTCCCCAGTACCCTGTTATTGGTTTCCTGATTGAAATTTCTACTCCTTTTGAATCACCATAATCTCCGTTTCCTGAAGTCTTGTAAGCAGCGCCGTTACGCATATAAACAGTTATAGTCCTTACTGTCTGCGTAATGTCTTTATAATACGCCGTAAGATCAAGTACGACTCCCGAAAGATTGTGTTCGATCCCAAGTTCATATTCAACAGTTTTGCGGGGCTTTAAATCCCTGTTTCCCAGGTTAAATACTATTGGAGAACCAGACTCTGGATCAGTTATATATGTATTAAGGATACCCGATACATAACTGCCTTCTCCGTAATCTCCGAAATTCGCTCTCTGAAAAAAGTGACCGTAGGAAAAATGCAATACTGTATTTTCTGATATTGGATGAGAAATACCAAGCCTGGGCGAGATCTGATTAAATGTTGACGTAGGCTCAGTCTCCGGATTCGGAGTGGTACTGTCCTGCTGAGCTGCAATAATTCCAAGCGGGTCGAATGGATCCAGGTACTTTTTATCATTCGGATTATAAAAATCAAACCTCAGACCTGCATTAACCACCAGTCCTTCGAATTCGAGTTTGGTCTGGGCATAAATATTTCCTTCATAAGGATGATATGTACTATTCTCTATCGCACGGTTTGCTTTAGCCTCTTGAAATCTGTTGAGATTATAATAGGTAAAATCGCCTCCTGCCTTAATCTGAGTTTTTGAACTTAACTGAGAAGTAAGGTCTCCTGAAAAGCTATAATCTGTATTTTTATCGTGACCTCTATAGTAATAGCCGGAAGTATGAAGCCCGATAAGATCACTATTTCCACCGGGGATATCATTCCCAAGTGAATCAACTGCGCGCAGAATATCATGTTCCGGCACGCCTGTATCCCAGCCGTTTGCGTCGCCAGGGAAGGTCGACTGGGAAGTGTAATCGAATATTCTGCTTAATTGAAGAACATAGAATGTACTCTGACCCAGTACGTGAGTAAACTGAAGCGTCTGACCGTTGTGGCTGTTTTCAGGGTATCCGGCAAAATCATAATAGGCATACTTGCTGGCAAGTCCATAACTGGATATAAATGCAGAATTCATATACTCCATACCTGCATTAGTATTTGACTCACCATAAATACCCGAAGCCATAAACTTCATCTGGGGAGTAAGGTTGTACGTCAGCTTCGCCGTTCCGTCATACCAGGTTCCCCTGTTTCTGTAACTGTTCCCTGTAACCGGCGGAACGTTTCTATATTTACCGGTAACAAAAAAGAATAGGTCATTTAAAGGTGTCGGGCCGCCCAGCGAAACCTCTGTTTGGTAACCCGACTCATTTGTGTAATCATTGAGCGGCTGATGCGTGCTCATATAATGCGCGTAAGCCTGTTCAGGCGTAAACTGTGTTGAAGGGTTATTACCCGGTGTACCATTAAGATCAACCCACTGATCAGGATGGTCTATCCACCACTGGAGATGCCGTGCGTGAGAATTTTCCCAATATCTCGGACTGGAATAATCATAAAAAGCTGTTCCCCAATGAGGCAAATGCGAAGGGATGTACCGCATTTCTGCGTAGCCTTCAAATTTAGGGGACCCTTCTTTTGTTACTATATTGAAAACTCCCGACTGAGCCTGTCCGTATTCGGCGTTAAAGGCACCGGTTATTATTTCGAGCTCCTGGATTGATGAGAGGTTTACGTTTGTATACGGCTGATAATTCAGAGGATTACTAGCCCGCATACCGTCTATTAAAAAAGCAACCTGATCCAGCGACCCTCTCCTTACGGTCAATTCACCATTTGCATTTACATCAATTCCAGGCAGAGTACTCAGTACCTCTGTCAACTGTGTAGTCGGTCTTACAGCGATTTCTTTGGAAGTAACATAGTGCCTGGAAGAAGTAAGGTCTTTTTCAACAAGAGGTCTTTCGGCGGTAACTACAACAGATTCATTAAGTTCAAGAACAGTCTCCTCCATCTCAAAATCTATCTCCGTAGTGTGATTGACACTTACATCAACTCCGGTCTTGGTGATCGATTTATAACCAATAATTGATGCCTTAACCTCATACGTTCCCGGCGGGATATTGAGAATATAATACTCGCCGTTTACATCCGTGGCAGCTCCTACTGATTGTCCCATTAACTGAACATTAACACCCGGCATGGGATCGCCGGTACTTTTTTCTATTACTTTGCCGTTGATTTTTCCACCGGAAGCCGCATATAGATCCTGGGGGATATAAAATAGAATAAAGCTCAGAAATACAACTGAAGCTGTTTTAAGAAAAGTATCATTTATTTTCATAAGCCTACCTCTGTTCATTAGACCGGAATAGATCAGTATTATTAGTTCATTACAATAACTGATTTAACAAAACCCGCTGGTTTTGTCAGGGCAGCATTGAATGCTGCTTCAATTTCTTTTAATTCAAATTGATGGGTTATCAGTTTTTTCATTTTTATTTTACCAGAGTTTAATAAATCCATACCGACCCTGGTTCCGTTTAATATTGTCCCTATATCCCGGAAATGCGCATTGATTATATTAAATGCCATCCAGTTCCAGTAGCCCAGGTCATTTATTTTTCTCTCTCCGGGATGATATCCGAATATTACAAGCTTTCCTTCCATTCTGCATATTTGAGGAGCCAGGTCGAGAGTTGCCTGAACACCGCCTACTTCAAAACTTATATCAACACCCTTTCCGTCTGTCAGAGTTTTTATTTTACCGGCAGCATCTTCTTTTGCCGGGTTTATTACTTCATCGGCGCCAAGTTCTTTCGCAAGATCAAGCATTTCCTCTCTTATATCTATTGCGATAATCTTTGAGGCACCTCTTAGTTTCAGTTCCTGGAGAAGAATGAGTCCCATAAAACCTGTCCCGACAAGCGCGATGGTATCGTTCATCTGAACATTCGTTCTGATCACACCATTGGTAGTACAGGCGATAGGTTCTGCCATTGCTTCGGTATAAGTTATATTATCATTTATTTTAAAAACCATATCCCGGTTTACAGCAATTTCCTCTGCATAACCTTTGCCGTCAGCCCAGGCTGCAACTCTGTCTCCAATTTTAAAGTCTTTTACGGATGAACCCGTTCCGATTACTTCACCGGCAACCTCGTGACCTATAAATCTCGGATATTCCAGTCCGCTAATTTTTTTATCCCATTGATGAATTTCAGAATGACAGACACCGCATGCCCTGATCTTCAACAAAACTTCGTTTTCTCCGATACCGGGAGTAGGGCGATCCTCAATTTTCCAATCGTGAGGTCCGTATAGTACAGCTGCTTTCATATAATTTTCCGGTTGATAAATCTGTGCGGCAGATTTCTCTGCCGCACGGAAACTATAATTTATTTTACTAACAACATTTTTTTGGATATCTGGATATCCCCTGCTTCAAGTTTATACAGGTAGATACCGCTTGCAAGTTTACTCGCATCGAAATTAACTGAATGAGTTCCTGCAGAGAAATTCTGGTTGTTAACCAGGGTAGTAACTAACTGTCCGAGTATGTTATATACGCGAAGAGTTACAGTACTCCTTTCAGGCATATCAAATTTAATAGTTGTACTCGGGTTGAATGGATTCGGATAATTCTGATAAAGATTGTACTTCGTCGGTACTTGTTGAGTTACATTACCCGGATCAACTGCTGTAACCGGAGACCCAAAATTCAGAACAGCCCAGTAGTCGGAATTAGCCAGGTTATAATATCCCGGATCCCCGTTTCCATAGGGATCTGCAAAAGGCTGATCAGGTACATTCGGCTGCCAGGTCCAGTATGCGTAAGCATCACCATAAAGCATGTCAGTATAACTTGATCCGAAACTTCCGCCCATATTATAACCGATACAGGATTGATTTGCCACATTTGGGTTATAGATTTTCATTTCCATATCCCAGACGCCGGTATTGGTATCAATTATTGCAGCCCACTGAGCATTGTCGCTTGCATAGAAAACCTGAAGTGAATCTCCGAAGCAATTAGATCCGCGGAATTCTTCAGGTACAAAAGTGGTATCTCCCCCATTTAGGGTCATCTCAGGACCAAGCACCCAGTAATGATAAGGACCATCAGGTGCAGCATAAGAATTTCCATCATACCACCCCTTCATATCCATGCCTAACCGGTTAGAGAGACTTATGAATAATTGATCACCAGTCCATTTACCATTCCAGTAAAGATTCGTGGAATCATTGTGGAATTCATCCCAGTGCATAAATACATAGAGGTAATTATCTGACCAGAGTAATTTTGCACGAAGCTCGTCCAAATCAGGCTCTGTTAATCCATCGCGGTAATAGTAAAGTGCAAAAATTTCATATCCCGAGTTGGTTATCATTCCTATGTCTGCTGCACTCTGCCAATCGTTTTCATTCATCAAGCCATCTACAGTAATATTAGCTCTCTGGACACCAGGCACATCAACTTCGTGTCTTATAATATCATCACTACCGGGTGTAAATTTCAGAACGGCCCAGTAATCGGAATTAGCCAGGTTATAGTATCCTGGGTCGCCATTTCCGTACGGATCCCCAAAAGGATCATCAGGAATATTCGGCTGCCAGGTAAAATATCCATATGCATCTCCGTAAAGCATATCTGTATAACTTGAGCCTACACTTCCTCCGATGTTGAACCCTATGCGGGATTGCGCGTTAACATTCGGGTTATAGATGGCCATTTCCATATCCCAGACGCCTGTATTAGTATCAATTACGGCAGCCCATCTTGCATTGTCAGAAGCATTGAAAATCTGGAGTGAATCCGATTTATCAAGGCATTTCCTGTATTCTTCAGGCACATACGTAGTATCCCCGCCATTCAATGTCATATCCGGTCCTAGAACCCAATAATGATATGGACCATCGGGTGCTGCGTAGGAGTTGCCGTCATAATTACCTTCGAGGTTCCTTGCTATACGATCTGAAAGACTTATAAACAGCTGATCTCCTGTCCACTTACCATTCCAGTAAAGATTCGTTGAATCATTATGGAATTCATCCCAGTGCATAAATACATAAAGAGTATCCTTTGACCACAGCATCCTCGCATAAAGGGCATCAAAATCAGGTGCTGATAATCCATCGCGGTAATAATATAATGCGAATATCTCATAGCCGCTGTTTGTAATAAGATCGGCATGAGCGGCATTGCCCCATTCCGCCTCATTCATCAGACCATCAATTGTTATTGCTCCGGAGTCGACTTTGGGAACGTCGACTTCCTTTCTTACATAATCCTGAGCAAAAACAGAAGCAGTACCGATTATGAGCAGAAGCCAGAAAGATAGTAACTTGAACTTACTCATTTTAACCTCCCGGTTGTGTTTGTGAATTAGTGTATTACGAGTCCCAGATAGATTCATTTCATGATGAAATATTAAAGTGTATATCTAACAGTAATTGCGGGAATGACCAGCCCGGAATTATAAATCCCGTTGAAACCTGATCTTGACCCTTCTATTTTTTTATTGACGCCAAAAGCGTATGCTACTGAAAGGTCGGCTGAAAGATTCTCATCAGCATATCCTAATCCCAGCGAAACCCTATGCTGATCAACAGCGGGAAATAAGTACGAATAGGTTGACCCGGTATTCGGACTCTGGCTGAAACGATATCCCATTCTCAGATGCATATCGGAGAGCAGGAAATCCAATCCGAATCCTGCATCTATTGTGTTACGAAAATCAAGAATGAACTCATTAGTGCTTATCCCGCTTACTGTATCAATAGCCGGAGCATTGTTCTGCCATACGGAATTATTAAAATCAAATTTCATAGTTTTCTGCGTACCCGACCACAAACTATATTGGATATCCGCATTCGCTGCTATATTTTCACTTAGCTGATAGATTAACCCTACCCCAATCACCCATGGCATTTCAAACTTCGATGACAAATCGGCTGTAGAGGCTGCAGAATCAAGGTCGGCAAAATAATCAGTACCTGCATTTCCGGATAAATCAGCACTAAACCCGCTCCTTGCCATTAAACCGATTTGTAAATCAGCTGTACCTTCGTACAAGAATCCCAGCCCGAAACCATATGTCCAGGCATCTTCATTATAATTAAATTGGTAGGAGGCCATTCCTGTACTAACACTGTCGAACCATGCAGGGTTCTCCTGGGGAAATGCAGTTTCCTGTTTCACCTGGTAGGCACTTACAGTAACGCCTACAGTAAACCGCTCAAATCCCAAAGCTCCTGAAAGTGAAGCAGCATTTATTTTAATCCTGTTATAAAGATCAAAAGCGGAGATGGATGAAGTTGAATCAGTCTGCTGCAATGCAAGAAAAGGCCAGTCTACGTTGTAATTGAATGCTCTCCCATATGACAGGCCTACAATAAAATCCGGTGAAAAAGACCAGGCTAACCCGCCGCCTAACGCAAAATGATCATCCTCGTATGATTTATGTAATCCTTTTGTCTCGCCTTCAAACTTCTGCTGTCCTATCATATCAACGATTGATAGCTCGAGATATTTATTGGATATCTTAATTAATCCTGCAGGGTTCCCTAACATAGAATTCAAACCATCGTTTCCGGCAAAATAGAGACCGTCAAGAGATAAGGATTTGGCACCGGGAATATTATTTAATTCGGCCCCTCCTGCATAAGTATTCCCTGTAAATAAGGATAAAACCAGAATGGACACTAAAATTTTTATTGCTCTCATTATTTATCTCCCGGTAAATATCTAATAAGTGGTGAAGTAGGCGTATGCATAGTAATTAGTTGCCAGGGTCCTGTTCTCACCATCCCAGTTTTTATTTGCAATCCATACATAATAACTTGTGTTTCTCTTAAGTCCTCCCGGCGGATATTCAGTAAAGACATAAGTTCCGGGTAATTCCTGACCCGAGATTAAGGGCGAGGCGATAACATTTTTTTTACCATAATATGTATTTCCCGCACTATCGCTGATAGAATAAACTTCCCAGACAATTTTATCTCCATTGTACTGGTTTCCTTCGGTAATCCCTATAGCAGCGATCAGCGAATCTGTAACGCCGGCTTGTTTAATATGCCAGGAAATAACAGGATTATTGCTGCTGCGCGGCTGTTCCACTGTGATATCGGCTAAACGTCCTTTAGTAAAAAATTCTGTGAAGTTCACATAGTTATCAAGATGTTGTGTCTTCTGTGTGTGTCCCAAAGGCGACAAGTGTATCGTATCACCGCTTATAATGACACCGGTGGTCAGAGAGGAATCGAGAACTAATATCTTATTCTGCATCGATGAAATCTGATTCCAATCATCTGCCTTCATCACCCAGAAGGTATAGGTGCTGTCCTCTATTAAAGAATCAACAGGAGTACCGTTATATTGAGATGTCAGGTTTTGTGCACCGTTAGGAGTTGTACCAAACTGAACCGGGTAGTGAATCTGGTTATCAGGCATATAAACAAGCCAGACAAGGCTGGAATCCAGGCCGGCATGATTCCCTTCATTCACTCCTACCACTGATGCATAACCACCCAGCCAGGTAATTTTGGGAGTAAACGAACTATCCTCAACCGTTATGCCCGACATTTCCGAAGCCCCTTCATAGGGCGCAAGTGAATTATCCTGCTTGCTGCAGGAGAAAAATATCAATGCCGAAATGACAGCCAGCAGCATGACAGAAAATTGACTTAAATATTTTTGCATAAGGTTTGATTCCTTATAGATTAATCTTTTAAATAATTATTGAAGGTAATCTTTCCAGTTCGGATCGGAGATCTCTCCTTCTTTGGTAGAGTGGATCAGAATGTAATTTCCATTTAACCTTAAGTCGGCGAAGACAAAGATGAAGGTTTTATCTTTATTGTACGTCCAGATATCATAGTTTTTTGTCCCTGCTTCTGTAGAGTGCTGTTCAATATCCTCGGGCATTCCGTATTTAATTAAAACTCTCGCCCTGTCGGTTTTCCACCCGGGAGTTACTCCCCATTTAAAATTCTGAGATGCATAATGGAATCTTCCCTTAACTTTCTGCAGAAATTCGTTTTCGGGTGTCCCGGGAGTCGGATCCTTTTCTGACCAGAAATTTACTATGTATTGAGCCTTACCTTTCAGATCGAGATCCTGGTAGAAATTATATTCTTTAGGAGTGCCGATGTATTTGATTAGAATCCCTTCAATCTCAGCATCTTCCTGTGTTAATCCCGAATTTGCAGGGATTGAGTCCATCTGAATAATTTCGAATGATTGGTATTGAGAAACTGTTTGATTATTGACAGAATCATTTAATATGATACCTAAATTATATACACCGGTTGCAAGTTTTGAAACATCTATTGCATGCACAATGCTTATGTTCTCTGCATTGTCCTTAAATTTTATGCCTGTAAGTTTTTTAATAATTTTCCCGGAGTTGGCCCTTATAATATATTCTCCCTGCAGGGAACCATTTGAAGGACGGTTATATATTTCATAAAAAAATGTCAGGCGAGAGTTAAGTGCACCGTATCTGCGCCATGGATCAGGAATTATTTTCTTCCCTGCTTTAATAAAGGGTGTATTATCAATCTTATTCTGAACTTCAGATACAAATTCAACCTGGCTTATAGTTAAAGAATCGTGCGGGTATTCCGGAATTGTTATGCTTAAGGCTGCATTACCCGATTTAACAGGATCGCTGGAAGAGATGTTAATCCTGATATTATAAATCCCGGGATCTATTAGTTCGGCCCATTGGTCATAAACAACCATACTTACCGGATCTATAGAATCCCGGGGAAGGAGAGCGTTCGTATACCATTGTCTATCAGAAACAATTTGTCCTCCGGCAGAATCAGTAATTGAGGATTTGATTAGTAATTCTTTCACTGTAGCCGTATCATTATTATTTGTCATCAGCTGATCTGAAAAAAGCATTAGATAAAATTCAGTATAGGTTTTGTTTTCTTTTCCCGAAAAAGAAGCGTGGTCTATATAAAACTGCAGATCGCCTGTACTTACAACAGGAGAATCCTGGGCAAGGCAGTTAACAGCAGTAAGAAACATTGCAGCAAAAAAAATAAATCCGGTCTTCGTTTTATTCCTTGAGTCCACTCAGGGTAATCCCCTTAATGAAATATTTCTGTGCAAAAAAGAATACAATTAAAATGGGCAGAACAGCGGTTACGGAACCTGCCATCAGAAGATCCCACTGAGTCAGATACCGGTCCCTGAAAATAGCCAGTCCGAGCTGCACCGTCCTCATACTTTCTGAATTTATTACAATCAGGGCCCAGATAAAGTCATTAAATACTCCCATGAACGTAAAAATAGCCAGTGTTGCCAGTGCCGGTTTTGAAAGCGGTACAATAATCTTCCTCAGAATGGTCCATTTGCTTGCGCCGTCTATTACAGCCGCTTCCTCCAGTTCCTTCGGAATAGTCATAAAAAATTGCCGGAGCAGGAAAACGCCGAAGGCGGATGCAAGTCCCGGAACGATCAAAGCCTGGTATGAATCGACCCAGCCCAGCCAGTATAAAACCATAAAGCTCGGGATCATTGTAACGTTATAAGGTATCATCATCGTGCCGAGGAAAATAAAGAAGAGTACATTCCTGCCCCAGAATCTGAGACGGGCAAAAGCATAAGCGGCCATTGAGCATGTCACCAGCTGACCCAGCGTTACCAGTACCGCCACAAGTATGCTGTTCAGGTAATACCGGCCGAATGGCGCTGCTTCGAATACTTTTATATAATTATCGAAATGTATGACTGTGGGGAACCATTTCGGCGGGTATACATATATCTCCCCCATATCCTTTACTGAGGTAAGGATCATCCATATAAACGGAGCCGCCGTAAAGAAAGCGAGTACGTATATAAATATGTGTTCGGAGATGTTTTTAACTATAGTAGATTTTTTTGCCATCAGCCGCCGTAAACGTAAACTTTGTTTTTCATGTATTTTACCTGCAGCAGTGTAAGCACAAATAATATTGCAAATAATACGTATGCCGCTGCAGAAGCATAGCCCATCTCGAAGTACTTGAATGCATGCTCATAAACGTAGAATACCATTACCTTCGTAGCACCCAGCGGACCTCCCGAAGTTAAAACGTATACTATGTCAAAAACCTGGAAGGAACTTATCATCGACATAACCATAATAAAAAATGTTGTCGGTGCTAACAGAGGAATGGTAATGTTCTTAAACTTTGCCCATTGACCGGCTCCGTCAATTTCAGCCGCCTCGTAATAATTCTCAGGTATTGCCTGAAGCCCCGCTGCAAATAAAACCATATTTATTCCGAAGGTTTTCCATACTCCCATCACAATTAATGCAAACATTGCCGCTGTCGGGTCATTAAGCCAGTTTACAGGGTCGAACCCGAAGAGTCCGATAAAATAATTCACAAGTCCGAAATTGGGATCATAAAGCCAGCGCCAGATAACTGCCGCCGCAACAGGAGAAATAATAACAGGAGCGAAGAATAATGTACGGAGCAGTTTCTTTCCGAAGATTTTTTTATGAAGTATATAGGCTACAAGAAGTGAGAAACCCATGTTCAGAGGAATAGTACCGAAAGTATAGTAAGCAGTATTTTTTAATACATTCCAGAATTCTGCACTCTGGAACATCCTTATGTAATTGTCAAGTCCTACAAAAGTCGTCTGCCCGCCGAACATATTCCATTTCTGAAAACTGAGATAGAAAGAAAAGATTACCGGGAACAGGATAAAGGCACTGAAAATTATAAGCGTAGGTGAAAGAAAAAGCAGTGCCGAAAACAGGTCCCCTTTTTTATTTTTTTTCTTATTGGCAACAGGCGGCCTCTTTGAAGACTTTCCCGCTTCAAGCACTTTTTCTTCCTGGACTGAAGGCACTGTATTCAACAATTATCTATTTCTTATTTATTGCTTTGTTCGATTTTACCGCTGCCTCATCGAGGGCTTTCTTAATGTCTGCCTTTCCAAGGGTAGACTGCTCTATTGCCTGGGAGACATTCTGAGTTACTTCGAGTGCTCCGTAATCGATTGGACGCTGTGCCTGTCCGACATCCATCTGGTCAACAAATACCTTGAAATTGGGATTCTCAGTAAGATACTTCTGAAATTCCGGAACATTATGAACAGCATGACGAATGGGCAGATAACCTGATTTCATTGCCCAGAATGCCTGTACGTCAGGACGTATCATCCACTTTAAAAACTTCCACGCCTCCTTCGGGTGCTTGCTCTGTTTAAAGATTGCGAGGTATTCGCCACCGACTACTGTTGCTTGTTTCTTAGGTCCTGCAGGAAGAGGAGCAAATGCCCAGTTAATGTTTTTAAGAAGATCTTTGTACCTTGGAAGATTCCAGGGACCGTCCATTGCCATTGCAAGTCTCCTTGAAATAAAAGCTACATCAAAATCAGTCGTGAATGAGCTTAATTTCTGCTCCTGGTACATCTGCTTCCAGAGTGTAAGAGCTTCAACTCCTGGTTCCTCATTGTACATTACATGCGTCTGTGCAGAATCAATCAGGTAACCTCCGGCCTGCCATAGAAAAGGCATAAACTGCCAGACCATCCAGGGTCCCTGGGGACCAGCAGCAGGGAAAACCGGGACAAAGAATCCTACCTGTTCAAAAATACCGTCATTGTTTTTATCAATTGTTAATTTTTTTGCATACTCGTGCAGTTCTTCCCAGTTTTTCGGAGGATGTTCCGGATCAAGGCCCGCTGCTTTAAACATTTCTTTATTATAAAGAAGAGCAAGGTTTGTAGCCTCCATAGGCAGACTGTACAGCGTCCCTCTCCAGGATGACTGTAGTCTGAGAGAAGGATAAATATCATTCAGATCTTCATCAGAAATTCCATCGTCCCCTTTTATGAAATCATCCATTTTATATATTGCATCTGCATTAACAAGATCCTCCATAAAATCTGAGTGGAGCCAGGAAATATCAGGTGCAGTTTTACTCTGAATGGCAGTAATTAACTTCTGGATAAGCGCATCCCCGGTGGGAATATACTGCGCTTTAATTGTAATACCGGGATTTTCTTTTTCAAATTTCGCTATAAGTTCATTTAATGCAGGGATGGTGGATGATACAAAACTATGCCAGAATATAACTTCAACTTTTCCGTTTCCGGAAGGTTCACTTTTATCCCCGCCGCAATTAACTGCAATGAACGATAAAAGGATTACAGATAGTAAGATGTATTTTTTCACTTATGCCTCTGAATGATTATGATGGCCGGGACGCAGTTCCTGTTGGTGACTCCCATTTTCCGGAGAAATATATATGAATCATTATGTAACGCAAACGTTTGCGCTTCTTTATGAAAGTTATACTTAAGATAAACTTTCTAACAGATAAAGGAATTAAACTTAGAACTCTCTCCTCAATGGATCAGCTAATTCGCAACTGCCATTTTTGCAGTATTTATTATCTTCTTAACCGAACCCCGAACTATAAGTTCAGATTTCAGCACAATCTTTCTGTGATCGATCTTTCCTTTGGATCTCAGACCGTCAATAAGAAGTTTAACAGCAACTTCTCCCATTATTTCTTTAGGTTGTCTTACTGCAGTAAGCGGAGCAAGCAGAAATGGAGCAAAATCGACATCATCAAATGAAACAAGCGACAGATCGTCCGGAATAATAAGTTTTTCCTCCGATATCGCTTCCAGTGCCCCCAGTGTAATTAAATCACTGGTGGTAAAAATCGCAGTGGGACGTTCTTCAAGTCCCAGCAAAAATTTGGTTTCTATATAACCATTTTCTTTACGGAAATCTTTTCCGACTATGTAGTTTGTATTAACTTCTATACCGCCGTCCTTCAACGCGTCAAGATAACCTTTGAGACGTGCATTATTGGTATATGTGTCCGGAAGCCCCTGTATAACGGCTATCCGCGTATGTCCCATAGATATCAGGTACTCCGTTGCTTTGTAAGCACCGGTATAGTTATCAACAACTACTGAACTGGAATCAAGTTCATCAAAACTCCTGTCAAGCAGTACAAGCGGAACAGAATCATCCATTAATTGTTTGAAATGAGAGAAAATGGTTCCGACCGGCATTACTATAAATCCATCCACACCTTTGCTTCTCAGCAGTTCAACCTGTTCTAATTCGGTATTAATATCTTCGTCAGTATTACATACAATAAGGCTGTAGCCTGCATGGTAAGCATGAGTCTGAATTATTCTTGTTACATGTGCAAAGAATGGGTTGGAAATATCCGGTACAATAAGTCCGATTGTGTGAGTTTTTTTGAGTCTTAATCCCCTGGCTAATTGATTTGGTTTATAGTTTAATTTCTTGGCTGCTTTGATGATAAGGGTTTCTGTTTCTTCACTGATCCTGTACTTCTTCGTTTTGTGGTTCAGTACCCTGGATACAGTTGAAACAGATACACCGGCTTTATTTGCAATATCGTTTAAGGTTATAGCCATCAGAATTTACCAAATTAGCGCAAACGTTTGCACAGAATCTACAACTTTAATATTATTTATGTCAAGTTTAGAAAGATGCCGGCCGCAATTATTTATAATTCAATCGAAAATAATGGATGCGCCTGTGATTAATTTCTTATGGTTTAAAATCGTTTAAAATAGTCTCCACTAAAAGAATTCCGATCTTATTACCTTATTTTCATTCCAGTTTTTACTTCCCCAATCTGGTTAATAAGGTAATAAGGTTTTCAGGTTGTGTGTATTTTTGTGTTACTAAGTACTCCATTAAATATCTCTAATACGGTGTCCTCGATACACCTCGCCAAATAGTAAACGAAGGCGAGGCACTCACGACCTAATGAAGGAAAAGGCCGGGACAGGTCGGACACCGCGAAAGATTTAATAATTATCGCGGTTATCGAGTGTTCCGAATGAAGCGAGATTCGTAAAAATATAGCGAGCGGAATGAGGAACGTATCGAGATAACCGGTCTTAATAGAAAATTAATTACCAGAGAACATTTTACAATTACCCTGTCCTCGATTTGCTGCGCTCAACATCCCGACTTGAAGGAAACGAAGGTCTGCCTACACAAAAGTTCCAGCAGGTTAATCGGATCCCGACCAATAAGCTTGGGATAAACCCGCCCTGATGAAGGCAAGAGGCGGGACAGGTCGGATATAATTATCGCGGTTATCGAGTGTTCCGAATGAAGCAAGATTCGTATACAATAGGAACGTATCGAAATAACCGGTCTTAACAGAAAATTAATTATCTCATACCAACCTTAGTAACATAGTCTCTACTAAAAGAATCTCAACCTTTTACCTTATTTTTACTGAAATCTGTGTCAATCAATTTGATCTGTGCAATCTATTCAATACTCATAATTCAATAGAAAATAATAACAGCGCCTGAAATTAATTTTGTATGGCTAATTTTAAAATCCTTTAACCTTACTCCGTTCAACAAAATTCCTCCTGTATTCTCCGGCTTATATTCTTTCTCAATAATAATTTTTTCACCCGGATAATATTTTTGGTTTAGTTTTATCTCAATCCTGTCGAATGCAGAAATACCCAGCCTGTATTCATCTGAAGCAGGACAAACGGGATAGAAACCCATAGAAGAGAAAAGGTACCAGGCTGACATAGCACCGCAGTCATCATTCCCCGGCAGCCCGCCTGCGCCGGTATTAAAACTTTTTTTTATTATTGAAGAAACAAGTTCCCCTGTTTTTGATTCTTTTCCTGAAATGTATGTAAAAAGGTACGGATAGAACATTTCAGGTTCGTTATTCAGACTGAAGAGATTCTTATCAAAATAAAATTTAAGTTTTTTGAAGAACCCCGATTCTCCTCCGTAAAGCCTGATCAGGCCTTCAACATCAAAAGGGATGTAAAATGCATAATCGCGGGCATTTCCTTCTACATACCCCGGTCCGCCTGAACCAGCCCAATCACCTGAGCCCTCAAGGGCCAATGAATCAAATGGAGTTATAAAGTTCCCTTTTTTCGATCTCGGTCGAAAAAATTGAGTGCTGTCGTCAAAAAGGTTTTTGTAGAATAATGATCGTTTGCTGAAAATCTTATAATCCGGATCATCATTAAGAGCCCGGGAAAGGCCTGCTATAGCAAAATCAGAGAAGCAGTACTCCAGCGTAGTCGATACCGGTCCCCATACCCACCAGTCTTCATTCCGGTCCTGCTCAGAAGGTATATACCCGTATTGCAGAAGCTCATGATAACCCGCTCTTACAGGCGGAGCTTTCTCCTTGTCTTTTAATATAGCAGGCTTCATCATATAGAACAACGCCGTATCTGCGTTAAAGTCCGTTACCCCTTTTATATAAGTATCAGCAATTACTATATCTGCCGGGGCACCAACCATCATATATGTTTCATTTCCTGCAAGTTCCCACTTCGGCAGGTATCCGTTCTCCTTTGCCATATCCAGCATTGTTTTTACTATTTCTGATTCACGTTCAGGATATACTAATGTCAGAAAAGGATGCAGCGTCCTGTAGGTATCCCATAGTGAAAAAACCGAGTACCTGTTCCTGTCTTTATAATTTCCTGTCCCGGTTCTGTTCATAAGCGGGTAATCACCGTTGACGTCGCTGATAATGTTGGGATGTATAAGTGAGTGATATAATGCGGTATAAAATATTACCTTATTACTGTCGCTCCTGTCTCTTATAATTATCCTCGATAAAACATCCTCCCAGGATTTCCGGGCCTCACTTCTGATCTTATTAAAATCCCAGCCGGGAATTTCTGATTCCAGGTTTAGTTTTGCGTTTGCTGTGCCTGTATATGAAATCCCGGTTTTGATAAGAAGCTCTTCCCCTTTGCTGAGATTGATTACCTGCCATGTCCCTATTGAAGAATCAATCGATGTTGTTTCTTTGCTGTTCGAGACCCGGTCGTTTTTCCAGGTTCCGTTCTCCACCGAAGGTTTACTTAATACCGAATAGAAATAAACCTTCTGCCTGTTCTCTTCCCCGCAGAATCCTCCGCTGATGTTGAATCCCTCCTGGGACGAATCTGTCAGTATCCTTACTTCTCCCCCGCCGGTGATTGCAAGACTCCTGCCTGCATCGGTTAAAATATTGATCTTCTGATCTCTGTTTGAAATGATTTTTATAAAACTGCTCCGCGTAGTTACAGTTCCCTCAAGTACAATGTTTCCGGAATCCAGAGTTACTGAGTAGAAGCCCGGTTCTGCCATTTCGTTTGAATAAGCCTGCCGGTATTGTTCCGGCCCGGTTTTTACTGAACCTGAAGTTATTGTAAAAATAATCCCTCCAAGGTCTGCACAGCCCGTACCGCTAAGATGTGTATGACCAAGACCATAGAAATATTTTTCACCATAAAGATAACCTGAGGGACATCCGAAACAGTTCTGCGGACTTAATGAAACCATTCCCCATGGAAGCACCGCACCGGGAAAAGTATTCCCTCCGTTCGATGTTCCAATAAAAGGATTGACGTAATCGGTAAGCTGTGCGAAAGAACAGTTAACCATGAAAAGCAGGAATAATATTCTGTACATAATTTTAATATTTCTGAAAATAATCGGAATAAAAATAATCATCCTGAACAGATCTGTCCAGATTAAATTTAGAATACCAAAATAATTTAAGTTTTAGAAAAAAATAAATGTAATGACCCCTCTATTATTCCGTGACGATAAATGACAACTCTTGGATAGTCTTCGAAGGAATGATGGAGAGGCTGTGTGAAAATGTAGCAGCTTGTCCGCCGGTTACTATTCTGTTAACTTAAGATAAAAAAGTTGATAGGCGGAAAACGGTGTTTCGCTAACCCGAATCTTAAAGATACTTACATTCCTCTGCATTCAGTGCGCTGAATTGTTCCCCAAGTTTGATTTTCACACAGCCTCTGGAGTGTCGCAGTGGTGGGGCGAATCGTGTATTTCAAATTTCCGAATTGACATTTGGTTGTCATTCTATTGACAATTCAATGTTGAGACAGCGATTATCACCGAAATCCCGCATATTACCAATAAACTTATTCCGGCCGCACCGCTCTGCGGGAACCACCGAATGCCAGTCTAATCCCCCATTCCAAATCCCTCTCACATACGTCTCACATACGTCTCACATACGTTCCAGATTCGTCTCACATACGTTTTAAATTCGATATACAACTCTGTCAATAAGGTTGTTGTTCCGAATTAAAAATTTACGTTTTTAGTCTTGCCTGTATTGGGATCACGTGGGGAGAGATACTTTGAAAGGATAAACTGAGGATTCGAAAACAGAATAAATTTTTCATATACAACAGTCTTGCAGCATCCCGGCAGTTAAGAAAAAACGTATTAAACGCAGCTTACAGATATGAATAAAAAAGGCTGCCCTATTAAGGCAGCCTTTGAGTGAGACTTTTTTTTCTGTACTGGATTGAGCGAAACACCGTTCCTGCCTACAGGCAAGGCCGGTCGCTCTACATATTCACGCTGTCTTTTATTTCATCAATATCATTTTTTTAACTGATGAGAAATTGCTTTTACCGTCAGCCGCCGAAGCTTCTATCTTGCAGAGATAAAGTCCTGAAGGATATTTAGAAGCATTCCATGTGACTGAGTAGGAACCGGCAGGCTTCATTCCGTTTACCAGAACTTCAGCTAATTCACCCAGCGCGTTATATACTAATATTTTAATATGACTGTCGGTAGGCAGTGCATAATTTATTGTAGTTGCCGGGTTGAAAGGATTCGGGTAGTTCTGCGATAAATTATAATCTGATGGCGAGCCGGCATTACTGACTTCAATGGTGCTGCTGTATTTGAAGGTTCCATCGAAATCGGTTTGTTTTAACCTGTAGTAATTTTTCCCGGGTAAAGGTTTTGCATCAGTGAAAGAATATGATTCGCGTGATGTTGTAGTGCCTGAGCCGCCTGCAAAACCAAGCTGCAGCCATGTACCATTTGATAACCGCTCAACATTGAAACCATAGTTATTTGTTTCTGTGGCTGTACTCCACGATAACCGGATGCCATCACCATCGGCCTGTCCTGTAAATGATTCCAGTTCCACGGGAATGGGCGTATCTCCAAGCTTAAGGATCATTCCGTTATCACCAACAGCATAACCGGTATTTGCATCCACTAAGTACATACCTCTTACCATAGCTCCGGTATTGCTTTCCATAGGCTCCCAGTCGGCTCCGCCGTCTGTAGTATGCATTATAACACCATTCAAACCTCCTGTGATGCCGTTATCTGCATCTGAAAAAGCAATGCTGTTCAGAAACATTATTGTGTTGCTGTTCTGCTGAGACCAGGTTGCTCCGCCGTCGGTTGTTTTGAGGATAAGCCCTACAACTACAGGATATGGAGTAGAACCGGAGAGATAATACGTATTTGCGTCGACAGAACAAGCGCCGTATATTGAACCGTTGGTACCGGATGTCTGCGGTGTCCAGGTGGTTCCTCCATCTGTCGTTCTGAGAATGGTACCTGAATTCCCTGCTGCGATACCGTTATTCATATCAGAAAATGCGACTGCCCAGAGCGCCACGGTTGTTCCACTGGTCTGAGTTTCCCAGGAAGTACCGCCGTTTGTAGTTCTTAAGATTACACCCGACTGACCAACGGCTGTACCATTATCCGCATCAGTAAAAGAAACACTGTTAAGATTTTCAGAAGTTCCGCTTGCCTGACTGCCCCAGTTAATTCCTCCATCAGTAGTTCTGAGAATTACGCCCGACATTCCAACTGCTGTTGCTGTATTTATATCGGTATAAGAAACACCGTATAGTTCCACAGTAACACCGCTGACCTGGCTGTCCCAGTTCAATCCTGCATTGGTAGTAGTAAGAATAACACCGCCTGTACCGACGGCAATGCCGTGCGTGTTGTCTGCAAAAGAAACTGAAGTGATTGCCTGATCCGAAACTCCCTGCAGCTGGCTTTCCCAGGTGGTGCCGCTGTTCGTCGTTTTGTATATCATACCGTTGAATCCGACTGCAACACCGCTGTTTGCTGATGTCATTGACACAAAATTAAGGTCGTTCCAGGTTCCTACACTGTATGGCGTCCAGTTTGCACCGCCGTCTGTAGTAGTGATTATAACAGCTCCGGAAACAACTGCAGATCCATGATCGGCATCATAGAAAGAAACTGAATAGACGTAATCCCAGGGATTTAACCCGCCGTCCTGCGGTGTCCAGACAGCACCGCCGTCCGTGGTTCTCAGGATTACGCCATCCTGACCCGCATGCAGTTCCCGTGTTAATATCAGTAAAACAAATACCATGCAGCAGACTTGTAACACCGCTGTTCTGGGGAGTCCAGTCTGTACCGCCATTCGTGGTTCTCAGGATCGTGCCATTGCTGCCTACGATTGTGCCATTATTTGCATCTACGAAATCCACACCGAAGAGGTCTTCAGTTGTACCGCTTGTCTGAGGGTTCCATGTTGCACCGCCGTCTGTTGTTCTAAGCACGAGTCCGTTGTTAGCAACGGCTGTACCATGATCCGCATCTGAAAATGAAACAGCATGAAACTGAAAGGTTGTTCCTGATACCTGCGGGAGCCATGTCTCACCGCCGTCTGTTGTGCTCACAATTTTACCATTCTGTCCAACCGCGGTCCCGTTATATCCATCAACGAATGAAACACCGTTAAGATTAATGGTTAAACCGGATGGCTGGTTCACCCATGTTGCTCCTCCGTCAGTTGTCCTTATAATCACGCCGTTTTCGCCCACAGCAAGCCCGTTATCAGCATCAGAGAAAGACACACAGTTAAGTGTATTTCCCTGCGGCAGCGGGTTCTGCCAGTACCATTGTGCATCAGCGGTATTGAAACTTAAAATCATATAAGCCAGTAAAAAGGCCGCAGATCGTAATAGTTTGTAAACCATATTTATCCTTTATTTTTGATAGTGTGGAGAGAAAGAAATTATTTATTTATTGTTTGTTTGAATGCTTCCACATTAATACCTTCTGCCCAGTAGCTCTCGAACATTTTCTTTAATGCCGCAGCATAAGCAGGATGATCAACATAGATACTCGTTATGTTCGGCTTTAAAGAAATTCTGTCATTCAGGGCAAACATTACTAATGCTTCGTCGCTTATTACAAGTTTCATCGGAAGTTTTTTTATCAGCCTGGCTTCCTCACCGATCTCCCGGTAGATCTTAACAGATCTTACCAGGCTGTCAAGCTCTTCCTGTGTAAGTTCCCCGTATTCATACAGTCCCTTTACAATAATATTCTGTTTCCGGAATAACTCCTTTTCATGTTCAATATTATCCTCAAGCGCAGGAGTAGTATAAGGAGGTTTGGTAAATACAAGTAATTCTTTTTTTGTATTCTGTTGAATGGTAACCCATCTCTCCCCTATCTGTCGTATGTCGGTCAGCATCTCAATATAATCGAAAGGCTCCAGGTTATCGGCGCTGTCTTCATGAAGCACAACTAATTCCTGCTCAAGCAGCCCGGCAGCATTTCTCTTCATTTCGATATCAAACTTCTGCTTCTGTTCAAATTCTACTTTCTTCTGCTCAACGGTCTGCTCATAGTTCGCTATGATATTCTGCAAAGCTAAATGAGGATCGATGCTGCGGTACATTTTATTACCATCCCGGCTGCTCTCTGTCACGATTCCCTTGTGAACCAGGCTTTGAAGAATTTCATAAATCTTCGTCCTCGTAATGGTGGTTATTTTTGTAAGCTCAGGAGCTGTGTACTCTTTCCTCTTCAAAAGTGCCAGGTAAACCTCGGCCTCCCGCTTGGTAAGTCCTATCTGCTGCAGTTTGGTAATAAGTTCCATAATCCTCTTTTTAGACTATATTCGTCACTTTATTGTATCCCTTCTATAAAGGGATACAGAAAGTTAAGAATATACTAAATTATCTGCAAGAGTTGGTTGGGCAATTATTAATATATTATGAAACCATTCGGAACCCCCGTGATTTTAATAGCGATATAACAGCAATGGAAATATTTGCAGCTTCTCTTCTTGGCATAGCGTAAACCTTCAACGAGACGAATCCTCCCACTTTTATTATATAATTTGTACTCGGGATGACGGATCAAACGGGAGTGCAGTAAGAGACTTATTTACATACAGGATCGGTTTTAATATCCTGACCAAAAAATCGTAAGAAGTCGAGGATCCCGTCGATAGACGGGGTGAAGATCGCTATTTTAGCAGGACAAAAATATTACCGGGGATACTTATATACCTGGTTTATAACGCTGAGAACTTCACAGATGACTTTCCGACAATATTGTCGCCTCCTTCATTATTTTAGTCATAGCTATCATTAATTATTGATATTATCAATTAATAATTGCAAATTAATAATGATTATTCGTTCTACTTCGTAAGAGTGGGAAAATGAGCAGGGACAGATATATATTGGAAATGACTATTCGAAAGCTCTCCGAAGCAGATATAAATTTTAAGAAGAATTAAAGGAGGAAGTCATGTTTACTTTTCGTATCAGATCATTCTTCTGGTTCAGTGTACCTATCCTGATTTTACTGCTTGCAGGAGGCTGTAAAGAGGATTCTACAACATCTCCGCAGCAGACGGTCAATCCGACTATTGTTTCGTTCACAGCTGATCCGGTCTCTGTTCCGGCAGGAGGAGACTCCGTAAAATTGGGCTGGATAGTCAACAATGCTGCAAATCTGTCGATAGCACCATCTGTCGGATCGGTATCACCATCTGACACCGGTTCCGTAACAGTTTTCGTTGCAGCTGCTACAACATTTACTCTGACAGCAACGAATTCCGCGGGTTCAGCTACGGCTTCCCTGCAGGTTAACGCTTCATTAACAATGGCTGTAAATGGATACGTGAAAGATATTGACGGAGAACCAATCTCAGGAATTACCGTTGTAATAAAAGGCAAATCCCCTACTACTACCGGTAGTGATGGCTCTTTTACAATACAGAACGTTGCTGCACCGTATGAGATAAGAACCATAATGAGCACAGCAAAAACAGCTGTTGTTTACCAGGGCCTAACAAGTCCTAACCCCAGCCTTCTGTATCTGGGTTCAACAACCCCAAGCAGGCAGGCCGAGATCAGTGGAAGCGTCCCGGTATCAGGAGAAAATACACTTGTATGCTTCAGCAGCGGCACAAGAGGCTGGTCAACTACTGCTGATCAAGCAACGGGAGCTTACACTATCTTTGCGGACTGGAAAGGAAATACATCATCTTTTTCAGGGAAACTCCAGGTTTTAAGATGGACAGTGAATACCGCCGGGCTTCCTTCACAATATGACGCATATGGCTCCCGGCAAATCACCATCAGTGAAGGAGGAACCTTCAGCGGGAACAATTTCCTGGAATCCGATTTTACTGATCCTGCTGAAATGAATATAAATGGCTCAATCACAAAACCATCATCCAGCTACAATATTACTCAGAAGCAGCTTGAGATTAATTTTGGAGGAGCTTCCATAAGTCTGTGCTATGAGTTCGGTGCGGCACTTACGGATAACTTCAGCTATAGTGTACCATCAATTACAGGAACCAGCTTTGAAATTCATGTACAGGCTGCGATTTCTGCTTTTCCTAGTCAGCGCAGCACATATTATCATAAAAAAGGCATTACCGGAGGTTCTCATGGTGTGATCATTGAACTTGCTAATGCACCGCAGCTGAATTTACCGGTCCATAATGGAACGGAGATTGATTCCACAACTCAGTTTCTTTGGACGCAGGGAGGAGGAACAGGTATAAATTATATCCAGATTATGCCTTCAAATCCGGGTGACCCGGTTTATTATATTTTCACGGCTGCAAACAGCACCAATATACCAAATCTTGCTCCGCAGGGCCTTGGTCTGCCTGTAAACGCCCCTTATTCCTGGATGGTTATGCGGTTCTTTCCGTTGTCTTCAATTGATGAAGCCGCCTCTGATTCATTTATTTCAATTATAAACGGACATTCAGGCGATAATGGAAATACGTACACAGAGATGTTCAATTTTATGACACGCCAATAAACCACTAAAATCAATCACTATATTTTACTAACCCCCTGATTATCCTCAGGGGGTTATTTTTTACCTGAACGGATTATAGACCCTCAATTGGTCACATCCACAACTCAATTAAAAAGATATTTTTAGCAGATTAAATATTAACCAAAGTATAAAGGCAGTCTAATGAAATACTTTATTTATTTTTATTTGCTTATAACCCTATTCGTCATACCTGTACAACCTGTCGCTGCTCAGAATAAAAAAGTTCTTGTTGAAGTAACAACGAATCAGAAGACGCCTGATAAAATTAAAACAAGGTTCACAGGATTTGTTAAAGATGAACTAAGAAAAATAAACGATGTATTCCTGGTTGAAAATAATGAGAGTTATAAGATAAAAATTATGATGTTTGAGAACCTGACAAAAGAAGGAGATAAGCTTGGGTACGTCTTTTCAACCGTCTTCCTTGCTCCGTCCGACTGTAAAGGCTACAAAACTTATACATACCTGACTTCAATTTTATCAACTGCAAAGGAATCACAACTGGATTCTACAGCCCAAAATATTGTATCCTCCTTCAAAGAGGATGTCTTAGAAGCTCCCTAAAAGCATCAGGAATATTAGAATTTATTTCAGAAAGGAGGAAGGAGAGACTTATAAATTCGGTGACGTATTATTTTAATTAAGCAGGATGCCGATCAGATATGTTAAAGGTTTTCAACAAATTGTTGGAATTTAAATATCTCTAATACGGTGTCCTCGATACACCTCGCCAAATAGTAAACGAAGGCGAGGCACTCCCCGACCAAGTAAGCTTTGTCGGGATAAACCCGCCCTGATGAAGGCAAGGGGCGGGACAGGTCGGACACCGCGAAAGATTTAATAATTATCGCGGTTATCGAGTGTTCCGAATGAAGCGAGATTCGTAAAAATATAGCGAGCGGAATGAGGAACGTATCGAGATAACCGGTCTTAATAGAAAATTAATTACTGAGAACATTTTACAATTACCGTATCCTCGATTTGGCTGCGCTCAACATCCCGACTTGAAGGAAAAGAACACAAAAGTTCCAGCAGGTTAATCGGGATACTCCCGCCCTGATGAAGGCAAGGGGCGGGACAGGTCGGACACCGCGAAAGATTTAATAATTATCGCGGTTATCGAGTGTTCCGAATGAAGCGAGATTCGTAAAAATATAGCGAGCGGAATGAGGAATGTATCGAGATAACCGGTCTTAATAGAAAATTAATTACTAGAGAACATTTTACAATTACCGTGTCCTCGATTTGGCTGCGCTCAACATCCCGACTTGAAGGAAAAGAACACAAAAGTTCCAGCAGGTTAATCGGGACGCAAGTCTCTCCCGCCCTGATGAAGGCAAGAGGCGGGACAGGTCGGACACCGCTACAAGTCCTCACACAACAAGTTGAAAATTAAATTTTATTGATGCTAAGGACAAAATTACAACTTATTATACGTTATAATATTTGTGAATATGCCTACTTAGTAACGAAGTAACTGAGAGAAGAAGGGAATATTTAAATGCCACTCCGTTATAATTTAATTGTCACTTTGTGGTCGTTCAAAAGTTCTGAATTTTAATTAGATTTGTGTACGATGAAGATCAGATATTTTTTCCCCGGCTTTATCCTGCTCGTAATTCTTCTGAATGCAACTGGTTTCTGTCAAACCTCTGTTAATATCATTCCCAAACCTAATCTAATCAAGATGCACCCCGGTAATTTCATATTGAATGAAAATACAACAATAGTAATTCCTGATAATGACAGCCTGACAAATAAGCTTGCCGTAATTCTTGGAGATGCTTTGAAACACCCAACCGGTTTTGATTTGCGGATCACGACAAATAATGGTCAGACTAATAATAATTTTATTGAATTTAAGTTAACCGGTCATCCTGAGGCAGACTCTGAAGAATATACCCTCGAAGTAAAAGATAATTCGGTTGTAATCAAAGCTAATCGTACAAATGGACTCTTCTACGGCATCCAATCATTACTGCAGCTGCTTCCTCCTGAAATCTTCGGCCGGTCCCCTGCCGCAAATACCGTGTGGAATATCCCCTGTCTCCTGATAAAAGATAAGCCCCGTTTCTCGTACAGGGGTATGCACCTGGATGTGTCGCGTCATTTCTTTCCAAAAGAATTTATTAAAAAATATCTTGACCTGATGGCGATGTATAAAATGAATTACTTTCACTGGCACCTCACTGATGATAACGGCTGGAGAATCGAGATTAAAAAATATCCGCTGCTCACAAAAGTAAGTGCGTGGAGAACTGACAGGGAAAATCAACCCTGGGGAAAATGGTCACCTGTTAAGAAGGGTGAGAAAGCATCCTACGGAGGTTACTATACTCAGGATGACGTTAGAGAAATTGTGAAATATGCTGCAGACCGTTTCATAACTGTGATTCCTGAAATTGAAATGCCTGCACATTCAAGTGAGGTATTTGCCGCCTACCCGCAGTATTCATGTACTGGTGAAACTCTTAATGTTTGTCCCGGCGGCTACTGGCCGAACAAAGATATATTCTGCGCCGGCAGCGACAGTACTTTTACATTCATAAAAAATATTTTGTCGGAAGTAAGTACTTTATTCCCCGGCCCATACATACACATAGGCGGAGATGAAGCGGATAAAACAAACTGGAAAAATTGTCCTAAATGCCAGGCAAGGATCCGCAAGGAAGGGTTAAATGATGTTGAAGATCTTCAAAGTTATTTCACTAAAAAAATAGGCGTGTTCCTTGATTCAATCGGTAAAAAAATGATCGGCTGGGATGAGATAATGGAGGGAGCTCTGGCTCCCGGAGCTACGGTCATGTGCTGGAACGATATGTCAAAAGGCTCTGAAGCTGCTGCTTCCGGTTACAATGTGATTATGACGCCCACAAAGTACTGCTACTTCGATTACTACCAGGATAATCCGCATTATGATACCCTGGGAACCGGAGGAATTATCACGCTTAAGAATGTTTATTCTTTTGATCCGCTTCCCCCGGGATTAAATGAAAAAGAATCGGGACATATACTCGGAGCTCAGGCCAATCTCTGGACGGAATTAATTAAAACCCCCGAACGTGCTGAATATATGATCCTTCCAAGAATGCTCGCCCTCTCGGAGGATGTTTGGTCAGTCCCGGAAAATAAAAACTGGGAAGATTTTCTGGCAAGGGTTCAGCAGCATTATAAATTTTTTGATTATTCGGGATTAAATTACTCCCGCGGTGCTTTTGAGGTAAAAATAAACCCGGTATATAATGATGAAAAAAATGAGTTCACTATTTCTTTAAATTCAGAACAGCCTGATCCTCATATTTATTACACTATGAACGGAATGGATCCCGATACCGGCTCAACATTGTATAAGGCTCCCTTCAATACGGATAAATCTATAACAATAAAAGCTTCAATGATGCAGGGTAATGTCCCGCGCTTTGTAAGTGAAAAGACTCTAACCCGTGGACTCGAAATAGGTAAGAAGGTCTTTTATGCAGACCTCCCGGCAAAAAAATATAAGGGTATAAATGAAAAAAATACTCTTGCAGATGGACTCAGAGGTTCCGTTTATTATAATGACGGAAACTGGCAGGGATTTGCAGAAAAAGATCTGGATGTAATACTGGACCTGGGGAACTCTGTACCTGTTAACCAAATATCAATCGGCTTTTTACAGGACATCTCTGCCTGGATATTCCTTCCGAAGAGTATCAATATTTCGGTATCTGCAGATGGAATAAAATATCTGAGCTATAAATCGGAAATTGATTCTTCCGAATTAAACAGTGATTCACTATATGTGAAATCTTTTACGGAGAAATGGGATGGTTCCGCAATTCGATTCATTCATGTAATAGCAAAAAATATCGGTCTCTGTCCTCCATGGCACGTTGGAGTTGGAGAACCTGCCTGGCTCTTCTGTGATGAAATCCTCGTCGAATAATTAAACCTGCCTTCCGCAGGCAGGCTTAATATTAGCTTCTCCTCATTACTTGAGAATCATCATCTTCCTTACCATCACTCTTCCGCCCGATTCCATCCTGTAATAATATACGCCGCTTGAGAGTTTCATACCGTCGAATACTACATTATAAGTGCCTGCTGATTTATATTCGCTTACCGGAACTGCAGCCAGCTGCCCGAGAGAATTGTAGACTTTTAATGAAACGAATCCATCTTCGGGAATTGAATATTTAATGCTGGTTGTCGGATTAAACGGGTTAGGATAATTCTGACTTAAACTGTACTCCGAAGGAGAATTCACATCTATCTGGATCTCATTAGAATATGTAAAGCTTCCGTCAAAATCGATCTGCTTCAAACGATAAGAATATTTACCGGAGGTGATATTATTATCAGTAAATAAATATGAATGATTTTCAGAAGTAGTTCCGAAACCCCCTGTAAAACCAATAGCCTGCCATTGTTTACTTTCGGTCTCTGAATCCCTGCTTCTCTCAATTTCAAATCCTTTATTATTGATTTCAGTTGAAGTCTGCCAGCTAAGTAAAACAGATCCATCCTGAACATCAGCATTAAAAGAAGTGAGTTCAACAGGAACAACGCTGTATCCAATCCTTTTTTTGTACACACCGCTGTGAAATCCTCCTGAACTTGTATAACCAACACTCCAGATATCAATACTATCAGCACTTATACGCTGCCAGTCGATGCTGCCCATTTCCATTCCGGTAGTTACAGCTTCAGTCCAGTTAGCTCCGCCGTCGGTTGATTCCCATATCCCTCCAATGCCGCTGTTTACTTCACCGCCCTGCGCGATACCGAGCTGGGAATCAAGAAAGTAAACAACACGGATAGGATAAGGTGTACTGAGTATCCTGCCGCTCCAGGTAGTACCGCCATCTGTTGTACGATGCACCCAGCCTTCTACAGTCGGGGATATTGATCCTCCGCCTGTCCATCCATGTAAATCATCGGGAAAAGAAACTCCCCCGTCAAAAGTATTATCAATTGAGGTTCTGCTGTCCCATGATAGACCGAAGTCGGTCGAGCTGCAGAAACTGATCCCGGTAATATAATATTTCCCATCAGGTCTCATTGTAAAATTACCTGCAAACCATCCCTGAGTAGGGTCTGCTACTACTGGGGTCCAGTCGGTTGAATCAGTTCCACCATTTTCAGTAATAAAGACTTTCCCTGCTGAGAGGATGCTGCCGACTGCCAAACCATGCAGTGAGTCCGCGAACCCAAGTCCCTGCAGCCAGTTAAAGGGTGCAGGGGCAACAATTATATCATCCGTCCAGTTTACACCGCCGTCGTATGTCCAGCGCATTATACCGTCGCCCGTGGTATTATTAAAGCCGGCGATCAGCACTTTTTGAGGAGTAAAAGTATGCACACCGTACCAGTAGTAAGGAAAGCCAAGGTTTAAAACGGTCGACCAATCGGCTCCCCCGTTCGTGGTCTTATATACAACGCCCAGTTCCGCCGCCATATAGCCGACATTGGGATTAACAAATGAAATTGCTTTTACAACACCGCTGACTGTCTGAAGGAGATTCCAGCCGGCAAGCTCAATATTTTGAGTATTTCCGGCAGAATGATCAGACATTACCTTCGAAGAAGGAGACATAACAGGAACAGAAGATATTGTTCTGTTTCCATTAGTCACTGTCAGCCGGTTGAAATTATTGTTTGTGGTAACCACACCGTTCGTCTGTCCCCAAACCAGACTGAATGAAAGGATAAAAGTGAGACTTAATATCCCGATTACATATCTGAAAACCGTAAAATTATTTCGCATAATTTCTCCTTATAAGAATTGAATAATATATACTACATCAATAAAGACATTCGAATTATCAGACTAATCTTAATACTTTTTAATGTGACGATAAAACCTGCGTCTGCCCGTAAGTTAACTAATTAAAAATAAAATAGGGAAAACATTTTTGTTTTTCATATCACGCCATTACCTCGCTGCAGACAGGTACCAGGAGGCAGGAACGTTCTCTCTCCGTTAAGGACAACGTAATTGTTACAGTAGGAAATCCAACGGAAGCAGTTTTTATGCAGATTGCATTCGGCAGTTCATTATTTGAAGGGAAAACCTATGGTGGTTTTCCCTTCTACATAATTATTATTCAGAAAAAGTCAACGAAGAAGTATCATCTTTTTTGTGCTGGTAAAACTATCTGCATTAATTCTATAATAATATACTCCGCTTGCAAGATTAGCTCCATTGAATGTTACTTCGTGTGTGCCTGCCTTTACTATTCCATTTACAAGACTTGCTGCCTGCTGTCCAAGCGAGTTGTAAACTTTCAGACTTACAAATCCGTCTTTTACTATACTGTAGCTTATTTGTGTCGTGGGGTTAAACGGATTAGGATAATTCTGGCTCAATGCAAATTCTGCCGGCGCAGTGATTTCAGTTTCAACTTCATTTGAATATTTGTATGACCCGTCAAAGTCGAGTTGTTTCAATCTGTAGGTATAATTACCTGATGAAATATTATCATCTGCAAATGAATAAGTCCTCTGTTCTGTCGTCGTTCCGAATCCTTCCACAAATCCAATTCTTTCCCAGCGACCTCCTGCGGATTGGAAACTATGGACTTGCCTTTCTACCTCAAAACCTTTGTTATTAATTTCTGTTGCTGTTCTCCAGTTCAAAATCACTTCACTGCCTGTTACATTCAGACTAAAAGAAATTAATTCAACTGGTACGACATTGCATAGGCTATAAACCATATGCGCACTCAAAGCTCCTCCGGCAGCTCCCGGGGTTGCAGAATTAAGTGTCCCTGATAAGTCGTACATAGCCGGCCAGGCATCCATTGAACCGACAGTGCCGCCGATGGGTGAGATGTCTCCTCTTCTGGCAGCGATCAGAAAATCACCATTCGGCTGGCTGACTACCAATCTGTCCATACCTCCGCTGCTGCTCAGGTCCGTCCAGAACACAACTTTGCCATTCTGATCAATAAATTGCATCGGGTTCCGGGAGAAAGCCAGCCCAAGACACTGTCCCCCATCAATTGAATCATAAAAAACAATCACTTTTCTCCAACTGCCGGGTGAACCGGCAAACAATCCGGAACTTACCGTGGAGGGTGTCGGCTTGTAATCAGCAAAAAAAGCTATCTGTCCATTATTATTTATTGATGCTGCCTGGATATCGAGGTAAGTACCGCCGATAGGTGTTGGGTCTGAAGCTTTAATATACCAGTCATCTATTCCGCCTGTCCTCACGATTATGCCCCGTTCGGTTATACCGCCTGAAACAATTGCTCTGAAGGCGATCTGATCCTGGTCGTTTATATCAGGTATCGGTCCCGCCGGAATATTGGTTCCGTCAGGAAAACCATAACTTTCAGTACCAAGTAAAGAAAAAGTTCCGCCCCCCGGTGCCGGATCTCCAACAGCGGCAACTTTTGTTACGCTGCCGTTATCCCATAAAAATATGTTGGCATTTATACTGCCCTGAGGGCATGCGAGAAAGACTACCTTACCATTGTTATTTAAGGAACCGGGACCAACTGCATCAAAAATACCTCCGATTGGAGAAGGATCACCAACAGCAGCGATTTTCACAATCTGCTGTGACGAAGTCTGGTATAAAAATAAACCCCGGTAAGAACTGCCTCCGTTTACATCGCAGAAGAAAAGTACATCGCCTGCATCATTGATATCCGGTGCGAAAACTGTACCTCCAAAGAATCCGCTGAATGTTCCTCCTACAGGGGAAGGATCACCGCTATTTGAAATAGTATCCCCGCTGCCGCCTCCGCTGCCGCTGCCTATTGCTATTGCATAAATATTGGCGGAATCGGCTATAAATATTCCCTGGTTCCTTACCGAACCATTTACCTGCGAGTAAAATGCAATTTGACCCGAGGAATTGACTGTTGTAGGATTCATAAATGCTGCCGGGTTTAATGTACCTCCGCCGGTATTGGGGGCTGCCTGTCCATGCTTTGCAAAAGATTCAAGGCTGCAAATGGAATCTGCAGTAGTAATATTATATATACTGCTTCCTGCATTATTATATGTACCGGTTTCCCTTTGTATTACATTATCATGCACTTTTACATAGGTACCGTTCTGGCAATATGATTCAGTTGTCACAAAACCGAAATTTGTTAACCACCCTAATATCAGGAAAAACGAAAAGTGTAAAATTTTATTCATATTAAAATCCTATAATGAAATTAAAATAAAGTTACCGGGCTATTTACTTTTTGAGCGATATACTCTCCTGTTTTATTTCCTCTTTCAATTATTAATTATTAATAATATAAAAGGGGTTTATCTATTTAATCACATTTATTTTATAATTCAAGAGAAGTGAAGCCGCATCTGTAATTAAATTCTCCTCAGGCTTACCTTCTTATCTTCTTATCTTCTTATCATCCTATCTTCCTATCTTCTCACCTTCTCACCTTCTTACCTTCTTACCTTCTTATCTTCTCACCTTCTTATCTTCTTACCTTCTCACCTTCTTATCCTCCTACCCTCTCCCCTTTCCCGCTAACCTACGCTCCACACTCCTATACCCTGCCCCTATGAAAATAAAACAGGGAAGACATCACTGCCTTCCCTGATTTTTTAATTGATTAATCTTTAGTCAGCCCATTATTTAATCAACATCATCTTCTTCACTGCGATACTCTCACCTGCCTGGATCCTATAATAATATACGCCGCTTGCAAGATCGGATGCATTAAATGTCATTGTATGATTGCCTGCTTTTACAAATCCGTTTATTAATTCTGCCACCTTTTCACCAAGTGTATTGTAAATATTCAAACTCACTACCTCATCATCAGGGATGCTGAAACTTATCTGTGTGGAAGGGTTAAAAGGATTGGGATAGTTCTGACTAAGTGAAAATTCTGATGGTATATTAACTTTAACTTCACTTTCATTAGAGTATTTGAGCGTTCCGTCGAAGTCAATTTGTTTTAACCGGTAAGTATATGATCCCTGTGTAACTGAATTATCGCTGTATTTATAAATACTCCGTTGTGTTGTTGTACCGTTTCCCTTGACAAAGCCGATTGAATGCCAGCTGCTTCCGGAAACTTTCCTCTCAATCTCAAATCCCCGGTTGTTCGTCTCGGTGGCAGTAATCCAGTTCAGTTCAACAGAACTGCCGTTTACTGCAGCATTGAATGATACCAGCTCAACGGGTACGCTGCCTGTATATTCGGTCAGGATCGCTCCATTTACACCGGCAATGTAGCTGAAGTGGTTTACAGGACAACTTACTCCGAACAGGTCTCCTGAAACACCGCTCTGTTCACTCTGCCATGTACTTCCTCCGTCTGTGGTTCTCAGTACTGCTCCGAATCCTCCGGTAACTACTCCATGATCAGCATCAGAAAAAGAAACGGCTAAAAATCCGTTTATTGTACCCGGTGTCTGGTTAACCCAGGTAGTCCCGCTGTCTGTAGTTCTGAGAATTATCCCTCCTGTTCCACCGACATTATCATAACCCACTATTATTCCTGTATTAGCATTGGCAAAGCAGATACTATGCAGAACATCTGTCGTTCCGCTAGCCAGGCTGAACCAGCTGCTGCCTCCGTCGGTTGTTTTAATAATTGTACCATTCTCTCCGACTGCAAAACCGGTATTTGCATCTGTAAAGTATACGCCGTACAGAAGTGTCGAGCTCGACAATCCGCTTGCCTGTGCCGTCCAGGTAGTCCCGCCGTCAGTGGTTCTTTTTATCAGGGCTCCATCAAGAGCATCGGGACCCTGTCCTACCACCGTTCCATTATTTGCATCGCTGAATGAAACTCCAAAATAGACCGTAAAAGCTTCACCATTCTGGGTCGTCCAGTTGCTGCCGCCGTCTGTAGTTTTAAGAATTACACCATTATAACCCGATACCCATCCCATGTCTGCACTCAAAAAAGATATCGCCTGAAGATCACTCGTTGTACCGCTGGTTTCCAGAGACCACGTATTCCCACCATCGTTAGTTCCAAGGATTGTTCCGGAGAGCCCGACTGCTTTTCCATTCAGAGAATCGGTAAACATAATTGCCTGGTTTGAATTAGTAGTTGTTCCGATTGACTGCATTAGCCAGTTGTCTCCGCCATCGGTGGTTCTTATGATTTCACCTGCCAGACCAACTGTTGTTCCATTATTCACATCACTGAAATAAACTCCCTGCAGAAGGTTGCTGGTTCCGCTGTTTTGCTCTATCCACGTAGTGCCGCCGTCCGTTGTATGAACAATGGCACCGTCACTGCCGACTGCAGTTCCATGATTTGCATCCGCAAATGATACTGCCTGAAACCCCACCAGGCTGCCTGTATACTGACTCGCCCAGCTTGAACCTCCATCGGTAGTTCTTAAAATTACTCCGGTCGTATAATCAGTGCCAACTGCCGTCCCGTTATTTGCATCTGTAAAAGAAACTCCAAACAGATCGCCTGTGGTGCCTCCTGCAGCTGATTGGTCTACCCAGCTGCTGCCCCCGTCAGTTGTGTGCAGTATGAGTCCTGATCCTCCGACGATAGTTCCGTTCATTGCATCTGTAAAGTTTATTCCGTAGTAAAATGCAGGGGTAGCAGATTGTGAAACCCAGCTGGCACCTCCATTGGTCGTTCTCATGATGAGAGGTGCAAAAAGATTCAGATCCACACCGATGAATGTACCTGTATTAGCATCCGAAAATGATATTCCCGTTATCCATGCATAAGAGTTGTAATATTTTGAAGACCACGTCTCACCGCCATCGGTGGTCCTTAAAACAGAAGCAGGTCCGTTAACCTGATCAAAACCGGCAGCCCAGCCGTTGTTTGCATCAGTAAAAGTGACGGCCAGAAGCTTATAAGTATTTCCGCTGTTCTGAAAATTCCATGACTGTCCTCCGTCTGTCGTCCTGAGGATCGTGCCCGCCTCCCCGGCGACTGTTCCATTATCAGCATCTGTAAATGATACGCCGTAAAGCGGATTACCCTGGGGCAGAGGCTTCTGCCAGACCCACTGGGCGCTGGTAATTGTCACCGATAAAAATATTATCGCAATTGAATATGTTAACCTTCTGTAAAAATTTTTCATCACTTACTCCAGATCATTTAACGGATTTATTGATTTGTGAAAAGTTATCAATTATTGCTTTTAAAAGACCATGACGCATATACGTCATTTTCAGGGGGAATATTCTCCCTCCGGCTTTTTATAATTTTTCTTTTACCGCTTTTGCAACAGCAGCGGTTCTTGAATGGACATGCAGTTTACTGTAAATATTCCGGATATGGTTGTCAACAGTATGATAGCTCAGAAAAAGTACATCCGCTATCTGCCTTTTCGTTTTCCCTTCAACCAGGGAATGAAGTACTTCCGTCTCCCGTTCGGTAAGCTGATACTCTTTGACCGGGGCAGAGAGGTTCTTAAATACATCAAGCACCTTTTTTGCAATTTGTCCGTTCATAGGCGCTCCGCCCTGCATTACCTCATCTATAGATTCAATTATTTTTTCTTTCGAAGAGGTTTTCAGGATGTAACCGGATGCCCCGGCCGTAAGAGAATTAAAAACATTTTCATTATCATCATGTACAGTCTGGATAATTACTGCTGTATTCGGCGAAATGGATTTGATATGCTGAATTCCCTCCACGCCGCTCATACCCGGAAGCCCGATATCCAGTAAAATCACATCGGGAGGAGGTTCTTTGGATAGTGCATTGATTGCGTCTTCACAATTGGAGAAACCGGCTTTACAGTCAAAACGTTCAGTACTGTTCAGCAGATCTTCAATCGTCGATCGGAAATAATCATTATCCTCAATGATCCAGACTATGATATTTTCATTTTTGGTCATACTAAAAAATATAAAGTCCTGTCTAAAGATATTATGACGCAATTACGTCATTTTTCAGACTGAAGTTCAATCAATGTCCCCTTCCCGGGCTCGCTTTTAATTTTAATTGATGATTTAATGCGCATTGCCCTGGCCTGTAAATTATTCAACCCGCTTCCCTTTTTAGCTTTCTCAATATCAAAACCGATCCCGTTATCATAAATGCTTAAAAGCTTTTTATCATTTCCGTTCCCGAAAATAATCTTTACTTCGGTGCATTCTGAGTGCCTTACTATATTGGTCAGGCATTCTTTGTATATCAGAAATAAATTCTGCCGGCTTTCAATATCCTGGAAATATTTCAGGAAACTGGTTCCCTCATCAATAGTGTAATTCTTCCCCTCAAGCATTGTTTCAGTAACTTCCTTTATCCTTTCCAGCAGTTTCCCGGGACTATCGTGTTCGGGTTTAATGAACCACACAATTTCTCTCATTGAATCAATTGCCCGAAGTGCATTCTCTCTAATTTTATTCAGTCTTCCCTGGTCATTAGTATCCTGTCCCTTTGTCATCTGGCTTGCAAGTGCAATAGCACTCAGATCGCTGCCCAGTTCATCATGCAGATCATTTGCAATCCTGAACCTCATTCTTTCCATTTTCAGTATCTGGATTACCCTGTACCTGTAGAGCGCATAGAATAATGCCGCAATTAATAAGACGGCTGCAATCCTGAACCACCACGTCATCCAGAAAGGCGGATTTATAATAAGTTCGATCGAAGAACCTTCTTCATTCCATATGCCGTCGTTATTAGAGCCTTTTACTCTTAAAGTATATTTGCCCGGATCAAGGTTTGTATAACTTGCGTATCTTTGATGCGAAGAGGCATAGTGCCAGTCCTTATCAAAATTCTCAAGTATATAAGCATATTGGTTTTTTTCCGGTACTGTATAACTTAATGCTACAAACTCAAAAGAAAAGTAATTCTGCGAGTAGGAAAGCTCTATCTTTTTTGACAGGAGAACAGAATCTATATCCGGCAGAGGTTTATCAAAGACTTTGAAGGAGGTGAAATAAACCGGAGGTATGATAGCGTTGTCTTTAATTTCATCAGGCGAGAAAACATTAAATCCGTTCACCCCGCCGAAAAATAATTCCCCTTTAGAATTTTTAAAATATGCTCCCTGGTTGAATTCATTTGACTGAAGGCCATCATTCTTATCATAATTTTTGAATGTCACGGTTTCAGGATCAAACCTTGTCAGTCCGTTATTGGTGCTCAGCCAGAAATGACCGGAATTATCTGGCAGTAAGCCGTAAATTACATTATCAGGTTTACTGTTTTTAATTTTATATAATGTTGAGCTATCGGACGCAGGGTCGAACTTTATTATCCCGTTCTTATCACTTCCTAACCAGATTATTCCGTCATCCGCCGTATACAAAGTTGATATATCAACTTTCTCATTCAGTTTCTGCCTCCCGGTAGGGGTATCTTTAAGCAGTTCATATCCAGTGAACTTTCCCGTTGCCGGCATATAACTCAATAGTCCGCTTCCGTGCGTCCCGATCCAGACCCTACCGTTTTTATCCTCCCGGAAGATAGTAATAGTCGATCCTTTAATTACTATGGAATCGCTTTCAGCAGGCGAAAGGTGAGTGAAAGTTCCTGATGAATAATTGTATATGTCGATTGCACCAAGGTAATGTCCGATCCACAAATTCCCCTTTGTATCGTTATAGAGAGCAGTTACATCATTGCTGCTTATTTTATTTTCTGAAGAATGCGGGTCATAAATATACCTGGTAAATGAGCCGGTCCCGGGGTTAAAACAATCAAGTCCGCCGCTCACTGTACCTATCCATATGTTATGGCCGGGACCTTCAGCGAGTGAGAGAATCCTGTTGCTGCTGAGGCTGTTCCTGTCGCCCGGATTATTTATATAGCTTATAACTTTATTGGTTTCACTATCGATAAATTTTAATCCGTTCCCGAATGTCCCCGCCCAGAATCTTCCCCGGTAATCCTGAATTACGCTCATTACTACATTCGGGTTCTGCGGATCGTTTAAATAGTTAGTAAAGCGGTTGTTCTGTTTGTCGAAGAGGAAAACTCCATGAAAGAATGTACCAGCCCAGATGATGCCGTTAGAATCTTTATACAAAGCCACTACAAGATCATTCTGCACGCTTGATATACTGGAAGATTCCCGGGTTTTCAGATTCAAAGCGTTGAGCCCTGAAGAATAAAGCGATCCGTACCAGAAGATCCCATCACTCTCTTCAATCAGAGGTCTAATGCCCTTCGGACTTCCGCTAAAAGTGGTAACCTTTCCTGTCTTAATATTATAACTTTCCAGAGAATTCTCTTCGCTTCCGATCAATAACTTTCCCCTGTCTGCATAAATAGTGCTTATGATATAAGATCCATGTTTATCAGGCCCGATGTTAACGTGCAAAGCTTTTAACTTACTGGCGGAGTCCGTTTTGAATACTCCCTGGTTTGTTCCGATCCATAAATTGCCGTCGCCATCCTCGCATAAGGCATTTACGGCTATCGACTCCTTTATTCCTGCTCTGGTTACAAAAGATACATGCTCAAAATTGTCCTCTTGATTTTTGTAGTGACTCAATCCTTTATTTGTGCCGATCCATATTTCACCATCTGAATCCTTGAAAAGGATATTAATTCTATCAGCATTGATGGAGCCCCCGGAGCTATCGGAATGTGCGTAATGATAAAATTTATTTTCAGCAACCGAATACCTGTCAAGGCCGCCTTTAAATGTCCCGATCCATAAATTATCATCTTTACCCCCTGCCAGGCAGGAAATTGAATTATCAGCTACTGAATTCCGATCTCCGGGAATGTGTTTGAAAACTTTCATTGAATAACCATCAAAGCGGTTCAGGCCGTCCTGTGTGCCGAGCCACATAAACCCGCGTGAATCCTGTGCGACTGCATAAACCGTAGACTGAGATAATCCCTGCTCAAGCCCGATATTCCTGAACCTCAGGTTTTCCTCTTTCAATGTTTGCAGCGTTTGTGCTGAAACAATAGAAAATAAGGACAGCAGAAAAAAAAGGATTAGTGATCTGATAGGCTGCATCAATTATTGAAGGATGTTGTCCGATTATATATAATGATAAAAAAAATAATATTATTTAACTTCAATTTCCATCCGCTTACTTTACCTGACTAATCTGTAATTTTTTTGCTACAAAGGTGCAAGGCCGCTAAGGGATGAATGGGCATCTGAATGAGTGACGGAGAGACTGAGAGACGAAGAGAGTGGGAGAACAGGAAAAATCAGAAGTCGGAAATCGGAAATCGGAAATGAGGACGAGGGTAATAAACCATAGCCCGGTCAAAAACAGGCCCGCATTCGTGAAGATTACGGGCTAAACCTACGCTATGCTGTAAGGGAAAAGCATTGATGTGATGGGAGGATGGGGAAATCGGAAGTATGAAGCCTCTCCTGGCTCAAGTCTCTGACTAAGGATGAAAATATTAAGGAACAAGTAAAAAGTATTAGGGATTGGATGATTGCATGATTGATTGATTGAGCAACCATCGCATGTACCTCGTTACAGGCAGGTACCGGCGAGGCAGTTAAGATAACAACGTAGTCCGGGATAGAATTTTTATATGGGTTGATAATATCCTCAGTCAGATTTTTGTCCGGCTAAAATCGGGATCTTTGCCCCGTCTGCCAGAGGCGGACAGATTGAAACGGTTATTGATTATTAGATTTTACCTCGTAAAACAGGCCCCGGAATGATGGAATAGCCACCTTTGATGAACAGAATGACCTGGTTCTGGTCAACAATTTTCCCTAAGCAATTACTTTTACTTTTTAATTCTTTATAAAGTATTTTATTTTTGTGATTAAGAAAGACTGTCTCTATGATATGAAATATTATTTACTATTTGTTTTTATCCTGATTTCCTCCGGACTAATTTCACCTCAATCAATTGACTCAAGGTTTAATAATATAGGACTCGGACAGGGACTTTCACAAACAACGGTATTTGCAATAGTTCAGGATGCCCAGGGATTTATGTGGTTCGGAACAGATGATGGATTAAACAGATATGACGGGTACTCAGTTACAATATTTAAGCATAACAATATTGATTCAAATTCACTTGCTGATAATTCAATCCTATCCCTGTTAAGTGATAAGAAGGGCGATTTATGGATAGGGACCAGATCAGGCGGAGTTGATCGCTACGTGCCTTCCAAAAATATTTTCTATCATTACCGACATATTGAAAATGATACTTTAACAATTAACAATAACAGTATATATACAATTTATGAAGATATTAATGGAAATATCTGGATAGGGACCAATAAGGGATTGAATCGATTCAACCGTGAAAAGAACACATTCAATTCTTTTGTGCTTAATAAAGCTGAAACTTCTAAACAAAATTTATTAATCAGGACTATATGTGAGGATAATGACCAAAACCTCTGGGTAGGAACGTCTAACGGAGTATATAAAATGGATTTAACTGTTCCGTATCCAATAATGGGAAAGAAACCAAGCCTGCTTGCGGGCACTTACATACATAATCTTTTTGTTGATAACGCCGGGAATGTCTGGATAGGGACTTATGGTAATGGATTATATAAATATGACAAGTCACTTGATATATTAAATAAACCCTTACCAAATTCTCATCCGGGTGCGGGTAATTTCATATCTTCTGTTTTTGAAGATTCAAAAAGAAATCTTTGGATTGCTACTTATGATTCGGGGCTGAGCGTATTAAATACTGAAGCTAAAAGCTATATGCAGCTTATCCAGGAACCGGTAAATACATTGTTCCAGGATAATTCAAATATTCTTTGGATAGGTACTTTCACTGATGGTGTAAAATTGTACGATCCCCGTATTGAACGTTTTAATCATTATTACGCTAAGTCTACGAAAACAGATAATAAAAGTAAAAATCTGATAACCTCCATTATGGAGACACAGGATGGGAAGTTATGGGTAGGTACTTATGACAGCGGATTAGATATATATTCTCCACCTGAAGTTTCCGAATGGAATCATCGAAAAAAAATCGCAACTTACAGATACAATTCAGATAGTCCCAATAGTATAAGCAGCGACAGGATTGTTGCATTATGTGAGTCGGCTGATGGGTTTGTATGGGTAGGCACGGAAAACGATGGGCTTAATTGTTTCACTAAAAGATCCGGCCAAATAATCAGGTTTAAGAATGATCCGAAGAATACTAATAGTATAAGCACCAACCGAATCGTAAATCTCTTTTACGATAATCAAAAGCGTTTATTATGGATAGGACAACTGAACGGGAGTATTGATAGCTTCAATCGTTCAACAAACAAATTCACTCATTACCATTTAAATACAACTGTAACTGCAATATATAAGGATAAAAAAGGTGTTTTATGGGCAGGAACATTCAGCGGTAATTTATACAGGTTCTTTCCGCAATATGATAAATTTGAAAAGCTGGAATTGCCACTATCTAATATTAATAAACTGAAAAATGGAATATATTCAATTTATGAAGATAATTCGGGTATATTGTGGCTGGGTACTCACGGTTCGGGTTTGTTTCGTTTTGATTTGAAAAATAACTCAATTAAAAATTTTACAGAAAATAATGGTTTACCAAATAATATTATATATGGGATATTACCGGATAAAACCGGTAACCTCTGGCTTAGTACTAACCAGGGGTTATCAAAATTTAATCCGGGGAAAGTAAGTTTCAAAAATTATGATGCAGGAGACGGGCTTCAAAGCAATGAATTCAACCAGGGTGCATATTTTGCAAGTAAATCAGGTGAATTATTTTTTGGAGGTGTAAATGGTTTTAACGCATTTTTTTCTGAAAATATTAAAGAAAATCAATTTATACCTCCCGTGTACATCACCACTTTCAAAGTATTTGATAAAATATTACCTCATCCATATCCGTTATCCAATAATGGCAGTTCCATAGAATTATCCTATTCAGAAAATTTCTTTACGTTTGAGTTTGCCTCCTTGAATTATACCGCACCAGAAAAAAATAAGTATGCGTACATGCTTGAGGGTTTTGACAAAAACTGGCATACCGTATCATCATCACAGCGATATGCCAGTTATACGAACCTGGACCCGGGAAGGTATGTGCTGCGGGTGAAAGGATCCAATAATGACGGAATCTGGAATGAAACAGGAACGTCCGTAATCATTTCTATAAAACCACCATTCTGGAAGACGTGGTGGTTTCAGGGATTGATATTTTTATTTTCAATAATAATAATAGGCGCTATTGTAAGATATTTTGTAAGAAAAAAGATCAAAGAAAGAATGCATATTATGGAGAAGGAAACTGCACTTGAAAGAGAGAGACTCAGAATCGCAAGGGATATGCACGATGATCTTGGCGCACGTTTAACTGAAATAAGATTCCTTACTGAAATGGAACAGAATAATCCGGCTGATAAAAATGGTAATGTTCTTAGAAAAATCTCTGATCTTACAAATGATATTATTTCCACCTTTAGTGAAATCGTATGGTCTGTAAATCCACAAAACGATACCTTGGAAAACCTTGCTGAATTCATAGGACAGTTCGCTGTCGATTACCTGAGCAAGGCTCAGATCAGCTGTCGTCTGGATATTCCGTCTGAGATACCAGATTTGCAGGCACCTGCTGAAGTTCGTCACAACGTTTTTCTTGCAGTTAAAGAGGCGTTAAATAATACCGTCAAGTATTCAGATTCTCAGGAAGTGCATATTAAAGTCCGGATAACGGAAACAAGTGCCACAGTCATTATCCGGGATTTCGGAAAAGGCTTTGACTTGGCAGATGGGAAAAGATTTGGTAATGGATTGAAGAATATGAAATCACGAATGGAACATATAGGGGGAAATTATGATATCGAAAGTCAGATTGGAACCGGTACAACAATTACTTTTCAATTCCCCATTTTAGGAGAGCCGCTAATTGCCGGTTAGCCCGATCAGGTCATTGTAATAACCGGACATAAGTCTTATAATTGAATACGAAATAAACAGGAGAATCATTGTCTATAAGTGTAGCAATTGTAGAAGATGACAGCAAGATCCGGGAAAGTCTTAAAATAATATTAAACGGTTCGCCGGGTTATAACTGTAAAGCAGATTATGAAGATGCTGAAAGTGCGCTTCTTGATTTACCAGATAATATTCCTGATGTAGTATTAATGGATATCAATTTACCGCAGATGAGCGGCATTGAATGTGTAAGACAGATCAAGCAGAAATTACCGAATATATTGATCATTATGTTAACGATGTATCAGGACACGCAAAGGATTTTTAATTCTTTACAAGCAGGGGCAGTAGGTTATCTGCTTAAAAGCAGTTCACCGGTGGAAATTCTTCAGGCAATTAAAGATGTTTCTATGGGTGGATCTCCAATGTCGGCTCAAATTGCCAGAAAAGTTGTCCAGTCGTTTTTCAAATCAAAACCGGAAGTTGAATCAACAGTAAAACTTTCTGAACGCGAAACAGAAATTCTTGACCTTTTATCCAGGGGTTATATTAATAAAGAAATCGCCAATCAACTTTCTATCAGTCCTGATACGGTACACAATCATCTTCGCAGAATTTATGAGAAACTTCACGTCCGTACCAGAACCGAGGCAGTAGTAAAGTATCTCAAGAAATAGTTAACCCTTTTGGGTCATAATTTATCATTTTTCCCCATCTGAGAATCTTTCATACCTAAACGGGCTATTGCCGGAAATTATCCCCAGGGATATTTTACAACTGATTTTTAATAATTTATAAAGGTATGAAATGAAAATATTTAGTTTACTTATAATGGTTACCATTAGTTTAAGTTTTTGGCCTTTTGGGAATATTTATTCACAATTTCAATGGGAACAATTACCCGGTTTAAACGGGGGGTATGTTGAAGTGCTAGCCAGCAATAGTTCAGGAGAAATATTTGCAGGAACAAGCACTGCAGGAATCTTTAAATCAACAGATAATGGTAATAGCTGGGTTGAAAAAAATAATGGATTAACTACTGATAATGTCATTTCTTTAGCACTAAATAACGCTGAGGATATTTTTGCTGGTACCTTTGATTCTGGGATGTTCCGTTCAACAGATAACGGTGAAAGCTGGGACCAAATTAATTCAGGTTTAACTTTGATGAATATCAGATCTATCGTAATCGACAATGATAGCGGATATGTCTTCGCCTGTGCCGGGCCTAACCCATTTTCAGGTGGTGTTTTTCGTTCTTCAAATAATGGAGACAACTGGACACCTGTAAATGCCGGGTTACCGTTCGGAGCAATTTTTTCTTTAGGTATCGATTCGGGTAATAATATGTATGCTGGCTCCGGCTTCGGTGCCGGTGTTTATATTTCAACAAATAACGGAGATAATTGGAGCGCATCGGGGCTTACAAATCAGACTGTTTTGAGTTTAACGATAGATAAAATTAATAACATTATTTATGCGGGCACCTATACAGATGTATTAAAATCAACAGATGGCGGTTCAACCTGGAGTTCTACGGGATTAAGCGGCAATATTTGGGCTCTTACAACAACTATAACAGGCGAGGTATTTGCAGGTACCTGGTCCGGATCAATATACAGCAGTTCTGATAATGGTAATAGTTGGAATAATTTAACTAATGAATTAACCATCGTACAAGATATACTGATAAAACCAAATGGTGATATTTTTGCAGCTACAGCAGGACCCGGTATTTTACATTCGACGGATAACGGAAATCATTGGGTGAATAAGAGTGCAGGACTTGGTATTCTTAATATAAATTCGGTTAATACAGCACCCAACGGGAGTATTTTTGCCGGTGCCGGAATGATTTATCGTTCTTTAGATAATGGTGGAAGCTGGTCTTATGTCAAAGGTGGACGAGGAAACAGCTGGTATAATTCCATTGTTACAAACAGTCAGGGAATAGTGTTTGGAGCAAACGCAGGGCTTAGCGGCGGTTACTGGATATACAGATCAACTGATAACGGAGCAAACTGGTCGAGAATAAATAACGGAGTGACGGACTCAACAATATGGACTGTTGTAGTAGATAGTATGGACAATATGTTTATCGGAACTAATGGAGGAGTCTTCAAATCAACTGATAATGGTGATACCTGGGTTCCAATCAATTCAGGATTGACATCAAACAAAGTGCATGCACTAATTTTAAAAAATAATAATACGATATTTGCCGGAACTTACCCCTCAGGACTCTTTCGCTCCACGGATGGCGGAAATAACTGGATCAGTGTATTAAATGGTATTTCCGGGAGTAACTGGCTATCTTTTACAATTGATAGTATGGGAACTATTTATACTGGTTCTGCAAGTGGTGGCTCCGGTGTTTTTAAATCCACTAATAATGGTGAAAGCTGGGTTGAAGCGGATTCCGGTATTGCAGATTTAAATATCTTAACATTAGCAGCCAGCGGGAATGATATATTTGCGGGGACAGAAACAGCCGGAGTTTTTCATTCATCCGACAATGGACAAATTTGGATTAGTATGAACGAGGGACTTCAAACGATTGACAAAATAAATAATTTATATATTGATGATAATTACATATATGCCGGGACAAAGGGACTATGGCGCCGTATGTTAAATCAGACAGTTCCATTAGCTCCGACAAATCTATTTGCAATAGCAGACACATTTACAGTTGATCTTAGCTGGGATGATAATTCAGATAATGAACTTGGATTTAAGATTGAAAGAAAAGATGATTCATTAAGCGTGCCCGGCACCTGGACATTAATTGATTCAGTAGGAGCAAATGAAACAGCTTATACTGATACAGGATTAACACCAAATACAGTATACTCGTACAAAGTATATGCTTACAATGGAGCCGGCAATTCAATAAGCGATTCTGTACAGACAGTAACTATTATTCCTGTTGAACTGATATCCTTTACTGCATCAGTATCCGGTAATAAGGTAAGTCTGAACTGGAGCACAGCTACTGAAATAAATAACAGAGGATTTGATATAGAGCGACAATCAACCAATCAGCCAATCAATCAATCATCTCAATGGGAGAAAGTTGGATATGCTGCCGGATTTGGGACAACTACTGAACCGAAATCGTATAAATTTACAGATGATAAAGCAACAGCCGGTAAATACAGCTACCGGTTAAAACAGATTGACTTTAACGGTGCATTTAAATACTCAAACGAAATTGAAGTTAATGTAGAACTACCACTCCAATTTTCATTGAGTCAGAATTACCCTAATCCATTCAACCCTTCAACCCAGATAGAATACAGTATCCCGAAAGATGGATTTGTTAAGCTGACTGTCTATAACACACTGGGACAGAAAGTATCTGATCTGGTCAATGGAATTGAAAAGGCCGGGCAGCACGAGATTACATTTAACGGAACAGGATTAGCGAGCGGTGTATACTTCTACAAATTAGAATCAGGCAGTAATGTATCCGTCAAAAAACTAATGTTAATGAAATAGGATTACAAAAAAGGAAACATCTTTAATAAAAGATGTTCCCTATAAAGTTCATCCCCTGGATGAAGTCCTAAAAGGGAAAGCAGAAATGCTTTCCCTTTTTTCATTAGGTGTAGTTGAATCCGCAAATCAATTCGTTAAGTCCGCAATCCGCCAAATTGAAATTAAATCAGACATTGAAAATTTAATTTTGATTTTAAATAGTACATCATATATTTGCATTAGTTCTTTCAAATATTTGTCGTGATTTACAGCGAATTGCAGCGACATAAAATAACATGCTAAACAGCCCATATCGGTTTTCACCCGCTGTTTAGCTTGCCATGCAGGCAATTAGCAGCGGGTTTTTTTTATGCCTGCTCAGCAGTTTCTGAAAATCCAGCTCGTTCCTGATGGAACGAAATTATAACGAACCGTCGTCATTTGCGACATATTGCAGCGACGTTCCCGCACAGGCGGGATGAACATTAACAGTTCAAAAATAAATTTGCTAAAAAGTCAGGTAAGATTTTATCGCCCGTCTTTTTAGCCTGCCTCGTGCAGATAAGAAGACGGGTTTTTTTTATTAATAATCTAAAAGAAAGGATACTTATGAAAGATTCAACAAAAATTCTGCAGTCAATTCCGGTCGACCCGCTGACAGGTTCAATTGCCGTCCCTATTTACCAGACCTCAACTTTTGTACAGGAAGCACCTAATGTCAATAGGGGTTTCGATTATACAAGAACGAATAATCCTACAAGAAAGATTTTCGAAGAGATTGCAGCACAACTGGAGAACGGCAGATACGGACTTGCATTTTCAAGCGGACTCGCTGCCATCGACTGCGTTGTAAAACTCCTTAATGCCGGCGACGAAATCATTGCAGTGGATGATATTTACGGCGGAGCTTACCGTCTGTTCACCACGGTTTACAACAGGCTGGGCATAAAAGTCACGTTTGTCGACACAACCGATCCCGAAAATGTAAGAAGAGCAATAAATAAGGATACCCGGCTGATCTGGCTTGAGAGTCCTACCAATCCCCTCTTAAAAGTATCAGACATCAAAAAGATTTCGCAGATAGCTAAGGAGAACGGTCTTCTCGTTTGTGTAGATAACACTTTCGCAACTCCTATTATTCAAAAGCCGCTTGACCTGGGAGCTGATATTGTACTTCATAGCGCTACAAAATACATTGGCGGTCATACGGATGTGCTTGCGGGAATTGTAGTTACCCGCTCACAGGACCTCGGAGAAAGACTGAAATATATTCAGAATGCTACCGGCGCTGTTCTGTCGCCATTCGATAGCTGGCTATTAATAAGAAGTATCGAAACTCTGAAATTGAGAGTTGAAAAACATTCTTCCAATGCATTAAGGATTGCTGAATTTCTTGAAGGCAGGGAAGGGATAAAAAACCTGCACTATCCCGGATTAAAAAGTCATCCGGATTATGCGGTTGCAGTTAAGCAGCAGAAACTTCCCGGGGCAATCATTTCGTTTTCACTGGATGGCGATACCGAAGAGAATGCAATAAAATTTGTTACCTCAACAAAACTGTTTAAGCTGGCGGAAAGTCTGGGCGGTGCAAAAAGTCTCATCTGTCATCCCCCCACGATGACACACAAGTCGGTACCAGTAGAAAAACGTCTGCAATCCGGAATAAATGACAGTCTTATCAGGTTATCTGTAGGACTTGAAGACGCAGAAGATCTTATTGAAGATCTGAACCAGGCTCTCTTAATAGTAAATAAAAATACAGAAATCCTTAGTTCAGTAACAGCTAAAAACGGAATATAAAATATGAATCAGAATAAAATAAAGATCGGACTTTTCGGCTTCGGCTGTGTGGGCAAAGGACTGTACTCGGTTCTTGAGAAGACACGCGGTCTGAAGGTTGAACTGGTCAAAATATGTGTGAAGGACAGGGAGAAAAACAGAACAATAGAGAACAAATGTTTTACATATGAGAAGGACGAAATACTTAATAATCCTGAAGTAAATGTAATTGTGGAGGTAACCGATGATGCAGATGCGGCATTCGAGATTGTATCAGATGCATTAAAGAAGGGCAAGCCTGTTGTTACAGCAAACAAAAAAATGGTTGCCGAAAGACTTTGCGAGCTTCTGCGTCTGCAGGAGGAATACAAAACTCCGCTCTTGTATGAAGCAGCCTGCTGTGCAAGTATTCCGCTGATCAGGAACTTTGAAGAATACTATGATAATGATCTGATGCATTCCTTCAGGGGAATAATGAACGGTACAACAAACTTCATATTAACCGATATATTCAGGAACAATAAGACATATAATGAAGCCCTTGGCTTTGCCCGGCTTCATGGCTACACAGAAAGCGATCCTGTTCTCGATATTGAAGGATACGATTCCAGGTACAAGCTGAGCATACTCCTTACTCATGCATTCGGACTGATCAATTGATCCCTCGCGTATTTTCAATCTCGGTATTCAAAGAATAAATGATTTTGATATAAAGTTTGCACAGGAAAAGAGAGGGAAAATAAAACTGATTGCCAGGGCACAGAAATTAAGCACCGGCCATATTGCCGCTTTTGTAATGCCTGAACTTATTTATGAAGGTGATGAACTGTATTCTGTTGACGGTGTTGACAACGGGATAATTACCGAGAACCACTTTGCAGACCGCAATATATTCATCGGGAAAGGCGCCGGTGCATTGCCGACAGCAGCTGCCCTTCTCTCCGACCTTTCAGCATTAACGTATAACTATAAATATGAATACAAGAAAAAACGCCAGGTAAACGGAAGCAGTATAAGCAGCGATTTTTTTGCAGATGTCTATATAAGATCAGACCGCGATCCTGAAATCAAGACCGACAGACTTTGAAGAATTATACGATAGATATGAATCGAGAAGATATAAATATATCACCGGAAGAATACGATTTTCAAAGCTGATCACCTCTGACTGGATAAAAAAGGAAAGTGTGAATGTACTTTTATTGAACGATAAGATTAGTATTTAGGAGCTTACCAAAAAGGGAAGGCCATTTCTAACCTTCCCTCTCTGACGGGTATCTTTATTGGGAGGTTCTACTTTAAAATGATCATCTTTTTCGTACTTACGAATCCGTCCGTTTCAATTCTGTAATAATAAACCCCGCTGCTTAAATTATTTGCAGTAAAATTAACCTCGTAGCTGCCTGCTTTTACTATCCCGTTAACCAGTTCAGCTACCTTTTGGCCAAGTGCGTTATATACATCTAATTTTACCATTCCCTCCCGGGGTACTGAATATTTGATCATCGTTGTCGGGTTAAAGGGATTAGGATAATTCTGACTCAGTTCGAATTTTATGGCAGTATTTACATCTGCTTCAACTATTCCTGAATATTCAAAAGCTCCGTTGAAATCAATCTGCCTGAGGCGGTAAGAATATTTACCGGAAGCAGAAGGATTGTCTTTGAAGGTATATGTGTTCCCTGACGTAGTCGTTCCGTTGCCTTTCACAAAACCAACTACCGGCCATTCTTGTGATTCACCTGTCTGCTGTCTCTGAACTTCAAATCCCCTATTGTTTGTTTCGGTTGAAGTGTGCCACTTCAGTAATACTGAACCATCAGAAACTTCTGCAGTAAAAGAAGTAAGCTCAACCGGTACAACCTGCTGCAGCGGTCTTTTCCACACACCGCCCACAGCAGCCAGGTAAAGATCATCATTAAAGATTGTTAAAGCCCGGTCATCCATATTTGTAAGTCCTGAATTTATAGAGTGCCAGTTTTCTCCGCTATCGCTTGACAGAAATACACCGCCGCCCCATGTACCTGCAAAAAGATTTGTTCCTGAGGATAAAAGAGATAGTGTATAATGAGTTGTCAGTCCGTTTAGTACCGGGGACCAGTTTGCCCCGTTATCTGTGGTTCTGAATATTCCCTGTGTCGTTCCGGCAAACAGAGAATTCTGAACAGCGGCAAGAGCCATTACTACGTTATCGCCGAGACCGTTATTCACGGCCGACCAACTTTGTCCCCCGTCTGTCGATATGTAAGCACCCATACCCCACGTGCCCGCAAAAAGGTTACCGTTCATTTCAGCTAATGAATATACAGGGTATAATGGAAGACCGTTGCTTACATTGGTCCACGACGACCCTGAATTTGTCGAAAGAAAAACACCGCTTCCCGCTCCTGCGTATATATTGCTGCCGTCTGTCATCATTGAATAAATCTGGTTATCTGTTAAGCCCGAGCTGCTCGATGTCCACGTATTGCCATTATCTGTCGATTTAAATATTCCGCCCTGGGTACCGGCCAGTACTGATGAGCCGGTTACAGCAAATCCTGAAACGATAAGGTTTGAAATACCGTTATTCATCTGATTCCAGCTGCTCCCGTTGTCGGTTGAAATGCAGACGCCCGCGCCCCAGGTTCCGCAGTAAACATCAGAACCTGAAACAGCCACAGCCTGCGTAAGCAGGTTCCTGATCCCGCTGGAGGAAGGGCTCCACGAATTCCCGGTATCGGTTGATACGTAAACGCCTCCCTGGGTTCCTGCGTAAATCAATGAGGCAGCGGGATATACAGCCTGTATTGCAGCAGCAGGTATTCCGTTAGAATTTAATGTCCAGTTGTCTCCGTTATTAGTGGAGATGAAAAGCCCGCTGCTTGTACCGGCATATATATTCGAACCATCGGCACCGATGCACTGGATATTTATGCTGGTCAGACCATTATTCACTGCCGTCCAGGTAGCCCCGTTATCAGAAGAACGGAAGACGCCGCCGCCCGAACCCGCCGCTCCTGCAAAAACATATGAACCGCTTGAAGCAAATCCATAAACATAAGGAGAAGTTATTCCGCTGCCGGAAGTAGTCCAGTTAGCACCGTTATCGGTTGTTTTGAAAACACCTCCGCCGAAAGTACCGGCATAAACCGTACCCCCGGAAGCTCCGAGTACAAGAACATTCGTAGTTGTTAATCCGTTTGTCACCTGGCTCCAGCTGCTGCCGTTGTCAGACGACATAAATACGCCCTGCGATCCCGCCGCAAAGATATTGCTGCCGTTTATCGTCATCGTCTTGATGTCGGCTGTAGTTAAACCGGAATTTTTAGCAGCCCAGCTGCTGCCGTTATCGGTTGACATATATACTCCGCCGTATCCGCCGCAGAAAATATCGGAACCATTAACTGCAAATGCGTAGATATTATTTATTCCCAGTCCAGTATTGGCTGGACTCCAGTCAGACCCGTTATCAGACGATACATAAACACCTCCGCCGCCTGTCCCTGCAAAAGTATTAGCTGCCAAGTGTTTTATATGCCTGAATCGATCCGCCGTATGGTCCGTTTGTGTAAGTCCACTGCGAAAATGCAGTGGTGTACCCCATCAATAGAAATGTCAGCAGGTAAAGTACAATCATTTTTCTCATAACATTAATCCTGTAATTAGAATGAATAAATAGAGATATCTATCAGAAGGCCTTTTCATACAGCTCCCGCAAAGACAGCATCCGCCGGTTAAGATATCCGTTAATTTGTTTAAGTTCATAATCAGCTAATCCGGTAAAACTTTATAACTATAATTTTTTGAAATCCTTAATATTCATCGCAGCATTCCAGTAGCTTTCAAAAGTACTTTTCATTGCAGCCGCAAAAGCAGGGTGATCGATAATTATTGTAGTTATGGAAGGAGTTAAAGATACCCTGTCATTTAAAGCCAGCATAGTTACGGCTTCATCACACACAGCAAGTTTCATAGGCAGCTTTTCAATTATCCGCGCCTCCTCCCCCAATTCCTGGTAAGTCTCCACAACATGCAGCAGATCCTTAATCCCTTCGCGGTTCAGACCGCCGTATTCATAAATGCTCTTCGTTACAACCTTCTTTTTTTTCAATACTTTTGAACCCTCATTTATATTTTCTTCAAGCGATACAGAATAAGGCGGTTTTGTAAATACCAGGATTTCTTTTTTGATGCTCTTTTCAATATTAAACCACCTTTCCCTTATCTGTGCCGGATCGTTAAGCACTTCGATATAATCGAGAGATTCAATTTTATTCAAACCCATTTCATGCAAAGAAGAAAGTTCCTTCTCAAGGATCCCCGATGTCTTTTTTTTCCTTTCAAGCTCGGCTTCGTAATTACCTATCAAGTCCCGCAGCACAACCTTCGGTCTTACAGCCCTGTAAAATTTTTGTCCGTTCTTAACATTCTCATTGCATAAACCCTTGCGTACAAGATTCTGAAGATGTTCATATATCTTTGTCCTGGTTATCGTTGTTATTTTAGTCAGCTCCGGGGCGGTAAATTCCTTTTTCTGAAGAAGACCGATGTAAACCTCAGCCTCTCGTTTGGATAGTCCGAATTCTTCCAGCTTTTCTATTAATTCCATTAAATACCTTTCTATGTATCCCGTCCACGGGATACATAAACATACAAACAGAATATTTCTGATGCAATACGGATTATAAGTATTTTATTCCTCCCCCCAACGCTTCCTGAAAAACTGTAAATTCCTAATGATCAGTTACTAATTACCAGTGACCGCAATCCTTCCCATTTGTCATTTGTAAAATTCCTCTTTAGATTATATCCCAATTAAAAAGCATATCCAAAATTAATGGAGCAGAATAATATGGAAGTTAAGATAGAAGACAATAAACTTATCATCACAATTGAATTACAAAAACCCACCCCGAGCGCATCCGGTAAAACACTGGTAGTTGCAACAACCCATGGTAATATGGTTACTGAGTGTATAATTGATGGAAAACCTGTCGTGGTTGGTCTGAACGCTTACATAAAAAAATAAATTATATATCAGGCATTTTGATTGCTGAACGGGGCTGTGAATTAAGATAAATGACCTGAATTCCAGCTATACAGTCCAGCCGATCTGCTATTGATTCTCATTTTGGTACTACGACATTTTGTCAAAAGTAAATATTTTCAACAGCCGAAAATTGCGTATTTTGGCCGTTTTCACACTGTCTCATTCTGAGTTCTAATACTGCACTAATACTGCATTACTACGGTACTAATACTGTATAACAACTGTGACTGACATTTTGTCAGATGTGTTTAAATTGTAAACAGTCAGGGAGGCGATTTAGTCATTAGTAATTGATCACTTCAATCTCTTTTTGAGTGTCCGGCTCATCCGTATCTTATTTCTTGAAGGAAACGAAGGCCTGCCTACACAAAAGTTCCAGCAGGTTAATCGGGACACTCCCGCCCTGATGAAGGCAAAAGCCGGGACAGGTCGGGCACCGCGAAAGATTTAATAATTATCGCGGTTATCGAGTGTTCCGAATGAAGCGAGATTCGTAAAAATATAGCGAGCGGAATGAGGAATGTATCGAGATAACCGGTTTTAATAGAAAATTAATTACCAGAGAACATTTTACATTTACCTTGTCCTCGATTTCGCTGCGCTCAACATCCCGACTCTTAAATTTATTAATCAAAGGCCGGGACAGGTCGGGCACCGCGAAAGATTTAATAATTATCGCGGTTATCGAGTGTTCCGAATGAAGCGAGATTCGTAAAAATATAGCGAGCGGAATGAGGAATGTATCGAGATAACCGGTTTTAATAGAAAATTAATTACCAGAGAACATTTTACATTTACCTTGTCCTCGATTTCGCTGCGCTCAACATCCCGACTCTTAAATTTATTAATCAAAGGCCGGGACAGGTCGGGCACCGCGAAAGATTTAATAATTATCGCGGTTATCGAGTGTTCCGAATGAAGCGAGATTCGTAAAAATATAGCGAGCGGAATGAGGAATGTATCGAGATAACCGGTTTTAATAGAAAATTAATTACCAGAGAACATTTTACATTTACCCTGTTCTCGATTTCGCTGCGCACAATTGTCCCGACTTGAAGGAAACGAAGGCCTGCCTACACAAAAGTTCCAGCAGGTTAATCGGTACACTCCCGCCCTGATGAAGGTAAAGGCCGGGACAGGTCGGACACCGTGAAAGATTTAATAATTATCGCGGTTATCGAGTGTTCCGAATGAAGCGAGATTCGTAAAAATATAGCGAGCGGAATGAGGAACGTATCGAGATAACCGGTTTTAATAGAAAATTAATTACCAGAGAACATTTTACAATTACCGTGTCCTAAATTTTGCTGCGCTCAACATTCCGACTTGAAGGAAATGAAGGCCTTATACAGCCCCCCCTCAACAACCTTTTCTACGGTTAAATCAATTTCTTCAATCTCTTTTTGAGTGTCCGGCTCATCTGTATCTTATTTCTTTATTACCTTATTTCCTATCTGTTAATAAAGAAACAAAATATTTAAAAACCTTATTTATCATAACCTTAGTAACTCAATATAGACCAAATAACCCAACCTTATTACCTTATTTTTTCTATACTCTGTGTAAATCTATTTGATCCGTTAAATCTGCGTTCTACTCACCCTCCGAACATAATGAAAAAAGTAACTCTATCTGTTCTCATTAACCAACTATTTATCTGATGGTACAAAGTGAAATCTGATCAGTAGTCGTTTCTGAGGTGACAAATGTC